>NZ_PDCM01000002.1:0-2500000 GCF_008634025.1 Streptomyces albofaciens JCM 4342 | reverse complement strand
GTGGTGAAGTGGATGATCCTATGCTGTCGAGAAAAGCCTCTAGCGAGTTTCATGGCGGCCCGTACCCTAAACCGACTCAGGTGGTCAGGTAGAGAATACCGAGGCGTTCGGGTGAACTATGGTTAAGGAACTCGGCAAAATGCCCCCGTAACTTCGGGAGAAGGGGGGCCATTGCTGGTGATCACCCTTGCGGTGTGAGCTGGTGGTGGCCGCAGAGACCAGCGAGAAGCGACTGTTTACTAAAAACACAGGTCCGTGCGAAGCCGTAAGGCGATGTATACGGACTGACGCCTGCCCGGTGCTGGAACGTTAAGGGGACCGGTTAGCTCCATTTCGGTGGGGCGAAGCTGAGAACTTAAGCGCCAGTAAACGGCGGTGGTAACTATAACCATCCTAAGGTAGCGAAATTCCTTGTCGGGTAAGTTCCGACCTGCACGAATGGCGTAACGACTTCTCGACTGTCTCAACCATAGGCCCGGTGAAATTGCACTACGAGTAAAGATGCTCGTTTCGCGCAGCAGGACGGAAAGACCCCGGGACCTTTACTATAGCTTGATATTGGTGTTTGGTTCGGCTTGTGTAGGATAGGTGGGAGACTGTGAAGCGGCCACGCCAGTGGTTGTGGAGTCGTTGTTGAAATACCACTCTGGTCGTGCTGGATGTCTAACCTGGGTCCGTGATCCGGATCAGGGACAGTGTCTGGTGGGTAGTTTAACTGGGGCGGTTGCCTCCTAAAGGGTAACGGAGGCGCCCAAAGGTTCCCTCAGCCTGGTTGGCAATCAGGTGTTGAGTGTAAGTGCACAAGGGAGCTTGACTGTGAGACTGACGGGTCGAGCAGGTACGAAAGTAGGGACTAGTGATCCGGCGGTGGCTTGTGGAAGCGCCGTCGCTCAACGGATAAAAGGTACCCCGGGGATAACAGGCTGATCTTCCCCAAGAGTCCATATCGACGGGATGGTTTGGCACCTCGATGTCGGCTCGTCGCATCCTGGGGCTGGAGTCGGTCCCAAGGGTTGGGCTGTTCGCCCATTAAAGCGGTACGCGAGCTGGGTTTAGAACGTCGTGAGACAGTTCGGTCCCTATCCGCTGTGCGCGTAGGAGTCTTGAGAAGGGCTGTCCCTAGTACGAGAGGACCGGGACGGACGAACCTCTGGTGTGCCAGTTGTTCTGCCAAGGGCATGGCTGGTTGGCTACGTTCGGAAAGGATAACCGCTGAAAGCATCTAAGCGGGAAGCCTGCTTCGAGATGAGGGCTCCCTCCCACTTGATGGGGTAAGGCTCCCAGTAGACGACTGGGTTGATAGGCCAGATATGGAAGCGCCGTAAGGTGTGGAGTTGACTGGTACTAATAGGCCGAGGGCTTGTCCTCAGTTGCTCGCGTCCACTGTGTTTGTTCTGAAGTAACGAACTCGCCTTGCCGGCATGGGTTGTTATCTTCATAGTGTTTCGGTGGTCATAGCGTTAGGGAAACGCCCGGTTACATTCCGAACCCGGAAGCTAAGCCTTTCAGCGCCGATGGTACTGCAGGGGGGACCCTGTGGGAGAGTAGGACGCCGCCGAACAATTTTTCCGCTCCGGTCCCTGAGCCTTCTGGTTCAGGGACCGGAGCTTTTTTGTTTCCACCGCGCAGACCATCGTGTTACTTCATGTTCACTTCATGTGGCAAGGATCCGCGGCATGGGGACAGTGGGAACGCTCAGGTCGGCCGGTGTCCGCGAAGGCGACGAGGTCGTGGTGCCGGCGTACGGGAACCCGGAGGTCGCCGAGGCGGTCGTGGAGCTGGGCGCGCTGCCGGTCTTCGCCGACGTCGACGCGGACAGCTACTGCCTCGACCCGGCCGCGGTGGCCGACGCGGTCACCCCGCGCACGGCGGCCGTCGTCGCCGTACACCGCTTCGGGCGGCCGGCGGACATGGGCTGGATCCGCGAGACCGGACAGCGGCACGGGCTGCTGGTCGTCGCCGAGAACGAGCCCGGCGCCGGGCTCGCGGACCCGGAAGAGGTCCGGCGACGCCGGGAACGCGCCGCCTACCTCGACGGACGGCTCACCGGCGTGGCGACGCCACCGGCCGCCGTGGGCCACACGTACGAGCAGTACGTGGTGCGCGTCCCCGGAAACGGACGCCCCGACCGGGACGCGTTCGCCCGGGCGCTGCGCTCGCGCGGCGTCGCCTGCCGCGTGCCCGTACAGGCACCCGTCTACCGGATGCCACGGCTGCGACGGGACGTGTACCTGCCGCAGACCGAGCGCGCCGTGGACGAGACGCTGGCGCTGCCGGTACGGACCGAACTCTCACGACGGGAGTTGCAGCGGCTGGTCGCGGCGTGCAACGCGCTGGGCGGACTGCTGCAACCGGCGTTCTGAAAATCCCTTTTGCCGCGGGACGGGGCGAGTCCCTCGAAGCCCGCGGCACGCGATTTCGGGTTATCGGAAGAGATCATGTATGCTCTATTCTGTTGCCGCGCCCCAATAGCTCAGTCGGCAGAGCGTCTCCATGGTAAGGAGAAGGTCTACGGTTCGATTCCGTATTGGGGCTCCAGAGGAAAGGCCCCCGCCTGACGGCGGGGGCCTTTTTCGTTTACGGAGAAGGAGTACGCGGAAGGGGCGGCCCGACGGGCCCCGGGGTCACGCTTCGTGCGAGACCTCGGGAACCCGCATGGCGAGAATGGCCATGTCGTCGGACGCGGGCTCCGCGGCGAACCGCTCCACCGCCCGCAGAATGCGGGCGGCCACCGCGCCCGCGGTCAGCCCCGTACAGGTCGTCAGTACGTCCGTCAGACCGTCGTCGCCCAGCATCCGGGTGCCCTCGCGGCGCTCGGTGACGCCGTCGGTGACGCACAGCAGCACATCGCCCGGGTCGAGGGTGACGGTCTGCTCGTACAGCTCCAGGTCGTCCATGACGCCGAGCAGCGGCTGCGGCTCGGCGGCCGGCTCGACCGTGCCGTCCTGGCGCAGGCGCAGCGGCAGCGGATGGCCCGCGCAGACGACCTTCAGGACGGCGCTGCCGTCGCGCTGCGGCCACAGCTCGCCGTACAGGAGGGTCAGGAAGCGGCTGCGGGCGCCCTCGTCGAGGATCGCGGCGTTCAGCCGCTCCAGGACGGCGGGGCCGCCGAAGCCCTCGCGGGCGAGCAGCCGCAGCGCGTGCCGGGCCAGACCGGTGACGGCCGCGGCCTCCGGGCCCGTACCGCAGACGTCGCCGATGGCGAAGCCGTACGCGCCGTCCCGGATGGGGAACAGGTCGTAGAAGTCACCGCCGACCTCGTTGCCCTCGCCGGCCGCGCGGTAGATGACCTCGACCTCCACGCCCGGCACCTCGGGCAGCTCCGGGGGCAGCAGGCTGCGCTGGAGGGACTGGCTGATGGCCGTGCGCTCCGAGTACAGGCGCGCGTTGTCCAGGGCCAGGGCGGCCCGCCGGGAGAGGTCCTCGGCGAGCTCCAGGATCTCCTGGCGGAAGTGCTCCTCGCTGGGCTTGCCCAGGGTGAGCATGCCGATGACGCGGTTCCGCGCCACCAGGGGCAGGACGACGGTCTCGCCGCCGACCGCGGAGGCGGTGGCGAGGCTGGCGCCGGGGCCCTTGGAGGGGCGGGCGGACTCGCCGAGGCCCAGGCTGCGCAGCGAGGTGCGCAGGGCCGCGTCATGGGCGGCGTCGGTGGGCGCGTTCCACAGGCGGGCGCCGGGCGTGGGCACCGGCTCCGGCGGGTCGACCTTCATCAGGAGCGACTTGAGGCCGTCGATGCGGTCCTCGTCCTCGTGCAGTACGTAGGACAGCTCCGGCTCGGACGCCTGGTCCGCGACGGTGTAGACGGCGCACCAGGTGGCGAGGGTGGGGACCGTCATCTGGGCCATCAGGGCCAGCGTCTGGTCCCGGTCGAGGGTGCCGGCGAGCAGGTCGGAGGCCTCGACGAGGAAGGAGAGGGAGCCGCGGCGCAGCCGTTCGAGCTCGGTCAGGCGGGCCCGCTCGACGGCCAGCGCGATGCGGTCGGCGGCGAACTGGAGGCGCAGGGCCTCCTCGTTCGTGTAGCGGCCGGGGGCCTCGGCGGCGACGCCCAGGGAGCCGGTCAGCCGGCCCTCGACCTTCAGGGGGACCGTGACGACCGAGCGCATGCCCGTACCGGAGAGCAGGGGGACGGCACCCGGCACGGCGGTCAGGTCCTCGTGGACGGCCGGCATGCGGGCGGAGCCGTACCGCCCGGAGCCCGCCTCGACCGGGACCCGGGCGAAGCGCTGGCGGGCCGAGGGCAGGCCGGTGGAGGCGCGCACCTCCAGCTCGGTCTCGTCGTCGGTGGCCAGCAGGAGGTACGCGGCATCGCCGTCGAGCATGTCGCGGGCGCGCTCGACCGTGCGCTGGAGCAGGCCGTCCAGGTCGTCGGGGGCGGGCGAGCCGATGAAGACCTCGAACGGGTCGGCGGGGCCGCGGCCCTCGGGCGGCTGGGCCGCCTGGTCGGGGGCGGGGGTGCGCGGCGGGCTCTGCAGGACGGCGCGCTCGTGGTCGCGCACCAGGAGGCAGACCGTGTACGGCTCCCCGTCGGCGTCGCGGACGCGCAGGTGGGAGGCGTACACCGGGACGACCCGGCCGTCCGCGCCCCGTATGCCGTACGAGCCCTCCCACCGGGACAGCACCAGCGCCTCGGCGATGCCGGTGCCGGTGCCGGGGGTGTGCGGCCAGGCCGCGAAGTCGGTGAGGGGCTTGCCGACGACCTGCTCGGGCTCGTACGCGAACAGGTCGCGCGCGTCCTCGTTCCAGAAGCTGATGCATCCGCCGCGGTCGACCTGGACGACCGCGACGCGGACCCGGCTGTCGGCGACCGGCAGCGCGTCCACGGGCAGCGCGGGGCCCGCCGTGCGGGTGCCGGCCGGGCGTTCGGGCAGGTCGAGCTGGAACCAGACGTGCTTCTGCGAGGCGGTGTACTCCACGCCCCAGCGGCTGGCCAGCGCGCCGCACAGCAGCAGCCCGCGGCCGCCCTCGCGGTCCGGATGGGCGAACGCGCGGCCGGTGTTCTGCAGGGGGATCTCCCGCTCCGGATAGCGGTCCGCGACCTCGATGCGCACCCCGCCGTCCGTGCGCAGGCACAGTACGTCGGCGGCGGTGCCCGCGTGGACGACGGCGTTGGTGACCAGTTCGCTGGTCAGGACGACGGCGTCGTCGACGATGTCGCCGTGGCCCCAGCCCTGGAGGGTGTCCCGCACAAAGGCGCGGGCGGTGGCGACCGAGCGGCCGACCGGCTCGAACGTGGCAGCGGCCCGCGCGGTGATCACTGGTCTCCTCATGCGTGTGTCGGTGATCTGCTCTCCCACCATGGCGGCGCCCCTCCGAAAAGCCTGGTGTGCTCGCCCACTGCCCGTGCTGGACGGCCAGGGCGGGTGGACAGCCGGATGCCAGGTTACTTACCTTCGCCGCGCGTGCGGATGCCGGTCACGTGTGTTTCCGCCCGGAACGTGCCCGGGACGATATGCGATGCTGCCGAACTGTTATGGCCTGGTTGGGCCATGGTGAAACACTGGGCAAGCTCAAAGAGAAGGCCCGGGTAGAACGGTCGACCCTGCGGGAGGGACACGGTGGAGTCTGGCGCAGCGGCGCGGGGCACGAGCACGCGCGCGAAAGGCGGACGTTCCCGGAGCAACGGGACGACTGAGGTGGATACGGCTGCGCTGAACCGGCTGCTGGCTGCTCTCGTCTCGATGCGGGACGGGAATTTCCGTAAGCGGCTGACGGTCTCCGGCGACGGGACGATGTCGGAGATCGCCGCTGTTTTCAACGAGGTGGCGGACCGCAATCTGCACCTGACGGGAGAGCTGGCGCGGGTGCGCCGGGTCGTCGGCCGTGAGGGAAAACTCACGGAACGCCTGGAGGCAGGCGCCTGCGAGGGCTCCTGGGCCGCCGCCATCGACGCCTCGAACGCCCTGGTCGACGATCTCGTACGGCCGGTCTCCGAGGTGGGCCGGGTGCTCTCCGCGGTGTCCGAGGGCGACCTGGAACAGCGGATGGACCTGCGCTCGCGCGGGTCGGACGACAGTTCGGCGCATCCGCTGCGCGGTGAGTTCCTGAAGGTGGGCCGCACCGTCAACGGCCTGGTGGACCAGCTGTCGGCCTTCACCGACGAGGTGACGCGGGTCGCCAGCGAGGTCGGTACGGAGGGCAAGCTCGGCGGGCAGGCCCGGGTGCGCGGCATGTCCGGGTCCTGGAAGGACCTGACCGAGTCGGTGAACACGATGGCGTCCCGGCTGACCGCGCAGGTGCGTGACATCGCTCTCGTCACCACCGCCGTCGCCAAGGGCGATCTGTCACGCAAGGTGACCGTCCACGTCGCCGGCGAGATGCTGGAGCTGAAGAACACCGTCAACACGATGGTGGACCAGCTCTCGTCCTTCGCCTCCGAGGTGACGCGGGTCGCCCGTGAGGTCGGTACGGAAGGCGAGCTGGGCGGCCAGGCGCAGGTGCCGGGTGTCGCGGGGGTCTGGAAGGACCTCACCGACTCGGTCAACCTGATGGCCGGGAACCTCACGGCGCAGGTGCGCGGAATCGCGCAGGTGACCACGGCGGTGGCCAACGGCGATCTGTCCCAGAAGGTCACGGTCAGCGCGCGCGGCGAGGTCGCGCAGCTCGCCGACACGATCAACACGATGACCGAGACGCTGCGTACCTTCGCGGACGAGGTCACCCGGGTCGCCAACGAGGTCGGCGCCGAGGGCCAGCTCGGCGGGCAGGCGCAGGTGCCGGGCGCGGCGGGCACCTGGAAGGACCTCACCGACTCGGTGAACAACGCCTTCCGCAACCTGACCGGGCAGGTGCGCGACATCGCCCAGGTGACGACCGCGGTCGCCAACGGTGACCTGTCGCAGAAGGTCACGGTCGACGTCGCGGGCGAGATGCTCGAACTGAAGAACACCGTGAACACGATGGTCGACCAGCTGTCGTCGTTCGGCGCCGAGGTGACGCGGGTCGCGCGGGAGATCGGCGTCGAGGGCGAGCTGGGCGGTCAGGCGGCGGTTCCGGGCGCTGCCGGTACGTGGAAGGACCTGACCGACTCCGTCAACACCGCCTTCCGCAACCTGACCGGACAGGTCCGCAACATCGCGCAGGTGACCACGGCGGTGGCCAACGGCGATCTGTCGCAGAAGGTCACCGTCGACGTCTCCGGCGAGATGCTCCAGCTGAAGAACACCGTGAACACCATGGTGGACCAGCTGTCCTCGTTCGCCGACCAGGTCACCCGGATGGCGCGGGACGTGGGCACGGAGGGCCGGCTCGGCGGTCAGGCCCGGGTGGACGGCGTCAGCGGCACGTGGAAGGAACTGACCGACTCCGTCAACTTCATGGCGGGCAACCTCACCTCCCAGGTGCGGCAGATCGCCCAGGTGACGACGGCGGTGGCGCGCGGCGACCTGTCGCAGAAGATCGACGTGGACGCGCGCGGCGAGATCCTGGAGCTGAAGAACACCATCAACACGATGGTCGACCAGCTCTCGGCCTTCGCCGAGCAGGTCACCAGGGTGGCCCGCGAGGTCGGTACGGACGGCAGGCTCGGCGGCCAGGCGCAGGTGCCGGGCGTCGCGGGCGTCTGGCGGGACCTGACCGACTCGGTGAACGGCATGGCCGGCAACCTGACCGCCCAGGTCCGCAACATCGCGCAGGTCGCGACGGCGGTGGCGCGCGGCGACCTGTCCCAGAAGATCGACGTGGACGCCCGGGGCGAGATCCTGGAGCTGAAGAACACCCTCAACACCATGGTGGACCAGCTCTCGAACTTCGCCGAGCAGGTCACCCGGGTGGCCCGCGAGGTGGGCACCGAGGGCATCCTCGGCGGCCAGGCCGAGGTCCAGGGCGTCAGCGGCACGTGGAAGGACCTCACCCAGTCCGTCAACTTCATGGCGAACAACCTGACGTCCCAGGTGCGCAGCATCGGCGAGGTGACCACCGCGGTCGCGCGCGGCGACCTCTCGAAGAAGATCACCGTCGACGCCAAGGGCGAGATCCTCGAACTGGTCACGACCGTGAACACGATGGTCGACCAGCTCTCGCTGTTCGCCGAACAGGTGACGCGGGTCGCCCGTGAGGTCGGTACGGAAGGCCAGCTGGGCGGCCAGGCCCGGGTCCCGGGCGTCACCGGCATCTGGAAGGACCTCAGCGACAACGTCAACCTGATGGCCAACAACCTGACCATCCAGGTGCGCAACATCTCCCAGGTCTCCGCGGCGGTCGCCAACGGCGACCTGACCAAGAAGGTCACGGTCGAGGCGCGCGGCGAGGTCGCGCAGCTCGCCGACACGGTCAACACGATGGTCACGACCCTGTCGTCGTTCGCCGACGAGGTCACCCGGGTGGCCCGTGAGGTGGGCACCGACGGCATCCTGGGCGGCCAGGCCCGCGTACCCGGCGTCGCCGGTACGTGGAAGGACCTCACCGAGTCCGTGAACTCGATGGCGAACAACCTGACCGGCCAGGTGCGCAACATCGCCATGGTCACCACCGCCATCGCCAAGGGCGACCTGACCAAGAAGATCGACATCGACGCGCGGGGCGAGATCCTGGCCCTGAAGACGACCATCAACACGATGGTCGACCAGCTCTCCTCCTTCGCCGAGCAGGTCACCCGGGTCGCCCGCGAAGTGGGCACGGAAGGCCAGCTCGGCGGCCAGGCGCAGGTCCGCGGCGTGGCCGGCACCTGGAAGGACCTGACGGAGTCGGTGAACGAGATGGCGGGCAACCTGACCCGCCAGGTGCGGGCGATCGCCGCCGTCGCCGCCGCGGTGACCCTCGGCGACCACAACGTCCGCATCGACGTGGACGCGGCGGGCGAGATCCTGGAGCTCCAGGACAACGTCAACACGATGATCGCCACGCTCCGCGAGACCACCCTCGCCAACGAGGAGCAGGACTGGCTCAAGGGCAACCTGGCCCGCATCTCCGGTCTGATGCAGGGGCGCCGCGACCTCAAGGACGTGGCCACGCTCATCATGAGCGAGCTGTCCCCGGCGGTCTCCGCGCAGCACGGCGCGTTCTTCCTCGCCGCGCAGCCCGGCGACAGCAACGAGATCGGCGCGGACGGGGGTGAGCCGGGCGCCTACGAGCTGCGGCTGATGGGCTCCTACGGCTACTCGATGGGCACCATGCCGACGACGTTCCGGCCGGGGGAGACCCTGATCGGCACGGCGGCGGCCGAGAAGCGCACGATCCTGGTGGAGAACGTGCCCTCCGGCTATCTGAAGATCGCCTCCGGGCTCGGCGAGGCCCCGCCGGCCAATGTGATCGTGCTGCCGGTGCTCTTCGAGGACAAGGTGCTCGGCGTGATCGAGCTGGCCTCCTTCCAGCCGTTCACCCAGATCCAGAAGGACTTCCTCAGCCAGATCGCGGAGATGATCGCGACCAGCGTCAACACCATCTCCGTCAACACCAAGACCGAGATGCTGCTCAAGCAGTCGCAGGAGCTGACCGAGCAACTCAAGGAGCGCTCGGGCGAATTGGAGAGCCGCCAGAAGGCGCTGGAGCTGTCCAACTCCGAGCTGGAGGAGAAGGCCGAGCAACTGCGCGCGCAGAACCGCGACATCGAGGTGAAGAACACCGAGATCGAGGAGGCGCGGCAGGTCCTGGAGGAGCGCGCCGAGCAGCTGGCCGTCTCGATGCGCTACAAGTCGGAATTCCTGGCGAACATGTCGCACGAGCTGCGCACCCCGCTCAACTCGCTGCTGATCCTCGCCAAGTTGCTCGCCGACAACGCCGAGGGGAACCTCTCCCCGAAGCAGGTCGAATTCGCCGAGACCATCCACGGCGCCGGCTCCGACCTGCTCCAGCTGATCAACGACATCCTGGACCTGTCGAAGGTCGAGGCCGGCAAGATGGACGTCAGCCCGACGCGCATCGCGCTGGTCCAGCTCGTCGACTACGTGGAGGCCACCTTCCGGCCGCTGACCGCGGAGAAGGGCCTGGACTTCTCCGTACGGGTCTCCCCGGAGCTGCCCGCCACGCTGCACACCGACGAGCAGCGGCTGCTCCAGGTGCTGCGCAACCTGCTGGCCAACGCGGTGAAGTTCACCGACAGCGGCGCCGTGGAGCTGGTCATCCGGCCGGCCGGCGACGATGTGCCGACGGACATCCGCGAACACCTGCTGGAGCACGGCGCGCTGCGCGACGCGGACGCCGACATGATCGCGTTCTCCGTGACGGACACCGGCATCGGTATCGCGTCCAGCAAGATGCGGGTGATCTTCGAGGCGTTCAAGCAGGCGGACGGCACGACCAGCCGCAAGTACGGCGGCACCGGCCTCGGCCTGTCCATCAGCCGGGAGATCGCGCGGCTGCTCGGCGGCGAGATCCACGCCGCCAGTGAGCCGGGCCGCGGCTCCACCTTCACGCTCTACCTGCCGCACAACCCGGGCGGGCTGCCGCCGCAGGGCTACCCGCAACTGGTCGCGGGCGGGCTCGCCATGGACGCCGAGGCGCGGGACGCGGAGCTCGGCCGGGAGGCCGCCGAGGAGGGCGCACAGCCCGGTGTGGCGCCCTCCCGGGGCAGCGGTCCGGGGCCCAGGCGGCGCCGGCGCCCGGTGGCCACCGAGGGGCCGCGGCCGGAGCTGCCGCCCGCGCCCGCGCCGCCGGAGGCACCGCAGCAGGCCGAGGAGCCCCCGCGGGCGCCCGCCGAGGAGCCCTGGATCGGCAACGGCCAGGACCTGGTCTCGCCCGGCTTCGACGGCGGCTTCCACGGCGAGAAGGTGCTGATCGTCGACGACGACATCCGCAACGTCTTCGCGCTCACCAGCGTGCTGGAGCAGAACGGGCTGTCCGTGCTGTACGCGGAGAACGGCCGGGAGGGCATCGAGGTCCTGGAGCAGCACGACGACGTGGTGCTGGTCCTGATGGACATCATGATGCCGGAGATGGACGGCTACGCGACCACGGCCGCGATCCGGCGCATGCCGCAGTTCGCCGGGCTGCCGATCATCGCGCTGACCGCGAAGGCGATGAAGGGCGACCGGGAGAAGAGCATCGAGTCCGGCGCCTCCGACTACGTGACCAAGCCGGTGGACACCGACCACCTGCTGACGGTGATGGAGCAATGGATGCGCAGGCGGTGACACGTTCGTCAAATGAGGCTCGTAAGGTTCCCCGCATGTTGACTCAGTGTGGCCGGCCACGTGTGGGAGCGCGGTATTCGGGGAACCTTCTGGTCTCTCACTGCGTTTGTGCTACGTGCACAGTGACATCGCGGTGACAGGGTGTGGCGACAGGCGGGGTGCGGCTACGATGACCGGCACAAGGACGGGCGGCATGACAGAGCCGTCCCCTGGGGCGGCGTCCGGTTCATTGCCGGGGCGAGGAGGACGGGCCATGGTGCAGAAGGCCAAGATCCTCCTGGTCGATGACCGGCCGGAGAATCTGCTGGCGCTGGAGGCGATCCTCTCCGCGCTCGATCAGACACTGGTGCGGGCATCGTCCGGGGAGGAAGCGCTCAAGGCACTGCTCACCGACGATTTCGCGGTGATTCTGCTCGATGTGCAGATGCCGGGTATGGACGGGTTCGAGACGGCCGCGCACATCAAGCGGCGCGAGCGTACCCGCGACATCCCGATCATCTTCCTCACCGCCATCAACCACGGCCCGCACCACACCTTCCGCGGTTACGCCGCGGGCGCGGTCGACTACATCTCCAAGCCGTTCGACCCGTGGGTGCTGCGCGCCAAGGTCTCGGTCTTCGTCGAGCTGTACATGAAGAACTGTCAACTGCGGGAGCAGGCGACGCTGCTGCGCCTCCAGCTGGAGAGCGGCCGCGCGGCGGCGGACGAGTCGGCCAAGGAGCCCGTGGGGCTGCTCGCCGAACTCTCCGCCCGGCTCGCGGCCGTGGAGGAGCAGGCCGAGGCGCTGTCCAAGCAGCTCGACGAGTCGGCGGACGCGGCGGCCATCGCGACCGCGGCGCATCTGGAGCGCAAGCTGACCGGCCTGCGGCGGGCGCTGGACGCCCTGGAGCCCGGCACGGGCAACGGAGCCGCCTGAGCGGCGCTGTGCGGCGGTGCTGACGGCCCGTGGGCCTTGCCGGGCCGCGGCGGGGCCTGATGCGCCGTCATCAGCCCTGCATACGGCTCGCTTCGCCGTTCACCGGAGCGAAGTGCCCGGCCCCGGGGCGCGACACGAATGGGTGAAGGCCCGAGCGCTCGTGTCACTGTGGCCGTCGCCTGTAATCTCGTCACCATGGCCTCACGTACGTCCGGCAAGGGTTCCCAGAGCACGGCGGGCCCCTCGAAGCAGCGCGCCGGACAGCCCGGGGGCGCCGCCAAGAAGGCCGCCGCGAAGAAAGCACCGGCGAAGAAGGCGCCGGCTCCGGCCAAGCGGGCGCCCGCCAAGAAGACCGCCCCGGCCAAGCGCGCGCCGGCGAAGAAGGCCGCCGCCAAGAAGGCGCCGCCCAAGCCGGCCCCGTCGCCCACCGGCGGCGTCTACCGCCTGGCGCGGGCCTGCTGGCTCGGGCTGGCGCACGCCGTCGGCGCGATGTTCCGCGGCGTCGGGCGCGGCGCGAAGAACCTCGACCCCGCGCACCGCAAGGACGGGCTGTCGCTGCTGCTCCTCGCCCTCGCGCTGGTCATCGCGGCCGGCACCTGGTCCAACCTCGACGGCCCGGTCGGCGACCTCGTCGAGCTGCTGATCACCGGCGCCTTCGGCCGCCTCGACCTGGTCGTGCCGATCCTGCTCGGCGGGATCGCGCTGCGCCTGATCCGGCACCCGGAGAAGCCGGAGGCCAACGGACGCATCGTGATCGGTCTGTCCGCGCTGGTCATCGGCATCCTCGGACAGGTCGCCATGGCCTGCGGATCGCCGGGCCGGGGCGACGGCATAGCGGCCGTACAGGACGCCGGCGGCTATGTCGGCTGGGCCGCGTCCAAACCGCTGATCTTCACCGTCGGCCAGACCCTGGCGGTGGCGCTGCTGGTGCTGCTCACCGTCTTCGGCCTGCTGGTCGTCACCGCCACCCCCGTCAACGCCATCCCGCAGCGGCTGCGCCAGCTCGGCGCCCGGCTGGGCCTGGTCGAGGTGTACGAGCCCGAGCCGGTGGCCGAGGAGCCGTACGCCGACGACTGGCGCGAGCAGCCGCGGCGCGGCGTCCGGCGCGCGACGCCTGAGCCGGACCCCCTCGACGACCCGGACGTCATGGAGGAGGCGGCGCTGGCCAAGCGCCGCCGCGGCCGCCGTGCGCCCCTCCAGCCCGCCGACCGGCCCATGGACGCGGTGGACGTGGCCGCCGCTGCCGCCGCCTCGCTCGACGGCGCCGTGCTGCACGGCGTACAGCCCTCGCCGCTGGTCGCCGGCCTGAGCAGCGGCATCTCCGGCGAGCGCGACGACACGCAGGACACGTCCGGGCGGCAGCCCGACAGCGGCTCGGTGCCGCCCGCCCGCGACGCCGGACAGAGCGGCGCGGACCGGCCCTCGGGCCCGGTGCCGGACTTCACGAAGTCCGCGCCGGAGCCGTCCGGGGAGCTGCCCTCGCGGGCCGAGCAGCTGCTGCTGTCCAACGACATCACCTACTCCCTGCCGTCGCTGGACCTGCTCACCCGCGGCGGCCCCGGCAAGACCCGCAGCGCCGCCAACGACGCCGTCGTGGAGTCGCTGACCACCGTCTTCCAGGAGTTCAAGGTCGACGCGGCGGTCACCGGCTTCACCCGCGGCCCGACGGTCACCCGGTACGAGATCGAGCTGGGCCCCGCGGTCAAGGTCGAGAAGATCACCGCGCTGGCCAAGAACATCGCGTACGCCGTCGCCAGCCCGGACGTGCGGATCATCAGCCCGATCCCCGGCAAGTCCGCGGTCGGCATCGAGATCCCCAACAGCGACCGGGAGATGGTCAACCTCGGCGACGTGCTGCGCTCGGCCGAGTCGGTGGGCGAGGACCACCCGCTGCTGGTCGGCCTCGGCAAGGACGTCGAGGGCGGGTACGTCTCCGCCAACCTGGCGCGGATGCCGCACATCCTCGTCGCGGGCGCCACCGGCTCCGGGAAGTCGTCCTGCATCAACTGCCTGATCACCTCGGTGATGGCGCGCGCCACCCCCGACGAGGTGCGGATGGTGCTGGTCGACCCCAAGCGCGTCGAGCTGACCGCGTACGAGGGCATCCCGCACCTGATCACCCCGATCATCACCAACCCCAAGAAGGCCGCCGAGGCCCTGCAGTGGGTCGTGCGCGAGATGGACCTGCGCTACGACGACCTGGCGGCGTACGGCTACCGCCACATCGACGACTTCAACGCCGCCGTGCGCAGCGGCAAGCTCAAGCCGCCGGAGGGCAGCGAGCGCGAGCTGTCGCCGTATCCGTACCTGCTCGTGATCGTGGACGAGCTGGCGGACCTGATGATGGTCGCGCCGCGGGACGTGGAGGACTCCATCGTCCGCATCACCCAGCTCGCCCGCGCCGCCGGCATCCACCTGGTGCTGGCCACCCAGCGCCCGTCGGTGGACGTCGTCACCGGTCTGATCAAGGCGAACGTGCCGTCCCGGCTGGCGTTCGCGACCTCCTCGCTCGCCGACAGCCGGGTCATCCTCGACCAGCCCGGCGCGGAGAAGCTCATCGGCAAGGGCGACAGCCTGTTCCTGCCGATGGGCGCGACCAAGCCGGTGCGCATGCAGGGCGCGTTCGTCCAGGAGGACGAGGTCCAGCAGGTCGTCCAGCACTGCAAGGACCAGATGGCGCCGGTCTTCCGGGACGACGTGACGGTCGGCACGGCCAAGAAGAAGGAGATCGACGAGGACATCGGCGACGACCTGGACCTGCTGTGCCAGGCCGCGGAGCTGGTGGTCTCCACCCAGTTCGGGTCCACGTCCATGCTCCAGCGCAAGCTGCGCGTCGGCTTCGCCAAGGCCGGGCGGCTGATGGACCTGATGGAGTCGCGCAACATCGTCGGGCCGAGTGAGGGGTCGAAGGCGCGCGACGTCCTGGTGAAGCCGGACGAACTGGAAGGCGTACTGGCCGTGATCCGGGGGGAGACGCCTTCGTAAGAGGCCGTCGGCCGGGCGGTGCCCGGGGGCCGCCCGCCGGGCGGCGCTCCCGGGGCCCGTCCGCTCGGCGGGCGACGGCGGAGGAAGTCCAGGGGCCACGCTCCCGGACCACTCGTACGAGGGATTCGGTTGGCTCGTCGAAGAGCGTAAGCAACCGTTTCTCCCGTCGCTACGTCAAGTTGAGGGAGGTGGTGGGAGGATGCTGCACCATCGGGAGCCGGACCGGGCGTCCGGCGGCCTCACGTGGCCTTCTGATGGCGTACAAAGTCCGCTCTTCCGCTTGCCCGACCCTTTCGGTACACCCCTAGACTGAACCTCCAGCAGGTGGCTCACGCTCGAAAGGCGCCCCCGTGTCCATCGGCAACTCCCCCGAAGACGACCGGCCCTCCATCGGCCGCGCCCTCCAGCAGGCCCGTATCGCCGCAGGACTGACCGTCGAGGAGGTCAGTGCCACGACGCGGGTGCGGGTGCCCCTCGTCCACGGCATCGAGCAGGACGACTTCTCGCGCTGCGGCGGCGACGTCTACGCACGGGGACACATCCGCACGCTCGCCCGCGCCGTCGGTCTCGACCCGGAACCGCTGATCGCCCGGTTCGACGGGGACCGCGGCGGCCGGCCCGAGCCGACGCCCGCCGCGCCGCTCTTCGAGGCCGAGCGCATCCGGCCCGAGCGGGGCCGCCCGAACTGGACCGCGGCGATGGTCGCGGCCATCGTCGCGGTCGTCGGGTTCGTGGGCTTCACCCTCTTCAGCGGCGGCGGCAAGGGGAGCGCTGTCGCCGAGGGCGACAACACCGTGGCGCCGGTGCAGCCGACGAAGCCCGCCGCCGGCAAGTCCGGCAAGAAGCCGAGGCCCACCACCGTGCCCGGGCCGGGCGTCTCGGAGAGCGCCGTCGCGGGCGTGCCGAAGGACCGGGTCACCGTCAAGATCACCGCGAAGGACGGGCAGAGCTGGATCTCCGCCAAGGACGCCAACGGCCGCCTGCTGGAGGACGGCCTGCTCAAGCAGGGCGAGTCCAAGACCTTCACGGACAAGAAGCGCATCGACCTGGTCGTCGGGAACGCCGGGGTCGTGCAGCTGTTCGTCAACGGCAAGGAGATCGAGAAGGTCGGCGACAAGGGAGCGGTCGAGCGGCTGAGCTACTCGGCAGGCCCGCAGGCGGGCTGACCAGGCACGCCACGGAGGCCGGGCGGCCCGGGCCGGGGCGCCGGACGGAGCGGGGCAACCCTGGCAGCGATAGGGGCTGCCGGGACAAAGTAGGCTGACTCCATGCCCGAACGCCGTACCGTCGCCCTTGTCACCCTTGGCTGCGCCCGTAACGAGGTGGACTCGGAGGAGCTCGCAGGCCGCCTGGCAGCGGACGGCTGGGAGCTCGTCGAGGAAGCCGCCGATGCCGATGTCGCCGTCGTCAACACCTGCGGATTCGTCGAGGCCGCCAAGAAGGACTCCGTCGATGCCCTGCTGGAGGCCAACGATCTGAAGGACCACGGCCGCACCCAGGCCGTGGTGGCCGTCGGCTGCATGGCCGAGCGGTACGGCAAGGAGCTGGCCGAGGCCCTGCCGGAGGCCGACGGCGTGCTCGGCTTTGACGACTACACCGACATCTCCGACCGGCTGCGGACGATCCTGAGCGGCGGCAATGTCGAGGCCCACGCTCCGCGCGACCGCCGCAAGCTGCTGCCGATCAGCCCGGCCGAGCGGCAGGACGCCGCCGGTGTGGCGCTGCCCGGCCACGGGGACGCTCTGGCCTCGGCCCCCGAGGACCTGCCCGAGGGGGTCGCGCCCGCCTCCGGGCCGCGCGCCCCGCTCCGCCGGCGGCTGGGCAACAGCCCGGTGGCCTCCGTGAAGCTGGCCTCCGGCTGCGACCGCCGCTGCTCCTTCTGCGCCATCCCGTCCTTCCGCGGTTCCTTCATCTCGCGCCGCCCCTCCGACGTGCTCGGCGAGACGCGCTGGCTGGCGGAGCAGGGGGTGAAGGAGATCATGCTGGTCTCCGAGAACAACACCTCCTACGGCAAGGACCTGGGCGACATCCGCCTGCTGGAGACGCTGCTGCCGGAGCTGGCGGCCGTCGACGGCCTGGAGCGGATCCGGGTCAGCTACCTCCAGCCCGCCGAGATGCGGCCGGGCCTGATCGACGTGCTGACGCAGACGGAGAAGGTCGCCCCGTACTTCGACCTGTCCTTCCAGCACTCGGCCCCGGGCGTGCTGCGCGCGATGCGGCGCTTCGGCGACACCGACCGCTTCCTGGGCCTGCTGGAGCAGATCCGTGCGAAGGCGCCGCAGGCCGGCGCCCGCTCGAACTTCATCGTCGGCTTCCCCGGTGAGACCGAGGAGGACGTGGCCGAGCTGGAGCGCTTCCTGACCGGGGCGCGACTGGACGCGATCGGTGTGTTCGGTTACTCGGACGAGGACGGCACCGAGGCGGCCACGTACGACGGCAAGGTGGACCCGGACGAGGTCGCCGAACGCCTCGCGCGCATCTCGCGGCTGGCCGAGGAGCTGACCGCGCAGCGCGCCGAGGAGCGCCTCGGGGAGACCCTGACCGTCCTGGTGGACAGCGTCGACGAGGAGGACGGGGTCGTGGGCCGGGCCGCGCACCAGGCGCCCGAGACCGACGGCGTGACCCTGCTGCGGACCTCACTCGACCTTGCGCCGGGACGTATGGTCGAAGCAAAGGCCGTGGCGAGTGAAGGCGTCGACCTGGTGGCCGAGGTGCTGTCGGTGGACGGCGTGCCGTGTTCTGAGGAGGCGGGCAGATGACCGGAGTCCCGGCTTCCGCGGCCGGTGGGCACCACCGCCCGGCGCCGGCCGTCCGGACGGCCGGGCTGTGGAACATCGCCAACGTCCTGACCATGGTGCGGCTGCTGCTCGTACCGGCCTTCGTGCTGCTGCTGATGCACGGCGACGGCTACGACCCGGCCTGGCGCTCGTTCGCCTGGGCCGCCTTCGCCATCGCCATGATCACCGACCTGTTCGACGGCCATCTCGCGCGCCAGTACAACCTGGTCACGGACTTCGGCAAGATCGCCGACCCGATCGCGGACAAAGCGATCATGGGAGCGGCGCTGATCTGCCTGTCCGTGCTGGACGACCTCTCGTGGTGGGTGACCGGCGTCATCCTCTTCCGCGAGCTGGGCATCACGCTGATGCGGTTCTGGGTGATCAGACACGGGGTCATCCCCGCCAGCCGCGGCGGGAAGATCAAGACGCTCGCGCAGGGCACCGCCGTGGGCATGTACGTCCTCCTGCTGAACGGGCCGCTGGCGACGTTCCGGTGGTGGGTGATGGCGGTGGCCGTGGTGCTGACCGTCGTGACCGGACTGGACTACGTACGGCAGGCGGTCGTCCTGCGGCGGGCCGGGCTGGCCGAGGCGCGTGCGGTACAGGCGCAGGAGCGGGCCAGGGCGGCCGCGGAGGCGCACGCGGTACGCGACGGGGAGCCCGCCGGGAGCACCGCGGAGGCGCGCGGCGGCGAGCCCGCCGGGAGCTCGGCGCGGGCCGAGGGGCGGTCCGAGGCCGCGCCGCGGACCCGGGACGACGGGGACTCCGCACGGTGAGGCCGGTGGCTCCTCTTCCGGTAGTGCCCGTGGCGGGCCCGGCCCCGGCGTCGGCATCGCCGACGGGCCCGGGAGCGACCTTCCGAAGTGGCTGTGGAAATGCCCGCTGATCCCGCACCGGAGGCGGCCTCCGAGGACTTCCCGGGCGCGGCAGCCGCGGTGACGGCCGTGGCCGCGCGGGCGCTCGACGTGCTCGCGGCGCGCGGGGAGAGCCTGGCGGTGGCCGAATCGCTGACGGGCGGCCTGGTATCCGGGGCGCTCACCGGGGTACCCGGAGCCTCCCGGGTCTTCCGGGGTTCGGTGACGGCGTACGCGACCGCGCTCAAGCGGGACGTCCTGGGCGTGGACGGCGCGCTGCTGGACGCCCGCGGAGCCGTGGACGCGGAAGTTGCCCGCCGGATGGCCCGTGGTGTACGGCGTGTGCTGGGCGCCCACTGGGGTATCGCCACTACAGGGGTTGCCGGCCCCGACCCCCAGGACGGACAGCCCGTGGGCACGGTCTTCGTCGCGGTCTCCGGGCCGGGCGACGCGGGCGGTGTACGACGGCTCACACTGACCGGCGGCCGCGAGCGGATCCGCCGGGACACGGTGGCGGCGGCACTGGCGCTGCTGGTGAGCGAACTGACAGAGAATGCGGCGGCACAGGATACGGAACAACGGGGGGAATTTTGATGTTTACAGCCCTGAGTGAACACGAACTCACGCCCCGCACGGCCGACGCCCGAGGCGGTACGGTGGGGCGAGAAGGATCCGGATCCGAGGTCCGAGGAGGGAGCCAGCGATGATTCTGCTTCGTCGCCTGCTGGGTGACGTGCTGCGCCGACAGCGTCAGCGCCAGGGCCGCACCCTGCGCGAGGTCTCCTCCTCCGCCCGGGTGTCGCTCGGCTACTTGTCCGAGGTCGAGCGGGGACAGAAGGAAGCCTCTTCCGAACTGCTCTCGGCGATCTGCGACGCGCTGGATGTGCGCATGTCCGAGCTGATGCGCGAGGTCAGCGACGAGCTGGCGCTCGCCGAGCTGGCCCGCTCCGCGGCCGCGAGCGACCCGGTGCCCGCACCGGTCCGCCCCAAGCTGAACTCGGTGTCCGTGACCTCGCTGGCCGGTGTCCCCGAGGACCGCGTGACGATCAAGGCCCCCGCGGAGGCGGTCGACGTCGTCGCGGCCTGAGCCCGTCACGTCCGCCGGATCCGTCCGGCAGCCATGAGCCGCCCGTCGTGGTGGTCGCCGCACTCCCTCCCTCCTCCCTCCTCAGGCGCCGACCGAGCGCCCACATGACTTCCCTGAGCCCCGTCCGGCAGCCGCCGGGCGGGGCTCAGGGCTTCCCCGGGGCCTCCGGCCAGGCCGGACGGGGCCGGGCGGCGGGACTTCCGTCCTCACTTGGCGGTGGCCAGGCATTACCGCGGTGCGACGGGGTACCCGATCCGTACAGACAGGATCAATCTTGTGAACGCAGGGCGAAGCGGAACAAATCGCCCAAGAAGGAGTAATGGATGTCTGTCGTCAAGAGCACGCTGTCCGACGACGACCGCAAGGTGGTCGGGGACGCACTGCAGGGAGCCCTCGTCGACCTGGTGGATCTCTCGCTCGTGGCGAAGCAGGTCCACTGGAACATCATCGGCCCGCGGTTCCGCTCCGTACACCTCCAGCTCGACGATGTCGTGGACACGGCGCGTGCGTACGCCGACACGGTCGCCGAGCGCGCCTCGGCGATCGGCGTATCGCCGGACGGGCGGGCCGAGACGGTCGCGAAGACCAGCGGCATCGACACGGTGCAGGACGGCTGGATCAAGGACGCGGAGGTCGTCCGGGTCGTGACCGACGCGCTCGGCGCGGTGATCGCCCGGATGCGCGAGCGCATCCGTGTGACGGACGAGCCCGACCCGGTGTCCCAGGACATCCTCATCGGCCTGACCGCCGACCTTGAGAAGCACCACTGGATGTTCCAGGCGGAGTCCGCCTGAGCGGTCGCGCCGTACGGCTGGATCAGCGCCCCCTGGCGAGGCCGGGGGGCGCTTCGCTGTTCAGCCTCCCGGGGGCGGCCGACGCCCCTGAACCCGCACCTCGTGTCCGTCGGCGGTGACGGCCAGGCCGTGGCCGGCGACGCGGGGCCCGCCCGCGCGGATCCATTGCCGGTGGGCCGCGGCCACCTCGTCCCAGAGGCGGCGCGGCCCGTGCTGCCGTACGGAAAAGGCGGCGGTCCGCCGACCGTCGTGGTCCACGGACGCCCATGACGTCGCGGCGTCGTCGGCCGGCCAGAGGCGGGTGTGTACCTCGTCCGTCGCGGTGTCCCAGGAATGCCGCACATCGGGCACCCGAAGACCGACGGCGAACCGCGCGTCGAGGTCGCCGCCCGCCACGGCCCACGGAGAGAGCGCCGTTTCGGACCGGCCGGGCCGCTGCCCGTCGCGCACGAGATCGCGGTCGAGGACCGTCTCCGCCCGCTGGCCGCGCATCACCATGTACGAGCCGTAGCCCCCGAACCGGCCGTCGGCGGTGCCGTCCGGGCGGCGGGTCAGGACCAGCGTGCCGTACGTGATCCAGCTGGTGCTCCACGGTACGACGAGGCGGGCACCGGGCCGCGTCTGCGCGAGCCAGGCCGCGGGGACGGCCCGTACGGAGCAGGTGGCGATGATCCGGTCGTACGGGGCGGCAGCGGCGTGGCCCAGCGCTCCGTCGCCGGTGACGACGGTGGGCGTGCGCCCCGCGGTCTTGAGGGCGGCGCGGGCGGTGTCGGCGAGCGCGGAATCGATCTCGACGCTCACCACATGACCGTCCCCGAGCCGGTGGGCGAGCAGCGCGGCGTGGTACCCGGTCCCGGTCCCGGTCTCCAGCACCCGCTGCCCGTCGGCGATCCCGGCCTCCTCCAGCATGCGCAGCACCGTGGCGGGCGCGGAGGCCGACGACGTGGGCTCCTGGAACCCGTCGGCGTCCTCCTTGATCCGCGTCACGAGCGGCGCGTCGCTGAACGCCGCCGCACCCCAGCGCTCCGGCTCCACCGCGCGGTCGCAGAGCGCATAGCCCCCGTTTCCGTCCCGGAGCCGGATCCGGTCCGGCAGGGACCGGTCGCGGGGCACCGCGCGTACGGCGTCGGCCCCGGACGGGGCGACCGGGTGGCCGAGGGTGTCGGCTACTTGGGCGAGGAGGGTTTTGGGGGAGGGAAGCAACGAGGGGAAGGGAGAGGAGGCAGGGGAAGGGGCGGGGGAGGACGTGGGGGTCACCCCTCGTCCGGCTCGGGCCGGGGCGCGGGTGGTGGAACCGGCCGGCCCGGCTGCTGCCCGTCATCGCCGATCGGGCTCCGGTGCTTCACGTCCATGGCTCCCCCGGTGGTCGCGGTGGGCGTTGCGGACGCTAGCGGAGCGTACGGCTCCGGTGCGAGGGCGCATGTCCCGCGCACCGGCGCGTGTGATCGTTCCGGGAGCGGTCGGCGTGCGCCGTCATCGCGCCGGTGCGGAGGGTGCGCGGCCGGGTACCCGGTTGACCGGAGCGCCGCCGTCCGCCCCGTGCGGCGGGTGTGCCGGAGTGGCGTGTCCGTGGTCCGGGAAGGCGGCAGGCGGACGATCATGTTGGAGAAACGAACGCCGCATCAGCAACGTACGAAGGAGTGCCCGCTATGTCGAAACCCCCGCTGCCGCGCGAGGCGGTCGCGATGCTGGAGAAGCCCAACCCGTCGGTCATCACGACCCTGCGGTCGGACGGCCAGCCCGTCTCCACGGCGACCTGGTACCTCTGGGACGACGGCCGCGTGCTGGTCAACATGGACGAGGGCCGTAGGCGCCTGCAGCACCTGCGCAACGACCCCCGGGTGACACTCACCGTCCTCGACGGGGACAGCTGGTACACCCACATCAGCCTCATCGGCCGCGTCACCGAGTTCCGCGACGACGAGGGCCTCAAGGACATCGACCGGCTGGCCCGGCACTATCTCGGCGATTCCTACCCGCAGCGTGACCGCGCTCGCGTCAGCGCCTGGATCGAGATCGACCGCTGGCACGGCTGGGGCAGCCACAAGGACAGCAACCAGGCCGGCTGATCGGTGGCGTACGGAAGGCCCGACGCGTGGACGTCCTCTTCCCGGGGTGCCGGGGAGAGGACGTTCTTCGTTTTGGCGTTCACGCGGGCAGGTTTCGCGGGTTCAGGATTCACGCGTGCGGGTTTCGCGCGTGCGGGTTTTGCGCGTTCAGGGTTCACGCTTTCAGGGCTCACGGCGTTTTGAATGCGTGAACGTGTCGGTTCAGGCCGCGAGTTCGTACGCTTCCAGCCGTTTGATCATACGGCGTACCACCAGCAGCGGAATGACGCCGAAGACGCCGAACGACATGTCGATCAGCTGCCAGTAGAAGGGAATTCCGCGTATCGGGCCGCAGATGAGGGCCAGTGGAATGATTCCCGCACACGCGATGACACCGAAGTCGATGACCCAGATGTTGCGCACCGGATCCCGGAACGGGCCGTAGAACGCCACCGCGATGACCAGGTGGGCGAACGCCAGCCAGTCCGTTCCGTACAGCATGAACGGATACTTCGCGTCGGTGGCCTCCAGCCCCTCCCGGGCCCTGCCGATCCACTCCGCCAGTCCCGGCAGCCGGTCGGCGATCGGCGACGCGTCGGAGCGCAGCAGTTCATCGGCCCACCGGATTTCGGTGACGAGCGGAAAAGCCGTCAGTCCGCTCAGCACGAGACCGACGATGAAAACAATCAACCAGATACGAATGCGGCGCCGAAGCGCTTCACGCCCCTCCATGATCGGGAGCGTACGCCTGTGTGTGAAGGGCCTCGGCGTCGGGGTCGGGTTGGCGTCCTGCGGTCGTCCTGGCCGTCATTTCCCGGTGATCGCACGGTGGTTGGCGATGCCGCAGCCCGCCGGGAAAGGAGAGGAATTGCGTGCGGCGTACGGAATGCGCGGCGGGCGCCCGCGGCGAAGAGTCACAGCGGAGCCCCGGTGTCGATCAGCGCACGGGCGCCCTGGCTGAGGAGTTCGGTCGCGGCGTGCGCGCCGAGCGCGGCCGGATCGTGCGGCGCGTCGCTGTGCAGGTGCACCTGCGCGAACGCGGTGCCGTCAGGGGAGAAGACCTTGCCGCGCAAGGAGAGCCGCCCGCCGGGGCCGGTGACGCAGTACCCCGCGATGGGGCTGTTGCAGTGGCCGCGCAGCCCCTGGAGCATCACGCGCTCGGCGGTCGCCTCCGTGAGCGTGCGCTCGTGGTTGAGCTGTTCCAGCAGCGCGGCGAGGGAGGTGTCGTGACGGCGGCACTCCAGGGACAGGACGCCGGCGCCGACGGCCGGCAGCAGTTCGTCCACTTCGAAGAGCTGCGTCGCCCGGTGGGTCAGGCCCAGCCGGGCCAGGCCGGCACTGGCCAGGACCAGCGCGTCCAGTTCGGCGTGCGGGTGCGCGGGCGGGTGCGAATGCGCGTGCGGGCGTCCATGCGTATGAGAAGGCGTCTGTGCGTGCTTCTGCGTCGGCGTCTGCGTCCGCGTCTGCGTATGCATCTGCGCGTGTGCGTCCCGTCCGCCGTCCAAGAGGTCCAGGCGGGTGCCGACGGCGCCGCGTACGGGCACGATCCGCAGGTCGGGGCGGATCCGCAGGAGCTGGGCCCGGCGGCGTACGGACGCGGTGCCGATCCGGGCGCCGGGCGGCAGGTCGTCGAGGCGGCGCACACCCGAGTGCTCGGGGACGACCAGCGCGTCCCGGACGTCGGCGCGCTCCAGATGCGCGGCGACGACCAGCCCTTCACGGAGCGGCACATCGCCGGGGACGTCCTTGAGGCAGTGCAGCGCGAGGTCGATGTCGCCGCTCTGCAGCCGTGCGTCCAGGGCCTTGACGAACAGGCCCTTGCCGCCGGTGCCGGACAGATCACCGTGCCAGAGGCCGGACTCGCTCTGGACCGGGACGGTCACGATGCGCAGCCGCGGGTCGAGCGCGTGCAGCAGCCGGGTGACATGGGCGGTCTGGGCGAGGGCCATGGGGCTCGTACGGGTGCCGATGCGCAGCTCGCGGGCGGGGGGATCGGCGCTCACGGAGGTCTCCGTTCGGTGCGTCTCGGGCGGTGGCCGCCGACGGGCGGTGATCACTGAGTGCAGCGTAGGAGACACGGGGCGACGGGCCGGGGAGATGCGGGGCCGTGCTGGTGTACGAGGTGGGGGCGGGCGGGCCGCGGCCGTGGGACCGTCTGGATGCGGGGTGGGCGGCCCCGGGCGAAAATACCGGGAAGACCGAGATCGGTGGGGACGGGGCCGGATGTACGGCTCCGTCGATCCGTTCGCGTTCGCGCCGGTCGCGCCCCGGTGCGCCCTCCCGTTGGACGGTCGCGCCCGTCTAGCGTCGACCGGAGGAGGCAGCCATGGCTAGGCACGACTTCTTCGCCCGGCTCGGCATATCCCCGGTCCGGCTGGTGACCGGGGCCGCGGTCGGGGGGCTGTGGTGGTGGGCCGTGCTGAGGCTGACGCTGTGGCCGGGCACGGCGGGGATCGTCGAGGGGACGGTGGCGGCGGGGGGCTGGGGGCTGAGCCTGCTGCCGGTGCACTGCGTGCCATGGGCGGAGTCGGGGCGGAGGGGCAGCGGTGAAGGGGGCGGCCGGGGGATCGGACGCGCCAGGGGGCTGCTGAGCAAGTCGGCCGCCAGGGCTGCGCGGCGGTGGCGCAGGTGATGGTGGGGTGAGGCGGGGCGGTGAGGGGGAGCGATGGAACGGGGGCGGTGGAATGGGAGCGACGGAGCGGGGGCGGTGGGGTCTCGCAGTCACCCGGTCGGCGCAGTGGGCGTTGGCGTGTCCGCGTCCTCCGGCTGGCAGGCGGGGCACCAGTAGGTGACGCGTTCCTGGGTAGCCGGGCCTTGTTCTCCCGTACGGATCGGTGTGCCGCAGCGGAAGCACGGGCGGCCGCCGCGGCCGTACACCCACTGGCGGCGGTCCGGGCGGGCACTCGGTGTCGTGACGCGGGCGAGGCGGTCCTTGTTGGCCTCCAGGAGCTTCTTCGCGAGGGTGGTCGCGCGCTCCGGAGCGGGCAGCCGGCCGATGGGCAGCCACGGGGACGCCCGCAGCAGGAAGCACAGCTCGCACTTGAAGACATTGCCGATGCCGGCCAGGTTCCGCTGGTCGAGCAGCGCCTCGCCGAGCGGGCGGGCGGGGTCGGCGAGCAGGCGCCGCAGCGCCTCGTCCGCGTCCCAGTCGGGGCCCAGCAGGTCCGGGCCCAGGTGGCCCACGGCGTCGCTCTCGTCGGCGGTGCGCAGGAGTTCCAGTACGGGCAGGCGGTAGCCGACGGCGGTGCGGTCGGCCGTGGCGAGGACCGCGCGGATCTGGTGGCCGGGGCCGCCGCGCCAGCGCTCGGCCGGGGTGTAGATCTTCCAGGCGCCGTCCATGCGCAGGTGTGAGTGGAGGGTCAGGCCGCCCTCGACCCGGGTGAGGAGGTGCTTGCCGCGCGGGACCACCTCCAGGACCGTACGGCCGGCCAGATCGGTGGTGGCGAGCTTGGGCACGCGCAGGTCGGTCCGGGTCAGCTGCTTGCCGGCCAGCGCTTCGTGGAGGCGGCGGGCGGTGCGCCAGACGGTGTCGCCTTCGGGCATGGGGCCATTGTGCCGGGGGCGGGCCGAAGCCCGCCGGTCGGCCGCTCCTCAAGGACGCAGTCGGAACCCCCTTGGCGTGGGATGGAAGCCGGCTGCCTCCAGGGCAGGGGCGAGCGGGGCGGTGAGGGCCGCGGCTCCGTTGACGCGCTCCACGGTGATCGTGCCGAGGGCGCCGGCCCGCGCGGCGTCGGCGAGCGCTTCGAGGGCGAGCCGCAGGCGCGTACCTGCGGGGGAGCCGGGGTCGGAGGTGCCCGCTTCACCGGACTGCGCCCATGCCAGCAGGGTTTTGCCGCCGCGCTCCATGTAAAGCGTCAGCTCGCCGTCGACGAGGACGACGAGGGAGCCCGCCTTGCGGCCCGGCTTGTGGGTCGAGCCGTCCGGCGGCTCGGGCCAGGACAGGGCGGCTCCGTACGCGTTCGCCGGGTCGGCGGCGGCGAGGACCAGCGCCCGCTGCGGCCCGGTCGTACGGCGGCCGCCCGGGGCCTCCTGGGGATACTCGTCGGCGGTGCGCTCCCGGCTGGTGTTGACCGCGCGCAGCCGGTCGACCGCGCCGTCCATGGCGAACTGCGCGGCGCCCAGCCCCTCGACCACATAGCCGCGCCGGGCCTGGCCGGTCTCCTCGAAGGCGGCCAGGACCCGGTACGCGGCCGAGAAGCCGCCCTCGACCCCCTCGGCGGCGACGGCGCCGCGGGTGACGACGCCGTGCCGGTCCAGGAGCGTGCGTGCCAGGGCGTGGGCGCGGTGGGTGGGCTCCGGTTCGGGGGCGGGGAGCAGGGACCAGCGGCCGGCGACGGTCGGCGGCCCGGACCGGGAGGCGGTGGGGCGGCCGGTGCGGCCGGTGGCCGCGGTCAGGGTGCCGTACCGGCCGCGGGGGACTGCGCGCTTGGCCCGGTGGGCGGTGGAACCGGACGTACGCCCGGAGCCGAGGAGCGCGCGCAGCGGGGCGAGGGTGTCGTTGGTGAGCCGGCCGGACCAGGCCAGGTCCCACAGGACGTCGGCGAGTTGCGGGTCGGTGCACTCGGGGTGGGTGGTGGCGCGGACCTGGTCGGCGAGCTGGCGGAAGAAGAGGCCGTAGCCGGGGGCGAGGGCCTGGAGGACGGACTGGTGCAGGGGGGACAGCTCCAGCGGGTGCGGTGGCGGCAGGAGCAGCGGAGCGGTGTCGGCGAGGTAGAGGGAGATCCAGCCGTCCTTGCCGGGGAGCGCGCCCGCGCCGGCCCACAGCACCTCGCCGGTGGAGGTCAGCTCGTCAAGGAGCGCCGGGGCGTAGTCGCCGACGCGGGAGGGCAGCACCAGCTTTTCGAGGGCGGAGGCGGGCACGGCCGCGCCCTGCAACTGCTCGACGGCGCGGACCACGCCGTCGATGCCGCGCAGACCGTACGACCCGCCGCGCTGTGCCCCCGCTCCGTACGGCGCCTTGGGCGTCAGGGGCCCGACCTGCTGCCACTGCGGGAGGAAGGACGCCAGGGCGGCGGGCGGTACGGGCTCCAGCTCGTGCCGGAGCGCGGCCAGGGAGCGGCGGCGCAGGCGGCGGAGGACTTGGGCGTCGCACCATTCCTGGCCGATTCCGGAGGGGTGGAATTCGCCCTGGACCACGCGGCCTGCTGAGGCCAGCCGTTGCAGTGCGCCGTCCGTGACGGCCGTGCCGAGGCCGAAGCGGGCGGCGGCCTGGTCGGAGGTGAACGGACCGTGCGTACGGGCATATCGGGACAGGAGGTCGCCGAGGGGGTCCTTGACGGGCTCGGTGAAGGACTCGGGGACACCCACGGGCAGAGCCGTGCCCAGGGCGTCGCGCAGTCGGCCCGCGTCCTCGACGGCGGCCCAGTGGTCCTGGCCCGCGATGCGGACGGTGATGGCCCGGCGGGCCGACGCCAGCTCCCGTACCCACGCGGGATCGGCGCCGCGCTCGGACAACTCGGCGTCGGTGAGCGGGCCGAGCATCCGCAGCAGGTCGGCGACGCCCTCGGCGTCCTTGACCCGGCGGTCCTCCGTCCGCCACTGCAGCTCGCTCTCCAGCTCGGCCAGGACATCGGCGTCGAGCAGTTCGCGCAGCTCGGCCTGGCCGAGCAGCTCGGCCAGCAGCCGGGAGTCCAGGGAGAGGGCGGCGGCCCGGCGCTCGGCGAGCGGGGAGTCGCCCTCGTACAGGAACTGGGCCACATAGCCGAACAGCAGGGAGCGGGCGAAGGGGGACGGCTCGGGCGTGGTGACCTCGACGAGGCGGACCCGGCGGGCCTCGATGTCGCCCATCAGCTCCGTCAGGCCCGGTACGTCGAAGACGTCCTGGAGGCATTCGCGGACGGCCTCCAGCACGATCGGGAACGACCCGAACTCGCCCGCCACCTGGAGGAGCTGGGAGGCGCGCTGGCGCTGCTGCCACAGGGGCGTGCGCTTGCCGGGGTTGCGGCGGGGCAGCAGCAGGGCGCGGGCCGCGCACTCGCGGAACCGGGAGGCGAACAGGGCCGAGCCGCCCACCTGGTCCGTGACGACCTGGTCGACCTCGCCCTTGTCGAAGACCACGTCGGCGGCGCCCACCGGGGACTGCTCGGGGTCGTACTCCATGCCGCGGGCCGCCGGGTCGAAGTCGCCGGTGTCGCTGTCGAGCAGGTCCAGGCCCATCAGGTCGGCGTCCGGCAGGCGCAGCACGATGCCGTCGTCGGCGTGCATGACCTGCGCGTCCATGCCGTAGCGCTCGGCGAGGCGGGCGCCGAGGGCCAGCGCCCAGGGGGCGTGCACCTGCGCGCCGAACGGGGAGTGCACCACCACCCGCCAGTCGCCCAGCTCGTCGCGGAAGCGCTCGACGACGATCGTGCGGTCGTCCGGCACATGGCCGCAGCTCTGCTTCTGCTCGGCGAGGTACGACAGGACGTTGCCCGTCGCCCAGTCGTCCAGTCCGGCGGCGGCCAGCCGCGCGCGGGCGGCCTCCGGGTCGAGCGAGCCGATCTCGCGGAGGAACGCGCCCAGGGCGCGGCCCAGTTCGAGGGGGCGGCCGAGCTGGTCGCCCTTCCAGAAGGGCAGCCGGCCGGGGACCCCGGGGGCGGGGGAGACCAGCACCCGGTCGCGGGTGATGTCCTCGATGCGCCAGGAGGTCGTACCGAGCGTGAAGACATCGCCGACGCGGGACTCGTAGACCATCTCCTCGTCCAGCTCCCCGACCCGGCCGCCTCCCTTCTTCGGGTCGGCACCGGCGAGGAAGACACCGAAGAGGCCCCGGTCGGGGATCGTGCCGCCGGACGTGACGGCCAGCCGCTGCGCGCCGGGGCGGCCGGTGACCGTCTGCGCCACCCGGTCCCACACGACCCGGGGGCGCAGCTCGGCGAAGGCGTCGGACGGATAGCGGCCCGCGAGCATGTCCAGGACGCCGTTGAACGCCGACTCGGGCAGCGACGCGAAGGAGGCGGAGCGGCGGACCAGGGCCAGCAGCTCCGTCACGTCCCAGGTGTCCATCGACACCATCGCGACCAGCTGCTGGGCCAGCACGTCCAGCGGGTTGGCCGGGACGCGCAGCGACTCGATGGAGCCCGCCCGCATCCGTTCCGTGACGACCGCGGCCTGCACCAGGTCGCCGCGGTACTTGGGGAAGACCACGCCCCGGGACACCGCGCCGACCTGGTGGCCCGCGCGGCCGACCCGCTGGAGGCCGGAGGCGACCGACGGCGGGGACTCGACCTGCACGACCAGGTCGACCGCGCCCATGTCGATACCCAGCTCCAGGCTGGACGTGGCGACCACGGCCGGCAGCCGGCCCGCCTTCAGGTCCTCCTCCACCTGGGCGCGCTGCTCCTTGGACACCGAGCCGTGGTGGGCGCGGGCCAGCAGCGCGGGCGCCCCCTTGGCGGCGCCCGACTCGGCCATCAGCTCGGCGGGGGAGTGGTCCTCGGGCAGCGCCTCGCCGGTGGCGCGTTCGTAGGCGATCTCGTTCAGCCGGTTGCACAGGCGCTCGGCGAGACGGCGGGAGTTGGCGAAGACGATCGTCGAGCGGTGGGCCTGCACCAGGTCGGCGATCTTCTCCTCGACATGCGGCCAGATGGAGGGCTTCTCGCCGGTGTCGCCCTCCTGGACGGGGGAGCCGCCCAGCTCGCCCAGGTCTTCCACGGGAACCACGACCGACAGGTCGAACTCCTTGCCGGACGGCGGCTGGACGATCTCCACCCGGCGCTGCGGTGACAGATACCGGGCGACCTCCTCCACCGGGCGCACCGTCGCCGACAGTCCGATACGGCGGGCCGGGCGCTCCAGCAGGTGGTCCAGCCGCTCCAGGGAGAGCGCGAGGTGGGCGCCGCGCTTCGTGCCCGCGACGGCGTGCACCTCGTCCACGATCACCGTCTCGACGCCTTCGAGTGCCTCCCGGGCCGAGGAGGTGAGCATGAGGAACAGCGACTCGGGGGTGGTGATGAGGATGTCCGGCGGCCGGGTGGCGATCGCGCGGCGCTCGGCGGCCGGGGTGTCGCCGGAGCGGATGCCCACCCGGATGTCGGGCTCGGGCAGCCCCTGGCGGACGGATTCCTGGCGGATGCCGGTGAGCGGGCTGCGCAGGTTGCGCTCGACGTCGACCGCGAGGGCCTTCAGCGGGGAGACGTACAGCACGCGGCAGCGCTTCTTCGGCTCGGCGGGCGGCGGGACGCTCGCGAGCCGGTCGAGCGAGGCGAGGAAGGCGGCCAGGGTCTTGCCGGAGCCGGTCGGCGCGACCACCAGCACGTCCGACCCCGCGCCGATGGCCCGCCAGGCGCCCTCCTGCGCGGCGGTGGGCGCGCGGAACGCCCCCGTGAACCAGTCGCGGGTCGCGGGGGAGAACGAGTCGAGCGCTGCCGTGGCCATGTCCCCCATCGTGCAACGGACCACTGACAATCGGCGGCGTCCCGCCTCTCACCAGCGGTGATGTCGGCGGCCGCACCGTCCACGACCCGGACGCCCGGGCGGTGGCGGGCCACGCCGGAGCACAATGGCGCCATGATCGGCAGCGGGACGGGGGACGCGCGCGGCCCGGACGGCGCGGCGGCGCCGGACACGGAGGCCCGGGCCGGCGGGGACCCGACGACGACTCCCTCGGCCCGGAAGGGCGGTGAGTGGGCCCGGCACTGGCAGTACGCCGGGCTGCCCGGCCTGGACCTGCTGCGCGCCCGCTATGTCCGGCACGCCTTCCCCCGCCACTCCCACGAGGGCTACGTCCTGGGCGCCGTCACCGGCGGTGTCGAGCGGGTCGGACTGCCGGACGGCGCCGTGGACGCCGGGCACGGCGGCATCATCATGATCAACCCGGAGGTGCCGCACACCGCGCAGGCCGGCGCACCCGAGGGCTGGGCCTATTCCACGCTCTACCCCGCCCGGCAGCTCGTCGCCGACATCGCCGCCGAGACGACCGGCCTGGCCGGCACCGCCGGTTTCACCGAGGCCTTCGTGGCCGACCCGGAAGCCGTACGCCTGGTCAACGGCGTGCACCGTGCCGCCGAGGAGGGCAACGCGCTGGCCGCCGACAGCCTGCTGCGCGTCGTGATCGCCCGGCTGCTGCGGCGCCACGGCGGCCCGCTGCCGGCCCGTATTCCCGCCGCGGCCGGGGCGCGCACCGCCGAACACGCCAGAGCCCTCCTGGAATCCCGGCTCATATCGCCGCCCTCCCTGGAGCACCTGGCACGGGAACTGGGCACCAGCCCGTTCGCCCTGCTGCGGGCCTTCAAGAACGCGTACGGAATGCCGCCGCACGCCTGGCTCACCGACGCCCGCGTACGCCGCGCGCGCCGGCTCCTGGAGGCCGGTACGGCGCCCGCCGAGGCCGCCGTCGCCGTCGGCTTCACCGACCAGCCGCACCTGAACCGGCACTTCACCCGCATCGTGGGCGTACCGCCGGGCGCGTACCGGCGCGAGCGGGCGGGCGGCGCAAGAACGTACAAGACCGCCGGGACGGTGCCTTCCTAAGGTCCCGAACGTGGCACAGCAAACGGAACATCCGGAAACGACACGGCCATCAGGACACGCAGAACCCGACCAGCCGATACCGCGAGCCGAGCCGGTACCGCGCACGGAACACATACCGAGCCCGGCGCCCCCCGCCGGAACCAGACCCCGTTCCGCGGTCGTCAGGGACGCGCTCGGCGTCGGTGTCGCCGTCGGGCTGTCCGGTTTCGCCTTCGGGGTGACCGCGTCCGGCGCGGGGCTCACGGTGTTCCAGGCGTGCGCCCTGAGCCTGCTGGTCTTCACCGGCGCCTCGCAGTTCGCGCTGGTCGGCGCGCTGGCCGCGGGCGGCAACCCGTTCACCGCGGCGGCCGGGGCGTTCTTCCTCGGCACCCGCAACGCCTTCTACGGGCTGCGCCTGTCCGGCCTCCTCGGCTACCGGGCGGCGGTCAGACCGTTCGCCGCCCACTGGGTCATCGACGAGACCTCGGCCGTCGCCCTGGCCCAGCCCGACCGGCGCAGCGCGCGCCTGGGCTTCACGGTCACCGGACTGAGCCTGTACGCCCTGTGGAACCTCACCACCCTCGCCGGAGCCATGGGAGCCGAGGCCATGGGCGACACGGCCGCCTGGGGACTGGACGCGGCCGGGCCCGCGGTCTTCGTGGCGCTGCTCGGACCCATGCTCAAGACGGCGGCGGAACGGGCGGCGGCGGGTCTCGGGGCCGTACTCCTCCTGGTCACGCTGCCGCTGCTGCCGGCGGGCGCACCGGTCCTCGTGGCGGCGCTGGCCGCACCGGCCGTCCTCTGGGCGGAGGGCCGCCGGGCCCGTTCACGTACCGGCGGCGAAGCGAGCACCCCGGAGACGGACAAGAGCACACGAGAGGCGGACGCACGATGAACGTCTGGATCGCGATCGGCGTCACCGCCGTCGGCTGCTACCTGGTGAAGTACCTCGGCCTCCTGGTGCCCGCGGGCGCCCTGGAACGGCCGCTCGTCCAGCGTCTGGCCGCCCTGCTGCCGGTGGCCCTGCTCGCCGCGCTCACCGCGCAGGAGACCTTCAGCGACGGACACCACCTGCTGCTGGACGCCAAGGTGGCGGGCGTCGGCGCGGCGGTGGTCGCCCTGCTGCTGCGCGCACCGTTCCTGCTGGTCGTGGCGGTCGCGGTGGTGGTGACGGCGGGCGTGCGAGCGCTGGGCGGGTGACGGCGGGGCGTGACCGGGCGTCCGGCCGCGGTCACTGCCGGCCGGTGAGGCGCCCGTAGGCGCGCAGCGTCAGCAGCGCCTTGAGCGTCACCATCGGGCGGCATTCCAGTGCGGTGCCCGGGGCCCACGTGCGCCAGTTCACGGGCCAGCCGCCGTCCTCCCGCTGGAGGGCGGCGAGGTGGTCCAGCGCCCGGTCCGTCTCGGCGTCCGTGAACCAGCGGCGGGCGAGCGAGTCCGGCGCGGCCGCGTAGTCGTACGCGAAGTGGTGCTCACCGGGCGCGTAACCGGCCGGCACCGGTGTACGGGCCGCCTGCTCCGGCTCCAGGAGGACCAGCCGCTGCGCGCGCACCAGGGACCCCAGGCGCCGCGCGGCGGCCTCGGCGCGCGGCCGGTCCGGCGCGCCCTCCAGGAACGCGAGGGCCGCCTCGACCTCGTACGGATGGGTCCTCTCCAGGGACTCCACCGCCTGCCAGCAGAAGTCCGTGGCCCGGAACAGCCAGGCGTGCCACACCTCGTTGCGGTGCAGCAGACCCACGACGGGCCCGGTGGCCAGCAGAGCGCTCGGCGGGTCGTCGAGCACCGGCAGCCAGGGGGCGGCCGGATAGCCGCGCAACGAGGGGTGCAGCGCGGGCAGCGCCCCCTGCACGGTGGACACCTCGGTCAGATAGCGGCAGATCCGTTCGGCCCGCTGACCGCCGCAGCGCCCGATGCGGTCGAGGACGTACAAGGCGTGCGCGGTGTGCAGCGGCTGGCTGACCGGGCCGCGCAGGTCGGGCTCCAGGGCGTGCCCGTAACCACCGTCCGGATTGGCGTACGCGGCGAGCGCGGCCTCGACGCCGTCCGCACTCCCGCCCAGGAAGTGGTACGCGAAGCGGCGCTGTTCGAGCACCCGGGCAGTGAGCCAGATGAAGCGCTCGGCACGCGCCAGTGAGGTCGGCTGTGGTGCTCCGTTTTCCGCCATGGACCGACGGTAGGGCCGAAGCGGCGGCCCGGCACCGACGCGGGCACGGCTGCACTCTCAGGGGCGGGATACTGGAGGCATGCGGTTGACGGTCTTCTGGGAGCGGATGGCGGAGCACTTCGGCGCGTCCTACGCCGACTCCTTCGCGCGTGATCATGTGATGTCCGGGCTCGGCGGGCGGACCGTCCACGAGGCGCTGGCCGCGGGGTGGGAGGCGAAGGACGTCTGGCGGGTCGTCTGCACGACCATGGACGTCCCGTACGACAAGCGCTGACACGGACGGCCCACGGGGCGGCGGGACGGGAGGGACCCGCACGGACGAGCCGGGCGGGGGCGGACAGCCGTGCCGCGCGGGGCAGAGCGGGACTTGTCAGAGCCGTGCGCGACACTTGGGCCGTGCCAGCGACCGAGAATCCCACCAGCCACGACGACCCGAGACCCGACGGCCCGGCCGCGCGGATGCCGCGGTGGCTGCCCCGCGCCATGGTGCTGGCGCTCGCCCTCGTGGCCTGTTTCCAGCTTGCCAGCTGGGCGTTCCACCAGCTCATCGCGCTGCTGCTGAACGTGCTCATCGCCTTCTTCCTCGCCCTGGCCGTCGAGCCGGCCGTGGACTGGATGGCGGCCCGGGGCATGCGGCGCGGGGCCGCGACCGGCCTGGTCTTCCTCGGCATACTCGTCGGGGCCGCGGGGTTCTTCGCGCTCCTCGGGTCGATGCTCGCGGGCCAGATCGCCACCATGGTCCAGGAGTTCCCGCAGTACCTGGACTCGGTGATCAGCTGGATCAACAGCACCTTCCACAGCCACCTCTCGCGGGTCGAGGTACAGAACAACCTGCTCAGATCGGACTGGCTGCAGAAGTACGTCCAGGACAGCGCCAACAATGTGCTCGCCGTCTCCGCGACCGTCCTGGGCAGCCTGTTCAACCTGCTGACGGTCGCGCTGTTCTCCTTCTACTTCGCCGCCGACGGCCCCCGGCTGCGCCGCGCCCTGTGCTCGGTCCTGCCGCCGTCCCGGCAGACCGAGGTGCTGCGCGCCTGGGAGATCGCGGTCGCCAAGACCGGCGGCTATCTGTACTCGCGCGGCCTGATGGCGCTCATCTCGGGCATCGCGCACTACGTCCTGCTGGAGATCCTGGGCGTCCCGTACGCCCCCGCGCTCGGCATGTGGGTCGGGCTGGTCTCCCAGTTCATCCCGACCATCGGCACCTACCTCGCGGGCGCGCTGCCGATCCTGCTCGCCTTCACCGTCGACCCCTGGTACGCGCTGTGGGTCTTCGCCTTCGTCGTGATCTACCAGCAGTTCGAGAACTACCTGCTCCAGCCGCGCATCACCGCCAGGACCGTGGACATCCACCCGGCCGTCGCCTTCGGCTCGGTGATCGCCGGCACGGCGCTGATGGGCGCGGTCGGCGCGCTGATCGCCATCCCGGCGACCGCGACGCTGCAGGCGTTCCTCGGGGCGTACGTGAAGCGGTACGACGTCACGGACGAGGTACGGGTGATGGGCGGCGGCCGGCGCCGGCGCGCCTCCTCGGCCCTGCGCCGGCTGCGCCGGTCCCTGCACGACGACCCGCCGACCGCGCCGTTGGAGGGGCGCGGAGACGGGGACGGGGACGGGGAAGGCGGGAGCGCCGGTGGCCGCGGCGGGGACGGCGGAGACGGGGATGAGCGGGGCACGGGCGGCAAGGGCGAGTAAGGCGAGCAAGGACGAGTGGGAGAGCGGGCGGAGCAGGCCACCTGCCGTCGGCTCCGCCCGGCTGCCCTCAGCCGCGCACGTCCTTACGGTCCCTTACGGCCTCTTGCCGCCCTCGCCGCTCCTTACGGTGCCCTTGCCGCCCCTTGCCGCCCCTGCCGCCCCTGCCGCCCCTGCCGCCTCCTGCCGCTTCCTGCCGCCGCTTACCGCCCCTCCAGTGCCGCCTTCGGCAGCAGCCGGGCCAGGGGCAGGGCGGCGAGTCGCGCGGGGTGCGCTTGACACCAAAATCGAACGTCTATTCTTATGAGACGTCCGACCCGTGTTTCTGCCCGAGTTCCCGGGAGTTATCCACAGGCCGGAGCCGGGTCCGGGCGCATTGTCAGTGGCAGGCGTTAGCGTCATGGACGTGAAGCGATCGACTCAAGCAAACCGGGTGGAAGCCATGGCAGGCACGGACCGCGAGAAGGCGCTGGACGCCGCGCTCGCACAGATTGAACGGCAATTCGGCAAGGGCGCCGTGATGCGGATGGGAGAGCGCTCGAAGGAGCCCATCGAGGTCATCCCCACCGGGTCGACCGCTCTGGACGTCGCCCTCGGCGTCGGCGGCATCCCCCGCGGCCGTGTGGTGGAGATCTACGGGCCGGAGTCCTCCGGCAAGACGACCCTGACCCTGCACGCGGTGGCGAACGCGCAGAAGGCCGGCGGCTCCGTCGCCTTCATCGACGCCGAGCACGCCCTCGACCCCGAGTACGCCAAGAAGCTGGGCGTGGACACGGACGCGCTGATCCTGTCCCAGCCGGACAACGGCGAGCAGGCCCTGGAGATCGTGGACATGCTGGTCCGCTCCGGCGCGCTCGACCTCATCGTGATCGACTCGGTCGCCGCGCTGGTGCCCCGGGCCGAGATCGAGGGTGAGATGGGCGACTCCCACGTGGGTCTCCAGGCCCGTCTGATGAGCCAGGCGCTGCGGAAGATCACCAGCGCGCTCAACCAGTCCAAGACCACCGCGATCTTCATCAACCAGCTCCGCGAGAAGATCGGTGTGATGTTCGGCTCGCCGGAGACCACGACCGGCGGCCGCGCCCTGAAGTTCTACGCCTCGGTGCGCATCGACATCCGCCGTATCGAGACCCTCAAGGACGGCACCGAAGCGGTCGGCAACCGCACCCGCTGCAAGGTCGTCAAGAACAAGGTCGCCCCGCCCTTCAAGCAGGCCGAGTTCGACATCCTGTACGGCCAGGGCATCAGCCGCGAGGGCGGCCTGATCGACATGGGCGTCGAGCACGGCTTCATCCGCAAGTCGGGCGCTTGGTACACCTACGAGGGCGACCAGCTCGGCCAGGGCAAGGAGAACGCCCGCAACTTCCTCAAGGACAACCCCGACCTCGCCAACGAGGTGGAGAAGAAGATCAAGGAGAAGCTGGGCGTCGGCGTGAAGCCGGAGGACCTGACGGCGGAGCCCGGCGCGGACGCGGCGGGTGCGGCGGCCGGCGCGGAGGCCCCGGCCAAGTCCGTACCGGCACCGGCCGCCAAGAGCGCCAAGGGCTCCAAGGCCGCCGCGGCCAAGAGCTAGTCCATCGTGACGCGGCGAACGGAATGGCCCGAGGACCGCGGCTACGGCCATGGTGACGGCGTCGCTCACGGCGGGGGACGTGACGACGCCGGCCGGAACGGCGGCGGCACCGCCGTCGGTGCCGACAACCGTGGGAAACGCAAGGACGGCGGTGGTCCCTCCTCGTCGAGGGCCGAGGCGGGACCGCCGCGTACGCCCGAGGAGCAGGCGCGGGCCATCTGCCTGCGCCTGCTCACCGGGTCCGCGCGCACACGCAAGCAGCTGGAGGACGCCCTGCGCGAGCGGGGCATCCCCGAGGAGGCGGCGCAGGAGGTGCTGTCCCGCTTCGAGGAGGTGGGGCTGATCGACGACGCGAAGTTCGCGGACGCCTGGGTGGAGTCCCGGCACCACAGCCGCGGCCTGGCCCGCCGCGCGCTCGCCCGCGAGCTCCGTACGAAAGGCGTCGACGCGGCGACGGTCGACGAGGCCCTCGGGCAGCTGGACTCCGAGCAGGAGGAGCGCACGGCCCGCGAACTGGTCGACCGCAAGCTCCGGACGACCCGCGGCCTGGACCGGGGAAAGCGCATCCGCCGCCTCGCGGGCATGCTGGCCCGTAAGGGCTATGCCGAAGGGCTGGCCCTGCGTGTGGTCCGACAGGCACTGGAGGAGGAGGGCGAGGACCCGGAGCTGTTGGGGTATCAGCTGCCGGAGGTGTAAGGGGGTAGAGGGCAGAGGCGTGTCCACCCGCAGCGGGGAGATGCGTGTCCGCCCGTACCGGGAAGATGTCTGTATCCGGGGCAAGCGGAGACTCGGGACCGGGCGGACGTCTGTATCCGGGGGGAAGCGGGGGCTCCGGACCGGGACGGCCGTCTGTACCGGGGGGAAGCGGAGGCTCCGCCCGGGGGAAAACCCCCTGCCGGGACGGAGGTTGGCCGCAATGTGCCGTACCTGTCGTGCGCGGCAGAGTTCAGGCCATGATCTTTCACCGATTCCGTGGCCGGTCCATCCCGCCGGGCACCGCCGCCCTCGCGTCGGGCTGCGCCGCGGTCGTACTGGTCACGGCAACGGCGCCGGCCTTGGCAGCAGCTCCGGCTTCGGCAGCGATGCGTCCGGCAACGCTGACAGCCGCCACGGCAGCCGCCACGGCAGCCACCACGACAGCCGTGACGGCGCGGGCGGACGGACCTGATGCCCTGTCCGGCCCCTGGTACGCCACCTCCCATTCCGCCTACCAGCCCACCTCTCACTCCGCCTCCCAGCCGACCTCTCATTCCACCCACCCCACCCCGGCCGCGCCCGGGCGGCGCCCGGGCGCGGGTTCCGTCGTTTCGGCCACCCTCGTCGCCGACCTGGACGCGAAGCAGGTCGCGGCCCGTCTGGAGAAGGCCGGCATCGACGCGGCCCAGGTCCGCTACGGCGTACGGGCCCACCGCGTCGTCTACCGCACCCGCGGTGTCGACGGCCGGCCCACCACGGCCAGCCAGCTGTTCGCCGTGCCCACGCACGGCAAGCGTGATCTCCAGGTCGTGTCCTGGCTGCACGGCACGACCGTGTACCGGGGCGACGTGGCCTCGGTACACGGCGCGTCCACCGACCGGGCCGCGGCCCTGCTCTTCGCCTCCACCGGCCGGGCCGTGTCCGCGCCGGACTACCTCGGCCTCGGCGTGGGCCCCGGCCCTCATCCGTACGGCGACCCGAAGGCGACCGTCACGGCCTCGGTCGACGCGCTGCGTGCGGCCCGCGCGTTCGCCCGGCAGGACCGCCGCACCCTGGACAGACATGTCCTGGTCAGCGGTTTCTCCCAGGGCGGGCCCGCCACCATGATGGTCGGGCGGGCCCTTCAGCAGGGCGCCGACCCGTACTTCCGCCTGGGTGCGCTCGCGCCGGTCGCCGGGCCCTTCGACCTGAGCGCCTTCGAGGCCGCCGCGGCGGACGACAAGGTGGTCCGGTCGTCGCTCTACCTGGCGTACTTCGCGACCGCGTGGAACCGGCTGTACGGCCTGTACGACACACCGGGGCAGGCGTTCCGCGCCCCGTACGACCAGACGGTGGAAGCCCTCTTCGACGGCGACCACAAGGCGTCCGAGATAGCCGCCGCCCTGCCGACGACCTCCAAGGAACTGTTCACCCCGGAATTCCTCGACACCATCCGCAACCCCACGGGGGAGCTGCGGCAGCGGCTGAACGCCCTGGACACCACCTGCGACTGGCACCCGGACGTACCGGTGCACCTGTACCACGCCACGGGCGACAAGGACGTGGCCTTCGAGAACGCCCGGTACTGTCAGCGCCGGCTGACCGCCAACGGAGCCGTGAACCGGCTCACGGACGTCGGGGACCTCGACCACAACGGGACGGTTCGCGCGGCACTGCCCCTGGTGGTGCGGCAGTTCGACACCGTTCGGCCCTAAGCGGGGGACCGGACGACTGCGCTGGAACGGACGACTGGGCGGGGCTGGACGACTGCGGTAGACCGGACGACCACCCCGGACCGGACGACTGCGCCGGGCCGGACGACTGCGCCGGGCCGGCGGGCCCGCCCCCAGGCGGACCCGCCGACCCCGCACTCCGGTGCTCCCTCACTCCCGCACCGGCAGCCCGGCCGCTCGCCACGCCTGGAAGCCGCCCACCAGATCAGTGGCCCGGTACAGGCCCAGCTGCCGCAGGGACACGGCCGCGAGGCTCGACGCGTAGCCCTCGTTGCAGACGACCACGACCGGCAGGTCGTGACCGGTGGCTTCCGGGGCGCGGTGGGCGCCCGTGGGGTCCAGGCGCCATTCCAGTTCGTTGCGCTCGACGATCAGCGCGCCCGGGATGGTGCCGTCGCGTTCGCGCAGTTCCGCGTAACGGATGTCCACCAGGAGCCCGCCGTCCCGCTGGACCTCCGCGGCCCGGTGCGGCGTCACCCGGTCGAGCCCGGCGCGCGCCGCCTCCAGAAGCGCGTCGACGGCGCTCACCGCCAGTCCTCCGGGTGCTCGACCTCTTCGAGGCGCAGGACCGGACCGGTGCGGCTGTAGCGGCGCATCAGCGGCAGCGGCGGGTAGTAGGCGTGCACCGAGACGGCGTGGGCGTCGGGGGAGAGGTTGAGCACCTGGTGGACGTGGTGCGGGCCGAAGGCGCGGCCGCGGCCGTCGGCCAGCGTCCGCTGCCGGTCCACGCCGTCCGCCAGTTCCAGCGTCCTCCAGCCCTCCGTGGGCAGTTGGGCGGCGAGCGACTGCTCGGTCAGCTCGCCGGTGGCGGCGGCGAACGCGCCGTGCGAGCCGCCGTGGTCGTGCCAGCCGGTACCCGTACCGGGCGGCCAGCCGATCAGCCACGCCTCGCTGCCACCGGGCCCTTCCAGGCGGATCCAGGTGCGGCCTTCGGGGTCGAGCGGGAGGGAGGCGACGAGCGGGGCGTCGGCGGCGGTACGGCGGACGAAGTCGAGGAGTTCGGCGGGGCCGGGGCCGGGGCCGCCGGTGGCGGCAGGGCGCGGGCGCGGGCGCGCAGGGGTGCGTACATCGGGCACAGGAACCGTCCTGAGTGATCGCGAAGAGACGCGCGCGGTCAGCGGGAACGCGGCGGCGCGCGGGGGCATGGATGCGGATCAACAGGACGGACGACACACGCAGCCCGCGTAGCGGACCAGGTCCAGGTGGACCCTCCGCCAGAATCGCGAACCGCTCTCCGTCACGTTCCGGAGTCAAGCACGGCGTTTCCCACAGGGTCAACCGCCGGCCGAACGGACCTGGGCCTCGGACACGCCCTCCGGCACATCGCCGGGTACTTCCTGCGGCACGTCGCTCGGCACGTCGCCCGGCGCGCCCCCCGGGACCTCCCCGCCCGCCTGGGGAAACGGGCCGTCGACGGGGTGCGGCCCGCCGGAGGGGCGGGATTCCGGCCGCCGGGCCGAGTGCGGTTCCAGGCGCGGTACCGGGTGGGATTCCGACCGTGCATCCGGACATGACTCCGGTCGCCGCTCCGGATAGGGGTCCGGTCGCCGCTCCTGATACGGCTCCGGTCGCTGTTCCGGATACGGTTCCGGTTGCCGCTCCAGGTACGGCTCCGGACGCGCATCCGGAGCGGCCTCCTGGCGCGTACCCGGACGCACCCTTTCATCGTCCGTACGAGACCGCTCCCCGGTATCGCTCCCACCCGCACCCGCACCCGCATCCACACCCGGACCCGGACCCACACCCGGACCCGGACCCACACCCGGACCCGGACCCACACCCACACCCGGACCCACACCCGCACCCGCTCCGGCCGAACCCGGCGCGCCCGCACCGGGCTCCCCGCCCCGCACCGCGTCCGCGCACGCGTAGAGCTCCGCCGGGCGTACGCCGCCCATCGCCGCGACCAGGTGCCCGTCGGGGCGTACGACCAGGACGGTGTGTGCCACCGCGCCCGGATAGGCCTCGGCGACCAGCACCTCGGCGCGCATCGGCAGGGCCTCCGCCGCCTTCGACAGCCGGGGCATCAGGCCCGCCGACTTCCAGTGCCGCCGCTCCCACACGCCCGTGCCCGGCGCGACCAGCACCACCAGCAGCCCCCGGCCCAGCCGCGAGCGCAGCGGTACCTCGGCCCCGTCCGGTGCCGTCACCGGTACGTCCACGACCGGCGCGCCGACCGGTGTGGCCACCGGCAGCGTCCCCGCCGGGTCGGTGACCGGGGCCAGGGGAGAGCGGGCGTACGCCGGGGGCGCGCCGAGCGGGCCGCGCCCCAAGTGGCCGTCGGTGAGCATCGCCGTGTGGCCGCGGGCCGCTCCCGGGAGCACCGCTCGCCACCGGCCGCCCCGCTCGCCGTCGCGCAGCAGCGGCAGCGCCCGGTCGGCCGCGCGCAGCCGGGCCGTCACCGCGCCCCGGCGCTCTGTCTGGTAGCTGTCCAGGAGGGCCTCCGAAGCGCCCTGGTGCCAGGCCAGCGCCAGCTTCCACGCGAGGTTCTCGGCGTCCCGCAGCCCCTCGTCCAGGCCCTGTGTGCCGAGCGCGCCGAGCAGGTGCGCGGCGTCCCCCGCGAGGAAGGCCCGCCCGCGCCGCCAGCGCCGCGCCAGGCGGTGGTGCACCGTGTGCACGCCGGTGTCGAGGAGTTCGTACGGCGGTACGGCCGGCACGCGCGGATCGCCGGGGCCCGCGGGGGCGCGCGAACCCGCCTGGGCCCCGGACCCGGCCCACGGCCCGTTCCCCGCCGCCGCTTCGGCGGTCCACACCGCCAGCGAGTCGCGGATCCGGGCCACCAGCGCGTCCGGGGTGACCAGGTCCCGGCCGGGCGGCAGCAGCCAGTCCAGCCGCCACAGCCCGCCGGGCAGCGGCCGGGCCGTCACCTCGCCGCCGGACCCGCCGCCGCCCTGCCGCGCGGGCGAGCGGTGCAGCAACGCCTCGCCGGGCCAGGGGAGTTCCGTACGCAGCGCCGCCACCGCATGCCGCTCGACCGCCGTGCGGCCGGGGAAGCGCACCTCCAGCAGCTTGCGGACCGTCGAGCGCGGACCGTCGCAACCGACCAGGTAACTGGCCCGCCACCAGGCACCGTTGGGCCCGCGGGTGTGGGCGCTGACGCCGTACGCGTCCTGCTTCAGTTCGTCGAGCCGGCTGCCCGCGACGATCCGCGCCAGGGGCTCACCCGCGAGCGCGGTGCGCAGCGCCCGGGTCAGCGCGTGCTGCGGCACGTGCAGGGGGGAAGGGTTCTCGGGGCCGAACTCGACCCGTTCCAGCAGGCGCCGTCGGCGCACCGCGCGCCAGGCCGTCCAGCGGGCGCCCGCCGACTCCAGGGCGGGGCCGCAGCCCAGCCGGGTCAGGAACGCGGTGGTGTCGGGGCGCAGGACGACCGTGCGGGCGGGCCGCGGATCGGCGGCGCCGGGGGCCTCGTCCAGGACGACGCACGGTACGCCGAGGCGGGCGAGGGAGAGGGAGAGCGCGAGGCCGACCGGGCCGGCCCCGACGACGATCACCGGGTCCACGGCGTGGCCACCCCGGTGCGCGGATACTTACGGGACGTACGGGAACTGGCAGTTGGAGCCCGGTGCGCGATCACACAGCGTATGCAACCCACTGCGGGCGCCCGCGTCAAGTGACGGGGGCAGCGGCGCGCGCGGCACTGCCCCCGTCCGAGGTGTCACGCCGTCAGGTACCGGCGCCGCCCCCGCCCGAGATGACGTCCGGCGGCCGCCGGGTGTCGACCGGGCCGCCGGGCGTGCCGTCGGCGCCTTCCAGCGCGTCCGACGCGGTGACCGGCTCGCCCGCCCCGGCCACCGCGATGCCGGTCTTGGCCCGCCGGCCGCGCCGCTCGATCCAGGTGGCCAGCGCGGACAGCGCCAGACACATCGCCACGTAGATCGCGCCGGCGACGATGATCATCGGCACGTACGGGTTCTCGTCGTTGACGACGATGGTGCTGGCCATCTGCTGGATCGTGTACAGCAGCTCCTCGAAGGTGATCACGTAGCCGAGCGAGGTGTCCTTGAGGGTCACCACCAGCTGGCTGATGATCGTCGGCAGCATCGCCCGGATGGCCTGCGGCATCAGCACCGTCGTCATGACCTGCGTCTTGCTCATGCCGAGCGCGTACGCCGCCTCGCGCTGCCCCCGGGGCACCGCGTTGATGCCGGCGCGCAGCACCTCCGCCTGCACCGCGCCGTTGTAGACGGTCAGGCCCACGACCAGTGCCCAGAACTGCGGGGTGTCACCGGTCAGCCCCAGCTCCTCCTTGTAGGAGAGCAGGATCACCCACAGGGCGTAGATCGTGATCAGCAGCGGGACGGCCCGGAACACCTCGATGAAGCCGGTCGCCAGCCAGCGCACCGGCTTGTGGTCGGAGAGCCGGGCGACCGCGAGCAGCACGCCGAGCGCGAGGGAGAGCACCGCGGCCACCGCGAAGACCTGGAGGGTCGTCAGGACGCCGTTGCGGATGTTGGTCCGTACGCCCGCGTTGTTGAAGATGTTCCACATCTCCGGCTCGAACTGGCCCTTGCCGGCCAGCCGCAGCGCGACGAAGACGAGCAGGCCGACGACGGCGAGCGCGCCCACGACCGTGTAGACGCGGTTGCGGATCTTGGCCTTGGGCCCCGGGGCGTCGTAGAGGACGCTGGTCATCGGGCCACCTCCAGGCGGCGCTCCAGCAGCCGGAAGATGCCGCTGATGGCGAACGTGATGATCAGGTAGGCGAGGGCGATCCAGAGGAAGATCCAGCCGATCGGCCGGCCCTGGTCGTTGAGCAGCTTGGAGACGTTGAACAGCTCGGTGTTGCTGAAGGCGCCCGCGATGGCCGAGTTCTTGGTGAGCGCGATCAGGATGCTGCTCAGCGGCGGCAGCACGGTGCGGGTGGCCTGCGGGAGGACGATCAGGCGCAGCGTCTGGATGAAGGTCATGCCGATGCTGCGCGCCGCCTCCGCCTGGCCCAGTGGCACCGTGTTGATGCCGGAGCGCACGGCCTCGCAGACGAACGAGGACGTGTAGAAGCCGAGCGCCAGGGTGGCCAGGACGAACGGGCTGGTGCCCGGGAAGAGGACCTGCGGGACGACGAAGAAGGCGACCAGGAACAGCAGGGTGAGCGGGGTGTTGCGCAGCAGCGTCACCCAGGCCGTCCCGAAGGCGCGCAGCGGGGGCACGGGCGAGACCCGGAAACCGGCTATGAGGAGGCCCAGCAGGATGGCGAGCGCCGCGCTGGCCGCGGTCAGCGACACGGTTCCGAGGAACCCCTTGCGGAACTCGGGTAGGTAGTCGAGGAGTACGTTCATGGGTTCTCCGCGGTAGCGGTCGGGGTCAGCGGCGGACGGGTGGACGGCCCGGCGCGGGGCGGGCCCGGCGCGCGGGTACGGGAACGGTCCGGCCCGCGGACGCTTCCGTACGCCGCGTAGAGGTGGCTGCCCGGGGGCGCGGGGAAGGCCCGCGCCCGCGTGCGCACGGGCGCCCCGGCGCGCGGTTCCTCAGGCACCCACGCCCCGTACGCCCGCCGAGGCGGCGTACGGGGCGTGCGGCGGCGGACCGGTGTGATGCGACCTGGATCAGTCGCGCGGCAGCGGCGTCGACGGCGCGACGAAGCTGGTCCCGGACTTGCCGAGGGTGCCTTCGTACGCCTTCTTGTAGTCGCCGTTCTTGATGTGCTTCTCCAGCGCGTCGGTGATCGCGTCCCGCAGGGCCTTGTCACCCTTCCGCAGGCCGACGCCGTACGGCTCCTTGGTGAACGGCTTGCCGACGACCCGCAGCTTCGAGGGCCGCTCGGCCGCGTAGCCCTTGAGGATCGCGTCGTCCGTGGTGACCGCGTCCACCTGGCCGTCGAGGAGCTGCTTGACGCACAGCGAGTACTTGGCCAGTTCGGTGGTGGTCGCCCCGTACTTCGGCTTCTTGATCTCCTGGAGCGGGGTGGAGCCGACGATCGAGCAGACCTTCTTGCCCTTGACGGTGTCCGGCCCGGTGATGGACTTGTCGTCCCTGCGCACCAGGAGGTCCGCGCCCGCGGTGTAGTACGGGCCCGCGAAGTCGATCTGCTTCTTGCGCTCGTCGTTGATCGTGTACGTGCCGACGTAGTAGTCGACCTGGCCCTTGGAGATCGCGGTCTCACGGACGTTGGAGTCGACCGTCTTGAACTCGATCTGCTTCTCGGAGAAGCCCAGTTCGGCGGCGATCATCTTGGCGATCTCGATGTCGAAGCCGGTGCGCTTGCCGGTGGTGTCCTGGAAGCCGAGGTAGGGCTGGTCGGCCTTGGCGCCGATGGTGATCTTCCCGGCCTTCTTGGCTTCCTTCCAGGCCGGCGAGTCGACCTTCGCCTTGTCGTTGACCGGGTACGTCCCGCTGTAGACCTCGCCGCCGGACGCCTTGTCGCCGGCCGTGCCCGACTCGCCGCCGCATGCGGTCGCCGTCGCCGCCAGCGCGAGCACCACCGCACCCGCCGCGGCCGTCTTACGAATCCTCATGGTGAACATCCTTCGGTTCAGCGGAAGTTGGCAATCATGATGACCGGCCGCGGGGTCAGTGGTGGAGGATCTTCGAGAGGAAGTCCTTGGCCCGGTCGCTGCGCGGGTTGTTGAAGAACTGGTTCGGCTCGGCCTCTTCGACGATCCGGCCGTCCGCCATGAAGACGACGCGGTTGGCCGCCGAGCGGGCGAAGCCCATCTCGTGGGTGACCACGACCATCGTCATGCCGTCCCGGGCGAGCTGCTGCATGACCTCCAGCACCTCGTTGATCATCTCCGGGTCGAGGGCGGAGGTCGGCTCGTCGAAAAGCATGACCTTCGGGTCCATCGCCAGGGCCCGGGCGATCGCCACCCGCTGCTGCTGCCCACCGGACAGCTGGGCGGGGTACTTGTCCGCCTGGGTGCCGACCCCCACCCGGTCCAGCAGGGCCCGGGCCTTCTCCTCGGCCGCCTTCTTGTCCGTGCGGCGGACCTTGGTCTGGCCCAGCATCACGTTCTCCAGCACCGTCTTGTGCGCGAAGAGGTTGAAGGACTGGAAGACCATGCCCACGTCGGCGCGGAGCCGGGCCAGCTCGCGCCCCTCCTGCGGCAGCGGCTTGCCGTCGATCGCTATGGAACCGGAGTCGACGGTCTCCAGCCGGTTGATCGTGCGGCACAGGGTCGATTTGCCGGACCCGGAGGGTCCGATCACCACGACCACCTCACCGCGCCGGATGGTCAGGTCGATGTCCTGGAGCACGTGCAGCGCGCCGAAGTGCTTGTTCACGTTGTCCAGCACGACCAGCGGGTCACCCGCCGGTGCGGGACCCTTGTCGCTCTTGGTCACCGATACTTCGCTCATCGGCGTACAGCTCCGTCCTCCTCGGTTGGGGAGGACCCTAATGACGCCCCGCGACCAGCGTCATCACATCTGAGCGGGATTTGAGCATAACGATACGGCCGCGGTGCGACACGCGGCGTGAACGGGGCGCGCGGCCCCGGCGCCCGGTGTACCGGCTGCATAACGGAACCGCCCCTCCGGGAATACCCCCTTGACGCGCGTGCCGTCCATCGCCGTAGATGCCTTTTGGCCGCCCCGCGGGCGGCCCGACCCCGTACGCGCCCGCGTGCGGACGTACACCTATGCGCCCGCACGTCCAGATATGCGCTGCCGGGGCGGACAAGCGTGAGGAGGGGGCCGGTGCGGCTGCTGCTCGTGGAGGACGACGACCATGTCGCGGCCGCCCTGTCCGCGGTGCTGTCCCGGCACGGCTTCGACGTCAGCCACGCGCGCAGCGGCGAGGAGGCGCTGCAGGCCCTGCTCCCCGGCGACCGGGACCCCTTCGGGGTGGTCCTGCTCGACCTCGGCCTGCCCGACCAGGACGGCTTCGAGGTCTGTGGCCGGATCCGGCGCATCAGCGCCACCCCGGTGATCATGGTGACCGCGCGGGCGGACGTACGCTCGCGGATCCACGGCCTGAACCTCGGTGCGGACGACTACGTGGTCAAGCCGTACGACACCGGCGAACTGCTCGCCCGTATCCACGCCGTCAGCCGGCGCCGCACCTCCGCGCCGTCCCCCGGCGGCGAGCCGCCCGCCACCGAGGGCACGCCGCGCGAGGCGCTGCGGCTGGGCGCCGTCACCATCGAACTGCCCACCCGCCAGGTGGCCGTGGGCGGCGCCGCCGTACCGCTCACCCGCAAGGAGTTCGACCTGCTCGCCCTGCTCGCGCAGCGGCCCGGCGTGGTCTTCCGGCGGGAGCAGATCATCAGCGAGGTGTGGCGCACCAGCTGGGAGGGGACCGGCCGGACGCTGGAGGTGCACATCGCCTCGCTGCGCGCGAAGCTGGGCATGCCCGCGCTGATCGAGACGGTGCGCGGGGTCGGCTACCGGCTCGTGGCGCCGCCCGCCGCCGTGTCACCGGCCGGCCCCGCCTCCTGACGGCCCCGGCACCGCACCGTGCGCACCCGACTCCTCCCGCTCCTGATCGTCCTGCTGGCCGGCGTGCTGCTCGCGCTCGGCTTCCCGCTCGCCGGCATCACCGCCACCGTCGAACAGCAGCGGGTGGTCGTCGACCGGATCGACGACGCGGCGCGCTTCGCCTCCCTGGCGCAGTACGTCACCGCCCGCCCCGGCGCCGGCCGCGGAACCCCCGACGAGGAGGACGAGCGGCAGTCCATGCTCGGCGCCGAGCTGCGGCGCTACCACGAGCTGTACGGCATCCGCGCGGGCGTCTTCTTCCGCGACGGGACGCCCATGGCGGCGGCTCCCGCCGGCTGGCGCGTACCGGAGGAGGGGGAGGGCGCGCGGGCCTTCAGCGAAGCGCTGGCGGGCCGCCGCAGCCACGACCCCCGCCAGATCCTGCCCTGGGAGAGCGGCGGCCGCATCCCCGTCGCCTCGCCCGTCATCCGGGACGGCGACGTGGTGGCCGTGGTCTTCACCGACTCGCCCACCGGGCGGATGCGCTCGCGCATCCTGCACGGCTGGCTGCTGATCGCGGCCGGGGAGTTCCTGGCCATGCTCGTCGCGGTGGCCGCCGCCTTCCGGCTCACCGGCTGGGTGCTGCGCCCGGTGCGCATCCTGGACGCGGTGAGCCACGACATCGCGACCGGCCGGATGAACTCCCGGGTCGCCCCGGCCTCCGGACCGCCGGAACTGCGCCGCCTGGCCCGCTCGTTCAACGAGATGGCCGACAACGTCGAAGACGTGCTGGAGCAGCAGCGCGCCTTCGTCGCCGACGCCTCCCACCAGCTGCGCAACCCGCTCTCCGCGCTGCTGCTGCGCATCGAGCTGCTCGCCCTGGAGCTCCCCGACGGCAACCCGGAGATCGCCTCCGTCCGTACGGAGGGCAAGCGCCTCGCCCGGGTCCTGGACGACCTGCTGGACCTGGCGCTCGCCGAACACGCCGCCGCCGACCTCCAGCTCACCGACGTCGCCGCGCTGGCCGCCGAACGCGTCGACTCCTGGCGCCCGCTGGCCGACGACAAGGGGGTGCTGCTGTCCTACGAGGGGCAGCGGGCCGTCACGGGCTGGGCGGACCCGGTCGCCCTCTCCAGCGCCCTGGACGCACTGGTCGACAACGCCCTGAAGTTCACGCCCGCCGGGGAGCGGGTCACCGTCGGCGTGGCACCGGACGGCGAACGCGTACGGATCACCGTCCGCGACCACGGGCCCGGCCTCACCGAGGACGAACTGGCCCGTATCGGCGACCGCTTCTGGCGCAGCGGACGCCACCAGAACGTCTCCGGTTCCGGCCTGGGCCTGTCGATCACCCGCGCGTTGCTGGCCGCCGGGGGCGCCACCCTCTCCTTCGCGCCCCACCGGCCGCACGGGCTGGAGGTGACCGTGGACCTGCCGCGCACCGCGCCCTGACCGCCCGCGCCGGGCGCCGTCCCGCGCCACCGGCCGCCGGCGCGGACGTGTGCTACCGTTGAAGACGTTGCAGTTGTGGTACCCATGAACTTTGTGCGCGCCCGGAGGCTGAAGCCCCGGGCGTTCCTTGTTTTCCGGACCTTCATCCGGTGTGTGGCGATCATCTCGGCGACGTGGAGGCCGCGCAGTGCGGTCTCCGGTTTGCGCCTCCAGAAGGAGAAAAACATGGCCACCGGCACCGTGAAGTGGTTCAACTCGGAAAAGGGCTTCGGCTTCATCGAGCAGGACGGCGGCGGCCCCGACGTCTTCGCCCACTACTCGAACATTCAGGCCCAGGGCTTCCGTGAGCTCCTGGAAGGCCAGAAGGTCAACTTCGACGTGACCCAGGGCCCGAAGGGCCCGCAGGCGGAGAACATCATCCCCGCCTGACGCGCGCGTCCGCGGACGGGGCCCGCACCGGCCGGTGCGGGCCCCGTCCGTATGCGTACGCGTCCGTACGCGCCGTCGGCCGTACGGCCCGCGGGCGCACACCCGTACCCGCGGTCCCGAGACCGCACGGCACCCTCCCCGCCACAGAAGGGCTTTCAGTGACCCGAGCGACCGCACCGCGACAGAGCGCCGCACCGAAGACGTCCGCGCGGACGTCACCCCAGCCGCCCGCCGTCTCCTTCGACGAGCTGCCGCTGGCACCGGCCCTCCAGACCGCGCTGCGCGCGCAGGGCGTCACCGAGCCGTTCCCCATCCAGGCCGCGACGCTGCCCGCCACCCTCGCGGGCCGGGACGTCCTGGGCCGCGGCCGGACCGGCTCCGGCAAGACCCTCGCCTTCGGGCTGGCGATGCTCAGCCGTACGGCCGGACGCCGCGCCGAGAGCAAGAGCCCGCTGGCGCTGGTACTGGTGCCCACCCGCGAACTGGCCACCCAGGTCACCGAGGCGCTCGCCCCGTACGCCGCGGCGGTGGGCCTGCGTACCACCACGGTCGTCGGCGGCACCTCGATCAACCGCCAGATCGCCGCGCTGCGCAAGGGCGCCGAGATCCTGGTCGCCACCCCGGGCCGGCTCGCCGACCTGCTGGACCGCCGCGCCTGCACCCTCGCCCAGGTCGCCGTCACGGTCCTGGACGAGGCCGACCAGATGACCGACATGGGCTTTCTGCCGCAGGTCACCCGCCTGATGGAGAAGGTCGACCCGGACGGCCAGCGGATGCTGTTCTCCGCGACGCTGGACCGCAACGTCGACAAGCTCGTCCGCCGGTTCCTGACCGACCCCGTCACCCACTCCGTGGACCCGTCGGCCGCGACGGTCACCACCATGGAGCACCACGTGCTGTACGTGGAGGACACCGACAAGCGTGCCGCCGCGACCGAGATCGCCGCCCGCGACGGCCGCGTGATCATGTTCGTGGACACCAAGCGCGGCGCCGACCGGCTCACCAAGCACCTGCTGTCCCAGGGTGTACGGGCCGCGGCGCTGCACGGCGGCAAGTCCCAGCCGCAGCGCACCCGCACCCTGGAGCAGTTCCGCACCGGCCGGGCCACCGCGCTGATCGCCACCAACGTCGCCGCCCGCGGCATCCACATCGACGGCCTCGACCTGGTGGTCAACGTCGACCCGCCGACCGAGGCCAAGGACTATCTGCACCGCGGCGGCCGGACCGCGCGGGCCGGCGAGTCCGGCACCGTCGTCACCCTGGTCACGCCCGGCCAGCGCCGGGACATGAGCCGGCTGATGGCCCGCGCGAAGATCACCCCCGGTACGGCACGGGTCCGGCCGGGCGACAGCGAACTGATACGCATCACGGGCGCGCGGAGCCCGTCCGGACAGCCGGTGGTGCTCGACGTGCCCGCGCAGCAGGAGCGGCCGAAGACGACGGGCGCCGGCGGTGGCGGCGGACGGCGGCGGCGTCCGCGCCGGGGCGGCTCCGGTGGCTCCGGCGGCTCGGCGGGCAGCGCGGCGGGCGCCGCGAACGGCGCCCGCCCGGCCCGGCGCCCCGCCCGCGGCCCGAAGGGACCGCGCACCCCGCGGACGCCCCAGTCCTGACGCGCGCCGGGGCGCGCACGGGCTGCCCGTACGCGCCCCGCGCCGGGCGGTCATGGGTTTTGCCGGCGTCCGTACGCCACCCGCAGCGGCGCCGGTCCGCACGGCTTGTGCGGCGCGCGCCTGCACGTGCCCCGCGCCTGCACGTGCCCCGCGCCGGTCTGCACGGCGCGTCCGTACGGCTTGTCCGGCGGGCGTCCGTACGGCTCCGGGTATTCCGCACGGCTCGTCCGGCGTTACCGTTCCGTACGGCTCGTCCGGCGGGCGTCCGTACGCGTCCCTACGGCTTCTCCGACACGTAGTACCGCCGCGCGCCCTCGTGCAGCGGCAGCGGATCGGTGAACACCGCGGTCCGCAGATCCACCTTCTGCGCGGCGTGCACCTCCGTGCCGATCCGGTCCCGGCTCCTTATGACGGTCCGGGTGATCGCCTCGACCAGAACCGGGTCCTCGCGGTCGGTGGTCACCAGCAGATTCGCGACCGCGACCGTCTTGATCGCCTGCCCGTTCTGCACCTGCGGATAGGCGTCGGCCGGCATCACGGCCGCCCGGTAGTGGCGGGACGTCTCGCCCTGCCGGTGCAGCGCCGGGACCAGGTCGCCGAGCTGGACGAGCCGTACCGGCATCCGCCGGGCCACCTGCTGCACGGCCGAGGTGGGCAGCCCGCCCGACCAGAAGAAGGCGTCCAGCTCCTTCTCCTCCAGCAGCTTCGGCATCCGGTCGATGCCGACCCGCACCGCCTCGATGTCCTGGCCGAAATCCACCCCGGCCGCCTTCAGCAGATGCCGGGTGACCAGCTGGACGCCCGAGCCGTCCCCGCCCACGCCGACCCGTAGCCCTCGCAGGTCCCGGGCCGAGCGGACGGGGGAGCCGGCCGGTACCACCAGCGCGATGTAGTCGTCGTACAGCCGCGCGCAGGCCCGCAGCCGGGCTCCCGCCCCCGGGTGGAGGCGCTGCTGCTCGGCCACCGCGTCCGCGGTCGCTATCCCGAACTGGGCGTGGCCGTTCGCCAGTTGGTCCAGGTTGTCCAGCGATCCCGCGCTGTTCACCAGCCGTACGTCGACCCGCGGCAGGTCCCGGCCCAGATCCTGCTTGAGCAGCTCGCCGTACCGCGCGTACACCCCGGACCGCACCCCGGTCGTCAGCGTCACCTGCCCGGACGGCGTGGGCGGGCCGCCCAGCGGCAGCAGCCACCACAGCAGCAGACCCAGCGCGACCAGCGCGGCGGCGGCCGCGAGCAGCGCCCGGCGGCCGCCGGTGCGGGGGAGTACGGAAACCATGGCGGGATCCTGCCAGTCCCGTACCCGGAACGGGAGGGGCGAGGTGTCGGTGGGAACACGTACCCTGGTCGATTGAGATGAGTGCGAAGACATACGAGGTGCGCACCTACGGGTGCCAGATGAACGTCCACGACTCCGAGCGGCTCTCGGGCCTGCTGGAGGACGCCGGATACGTCCCTGCGCCCAAGGACGCCGAAGGGGCCGATGTCGTCGTCTTCAACACCTGCGCGGTGCGGGAGAACGCCGACAACCGGCTCTACGGCAACCTCGGCCAGCTCGCGCCCAAGAAGGCCGCGCGCCCGGGCATGCAGATCGCCGTCGGCGGCTGCCTGGCCCAGAAGGACCGCGACACCATCGTCAAGAAGGCCCCCTGGGTCGACGTGGTCTTCGGGACGCACAACATCGGCAAACTGCCGGTCCTCCTGGAGCGCGCCCGCGTCCAGGAAGAGGCCCAGGTGGAGATCGCCGAGTCGCTGGAGGCGTTCCCCTCCACCCTGCCCACCCGCCGCGAGAGCGCCTACGCGGCGTGGGTCTCCATCTCGGTCGGCTGCAACAACACCTGCACCTTCTGCATCGTGCCCGCCCTGCGCGGCAAGGAGAAGGACCGCCGCCCCGGCGACATCCTCGCCGAGATCGAGGCACTGGTCGACGAGGGCGTCTCCGAGATCACCCTGCTCGGCCAGAACGTCAACGCCTACGGCTCCGACATCGGCGACCGCGAGGCGTTCAGCAAGCTGCTGCGCGCCTGCGGGAAGATCGAGGGCCTGGAGCGGGTCCGCTTCACCTCGCCGCACCCCCGCGACTTCACCGACGACGTGATCGCCGCCATGGCCGAGACGCCCAACGTGATGCCGCAGCTCCACATGCCGCTGCAGTCCGGCTCGGACACCGTCCTGAAGGCGATGCGCCGCTCGTACCGCCAGGAGCGCTTCCTCGGCATCATCGAGAAGGTGCGCGCCGCGATGCCGGACGCCGCCATCTCCACGGACATCATCGTCGGCTTCCCCGGCGAGACCGAGGAGGACTTCGAGCAGACTCTCCACGTCGTCCGCGAGTCCCGCTTCGCGCAGGCCTTCACCTTCCAGTACTCCAAGCGCCCGGGCACCCCGGCCGCCGAGATGGACGGCCAGATCCCCAAGGAGGTCGTCCAGGCGCGCTACGAGCGGCTGGTCGCCCTCCAGGAGGAGATCTCCTGGGAGGAGAACAAGAAGCAGGTCGGCCGCACCCTGGAGGTCATGGTCGCCGAGGGCGAGGGGCGCAAGGACGACGCCACGCGCCGCCTGTCCGGCCGCGCGCCCGACAACCGCCTGGTGCACTTCACCCGCCCCGAGGAGCCGGTGCGCCCCGGCGACATGGTGACCGTCGAGATCACCTACGCCGCCCCGCACCACCTGCTCGCCGAGGGCCCCGTCCAGGCCGTCCGCCGTACGCGCGCGGGCGACGCCTGGGAGAAGCGCAACGCCGCCCCGGCCGCCAAGCCGGCGGGCGTCATGCTGGGCCTGCCGACGATCGGCGCCCCGGCGCCTAGCCCGGCCCCGGCCGCGGGCTGCGGCTGCGACTGACGGACCGGGCGGGGCGGCGGACGCGGGCAGCCACGGGCCGTCCGGAAGGCGCCCGTACGCGCCCGGCACGGGCTCCCGGGCAGGCGGCCGTATTGTGCCCGGCACGAGCTGCCGGGTCCCGTACGGCCGCCTTGCTAGGGTTCCAGCCATGCTTGTCGCCGCCGCCGTCTGCCCGTGTCCGCCGGTCCTCGTCCCGGAAGTCGCCTCCGGAGCCGCACCCGAGCTGGACGGCCTGCGGGCCGCCGCGCTCGACGCGGTCGGCGTGCTCGCCGCGGCCCGGCCGGACCGGCTGGTCGTCGTCGGCCCCGCCGAACAGGCGGGCCGCGGACCGCACGGACAGGGCGCGGTGGGCTCCTTCCGCGGCTTCGGCGTGGACCTGGACGTGAGCCTGGGTGCCGCCGAGACACCCCCGGAGCGGCCGCTGCCGCCGTCGCTGTCGGTCGGCGCCTGGCTGCTGGCCCGTACGGACTGGGCGGACGCGCCGGTCGAGGGGCTGGGCGTCGGGGAGCCGCTGGCCGGCGACCGCTGCGCGCAGGTCGGCCGGGAGATCGCGGCGTCGGCGGAGCGGGTCGCCCTGCTGGTCATGGGCGACGGCAGCGCTTGCCGGACGGTGAAGGCGCCGGGTTACTACGACGAGCGGGCCGAGGCCTTCGACGCGGCCGTGGCGCGCGCTCTGGGGGCCGCGGACACCGAGGCCCTGGCCGGTCTGGACGCGGAGCTGGCGAGCGAGCTGAAGGCGTCGGGGCGGGTTTGCTGGCAGGTCCTGGCGGGCGCCGCGGAGGGCGCCGGGCTGCGCGGCGAGCTGCTGCGCGAGGAGGCTCCCTACGGGGTGGGGTATTTCGTGGCGGCCTGGTCGTGAGGGCGGCTCGGTTGCCGGGGGGCGGCGGTAGCGGTTCGGTTGTGGGAGCGGTTCGGTGCCGGAGCGGTTCGGTAGCGGCTCAACCGTAGGAGCGGCGCTGTCGTAGGGGTACGAAAGCGCTGTGGGGCGTCGTCCGCACACGGGCGCCCCGGCGGTAGGAGCTGCGCTGTCGTAGGGCGTACGGAAGCGCCGTGGAGCGTGATCCGCGCACGGGCGCCCGGGTACACGCCGACGGCCGCGGAGCGCGTCGCTCCGCGGCCGTCGTGCGCCGTGCGGGCCGTCCGGCCCAGGATCCGGTGGCAGCCTCAGGAAGCCGGGCCCCGCGAGCCGGGGCCGCCGCCGTCGGGCCGGCGGGGTTCCCCGGCCGTCCGGCCCAGGGCGTCCTTCGCCTTGCCGGCGCCGGTCCCGGCCTGACGGCTGTGCCTGCCCCCGGTCTTCTCGTCGACCGCCCGTGCGGCCCTGTCGAGGCCCTGCTCGATCCGGTCCCCGTGCTGCTGCGCGAGATCACCGGCCCGGTCCCTGAGCGGACCGGACGTGCTCTTGAGGTTGTCCAGCAGGCCCATGGGCCACCTTCCCCGCCCACCGCGTCCTACTTGCGGGCGCCTTCCCCGGCCTCGCTGTCGGCGGCCTCCTCGGCCGACTGCTGCTTGGGGATCTCGACACCCTCGGCGGCAGCGGCCTCACCGGCCTCTTCCGCGGACGGGGTCGCGTCCGTACCCGCCCCCTCCTGCTCCGCCTGCGCGGCGGCCTCGGTGGAGCGGCCCGCCGACTCGTCGCCCTCCGCCGTCACCGTCGTGGCGGCGGCCTCCTCCGTCGACGCTTCGTCCTTACGGCGACGAAACCGTGAAAACACGCCCATTTCTCCACTCCATACGTTACTCGTGCGGGCGAAATCCCGGGGCGCCCGGAGCGTCCCATTGCGCCGCCCGCGGGCTCCGGTCCGTGAACCGGCGGCCGGAACCTCGCATCAGGCAACGAACACGGAGGCGAGCCGTCACGTCGCTCGTTCGAGATCAGGCCCGCGGGTTTGCGAGACTGGGCCGGTGAACACCGCAGTTCCCGCACCCCGGGTCATCGCCGTCGTCGGTCCCACCGCGGCCGGAAAGTCCGATCTGGGCGTAGCCCTCGCCCGCCACCTCGGCGGCGAGGTCGTCAACGCCGACTCCATGCAGCTCTACCGCGGAATGGACATCGGCACCGCCAAGCTGACGGTGCCCGAGCGCCAGGGCGTCCCGCACCACCTCCTGGACATCTGGGACGTCACCCGCGCGGCGAACGTCGCCGAGTACCAGCGGCTGGCTCGCGCCGAGATCGACCGGCTGCTCGCCGAGGGCCGCACGCCCGTCCTCGTGGGCGGCTCCGGCCTGTACGTACGCGGTGCCATCGACGCCCTCGACTTCCCCGGGACCGACCCCGAGGTGCGGGCCCGCCTGGAGGCCGAGCTGGCCGAGCAGGGCAGCGGCGCCCTGCACGCCCGGCTCGCCGCCGCCGACCCCGAGGCCGCCCGCGCCATCCTGGCGAGCAACGGGCGCCGCATCGTGCGCGCCCTGGAGGTCATCGAGATCACCGGACGCCCCTTCACCGCCAACCTCCCGGGACACGAGGCGGTCTACGACACCGTCCAGATCGGCGTCGACGTGGCCCGCCCCGAGCTGGACGAGCGCATCGCCCGCCGGGTGGACCGGATGTGGGAGGAGGGCCTGGTGGACGAGGTGCGGCGGCTGGAGGGCGAGGGGCTGCGCGAGGGCCGTACCGCCTCCCGGGCCCTCGGCTACCAGCAGGTGCTCGCCCAGCTCGCGGGGGAGTGCACGGAACAGGAGGCACGGGACGAAACGGTCCGGGCCACCAAGCGCTTCGCGCGCCGCCAGGACTCCTGGTTCCGCCGGGACCCCCGGGTCCACTGGCTCAGCGGTGCCGCCGCGGACCGGGCGGAACTCCCGGAACGGGCGCTGGCGTTGGTCGCGCCCCCGGTCACAGCCTGATCACGTCATGGCATCGGGACGCTCCGCCCGTCATCCGGGCCCCCGGGAGCGTGTCATCATCGACCTTCGATCGAGGCGTGCAGTCAGCAGTGGGGAGGGCGCGTGGCGATGGAGGCCGGCCCTCGCAACAGACCGCAGCAACCGGACGGTCGGGGCGACGGACAGCGGGACGCGACGGAGTCGCCCACCCACGGCGGACCCGGGCCCTTCGGTCCCGACGGGGCCGCCGCGGAGCGGTCCGCCGGCGGGCCCGACCCGCTGGGCGAACCGGTACGCCCGGCGTCCCTGGACGGCACGGACGCCCCCGAGCAGGCCGTGGAGGGCGGCGAGTCCTTCCGTGAGCTGCGTCCGCCGCGCCGGCTGCGCATCTGGCAGCTGGCGCCCATCGTGGGCCTCGCCGCCCTCGGCTCGCTGATGTTCGCCTTCCCGCTGGCCTTCGAGTTCGGCGGCGACGGCGGCGCGGTGATCTCCATGCTCGGCCTGCTGCTGTTCGGCTGCGCCGCCGGCTGGGGCATGATGGCCGCCCGCCGGGTCGGCCACACCTGGCCCGGCCTGCCCGCCCGCGGCTCCGGCCGCCGCCCGGACTGGCGGGTCGTCCTCGCGTACGCCGCGGTCGTGGCCGTCCTCGCCCTGCTGGCCGTATGGCGGGTCGCCCGGCTGCACTGACTGCCGGTGCCGGTGCCGGCACCGGTGCCGGTGCCCGGCCGGGGCTGGGAAGCAGGCTGTCACTGCCGGGCCGTACGATGCAGACATGACCAACGCACAGGGAACCGCCCAGGCCACGGGGACCGCAGTGGACACCGCGTCGGCCGCCGCGGGCGGTCCCGGCCGCGGCATCGCCTTCCTCAAGGGCCACGGCACGGAGAACGACTTCGTGATCGTCCCCGACCCGGACGGCGTGCTGGAGCTGTCCGCCGAAGCGGTGGCGCGGATCTGCGACCGCCGGGCCGGCGTCGGCGGCGACGGCCTGCTGCGCGTGGTGCGCTCCGCCGCCGACCCGGCGGCCCGCGCCCAGGCCGCCGAGGCCGAGTGGTTCATGGACTACCGCAACGGCGACGGCTCCGTGGCCGAGATGTGCGGCAACGGCGTCCGCGTCTTCGCCCGCTACCTCCAGCACGCCGGCCTGGTCGGCGCGGGCGAGTTCGCCATCGCCACCCGGGCCGGCGTCAAGCGGGTGCGGCTGGCCGCCAACGGCGACGTCACGGTCTCCATGGGCCGCGCCGCCCTGCTCCCCGACGGCGTGACGGTCACGGTCGGCGACCGCAGCTGGCCCGCCCGCAACGTGAACATGGGCAATCCCCACGCCGTCGCCTTCGTCGAGGACCTCGACCACGCCGGGGACCTGTACGGCGTCCCGCCGTTCAGCCCAGCCTCCGTATACCCGCACGGCGTGAACATCGAATTCGTCGCCGACCGCGGCCCCCGCCATGTCGCGATGCGGGTCCACGAGCGCGGCGCCGGCGAGACCCGCTCCTGCGGCACCGGCGCCTGCGCCGTCGCGGTCGCCGCCGCCCGCCGGGACGGCGTCGACCCCGCGGCCACCGGCAGCCCCGTCACCTACCGGGTGGACCTGCCCGGCGGCAGCCTGTCGATCACCGAGCTGCCGGACGGCACGGTCGAGATGACCGGCCCCGCGGTGATCGTCGCGCACGGCACGCTGGACCCTGCGTGGCTGGTCACGGCCCTCGACTGAGACTTCGCTCGAATGGGTGATCCGGTTCACGCTGGGCGAGAGCGGGACAGCGCTGCGTGATGGGCTCGGTAGCATCAAGCACCGGCCCGGGGCGACCGACTGCGGGCGCCCGACCGCCGGTCGACGCCGCCGGAGGTGCCCATGAGCGCAGAGGCCACGAACCCTGGTAATCCCGTCGCGCCGGTCCAGGCCGGCCCGCCCGATCTGGGCGAAGCCTCGCACCGCAAGCGCGGCCGCCCCCGTCTGGAGCTGCGCGGCCTGCGCCGGATCGGCCGGGCCGCGCTCCTGGGACCGGCCCCCCGCGACGGCCTGCCGGACGCCCTGGAGCACGTCGCCAAGGTGCACCGCGCCCACCACCCGGACGCCGACCTGGACACCCTGAGCAGGGCCTACGCGCTCGCCGAGTCCTCGCACCGCGGCCAACTGCGCAAGAGCGGCGAGCCGTACATCACCCACCCGCTCGCGGTGACCCTGATCCTGGCCGAACTGGGCGCCGAGACCACGACCTTGACCGCCTCCCTGCTCCACGACACCGTCGAGGACACCGATGTGACGCTCGATCAGGTGGGCGCGGAGTTCGGCAAGGAGGTCTGCTACCTGGTCGACGGCGTGACCAAGCTGGAGAAGGTCGACTACGGCGCCGCCGCCGAGCCCGAGACCTTCCGCAAGATGCTGGTCGCCACCGGCAACGACGTCCGCGTGATGTCCATCAAGCTGGCCGACCGGCTGCACAACATGCGCACCCTCGGCGTGATGCGCCCCGAGAAGCAGGTCCGGATCGCCAAGGTCACCCGCGACGTGCTCATCCCGCTGGCCGAACGGCTGGGCGTGCAGGCCCTCAAGAGCGAGCTGGAGGACCTGGTCTTCGCGATCCTGCACCCGGAGGAGTACGCCACCACCCGCGCCCTCGTCCACGCCCACGCGACCCGCCCGGACCCCCTCGCCGCGATCGCCGAGCGGGTGCGCGCCGTCCTGGACGAGGCCGACATCGACGCCGAAGTCCTGGTCCGGCCCCGGCACTTGGTATCCGTGCACCGCGTGCGCCTCGCGCGCGGCACGGTCACCGGCACCGACCTCGGCCGCCTGCTGGTGCTCGTCGCCGAGGACGCCGACTGCTACGCGGTCCTGGGCGAGCTGCACACCTGCTTCACGCCGGTGGTCTCGGAGTTCAAGGATTTCATCGCCGCGCCGAAGTTCAACCTGTACCAGTCGCTGCACACCGCCGTCACGGACGAGGACGGCGCCATTGCGGAAACGCTCATCCGTACGCACCGCATGCACCGCGTCGCCGAGGCCGGGGTGGTCGCGCTGGGCAACCCGTACGCCCCCGCGGACGGCTCCGACCCCGCGGCCGAGCGCCCGGCCGGGAGCGGCACGGAGGGCGACCGCGACGCCGAGGACGGGGAACGGGTGGACCCGACCCAGCCCGGCTGGCTGTGCCGCCTCCTGGAGTGGCAGCGCGCCACCCCCGACCCGGACACGTTCTGGACCTCGCTGCGCGCCGACCTCGCCCAGGACCGGGAGATCACGGTCTTCTGTACGGAAGGGGGCTTCGGCGACGACGGCCCGGCAGGTCAGGGGGCCGCCCGTACGGGCACGGACGGCACCGCCACCGTCGGCCTGCCCGCCGGCGCGAGCTGCGTGGACGCCGCGTACGCGCTGTACGGCGAAGGGGCGCACAGCTGCATCGGCGCGCGCGTCAACGGCCGCCTCGCGACCCTCTCCACGGTCCTGTGCGACGGCGACAGCCTGCACCTGCTCATGGCCTCGGACTCCACCGCCGGCCCCTCACCGGACTGGCTCGACCACACCCGTACACCGGCCGCCCGGCTCGCCATCTCGCGCTGGCTGGCCGCCCACCCGGGGGCGGAAACGGGGGCGGGCGAGAGCGCGGTGGGGGCGGGCGCGCCGAGTGGCGCCGGTGGGGCGCGCGGCGCCGGGGCCGCCGTGCCGTCCGGCCGCCCCGGGGGAACGGACACCGCCGGGCTGTCCACCGACCTCCCCGACGCGACCGTACGGCTCGCGGGCTGCTGCACCCCCGTACCGCCCGACCACGTCACCGGCTTCGCCGTACGGGGTGGCATCGTGACCGTGCACCGCGTGCTGTGCCCCGTGGTGGCCCGGATGGCCGCCTCCGGGCGGAAGCCGGTCGGCGCCCGCTGGCGCGGCGCGGGCAACCGCGCGCAAGGCTGCCGGGTCACCCTCCTCGCCGAAGCCTTCACCCGGCCGCACCTGCTCGCCGACCTCACGGAGGTCATCGCCGCCGAGGGCGCCGCCGTGGTGGCCGCGGCCGTGGAGCCGCCCCGCGAACAGCGGGTGCGCCACACGTACACCCTCCACCTGCCGGACGCGGCCAAGCTGCCGTCCCTGATGCGGGCGATGCGGCAGGTTCCGGGCGTCTTCGACGTGCTGCGGGCGGGCCGCGCGCGGTCGACGATGGCGGCGCGTTCTTGAGGGGGCGCTGCGGGGTGGGTGGTTGACGGTGGCGGTGCGTACTTGAGAGGAGTCCGCTCGGTCATGTGGTTGATGGTGGCGGTGTGCCTGAGGGGCGTCCGCCGTGGTGGGTGGGTGATGGTGGCGGCGCGTACTTGAGAGGCGTCGGCTCCGGCGTGTGGTTGAAGGTGGCGGCGCGCCTGAGAGATGTCCGCTCCGGCGTGTGGTTGGTGGCGGCGCGTACTTGTGGGGCGTCCGCCCCGGCATGCGGGTGAGACGGCGGCGCGCCTGAGGGGCGCTCGCCCCGGCGTACGGGTGACGACGGCGGCGCGTTTCCGAGGCGCCCGCCCCGCGCGGTCCCGCGCGCGGTCGGCACACCCGTTCTCCTCCGGCCTCGACGGACGTACGGCCCGCCCTCGTTCGGGTGCCGTACTGTCGCGTCGGCCACGGGCCGGGGCACCGCGCTGGTAGCGGTGGGTCATGCCGCTTTCCCCGTACCACCCCGCCCCCGGCCCCGGCGGACCCGTCTCCACCCCCGGCCGGGGCCCCGGAGGCACCCCGTCCCGCCCCCGCCCGGGGGCCGCCCGCCGCCGGGCCGCGCTCGGCCTGCTCGCCGCCGCCACCCTGGTCGCCGCGGGACTGCCCGACGCCGCGCCGCTCGGCGTCGGCGACCGGCTCTACCCGCACCTCGGCAACCCCGGCTACGACGTGCGCGCGTACGACATCGCCCTGACCTACCCCGGCCGCAACGACCGGCCGCTGGACGCCGTCACGAAGATCACCGCACGCGCCACCGCCCGCCTGAAGCGCATCAACCTCGACTTCGCGCACGGCACCGTCCGCTCCGTCGAGGTCGACGGGCGGCGCGCGGCCCACGTCATGCGCGGCGAGGACCTGATCGTCACGCCGCACCGGACCGTCCGCCCCGGCACCCCGCTGCGCATCGTCGTCCATCACACCAGCGACCCGCGCCCCCGCAAGGGCGCCGAGGGCCGCGAGGACGGCTGGCTGCGGACGAGGGACGGGCTGGTCATGGCCAACCAGGTCGACGCCGCGCACCGGATCTTCCCGTGCAACGACCACCCGTCGGACAAGGCCCTCTACACCTTCCGCGTCACCGCGCCCAAGGGCCTGACGGTCGTCGCCGGCGGGCTGCCGGCGGGGCGCCACCCGGCCACCGTACGGACCGAGCCGGACGCGGGCGGGAAGCGGACCGGGCGCGACGCCCGGCAGGCGCGGGCGGTCCCCGCCACCACCTGGGTCTACCGCTCCGCCCACCCCATGGCCACCGAGGTCGCCCAGGTCTCCATCGGACGCTCCGCGGTCGTCCGCCGCACCGGGCCGCACGGCCTGCCGCTGCGCGACGTCGTACCGGCCGCGGACCGCAAGCGCCTGGAGCCGTGGCTGGCCAAGACGCCCGGCCAGCTCTCCTGGATGGAGAAGAAGGTCGGCCGCTACCCCTTCGAGGCGTACGGCGTGCTGCTCGCGCAGGCCGAGACCGGCTTCGAGCTGGAGACCCAGACCCTCTCCCTCTTCGAGGAGCGGCTGTTCACGGGCGGCCAGTACCCCCGCTGGTACATCGAAGCGATCATGGTGCACGAACTGGCGCACCAGTGGTTCGGCGACAGCGTCTCCCCGCGCACCTGGTCGGACGCCTGGCTCAACGAGGCGCACGCCACCTGGTACGAGGAGCTGTACGCGCACGAGCACGCCAGGAGGTCCATGGACGAGCGCACGCGCCGCGCCTACAGCGTCTCGGACCGGATGCGGCGCGAGGGCGGCCCGCCCGGCGCGCCGAAGCCGCCGGCCCCCGGCAACAAGACCGGCATCTTCCGGCCCGTGATGTACGACGGCAGCGCGCTCGTCCTGTACGCGCTGCGCGCCAAGATCGGGCACGCCGCGTTCGACCGGCTGGAACGCGCCTGGGTGACCCGGCACCGGGACGGCGTCGCGGGCACCGCCGACTTCGTCGCGCTGGCCTCCCGCGTCTCGGGCCAGGACCTCACCGGCTTCTTCCACAGCTGGCTGTACGACACGAAGACCCCGCCGATGCCGGGCCACCCGGACTGGAAGAGCACCTACAAAACCCCGCACCCACCCGCGCGGAAACCCGAAGCGAAGCCCGGCGCGAAGCCCGCGGGCAGGCCCGCCGCCAAGCCCGCGAAGCCCGGCGGGACCCGGGCCGCCGGGCCCGCGAAGACGCCGCCCGCGGCCGCGCACGGAAAACCCGCGTGACGGCTCCCACCGGCCGTGCGACCATCGTCTGGCCGACGACGGGGCGGCCGGGAATCTTCCCGGGCCCTCCGGACGTTGTCACGAACGCAGGTTCCGGGGCCGACGCGGTCCGGGAACGTTCCAACGATGCAAAGGATCAAATGACCTCCTCTTCTTCCCTTCCACAGGACCGACAGCGCCTCTCCGAGAGCCTGCGGGCCGACGCCCTGATGGAAGAGGACGTCGCCTGGAGTTACGAGATCGACGGAGAGCGTGACGGCGAGCAGTACGACCGTACGGAGCGCGCCGCGCTGCGCCGCGTGGCCGGACTGTCCACCGAGCTCGAAGACGTCACCGAGGTCGAGTACCGCCAGCTCCGCCTGGAGCGCGTGGTGCTGGTCGGTGTCTGGACCTCCGGCACGGTGCAGGACGCGGAGAACAGCCTCGCCGAGCTGGCGGCGCTGGCCGAGACGGCCGGCGCGCTGGTGCTCGACGGCGTCATCCAGCGCCGCGACAAGCCCGACCCGGCCACCTACATCGGCTCCGGCAAGGCCCTGGAGCTGCGCGACATCGTCCTGGAGTCCGGCGCGGACACGGTGGTCTGCGACGGTGAGCTGAGCCCCGGCCAGCTGATCCACCTCGAAGACGTCGTCAAGGTCAAGGTCGTCGACCGCACGGCCCTGATTCTGGACATCTTCGCCCAGCACGCCAAGTCCCGGGAGGGCAAGGCGCAGGTCTCGCTGGCGCAGATGCAGTACATGCTCCCCAGGCTGCGCGGCTGGGGCCAGTCGCTGTCCCGGCAGATGGGTGGCGGTGGCTCCGGCTCGGCGGGCGGCGGCATGGCCACCCGTGGTCCCGGTGAGACCAAGATCGAGACGGACCGGCGGCGGATCCGCGAGAAGATGGCGAAGATGCGCCGGGAGATCGCGGAGATGAAGACCGGCCGGGACATCAAGCGGCAGGAACGCCGCCGCCACAAGGTCCCCTCGGTCGCCATCGCGGGCTACACCAACGCGGGCAAGTCCTCCCTGCTCAACCGTCTGACCGGGGCCGGCGTCCTGGTGGAGAACGCGCTGTTCGCCACCCTGGACCCGACCGTGCGCCGGGCGGAGACGCCCGGCGGGCGGCTCTACACCCTCGCCGACACCGTCGGCTTCGTCCGTCACCTGCCGCACCACCTCGTCGAGGCGTTCCGCTCCACGATGGAGGAGGTCGGCGACTCCGACCTCATCCTCCACGTGGTCGACGGCTCGCACCCGGTGCCCGAGGAGCAGCTCGCCGCCGTGCGCGAGGTGATCCGCGACGTGGGCGCCACCGACGTCCCGGAGATCGTGGTCGTCAACAAGGCGGACGCCGCCGACCCGCTGGTCCTCCAGCGGCTGCTGCGCCGGGAGAAGCACGCGATCGCGGTCTCGGCCCGTACGGGCCAGGGCATCGACGAACTGCTCGCCCTGATCGACGAGGAGCTGCCGCGCCCGCAGGTCGAGATCGAGGCACTGGTGCCGTACACCCAGGGCGCGCTGGTCTCGCGGGCACACGCCGAGGGCGAGGTGATCTCCGAGGAGCACGTGGCGGAGGGCACCGTCCTCAAGGCGCGCGTCCACGAGGAACTGGCCGCCGAGTTCCAGCCGTACGTACCGGCTGCGTGACGCGGCGGTAGGCGGAGCGCCGCAAGGACGACGCCGTAAGCAGTACGAAGGCCCGCCCCTGAAGGCGGGCCTTCTCATATGACGGAAACGGCCGCGCCCACGGCCTGTGACGAGGGCCCGCCCCCGGGAACCGGGAGCGGGCCCTCGTCCGCCGTGACTACTGCGACGCGAACTTCTTGCTCATCGCGCCGTACATGCTCTTGGCCTCGGGGCCGAGGTGCGGACCCGCCAGCCAGCCGGCCGGACGCGGGCCGATCGAGGTGTTGGACACCAGGGTCGGCTTGCCGTCCGCGCCCTTGGCGAACCAGGGGCCACCGGAGGAACCGGCGGTCATCAGGCAGCCGATGCGGTACATCGTCGGCTTCTGCGCGGCCAGCGACAGCCGGCCCGGCTTGTCGGTGCACTGCTGAAGTGTCGCGCCGTCGAACGGCGCCTCGGCCGGGTAGCCCTGCGCGGTGATGCTCGCGATGTCCGGGATCGCCGAGGCGTTGAAGTCCACCGAGTACGCGCCGCCGGCGACCTCTTCGAGGGACTTGCTGCCGGCGCCCTTCTCCGGCGTCACGTGCATGATCGCGAAGTCGTACGGCGCCATCGGCACGCTGTTGCCCTGCGGACCGCCCTGGCTGATCCACTGGTTGGAGGTCGACGCGCCGTCGGCCCACCACACGCCCTTGGGGAACATCTCCTCACGCGTGGCGCGCTCCAGCTGGGCCGCGGGCTTGCCGCTGTCGTTGAACGACGGGGCGAAGATCATGTTGCGGTACCAGCCGCCGCTCTTGCCGGCGTGCACGCAGTGGCCCGCGGTCCACACCAGGTTCGACTTGCCCGGGTGTGCGGGGTCCTTGACGACCGCGCCGGAGCAGACCGCGTGGCCCTCGGGCGTGTCGAAGAAGATCTTGCCGAGGCCGGGCGCGCTCTGGCCGAACGGCGGCTTGACCGCCTTGGCCTGCACCGGCCGCGGCTCCGGGTCGGTCCGCCCCTGGTCACCGGAGATGTCCTTGGGCGTCGGCTCCTTCGGCGGCTTGGCCTTGCTCGCCCGGTCCGGGTCCCACAGGCCCTTGATGATCGGGTTGATGAAGTCACTGGCCTCGCGGAGCCACTTGTCCTTGTCCCAGTTCTTCCACTCGCCGTTCTTCCACTTGTCCAGGTCGACGCCGTGTTCCTTGAGCTTGTCCTGGATGTCCTTGGGGATCGTGAAGCCACCCCCGCCCGCGCTGCCCTGATCGGCGGACTGGCTGGGCTTGCCGTCCGCCTGGTTGCCCTCCGGGCCGCAGCCGGTGGCGGTCAGCGCCACCACCGCGGTGAGAGCGGCCGCGGCCAGGACCGGCCGACGTATGGATCGCATGGGTGAACTCCCCCTGGTCTGTTCAGGCTTGCCGTGTGAACTTGTCCGGCCCGGGCGGTCCTGCCGCACCTCGGCCGGTTGTGCCGGTCTTGCTCCGGCGCGCTCCGGACGTGCCTGGATCTGCTGTTTTGTCATGCACCGGAAAGCCGGGGCAGGTCCCCACTATGCCGGTGCCGTTGGGGACGGCGGCGGGCGGGTCCCCGGTTCCGGATCGGATGGATCTCTGGGAAAGAGGGGGCGGGGGGAGGGCGCGCGATGCGTCCCGTACGGCCGTACGGGGTTTCCCGCGCCGGGTCCGGACGCCGTTCCGGGGGCGTCCCGAGGTCGTCCCGGGGTCGTCCCGGGGGCGTCCGCGGCAAGGATCTTCCGGCAGGCCGTGTTCTCCCGCCCGGCGCGTCGTTGACACGTACGGGGGACGGCTGAGCCGTGGCCGGAGGCAGGCGGCAGCGGTCCGCCAGGAAGACCCGGCCCGGCGCCCGCCGCCGACGGACCAGGCCCGGTGTGCGAAGTGACGGCCCAGTGGGGCCCTCGGCGCGCGGCGGGCCCACCCGCAGTTCAACAGAAGACTCAGCAGCAGGAGGACCGAACCGCCGTGGCCTTGACCCAGCCTCTGCCGACGTCACCCCCTCCCGCCCACGAGGGCATCCTGCGGCGGCAGTCGCTCCGCGAGTCCGCCGCCCGTACGTACGCGCGTTCGCTGCCCATCGTCCCGGTGCGCGCCCGCGGACTGACGATCGAAGGCGCCGACGGCCGCCGCTATCTGGACTGCCTCTCCGGGGCGGGCACCCTGGCCCTCGGGCACAACCACCCCGTCGTCCTGGAGGCCGTCCGCGCCGTCCTCGACTCCGGCGCCCCGCTGCACGTCCTCGACCTGGCGACCCCGGTCAAGGACGCCTTCGTCACCGAACTGTTCGCCACCCTGCCCGCCGAACTGGCCCGGCACGGCCGCATCCAGTTCTGCGGCCCGGCCGGCACGGACGCCGTCGAGGCCGCCTTCAAACTCGTCCGCACCGCCACCGGCCGGGACGGGATCGCCGCATTCACCGGCGCCTACCACGGCATGACGGCAGGGGCGCTCGCGGCGTCCGGGGGCGCGCGGGACGTCTCCGTGAGCCGCTTCCCGTATCCGTACGACTACCGCTGCCCCTTCGGTACGGGCGGCGAGCGCGGCGCCGAACTGGCCGCGCGCTGGACGCAGAACGCACTCGACGACGACAAGAGCGGAATCGCCAGACCGGCCGGAATGATCCTCGAACCGGTCCAGGGCGAGGGCGGGGTGATCCCCGCGCCGGACGGCTGGCTGCGCCGGATGCGCGAGATCACGGCCGCCCGGGACATCCCCCTCATCGTGGACGAGGTACAGACCGGCGTGGGCCGCACCGGTGCCTTCTGGGCCGTCGAGCACAGCGGCGTGGTGCCCGACGTGCTCGTGCTGTCCAAGGCCATCGGGGGCAGCCTGCCGCTCGCGGTCATCGTCTACCGCGAGGAGCTGGACGCCTGGTGCCCCGGCGCGCACGCCGGCACCTTCCGCGGCAACCAGCTCGCGATGGCGGCGGGCGCCGCCACCCTCGCGTACGTCCGGGAGAACGACCTGGCGCGGCGCGCCGCCGACCTGGGCGCCCGCATGCTGTCCCGGCTGGGCGGGCTCGCCGCCGAGCACGACTGCGTCGGCGACGTACGGGGCCGCGGCCTGATGCTCGGCCTGGAACTGGTCGACCCGGACGCCGCCCCCGACCCGGCGGGCGCCCGCCCGGCCGCCCCCGCGCTGGCCGCGGCCGTCCAGCAGGAGTGCCTGACCAGGGGCCTGATCATCGAGCTGGGCGGCCGCCACGACGCGGTGCTCCGGCTGCTGCCCCCGCTCACTGTCACCGACGAACAGGCGGACGCGGTCCTCGACCGCCTCGCCGACGCGCTGACGGCGGCGGTGCGCGCGGGGGCGTCGGGCGCGAAGAGCGCGGGAAGTGCAGGGAGTGCGGGTGCGGTGCCCGCGACGGTGGGTGCACAGGCGCCGTCCTCTGAGGTGCCCTCATGACGGGGGCGCGGCTTCGCTTCGGGCGTACGAGTGCCGGGTGTTCCTGTGCCGAGTGCTGGAGTGCCGGGTGCCCCTGTGCCGAGTGCTGGAGTGCCGGGTGTCCCTGTGCCGGGCGTACGCGTCACCACCCGCCGCCCCGCCCCACAGCTCTCCGCCACCCCACGAGTCCCTACCGCCCCACCACCGTCCAGACCGCGTCGACCGCGCCGACCCTGCGAGGCACACCCCGATGAACGAACGCCCCGGCCCCGACGGGACCCCGGCCGACGAGCGACGTCTGCCCCGTGAGCCCCTGGCCCGGCTGCGGGAGCCGGCCGTGCCGCGCCAGAACCGGCGCGCCGGGGCCCACGACACCGCGGAGAACGGCGAGCACAGCGGCCACACCGGCTGCGCGGTACGGCTCGGACACTACGAGCGGCACGGTCACGAGGACTGCCACGGGCTCGGAGCGACCCGGGTCGTCACCGTCTACTCCGACGACGAGCCCGGCGAACCCGACGCCGCGGCCGGGGCCGCCGTCGGGGCCGCCGTCGGGGCCGACGCCGGGCCTGGCGCTGAGCAGGAATCCGATCCGCAGGAATCCGGCCCGCAGGAAACCGCCCACCAGGAGACAGCCCTGCGACCCCCCGTGCACGAGCACATCCCCGTGCACGAGCACATTCCCGTGCACGACCGCCTGGAGCACGCGGACCCGGCCGTCGCCGCCGACGCCGCCGGCGCGGAGAACCTGCTGCGCTGCTGGATTCGCGAGAGCGGCACGCCCCGCCCGGCCGGCGACCGGCTGCGCATCCCGCTCGCCGCCGGTGCGACGGCCCTGCGCGTCCCCGTCCTGTACTGGTCGGACACCGGCTGGCACCGCCTCGGTGCCCCCGTATGGGAAGGCGCCCCCGCCGACGCCGCGCCCCTGGACGCGGTGACCCTCGCCGCCCTGCTGCGCCGCGAGGCCGTACACGGTGGCGCGGGCGGCGACACCGGCGGCGGACCCGCTGGTACGGACAGCGAGAGCGCCGACCTCGTCGGCCGCGTCGCCGACTCCGTACGGCACACCGCCGCCTTCCTCGCGGACCGGCGTGCCGCCCCGGCCGACGGCCCCGGCGGCTCCCGCTTCCTCGCCGCCGAACAGGCCCTGCTCTTCGGCCACCCCATGCACCCCACCCCCAAGAGCCGGGAGGGCCTGACCGAGGCCGAGACGCGCGCCTACTCGCCGGAACTGCGCGGCGCGTTCCGCCTGCACTGGATGGCCGTCCACCGCGACGTGTTCGCCGCCGACTCGGCCTGGACCGAGCGCGGCCGGACCGTACCCGCCGAACGGCTGGCCGCCCGGCTCGCCGAAGGCGCGCCCCCGGTCCCCGCCGGCACCGTGCCGCTGCCGATGCACCCCTGGCAGGCCCGCCAGCTCGGCCACCGCCCGGACATCGCCGCGCTGTACGCGTCGGGCCACCTCCGCGACCTGGGCCCCGGCGGCCCCGTCTGGCACCCGACCTCCTCCGTCCGTACCGTCTTCCAGCCCGGCCGCGACGCCATGCTCAAGCTCTCCCTGGGCGTGCGCATCACCAACTCCCGCCGCGACAACCTCCGCAAGGAACTGCGCCGCGGCGTCGAAGTGCACCGGCTGCTCCGCACCGGACTCGCCGCCCGGTGGCGGGCCGCCTTCCCCGGCGCGCCGGGCTTCGACATCGTCCGCGACCCCGCGTGGCTCGGCGTCACCGGAGCCGACGGCGAGCCGGTGCACGGGCTGGACGTGGTCGTCCGGCACAACCCGTTCGCCGACTCCGACGACGCCGTGTGCATCGCGGCGCTCACCTCGCCGCGCCCCTGGCCCGGCCGCACCGGCCTGCGTTCCCGGCTCGCCGACGTCATCAGCGGCCTCACCGCCCGCACCGGCCGGCCCACGGGCGCCGTCGCCACCGAGTGGTTCCTGCGCTACCTCGAAGCGGTGGTACGCCCCGTCCTCTGGCTCGACGGCACCGCCGGCGTCGCCCTGGAAGCCCACCAGCAGAACACCCTCGTCCTCCTGGACCGCGACGGCTGGCCCGCCGGCGGCCGCTACCGCGACAACCAGGGCTACTACTTCCGCGCATCGCGCCGTACGGACCTGGAGCGGCGGCTGCCCGGCATCGGCAGCGCCAGCGACACCTTCGTCTCCGACGAGGTCACCGACGAGCGCTTCGCCTACTACCTCGGCATCAACAACGTCTTCGGCCTCATCGGAGCCTTCGGCTCCCAGGGCCTGGCCGCCGAGAACGTGCTCCTCGCCGCCTTCCGGCGCTTCCTCACCGACGCCGCCGCCGGGCCCGCGGCACACCGCTCACCCCTGCCCGGCAGGCTCCTGGAAGCCCGCACCCTGCGCTGCAAGGCCAACCTGCTGACCCGGCTGCGCGGCCTCGACGAACTCGTCGGCCCCGTCGACACCCAGTCCGTCTACGTCACCATCCCCAACCCCCTCCACCCCTGACCCACCGTCCCTGTCCTCTCCACCCCTGCCCCCTCAACCTCTGTGTCCTCAACCTCTGTCCCCTCCACCCCTGACCCTGCCGTCCGCGCCCCCTGCACCTCCGATTCCCGCCCACCCGCCCCGTGACCTCGTGAGGAGGCCCGGAAAGGAGAGAGCGCCGCCGTGCCCCCCACCGAATCCGGCATCGACCCAGGCTCCGAGAAGGCCTTCGACCACCCCCTCGAAGGCCCCCCGGACGACGCGCTCGACGACACCCTCGACCTGCATCTGCCCTCCGACATCACCGCCCTCTTCAGCGACGCGCCGCTGTCCGCCGATCCGGCCGACAGCCCGCGCGGCGGCCTGCTGCTCGACCACATCAACGACTGGGGCCCGACCGCCACCACCGCGGGGCCGTTCCAGCTCGTACCCGTACGCATCGAGCGCGACCTGCCGCTGATCTCCGCCTGGATGAACGACCCGGCCGTCGCGGCCTTCTGGGAACTGGCCGGGCCCGAGGAGATCACCGCCGCCCACCTGCGCGCCCAGCTCGACGGCGACGGGCGCAGCGTGCCCTGCCTCGGCGTACTGGGCGGCGTGCCCATGAGCTACTGGGAGATCTACCGCGCCGACCTGGACCCGGTCGCCCGCTACTACCCGGCCCGGCCGCACGACACGGGGCTGCACCTGCTGATCGGAGGCGTCGCCGACCGGGGCCGCGGCATCGGCACCGCGCTGCTGCGCGCCACCGCCGACCTCGTCCTGGACCACCGCCCGCAGTGCGGCCGGGTCGTCGCCGAACCCGACCTGCGCAACATCCCGTCCGTCGCCGCCTTCCTCGGCGCCGGGTTCCGCTACGCCGCCGAGCTCGACCTGCCGGCCAAACGCGCCGCCCTCATGATCCGCGACCGCGCCCACCGAAACCTCCTGTGACCACGTCCCCCGCCTGCGCCCGCCGCCGTCGCCCACCCGCCGGCGGCTCCGGCCTGCCCGTCACTCCCACCGGTCCGCGCCGTCGCACCGGCCGCTTCGCACGCTCCTCCCGCACCGCACGTGTCCGCGCACCTGGTCGCCTTTCCCAAGGCGCTGTCCTTTCCCAAGGCACTGTCCGTGAAGCTCAGGTCTCGTCCCCAGGAGTCCCGCCTTGCGTCCTTCCTCCGAACCTCTCCATAGCCCCGCGTCCGGCCCCGCCGACGCCGGGCCGCGCGCCAACGGCATCACCGTCCCCGGCCACGCCTTCCCCGGCACCGGCGCGCCCCCCGACGGCACCACCGGAAGCACCCCCGACGGCATCCCCGACGACGCGAACGGCAGCGGCCGGGCCTGGCAGCGGGCCGCTCGGCGGCTGCTCGCCAAAACGCTGGCGGAGTTCGCGTACGAAGAGATCATCACCCCCGAACCCGATCACGACTCCGATCCCGATCCCGACTCCGAACCCGGTCCCGAGCCGGAATCCGAATCCGATCCCGGACCCGAGCCGGAAGCTGTTCCGCACATGCCGGCCGTCCCCGGCCTCCACACCCCGGCCGTCCCCGGCCCCCGCTCCGAGGCCCGCACCGGCACCGCCGTCCCCGGAGACCCGGGCGCACCGCACCCGTCGCACCCACCGCACGCCCGCACCACCGACGGCTCCCGCGCCTACCGCCTGCGCCTGACCGACGACGTCGTCTACCGCTTCCGGGCCCGGCGCGGCGCGTACGGACACTGGCGCGTCGATCCCGACTCCATCACCCCCACGGGCGACCCCCTCCACTTCCTCTTCCACGCCCACGACACCGTCCTGGGCCTGTCCGGCGACACCACCGGCCACCTCATCCGCGAGCTGACCGCCACCCTCGCCGCCGACACCCGCCTCGACGCCACGGCCCTGAGCGCCGCGCAGCTCGCCGACCTCGACTACGCAGCCCTGGAAGGGCACCAGACCGGCCACCCCTGGCTCGTCGCCAACAAGGGCCGACTGGGATTCTCGGCGGCCGACGCCGCCCTCTGGTCACCCGAGGCCCGTACCCCGCAGCGGCTGCCCTGGATCGCCGCACACCGCCGGCTGGCCGTCTACCGGGGCGTCCCCGCCCTGGCCACGCCCGATCGTCTCTACGCCGATGAACTCACCCCCGAAATCCGCGCCGCCTTCGCCGGCACCCTCTCCGGGCAGGGCCTCGACCCCGCCGACTACCTCTACCTCCCCGTCCACCCCTGGCAGTGGGACGAGACCATCGCGCCCCTCTTCGCCCCCCAACTCGCCGACAAATCCATCGTCCCACTCACCACTGACAACGACCTGCGCCTGCCGCAGCAGTCCATCCGCACCTTCCTCAACCTCAGCCGCCCCCGGGCCCGCACGGTCAAGCTGCCGCTCTCCGTCCTCAACACCCTGGTCTGGCGCGGCCTGCCGACCGAGCGCACCATCGCCGCCCCCGCCGTCACCGCCTGGGTCCAGGGGCTGCGCGACGCCGACCCGTACCTGCGTGACGAGACCCGGGTGATCCTGCTCGGCGAGACCGCGTCCGTCACCGTCGAACACCCCCTGTACGACCGGCTGCCCGGCGTCCCGTACCAGTACAAGGAGCTGCTGGGCTGCATCTGGCGCGAGCCGGTCAGCCGCCACCTGGACCCGGGGGAGCGGGCCCGCACCCTGGCCGCTCTCCTGCAGACCGACCCGCACGGGCGCGCCTTGACGGCGGAGCTGGTGCGCCGCTCCGGCCTGGCCCCCCGCGTCTGGCTGCGCCACCTCTTCGCCGCTCTGCTGCCGCCGCTGCTGCACTTCCTCTACCAGTACGGCACGGTCTTCTCCCCGCACGGCGAGAACGCCATCGTCGTCTTCGACCAGCACGACATCCCCACCCGCCTCGCGGTCAAGGACTTCGTGGACGACGTCAACACCAGCGCCGAACCGCTGCCGGAACACGCCACCATGCCCGCGGACGTGCGCGCGGTGCTGCTCACCGAACCGCCCGACTTCCTCACCCAGTTCATCCATTCCGGGCTCTTCGTCGGCGTCTTCCGCTATCTGGCGCCCCTGTGCGAGCAGCAACTCGCGGTCCCGGAGGCCGAGTTCTGGTCCCTCGTACGGGCGGAGATCGGGCGCCACCAGGGGCGCTTCCCGCACCTGAAGAAACGCCATGAGACCTTCGACCTGCTCACCCCCCGCATCGCCCGGCTGTGCCTGAACCGCAACCGTCTCCACCTCGACGGATACCGCGACCGCGCGCAGCGCCCGCACGCCGCCGTGCACGGGACCGTGCCCAATCCCCTCCACCACCCGTGACCGAGCAGATTGTCAGTGGGCCCGCGTAGGGTGGCAGCGCTATGACGAAGCCCTCCCTCCCCGACCTGCTGCACGCCGCCGTCACCGCTGTCGGCGGCACCGAGCGCCCCGGCCAGATCGCCATGGCCGAAGCCGTCGCCGAAGCAGTGGAAGACCATTCCCATCTGCTCGTCCAGGCCGGCACCGGCACCGGAAAGTCGCTCGGCTATCTGGTGCCGGCGCTGGCCCACGGCGACCGTGTGGTGGTGGCCACGGCCACCCTCGCGCTCCAGCGCCAGCTGGTCGAGCGCGACCTGCCGCGTACGGTCGAGGCCCTGCATCCGCAGCTGCGCCGCCGTCCGCAGTTCGCCATGCTCAAGGGCCGCTCCAATTACGTGTGCCTCCACCGCCTGCACGAGGGGGTGCCGCAGGAAGAGGAGGAGGGCCTCTTCGACCCCTTCGAGCACGCGACGCCGACCAGCAAGCTGGGCAAGGACCTGCTGCGCCTGCGCGACTGGGCGGACGAGACCGAGACCGGCGACCGCGACGATCTGACCCCCGGCGTCTCGGACCGCGCCTGGGGGCAGGTTTCGGTCTCCTCGCGGGAGTGCCTGGGCGCCTCCAAGTGCGCGTACGGCGCGGAGTGCTTCGCCGAGGCGGCCCGCGAGCGCGCCAAGCTCGCCGATGTGATCGTCACCAATCACGCCCTGCTGGCGATCGACGCCATCGAGGGCGCCCCGGTCCTGCCGCAGCACGACGTGCTGATCGTGGACGAGGCCCACGAGCTGGTCTCCCGCGTCACCGGCGTGGCCACCGGGGAGCTCACCCCCGGCCAGGTCAACCGGGCTGTCAAGCGTGCGGCCAAGCTGGTCAACGAGAAGGCCGCCGACCAGCTCCAGACCGCCTCGGAGACCTTCGAGCGGCTGATGGAGCTGGCGCTGCCGGGCCGCCTCGAAGAGATCCCCGAGGACCTCGGCTACTGCCTGATGGCGCTGCGTGACGCCGCGCGTACGGTGATCTCCGCCCTCGGCACGACCCGGGACAAGTCCGTCCAGGACGAGGACGCCGTCCGCAAGCAGGCCCTCGCCTCCGTGGAGAACGTCCACGCGGTCGCCGAGCGCATCGCCAACGGTTCCGAGTACGACGTCGTCTGGTACGAGCGCCACGACCGCTTCGGCGCCTCCCTGCGCGTCGCGCCGCTGTCCGTCTCCGGCCTGCTGCGCGAGAAGCTCTTCGCGGACCGCTCCGTCGTCCTCACGTCCGCCACCCTCAAGCTGGGCGGCGACTTCAACGGCGTCGGCGCCTCCCTGGGCCTCGCCCCGGAGGGCACCGAAGGCGAGGACGTCCCCCAGTGGAAGGGCCTGGACGTCGGCTCCCCGTTCGACTACGGCAAGCAGGGCATCCTGTATGTCGCCAAGCACCTCGCCCAGCCCGGCCGCGAGGGCAGCCGTACGGACATGCTCGACGAGCTGGCCGAGCTGATCGAGGCCGCGGGCGGCCGCACGCTGGGCCTGTTCTCCTCCATGCGCGCGGCCCAGGCCGCCGCCGAGAACCTGCGGGGGCGCCTGGACATGCCGATCCTCCTCCAGGGCGAGGAGACCCTCGGCGAGCTGATCCGCACCTTCGCGGCGGACGCCCGTACATGCCTGTTCGGGACGCTGTCCCTGTGGCAGGGCGTCGATGTGCCGGGCCCGAACTGCCAGCTGGTGGTCATGGACCGGGTCCCGTTCCCGCGTCCCGACGACCCCCTGATGAGCGCCCGCCAGAAGGCCGTGGAGGAGGCCGGCGGCAACGGCTTCATGGCGGTCGCGGCGACCCACGCCGCCCTGCTCATGGCCCAGGGAGCGGGCCGTCTCGTACGGGCCACGGGCGACCGCGGTGTCGTCGCCGTCCTGGACCCCCGCGTGGAGCGGGCCCGCTACGGCTCGTTCCTGCGCAAGTCCATGCCCGAGTTTTGGTACACCACCGACCGCAACCAGGTCCGCCGCTCGCTGGCCGCCATCGACGCGGCCGCCAAGGCGGCAGAGGGGGCGTAACGGCCCCGGACAGTCCAAACCCCGGGACCGGCGCAGTGGTCCCGGGGTTCGGTCGTGGGGTGGGTCAGACGCGCCGGAGCACCGCCACCACCTTGCCGAGGATCGTGGCCTCGTCACCGGGGATGGGCTGGTACGCGGAGTTGTGCGGCAGCAGCCAGACGTGACCGTCCTCGCGCTTGAAGCGCTTGACCGTCGCCTCGCCGTCCAGCATGGCGGCGACGATGTCGCCGTTCTCCGCGACGGGCTGGCGACGCACCGTGACCCAGTCGCCGTCGCAGATCGCGGCCTCCACCATGGAGTCACCGACGACCTTCAGCACGAACAGCTCACCGTCGCCGACCAGCTGCCGGGGCAGCGGGAAGACGTCCTCGACGGACTCCTCGGCGAGGATGGGGCCGCCGGCGGCGATCCGGCCGACCAGCGGGACGTACGACGCCGCGGGCTTGCCCGTGGTGTCGGTGGGGGCGCTGCTGGGCTGGTCGGAGCCGCGGACCTCGTACGCCCGGGGGCGGTGCGGGTCGCGGCGCAGGAAGCCCTTGCGCTCCAGCGCCATGAGCTGGTGGGCGACGGACGAGGTGCTGGACAGCCCGACCGCCTGACCGATCTCGCGCATGGACGGCGGATAGCCGCGGCGCTGGACGGAATCCCGGATGACCTCGATGACCCTGCGCTGCCGGTCGGTGAGTCCCGAACTGTCGGCGCGGATGCCTGGAGGGCGGCCGGGCAGTGAGCGGGCCGGCTTCTGCCCCTCGGGATTCATTGCGTCGTCCATCGGCGGTTTCCGGGTCGGCTCGAATCGGCTCTGGGAGTGGCTCTGGGCGGTGATGGTGGCGCTGTCTGCGGTGGTGGTCACGTCGGCCCCTCTCGGAATGTGCTCCCTAGTTAGCCAACGGTAGTTGCTTTCGAAAGGTTGCGCCAAACACACGTTCGAGTGAAAATTTCCGGATTAGCTGACCTGATCACGGGCTTAGGTGTATAGCCAAAAGGTAATTCGGGTCATTCGGGCCATTTCGATAGTCTTCGCCCTGGGCGTGCGGCCGGGCGCGCGTACCGGCCCACGGGGTTACGGGCGGGCGCCGCGACCTGCCCGATTCTGTCATCCCCGCCCCGCCCCGGCCGCCCCCGGGTCCCGTCCCGTACGCTCGACGGCGGCCCCGCGAGCGGCCGCCGAGACTCCGCCCCGCCGCGACACGCCTGGGGTGTCGATGACCTCCGGACACCACATCTAGTGCTTTGATGACTACAACGGCCTACAAGTTGTGGTGCCGGTGGCTTTCGGGGCTCCGGGGATCGCCTATGCTTGGGGTCGCCCCGAGGGGCCCGTGAGGGTCGCCGGAGGTCATCAGCCGTACGCCGGGACCATGGGCGTACGACCGTAATTTTCGAGGGTGAGGAGGGTGAATTCATGCATTGCCCCTTCTGCAGGCACCCCGACAGCCGGGTGGTCGACAGCCGCACCACCGACGACGGCACCTCGATCCGCCGGCGCCGCCAGTGCCCGGACTGCTCCCGCCGCTTCACCACCATCGAGACCGCGTCTTTGATGGTGATCAAGCGGAGCGGGGTCACCGAACCCTTCAGCCGCAACAAGGTCATCGCCGGCGTGCGCAAGGCGTGCCAGGGCCGGCCGGTCACCGAGGACGCCCTCGCCAAGCTGGGACAGCGGGTCGAGGAAGCGGTGCGCGCCACCGGCAGCGCCGAGCTGTCCACCCACGACGTGGGGCTGGCCATACTGGGCCCGCTGCAGGAGCTCGACCTCGTCGCGTACCTGCGCTTCGCGAGCGTCTACCGGGCCTTCGACTCGCTGGAGGACTTCGAGGCGGCCATCGCCGAGCTGCGGGAGCAGCGCGAGCAGCAGCCGCCCGCGCGGGAGCACGGGGGCGAAGGGGGTGCCGGGCAGCCGGCGGTCCCGGTGCCCGCCACCGCCGCCGACTGAGATCGGCGCACCACAGACCTGACCGGGGCAGTGCAGGCGCCCCGGTTCCAGACAGACACACACCGTGCCACGGGAAGAATGTGCGCACATATGGGCGTTTGCCCGTACAGGGAGGCGGAATGACAGAGACGACGAGCGGCCCGGCACGAGGCTCCCGCGCCAAGGGCAGCAAGGCGAGCAAGGGGCTGCGCATCGAGCGCATCCACACCACCCCCGGCGTGCATCCGTACGACGAGGTGACGTGGGAGCGCCGTGACGTCGTCATGACCAACTGGCGCGACGGCTCGGTCAACTTCGAGCAGCGTGGCGTCGAGTTCCCCGAGTTCTGGTCGGTGAACGCGGTCAACATCGTCACGAGCAAGTACTTCCGCGGCGCGGTGGGCTCCGACACCCGGGAATCGAGCCTGAAGCAGCTCATCGACCGGGTCGTGAAGACGTACACGAAGGCCGGCGAGGACAACGGCTACTTCGCCTCCCCGGCGGACGCCGAGATCTTCGAGCACGAGCTGGCGTACGCGCTGCTCCACCAGGTCTTCAGCTTCAACTCCCCGGTGTGGTTCAACGTCGGCACGAAGCAGCCGCAGCAGGTCAGCGCGTGCTTCATCCTCTCCGTCGACGACTCCATGGACTCGATCCTGGACTGGTACAAGGAAGAGGGGATGATCTTCAAGGGCGGCTCCGGCGCCGGCCTGAACCTCTCCCGCATCCGCTCCTCCAAGGAACTGCTGTCCTCCGGCGGCAACGCCTCCGGCCCGGTCTCCTTCATGCGCGGCGCCGACGCGTCCGCCGGAACGATCAAGTCGGGCGGCGCCACCCGCCGCGCGGCCAAGATGGTCGTCCTGGACGTGGACCACCCGGACGTCGAGGCCTTCATCGACACCAAGGTGAAGGAGGAGGAGAAGGTCCGCGCGCTGCGCGACGCGGGCTTCGACATGGACCTGGGCGGCGACGACATCACGTCCGTCCAGTACCAGAACGCGAACAACTCGGTCCGCGTCAACGACGAGTTCATGAAGGCCGTCGAGACCGGCTCCAAGTTCGGCCTGCGCGGCCGGCTGAACGGCGAGGTCATCGAGGAGGTCGACGCCAAGGCGCTGTTCCGCAAGATGGCGGAGGCCGCCTGGGCGTGCGCCGACCCCGGCATCCAGTACGACGACACCATCAACCACTGGCACACCTCGCCGGAGTCGGGCCGGATCACCGCCTCGAACCCGTGCAGCGAGTACATGCACCTGGACAACTCCTCGTGCAACCTGGCGTCGCTGAACCTGATGAAGTTCCTGCGCGACGACGACAAGGGCAACCAGTCGTTCGACGCCGAGCGCTTCGCGAAGGTCGTCGAGCTGGTCATCACCGCGATGGACATCTCCATCTGCTTCGCGGACTTCCCCACCGAGAAGATCGGTGAGACCACCCGCGCCTTCCGCCAGCTGGGCATCGGCTACGCCAACCTCGGCGCCCTGCTGATGGCCACCGGCCACGCGTACGACTCGGACGGCGGCCGCGCCCTCGCCGGTGCCATCACCTCCCTGATGACCGGCACCTCCTACAAGCGCTCCGCCGAGCTGGCCGCGGTCGTCGGCCCGTACGACGGCTACGCCCGCAACGCCGACGCCCACAAGCGCGTCATGAAGCAGCACTCGGACGCCAACGGCGCCGCCAAGCGCATGGACGACCTGGACACCCCGGTCTGGGCCGCGGCCACCGAGGCGTGGCAGGACGTCATCCGCCTCGGCGAGAAGAACGGCTTCCGCAACGCGCAGGCCTCCGTGCTGGCCCCGACCGGCACCATCGGCCTGATGATGGACTGCGACACCACGGGCGTCGAGCCGGACCTGGCCCTGGTCAAGTTCAAGAAGCTGGTCGGCGGCGGCTCCATGCAGATCGTGAACAACACGGTCCCCAAGGCGCTCAAGCGGCTCGGCTACCAGCCGGAGCAGGTCGAGGCGATCGTCGCCCACATCGCCGAGAACGGCAACGTGATCGACGCCCCCGGTCTGGACCCGGCCCACTACGAGGTCTTCGACTGCGCCATGGGCGAGCGCTCCATCTCGGCCATGGGTCACGTACGGATGATGGCGGCGGCCCAGCCGTTCCTGTCCGGCGCGATCTCCAAGACCGTCAACCTGCCCGAGTCGGCCACCGTCGAGGAGGTCGAGGAGGTCTACTTCGAGGGCTGGAAGCTGGGCCTGAAGGCGCTGGCGATCTACCGCGACAACTGCAAGGTCGGCCAGCCGCTCTCCGCCAAGAAGAAGGAGGAGGAGAAGAAGGCCGAGGAGAAGCCGGCCGAGAAGGTCGTCGAGTACCGTCCGGTCCGCAAGCGCCTGCCCAAGGGCCGTCCCGGGATCACCACCTCCTTCACGGTCGGCGGCGCCGAGGGCTACATGACCGCCAACTCCTACCCGGACGACGGTCTGGGCGAGGTCTTCCTGAAGATGTCCAAGCAGGGTTCGACCCTCGCGGGCATGATGGACGCCTTCTCCATCGCCGTCTCGGTGGGCCTCCAGTACGGCGTGCCGCTGGAGACGTACGTCTCGAAGTTCACCAACATGCGCTTCGAGCCGGCCGGCATGACGGACGACCCGGACGTGCGGATGGCGCAGTCGATCGTCGACTACATCTTCCGCCGTCTCGCGCTGGACTTCCTGCCCTTCGAGACCCGCTCCGCGCTCGGCATCCACTCCGTCGAGGAGCGCCAGCGCCACCTGGAGACCGGTTCGTACGAGCCCACCGACGACGAGCTGGACGTCGAGGGCCTGGCCCAGTCGGCGCCGCGCCAGGAGTCGGTGAAGGAGGCCCCCGCCTCGACGGCCGAGGTCGTCAAGGAGACCGCGGCCCCGGCTCCCAAGCAGGCCCACACCAACGCGGAACTGGTGGAGATGCAGCTCGGCATCAACGCCGACGCTCCGCTGTGCTTCTCCTGCGGTACGAAGATGCAGCGCGCGGGCAGCTGCTACCTGTGCGAGGGCTGCGGATCGACCAGCGGTTGCAGCTGATCTCCGGCGCCGAACAGGCGCGGAACGGATAGCTGAAAGGAGGCGGAGCCGATATGTCGGCTCCGCCTCCGCCGTTTGGGAGAACGGGAAAGTGCCGCACCGGGAAGGTTTCCACGGCATTTTCCCGCTCTGTTACACCGTCAGCTGCCCATGACGGTCACGAAGGTTTCCGGGTCGGCGTCGAAGCCCCGTACGTTCGGGTGGAACCGCCATTCTCCCGACGCGTCGCGGTCGAATTCCGCTATCACCGCCGCGGTCGAGCCGGCGACCGCCGAGAAATCGTTCACGGCCAATTCGTCGTATCCCTCGTTGATGCGGACGGCGGTGTTCGCGATGTCACCGAACGTCTTGCGTCCACCGCGCTGTTGGATGGCCACCCCGACGACGACCCGCCCGTACCGCTCGGCCAGCCGGTTCAGTTCCAGCACCATCGCCTCGTCGGTGCCGAAACCGAGACCGGTCCGGCTGTCCCTGCTGAGGGTGATGGTGCCGTCGGGGGAACGGCTGTCGAAGTGCACCAGGTAGTCCGGTGCGCCGTGCAGTGCGTCCTTCGTGTAGGTCGCGGCGATGATGTCCAGGTCATGCGCTGAAGTGCCCGCGGGGCTGGGGTCCCACTTGAGGGTCACTTCGACTTTGCCGATCCCTTTGTTGAGGCTGCTCACAGAGATCCCTTCCGGTGTTGCAACTCACGGGCTGTGCAAGGCGGACCACCATCGTGTCACGCTCCGCAAGCCCTGCCCCGGGGCCGGGGCGACGCCGTCCCGGTCGGCAGGACTGGTACGCGTACTGCCACTCCGACGTAATCAGTAGGACTGGAGTTCCACCAACGTCCCGTCGGGGGTGCGCAGATGGGCGGTACGGAGATTCGGCCCCCAGTCGGGGCGGTCCTGAGGAGCCGCCACGATGTCGGCGCCGTGGGCGGCGAATCGCCGGGCCGCCTCGTCCACCACGGGAACGCGCAGCACCAGCATGGACGTGTCCTGGGCCGCGGGACGGGGCGGCAGCGCGTGTGTACCGACCGCCCGTGCCATGGCCTCGCGCGAGAAGAGGACCAGAACGGCCTGTCCGTCGAGGTCCCAATTGGCGTACCCGGCCTGCGGGATGACCTTGACGGGCTCGATGCCCAGGAGGTCGCGCAGGGCGCCTTCCCAGAAGCGGGCGGCGGTTTCGAAGTCCTCCACCAGGAGGCGCGGATAGAGAGCGTCCATGATCCGCAGATTAACCCCGGGCCAAGGCCAGGGTTCAGGCGTCCTCGTCGCCCCAGAGGCGCGTCAGATGGCTGTCCAGGGTGTCCAGCGCGGTGTCGGGGGAGAGGTGGCCGATGAGGACGTGGGTCGTCAGGCCGTCGGTGAGGGCGAGCAGGGTGCGCGCCTCGCGCTCCGCGTCCGGACTCCCGGTGGCCTCGGTGATCAGACGCGTGAACAGGTCGTGGGTGGCGGTGTAGTTGCCCCGCAGGATCTCGGCGAGCGGCGGGCTGACCGCGGCCTGCGCGACGAAGGCGAGCCAGACGCGGGCCTCGGCGCGGTGCTCGGGGCGCAGCAGGGAGATCTCGGTGGTCGCGTGCCCGAGCGCGGTACGGGCCGACTGCGCCGGCGACTCGGCGAGCCGCGCCGCCACCCGCGCCGAGATCCGCGCCCCGATGTGGCCGAGCGCGAAGATCAGCATCTCCTCCTTGGTGCGGAAGCAGCGCTGGACCGCCCCCATGGACACCTCGGCGCGCGCCGCCACGTCCCGCAGGGTGACGCCTTCCAGGCCGTGTTCGTCGGCGAGGTGACAGACGGCGTCGGCGATCTGCCGACGGCGGCTCTCGTGGTCCACCTGCTTGGGCATGGGGCGCTCCCGGTATGGCGATGCGTGTGTATCGTGACAAGGGTACGATGTGATGCGCTTGCATCGGAACGGGTGTGCGGTGCGTCCGCGCTCGTCGGGCAGGGGCCGCCCCTCGGATCACCCGAGTGCGGCAAGGGCGAACGCGAAGAACGAATGCGTACGAACGTGAAGGACATGTGCGTACGAATGTGAAGGAGCGAATGGTGGAAGCCGAGCAGGCGCTGTGGGAGATGTCCGCCGGGGCACAGGCGGCCGCTGTACGAAGCGGCGAGGTGACCGCCGTGGACATGGTCGAACGCCACCTGGAACGCATCGCCGAGGTCAATCCGACCGTCAACGCCGTCACACAGCTTCTCGCCGACCGGGCCCGTGCGGACGCGGCCGAGGTGGACCGGCGGCGCGCCGCGGGGCAGGACCCGGGCCCGCTCGCCGGAGTGCCCTTCACGGTCAAGGAGACCACCGATGTGGAGGGCGTGCCGACCACGTACGGCGCCGAACGCTTCCGTCACCACGTCGCGCACTCCGATGCGCCCCCGGTGGCGCGGTTGCGCGCCGCGGGTGCCGTCCCGATCGGGCACAGCAACATGCCCACCCTCGTCCTCGCGGGCATCCACAGCCGCAGCGAGCTGTACGGGGACACCCGCAACCCCTGGTCGCCGGAGGTGACGCCGGGCGGCACCAGCGGGGGCGACGGCGCCGCGGTGGCCAGTGGGATGGCCGCGATCGGGCTCGGCAACGACTCCGGCGGGTCGGTGCGCATCCCCGCGTCCTTCTGCGGCGTGGCGGCCCTGAAGCCCACATACGGACGCTTCCCCGCCGATCACCGGCTCGGCGCGGACGATCCGGCGCTGGCCACCCAGCTCTTGGTGGTCGACGGACCGCTGGCCCGTACGGTCGGCGACCTCCGGCTGGCGTACGAGGCGCTGGCGGGCACCGATCCCCGTGACCCGAGGGCCGTACCGGCGCCCCTGTATGGCGAGCCCGTACCGCGGCCCCTCAAGATCGCGATGGTCACCGACCCGGGCGGCAAGGGAGTGCACCCCTTGGTGCGCAAGGCCGTGGAGGACGCGGCGGACGCGCTGCGCGACGCGGGCCACGAGGTGTGCGAGGTGCCGGACGTGCCCCGCCTGGACGAGGCGCTGGAGGTGTACGGCCGTATGACCATGGCCGAATTCGCCCCCACGTGGCCGGTGGTGCGGACCCTCCTGGGCGAGGACGGCCACCGCTACATAGAGATGTCGATGGACATCCGGGACGCCCTGCCGATGGATGTGCCCGCCTACCTGCGCCTGACGAGCGCCCTGCTCGGCATCCGCAGGGCGTGGGCCGAATTCCTGCACACCTACCCGTTGCTGCTGGCACCGGTCTTCACCGAGCCGCCCTTCGAGCCGGGGCTGGAGATCCGGGACCGGGAGTCCCACGCACGTGTCCAGCGGGCGATGCGCCTGTGCACGGCCACGAGTCTCGTGGGCGTGCCCGCGGTGGCCGTACCGACCGGGGTCGCGCGGGGCCTCCCGTACGGCGTGCAGCTCATCGGGCGCGCCTATCGGGAGGACCTGTGCCTGGAGGCGGCCGAAGCGGTGGAACGGCGATGCGGGGTGCTCACCCCGATCGACCCGCGCCCGTAGGGAAGTTCGGTGTGGCGGGTCCGTGACGCGCGGTGATGCCGGGCCTGCCAGGGCCGTACGATGGCGCGGTGCTGGTCAAGTGGATTAGATGCACGGTCGTGGACCGCCGGGGATTCGAACGGGGGCAGCGGAAGTGGGCGGGGCTGCTCGGCGAACCGGGATTCCGGGGCCAGGGCGGCGGATGGAGCCGGACGCGTCCGTCGGTCGCGCATCTGGTCGCCTTCTGGGAGAGCAGGGCGTTCTACGACTCCTTCATGGCGCGCTCGCACGACCGGCTGGCGGCGGCGCAGGTGGGCACGTTCAAGGACTCCCGGGTGCGCCTGTTCGAGTACGAACTCGACGTGAAGGTGGGCTTCCGGCCCGTCTTCGCGGACGCCGACGTCCTGCGCATAGCGCACTGCCAGGTGCGTGCCGACCGGGTCGAGCACTTCATGCTGATGCAGGAGAAGGTGTGGAATCCGGCCATGGCCGGCTCCCCGGGCATGCTGCGCGGCCTGGTGGGGCGCGCGCCGGGGGAGGAGTTCCTGATCCTGTCGATGTGGGAGTCGGCGGCCGAACGGGGCAAGTACCGTCCCGAGCGCGTCGAGCGGCTGGGGTTCCGGGCGCAGACGGAGGCTGATGTGCGGGCTGTGACGGGAGATGTGGCTGATCTTGAGCCTGCTTGGACGGTGTGAGGGGGCGGGGCAGGGGTAGGGGAGTGGTGGGGTTTGGATGTTTTGTTGCGGTGGGGGGTGACGCGATGCGGGTTGGTGGGGGTGTCGTTTGTCGGGATGCTCGTGGGGTGAGGCTCAGGTTGCGCGGTAGGGGCCGGTGCGGCCGTGTCGCGTGGCTGGCTGGTCTCGGCCCCTCCGCCGGTGGTGTCTGTACTGTTACTTGGGCGGGGTGGGCCCGCCGGCCCCGGTCCCTGCCTCCGTTCCCATTGGGGTGAACACCCCCGCTTGTGCGGCGGCCAGGGCCGCCGCGGCGCTCTGGTCGGCGGTGTGCGCGTCGACCGGCTCACGCGTGATGAAGAGCCGCAGGAAGAGCGGGGCGCACGCGGCCCGCGCGAGCGCGCCCGCGTCAACCTCGTTCTCCGCGGGTGACGGCAGCTCGCCGCGTTCGACGGCGCGCTGAACCATGAGCTCGCAGCGTTGGAAGCGTTCGGCGTAGAAGGCGTGCAGCGCGTCCGCGGCCCGCTCCGACTGGAACGCGGCCGCGATGATCGCGGAGCCGGAGGCCGCCGTGACCGGATCGGTGAACGACTCCACCACCTCGCGGGCGAGCGCGCGCAGATCACCCGCGAGGGACCCGGTGTCGGGCGGCGTCCAGCTGTCCTCGCCCGCCAGGTCGAGAGTGTCGGCCAGCAGTCCCTCGAGGTCGCCCCACCGGCGGTAGAGCGTGGTCTTGTGCACGCCCGAGTGCTCCGCGACGTATTCGACGGTCAGGCCGGGATAGCCGTGTTCGGCCAGGCCCGCCAGCACGGCGTCGCGGACGGCCGCGCGAGTGCGGGCGGTGCGCCCGCCCGGCCGACGGGTGCCGGGGCTCGGCGCGGGGGCCTCCGGTGCGTTTTCCTCACGCAAGTGCTACTCCTGTTGCGTTAGTGCGGCGGCGTGTGCCATCATCGTCGTAACGCAACAAGCGTAGCGTTTGAGTCCGCGATGTGGTGCCGTGGAGCCGGGGGGTGCGTATGACCACGCAGATTTCGTTCCACGAGGTGTCCCAGTCCTACGGCGACCGGCTTCTGCTGGACGGTGTCTCCCTGTCGATACGCCCCGGCGACCGGGTCGGAGTCGTGGGGGAGAACGGCGCCGGCAAGTCGACGCTGCTGCGCCTCGCCGCGGGGATGGAGCGGCCGGACGAGGGCCGGGTCGTGGTCACCGCCGACGGAGGCGTCGGTCACCTCGGCCAGGTGCCCGACCTGCCGGACGACTGCACGATCCAGCAGGCGGTGGACGCCGCGCTCGTGGAGTTGCGGAAGATGGAGCACCGCCTGCGAGCACTGGAGGCACGGCTCGGCGACGGACGACCGGAAGATCTGGAGGAGTACGGCCGGCTGCTCGGCGTCTACGAACTGCGCGGCGGCTACGAGGCAGACGTCCGCGTCGACAAGGCGCTGTACGGCGTGGGGCTGGGCCATGTGGAGCGGAGTCGCCCGTTCGGCAGCCTGTCCGGCGGGGAACAGGCAAGGCTGGGCATCGCCTGCCTGATAGCCGCGTCGCCCGAGGTGATGCTGCTCGACGAACCGACCAACCACCTCGACGTGGAGGCGCTGGACTGGCTGGAGTCCGCGCTGGCGGCCCATCGCGGCACGGTGCTCGCGGTATCGCACGACCGCCTCTTCCTGCAGCGCGTGGCCGACGCGATCGTCGAGGTGGACGCCGACCGCCGGACCGTCGTCCGGTACGGCGGTGGGTACGGCACCTTCGTCGCCGCCAAGGCCGCGGCCCGCCGACGCTGGGAGCAGGAGTACGAGCAGTGGTGCGCCGAGACCCGGCGGCTCGCCGAGTTCGCGGCCGGCGCCGCCCGCAGTGTCGCGCAGGGGCGCTCCATCAAGGACAACAACAAAATGGCGTACGACCGCGCCGGAGGACGGGTCCAGGCCTCGGTGGCCGGCCGGGTGCGCAACGCACAGGAACGACTGCGGCGGCTCCACGCGACCCCGGTCCCCCGGCCGCCGGAGCCACTCCGCTTCCATGCCGGGCCGACCGCCGGTGACGCTGAGGGCACACTCATCGAGCTGGCCGGTATACGAGTGGGGGACCGCCTGGCCGTGGACGCCTTCTCCGTCGCCGCGGGGGAGCGGCTGCTGATCCACGGCGCCAACGGAGCAGGCAAGAGCACGCTGCTACGGCTCATGGCGGGGGTCCAGCGACCCGACGCGGGCACGATCACGCGCCGCGGGCACATCGGCTACCTGGCCCAGGAGATACCGGTGGCCCGCCCACAGGAACGGCTGCTGTCGGCTTTCGGCCGGGACCTGCCCGGAGGCCCGGAAGAGCTCGCCGAACTTCTCCTCTCGTTCGGCCTGTTCCGAGAGCGCGATCTCCAGATACCAGTGGGCTCCCTCTCGGCAGGCCAGCGCCGCCGGCTGTCCCTGGCCCGTCTACTGGCCCGCCCCGCCGACCTCCTGCTCCTGGACGAACCGACCAACCACCTGGCGCTTCCCGTCGTCGAAGAGCTGGACACAGCCCTCGCCGCCTGGCCCGGCGCCCTGGTCGTCGTCTCCCACGACCGACTGCTCGCCCGACGTTTCGGCGGCCGACGCTGCGAGGTGCGGTCCGGGCGGGTGGTGGAGGACGGGTGATGAATGCGGGTGGTGGGCGACGGGTGACGGATGACGGGTGGCGGCTGGGCTGGGCTGTGATCGGGGTGGTCTTTGGGCGGATTGGTCTGTGGGCGGGAGGGGGTGGGGCGGAGCGAGGAGGCGGTCGGGTGCGCAGGGTGTCGGGGTGCGCGCGGTCGGCGAGGCGCGCGCGGTCCAGTGGTCTGAGTGTGAAAGGTGGTCTTGGTCGCGAATGAGTTCCGGCGTAGCCCGGGGCTGCCTTGGGTCGGTCGGTATCCCGGGCTGGGGCGCTGGCCTGGGCCGGGGGAGTGGCCGGGGTGGTAGACGGTCGGGTCGGAAGGCGGCCGGGTCGGAAGGTGGCCGGACAGGTGGCCAGTGCGGTAGGTACCTGGATCCGGAGGCGGTCGGAGCGCGAGATGGCCGGGGCGGGAGACGGCTGAGGCGGGTGCTGTCCGTGAGAGCCGGAGTGACACGGGTCGGCCTGTGAGCCGGGGCGACACGGGTCGGCCGTGTGAGCTGGGGCGACGTGACGTCGGCCGTGTGAGCTGGGGCGACGTGCTGACCGGCACGGTTGAGGCTGCGCGCTGACCGGGAGTGGGGCGGGGTGGGGTGGGTGGGGGGAGGGGCCCCGGGGGGAAGGAAGGAGCTGGCCGCGCCAGCCGAGGCGCCCCTCGAACACGGCAACCCAACCAGCACGCGCCCCAACCAGCACGCGCCCCATGCACACGCGCCCCACGCCCCACGCACACGCGCCTCACCCACGTGTCCCCACGCCCTCTCCAAGCACACGCACCGCCAGTGCAGGCACGCGCACAGTAACCGCATCCGCGAAGCGACGGCGGCGTGGGCTGGGGCATGAGGCATGTACAGAGCAACCGTTTTAGGGTGACGGCATGGCACGGCCCCGACGCATCGTCCTCATTCGCCACGGAGAATCGGAGGGGAACACCGACGACACGGTCTACGAGCGGGAGCCCGACCACGCGCTGAGCCTGACCAAGAACGGCCTGCGGCAGGCCGAGGAGGCCGGGGAATCGCTGCGGGCGATGTTCGGCGACGAGCGGATCTCCGCGTACGTATCGCCGTACCGCCGCACGCACCAGACCTTCCAGGCGCTCGGGCTCGACATGGACCGGGTCCGGGTCCGTGAGGAGCCGCGGCTGCGCGAGCAGGACTGGGGGAACTGGCAGGACCGCGAGGACGTACGCCTGCAGAAGGTGTACCGCGACGCCTACGGACACTTCTTCTACCGCTTCGCACAGGGCGAGTCCGGCGCCGATGTGTACGACCGGGTCGGCGCGTTCCTGGAGAGCCTCTGGCGCAGTTTCGAGCACCCGGACCACCCGCCGAACGTTCTGATCGTCACGCACGGTCTGACCATGCGGCTCTTCTGTATGCGGTGGTTCCACTGGACCGTGGCGGAGTTCGAGTCCCTGACCAATCCGGGGAACGCGGAGTGGCGCTCGCTCCTCCTGGGTCCGGACGGCCGGTATGCACTGGACCGGCCCTTCGAACGCTGGTGTGAACCGGAGTCGTACGGCATCACCGGTTAGAGTGCACACCGATGAGCGCCGACCACCGTGACGCAGACCGCTTCGAGCGGGCCCTTACGAGCCTGCGCGGACTTTCCCTGGGCGATGCCCTCGGCTCCCAGTTCTTCGTTCCCGCCAACTACCCCCACCTCAAGCGCCGTGAGCTGCCGCCGTCACCGTGGCAGTGGACCGACGACACGGAGATGGCCTGCTCGGTCGTGGCCGTGCTCTCGACCCACGGGCGCATCGACCAGGACGCGCTGGCCCGCTCCTTCGCCGATCACCACGACTTCGACCGCGGCTACGGCCCGGCGGTGAACCGCATGCTCCGGCTGATCCGGGAGGGCGGCGACTGGCGGGAGCTGGCCTCGGCGCTCTTCAACGGGCAGGGCTCCTGGGGCAACGGCGCGGCCATGCGCATTGCCCCGCTCGGAGCCTGGTACGCGGACGATCCCGAGCAGGCGACGCACCAGGCCGAGATCTCGGCGCACACCACCCACCAGCACCGGGAAGCGGTGGTCGGGGCGATGGCGGTGGCCGCCGCGGCCGCCCTGGCCGCCGCCCCCGACCGTACGACCGGCCCCGAAGCGCTGCTGGACGGTGTACTGGAGCTGATCCCGCGCAGCGCCGTACAGGCGGGCCTGCGGCGTGCCCGGGACATGCTCGACTACGCCGACGCGGGCACGGTCGCCGCGGTGCTGGGCTGCGGCCGCCGGACCAGCGCCCACGACACCGTCCCCTTCACGCTGTGGGCCGCCGCCCGCCACCTCGGCGACTTCGAGCAGGCCTTCTGGGCCACCGCTCAGGCCGGCGGCGACGTGGACACGACCTGCGCCATCGTCGGCGGAATCGTTGCGGCGGGCGGTGCCACTCCGCCCCAGGACTGGCTGGACCGTACGGAAGCGTTCCCCAGCTGGATGCCGCAGCCATCCGGCTGAGGGGTTACGGGCGGGGGCGCCAGCCGGGCAAGCAGGCATCCGGAAGACCCGGCGCCAAGCCAAGGCTCGCGGCAACCCGGGCGACCGGGCGACCGGCCATCCGGAAGTGCCGGTGCCGGTGCCGCGGTCAGGGGGATGGATGCGGCGCGGAACATCCGACCCCGCCCCGGCGAGGTCGCCAAGCGACCCCTCCGCGCCCGTAGTTGATCTACCGCGGAGGTCCCGGGCGCACGAGTATCCCCGGTGGGTCCGGACCCCTTGATGCCCGTGGAAACGCGTCGGAACCCCCAGCCCTCCCCCCGTCGCACCCCGCACACGCAAAAGCACAGCCCGCGACCTCCGGCGCCCTCGCCCCCGCAGCGCCACGGTCACGCGGTACCCGGTGCGCACGCCCGCCGCGTTTAGGCGTACGCTGGCTGGCGCCATGCCGTACGAGCCCCCAACCCACACCGTCGAGCGATCGCTTCGCGCCACCACGGGCGCCAAGATCATCGCCGGGGTGGACGAAGTCGGGCGCGGCGCCTGGGCCGGCCCGGTCAGCGTCTGCGCAGCCGTCACCGGACTGCGCCGCCCGCCGGCCGGACTCACCGATTCCAAGCTGCTGACACCCAAACGGCGCGTCGAACTCGCCGGGGTGCTCGACGGCTGGGTCACGGCGCACGCCCTGGGGCACGCCTCTCCGGAGGAGATCGACGACCTGGGCATGACCGCGGCGCTCCGGCTCGCGGCCGTGCGGGCCCTGGAGGCGCTGCCGGTCCGTCCGGACGCGGTGATCCTCGACGGCAAGCACGACTACCTGGGCGGTCCCTGGAAGGTCCGTACGGTCATCAAGGGCGACCAGTCCTGCATCGCGGTGGCCGCGGCCTCCGTGCTCGCCAAGGTCCGGCGCGACGCGATGATGGGTGAACTGGCCGACGTGCACGCCGACTTCGCCTTCGCGGAGAACGCCGGCTACCCGTCGCCGGCGCACCGTGCGGCGCTGGAGGAGTACGGCCCCACGGCGTACCACCGGGTGTCGTGGTCCTACATGGACGCCCTGCCCCGCTGGCGGCACCTGAAGAAGGTGCGCAGCACCCCCGAAGCAGCCGCTCTGGAGGCCGGTGGCCAACTCGGCTTCGACTTCTGAGCGGTGCGGGCATCAATTCGGTACCCGATGACGTGTTCCGCACCTACGTTTGATAGACATCCTTTTATGCCTCTCATCCCCGAGGAGCCTCAGATTCACGAGAGTGTCCCGGGTCCCCGCGCAACTCCGGCCGCCGGCCGTACCGCGTCGACCCCTCGTCCTGTTCCTGGCCCCGGTCCCCGCCCCGCGCCTCCGCGCGGCGCTCCCGCGGCCAGCGCCCGCCCCGGCAAGCCCGGACCCGCCGCGCCGTCCCGTGGACCGGCCGGCGCGCCTCCGGCGCAGCGCCCGGGGCCCAAGCAGCCCGCCGCGACCTCCGGTCCCGCCGACGCCGCTTCCGGAGCGCAGCTCCAGCTGATCCCGGCCCCGCAGTCCGGCGCGCTCGACGCCGCCGAGGAGGCCGTCGACCTGCTGCTGGACTCCGGGCGTGCGCCGGGCGAGATCCTGGTGCTCACCACCGGCGAAATGCATCCCTGGGCCGCGCACGAGCTGTCCTTCGGTGAGGCGTCCTACTGGGCGCAGCACGACGCCGCGGACGACGTGTTCTACGCGGACGCCACCGCCGAGCGCGCGACCGGGCGCCCCGTCGTGGTCGTCGCGGTGAACGGCGGCGCGGAGGAGACCATCGCCCGTGCCCTGCCCGCCGCGCTGACCAGGGCCGGTGCACTCCTGGTCGTCTGCGGCGACCCGCAGCGCATCAACACCCTCCTGGGCGTCAGCGCCTGAGAGGCACCGACGGGGGGCCCGGCGGCCACGGGCCGACCGGGCGTCTCGCGCCGCGTGCGCGCGGTCAGCGGGCCGCGGTGCGCCGCCGGAACTCCGCCGCGCCGCCCGCGCCACGGTGCGCTGCTGGTCGGCCGTCGCCGCACGGCTGCTCCGAGGAGGGGCACGACTGCGCGGGGTACGGCTGCGGTGCGGCCGTACGCGTCCGTTCCACGGCGGGGGACCGCTCCACCGGAGCGCACCGTTCCGGTGACCCGGGCGGTGGCGACGGCACGGGCCGCCGCGATCTGCTGACGAGCTCGGACGCCTCCGGCTGCCCGGTGTTCTCGGCCTGCCCGCAGACGTCTCCCTGAGCCGGTCCGGGCCCGTCCCCGCGGACAAGGCCCGAGGCGTCCCCTCGGACAGGCCCCGAGGCATCCCGCCGAAGCGGTGCCGGCTCGGCCTGCCGGATCCGTCCCGGCTCGGCCTGCCCGACCGGTCCCGATTCGGCCTGCCCGACAGGTCCTGAGGCCTCACGCCGCTCGTCCGGACCGGGCTGTGCCGGTGCGTACCGACGCGGCAGGTGTTCCTTGCCGTCAAGGCGTCCGGTACGCGCGACCGAGCGCGGGCGCCGGCCTCCGCGCCCTTCCCCCAGCACCTGCCAGCCTCGGTGCGTCAGCGTGATGTACGCGCCGCAGCGCAGGCCGTGCAGGGTGCACGCGTCGCGCAATCCCCACATCCAGGCGCCGTCCGTCTCCGTCCAACGGGGCTCACCCTCACGGCAGTAGAGCAGTACGGCCGTACGGACCGGCACCCGCAGCCGCAGGTCGTGCGGGACGACCCGGCGCAGCTGGGCCAGGAGCGCGTTGCGGAACTCCCAGCCGTCCGGGGCCGAGGCGTGCTGGACGAACGACGCGCTGGCGATGATCCGTTCCTCGGGGCCGAGCACCGCCACGACAGCCGTCCAGAGACCCGGCAGGTGGCGGTCGTGCAAGCCGGTGACGACCTCGCGCGGGTTGCGCAGCAGGGGGATCCCGGCCGACGCCCACTCGGAGGGCTCCAGCATGCGGCTGAGCCGGGCGGCGGAATCGGCTGAGGTGGCCAGGGACACGTCCGGGGGCTGGGCGAAGCCGAAGGTCACGGTCCTCCCTTCGTCTACGCGTCCACGCGCCGGACGGCGGCCGGCCGCGCGGGCACGGCTCGGTACCGCCGCACCCGGCCGCGGACGGCCGGTACGGGGAAGCGGGGCCAATTCTCGCGTTCGTACAGGCATGCGGCAATGAAGCGGACGCGCGCACAGCCGGAATCGGGCACCGCGCTTGTGGTATTCCTGCCCGCCGCACCGGCCCCTGACGCCCGACCACCTCCCTCACCTCACCCCTGCACGGCAAGGACCAGCGGAAACACTCCGGCGGCGCCCGCCTTGCGCAGCAGCCGCGCGGCCACGGCCAAGGTCCATCCGGTGTCCGCGTAGTCGTCCACGAGCAGCACCGGTCCATCGGCCGAGGCCAGAGCCTGAGCCAACTCCGGCGGCACGCTCAACGATCCGTGCAAAGCACGCAGTCGCTGGGCGCTGTTGCTCCGCGGAATCCGGGGATCCGCCTCGTGATCCGCGTAGGTCACCGTCCCCAGGAACGGCATCCGCCCGACGGCGGCAATGCGCTCTCCCAGGGAACGCACCAGCTGAGGGCGGGTACGGGAATCGAGAACCACCACGCCCACGGGTCGCGCCGGGGCGTCCGGCGCCCCCGACGCCCAGCCGCCGGGGCCCTTCGCCCAGTCCGCGAGGACCGTGACGACCGCGGACGCGACATCGTCCGGAATCGGCCCGTCCGGGGCCTGCGCGGCGAGCATCGGACGCAGCCGGTTGCCCCAGCCGATGTCGGAGAGCCGGCCCAGCGCCCGCCCGGTGGCCGACTGCTCACCCGCCGGAATGCGCCCCTTGAGATCGACGCCGATGGCGGGCAGGCCCGTCGGCCACATGCGCCGCGGCTCCACCTCCACGCCCGGCCGCCCCAGCTCACCGCGCGCCGCGTCCAGCGAAGCGGCGGACACCTCGGTGGTGAAGCGCGCGCCCGCGCAGTTGTCGCAGCGACCACAGGGCGTCGCGGCCTCGTCGTCCAACTGCCGCCGCAGGAATTCCATGCGGCAGCCGGTCGTCGTGGCGTAGTCCCGCATGGCCTGCTGCTCGGCCTCGCGCTGCCGCGCCACCCAGGCGTAACGCTCGGCGTCGTACGTCCACGGACGGCCGGTGGCGGTCCAGCCGCCCTTGACCCGGTGCACCGCGCCGTCCACGTCGAGCACCTTCAGCATGGTCTCCAGGCGCGAGCGGCGCAGCTCGACCAGCGGCTCCAGCGCCGGCAGTGACAGCGGCCGGTCCGCGCCCGCCAGGACGTCCAGGGTCCGGCGCACCTGCTCCTCGGGCGGGAAGGCCAGGGACGCGAAGTACTTCCAGATCGCCTCGTCCTCACGGCCGGGGAGCAGCAGCACCTCGGCGTGCTCGACACCGCGGCCGGCACGCCCGACCTGCTGGTAGTACGCGATGGGGGAGGACGGCGAGCCGAGGTGCACCACGAATCCGAGGTCGGGCTTGTCGAAGCCCATGCCGAGCGCGGAGGTGGCGACCAGCGCCTTGACGCGGTTGCCGAGCAGATCGTCCTCGGCCTGCTGGCGGTCCGCGTTCTCGGTCTTGCCGGTGTACGAGGCCACCGTGTGACCGCGCTGCCGCAGGAAGGCGGTGACCTCCTCGGCCGCGGCGACCGTGAGCGTATAGATGATCCCCGAGCCCGGCAGCTCGTGCAGATGGTCGGCCAGCCAGGCCAGCCGGTGCGCGGCGTCCGGCAGCGGGAGCACGCCCAGGCTCAGGCTCTCCCGGTCCAGCGGGCCGCGCAGGACGAGCGCCTCGGCGGTGCCCTCGCCCGTACCGAGCTGCTCGGCCACGTCGGCCGTGACCCGCGCGTTGGCCGTCGCCGTCGTGGCGAGCACGGGCACACCGGGTGGGAGGTCGGCGAGCATCGTGCGCAGCCGCCGGTAGTCGGGCCGGAAGTCGTGGCCCCAGTCGGAGATGCAGTGGGCCTCGTCGACCACGAGCAGACCGGTGGCCGCGGCCAGCTTGGGGAGCACCTGGTCGCGGAAATCGGGGTTGTTCAGCCGCTCGGGACTGACGAGCAGCACGTCGACCTCGCCCGCCGCCACCTCGGCCTGGATGGTGTCCCAGTCCTCGGTGTTGGACGAGTTGATCGTGCGCGCGTGGATCCCGGCACGGGCCGCCGCCTCGACCTGGTTGCGCATCAGCGCGAGCAGCGGGGAGACGATCACGGTCGGTCCGGCGCCGCGCCGGCGCAGCAGCGCGGTCGCGACGAAATAGACCGCCGACTTGCCCCAGCCCGTGCGCTGCACCACCAGCGCGCGGCGCTGCTCGGCGACCAGCGCCTCGATCGCCCGCCACTGGTCCTCGCGCAGCCGCGCCGTGCCGCCGGGGTCGCCGACGAGGCGGGAGAGGACGGCATCGGCCGCGGCACGCAGGTCTTCGTTGCTCATGGCTCCATGCAACCCGATGCCACTGACAACGCGCGAACCGCCGCCCGAGCCTGTGGACAACTTCCGTCACCCTGAGTTATCCACAGGGGTCGCGGCGGTGTGGTGGTTCGCGGGATCTTCGAGCCATGAACCAGCACAGCGAACAGCCCAGCCAGCCCGAACCGCCCCGCCGCTCCGGCGAGTCCGCCCGGCGGCCCGGCCGGAGCACCGGCCGATCCGACCAGCTCGCCCGGCCCGGCCGGCTCGCTCAGCCGGACCAGCCCGCTCGACACGACCGGTCCGACCGGCCCGACCGACCGCTCCTGTCCGACCGACCCGCTCAGCTCGACGGCCGCGCCCACTCCCGCCCGCCCGTACCGACCAACCCCACCACCTCGTCCCACCCGGCCGCCGCGTCTCACCCGGCCACCTCGTCCGACCCGGCCGCCGCGTCTCACCCGGCCGCCGCATCTCGTCCGCCCACGCCGCCCGCTCCGCCTTCCCCGCCTGAGCCCACGCCCGAGTGCGAGTCCACTGGAGTGACGGGGGAGGCCGGCGGGGCCGAAGAGGCCAGGGTCACCCTGCGCGGGCCGGCCGAGCTGGCCGATGCGCTGCCGTATCTTCTGGGCTTCTTCCCGGACGACAGCATCGTCCTCGTCGGTCTGCACGGCGAGCGGGGCCGCTTCGGCAGCCGGGCCCGGCTCGGCATCCCGACCGACCGGACACAGTGGCGGTACGCCTCCGACCAGCTCGCCGACGCGCTCGTCGCCCTCGGTGAGGAGCGGCGCTCCCGCCCCGAAGGGATCATCGTCTACCTCTGCCAAGAGCCGGCGGAGGGCGAGAACGGCCGGGATGTCATGGAACGCCTCCGCCCGCTCGCGCAGCGGCTGCGGATCGCCTGCGGAGCCCTGGACGTGCCGGTGCTCGACGCGCTGTGCATCTCCAACGGCCGGTTCTGGTCCTACTGCTGCCCCGACGAGCGCTGTTGCCCCACCACCGGGACGCCCCTGACCCCGCCCGGCACGTCGGTGATGGCCGCCGCGGCCGCTTACGCGGGCGTCCAAGTCCGTGGTTCTTTGAGGGAGATGGAGGCCCGGCTCGCCGCGCGTACGGGCCCGCGCGCGGTGGCGCAGACGTCCGCGTTGGACGCCGTGGCGCACCGGCTCGTCCCGCGCATGCTTCAGGAGGGGACGGCGGCCTCCGTGCGGGCGGAGACCGTGGAGCACGCACGGGAGCTGGTCCGCCGGTTCCGCGAGGACCCGCCCACGGGCAGCCGGCGGGCCAGGGACGCCTGTGACGACGCGCTCCTGACCGACGGCGAGGCCGCCCGCCTCATCGTCGGTCTCCAGGACCGCGTCGCCCGTGACCGTGCGGCGGAGTGGATGGAGGGACCCGACGCCGAACCCGCACTGCGCCTGTGGCAGGCACTGTCCCGCCGCTGTGTGGGCGGCTACGCCGAGTACGCCGTGGCACCGTTGTCGCTGGCGGGCTGGGTCGCCTGGGCCACGGGTGACCAGCCGTCCGCCCGCGTGGCACTCGGCAGGGCGCTGACCCTCGACCCCGAGTGCCTCTTCGCCCAGTTGCTGCACAGCGGCATCAACCAAGGGCTGGACCCGGAGACGCTGCGACACTGCCTGCGCGAGGAGCGCGCCGAGCGCGCCGCCCGAGCGGACGCGGAACCAGTAGGGAAGGTCGCACTGGCGTCCGGCGGTAACTCCGTACCGGTGGTTGTGGACGGCCCCGTCCAGGTGCCCGGGACCCGGCCCGGGGCAGGCCGGTCGGGGGAGGCCGACCGCGCCGTCGCACCGGAGCGGCCCGCTGCTGCGGACGGTTTCGGCGAGAGCGGTCGCCCCGGAGGGAGCGGTCGTTGCGGCGGCGCCGACCGCCCGGGTGGGCCGCGCGGCACCACGCGTCCGGCCTCCCGTCCGGGCACCGGCCGGACCAGGCGCCGTACGAGCCGCAACGGTGACCGGAGCCGGCCGTGAGCCCGCCGGTACCGCGGTGCCGGCGTGACCTGGGCGCCGGCCGCGCCGTTCACCTCTGTGGCGCAGTCCGTTTGGAGCCCAGACCCCAGCAGGGAGCGCAGAGAGTGTCAGGCATGGTCCCCACCGCTCAGCCGGCCCGCCGGGCATCCGGAGATCACCGGCCCAAGGTGCCGCCCCGGCCCCCGGAACCGCAGCCCGTCCACGGGACCCTGATCTGCGTCGCCCTGCCGGCCCTGGCCATCTCCTCCGAGCAGGGCCAGCTCACCGGCCGGGGCACGGATGGCTTCTACCGCGTCGGGCGCCGCGTCCTGTCCCGGTGCGAGCTGCGCGCGGGCGGCGCCGAACCCGTCGTGGTACAGGGCAGACTCGTGGCCGCGGACCGCGCACGGTTCGTCGGAACGGTCCGTACGGCCATCGATCGAGGCCCGGACCCGGAGGTCCGTTTCGAACGGGTGCGGAGCGCCGACGGCGTCGAGCGGATCACGTTCCACAGCAGCGCACCACGCAGGGTGCGACTGCCCGTGGAGCTGCGGCTGGGCACGGACCTCGCCGAGCTGGGCGCGATCGCCGTCGGAGTCGCGGGCCCCGAACTGCCCGCCAGCGTCCACGGCTCGGGACTGCGGTGGTCCGCCGCGGGGGCGTACGCGGTCGTCGCCGCCACCCCGGCGCCCTCCGACGTCATGGCCTCGGCCGGGCTCCTGCGCTGGGAACTGGACCTGCCGCCGGGCGGCCACCACACCATCGAGGTGCGTGTCCGGCTGGAGCACGCGACCGTGGGGCATCTCGCCGGCGGGCCGGTCCCGCCGCTCCCGGCCACGCGCGGCGCTGAGCAGCCGCCACGCCCCTGGTCGGCGGCGCGGCTCCAGTGCGACGACCCACGAGCCGACGTACTGCTGGCCACCTGTCTCGACGATCTGCACGGGCTGCTGATGCGCGGCCCCAGCGCCCCCACGGACATGTACCTCGCGGGTGGAGTCCCATGGCGCTGCGGTCTCTCACCGGCCGAGGCGCTCTGGGCAGCCCGCATGTTGCTGCCCCTGGGCACCCGGCTCGCGGGGCACACCCTGCGCACACTCGCGCACCTCCAACTCGACGGGCCAGGGGCGGATTCCGGCCGAATTCCAGGCGGCCTGCGGGACGCGGGACCGTACGCACCACCCAGCTGCACGGGCGTCGAGGCGACACTGCTGTTCCCCACGGTCCTCGCCGAAGCCCGCCGCTGGGGGCTGCCCGAGCGCGAGACCGAGCAGTTGCTCCCGGCGGCGGAGCGCTGCCTGAGATGGCTGCACACCATCGTCGGCGACGGCGACGCGTCGGGTGACGGAGCCCTGAACGGAGGCAGCGGCTACGTCCCCGACCCCGCCCCGGGAGGGCCGTACCGCTGCGCCACACAGGCACACGCGCACCGGGCCGCGCTCCTCGGCGCCGACCTCCTCGACAGCTACGGGAGACCCGGCGCGTCGGAGCTGCGCGAGTGGGCGGCGGGGCTGCGGGCGAGGTTCCGGGAGGAGTTCTGGGTGGAGAGCCGCAGCGGCGGCAGCCCGGCCGCGCTGCGCACATCCGGCGGGCGCCTGCTGCCACATCTCGGCTCCACCGCCGCCCACCTCCTGGACACCGGTCTGCTCGGCGGCGGCCGGTCGGCCGTGGGCCTGCTCGATCCGGTGCGTACGGAACGGCTCGCCCGGCTGCTGGGCAGCCCCGCCATGGACTCGGGCTGGGGTCTGCGGGGCCTCGGGGCCAAGGAGAGCGGCTACAACCCGTTCGGCCATCGCAGCGGTGCCGTGCGGATCCACGAGACGGCCGTCGCCGCCGTCGGCCTGGCCACCGCCGGTCATGAGAAGGAAGCCGGCTCCCTGGTCCGCGGGCTGCTCGACGCGGCACAGACCTTCGACTACCGGCTACCGGAGATGTACGCGGGCGAACACCGCACCCGCGACGGGGCCCCCGTGCCGCACCCCGCCGCATGTCACCCGGCGGCCGTGGCCGCCGCGGGCGCGGTCCACGCGCTGACCGCCCTGGCCGGAGTGCGCCCCGATGTGCCCGCGGGGACCGTGGCGGTCCGGCCGGTGGGCGGCGCGCCGCTCGGCGCGATGCAGTTCACCGGGCTCAGCGTCGCGGGGCAGCCGTTCGCCGTACGGATCAGCAGGCTCGGCCTGGGGCTGGTGGAGGAGGCCGCGAATGGCTTGCAACTGGGGGCGTGAGGTGCGCCGGGGCCTGATTATCGTCAGGCGGACGACTATGATCGCGCCATGCCTCCCTACGACCCGTCGGCCTTCCCCCCGTTCGCCGTTACCGTCGATCTGGTGGTGCTCACCGTGCGCAAGCACGCGCTGTGCGCGTTGGCCGTGCGCCGGGGCGAGCCGCCGTTCCAGGGACGCTGGGCCCTGCCGGGCGGGTTCGTACGGGCCGACGAGGACCTGGAGGCGGCCGCGGCCCGGGAACTCGCCGAGGAGACCGGACTGCACGCCCACTGCCCGGCGGGTCCGCCGCCGCCCTACGGGGCGCATCTGGAACAGCTCGCCACATACGGCGACCCCAAGCGCGATCCCCGGATGCGCGTGGTCAGCGTCGCCCACCTGGTGCTCGCGCCGGACCTCCCCGCCCCGACGGCGGGCGGCGACGCCCACAGCGCGCGCTGGGCCCCGGTGGAGACACTGCTGGAGCAGGACGGCGGCCTCGGCCGCGAGGGCGAGCAGTCCGCCCCGCTCGCCTTCGACCACGCGCGCATCCTCGCGGACGGCGTGGAGCGGGCCCGCTCGAAGATCGAGTACTCCTCGCTCGCCACCGCCTTCTGCCCGCAGGAGTTCACCGTCGGGGAGCTGCGCCGGGTCTACGAAGCGGTGTGGGGCGTGGCGCTGGATCCCCGTAACTTCCACCGCAAGGTGACCGGCACGCCGGGCTTCCTGGTACCCACAGGAGGAACGACGACCCGTCAGGGAGGCCGTCCCGCCCAGCTGTTCAGAGCGGGCGGCGCCACCCTGCTCAACCCGCCGATGCTGCGCCCGGAGGTCTGAGCGGGGGAGTGTTCGGGTTCGGCCGAGGGGGGTACGGCCGAGCGGGGGAGAACGGCCGAGCGGGGATTTCGGCCGAGGGGGCATGGTCGGGCGGGGGAGTACGGCTGAGCACCCGATCTCAACCGCAACACCCGACCTCAACCCCGACACCGGACCTCAACCCCAACATCCGATCTCAACCCCAACATCCGACCCCAGCCCCCACACCCCCCGCCCACACGTGACACGCATGCCAGCCAACCGAAGGGCATTACCGGCAAATCGGACACTCGGCGTTACCGTGGCCAGGTGAGTCCCGACCTCCTGCTCCGCGCCGTTTCCGTAAGGTCCCGCACCCCGTGGGGGGCGAGATGATCCAGGCCATCGGGCTGACCGGCGGCTCCCGTGAAGGACGGCGCCCCGCTGTCGACGATCTGAGCTTCGAGGCCCCCGCCGGCCGGATCACCGTCCTGCTCGGCGCCGAAGGAGCCGGCAAGACCACCGCCCTGCGGCTCATGCTCCAGTTGGAGGGCGGCCGTGGTGTCGCGCTCTTCCGCGGCCGCCCGCTGTACCGCGTACCGAATCCGGCCCGTGAGATCGGCGTGGTCTTCGGAGACGTGCCCGGCCACCCGGCCCGTACGGCGCGTGGCCACCTGCGCATGCTCACCGCCGCGGCCGGGGTACCGGCGTCGCGCGCCGACGACGTGCTGGACGTCGTCGGCCTCAGCGGCCTGGCCGATGAGAGACTCGGCGCGTTCTCGCGGGGCATGGACCGCAGGCTCGGCCTGGCCGCGGCCCTGCTCGGCGACCCGCACACCCTTCTCCTCGACGAGCCCTCCCGCGACGTCTCCCCACGTGAGGCGGCGTGGCTGCACGGCCTGCTGCGGGGTTACGCGGCGCAGGGCGGAACCGTGCTGGTCACCTCGAACGACGCGCGGGCGGCCGCCCGGCTCGGCCACCGGGTCGTCACCATCGAGGAGGGCAGGCTGGTGGCGGACCAGAGTGCGGCCGACTTCGCCCGTACCCGGCTGCGTCCCCGTGTCGTCGTCCGCTCGCCGCACGCCGACCGGCTCGCGTCGCTGCTCGTGGACGAGTCGCAGCGGGCCCGTCCGGGCGTGGATCCGAACGCCGGCCGCGCGGTCGAGATCGTACGGGAGAGCGGCAGCCGTATCGCCGTCTACGGGAGCACCTGCGCGGCCGTGGGGGACGCGGCGTTCCGGCACGGCATCCTCGTGCACCGGCTCGCCGACGAGGTGGGGGACACCGGGCCGGTCACCCCGCTCACCCGCGCCGACGGCCGCGCCCGGAGCGCCGCCGCCCACGCAGAGCAGGACACCGCGGAGCACGGCGCAAGCGCGGGCGACGCGACCGCCGTGTCCGTGATTCCCGCACCCGAGACCGCCGCTCCCGAAACGGCCGTTGCCCTCAGTGGAAACCTCGGCGAAGCCGTCACTCCCGACACGACCGTTGCCCTCAGCAGCACCCTCGGCGAGACCGCCGCGCTCCCCTCAGCAACGGGCCCCGACGCCGCCGAGACCCTCCTCGCCCCGAACGTCTCGTCGACGCCTGAGCTTGAGGCCACGGCAACCACCGACCACACCCCGACCACCCCACCCCAACCCGTCAACCTCGCCCCACCCCCCGCCGCCACTCAACCGCCCACCCAAACCCCCACCCCCACAAACTCTCCCGCCCCCACAAACTCTCCCACCCCTACAGACAGACCTGCCCTCACGAGCCGCTCCACCCCCACCCGCACCTCAACCTTCAAACCCCTGAAACCCCTCCGCACCTCCCTCCCCCCTGGCGCCCCCACCCCAGCCCCCGCCTCCCCGGAAGTCGCCGCCCGGCAGCTCGTGAGTCTGCGGCTGGCCGGTCGTGGGCCGGAGTGGCCGCTGCGGTACGAGCTGCGCCGGGCCTCGACCGATCCGGCGGGTCTGGTCGTCGCCGTCCTTTCCCTGGCCGTCGCCCTGGTCTTCGCGCTGGTCCTGGCCCGCGCCGGAGACACCTCCCGGGTGCACGTCCTCACCGGCTGGCCGCGTCAACTTCCGTTTCCTCCGGCCGCGCTCGCCGCCGGGCTGATCGGGGCGCTCTCCTTCGGCCAGGAGTTCCGCTACCCGGCCCTCGCGCCCGAGCAGGGCACCGTGCCCCGCCGCCTCGGCCTGCTCGCCGCCAAGCTGCTGGTCAGCGGGGCCGCGGCGGTGCTGCTCGCGATCGGGACGCTGCTGCTCGACGGCGTGCTGGTGCGTGGCCTGTTCGGTGCCGCGGGGCTGCCGCCGGGCGGTGACGGGAAGGTCCTGGTCGTCACGTGGTCGGCCCTCATGGCCGGCTGCGCGTGGGCGGGCGTCCTGGCAGCCGGTGTCTTCCGGTCCACCGCGATGGGGCTGGCGGCGGTGCTCGCCGTACCGGTGCTCGTCCTCCCGCTCGTACAGCGGGCGTTGGAGGTGCCGGCAGCCCGGTCGCTGGTCGGTGTCCCGGCGCGGCTGCGGTCGGCGGCGTTCGTGCAGTGGCCGTCCGGTTTCGACCAGGCGGTCGGTACGGTGCTGCGGCTGACGGCCCAACCGGTGGGCGGGGCGCTCACGTTGTCGCTCACCGCACTGGTCTTCGCCTACGCCCTGACCGCGCTGCGGAAGCGGGCCCGCTGACCACGGCCGGCGCGGCCGCTGCGGCCTCGGTCGAAGCCCTCCCGAGGGGAGCACCTTTCTTTCCGATAAAGCGTCAATTGGGGAAGGATGGGCGATCACCCTTTCGTGTGCTTTTCACCAAAGACCTCAAGGGGTCCGGGGGCGTCGCCGACAAATGATGCGTGAGTACCCTTGCGCACACCATGATGACCGCGGCTCGCCCCGCCGACTCCGGCCTCGCCGGTCCGGGCGAGCTTGACCGCTACTCCTACGCCAACGCCGCGGGCGCACCCGGCCCCGGCGGGGTCGCCCACGCGCCGGGCGCCGAGCGGGCCGACCGCGTGCCGCCCGTCTGGGACGGAACCGATGCGGACATGGCTCGGGCCGGCCGCCGCGCGGCGGGCAACCGCGGCCGTGGACTGCACGGCCAACTCGTCCAGCAGCTCGGCCAGATGATCGTCTCCGGCGATCTGGGCGCCGACCGTCCGCTCGTGCCCGAGGAGATCGGCCAGCGCTTCGAGGTCTCCCGCACCGTCGTCCGCGAGTCCCTGCGCGTCCTGGAGGCCAAGGGCCTGGTCAGCGCCCGCCCGAACGTAGGCACCCGAGTACGCCCGGTCAGCGACTGGAATCTGCTCGACCCCGACATCATCGAGTGGCGGGCGTACGGCCCGCAGCGCGACGACCAGCGCCGGGAGCTGTCCGAGTTGCGTTGGACGATCGAGCCCCTCGCCGCCCGGCTCGCCGCCGGCCACGGCCGCGACGACATCCAGCAGCGCCTCGCCGACATGGTCGAGATCATGGGGCACGCCGCGGCCCAGGGCGACGGGCTGACCTTCGCCCGCGCCGACTCAGAGTTCCACACCCTGCTGCTCCAGCTCGCCGGGAACCGCATGCTGGAGCACCTCTCCGGCATCGTCACCTCCGCCCTGCACGTCTCGGGCGGTCCGTCCGGCGGCTGCGAGCGCCCCGCGGAGAAGTCCGTCGGCCAGCACATGCGGATCGTCGACGCGATCGGCGCCGGTGACGCCCCGGGCGCCGAGGCCGCGATGCGGACCCTCCTGACGGCCCACGGCGAGGCCGGCGGCCAGGGTGCCGGCGGCGCCGGGGACCACACCGTCCCGCCGCCCCGCGAGCACTGAGGGCCCGCGCCACCGAGGACCGGTGCCCGCTGGAGGGCCCGTACCGGCCGGGGAGGGCCGGCTGAGGAGCGCGCGCCCGTACAGGACGGGAGGCGCGTCCGCGCGGGACGGAACGTCTGAAAACGTTCGGTCCGCCCGAGGCGCGGGGAGCGGACGCCAGGCGCGCGGAGTGCATGGGGGCGCACAGGGCGTGCGGACGCCGCCGGAGCGTGCCGGCGCGGGTGTGGCCCGCGACAGTGCGCCGCCGCGAGCGAGCGGTGCGGCGTGAGCCGAAGTACGTCAGGCCGCCGGGCCCGGAAGCGCGATCCGGGCCCGGCGTTTGCTTGGGAGGATTGCGCCCCGTAGAGGGGGGAATGTTCCGTTATGCGGTGTGACTCGGGCCACGCAGATTGGGCGTAACGCTCGCCGGGGAGGCGCGATGACTTAAGAGGTGATAGCCGAGGAGGGAATGCGAGCGGCGCTTTCGGCGCTGTTCAACTCCCCGGCTTCCCCTGCGCCGTCGGTCCATCCCCGCCGGCGGTCGTCGGCTCCGATCCACCGTGGACGGGGTCGGAAGCCGTTCCCATCGTTCCGAGAGGTTGTTCGTGTCGGCCAGCACATCCCGTACGCTCCCGCCGGAGATCGCCGAGTCCGAGTCAGTGATGGCGCTCATCGAGCGGGGAAAGGCTGATGGGCAGATCGCCGGCGATGACGTGCGTCGGGCCTTCGAGGCTGACCAGATTCCGCCAACCCAGTGGAAGAACGTTCTGCGCAGCCTCAACCAGATCCTCGACGAGGAGGGTGTGACGCTGATGGTCAGTGCCGCAGAGGCGCCCAAGCGCACCCGCAAGAGCGTCGCAGCGAAGAGTCCGGCGAAGCGCACCGCCACCAAGACCGTCGCGGCCAAGACCGCCACGGTGAAGAAGGCCACCACCACCGCGGCCGCCCCGCTGGGCGACACGTCGTACGGCGAGGCCGAGGGCGGTCCCGAGAAGAAGACGGTCGCCAAGAAGGCCGCGGCCAAGAAGACGGTCGCGAAGAAGACCGCCGCCAAGAAGACCGTGGCGAAGAAGACCGCCGCCAAGAAGGACGTCGACGACCTTCTCGAGGACGAGCCGATCGAGGAAGCGGCGCCCGCGGGCAAGGGCGAGGCCGCCGAGGTGCCCGAGGGCGCCGAGAACGCCGGCTTCGTGCTGTCCGACGACGACGAGGACGACGCCCCCGCGCAGCAGGTCGCCGCGGCCGGTGCCACCGCCGACCCGGTCAAGGACTACCTCAAGCAGATCGGCAAGGTCCCGCTGCTCAACGCCGAGCAGGAGGTCGAACTCGCCAAGCGCATCGAGGCGGGCCTGTTCGCCGAGGACAAGCTGGCCAACTCCGACAAGCTGGCGCCGAAGCTCAAGCGTGAGCTGGAGATCATCGCCGAGGACGGCCGCCGCGCCAAGAACCACCTCCTGGAGGCCAACCTCCGTCTGGTGGTCTCGCTGGCCAAGCGCTACACCGGCCGCGGCATGCTCTTCCTGGACCTGATCCAGGAGGGCAACCTCGGTCTGATCCGTGCGGTCGAGAAGTTCGACTACACCAAGGGTTACAAGTTCTCCACGTACGCGACGTGGTGGATCCGCCAGGCCATCACCCGCGCCATGGCCGACCAGGCCCGGACGATCCGTATCCCCGTCCACATGGTCGAGGTCATCAACAAGCTGGCCCGTGTGCAGCGCCAGATGCTCCAGGACCTGGGCCGCGAGCCCACCCCGGAGGAGCTGGCCAAGGAACTGGACATGACCCCCGAGAAGGTCATCGAGGTCCAGAAGTACGGCCGCGAGCCGATCTCGCTGCACACCCCGCTGGGCGAGGACGGCGACAGCGAGTTCGGTGACCTGATCGAGGACTCCGAGGCGGTCGTGCCGGCCGACGCGGTCAGCTTCACGCTTCTGCAGGAGCAGCTGCACTCGGTCCTGGACACGCTCAGCGAGCGCGAGGCCGGCGTGGTCTCCATGCGCTTCGGCCTCACCGACGGCCAGCCCAAGACGCTGGACGAGATCGGCAAGGTCTACGGCGTCACGCGTGAGCGCATCCGCCAGATCGAGTCCAAGACGATGTCGAAGCTGCGCCACCCGTCGCGCTCGCAGGTCCTGCGCGACTACCTGGACTGATTCGGGGGCTCACGCTCCTAACGGCCGTCCGAGTGCACCGCGGGCCCGGTCCTCCCTCGGGAGGGCCGGGCCCGCGGTGTGTCCGGGTGCGCGATGCGTCCGACTGACTCACCCTGGGTGTGCGAACACTTCCGCACAGTCAGGAGCGTGTATGCGTGCTTTCGTCCGGGCCGCCCTCGGGGCGCTCGCCCTCGTCCTCGCCGTGCCGGTCACCACCGCGCGGGCGGACGAGTCGGTGGTGGGAGGCCGGCCGGTGAAGGTCTCCGACCACCCGTGGATGGTCGCGATCAGCTCCCGCTCACGCTTCGGGAACGACCGGTCGGGCCAGTTCTGCGGCGGTGTTCTGGTCGGTCGCGCGACGGTCGTGACGGCGGCGCACTGTCTGAGCCGTGCGGTGCTGGGCGTGGAGTGGCAGCGGGTCAGGGACCTGCGGATCATCACGGGACGCGAGGACATGCGAGGCCGCGGCGGGCAGGAGTTCGTACCGCAGCGGGTGTGGGTGAACCCGACGTACGACAGTTACAGCAACGCCGGTGACATCGCCGTGCTCACGCTCGGCCGGCAGCAGCCGAAGGGCCGGGCCCTGCCGATGGCCAAGGCCGGCGACGCCGCGTACCGGGCCGGCACGAAGGCGGATGTGTACGGCTGGGGCGATACGACCGGTAACGGGACGTACGCGGCCACGCTCCGGTCGGCGCAGGTGCAGGTGTACTCGAACGCGGCCTGTAGCAGGGCATACCCGGGCAACGCGGACGGGAAGTATTTGGCTGATTCCATGCTGTGTGCGGGGACGCCGCAGGGTGGCCGGGACGCCTGCCAGGGTGACAGTGGCGGACCGCTGGTGGCGCGGGGACGGCTGATCGGGCTGGTGTCCTGGGGAACCGGATGCGGGAAGGCGGCGAAGCCGGGCGTCTATACGCGCATCTCGGCGATGATGAAGCATGTGGCCGCCCATGGTGGCGGCTGAGCGCCGTGGCGCGGGCGGGCCGGGCGGGAAGCCGGGGTGGCCGGTCGCGGGGCCTCAGGACGCCACAGGCGGCGCCCAAGGGTGTGTCCCGTCCCGTCACTGCCGGGGCCGCGGGGGCAGACGAGTGCGGGCGGCCTCCCGGTGGTTCCGGGAAGCCGCCCGCCACACGGCCCTAGGCCGCTGTCGCTCGTCGTCGGATGCGATGTGTCAGCGTTCCTCATCGGAAGCAGACGCGGGAGAGGCGGTCAGCCGCTCCGTCTCGTCCTGTATTTCCGCGGCGATCTTCTTGAGTTCTGGCTCGAACTTGCGGCCGTGGTGGGCGCAGAAGAGCAGTTCGCCGCCGGACATCAGAACGACGCGCAGGTATGCCTGGGCGCCGCAGCGGTCGCAGCGGTCAGCGGCCGTCAGCGGGCTCGCGGGGGTCAGAACAGTAGTCACGTCGCCTCTTCTCTAGCTCGACGAGCTGTCGTACCAGGGTCAACATCCAACCAGGCCGAAAACGTTCCCGCTCGTGCCTATTCCCTGAAAAAATTTTTCCAAGGACGCCGGGTGTTGCCGGGTGGCGGCGAATGAGCCGTATTGCGTGGTGGTCTGATTCACGTTGGTTGCTGGGCTTTGTCCTCCCGGCTGGCTTGCCGGTTGTTCAAGAGGACGTGCCCGGAGCCTAAATGGTTCATGCCTCGAAGGGAACGTGATGTGCGCGTCACCGCGCTCTCACCCCTTCGAGGGATCGAACACGTGAGCGAAAGTCTACTACCATGGCCGTCGTCACGGGTGGCGTCACTTCGGCTCTACCGGGCCTCGGTACGCTCTGACCGGCGACACCGCCACGACCGGGTCCGCGGAATGCGGGCCGCCAGTAATTCAGCGAGGAGCGAACCGCGTGACCGCCGAGATGTCCGTGCCGTCCACCGCAGTGCTGACCGGGGCAGACCGGGACGGTTCCAACTACACCGCGCGGCACCTGCTCGTCCTGGAAGGACTGGAAGCCGTCCGCAAGCGCCCGGGCATGTACATCGGCTCGACGGACAGCCGCGGTCTGATGCACTGCCTGTGGGAGATCATCGACAACTCCGTCGACGAGGCCCTGGGCGGCTACTGTGACCGTATCGAGGTGATCCTCCACGACGACGGCTCGGTGGAGGTCCGCGACAACGGCCGCGGCATCCCGGTGGACGTGGAGCCCAAGACCGGCCTGTCCGGCGTCGAGGTCGTGATGACCAAGCTGCACGCCGGCGGCAAGTTCGGCGGCGGCTCGTACGCCGCCTCCGGCGGTCTGCACGGCGTCGGCGCCTCCGTGGTCAACGCCCTGTCCGCCCGGCTGGACGTCGAGGTGGACCGCAACAGCAAGACCCATTCGATCAGCTTCCGGCGCGGCGTGCCCGGCATCTTCACCGAGTCCGGCCCCGACGCCCCCTTCGATCCGGCCAACGGCCTGCTCAAGGGCAAGCGCATCCCCAAGACCCGTACGGGTACGCGAGTGCGGTACTGGGCGGATCGCCAGATCTTCCTCAAGGACGCCAAGCTCTCCCTGGAGACGCTGCACGCCCGCGCCCGCCAGACCGCCTTCCTGGTGCCCGGCCTGACCCTCGTCGTGCGCGACGAGCGCGGCCTGGAGGGCGAGGGCCCGGTGGAGGAGACCTTCCGCTACGACGGCGGCATCAGCGAGTTCTGCGAGTACCTGGCCCAGGACAAGGCCGTGTGCGACGTGCTGCGCCTGTCCGGGCAGGGCACCTTCAAGGAGACCGTGCCGGTCCTCGACGAGCGCGGACACATGACGCCCACCGAGGTCACCCGGGAACTGGGCGTGGACGTCGCGCTGCGCTGGGGCACCGGCTACGACACCACCGTCCGCTCCTTCGTCAACATCATCGCCACCCCCAAGGGCGGCACCCACGTCTCCGGCTTCGAGCGCTCGGTGACCAAGACGGTCAACGAGGCGCTGCGCGCGGCCAAGCTGCTGCGGGTGGCCGAGGACGATGTCGTCAAGGACGACGCCATGGAGGGCCTGACCGCGGTCGTCACCGTGCGCCTGGCGGAGCCGCAGTTCGAGGGGCAGACCAAGGAGGTGCTGGGCACCTCGGCCGCCTCCCGCATCGTCGCCCAGGTTGTCGCCAAGGAGCTCAAGGCGTTCCTGACCTCCACCAAGCGGGACGCCAAGCAGCAGGCCCGGGCGGTGCTGGACAAGGTCGTGGCGGCGGCCCGTACCCGGATCGCGGCGCGGCAGCACAAGGAGGCGCAGCGCCGCAAGACGGCGCTGGAGTCGTCCTCGCTGCCGGCGAAGCTGGCCGACTGCCGCAGCGACGACGTCGAGCGCAGCGAGCTGTTCATCGTCGAGGGCGACTCGGCGCTGGGCACCGCCAAACTGGCGCGCAATTCGGAGTTCCAGGCCCTGCTGCCGATCCGCGGCAAGATCCTGAACGTGCAGAAGGCCTCGGTCTCCGACATGCTCAAGAACGCCGAGTGCGGGGCGATCATCCAGGTGATAGGGGCCGGCTCGGGCCGTACCTTCGACATCGACGCGGCCCGCTACGGCAAGGTCATCTTCCTGGCGGACGCCGATGTCGACGGCGCCCACATCCGCACCCTGCTGCTGACCCTCTTCCAGCGCTACATGCGCCCCATGGTCGAACAGGGCCGGGTCTTCTCCGCCGTGCCGCCGCTGCACCGCGTCGAGCTGATCCAGCCCAAGAAGGGCCAGGACAAGTACGTGTACACCTACTCCGACAACGAGCTGCGCCAGACCCTGCTGGAGCTGCAGCGCAAGAACATCCGCTACAAGGACAGCATCCAGCGCTACAAGGGTCTGGGCGAGATGGACGCCGACCAGCTGGCCGAGACCACCATGGATCCCCGCCACCGCACCCTGCGCCGGATCAACATCGGCGAGCTGGAAGCCGCCGAGAAGGTCTTCGACCTGCTCATGGGCAATGAAGTCGCCCCCCGCCGCGAATTCATCACCAGCTCCGCCGCCACCCTCGACCGCTCGCGCATCGACACCTGACGGGAAGAAGCGCGGCACACGCCGGTACGGGCGCCTGTCCACCCACGGGTGGAGAGGCGCCCGCCGCCGTTTCCACCCGGGACCCACCCGTGCGCCGATCCGGGCGGTGGGCCGCGCTCCGTAGCGTCGGGACCGTTGTTGTTCCCGTGCCACGGAGGCCCAGGTCATGAGCGGCTCGCTCAACGTTCTCGTCATCGTCGCGATCATCGCGCTGGTGGTCGTACGGCAGCTGAAACCGCAGCGGCTGGAGACGGACGGCCGGCGCTGGTGGCTGCTCCCCGGCATCCTCGCGGTGCTGGCGGTGCGCGAACCGGGCCTGCTCGACAGCGCGCACCCCGTCGGGTCCGTCGTCCTGCTGGTCCTCGGGGTCGTCCTCGGACTGCTCACCGGCGCGGCCTGGGCGTGGACGATGCGCGTTTGGACCGGTGAGGACGGCGCGCTTTGGGCGGCGGGCCGTCCGGCGACCGCGGTCGCCTGGGTACTCGGCGCGGCCCTGCGGTTCGGTCTGTACGGAGTGGGGTTGCTGGCCGGGATCCACCTGGGCAGCCAGGCCACGATGCTGACCGTGGCCGCCACGCTGCTGGCCCGGACGGGCACCATGGCCTGGCGGGCACAAACGCAGCGGCCGTCGTACCGTGTCGCTGCCAGTGGCTGAGGCCACGTGCCCGCGCTCCGGCCGCACGCACCGGCGGCCGGGCCCCGGGAGCCCCACGCCGGAAGGATCGTTTGTGCCGCTGAGTATCTGGACGAGCTGGCCCTTGCGGGAGGCACTGTCCCGAGCCGGGTTCAGCACGACCCGGCTCTGGATCGGCCGGGGCATCCGCGTCCTGGTGATGGCCGCCCTGCTGTGGAGCGCCCTGTCGAACCGGGAGTTCCGGGGTGCGGGCGTGGCCCTGGGGCTGGCCACGGTCGCGCTGTGCGGCCTGGCTCTGTGGGGCTTCTTCCGTACGACGCTCCAGCACCGGCTGTGGCCCGCGCTCGGGCTGCTGGCCCTGCTGGAGGCCGGCGCTCTCTGGTTCCACCTGGAGGGCGCGAGGGCGCCGGCCGCCGTGGTGTGGGGCGCCACCGCCGTCATCTCGATGGAGCGGCTGCCGCTGGCGGCCGCGCTGCCGGCCATGGCCGTGTCCCTCGGTGCGTACACCCTGCGCAGCCCCGACGACTGGCTGTCGACCGCGACGACCGTCATCGGGCTCGGACTGGCCGGGTACGTGCTGCGGCTGGACTCGGAGGCGCGGGGGAACGCCCAGCGGCTGCTGACCCAGGAGCGGGCCGCCCGCAAGGCCGAGGCCGAGACGGCGGCGCTGGCCGAGCGGAGCCGTATCGCCCGCGAGATCCATGACGTACTGGCGCACAGTCTGAGTGCGCAGTTGGTGCACTTGGAAGCGGCGCGGCTGCTGATCCAGCGCAGCGACGACCTGGAGGCGGAGCGGCAGCAGATCCTGGAGCGGGTGGTGGCCGCGCGCGGCATGGCGAGGGAGGGGCTGGACGGCACGCGGCAGGCCCTGTCGGCACTGCGCGGCGAGATGGCTCCGACGGAGGACTACCTGCACAACCTGACGGCTGCCGAGGGCGCCCGCCTGGAGGTGACGGGGGAGCGGCGCCAGCTTTCCCCCGAGGCCGCTCTGGCGCTGCGCAGGGTGGCGCAGGAGGCGCTCACGAACGTACGGAAGCACGCGCCGGGCGCGCGGGTGACCGTACGCCTCGACTACACGGAGAGCGAAGTCGAGCTGGAGGTGCGGAACTCCGGGGCGCGCAGGAAGCCGCGCGGCGGCGGGCCGGGTGCCCCGGATGATCTCGGCTCGACCGGTTCCGGGTACGGTCTGCTGGGGATGCGGGAGCGCGCCGAACTCCTCGGCGGAACGCTGGTCTCCGGCCCCGAAGAGGAGGGTTTCGTGGTGCGGTTGCGGGTGCCGGCATGACGGCGCGGGTGGTGGTCGCGGACGACCAGACCGTGGTGCGCGAGGGAATCGTGATGCTGCTGGGGCTGTTGCCGGGCATCGAGGTCGTCGGTTCGGCCGGGGACGGCGAGGAGGCCGTACGGCTCACCGCCGAACTGGCCCCCGACGTCGTCCTGATGGACCTCAGGATGCCCCGCTGCGACGGCGTCGAGGCCACCCGGCGCATCCGTACGGAACACCCGGGCACCGAGGTCGTGGTGCTGACGACCTACGCCGACGACGACCACCTCTTCCCCGCGCTGGAGGCCGGCGCCCGCGGCTACCTGACCAAGGACGCGGACGGCGACGAGATCGTACGGGCCGTCGAGGACGTCCTGTCGGGCGAGGCGGGACTGTCGCCGAAGGTGCAGCGGCGGCTGCTGGAGCGGTTCGCCGAGACCAAACGGCCCGCCGCCGCGGTGACACCGTCCGCGGCCCCGGACGGCCTGACCGCACGCGAGGTGGAGGTGCTGCGGCTGGTCGCCGAGGGACTGTCCAACCCGGAGATCGCCCGGACGCTGCACGTCTCGAACGCGACCGTGAAGACCCACATCAACAACCTCTTCGCCAAGGCCGGGCTGCGGGACCGGGCCCAGGCGATCCACTACGCCTACCGCAACGGTCTCGCACAACCGCCCGAATCGTCCATCACCTGATCGGGTCGGAACCTGATCGGGGCAGGCCCTGAGTGGGTCAGGCCCTGAGTGGGTCAGTCCCAGATCGGGTCAGACCCAGAGGTAGCGGTGCTCGGGGCGCCCGGTCTCGCCGTATCTGAGGCTGAGACGGACCCGCCCGGCGCGTTCGAGGAGCTTGAGGTAGCGCTGCGCGGTCTGCCGGCTGAGCCCCGCCTGGCGGGCCACGTCCTGGGCGGACAGCGGTGCGTCGGCCGTGCGCAGGACGGACCGTACGCGGTCGGCGGTCGCCGTCGAATGTCCCTTGGGCAGCTCGGCGGGCCCGGCGCCGGCGGACCCCAGCGCCCCGAAGATCCGGTCGACCTCGGACTGTTCGGCCTGGCCGCCGCCCTCGAAGGCGCGGTGGAGCGCCGCGTATCCCTCCAGCTTGTGCCGAAGCCCCGCGAACGTGAACGGCTTGACCAGGTACTGCAGCGCGCCCTGGCGCATGGCGGCCTGGACGGTCGCGATGTCACGGGCCGCGGTCACCATGATCACGTCGGTCTGGACGCCGCGCTGCCGCAGCCGGGACACGAGCTGGAGGCCGGTCTCGTCGGGGAGGTAGTGGTCCAGCAGGACGAGATCGACGGGCGCCGTCTCCAGGGCGGCCAGTGCCTCGGCGGCGGAGTGGGCGAGGCGGCTGACGCGGAAGCCCGGGACCTTCGCGACGTACGCGGCGTTGATCTCGGCGACCCGGGTGTCGTCGTCCACGACCAGTACGTCGATCATCGGGGGGCTCCTGTGTCGTCCGTGACTCCTGCGGCGTGGGTGGCATCGGCGGCTTCCGGGCCGGTGGAGAGCGCGTCGGACAGCGCGTCCGGGAGGGTGACGGTGAATTCCGCGCCTCCTCCGGGGCGGTCGCCCACTTCGGCGGTACCTCCGTACCGCTCGGCCAGACGGCGTACGAGTGCCAGACCGATGCCGCGCTGCCCGTGGGCCGGGGGCTCCTTGGTCGTCCAGCCCTCGGTGAAGATCTCCGCCCGCCGGGGTGCGGGCACCCCTGGCCCGTTGTCGCGGACGCGCACCACGGCGGTGCGCCCCTCGGCGCGAAGCTCCACCTCGACGCGCGCTCCCGGGCGGCCGGCCGTGGCGTCCAGGGCGTTGTCGACCAGGTTGCCCAGGACGGTGACCAGGCCGCGCGGGTCCACCACGCGATCCGGCAGGCGGCTGTCGGGCGCGATGCCCAGCGAGACGCCGCGCTCGGTGGCGACGGTCGCCTTGCCGACCAGGAGGGACGCCAGCAGCGGATCGTGCACCCGCTCGGTGACCTGCTCGGCGGTCGCCCGGTGGACGCCCACGGCCTGGGTCACGAACTCCACGGCCTCCTCGTGCAGTCCCAGCTCCAGGAGGCCGAGCAGCGTGTGGAGGCGGTTGGCGTGCTCATGGTCCTGGGCGCGCAGCGCGTCGATGAGACCGCGGGTGCCGTCCAGCTCGCGGCCCAGCCGCTCCAGCTCGGTACGGTCCCGCAGCGTCACCACGGCCCCGCCGTCGTCGGTCGGCATCCGGTTGGCCACCAGGACGCGCTGTCCGCTGACGGTGAGCAGGTCGGCGCCGCGCACCCGGCCGGACAGGACCTCCGCGGTACGGCCGGGCGGCAGCGCTTCCTCCAGCGGCCGGCCGGTGTCCTCGGCGCGCAGGTCGAGCAGCCGCTGCGCCTCGTCGTTCAGCAGCCGGATGCGACCGTGCCGGTCGAGCGCCACGAACCCCTCCCGGATGCCGTGCAGCATCGCCTCCCGCTCGGCGAGCAGCGCGGAGATGTCGGAGAAGGCCAGGTCATGGGTGCGGCGCTGGAGCCGCCGGGCGACCAGATAGGCGGCCAGCGCGCCGACGGCGAGCGCCCCGCCCGCGTACGCGAGCAGCTGCGGCACGGTGGCCAGCAGGAGTTGCTGCACGTTCTCGTAGGCGATGCCGACCGACACGGCGCCGACGATCCGCCCCTGGTCGTCCCGCAGCGGGACCTTGCCGCGCGCGGAACGGCCGAGGGTGCCCTCGTCGATCTCCATGACCTCATGGCCCGCCAGGACGTCGCCGGGGTCGGTGGAGACATGCCGCCCGATCTGGCCCGGGTCGGTGTGGGACCAGCGCACTCCGTGTACGTCCATGATCACGACGTACTCCGCCCCGGTCGCCCGGCGGATCCGCTCCGCCTCGTTCTGCACGGGCCCGGTGCGCCCGGGCCGGGAGCTCTCCAGCGCGTCGTCGAGGCGGGACTCGGCGGCGGTGGTCTGGGCAATGGCCAGAGCGCGGCGCATCGCCTGGTCGTCGAGCTGCGCACCGAGCGGGGCGAGGAAGAGACCGGTGGCGAGCGCGGTGACGCCGGTGGCGATGGCCAGCTGCATCAGCAGCACCTGCGCGAAGACCCGGCGCGGCCAGCCCAGACGGGCGCGCAGGCGCGACAGCGCGGCGCGGGGCCCGCCACCGGCGGCCCGGCCCGCGCCCGGCCGCGCGTTGATCTCGTCCTTGGCACCCATACGAACGAACAGTAAGCGAAGGCTGAGACCGGGCAGGTGAGAGCACGGTTCGGGGCTTGGTCGGGGTCCGGAGAGGCAGCACGGCGACCGGCGCTCGGCAAGCCCTGTGGACAAGGGGTGCGGCGGTTGTCCACAGGGGTTTCGGGAGCCGAGAGTGACTGCTTAGTCTCACATCGTGACGGCGGGGCTTCCGTCCGTGAGGATCTCTTCAGGGGGTGGATCGATGAGGTGGTGGGACTGGAGCGCCGGTCCGGCGCTCGGCAGGCCGTACTCAGGCGGTGGCCGTGCCGCTGATTTACGGCGGGGGAGTGGGGGCCGGGGGTGTCCGAGGAGCCACTGCCGTCTGCGGCGCCTACGTGAGGCCACCGTTGCTCGTCAGCAGCTGACCGTTGATCCACTCGCCCTTCCTGGAGCACAGGAAGTCCACCAGGTGCGCGGTGTCCTGCGGAGTGCCCAGCCGGCCGAGCGGACTGTTGCGGATGCAGTACTCGCGGACCTCCTCGGGCATCCAACCGGTGTCGACCGGGCCGGGATTGATCACGTTGGCGGTCACGCCGAGGTGGGCGAGTTCATGAGCGGCGGCCAGGGTGATGCGGTCCAAGGCTCCCTTGCTCGCCCCGTAGGGCAGGTTGCCGACAGTGTGGTCACTGGTGAGGCTGATGATGCGGCCGGTTCCCCGTTCCGCGGCGAAACGGCGTCCGAACTCGCGGATGAGCAGCCAGGTGGCGCGCGCGTTGACGGCGAAGTGCCGGTCGAAACTCTCGACGGTCGTGTCGAGCAGCCCGGAGTCGACGGACTCGCAGTGGCACATCACCAGCGCGGTGACACCGCCCATCCGCTGTTCGACCTCGTCGAAGACGCGTGCCGAGGCAGCGGGGTCGGCGAGGTCCGCCTCGATCGCGAGGGTGGACGCACCCTGGTCGACGAGGGCCTGGCTGATCACTTCGGTCGCGCCGGGCTCTCTGCCCCAGCTCATACGGTCGTCATAGGGGGCCCAGTAGGTGAAGGCGATGTCCCATCCCGAAGCGGCCAGCCGGCGGGCGATGCCCGCGCCGATACCGACGGTGCGCCCCACGCCGGTGATCAAGGCGAGCGGACGGCGGGCCGGAGAACCTTGCTCAACGGCGTTCATAGGCACGTTCGTTGTGGTCGGTACTCGTCGTCACGGTTCGGAATCGTTCACGAACGCCGACTGAGCGTCAAGCACTGGTGGGGGAGGGCCCGTACGGATACCACGGCCATGCGGGCCGGACGCCCGAGCGGGGATCCGCAACTGGCCGGCGCGGGCGCGCCATCGGCGCGCTGTTCCACCGTGACCTGCCAGGACCGGCCGTCCCGGTGCGCGAGTGTGACGACCCACGCCGGGGAGGCAGGTGAATCGGGAGGGTCGGGGGCGGTTGCCGGGGCTGTGCCCTTGTCGGCTGCGCGCTTACCGTTCGGGCCTTCCGGCCCCGCGCCCGCCTCTCCCCGGTCGGCGCCGGAGGGCGGTACCGCTTCCGTGCGTACGACATCGAGCGCGTCCGCCCGGTCCTCGCGTATCAGTTCCCGTACGGCGAGGTCGGCGGCCTGTGCCGGGCGTTCCCAGGCGGAGCGGCCCCGGCAGTGGTCGAGGAGGATGCGTCCCGAGCGCGCCGACTCCACGGCGTCCTTGACCAGCGGGGCGGAGGCCCGTCCGTAGGCGTAGCCGTAGGGGAGCACGAAGAGGGTGGGGGAGAAGCGGTGGCCGCCGATGTGGGTGACCTCCCACGCCTCGGTTCCGCTGACGGCCAACTCGGCGGCCAGCGGCCGGCCGAGAAGGGCGCAGCAGCGGTCACGCTTGCCGTTGGTGCAGACGAAGACCAGCGGTTCTCCGGCGTACGGCGCCCAGAGCCCGTCGTGTTCGCCCGCACCCAGGCGTGCGAAGTCGAGGGACAGCAGCGCTTCGGGATCGGTGATCGCGGCGGTCCGCATCCAGGAGCGGCCCGGCGCGGTGTGCGCGACGAAGGCGCGACGGGCGGTGGAACCGTGGCAGTCGGCGTGGCGGCCCGGTCGGCGGATGAGGGCGACGCGTACGCCGGTGCCGTCCGCGGCCGCTTCCAGGGCGCGCCCGACGCGGGGGTCGAGGTGGCTCTCGGTCAGCGCTTCGGTGCCCCAGGGGCCGGTCTGTTCGACGAGCAGCCAGGTCCGGGCGGTTGCCGAGGTGCCTGCGACGGGCTCGGCGGCATCGCGGGAAGCGGTCGCGCACGTGCTCACATAGGTAAGCCTAACCTGTCGCGAGACCCCCCTGACTTGGCGCCCTTGTCCCGCCACCCACCCCCATCCCGGCCCTACCCTGCTCACGGCATCGGCATCGGCATCGGCATCGGCATCGGCAGCGGCATCGGCATCGGCTGAGGCGGCCGCGGTCCTTGGTAGTGGCCGCTCGGGCGCATGCGCAGCGGGCGTTCCTCGTACTCCTCCAGCGCGTGGGCGATCCAGCCGGCCGTGCGGGCCACCGCGAAGACCGTTTCCCCGGCTTCGGGAGTCATGCCGGCCGAGACGGTCAGTACGGCCAGCGCGAGGTCGACGTTGGCGTGCAGGGTGGTGTGGCGGGCGGCAGTGGCGGCGACTTCGCGGGCCGCGCCCAGCGCCGGTCCGGCCTGCGGCACGTCCTCCAGGAGGCGGAACAGGGCGCGAGCGCGCGGATCTTCGCCCTGGTAGACGCGGTGGCCGAGGCCGGGCACCCGTCGGCCGGCGCGCAGGTGGTCCGCGACCACGGCCGCCGCGCTGCCCCGCTCCAGCACTTCCAGCAGCATGCGGTGCGCGAGCCCGCTCGCGGCGCCGTGCAGGGGGCCGTCCAGCGCGCCGAATCCGGCCGACACAACGGCGTACGGATGCGCCCGCGCGGAGGCGGCCACCCGGGCGGCCAGGGTGGAGGCGGCGAGGTCGTGGTCGATCAGGAGGGTGAGTGCCGCGTCCAGTGCGCGAAGTGACGGGGCGTCGGGGCGTTCCAGGGTGAGGCGCGACCACAGGCGGTGGGGGAGCGGGGCCGATGTGCGGGCGTCCGGGGCCGATGTGTGGGCGTCCGGGGCGGATGTGTGGGCGTCCGGGGTGCCCAGGTGTGGCAGCGCGTCCACGAGGACGGGGATCAGCGCGCGCGCCGTACCCAGGACGGCGTCCTCGGACAGGTCGAAACGCAGCGGGTCGGCGGAGGCCGCCGCCACCACCGCGACGCGCAGCCGGTCCATCGGGCCGCTGTGCGCGGGCAGCGCGCCGACGGCCCGGCGCGCGGCGGCGAGCGCGTCCTCAGGGGCGGAGAAGCGGACACCGGGGCGCAGCACGCCCGTCCAGAGCCAGTCGGCGACCTCTTCATAGCCGTAACGGGCCGCCAGCTCGGACGTGTCCACGCCGCGGAAGTAGCAGTGGTCCTGGTCGATGAGGGTGATGCCGGTACGGATCGCCAGGTCGCCGCCGTGAGCGGCCGGTTCGCGGCGGCCGCCGCGCCGGGCGAGCGCGTCCACCTCCGCGGCGTCGAAGGTGCTGCCGCGTCCCCCGGGGTTGCGTCGGCTGGTCAGCTGGCCGCGGCTGACGTACGCGTACACCGTCTCCGGCTTCACGCCGAGCCGCTCGGCCGCCTCCCGGGTGCTCAGCCGCTGCTCGGCCCCGTCGTCACCCTGTGTTTTCTGGTCCGCCATGGCTCCCACCGTATCGATTCGCGTCGACCTATGCATTGATTCAATCAATATTGACAGCCATTGAGTCAAGCATGGACAGTCACATCAATACGGAGATGCCCGGAACGGCCTCGCCGGCCAACGGGACCGGAGCCGGAAGCCGGAAACCGAGAGCTGGAGCCGAGAGCCGGACCCGGGAGCGCGGAACCGGAAGCGCAGAAAGAGCCACCGAAGCAGCAACAACAGCCGGGACAGCCCCAACAGCCGGAACGGCACCAACAGCCGGGACAGCCCCAACAGACGGAACGGCACCAACAGCCGGAACAGCCCCAATAGACGGGACAGCACCAGCAGCCGGAACAGCCCTAACAGACGGAACAGCCCCAACACACCGAGCCCCAAAAGCAGAAAGGCGCCGCACCCCATGTCCATCACCGAGCCACACCCCACCGTCGACGTCCCCCGCGGCCTCGCGGGCGTGATCGTCACCGAGACCGAACTGGGCGACGTACGGGGCGGGGAGGGCTTCTACCACTACCGCCAGTACTCCGCCGTGGAGCTCGCGCAGAGCCGTACCTTCGAGGACGTCTGGCACCTGATGCTCCGCGGTTCCCTGCCGGACGCGGAGCAGCGCGCCGCCTTCCTGGCGGAGACCGTGCCCCTGCGCCACCTGCCCGAAGCCGTACGCGACGCCCTCCCCGGCATCGCCCGCGCGGGCGCCCGCAGCGGTCCGCTCGCCGGCCTGCGCACCGCGCTCTCCCTGCTCGGTGCCGCCGCGGGCTTCCGGCCCCTGTACGACATCGACGCCAAGCAGCGCGGCGCGGACGCCCTCACCGCGAGCGCTGCGGTGCCCACCATCCTCACCGCGCTCCACCGCCTCGGCCGGGGCCTGACACCGGTCGAGCCGCGCGATGATCTTCCGTACGCGGCCAACTACCTCTACATGCTCACCGGCGAGGAACCGGACCCCGAGCGCGCGAGCGCCATCGAGCGCTACCTGATCTCCACCGTCGACCACGGCTTCAACGCCTCGACCTTCACCGCCCGCGTCATCGCCTCCACCGGCGCCGACCTCGCGGCCTGCCTGGCCGGTGCGGTCGGCGCGCTCTCCGGACCGTTGCACGGCGGTGCGCCCAGCCGGGCCCTGGACGCCCTCGACGCCATCGGCAGCCCGGACCGCATCGACCCCTGGATCCGCGAACGCGTCCGCTCGGGCGAGCGGATCATGGGCTTCGGGCACCCCGTCTACCGCACCGAGGACCCCCGCTCGCGGATGCTGCGGGACATCGCGCGCGGCTTCGGCGGGCCGCTCGTGGACTTCGCGGTGCGGGTGGAGGAGCGCGTCGAGGCGCTTCTCGCCGAACTGAAGCCCGGCCGGGAACTGCACACCAACGTCGAGTTCTACGCGGGCGTGGTGATGGAGCTGTGCGGCCTGCCCCGGGAGATGTTCACCCCCACCTTCTGCGCCGCGCGGGTGATCGGGTGGAGCGCCAATATCCTGGAGCAGGCGGACGACTCGAAGATCATCCGTCCGGCGGCCCGCTATGTGGGTCCGCCCCCGCCGCAGCCGGTGCCCGCCGCGCTGAACTGACGGCGCACCGGACCGCCGGCGCGCCGCCGCACCGACGTACGACGATGGAGGCGCCCCCTTGGCCCCGCAGGCCCCGCGACAGATCCCGGTCATCGTGCTCGCCGGATTCCTCGGCTCCGGCAAGACGACCCTGCTCAACCACCTGCTGGGCCGCAGCGGCGGGAGCCGCGTGGGCGCGGTCGTCAACGACTTCGGCTCCATCGAGATCGACGCCATGACGGTGGCGGGACAGGTCGACTCGATGGTCTCGCTGGGCAACGGCTGCCTGTGCTGCGCGGTCGACACCAGCGAACTGGACGAGTACCTGGAGCGCCTGGCCCGCCCGGCGGCCCGTATCGACGTCATCGTCATCGAGGCCAGCGGGCTGGCCGAGCCCCAGGAACTCATCCGCATGATCCTGGCCAGCGAGAACGACCGGATCGTCTACGGCGGGCTCACCGAGGTCGTGGACGCGGCCGAGTTCGCCGCCACCCGGGCCCGGCACCCGGAGATCGACCGGCATGTGGCCGTCGCCGACCTCGTGGTCCTGAACAAGGCCGACCGGATCGGGGCGGCGGAGCAGCGTGCCCTCCTGGACACGCTCGCCGAGCTGAGCCCGGGGACGCCGGTCGTGCCGGCCGCGTACGGGCGGATCGACCCGGAGCTGTTCTTCGACCGCAAGCCGCGCGACGAGGCGGACGAGGCGGTGCGCCAGCTCTCCTTCGAGGATCTGATCCGGGCGGAGGCGGACGCGGAGGCCGCGGCGGGCGGGGAGGCGACCGGGGAGCATGTCTGCGACGGGCCGGAGTGCCGCGAGCACGGGTGCGGCCACGGGCACGGGCAGCACCTCCACGCCGCCTACGAGAGCGTGGAGTTCGTCTCGGACGCGCCGATGAACCCGCGCCGGCTGATGGCCTTCCTCGACAGCAGGCCCGCCGGGCTCTACCGGATCAAGGGCTTCGTCCACTTCGACGTACCGGAGAACCGGCAGAAGTTCGCCGTCCACGCGGTCGGCGACTTCCTGCGCTTCTACCCGTCGCCGTGGCAGCCGGACGAGGAGCGGCGCACCCAGCTCGTCATGATCGGCAGCGGCGTCGACGCGGCGGCGCTGCGCAAGGAGCTGGCGGACTGCCGGGAGACCGGGCCGGAGCGCGCCGGGCCGGAGAGCATGTGGGGGGTGCTGCGGTACGTACCGTCCGGGGGCGAGCCCGGGGGCCCCGAGCCGGGGGAGCCCGGGGACCCCGAGCCAGGAGGACCCGGGGACCCCGATGGGCCCGCGGACTTCGCCCCGGGGCGGCCGGAGGAATACGACGAGCTGTAGCCCGCGCGGCACGTGCGATCCCGCACAGCGGGACAGCGCTCTCCCACACAGGGCGGGGGCCCGGCCCGGCCACGCCGCCGCCGGGCCCCCGCCCTCACTCCACCTCGCCCGTCACACCGGCCCCGCCAGCGCCGTGACCGGCTTCGTCAGCGGTACGCCCGAGCCGTCGCGCCGCGGGTCCGGGTCCGGCAGGGGGACCGGGGAGCCCTTGGCGTCCGCGGCCCGTACCGGTGCGGAGCCGGCCCAGGCCAGCGACAGGCAGTCCTCGCCCTTGAGGAACCGCTGGCAGCGCACGCCACCGGTCGCCCGGCCCTTGCGCGGGTACTGGTCGAACGGCGTGAGCTTGGCCGTCGAGACCGAGTCGTCGAGCGTGCCGTGCGAGCCGGAGACCGTGAAGACCATGGCGTCGGCGGCCGGGTCGACGGCCGAGAAGAAGATGACCTTCGCGTCCGGGCCCAGCTTGATGCCCGTCATGCCGCCCGCGGGCCGGCCCTGCGGCCGCACCTGCCCCGCCGGATAGCGCAGCAGCTGCGCCTCGTCGGTGATGAAGACCAGGTCCTCCTCGCCCGTACGCAGCTCCGCGGCGCCCACGATGCGGTCGCCCTCCTTGAGGGTGATGACCTCCAACTCCTCCTTGTTGGAGGGGTAGTCCGGCACCACGCGCTTGACGATGCCCTGCTGGGTGCCGAGCGCCAGGCCCGGCGAGGACTCGTCGAGCGTCATCAGGCAGATCAGTTCCTCGCCCTCCTGGAGGGAGAGGAATTCCGAGACCGGCGCGCCACCGGACAGGTTCGGCGCGGCGACGGTGTCCGGCAGCTGCGGCAGGTCGACCACCTGGAGGCGCAGCAGCCGGCCCGCGGACGTCACCGCGCCCACCTCGCCGCGCGTGGTGGCCGGCACCGCCGAGACGATCACGTCGTGCTTGACGCGCTTGGCCTCCGCGTCGAAGTTCACCTCGCCGTTGGCCGTACGGGCCAGCAGCCCCGTCGAGGACAGCAGCACCCGGCACGGGTCGTCGGCGACCTCCAGCGGCACGGCCGCCGCCGTGGCGCCCGCCGATTCCAGCAGGACCGTCCGCCGGTCCGTGCCGTACTTCTTGGCCACCGCGGCCAGCTCGCCGGAGACCAGCTTGCGCAGCTCGGCGTCCGAATCGAGGATCTTCGTGAGCTTCTCGATGTCGGCGTTCAGGGTGTCGCGCTCGGATTCCAGCTCGATGCGGTCGAACTTGGTCAGCCGGCGCAGCGGGGTGTCGAGGATGTACTGCGTCTGGACGTCGCTGAGCGCGAAGCGGTCGATCAGCCGCTCCTTGGCCTGCGCGCTGTTCTCGCTGGAGCGGATCAGGCGGATGACCTCGTCGATGTCGACCAGGGCCGTCAGCAGGCCCTCGACCAGGTGGAGGCGGTCGCGCTTCTTGCCGCGCCGGAACTCGCTGCGGCGGCGCACCACGTCGAAGCGGTGGTCGACGTAGACCTCCAGCAGCTCCTTCAGGCCCAGCGTCAGCGGCTGGCCGTCGACCAGCGCGACGTTGTTGATGCCGAAGGACTCCTCCATGGCCGTGAGCTTGTACAGCTGCTCCAGGACGGCCTCCGGGTTGAAGCCGTTCTTGATCTCGATGACCAGGCGCAGGCCGTGCTCGCGGTCGGTGAGGTCCTTGACGTCCGCGATGCCCTGGAGCTTCTTCGCGCCCACCAGGTCCTTGATCTTGGAGATGACCTTCTCGGGGCCGACCGCGAACGGCAGCTCCGTGACGACCAGGCCCTTGCGGCGGGCGGTGACGTTCTCGATCGAGACGGTGGCGCGGATCTTGAACGTGCCGCGGCCGGTCTCGTACGCGTCCCGGATGCCGCCCAGGCCCACGATCCGGCCGCCGGTCGGCAGGTCCGGGCCGGGCACGAACCGCATCAGCGTCTCAAGGTCCGCGTTCGGGTGCTTGATCAGGTGGCGGGCCGCGGCGATCACCTCGCCGAGGTTGTGCGGCGGCATGTTCGTCGCCATGCCGACGGCGATCCCGGACGCGCCGTTGACCAGCAGGTTCGGGTACGCGGCCGGGAGAGCGACCGGCTCCTGCTCCTGGCCGTCGTAGTTCGGCGCGAAGTCGACCGTGTCCTCGTCGATGGACTCGGTCATCAGGGACGTGGCCGAGGCCATCTTGCACTCGGTGTACCGCATGGCGGCGGGCGGGTCGTCGTTGCCGAGCGAGCCGAAGTTGCCGTGGCCGTCGACCAGGGGCAGCCGCATGGAGAAGGGCTGCGCCATCCGCACCAGGGCGTCGTAGATGGACGCGTCGCCGTGCGGGTGGAGCTTGCCCATCACCTCGCCGACGACGCGGGCGCACTTGACGTAGCTGCGCTCGGGGCGCAGCCCCATCTCGTTCATCTGGTAGAGGATGCGGCGGTGCACGGGCTTGAGGCCGTCGCGGGCGTCCGGGAGGGCGCGGGAGTAGATGACCGAGTACGCGTACTCAAGGAAGGAGCCCTGCATCTCGTCGACGACGTCGATATCGAGGATCCTCTCCTCGAAGTCGTCCGGCGGCGGGGTCTTCGTGCTACGGCGGGCCATCGCGGCTGCGGCTCCTTCGCTTGCGTCCTGCTGCTTGCCGATGCTGGATCACGTCGGGGCGTGTGCGGACCATTGTGGCCCGCCCCACTGACAACGCCGACCGCGACCCTCCCCGGGCCGCCGGACGAGGCCGCCGCGAAGTCCGCTCGTACGAGGCAGCCCGGACGGGAACTTCGCCATAGCCCGACGCGCTTGCATACAGTGACAGAACTTCCTCGCAAGCGGATCGAAGGGACGTACATGCCCATGGGTCACACGGCCACAGAACAAGCCGGCTCCGGCGGCCTGACAGCGACCGAGCACCGGCTGGCCAATGGCCTGCGCGTGGTGCTCTCCGAAGATCACCTGACTCCGGTGGCCGCGGTCTGCCTCTGGTACGACGTCGGCTCCCGGCACGAGGTCAAGGGCCGCACGGGCCTGGCCCACCTCTTCGAGCACCTGATGTTCCAGGGATCCGCCCAGGTCGCCGGCAACGGCCACTTCGAACTGGTCCAGGGCGCCGGCGGCTCCCTGAACGGCACGACCAGCTTCGAGCGCACCAACTACTTCGAGACCATGCCCGCCCACCAGCTGGAGCTCGCGCTGTGGCTGGAGGCCGACCGCATGGGCTCCCTGCTGACGGCGCTGGACGAGGAGTCCCTGGAGAACCAGCGCGACGTCGTCAAGAACGAGCGCCGCCAGCGCTACGACAACGTCCCCTATGGCACGGCCTTCGAAAAGCTGACGGCCATGGCGTACCCGGAGGGCCACCCGTACCACCACACGCCCATCGGTTCGATGGCCGACCTGGACGCCGCCTCCCTGGAGGACGCGCGGGCCTTCTTCCGTACGTACTACGCGCCCAACAACGCGGTCCTGTCGGTCGTCGGCGACATCGACCCCGAGCAGACCCTCGCCTGGGTGGAGAAGTACTTCGGCTCCATCCCCGGCCACGAGGGCAAGCAGCCGCCGCGCGACGGCACGCTCCCGGACGTCATCGGCAAGGAGCTGCGCGAGGTTGTCGAGGAGGACGTACCCTCCCGCGCCCTGATGGCCGCCTACCGCCTCCCGCAGGACGGCACCCGCGAGGCCGACGCCGCCGACCTGGCGCTGACGGTGCTCGGCGGCGGCGAGTCCTCGCGCCTGTACAACCGGCTGGTGCGCCGCGACCGCACGGCCGTGGCCGCGGGCTTCGGCCTGCTGCGGCTGGCCGGGGCCCCCTCGCTCGGCTGGCTGGACGTGAAGACCTCCGGCGGCGTCGAGGTGCCGGAGATCGAGAGCGCCGTGGACGAGGAGCTGGCCCGCTTCGCCGCCGAGGGCCCGAGCCCCGAGGAGATGGAGCGCGCGCAGGCCCAGTTGGAGCGCGAGTGGCTGGACCGGCTCGCCACGGCCGCCGGGCGCGCCGACGAACTGTGCCGTTACGCGGTCCTGTTCGGCGACCCGCAGCTGGCCCTGACCGCCGTGCGGCGCGTCCTGGACATCACCCCGCAGGAGGTGCAGGAGGTCGCCCAGGCCCGGCTGCGCCCCGACAACCGCGCGGTCCTCGTGTACGAGCCGACCGAGCCGACCGCCGCCGAGGACAACGACGAGGAGGCGGCCCAGTGAGCGACGCCGTCAGCACCACGATGACCTTCCACCCGCAGCCGGCCGGCGGCGAGCCCAAGCCGTGGGCGTTCCCCGCCCCCGAGCGCGCGCAGCTGCCCAACGGCCTGACGGTCCTGCGCAGCCACCGCCCCGGCCAGCAGGTCGTCGCCGTCGAGATCGACATCGTCGCGCCCCTGGAGGCCGAGCCCGAGGGCCTGGACGGGGTCGCCACGATCATGGCGCGGGCCCTGTCCGAGGGCACCGACAAGCACGACGCCGAGCAGTTCGCCGCCGAGCTGGAGCGCTGCGGCGCCACCCTGGACTCGCACGCCGACCACCCCGGCGTCCGCGTCTCCCTGGAGGTCCCGGCCTCCCGGCTGGACAAGGCGCTCGGCCTGCTCGCCGACGCCCTGCGCGCCCCCGCCTTCCCGGACGGCGAGGTCGAGCGCCTGGTGCGCAACCGCCTCGACGAGATCCCGCACGAGCTGGCCAACCCGGCCCGGCGCGCCGCGATGGCCCTGTCCAAGGAGCTGTTCCCGGCCGACTCCCGGATGTCGCGGCCCCGCCAGGGCACCGAGGAGACCGTCTCCCGCATCGACGCGGCGGCCGTCCGCGCCTTCTACGAGGCGCATGTGCGCCCCGCCACGGCCACCGCCGTCATCGTCGGCGACTTCGCCGGCGTCGACGTGGACGCGGCTCTGGCGGAGACCCTCGGCGCCTGGACGGGTTCGCCCGCCGAGCCGGTCAAGGCCAGCCCGATCACCGCCGACGACACCGGCCGCGTCGTGATCGTCGACCGCCCCGGCGCCGTACAGACCCAGCTGCTCATCGGCCGCATCGGCCCGGACCGGCACGACCGCGTCTGGCCCGCCCAGGTCCTCGGCACGTACTGCCTCGGCGGCACCCTCACCTCCCGCCTGGACCGGGTGCTGCGCGAGGAGAAGGGCTACACCTACGGGGTGCGCGCCTTCGGCCAGGTGCTGCGCTCCTCGGCCGACGGCGACGGCGCCGCGATGCTCGCCATCAGCGGCTCGGTGGACACCGGCTCCACCGGCCCGGCGCTGGAGGACCTGTGGAAGGTGCTGCGCACCCTCGCGGCGGAGGGCCTGACGGACGCCGAGCGGGACGTGGCCGTACAGAACCTGGTCGGTGTCGCGCCCCTGAAGTACGAGACCGCGGCGGCCGTCGCCGGAACCCTCGCCGACCAGGTCGAGCAGCAGCTCCCGGACGACTACCAGGCGCAGCTGTACGTACGGCTGGCGCAGACCGGCACGGTCGAGGCCACCGCCGCGGCCGTCAACGCCTTCCCGGTGGACCGGCTGGTGACCGTCCTGGTGGGCGACGCGGCCGAGATCGAGGAGCCCGTCAGGGCGCTCGGCATCGGCGAGGTGACGGTGGTCAAGGGCTGACGGCCCGTCACGGGCGTCGCCCGGTCCCCGGTCCCCGGCCCCCGGCCTCCGGTCCCCGGTCCCCGGCCCCGGCGGCCGACGGGCCGTGACCCGTTCGGGTGACGCGGCGTCATGAAGGGATCCAGTGGTGCGCGAGTGCCACTGGATCTTCTTTATGTCCCAATTGAGGGGGGTGGTTGCGTGATGGCCGTGTGGCGTACGGCACAAAAGCGGGGTTCTGTTTGCCGTTCGAAAGTGGCCCCGTTTAGCGTCGATCCGGCTGTTCGCAGGATCACCGCCGCAACCGCGGCACGGACAGTCATCGCCGAGTCCCCGTACGGCGCGAGCCAGGGGAGCCGGGGACCCAAGTCCCCCGGGGTGAATCGGGCGCCTTCCCGGAGGGGCCCGTAGGAGACCTTCCTGCTCCGAACCCGTCAGCTAACCCGGTAGGCGAGAGGGAAGGAAAGGACACAGCCAGCCCATGGCGTTCACCCGTGGCACCGGGAAGCACCGTGCTCCGAGCCGCAGCGCTCGGGCGACCCGCAACCTGGCCGGCATAGCCACGCTCGCCGCCTCCGGCGTCGTCGCCACCGTCGCCTCCCCGGCGCTGGCGGCCGGCAACCCGGACGACGCGAACACCCACGACACCGGCTTCCACCAGGCCGTCGTCCTCGGTGACGAGCTCGCCGAGCAGATCGAGGCGCAGGCCGACGCGCAGCAGGAGGCCGCCGACGCGGCCGCCGCGCAGGCCAGGGCCGAGGCCGAGGCGCGTCAGCAGGCCGCGGAGGCCAAGCGCAAGGCCGAGGCCGAGGCGAAGAAGAAGCGGGAGGCCGAGGAGCGCGCCGCCCGCGAGGCCGAGCGCAAGCGCCTGCTGACGTACGTCGCCCCCATCGACGGCTCCTACGTCTCCACCAGCTACAAGGCGTCCAGCGGCCTGTGGTCCTCCGGCAGCCACACCGGCATTGACTTCCACGCCGACTCCGGGACCACCGTCCACGCCGTGGGCTCCGGCACCGTCGTCGAGGCCGGCTGGGGCGGCGCGTACGGGAACAACGTCGTCATCAAGATGAACGACGGCACCTACACCCAGTACGGCCACCTGTCGTCCATCAGCGTCTCGGTCGGCCAGACCGTCACGCCGGGCCAGCAGATCGCCCTGTCGGGCAACACCGGCAACACCACCGGACCGCACCTGCACTTCGAGGCCCGCACCTCGGCCGAGTACGGCTCCGACATGGACCCGGTCGCCTACCTGCGCTCGCACGGCGTCAACGTCTGACGCGCACCCCCGTCCCCACCCGTGCCCCGGCCCCGCGGCCGGGGCACGGGCGTTTCCGGGAATCCCGTCCGCCGGCCCGGATTCCCGCCCGGTCCGCCGACTGGCCAAAAAATATCCATGAATGCGCCACGGCCGTCGGAAATCCCGGCCCCGTCGAATAGAGTCACGTCGAATGCCGCCGCGCGGCGGCGCTGGTGAATGTTTCCCGGGAATGACGGCGGAGGCACGGACGGATGCGAGGCCATATTTCCGCGCACGCGGTGTGCACGGCGATCCGCGACGACATCGTATCCGGCGCCCTGGCGCCCGGCAGCCGGCTGATCGAGGAACTCCTGGCCGGCCGGTACGGGGTCTCCCGCGTTCCCGTGCGCGAGGCGCTGCGCACGCTCCAGTCCGAGGGTTTCGTCACCATCCGGCACCACGCGGGCGCCTGCGTGGCCGCGCCCACCGAGCGGGAGGCGGCCGACCTGCTGGACATCCGCGGCCTGCTGGAGCCGCTGGGCGCCGCCCGCGCCGCCGCCCGCCGCACCGCCGCGCACCTGAAGGTGCTGCGCGGCATCGTCCGGCTGGGGCGCGAGCGCGCCCGGCACGGACAGCGTGCCGAGCTGCGCCAACTGGACGGCTGGTTCCACGAGACGCTCGCCCAGGCGTCCGGCAGCGCGAGCCTGGCGGCGCTCCTCACCCAGCTCCGGCGCAAGATCGACTGGATGTACGCGGTCGAGCCCCCGGCCCGCGAGGAGCGCTCCTGGGAGGAGTACGGCGCGGTGCTGGACGCGGTGAGCCGCGGCGACGCGGAGCGGGCGCGCGCTCTGATGGCGGCGCATGTCGAGCGCTCGCGCGAGGCGTACACGCTGCGGGCCGCTGTTCCCGCCCCGGCCGTGAGGACTCCGAAACAGCCCGTCAACACGGCGCGCGACCGGAATTAACACATCGGCCGTATACAAGAGTGGTACGCGGATTGCCGAAAAGGGCGACAGCGGCGTACGCGCGGGAGAAAAGCGCGGGCCTGGGCCGGATATCGCGTGCCGCGTTGAATTGCCGTACGGAATTATCCGGGCGGGCCCGCCCGATCGCGGCGTACGGCTTCCGGTAAGGCAGTTCCGTGGCCGTGCCGAACGCGCGGGAAGAAGCCGTGCCGAACGCGCGGGAAAAACCGTACCGAACGGGCTGGAAGAGGCCGTGTCGAGCGCGCGAACCGGAAAAGCAACGACCCCGCCCGGCGCCGGTCCACCCGGTCACCGCGGCGGGGCCGCGCGCACATCGGTCCGCGAAGCGGTTCAGACGGTCTCCGGGAGCTCCTCAAGGCCCTCGGCGACCAGCTTGGCGAGACGGTCGAGCGCGGCGTCGGCGCCCTCGGCGTCGGAGGCCAGCACGATCTCCTCGCCACCCTGGGCGCCCAGGCCCAGCACGGCCAGCATGGAGGCGGCGTTGACCGGGTTGCCGTCGGCCTTGGCGATCGTCACCGGGACGCCGGAGGCGGTGGCAGCACGAACGAAGATCGAGGCGGGGCGGGCGTGCAGACCCTCGGCCCAACCGACATTGACGCGGCGCTCAGCCATGGTGTTGCCCTTCAAGTCGTCGAAGTTGTCTAGACCAGTGTCTCATGATGCCGGGAGTGCTCCGGCAGCCCGCGGCGGGGTGCGCCACCGGCCGTCGGCACGCTACCGGCTGGTCGCGGGCATACGGCCGAAGCGTCCGCCATCCGGAACCGGGGGCCGCGTCCCCGCCCGTCCCGGCCGCCGCGGCGGCGCACGCCGAGCCGGTTGTCGGTGCCGGGCCGTACGCTGTGCCCCATGCACAGCACGTCGGACAGCGCCAGCGTCTACCCGGCCCACTGGGAAGCCGATGTCGTGCTGCGCGACGGCGGCACCGCGCGCATCCGCCCCATCGCCCCCGACGACGCCGAGCGCCTGGTCTCCTTCTACGAACAGGTCTCGGACGAGTCGAAGTACTACCGCTTCTTCGCGCCCTACCCGCGCCTGTCCGACCGCGACGTGCACCGCTTCACCCACCACGACTACGTGGACCGGGTCGGCCTGGCCGCCACCGTCGGCGGCGAGTTCATCGCCACCGTCCGCTACGACCGCATCGACGAGCGCGGCCGCCCCGCCAAGGAGCCCGGCGCCGACCAGGCCGAGGTCGCCTTCCTGGTGCAGGACGCCCACCAGGGCCGCGGCGTGGCCTCCGCGCTCCTGGAGCACATCGCCGCGGTCGCCCGCGAGCGCGGCATCCGCCGGTTCGCCGCCGAGGTGCTGCCCGCCAACACCAAAATGATCAAGGTCTTCACGGACGCCGGGTACACCCAGCAGCGCACCTTCGAGGACGGTGTGGTGCGCCTGGAGTTCGACCTGGAGCCCACCGAGCAGTCCATGGCCGTCATGCGCGGCCGCGAGCAGCGCGCCGAGGCCCGCTCCGTGCAGCGTCTGCTCGCCCCCGGCTCGGTCGCCGTCGTCGGCACCGGCCGCGCCCCCGGCGGCGTCGGGCGCTCCGTCCTGCGCAACCTCCTCAACTCCGGCTTCACGGGCCGGGTGTACGCGGTCAACCACGCCTTCCCCGAGGGCGGCACCCGCCTCGACCCCGAGGGCGTGCCCGGCCACCGCTCGGTGTCCGAGATCCCCGAGCCCGTCGATCTCGCGGTGCTCGCGGTGCCCGCCGCCGCGGTCCCCGACGTGGTCCGGGACTGCGGCGAGCACGGCGTGCGCGGCCTGGTGATCCTCTCGTCCGGATACGCCGAGTCCGGGCCCGAGGGCCGCGAGCGGCAGCGCGCCCTGCTGCGCCAGGCCCGCTCGTACGGCATGCGCCTGATCGGCCCGAACGCCTTCGGGCTGATCAACACCGCCCCCGAGGTCCGGCTGAACGCCTCGCTCGCCCCGCAGCTGCCCGGCGCCGGGCGCATCGGCCTGTTCACCCAGTCCGGCGCCATCGGCATCGCGCTGCTCAGCGGCCTGCACCGGCGCGGCCCCGGCGACGGCTCGATCGCCGGCATCTCCACCTTCCTGTCCGCCGGCAACCGCGCCGACCTCTCCGGCAACGACCTGCTCCAGTACTGGTACGACGACCCCGCCACCGACGTCGCGATCCTCTACCTGGAGTCGATCGGCGACCCGCGCAAGTTCATGCGCCTGGCCCGCCGGACCTCCGCCGTCAAGCCCGTCGTCGTCGCCAAGGGCGCCCGCCACACCGGCACCGCCCCGCTCGGCCACACCGTCCCCACGGTCCGCATCCCCGACAGCACGGTCTCCGCCCTGATGCGCCAGGCCGGCGTGATCCGCGTGGACACGGTCACGGAGATGGCCGACGCCGGGCTGCTGCTGGCCTCCCAGCCCCTGCCGGGCGGCCCCCGCGTCGCCATCCTCGGCAACTCCGAGGCGCTCGCCCTGCTGACGTACGACGCCTGCCTCACCGAAGGCCTGCGCCCGCTGCGCCCCCACGTCCTCGCCGCCGCGGCCACCCCGGCGGACTTCTGCCAGGCCCTGTCCGCCGCCCTCGCCAACGGCCTCTGCGACGCCGTCGTCGTCACGGCCATCCCCTGGGTGGGGGAGGAAGGCGTCGCCTCCCCGGGCGAGGGCGCCGACCTCGCGGCGGCGCTGCGCGAAGCCATCTCGTCGGCGTCGCCCGCCAAGCCGGTGACCGTCGTCCACCTGGCCATGGACGCCCTCGCCGACGCGCTCGCCGCCCCGCCGCCGAGCGCCGGACCCCCAGCCGCCCCCGGCAACGCGCCGCAGCCCCCGTCCGACACGCCCGACGGCACCCCGCCCGCCCCGCTGATACCGGTCTACCCCGCCGCCGAGCGCGCCGTCCGCTCCCTCGCCCAGGCCGTGCGGTACGCCAAGTGGCGCCGGGACGCCGCCGACCCGGGCCGCGTCCCGGAGTACGAGGACATCGAGGAAGCCGCCGCGGGCGAAGACATCGACCGGCTCCTCGACGAGCTCGCGCGGCACGCCGACATCACCCGCTCCGTCCCGCTCCCCGCCGACGACGCCCACGCCCTCCTGGCCCGCTACGGCATCCACGTCCACCCCGCCCACCCGGCCCCCGACCCCGACACCGCCGTACGGGCCGCCGCCCGCCTGGGCTACCCCGTCGCCCTGAAGACCACCGCGCCCCACCTGCGGCACCGCCCCGACCTCGGCGGCGTCCGCCTCGACCTGCCCGGCGAGGCCGAGCTGCGCCGCGCCTACGCGGAGCTGACCGACTTCCTCGGCAAGCCGGCGGAGCTGCGCCCGGTCGTCCAGTCGATGGTGCCGCGCGGCGTCGACACGGTCATCCGCGCCGCCATCGACCCGGCCGCCGGCGCCGTCCTCTCCTTCGGCCTGGCCGGCGCCCCCTCGCAGCTCCTCGGCGACACCGCGCACCGCCTCATCCCGGCCACCGACCGCGACGTCGCCGAGCAGATACGCTCCATCCGCACGGCCCCGCTGCTGTTCGGCTGGCGCGGCAGCCAGCCGGTGGACACCGCGGCCCTGGAGGACCTGCTGCTGCGGGTCTCCCGGCTGGTCGACGACCACCCCGAGGTCGTCGGCGTGGACCTGGAACCGGTCGTCGTCGCGCCGCACGGCCTCGCCGTCCTGGACGCCACGGTCCGCCTGGCCCGCCCGCCGGCCACCACCGACCTGGGCCCCCGCCGCATGCCCGCCTACTGACGGCCGCCGCCCGGACCCCGCGCCCGGTCCCCGGACACCGGGTCGCGGCCCGGACACCGGCGCACGGACCCGCCCCGGCCGGTACGCCCCGTAAGATGGCCGCATGGCTAAGACCGGTACGACGACCCAAGGGCTGCGCGCGGCGATCGAGCGCAGCGGCTATTACCCGGCCCTGGTGGCCGAGGCGGTGCAGGCCGCGGTCGGCGGCGAGCCGGTGGTGTCGTACTTGGTCCACCAGGAGACGACCTTCGACGCCAACGAGGTCCGCCGCCACGTCACGGTCCTGGTCCTGACGGGCACCCGCTTCATCGTCAGCCACACCGACGAGCAGTCCGCCGACGACACCTCCCCCTCGCCGTACGCCACCACCTCCACCGAGTCGGTCAAGCTGGGCCGGATCTCGTCCGTCGTGCTCAGCCGGGTGGTCGCCAACCCCGAGTCGTACACCCCGGGCCGGCTGCCCCGCGAGGTCGTCCTGACCATCGGCTGGGGCGCCGTCGCCCGCCTGGACCTGGAGCCCGCCACCTGCGGCGACCCCAACTGCGAGGCCGACCACGGCTACACAGGCTCCTCGACCGCCGACGACCTGTCGCTGCGGGTCAGCGAGGCCGGCGACGGCCCGGACACCGTCCGGCAGACCCTCGCCTTCGCCCAGGCCCTGTCCGAGGCCACCGCGGCCACCACCCGCTGATGGCACACGCCGTCCCCGCCTGGCCGGAACCGGAACCCCTCGACCTGGCCGGCGCCCCGGTGCCCGCGTACGGCACCGGCTCGCTCGCCGACCTGCTGCCCACCGTCACCGCCGGCCAGGGCCTGACCCGGCCCGGCGCCCCGGAGGCGGACGCGCCCGGCATGGACCTGGACCCGGCCGACCGCGTCTGCGTCTTCCTCGTCGACGGCCTCGGCTGGCAGCTGCTGCGCGACCACCCGGACGAGGCACCGTTCCTGACGTCCCTTCTGGACAGCTCGTTCAACCGCACCGGCCGCCCGATCACCGCGGGCTTCCCGGCCACCACCGCCGCCTCCCTGGCCTCGGTCGGCACCGGTCTGCCGCCGGGCGCCCACGGCCTGGCCGGCTACACCTGCCTGAACCCGGACACCGGCGAGCTGATGAACCAGCTGCGCTGGTACCCGTGGACCGACCCGCACACCTGGCAGCCGTACCCGACCGTCTTCCAGCAGGCGCACGCCGCCGGCATCCACACCTGCCAGGTCTCCTCACCGAACTTCGAGCGCACCCCGCTCACCGAGGTCGCGCTGAGCGGCGGCACCTTCCACGGCCGGCTGGCCGGCGAGGAGCGCATGGACCTGGCGGCCGAGCAGCTCGCCGCCGGCGACCGGTCGCTGGTCTACACCTACTACGCCGAGGTGGACGGCGCCGGGCACCGCTACGGCGTCGACTCCGACGCCTGGCGCGGCCAGCTGATGTACGTCGACCGCCTCGCCCAGCGCCTCGCCGAGCAGCTGCCACCCCGCTCCGCCCTGTACATCACCGCCGACCACGGCATGATCGACATTCCGTTCGGCCCGGAGTCCCGTATCGACTTCGACGAGGACTGGGAACTGCGCGCCGGAGTGCGGCTGCTGGGCGGCGAGGGACGGGCGCGGCATGTGTACGCCCATCCCGGCGCGGCCGGTGACGTGCTCGCGGTATGGCGGGAAGTGGTCGGGGAACACATGTGGGTGGCGGGCCGTGACGAGGCCATCGCCGCCGGGTGGTTCGGCCCCCGGGTCGACGACCGGGTCCGGGCCCGGATCGGTGACGTCGTCGCCGCCGCGCACGCCGACATGGTGATCGTGGCGAGCGAGACCGAGCCGCGCGAGTCCGCGATGGTCGGCATGCACGGCTCGATGACCCCCGCCGAACAACTCGTCCCGCTCCTCGAAGTACGCACCTGACCCCACGGGCCCCGGGCCCGCCCCCACCCCGCCGCACGGCGGGGCGCGCCGCCGCGTGCCCCGCCCGTCCCCCCACCCGTACGAGCCCGAAAGGCCCGCGTTCTCCCATGCCCGAGCTGGTGTTCTTCTCCGGAACGATGGACTGCGGAAAGAGCACCCTCGCTCTGCAGATCGAGCACAACCGCTCGGCCCGCGGCCTGCAAGGCATGATCTACGCGCGCGACGACCGGGCCGGCCGCGGCAAGCTCTCCTCCCGCCTCGGCCTGGTCACCGAGGCCGTCGAGGCCACCGACGACACCGACTTCTACGCCCACATCGTCGGCACGCTCAGCTCCGGCGGCCGGGTCGACTACGTCATCGCCGACGAGGCGCAGTTCCTCGCCCCGGACCAGATCGACCAGCTCGCGCGCGTCGTCGACGACCTGGAGCTGGACGTCTTCGCCTTCGGCATCAGCACCGACTTCCGCAGCAAGCTCTTCCCCGGCTCGCAGCGCCTGGTGGAACTGGCCGACCGGATAGAGGTGCTCCAGGTCGAGGCCCTGTGCTGGTGCGGCGCCCGCGCCACGCACAACGCCCGCACCCTCGACGGCCAGATGGTCGTCGAGGGCGCGCAGGTCGTCATCGGCGACGTGCACAGCGCCCCCGCCGAGGTCGGATACGAGGTGCTCTGCCGCCGCCATCACCGGCGCCGCCAGACCGCCGCCTCGGCCCACGCGGCGGCGCTCTCCCCGGACGTGCTGCCGGTCGACACGGCCAAGTAGCGCGGCCCCCGGGGCCGGGGCACGGGGCGCGCCGGGGCCCGCCCCGTATACGCCCGCTCAGTCCTTCCGCTGGAGGAGGGCGAACTCCGCCCCCTCCGGGTCGGCCACCATCGCCACCCGCCCGTACGCGCTGTCCCGGGCCGCCCGGACCTCCTGGCCGCCCAGCTCCACCACCCGACGCACCGCGGCATCGAGGTCCGCGGTGGCGAAGTATGTCACCCAGTGCGGCCCCGGCTCGCGCGGCAGCGCGTCGCCCACCCCGTGGATGCCCGCCACCGGCCGGTCCTTCAGATGCAGCGTCAGGTAGTCGGGACCGGCCGCCGCTTCCGGGAGGGTCTCGTAGCCGAACACGGCGCGGTAGAAGGCGGCGACATCCGTCTCCCGGGTCACCAGCTCGTTCCACACCGGCGTGCCGGGCACCCCGACCAGCGCCGCGCCCACCATCTCCTTGCCTTGCCACAGCCCGAAGATTGCGCCCTGCGGGTCGGAGGCGATCGCCATCCGCCCGGCCTCGTCGTCCGCGTCCAGCGGCCCGACCGCGACCGTGCCGCCGCAGCAGCGGATCTGCTCGGCCGCCGCGTCCGCGTCGTCACTCGCGAGATACGTGGTCCAGGCGACCCGAAGCTGACGTTCGGGTGCCAGTTCCCCGATCCCGGCCACCTCCCGCCCCTGCAGATACGCCCGGACGTACGGACCGAAGTGCTGCGGCCCCGGTTTGAACTCCCAGCCGAACAGCGCGCCGTAGAACTGCTCGGTCGCGGCCAGGTCGTGCACCATGAGACTCACCCAGCAAGGCGCGCCGGGCGTCCGCCGAGTCGTTGCCTCCGTCGTCATCGTCACTCTCTCCTCGGACCATCGGGGTGGTGGCCGTGCGGGGACCCGGCGCGAGTGCGCCGTCCCGTGCAGATGCTCGCACCCCTCATCCGGTGCGGGCCCCGGCCGCGCCGTCTTCGGCGCGTTCCCGTGGGAACATGCCCGATTTGATGTTTCACATCCGTTTCGGCGACGTTGCCGTCCGGGGACGCGCGGGCAGCCCGGCGGTTCCGGCCGCGCCCGGCCCGGACACCGCCTTCAGCGCGGGCCCGCCCTTGCGCGAGGATGACCCGCATGAATCCCCTCATCACCGCAGCCGAGCTGGCGGAGGAACTGGCGTCCGGGACGCCGCCGGTCCTCCTCGACGTCCGCTACCGGCTCGGCGGCCCGCCCGGCCGCCCCGAGTACGAGGCCGGGCACGTACCCGGCGCGGTCTACGTGGACATGGACGCCGAGCTCGCGGGCCCCGCGGGCCCGGCCGGCCGCCACCCGCTCCCGGACCTGGACGCCTTCGCCGAGACCATGCGCCGCGCCGGGGTCTCCGGGAACCGCCCGGTCGTCGTGTACGACGGCGGTCTGGAAGCACCTCCCGGGCGAAGCTCCGGGGGAGGCTGGTCGGCGGCGCGCGCCTGGTGGATGCTGCGCTACACCGGGCACCCCTCGGTACGCGTCCTGGACGGCGGCCTGGCCGCCTGGACCGCGTCCGGCGGCGCGCTCAGCACCGACGTACCGTCCCCGGAGCCCGGCGACTTCGCCGCGGTGCCCGGCGCGCTGCCGCTGCTGACGGCGGACGAGGCGGCGGCCCTGGCCCGGCGGGGTGTCCTCCTGGACGCGCGGGCCGGTGAGCGCTACCGCGGCGAGGTGGAGCCCATCGACCGCGTCGCCGGGCACATCCCGGGCGCGCTGTCCGCGCCGACGACCGATAACCTCACCGCCGACGGTACGTTCCGGCCGTCCGCGGAGCTGGCCGACCGGTTCTCCGCCCTCGGGGCCACCCCGGACGCCGAGGTCGGCGTCTACTGCGGTTCGGGTGTCTCCGCCGCGCAGGAGGTGCTGGCCCTCGCCATCGCGGGGGTGCCCGCGGCGCTGTACGTGGGGTCGTGGAGCGAATGGTCGGCGGACCCGACCCGCCCGGTGGCCACCGGGGCCCAGCCGGGCTGACACCTCACGAAGACGTCCCGGCCGGGCTCCGCCGCCCGGCCGGACGGTCTTATTCCGGTTTCTTGCGCCGCGTCCCGAAGACGATCTCGTCCCAGCTCGGCACGGCCGCCCGGCGGCCCGGCCGGACGCCGTCGGCCTCGGCCTGGCGGTCGGTGGTGCCCGTCAGACGGTCGCGGTGACCGGCCACCGCCCGTGGCATGAGCACGTCGGCATAGGCGGATCCCGCGCCCGCGCTCGCCGCCGGGGCGGCCGGCTCCTCCAGCTCCTCGTCCTCGGACGCCTCCTCCTGCTGCGGCACCTTCGGCGTCTCCGGTACGACCATGTCGCCCCGGAAGCTGGGCACCGCCTCCAGGAGGCTGGTGAGCGAGTCGCGCTCGCCCGGACCGTCCGCGGCCCGCACCTGCTCGTCGTCCTCGCCGCCCGTACGGTCGCGGTCGCGGTCCTGCGACTGGCGGTCCAGGGCGCGGTCCAGCGGCCGGTCGCGCGGCAGCCGCGCGATCCGCGGCACGAAGGGGAAGCTGGGCTCCGGGGTGTCGTCGGTCTCGCCGATCAGCGCCCGCGCCTCGTCGTCGACGGCCTGGACGAGCCGCCGGGGCGGGTCGTACGTCCAGCTTGCCGAGTGCGGCTCGGCCGCGACGCGGTAGACCAGCAGCACTTCCCAGGTGCCGTCGTCGCGCCGCCAGGAGTCCCACTGCACCGAGTCCTTGTCGGCGCCGCGCAGCAGCAGCCGCTCCGCGACGGCTTCGCCGAGCTGCGGGCCGGTGTTCTCCCCGGGGCGGCGTACGGGCGTCTTGCGGGCCCGCTCGGCCATGAACGCGCGCTCGGCGAGCACCGGGCCCTCGAAGCGGCGCACCCGGTCGACCGGGATGCCCGCGAGCTGGGCGACCTCCTCGGCGGACGCACCGGCCCGTATACGCGCCTGGATGTCCCGCGGACGCAGGTGGCTCTCGACCTCGATCTCGATCTGGCCGAGCCGTGCGCGGTCGTTGCGGACCGCGGCGCGCAGCCGTTCGTCGATCGGAAGCGTGTACTCGGTGCTGTCCGCAGCTTTGAGCACCAGCCGTGTGCCGTCGTTGGAGACGGCCACGACACGCAGTTCGGGCATGGGGACCTCCCGGGTGGTGCCTGCCGACGTCACGTGCGTCGCTGCTTCCGCTAGTCGAGTGTGGCCTGCCCGGGTGCAGCCTGCCACAACATTGCCGAGTTACCCGGCGTGTCGAGGCTTGGCCCAGAAACGCCGTTATGACACGGTTACCTGTTCGCAACGCTCAGTGACCATGTCCTGTTCCTGCTCCCAGTCACCCGTGCCCGGTGGCGGCACCCGGGGGTGAGTGCCACCTGCCGGCCCCTTCCCCCGTATGCGGGCAGCCGGACGGGATTCCGGGGCCAGGGCTCGCCACAGTACTCCATTCGGGCCACTGAGGTGGACCGCCGCGCCGCCGAAGTTCACCTGCGCCAAGGGAGTTGGTCGCCTTGTCGATCTCTCTACACCGCGTGACGGGTGGCGAGGTTCACAGAATCCGCAGAATCGGAACTACCGGCTTCGCACATAGGTCACTTGTCCGTGCAGGATGGATCGAAGGGGCGATCAAAGGCTGGAGATGGACAACAAAAGCGATACCGACACAAAAAACAAGGAGAAACGGCTCGACCTGAGCGTGGCTCAGGTCGCGGGCAGTGCCCTCGCGGCCGCTGTCGCCGCGTTTCTCGCCGGGCAGCTCGGCGTGTACGGGACCATCATCGGCGCGGGTGTGGTGAGTGTCGTGGCCACCACCGGTGGCTCGATCTTCCAGCACCTCTTCCGGCGCACCGGCGAACAGATCAAGGAGGTCGCGACGGTCGGCACCCGGCCGAAACCGCGGCGCTCCTCGGTGCGCCGCAGACCGCCGGGGGCCGGGTCCGGATCCGGCACCGGCCTGGTGCTGCCCACCTTCGACCGCTCGGGGGCGGAGGACGAGGTCACCTCCGTCGCCGCCAGGGACCCGCGCGCGGCCGACGGCACGGACCGTACGCAGCTGCTGCCGCAGGCCGGCGGGCCCGACGCGGACGCCACGCAGCTCCTCGGGCAGGCCGGAACGGGAGGCCGGCCGACCGACAGGACGCAGATGGTGCCGCGGCTCGACGACCGGACCGTGGCCCTGGGGCAGGCGCGTCCCGGCGACCGCCCGGCCGGGGCCACCGCGGTGCCGCGGCCCGACGAGGTCAGCACCGCCACGTACGGCACCCGGCTGCGCGGCTGGAAGCGCCCGGCCCTGGCCGCGCTGGCCATCTTCGTGCTGTCGATGGGCGCCGTCACCTGCGTCGAGCTGGTGACCGGACAGGACGCGTCCGGCGCCAAGGGCACCTCCGTGGGCAACCTCCTGACGAACGGCGGCGGGCACAAGTCCGAGGACAGGACACCGCCCGCCACCGACGCGCCGTCGCCCGGCACCTCGCACGGTGACGGCACGACGGGCGGCACCGGCGGCACCCCGTCGCCCGGCCCCAGCGGCTCTGCCGGCACCGGCCGCGACAAGGACGGCACCACCGGCGGTACGGGCCGGCCGACGCCGACCCCGAGCCGGGACGCGGGCCAGAGCGGCGAGCCCACCCCGCCGCCGAGCCCGCAGCCGTCGAAGCCCGGTGGCGACACCGGCAAGGGCGGTGACGACTCCAAGGACGGCTCCCAGGGGGATTCGAGCGACCGGAACAAGCCGGAGCCCGGCGGACAGCAGGTGCCGGACCCGAAATCCTCGTGAACGCGGTACGGAAATCCGCGCCCGCGCGGGACTAAATGCCGCCCCGCGCGAGGACCCAATCCCCTTCGGTACGAGGACGGAATTCGGTGGCCCGACGGGACCGAATCCCTTTGGCGCCGAGAACGGAACCGCCGCCCCGCGCGGGCGGCGGCCGACCGGCCCGGACCCGGCAGCACGCCGGGTCCGGGCCGCCGTGCTGCCGGGCCCGTGGAGCGGCCGGCCCGTTCATCCGTCCAGGACGTTAGGCCGGCTGAGCGCTTCAGTCGTCCGGGGGATTGTGCGCAGCGGCCGCCGGCATCATGAGCCCAGGACCCGCCGCAGGTAGGCGTTGGTGAACAGGCGCCCCGGGTCCAGCCGGTCGCGCAGCGCGGTGAACTCCGCGAATTGCGGGTAGACGCCCGCAAGGTACGCGGCGTCGCGGCTGTGCAGCTTCCCCCAGTGCGGTCGGCCGCCGTGCGCCGTCATGATCCGCTCGGCCGCGCTGAAGTACGCCCGGTACGGCGTCCCCCGGTACATGTGCACGGCGAGGTAAGCGGTGTCCCGCCCGGAGGCGGTGGACAGCGGGATGTCGTCGGCCGGCGCGGTGCGCACCTCCACCGGGAAGCTCACCCGGAAGTCCGAGCGCTCCACCAGCGCCCGCAGTTCGCGCAGCGCCCCGACGGCGGCCTCCCGCGGCAGCGCGTACTCCATCTCCATGAAGCGCACCCGGCGCGGGCTGGTGAAGACCTTGTACGGGATGTCGGTGTACGTACGGGCCGACAGCGCGCGGCTGGAGAGGCGGGCGATGCCCGGAACGGCGGCGGGCACCGCCCGGCCGACGGCGCACGCGGCGCCGAAGACCCCGTTGGAGAGCAGTTCGTCGTCGATCCAGCCGCTGAGCCGGCCGAGCGGGGCGGCGGGGCCCAGGCTGCGGTTGTTGCGCTTGGTGTTGCAGTTGCCGGTGTGCGGGAACCAGTAGAACTCGAAGTGCTCGTTCTCGGCCACGAGCTGGTCGAACTCGGCCGTCACCCGCGCGAAGGACATCGGCTCCTCGCGGGCCGTCAGCCAGAACTGCGGCTGCACGGCGAAGGTGACGGAGCTGATCACGCCCAGGGCGCCCAGCCCCACCCGGGCCGCCGCGAAGACCTCCGGGTCCTCGGTGGCGGAGCAGGTGAGCACCGAGCCGTCGGCGGTGACCAGTTCGAGCCCGGTGAGCTGCGCGGCGATGGACGCCGAGTCGCGGCCGGTGCCGTGCGTCCCGGTGCTCACCGCGCCGGAGACCGTCTGCTCCATGACGTCGCCCATGTTGGCCAGCGACAGGCCGTGCGAGGCGAGCGCCTGGTTGAGGTGCTTGAGCGTGGTGCCCGCCGCCGCGGTCACGGTGCCGGCGGCGGGGTCCACCTTCCGTATGCCGGTCAGGCGCTCGGGCCGGATGAGGAGCCCGTCGGTGGCGGCGGCCGCGGTGAAGGAGTGGCCGGTGCCGGCCGCCTTGACCGTCAGCCCGTCGGCCGCCGCCGCACGGACCGCGGCGGCCAGCTCCTCGGTGGAGGCCGGTGCGACGCTGCGCGCCGGCCGTACGGTGACGTTGCCCGCCCAGTTACGCCAGGCGGGCCGGGGCGTCCTCCCCCGTGCCGTCCGGGCGGCCCGCGCCGTCCGGACCGGCCCCGTCCGCGCCCCCGTGTCCGTCCTGCCGGTCGTCCTGTGTGCCTCGGCCATCTGCGCCCGTCCCCTCCCGCTGCGGCGCCGGCCGCAGCCGGCGGTACCCGAGGAACGCCACCGCCGCCGCGAGCGCCCCCGCCACGGCCGGCACCAGGTAGCCGCGCCCGGCCCCGGCCGCGTCCACCACCGAGCCGGCGGCCGACGAGCCGAGCGCCACCCCGACCGCGAGCCCGGTGCTGGTCCAGGTCATGCCCTCGGTCAGGTTCGCGCGCGGTACGTGCTGCTCGACGAGGGCCATGGTGGTCACCATCGTCGGCGCGATGGCCAGGCCCGCGAAGAAGAGCGCCACGGCCAGGAGCGGCAGGTTCCCGACCAGTTGGAGCGGGATCATACTCACGGCCATCGCACACACACCCACCAGCCACCGGTGGGCGGCCGGGCCCTTGAAGTGCAGCATGCCGAAGACCACGCCGGCGGTGCACGAGCCGAGCGCGTAGGTCGCCAGCACCAGGCTGGCGGCGCCCTGGTGGCCCTGCTCCTCGGCGAACGCCAGCGTCACCACGTCGATCGCACCGAAGATGGCACCGGTCGCCACGAAGGTGACCACCAGCACCTGGAGGCCGCGCGAGCGCAACGCCGAGCTTCTGCCGTGGTGTTCGCGCGGATGCGGCGGCGGCTCGGTCGCGCGCTGCGCCGTCAGCCAGAAGACCCCGGCCACCAGGAAGACCGTCGCGAGCAGCGGGCCCGCCTCGGGGAACCAGGAGGTGCACAGGCCGATGGAGAGGATCGGCCCGATGATGAAGCACACCTCGTCGACGATCGACTCCCAGGAGTACGCGGTGTGCAGCAGCCGCGGCGCGTCCTGGTGGACGGAGGCCCAGCGGGCGCGGACCATCGCGCCGACGCTCGGCACACAGCCCGAGCAGGCGGTGAAGACGAACAGCGTCCAGTCCGGCCAGCCCTGCTGCGCGCTCACCAGCAGGCCCGCCATGGCCGCCGCCGAGATCAGCGTGACCGGGCGCAGCACCCGGCGCTGGCCGTGCCGGTCCACCAGCCGGGAGACCTGCGGGCTGAGCACCGCCGAGGCCAGCGCGACGGTCGCGGCCAGCGCGCCGGCCAGGCCGTACCGTCCGGTGATCAGGGAGACCATCGTGACGATGCCGATGCTCGCCATCGACAGCGTCATCCGGCCCAGGAAGCCGGCGGCCGTGAAGGACCTGGTCCCGGGGGTGCTGAAGAGCGCGCGGTAGGGGCTTGGCAACGGGAACTCCGCCGGTGAGGCCGACGGCCGGTGGTCCGGCGCCGGTAAGGCATGTCGGGGGCCGACACAGCTTACGCGCGGTTCCCGCGTGGGCGCCTCCGGTTTTCCGCCTGTCAGTGGCTGGTGGCAGGATCGAAGCCATGCCCGAACAGTGCGATCCGCCCCTTTCAACCGCCGGGGGGACCCCCGGTCCCTACGACGCCCTGCTGCTGCTGTCCTTCGGCGGCCCCGAAGGCCCGGACGACGTCGTCCCCTTCCTGGAGAACGTCACCCGCGGCCGCGGCATCCCCCGCGAGCGCCTGAAGGAGGTGGGTCAGCACTACTTCCTGTTCGGCGGCGTCAGCCCGATCAACGCGCAGAACCGCGAGCTGCTGGACGCCCTGCGCGCGGACTTCGCCGAACACGGCCTGGACCTGCCCGTCTACTGGGGCAACCGCAACTGGGCGCCCTACCTGGTCGACACGCTGCGCGAGATGGTCCGCGACGGCCGCCGCCGCATCGCCGTCCTCGCCACCAGCGCCTACGCCTCGTATTCGGGCTGCCGCCAGTACCGCGAGAACCTCGCCGACGCCCTGGCCACCCTCCAGGCCGACGGCCTTCCCGTGCCCCAGGTCGACAAGCTGCGCCACTACTTCAACCACCCCGGCTTCGTCCGCCCCATGATCGACGGCGTGCTCGCCTCCCTCGCCGAACTCCCCGCGGACGTCCGCGACGGCGCGCACATCGCCTTCACCACCCACTCCATCCCGACCGCCGCGGCCGACACCTCCGGCGCCCCGGCGGACCACACCGAGGACGGCGAGGGCGGCGCGTACGTCGCCCAGCACCTCGACGTGGCCCGGGTGATCGCCGACGCGGTCCGCGAGGAGACCGGCGTGGACCACCCGTGGCGGCTGGTCTACCAGTCCCGCAGCGGCGCCCCGCACATCCCCTGGCTGGAACCGGACATCTGCGACCACCTCGAAGAGGTGCACCGCGCGGGCGTCCCCGCCGTGGTCATGGCCCCCATCGGCTTCGTCTCGGACCACATGGAGGTCAAGTACGACCTGGACACCGAAGCCACCGCCAAGGCCGCCGAACTGGGCCTGCCGGTCGCCCGCTCCGCCACCGTCGGCGCCGACCCGCGCTTCGCCGCGGCCGTCCGCGACCTGGTGCTGGAGCGCGCCGCCGCCGAGCAGGGCGGCGCCCCGGCGCGCTGCGCCCTCGGCGAGCTGGGCCCCAGCCACGACCTGTGCCCGGTCGGCTGCTGCCCGGCCCGCATGCCGCGCCCGGCCGCCGCGGGCGCGGACTGGACGGGGCCGGTGCCGGAGGCCCAGGGGTAGGCGCCCCGTACAGAGCCACCGACGGCGGCCCCGTGCCGCCCCGCACGGCCGTCCCGAGCGGCCGCCCGTAGAGCCAAGGAGCACCGTGACCGACCCGCTGCACGCCGAACTTCTCGACCTGGCCCTGGAGGCCGCCCGCCGCGCGGGCGAGCTGCTGCGCGACGGCCGCCCCGCCGACCTGGGCGTGGCCGCCACGAAGACCAGCCCCATCGACGTCGTCACCGAGATGGACCTCGCCAGCGAGAAGCTGATCACCGGCTTCCTCGCCGAGCGGCGCCCCGCCGACGGCTTCCTGGGGGAGGAGGGCGCCAGTGTCACGGGCAGCAGCGGGGTGCGCTGGGTCATCGACCCCGTCGACGGCACGGTCAACTACCTGTACGGGCTGCCGTCCTGGGCGGTGTCCATCGCCGCCGAGAAGGACGGCGAGACCGTCGTGGGCGTGGTGGCGGCGCCGATGCGCGGCGAGACGTACCACGCGGTCCTGGGCGGCGGCGCGCACCTCAACGGCGAGCCGGTCCACTGCCGCCCCGCCCCGCCGCTCTCCCAGGCCCTGATCGGTACGGGCTTCGCCTACATCGGCGAGCGCCGCGCCGCCCAGGCCGAGGTGCTGCGCACCCTGCTGCCGCGGGTCCGCGACATCCGGCGGGGCGGCTCGGCCGCGATCGACCTGTGCGACGTGGCCTGCGGCCGCCTCGACGGCTATTACGAGCGCGGGCTGAACCCGTGGGACATGGCGGCCGGCGACCTGATCGCCCGCGAGGCCGGCGCGCTGACCGGCGGCCGCCCCGGCGAGCCGGTCTCGAACGACCTGGCCGTGGCCGCCTCCCCGGAGGTGTTCGCGACCCTCCAGCCGCTGCTGGAGGAGCTGGGCGCCTGGCACGACTGAGCGCCCGCCCTGCCGTGCCCGCACACGACAGCGCCCCGGTCCCTTCGCGGGGCCGGGGCGCTGCCCTCTGCGGGCCGGGAGGTGCTCAGGCGGTGGCTGCGGTGACCTGTACGCCGTGCTCGCTGGCAAGGCGCTGCAGATCCTCCAGCTCGGCCTGCTCCACCTCGACGAGGAAGTCGTCGCCCGCCTCGCGGGCCCGGTCCAGGTCGGCTTCGGTGTTCCGTATGCGCTGCAGAATGCCTGCGGTGAACGCGTCCATGGTGCGCCCCCTCGTCGTGGGTCGGTGGCACGGGGGTGTGCCGACGGGTGGGACGATCACGGCGTGGTCCCTGCGGATGGATCGGAGCACGAGATGGCGCCGAACAGGGCGTGATCGCGGGTGTGCAGTCGTCCTCCCCAACGGCAACCTCACGGAAACCTCAAGCGGCCCGGGAATTGCGGGAGGGGCCGGAAGACATCGCTCCGGTGGCGCGCCGTAGGGACCCCGGGTCCCGGGCCGATGGTCCCGTACGCCACCGGCCACCCCTCTTACTGCCGGTTTACAGCTGTTCGGGGCAGGATGGAGGGGCTCCGATTTTGCCGTGCCCCGGTACGCCCAGGGCTGTGAGGAAGGACTAGCGACGTGCGTGTTCTCGTCGTCGAGGACGAGCAGCTGCTCGCCGATGCGGTGGCCACCGGGCTGCGCCGGGAGGCCATGGCCGTCGACGTGGTGTACGACGGCGCGGCCGCCCAGGAACGCATCGAGATCAACGACTACGACGTGGTCGTGCTGGACCGGGACCTTCCGCTGGTGCACGGCGACGACGTCTGCCGCCGGATCGTCGAGCTGGGCCTGCCCACCCGGGTGCTGATGCTCACCGCCTCCGGCGACGTCAGCGACCGCGTCGAGGGCCTGGAGATCGGCGCGGACGACTACCTCCCCAAGCCGTTCGCCTTCACCGAGCTGACCGCCCGGGTACGGGCCCTGGGCCGCCGTACGACGGTCGCCCTGCCGCCCGTCCTGGAGCGGGCCGGCATCAAGCTGGACCCGAACCGCCGCGAGGTCTTCCGCGACGGCAAGGAGGTCCAGCTCGCGCCGAAGGAGTTCGCGGTGCTGGAGGTGCTGATGCGCAGCGAGGGCACGGTCGTCTCGGCGGAGCAGCTGCTGGAGAAGGCCTGGGACGAGAACACCGATCCGTTCACGAACGTCGTACGGGTCACGGTCATGACCCTGCGCCGCAAGCTGGGCGAGCCGGCGGTCATCGTCACGGTGCCGGGCTCGGGGTACCGGATCTGATCGGCGATGCCCACCTCGTCCAAGGCGCCCACCCCGCCGCCCACCACCCCGCCCATGCCCACCTGGGACCCCAAACCGGTCAACGTCCGGCCCTTCCCCTGGCTGCGCCCGACCATCCGGATACGGCTCACCCTGCTGTACGGCGGCATGTTCCTGATGGCCGGCATCGTGCTGCTCACGATCATCTACATGCTGGCCGCCAACGCGCTCCAGGAAGGCAGCGAGCTGCCCGTCAAGATCCTGCGCGGCAACTTCGCGGCGACCAGCAACGTCTGCAACCTGCCCAACGAGAGCTCGGGTGAGATCTTCACCCAGGCGATCCAGAGCTGCCTCCAGCACCAGCGCGCACAGGCCCTGAACACCCTGCTCAACCGTTCCCTGCTGGCGCTGCTGGGCCTGACCGTCGTCGCGTTCGCCTTCGGGTACGCGATGGCCGGCCGCGTCCTGTCGCCGCTGGGCCGGATCACCCGTACCGCGCAGCGCGTGGCGGGCTCGGACCTGCACCGCCGTATCGAGCTGGGCGGCCCGGACGACGAGCTCAAGGAGCTGGCCGACACCTTCGACGAGATGCTCGACCGCCTGGACCGGGCGTTCGAGTCCCAGCGCCGCTTCGTCGCCAACGCCTCGCACGAGCTGCGCACCCCGCTGGCGATCAACCGCACCCTGCTGGAGGTCCAGCTCGCCGATCCGGACGCCTCGCCGGAGCTGGCGCAGCTGGGCAAGACGCTGCTGGCCACCAACGAGCGCAGCGAGCAGCTGGTCGAGGGCCTGCTGCTGCTCGCCCGCAGCGAGAACAAGATCGTGGACAAGAAGCCGGTCGACCTGGCCGAGGTCGCCTCCCAGGCCCTCGACCAGGCCCGCGCCGAGGCCCAGGCCAAGGGCGTGGAGATCCGCGGCGTACGCCAGCAGGCGTTCGTCCAGGGCAACGGCGTCCTGCTGGAACGCATCGCGCTCAATCTCGTACAGAACGCGGTGCGCTACAACATCAAGGACGACGGGTGGGTGGAGGTGACCACGGAGCCGCAGCAGGGCTGTGCGGTGCTGGTCGTCTCCAACACCGGTCCGGCGGTCCCGGCGTACGAGGTGGAGAACCTCTTCGAGCCCTTCCGCCGTCTGCGCACGGAGCGCACCGGCAGCGACAAGGGCGTCGGCTTGGGCCTGTCCATCGTGCGGTCCGTGGTGCGCGCCCACGACGGCACCATCACGGCGACGCCCCGCGAGGGCGGCGGCCTGGAGATGCGCGTCGTCCTGCCGGTGTGAGAGCCGGTGGGAGAGCCGGCGCGGAGGCCGCTGTGCGGACGCCGCGGGAGCCGCCGTGCGGGCGGGGTGCCGTGCCGCCCGCACCCCGGTCGGACTGTCCGTTTTGACCCGGGACCCGGTCTCTTGGCACCCTTGGTCGCCCTCCGCACGGCAGCCGCCCCGGCTTGACGGGACGGCGGGCGGCCGTGGATCCTTCGCCGAGTTCGCTTTGCGCTGAATTCCTACGGTCCGCCCGACGGCCCGTTCGTGTGTGATCCCTCACAGGCGCGGGGTTCGAGCCATCCACTCTCCGTGATCGGCGCGGTCGGCGGAAGGCCGGGAAAATCCGGGTTTCCCAGGCCCTTGATCACGGGAAGTACACGTGATGGCGTGCGCGAGGTGCGACATTCGGACCGTGTACGGTCCTGATCGCCATCCAAACCGATCACCTCTTCAGGGGTGCGGTTGGGTGTCGATTGAGTAACAGACCTTGATGTGAGGCAAAATCTCCGCCTCAGGTCGGGCACAAGTCCGGCCTCTCACGCGTTACGTGCGCTGGAGACACCGCAGACACCCAGAGGGGGAGAGCGACATGGCTACGGATTACGACACCCCACGCAAGACAGATGACGACCTCAACGAGGACAGCATCGAAGAACTGAAGTCGCGGCGGAACGACAAGTCCGCCTCGGCCGTCGACGTCGACGAGTTCGAGCAGGCCGAGGGCCTGGAACTGCCCGGCGCCGACCTTTCCAACGAGGAACTCGCCGTCCGGGTGCTGCCCAAGCAGCAGGACGAGTTCACGTGCATGAGCTGCTTCCTGGTCCACCACCGCAGCCAGCTGGCGGCGGAGGACAAGAACGGCCAGCCGATCTGCCGCGACTGCGCGGCCTGAGGACCGGACTACGCCGTGGCAGGCGTGAACCCGTTCCGTAAGGGACGCAAGGGCGAGAGAGGCCCGGCGGCCGGCGCACGCTCACGAGACGAAACCGCGCCCGTGCCCGCCGACCCGACCGCCCTCCCCGCGGAGCGGACGACCGGTGCAGTGGAGGAGCGAGGCCGTGCGGCCTCGCTCGCGGCGGCAGTGGGCCGCGGCGCCAGAAAGGGCCGCGCGGGCGTCCGCAAGGGCCTCTCGGCGGTCGCCGAGCGCATCATCGACAACGCCCCTCGGATCCCGGTCCGCGACCTGGCGACGCTGCGCCGTCAGTTCCCCGGCCTGACCCCCGAGGAACTGGCCGACAAGCTCGTCGCCGGAGCCACCCGGGGCACCGCCACCGTCGGCGCGGGGGTGGGCGCGGCGGCGATGCTGCCGGTGCCGCCCGCCATGCCGGCCGAGCTGGCCGCCGAGATCGTCGGGGTGGCCTCCGTGGAGATCAAGCTCATCGCCGAGCTCCACGAGGTCTACGGCCTGCGTCCGCCCGGCAGCCTCGCCCAGCGCAGCACCGCCTACCTGGCCGCGTGGACCGAGGAGCGCGGCATCGACGTCACGAAGCCCACGACGGTCAACGCGGCGCTCGGCGGCCAGATGAAGCGCGAACTGCGCCAGCAGATCATGAAGCGCACGCTGCGCAATCTGCCGAACCTGACCCCGTTCATGGTCGGCGCCGCGGTCGGCGCGTTCATGAACCGTCGGGACACCAAGAAGCTCGCGGACAAGGTCCGCGCCGACCTGCGCACCAAGCAGGTGCCCTGGGAGGCCCTGCCGGAGTCCGCGACGACGGCCCTGCCGCCGCGCGCCGCCGGCTGAGGACCGCCCCGGCCGGTGCCTGCTGAGAACCATCCCGGCCGGTGCCCGTTGAGGACCATCCCGGCCGGTAGCCCGCCGAGGCAGCCCCGCACCGCCCCCCTGACCCCCTGGGGCCTTTCTTCCACACCCCCGGAAAGGCCGCTGTGCCGCACGGTGACGCCCCCGCCGCCGCGCCGCCTTCCCCGGGATCGGTTCAGGCCCGTACGGCCGTCAGCGCGGCCACCAGGCGCTCCGGCTCGCGGGTCGAGAGGTAGGCGTAGGGAGTGGGGTCCTCCGGGTCGGTGATCTCGACCCGTACCGCGGTCCGCACATAGCTGCGCAGCAGCATGAACGCGCGGGTGTCGGCCTTGTGCGTACGCCAGGCCAGCGCCTCCTCCGGATCCAGCACCTGTGCCTCGCCCAGCGCCGCGACCGGGATCCGGGCGTCGCCCGCGATCAGCGAGTCGCCCACCACACGGATCCGCACCGAGCCGTACGAGCTGACCGCCACCGCGGCCAGCGCCGCGCCGCCGATCAGACCGCCGAGCATGGGCAGTGTCCCCAGCGGGAGCAGCATCAGGGCGCAGGCCACGCCGATCAGGCCGGCGATCACCCACCAGGAGCGGGGCGCGGTGAGGCGTTCTTCGTACGACTGCATGACTCCAGCTTGGCACGGCGGCGCGGGCCGGTTGGCCGCGCGGGTAGGGTCTGCACTCGTGAGTGGAACCGACAAGGCCCCGACGCGGCTGACGCCACCGGCCGACGCCGTCGCCCCGGTGCGGCACCCCGACGCCCCCGCGCCCGGGGAATTCCTCGGCGCGCACTACGACCACTGCTTCGGATGCGGTGCCGCGCAGCCCCACGGGCTGCAGCTGCAGGCCCGCGCCGAGGAGGGCGTGCGGGTGACCGCCGAGTTCACGGTCAAGGAGGCCCACCAGGGCGCGCCGGGCCTGGCGCACGGCGGTGTGCTGGCCACCGCCCTGGACGAGACGCTGGGCGCGCTGAACTGGCTGCTGCGGGTGATCGCGGTGACCGGCCGCCTGGAGACCGACTTCCGGCGTCCCGTACCCGTCGGTACGGTCCTGCACCTGGACGCGGAGATAACCGCCGTCCACGGCCGGAAGATCTACTCGACGGCGGTGGGCCGCATCGGCGGGCCCGGCGGACCGGTCGCGGTCCGCGCGGACGCGGTGTTCGTCGAGGTGAAGATCGACCACTTCATCGACAACGGACGGCCGGCCGAGATCCAGGCCGCGATGGCCGATCCGGACCAGGTCAGGCGAGCTCGTGCTTTTGAGGTGAACCCGTGAGTCAGGTACGCAACCCGGTGGATGTACTGATCCGGCGTCTGGACCCGGACGTTCCGCTGCCCGCCTACGGACACCCCGGTGACGCCGGCGCCGACCTGGTGACCACCGAGGCGGCGGAACTCGCCCCGGGAGAGCGGGCGGTGCTCCCCACCGGGGTGTCCATCGCCCTCCCCGACGGGTACGCGGCGTTCGTGCACCCCCGCTCGGGCCTGGCGGCCCGTTGCGGAGTGGCGCTCGTGAATGCCCCCGGGACGGTGGATGCCGGGTACCGTGGGGAAATCAAGGTGATCGTGGTCAATCTGGACCCGCGCGAACGCGTGCGGTTCGAGAGGTTCGACCGGATCGCCCAACTGGTCGTCCAGCAGGTCGAGAAGGTGCGCTTCCACGAGGTGGCGGAACTTCCCGGCTCGGCGCGGGCCGAGGGGGGATTCGGTTCCACCGGCGGTCATGCGGCGGTGGACGGCTCCACGGGTGGGAATGGATACGCATCGGTCGGTGCCGACCGGGAAGGACAGTGACGTGTTCGGACGTCGCAAGAAGAACGAGGCTCCCGCAGAGCCGGCCCGCGCGGCGGAAGCCGACGCGACGGCCTCGGACTCCGCGGACGAGGCAGCCGGGCCCGCCGAGGAGGAGCGGCGCGTGAACCTGCCGCCCGCCCCGCGGCCCGACGGCCCCTGGGACCTCTCCGAGGTTTCCGACCCCGCCGAGGGACGGGTCGACCTGGGCGGCCTGTTCGTGCCCGGCGTGGAAGGCATGGAACTGCGCGTGGAGGTCGCGGGCGACGCGATCGTCGCCGCCACCGTGGTCCTCCAGGACAGCGCCGTACAGCTCCAGGCGTTCGCCGCGCCCAAGAAGGAGGGCATCTGGGGCGAGGTCCGCGAGGAGATCGGCGCGGGTATCACCCAGCAGGGCGGCGTCGTCGACGAGGTCGAGGGCCCGCTGGGCTGGGAACTGCGCGCCCAGGTCCCCGTCCAGCTCCCGGACGGCACCAACGGCGTCCAGGTCGTGCGCTTCGTCGGCGTCGACGGCCCGCGCTGGTTCCTGCGCGGCGTCATCTCCGGCCAGGGCGCGGTCCAGCCCGAGGCCGCCGGCATCCTGGAGCACATCTTCCGGGACACCGTGGTCGTCCGCGGCGAGGCCCCCATGGCCCCCCGCGACCCCATCGTCCTCAAGCTCCCCGACGACGCCCAGATGGTCCCCGACGGCGTCCAGCAGGAAACCGCCGAAACCTCCCGCTTCGGCGGCGGCGTGGAACGCCTGGAACGGGGCCCGGAGATCACGGAGATCCGCTGACGCCACCACGGCTGACGCGCCGTACGACATCGTTCCCGGGGCCCCGACGGCTCCGGGAACGCATGCTGTTGTGGAGGGGGCACGCGAAGGGCGGGCACAACGCCTCGCGTAGGGCCGGTCGGGCTCGGGGCACCGGGCTTCCTCCTGGTTCCCGGGGCAGGCGCCTGCTGTCCCCACATCCGCATGGAGGATGCGCACAAGTGCACTTATTGATTTCGCCTTCCTACGGGAAGGCCGCGTCGCGGGAGCACTGGGCGGACACCGTCGAACAGCCGGTGCCCTTCGTGGACAGCCGTTATGCCCGCACGCTGACGGATGAGCAGCGCAGTCGGCTGCTGGCGGCCCATCCCGAGGGCCGGGCACGGTTCTGGGGAGCCGTGCCGAGCCACGACAAGAAGATGCGCGACGTCGCCCCGGGCGATGTCGTCCTGTTCACCGGCGGCAACCGGGTCCGCGCGGTGGCCGAGATCGGCGTGATCTTCCGGAACCGTGAGCTGGCCGACCTGCTGTGGCCGCCCCCGGACGAAAGCGCCCCGAGCTGGCACACCGTCTACACCCTGCTCGATCTGACAGACACGGACATCCCGTACCGCGACCTGAACGCCGCCCTCGGCTACAAGCCGACGCACGTGTTTCCGGGACAGATGGTCTTCCCCGACGACCGGGCGCGTTCGGTGCTCGAAGAACTCATGATCACCTCAAGCGTCGAGCAGGCCCGGGCCGTTGAGTCCGCGCAGCGGCCGGATTCCGGGAGCCGGGCGGCCGTACGGATGGCCGCGGCCGAGCAGAACCGGACGTTCGGGACGGCTTACGAGCGCACCGGGCGGCTGATCGTGGTCGACCGGAAGGAAGCCCGGCTGGTCGCCGCCTACAGGGACCATCTCGCCTCCACGGGCCGGAAGGGAGTCGGCCGTTTCTTCTGCCCGTCCGGCGTCAGCGACCTGTACCTCTCGGACGACGAGGGCACCGAGGTCATAGAGGCCAAGAGCGCCGCGTCGCACGCGTACGTACGGCAGGCCCTCGCCCAGCTGCTGGACTACGCGCCGCACAGCCCCCGGCGCCCCGACCGGCTGAGCGGTCTCTTCCCGGCCCCTGTCGCGCAGGACGACCTCCTGCTGCTCCACCGCTACGGCATCGACTGCATACAGCGCGAAGAGCCGGGCGGCTTCGTGCGTGCGGAGGCGCCGGCGGAGCGGAGGGCTCTGATGCGCTCCGTCTGGTCCCGCTGAAGAACTCCGTCTTCGGTTGAGGGACCGGCCCGTACGCCCCTTTCCGCGGCTGGAAACAAGCGCTCCGGTGGGCCGCACTCCCTCCCAAGGAGTGCGGCCCATCAGTGTTTGTGCAGGTCAGAGCAGGAAGCGTATGAGAATCGTCAATGCGGCGCTAATGGCCGTAAGGGAGGCGTCAACGGCGGTCGGAAACGGTCGGGTTGGTTGTTTGCTCTAGGGGTCAGATCCACCGATCCCACTAGGAGCACACGATGGCCGACCTGGCCTTCGTCGTCGCCACGCTCGCGGTCTTCGCGCTGGTGGCGCTCGTCGCCAAGGGGGTGACGAAGCTGTGACCATCGAGAACGTCGTCGGTCTGATCGTCGCCGTCGCCCTGCTCGGCTACCTGGTCCTCGCCCTCGTCTTCCCGGAGAGGTTCTGAGCGTCCTTATGAGCCCCATCCTGGCCGGCGTGCTCCAGCTCATCGCGCTCGTGGCCGCGCTCGCCCTGGCGTACCGCCCCCTCGGCGACTACATGGCCGCCACGTACAGCTCCCGCAAGCACCTGCGCGTCGAAAAGATCATCTACCGCTGCATCGGCGCCCACCCGGACACCGAGATGCGCTGGCCCGCGTACCTGCGCGGCGTCCTCGCGTTCTCCCTGGCCGGGGTGCTCTTCCTCTATCTGCTCCAGCGTCTGCAGGGCAGCCTGCCGCTGTCGTACGGCTTCGCCTCGATCAGCCCGGACCAGGCGTTCAACACCGCCGCGTCCTTCGTGGCCAACACCAACTGGCAGTCGTACAGCGGTGAACAGGCCATGGGCCACGTCGTGCAGACGGCCGGCCTGGCGGTGCAGAACTTCGTCTCGGCCGCGACCGGCATGGCCGTCGCGATCGCCCTCGTACGCGGGTTCTCCCGGACCCGTACCGGCGACCTGGGCAACTTCTGGGCGGACCTGGTACGCGGCACCGTGCGGGTGCTGATACCGATCGCCGTCATCGGCGCGCTCGTCCTCGTCGCGTGCGGCGCCATCCAGAACTTCTCCGGCATCCACGAGGTCGGGCAGTTCATGGGCGGCACCCAGCAGACCAACGGCGGCGCGGTCGCCTCGCAGGAGGTCATCAAGGAGCTGGGCACCAACGGGGGCGGCTACTTCAACGCCAACTCCGCCCACCCCTTCGAGAACCCCAACGGCTTCACCAATCTCTTCGAGGTCTTCCTCATCCTGGTCATCCCGTTCTCGCTGACCCGTACCTTCGGCAAGCTGGTCGGCAACGTACGGCAGGGTTACGCGGTCCTGGCCACGATGGGCGTCATCTGGCTCGGCTTCACCGCCCTGATGATGTGGACCGAGTTCGCGCACGGCGGCCCGGCGCTCCAGGCGGCCGGCGGTGCGCTGGAGGGCAAGGAGACGCGCTTCGGGATCGGCGGTTCGTCGATCTTCTCGGTCTCCACCACCCTCACCTCGACCGGTGCCGTGGACTCCTTCCACGACTCCTTCACCGCCTTCGGCGGCGGCATCCAGCTGCTGGGCATGATGCTCGGCGAGATCGCGCCCGGCGGCGTCGGCTCCGGCCTGTACGGCATGCTCGTGATGGCCGTCATCGCGGTGTTCATCGCGGGCCTGATGGTGGGCCGTACCCCCGAATACCTGGGCAAGAAGATCGGCACCCGCGAGATCAAGCTCGCGGCCTGCTACATCCTCATCACCCCGACGCTGGTGCTCGGCTTCACCGCCGCCTCGATGGTGCTGCCGGACGCGCTCGGCTCGATCCTCAACACCAAGGCGCTGGGCGCGGGCCCGCACGGCTTCTCCGAGGTGCTGTACGCCTTCACCTCCGGCGCCAACAACAACGGCTCGGCCTTCGGCGGCCTGAACGCCAACACCCCCTGGTACAACACCACGATCGGGCTGGCGATGCTGCTCGGCCGCTTCCTGCCGATGGTGTTCGTCCTGGCGCTGGCCGGCTCGCTCGCCGGACAGAAGCCGGTCCCGGAGACCGCCGGCACGCTCCGTACCGAGAAGCCGCTCTTCGCGGGGCTGCTGGTCGGCACGATCCTGATCATCACCGGTCTGACGTACTTCCCGGCGCTGGCGCTCGGCCCGATCGCGGAGGGGTTGTCATGACCACCGACGTAAACGACGCACAGCACGACGCCAAGCAAGAGGAGCACCGCTCCATGTCCACCGCAACACCGACCCGCGCGCCCCATCAGGACGTGCCCGCCGGGCACCGGCCGGACGGCGACGGCCGTGTCGGCGGCGGTCTCTTCGACCCGAAGCAGCTGGTGAAGTCGCTGCCGGACGCGATGCGCAAGCTGGACCCCCGGGTGATGGTCAAGTCCCCGGTGATGTTCGTGGTCGAGGTCGGCTCCGTGCTGACCACGGTCTTCGCGCTGATGTCGCCGGGCGACTGGTTCGGCTGGGCCATCGCCGTCTGGCTCTGGCTCACGGTGATCTTCGCCAACCTGGCGGAGGCGGTGGCCGAGGGCCGCGGCAAGGCGCAGGCGGACACGCTGCGCAAGGCCAAGACGGACACCGTGGCCCGCCGTCTGAACGGCGGCGCCGAGGAGCAGGTGCCCGGCACCGAGCTGCGCGTCGGCGACCTCGTCGTCTGCGAGGCCGGTGACATCATCCCCGGTGACGGCGATGTCGTCGAAGGTGTCGCGTCGGTCGACGAGTCGGCCATCACGGGCGAGTCGGCGCCGGTCATCCGCGAGTCCGGCGGGGACCGGTCCGCGGTCACCGGCGGTACGAAGGTGCTCTCCGACCGCATCGTCGTCAAGATCACCACCAAGCCCGGCGAGACCTTCATCGACCGGATGATCAACCTGGTCGAGGGCGCCGCCCGGCAGAAGACGCCGAACGAGATCGCGCTGAACATCCTGCTCGCCTCGCTGACCGTGGTCTTCCTGCTGGCCGTCGTCACGCTCCAGCCGTTCGCGGTCTACGCGGGCGCCGAGCAGCCCATGATCGTGCTGCTGGCGCTGCTGGTCTGCCTGATCCCGACCACGATCGGCGCGCTGCTGTCGGCCATCGGCATCGCGGGCATGGACCGGCTGGTCCAGCGCAACGTCCTGGCGATGTCCGGGCGCGCGGTCGAGGCCGCCGGCGACGTCTCCACGCTGCTGCTCGACAAGACCGGCACCATCACCCTCGGCAACCGCCAGGCCGCCGAGTTCGTGCCGGTCAAGGGCGTCACGGAGGCCGAGGTCGCGGACGCGGCCCAGCTGTCCTCGCTGGCCGACGAGACGCCCGAGGGCCGCTCCATCGTCGTACTGGCCAAGGAGAAGTACGGGCTGCGCGAACGCCACCAGGGCGAGCTGGTCGACGCGACGTGGGTGCCCTTCACCGCCCAGACCCGCATGTCGGGCGTGGACGTGACCGAGCACGGCACCGTACGCATGGTCCGCAAGGGCGCGACCGGTTCGGTCATCGCCTGGGTGCGCGAGCGCGGCGGCACCGTCCCCGACGACGCCGACCGGCTGGCCAACGGCATCTCCGAGGCCGGCGGCACGCCGCTGCTGGTCGCCCTGGAGGACCAGCACGGCGCCCGCGTCCTGGGCGTCATCCACCTCAAGGACGTCGTCAAGGAGGGCATGCGCGAACGCTTCGTCGAACTGCGCAAGATGGGCATCAAAACCGTCATGATCACGGGTGACAACCCGCTGACGGCCAAGGCCATCGCCGACGAGGCGGGCGTGGACGACTTCCTCGCGGAGGCCACGCCCGAGGACAAGATGGCGCTGATCAAGCGCGAACAGGCGGGCGGCAAGCTGGTCGCGATGACCGGCGACGGCACCAACGACGCCCCGGCCCTCGCGCAGGCGGACGTGGGCGTGGCCATGAACACCGGCACCTCGGCCGCCAAGGAGGCCGGGAACATGGTGGACCTGGACTCCAACCCCACCAAGCTCATCGAGATCGTCGAGATCGGCAAGCAGCTCCTGATCACCCGTGGTGCCCTGACCACCTTCTCGATCGCCAACGACGTCGCGAAGTACTTCGCGATCATCCCGGCGATGTTCGCGGTGGCCTACCCGGGCCTGGACACGCTCAACATCATGCGGCTGCACAGCTCGCAGTCCGCGATCCTGTCCGCGATCATCTTCAACGCGCTGATCATCGTGGCGCTGGTCCCGCTGGCCCTCAAGGGCGTGCGCTACCGCCCGGTGAGCGCGGACCGGATGCTCCGCCGCAACCTCGGCATCTACGGACTGGGCGGTCTGATCGCCCCGTTCATCGGCATCAAACTCATCGACCTGCTCATCTCGCTGATCCCCGGGATCGGGTGATTCCCATGAACAACGCGGTACGCAACACCGCCCGCCTCTTCGGCGCCGGCCTGCGCGCCCTGCTCGTCCTGACCGTGGTCTGCGGCGTGCTCTACCCCCTCGTCGTCACCGGCGTCGCCCAGGCCGCCTTCCACGACAAGGCCAACGGCTCGGAGGTCACGCAGAACGGCAGGTCCGTAGGCTCCGAACTCCTCGGCCAGCGCTACGACAAGGGCAAGGACGCCAAGGGCAACCCCATCCCGGACCTGCGCTACTTCCAGCCGCGCCCGTCCGCGGGACTCGGCAGCAACAAGACCAACGGCGTCAACACCCAGTACGACCTTCAGGTCTCCGGCCCCACCAACCAGGGCGCCACCAACACCGACCTGATCGCCGCCGTCAAGGAACGCAAGCAGTGGGTCGCCGAGACCTACGGCGTCCCCCAGTCCGAGGTCCCCGCCGACGCCGTCACCTCCTCCGGCTCCGGCCTCGACCCGGACATCTCCCCGGCGTACGCGAAACTCCAGGTCAACCGGGTGGCCAAGGAAAACCGCCTGGACCCCGCGAAGGTCGAGCGCCTGGTCGAGGACACGACCGAGGGCCGCGTCCTGGGCTTCATGGGGGAGCCCAGGGTCAATGTCCTGAAGCTGAACATGGGGCTGCGGGAGCTGACCAAGTAGGCAGGTGTTTCACGGGGGCCGGTGTGTCACTGGCCCGCCCCCAACACAGCAGGCCCGCCCGTTGCATACGGGTGGGCCCGCTGTTGTTTCCAGACGTAATGCCGCGGAAGGCTCCTGGTTTCTCTGACCAAGGCCGGAATCCGGTGTACCCCTGTACAACTGGAGCGGGTCGGTACGCGTGGTGAGGGGGCCGGATGCGCATACCTGAGGACCTGAGTGTGAACGAGTGGCGACTGTGGTCGGCTTTGCGCGAGGGGGCTGCACTCGCTCTGAGTGACGGAAGCAGCGTCGACAACGACGTTCAGCGAGCCGCCGCGTGGGGCCCTGAACGCTGCGTCCGGGCCGAAGCAATCGCTGCACTGGCGTGCGAAGCGGGCGAATCGTCCGGAGGGACAACAGCGCTGCACCTGATGGGTGCGAGGATCACAGGGGCTTTGTGTTTGCGGTACATGCGGATCGAACGCCCGTTGATCATGGAAGAGTGCTCGTTCGATGAGCCGGTGCACGTGGGTACATCTGAGCTGCTCTCCCTGTCGCTCCGGGGCTCACGCATTCCACGGCTGGACGGCTATGGGGTCACCATTCGGGGCGACCTCGACCTGACCAACGCCATTGCAGGCAGGGTCGGGCTCTTCGGAGCCCAGGTCGAGGGGCGGGTCTGGCTGGTTCGGGCACGACTGTCCTGCGCCGATGGTTACGCTCTCGACGCACCGGACATGGTGGTGTCGGGTGGGATGTACTGCGGTGGCGGGTTTTCGGCGCAAGGCGGCATGAATCTTTATGGCGCGTCGATAGGGGCGGGACTCGAACTGAACAAGGCGAGACTTGTCAATCGCTGCGGTTTCGCACTTCGGGCGCACAACATCGCCGTCGCCTCGGACCTGTCGTGCTCCGGCACTGTGTTCGCCGGCGGAGCGGAACTCTTCGGAGCGGAGGTCGGCGGGCATTTCTGGTTGAACGGAGCGCGAATGTCGAATGCCGATGAGTGGGCGTTAAACGCTCCCAACTTGAGAGTGCGAGGTGGTCTCTACGCCCGTGATGGGATGTCGGCCGAAGGTGGCGTGAACTTGTACGGTGCGTCGGTCGGGGCGGGAATCGAACTGGACGGTGCCAGGGCGGTCAGACGGGACGGTGTCGCGCTTCGGGCGGCACGCGCGACGGTGGCAGGGAATCTCACGTGCGGCGACGGCTTCAGGGCGATCGGCGGCGTTGTGCTCTCGGACTGCCGTGTCGACGGTCGGCTCTCGTTCCGCGGAGCGCATTTCGCCGGTGGCGAGTCCGCAGTGCTCGATTGCGCGAACGCCCGGTTGGGTGTCCTGTTCCTCGACCAGCTCCGACAATCACCTCGGGCCGTGCTGCTGACAGGAGCCGCCATGGAGGTGTTCCACGATGATGCCGACTTCTCACCCGACTGTCTCGACCTCGATCGTGCGCGGTATGAACTATTGAGTCCCCACCGCCCAGCATGCGATCGCATCGGTTGGATGATGCGCGGGCAGACTCGGTATCAGCCATGGTGCTACGAGCAACTGGCGGCCTACTATCGACGTATCGGACATGACGAGGAAGCCCGCACTGTCCTTCTCGTGAAACAGCGGAATCGGCGCGCGGGATTGCGTCTGCCTGCGAAGCTTTGGGGCCGGCTGCAAGATGTCACTGTGGGATACGGGTATCGGCCGCTCCGCGCTCTCGGATGGATCCTGGCCGGTATTGCCGCCACAGCCTGCTACTTCGGTTTCAATCCACCAGCACGCACCGGCGGAGACGGTACCGCACACTTCGTGGCGGCGGCTTACGCGGCTGATGTGTTCCTGCCTGTGCTCGACCTGGGACAGCAGCGGGCGTTCAGCCCGCAGGGGCCGGGGCAATGGGTGGCCTGGGCAGCTGTACTGGCCGGATGGGTTTTGACCACGACGGTGGTCGCGGGAGTCACGAGAGCGCTCACCCGGCCCTGAGCGCGCTCCTTTCGTCATCTGTAGGTGATGGTGGCGTCACCAGACGTCCCCACTCCGCCAGTCACAAGCCAAGTCACCCGTCAGGTCCAGCGGTGCAGCCCCCGGCAGCACATAGATACTGCCGTCCTCCTCCTCGGTACGCCGCAGTCCGCTCGGGGCCAGGGTGTACGACGCGCCCCGCCACAGTTGCCAGCCCCGCGCCGCGTAGAAGTCGGCGGCCCCGTCGGACGCGCTGAGGGCGCCCAGGTCGTAGGCGTCGCGCACGACCCGCTCCAGTGTCGTCATCATGGCCGCACCGTGCCCCCGCCCACGCCGGTCCGCGCGGACGCCGACCCCTTCCACGTAACCACACCGCAGAGGCCGCCCGGCATGGATCATCTGACGCTGCACCACCGAAGCGTGCCCGATCAGCTCGTCGCCCTCCCACACCAGGGCATGCATACCGCCCAGGGCGTGGTCCCAGTCCTCTTCGGACATGTCACCCTCGAAGACCTCGTTGAGGAGGGCTTTGGCCGCGGCGCGTGCATGGGCATCGAGGTGGGCGGTGTGGGTTAGGCGGGGGTGTGTGTCGGTCATGGGGGGATGTTCCTTGAGGAGGCCAGCGGAGCACCAGTTGTCCGGTGGCGTGAAAGTGAGTACCGGCCATGCTCCGCGCCTGCTGGAGGAGAGCCGCCGTGTTATGACGACCGGGTTTGCGTGTGGTGGTCATGACCACCACACACAGTGTTCCGGAGAGAAAGAGAACGTTCGTGGACAAGCACGCAGGCTCGGCGATCTACCACCGCCACGAGGCCGGCCGGTCCCAGGAAGACGCCGAGGCACGGCACGCCCGCTGGGCGGTGCGCCTCGACGCCGTGACCAAGTCACACGGCAGCGGAAGAGCCGCCGTCACGGCGCTCGACGATGTCACGGCGGAGTTACCCTACGGGTCGTTCACCGCTGTCATGGGCCCTTCCGGATCGGGCAAGAGCACGTTCTTGCACTGCGCGTCCGGCCTGGAACGCCCGGACCGGGGCACGGTGGAGATCGCCGGCCGGGACCTGGCCCCGCTGAACGAACGACAACTGACCCAACTGCGCCGGGAACGCGTCGGGTTCGTCTTTCAGGGCTTCAACCTCCTCCCGGCGCTGACGGCGGAGCAGAACATCACCCTCCCGGTACGGCTGGCCGGCCGTCGCATGCGCCTCGACGCCGGATGGCTGGATCAACTGTTCACCTACGTCGGCCTCGCCGACCGCCGCAAGCACCGGCCCGGCGAACTGTCCGGCGGCCAGCAGCAGCGCGTGGCCATCGCGCGAGCCCTGATCACCCGCCCCGAGGTGGTTTTCGCGGATGAGCCCACCGGAGCCCTGGACACGGCTTCGGCACGCAACGTACTGCGACTTCTGCGCCAATTCGTGGACGACGTAGGGCAGACCGTCCTGATGGTGACCCACGATCCGGTGGCCGCCTCGTACGCCGACGCCGTGCTGCTGCTGGCGGACGGACGTGTCACCGATGTCCTGCACCGGGCGTCGGCGGATGTCATCGCCGAGCGCATGACCCGTCTGGGAGTGTGAGCCGTGCTTCTCCCACTGGCATGGTGGACCATCCGGACCCGCAAGGTGTCCTTCGCCGGTTCGTTCGTCACCATGCTCTGCGCGCTGATCCTGACCACCGCCTGCGCGGTGCTGCTCGACGCCGGAGCCGGCGCGTCCCCGGCGCAGGGCGGCGCGGACGTGGTGTCCTTCGTCGTGCCCTTCGGCTTCGTCTGTCTGTTCGTCATGGCCTTCGCGGTGGCGGGCACCTTCTCCCTGTCGGTCCAGCAGCGGACGCGGGAGATCGCCCTGCTGCGCGCCATCGCCGCGACCCCCGGCCAGGTCCGTCGGCTGATCGCCCACGAAGTGCTCGTCATCACCGCTGTCGCCGCCGTCCCGGGCTGCGCTCTCGGCGTGCTCCTGGCCGACGGGCTACGGGCCTGGCTGGCGGCCCGCGGCATGATCCCGTCCGCCTTCCCGCTCGCATTCGGCCCGGCCGGTGTGCTGTCCGCCGTACTGGTCTGCTGGGTGATCGCCGAAGCGGCCGTGTGGAGCAGCGGCAGACGGGCCTCCCGGGTCCGCGCGCTGCTGGCACTGGGCGAGGCCTCGGTGCCCCGCCGGCGTGTCGGAGCAATCCGCACCTGGATCGGCCTGGCGGTCCTGGCCGCGGGAATCTGGGGGCTCGTGGCGATCGGCGGTTCGGGCGGCTCGGACGCGGCGAACACGGCCGTGAGCCTGGTCATGGTCCTGATGGTCGCCGTCGCACTGCTCAGCCCGTGGGTGGGCAAGCTGGCGGGAGGCGTCTTCGGGATGCTGTGCCGAATCCTGTTCCCCTCCATCGGGTTGCTGGTGAAGACCAACCTCAGCACCGGCTACCGGCGGCTGGGCGGCGCCGCCGGACCGCTGTCCCTCACGGTCGCCTTCGCGGCCGTCGCCCTGCTCGTCCCCCAGATGAAGTGGAACGAGCAGTGGCACCAAGAGAGCCGTCGCCTGGTCGCCGACGCGTTGTTACGCAGTGACGGGGCGGGCCTGCCGGTCTCGGCCGCGCACACGGCCGGGACGGTGCCCGGAGCCGGGGCCGCGGTGGGCGCCACGGGGACGTACATCACCCTGCTCACCGACAAGGACGCGCTCAAGGGCCCGTCCGGCATGGCGCAGTCCGTCACCGACGGGCCGCTGGAGAAGGTTCTCGACCTGGGGGTCAGGGACGGGAGCATCGGCCGTCTCGGCCCGCGGGACATCGCTCTGAGTACGGACCTGGCGCAGCGCGCGCACGTACGTGTCGGCGATACGGCGACGGTCTCCATGGAGGACGACCGGACGGAGAAGCTGCACGTCACGGCCGTCTACACCCGCTCCCGGGGCTTCGGCGAAGCCGTCCTCCCACAGCGGCTGACCGCGCGGCACCTGGACGGCGAACGGCCGCTCCTTGACGTGGTGTACGTCCGCGCCGCCCCCGGCGCCCAGCGGCAGCTGGCCGACGGCCTGGCGGCCCTGCACAGGAACGAGCCGTCCTGGCAGGTGCTCGACCACGCCGCCCACCGCGCCGAGGCCCTGCGCGACCGGGACGCCTCCATGACCGCCACCTACCTGCTCTTGCTGGTGGTGACGGCCTTCACATCGATCTCGGTCGTGAACACCCTGGTGATGACCACGATGGAACGCTCCGGCGAATTCGCGCTCCTGCGCCTGGTGGGCGCGACCCGCGGCCAGGTCGCCCGCATGATGCGCCTGGAGAACGCAGTGGTCGTCGTCGCCGCGCTCCTCGTCGGGGCGGCAGTGGCCGGAGCGGTGCTCGCGGTCTTCAGCCAGGCCCTGACCGGCTCGCCGGCTCCGGATCTCCCGGCCGGCACCGTCGCCCTCATCCTGGGCGGCGCGGGCCTCCTCGCCCTCACGACCGGGATCGTGACCACCCGCATCGCCCTGCGGCACCGCCCGGCGGCGGCCCTGCGGGGAGCCGGGTAGCGCCCTCGCCGACTCTCCGCCCCACCCGTATCAGAGTCCCGTAAAGACCTGCCCCCCAGCCGCCACCTGCACCTTTTATCCCGATGCGCGGTCGGTAGGGTCGCAGCAGGCTCAGCCCGGTGGGGGCGGGCTTGACGTAAGACAATGGGGCCATGGCACGCGGCAAGCTACGGATTTATCTCGGCGCTGCACCGGGCGTCGGAAAGACGTACTCGATGCTGTCCGAGGCGCACCGGCGGGTGGAGCGCGGGACGGATGTCGTGGTGGCGTTCGTGGAGCATCATGACCGGCCCCGTACGGAGGTCATGCTGCACGGGCTGGAGCAGATCGAGCGGGCGGAGCTGGAGTACCGCGGCTCGGTGTTCACCGAGATGGACGTGGACGCGGTGCTGCGGCGGAACCCGGCCGTCGCGCTGGTCGACGAGCTCGCGCACACGAACGTGCCCGGCTCCCGCAACGCCAAGCGCTGGCAGGACGTGGAGGAGCTGCTGGAGGCCGGGATCGACGTGATCTCGACGGTCAACATCCAGCACCTCGAATCGCTGGGCGACGTGGTCGAGTCGATAACGGGCGTGCGGCAGCGGGAGACCGTGCCGGACGAGATCGTCCGCCGGGCCGACCAGATCGAGCTGGTCGACATGTCGCCCGAGGCGATCCGGCGCCGGATGGCGCACGGAAACATCTACAAGCCCGACAAGGTGGACGCCGCCCTGTCGAACTACTTCCGGCCGGGCAATCTGACCGCGCTGCGGGAGCTGGCGCTGCTGTGGGTGGCCGACCGGGTGGACGAGTATCTGCAGCAGTACCGCTCCGAGCACAGTGTCTCCAAGATCTGGGCGGGGCGCGAGCGCATCGTCGTCGGCCTCACCGGCGGCCCCGAGGGGCGTACGCTCATCCGGCGCGCCTCCCGGATGGCGGCCAAGGGCTCGGGCAGCGAGGTGCTCGCCGTCTACATAGCCCGCAGTGACGGGCTGACCTCGGCCTCGCCCAAGGAACTGGCCGTACAGCGCACCCTCGTCGAAGATCTCGGCGGGACGTTTCACCACGTCATAGGCGACGACATACCGAGCGCGCTGCTGGAGTTCGCGCGCGGCGTCAACGCCACCCAGATCGTGCTGGGCTCCAGCCGCCGCAAGGCGTGGCAGTACGTCTTCGGGCCGGGCGTCGGCGCCACCGTCGCCCGGGAGTCCGGGCCCGACCTGGACGTGCACATCGTCACCCACGACGAGGTCGCCAAGGGGCGCGGCCTGCCCGTCGCGCGCGGGGCCCGGCTGGGCCGGGCCCGGATCATCGCCGGCTGGCTGCTGGGCGTGGTGGGGCCGGTCCTGCTGTCGGTGCTGCTCGCCGCCCTCGACAACGGCCCCGGGCTCGCCAACGACGTCCTGCTCTTCCTCTTCCTGACCGTCGCCGCCGCGCTGATCGGCGGACTGCTGCCGGCGCTGGCCGCCGCCGCGGTCGGGTCGCTGCTGCTGAACTTCTACTTCACCCCGCCCACCCACTCGATCACCATCGCCGACCCCAAGAACATCGTCGCGATCGTGATCTTCTTCGCGGTCGCCGTGGCGGTCGCCTCCGTCGTCGACCTGGCGGCCCGCCGTACCCATCAGGCGGCGCGGCTGCGCGCCGAGTCGGAGATCCTCTCCTTCCTGGCGGGCAGCGTGCTGCGCGGCGAGACGACGCTGGACGCGCTGCTGGAGCGGGTACGGGAGACGTTCGGCATGGAGTCGGTCGCGCTGCTGGAGCGCAGCAGCGACGTCGCCCCGTGGACCTGTGCCGGCCGGGTCGGCGGCACCGCGGAGGGCGATCCGCAGGCCAAGCCGCTGCTGCGTCCCGAGGACGCGGACGTGGACATGCCGGTCGGCGACCACATGGCGCTGGCCCTGACCGGCCGGGTGCTGCCCGCCGAGGACCGCCGCGTGCTGGCCGCGTTCGCCGCGCAGGCCGCCGTCGTCCTGGACCGCCAGCGGCTGGTCGGCGAGGCGGAGCGGGCCCGGGAGCTGGCCGAGGGCAACCGCATCCGTACGGCGCTGCTGGCCGCGGTCAGCCACGACCTGCGGACGCCGCTGGCGAGCATCAAGGCGTCGGTGACCTCGCTGCGCTCCGACGACGTGGCCTGGTCCGAGGACGACGAGGCGGAGCTGCTGGCGGGCATCGAGGCGGGCGCCGACCGGCTGGACCACCTGGTGGGCAACCTGCTGGACATGTCCCGCCTGCAGACCGGCACGGTCACCCCGCTGATCCGCGACATCGACCTGGACGAGGTGGTGCCGATGGCGCTCGGCGGCGTCCCCGAGGGCAGCGTCACCCTGGACATCCCCGAGGAACTGCCCATCGTCGCCGTCGACCCGGGGCTGCTGGAGCGCTCGGTGGCCAATCTCGTGGAGAACGGCGTCAAGTACAGCCCGGAGGGCGAGCGGGTGCTGGTCTCCGCGAGCGCCCTCGGCGACCGCGTCGAGCTGCGCATCGCCGACCGCGGCCCCGGTGTGCCGGACAGTGCCAAGGACCGCATCTTCGAGCCCTTCCAGCGGTACGGTGACGCGCCCCGCGGCGCGGGCGTGGGCCTCGGCCTGGCGGTCGCCCGCGGCTTCGCGGAGGCGATGGGCGGCACGCTCGCCGCCGAGGACACCCCGGGGGGCGGCATGACCATGGTCCTCACGCTGCGTGCCGCGGCCGGCCGCCCGCCGGTACGGCCCGACCTCCCGGCCCAGGCGACGACGTGAGCGCGCGCCCCGCCGACCCCGGAGCGGCCCCGCACGGGCCGCTCCCCGGCCCCCTGGAGCCGCCTTCCAGCCGACACCGCGCGGGCACGGCCCGGCGGGTTTCCCCACCACGAGGAGAACGACAGTGAACCGGGTGCTTGTGGTCGATGACGAGCCGCAGATCGTACGGGCCCTCGTGATCAACCTGAAGGCGCGCAAGTACGAGGTCGACGCGGCCCCCGACGGCGCCACCGCCCTCAAGCTGGCCGCCGCCCGCCATCCCGACGTCATCGTCCTGGACCTGGGCCTGCCCGACATGGACGGCGTGGAGGTGATCAAGGGCCTGCGGGGCTGGACCCGGGTGCCGATCCTGGTGCTCTCGGCCCGGCAGACCTCGGACGAGAAGGTCGAGGCGCTGGACGCCGGGGCGGACGACTACGTGACCAAGCCGTTCGGGATGGACGAGCTGCTGGCCCGGCTGCGGGCCGCGGTGCGCCGGGCCGAGCCGACCGGGCCCGCCGAGGACGCGGTGGTCGTGGAGACCGAGGGTTTCACCGTCGACCTCGCCGCCAAGAAGGTCAACCGCGGCGGCCGGGACGTGCGCCTTACGCCGACCGAGTGGCATCTCCTGGAGGTCCTGGTCCGCAATACGGGTCGTCTCGTCAGCCAGAAGCAGCTCCTCCAGGAGGTGTGGGGCCCCTCCTACGGAACCGAGACCAACTACCTGCGCGTCTACATGGCACAGCTGCGCCGCAAGCTGGAGAGCGACCCCTCGCACCCCCGGCACTTCGTCACCGAGCCCGGCATGGGCTACCGCTTCGAGCAGTGATACGGATACCGGCACCCGGCGCGCGCCGGCCTCGGGCGCGGGTGTCCGGACCGTACGGACCGCGCCGGCCGTGAGCCGCGCGTCACCGGGCCGCACGGCGCGCTCCGCGGCCGTGATCCCGGCCCCCGTACACCGGTACGCTGGGTCCATGAGTGCTGGGACCCGATCCGAGAAGCCGGCAGGCCGGTTCCGCCGGATGCTCGACAGGCTGTCCTCCTCCGAGGAGGAGCTGGAGTCGGCCGAGCTGCGGCAGGACGCCGAGGACACCGGCTGTACCCGCATCTGCGACTGCGACGACCGGCAGATAGTCAAGGTCACCGGCACCCTGCGGCATGTGACGCTGCGGCCGCGCGCCGGTGTGCCCGCCCTGGAGGCGGAGCTGTTCGACGGCTCCGCCGCGCTGGACGTGGTGTGGCTGGGCCGGCGTGCGATCACCGGCATAGAGCCGGGCCGCAAGCTCATCGCCTCGGGCCGGATCTCCATGAGCCACGGACGCCGGGTGCTGTTCAATCCGAAATACGAACTCCGACCGCTCGGACAGGAGTAGCCGGTGACGTCTGACGACCGACCCACGCGAACCACCGGACCGGACGACGGGCCGGTCCAGGAGCAGGACGGCGCCGCCGACGGCAGAGCCGTCACCGAGGCGGCCCTCTTCGAGGCCTTCGGCGGCGTACGCGGCATGGTGGAGACCGTTCTGCCGGGTCTGCTGTTCGTCACGATCTACACGGTCAACAAGGACCTGCACATCTCGGCGATCGCCGCGCTGGCGGTCTCGCTGGTGCTGGCCGCCGCCCGCCTGGTGCGCAAGGACACCGTCAAGCACGCCTTCAGCGGCGTCTTCGGGGTGGCCTTCGGCGTGGTCTTCGCGATGATGACCGGCAACGCCAAGGACTTCTACCTGCCCGGCATGCTCTACACGCTGGGCCTGGGCGTCGCCTACATCGTCACCACGCTGGCCGGCGCGCCGCTGATCGGCCTGATCCTGGGGCCGGTGTTCAAGGAGAACCTCTCCTGGCGCACCCGCAACCCGGGCCGCAAGAAGGCGTACGCCAAGGCCAGCTGGGCCTGGGGCCTGATCCTGCTGGCCAAGTGCGCGATCCTCTTCCCGCTGTACTGGTGGGCGGACACCACCCACCTCGGCTGGGTGCTGATCGCGCTGAAGATCCCGCCGTTCCTGCTGGCGGTCTGGCTGACCTGGCTGTTCCTGGCCAAGGCGCCGGCGCCGATCGACGTCTTCGCCGAGATGGAGGCCAAGGAGAAGGCCGAGGAGGAGGCGAAGGCGGCGCGGGAGCGCGCGGCGCGGGAGACCGACGTCCTGGACGGGGTGGCCGCGGACCTCGCCAAGGACATCACGCCGCAGGCGCTGGCCGCCGAGCAGCCGGACCGCACGGGGCCCCGGCACCGCCGCTGAGCAGCGGAGGTACGGGGAAGGGCCGGGAACCACATGGTTCCCGGCCCTTCCCCGTATGGCTGCGCCGTCACGCCTCGCGGCGTACCGACAGCAGGTCCTCCAGCTGCTCCTCGCGCGACTGGGCCGCGACGAACAGCAGCTCGTCGCCCGCCTCCAGCGCGTCCTCCTTGTTCGGCGTGAGCACCCGGTTGCCCCGGATGATCGTGACCAGCGAGGTGTCCTCGGGCCACTGGACATCGCCGACCCGGGTGCCGGCCAGCGCCGCCTCCGGCGGCAGCGTCAGCTCCACGAGGTTGGCGTCGCCGTGGCTGAAGCGCAGCAGCCGTACGAGATCGCCGACGCTCACCGCCTCCTCGACCAGCGCCGACATCAGGCGCGGCGTGGAGACGGCGACGTCCACGCCCCACGCCTCGTTGAACAGCCACTCGTTCTTGGGGTTGTTCACGCGGGCCACCACCCGCGGCACGCCGTACTCGGTCTTGGCGAGCAGCGAGACGACCAGGTTGACCTTGTCGTCGCCGGTCGCCGCGATGACGACGTTGCAGCGCTGAAGCGCGGCCTCGTCCAGCGAGGTGATCTCGCAGGCGTCGGCCAGCAGCCACTCCGCCAGCGGCACCCGCTCGACCGAGATCGCCGTCGGCGCCTTGTCGATGAGCAGGATCTCGTGGCCGTTTTCCAGCAGCTCGCCCGCGATGGAGCGGCCCACCGCACCCGCGCCCGCGATCGCGACCCTCATGCGTGCGCCTCCTCGGGCCCTTCGGCGAACACCGCTTCCACCTTCTCGACCTCGTCGGTGCGCATCATCACGTGCACCAGGTCGCCTTCCTGCAACACGGTCTGCGAGGTCGGCAGCATCGCCTCGCCCAGGCGGGTGAGGAAGGCGACGCGGACGCCGGTCTCCTCCTGCAGCCTGCTGATCTTGTGACCCACCCAGGCCGGCGAGGTGTGCACCTCGGCCAGCTGGACGCCGCCGCTCGGGTCGCGCCACAGCGGCTCGGCCCCCGAGGGCAGCAGCCGGCGCAGCATCTGGTCGGCGGTCCAGCGCACGGTGGCCACCGTCGGGATGCCGAGGCGCTGGTAGACCTCGGCGCGGCGCGGGTCGTAGATGCGCGCCGCGACGTTCTCCACGCCGAACATCTCGCGGGCCACCCGGGCCGCGATGATGTTGGAGTTGTCGCCGCTGCTGACGGCGGCGAAGGCGCCCGCCTCCTCGATGCCGGCCTCGCGCAGGGTGTCCTGGTCGAAGCCGACCCCGGTCACCCGGCGGCCGCCGAAGGCGGAGCCCAGCCGGCGGAAGGCGGTGGGGTCCTGGTCGACCACCGCGATCGTATGACCCTGGCTCTCCAGGGTCTGTGCGAGCGCGGAACCCACCCGCCCGCACCCCATGATGACGATGTGCATCGGCCCCTACCTCGCACCTTTCCCTGTGCTGTGACGCCGGCTGCTTCGTACCTGGCGTGTTCGGCGACCACGCTACCTGGCATGGGAGCCGGTGCGGCCACGCGGTTCGCCCGCACGGCCGTCCTGGGCGTTAAGAACGTGACAAGAGAACATAAGCTTTGGGTAAGTTTCCTTGCGGTACGGGTGGAAACTTGTTCACCGATCATGGCGGCGGAGGTCGCGCACACTGCCCGGCGTGTCCGGGAGCGGCCCCCTTCGCCCAGTTCAGCGCCCTGCGGCCGGTCGCGGTCAGGTGCGTACGGGCCGTTCCGTACGGCACGCTGAGCGTCGTGTCCACCGTGCCTCAGGAGCCCCCGTACCATCCGGCCGCCCCTCATATGGTCGTCTGCGGCGACGACGCCCTCGCGCGCCGCCTCGCCGCCGAACTCAAGGACGTGTACCGGGAGCGGGTCACCCTCGTCGTCCCGTCCGCCAGAGAACCCCACCGGCCCCGCATCCCGCCGCCGCCCGGGCCCCTGGGGCGGGCCCAGGCGCTGCTCGGCCGGGTCTCGGCCGCCATGGTCCGTACGCCCTCCGGCCCGCCCGACGAGGCCGGGGGCGCCGAGGAGCCGCCCGACGAGCCGATACGGGTCCTGGAGGCGCCGGAGGCCGACGACGCCACGCTCACCGAGGCCGGCATCGGCACGGCGAACGCGCTCGCGCTGGTCTACGACGATGACGAGACCAACATCCACGCCGCGCTGCGCGCCCGGCGCCTGAACCCGCGGCTGCGGCTGGTGATCCGGCTCTACAACCGCAAACTCGGCCAGTACCTGGAGCAGTTGCTCGACCAGGCGGCGGCCGTCGGTGCCCTGGACACCGAGGGCGTCGACGCGTCCACCACGGTGCTGTCCGACGCCGACACCGTGGCGCCCGCGCTGGCGGCCACCGCCGTGGCGGGCACCAGCAAGGTCATCGAGGCCGACGGCCTGCTGCTGCGCGCCGTGGAGCGCGGCCCCGCCCAGGCCGCCACGCCCGGGCTGTGCCCGCTCGCCGTCCTGTCCGCGACGGCGGACCTGCCCGCCGACACGCCCGGGGGCGAGACCGGCCGGGCGGACGAGGGCCCCGCCGCCGACGAAGGCCCCGAGCTCCTCCCGGACGAGGCCACCGTCATGGCGGCGCCGGGGCGCGGCTCCGTCGTCCTGGAAACCGTCTCCTATACGGGCCGCCAGCAGCGCCCTGGCGGCCGAGGCGACCGGCAGCGCCAGGGACGGCATGGCGGCGTGGCCGCCCTGTGGCGCCGGGTCAGCCTGCCCGGCCCGGGCGTGCCGCTGGGCACCTTCTTCTCCCGCAGACTGCGCTGGTCGCTGGCCGGCGTCGTCGGCGCGGTCCTCGCACTGGCCGTCGCCTCCTCCGTAACCACCGGCGACTCCCCGCTGCACGCCGCCTACCTCTCGCTGCTCGACCTCTTCGCCATCAACGAACCGGCCCTCGGCGAGCCGGTCCCCCGCAAGGTGCTGCAACTGCTGTCCGGGCTCACCGGATTGCTGCTGCTGCCGGTCCTGGTGGCCGCCGCGCTGGAAGGCCTCGGCACCTTCCGCAACGCCTCCGCGCTGCGCCGGCCGCCGCGCGGGCTCTCCGGGCACGTGGTGCTGCTGGGGCTCGGCAAGGTCGGTACGCGGGTGCTGGCCCAGCTGCACGAGCTGGGCATCCCCGTGGTGTGTGTGGAAGCCGACCCGGAGGCGCGCGGCATCGCGCTGGCGCGCCGGCTGCGGGTGCCGACGGTAGTGGGGGACGTCACGCACGAAGGCGTACTGGAGGCGGCGAAAATCCAGCGCGCCCACGCCCTGCTGGCCCTCACCAGCGAGGACACCACCAATCTGGAGGCGGCGCTGTACGCCCGGTCGGTCAAGCCCCGGCTCCGGGTGACGCTGCGCCTGTTCGACGACCGCTTCGCCACCGCCGTCTACCGCACGCTGCGCGCCGCGTACCCCCAGGCCCGTACCCGCAGCCGCAGCGTCAGCTTCCTGGCCGCGCCCGCCTTCGCCGGCGCGATGATGGGCCGCCAGATCCTCGGCGCGATCCCCGTCGAGCGGCGGGTCCTGCTCGTCGCCCGGGTCGAGGCGCGCGGCCACGCCGCCCTGGAGGGCCGCCGGATCGCCGATGTCTTCCGGCCCGGCATGCTGCGCGTCCTGGCCGTGGACACCTCCGCGCCCGACGACGCACCGGACTCCGCGTCCGGCGCCGCCCCGGAAGCACCGGAGCGCGGCCGGGCCCGGCTGGTACGGGAGCTGGGCGACGCGTACGAACTGCGCCCCCAGGACCGCGTCCTGCTGGTGGCGACCCGCCAGGGGCTCGGCGAACTGGTCGCGCGGCGCCCGCGCCCGGCCGGGGCACCGTCGCAGGAGGCATAGCGATACAGGAGACATAGCGATATGGGCTGAATGCCGCGGAATGTTCCGCTGTGGGGCACCACTCCGGCACCGTACCGATTCCGGCCGCCCCGCCCCGTCCGGCAGGATGGACCCGCCCCGAAGGCCGGGGCCGGAGTAGGTGTGGCGACGAGGAGCGCGGACGGTGCAGCACGGCGGGATGTCCCCGGAATTCCTGGAGGGGTACACCACGCTCCTCGCCGAGGTGTCGGACACCGGGCGGCTGCCCCGGCGCGCCGAACTGGACGCGCTGCGCGAACTGGGGGAGCGGGCCGCCGAGTCGGGACACGGGCTGCGCGAGGCGGTCGGGCTCTTCCTGGGGGAGACGCGGCGGGTGTGGGGCACGCTGCCGGGGGTGGCGCGGGCCGCGGGCGCCGCGGAGCGGGCCCGTACCGGCGACGCCGTGCTGGGCGCGGTGGACGCCGCGATCGCCGCGTTCGGCGAGGGTCACGAACGCGCACAGCGGCTCGCCGTACGCCAGGAGGAGGCCGAGCGCCGCGAGTTCGTCGACGACCTCCTGTACGGGCGCAGCGACCTGGGACGGCTGGCCGAGCGCGCCGAGCGGTTCGGGCTGCGGCTGGCGCACGAGCACGCGGTCGCGGTGGCCGAGGGCGACGAGCCCTTCGACGACATCCACCCGGTCGCCCGCCGGGTCGAACGCGAACTGCTCGGCCGCTTCGGCGACCGCGACGTGCTGATCACCACCAAGGAGGGCCGGCTGGTCTGCGTCGGCGCGAGCCGCGAGCGCACGGTGCTGGACGCCTTCGCCACCTACGCGCGCTGGCCCGACGTGGGCCGCCCCGGCGCCCGGCGGGTGGCGCTCGGCCGGCCGCACTCCGGCGCCGGCGGCGTGGTCCGCTCGTACGAGGAGGCCCTCGGCGCGCTGGAGCTGGCCGAGCAGCTGGACCTGGACGAACCGGTGCTGCGCGCCGCCGACCTGCTGGTCTTCCCCGTGCTGCTGCGCGACCGGGCGGCCATGGCCGACCTCGTCCGTACGGTTCTCGGCCCGCTGACACAGTCGCGCGGCGGCGCCGGGCCGCTGCTGGAGACGATCGGCGCGCTCGCGGCGTCCGGATACGTGAACGCCGAGGCCGCCCGCCGCCTGAAGGTGAGCGTGCGCACCCTGTCGTACCGCCTGGAGCGCATCAAGTTCCTCACCGGCTACGACCCCTCCGACGGCCTCCAGCGCTTCACCCTGGAAACGGCGGCGATGGGCGCGCGGCTGCTCGGCTGGCCGGACAAGCCGCTGTAGGGCTCCGGGAACGGGCCGTGGCGGCCCGCCCCGGGGCCGGAATCCGGCCGTCCCCTCTACCCTCCGGCCACTCCCGCAAGCAAGACCACCGCCCGTTAACAGGACATCAGAAACGCGTAAAGATTGCCGGAATCCGGCAATGTGTGGCGCCCCCTCCCCTTGCCACCATCAAGGAACCGGCAGGAACACCGCGAACGGGAGACGGACGGCCATGGGCGACTTCGGGGCATTCACACGGGCCGCGCTCGCCTTCCCGGCCGTCCTGTTCACCTTCGCGCTGCTGGTGGTGGCCGCCTACTGGCTGCTGGTGCTGATCGGCGGGGCAGCCGTCGACATCCTCGACGGGGGTGAGGGTGTCGACGGTGGCGCCGCCGGACTGCCCGTGACGGTCACCCTCTCGCTCGGCGTCCTGATCGCCTGGGCCGGCTCCCTGACCGGTGCCGCGCTGACCGAGAGCCCACGGCTGCGCGCCGCCGCACTGGGCCTCTCGCTGTGCGCCGCCTGGCTCGGTGCCCACGCCGCGGCGCGCCTGGCCCGCCGCCTGCTGCCTGATGAACGGGTCGCCTCCCGCGACGACTTCGTCGGCCGGGTGTGCGTGATCCGCACCGGCCGGGTCACCGCCGACTTCGGCCAGGCCGAGGTGCGCGCCGACGACGGCGCGACGGCCGTCGTCCAGGTCCGTACGCAGGAGAGCGGGCTCACCGCCGGCAGCAGCGCGCTGATCTTCGATTACGACGCCGAGGGCGAGTTCTTCCGGGTCGCGCCCTTCGACGCCGCCGACGGACCCGCACGGCACGGGCGCCTGACGCCGACCACTTGAGCGCCGGGCCGGGCGGGGGAGGGGCGCCGTACCGACAGCCAGGGCCTGCTCCTGCAGCTGTCACCGCCCGGCTACAGCAAGACGACGCTCATGGAGTACGTGGCGGCCCGCCTCGGCCTCCTCCCGGTCAAGGTGGACAGCCCGGTCCTTCGGCCACCGCACCACCTCCCTCGACCCGCTCGCCGCCCGCGAGCGCGCCGACCTCGACCTGCTGGTCCGAATGGCCGAGGGCGACGACTGCGCGCGCGCCGACCGGCTCGCCCACCCCTACGGCACGGCCGATCTGCGCGAGATCGTCTCCGTACTGCGCGGGCTCCTGTACGTCCGCGCGGTCGCCCTCGGCGTCAACCGCGCCTACAACGCCTCCGCGGCCCAGGCGGACACCACCCACCGCGCCGCCGTTCCTGCTCCAGGGGGCGTACCGCGACACCGGCAAGATGGCGGCGCGCCTGGTCCCCGTGACGAACGACACCGAGCCGGCGTCGCTCGTCGACGATCACTACCAGAGCGAGGCGCGGACCCTCACCAACCGCGCCGAGGCGAACCTGCTGAAGCCGGCGGGGCTGCGCGGGCGCCTGGGCCCCGAGGCGGCACGGCGCTGGACCGAAGTCAAAGAGATACGGAGAACCCGGGGGCCGAAGTGATCAAGTGAGTGATCGAGAAGGGGCGGGCGGTCCGGCCCGTTAAGAAAGCGTAGAAATCCCGCGGCTCCGAACAGCGGTCTTTACGGCGGCGTGGAAATCGCCCGGCGTTAAGAAGTCGTAGAGAAGAAGAAGGGGGCCGGGGGCTTCGGCCCGCGCTGTGCTGGGACGATGAAACCGCTGGTGGCCGTGGGGCCCGCGGAAAACCGTCCCGGCATACGGGCCCATCGTCGCCGCCCGCACGGGTGGCGGGTGGGCGACCACCTTGACGAAGGCTTAGCATCCTCTGCGTGTCCAAACTGACCGACGTGCCCAAACGGATCCTTATCGGGCGCGCACTGCGCAGCGACAAACTGGGCGAGACCCTTCTCCCCAAGCGCATCGCGCTCCCCGTGTTCGCCTCCGACCCGCTCTCGTCCGTGGCCTACGCCCCGGGCGAGGTGCTGCTCGTCCTGTCCGTCGCGGGTGTGTCGGCGTACCACTTCAGCCCCTGGATCGCGCTCGCGGTCGTGGTGCTGATGTTCACGGTCGTGGCGTCCTACCGGCAGAACGTGCACGCCTACCCGAGCGGCGGCGGCGACTACGAGGTCGCCAACACCAACCTCGGGCCCAAGGCCGGGCTGACCGTCGCCAGCGCCCTGCTGGTCGACTACGTCCTGACCGTCGCCGTGTCCATCTCCTCCGGGGTGGAGAACCTCGGCTCGGCGATCCCCTTCGTCACCGAGCACAAGACGCTGTGCGCGATCGCCATGATCGTGCTGCTGACCCTGATGAACCTGCGCGGCGTCAAGGAGTCTGGCAAGCTCTTCGCGATCCCGACGTACATCTTCGTCGCCGGCGTCTTCATCATGATCATCTGGGGCGTGGTGCGCGGCGTGATCATGGGCGACACCATGAAGGCGCCCACCGCCGACTTCACCATCCACGCTGAACAGGGCGGCCTCGCCGGCTTCGCTCTCGTCTTCCTCCTGCTGCGCGCCTTCTCCTCCGGCTGCGCCGCGCTCACCGGTGTCGAGGCGATCTCCAACGGCGTCCCCGCCTTCCGCAAGCCCAAGTCCAAGAACGCCGCCACCACCCTGGCCCTGATGGGCGGCCTGGCCGTCACCATGTTCTGCGGCATCATCGGCCTGGCCATGGCGACCAACGTGAAGATGGCGGAGACCCCGGCCACGGACCTGCTGCACAACGGCGTCCCGGTCGGCCCCGGCTACACCCAGAACCCGGTCATCTCGCAGGTCGCCGCCGCGGTCTTCGGTGACGGCACGTTCTTCTTCGTCGTGCTCGCCGCCGCCACCGCCCTGGTCCTCTTCCTCGCGGCCAACACCGCGTACAACGGCTTCCCGCTGCTCGGCTCGATCCTCGCCCAGGACCGCTACCTGCCGCGCCAGCTGCACACCCGCGGCGACCGGCTGGCCTTTTCCAACGGCATCGTGCTGCTGGCCGGCGCGGCCATCGTCCTCGTCTACATCTACGGCGCGGACTCCACCCGCCTGATCCAGCTCTACATCGTCGGCGTCTTCGTCTCCTTCACCCTCAGCCAGGTCGGCATGGTCCGCCACTGGAACCGCCACCTGCTGACCGAGAAGGACCCGGCCAAGCGCCGCCGGATGCACCGCTCCCGCGCGATCAACGCCTTCGGCGCCACCCTCACCGGCCTGGTGCTGGTCGTCGTGCTGCTGACGAAGTTCAGCCACGGCGCCTGGGTCGCCGTCCTCGGCATGGTCATCTTCTACGCCACCATGACCGCGATCCGCCGCCACTACGACCGGGTCGCCGAGGAGATCGCCGCCGAGGACGTACCGGGCGACGAGGCGGTACGCCCGTCCCGCGTGCACTCGATCGTCCTCGTCTCCAAGGTCCACAAGCCCACCCTCCGCGCCCTCAGCTACGCCAAGCTGATGCGCTCGGACACCCTGGAGGCGGTCAGCGTCGACGTGGACGCCGCCGAGACCAAGGCCCTCAAGGGCGAGTGGGAGCGCCGCAACCTCGACGTCCCCCTGAAGGTCCTCGCCTCCCCCTACCGCGAGATCACCCGCCCCATCATCGACTACGTCAAGTCCCTGCGCCGCGAGAGCCCGCGCGACGCCGTCTCCGTCTACATCCCCGAGTACGTCGTCGGCCACTGGTACGAACACCTCCTCCACAACCAGAGCGCCCTCCGCCTCAAGGGCCGCCTCCTGTTCACCCCCGGCGTGATGGTCACCTCCGTCCCCTGGCAGCTCGACTCCTCCGAGGCCGCCAAGCGCCGCGCCCGCAAGCGCGCGGAGTGGAACGCGCCGGGTGCCGTACGGCGGGGCCCGGTGGCACAGCCGAAGAAGGAGAAGGCGGCCACACGGAAGTAACCGCGCGCCGCACCGCCCCGGGGCCCGGGCCTGCCATCCGGCGGGTCCGGGCCCCGGTGCTTCCGCTTGCCCCATTCCGGGCCCCGGGCTTCCGTTCGTCCCGTCCGGTTCGGACTCCGCCCGCTCGCTCCCTCCGGTTCGGACCCCGCCCGTACGCCCCGTCCGGTTCGGAGTCCACCCGCTCGCCCCGTAGACTTGCAGGTCGGCATCCGCCGCCCCGTACCCCTCCCGCCACCCCCCAGGAGCTCCCCCACCATGCAGACCGAACCCAAGAAGTCGCTGGTAGGCGAGGAGTACGAGGTCGAGGTCGGCCGTGTCGCACACGGCGGCCACTGCATCGCCCGTACGGACGAAGGCCAGGTCCTCTTCGTACGGCACGCCCTCCCCGGCGAACGCGTCATCGCCCGCGTCACCGACGGCGACGAGGGCGACCGGTTCCTCCGCACCGACGCCGTCGAGATCCTCACCCCCTCGAAGGACCGCGTCGAGGCCCCCTGCCCCTTCTCCGGGCCCGGCAAGTGCGGCGGCTGCGACTGGCAGCACGCCGCCCCCGGCGCCCAGCGCCGCCTGAAGGCCGACGTGATCACCGAGCAGCTGTCCCGCCTGGCCGGCCTCACCCCCGAAGAGGCCCGCTGGGACGGCACCGTCGAACCGGCCCCCGGCGACAAGGTCCCCAAGGGCGAGGTCCCGGCCTGGCGCACCCGCGTCCAGTACGCCATCGACGCCGAAGGCCACGTGGGCCTGCGCAAGCACCGCTCCCACGACATCCAGCCCATCGACCACTGCCTGATCGCGGCCCCGGGCGTCTCGGAACTCGGCATCGAAAAGCGCGACTGGCCCCAGATCGCCACCGTCGAGGCCATCGCCGCCACCGGCTCCCACGACCGCCAGGTCGTCCTGACCCCCCGCCCCGGCGGCCGCCTCCCCATCGTCGACCTCGACAAGCCCGTCTCCGTCCTCCGTGTCAACGAAAAGGACGGCGGCATCCACCGCGTCCACGGCCGCCCCTTCGTCCGCGAACGCGCCGCCGACCGCACCTGGCGCGTGGCCAACAGCGGCTTCTGGCAGGTCCACCCCAAGGCCGCCGACCTCCTGGTGGAGGCCGTCATGCAGGGCCTGATGCCGAAGAAGGGCGACATGGCCCTCGACCTGTACTGCGGCGTCGGCCTTTTCGCGGGCGCACTGGCCGAACGCGTCGGTGAAAAGGGCGCCGTCCTGGGGATCGAGAGCAGCAAGCGGGCGGTGGAGGACGCCCGTCGCAACGTGCAGGACCTGGACCGTGTGCGGATCGAACACGGAAAGGTCGAGCAGGTACTTCCGCGTACCGGGATCTCGGACGTGGACCTGATCGTCCTGGACCCGCCGCGGGCGGGGGCGGGGCGGGGGACGGTCGCTCATCTGGCTTCGTTGGGGGCCCGGCGTATTGCTTATGTGGCGTGCGATCCGGCGGCGCTGGCGCGGGATGTGAAGTACTTCGGGGGGGAGGGGTATGTGCCGCGGAGGATGCGGGCGTTTGATTTGTTTCCGGTTACGCATCATGTGGAGTGCGTGGTGATTTTGGAGAAGGCCGCTAAGGGCTCCTGAACTGCGACTCCGCGCGTGCGCATCATGTGCGGTGCGGGCGTTGCGGGCGATGTTCCGACGTTGAAATGACGCTTGTGACGCTCATTCGACGCTCGTCCTGATGAGCATCGCCTGACTGATCGTGCGGGTCACGCTGGTTGGGAGGCGCGCTGCCGAGAGGCAGGTCCGCCGGAAGTCGGTGAGAATTCGGCCGGGTTCCGGCGCCGCTGATCGCGGCGACAGGCGCGCTGCCGTCGTACCTCGGTGGGCCGGGCGTTTGGCGTGACAGGTGATCAATAGGTGGGGCGTGCACGCGCGTTGATCCGTCCACGAGTTGGCCGCCTGCTACCCGAACGCGCCCGCGGTACCGGGCCCTGCGAGTCGGCACGAACCGGCTCGTCCACCCAAGGCGCAGGCTTTGGCCGCATACCTTTGCCGACGCTAAGGTATGCCGCCGTACTCGGCGGATCGCTTCCTTGAAGAAGGTGGGATGGGGCTCATGGACGCGGGCCACGCGGAGCTGGTTGTCGCGGCGCAGGCCGGTGACGATCGGGCGCGCGAGAAGTTGATCGCCGCGTACCTGCCGTTGCTCTACAACATCGTCGGGCGAGCGCTGAGCGGACATGCCGACGTGGACGACGTCGTCCAGGAGACCCTGCTGCGCGTGGTGCGCGACCTGCCCGACCTGCGTGCCCCGGAAAGCTTCCGGTCCTGGCTGGTGTCGATCACGCTCCGTCAGATCAATACCCACCGGTACCGGCAACGCAGCCTCGCCGACCGGACCACGGTCATTGACGAGGCACTCCGGACACCGCGCGCCGGCGCCGCGCTTGAGGACGTGACGATCCTGCGTCTGCACATGTCGGACGAGCGCCGTCAGGTGGTCGAAGCCGGCCGGTGGCTCGACCCGGACCACCGGGTGCTGCTGTCGCTGTGGTGGCAGGAATGCGCCAGTTTGCTGAGCCGTCAGGACATCGCCGACGCGCTGGGGCTCAGTGCCGCCCACGCCGGGGTACGCCTGCAACGCATGCGTGAGCAGCTGGAACTGAGCCGGGCGATCGTTGCCGCGCTGGCGGCGGACCCGCGCTGTCCGCAGCTGAACGAGACCGTCGTCGGCTGGGACGGTCTCCATACATCCGTGTGGCGCAAGCGGATCGCGCGGCACATCCGCGACTGCCGGACCTGCACGACGACAGAACGGGTTCCGGCCGAACTGCTGCTTCTCGACATCGCGCCGCTGGCCGTCCCGGCCGCACTCCTCGCGGCGTTGGCCGCCAAGGGCCTGTTGTCGGGTACGGCTGCTGCGGGCGCCGCCGGGCTGGCCGCGGCCCCCGTCACCGTCGGCACGGCGACGGGCGGAAGCAGTCTGCACGGCTCGCTGATCGGCAAACTGCACGTGGTGACCGCTCATCCGGTGGTGAGCCTCGCCACCGGCGCGGTGCTCATCGCCGGGACCGCGACCTACGCGGCCTGGCCCGAACCGGCGCCCCGGACGCCTGCCGTCACCGCCGCTCCCACGGTCGGTACCCCCACGCCGATCCCGTCGCGTACCCCTACGCCGACTCCGTCGCGCACCACCACGTCGCCCAGACCGTCCCCGGCGAGTCCGTCCGCCGTCGCAGGAACGGTTCCGCTGGGCGCACAGTCGCTGGAGTCCGTGGACCGACCCGGCCTGTTCGTCACGTATGCCGGTGACTTCGCGACACTCGGCGGCCGAGTCTCCGCGCCCAGCGGCGCGCAGGCACGACAACGGGTCACCTTCACGGTCGTCGGGGGACTGGCCGACCCACGGTGCGTCACGCTCCGCGCCGCGGACGGCCGGTACCTTCGCCATCAGTACCTGCGGCTACGGCTGAGTACCGACGACGGCAGCGAACTGTTCCGTGAAGACGCCACCTTCTGTCCGCGCCCCGGGTCGGTCGCCGGGTCGGTGACCCTGCACGCGCACAACTATCCCGGGTCGGTCCTCCGGCACCGCGACGGTGGCATCTGGCTCGATGGCTCCGACGGCACTCGGGCCTTCGCCGGGCAGGCTTCCTTCATCACGCGCGGGGCCCGGGCCTGAGAACCGCTCCTTGAGCATCCCGGGCCGGGTCGCTCGGTGACCGGTGATCCCGCAGCAACGAGCCCGCGCCACGTCTTTCTCCGCCCCGCAGTGAGCCGAGCGCCGCGCCGATTCCAGGTTCGGTGTTCGGTCCGCATTTCATCGACGGCTGCCTCGCCGTGACAGGTCTGAAGTCTGACCGGTCTGAAGGCTGATCGGCCTGGCCGCCACCGACGCCACTCCAGAACCTCCACTGTTGATCACTGCGGCGCGCCCTCCCCACGGGGACGACCAGACGACGGGGCCCCGCATAACGCTTTCTGTCTGCGAGATGCATCACCGGGCAATCGTCCGGGCGGCACGGCTTTTCTGTTACGGGACCGCGAGTTCGAAAGCCTCCACTTCAGGGTTGACCTTCCCGCCGCTCACCATGACGTGCCGGCGTGGCGGGTCTCCCCACATCCCTGTTGACGCATCCCCTGAAGAAAGCGGCTCCCATGACGCGACACACCCACGAACCCCGGGTGACCGGCAGACAGGAACGGCCCCACGTCCTGCACCGCACCCACCCCGCGGCAGACCAGACCGCACCGGCCGGTGAGTGCACGCTCACGGCGCCCCGGATGACCCGCGACCCCCGAGGAGAATCGTGAAGGGCCTGCACCGGCTCCGCCGGAGCCGCCGGACACTGACGGTAGGACTGTCGGCCGCGGCGGTGATGGCCGGAGTCGTGACGCTCCTCCCCAGCTCCGCCGGAGCCGCGGCCTTGAGCACGCAGGCGGCCCCCTCGGGCAGGTACTTCGGTACGGCCGTGGCTGCCGGAAGGCTCGGCGACCCGACGTACTCCACGATTCTCGACCGGGAGTTCAACATGATCACCCCGGAGAACGAGATGAAGTGGGACGCCACCGAACCCTCCCGCGGCACCTTCACCTTCGGCCCGGCCGACCGGATCGTGGGCCACGCCACCGCGCACAGGCAGCGGGTACGCGGCCACGCCCTGGTCTGGTACAAACAGCTGCCCGGCTGGGTGAAGTCGATCACCGACGCCAACACCCTGCGCAGCGCGATGAAGCACCACATCACCACCGAGATGAACCACTTCAAGGGCAAGATCTACGCCTGGGACGTGGTCAACGAAGCCTTCGCCGACGGCTCCTCCCAGCACCGCAGTTCGAAGTTCCAGGACCTGCTGGGCGACGGCCACATCGAGGAAGCGTTCCGCACCGCCCGTGCGGCCGACTCCTCGGCCAAGCTCTGCTACAACGACTACAACATCGAGAACTGGTCGGACGCCAAGACCCAGGGCGTCTACCGCATGGTCAAGGACTTCAAGTCCCGCGGCGTGCCCATCGACTGCGTAGGGTTCCAGAGCCACTTCCAAGCGGGCGGCCCGCCGGCGAGCTTCAAGACCACCCTGGCCGCCTTCGCCGCCCTGGGCGTCGACGTCCAGATCACCGAACTGGACATCGCCCAGGCACCACCCGTCCACTACGCGAACACGGTCAGAGCCTGCCTGGCCGTGGCCCGGTGCACCGGCATCACGGTGTGGGGCATCCGTGACAGCGACTCCTGGCGCCGCGACGAGCGCCCCCTGCTGTTCGACGACAACGGCAGGCCGAAGCCCGCGTACACCGCCGTCATGAACGCTCTCCATTCCGGCTCCGGTACGCCCCCGGCCAAGCCGGCCGACGGTACCGGGGAGATCAAGGGCGTGGCCTCCGGCCGCTGTATCGACATCCCCGACTCCGTCACCGCCAACGGCACCCCGGCGCAACTGTGGGACTGCAGCGGACGGGCCAACCAGCGCTGGACCTACACCGCCGCGAAGCAGTTGAAGGTCCACGGCAACAAGTGTCTGGACGCCAAGAACAAGGGCACCACCGACGGCACCCCGTTGGTCCTCTGGGACTGCAACGGCGGCGCCAACCAGCAGTGGAACATCAACACCAACGGCACGATCACCGGCGTCCAGTCCGGGCTGTGCCTCGACGCCGTCGGCGCGGCCACCGCGAACGGCACCAAGATCCAGTTGTACGCCTGCGCACCCGTCAACAACCAGAAGTGGACCGCCCCGTCCGGGACGGCGGGCAGCGGTACGTGTGCTCTCCCCTCGACGTACAAGTGGAAATCGACGGGTGCCCTCGCACAGCCCTCGAACGGGTGGGCCGCGGTGAAGGACTTCACCAACGTGGTGCACAACGGCAAGCACCTGGTCTACGCGTCGAGCGCGTCCGGAACCTCGTACGGCTCGATGGCCTTCAGCCCCTTCACGAACTGGTCGGACATGGCGTCGGCCGGCCAGACCGCCATGAAACAGGACGCGGTGGCGCCCACACTGTTCTACTTCGCACCCAAGAGGATCTGGGTGCTGGCGTCCCAGTGGGGTGCGTGGCCCTTCAGCTACCGCACGTCGAGCGACCCCACCGACCCGAACGGCTGGTCCGCGCCCCGTCCGCTGTTCACCGGCAGCATCCCCCGCACCGATTCCCCCACCGGCCCGATCGACCAGACCCTGATCGCCGACGGCCGGAACATGTACCTGTTCTTCGCCGGTGACAACGGCAAGATCTACCGGGCGAGCATGCCGATCGGGAATTTCCCGGGCAACTTCGGCTCCTCGTACACGACGGTCATGAGCGACGCGCCGGACAAGCTGTTCGAGGCGCCGCAGGTCTACAAGGTCCAGGGCCAGAACCAGTACCTCATGATCGTCGAGGCGAAGGGCGCGCATGAGACGCGCTACTTCCGTTCCTTCACGGCCTCCAGCCTGAGCGGTACGTGGACCCCGCAGGCCGTCGGCGAAAGCAACCCCTTCGCGGGCAAGGCCAACAGCGGTGCCACCTGGACCAACGACATCAGCCACGGTGACCTGGTCCGCAACAACCCCGACCAGACCATGACCGTCGATCCCTGCAACCTGCAGTTCCTCTACCAGGGCAAGTCCCCCACAGCGGGCGGCCCCTACGACCGGCGCCCGTACCGGCCGGGTGTCCTCACCCTGCAGCGCTGATCCGCCCGATCCACGGTGATATGCAAGGAGAACACCTCCCCATGAAGAACCCCACGGACGGTGGGCGCCGCGGGCGTCACCGCCGTCGCAGAACCGCGACCGGTCTGCTGCTCGGCGTGCCGGCCGCCGCCGTGCCGTACCTCCTGTTCACCCAAGAGGACTCCCTGGCCGCGACGATCGACTCCGGTGCCTACTACAGGCTGGTCTCCGTGCGCAGCGGCAAGGTGATGGACGTCAACGCCTTCTCCACCGCCGACGGCACCCGCATCCAGCAGTGGACCGACCAGAACACCGCCAACCAGCAGTGGAAACTGAGGCCCACCGGGGACGGCTACTACGAACTCGTGAACCGCAACAGCGGCAAGGTGCTGGGCATAGCGGGCGGCTCGACCGCCCGGTCGGCTGCCGCCGAGCAGCAGACCGACAGCTCCTCCGCCTCCCAGGAGTGGCGGATCGACGACGTGAGCGGCTCCGGCGCCGTCACCTTCACCTCCCGCAAGAGCCGCCAGGTCCTGGACGTCTCCGGAGGCGCCACGGCCCAGGGCGCGGCGGTCGTCCAGTATCCCGGCAGGGGCAGCACCAACCAGCAGTGGAAGCTGGTGAAGGTGACCGACAGCCAGGAGGCCGCGGCCGGACTGTACAAGTGGAGGAACGCCCAGGTGGTCGGTGGCGGTTACGTCACCGGCCTGGTGTTCAACCCACGGGAGAAGGGTCTGCTGTACGCGCGCACCGACATGGGCGGCGCCTACCGCTGGGACACCGCGGCCGAGCAGTGGATCCCGCTCACGGACTGGCTCGGCGAGAAGGACTGGAACCTGCTGGGCGTCGACGCGCTGGCCACCGACCCCGTAGACCCCGACCGGCTCTACCTCGCGACGGGCACCTACACCAACAACTGGGCCGGCAACGGCGCGATCCTGCGCTCCACCGACCGGGGCCGCACCTTCCAGCGCACCGATCTGCCGTTCAAGCTGGGCGGCAACGAGGACGGCCGCGGGGCGGGCGAACGGCTCGTGATCGATCCCTCGGACAACCGCACCCTGCTGCTGGGCACCCGTAAGAACGGCCTGTGGCGCAGCACCGACCACGGGGCGACATGGCGGCAGGTCTCCTCGTTCCCGGTCAAGGACGGGGCGGGCAGCGGTGCGGGCATCTCCTTCGTGACGTACGGGCCGGCCGGCAGCAACACGGTCTACGTCGGCGTCGCGGACAGGTCCGCCTCCCTCTACCGCTCCACCGACGGGGGCAGCACCTGGAAGGCCGTCTCCGGGCAACCCACCGGCCAATTGCCCCAGCACGGCGTGCTCTCCGGTGACGGTTCGCTGTACCTGACGTACACCGACAACCTCGGACCCAACGGTGTGACGGCGGGCTCGGTGTGGAAGTACACCTCGGCAGGCGGCTCGTGGAAGAACATCTCCCCGTCCCGGGGCTCCTACGGCTTCTCCGGCCTGGCCGTCGACCCGCGCAAACCGTCCACGGTGATGGTCACCACCCTCGGTCGCTGGTGGCCCGAGGACGAAATCTACCGCAGCACCGACGGCGGCACGACATGGAAGGCACTGGCCGGGAAATCGGTACGGAACGCCTCCGCCGCTCCGTACATCGGCACCCATACCGGGCACTGGATGACCGCCCTGGCCATCGACCCCTTCGACTCCGGGCACGCGCTGTACGGCACCGGCAACGGCATCTGGCGCAGCAAGGACGCCGACGCCACCGACAGCGGCGGCACCAGCCACTGGACCGTGGGCGCGCGCGGCCTGGAGGAGACCGCGCTGATGGACGCGATCGCCCCGCCCGGCGGTGCCACCGTCCTCACCGCCATGGGCGACCAGGGCGGCTTCCGCCACGACGACCTGACCAAGGTGCCCGCCGGGCGGATGAACAACCCGATGATGACCAACAGCACCGACATCGACTTCGCCCAGGCCAACCCCTCAGTGATGGTCCGTGTCGGCCGTGGCGGCGCGCAGGACGGCGCCTACTCCACCGACGGCGGCAACAGCTGGACCGGCTTCCGGTCGGAGCCGGTGGCCGGCGCCGACAGTGGCCATGTCGCGCTCGCGGCGGACGGCTCGACCATCGTGTGGACCGAGGCCGGCCAGGTCCCGTACCGCTCGACCGACAAGGGGGCGAGCTGGTCGAAGGCCGGTGGCCTGGGCGCCGGCGCCGTGGTCGTCGCCGACCGCTCCTCGGCCGGGACGTTCTACTCGCTGGCCGGCGGCACGCTCTACGCCAGCACCGACGGCGGAGCGACCTTCACCGCCCGGGCCGTCGGCCTTCCCGCCGCCGGCCGGCTCAAGGCCGTCCCCGGCGTCGCGGGAGACCTGTGGATCGCCGGTGGTGATCAAGGGCTGCTGCACTCCACCGACGGCGGCCGCACCTTCGCCAGGCTCACCACGGTGCAGTCCGCCGCGGCCCTCGGCTTCGGCAAGGCCGCACCGGGCGCCTCCTACCAGACCCTGTACATGATCGGCACCGTCAAGGACGTCAGCGGGGTCTTCCGCTCCACCGACAAGGGCGCCACCTGGCTCCGGGTCAACGACGACGACCACCGGTGGGGCAGCATCGGCGGCGTCGGCGTCATCACCGGTGACCCCGACACCTTCGGCCGCGTCTACGTCGGCACCAACGGACGCGGCCTCCAGTACGGCGACCCGTCCTGACCCCGACGCCAGAGCGGACGCACATTCGACACATGAGCTGACGCGCTGACAGCAGTGGACAGCCGCCCTCCTGGCCCATGCGACATCTCGGCCGGAGGGCGGCTTTCTATGTGGAGCGGCATCTCTTGCGGTGGGCGGGCTGATGGTCTCTCGGGCGGGCGGGTGGCACGGCCGCGGGGCTGGGCGAGGAGCATCGCCCTTTCGTGCCGCTCCGTCCGATGGGCTCCGGCAGTCGACACGGACCAGTACGGGCGACAAGCATGGGCGACAATAAAGGGACCGCGGAGCGCACCTCATCGGTGTCACCGAGGTGGCGGGGTGGGGCTTCCGGCTGGCTGATTCCTCCCAGGCGGATCGGCCCGTCGGGGATCCAGCCTTGAAGGCAGCCTTCGGCCAAGCGGCGCACTGCGCTCCACCGTTCGCTGCGGGAACGCATTTGTCGCAGCAGGACCCAGCGTTGGTCGGGCCAGTTCTTCGGTGTCTCACCACGTACTCGTGCGAGCTGGAAGTGCTGCTCGGTTTGGGTGCCGGGCCTGGGGGAGAGCGGCCTGCGGCTCCGTCAACGGGGACTTCACGACCTCGGACGCCACCTCGACGACCTGTGGTGGGCTCGGCAAGGTCAGAACGGGCGAGTATCCCGAGCCTGCTCATCGTTATCCGTTCGGGTTCCTGTGACGCTCGTTTGACGCTTCAGCCCTTGGGCAGGTCGGGGCAGCCCGGGGACGAGGCCGCCGTCGCGCCTTGTGCGGTGTGCCGTCACGTCGCGAGGAAATGTCCCACAGTGCCCATGACGATGACCGAAGCGACTGTCACCAGTGGACGCCACTTCGCGTACTCGTACTTTTCTCTCATGACGCCGCGGCGCCGTTCCTCGGCGTATTCGGAATACGGTTTCCTGAAAGGGATCAGGCCGATCGAGAAGCCGATCCATCCGAAAGAATAGAGGACCAGCATGTGCTCGGCGCTCCACTCCTGGTACTGGAGGCTGCCCATTATGATCATGCCGAAGCAGCATCCGGCGGAAATCACCGCACAGGCAACTGTCAGCTTGCGTATTTCTATTATTTTTTCCACGGCCAGGCAGAAGATGAAAGTGGCGAAAGCTGCCAAGAGCAGCAGATACGGAAGAGGGAGCCGCGCCAGCACTCTGTTCCTTTCGGTGGTGTGCGAGGGTCGGCGGCGGAGAGCCGCCAACCCTCGGATGTATTTCTGCAGGAAATCTGCCAGGAGTGCGAGCTGGTGACTAGCTCAGTAGGCTGGTGATCGGTGAGATGAGGTCGTGCCCGAACTGCGTGATCGCCGTGCCGATCTGGGTGGCCTTCGAAGCTTCGTCGAAGTCGCCGAGCTTCTTGATCAAACCGGACTGCCCGAAGGTGATCAGCCCCAGAAGAGTGCTCCCGGCGGATTTCCTGAACTCGGCGCTGTCAAGTCCCCGCCCGTAAGCAGTGAAAAGGGTACTGAACACGCTGGCACCGAGGGAGGACCATCCTGAGAACCTCGCGACGGCGCCGAAGAACACCGCAACGGGCTCCGCGCCGAAGGCGGCGGACACGCCGGCGATGAGACCGCTGCCGGCAGCGACCCACGCGGTGATGGTACTGACGTCGCTGGAGATGTCGGCCAGGTCCCGAGCCAGCTTGATATCCCAATCAAGCCCGTCGGTCTTGTCGTTCTCCGGGGTGTCGACGGGGTTCTTTCCGGACTCCTTGGCCTTGCGCGCTTGTTCGGCCGCCTTCTTGGCCGCTTCGGCCAGTTCGGCCGTGCGCTTGGCCGCAGCGATCTGGTGCGCCTGGGTCGCGGCTACTGCCGCTGTCCTGGCGTCCCTTCCGGCCTGAATGGCGGAGGCGCGGGCGGACACGGCCGACGCCTGGGCCGAGTTGGCGGAGGCTACGGCGCGGCGAGCGGCACTCACAGCGACGTTGGCGGAGTAGTTTGCCATGCGTGCGGCCGTGCGGCCGGTGGCGGCTGCCTGCTTCGCCTTGTCGGCTGATTCCTGGGCGTCCTTGGCCGACTGCTCGGCGGCGTCCGCGTTCGCGTCCGCCTGCTTCCGGTACTCCTCGGCCTGGAGGGCCGACTTCTGGGCTTGGCTGGCCTATTCCTGCGCCTTGGTGGCGTCGTTGCGTGCGCGCGCCGCTGCCTCCTGCGCGCGCTCGGCCGTTTCCTTCGCCTTGTGCGCGATCTTCGCGGCACCGGCGATCGCGCCTTGCATGGCGGCGATGTGGGTGGCGGAATCGTAATCGAGCTGCGCGGTCTTGTACTGGACGGTGGAGAGGAAGGTGCGGCGCATCCAGGCCGGCCCTTCCAATGCAGGCCTGGGCGTGGGCCTTGGTGTAGGGGCCTCCCTTGGCCATCAGCGCGGTGGTGGCGACCGATTCGTCCTCCAGCAGCGCCGTTTCCATCGCACTGCTGAAGAACCCGTACACGGCCTTGGCGGTTCCGGCGTCCAGGGCGTCGGACGCAGCCTTCTTCACCGCCTTGCCGGGGTTGGAGGCCAGGACACGGGCGACCGCCACCGTGTTGTCGTCTATCGCGGCCTCGATGACGCCGGTGACGAGGAATTTGGTGGCGGCGTCCGGATCGTCGCTCTGCAGAGCCTTGGTCGCGGCTTCGGAGACGTCCGGGGTGGACACCCGGGCGATGTAGAGAACGGTCTCCCGGTCGTCCTGCCGCTGTGCGATCAGGCGATCGGTGTCGACCCAGGCGTGGATGTCGGCATCCGTGCCGGACAGGGCGTACCGCGCGGCCTCACGTGACCAGGAACCGTGGGCATTCATCAGGGCGATGGCCGCCTTGCGGCCGAGGGTGGTGGCAAGGACCGTATTGCCGGACTTCAGCGCCGACTCCGCCTGAGCGATGAGGTCCTTCGTCGCCTGCTGGGTCTGTTCGGCCTGCGAGCGCTTCTCGGCGAGATCCGCCTTCTCCTGTTCTTCGATCTGCGCGAGCAGGCGTGCTTCCTCCACCGCCTGCTTCTTGTCCTCGTCCAGACGCTGCCATTCGGCCTCCCGCGCCTGCTTTTCCACCTCGATCGCCTTGTTCACGGCCTCGACGGCGGTGTCCGCGGCCTTGCCGGCCTCATTGGCGTACGCAGTGGACTTGTTCGCGTAATCGACGGCCTGGCCCGCGTACTTGGCGGCCGATTCGGCGGCCTCGGCGGACTTCTCCGCATGCTCGGCCGCACTGTTCGCGGCGTCGCGTGCGGTACGGGCGGCTGACGCCGCCGCGTTGGCCAGCGCCTGTGCGGTGCCGGCGGCGTTGGTGGCGATCGCGGCGTTGCTGCTCGCGATCCGGGCCTGTCGCTTGGCCTCCGCCGCCTGTGCCTGCGCCGCCCCCGCAGCGGAGGCCGCCGTGGCGGAGGCGCTCGCGGCGGCCGACGCGTTGCGGGCAGCCGAGGCGGCGGCGGACCCGGCGCTTGCCGCCTGGGCCGAGGCGGTGGCCGCGAAGTCGGCGGCCTTCGCCGCGGAGCGGGCCTTGGCAGCGCCGTCGCGGGCGGCGATGGCGGCGTTCTTGGCGGCCGATGCCTGGGAGGCGTCCTTGGAGGCAGCGATGGCCGCACGATAAGCCGCGGAGGCGGCGGACCCCGCGATGGCCGCGGCGTGGCTCGCCGCGGTGGCGGCGTAGGCGGCGCGGCGGGAGGCCTGTACGGCGGCGTGGGAGGCGCGGATGGCCACCCGGGCCGCGTTGGCTGCCCCCTGCGCTGCCCCGGCGGCCTTTCGCGCTGCCTTACCGGACTTGGCCACATCGTTCTCCGCTGCCTTGGCCTGGGCCGCGGCCTTGTCCGCCGCCCTCTTGGCCTCTTCGGAAGCGGCCTTGGCGCGGGTGGCGGCCTCCTCGGCCAGCTTCGTCTTCGCGTCGGCCTTCTTGCCCTCGCGTTCGACGACCGCGACGAGTTCTCCGATGGACGCGGCTTCCTGGTCACGGGCGCGGGCGATGTGCTGGCCGGTGTCGAGGAACCATTCGATGTCGCCGGGCGTGCCGTCCAGGGCCCGCGACGCGTACTTCTTCATCTCCGGGCCCGCACCCACGAGAAGGCTGGACACCTCGACGGTCATGTCTTCCAGGCGGGCGGCGTACTGGCCGTCGGAGAGGTACTTCTCCAGCGCTTCCTTGGTGCCCGCGTCCAGGGCGGCGCTGCCGTCCCTGCGTACGGCCTTGCCGCCGGCGGCCATCACGGTGGTGGTGGCCACGCTCAGGTCCTCCAGAATGCCGGCCTTGAAGCCACCCTTGAGGTAGTCGGTGATGGCGGCGTCACCGTGTTCGAGGGCCGCACCGGCGTCGCGTCGGGTGCCCCTGCCCGCCGCGGCGAGGGCGGCCGAAACGGCGATGCGGTTGTCCTCCGCCGTGGCGGCGGGCAACTCGACGGTCAGGAAGGTCTGGACGTCGGCGTCCGAACCGATCAGCGCCAGTTCCGCGGCGGCGCGGGTGGTCCTGCCACCCGTCAGCCACGCCGCGACGGCTTTCGCCCGGTCGGTGTCGGGGAGGCGAAGCGGATCACCGCCCTCCGGCAGAGCGTCGGCCCAGGCGGCGACGGGGTTGAGGACCATGCTTGAGGCAGCGACGGCCGCGGTGGCAGCGAGGGCGCCGACAACGCGCCGTCTGCTCCAAAAAGTGGTGTCCAAAACGGTCCTTCGATTCGATGCCTGGAGGCGGCCTGCCGGTGGCGGCATCTGCGGACGAAGAGGTGTGCCTGGTGCCGCCATGCCTCGGACCGCCGGCCCTTGGACACGGCAGGAACACGACAGGCGACGCGATCCTAAGCATGCGGAGTGGATCTTTTCTGCCGGTAGATGCCTAAGTAAGAAATAAGAAAAGGTACATACAGGCTTTGGCGTGATTCATCATCTGATGTCCTGCTTGTTGCCCTGGCGGCAAGTGACGGCATGTGTTTGGATCTGGCATCTCCAAGATCGGACTGCCCCTTGGGCTCCCGCCCGCCGCCCCATGCCCGGGCAGGCGCACGGCAACCGGGCGACCCACTGTCATCACGAGGGCTTTGGCATGAAGCTCGCACGGCGGATCATCGTCACCGCTGCGGCTGTCGCGGCTTGCGCCGCGACGGTCGTGGCCACCACGGCCTCCTCCCACACCCGGAACCCCGACGTTTTGGAGACGGCGGCCGACGCCGAACCCGGTCACGCGGTGGAGGGCTTCGACTACCCGAACGCCGAGAAGATCAAGGAAGAGACGGGGATCATCCTCAAGCGCGGTGACGGACACGTCATGCTCGTCGCCTGCTCTTCCGGCACCGGGCTGCTGGAGGTGAAGTGGCGGGGAGGCAAGACGACCTGTTTCCGCACCACCGGGTCCTCCGGCTTCCTCAGCCTGGAAATGCCTGCCGTCCACGCCGTCAAGGGATCGGCCGATCACTCCGCCGACGTCACCCTGACTGCGCCCAAGGGCAAGGATCAGCACATCGAGGTCCCCAGCGGCGAGTGGACGGCGGTCGGGGAGCCCCTCGTCCCGGCCAACCAGTACAACCTGGTCGAGATCCGCACGAGCAAGTAGGCAAACCCGCACGACTCGGGCAAGCCCACCACGGATGCGCTTCCGCGCTCAGCCGCCCCGTTCCGCCATCGCTGTCGTAGGCCTCTGCAGTCCGAATGAGCGCAAACCGCTGAGGGCCGGGCGCGCCGCCACAGCGGTGCGCCCGGCCCTCAGCCGGTGACGAGGCCGGATTCTCTCGTCGGGTCAGCTCTTCTCGTAGGGCGAGCGGACCGGGAAGTACGCGCCGAGGAAGGCGCGCAGCACGCGGTCCTGCTCGTCGGCGGGGACTTCGGCGTTCGCGGATTCGCCGATGCAGAACACGCTGTGGCTGCGGGTGGCGAGCATGCGACTCAGGCGGGAGTGGTGGGTGTAGTCGCCCGCGTTGATGTAGGAGCAGCTGATCGTCGACGGGGTGGAGCGGCCCGTCAGGTAGCCGTAGTGGTGGTGCAGCGAGGAGACGATGGACAGGTCCGTGGACCCCCTGAAGCGGTTGGCCGCGGTGGCCGCGGTCTCCTCGGGGAACTTCTCGGCGATCTCGGCGAGGACGCTGCGGCGCAGGGGGTGCGGAGCGTGCAGGAAGCCGTGGGTGGCGGTTCGCCCGAAATGGCGCTGGAGCAGGGACCGGTTGTTCTTGCCGGCCGCGAAGTAGCCCTCGTCGTCCTCGGACAGCTCGCTCGGCGGGACGGCGGTCGGCGAGCGGAAGAAGTTCGCCAGACCGTTGCTGTTGAAGAAGGAGCGGGCGGTCAGCGGCCGGCCGAGGAAGACGTCGTCGTTGAAGTAGAGGAAGTGCTCCGACAGGCCCTCGATGCGGTGCAGCTGGCTCTCGATGGCGTGCGAGTTGAAGGTGGGCAGCTGGTCCGGGTCGGCGAAGATCTCCCGGTGGCTGACGACCTTGATGCCGGGGTGGTCGGTGTTCAGCCAGGCAGGCACCTGATCGTCGGTGACGAGGTAGATGTTGCGCACCCACGGCGCGTACATGGCCAGCGAGCGCAGGGAGTAGCGCAGTTCGTCCCGGTTGCGGAAGCGGACATCACCGCTGTCCGCGTCGATGCCGACGCCGGCGGCGCGCTTGGCGGCGTCCCGGCGCTCGCGCCACCGGGGGTCGGTGTCGTCGACCCAGGTGTAGACGACGTCGACGGGGAAGTCGATGTCCCACATGAGGCGGTCGGTGAAGGCGGCGAGGGTGGGGTGGTCGCGCTCGCCGACCCGCAGGGTCGCGTCGGCCTTCAGGGACGGCACCCGCGGACCGATGAGGGTGGTGCCGCGCGGGGCGCTGCGCCAGCCCGGCAGCTCCTCGGTCTCGTCGTTCTCGGCCCAGAACTCGACGGTGCAGCCGAAGGCGGGGCCGTAGCGCAGCGTGCGGCTCTCGGTGACCAGCGGCTTGAAGACCCGGAGACCGGCCACGTCACCGGCCTCGCGCAGCCGCTCGGCGAGCACCGCTCCCGGTGCCGCGCCGCGCGGGGTGATCAGTTCGGCGTAGACGGGCTTGCCGTGCAGGTCGGTGGCGAGCGCTTCGAGGACCCGCGCACGGTGCTCCACCTCGACGGCGACGCGGTAGGAGGTGCCCCCGTCCCGCAGCAGGACGTACGGGATGCCGTGGGCGGCCAGCGCGTCGGTGGCGATCTCCAGGTTCCACTCCGCCATGCGCGGGGCGTGGACGTCGTCGCGCACCTCGGCCAGCCGGCCGGCCGAGCGTACGAGGGTGCCGGTGCGGTCCTGGGCCTGGAGCAGCACCTCGCGGGCCTTCTGCTCGTCGGCGGAGCCGGACAGGACGCTGACGGGAGCGGCGACGTTGAAGCTGCGGCTGCCGCCGGCCGCGACGCGGCGCGCGGTGCGGTCGGCGCGTTCGGCCAGCCGGCGGGGGTCGTCGCGGCGGGCCACGAGGCGGGTGAACAGCTCTTCCCAGCGCTTGGTGATCTCCTCGGCGCCGAAGCGCTCGTGGACCCCCTGGCGGGCGGCCGCGCCGTAGGAGCGGCGCAGGTCGTCGTCCTCCATGAGCTTGCTCATGGCGACGGCCAGCGACTCCTTGTCGCCGGCGGGGACGAGCAGTCCGTCGACCCCGTGCCGGATGATCTCGGCGGGGCCGGTGACGATGTCGTAGGCGACGACGGGCACGCCGGCGGCGAAGACCTCCAGCAGGACGAGGGGGAACGCCTCGTTGCGGGAGGGCAGGACGGCCAGTCCGGCCTTGGCCCACTCCTGCTCCATGTCGGAGGAACGGCCGAGAAGCTGTACGCGGTCGTGCAGGGCCAGGCCGTCGATGATGCGGCGCAGCCGTACTTCCTGCGGCCCGTCACCGAAGATCCGCATGACCCAGCCGGGGTGCTCGTCGGCGATGGTGGCGAATGCCTCGATGGCGTGGTCGAGCTGCTTCTCCGGCGTCATGCGCGCGGCCAGCACGATGGCCTTGCCGTCCAGGTCGGAGCGGGGACGGAAGCCGCTGGGAACGGCGTTGGGGATGGCGGTGAGCTCGGGGGCCGCGGCGCCGAGGGAGTCGGCGAACCAGTCGTTGGTGCGCTCGGTGAGGGAGACCAGCGCGTCGATGCGGGGCGCGTAGACGAGCAGGGGTTCACCGCTGACACCGCGCAGCTGGGAGGCGCGGTGTTCCTGGTGGACGGTGATGACCCGGGAGGGGACGAGCTCGGCCGCGGCGGCCATCAGCGCGGGCGTGGTGGTGATCAGGACATCGGTCTCCAGGGAGCCGAGCGCCGCGCTCATCTCGATGTCGGAGAGCCGGTCGAAGGTGGCTTCCCAGGCGGGCTTGATCAGTTCGCTGGGCAGCGAGGTGAGCGTACGGCAGGCCGCCTCGTCCAGGTCGCTGGCGCGTACCGGCTTGCCGTACGGACCGGTGCGGTCGACCAGGTAGCGGCGGGATATCGCCCGGCCGGCGCTGAAGAAGGGCTCCTCGCGGGTCTTGAAGACGCTGATGACCTCGACGTCGTGGCGCGGAGCGAGGTGTGCCGCCTGCGTGTAGGCGGCCATCTCCGTGCCGCCCATTTCGTCGCCCCAGGTGAGCAGGAACGTGATCTTCATCAGGCGGATTCCTCGGTGGTGGTGAAGGCGGTGCAGTTGACCGCGAAGGCGCCGGTGGCCGAGAGATGGGCGTGCACACGCAGCAGCGTGCCGTCCTCGACGGCGATGGTGCGGAAGGGCACCCGGAAGACCTTTCTCGGGTGCCGCACGTCGGTGAGCCGACGGCAGATCTTGATGCGGTTGCGGCCGCGGCGCAGCTGGATGTCCCACACGCGCTGGGCACGGGTGCCGCCGGCCATGGCGGCGAGCGGCACGTCGAAGGTGAAGTGGTCGCCGTCCCAGGTGATGTCGACGGGGACGGTGGCGCCCGAGCCGCGGCGGACGGCCTCGGCGCGGTACTGGTCCTTGGGACCGCGGGCGGCGAGCAGCCTGCCCCGGACCGTGACGCGGTCCCAGCGCAGGTCGAAGGTGTCCAGCTCGGCCTGTTCGCGCGGCCCGGAGACCTTGATCATGGCGTAGCCGTCGACGGAGCGCACCGGCCGGAAGACGGTGCCGCTGGTGGTGCTCGGCGGGTGCGGGAGGGTCGGGCCGTTGGCGGCGTACGGTTCCGCCGCCGAGACGCCGAGGGTGCGCCGAGTGCCGGACGCGTCACGCACCGCGACGCTCAGCCGCCACACGCCGTCGTCGAGCCGCACACCGTCGAGGCCGGGGTCGTGGCGTGCGTGACGCAGCGACGCGGTGGCGGTGAGCAGGGTGGTGCCGTCCGGCTGCGGTTCGGCTTCCATCGCGACCGTACGGCGCAGGCCGCGGTGTTCCAGTACGAGGAGAGCCGCGTCCGGGGCGGTGTGATCAGCAGGGCAGGGCACCGCGATGTTGAGGGTGCGTCCGCCGAGGACGGAGAGGTGGACCGGGCGCAGCGCGGCGCGGGGCTGGCCGCGGGTGCCGAGCACCGGAACGGTGTTGATCCGCTCCACGCGGCGGCGGACCCGGCCGGCCGTACGGCGGGCGCGCTTGACCGCCCCTACTGCGTGGGACAGCAGAGCTTCGCTCATGGTGCTTCGTCTTCTCTCCTTCGGACCGGCCAGCGCATGGTGTCAAGGATGCGTTGACACGGCAAATCTCTCGATGGAGCCAATAAGAGATCTAGATCACTTTGCCGGTAGGCATCCCAAGCGCCCCTTACGTCCTCTTACCTGGCGAGGGCGGGCGGACTACCCCGACATTCACCCCTTTTGAACATGAATATAGGGTGAAGGATAAATAAACGGCTGGTATGCCGCCGTGTCGATGCACGACTCCGCAACGGGGAGAACCGAGGGAATGAAGCAGAGCGAGGCGTCGCGCGCCGGCCAGCGGCGCGCGCCGGGCAGCAGACCGCAGGCCGTGCGGGGCGCTGCGCAGCAGCCGGCCGGCACCGTGCCCGGCGTCGACGGGGGAGCCAACGCCGAGGCGTCGGCCCTCGTCGCCGTCTACCGCAAGGTGCTGCCGAAGAAGGTGCGCAAGGCCATCGCCGGCCGGTATTCGCCCGAGATGCGGCGCAGCATCAAGCGGGCGCTGAGCACCGCGTCCGCCGGACGCCCCCTGAGCCAGGTGCGCGGTACCGCCCTCACCACGCGCCACCGCTCCCTGATCACCGCCTCCGGCGGAGTCGTCCTGTCCGTCGACGGGCGTCCCCGGGTCGGTTTCGTCGAGGACCGGCTCTCTCCCGAAACCGCGCGCCGCGCCAACCTGGGCGCGGTCACCGCGGCCCTGGAGGGCGCGGAGATCGACTACTTCTGCGTACGCAGCCGGCTGGACGGCGCGACCACCGTCGCCGTCTCCGCGGCCGACCGGGCGCGCACCCTGGCCGCCCTGCAGAAGCTGTGCCGCACCCTGCCCGCCTACTTCGGCCCGCAGAGCGGCGAGGGCGGACGGGTCGCCCCCGCCTACCCCGCCGCGGGCTGGCGCCGCCACGCCCGCGCCGAGTCGCTGCGGCTGTTCTGGTACCGCACGGAGCGCAGCCGCCGCCTGGTGCTGGGCCCCGAGCACGGCTGCGACATCGAGTTCTGGGCGCCCGAGGACGGCCGGCTGGTGGCTCCGCGGCGCAACGACGTCACCGAGTCCGTGGCCGCCGACGCCCCCTCCGTGGAGGTTCCCGCCGCGACCTTCACCGCGCCCAGCGGCACCCGCGACGTGTCCCCCCTCATGGTGCGCACCCGCGAGGAGTTCACCACCGTCCTGCCGCACGACGTCGCCTTCCCCGTCGACGTCGTCTACACCTGGGTCGACGGCGCCGACTCGGCCTGGCAGCGCCGCCGGGCCCGCTACTCGGGCACCGCGTACCACGAGGAGGCGGCCAACGCGGCGCGGTACGCCAACCACGACGAGCTGCGCTACTCCCTGCGCTCGCTCGCGATGTACGCGCCGTGGGTGCGCAACATCTACCTCGTCACCGACGACCAGACCCCCGCCTGGCTCGACACCCGGCAGCCGGGCATCACCGTCGTCAGCCACCGGGAGATCTTCACCGACCCCAGCGTGCTGCCGACGTTCAACTCGCACGCCATCGAGAGCCAGCTCCACCACATAGCCGGTCTCTCGGAGCACTTCCTGTACTTCAACGACGATGTGTTCCTGGGCGCCGAGATGTGGCCCAAGGACTTCTTCCTCGCGAACGGCCTGACCAAGTGCTTCCCCTCGCCCGCACTGGTGCCGCTCGGCCCGCCCTCCGCCGAGGACGTACCGGTCTCCGTCGCGGGCAAGAACAACCGCGCGCTGATCCAGGAGCGCTTCGGCACCACGCCGGTGCGCAAGATGCGCCATGTGCCGCACGCGCTGAACCGCAACGTCCTCGCCGAGATCGAGGAGGAGTTCGCCGAGCAGCACCGCAGGACCGCGGCCCAGCGGTTCCGCAGCGACGAGGACATCTCCATCCCGTCCTCGCTGTACCACTACTACGCGTTCCACACCCGGCGCGCGCTGCCCAGCGACCTGCCCTACGTCTACATCGACGTCTCGAAGCCGAACGCGGCGAACCGGCTGGACCGGCTCCTGCTGCACCGCGACAAGAGCGTCTTCTGCCTCAACGACACCCTGTCCACCGAGGACGACTTCGAGCAGCGCACCGGACTGCTGCGCCCGTTCCTGGAGGCGTACTTCCCGGTCCCCAGCCGGTACGAACTGCATGCGTGAGCACATGGAAGCCGCCGGCCCGTTCCGTCCCACCCGCCGCGCCGTCGCCCTGGGGCTCGCCGCCCTGACCGTGGCGGGGTGCGGCGGGCCTGCCGAGCGCCCGCGGGCCCGTACGGCGCCGGGCGACAAGCGCGGCGCGGTGGCCGCCGCGGACGACGGCAAGAGCGGTGCCCGGGTCCTCCAGATCGTCGCCCACCCCGACGACGACCTGTACTTCATGAACCCGGACCTCCAGCAGTCCATCGACGCCAACGACCAGCTCGCCACCGTCTACCTGAACGGTGGGGAGAGCGGCGGCCGCAACAAGGTCCCGGGCAGCGGGACGGCGCCGAAGGCCGATGTCGCCGCCTACGCGGGTGCCCGACGGCAGGGCCTGCGCCAGGCGTACTCGTTCATGGCGACCGGCCGGCCCGACGCGCGCTGGGAGCTGAAGGCCGACAGGCTGCCGGACGGCACGCTCGTCGAGACCGACACGCTCGCGGGCCACCCCGGCCTCCAGCTCGTCTTCCTCGGCATCCGGCAGCACGCCGGCGGGGCGGCCGGGCGCAGCCGTGGTCTGCCGGACCTGTGGTCCGACCCGTCGATGGTCACCAGCACCCTCGTCTCCACCGGCTCGCCCGTGCGCGATCCGCACCAGGTCACCCGGGCGAGCCTGACCGACGCCCTGGTCCACCTGCTGGAGCGGTACCGCCCCACGCTCGTACGGACCATGGACCCGGACCCCGACATGCAGGTCCACGACAAGGAGCACCGGGTCCACCACGACCAGCGCGGCTACTCGGACCACCCGGACCACACGGCCGCCGCGCTGTTCACCTACGCCGCCCTCGCGCGCTACCGGAGCCGCCGGGGCAGCGATCCCCACCTGGTGGCCGCCTACCGCGGCTACTACAACGAACGCTGGCCGCACAACCTGCCCAAGCAGCTCATCAGGGCCAAGGCCGACGTGCTCAACGCGTACGGGGGGCACCCCGACTCCTGCGGGTTCGCCGCCGGCTGCGGAGACTACGACGTCGGCCAGGACCGCTCCTACGGCACCGGCTGGCTGCAGCGGACCTCGCCGCGCCACCCCGCCGCCGGTCCGCAGGCGAGCCCGGCGCCCGACGGGCGGCTGACCGCGTTCGCCGTCCTGGGGGACCAGGCCGCCATGTGGCAGGAGACCGCCCGCGGCAGCGGCAAGTGGACCGGGCCGAGGCTGCTCGGGGGCGACGGGCTGCTGCCCGGGCTGACCGCGTCCCTGACCGGGGACGGCCGCTGGCAGCTCTTCGCCGAGCGGATCGCGGCCCTCGGCCACACGGGCCGCGACAACCGCCGCGAGATCGTCATGGTGCAGCAGACCCGCGCGGGCGGGCCGTTCGGCGCCTGGACCTCGCTCGGCAACCCCGAGTCCGACCCGGACCACGGCCGACGCGTCGGCGGGCCCGTGGTGACCCGGGCCGACGGCACCACGTACCTCTTCGCGCGCACCTGGGCCAAGGGCGTCGCGGTCCGCCGGTACACGGACGGCGACTGGGACCGCTGGACGGACCTGGGCGGCGCCGAGGTCCAGGAAGGGCTGAGCGCCGTCACCGACAGCCGGGGGCGGGTGCACCTGTTCGGCGCGGGGCACGACACCGTCCATCACTGGGCACAGGAGCGGCCCGGCGGGGACTTCACGCTCGTACCGACCGGGCTGCCCGCGCCCGCCGACCCGCCGACGGCGCTGGCCCGCCCCGACGGCACGGTCCTGCTCGCGTTCCGGGAGGCCGGCAGTGCCCGCCCGCTCGCCTGGACGCTGCCCGCCGCGGGCGGCACATGGCGGCCGGAGAAGGTGGGGCTGGTCGCCCGGGGGTACGGCGCGCTCACCCTCCACCCCGTCCGTGACGGCGTCCTGCTGGCGGCCCGCAACAACAGCGGCAGCACCAGCCTGGCCACCCTCGGCGCCCGCAAGGCTCCGCGCTGGTCCACCGCCGCCGGCCGGGTCGTCGGCACCGTCTGCCTGACCGGCACCACCGACGCCCGCCCGGTCCTGGTCCGGCTCGCGCCGGACGCGACGCTGCACAGTGAGGTGGTGGCGGGCTGAGGAGCCCGTCACCCCTCCTGGGGGAGCCCGTCACCCGTCCAGGAGGGGGCCGGTCATTCCGCCGGGCGGACGTCCTGGGGCAGGGGGAACGGCGCGTCGAGGTGGGGGACCGCGGTGAGGGCCGTGGTGAGGCGGGCGTGCAGGAAGGCCGCGGTCTCGTGCGTGAACCTGCCCGCCGCGTACGTCAACTGCCCTGTGATACCGGCCGGTTCGTTGTCCGGGGTGCGCTGTTCGTGGAGTTCCAGGAGAAGGTCGAGCTCTGTGTGGGGGCGGTGGACCGGGGCCAGGCGGACGGCCAGGGGCTCCGGCCAGTGGGGGGCGTCGGCGCCGGTCGGGTGGTGCAGATAGGTCAACGCCACCTGGAACAGCGGGTGGTGGGCTGCGGAGCGGGGTGGGTTGAGGAGACCCACCAGGTGGTCGAAGGGGAGGGACCGGTGTTCGTGGGCGGCCAGCAGTCGGTCGCGTACTTGGGTGATCAGGGCGCGGGGAGTGGGGTCTCCGGAGGTACGGGTACGCAGGACGACGGTGTTGACCAGGCAGCCGACGAGGTTGTCGAGGCCGGGGGTGTCGCGCCCGCTCAACGGCACGCCCACGGGGATGTCGTGGCCCGCGCCGGCGGCGGTGAGGGCGGCCGCGAAGGCCGCGTGCACGGCCATGTAAGTCGTCGCTGAACACTGCCGGGCCGCGGCTTCCAGGGCGGTGTGCAGGCGGGGGTCGATGGTCAGGGGGATGGTGGCGGCTGCCCCGGGTGGTGCGGGGTGGGACGGGTGGTTGGTCCGGGGGAGGGGGAGCGGGGTGGGGAGGCCGGTGAGTTCGCGGGTCCAGTAGCGGGCCGCGGGGCTGTCGGGCCGGTCCCGGTCCGCGCCGGGGTGGTGCAGCGCGAGGGTGTGGTCGGCGTACTGAGGGGCGGGAGCGGGCCAGGCGGGGGCTTGGCCTGCGGCGCGGGCCGTGTAGGCGACGGCCAGGTCGCGGTGGAGCGGGGCGGCCGAGTGGCCGTCGAAGGCGACGTGGTGGATGGCGAGGAGGAGGGTGTGCCGCTTCTCGTCGTGGAGGTACAGACGGGCGCGGAGGGGGAGGTCGCGTTGGAGGTCGAAGGGGGTGGCCAGTTCGGCGGAGACGGCGGCGTCCAGTTCCGCGTCCAGGTCCGCTTCCTCGTCGAGGACGGTCGTGCGGAAGTCCAAGGGGGCGGTGTCGGCGGGGAGGATGCGCTGTTCCGGGCCGCTTTCGCCGTAGGGGAGGACGGTGCGCAGGATTTCGTGGCGGGTGGTGAGGTCGGTGAGGGCCGTTCGCAGCGCCTCGGTGTCGAGCGGGCCTTCGAAGGCGAAGAGGAGGGCGCTGACATAGTCGGGGCTCCCGCCGCCGAGGTAATTGACGGTCCAGAGACGGGACTGGGGCGGGGAGAGGGGGATGGGGGCGGGGCGGGGGGATGGGGCGGTTGCCGGCCGGGGGCCGTCGGGGCGGTGGTGCCGGGGGCCGCGCTGGTGAGGCGGGATTCCAGGGCCAGGACGGTGGGGGCCTCGAAGAGGTCGCGTATGGAGACCGGGTGGTGCAGGGCGGCCCGGACACGGCCGGCCAGCCGGATGGCGGAGAGCGAATTGCCGCCGAGGGCGAAGAAGTTGTCCGTGGTGCCGACCGCTGTGTCCAGGTTCAGGACTTCGCGGAAGATGGTGGCGAGGATTTCCTGGCGGGGGGTGCGGGGTTCGGTGGGACGTGCGGTGTGGGGGGCGGGGAGGGCGGCCAGGTCGATCTTCCCGTTGGTGCCGAGGGGGAGGGCGTCGAGGGGAATGATGGCCGCGGGTACGAGGTGACGGGGGAGGCGGGCGGTCAGGCGGGTACGCAGGGCCTCGGTGTCCAGGTCCGCGGTGTCCGGACCCGTGGCGTCCGGACCGGCGGTGTTCAACCCCGCGGTGTCCGGACCGGCGGTTCCCGGGCGGCCGGTGTGCGTGACGTAGGCGATCAGGGCGCGGCCCGCCGTACCGGTGCCGCGGACGGTCACCACGGCGCCGGTCACCCCGGGTTCCCGGCGCAGGGCCGCTTCCACCTCGCCGGGTTCGATCCGGAAGCCGTTGATCTTGACTTGGCGGTCCTGGCGGCCCAGGAAGCGCAGCCGTCCCCCGGCGTCCCACCGGCCCAGGTCGCCGGTGCGGTACATGCGGCTGCCGGGCGGGCCGTACGGGTCGGCGACGAAGCGGGCCGCAGTGCGCGCGGGGGCGCGGTGGTAGCCGTTGGCGAGGCCCGCGCCGGCGAGGTAGATCTCGCCCGGTACGCCCCTCGGTACGGGCCGCAGGGCGGAGTCGAGCACGAGGACACGGGTTCCGGTCAGGGGGCGGCCGATGGGCAGGGGGGTTTCCACCGCGCTGTCCGGTTGGGGAGCGGCGATGTCGTGGCCGAGGGAGAAGGTGGTGTTCTCCACGGGGCCGTAGAGGTTGGCCACATGGAGGTGCGGAGCGGCTCGACGGACGCGGTGGACGGCGGCCGGGGAGACGACGTCGCCGCCGGTGGAGATGCGGCGCAGGCCGCGCAGCGCGCCGGGGTCCTGGTCGGTGAGGACGTCGAAGAGGCCCGCGGTCAGCCAGGCGGCGGTGACGCCGCCCGCCGTGATGATCCGGCGGTAGTCCCCGGGCTCCAGGTCGCCCGGCGGTGCCACCACGACACGGCGCCCGGTGAGCAGCGGCATCCACAGCTCGTAGACGGTGGTGTCCCAGGAATACGGGGAGTGGAAGAGCATCCGGTCGTGGTCGGGGCCCTGCCAGGCCGGGTCGCCCGCGCGCGCCAGGATGTTGCGGTGGGTGACCTCGACGCCCTTGGGTTCGCCGGAGGAGCCCGAGGTGAACATGACGCAGGCGACCGCGTCGGCGAGGAGCGGGGTACGGAGGTCGGCGGAGCTTTCCGTACGCGTCGCCCGGGCTTCCCGGGCGGCGAGGGTGCGGTCGTCGAGGACGAGCGTGGTGCCGGTGCGGTCGAGGATCCAGCGGACGCGCTCGGCGGGGAAGCCGCTGTGCAGCGGGACGCAGACGGCGCCCAGCTTGGCCAGGGCCAGGAAGACGACCGCCACTTCGGGTGAGCGGCGGAGGGCGACGCCCACCGGGGTGCCGGGGCCGACAGCCGCCGGTGTGCCGGGACCGACACCCGACGGTGCGTCAGGGCCGACGCTCACCGGCGCCTCGGGGCCGGCGGTTTCGCGGGCCAGGTGCCGGGCCAGCCGGTTGGCCCGGCGGTTGAGCGCGCCGTAGCTGAGCTGCCCACCCTCGTACCAGAGCGCCACCCGGTCCGGATGGGCGGCCGCCACGGCTTCGAAGGCGGCGGCGAGGGACGTGCCGTCCGGTATCGGAGCGGCGCCCTCGTCGTCACGCGGTTGCCGGGCGGGCTCCCCGGCCCCCAGCCGGAGGACGTCCGACTCCGGCGCCGCGGGCAGCAGCCGGATACGGCCCGCCGGGCGGTCGTCGCCCTGTTCGGCCAGTGCGGTGCAGGCGGCCAGCAGCCGTTCGCGGAGTGCGCCGGCACCGCCGCACCAGGCGACGGCGGCCGGGCGGACGGTGAGCCGGAAGGTGAGCCGGCCGTCGCGGGGGAGCACCACGAGGGCCAGGGGGTAGTGCGTACCGTCGTGCACCTCGATGGCGCCGACCCGGATCCCGGCGGCCGGTGCGGCCAACTCCTGTGTGTCGAGCGGGTAGTTCTCGAAGACCACGGCCGAGTCGAAGAGGGAGCCGGTGCCCGCTTCCTCCTCGATGGCGGCGAGCCCCAGGTGGTCGTGGTCCCACAGGCCCGCGCGGTCCCGCTGGATCTGCCGGGCGAGGCCGGACAGCGGGGTGCCGGGGCGCAGCCGTACCCGCAGCGGGACGGTGGTGAGGAGCAGCCCGACCAGGCGTTCCGCGTCCGGGAGGGTGGCCGGGCGGTCGGCGGCGGTGATGCCGAAGACGATGTCGTCCTGCCCGGTGAGGTGGGCGAGCAGCAGGGACCAGGCGGTCTGGACGACGGTGTTGAGGGTGACGCCCCACTCGGCCGCCCGTGCCGCCAGGCCTGCCGCGGTCGTGTCCGGCAGCGTGAACGTGTGGCACTCGGCGGGCTCCGCGACGCGTTCCCGTTCGTCCTGGCCTCCCTGCGAGTCCCGGCCTTCCTGCGAGTCCCGTCCGACCCGGGTGGGAACGCAGTCGCTGAGCGCCGCCCGCCAGGCGGCGCGGGCGGCTTCGGCGTCCCGCTGGGTGAGCAGGCGCAGGTACGCGTTGTACGGGGGAGCGGGTGCGAGCGCGGTGCCCTCGTACAGGGCGAAGAGTTCCTTGAGGACGCGCGGCACCGACCAGCCGTCGAGCAGTACATGGTGGTGGGTGAAGATGAGCCGCCAGCGGTCCTCGGCCAGCCGCAGGAGGGTGAAGCGCAGGAGCGGTGGGATGTCGGGGGTGAAGGGGCGGCGGTCCTCCCGGGCCGCCTCCGCCGCCCGCTCGTCCCGCCCGGGTTCGGGCACGTCGGTGAGGTCGAGCGTGCGCCACGGCACCTCGACGGCGGACGGTACGGCCAGCATGGGCCGGTGCGCGCCGTCGTCGGCCAGGAACGCGCCGCCGAGGTGGGGGTGCCGCCGCAGCAGGGCCTCGGCGGCGGTCCGCAGCCGGCCGGGGGCGAGGGGGCCGGTCAGGTCGAGGGCGAGCTGGACGAGGTAGGGGTCGGGGCGGGGCGGGAGGCGGTCGGGCGCCGCGGCGTCACCCGTTCCCTCGGGCCCGTGCGCCGCCCCCGTCTCGTACAGGGTGTGGAAGAGCAGACCCGTCTGGAGCGGCGAGAGCGGCAACAGGTCGGCGAGTCCGCCGTAAGCGGCTTCCAGGGCGGCCAGCCGGGCCGGTTCCACGCGGACCAGCGGGAAGTCCGACGGGGTCCGCGGGACCGGCTCGGCCGGTGCGCCACGGTGCCGTACGAAGGAGGTCAGTACGGTGTGCCAGGAGTCGGCCAGTGCGCGGACGGAACCGGCGTCCAGGACACCGTCCGGCCAGGTCCACACCGCGCGCATGCGCGGACCGTCCGGGCCCTGCTCCACGAAGATGTCGACGGAGAGCGCGTGGGCGACCGGCAGCGCGGGGTCCGCCTCGCCCCGGAAGCTGCCCGGTTCCAGCTCCCAGTCACCGGGCTCCTGGGTGTCGAAACGGCCCAGGTAGTTGAAGGCGATCCCGGCGCCGGGAACGTCCTCCAGCCGTCCGCCGGGGCGGCGGAGCAGGCCGTGGCCCGCGCCCCGGTGCGGGATGGCGCGCAGGTGGTCGGCGATGTGCCGGGCGGCGCGGGCCAGCCCGGCGCCCGCCGTCCGCATCGCGTCCCAGTCCTCGGCACGGGCGTCCAGCAGCACCGGATGCAGGACGGTGAACCAGCCGACGGTCCGTGAGACATCCAGGGCGGGCGTCCCGCTGCGGTCGCCGGTCAGTTCGCCCGGGTCGATGTCCCGCCCGTGCCCCTCGACGTCCACGAGCACCGGCCCGCCCGAGGCGTTGCCCGGCCATCGGTGCAGCGCCATGGACAGGGCGGCCAGCAGCACGTCCCGGGTTGCCGTGCGGTAGGCGTCCGGGACCTCGGCGAGCAGGGGCGCGGTCTCGTCGGCGCCGAGCACGGTGCTGAGTGAGTCGGTGGTGGCGACGGTGTCCCGCGCCGGGTCGAGCGGACGGCTGCCGACCGGCCCGGCGGCACGGGCGGCCAGGGCCCGCCACCACTCCGCCTCCGCCTGGAGGCGCGGGGAATCCGCTGCCGACCGCAGGGCCAGGGCCCAGGAACGCAACGGCGTCGGTACCGGCGGCAGTTCGGGCCGCTCTCCGCGTACGGCCGCGGTGTGCGCCGCCGCCAGGTCGGGCAGCAGAATGCGCCAGGAAACGCCGTCCACCGCGAAGTGGTGTACGACCAGCAGCAGTCGGCCCCCGTCCGGTGCGTCGAGCCAGACGGCCCGGAGCAGCACGCCGGACGCCGGGTCCAGCCGTCTGCGTGCCTCGCGGCGCTGCTCGTCGATCAGCCGGTCCCGTCCGGCCCGGTCGCCGTCGGCGATGCCCTCGCGGGCGAGGGAGACGCGGTGCAGCACGGCGTCCGCGCGTACGGCACCCGGCGGGCGGACCGTGAAGCGCCACGGCGTCTCCGCCGGGCCGCCCCACCGCAGCCGCAACGCGTCGTGGTGGTCGATGAGGTGCTGGAGCGCCGTGCGCAGGGTGCCGAGGGTGGCCGTACGGGGCAGCCGGCACACCACGGATTGCGCGAAGCCGTCCACCGGGCCGCCGAGCGAGGCGAGCCAGTCCATGATCGGGGTGGCCGGCAGCTCGCCGAGGGCCCGGTGTCCGGCGCCCTCCGGTACGGCGGCGGGCACGGCCCGGTCGGCCGCCGTGGCGAGGGCGCGCACGCTCTGGTGGGTGAAGACGTCCCGCGGGCTGATCAGCACGCCGCCGGCGCGGGCCCGGGTGACCAGCTGGACGGCGAGGATGCTGTCGCCGCCGAGCTGGAAGAAGCTGACGTCGGGGTCGATCTCCGTCCTGCCCAGAAGGGAGCGGAAGAGGGCGGAGAGGAGGTCCTCGGCGGCGGAAGCGGCCGATGCGGCCGGGGGTGAGGCGGCCGGCGCGGCGGCGGCCGGCGCCGGTTCCGGCAGGCGCACCCGCTCTTCCTCCCCCGGCTCCACGACCGGGAGCGTCTCGTACGGCCGCTCGGGCTCCTCCAGGGCGCCCCGCACCAGCCGTTCCAGCCCGCGTACCAACAGCTCGGCCGTCTCCCGGCGGAAGGCGTCGGCGGCGTATTCGAGGGTGCCTTCGAAACGGCCGTCACCGCCCTCGGTGAACTCGAAGAGCAGCGCGAACTTGGCCATCGCCCGGTCCAGGGGGAGCGGGGCGCAGTCGAGGCCGGGCAGCCGCAGGGCGGTCCGCTGCCGTCCATGCATGGTGATCATGGTTTGGAAGAGCGGGTGGCGGCCCAGCGCGCGGGGCGGGCCGACCGCCTCCACCACCCGGTCGAACGGCGCCTCGTGCGCGAACGCCCGGATGTCGGTCTCCCGGACGCGGTCCAGGACGGCGGCGAAGCCGGGGCCGCCCGACAGGTCGGTACGCAGGACGAGGGTCTGGGCGAAGAAGCCGACCAGGTCGTCGAGCGACGGGTCGGTGCGGCCCGCCGTGACCGTGCCGACGGGGATGTCCGTCCCCGCGCCGAACCTGCTGAGCAGGCACGCCACGGCGGCGTGCAGGGCCATGAAGGCCGTCGCCCCGCGGGCCGCGGCGAACCGGGCGAGGCGGGTCCCGAGGGCGGCGTCCAGTGTGAAGGCCACCGTGCCGCCGGGGTGGGCGGGCACCGCGGGCAGGGGGTGGTCCGCCGGGAGGGGGAGTTCCACCGGTGAGCCGAGCAACGCCGTTCGCCAGTGGGCGAGTTCGGCCGACAGCAAGCTGTCCGGATCATCCTCGCCGCCCAGGACTCCGCGCTGCCACAGCGTGAAGTCGGCGTACTGCAAAGGCAGGCGTGGCAGCGCCGGGCCGCGGCCGGACGACCGCGCCTCGTAGGCGGCGGCCAGATCGCGCAGCAGGGGGCGCAGCGCGTGCTCGTCGGCGGCTATGTGGTGGACGACGAGCAGCAGGACGTGGGTGTCGGGGGCCAGGGCGAACAGGGTGACGCGCCAGGGGACTTCGGTCAGCAGGTCGAAGGGAGCGCGGGCGTGGGCGGCCAGCGCCTCGGGCAGGCCGTCCTCGTCCGCCGGCAGGACGGTGAAGGGGGCGTCGGGGGCTTCCAGGATGTGCTGGCAGGGCTCGCCGTCGGTGTCGGGGAAGACGGTACGCAGGCTCTCGTGGCGGTTCTGTACGTCGGTGACCGCGGCCCGCAGCGCCTCGGTGTCCAGCGGTCCGGAGAGCCGGGCGGCGAGCGGGATGTGGTACGTCGACTCCTGGCCGCCGAGCCGGTGCAGGAACCACAGGCTGCGCTGGGCGTACGAGGCGGGGACGCGTGCCGGGCGGGGACCGGCGGCCGGGCGGAGCGCCGCCGCCTCTCGCGCGCCGGTGCCCGAGCCGTCGATCAGCGCGGCTATCCCGGCGACCGTCGGATGCCGGAAGACGTCGCGTACCGAGAGTGTCGCGGGCAGTTCCGCGCACAGCCGCATGACGAGCCGGTTGGCCAGCAACGAGTCGCCGCCGAGCGCGAAGAAGTTCGCGTCGACGCCGAAGGACGGCGTACGCGGCAGACTGGCTTCCGTGTCCGGTACCCCGCCGGTCGCCGCCCCCAGTTCCTCGCCGGTCGCCGCTTCCGGTCCTTCGCCGGTCACCGCCCCGGGTCCTTCACCGGTCGCCGCCCCCAGCACCTCGCCGAACAGCCGGTGTACGGCCGTCTCCAGCTCACCCGACGGCGCCCGGCCGGGCTTCGGGCCCGTGACCGGCCCTTCCGTGGAGAGGCGGCGCAGCGCCCGTTCGTCCAGCTTGCCGTTCACCGACAGCGGGAACGCGTCCACCAGGACGAACGCGGACGGCACCATGTGGCCGGGCAGCACCCGCGCCGCCCGCCGCGCCACGTCGTCCGGGTCGGGCGGGGCGCCGTCCGGCACCAGGTAGGCGACGAGGCGGCGGTCGCCCGGACCGTACTCCGTGGCGAGGACGGCGGCGTCCGCGACGCCGGGCAGCTCCGCCAGCCGGGCCTCGACCTCGCCGGGCTCGATCCGGAATCCGCGGATCTTCACCTGCCGGTCGCCGCGCCCGAGGTACTCCAGACTCCCGTCGGCCCGCCACCGCGCCAGGTCGCCGCTGCGGTACATCCGGCTGCCGGGCGGGCCGTACGGGTCGGCGACGAACCGCTGGGCGGTCAGCCCCGGGCGGTGCAGATAGCCGAGGGCGACGCCGGGCCCGGAGACGTGGATCTCCGCCGGGACGCCCGGCGGCACCGGGCGCAGCGCGGCGTCCAGCAGGCGCACCCGCAGGTCGGGCAGCGGCCTGCCGATGCCGGCGACGGTGCCGGCGGCTGCCGAGGAGTCCAGCGGCCCGTCGGTGACGTGCACGGTGGTCTCGGTGATGCCGTACATGTTGACCAGGTGCGGCGCGTCGTCCGCGTGCCGGGTGTACCAGCCGGCCAGCCGCCACGGCTCCAGCGCCTCGCCGCCGAAGACGACATGGCGCAGCCGCAGCCGGGCGCCCACCTCCGGGCGTGCCGCGTCGGCCTCGGCGAGCTGGGTGAACGCCGACGGCGTCTGGTTGAGCACGGTCACCCGCTCGGCCACCAGCAGGTCCAGGAACTCGGCGGGGGAACGGGTGATGTCCTCGGGCACCACCACCAGCCGGGCGCCGTGCGCGAGGGCGCCCCAGATCTCCCAGACCGAGAAGTCGAAGGCGTAGGAGTGGAAGAGCGTCCAGGCGTCCGTGTGGTCGAAGCCGAAGCGGGCGGTGCTGTGGGTGAGCAGCCGGGCCACGTTGTGGTGGGTGACCACCACGCCCTTGGGGCGGCCGGTCGAGCCGGAGGTGTAGATGACGTAGGCGGGGTCGGCGGGCCGGGGCACATGGCGGGGGCCGTCCGCGCCGTCCGCCGGGGCTTCGGCGTCCGGCCGTACCACCGGCACGTCGTACGCTTCCGTCGCCCCCGGCACGCCCATCGCATCCGACGCACCTGACACGTCCGTCGCATCCGACGTATCCATCGCACCCGACGCACCCGGCTCGCCCGGGTGCGGATTCGCGATCACCAGCGCCGGCGCCGCGTCGGCCAGGATCGCGGTCAGCCGGTCCGGCGGGGACGCGGGGTCGAGCGGGAGGTACGCGGCACCGGTCCGCAGTACGGCGAGGAGGGCCACCACCAGATCCGTCGACCGGGGCAGCGCCACCGCCACCAGCCGGCCGGGCCCCGCGCCCTCGGCGCGCAGGGCGCGGGCCAGCCGCTCCGCGCGGGCGTCGAGCGCGGCGTAGGACAGCCGGTCCCGGCCGCACACCACCGCCGTCGCGCCGGGCCTGGCGGCGATCTGCCGCCCGACGAGGCCGACGAGGGTGTCCAGGGTGTCGGAGGCGGCCACCGGAGTCCGCGTACCGGCGGGGGACGGGCACACCTCCGCCGCCTCCGGGGAGCCGGTGCGCAACGCCCCGATCCGGGTCCCCGCCCCGCACTCCGCCACCGCCCCGACCAGCTCCAGCAACCGCCCGAGCTGCCCCTGCGCGTCGGCCGGCCCGTAGCGGCGGCCGCCCGCGTCCACGTCGACGCGCAGGTCCGGTTCGCCGTTGTCGTAGACGCCGATGGTGAAGCCGTCGGTCAGGCCGGGGGAGATCTCGTGGACGGTGGCCGGAATGCCGCCGAAGTCCAGGTCGCGGTCCATCGACATCATGTTGAGCCGCGGTCCGACGAGCCGTTGCTCGTCGAGGAGGGCGGCGGCGTCGCGGAGCATGTCCTCCAGGCGGTAGCGCTGGTGGCGCAGGATTTCCCGGGTTTCCGCCGCCACGGCCCGTACCAGGCTCTCGACGGTTGCCGCCGGGTCGACGCGCACCCGCAGCGGCAGCACGTTGGAGACCGTGCCGAGGGCCTCCCTCCGGAGGCGGCCGTTGCGTGCCGGTACCGCCAGGCCGAGGACGATGTCGCGCTGCCCGGTGTCGGCGTGCAGCGCCAGGGCGGCCGCCGCCGAGAAGACGGACGGCCAGCGCTCGCCCCACTCCTCGGCCCGTTCCCGTACCCGCGCCCAGCGTCCGCGCTCCAGCCGTGCGCCGTGCCGCAGATGCTCCGCCGCGTCCGGGGAGACCGGACCGGCGGAGAAGTGGGGCGCCTCCCCGGTACCGGCCAGCCGTTCCGCCCAGAACGCGGCGTCGCCGCGGAACCGGTCCGACCGGCGGTACGCGCGGTCCTCGGCGACCAGGGTGTCCAGCGAGTCGAACGGGCCCCCGGGCAGCGGCCCGCCGGCGCACAGCGCCGTGTACGCGGCGGCGACACGGCGGATGAGGGCCGCGATGGACACGCCGTCCACCAGCAGGTGGTGCATCTTGATGCACCACCAGTACTCCGCCGCGCCGGTCCTGATCAGATGGTGGTCGAAGGGCGGTGCGGCGGTCAGGTCGTACGGAACGTCGTACAGCGCGGCGATGTGCCGCCGTGCCGCGGCCGCCGGGTCGGGGTGGCCGCTGAGGTCCGTGCGGTGCGGCGGCCGGTCGGCGGCGTCCGGGGCGAGGACCTGGACGATGCCCTCAGGCGTCCGCGCGAAGCGCACCAGCAGGGATTCGCTGTCGGCCATGGCCGAGCGCAACGCCTTCTCGAAGCACCCCTCGTCCAGGGGGCCGTGCAGCCGCACGTACTGGCCGACGTTGTAGCGCCGCCCGGTGGTGTCGAGTTCGTGGCCGAACCAGATGCCGGACTGCGCCGCGGTCAGCGGCCACCGTCGCTCCGCCGCGCTCTTGCCGCGCGCGGCCGCACGGTCCGTCCCCTCCGTCATGGCGTCCGGTTCCTCTCGTGCGTGGCGTGCGGGCCGCGCGTGCGCGGTGCGGTGGTCAGGAGGCGGCCGATCCCGGCGAGCGCGGCGGGGCTGCCCAGGTCGGGGTGGGCGAAGTCGCTGTGGTGCACCCGGACGCGGCCTTCGGTGACGTACGGGGTCCACAGCTCGGGGGTGAGCGCGGGGACCGGGTCCGGCACGTCCCGGCGGGCGGCGACGAAGAGCAGGTCGCCGGCGAACTTCGCGGGGCGGAAGTCCGCGGCGAGGGCGACGTTGTTGCGGTAGACCCGTCCCATCGCGAGCAGCTGCTCGGCGCGGATGCCGGAGAGCGGGTTGTCGGTGGTGCGGACGATCTCCAGGAACCGTTCCGGGGTGAGGTCGTCGGGCGTCGTCCAGGCGCCGGGGCCGTCCGTGCCGGCGGGCAGTCCGGCGTAGTCCAGGAGCGCGCCGTACAGCGCCCGCTCGCTGCCGAACGCGTCGGCCGGCGGCAGCCCGGGGACGTCGGCCAGCACGTACGCGTCGAGCAGCGCCAGCGTGCGGACCGTCTCGCCCTGCTCCTGGAGGGCGGTCGCCATGGCGTGCGCGACCATCCCGCCGAACGACCAGCCGAGCAGGTCGTACGGTCCGGTGGGGGCCACCGAACGGATCTCGGCGAGGTAGTCGGCCGCCATCTCCTCGACCGATCCCGGGAGTCGGCCACCGCCGTCCAGGCCGCGGCACTGCAACGCGTAGAGCGGGCGTTCGCTGCCCAGGTGCCGCATCAGGGCGGCGTACATCCAGCCGATCCCGCCCGCCGGGTGGACGCAGAACAGCGGCGGCGGGCCGTCGCCGGCGCGGTGGTCCCGGCCCGTACCGCCGTCCGTTGTGCGGACCGGGCGGAGGGGCAGCAGGACGTCGAAGGCCAACGGCCGCGGGTCGTCCGTACCGAGGTGGGCGGCGAGGGCGGCGACGGTCGGCGCGGCGTACACCACCGAGGTGTCCACCCGCCCGGCACCCGCCGTCTCCAGACGCCGGGCCAGCCGGGTGGCGAGCAGCGAGTGCCCGCCCAGGTCGAAGAAGTTGTCGTCGACGCCGACCGACGGCAGGCCGAGGACTTCGGCGAACACCGCGCACAGACGGCGCTCCTGCGCGGTGCGCGGCGCCCGCCCGGCGCTGCCCGCGGAGCGCTCCGGGTCGGGCAGCGCGGCGTGGTCGACCTTGCCGTTGGGGGTACGGGGCAGCGCGGGCAGTACGACGACGGCGGCGGGCACGGCGTACTCCGGCAGCGTGCCGCGCAGGGCGTCCAGCAGGGCGCCGGGCAGCCGGGCGAGTCCGGCCGCGGCGGCCGGATCGTGCACGGCGTCCGGACCGGTGTCCCGGCCTGTGGCCGGGCCGGGGAGATGGACGTCCCGGAACCGTTCGGCGCCGTCCCCCGGCACCCCGGGCACCAGCACCACCTCGAACTCGCCGCCGACGGCGGACGGCGTCGCCAGCACCCGGTAGCCGAGCCCCGGGCCCAGGCCGGCCAGGTCCTCCGGGTGCACGCCCGGCCCGGCCGGCGGGTCGGCGAGCGCACCGGCCCGGGTGCCGGGCGGCGCGGACACGAGGGCGTCGCGCAGCGCGGTGTCGGCGGCGAGCCGGGCGTCCGGGATGCCGCGTACCCGTACGGGCATCGGGGCGGGCGCCGCGCGCAGCAGCGCCGCCAGTTCCTCCGGCGTGCGCACATCGGTGCCCCACCGCAGCTGGACGGCATCGCCGACCGGTACCACCCGGGGGCCGGCGTCCTTGTGGAGCACCACGTCGTAGCGGTACCGGGTGAGTTCGTTGTCGTACCGGCCGCGCTTGAGACGGATGTCCGCGCCGGCCCACCCGTCCAGGGTGCCGAAGAACTCCGGTGCCACGGCCAGTTCCTCGTCGAGGAGCGTGCGCCGGCCGGCGGCGAGCAGGACGGCGGACACCGGGGCGGTGGGGGCCGCCGCGGTGTACTCCGCGGCGGTGAACAGCCGGTCGCGCAGCCGGGCGTCGCGGACATCGCCGAGGAACAGCGCGCCGCCCGGCGCCAGCAGCTCCCGCGCGCCCTCGATGACGCGCAGCAGGTAGGCCCGCGAGGGGAAGTACTGGATCACCGAGTTGAGCACGATCACGTCGAACGCGCCGGGTTCCAGGCCGGAGAAGTCGTGTGCCGCCTGGTGCCGCACCTCGGTGCGGGCGGCCAGTTCCGGCCTGCGGGCCAGGTCGGCCCGCAGTCCCTCGACGGCGGGGAGCGAGAAGTCGGTGGCCACGTAGCGGTCGCAGTGCGGGGCGACACCGGACAGGATCAGGCCGTTGCCGGCGCCGATCTCCAGTACGCGGGACGGCCGCAGTTCGCGCACGCGCTGGACGGTCGCCGCCCGCCATTCCAGCATCTCCTCGTCGGGGAGGGGCGAGCCGTCGTACGTGCTCTGCCAGCCCGAGAAGTCCGCCGCGAAGGGCTCGCGCCGCCCGGGCGGGGTGGTGCCCTGGTCGCGCAGGTCCGCGTACACGGTTTCCCACTCCCGGAGCAGCTCCGCCTCGGTGGCGGGCCCGGCCGTCCCATCCGCCACGGGCTGCCGTTCCGGTACGACGTACGCCACGAGCCGGATGCCGTCCGGCGCCGTGCCCCACGGCCGCACCGCCGCGCCCGCCACGGCGGGCTGCCGCGTCAGCGCCGCCTCGATCTCACCCGGCTCGACGCGGTGGCCGCGCACCTTGGCCTGCCGGTCGGTGCGGCCGAGGAATTCCAGCTGCCCGTCGGCGTTCCAGCGGGCCATGTCCCCGGTGCGGTACATCCGGCCGCCGCCGGGGGCGAACGGGTCGGCCACGAACCGCTCGGCGGTCGCCGCCGCCTGCCCGAGGTAGCCCCGGGCCAGCGCCGATCCGCCGAGGTACACCTCGCCCGGGCGGCCGGGGCCGACGGGGCGCAGCGCGGTGTCGAGCAGGTGGACCACCGTCCCGTCGACCGGCCGGCCGACGGGCGCCCCGGTGCCGGGCGCGAGGACTTCGGTGGTCGTCGCCGCGACCGTGGCCTCGGTCGGCCCGTACGCGTTGACCAGGGGATGGTGTTCCGCCCACCGCGCGGCCAGTGCGGCGGGCAGCACCTCGCCGCCGCACCGGATGAGCGTGCCCGGGGGCAGGCTCTCACCGGGTGTCAGGACGGCAAGCACGGAGGGCGGCAGGAAGACGCCGGTGATCCGTTCCCGGTGGGCCAGGTCCGTCAGCGCACGCCCCGGACGCAGCTGGTCCCTGGGGGCCAGCACCAGGGTCGCGCCGCTGGTCAGTGTCTCGAAGAAGTCCATCAGGCCCGCGTCGAACCCGGGCGAGGCGAACTGCAGGACGCGGCTGCCCGGCCCGGTGCCGATCGCCGGGACGGTGCTGCGCAGCACCCCGGGCAGCCCGCCGTGCGGCACCACGACTCCCTTGGGGCGGCCGCTGGTTCCCGAGGTGTGGATCAGGTAGGCGGGGTGGTCCGGGAGCAGCGGGGCGGACCGGGCGCCGTCGTCCAGCGGTCCGGCGGAACGGGCGGCGATGGCCGCCGCCGTCCCCGCGTCGTCGAGGACGAGTGCCGGGACGCCGTCGAGCGGGGCCGCCGCGGCGTGTTCCCGGTCGGTGATCACGAGGACCGGTCGCGCGTCGTCCAGCAGCAGCCGCAGCCGCTCGTCGGGGTGGTCCGGGTCGAGGGGCACGGCGGCGGCGCCCGCCTTGAGCACCGCCAGCAGGGCCACGGCCAGTGCGGGCGACCGCGGCAGCAGCAGCCCGACGTGGCTCTCGGGCCCGGCGCCGCGGGCGGCCAGCTCCCGGGCGGTGCGGTTGGCGCGGGCGTGCAGTTCGGCGTAGCTCAACTCGGCGCCGTCGTCGGTGCCGTCCGTCCCGCCCGCCCACCGTACGGCCGGAGCGTCCGGTGTACGGGCGGCCTGCGCGTCCAGCAGCGCGGTGACGGTGGTCCGGGGCGCGGTGCGGGCGCCGCCCCGGAACGCGGCGACCCTGGCGTGCTCGTCCGCGTCGAGCAGGTCGAGGGCGGCGAGCGGGGTGTCCGGGGCCGTGACCAGGGTGGTGAGCAGCCGCAGCAGCCGGGCCAGCATGCGGTCGACGGCCTCGCGGGTGAAGACGTCCGGCCGGTAGAGGAAGTTGAACTCCAGGCGGCCGCCCCGGGGGATCGCCATGAGCGACAGCGGGTAGTGCCCGGCGGTCTCGCTCGTGGCCCCGGTGATCTCGATCCCCGGCAGGGCCGCGCGCTGGTCACCGGCGGCCGGGAAGTTCTCGTACACCAGGGCGGTGTCGAACAGCTCGTCGGCGCCGACCGCACGCTGGATGTCGGTGAGGCCCACGTGATGGTGGGCCAGCAGCCGCGACTGCTCCCGCTGGACGCGCCGCAGCAGGGCGCCCAGCGTCTCGTCCGGCACGGTCCGCACCCGGACCGGCAGGGCGTTGATGAGGAAGCCGACCATCGACTCCACACCGGGCACGTCGGGCGACCGCCCGGAGACGATCGTCCCGAAGAGCACGTCCGGGCGCCCGGTCCACTCCGCGAGCAGCAGGGCCCAGCAGCACTGGAGCAGGGTGTTGACGGTCACGCCGTGCCGCGCGGCGCACTCCGTCACCGCGTCGGACCGCTCCCGCGTCAGGGCGTGCGCGAGCCGGGTGGGCCACATCGACGTACGGTGCAGTCCCGACGGGGCCAGCAGCGTGGGCCGTGGCACCTCGCCGTCCCCGGCGCCCAGCGCCTCGCACCACACGCGGAGCGAGGCCTGCCGGTCCTGCCGGTGCAGCCAGTCGAGGTAGTCGCGGTACGGGGTGGGCGCGGGGACGTCTTCGGGCGCGCGGTAGAGGGCGAACAGCTCCGGCAGGAACAGCTGGTTGGACCAGCCGTCGAGCAGGATGTGGTGGGCGGTGACGAGCAGCCGGTAGCGGTCCGCGCCCAGCCGCAGCAGGGTGAAGCGGATCAGTGGCGGGTCGGCCGGGTCGAAGCGGGTGCGCCGCCCGGCCTCGACGATCCGGTCGGCCTCGGCCCGCTGCCGCGCCCCGGGCAGCCCGGAGAGGTCCACTTCCGTGAAGTCCGCGCCCTGTTCGGGGACGACCTGGACGGCGCGGCCGGACGGCAGCTGCACGAAGCCGGACCGCAGGTTGGGGTGGCGGTGGCACAGCAGGTCGCAGGCCCGGCGCAGGGCGGCGACATCGAGGTCACCGGTCATGTCCAGCGTCATCAGCATGACGTAGGCGTCCTCGCCGTCCCGGTCGTACCGGCCGTGGAAGAGCAGCCCTTCCTGGAGCGGGGTGAGCGGCAGGACCTCGGAGTGGGCGGGGTGGTGCCGCGCCAGCCACTCGTGCTCCTGGGCGTCGAGGCGGATCAGCGGCTCCCGCGGCGGCGCGCCCGGGACCCGCGCTTCAGGCGCCTCTGCGGATACCGGGGCGGGTGCCTCCGCGGATACGGAGGTGTGCCGCGGCTCGGGCACGTACGCGACGGCGACCTCGGCCAGCCCCGCCGGCGTCTTGTGCTCGAAGACGTCCTCGGGCTGGATCACCCACCCCGCCTCGCGCGCCCGCCGGACGAGTTTGATCGACCGGATGCTGTCGCCGCCGACCGCGAAGAAGCTGTCGTGCGGGCCGACTTCGGGCCGGTCCAGCACCTGTGCGAAGACCTGCCGCAGGGCGTCCACGGCGGTGGCCGGGGCCCCGGTGCCGTCGGCGGCGGCGGTGGCGGGCAGCGCCGCGGCCCGTGCCTGGAGGGCCGGCCGGTCGGTCTTGCCGTTCGGGTTGAGCGGCAGCGCGTCGACGAAGACGACCGCGGCCGGGACCAGGGGAGCGGGCAGGTCGGCGGCGAGCCGTTCGCGGACCGCCGCCGGGTCGGGCCGGTGCCCCTCGGCCGCGACCGCGAACGCGGTCAGCCGCCGGTCGCCCTCGCCGTCGTCGGTCGCCACCACCGCGGCGGCGGCCGTCCCGGGCAGCGCCAGCAGCCGGGCCTCCACCTCGCCCGGTTCGACGCGGTGGCCGTGCACCTTGACCTGGTGGTCGGTGCGGCCGATGAACTCCAGCTGCCCGTCGGCGTTCCACCGGGCCAGGTCGCCCGTGCGGTACATCCGGCCGCCCGGCGGGCCGAAGGGGTCGGCGAGGAACCGCTCGGCGGTCGGTCCCGGCCGGCCCGCGTAGCCGCGGGCCAGGTAGTCACCGGCCAGGTAGAGCTCACCGGTGTGTCCCACGGGCGCCGGGCGCAGCGCCGCGTCCAGCACATGGCAGCGGACGTTGGCGACGGGTCTGCCGACGGGCGGTGGTGTGGGGTCGTCCGGCCGCTGGGGCGGGCAGCGCCAGGACGTGGCGTAGACGGTGACCTCGGTCGGCCCGTAGATGTTGTGCACCGTCGCCCCGGGGGAGCGCCGCTGCACCTCGCGGACCAGGTCGGCGCCGAGCGGCTCGCCGCAGAAGACGTAGTGGTCGGCGCGTTCGCGCACCCACTCCGCCGCGATCACCTTCCGGTAGACCGACGGCACGGTGTTGATCAGACTGCCGGACCAGTCCGGGACGGTGAGCAGGGACAGCAGGTTGCCGACCAGCTCCACGCTGCCGCCGGTCATCAGCGGGACGAGGATCTCGAAGACCGACATGTCGAAGCTGAGCGAGGTCGCGCCGAGCACCCGCGTGAAGGCCTCCGGCCCCAGCGCGCCGGCGGACCAGCGGGCGAAGTTGTGCACGGCGCGGTGGGTGACGACCACGCCCTTGGGCCGCCCGGTCGAGCCGGAGGTGTAGATGACGTAGGCGGCGTTGCCGGGCCGTACGGAGGGGGCCGGCAGCGGGCGTCCGGAGGGAGGGGCGGGGGCGTCGAGGAGCACGGCGGGCGGGGCGTCGCCGGGCAGGCGCGGCGCCTGCTCCGCGCTGGTCAGGACGGCCCGGGGCCGTGCGTCGTCGAGCAGGAACGCGATCCGGCCCGCCGGGTACGCGGGGTCCACGGGCAGATACGCCGCACCCGCCAGCAGTACTCCCAGCACGGCGGTGACCATGTCCGTCGTACGGGGCAGCACCACGGCCACCAGGTCTTCGGGGCCGATGCCCTGCTGCCGGAGCCGGGCGGCGAGCCGGGTGGCGCGCTCGTTCAGCTCGGCATAGGTGAGCGTGCCGTCCCGGCCGCGGACCGCCACCGCGCCGGGGGTACGGCGGACGACCGCCGCGAACTCCGCGGTCACCGTCGAGTCCGGTACGTCCAGCGCGGTGGCGTTGAACTCGGCCTCCATACGCCGCAGTTCGTCCGCCTCGGCCAGGTCGAACCGGCCCACCGGGACGTCCGGCGCGGCCACCAGGCGCGCCAGCAGCCGGGGCAGCCGGTGTCCGGTCCCGCGGTCGTCCGGCGCGGCGCCCTCCCGTACCTCCAGGAGCCAGTCGCCGTCGGCCGTCTCCCGGGCGCGTACCGACAGCCCTTCGCCGGGCGGGCCCCAGGTGCGGACGACGGTGCCCGGGCTCCCGGTGGCTGGTTCGAAGGCGGCGACCGCGCCGTAACCGGCCGGCGCGCTCCACGGCAGGTCGGCGTCGGCGAGGAACCGGTGCCGCCGGGCGCGGCGCAGGGCGGCCCCGGCCCGCTGGGCGACCTGTGCGAAGGTCAGGTCCGGGGTGACGGTGAGCCGCACCGGGACCAGGGCCGCGCCGCCGGGGCCGGCGGGCGTCGTCCAGTGGCCGAGCACCAGGTCGCGGGAGCCCGTACGGCGGTGGGCGTGGACCGCCAGCGCGGCCAGCAGCACGGCCGCCGGACCGCCGCCGCTGCGCCGCGCGGCCCGCGCGAGCTCGGCGGGGGCGGCGCCGAGCGGTACGAGGCGCCCGGCGCGGTCCGCGACGCGGGCCGTCGCGCCGCGCGGGGCGGGGAGCACCGCGGGGACCGGGCCGGGCACGTCCGCCAGCAGCTCGCGCCAGTACCGGTGGTCGGCCGCGCGGCCGGGCGAGCGCCGGTACGCGTCCTCCTCGGCGAGCCGGACGGCAGGCGCGGCCGGCGCAAGCGGCGGCGCGGACTCCCCGGCGGCCGCCGCGACGCAGTGCTCGCCCACCCGCGCGGCGAACGCGGCCAGGCCCGCCTCGTCGAGGACCAGCCGGTGGAAGCGCTGGAACCAGCCGAGCCGGCCGCCGGGCAACAGGAACAGCGCCACCCGGTAGGCCGGTCCGCTGAACGGGTCGAGCGGGCGGGCGAGTTCGGCCTCGACCCACTCCGCGACCGCGGCGTCCCCGGCATCCGGGCCGGTACGGACATCGACCTCCACGACGCCGGGCGCCGCACCGGCGTCCGGCAGGGTCTCCTGAACCGGACCGTCCGCCTCCCGGCGGAACACCGTCCGCAGGGCCGCGCACTCGTCCACGGCGCGGCGCAGGGCCTCGCGCAGCACGTCCGCCCGTACCGTCTCCGCGACTTCGAGGTACTGCGCCAGGCAGTCGGACGCCCGGTCCCGGCCGTCCAGCAGAACGGCGTGCTGGGCCGCGCTCAGCGGCAGCGGAACAGTTGTGGTCATGGGGTCCTCGTTCCGGTGGCCGGGGCGTCGGATGGTTCGGTGGCGGCGGCCGGGTCCTCGTCCAGGCAGTCGGGTGCCACGTCGTGCACCGGCAGGTCCGGTGCGGCCAGCAGGCCGGCGAGCAGCCGCCGGAGGCCGGCGGCCAGGCCCGTGGCGGTGGCGGTGTCGAACAGTTCGGGGGCGAAGGCCAGCACCAGGACGGCGCCGGTGCCGCTGTCGCCGGGGCGCCAGGAGAGGGCCAGTTCGGCCGCGGCACCTTCGGCACGGGCGGGACCGCCGGACGGCTGGGGGCCGTCGCAGCGCACCCGTGGGCCCGGCCGCTCCGGTTCGTCACCGGCCGCGACCGGCAGCGCCTCACCGACCCTGGCCAGCAGCGACGCGAACCCCGGCTCGTCACCCAGGCCGACCGTCAGCGGACCGCCGGGCGTTCCGACCGACACGTCGTCCTGCCCGCACATCCAGGCCAGCAGGACTGTCCAGCCGGTGATCAGTGCGAGGTGCAGGGGGTCGTGACGCGGAGGCGCGCCGTCGGGCCCGCGGCGGGACGCGAAGGCGGCCAGCGCGTCGGCCAGTTCCGCGCCGAGCGGTTCTTCGGCCGTGGCGCTCGGCACGGGCGGCGGGCCGTCCGGCCGGCGCGGCCGGTCCGTGGGCACCAGCAGCTCATGGACGGGCGCCGGAGCGACCGCCGGGGCCGGTGCGACCGTGAGGGCCGGTACGGCCTCCGGGGCCGGGCCCAGCAGCCCGGACAGCCGGATTCCGCCCGCCCCCGGCGCCCCCAGCCGGCGCAGCAGCGTCAGATACTCCTCGACCAGCCCGGCCGCCGTCGCCGCGGTGAACAGCTGGGTGCTGAACTCCAGGCAGGCGTCCATCGCCGCGTCGCCCACGCGGTCCGAGGTGACCAGCGTCAGGTCGAACTTCGCGGTGCCCTCCGGCATCCCGCCGAAGCGGTTGACGGGAGAGCCGTCCACGTCGAAGTACCCGACCGAGGCGCCGTCCATCTGCTGGATCGGCGGGAGGTCCTGGTGGACGTAGAACACGTCGAACAGCGGGGCGCGGCCGAGGTCGCGCTCCCCGCCCAGCGCGTGCACCACCCGGTCGAACGGGATCTCCTGGTGCTCCATGGCCTCCGCGACGACGGCCCGTACGCCGTGCAGCACCTCCCGCAGCTCCGGGTCGCCGGACAGGTCGGCGCGCAGGGCGACCGTACTGTTGAAGAATCCGATCAGGTCCCGCAGCTCACCGCGGTTGCGGCCCGTGGTCGGGGTGCCGACGACCAGGTCGCGCTGTCCGCTGCGGCGGGCCAGCAGCAGGTACAGGGCGGCCAGCAGCACCACGAACAGGGTGACCGACTCGCGGGCCGCCAGGTCCCGCAGCGCCCGCATGTCCGCGGCGGGTACGGAGAAGGCGTGCAGCGCGCCCGCGAAGTCCTTGCGTGCCGGGCGCGGGTGGTCGGTCGGCAGATCCAGCTGTGGCGCGTCACCCAACTGACGCTTCCAGTAGTCCAGTTCGCCGTCGAGTGCGGCGGACCGCAGCAGGTCGCGCTGCCAGCGGGCGTAGTCGCGGTACTGGACGGGGAGCGGCGCGAGACGCGGCGGGCGGCCCTCCCGGTGCGCCGCGTACAGCTCCGGCAGCTCACGCGCGAAGACCTTCGGCGAGCCGCCGTCGTTGACGGCGTGGTGCATCGTCACCTGGATGACGTGCTCCTCCGGGGCCAGCCGTACGACCAGCACCCGCACCAGCGGGTCCGCGGCCAGGTCGAAGCGGTGCCCGGCCGCCTCGCGCACCAGCTCCCGGGCGGCGGCGGCCGGATCGGGCGCGGTCCGCACGTCGGCGTACCGGAAGAAGTCGCCGAGCTCCGGACGTATCCGGAGCGCGGGCGCCCCGTCCACCTCCACGAAGTTGGACCGCAGCACCTCGTGGCGGGCGGCCAGGCCCTCCCACATGCCGCGCACCGCCTCCACGTCGACCGGGCCGCGTACGTGGCTGACCATCGGCAGGTTGTAGAGCGTGGTGTCCTTGTCGAGCTGGTGGTGGAACCACATCCGCTCCTGGCCGAAGGACATCACCAGGTCGGACTGGGGCACCACCGGGGGCAGCGGCGCGGCGGCGGGACCCGCCGTCCCGGCGGCCGCGCCGGTGAGCAGGCCCGCGAATCCGGCGACCGTGGGGTGCTCGTACACGTCCAGCAGCCTGGGCCGGAACCCGTAGCGCGCCTCGACCCGTTCGATGAGCTGAAGGGCGATGATCGAGTTGCCGCCGAGCGCGAAGTAGTCGGTGTCGGCGGTGATCTCCCCCTCGGTGCCGAGCAGTTCGGCGAAGACGGTGCGCAGCCAGGCGGTCGCGTCGCCGGGCGGCGTGCCGGGCTCCGGGGTGCGTGGCGCCCCGGCCCCGGGGGCGCGTGGCACCGGTGGCGCCCCCGTCCAGCACCGGCTGGGCGTCATCGGGTGCCCCGGCAGCCGCAGCCGGCGCGGTGCCCGGTCCGCCGCCCCGGCCACCCGCGCGCAGAGCGCGTCCACCGCGGACCAGTCGAGGTCCAGCCCGCGTTCGTACAGGCCGCCGAGCAGCCCCGGCAGGCCGCTGTCCGCGTCGGCCACCAGCACCTCGGCGTCGTTCCGCCCGGACAGGTGCGGGGCGAGCAGGGCACCGAGCTCGCCGTCGGGCGCGGGCTCCACGAAGACCACCGGGCCGTCGGCCGACAGCCGGTCCGCCACCGCGAGCAGCTTCCCGGCGTCGACCGGCGGCACGGCCTCCCCGGTGTCCGCGGGCAGCTGCTCCGGCCCGGTCAGCTCGCCGCGCAACTGCCGCGCCAGGTAGTGCGACGCGCCGCCGCTGAGTACGGCGTCGATCCGCACCCCGCAGCGGGTGAGCGCACGGTGGGCCGCCAGCTGGCCGGCCAGGTATCCGTGGCGCGCCGCCAGGGGTTCCAGCGCGGCGGGCAGTGGCCCGGGCTCCACCCCTGCGGGCCGGGCGCCGGGCGACAGCAGCAGCACGACCTTGGGCGCCGCGGGCCCGGCGACGCCCGCGGCCCGGCCCCCGGCGGGCGGCGTCGCCGCCTGTCGCGCCGCCCGTTCGGCGAGCCGCCGGGCCAGTTCCCCGGAGTCCCGGGCCGGTACGGCGATGCGGTGCTCGTAGTGGTCGCGCCCGCCGTTGAGGGTGAGGGCCACGTCGGTCAGCCGCGGACGGCCGGCGTGCAGGGCCTCCGCCATGCGGTCGCACAGCGTGGCCAGCGCCTCCCGGCTCCGGGCGGACACCGCGACCAGCGTCGGCGCCCCATGGCCGCCCGCCGCCCGCTCGTCCTCGGCCGCCACCGGCTCGTCCTCGGCCGCCACCGGCTCCCGCCCGTCCGCCGCCCGCTCGCCCCACTCCGGCGGCTGCTGCACCACGCAGTGGGCGTTGACGCCGACGAGGCTGAACGAGCTGACCCCGGCGAGCCGGTCCCGTTCCCGCCCGGCCGGTTCCTGGTCCGGCCACGGACGTGTCCCGGTGACGACCTCCAGGCCGGCGGCTTCGAGATCGACGCCACCGGTGGCCCGGGTGAAGTGCAGCGACGGGTACAGCTCGCCGTACCGGACGCTGAGCACCGCCTTGACCAGGCCCGCGATCCCGGCGGCGTGGTCGAGATGGCCGATGTTCGTCTTCACCGAGCCGATCGGGAGGCGGGGGAGCCGGGCGGTGGCGTCCCCTCCCGCGCCACGGGACGCGAACGCGGCGGCCAGCCCCTCCAGTTCGACCGCGTCACCGAGCCGGGTCCCCGAACCGTGCGCCTCCAGATATCCGGCGTCGGCGGGATCGGCACCGGCCGAGCGCCAGGCCCGCGCGATCACCCGCGCCTGCGCCGCCGCGCTCGGCGTGCTGAGGGTCGCGGCGGCCCGCCCGTTGTGCAGCACGGCGCTGCCCCGGAGCACCGCGTGTACGGGGGCGCCGTCCGCGCGGGCCCGCCCCAGCGTGGTCAGCAGCAGCACCGCCCCGCCCTCGCCGGACACCGTGCCGTCCGCGTCGGCGTCGAAGGCCCGGCAGCGCCCGGTGGGGGACACCAGCTCGTCCAGCCCCGCGGCGTCCTGCGCGGGCAGCGCGCCGCAGCGGACGCTGACGCCGCCCGCGAGGGCGTACTCGGCGTCCCCGCAGGCCAGTTCACGGCTCGCGTGGTGGACGGCGATCAGCGAACTGTTGCAGCCGGTGTCGATCGCGTAGCACGGCCCGGCCAGCCCCAGGGCGTGGGCGATGCGCGCGGGCAGCCCGAAGGAGACGTTGCCCAGCGAGCTGAGCGCCCCCGGTTCGGCGGCGGGCGCGCCGTAACTGGAGACGGCGGAGCTGAGGACGACGGCCACCGCGTGGTCCCGCAGGCCCGCCGTCGCGTATCCGGCGTCGGTCACCGCCTCCTGCGCGAGCACCAGGGCGATCCGCTGCTGCGGGTCCATCAGGGCCGCCTCGCGGCGCGAGAGGCCGAAGAAGGAGTGGTCGAAGCCGGTGATGTCGGCGAGGTGGCCCATGGGCAGGTAGCCGGCGGCGGGGTCCAGCCCGGTCGCCGCCGCGCGGGCCGGCGGCAGCGGGCCCACGGAGTCCCGGCCCGCGCGGAGGTTGGCGCGGAAGTGCGCCAGGTCGTCCGCGTCGGGCAGGCGCAGCCCGATGCCGACCACGGCGATGTCGTCGTCCCCGGCCGGGCGGCTCGTCATGTGCTCTCCCCCTGTACTGCTGATGCGGATACCCGGCGGTGCCGAGGTGTTCGTACGCGCTGTTCCGAGGTGCTTTCAGGCGCTGTGGCGAGGTGCCGGTACATGCTGTGCCGGGGCGGATGGCCGGACGCGCCGGGTCCGGACGCTCACACTTCGAACCCCGCCGGCGCACCGGCCGGCCCCTCGCTCCCGGCGAGCGCCCGGCCGACGGCCGCCGCCTGGTCCCGTACGGTGACCAGGTCGAAGAGCTGTCCCACCCGGACGGCGCCCGGCCACCGCCGCTCCAGGCCCAGGTGCAGCTCCACGACCCGGCGCGAGTTGCCGCCCGCCGCGAAGAAGCCGTCGTCGGGGCCGAAGCCGTCGTGCCGCAGCACCTCGGCCCACAGCGCGGCGACCTGCTGTTCCAGCCCGGTGCCGAACCGGTGCGCGCCGCCGTCCGCATCGGAGGGCGCCGCCTCCGCGAGCAGCGCGCGCAGGGCGTTCTCGTCGGTCTTGCCCTGGGGCGTCAGCGGCATGTCCGCGACCCGCACGAAGCGTTCGGGAACGGCGTGCGCGGGCAGCCGGGACGCGCAGTGCACGAGCAGTTCGCGGACCGTCGGCCCCTCCGTGCGCGGCCCGGCGGACCAGAACGCCACGAGGGCGGTGTCCGAGCGCTCGTCGGGCACCGCCAGGACGTACGCCCGTCCGACCCCCGGGTGGCTCTCCACCACGGCCTCCACGGCGTGCCGTTCGATCCGCGCCCCGCGCACCTTCACCTGTCCGTCCTCGCGCCCCGCGAAGCTGATCACACCCGACGCGGCGACCCGCGCCAGATCGCCGGTGCGGTACATCCGGGCGCCCGGGGCGCCGGCGTACGGGTCCGCCACGAAGCGGCTCGCGGTCTCGGCCGGGCGGCCCGCGTACCCCAGGGCGACCTGCGGGCCGCCGATGTACAGCTCGCCCAGCGCCCCGCCGGGAACGGGCCGGAGGTCGCGGCCGAGGACGTAGACCCGGGTGACGGGCCCGAGGGGGCGGCCGATCGGCAGGCCGGCGTCCGGGGCGGTGGTGTCGTCGGGGGCCTCCGGCACGCCGTGTACGCCGTGGGCCTCCGGCGCCTCGTGCCCGATGACGCTGACGGTGGCCTCCGTCGGTCCGTACTCGTTGCGCAGCCGGGTGCCGGGCAGCGTCCTGCGGTGGGCGTCGAGGAGTGCGGCGGGGACCGGCTCACCGCCTAGGACCACGCCGCGCAGATGGCGGTCGGCTCCGGCCAGATGCGGCAGCATCAACCGGTAGAAGGACGGCGGCGCGGCGATCCGCCGGGCCCGCCAGGTGGTGACGAGCGCCGCGCTCCGCGCCGCGTCGGGCAGTTCCCGCGCGTCCGGCAGCACGGCCGTGCCGCCGGTGCACAGCGCGTGGAAGAGCAGCAGCAGGGACCCGTCCCAGGCCAGCCGGCACGGCGAGAAGGTGGTCGCGCCCGGCTCCTCGCCGCGTACGGCCATCAGCTGGGCGAGGGCGTCGCGGCTGACCACGACGGCCTTGGGGGCGCCGGTCGAACCGGCGGTGCCGATGACGTACGCCGGTGCGCCGCCCGGCACCCGGGCCCGTGGCGCGGCCCCGGACCCGGCCGCCCGGGAGGCGGCCGTTCCGGAGCCGGCCGTTCGGGAGGTCGCCGTCCCGTCCGGCCCGGACAGGTCGATCCGGGGCGTACGGGGCGCCACCGCGGCCACCGCTTCCGGGGCGGTCGCGGGATCGGTGCCGTCGAAGACGACGGCCGCGCAGCCGGCGTCGGCGAGCGCCGTCCGGAGCCGTTCGGCGGCCGGTCCGGTGGCGTGCGGCTCCGGCTCGATCACGTACCAGGCCACGCCGAGGCGCAGGGCCGCCAGCATGCCGACGACCGTGTGGGCGCTCTGCCGCAGATGGAGCGCCACGGCCTGGCCGGAGCCCGGCCGGATGCCACCGCCGTCGGCGACGCGCTGTGCCAAGGCGGCGGAGGACGAGTCCAGTTGGGCGTAGGTGAAGGTATGCGGGCCGATGGCCAGCGCGGTGCGCTCCGGCACCGTGCGCACCTGGTGCTCGAACAGCTCCAGCACGTCCGCCACGTGCGCGCCCGCCCCGCCGCGATCCCCCGTGACCGGCTTCACCGCACCGGCTCCGCCCCTATTTCCACCAGCAGCACGCTCCACGCGGCCACCGGACTCACGTTGATCAGCACCGCGCGGTCCCCCTCGCCCAGTTCCTCGCGTTCCAGCGCCGTGTACAGGTTGAAGAACACGTCGTTCGGGCCCAGGTGCCCGAATTCCCGCAGGTTGTCGCGGCAGGCCGGCAGCACGGTGATGCCGAGGGACTCCTCGGTGAATCCGAAGCTGCCGACGGAGAGGTTCTGCGTGAGGTATCCGGCGACATCCGTACGGGTCATTCCGTGCCGGGCCAGGAGCTTGTCCAGCAGCGCCGTCAGCCGGTTGCGGGTCTGCACCGCCAACTGGAAGGAATAGACGGCCGGGTCCTGGCAGCGCTCCCGCCACTGCGCGCTGGGCACGTCGCGGAAGGCGACCTCGAACAGGTTCCAGTAGCGGCCGTCGGTCTCCTGGACGGAGTCCAGCACCCGCACCGGTCCGGTCCGGGAGAGCAGCAGCGCGCCGCCGCCGTCCCCGTTGACGGTCACCGGGTGGCGGTAGCGGCCCGGGGTCGCGGGGGTGCTGCCGTGCGCGACCAGCACCTGGCCGAGGTCCGGGTCGGCGGCGAGCAGGCCGCGGGCGGTGAGCAGGGCCGGGGCGATGGAGACGCAGCCCAGTCCGCCCACCGAGAAGGTGACCGCGTCCCGGGCGCCGAGCAGTTCCTGTATCCGGGTCGCCTCGGAGCTGAGCAGGGTGCCCGGGGCGCGGGACTCGACGACGACCAGGGCCCGCAGGTCCGCCGCGGCCAGTCCGGCGGCGGCCAGCGCCCGCCGTGCCGCGCCGGTGGCCAGAGCGGCCGCGTCCGGTGCGTCGTCCGCGCGGATGCGGTCGATGCCCAGGCCCGCGCGAACACCGCGTTCGGCCGGCGTCAGATCCGACAGCTCCGGCAACCGGGCGGTGTCCCGGACGGTCACCGGGAAGTGCCAGCCCGCGGCCCGTACGGCCAGCGGAGCCGGGCCCTCAGGAACGCGTGACACGGTCACCTGCCTTCATCACCGGATACCCCCTCGGCACGGTGCGGAGCGGACGCTCGTGGCGTGCGACCGCACCGTGACGCCTCGCCTCGTGAGCGAATGCTCCGGGGCGCTTTCGCCCGGCAGGAGTATCGATCGGTGCGTCCGGCCGGGTCAACGATCTACGAAGTGGTCCGTATCCGCGCACCCGAAGCGGTCTGCTGCCGTCAGCCGCGCAGCATCTCCGCGGCCCGGAAAGCGAGATCGATGGACTGGCCGTGGTTGAGCCGGGGGTCGCAGGCGCTCTCGTAGCGCAGCGGCAGGTCCGCCACGTCCACCGTGCTGCCGCCGCCCACGCATTCGGTCACATCGCTGCCGGTCAGCTCCACGTGCAGGCCGCCGGCGTGGGTGCCCAGCGCCCGGTGCACCTCGAAGAAGCCCTGCACCTCGTCCAGGATCACGTCGAAGCGCCGGGTCTTGTGGCCGGTGGGGGTCACATAGGTGTTGCCGTGCATCGGGTCGCACACCCAGGCCACCCGAGCGCCGTCCGCCACCGCCTTCTCCACCAGCTGCGGCAGCCGGTCGCGCACCCGCTCCGCGCCCATCCGCACCACGAACGTCAGCCGGCCCGGCTCCCGGTCCGGGTCCAGCCGGTCGATGTAGCGCAGCAGTTCGTCGGGGCGCGCGTCCGGGCCGATCTTCACCGCGACCGGATTGCGGATCCGGCTGAGGAAGTCCAGGTGCGCGCCGTCCGGGTGCCGGGTGCGCTCGCCCACCCAGATCAGGTGCCCGCTGGAGGCGTACCGGGTCCCGGTCCGGTCGTCGGTGCGGACCAGCGCGTTCTCGTAGTCCAGCAGCAGCCCCTCGTGGCTGACGAAGAACTCGGCGGCGTGCACCTCGCCGGGCGCCACCCCGCACGCCCGCATGAACAGCAGCGACCGCTCGATCTCGTCGGCCAGCTCCTCGTAGCGCCGGCCCGCGGGGGAGTCGGTGACGAAGCCCCGGTTCCAGGCGTGCACCTGGTGCAGGTCCGCGAAACCGCCCTGGGTCAGCGCCCGTACGAGGTTGAGCGTGGTCGTGGAGGCGTCGTACACCCGCCGCATCCGGCGCGGGTCGGCACGTCGCGCCTCCGCGCCGAACTCCAGCCCGTTGACCGCGTCGCCCCGGTAGACGGGCAGCGTGACGCCGTCACGGGTCTCGTCCGGCGCCGAGCGCGGCTTGGCGTACTGCCCGGCCATCCGGCCGACCTTGACCACCGGCACGGACGCCGCGTACGTGAGCACCACCGCCATCTGGAGCAGGGTGCGCAGCGTCGCCCCGACCGACTCGGCGGAGGTCTGCCGGAAGGTCTCCGCGCAGTCCCCGCCCTGGAGCAGGAACGCCTCGCCGCGGGCCACCGCCGCCAGCCGGTCCCGCAGCCGGTCGCACTCCTCGGCGAACACCAGCGGCGCGGCGGCGCGCAGTTCGGCGACCACCGCGTCCCGGGCCGCCTCGTCCGGCCACTGCGGCTGCTGCTCCGGCGCCGGCGGGACCGCCGGCGCGGTACGGCTTTTCGGTGCGGACACGTCCATCACAACCCCCAGAACGGGATGGAATTCGGCAGGTACGGCGCCTGGTGAATCCGGATACAACCCGCAAGCGGGAGCCGGGTCAAGAAAGGGGCGAGTGGCCCGTACCGGCGCCCGCCAATTGGTCTGGAACGCCTTGCGGCGCGGCTGCTTTCCTTACCGTGCCCTTCACCCGGCACCTGGGGAAAACCTGAGAAACCGAGGAATCATATGCCCGGCATGACACCGGTGGCGCCCGCCGAAAAGGCGCCGGAACACGCACCGGAAGCCCGTCCGCCGCGGGCGGACCCCCGATTTTCCGTACGCGTCGTGACGGTGCCGCTGCCCGGTCACGACCCGCTCGCGCTGTACCGCGCGCTGACCGTGGCCGCGGGCCACGGCGAGACGTTCCTGACCGAGAGCCTCGCCGGACCGCGGGCCGACCGCCGGCCCGCCGTGGTCGGCCACGGCCGGCTCGCGGAGATCCGGCTGTTCGCCGGGCACGTCGAGATCGACGGCGCCGGGCCGCTGCGCCGCGCGCTGGGCGCCGCCGCCGAGCAGGCCGGGCTAGCCCCCGACGCGACCGGCCACGGCCCGTACGACCGCTACCGCCTCGCCCGCTCCGAGCAGGCCTGGCAACTGCTGCGGGCGGCCCAGGAGATGTTCCGCGTCGAGCGCGACACCCCGGGCGGCTACGCCTTCGGCTTCCTGGCCACCCTCGGGTACGAGGCCGCGTGGCACATGGAACCGCTGCCCGCGCGCACCGCCTCGCGAGGCGGCCCGGACGTCACGGCCACGCTCTTCCGGGAGACCGTCTGGTACGACCACGAGACGGGCACCGCCCGGCTGCTGACCGCCGAGTGCGCGGACTTCCCGCCCGCCGGGGCCGTCGACGTGGCGGCGCTGGCCCGCCGCGCCGCCGCCACCCCCTCGGACGCCGCCTGCCCCGAGGCGCCCGCGCCGCTGTCCGTACGCGACAGCGTGACGCGCGCGGACTTCCTGCGGTGGGCCGGACAGTGCCTGGAACACATCCGGGTCGGCGACATCTACCAGATCCAGATCGGCCACCGGATCGACGTCCGCAGCACGCTGCGCCCCGACGAGGTCTACCGGCGGCTGCGCGCCCGCAACCCCTCGCCGTACATGTACCTGTGCCCGCGCGGCACCGACACGCTCATCGGCGCCAGCCCCGAACTGCACTTCCGCATCGAGCCGGAGACCGGAGGACCGGACGGGCCCGGCGGGCGGATCGTGATGCGCCCCATCGCCGGCACCACCCGCCGCACCCCCGACCCCGAGGAGAACGAGCGCCGGATCGAGGAGATGGTCACCAGCACCAAGGAGCGGGCCGAGCACGTGATGCTGGTGGACCTGTGCCGCAACGACATCGGCCGGGTGGCCCGCGCCGGGTCGCTCGACGAGAGCGGCCTGATGACGGTGGAGACCTTCTCGCACGTCTTCCACATGGTCTCGACGATCAGCGGACGGCTGGCGCCCGGCGCCGGGGTCTGGGACGCGATGGCCGCCACCTTCCCCGCCGGCACCATGACCGGCGCGCCCAAACTGCGCGCCATGGAGATCATCGACGGGATCGAGGAGGAGCCCCGCGGGATCTACGCCGGGGCGGTCGGCCTGCTGGACGTGGCGGGCTGGGCCGAGTTCGCGCTGTGCATCCGCACGGTCGTGTACGACGGCGAGGTCTACTCCACGCAGAGCTCGGCCGGGATCGTCGCCGAGTCGACGCCGGAGGCCGAGTGGAACGAGACGCTGGCCAAGATGGCCGCCGCCCACTGGGCGCTGACCGGGAGCGAACTGCTGTGAACATCCTGCTGGTGGACGCCTACGACAGCTTCGTCCACATCATCGACCAGTACCTGCGCACCCTGGGCGCCCGCACCGAGGTCGTACGGGCCGGCACCCGCACCGCGGACCAGCTGGCCGCCGGCGCGCCGGACGCCGTGGTGCTCGGGCCGGGCCCCGGACACCCCCTCGACTCGGGCCACGTCGAACTGGTGCGGCGCTTCGCCGGGCACACGCCGCTGCTCGGCGTGTGCCTCGGCCACCAGGCCATCGCCCTGGCCTACGGCGGCCGCATCGAGGTCGCCGACCACCTGATGCACGGCCGGACCAGCACCGTCGAACACGACGGCGAAGGGATCTTCCGCGGCCTGCCGGACCGCACGGTGGCCACCCGCTACCACTCGCTGGTCGTCTCCCGGCCGCTGCCGGACGAGCTGCGGGAGACCGCGACCGCCACCGACGACGGGTACGTCATGGGGCTGCGGCACCGGACGCTGCCCGTCGAGGGCGTGCAGTTCCACCCGGAGAGCATCATGACCGGCAGCGGTCTGCGGTTCTTCGAGAACTTCCTGGCCACCTCCGTGGGGTGAGGCGCCGCCCGCCGTCACGCGCAGCGGGCGGGGCGGCGGGCCCCGCCGGTCAGCTCCGCGTACGCGGCCCCGATCTCGCCCAGCGCCTCGGCCAGCCCCGAGCGCGGCACCGCCGCGTACCCCAGCACCAGCGCGGGCCGGGCCCGCCACGGCCGGTCGTGGCAGTAGCGGCCGCCGCGCACCAGCACCGACCGCTGCGACGCCAGGGCGGTCAGCGCCGCCTCGTCGGTGCGGTGGGGGAGCAGCGCGTAGGCGTGCAGCCCGGCGGCGGAACCGATGATCCGGGCGTCCGGGAGGAAGTGGCGCAGGCCCCGCTCCAGGGTCTCCCGGTGGGCCCGGAGCCGGGCCCGCTGGCGGCGCAGGTGGCGGTCGAACACCCCGGTGCTCAGCAGTTCCGCGTAGGCGAGCTGGGTGAAGACCTCACAGCCCAGGTCCCGTTGCGAGCGGACCCGGGCCAGCAGGCCGCGCAGCGGCGCGGGCAGCGCGAGCCAGCCCAGCCGCAGGCCGGGCGCCAGCGACTTGCTGGCGGTGCCCGCGTACAGCACCCGGTCGGGCGCCTGCCGCTGGAGCGCCGCCGGGCGGGCGCCGTGCGCCAGCCACAGGTCTCCGTCGTAGTCGTCCTCGACGATCCACCCGTCCACGTCCTGCGCCCAGCGCACCAGCGCCTCCCGGCGCCGCGGGCTCAGCGTCACACCGGTGGGGAACTGGTGGGCGGGGGTGACCAGGACGGCCCGTACGCCGGTACGGGACAGCGCGTCCACGTCGATGCCGTGCGCGTCCACCGGCACCGGCCGGGGCACGATCCCGGCCTCCGCCACGAACTGCCGCTGCTGCGGATGGCACGGCTCCTCCACGCCCAGCTCGCCGATGCCCAGCTGCGGGAGCGCCGCGCACACCAGACCGAGCGCCTGCGCGAAGCCGGAGACCACCGTGACCGCCTCGGCCGTGGTGTGCACCCCGCGCACCCGGCCCAGGTAGCGGGCCAGTTCACCGCGGAGCGCCGGGACCCCGGAGACCGGCGGGTAGCCCACGTCGTGCCGGTCCGTGCGCTGGACGACCCGCTGGTAGGCGGCCAGCCACTCCCGCTGCGGGAAGCCGCCCGAGACCGACCCGGCGCGCAGGTCCCAGCGGACCGACGGGGCGCGGCCCGCGCCGTCCAGCAGGGTGGGGCCCTCGGGCTCCGCGGCCGGCAGGCCCGCCGCGACCCGCGTGCCCGAGCCCTGCAACGCCTCCAGGTAGCCCTCCGCGATCAGCTGCCCGTACGCCTCCACCACCACGCTCCGCGACACGCCCAGGTCCTCGGCGAGCTGCCGGCTGGAGGGCAGCCGGGTGCCGGGGTGCAGCGCGCCGCCGGTGATCTCCTGTCGGAGGCTTTCCTGGATCTGGGCGGTCAGCGGGTGTCCGGAATCCCGGGACACATCGATCAGCGTATTCCAGGTCACCTTTCCGGTTCCCCTTCGCTCCGGGTGCGCTGTCGCGGGAAATGGTCCGCCGACGGGCACCTCAACTGGTCTGGTTACGGATTATCGGCTCACCCACAATGGAGAGCGGCCGTCGTACGGCCCGGATACTCCGGCAAATTCACGGCAGACGGGCAGTTCTGAATGGTGCCCGACCGTTTGTTCCGTGGTGCGCCGCGCCCTTTTCCACTCGTCCCGAGGAGAATTCCGTGACGCAGCCGCAGACGGACCCCACCTGGCCCGGCGTTCTCGGCGCGCTGCTGGCGCGCCGGGACCTGCCGGCCGACAGCACGGCCTGGGCCCTGGACCAGGTCATGAGCGGCCGGGCCTCGTCCGCCCAGCTGGCCGCTTTCCTGGTCGCGTTGCGTGCCAAGGGCGAGACCGCGGGCGAGATCACCGGCCTGGTGCGCGCCATGTACGCGCACGCGGTGCCGCTCGACGTGCCCGGCCCCACGCTCGACATCGTCGGCACCGGCGGGGACGGCAGCGACAGCGTCAACGTCTCCACCATGTCGGCCGTCGTGGCGGCGGCGGCCGGTGCCCGGGTCGTCAAGCACGGCAACCGCTCGGCGTCCTCCGCCTGCGGCTCCGCCGATGTGCTGGAGGAGCTGGGCGTGGTCCTCGAACTGGCCCCGGAACACGTCGCGCAGACCGCCGTGGAGGCGGGCATCACCTTCTGCTTCGCACCGGCGTTCCACCCCGCCGCCCGCCACGCGGGGCCCACGCGGCGGGAGCTGGGCGTGCCGACGGTGTTCAACTGCCTCGGCCCGCTGACCAACCCGGCCCGCCCGACCGCCCAGGCGGTCGGGGTGGCCGACCGCCGGACGGCCCCGCTGCTCGCCGAGGTGCTGGCGCGGCGGGGCGGCTCGGCGCTGGTGTTCCGGGGCGACGACGGCATGGACGAACTGACCGTCTCCGCCACCTCGTCGGTCTGGTCGGTCGCCGGCGGCACGGTACGTGCCGAGACCTTCGACCCGAGGGACATCGGCATGGCCCGCTCGCCGCGGGAGGCGCTGCGCGGTGGCGACGCCGCGTACAACGCGCAGGTGGCCAGGGACCTGTTCGCCGGGGCCCGGGGGCCGGTGCGCGACGCCGTACTGCTCTCGGCGGCGGCCGGCCTCGCCGCCCTGGAACCCACCGGCGAGCCGGTCACCGCGCGGCTCGCCGCCGGGGTGCGGCGAGCCGCGCACGCCCTGGACTCGGGGGCGGCCCGGGGCGTGCTCCAGCGCTGGACGGAACTCACCGCGAAGCTCGCTGCGGAACGCTGAGCGGCGCGGAGCGGGCGGCGAGCAGCGAGGCCACCGCGTCCGCGGGGCTGCCGTGGGTGACCAGGTGCTCGCCGACCAGCACCGCGTCCGCGCCGTGCGCCGCGTGGCCGAGCACGTCGCCGGGGCCCCGGACGCCCGACTCGGCGACCTTGACCACGTCGTCCGGGATGTGCGGCGCGAGCCGTTCGAAGACCGACCGGTCGATGCGCAGGGTGCGCAGGTCGCGGGCGTTGACGCCGACGACGCGGGCCCCGGCGGACAGCGCCAGGTCCAGTTCGCGCCGGTCGTGCACCTCGACCAGCGGTGTCAGCCCGATGCGCCCGGCCAGGTCGATCAGGTCCACCAGCTCGCCGCGGGACAGCGCCGCCACGATCAGCAGCGCCAGGTCGGCGCCGCACGCCCGCGCCTCCCACAGCTGGTACGGCGTGACGAGGAAGTCCTTGCACAGCACCGGCACGCCGACCCGGGCCCGTACGGCCGTCAGGTCCGCCTGCGCGCCGCCGAAACGGCGCCCCTCGGTGAGCACGCTGACGGCCGCGGCCCCGCCGCTCTCGTACGCCGCGGCGAGGTCGGCCGGGTCCGGCACGTCCGCCAGCGCGCCCTTCGACGGGCTGCGGCGCTTGACCTCGGCGATGACCTGGACACCGGGCCGGAGCAGCGCCGACACGGCGTCGCGGGTGGGCGGCATCGACCGCACCCGGTGGATCAGCACCTCCAGGCCGGTCTCCCGTTCCCGCCGCCGCATGTCGGCGCGGGCTCCGGCCACGATCTCGTCGAGCACGCTCATCTGCCGTTCCTTCCGGTACGCGGCGGACGCCGCCGGGTGGGGGCCGGGAGCGGCGCACCGGCCCCCGGCCGTCGGGACGTCCTCACCGGACGCCGTCCTCGTCGTCACCGGCCAGCGCGCGGCGCACGGCGGCACCGGCGGCCCGGGCGGCCGCCGCGTCCTCGGTGTCCGCGATGCCCACGCCCCAGTACGAGCGCGAGTCGACCACCAGCTCGCAGAACGCCGTCAGCGCGGCCAGCGGCGCACCGGCGCGCGTGACGTCGAGCCCGTGCACATAGCCGTCGAGCCCGGCCGCCTCCAGCGCCCGCTGTCCCACGGCCGCCCGTCCGCCGGTGCCGGCCCCGTCCGGGCCCGGCTCGATGTCCCGGCCGGGGCGTACGTAGCGCTCCTCGAAGTGGCGCCACAGCTCGTCCCCGGTGATCTCGCCGCCGGCGGCCTCGCAGACCCGCTGCATCACCGCGGCGAAGTCGATCTGGAGCCGCCGCGGCAGCTCGATGCCGTACCCGGTCCGCAGCAGGTGGGCGATGCCGCCCTTGCCCGACTGGGTGTTGATCCGGATCAGCGCCTGGTAGTCGCGGCCGATGTCCCGCGGGTCGACGGGCAGGTAGGGCACGTCCCAGACCCGCTCGCCCGACTCCTCGCGGGCGCGCAGGCCCTTGGCGATGGCGTCCTGGTGCGTACCGGCGAAGGAGGTGTAGACGAAGTCCCCGGCCCACGGGTGGCGGGCGCCGACCGGCAGCTGGGTGCAGTGCTCGGCCGCCCGGCGGACGCCGTCGATGTCGGAGAGGTCCAGCATCGGGTCGATGCCCTGCGAGAAGAGGTTCATGGCCAGCGTGACCAGGCAGACGTTGCCGGAGCGCTCGCCGTTGCCGAACAGGGTGCCCTCGACCCGGTCGGCACCGGCCAGCACCGCGAGCTCCGCCGCGGCCACCCCGCTGCCCCGGTCGTTGTGCGGGTGCACGCCGAGGATCGTGCGCTCGCGGTGCGCCAGGTTGCGGTGGGTGTACTCGATCCGGTCGGCGAACTCCTGCGGCGGGAAGCACTCCACCGTGGCGGGCAGGTTGACCCGCAGGGTGTGCCGGGCCCGCGGTGCCCAGAAGTCCAGGACGGAGTTGAGGATCTCCAGCGCGAAGTCCGGCTCGGTGTGGGTGTAGGACTCCGGCGCGTACTGGAGGAAGATGTCCGTGCCCGGTATCGACTCCTGGAGTTTGAGGGCCTGTTCGGCGCCTTCCAGGGCCAGGCCGAGGGTCTGCCGGCGGTCCATGCGGAACACCACCCGGCGCTGGACCGCCGAGGTGGGGTGGAAGACCTGGAGCACCGCGCGCCGGGCCCCCTCCAGCGCCTTGACGGTCCGCTCGATGAAGTCGCCGCGGATCGGCGCCATCACCTGGACGACCACGTCCTCGGGGATGGCGTCGGTCTCGATGAGCCGGCGCAGGAAGTCGTGGTCGTCGCGGGAGGCGGTGGGGTAGCCGACCTCGATCTCCTTGAACCCCATCGCCACCAGCAGCCGGAACATCCGCATCTTGCGGTCGGGGTCCATCGGGTCGGTCAGCGCCTGGTTGCCGTCGCGCAGGTCCACGCTGCACCACAGCGGCGCCCGCTCGGCGCGGCGCCCCGGCCAGGTCCGGTCGGGCAGCCCGACCGGCTCGTACGGCAGGTACTTGTCCACCGGCATCCCGCCGGGGCGCTGGATTCCGCGGTCGGCGCTGCCCGGGGCTCGGTCCGCGCCGGTCAGGATCGTCGTCATCTCTCCTCCACTGCGGTTCTCGGGGCGGGGTGCGGGGCGGAAGGTCAGCGCGGGCCGCGCAGTTCGAGCGTGCAGCACTTGACGCTGCCGCCGCCCTTGAGCAGTTCGGTCAGGCCCGCCCCGATCGGGTGGAAGCCCCGGGCGCGCAGCTGCTCGGCCAGGCCGGTGGCCGCCTCGGGCAGCACCACGTGGTAGCCGTCGCTGACCGCGTTGAGGCCGAACACGGCGGCGTCGCGCGGCGTGGCGAGCACGGCGTCGGGGAAGAGCCGCTCCAGCACCGCGCGGCTGCCCGGGGTGAACGCGGCCGGGTTGTACATGACTTCGTCGTCGTCGAGGACGGCGAGCGCGGTGTCCAGGTGGTAGTACGCGGGGTCGGTCAGCTCCAGGCCGACGACCGGGCGGCCGAAGAACTCCTGGGCCTCGGCGTGCCCGTCGCGGGAGCTGCGGTAGCCGTGGCCGGCCAGGACGTACCGTCCGGTGACGAGGAAGTCGCCCTCGCCCTCGTTGATGTGCTCCGGGTCGTGCACCTCGGTGAAGCCCCGGTCCCGGAACCAGTCCAGGTAGGCGGGGCCCTCCGCGGTGCGTTCGGCGTTGCGGAAGCGGGCGCCGAGGACCTTGCCGTCGATCACGGTCGCGCCGTTGGCGGCGTAGACCATGTCGGGCAGGCCGGGCACCGGCTCGATGAACTCCACGGTGTGGCCGAGGGAGAGGTAGAGGTCGCGCAGGCTCTCCCACTGGGCCACCGCCAGCCCGGTGTCGACCGGCTTGGCCGGGTCCATCCACGGGTTGATGGCGTAGGTGACGTCGAAGTGGCTGGGGCGGCACATCAGGTAACGACGTGGCCTGGGGGTGCGGGTGCGCGTGGTGGCGCTCATGACTGAGGTGTCTCCTGTCGCTGGAGGTCCGCGCGGGGGTGTGCGCGGACGGGGTCAGCCGGCCGGCCAGACGGTGAACCGGCGGTTTCCGTACAGCAGCGGGGGCTCGTCGGTCGGCCCGCTGATCCGCAGGACCTCGCCGAAGACCATCCGCTGTCCGCCGACGCGCACGGACCGGCGGACCCGGCAGTCGGCCACCGCGTGGGCGTCGCGGGTCAGATGCGGTCCCGCGGCCTCCTCGGGGGTGTGCCACGGCGTGGTCTCGAAGCGGTCCGGCGCGCCGGAGGCGAACAGCTCGGCGGTGGCCTGCCCCTTGTGGTGCAGCAGGTTCACGGCGAAGGAGCCGCTGAGCATGACCGCGCGCAGGGTGGGGCTCTCCAGGCGCATGCCGACCAGCAGCGTGGGCGGGTCCGGGGTGACGCTGCACAGCGAGGAGCAGGTCATGCCCCAGGGCCTGTCCTGGGCGTCGACGGCCGTGACGACGGCGACCCCGCTGGGGAAGCCCGCCATGAAGTCGCGGAATCCGGCGGGAGTGCCGACCTGGCTGATGGGGGTGACGAGTTCCACGTGACTCACCGCTCGACTGGGTGGAGGGAGTGGTCCGCGGCCTCCGGCGTGTGTTCCGGGGCGCCGCGGCCGACGGCCCACAGCAGCGGGCCGGCCAGCGCCGTCGTGACGAGTGCCATGACGACGAGTGCGAGGTAGAGGGCGGGCGTCAGGATGCCCGCCTGGTAGCCGATCTGGAGGAAGGTGATCTCCGTCAGGCCACGGGTGTTGAGCAGCGCCGCGAGCCGCAGGCTGGTCCGGGTGTCCTGGCCGCCGGCCCGGGCGCCGAGGTAGGAGCCGGCGAGCTTGCCGGCCATGGCCAGGGCGATGGCCAGGGCCGTCGCCTGCCAGGAGAAGAGCCCGGCGGGGCCGCCGCCGAGCCCCGCGCCGGTCAGCACGAACAGCAGCGGCAGTACGGTCCGGCCCCACTGCCCGACGGTACGGGCGGCCCGCGTCCAGGGACCGGCGCCGTCGGCGGGCAGGGCCAGCGCGACCAGGACGGCGCCCAGCACATCGGTCAGGCCCAGGCCGGCGGTGAGCAGCGCCGCCGCCACCGTCGTCAGCGCCACCAGCGCGGTGGGTACCGCGGGCCGCGCCCGGTGGGCCAGGGCACGGGCGGCGGGCAGCCCGCCGAGCCGGCGCAGGCCCCAGGCCAGCAGCAGCCCGGCGGTGAACACCAGCGCCGGGGTGGCCTGTCCGCCGCCGGTGGCCAGGCCGACGGCCACCGCCAGCAGGGCCCAGTTGACCGCGTCCATGGCCACCGCGGCGGCCATCGCCAGCCGTCCGGTGCGGGTGTGCAGCATGCCGCGGTCCTGGAGGACCCCGGCGAGCACCGGAACCGCCGTCACCGACAGCGCGCCCGCCAGCATCAGCACGAACGCGGTGGCAGGCGCCGTACCGCGCAGCGCGGGATCGCCCCCGACGAGGACCCAGCCGGCCAGCAGCGTGCCGCAGGCCATCGGCAGCAGCGCGGACCCGGCCGCCGTCCAGGCCACCGCGCGGCCGCCGAGCCTGCCGGCGCCGGTGCGGATCTCCTGCACGGCGCCGACCACGAAGAGGGCGAGCGACAGATGCCCCGCCTTCTCCAGCACCGGCCAGCCGGCGGTGGCTTCCTCGCCCCAGCCCAGCCGACCGGCGAGCACGGCCCCGAGGAGCAGACAGGCCATGATCTCCCCGACGATGGCGGGCTGGCCCAGCAGGCGGGCGGCCCGCCTGCCGAGCCACACGGCCGGTGCCACGGACGCCACCAGCACCACGGCCGGGACGTACGTCAGCGCCTCCACGGCTCCTCCTTCCAGGACGCGACGGTCCGGCTGGTGCTCAATGCATCTGGGCCAGGTACTCGTACTGGCTCGGCAGCCGCTTCGCGAGCTCCTGCGACTGGGCGCGCAGCAGCTTGAACTCCGCCTGCGCCGCCGAGTCGTCCATCAGGGCCAGCGCGGGCGGGGCCTTGAGGTCGACACCGCCGAGGCCGAGCAGCATCGAGTGGTACGAATATGGCTCGAAGCCGTGGTAATTCGGGAAGATCGACTCGGTGGTGGGGAGCTTGGCGCGCCACATTTCCAGGCGCTCGGCGAGACCGTCCGGCAGGGCGCGCGTCTTGGCGTCCTTCCAGTACTGGTTGTCGTTGCGGCCGGCCCCCCGGTAGTGCATCACCAGGAATTCCCGCACGCCGTCGATCGTGTTTCCGATGGCGCGGTTGTAGGAATCGCGTAGCTGCGGGTTCCAGTCCGCGCCCGGGAAATGCTTGACGAGCTGTTCGATGCCCTGCTGGATGAAGAAGATGCCGGTCGACTCCAGCGGCTCCACGAATCCGCTGGCGAGCCCGACGGCCACGCAGTTGTTGACCCAGGCGTTGCGGCTGCGGCCGATCCGCATACGGATGTGATTGGCCTCCACGTCCGCGGCGTCCGGGCCGACGAACTCGCGCAGGGTGCGCTCGGCCTCCTCCGGGGTGGTGTAGTCGCTCGCGTACACATAGCCGGTGCCGATCCGCCCGAACAGCGGAATGGTCCAGATCCACCCGGCGTCCTGCGCGGTCGCCGTGGTGCACGGGCGCAGCCCGCGCTTCTCCATGTCGACCGGCACGCGCAGCGCCACCGCCCGGTCGTTGGGCAGCGTGTCCTGGAAGGAGATGACGGGCTCCTCCAGCGCCTCGTTCAGCAGCAGGCCCTTGAAGCCGGTGCAGTCGATGAACAGGTCGGCGCCGATGTCGCCGTGCTCACGGGTGCGCAGGTGGCTGATCCAGCCGCGGTCGTCCCGGGCGACCTCCACGACGTCGTCCTCGATGTGCCGCACCCCGCGCTCGGTGGAGTAGTCGCAGAGGTAGTCGGCCAGCAGACTGGCGTCGAACTGGTAGGCGTACGGGAACTGGGTGTCCTGCTCGGTGAGGGTGCTGCGCTCCGGCTTCCGGTCCTTCGGGCCGGCCTGCTCCTTGAAGTCCTGCTCGAAGAGGGTGCCGTCCATGTAGCGGGGGGAGCGCTCGGCGTCGCAGATCGCGGACATCAGGAACACGTCCTGGTCGAACCGCTCGCTGCCGTCCGGCTTGCGGTGCAGCCACCAGTCGGTGAGCGGGAACCCGTCGACGACCCGCAGCCGCTCGAAGGGGTGGTAGAAGTAGCTGCCCTTGCGGTGCCAGTTCTCGAAGCGGATACCGAGCTTGTACGTGGCGTTGCACTTGGGCATCCACACGTGCTCCGGCAGGCCCAGGTAGTCGAAGAAGTGGCGCACCGTGCTGAAGGTCGCCTCGCCGACCCCGATCGTCTTGATCCGCTTGGATTCCAGCACCGTGACCGAAAGGCGGTCGCCGAACGCGGCCTTCAAATACGATGCGCTCATCCAGCCGGAGGTGCCTCCACCGACGATGACGACGTTTGTGAGCACTGAGGCCCTCCCGTGTGAAGTCGTGTACCCCGGCGATGGATTCGGTCGCCGGCACCGTCGGAATCCTTCAGCAGACCGCGAGATCAGGACAAGCTTTTAAGGCTCAGTGGAAACCTGCACTCCAGGTGCCCGAAAGGGCGGTGGGCGCAGGCGGATTACGGAAAACGGCAGCACTCCGGGCGGCGCCGCAATGCGATCGGTGCGGCGCCGCCCGGAGTGCGTCATTCAGTTCTCGCTCAATGTGCCGGCATTTCCGTGCCGGCCGTGCTGTACGGCCGCACCCACGGCCGTGCTGTACGGCCGTTCTCAGGCCCCGGTGCGCAGATGCCGGTGCAGCACCGTGATGACCTGTGCGCGCTGCTCGGCCAGGAAGAAGTGCCCGCCGGGGAAGGTGTGCAGGTGGAACTCCTTGCCGGCCACGCCCTCCCATCGCCGCACCCGCGCCACGCCGACGCTGGTGTCCCGGTCACCGGCGAGTGCGATGACCGAGGCGTCGACCGGGGGCGTCTCGCGCGGGCGGTAGGAGTCGATCAGCAGGTAGTCGTTGCGCAGGATCGGCAGCACCATCTCCCGGATCTCCGGGTCGTCGAAGACGCTCATCTGCGTGCCGCCGTGCTTCTCGACCTCGTGCAGGATGGCGTCGTCGGACAGCGCCGTGGCGGGCTCCCGGCCGATCCGTTCGTCCGGGGCTGCCTGGCCGGAGACGAACAGCCGGTCCACGCGCAGGCCGCTCGCCGCCAGGGCGCGGACCGTCTCGTACCCGATCAGCGCTCCCATGCTGTGGCCGAACAGCACCGTCTCCACGTCCGGCCGCGCCGTCTCCAGCACGGCCCCGGTGACGGCCTCGACCAGCTTCCCGGGGTCGGTGAGGAACGGCTCGTTGACCCGTTCCTCCCGGCCGGGGTACTGGACGATCTGCAACTCGACGTCGCAGTCCAGGTGCTGGGCCCAGCGCCGGTAGAAGCTGGCGCTGCCCCCGGCGTGCGGCAGACAGACCAGCCGGGTTCCCGCGGCGGGGCGCTTGGCCGGGGTCACCAGCCACGGGTGGGGTGTCGTCATGAGGCGTCTTCCTGTCGTGTGAAGGGGCCGGGACGGGTCAGGCGCACGAGCGCACCAGCTCCCGCAGGCCGTCGGACACCGTCCGCAGCAGACCGGCGACCACCGCCGCGTCGTGCCGGGCGGGGGAGTAGGCGCAGCTCAGGTCGAGCCGGCCGTGCTCGACCGCGGCGACGATCTCCAGCTCGTACAGCTGCCGTTCCGCCGGTTCGTGGTCGTGGCCGCCGTGGTCGAGGTGGCGGGCGATCAGGGCGTCGCCGTCGGGGAGCTGCCCGTCCCACTGGCCGAGGTAGTTGAAGGCGATCCGCGCGTGGGCGGGCGGCAGGGCCGGTCCGGCCGGGTCCGCGCCGGACGTCAGGTGGCGCAGCGCGCCGTACCCGATGCCGTGCCGGGGCAGGGTGCGCAGCTGCCGCTTGGCCGCCCGCACGGCGTCCTTGGGCGCCGCGTCCTTGGGCACGTCGAGCGCGACGGGGTAGATGGTGGTGAACCAGCCCACGGTGCCGCTGAGGTCGACACCGTCGAGGATGTCCTCCCGGCCGTGCCCCTCCAGGTCCACGAGCGTCGGCCCGGTGCCGTCCCAGCCGCTGAGCGCCTGGCCGAGCATGGCCAGCAGCACTTCGTCCACCTTGGCCCGCAGCACGCCCGGCACCCGGCGCAGCAGCACCTCGGTGTCGGCCGCGTCGAGGCCGTCGTGCACGGTGCCGCGCTCGGCGAAGGTGCCGGTGTCCGCCGGCTCGTCGGCCGCGGGAAGGCCGCGCCAGTAGGCCAGTTCGTCGTCGAACCCGCCGGTGGCGGTGTGGGCGTGCAGCCGGTGTGCCCACTGCCCGAAGGAGGTGCTCCGCGGGCCGAGGTCCGCGTCCTGCCCGGCGGCGAGTTGGGTGTACGCCCGGCGCAGGTCGTCCAGCAGGACGCGCCAGGACACCCCGTCCACGACGAGGTGGTGGATGGTGAGGAACAGGCGGCGTGCCCGCCCGGGGCCGCGGTCGAACAGGACGGCCCGTACCAGCGGCCCGTCGGTCAGATGCAGCCCGCGCTGCGCGGCGACGGTCTCCTCCTCGGTCCGCGCCGCCGCGTCCGCCTCGCCCAGACCGGTCAGGTCCACCTGCCGGAAGTGCCACCGGCCCGCGGCCTCGGCACCGATCTCCTGCCGCCAGCTCCCGTCCTCGTACACGAAGCGCGTCCGCAGAGCGTCGTGGCGCTCCATGAGCAGCCCCAGCGCGCGGCGCAGCGCCTCGGTGCCGGCCCCGGGTACCAGCTCCAGCAGCACCGACTGGTTGAAGTGGTGCGGATTGACGGTGTGGTGGGCGAAGAACCAGTGCTGCACCGGGGTCAGGGGCACCGGCCCGGTCCGGTGTGCGTCGTCGTCCACGCCGCCCCCGGCGTCCTCGGCGCGTGCCACCCGGGCCAGCCCGGCGACGGTCTTGTACTGGAACAGCTCCTTGGTGGTGATCCGCAGCCCCGCCTGGCGGGCGCGTGCGACGACCTGGGTGGAGAGGATCGAGTCACCGCCCAGCTCGAAGAAGTCGTCGTCCGCGCCGACCTCCCCGACTCCCAGGACGGACGCGAAGACCTCGGCCAGCGCGGTTTCCACCGGGCCGCTGGGCCGTGTCACCGTCCGCTCGCCGCCCGGCTGTTCCTCGGGAAGGGCTGCCCGGTCCACCTTGCCGTTGGTGGTCAGCGGCAGCTCCGGCAGCACGGTCAGGGTGCTCGGCACCATGAAGGCGGGCAGCTCGCCGGACAGCAGTTCGCGGACCTCCGCCGCCAGCGTCGCGCCCTCGCCGGACGCCGGGACCACATAGCCCGCCAGCCGCTTGCCGCGCGGGCCCGGGCGGACCACGACCGCCGCCTGGGCCACTCCCGGGTGGCGCGCCATCGCGGCCTCGATCTCGCCCGGCTCGACCCGGAAGCCGCGGATCTTGACCTGGTCGTCCACCCGGCCGCGGAAGTCCAGCTTCCCGTCGGGCAGCCAGGCGGCCAGGTCCCCGGTCCGGTAGAGCCGGGCCTCGGGATCGTCGCCGAAGGGGTGCGCGACGAAGCGCCGCTCGGTGAGGCCGGGGCGGCCCAGGTAGCCCGCGGCGACCTGAGCGCCGCCGAGGTGGATCTCGCCGGTCACCCCGGCCGGCACCGGGTTGCCGAAGGCGTCCAGGACGTAGACCTCGACGTTGGGCAGCGGGCGCCCGATCGGCAGGCGGTCCGCCGCGTCCGCGCGCTCGGTCCCGTCGCCCTCGTACATGGTGGCGCCGACGCTGTTCTCGGTCGGCCCGTAGCCGTTGATGAAGCGGTGGCTGCGCGACCACGTACGGGCCAGGTCGGCGGGGCAGCGGTCGCCCACCGCGAGGACCACCGACCCGCCGGGCAGCGCCCGCGGCTCCACCGCGGCCAGCGCCGCCGGGGGCAGGCTGAGCACGGTGGGCCGCCCGTCGGCCAGCCGGGCGATCTGCGCGGAGCCGAGCGCCTCCGCCGGGTCGTCCGGCAGCGCCAGCACGGCGCCCGAGGCGAGACCGGTGAAGGTCTCCCAGACCGCCCCGTCGAAGCTCGGCGAGGACAGCTGGCACACCGTCATGTCGGGCCCCGCGCCGAGCTTCCGCCGGGACGCGTCGATCATGTTGGCCAGGCCCCCGTGCCGCAGCAGCACGCCCTTGGGCGTACCGGTGGAGCCCGAGGTGTAGATGATGTAGGCCAGGTCCTCCGGACGCGTGCGGGCGGTGTCCGGCTCGGTGGCGTCGTACGCGGCGAGCCGGGGCCGCTCCGCGTCGACCGCGAGCGTCCGCACCCCGCCGCCGGCGAACCCGTCGAGCAGCGCGGTCTCGGTCAGCACCAAGGACGCGCCGGTCTCGGAGAGCATCAGGGACCGGCGGGCGGCCGGGAAGGCCGGGTGCAGCGGCAGGAACGCGGCACCGGCCTTCAGGACGGCGAGCGTGGCCAGCACCTGGTCGGGGCCGCGCTCGCAGCACACGCCGACCATGTCACCGGCCCGTACACCCTCGTCGCCCAGGCGGCGGGCGAGCCGGTTGGCCCCGGCGTCCAGCTCCCCGTACGTCAGCCTCCGGTCCCCGCAGCGCACCGCGACCGCGTCGGGGCGCTCGGCGGCGCGCCGGGCCACCATGGCGTGCACCGGACCGGCCTCGGCGGGCGGCAGCGGGTTGCGGGCCCAGTCGCGGGTCAGCCGCTCGTGCTCGGCCGGGGTGAGCAGGCCGAGCCGGCCCATGCGGGAGTCCGGCGCGGTGGCCACCGACCGGAGCAGGTTCACCAGGTGGCCGGACATCCGGCGTACCGTCTCCGCGTCGAAGAGGTCCGCGCTGTACTCGGCGGCCGCCCACAGGGTGCCGTCGGGCCGCTCCTCGAAGGCCCACACCAGGTCGAATCCGGTGCTGGCCTGGGGGAGTTGCAGCACCTCCACCGTCAGCCCGGACAGTTCCAGCGTCGCCTCCGGCATGTTCTGGAGGACGACGAGGACCTGGGCCAGCGGCATCCGGCTCGGGTCGCGGTCCGGCTGCACCGCGTCCACGATCTGCTCGAAGGGCACCTCCTCGTGACTGAAGGCGCTCAGCACGGTCTCGCGGGTGCGCAGCAGGAACTCCCGGAAGGACAGCTCCAGTTCGACCCGGCCGCGCAGGACGAGGGTGTTGAGGAAGCACCCGATCAGCTCGTCCAGTTCGCCGCTGTCGCCGCGGCCGGCCACCGGGGTGCCGACGGCGATGTCCTCCTGGCGGGCGTAGCGGGCCAGGAGCAGCTGGGACGCGGCGGTCAGCGTCATGAAGAGGGTGGCGCCGGTCTGCGCGGTGAGCGCGCGCAGCCCCGCGACCACGTCGGCGGGCACCTCGAAGAGGTGTGCGCCGCCCGCCCCGGACAGCACCGCGGGCCGCGGCCGGTCGGTGGGCAGCTGGAGCGGGGCGACCCCGTCCAGCTGCTGTTTCCAGTACGCGAGCGAGGCGTCCAGGGCGCCGCCGGACATCCGCTCCCGCTGCCGTACGGCGAAGTCCGCGTACTGCACCGGGGCGGGCGCGACGTGCGGGTCACCGCCGGCCAGCGCGGTGTCGTACGCCTCGCCGAGCTGCCGGGTGAACAGCCCGAGCGACCAGCCGTCGTGGACGATGTGGTGGAGGCTCAGCACCAGGACGTGGTCCCGCTCGTCCGCCCGCACCAGCAGCGTCCGCAGCAGCGGGCCGGTCCGCAGGTCGAACGGCCGGGCGCTCTCCCGCTCCACCGCCGTCCGCAGCTCCTGCTCCCGTTCGAGCGGATCGGCGCAGGTCAGCTCCGTCACCGGCAGGTCGATGGGGACCAGCGCGTGCGGGATCTGCACGGGCGTGCCGTCCACGGAGTCGAAGGTGGTGCGCAGCGACTCGTGGCGGGCGACCACCGCGTTCACCGCCCGGTGCAGCGCGGCGGTGTCCAGCGTGCCGCGCAGCCGGAGCGCGAAGCTGGAGTTGTAGCCCACCGCCAGCGGGTCGAACTCCTGGAGGAACCACATGCGTTGCTGGGCGAAGGACATGGGCAGGGGGCCGCCGCGCGGCACCGGGCGGACCACGTCGGCCTCGGCGGCCTCGTCGGTCCCGGCGGCGCCGGAGAGCCTGCTGCGCAGCAGCGCTCGCAGGTGCTCGGGCAGCGCCGCTATGCGTTCCTCACGCGAGGGGGACATCGGGTGACACTCCTTTCCGTGACTGCGGCACCGCCGTTACTCCGCCGCCGGTACGGCGTCGCCGGCCTCGGCGGCCTCTTTCTCCAGCTGTTCCAGCAGGCTGTCCTCGATCATCCGCGCCACCCCGGAGACGGTGGGCGTGTCCAGCAGGCTGCGGAACGCCAGCCGCACCCCGAAGGTCTTCCGGATACGGGTGAGCGCCTTGACGCTGGTCAGGGACTGCCCGCCCAGCTCGAAGAAGCTGTCGTGGGCCCCGACGTCCGCGACGCCCAGGGTCTCCGCCCAGATCTGGGCGACCAGCCGTTCGGTCTCGTTGCGCGGCGCGACACGGTCGGCGCCGTCCGCCCGCCCGGCCTCCGGCTCGGGCAGCGCGTCCCGGTCCACCTTGCCGTTGCGGGTGAGCGGGAAGGCGTCGAGCGCCACGAACGCGGCCGGGACCAGATACGCGGGCAGCCGCTCGGCGAGGTAGCCGGCCAGCTCCGGCGCGGCGGGCACCGCGGCACCGGCGCCCCGGTGCGTGAAGTACGCGACCAGCTGCCGCCGGTCGCCCTCGCCGCGGACCACCACGACCGACTCGGTCACCGCCGGGTGCCCGTCCAGCGTCGCGGAGATCTCGCCCGGCTCGATGCGGTAGCCGCGCAGCTTGACCTGGTCGTCGACGCGGCCCAGGAACTCGATGCGGCCGTCGGACAGCCTCCGCACCCGGTCGCCGGTCCGGTAGAGCCGCTCGGCGGGGTCGAACGGCGCGGGGACGAACGCCCGGCCGGTCAGCTCGGGGCGGTTCAGATAGCCACGGGCCAGGCCGTCCCCGGCCAGGTGCAGTTCACCGGGGGCGCCGACGGGCGCCAGGTGCCCGGCCGCGTCCAGGACGTAGGCGCGGGTGTTCTGCACGGGGTGGCCGAGCAGCGGTACGGGGCTGTCCGCGATCCTGGTGACCAGCGCGTCCACGGTGGCCTCGGTGGGGCCGTAGAAGTTGAAGCTGATCAGGTCCTCCCGGGCCCGCAGCGACGCCCACAGGCTCTCGGGGACCGCCTCGCCGCCCAGGGCCACGCCGCGCAGCGGGTGGTCCCCCTCCGCCAGCAGGCCGGTCTCCACCAGCTGCTGGAAGTACGACGGGGTGGTCTGGAGGAAGTCGATCCGCTCCGCCGCGCGGTACGCGGTCAGGGCGTGCGCGTCCCGGCGGACCGCGTCCGTCACGAGGTGCAGTTCGTGCCCGGCGACCAGCCACAGCACCGGGTTCCACGAGGCGTCGAACGAGGCCGGGGCCAGGTGGGCGACGCGCAGCGGCGTCCCGCCGTTGGCCTCCTGGAGCGGCCCGAAGACCGTGCGCCGGTGGCTGTCCAGCAGGTTCGCCAGGCCGCGGTGTTCGACCACCACGCCCTTGGGCCGCCCGGTGGAGCCGGAGGTGTGGATGATGTACGCGGCGTCGCCGGGCGCCACGGTCACCTCCGGCGCGGTGTCCGGGCGCGCCGCCACGGCCTGCCGCTCGGCGTCCAGGCGGACCACCGTGGTGGCGTCGGGCGCGGGCGGCAGCGCCGACGCCACCGGCTCGCCGGTCACCAGCAGCCGCGGCCGGATGTCCGCCAGCAGGTCCGCGGTGCGCCGCCCGGGCGCCGCCGGGTCCAGCGGCGCGTACACCGCGCCCGCCTTGAGGACCGCGAGCAGCGACACGATCAGATCGGCGCCGCGGTCGAGGCAGACGGCGACCGTCTCCTCGGGACCGGCGCCGAGGGAGCGGAGGTGGTGCGCCAGCCGGTTGGCCCGGCGGTCCAGCTCGCCGAAGGACAGCCGGCCGCCCTCGTGGACCAGCGCGGTCGCCTCCGGGGTGCGGGCCGCCTGCGCGGCGAACTGCCGGGCCACCGGCAGCTCGCTCAGCAGCTCGGTGCCGGTCGCGTTGTGGCGGGTCAGCAGCTCGGCGCGGTGCCCGTCGCTCAGCGCGTCGAACTCCCGCGGCGTACGGTGCGGGTCGCGGGCGATGTCCTCCAGCAGCGCCCGCAGGTCGGCGGTGACCCGGGCGGCGGTGCGCTCCTCGAAGAGGGCGGGGTCGTAGGCGAGCCGGAAGGACAGCCGGTCGCCGGCGAACACCGCGAGCACCATGGCGTAGCTGGTGGGCTCGTGGGAGCGCACGTCGCGGATGCGCAGACCGCCCTCGGCGCCCATCTCCCCGTCGTACGGGTAGTTCTCGAAGACCACGTAGCTGTCGAACAGGTCCACCCCGGCGGGCAGGTCGGCCCAGCCGCGGATCTGGGCGAGCGAGACGTATTCGTGCTGCCGGGCGGCGACCTGGCCGCGCTGGAGGTCGGCGAGCCATTCCAGCAGGGGCCGGTCGTCCGGGACGGTGGCCCGTACCGGCAGGTTGCTGATGAACAGCCCGATGATCGACTCGGCGCCGGGCAGGTCGGCCGGGCGCCCGGAGACGGCGGAGCCGAAGCAGACCTCCCGCTCGCCCGCGTACCGGGACAGCAGCAGCGCCCAGGCCCCCTGCGCGAGGGTGTTGGCGGTCAGCCGGTGCTGCCGGGCGAGCGCGTCCAGCCGCGCCGTCGTCTCCGCGTCGAGCTGGAAGCGTGCGGCGGCCTCGGTGCCCGCCCGTACGGTGTCCTGCGACCGGTGGTCGACCGGCAGCGGGGTGGGCGCGGTGAAGCCGTCGAGCACCTGCTTCCAGTACCGCTCGGCCTCGGCCAGGTCCTGGCGGCCCAGCCACTCCACGTAGTCGCGGAACGGCGGGCGGGCGGCCGGCTCGGGCCGCTCGTGCCCGGTCAGCGCCAGATAGTGGCCCAGCACGTCGGAGATCAGCTCGGCCGTGCTCCAGCCGTCCAGCAGCAGGTGGTGCGAGGTCCACACCACCCGCAGCCCGCCGTCCGGCTCGGAGACCAGCGTCAGCCGCATCAGCGGCGCGGAGGTCAGGTCGATGCCCCGGGCGCGGTCCTCGGCGAGGAAGTCCTCCAGCGCGCGGGCGGCGTCCCGCGCGGACAGCGCGCTGTGGTCGCGCCGCTCCACCGGCACCCGCACCCGCTCCCGTACCACCTGGAGCGGTTCGGCGGTCTCCTCCCAGGTCACCGCGGTGCGCAGCATCGGCGTCCGCTCGGCCGCACGCTGCCAGGCCGCCTCGAACGCGTCGGTGTCCACCCCGCCGTCCAGAACGAAGGAGAGCTGGCCCACGTAGACGCTGTCGCCCTCCTCGGTCAGGCTGTGGAACAGCAGGCCGTGCTGCATCGGCGTGACCGGGTAGAGGTCCGCGAGGGGGCCGCCGTCGGCGGCGAGCTTGTCGAGCAACCGCTGCTCCACCCGGGCCAGCGGGAAGTCGGACGGCGTCGCGCCGGCCGCCGCGCCGCTCACCTCCCGGCAGTGCGCCACGAGCGCGCGGAGCGCCGTCAGCAGCGCGTCGCCGAGTCGCTCGACGGTCGGGGCGTGGTGCACCTCGGTGGAGTGGAACAGCTCGAACTCCAGCTGCCCGTCCCGCACCCAGGCCACGACGTCCAGCCCGTACTCCAGTCTCTCGGCGGGCGAGAGTTCGGTGCCGAAGCCCAGCCGGACATCGCGCAGCAGACCGCCGTCACCGTCCGGGGCGCCGGTCAGCCGGCCGAGGTAGTTGAAGCTGACCTGCGCCTGCGGGCCTTCGGCCAGCACCTCGGCCGGGGCACCGGCGGGGCTGAGGTGGCGCAGCGCGCCGTAGCCGATGCCGCGCCCCGGCACCGCCCGCAGCTGCTCCTTGACGGACCGCAGGAGCGCGCCCCAGCCGTCCCCGGCCGAGGTGTCCAGGGCCACCGGGAAGCTGCTGGTGAACCAGCCGACGGTGGAGCCGATCTCCAGGCCGTCGAACAGCTCCTCGCGGCCGTGGCCTTCCACGTCGATCAGCACGCGGTCGCGTCCGGTCCAGTCCGCCAGCACCCGGCCGAGCGCGGACAGCAGAACGTCGTTGACCTGCGTGCGGTAGACGGACGGGACCTCCCGCAGCAGCGCCTCGGTGTCCGCCGTGCCCAGGCTCACCCGTACGCTCGCCGCCGACGCGACGGACGGCGTACCGGCGGCGTCGGCCGGGAGCCCGGCCTCGGCCCGCTGCGCCACACCGGCCCAGTGGTCCAGCTCCGCGTCGAAGCCGCCCGCGGCGGTGTGCTCCGACAGCCGCCGCGACCACTGGAGGAACGAGGTGCCCTTCGGGCCCAGGTCGACCGGTGCGCCGTCGGCCGCCTGCCGGTAGCCGCGCTCCAGGTCGGTGAGGAGCACCTGCCAGGACACCGCGTCCACGACGAGGTGGTGGGCGGTCAGGAAGAGCAGCGGGGCCCGCCCGTCCCGGTCGAACAGCAGGGCCCGTACCAACGGCCCGTCACCGAGGTCGAGTCCGCCCTGCGCGGCGGCGGCCACCTTCTCCACGGCCTCGTCACCGGCCTCGCCCAGCGCGATCCGCTCCAGCGGCCACCGGTCGCCCGGGGCCGGGATCTCCTGCTGCCAACGGCCGTACACCGAGGTGAAGCGGGTGCGCAGGGCGTCGTGGTGGTCCAGCAGGGCGTCCAGGGCGGCCCGCAGCGCGTCCGTCGACGGCGGTTCCGCCAGCTCGGCCAGCACGGACATCGTGCAGTGGTGGGGGGCGATGGTGTGCCGGCGGAAGAACGTGCGCTGAATGGGGGTCAGCGGCACCTTTCCGACGACCGGCTCCGTACTCACGTCTGCCTTCTCCTCCGGGTTGCGGGCGGCCACCACCGAGGCGAGTTCGGCGACCGTCTGGTGACTGAAGATGTCCTGGGACGAGACCCGCAGACCCGCCTCGCGGGCCCGGGAGACGACCTGGATGCTGAGGATCGAATCGCCGCCCAGGTCGAAGAAGTTGTCCTCGACGCCCACCGCCGGCACCCGGAACACCTCGGCCCACACCGCGGCGAGGGTCTCCTCCGCGGGGGTACGGGGCGCGGTGCGCGCGGCGGGGCGTTCCGCGGGCGCGGGCGGGGCGGGCAGGGCGCGGCGGTCCACCTTCCCGTTGGCGTTCAGCGGCAGCCGCTCCAGCGGGACGAACACCTGCGGCACCATGTGGCGGGGCAGCAGGCCGCCCAGCCGTTCGCGGAGCGCCGCCAGATCGGGTTCGGCACCGGCCGCGGGGACGACGTAGCAGGTCAGCCCGCTGCCGCCGGCCTCCGCGCGGATCGCGGCCGCGGCGTCGGCGACGCCCGGGAACCGCTGGACGGCGCTCTCGATCTCGGCCAGCTCGACCCGGAAGCCGCGGATCTTGACCTGGTCGTCGGACCGGCCGAGGAACTCGACGTCCCCGCCGGGCAGGAACCGGGCCCGGTCCCCGGTCCGGTAGAGCCGGGCGCCCTCCGGGTCCATGGCGAACGGGTCGGGCAGGAAGCGCTCCTCGGTCAGGTCGGGGCGGTTCAGATAGCCCCGGGCCACCCCGGGCCCGCCGATGAACAGCTCGCCCACCACTCCGGCCGGCACCGGCCGCAGCCCGGCGTCCAGGACGTACATCCGGGCGCCGGGGATCGGCCGGCCGATGGGCACCGAGGCGGTGGCGGGCAGCGCGTCCCGCTCCACGCGGAAGACCGACGACTCGACGGTCGCCTCGGTCACGCCGTAGCTGTTGAGGACGGTGGTGCCGGGGGAGACCCGGTCCAGCAGGCGGCGGCAGTCCTCCGTACGCCAGTTGTCCGAGCCGACGACAAGGTAGCGCAGCGGCGGGAAGGCGCGGCCGGTGCGCTCGGCCTCCTCCAGCAGCGCGCCGGCCAGTGACGGCACGGTCTCCAGGTGGGTGACCCCGGCCCGTTCCATCAGGTCGAACAGCCGGGGCGGGTCGGTGGTGACCGCCGACGGGGAGATCACCAGCGTCCCGCCGTGGGCGAGCGCGTGCCCGAGGTCGGAGACGAACACGTCGAAGGCCATGCTCGCCAGGTTGAGCTGGCGCGCCGGACGGTCCTCGACGCCGTAGACCCGGCCCCAGGCGGCCACCGCCTGGCTCAGGCTGCGGTGTTCGACCATGACGCCCTTGGGGCGGCCGGTGGAGCCCGAGGTGTAGATCACGTACGCGAGGCTGTCCGGTGTGACCTCGACGGCCGGCGCGTGCGTGGGCCACTGCCCGATGGCGTCCCACTCGCCGTCCAGGCGCAGCACCGTCGCGTCGCACAGCGGCAGCCGGTCGGCCACGGCGTCCTGGGTGAGCAGCAGGGCGGCGGCGCTGTCCCGCAGCACCTGCCGGTGCCGTTCGGCGGGGTGCCCGGGGTCCAGCGGCAGGAAGGCACCGCCGGCCTTGAGGACGGCGAGGGCCGCGGTGACCATATCCGGGCCGCGCTCCACACAGACGCCGACCACGGTCTCGGGGCCGACGCCGAGATCCATGAGGTGGTGGGCCAGCTGGTTGGCGCGGGCCTCCAGCGCGGCGTAACCGATCACCTGGTCCTCGAAGACGACCGCGTCGGCGTCCGGTGTGCACCGGGCGTGCACGGCGACCAGTTCGTGCAGGCACAGCTCCTGCCACGGCACCCTGGCGCGGTTCCACTCGTGGACGACGCGGTCCCGCTCGCCCAGCGACAGCATGGGGACGTCGCCCACCGGCCGGCCGGGGTCGGCGGCGAGCCCGTTCAGCAGCGCCAGCAGTTGGTCGGCCAGGCTCTCCGCCTGGTCCGTTCCGTAGAGCGCGGGGTCGTAGGAGAGCTGGAGGACGAGTTCGCCGTCGTCGGTGAAGGCGGTCAGGTCCAGCGGGAAGCTGGTGGTGTCCACCGCGGACAGCTCGCGCAGCCACAGGCCGTTGCGCTCGGCGGCCGTGTCGTTGCCCGGGTAGTTCTCGAAGACCACCACCGTGTGGAACAGCGCGGTGGCGCGCGGCACCTCGCTCCAGCCCTGGATCTGCCCGAGCGCCGCGTACTCGAAGTCGCGCGCCGCGGCCTGCGCGTCCTGGAGGCCGCGCAGCCAGTCGGCGAGCCGGTCGGAAGCGGTGACCCGGGTGCGTACCGGCAGCGTGTTGAGGAAGTTGCCGACCACGGCGTCCGCGCCCGGCAGGCCGGTGGGGCGGCCGGCGACGGTGGACCCGAAGCAGACGTCCTCGGTGCCCGCGTGGCGCGCGAGCAGCATCGCCCAGGCGCCCTGCACGGCGGTGTTCAGGGTCAGCCGCTCGGCGCGGACCACCGCGGTCAGCGCCTCGGTCTCGGCACGGGTCAGCTCGACCCTGACCTGGGCCGAGGACTCCGACTGGTAGCCGGGCGGCAGGCTCTGCCCGTACGGGAGCGGAGTCGGCGCGTACAGGCCCGCCAGCGCCGCGCGCCAGTGCTTCTCGGCAGCCGCGCGATCCTGGCGGCCGAGCCACGCCACGTAGTCCCGGAAGGGCGGGCGCCGCTGCTCCGGGGCCGCCGGGGCGGCGGGGCCGTCGGCCAGCGCGCGGTAGCGGGCGAACACGTCACCGAACAGGTGGGACGTGCTCCAGCCGTCGAGGACGACGTGGTGGAAGCTCCACACGACCCGCACCGCGCCCGCCCGTTCCCGGGCGAGCACCACCCGCATCAGCGGAGCCCGGGTCAGGTCGATGCCGGCCCGCTGCTCGGCGTCGGTCAGCTCCGCCAGCCGCCGCCTCCGCCCGGCCGCGTCGGTGTCCGTCCAGTCCAGGTAGCGGACCTCCAGGGTCGCTTCGCGGTCGACGATCTGCACGGGCTCCGGTACGCCCTCCCACCGCAGCCGGGTGCGCAGCGCCGGGTTGCGGTCCACCACGTGCTGCCAGGCCGCGCCGAGCGCCCGGATGTCGTCCACGCCCTCCAGCAGGAAGCTGACCTGGTCGAAGTAGGCGCCGCCGGTGGGCTGGTTGAGGGCGTGGTAGAGCATGCCGGACTGCATCGGCGTCAGCGGGTAGACGTCCTCGACCGCCGAGCCCGGTGGCACCAGCGCGTCCACGGCGGCCTGGTCGAGCGCCACCAGCGGGAAGTCACCGGGCACCGCGCCGCCCGTGCCGGGGGTCAGGCAGTGCCCGACCAGCTCGTCCAGCGCGGCGGCCAGCCCGTCGGCGAGCGCCTGGGCGGTCGCCCGCTCATGGCGCTCGGACGAGTAGTACACGGTGAACGTCAGCCGCCCGCCACGTACTTCGCCGGTGATGTCGATGAGGTGCGAGCGCTCCTCCTCCGGGCTGTGCTCCTGCCCGTAGTCGAAGATCTGCTCGCGGTAGAGCGCACTGCCGGCGGTGCCGTCCGACCACTGGCCGAGGTAGTTGAAGCTGATCTGCGGGCGCGGCCCGGCGGCCAGGGCCGCGCGCTGCGCGGTGTCCGCGGCGAGGTAGCGGAGCGGCCCGTAGCCGAAGCCGCGCTGCGGTACGGCCCGCAGCCGCTCCTTGGTGCCCAGCACCAGCTCGCGCCACGGCCGGTCCGCCGGGGACTCCAGGACGAGCGGGAAGACCGAGGTGAACCAGCCGACGGTGCGTGAGATGTCGGTGCCCGGCAGGACCTCCTCGCGGCCGTGCCCCTCCAGCGTGATGAGGGTGCGGTCCTGCCCGGTGTGCCGGGCCAGGGCGCGGCCGAGCGCGGTGAGCAGGATGTCGTTGACCTGGGTCCGGTAGACCTTGGGCACGTCCTGGAGCAGCTGCCGGGTGCGCCGTTCGTCCAGCCCCGCGTGCACTTCACGGGTGACTCCGAAGGTGTTGCGTCCGTCGTGGTCGGTGGGAAGGCCGGCCGTGGTGACGGCCGCGACCCCGGTCCAGTGATCCAACTCGCCCTGGAATCCATCCTGTTCGGTGTACTCCGCCAGTCTCCGCGCCCACGTGAGATACGACGTGGACGCGCCCCCGAGGTCGATCGCCGCGCCGCTCGCCGCCTGCCGGTACGCGTTCTCCAGGTCGTCCAGCAGGATGCGCCAGGAGACGCCGTCCACCGCCAGGTGGTGCACGGTCAGCAGGAGCCGCGGCCGGTCCCGGGCGTCGCGGTCGAACAGCAGGCAGCGCAGCAGCTCGCCCCGCTCGGGGTCGAGACCGGCCTGTGCCGCCTCGGACAGCTGCCGCAGGGCCGCGTCGCGCTCCTCGGGCGCGGCCCCGCCGAGCGTGATCCGCTCGATGTCCGGCTCCGGGGCGTCCCGGCCGGGGCCCTGCTGGACCAGCCGGCCGTCCACCGTCGTGAAGCGGGTGCGCAGCGCCTCGTGCCGCCGTACGACGTGCCGGAACGCCTCCGACAGGGCCCGCTCGTCCACGTCCGGGGGCAGCGTGAGCAGCACCGACTGGTTGAAGTGCGCGGGGCGGACGGTGTGGTGGTCGAAGAACCAGCGCTGTACGGGGGTGAGCGGCGCGGGCCCGCTGTCCTGCGCCCGCTCCTCGGCGACGGTCTCCGCCACGGGGATGGCCGCGCGCGCCAGGTCGGCCAGCGTCCGCCGGGAGAAGATGTCCCGGGAGCTGATGACCAGCCCGGCCCGGCGGGCCCTGGCCACCACCTGGATGCTCAGGATGGAGTCCCCGCCCAGCTCGAAGAAGTTGTCCGTGGCGCCCACCCGGTCCACGCCCAGGACCTGCGACCACACCTGCGCGAGGGTTTCCTCGGCGGCGTCGGCCGGTGCCCGGTAGCCCGCGCGTTCCCCGGCCTGCTCCACGGGCGCGGGCAGCGCCCGCTGGTCCACCTTGCCGTTGGAGGTCAGCGGGAACTCGTCCAGCGTGACCAGCGCGGAGGGCACGGTGTAGCCGGGCAGCCGGGCCTCGGCGAACGTACGCAGCTCCGCCGTGTCGAGGCCGGCGCCGGGCTGCGGGCGCACGTAACCGACCAGCCGCTTGTGCCCGCCGTCCGTACGGGCGACGACCAGCGCCGCGGCGACCGCCGGGTGGGCTTCGAGGACGGCCTCGACCTCGCCGGGCTCGATGCGGTAACCGCGCACCTTGACCTGGGTGTCCACCCGGCCCAGGAAGTCCAGCGTGCCGTCCGGCAGCCAGCGGACCCGGTCGCCGGTGCGGTAGACGCGCTCGCCGGGGACGGCGGAGAACGGCGCCGGGAGGAAGCGCTCCTCGGTCAGTTCGGGGCGGCCCAGGTAGCCGCGGGCGACGCCGGGGCCGCCGATGTACAGCTCGCCGGGGGAGCCGGCCGGCACCGGCCGCTGCCGCTCGTCCAGCACGTAGGTGGTGGTGTTGCGGATCGGGCGGCCGATGGGCAGCGCCCGTACGCCGTCCGTGGCGTGGATCTCCTGGAACGTGGCGAACGTCGTCGTCTCGGTCGGCCCGTAGATGTTGACGAAGCGGCCCGGCCGCTCCCCGGCGAGCAGCTGCGCGACCCGCCGCGGGCTCTGCGCCTCACCGCCCACCAGCAGGTGGCGCAGGCCTCGGAAGGCACCCGGCGCGACCTCGACCACCTGGTTGAACAGCGCGGTGGTCAGGAACAGCGTGGTCACGCCGTGCTCTTCCAGCGCGCGGGCGAAGGACCGCGGCTCCAGCAGCACGTCCTTCGGGATCACGGCGATCCGCGCGCCCACCACCAGCGGTGCCCACACCTCGAACGTCGCCGCGTCGAAGGTGGCGTCGGCGGCCTGGGCCACCACGTCGTCCGCGGCCAGCGGCGCGTAGTCGGGGCCGCTGATCAGCCGTACGATCGACCGGTGCTCGACCACCACGCCCTTGGGGCGGCCGGTGGAGCCGGAGGTGTAGATGACGTACGCGGCGGTGTCCGCGCCCACCTCGACCCCCGGGCCGTCGGCCGGGAGCGCGGCGAGGGCGGCGGCCTCCTCGTCCAGGCACACATACCGGGTGCCGCCGTCCGGGAGCCGGTCGCGCAACGGCCGTTCGGTCAGGCACAGCGGTGCCGCGGTGTCCTCCAGGACGAACGCGATGCGGTCGGCCGGGTAGTCCGCCGCGACCGGGACGTACGCGCAGCCCGCCTTGAGCGTGGCCAGCATGGCGACGACCAGCCCGGCGCCGCGCGGCAGGCAGACGGCGACGTGGTCGCCGGGCGCCGCGCCCCGGTCCAGGAGCAGCCGCGCCAGCCTGCCGGAGCGCTCGTCCAGCTCCCGGTAGGTCAGTTCGGCGCCCGCGCCGGTCACCGCGATGCGGTCGGGCGTGGCCGCGGCCTGTGCGGAGACCAGGGTGTGGACGGGCGTGTCCGCGGGGTAGTCGGCGCGGTTCTCGGTCCAGCCCGTGGTCAGCGCCGTGTGCTCGGCGTCGGTCAGCAGCGGCAGGTCGCCGAGGGCGCGGCCGGCGTCCGCGGTGATCCCGGCGAGCAGCACCAGCAGACGGGCGCACAGCGCCTCGATGGTCGCCGCGTCGAACAGGTCGGTGTTGTACTCGACCGACCCGGCCAGCCCGCCGTCCGCGTCCGGCGCGAACTCCACGGTCAGGTCGAAGATCGAGGAGACCGACGGCGGCCGGAAGTCCGTCACCCGCAGCCCCGGGAAGGCGGGCGCGCCGCCGGGGGCATTTTGCAGTACGAGGGCCGCCTGCACCAGGGGTGTACGGCTCGGGTCGCGCTCGGTGCCCAGCGCGTCCACCAGCCGGTGGAAGGGCACGTCCTGGTTGCCCAGCGCGTCCCAGATCCGGTCGGTGGTCCGCTCCACCAGCTCCTCGAAGGGCAGCTCCAGGTCGATCCGGCCGCGCAGCACCAGGGTGTTGACGAAGAACCCGACCAGCGGCTCCAGTTCGGTGCGGTCCCGGCCCACCGAGACGGTGCCCAGCGCCACGTCCCGCTGACCGCTGTGCCGCGCCAGCAGGACCTGCGTCGCGGCGGTCAGCACCGCGAACAAGGTGCCGCCGCACCGGGCGGCCACCGCGTCCAGCCCCTCGGCCACCTCCCGGGGCACCGCGAACGTGTGCAGGGCGCCCACCGTCGTCCGCACCATCGGCCGGGGCCGGTCGGTGGGCATCTCCAGCGCAGGGACGCCGTCCAGTTCGGTCTTCCAGTACTCCAGCTGGGCGTCCAGCTCGGCCTCGGTGCAGTGCTCGCGCTGCCAGACCGCGTAGTCCCGGTAGGTCACCGGCAGCGGGGCGAGGTCCGCGTCACGGCCCTCCAGGGCGGCGGCGTACAGCTCGCCCAGCTCCGCCAGCAGCACACCCTTGGACCAGCCGTCCGCCGCGATGTGGTGCATGTTCAGGAACAGCACATGCTCCTGGGCGCCGTCCGGGCCTGAGCCCAGCGCGACGAGCAGGACCCGCAGGACCGGGCCCGTCGCCAGGTCGAAGGGGGTGCCGAGTTCGGCGCGCAGCAACCGGTCCAGTTCCGCGTCGCGCTCCCCGGCGGGCAGCCCGCCGAGGTCGGCTCTCTGTATGCCGGGGACGGTGGCGGGGCGGACGACCTGGTGCGCCCGCCCGTTCGTCGTCGCGAACGTGGTACGCAGCGGCTCGTGCCGGGCGACCAGGCCGCCGAGCGCGCCGCGCAGCGCGTCCACGCGCAGTGGACCGGTCATCCGCAGCGCGATCGACGAGGTGTACTCCACGCTGCCGGGCTGGAACTCGTGCAGGAACCACAGCCGCTCCTGCCCGAACGACAGCGGCGCGTCGGGGAGGTCCCCCAGCGCGCGCAGGTCGCCCGGACCGCCCGCCGCCGCGTCCGCGCGTCCGGCCAGCTGCCGTTCCAGCAGCTCGTCCGGGCCCACTGGCCGCCCGCCGTTCATCTGCTCACCCATCGTTCACTCCCCCCGCGCGCTGCCGCGCGCCGTGGTGTCGGCCGGCACGCGGCGCGAGTCGTCGAGTACTTTGCGGCGGACGTCCTCCGCCAGTGCGGCTACGGTGCGGGCGGTGAAGATCTCCCGCACCGAGACCCGGATGCCGAACCGCTCCCGGATGCGGGAGGTGATCCGCAGGGTCAGCACGGAGTTGGCGCCGAGGTCGAACAGGTCGTCCTCGACCCCCACCACCGGCTCCCCGAGGACCTCGGCCCACATCCGGGCGAGCGCCTCCTCGGTGGGGTTGCGCGGCGCGGTGGTCTCCCCGGCGGCAACGGCCCGCTCCTCGGGCAGCGGCAGCGCACGCCGGTCGATCTTGCCGGTGGTGGTCATCGGGAACGCGTCGAGCACGACGAGCACCGACGGCACCATGTAGTCGGGCAGTTCGGCCGCGAGGCGGGCGCGGACGGCCTCGGGATCGACGGCTGCCGCGCCCTGGCCCGTCACATACCCGACCAGGTCGTGGTGGCCGCTGCGCTGCTGCCGGGCCAGGACCGCCGCCTGCGCGACGTTCTCCTCGCGCAACAGCGCCGTCTCCACCTCGCCCAGCTCCACCCGGTAGCCGCGGATCTTGACCTGGTTGTCGATCCGGCCCAGGAAGTCCAGCGTGCCGTCCGGCAGCCACCGGACCAGGTCGCCGGTGCGGTAGAGCCGCCCGTCCGGGTCCGGCCCCAGGTGGTCGGGGACGAAGCGTTCCTCGGTCAGCTCCGGGCGCCCCAGGTAGCCGCGCGCCACCCCGATGCCGCCGATGTACAGCTCGCCGGGCACCCCGACCGGCACCGGGTCGCGGTGCTCGTCCAGCACGTACGTACGGGTGTTGGTGACCGGCGCGCCGATCGAGGGCAGCCGGCCCGCCGCGGCCTCCTCCTGCGGTTTCAGGAAGACGGCGGTGGCCAGTACCGTGATCTCCGTCGGCCCGTACTGGTTGACCAGCGTGAACGGGGCGTCGGCCGGCAGTCTGCGCCGCACCACGTCCGCGCCGGTCAGCACGTAGCGCAGCGAGCCGTCCCACAGCGCGCGCTGATCCAGTACGGAATCCAGCCGCGGCGCCGGCACCAGCGTCACCGTGACGCCCTCCGCGACCAGCCAGTCCGCGAACTCGTGCGGATCGTCCAGCGCGGTCTCCGGCGCGAAGTGCACCGAGGCCCCGCAGGCGAGGTTGGCCCACACTTCGAGGATCGTCGGGTCGAAGCCGGGGCCGACGATCTGCGACGCCCGGTCGCCCGGGCCGATCCGGTAGTAGTCCCGGTACCAGTCGCAGAGGTTGACCACCCCGCGGTGCTCGATGAGCACGCCCTTGGCCCGCCCGGTGGACCCGGAGGTGTAGATCACGTAGGCCAGGTCGCCGGCCGACACCGGCACCCGCACGGGCTCGGCCGGAGGCGCGCCATCACCGGGCCCGTCCTCGACGCGCAGCACCGCCACACCCTCCGGCACCGGCACCCCCGCCAGCCCGTCCCGCACCAGCAGCAGCCGTACGGAGGCGTCCTGGAGCATGTACGTGGTGCGGTCGTCCGGCAGCGCGGGGTCCAGCGGCAGATAGGCCGCCCCGGCCTTGAGCACCGCGAGCTGGGCGATGACCATCGCGGCCCCGCGTCCGGTGCGTACCGCGACCACCTCGCCCGGCCGCACGCCGTGCGCCAGCAGCCGGTGTGCCAGCCGCTCGGCGGCGTCCTCCAGCCCGGCGAAGGTCAGCCGGGTGTCCGGGGTGACGACGGCCGTGGCGTCCGGGGTGCGGGCCGCCTGCTCGGCCACCAGCCGGTGCACGGTCGTACGGTCCGCGCGGCCCGCCGCGTCGGTGGCGTTCCAGCCGGTGGTGACCTGGCGCCGCTCCGCGTCGTCCATCATCGGCAGCTGCCCGAGCGGCCGCCCCGGACCGGCGGCCATGTTCTCCAGCAGCACCACCAGGTGCCGCGCGAGCCGGGCGACCGTCTCCTCGTCGAAGAGCGCCGTGCTGTACTCGATCAGCCCGGCCAGCTCCCCGTCCCGCTCCTCGAACTCGAAGCCGAGGTCGAACAGCGCGTTGAGCCGGGGCAGCCCGAACTCCGCCATCCGCAGCCCGTCGGGCCCCGGCACCGGGCCCTGCGGGCGCTTGAGGAGCATCGCCGCCTGGATCAGCGGGGTACGGCTGGGGTCGCGGTCCGGCCGCAGCTCCTCGATGAGCCGGTCGTACGGCACGTTCTGGTGCGTGAAGGCGTCCAGGACGGTGCCGCGGACCTCCGCCAGGAACTCCGCGACCGTCAGCTCGGGCCGCACCCGCGCCCGCAGCACCAGCGTGTTGACGAAGAAGCCGAGCACGTTCTCCAGCTCGCTGTGGTCACGGCCGGAGACGATGGTGCCGAGCGCGATGTCCTGCTGCCGGGCGTAGCGCGACAGCAGCAGCTGCACACCGGCGGCCAGCGTCGCGAAGAGGGTGACGCCTTCCCGCCGGCACAGCGCGGTCAGCTCGGCGACCAGGCCGGAGGAGAGCGTGTAGCGGTGTGCCGCGCCACGGGTGCTGCGGGTGGCCGGGCGGGGCCGGTCGGTCGGCATCTCCAGCGGCACGACGCCGTCCAACTGCCGCTTCCAGTAGTCCAGATCGGCCGCGTACGCGTCCGCGCGCGGAGCCCGCTGCCAGACCGCGAAGTCCGGGTACTGGACGGGCAGCGGTGCCAGCTCCGCAGGCCGTCCACTGTGCGCCGCCTCGTAGAGCACGCCCAGCTCGCGGGCCATCACGTCCTTCGACCAGCCGTCGGTGACGATGTGGTGCATGTCCAGGACCAGGACGTGGTCCTCCTCAGCGACCCGGACCAGCAGCGGCCGCAGCACCGGACCCGCGCGCAGGTCGAACGGCTCGCTCAGCGCGGTGCGCAGCACCCGCGTCAGCGCGGCCTCGCGGTGGTCCCCATCGGCTTCGGGTACGGCATCCGCACCGGTGAGGTCGATCATCCGGACCGGCACCTCGCCCGGCTCGTGCACGATCTGGACGCCCTGCCCGCCGCGCGAGCCGAACGTGGTGCGCAGCGCCTCGTGCCGGGCCGCGAGCGCGGTGACCGCGGACCGCAGCGCGGGCACGTCGAGCGGTCCGGTCAGCCGCAGGCCGAACGCGGAGTTGTACTCGCTGCCCTGGGACTCGTAGTCGTAGAGGAACCACAGCCGCTGCTGCCCGTACGAGAGCGGCAGGTCACCGTCCCGGCCCACCGGCTTCAGCCCGGTCTCCCGGGCCCGCGCCCCGTCCAGCCGCCCGGCCAGCCCCGCCACCGTCGGCGTCTCGAACAGCGCCCGGACGGGCACCTCCACGCCCAGCACGGAACGGATGCGGCCGATCAGCCGGGTGGCCAGCAGCGAGTGCCCGCCCAGGTCGAAGAAGCTGTCGTCCACGCCGACCGCGCTCAGCCCCAGCACCTCGCTGAAGAGGTCGCACAGCTGCTCCTCGCGGGCGATCCGCGGGCCGCGCCCGCGCGGGGCCGCGTCGGCGCCCGGTGCCGGGAGCGCGGCGCGGTCGGTCTTGCCGTTCGGCGTCAGCGGGATCGCGTCCAGCGCCATCACGGCCGCCGGGACCATGTACGCGGGCAGCCGGGCGCCCGCGAAGGCGCGCAGCTCCGCGGCGTCGGCGCCGGCCGGGGTCACGTACGCCACCAGCCGGGTGTCCCCGGGCCCGTACGCATGGGCCACCGCGACCGCCTTGCCGACGCCCGGATGCTGCTCCAGCACCGCCTCGATCTCCCCGAGTTCGATGCGGAACCCGCGGATCTTGACCTGGAAGTCGGAGCGGCCCAGGAACTCCAGATTGCCGTCGGCGGCCCAGCGCGCCAGGTCGCCGGTGCGGTACATCCTCCCCCGGCCTTCGGCCGGGGGGACCCCCATGCCGGACGCGAACGGGTCCGGGACGAAGCGCTCGCGGGTCAGCTCCTCCTGGTGGAGGTAGCCGATCGCCACCCCGGCCCCGGCGATGTACAGGTCTCCGGTGACGCCCACCGGTACGGGCTGCCGGTCCGCGTCGAGCACGTAGACCCGGGTGTTGCCGATGGGACGCCCGATGGCGGGCGGGCCCGGGCGGTCGTCGAGCCGGGCGGCGGTCGACCAGATGGTGGTCTCGGTGGGCCCGTACAGGTTGGTGACCTCCGAGCCGAGCGCCCGCATCCGCTCCGCCAGCGCGGCCGGCAGCGCCTCGCCGCCCACCAGCATCCGCAGGCCGCGCAGCGCCTGCGGCTCCGCGTCGACCAGCGCCTGCCACAGGCTCGGCGTGGCCTGCATGACGCTCGCCCCGGAGGAGGTCAGCAGCCGGGCCAGCGCGCCGGGGTCGGTGGTGGTCTCCCGGTCGGCGAGCACCACGGCCGCGCCGCTGATCAGCGGCAGGTACAGCTCCAGGGCCGCGATGTCGAAGGCGATGGTGGTGACGGACAGCCACACGTCGTCGCCGGTCAGCGGGAACAGGTCGCCCATGGACACCAGGAAGTTGGTGAGCGCGTGCCGCCCGACGACCACGCCCTTCGGACGCCCGGTGGAGCCGGAGGTGTAGATGACGTACGCGGGGTCGGCGCCGGTGGGGGCGGCCGGCAGCTCGTCCGGGGTCAGGGCCGTGCCGGGCAGCGCGGCCAGCCGGTCCCGCAGCGCGGGGTCGTCCAGGACGAACAGCTGCTCCGGCGCCCCGGAGAGCCGCCGCGCCGTGGTGCCGTCGGTGATCAGCGCGGCCGGGGCGGCGTGGCCGAGGATGTAGCCGATCCGGTCGGCCGGGTAGTCCGGGTCGAGCGGGATGTAGGCGGCCCCCGCCTTGGCCGTCGCGAGCAGCGCGACCACCAGCTCCGGGCCGCGCGGCAGCGCCAGCGCCACCAGCGTGCCCGGCCGTGCGCCGCCGTCCACCAGGGCGCGGGCCAGCCGGTTGGCGCGCGCGTCGAGCTGCGCGTACGACAGGCGGGTCGCGCCGTAGACCAGGGCGGTGCGGTCGGCGTGGTGGCGTACCCGCTCCTCGAACAGGCGGCTCACCCCGGCGTCCGGCACCGGCCGCGCGGTGGCGTTCCAGTCGGTCAGCAGCCGCTGCCGCTCCTCGGGGCCGAGCACGTCGTAACCGGCGTACGGCTCATCGGGCGCGTCGGCGGCGGCCCGCAGCAGGCGCAGCAGTCCGTCGGTCAGCCGCCGCGCGGTGGCGGGCGTGAACAGCTCGGTGCCGAAGTCGACGACCAGGTCGATGCCGTGGGCGCCGTCCGCCGGCCCGGTGCCGCCGGTCCGCGGACGGAAGCCGAAGCGCAGGTCGAACCGGCAGTGCTGGGCGGGCAGCCGGGTCACCCGCGCGGTGAGCGGGCCGAACGGCCGCCGCGCCGTCTCCGCCTCCCGGACCTCGACGGCGACCTGCGCCAACGGGTGCCGGTTCAGCGCGCGTTCGGGCCGCAGCGCGTCCACCACCTGCTCGAACGGCACCGCCCCGTGCTGCCGCGCCGCCGCACCGGCCGCGGCGCAGTCCCGTACCAGGGCCCGGAAGCCGTGGCCGGGCGCCGGAGCCGTCCGTACGACGGCGGTGTTCGCCAGCGGCCCGATGACCGTGGCCGGTCCGGCGTCCGGCCGGCCGGGCAGGGTGACGGCCAGCGGGATGTCCGTACCGGCGCCGAAGCGGTGCAGCAGCGCCGAGACACCGGCCAGCAGCACCGCGTCGAGCGGCACGCCCGCGCTCCGCGCCAGCCCGTCCAGCTTGCGGTGCAGGGCGGTGTCCAGGAAGCCGTGGTACGTGGTGCTCCGGTAGTCGGTGAGGGCCGGCCGGGGCCGGTCCAGCGGCAGCTGGAGCTGTTCCGGGGCGCCGTCCAACGCCGCGCGCCAGTAGGCGAGGTGCTCGGCGGCGCGGCTGCCCGGCTCCTGCGGGTCGCCGAGCGCTTCGCGTGCCGCGGCGGCGACCTCCGCGTACTGCGGCCCGTGGTCGGCACGCGGCGTGCCGCCGGTCCGTACGGCCTCCCCGTACGCCTCCGCCAGCTCATCGGCCAGCAGCGTCAGCGACCGCTCGTCCGCCGCGATCTCGTGCACCACCAGGACCAGGACGTGGTCGTCCGGCGCCAGGCCCAGCAGCCGGACGCGCAGCGGGCACTCCGCGGTGAGGTCCAGGCCCTCGCCGGCCGTCTGCGCCAGGGCACGGTTGAGCCGGGCCGGCGCCACCGGCTCGGCGCGCAGCGCCGCGAACGTCCGCTCCGGCGGCCGGAACTCCGGGCGGCAGCGCCCCTCCGCCTCGCGGTGCACCGTGCCCAGGACCCGGTGCCGCCTGACGACCGCGGCCAGCGCGGCCCGCAGCGCGGGCAGGTCCAGGGCGCCGCCCAGCCGTACGGACAGCGTGCGGGTCTGCCCCGGCCGCCCCTCCTGGAAGCGGTTGAGGAACCACAGCCGCTGCTGTACGGGGGAGAGTCCGGCCGTGCCGTCCGCGATGCCCACGGACTCCCGCACACCGTCGCGAGGAAAACCGTCACTTGTTGCTGTCACGTCTGCTCTCCAAAGGATTGCGGGACGCCCGGCCGGTGAAATGCCCGGCCGGGCCGCGGTGCGCCGGTCCGGATCAGGCGGCGCGCTGCATCAAACGGCCGCCGAATTGCATGAGGGTGGTCCGCCCGGATTCCGGGTCGGTCAGAAAACGCCCCAGGTGTTCCGTGTCCGGCTTTTCGGCGGGCCGTGCGGAAAACACCTGGACACCGTGGCCGGAGAGGAAGTACTCGGTTCCGTCGTCGTCCTCCAGCACCGCGGTGCCGGCGGCGGTACGGGAGATCCGGTAGACCGTTTCGCCGTTGACCCACCGGCCGGTGCAGTCGGGCAGCGCGCGGTCGGCACCGGCGTCCGTGCCCGGTGCCGTCACCCCGGCCGGCGGCATGCCGACCGCCGGGCCCTCGGCGCGCAGCAGCGCGGCCAGGTCGTCCCACGCGGCGGCACCGGCGGCGGAATCGGCCTGGAAGGCGAGCACGGTGCCGCTCGCCGGGTGCACCCGCAGGTGACAGGCGGTCCCCGCGCCGGCCGCGTCCAGCCCCAGCCACCGGTCGGCCGCCGTCCCGTACAGGGCCCAGCCCAGGCCCCAGGCGTCGGCCAGCCCGAACGGCACGGCGTCGAACGGCGGCTGCCGCATGGCGGCCACGGCCTCGTCGTCCAGCAGGGCGCGGGCGGCGCCGCCGCGGTCGTCCAGGAAGAGGCCGCCGAAGGCGACCAGGTCCTCGACCCGGCCGGCCAGCGCCGCGGCGGGCTCCACGGCCCGGGGCACGGCCGGCGCGACCGGCACCGGGCCGTTCCGCGTGACGACGTGACCGCCGCGCACGGTGCCGCTGCCCGGGCCGCCGCCGAGGAACGCGGGCGCGATGTCCAGCGGGCCCAGCAGGAAATCCGTCACGGCCTGCCGCCAGGACATCCCGGTGACCGTCTCGATCAGCCGGCCCACCACGGTGAACCCGGCGTTGGAGTACGAGAAGGCGCTGCCGGGCGGGAAGAGCAGGCCGGCGGCGGCGGTGGCCGTCGCGGCCTGCGCCGCCGAACCGGGCTCGCCCGGCGCGTCGCAGACCAGGCCGGAGCAGTGGCTCAGCAGATGCCGCAGCGTCACACCGGAGGCGGCGTCGGCCCAGGGGGACAGCCGGGCACGCACCGGCTCGTCGAGGTCGAGGTCGCCGTCGGTCACCAGTTGCAGGGCGACGGCGGCGGTGAACAGCTTGGTGACCGAGGCGAAGGGCAGCCGCACGGATTCCGCCGCACCGCCCGCGCCTGCCGCGTCATGGTGACCGGCCCGTGCCACGGATATGCCGCCCGGTCCGCGCACTGCGCACTGCGCCACGGAAATCCGGTGGCGGTGCGCCAGTTCGCCGAGTATTTCGCCCAGCCGTCGTGCGTCCACGGCACATCCCCCAGAAGGCAATAGGCAGTGAGCCCGGAATCCGGAAAGGCGCGGCAGATGGTCCGCGGATCTGAATGTCCCGGGAAAGTGAGGGTTCGTCGGTGCGAGCCCGTTGGTGAAAGCAGGCTAACACCGGGGAGTACTGCCAGGTAGGGACGTTAAGCGGCAGGCAAATAGCGCAGGTTGACGAACCGGACGGGTTCGGGGCCCGGCAAGCGGAACGGCCGGCGGCCCCCCGCTGGGGACCGCCGGCCGCGTGCGCACGGGCGCGGGCTATTCGCGCATCCCGATGGCGTCGGCGGGGCGCGAGCGCAGCGCGAGCCTGGTCGGCAGCAGCACCGCCGCCGCGGCCAGCGCCGCCGTTGCCGCGACGATGCCCAGATACAGCAGCGGCGGGATGTAGGGCACGGGGGAGGAGGTCAGCCCGACGCTCACCGTCACCAGCGGCAGCAGCGGCACGACCGTGCCCACCACCACGGCGATCAGGACGACCATCAGGGTCTCCGTGCGCATCATCCGCATCACCTGGTCGGGCGTCGCGCCGACCAGCCGCAGCAGCGCGAACTCCCGCACCCTGCTGAGCGTCGTCATCACCAGGGTGTTGGCGACCGCCACCGCGATGTAGCCGAAGACCAGCACCAGCGGCAGCGCGCTGCCGACCAGCCCCGCCATCGCGGTCTTCTCCCGCGCCACGCCCTCGTCGTCCGCGGCCTTCAGCCCCGGATAGCGCGCGGCCAGTTCGCTCAGCCCGTCGGCGACCTTGTCCCGGTCCGCGTCCGGTGCCAGCCGTACCAGGACCGAGTCGTCCAGCCGCTTGGAACTGTGCTTGATCACCGTGTCGTGCGGCAGCGTCACGTCGCCGAAGCCCAGCCCGCGCCGGTAGACCGCGACGACCTTGGACTCCTGCTGCGCGCCGTCCGGCAGATGCAGCCGCACCCGGTCGCCCACACCGGCCCCCAGGGTGCTCGCCGCGCCGCTGCTCAGGGCGACCGTGTCGGGCGAGGCGCCCAGGCCGTTCAGGTCGCCCTCGTCCACCTCAAGGTCGAACAGCTGGTCCAGCTTCCCCGGCGTCACGCCCTGCGCCTCGTAGTCGAAGACCTCGGGCGAGTCCAGCAGCTTCCGGGACGCGAACAGCTTCGTACGCACCACCCCGGCCGCCGCCGAGACACCGGGCAGCCGCGCGATGTCCCCGGTGGCCGCCACGGGCACCCCGCCGAGGTCGCTGCCGAGCGTGTAGTCGGCGACCACGCCCGCCGCGGCCTGGTCCTTGGCCGCCTCGTTGGTCGTGGTGGGGATGAACAGCTGCACCGAGGCGAAGCCGATCGCCAGGATCAGCGGGCCGATGCCGGCCGCCAGCCGCCGGGCGTTGGCACGGGTGTTGGCCACCGCCAGGTAACCCAGCGTGCCGAACCGCCGCCGGAAGGGCCGGGCCAGCAGCCGGGTCGCCCGCCCGACCACCGGCGGCGCCAGCATCAGGATCGCGATGACCATGATCAGGCCGCCGCTGCCCGCCCCCGCCACGGCGAAGATGCTGCCGAAGAACAGCGGGAGCATCGAGGCCGCGAGACCCAGCACGAGCAGGACGACACCGAAGGTGCCCCGGGCCCTGCCGAGCGTGGGCTCCTCCGTACGGGACTGGCTCAGCGCCTCCACCGGCCGGATGGCCACCACCTTGCGGGCCACCGCGAACCCCGCGATCTGCGCGGTCGCCACCCCGATGGCCACCGCCGCGACCATCGGCACCGGCCCGTAGGAGAACGCGAAGTCGTCCGGCACCACACCGATCACGGACAGCGCCCCGCGCAGCACCCCGGCCGCCAGCGCGCCCGGCAGACAGCCGATGACCGACGCCAGCAGGGAGATCACCAGCGCCTCACCGGCGATCATCTTGTGGATCTGCTTGGGCGTCGCCCCCACCGCGCGCAGCAGCGCCAGCTCGCGGCGCCGCTGGTGGACGCCGAGCGCGAGCGTACTGCTCACCACCATCAGGGTGATCAGGATGACCGTGCCGCCCAGCGAACCGGCCAGCTCCTTCAGGCTGCCCCGCGCCGAGGCCACGTCCGGGTTCTCCACACTGCTCAGCGCGTCCCCGGTGTAGAGGTCCGCCGGGGTGCCGCCGAGCTTGCCCTCGATCCGCTCCGCCAGCTCCTCCGGGTCGGTGCCGTCCTTGGCGAGCACGCCGATCGCCGAGACCTGGTCGTCCCGGCCGTACAACTGCCGTGCCTGCGCCTCCGAGAAGAACACCGGCGGGGTGCGCAGTCCGTCACCGGGGCCGCGGTACTCGACCACGCCGGCCACCGTGTAGCTCGCGGCGGCCTGCGTGGTCGCCAGCCGTACCGTGCCGCCGGCCTTGACCCCGGCCCGCTCGGCCAGCGACTTCTCCAGGACCACTTCGCCGGGCCGCTCCGCGCCCCGCCCGCCGGCCAGGTGGAACGGGCCGAGGACCGAGCCGGGCCAGGACGTGCCCAACGCCCCCTCGCCGTCCTCACCTTTGAGAACCCCGCCGTCCTTGCCCACCAGCTGGGTGGGAAAGCGCAGATCGGCCACGGCCTGCCGGACCCCCGGCACCGCCGCGACCTTGGCCAGCAGCGAGCGCGGCACCCCGACGGCGTCGTCCAGCGCCTTCGTCTTGGTGCTCTTGCCCTCGGTGACCGAGAACTCCTGCCGGCCCGCCACCACCACCGCGGCGTCGCTGTAGCGCTGCGCCGGGACACCGGAGTCGATGCCCGACTGGAGGATGATGCCGAAGGCGGTGATCAGCATGGACGCCCCCAGGAGCGCCACGAACGCGCCCACGAAGCCGCTCTTGCGCTCCTTGACCGTCTTCAGCACGAGGGCGAACACGGGATCACCACTCTCCCAGCCGGGTCATCCGCTCGGCGATCAGCTCCGGCGTCGCCCGCGTCATCTCCTCCGCGTACCGCCCGTCCGCGAGGAAGACCACCCGGTGCGCGTAGGACGCGGCGACCGGGTCGTGCGTCACCATGACCACGGTCTGCCCGGTCGAGTCGACCACGTCGCGCAGGAGTTGCAGCACCTGCCTGGCGGTACGGGTGTCCAGCGCGCCGGTGGGCTCGTCGGCGAAGACCACCTCGGGGCGGGGCGCCAGGGCGCGGGCGATGGCCACCCGCTGCTGCTGGCCGCCGGACAGCTCCGACGGCCGGTGCCCGAGCCGGTCGCTCAGCCCCACCTGGGCCACCACCCGGTCCAGCCAGGCGGAGTCGGGCCGGCGGTCCGCCAGCATCAGCGGCAGGGTGATGTTGTCCGCCACGGTCAGCGCCGACATCAGGTTGTACGCCTGGAAGACGAAGCCGACGCGCTCCCGGCGCAGCATGGTCAGCTCGACCTCGTTCAGGCTCGCGAGGTCGGTGCCGCCGAGCACCACGGTCCCGGCGTCCGGCCGGTCCAGGCCCGCCGCGCAGTGCAGGAAGGTGCTCTTGCCGGCGCCCGAGGGGCCCATCACCGCGGTGAAGGAGCCCCGCGCGAAGTCGATGGACAGGTCGCGCAGCGCGTGCACCGCGCCGGCGCCCCTGCCGTAGGTCTTGCGGACCCCGCTGAGGCTGACCACCGGGCCGTCGCCCGCCCGCCGGCCGTCTCCGTTGCCCAGGGGCGTGGCCTCCGCCCGCGGAGGCGGCGCCGCCTCCGTCGCGCCCCGTGCCGCCCGGTCCCTTCTGCCCACGTCCGACCCCTCGCTGCGCAGTCCGTCTCCGCTTCTTCTGCTCCAGCACGCTAGATCTCGGATCGCACGGGGGACCACCACGTGAACTGGAGATTTAAAGGTGCAGATAAGTGCCCCCGAGACCTCCGGAAGGCCCCCGCACCGCCGCCGCGGGAGGGTCCGGAGGCCCGGTCCGGGCGTCACCGCCCGGTGGTACGGTGATCGCGCCGTAGCGTCGGGGGGTTCACTCGGTCATGTCCTTACCGCTGTTCGCGACACTGCGACGGATGCCCGCGCGGGAGCTCTCGCGCCGGCTGTTCGGCCGCTTCCCGCAGGCCATCGGCTACGTCGTGCTCTGCCTGGGCACCGGTCTGGCCGGTCTCGGAGTCTTCTACCTGCTCGTCGTCACCCTCGCCCTGTGCCTGGTGGGCACCGGCTTCCTGCTGCTGCCGGTCGTCCTGCGGCTGCTGCGCCGGGTGGCCGAATTCCACCGCCGCCGGGTCTCCCGCCTCTTGGGCGCCGAAGTCGTCACGTACTACCGCGGGGTGGACGCCGCCACCCGCCGCCCGCGGCTGTCGCTGCGCGACCCGGCCGTGCGCAAGGACATCGTGTGGCTGCTCGCCCACAGCATCCTGGGCACCACCCTGTGCGTCGCCGCCATCAGCGCCTGCGGCGGGGCCGTCAACTGGCTCACCGCGCCGCTGTGGTGGCGGCTCGCGCCGCGCGAGCGGGACGCCGTCATCATCATCACCGTCGACTCCTGGCCGAAGGCGTTCGGCGCCATGTTCGTCGGGGTGGTCTACGCGGTGGTGGCCGCCGCGATCGTCGTGGCGCTGGCCCGGGTGCACGCGCTGGGCTCCCGCAAGGTCCTGGTCACCCGCGCCCGGGTCCCGCTGGAGCAGCGGGTGCAGGAACTGTCGGTCACCCGCGCCGAGGCGCTGGACGCGCACGACGCGGAGCTGCGCCGCATCGAACGGGACCTGCACGACGGCGCGCAGGCCGGCATCGTCGCGGTGTCGCTGCGCCTGGGCATGATCAAACGGGCGCTCAAGGCGCGACCCGAACAGGTCCCCGAGATGGTCGACGCCACCCAGCAACTCGCCCAGCAGGCCCTGGAGTCGCTGCGCCAGCTGGTCCGCGGCATCTACCCGCCGGTCCTGATCGACCGCGGCCTGATCGACGCCGTACGGGCGCTGACCGCGCTGAACGAGGTGCCCACCTCGATCGACATCGAGGACGACGCGGCGGCCGCGCCCCGCGCCCCCGCGGCCGTGGAGGCCGCCGCGTACTTCGTCGTCTCCGAGGCGCTGACCAACGTCGCCAAGCACAGCGGCGCGGACAGCGCGCTGGTGCGGCTGCGGATCGGCGAGCGCAGCATCTCCATCCACGTGGAGGACAACGGCCGCGGCGGCGCCTCCGAGCACGCGGGCAGCGGAATCATGGGCGTACGCCGCCGGGTCGCGGCCTTCGACGGCACGACAGAACTGGTCAGCCCGCCCGGGGGCCCGACCGTACTCAGAGTGGAGATTCCATGCGGATCCTGATCGCCGAAGACAACGCGCTGCTCCGGGAGGGGCTGGTCCTGTTGCTGGAGGGCGAGGGCCACGAGATCTGCGCCACCGTCGACAACGGCACCGACCTGCTGCCCGCCCTGCTCGAACACCGCCCCGACGCCGCCGTGGTGGACGTCCGGCTGCCCCCGTCCTTCCGCGACGAGGGCCTGCGCGCGGTGGTGGAGGCCCGCCGCCAGATCCCCGAACTCCCCGTCCTGGTCCTGTCGCAGTACGTGGAACGGGCCTACGCGGGCGAACTGCTCGCGCAGAGCGCCTCGGGCGTCGGCTACCTGCTCAAGGACCGGGTGGGCAACACCGAGGAGTTCCTGGAGGCGCTGGACCGGATCGCGGCCGGCGGCACCGCCATGGATCCGGAGGTGATCTCCCAGCTGATGATCCGCCGGGCCGGCGACGACCCCCTGAGCACCCTCACCCAGCGCGAGCGCGAGGTGCTGGCGCTGATGGCCGAGGGACAGAGCAACCCGGTGATCGCCAAGTCGCTCTTCATCGCCGAGAGTTCCGTCAACAAGCACATCGGCAGCATCTTCACCAAGCTGGACCTGCCCACCTCGGCCAGCGGGCACCGGCGGGTGCTGGCGGTCCTGACGTATCTGCGGGCGTGAACGCCTGCGGGGACCGGTCCAGGGGCGGACCGGTCCCCGCCGTACACCGGGCCTACTCGGCCGCCTCCAGCTCCTTCGGCCGCGGGAAGGTCCGTACGGCCGGCGCGAAGGACACCACCAGCGCGAGGACCCCGAACACCGCCGTGCACACCAGGACGGTGGCCGTGCCGCCCGCCGTCTCCAGCAGCACACCGCCGATCAGCGGCCCCAGCGCGGAGCCCGCGCTCATGGAGATGCCGATCACCCCGGCCAGCCGGCCCCGCATCCCGTCGGGCGTGACGAGCATCTGGTACGTCGTCACGATCGCGCTGGCCGTGGGCGCCAGCAGGGCCACACCGGCCAGCACCAGACCGCTCGCGTACCCCAGCGGCACCACCGCCAGCAGCGGCACCAGCACCGCCGCGCCCCACGTCAGGAGCATCAGGGCGGCGTACGGCGTGAGCAGGTGCCGCAGCCGGGGCGCCAGCACCGCGCCCACCACCCCGCCCGCCCCCAGCAGCGCGCCGATCGCGCCGATCTCCCCGGCCGGGCGCCCGGCCTGCTGCGCCATCACCACGACCACCAGCAGCATCCCGCCGAAGGCCAGGTTGAAGACGGTGGCTACCAGCACCGTGGTGCGCACCGGCCGGTTGGCGGCCAGCCACCGCAGCCCCGAGCGCATCCCGCCCGCCATCCCCTCACGCGCCTCCGGTCCGCCGGACGGCCGCCGCGGCACCCGCAGGAACAGCAGCGTGACGAAGGACAGCAGCGAGGCCGCCGCCTGCGCCACGAACGGCAGCAGCCGGTGCACCCCGTACAGGACCCCGCCGAGGCCCGGGCCGACCACCGTGGCGAGGTGGTAGCGGGCGGTGTTGCGGGCCACCGCCGTGCCCAGCTGGGAGCGTGGCACGACACCGGGCAGCAGCGCCTGGTCGGTGGTGGTGAACAGCGACGTGCACACCCCCTCGACCACCGCCACGGCCAGGATCGCCCCGAAGCCGCCCGATCCGAGCGCGACCGTCAGGGCGAGCAGCCCGAGGGCCACCGCCCGGCCCAGCTCGGCCACCAGCAGCACGGTCCTGCGGTTCCAGCGGTCCGCCAGGGCCCCGGCCGGCACCGCCGCCAGGGCCCGCGAGGTGCCGATGGCGAACTCCACCAGCGACGCCTGGAGGGCCGAGCCGCCGAGCGCCAGGACCAGCATCGGGTAGGCGATCAGCGTGCCCTGGGCGCCCAGCTGGGAGACCATGTTGGCGCTCCACAGCAGGTTGTACTCCCGGTTGCGGGAGAGCGGGCGGGGCGGCGGGGCCGGCCGCGTGGCGGCCACGTCCGCGCCGGTGCTCATCCGGCGGGCGCCGTGTCCCCGCCCGCGGGGGCGGAGGTCCGCTCCACCGGACGCAGCGCCGACCACGGCAGCGCGTCCGACATGCTCACGAACAGCTCACGGGGCGGCACGAACGGCAGCCTGCCGTGCGCCACGCTCAGGTTGTCCACGATCAGCACCTCGCCGGTACGGGCGGTCACCTCGATCGCGTGGTCCCGGTACGCCTGCTGGAGGCCGGTCACCACCTCGTCGGGAATCTCCGAGCCGTCGGCGTGGAAGGTGTTGGTCGGCATGCCCCAGGGGCCGTACTCCTCCAGCAGGAACTCGCCCACCTCCGGGCGCAGCGTGCGCGCGTGGAAGAACGTCATGTGGTTGAACCACGAGCGCCGGCCGGTCACCGGGTGCGTGGCCACCGCCCAGCGCCGCTGCTTGGTGCGCAGATGGTCCTCGTCCACCCACTCCACCTCGATGGCGTTGGCGTCGCAGTACGCCTGCACCTCCGCGCGGTCCTTCGTGCCGAACGCGTCCTGCCAGGACAGGCCGAGGCCCGGGAGGAAGTTGCGGACCAGCAGGTAGCCCTCCTCGTCGAAGCGGTCGGCGATCCGGCGGGGCAGCGTGTCGTACAGGGCCCGGCAGTCGGCGAGCGTGTTGGCCCCGCCCTCGGGCGCCCCCTGGCGGCAGAAGAAGAACAGGTAGCGCGGGACGTTGAGGTTGTAGGACTGCTCGGTGTGGAGGAAGATCTCCTCGGTCGGCGGGTGGTCGGTGGCGGTGAACACCCCGGGGTGCAGCTCCGTACGCGGCGACGAGCGCTCGGTGTAGTCCAGCGGCCGGCCGACGACGCTGTTGACGAAGGCGTCCAGCTCCGGCCAGTCGGCCCAGGAGAACCCGCTGAGCAGGGCGGTGCCGTGCTCGATCACCCCCTCGCGGATGCGCTCGCCGTGCCGCGCCCCCACCTCGGTCAGCGCGGCCCCGGGGGAGTCGGCCTCGATGCCGAGCACCAGGCCGCCGTGCCGGGGCCCGGTCACCAGATCCATCGTGCTTGTCACGTTCGTTCACCTTCCTGAATGCGGTGCGGGAGGCCGGCGCGCGTGCGGGCGAGCAGGCGCCGCCGGGCGGTGTCGAGGGTCTCGGCCGGCCGGTTGAACGCCACCCGCACATGCCGCTCACCGCGCCGCGGGTCGGCGAAGAACGAGGTGGCGGGGGCCAGCAGTACCCCGGAGTCCTGGAGCAGGGTGCGGACGAAGGCCGGGCTCGGCTCGTCGGTCAGGCCGTCGATGCCCGCCAGGACGTAGCAGCCGCCGGCGGGTTCGGCGCAGTGGAAGCCGGCCTCGCGCAGCAGCGCCACCGCGCTGTCGCGCCGTGCGGCCATGGCCGCCGAGCGCCGCTGCCGGCCGGGGCCGTGCAGGTCGACGGCGGCCGCGGCGTGCTGGAAGGCGGCGGGGGCGCCGGCCGTCGTGGCGACGTGGATCTGGCGCAGCAGCTCCGTCCACCGCGCCGGGGCCCGCAGGAAGCCCAGCCGCCAGCCGCTGATCGCGTGGCTCTTGGAGAAGCTGCCCACGACGATGCTCCGCTCGGCCAGGCCGGGCACCTCGGCCACCGAGCAGTGCTGCCGCCCGTCGTAGACGTAGTCGGCGTACACCTCGTCGGAGACGACCGTGACGTCCCACCGTGCGCACAACTCGGCGATCACCGTGAGGTCCTGGCGGCCGAGCAGCTGCCCGGTGGGGTTGCCCGGGCTGTTCAGGACGACGGCCCGGGTCCGGGGTCCCATGGCGGCGGCCAGCTCCGCCGGGTCCAGGATCCAGTCCGGCGCGCGCAGCGGTACGGGGCGCACCCGGCCGCCCGCCAGCGCGACCGCGCTGAGGAAGTTCTCGTAGCACGGCTCCAGCACGATCACCTCGTCACCGGGGTCGACGGCCGCCAGCAGGGCCACGCACAGGCCTTCGCTGCCGCCCACCGTCACGGTGATCTCGGTGTCCGGGTCGGGGGCGCCCGGCAGCCCGGCGGCGATCCGCTCGCGCAGGGCCGGCACACCGGCCGGGTCCTGGTACTGGTGCACGCCCGCGCGCAGCGCCGCACAGGCCGCGTCCACCAGCTCAGGGGGCGTGTCCGGGAACGCGGGGGTGCCCACCGCGAGGTTCACCGTGCCGGCCGGAACGCCGTCGCGCAGCAGTCCGGCCAGGCCGCCGCCGGGCAACTGCCGCACCCGCGCGGCCCCGAGCACGTCGCGCGCGCCCCGGACGGCGGCGGCCATCACCGGGCCCCCGCCGCGGACGCGGCGTCGAACGCGCCCCGTGGGACGGCCGGCATCCAGGGCGCGCGGCGCGCCTCGTACGCGGCGATGGCGTCCTGCCGCAGCAGGGTCTGCTCGATGGCGTCCTTGCCCTCCAGCAGCATCCGGCGCGCCCGGTCGTCGATCACGAAGTCCGCTTCGCCGCCCGCCCAGCGCAGCCGGCAGGTCCGCAGGTCCACGGTGAGCCGGAAACCGGGTCCGGCCTCCACCCGGTCCATCAGCCCTTCCACCACCGGCGCCGGAAGATCGACCGGGATCAGCCCGTTGTTCAGCGCGTTGCGCCGGAAGATGTCGCCGAACCCGGTGGCCACCACGGCCAGGAAACCGCCGTCGCGCAGGGCCCAGACGGCGTGCTCGCGGGAGCTGCCGATGCCGAAGTCCTTGCCGGCCAGCAGGATCGTCGCGCCGCGGTGCTCGGGCCGGTCGATGACGCAGTCGCCCCGCTCCCGCCAGCCTTTGAACAGCGCGTCCGCGTAACCGGACTTGACCACCCGCTTGCAGAACTCCGCGGGCAGGATCTGGTCGGTGTCGATGTCGTCGCGGCGCACGGCCACCGCGGTGCCGGTGTGCTCGGTGAAGGGTTCCACGGGCTCGGTACCTCTCATGCCAGGTCGGCGGGGGCGGTGAGCCGGCCGGTGACCGCCGTGGCGGCGGCCACCTCCGGCGAGACCAGGTGGGTGCGCGCGGTGGCGCCCTGCCGGCCCTCGTAGTTGCGGTTGGACGTCGACGCGCTGCGCACCGTGCCGACGAGCCGGTCGGTGTTCATGCCCAGGCACATCGAGCAGCCGGGGGAGCGCCACTCGGCGCCGGACGCCAGGAAGACCTCGTGCAGCCCCTCCGCCTCGGCCTTCTCGCGGACCTCCATGGAGCCGGGGACGACCAGCAGGCGGGTGCTGCCGGCGACGCTGCGGCCCTTGAGCACGGAAGCCGCGGCCCGCAGGTCCTCCAGCCGCCCGTTGGTGCACGAGCCGAGGAAGACCACGTCGATGGGGATGTCGCGGAGGGGGGTGCCCGGGGCCAGGTCCATGTAGCGCAGGGCGCGTTGGGCCGAGGCCCGCTCCAGCGGGTCGGCGAAGGCGTCCGGGGCGGGCACCTCGGAGGCGAGGGGGGCCGCCTGCGCCGGGTTGGTGCCCCACGTCACCCACGGGGTGAGCGCGGAGACGTCGATCCGTACGCAGCGGTCGAAGCGCGCGCCGGGGTCGCTGCGCAGCGTCGCCCAGTGCGCCGCGGCCGCGTCCCGGTGGCCGGCGCCCGGCGCGTACGGCCGGTCCCTGAGGTACGCGAGCGTCGTCGCGTCCGGCGCGACCAGGCCGGCCCGCGCGCCCGCCTCGATGCTCATGTTGCACAGCGTCATCCGGGACTCCATGGACAGCCCCCGGACGGCCGCGCCGCGGTACTCGACCATGTGCCCCTGCGCGCCGTTGGGGCCGATCTCCGCGATCAGCGCCAGCACCAGGTCCTTGGCGCCCACCCCGCTGGGCAGCTCGCCGTCGAAGTCCACCGCCATCGTCTTCGGACGCGGCAGCTCCAGGCACTGCGTGGCGAGTACGTGTTCCACGTCGCTGGTGCCGATGCCGAAGGCCAGCGCCCCGAAGGCGCCGTGCGTCGAGGTGTGGCTGTCGCCGCACACCACGGTCATGCCGGGGTGCACCAGGCCGAGTTCGGGCCCGACGACGTGCACGATGCCCTGCCGGCGGTGCCCGAGGGAGTACAGCTCGATGCCGTGCGTCTCACAGTTGCGGCGCAGCGTCTCCAACTGCGTACGGCTGACCGGATCGGCGACGGCCAGCGGGCTGGTCGGCACGTTGTGGTCCTCCAGGGCCAGCGTCAGCTCCGGCCGCCGTACGGACCGCCCGGCCAGCCGCAGGCCGTCGAACGCCTGCGGTGAGGTCGCCTCGTGCGTCAGGTGCAGATCGATGTACAGGAGATCCGGTCCACCGGGCGGCGAGTCGACCACGTGGCTTTCCCACAATTTCGCCGCCAGAGTCATCGGTGAACCCATGGGACCTCTCCTCCGTCACCTCAACGGCCGCGCATTCCGGGCCGGTCCCAGCCTGCGGCCTGGAACCCGGGATCACCATGTCTTTAAGCCGACGCGAAATACACCTGGCCGTGCGTGCCCGGGCGAGGGCACCGGGCCCCGGGCCGGCGGTACGCATGGCCGCCCTGGTGCAGTTCTCTGCACCTCGATTGGGGAGCCTGTCCCACTGTGCGGCGGCGTCCGGGGGCGCAGCATGGAGACATCGCAGAACGGTCCGCCACCCGCGCTGGACCACGACAGGGAGGCCGGCAGGTGATACCGAAGGAACCGGGTGCCGGAGGCGGCGGCCGACACCGGGCCCGGACGGGCGCCGTGGTGGCCGCGGTCCTCACCGCGGCGGCGCTGACCATGGGGGCCAGTGGCTGCCAGGACGTCAGCACCAAGACCGCCAACCGCGTGGAACTGTGTGCGCGGATCGTGGGCAAGACCTTCACCAATCCGTTCCCGGACGATGTGGAGAAGACGAAGAAGCAGATCCGGGAACGCGCCGACGAACTGGACTCCATGGCCGGACAGGCATCGGACGAGAAGCTCCGTACGGCCATCAAGGAAACCGCGCGCAAAATGCGCGACGCGGAAGTCAAGGGGAAGGGTTCGAGCCGGACCGTGATCGGCTACATCGCCGATCAGAACGAACTGCTCGAAGACCTCCGTAAAACCTGTCTGAACCGCGACGACTACAAGTAGCCCCCCCGAAAGCAGTACCCCGGACCGGGCTCGGCGGCGGCACCCCGGGTGCCTGTGCCACCAGAGCCTCACCGCCGGGCCCCTTGGGTGTCCCCCGTCGCCCGAGGGGCCCGGACCCCTCATCACCGTACGAACCAGCGTCAGGAGCAGTCATGCCGGAGTCCACCGGTTGGAAGCCGTCCCAGGAGCGCCCGATGTGGCCCTGGGTGGTGGCCGCCATCGTCGCCGTGGCCGTGGTCATCAACGTCATCATCACCATCTGAGGGCGGCGGCCCACCAGGTGCCACCCGCGCACGACCGCGCGATCCGGGGCCGGCCGGCCCACCCCCGTACCCGCGGGACGGGAGTGGTGCCGCCGGGCCCTGTGGCGCGCCCGGGAGCGGTTGCGCGGGGTGCAGAGAACTGCACCAGCGAACGGGCACGAGCTCTACTGCTGCCCACCGGGCCGCCGCGTACCGTCGTTCCTGTTGAAGTTGAACACTTCAGGATCTCGACGCACCGGCAGCACAGCATCGGCCCCGGCCCCCGGACACCCCTCACCCTCCCCCCGCGGGACCGCGGCGCCGACGCTGACTGAGTTCATGGGGGACCCGTGCCGCACCTTCACTTCACCACCGACAGCCTCCGCAGAACCCGCATCCTGTCCGAGGCCGACCGCATCCGGGAAACCCTCTTCGCCCTGGAGCTGCTCGCCTCCGGCGGCGGAGGACCGGACGTCGAACGCTGGCGCCGGGCGGTCGGCCACCGGCCGCAGGCCAGGCGCCTGACCGAACTGGCCAAGGTCATCCGCCCGTTCCCCGACATCGACCGCATGGTGCAGCGCGACCACTGGGGCGAGGGGCCGTCGGCCGGCGCCCGCCCGAACCGCGTCACCGAGGCGCTGCGGCACTTCTACCACGCCTGTGTGGCGCCCTACTGGGACCAGATCGCCCGGAGTCTGGAGCGGGACCGCGCGGCCCGGATGACCGTCCTGCGCGAGCGCGGCGCCGACGGGCTGCTGGGCAGCCTGCACCCGAAGGTCTTCTGGTCCGCCGCCGGTCTCGAAGTGCCGGGCCAGGGCGGGAACTTGAGCTTGGACAGGGTGGGTCTGACGATCGCCCCGTCCTTCTTCCTCTCGCCGGGGATCACCGTGCTCATCCGTCAGACCCCGCTGCGTCCCGGCCCGATGCTCTTCTACCCGATCCGCTCCGACCGCGAGCCGGTGCCCGCACCCTCGGCGCTGGCGGGCGCGTTCGGCGGCTGACCTTCCCGTACGTCGCGTTCCCGAGCGCTGGGTACATTGCGCTGCCGTACGTTCCGCTTCCGTACGTACCGCCGCGGGTGCCGTGCCCGCGGCGGAAGGGGACGGTGCGGCCCTCGTCTCAGCGCTCGTCGAGGAACTGCAGACAGTCGGTGATCTCCTCGACCGACGCCTTCGCCACCGCGTCCACCAGGCGGCCGTCCCGCAGGAAGACGACACTGTCCGCGCGGGAGGCGGCGAGCGGATCGTCCGTCGCCATCACCGCCGTGACCTCCAGCGTCCGTACGGCCCGGCGCACGATGTCCCCGACCACCCGCGAATACCCTTCGGCGGCCGGCCCGGCCGGCTCGTCCACCAGCAGTAAACGGGGGGAGTCGGCGAGCGCGCGGGCCAGCGTGGCCTTCTTCAGCTGGACCGCGGTCAATTCGCGGACATCGCGCCGCCGCGGCCACAGCCGGGCGAGCCGGCAGGCGTCGCGCACCTCGCGGTCGCTGCGCTGCGAGCCCCCCGGCCGCGCGGAGACGAAGTCGCGGACGCCGGCGCCGGGGTCCGGGAGGTCGTCGGTGCGCACGACACCGATCGAATCCGCTTCGGCACGGCCCCACCGGACGGTTCCGGACGACGGGCGGACAATACCCGCCATGCATTGCAACAGGGTGGTCTTCCCGGACTTCGGCGGGCCCATGACGGCGCAGAACCGCCCCTTCCGCACACCCAGCGAGAGATCGTCCAGGGCGCAGCGGTCCGGGTCCGCTTCCGGGTATCTCTTCGACACGTTGTCGAGCGTTACCGCGTATTCCTGAGATTCAAAAGGACCAGGAGAACCCTCGAATCCCCCCATCACTGATTCACCCGCACAATCCGGCCCCCGGCCTTCGTCGGCGTGGGGCCCTGCCAGGCCCACGGACCAAAACTACAATGCGGCGGCCGGCGAGCACCATGATGCTGGCAGTAGGGCGGGGGTGCAGTAACCTTCACCCCCGATATGGGCCCGGAATGCTAGCCTCCGGGCCCTTTCCCGCCAGTCGCGGATCAGGTCATTTCGCCCCGGAGGAGCGCCCCGCCGAGGGGGGTGAGGGTGTGCTGGACCTTGTTGAGGGTGCGCAGGGTGCTGATCAGACCGGCGGCGCGCAGCACGGCGGTGTGCTGGCTGGCGGCGGCGGTGGAGATCCCCACCCGCTCGCCGACCTGGGTCGTGGTGCAGGTCAGGGTCAGGGTCTGCAGCACCGCGGCCCGGGTCCGGCCGACGAGCGCGCGCAGCGCCTGGTCGCTGCCGGCGCTCGTGCCCTGGGGCTCGTCGCTCCAGTCCTGCTTGACCGGGACCGGATACGACAGCAGGGGCGGCAGACCGCCGCGCTGCTCGATGAGCACCGGCGCGCGGGAGAAGAGGAAGAAGGCCGGCGCGAGGAGCAGTCCGGAATCCTCCAGCTTGATGTCCTCACCCTCGCCGGGCACTTCGAGGACCGGCGGTTCCCAGCGGATGGCCGGGTGCAGGGTGCCGAGCAGCTGGTCGATGCCGCCGCTCAGTGTGATCTGTCCGCGGACGTTGCGGTCCGCCTCCAGGTGGCCGGCTATCCGGGACCAGTAGGGCGCCACCGCGACCCGGTGGAAAGCCTCCAGGTCCTTCAGCAGCCGCGGTTTGAAAGCGGCGGGCACCGTCGTGGTGGCCGTCCGGGCGGAGGCGTCCTCGGCGGAGGCCTTTTCGGCGACGCGGTAGAGGTCGGGAAAGGTGCGTACCGTACGGGCGAGTCCGACGATCCCGCCGGCTCCGGCCCAGGCGCCCACCCGTCTTCGCCAGGCGTTGAACGGCGCGCCGCCGCTGCCGGTGCTCAGCATGCCCAGGGCGAACAGGGTCTCCCGGAACTGCTCGGGGCGGGCTGCCAGCCGTAACTTCGCAAGGCTTTCCGGCGTGAAAACGATCCGCTGCACAATCATCCCCCTTGATGTACATGGTGGAGCTGCTTCGTCGGGCCGAGCGTTCTGGAATGCCGTGGAAAGCGAGCTGGCCATTACCGGCAGCAGGCGAAAGGGTAGCACAGGAATCGCCCGTACGGGCGACTCGGAAAGATCACTGAAAGAGCGTTGACAGGGTGTCAATAATGCTGCACCGGTGGTTTTCCGCTTTCGGTCCGGATGCCTCGCGATGGCCGTCCGAGGTGCCCGTAATGCCGTACGGGATGCCGTGAAGCACCCTCATCCGGACGCCGTTCATGTTGCGTTCGGATGGCAGTCGGATGAATATGCGTAATGCAAGGTCACCCATTTCCGAACGCCGTGCGACGGAAATCGGGGCGCCTGGTCCGCGCCCCGGGGGCTCATGGCCGGACGGTGCGGGCGCCGGTGGAGTCGGCCGCGCGGGGGCCGGTCAACCGCCGTGGGCCGGGGCGCTGCTGCGCGCGAGGCGGCCGCGGCGCGAACCCGGCCGGCCGGAACGGGCCCCGCGCGCGCGAACATCGACGCCGCACCTGTCCTGCGCGGAGGTCCGGCGGGCCCGCCCCGGCCGGCCGGCGGCGGGGCTGCCCGCCGCCGGCGGCCCTCGGCGTGTCCGGGCGCGTACGGGGTCCGACCGGTCCCAGGGCGCGGAACTCCATGGTCGTCGCTCTTCCTTTCGCCCGCTGCGGACAGATCGGCTCCGGTGCAAGGGTGGCGCAGTGTCCGTGGCCCTCGCCGGGACGTGTCGTCCGGAGGGGGCTGCCGGTGGGGGAGGCCTCGGCCGGGGTGTCCGGCGGTCGCGCGGGGGCGCGTACCGCCGGTGTCAACTCTGCTTCGGATCCGATGGCTTGAATGTTCGGCACGGTTGAGGCGCGGCGTAGGAACCCTAGCCCGGCGATTGGCGCGTTTCAACTGTGGTGAAGGAAACTTGTGATGCTGTCCATCTGCGCGTACGCGAAAGTCACCGCGGCGACGCCCGGGCCGGTGAGTATGCCGGAGTCGCCGGGGTTCCTGGCGGTATGTCCGTAACTCTCCGTCTATGGTATTGACGCTGGTCAGTGACGCCTGAGCGGATGGCGGCCCGATGAGGCGGCCGTGCGGCGCGGGGTCTGGTCGAATCGTGGCGGTGCGACTGCTTCCGGTTCGTCCCGGAGAACCGTTATGAGGAATTAGTTATCTTAATTCTGATTCGCCCGTATGCCGCAGTCACCCGCCTCGATACCTGTTCGTTGACGACATATGACCGAGACGAGCGTTTCCCCCACCCGTCAGCTCGGCGCCTGGCAGCTGCGCGCGAGCGTGCCGCGCGCCACCCCCGGCGTCCGGCCCGACGTCCACCTGCTGCGCGCCGGACAGCGGGTCCGCCTGGAGTACACCGGCGACCTGCTGGAACAGCTGCTGGCCACCCTCGACGGCAGCGAGGACGACCGGTAACGGCACTCCCGGCGCCCGCCGCCCCCCGAGGGCGGCGCGTCGGCCGGCCCCCGCCCACCGGCCACCACCGATTCCAGTGAGAGCTGCAGTGAACGACATCCCGCGGGTCCCCGTGCCTCCCGGTTCCGGCCGACACCGGCTGCCACGTCAGAGCACGCACGAGGCCGTCCCCTTCCCCGGTGGCGCGGGCGTGCCGTTCGCGCACGACCTGCCCCTGGAACAGGAGATCGCCGACGACGGGTGGGACGCCGCCGTCGTACAGGAACTCGGCCCCGAGATGGCGGAGTTGTGGGACACGGCCGAGCAGCCCGCCGTGGCGGACGGCCCGGAGTCGTTGTTCCCGCCCGGCCGGGCCGTGTACTACCCCGGCGAAGCCGTGTACCCGCACGCCGATCCCGTGTACCCGCACGCCGATCCCGCGTACTCGTCCGCCGACCCCGTGTACCCGCACGTCGAGGCCGCGTACCCGGCCGATCCCGCGTACCCGTACGTCGAAGCCGGCTACCCGCACGTCGAGTCCGTGGACCCGCGCGCCGACCCCGAGTACCCGCACGCCGAGACCGCCGCCCGGCCCGCCGCACCGGCCCCCCGGGCCGCCGACGCGCCCGCCGGGCCCGCCGCCGGACCCGCGGCCTGGTCCTGGAGGCGGCTGCTCAGCGCGTCGTCCGTCCTGCTCACGGCGGTGATCGCGATCGCCGTCTCCGCGCTGGGCGCCGTGGCGTCCTATCCGCCCCTGCGCGCCATCGCGGACGGTGTGGCGCCGTCGGACATCGCGGTGCTGTGGCCGCTGCTGATCTACGGCCCCTGGGTGGTGGCCACCCTGTCCATCCTGCGCGCCCGCGTCCACCGGCGCCGCACCCTGCATTCCTGGGCCGTCGTCATCTTCTTCGCCGCCGTCGCCATGATGCTGTGCATCGCCCACGTCCACCCCTCGCCGTCCGGCATCGCCGTGGCGGGCCTGCCGCCGCTGACCGTCCTGCTCTGCTTCCACCAGTTCGTACGCCAACTCGACCTGGCCGGCGCCCCCCAGCCCGCGGCCCGGCACGCGCACAGCAGCCGGGGGCAGCACCGGCACCGGTCCGGCGGGTGAGGCGGGCGGCGGCCGCCCGGTGGTGACATCCACCGGCCCGGCCCCGAAAAGCGGGTGTCCGCACGTTTTCCCCGGCGTGCGGACACTTCCCTGTGCCCGGCCCGTCGCGTAACGCCCCGGAAAACCGCCGAATTCCTGTCCGCGCAGGTCAGCGGCTCCCGCTTGCCGCGGTGTCGGCGAATGGCCAGCGCCAAACGATTCTTCTGAATTTCGTACGTGAGTACATTCATGTGGTGCGTGCACATGGCCCGCAGAGCCATTCCGCCCGCACTATGCTCACTGCCGCGCAGCGAGTTGTGACGGCTGCGGCAGACCGCTGACGGCTGCCGTGAAGCCGCCGCCGCACGAGGGCACGGGCGTCCTGGGACCCGGCTCCGCGCGCGGAACGCCGCCTCATGTCTTCCCGCTGCCTTTCGACACCGTGAACGCCGCGTATGACGCCCTGTCCCTTCCATTAGCGCTCTGAGGATGCCGATGGCTCGTGCTGATTCGCCACCCGGGAGGCCGGGGCCGGCCGCCACCGCACCGTGGCTGCTGCCACCCGCGTTTCTGGCCATATGTACGGCCGTGGCCGCGTCGTTGCTGCCGTCGGCGGCCCGTGCCCACGCCGCCTGGATCGGCGTCCTGGCGACCGCCGCCGTGGCCGTCGCGGCCGCCGAGGCGGCCCGCCGGGGCCGTGCGATCGACGCCCTGCGCAGGCAGTACGCCGAACGCGAGGCCTTCCTGCAACGGCAGCTGGCCGAGCAGGAGACCGAGACGATCCGGCTGGCCAAGGAGACCCTGCCCGCGGCCCTGGCCCGGCTCCGGCAGGGCACGTCGATCGAGGACGTGCTGCGCACCATCGGCCCGGTGTCCCGGGTGAGCCCCCGGTTCGAGGCCGCGCACGACGCGGTGGTGCGCTACATCCTCCTGACGGTCGACGCCGAGGAGGACCTGCGCGACTCCGCCCGGCGGGCCTTCGTCAACATCGCCCGGCGCGTGCAGGCCATCGTGCACCAACAGGCCCTGGAACTGCGCGAACTGGAGGACAAGCACGGCAACGACCCGGACGTCTTCCATGACCTGCTGCACCTGGACCACCGGACCGCGCTGATCGGCCGGCTGGCGGACAGCATCGCCGTCCTCGGCGGCGCCCGGCCGGGCCGGCAGTGGCAGAAGGACATCCCGCTGTTCAACGTGTTGCGCGGGGCCATGTCCCGGATCACCGACTACCAGCGCGTCGATCTCCACTCGGTGGCCGACGTCGGCATTCTCGGCCGCGCCGCCGAACCGCTGATCCACGCCGTGGCCGAGCTCCTGGACAACGCCACGCGCTACTCACCGCCGCAGACCCGCGTCCACCTGACCGCGACCGAGGTCCAGACCGGGGTGGCCGTCGAGATCGAGGACGCCGGGCTCGGCCTGACCGACGAGGCCCGGGTCCGCGCCGAGCGGTCCCTGGCCCAGCACGCCACCAGCGGCCTGGACCTGGACGACCTGGGGGAGTCGCCCCGGCTCGGCCTGGCGGTGGTCGGCCGGCTGTCCCACACCAACCACTTCACCGTGTCGCTGCGGGTGTCCGCGTACGGCGGCGTGCGCGTCGTCCTGGTCGTACCGCCCGAACTGATCACCGTGACCCCGGCGCCCGGCGGCGCCATCGCCAAGGCGCCCAGCCTGCCGCCGCCCCGCTACCCCAGCGGCCCCAAGCACCGGGCCACGGCGGCCGCCGAGGAGTCGTCCGCCGACGCCCCGCGCACCGCCAACGGACTCCCGCAGCGCAGGCGGCGCACCACCCGTCCGGTGTTCCCGCCCGCGGGCCCGCGGCCGGCGGCCCCCTCCGCCACCGAGCCCCGGCGTCCGGCCCCGCCGGCCGGGATGTGGTTGTCCGCCTTCCTCGACGGCCCCTCCGGCGCGTCGCCGGACGAGCCCCCGGCGCGCGGTCCCGAGGGCCCGGGCGCCCCGGAGCCCGAGCAGTGACCGAGCCAGCAGATAAGGATGAGTGAGCAAGTGGCCACAAAGCAGCGGCTCAACATGGACTGGATGCTGGAGGAGTTGGCGTCCAGCGTCCCGCAGACCCGCAACGTCGTGGTGCTGTCCTCGGACGGCCTGTGCATGGCGCAGTGCGGTACGGACACCGACACCGCCGACCGCCTCGCCGCCGCCTGCGCCGGGCTGCAGAGCCTGTCGGCGGCCATCGCCGCCGAGTTCCCGCACCGCGACGGCCGGATGAAACTCGTCGTCGTCGAGGTCGACGGCGGCTTCTTCTACCTGATGGCGGCCGGCGCCGGTGCGTACCTCGCGGTGCTGGCCGACGACGACGTGGACGCCGGCCTCATGGGGCAGCGGATGCGGGACCTGGTCGCCCGGATCGGCCAGCACCTGTCCAGTCCGCCGAGGTCCGACCGGCAGGTCCCATGAGTGAGCCGGAGCGGCAGAAGAAACAGGCCTGGGAAGAGGGCGGTCCCGAACGGCTCTACGTCCTGACGTCCGGCCGGCAACCGGCCGAACGGCAGGCCCCCCTCGACATGGTCACGCTGATCGTGAGCCGCGGCGAGGCCGGTCCGGGCATGCAGCCGGAGCTCGCCGCCATCGTCCGCATCTGCGACTACCCGCTGTCCGTCGCCGAGCTCTCCGCGTACCTCCACCTGCCGGTCAGCGTGGTCACCGTACTGCTCACGGAGCTGCTGGCGAGCAACCACGTCGAGGCCCGGGCCTCGGTCCCGGCCAAGTCGCTGCCCGACATCGAACTCTTGGAGGCGGTGATGCATGGACTACAGAATCTCTGAACCCGTCGTCGGCCCGCGGGGCGAGGACATCCTGCCGGCCTCGGTCACCACGGCGGTGAAGGTGGTGATCGTCGGCGGTTTCGGCGTCGGCAAGACCACCCTGGTCGGCTCGGTCAGCGAGATCAGACCGCTCACCACCGAGGAGATCATGACGCAGGCCGGGGCCGGCGTGGACGATCTCGCCGGGGTGGAGCGCAAGAGCGAGACCACCGTGGCGATGGACTTCGGCCGGATCACCCTCAACGACGAACTGGTGCTGTACGTCTTCGGCACCCCGGGCCAGCAGCGGTTCTGGTTCCTGTGGAACGGCCTCTTCGAAGGCGCGCTGGGCGCCGTCGTCCTCATCGACACCCGGCGGCTGGAGGACAGTTTCGACGTGATGGGCCGCCTGGAGGAGCGCGGGGTGCCCTTCATCGTCGCCATCAACGCCTTCCCGGACGCCCCCTCGTACCCGGTCTCCGAGCTCCGGCAGGCTCTGGACATCCCCGACCAGGTGCCGGTGATCGACTGCGACGCCCGCGAACGCGGCTCCAGCCGCGACGGTCTGCTGACCCTCATGCGCTATCTGCACACCCTCACCACCACGACTGCGGAGCCACGGTGACCATGCCCTTCCCCGAACAGCCCGGCACCACATGGGCCGCCACGCCGCCCCGGGAGTGCCCGGCACACGCCCGGTTCGGCGCCGCCGACGGACTGGCGCGGCTCTTCGGCCCCGAGGCGGCCGAGGACCCCATGGGCCTGTACGAGCGGCTGCGCGCCCGGCACGGGGCCGTCGCACCCGTCCTGCTGGACGGCGACCTGCCCGCCTGGCTCGTCCTCGGCTACCGCGAGATCCTGGAGGTCGCCGGTACGCCCGCCCGCTTCAGCCGCGACTCGCGCAACTGGCGCTGGTTCCGGGAAGGGCGGGTGCCGCCGGACTCACCGCTGCTCCCGATGATCGCCTGGCAGCCGGTCTGCCTGTTCCTGGACGGGGAGGAGCGCAACCGGCTGCGCGTGGCGGTCACCGACAGCCTGGACCGCTTCAACCGCCGGGGCATCCGGCGGCACATCACCCGCTTCACCCACCAGCTGGTCGACGGCTTCGCCGAGCGCGGTGAGGCGGACCTGGCCGAGGAGTTCTGCGAGCATCTGCCCATGCTCGTGCTGACGCAGCTCCTGGGCATGCCCGACGAGTACGGGCCCCGGCTGGTCACGGCCAGCCGGGACATGGTGGCGGGCACCGCGACCTCGGTGGCCAGCAACGCGTTCATCGTGGAGACCCTCACGGAGCTGGTACGGCGCAAGCACACGACCCGGGGCCACGACATCACGTCCTGGCTGATCGACCACTCCTCCCGGCTGACCGACGAGGAGGTGTGGAACCACCTGCGGGTCGTCCTGATCGCCGCGAACGAGACCACGGTCAACCTCCTCAAGAGCACCCTGCGGATGGTGCTGACCGATCCCCGGTGCCACGCCTCGCTGGCCGGCGGGCAGATGACGCTGCCCGACGTGGTGGAGCAGGTGCTGTGGAACGAACCGCCCCTGATGACCATTCCCGGCCGCTGGGCCGCCGTGGACACGGAGGTCGGCGGCCAGAAGGTCGAGGCGGGGGACATGCTGCTGCTCAGCCTGGCCGCCGGGAACAATGATCCGGCCGTCCGCCCGGACCCCTCGATTCCGCTGCTCGGCAACCGCTCGCACCTCGCCTTCAGCAGCGGCCCGCAGGAGTGCCCCGGCCAGAACATCGGCCGGGCCATCGCCGACACCGGCATCGACACGCTGATGGCCCGGCTGCCCGACGTGCGGCTGCGCATCCCCGAGGAGGACCTGCGCTGGAAGTCGGGCTGGATGACGCGCCACCTGACCAGCCTCCCGGTGACGTTCAGCCCCTCGCGGCCCGCGCGCTCCGGCGCGCCCGCCGGTCCGGCCGCCGAGCGCCCGCTGTGGGACGTCCCGGACGACGGCTCCCTGCCCGCGGCCGAGCCACCGGCCCCGTCCCCGCCCGGCCCGCCTCCCGCGGCCCCCGTACTCCCGAGGCGTACGTCCTGGTGGGCCGCGCTGAAGGCCTGGCTGCGCGGCTGACGCCCGGACCCGGCCGGCAGGCCGCACGGCCCGTCACGGCGTGCCGGTGGCCTGGAGCGCGGCCGGGCCACCGGGGACGAGTTCTCCGACGGCGCTCGCCATACGGTTCAGCGCCTCTTCCAGCACGGCCCGCGAAGTGGCGTAGCTGATGCGGATATTGCCCTCGGCGGCCGGGCCGAACCACTCGGCCGTACCGGGCACCACGGCCACCCGCGCTTTCGCCAGCAGGAATTCGCCCATCGCCCGGCTGCTCAGCCCGAGGGCGGACACATCGGGGAAGAGGACGTACGTTCCGTCCGGCCGGCCGCAGGAGAATCCCGGTATCGCGTTCAGCCGGTCCGCACAGTAGTCGCGCATGGCCTGCAGGTGTTCCAGGAACGCGTCCCGCCAGGGCCAGCCGTGGCGCAGGGCGGCCAGGGCGCCGGCCTGGGTACAGGGCGTCATGCTGTACGCGGCGCCGAGATGCTGGAAGGCGAGCCGCAAGGCGTCCGCATCCGCGGGGGTCGGGGCGACCACGAAGCCCATGCGCAGCCCCGGGAGCGCGAACGTCTTGGAAAGCCCGGTCACCGTGTAGACGCGCCGGCTGTTTCCGGTGTCCAGGCTCGCCATGCTGATGTGCGTCCTGGGCGGGTACACGATGTCGCCCCACACCTCGTCGGAAAGTATCGGGACACGGTGGGCGGCGGCTATGTCCTCCACCGCCCGCAGCGTCGGCTCGGTGAAGACCGTGCCCAGCGGGTTGTGCGGATTGCACAGGCAGATCAGCGCGGTGCGCGCCGTCACCAAGGAGGCGAGCTGGTCCGTGTCCAGTCGCCCGGTGCGCTTGTCCACCGGGCAGTAGACGCGCCGGGCCCCCACGGCGTCGACGGCCTGGCCGAACAGCAGGTCCACCGGGTCCAGCAGGATGCACTCGTCGCCCTTTCCGCACAGCAGGCGCACCACACCCCACAAGGCGGCCGCCGTGCCGGGCGCGAGCACCACGCGATCGGGGTGGTTGCCGATTCCGTGACGGGCTTCGGCGACTTCCGAGAAGGCCTCCAGGAGTTCTTCCGGTCCGTTGGGTGTCGCGTAGGGGAAATAGCCGTCGGCGACCGCCGCGACGACCGCGTCCCTGACCGCCCGGGGCCCGGGGAAATCCGGTTCGGCCGCCGTCAGCGGAATGACGTCGGGCGGGACCGCGCCCCACCGGACGGGCGATCGCCGACGCAGCAGGTCGGGCCGGACCCGCGCGTCGTCGAACAGCGAGCGGAGCGCCTCGTGCCGCGGCATGGCGGTCACCCCCGCTGGTAACGGGCGGGCGGATACCGGTCGTACAGTTCCGAGGACCAGTAGGTGGTCATGCGCGGGCGGCCGTTCTGCATCCGCGCCGACGCGTAGGTGTGGATGCCGCGGCCGCCCGCCAGCGGGCGCCGGGCCACCTGGCTCAGCAGCGTCCGGTAACGGCCGGCGGGAAGGCCCATGCGGGCCATGACGGAGCTGACCCGGTCCCGTACGGTGCGGTCGCTCTCCGCGTGCACCCACAGCGGGACGTACAGCGTGGCGGATTCGGGTATGTGCTCGCCGACCGCCGTGAAGGTCAGGTTGCTGACGAGCGGCTGGGGCCGTGCCGCACCGGCGTTGCCGGTCAGCGCGTAGCAGAAATCCTCCAGGAATCCGGCCTCGTGCTGGAGCGATATGCGCATACGGGCGTCGAGTTCCGCCGGGGAGACGTCGTAGTGGCGGAAGTACACCTTCACCCGCGCCTGGGGGCCGTCCATCAGGTCGAGACCCAGATAGACGATCCGGTCGAGGTCGAATCCCCGGCGGGCGTATTCGCCGATCGCATTCCACGCCTTGCCGAATCCCAGGCGGTCCAGAGCCCGGCGCGTCCGCTCGACGGCGGTCATGCGCCGGTCGGCGTCGGGGTTCAGATAGACCTTGAACTCGGGGTCGCCGTGCGGCGAGAAGACGGCGGCGTGCATCATGGCGAAACCGGCCGGTCCCTCGTCCGGCAGGAACAGGTCCCGGACTTCGGCCAGACGGTCGTCGACGGCGCCGAACTCCCGGGTCAGCACATGGGTGAGGCCGAGCGCCGATTCCTGCGCGGCCGAGGTGTCCAGCCGGTCCGGTACGGCTTCCACGAGCACCCGTATCTGGGTGCGTTCCCGCGAGAAGGCGGCGGAGAATTCGATCGGCGAACCGTCGGCGCAGACATCGGAACGCCAGTCGGGACGCGTTCCTATACGCCGCTCTCCCCACGGTGACAGCATCCTGCGCAGCACCCTCGCGCCCTGTTCGACATTCAGACCCGCACTGGCGAGCAGGCGCCTGAGGGTGGAAACTCCATAATCCATGAGTGTCACGCCACCGCACACCGGTGGAACCGTTCCCAGAGCCGACATGGAACCCCTCTCCCTACCCCGCACCGGATCTCGCCGTACTGCGCGCTTTCCTCGCCGGCCGGTCGGCCAGTACCAATAGGGCAGGACGCTTATGACAATGCGTCCACAAGGGAATCGACGGAAGGAGGAGTCGTTCCCGCGTTCCCGGTCCGCGTCAGCGTCATGCAACGGGCCGCCCGGATACTGTCCCTTATCCTCGCGAGCTGCGGCCGTTTCGGAACCGGGTTGCTTTTACCATCAACGAAGCTTGCCCCGGCCGCCACCGGCGCACAAGGGGCGTGCGCGGCGTTCGTCGTCGGGTGGCGCGCGCCACCGTCTGACAGACGTACGCGCGGGCGCACGGACCGGACCCGTACGGGGCCGGGCCCCGCGGCCCGGGCGCGGAGCCCGGGGCACGGGGCCCGGAGGGAGGAGCGGCCGGATCAGGTGCCCGGCTTCTTGATGTAGCCCTTGCGCACCAGCGCGTCGCAGGTGGCCTTCGGGTCCTTCTTGCCCTTGTACTGCCTCTTCACTTCCCTGATGCAGTCGGCGTACGGGAACGGCGGGCCGCTCGGCTGCGCCTGCGGGCGGGCGGTGGCGGCGGCGGCCTCGGTGGCCGCCCCCGTGAACAGCACGCCGCTCAGCGCGACGGCCGCGGCCAGGGCGTAGCTCATCTTTCGCACAGGTTGTCCTCTCTCCGGCGCCGGAGCCCAGCGCCCCGGACGCGAGAGCCTTCCCACGGTCCGGCGGACGCCGGTGTGCCGGACAAGGCTCGTCCACGCCCAACGAGCCGATACGTCCCGGGAAACGCCGTTCCGTACGTGGATCAGCCGCCTGCGGCGCAAGGTTCACGCGTACCGGTCGGGCCAGGGCCGCGTACGGGCCGGATCAGCGGACCGTCCCCGCCTCCGGGCCGCCGGTCATCAGCCTGGCCGCCACCAGGCTGACCACCGCGAGCGCCGTGGCGGCCCAGAACGCGAGCTGCACGGCGTGCAGCGAGGCCGCGGCGCCGCCGGGCCCGGCGGCGTGGAGGTAGACGCTGCCGAGGACGGCCACCCCGAGGGTCGCGCCCAACTGCTGGACCGCGTTCAGCAGCCCGGCGGCCGAGCCGATCTCCTGCGGGCGCAACGGCTGGAGCGCGGTGGTGAAGAACGCGGGCGTGAACAGGCCGGCCCCCAGGCCGACGACCGCGAGCGCCGGGAGCAGCAGGACGGGACAGGCCGCGGGATCCGCGGTGCGGTACACGGCGATGGCGGCCAGCGTGCCGGCCAGGAGCACGGCGAGCCCGAGCGGCATCGTCCGGTGTCCGAAGCGCCGGACGAGGCGGGCGCCGGACGCCCAGGACGCCACGGCCAGACCGGCCGACCACGGGGCGAGCGTGAGGCCCGCCGCCAACACGCTGACCCGCAGGCCCAGTTGCAGCTGGAGCACGATCACCGTCAGCAGGCCGTTGGTCATCGCGAAGAACGAGGCCGAGGCCACCAGCGCGGCCGGGAAGCCGCGGCGCCCGAACAGGCTCGGCTCCACCAGCGGGCTGCGCCCGGCGGCGCCGGCACCCCGCTGGTGCCGTACGAAGACGGCCGTCAGCAGCAGCCCGGCCGCGATGGAGGCCCAGTGCCGGCCGGACAGCGCGGCGAGGTCGGCCCCGATCAGCGGATGGACGACGAGCCCGACGCCCGCCGCGGCCAGCAGCGTGCCGGTCAGGTCGAGGGCGGGGCGCCGCGGGGCGCGGTCGTCCGTCAGCTTGGGCGCGAGCGCGAGGACGAACAGCGACAGGGGGACGTTCACCAGGAACGCCGCCCGCCAGGACGAGCCGAACAGGTCGGCGTGGGTGAGGAATCCGCCGAGCACCGGCCCGCAGACGGCGGCGAGCCCCATCACCGGACCGATGCAGCCCAGGGCGCGGGCCAGCTCCGCGCCGGTGAACATCGCTCTGATCAGGCCGATGGTCTGCGGAATGACCAGGGCCGCCGCGGCCCCCTGCACCATCCGGAAGGCGATCAGCGGACCGGCGCCGGGCGCCAGGGCGCAGGCGACGGACGCGAGCAGGAAGCCCGTGACGCCGACGACGAACACCCGTCGCCGCCCGGCGATGTCACCCAGGCGCCCGCCGGTGATCAGCAGCACCGCGAACGGCAGGGTGTAGGCCGTCGTGAACCACTGGACGTCGGACACCGGACCGCCCAGGTCGGCGTGCACGGCGGGCGCCGCGACCTGCACGATGGTCGCGTCCAGCAGGTTCATCGCCTCGGCCAGCAGCAGGGCGGCGAGCGCCCACCACCGCCATCGGCAGGCCGTGCCGGGCGGCGCGAGCACATGCTCAGCGGTCATCGGAAATCCCTCCACCGTTGTCGACGCCTCGGCCCCGCGCGGACAGCGCGGGGCCGGTCGCGGATCAGCGTGGAAGGCGGCACCCGGAGGTGACAGTCACCGCCGGTGAAGTGGCGTTATCCGCCTTCGGGGGCGGTCGCGGCGGCGATTTCCCACACGCGGGCACCCGTTCCGTACGCCCCGGCCTTTCACCCCCGTTCGCCGACGAAACCCCCAATACCCCGAATTTACGGTGACCTTGACCACATTGACGTACCTTTCGCCGCTGGGCTTCACTTTGCCCTGACGAAAAGCGGAAAGCCGGATTCAGTGGCGGAGCAGTGTTTTCCCGCGTCCCGGTCCGCCGGAGTCAGTGTTCGGTTCAGTCGGTTCGCCTGTCCCGGAGGTGCTGTCATGAAGCTCATCAACTCCCTCAAGAAGAAGATGAAGGCGGAGAAGAGCCTGAAGGCCTACGCCTGGTACATCTGGTACTGATCGGCACGTGACCCGGTAGTTCCCTCATCCAGGCTCTCGGAGGCCGCCGATGCGTACGTACGGTACGGAACGGAGCGACCGGGTCACGGTCTTCACGCCGCGGCTCGGCCGGCTCCTCAGCGAGCACCGCGGCGCGGACGTCTTCCGGCTGGAGGCCGACACGGTCGGCGTCGCCGGAGCCGGGCTGATCGACGCCGTGCTGCGCAGCAGACCGGCCAACGCGGCCGAACGGCCCACCTTCAAACCCCTCCAGGGCCGGCCCATCAGCCGCCCCGAATCCTCCGCGGTCATGCGCGCCGTTTCCCTGGACGTGCGCGCGGCACTGGAAAGGCCGGCCGCGCCCGACGGGAAAGGCGGCCCGGCCGCCGACTTGTCGGGCGAATGGCCGCGGGTGGCGCACCTGTATCTGCGGGACCTGGTTTTCGGGGCCGATCCGATGCGGCTGCGGGTACTCGTGGACCGCAAGCTGGAATGGACGCCCAAACTGACCTGGACGGTGATCGCGGCGGGCGCGGCGCTGCCGGGCTGCCCGGGGGCCGGCGCGCCGGTGTCCCGGCTGGCGGGGCTCGCGGCCGCCGCGGCCGGTTACGGGGACCGGCGGTACGCGATGGGCCTGTACCGGCGGGCGGCGGCACCGGTGTGCTTCACCGTGTCCACCCTCGTCGCCAACGCGCTGTGGCTCGGCTCGCCCTTCGAGGACCACATACCGAACCGCCACATCCTGTACGAGTCCATGCGGCTGCTGCCGCCGTCGTGGAACCTGCTGCGCGTGGCGTCACCGGAGTTCGCCGCCCTCGACGAGCGGATCGGCGCGGGCGACGACGTCCTGCTGCTGCCGCTGCTCAGCCATCGCGACCCGCGCACATGGGACGCGCCGGACGAGTTCCGCCCTGAGCGCTGGGCGGCCCTCGACGCCGACGACCAGCCCGGCTACCTGCCCTTCGGGCACGCGAACGAGCGCTGCTGGGGGCGGCACATGGTCATGCCGCTGGCCGAACGGCTGCTGGACCTGGTGCGGCAACAGGGCCTGGCGGTGAGCCCGGAGCAGAAGTCCGCCGAGGTGCCGCTGGCCGGCCTGCTCGGGGTGTCGCGGGTGTCGGTCGTACGGCGCTGAGCCGTCCCACGGCCGGATGCGGCAGCGGCCGGCGTCGGGGAGCGGTCCCGTGCGGGCTCCGTGAGCCCGCACGTGTCCGGACCGCGCGCCGTCAGGCCGCCGCCGTGTCCACGAGGTCGGCGACGAACTTGCGCACCCGGCCGCGGAGCACCGGCGTGACACCGTGGATGACCTGGGCGCCGTACGCGACGGCCACCCCCGGCCCGGCGTCGGTCAGCCACCGGCTCTTGCGCGGCGCGCTCAGCCACTGCGGCGTCCGCTCGTGGGCCGCGGGGCCGTGCGGCAGGCAGCGGCTCAGCGGCGTGCCCGGCTCGTACCCGTCGGCCGCGCCCAGCAGCGTGTCCGTCCAGGGGGCGCTGTCCGACGTCGTCTCGATGTAGAAGCGGCCGCCTTCCGCCGCGTCGGCGATCGTCACGCCGATCCGGCCGATGCGGCGGGGCGGGGTCCGCGGGCTGCTGATGCCGTCGAGGTGGGTCGGCACGCCCTGGCCCACGGCGAGTTCGGTGTATCCCCAGTGCCCGGACCCGGCGATCGACGGCATGCTGCGCCGGATCGCGGGCAGCGCCCGCAGCGTGGCATCGGCCAGCACCTCGTGCGCGGTCGCCGGGGCCGGGAGCACCTCGGCCTGGTGGCGGGGCCGCCAGCCGGCCGCCTCGCTGTCCATGATCTTGACCAGTCGGGAGATCTCCTCCTCGGTCAGGAACTCCTCGACCGTCTGCAGCATGAGCGTCTCACTGATGTGGATCACTTCGCTCTCCTCGTCGACGGGCCGGTGTACCGGTCTCGTACAACACCGTCCCGCCGGGGCGAGGGGGCGGACAGGCGCAGACGGGGGCGCACGCGTGCGTGGCGACTCGTACGTGTGTGCGCCCTGCGGGAGCCGGGCGTCACCGGCCGGTGAACGAGGCGCCCTTCTCCATGTTGAGCGGCCGGGCGACCGTCTCGACGGCGTCCAGGGCCAGTTCGACGTTGCGCTCGCTCAACGGGATGCGCAGCAGTTGCACGGCCTTGGAGTCGGTGAGGGAGGAGACCACCGGGCTCGACGCCGTGGAGGCGACGGCGGGCTGCGGGACCAGGGCGGCGGCACCGGCCGCGGCGACCGCGGTGATGACGGCGGAACGAATACGCATCAGAACGTGACTTCCACGAGGGGCGGGCGGGGAACGGGGACGCGGGGCGCACCCCAGTCAATGCGGCCGCACCCGCCCGCGAAGCGCCTCGGCCCGTGCGACCACCCTTACGGGGGCCGGGGATCACCCGGGCGGCCGAGAGCGCGGCGAGGGTGTTCGAGGGCGGCGCGCGTCCGCGGCGCCCGCCGTACGACTACTCCCGCCGATCATGGGTACCCAGCGTGCCGGACCACCGGGCGCCGCCCGGTCCTGACCAGTGGGGGAGCGGCCCGGGAGGCGGAGTTGGCGAAGGCGCGGGGCACGGCCGCGTGGCGGTGGCTGTGGTGGGAGGTGACGGCGGTCGGCCGTACGGTGCGGACCGCCGTACGGCACTCCGGGCCGGAGCGGGACACCGTCGTCCAGTCGCTGAAGGCGGCCGGCGCGGCGACCGTCGCCTGGGCGCTGACGGGCTGGTGGCTGAACGCGCCGCTGGCCCTGATGGCCCCCTGGACGGCGCTGGCGCTGGTCGACGCCACCGTCTACCGCTCGCTGCGCTCCGGGCTCCAGCAGCTCGTGGTCATCGTGCTCGGCGCGCTGTTCGCGTCCGCCGCGATGGCCGCGACGGACGGCAGCACACTGGGCGCCATGCTCATCGCGCTGCCGGTGATGACGCTGGCCGGCACCCACCGCAGGCTGGGCGCCCAGGGCATCTACGGCGCGACCACCGCCCTGTTCGTCATCACCTACGGCGCCTACTCCCTGACCGAGGTCGGCCACCGGCTCGTCGAGACCATGATCGGCGCGGTCATCGGCGTCGCCGTCAACGCCCTCGTCCTGCCCCCGGTGCACCTGCGCAACGTGCACGACCAGCTCCGGCGCCTGCCCCGGGAATCCGCCGAACTGCTGCGGACGATGGCGGAGGGCCTGCGCGGCGGGGAGTGGAGCGCGGCGGACGCGGCCGGCTGGCACGACCGCGCGCGCCGCCTCGGCCAGGTGCTGAAAGCGCTGGCCAGTGCCCGGCAGTGGACCGCCGAGAGCTCCCGCTTCAACCCCGGTTTCCGGCTGCGCCGCACCGGGCCGCCCCCGCCGCCGCCCGAGAAGGCCGACGCCGTGTGGGAACGCGCCGCCGACCACCTCACGGCCATCACCCGCACCTTGTCGGGCGCCTCCGGGGAACGGGCCCGGCTGACCACGCCCGGCGCCGGCTTCCTGCGGCGCTACGCCGACCTCGCGGACGAGGCGGCGGCGCTCTGCGAGGCCGAGGCCGACCTGCTGGCCGGCCACGAGCGGGCGCGGGCGGAGAAGCGCTACCACGCGGCCCGCCGCCGGTCCCAGGAGCTGTACGACGGGCTGGCGGACGAGTTCCGGCGGCTGGACGACCCCGCGGCCGCCGCGGCGGGCGGCGAACTGCTCGTGGAGATGAAGCAGCTGCTGCACGAGCTGACCGACTTCGCCCGGACGGACATGTCGGGGGAGCGGGAGGACGAGCAGCGGACCAGGTGACGGGGCCGGGCGCACGGGCAGGCACCGCGTTTTCCCCGGATCACCCGGGGCACCCGTCAGCCACACGGCACACGGCATCGGCACACCGCCCGCACCGTACCTCCGGGCGGGCGAAGGGAGGGACCGCGACGTGCAACGCCCCCCGGCACGCGGAGACCTGTCGGCGGCGGTCGTCTCCGCGCTGGAACGGCCGCCCGGCACCGCACGGCTGCCCGACGCCCGTACGGTGGCCGCGGCGGACCCGTACGGCGACGACCTGCACCTCGCCCTGGCCCTCTGCTACGAACTGCACTACCGCGGCCTCGACGCCGTGCCCGACACCTGGGAGTGGGACCCGGAACTGCTGCGCTTCCGGGCGTCCCTGGAGAAGGGCTTCCTCGACGCGCTGCGCGCCGACCTGCCGCGGCCGGGCGAGGTGACCGCACTGCTCGACGGCCTGCTGGTGGAGCCGGCCGACGGCACCGGCGTCTCGCACTTCCTGCGCGACGAGGGCGAACTGTGGCACCTGCGCGAGTACGCGGCCCAGCGGTCCCTGTACCACCTCAAGGAGGCCGACCCCCACCTGTGGGTGGTGCCGCGCCTGTGGGGCCAGGCCAAGGCCGGGATGATGGCGGTGGAGTACGACGAGTTCGGGGCGGGGCGCGCGGAGCGGGTGCACGCCCGGCTCTTCGCCGACCTCCTGACCGACCTCGGCCTGGACCCCGCCTACGGCCGCTACCTCGGCGTCTGCCCCCGGCAGATGCTCGCCGTCAACAACCTGATGTCGCTCTTCGGGCTGCACCGCGTACACCGGGGCGCCCTGGTCGGCCACTTCGCCTGGGTGGAGGTCACCTCGTCACCCGGCTCGCGCCGCCTCGCGCAGGCGCTGGAACGGCTGGACGCCGGACCGGCCGCCGTGCACTTCTACGCCGAGCACGTCGAGGCCGACGCCGTGCACGAACAGCTGGTGCGCCACCAGGTCGTACGGGGACTGCTGCGCGAGGAGCCCGCCCTCGCGCCGGACGTCGCCTTCGGCATCGCCGCCACCGACCTGCTGGAGGAGCGGCTGGGCGAGCACCTGCTCGGCGCGTGGACGGCCGGGACGTCCTCCCTGTTCGCCCCGCTGTGACGCCCTGAGCCGCCCCGCTGTGCTGCCCTGACCGCCGTCTCACGGGTCCCCGGCGGCCCGGGCGCGCGGACCCGGTGGCCGCCTGAGCCCGCGGTGGCTGGTGTCGCACCAGGGGTAGGACCGGCTGCGGCGGCACATGCACAGCGCCACGAAGGGGCGGTCCGAACGGGCCGTCGTACCGTCGTCGAGCTGCACCTCGACGGGGCCCTCGATGAGCACCGGGCCCCCGGGGTCCTGGACGACCCGGCGCGCGTCCGCGCGCCCGCCGTCCGTACGCTCGCGTACCGGTTCCCGCTGTTCACGAGGGGCGCTGGGCACGGATCACCACCAGCTCTTCCTTGTCCTGGCCAGGGGCCGTCAGCCCCTGGGCCTCCAGCCAGGGCGCGCGCTGCCGCAGCACGGGCCCGAAAGGGATGGACCGCCGGTCGGTGACGGCGGCCTTGAGTCCGGCCCCGGTCAGCTGCTCCACGGTCCGGAGCGGATCGCAGAGCCCCGAGTGGACCAGCAGCAGCACGCCGTCCGGGGCGAGCAGCGCGGGCGCCTGGGCGCACAGCCGGTCCAGTACGGCGCGGCCGTCCGGCCCGGCGTCCCACGCCCGCGCCCGGCCGCCGCGCGGCGGCACCGGCGTGGCGCAGGGCACGTACGGCGGATTCGCCATGATCAGGTCGAACCTGCGCCCGGCCACCGGGCGCAGCAAGTCGCCCCGGTACGCGCGCACCGTGCTCCGGTGCCCGGCGAACCAGGCGTTCAACCGGGTGGTGAGCACGGCGGCGAGCGCGGCGTCCACGGCGGTGACCCGCCCGGCACCCTGACGGGCCGCGGCGACCGCCAGCGCCCCGCTGCCCGCCCCCACGTCCAGCACTTCCGCGCCCGGCCGCAGGGTCTCCCGCCGGAGTGCCGCGGCCAGCATCCCGGTGTCTTCTTGTGGCGCGTACACGCCCGGTGGTCTGATGAAGAACACCTGCCACGGGTACCCCGGTCACACCATTCCTTGCAGGGGCGGTTCGAAGCCGCGGCTACGCGGCGGTGAGCGTGGTCACCAGCACATCGCGGTAGGCGGGCTCCGAGCGGTCCATCGGGCGGATGGGGGAGACGCAGTGCAGCGAGTCCCGGTCGTCCGACAGCAGCAGGCTGCCCGGCCGGTGCAGGGTGGTGCAGAGCAGTTCCCGCCCGTCGTCCGTGTAGACGCAGCTCTGGCCGCCGACCGCGTTCCTCCGGCTGACGAGCAGTGAGGACACCAGGGTCACACCGTCCTTGTGCCGCCCCTCCGGAGTCGGGTCCCCCTCGTCCTCGGCGGTCGCGACCACCCGGAACGGGTGCACCTTGACGATCCACCGCCCGGCGTCGTCCAGCGCGGCCGCCGCCTGCGCCAGCAGGTCGAACAGCGGGCGCAGCAGCGGATCGGCGACGAACGCGTCGGTCAGCGGCTCGAAGTTCCGGTCCACCGCCTCGTACAGCGGGTTGGTGTCCTTCGGCTGGACGAACGGCTCATGGGGCAGCCGCTCCAGCTCCCCGGTGGCCGGGGTGAGGGCGAACCCGCCGTAGCGGCGCAGCCTGCGGGTGCCGCGTTCGGCCGCGTACGGGTCCTCGCCCAGCTCGTCCCAGTGCGCGGCGAACCGGGCCCAGGCCTCCTCGTCCGCGCCCAGCTGCTCCCGTACCGAGGCCGGGGACAGCAGGCAGACCGCGGAGTGGGTGAGGCACGAGCGGGCGGCCTCGACCGGGGACGCGGCCCCGGCCGCTCCGCCGGTTCCGGACGGCGCCGAGTGCTCTTCGATGTGCTCCACGTCGGGTGTCCGCCTTCCTGCCGGCCGTGCGCCGCGGCGCCTGCGTGGTCCCATCGTGTGGCGGCCCGCCGCTGATCGCATCTTGCGGGGGGCGGTGCGTGTGAGCGGGGCGCGCCCCCTCGGTTCCGGGGCGCCGTTGCGCACATCTTCCCCGTTTTCACCAGCCCTTTCCCCAGGGAATGACTCAATGTCGCCGAATGCCGTCACCCTTCTTTGACACGTGTTCCGGAGGCTCCCTACGGTGATCGGACCTCCCCCCGGCCCAGAAATGAGGAACACCATGCGCGTCCTGTGCACCGCCACCGGCTCCCCCTCGCACGGCCGAGCCCTGCTGCCGCTGGCCCGCGCGCTGGCCGGCGCCGGGCACGAGGTCACCGTCGTCACGACGGCCGACGTGGCGCCCGTCTTCGCCGCCGACCCGGTGCGGGTCGAGCCCAGCCTGCCGCGCATCGACTTCACCACGCCCGAAGAGCAGGAGGCGGACGGCGAGGGCGCGGACGCTCGGGCGGCCGCCGCCGCGGTGGAACAGACCGGTGCCACACCGGACGCCGATCCGGACGCCGACCCCGCCGAGCACCCGCACATGCGCGTCCTGATGGAACGGCTCACCGGCGACATGGCCCGCGAACACCACCGCGTACTGTCCGAGCTGGCCCGGGAGTTCCGCCCGGACGCCATCATCCGGGACGGCATGGACATGGGCGCCTGCCTGCTCGCCGAGCAGCTCGGCATCCCGCAGCTGCCCATCCCCGCGGGCACCGTGAACATCCTCGACCCGGCCGTGGCGCTGCCGGCGCTGAACCGGCTGCGCGAGGAGCTGGGGCTGCCCGTGCAGGAGGAGCCCGGGTCGCTCTACCCGCACGGCCGCTTCGACTACCTGCCCGCCGAGTACTCCTTCGCGCGGTTCCCGGCCACCGTGCTGGCCTACCGCCAGACCACGGTGGTGGACCGCACCGCCGGGCTGCCCGGCTGGGTCGCCGAACTCCCCGCCGACCGGCCGCTGGTGTTCGCCGCGGTGGGCACCGCGATGCCGATGTTCCGCGAGATCCTGCCCGCGGGCACGCCGCTGCCGGTGGGCATGACCGACCCGTCCGAGATCCTGGCGACCATCATCGCGGGCCTGTCCCGGCTGGAGTGCACGGCCGTGGTGGCGACCGGCGGTGTCGAACCGGCCGGCGGCGTCGAGCCCGCGCCGCACGTCCACCTGACGGACCGCCTCGCGCAGCCGTTGCTGCTGGAATGCGCCGACCTGTTCGTCACCCACGGCGGCTACAACAGCATCCGCGAAGCGGTGCGCACGGGCACGCCCATGGCGGTGCTGCCGAACTTCGGCGACCAGCTGCCCAACGCCGCGCGCGTGCAGGAACTGGGCCTGGGCCGGCACCTGACCGACACCGACCCGGACGCCGTGGCCGCCGTGTGCCGGGAGCTGCTGGCCGACCGCGAGACGGCCGCGCGCTGCCGTCGGGCGCAGCTCGCCAGCCTCGCCCTGCCGGACATCGGCCAGGTCGTCGCCGACCTGGAGAAGCTGGTGGCCTGAGACGCTTTCCGGCCACACACGGACGGGCCCGCCGTACGGCGGGCCCGTCGCCGTGTCCGGCCGCGGCGGTCAGGAGCGTACGGGGACCGCCGTGCGGGCCGTCGGCACGACCACCGGGGAGCCGTCGGAGGGCGCGGCGAGGATCTCCGCGTCCACGCCGTACAGCTCCTTCACGAGCGCGGCGTCGATGATGTCGCGCGGCGGGCCGGCGGCGACCACCCGGCCCGAGCGCATCGCGACGACCGTGTCGGCGTAGCGGGCCGCGGCCGCGAGGTCGTGGACGACCATCACGATGGTGCGGCCGCCCGCCGCGACCTCGCGCACCAGGTCCAGCACCTCCACGGCGTGCCCGATGTCCAGGGCGCTGGTCGGCTCGTCGAGCAGCACGACGGGGGTCTCCTGGGCGAGTGCCATGGCCAGCCAGCAGCGCTGGCGCTGGCCGCCGGAGAGCTGGTCGAGGCGCCGGCCGGCCAGGCCGCTGGTGCCGGTCTGCTCCAGGGCGCGGGCCACGGCCCGCTCGTCCTCGCGCGACCACTGGCGGAACAGGCCCTGGTGCGGGTGGCGTCCGTACCGTACGAGTCCGGCTACGGTGACCGCCTCGGGCGCCTGCGGGGACTGCGGGAGCAGCGCGATGCGGTGGGCGGCCTCCCGCTGCTTGAGCCGCCACACGTCCGCGTCGCCCGCGAACACCCGACCCGACTCCGGCTGGTGGAGGCGGGCCAGGCAGCGCAGCAGGGTGGACTTGCCGCAGCCGTTGGGGCCGACCACCGCCACCACCGTGCCCGACTCGACCGTCAGGTCCACCCGGTCGACGACCGGGTGGCCGGCGTATCCGGCGGTGAGCTGCTCGACGCGGAGTTCCACTGGGGCCGGCCTTTCTCCGGGGCAAGGGTGGTCACAGGCGTGTCACACCTCTTGCCAATTTGTCATAAGGTAAGGCTAACCTTAACGCGAATCGGCCAAGATGTGGCTGCCCCGGCCGCATCCGTACGCCGTCCGCACCTCGTGTCCCATTGAACCCGGAGTCCCCGATGACCGTGTCCCGCCGCCCACTTCTGACCACCCGACGCCGTGCCGCCGCGGCCGTCGCCGCCCTCGGGGCCGCGGCGCTGCTGCTGACCGGCTGCGGCTCGGACGCCGGCGCGGACGCCAAGGGCGAGGACGGCAAGGACGCGGCGGCGTCCGGCGAGACCCGTACGGTCAAGGACGCCACCGGCAAGGTCGTCCAGGTCCCCGCCCACCCGCAGCGGATCGTCACGCTGACCCAGGAGGACCTGGACGCGGTGCTGGCGCTGAAGATCAAGCCGGTCGGCATCACCAACGGACAGGGCCTGGACGAGCCGCCGGCCTACCTGGCCGACAAGGTCAAGGGCGTCGACGTCGTCGGCGGCCTGCTCAAGCCCGTCATGGACAAGGTCATCGCGGCCAGGCCCGACCTGATCCTCGCCGGTGACATGCAGGACGAGCAGGTGCTCAAGCAGCTGCGCGAGATCACCCCCGCCACCCTGGTCACCATGGCGCCCACCGACGACTGGAAGATCTCCTTCCGCGGCATCGGCAACGCCGTCAACAAGCTGAACGAGGCCAACAAGGTCATCGCCGACCACGAGGCGGCCGCCAAGGCAGCGGGCGAGAAGCTGGGCGCCAACAAGGGCGCCGCCGTCTCCATCGTGCGCTGGAACCAGGACGGCCCGAGCTGGATGGAACGCAAGCAGTTCGCCAGCGGCGTCGCCCTGGAGATGGGCCTGAAGCGGCCCGCCAACCAGAACAAGGACGGCAACGCGCACACCCCGTCGCTCAGCCTGGAGAAGATCAACGAGATCGACGGCGACTGGCTGTTCCTGTCCACCCTGACCTCCGACGGCGAGAAGGCCCTCAAGGACGTGCAGACCAAGCCCGCCTACAAGGAGCTGGGCGCGGTGCAGAAGAACCACGTGGCGACCGTCGACGGCTCCGTCTGGTCCACCCGTGGCGGCCCGCTGGCCAGCGATGTCGTCATGAACGACATCAGCAAGGCGCTGTCCAAGTCCTGAGCCGTCCGGGCCCTGCCCTGAGCCGTCCGGGCCCCGGGCCGCGGCGGCCCGGACGGCCGTCCGGACGCCGGTGGCACCCACAGGTGCCACCGGCGCTCCGTCACGCCCCGGCCACGCCGCCGCCTCCGCCGTTCCTGCCGTACGCGAAGTCCGCGGCCGTCCAGGCCAGGCCCACCGCGCCGTCCAGCAGGGCCTGTTCGGCCGCCGGGGACACCGCCGCCGCGGCGAACTCCGGCTCGTGCGGCCCGCAGGCGCCCCCGCTGATGTCCAGTACGGGGTGGATCGAGGGCACCACGTGCGACACGTTGCCCATGTCCGTACAGGCGAAGGGCCCGCGCACGACCGGCTCCGGCCGGCCCAGGGCGCGCGCGTTCGCCTCCCACAGGGCGATCAGCCCCGGGTCGCCGCGGAAGTCCAGGTAATCGGGCTCGGGGCGCTCCAGCGTCACCTCGCAGCCGGTCGCCAGCGCACCCGCCCGGAAGCAGGCCTCCACCCGGTCCCGCAGCTCCCGCAGGTCCCCGGCGGCCTCCGCGCGGATCTCGTACTCGGCCGTCGCGCGGTCCGGTATCGCGTTCGGCGCCGAGCCCGCCGACGTCGTGACGCCGTGCACCCGCCACTGCGGCGGCAACTGCTGGCGCAGCAGGCCGAGGGCGACCTGCGCGACGGTCAGCGCGTCGGCCGCGTTGCGGCCCTCGTGCGGATTCAGGCTGGGGTGGGCGGTCCGGCCGGTGTACGTGACGGACAGCGTGCCCAGCGCGAACGACCGGAAGTCGGACATCTCGAACGGGCACGGGTGCACCATCATCGCCGCGTCCACCCCGTCGAACGCCCCGGCCTCCAGCAGCAGCGCCTTGCCCGCGCCGCGCTCCTCGGCCGGCGTGCCCACGACCCGCACGGCCAGGCCCAGTTCCGCGGCGAACCGGGCCAGGCCCAGCGCCGCGCCGACCCCCGCCGCGGCGATCAGATTGTGGCCGCAGGCATGGCCGAGGTCCGGCAGCGCGTCGTACTCGCAGGCGATCGCCACCGTGACCGGACCGGTCCCGGCGGTGGCCACGAACGCGGTCTCCAGGCCGTGGGCGGGCGCGGTCACGGCGAAACCGTGCTCGCGCAGCAGCTCCGCGCACCAGGCCGCGGCGCGGTGCTCGGTGAAGGCCGTCTCCGGATGGCCGTGGATGCGGCGGCTGAGGTCCAGCAGAGCGGCACGCCGGTCCGCTATGTACCGCCGCACGGCGTCCTTGACGGCGGTGGGCGGGGTGGCGGACCCGGGGGCGGGGGTGGTGGCGGACGTCATCGTCTCCTCTTCGGGCTCGGTGGCCGGTGCCCGCCGCGGCGGGCGGCACCACAGAAGAGTAAAAAATAACTTAGGCTTCCCTAAGTTTGCGTGCGGGCTCCTCCGGCCGGTGCGCGAAGGTCGGATTTCTCCACGGGAGTTGTCACACACATGCATCAGCGTCCGCTCGACCAGGCAGCCCCCGCGGCGACGCCGCGCCCCGGCACCCCCTCGCCGGGCGTTCCCGGGTCCGCGGGGCCCGAGGAATTCCCCCTGCTCGCCGCGCAGGCCGGCATTCATTACGCGAGTCAACTGAACCCCAAGAGCCCGGCACTGAACACCGCGGACGTGGTGGAGATCCGGGGTCCGCTGGACGAGGCGCTGTTCGCGCGCGCCCTGCTGCGCACGGTCACCGAGGCCGAGACACTGCGAGTCTGCGTACGCGAGACGGACGGCGTCCCCGCGCAGCACATCGCGCCGCCCGCCCCGGACCGGCTGCTGCACCGCGCCGACCTGCGCGGCGGGGACCGGCCCGCCGAGGACACGGCCCGCGAGTGGATGCACGCCGACCTCACCCGCGCCGCCGACCTGGGCGAGGCCGGACAGCTCATGACGCAGGCGCTGTTCCGCGTCGCCGACGACCGGTACTGGTGGTACCAGCGCGTGCACCACATCGCGGTCGACGCGTACGCCCTCCAGCTCGTCGGACAGCGGGTCGCCGAGGTCTACACCGCCCTCGCCGCCGGACAGGAACCCGCGGCCACCCGGTTCGCGCCGCTGCGCGACCTGGTCGCGGACGAGCGGCAGTACCTGGACGGCGAGCAGTACACCGCTGACCGGGAGTTCTGGGCCGGACGCATGGCGGGACGGCCGGAGCCGGTGACGCTCGCGGGCGGCACGTCGGGCAGTGCGCCGGACGGCGAGGCGGACGAGCGGGAGGACCGTACGGCCGGGGCCGCCGCGGCTGCCGCGGGGGAGGACCGTACGGCCGGAGCCGCCGCGGCTGCCGGTGCCGGTGCCGGTACGCCGGATGCCGGCGCGGCCCCGCTCGCCGACGCCATCGCCGCCGGCGAGGTGCTGCGCGCCCGTACCAACCTGCCCGCCGCGGCCCTGGACCGGCTCACCCGGGCCGCCGAAGCGGCCAAGGCCACCTGGGCCGAACTGATCGTCGCCGCCACCGCGGGCCACCTGCACCGCGTCACCGGCACCGAGGACGTGATACTCGGCCTGCCGCTGACCAACCGGCGCGGCCCCGCCGCGCTGCGCACCCCGGCCATGACCGTCAACGTGCTGCCGCTGCGCATCGCCGTCCGCCCCCAGGACACCGGCGCCGGACTGCTGCGCCGCGTCGTCCTCGAAATCCGCGCGGTCCGCCGCCACCAGCGCTACCCGCAGGCCGACATCCGCCGCGACCTCGCGCTCTCCTCCGCCGGTACACCGCTGACCGGACCCATGGTCAACATCAAGCCGTTCGAAGGCGACCTGGACTTCGCGGGACTGCCCGGCACCGTCCACAACCTCGCCGCCGGACCGGTCGAGGACCTCGCCGTGACCGCCGTGCCCGGCGCCGACGGCGGGCTGCGCATCAGCCTCGACGCCCACAGCGGCCGGTACACGCCCGCCGAACTCGCCCGTGGCAAGGAGTCGTTCCTGCGCTATCTCGACGGGCTCACCGAACTCCTGCTGACCGACCCGGACCGCCCCGTCGGCACCATCGACCTGCTGGACCCGGCCGGGGTGCGCCGGGTCACGGCCGGGCGCACCGAGGCGCCCGCCGCCCGCACCCTCCCCGAGTACTTCGCCGAGCAGGCCGCCCGCACCCCGCGGGCGGTGGCCGTCCGCACCGGCGACACCGCGCTGACCTTCGCCGAACTCGACACCGCCGCCAACCGGCTGGCCCACCTGCTGGCCGGACTGGGCGCCGGACCGGAGCGGCCCGTCGCCCTCGCGCTGCCGCGCGGCACCGACCTGATGGCGGCGCTGCTCGCGGTCCTGAAGGCGGGCGGCGTCTGCCAGCCGCTCGACCTGGGACACCCGGCGGCCCGGACGCTGGCCGTGCTCGAAGACGCCCGGCCCGTCTGCGTGATCGGTACGGCCGCGACGCTCGCCGGCCTCCCCGCACACGGTCTGCCCGCCGTCGCGCTGGACGACCCCGGCACCGCCGCCGCACTCGCCGCGCAGCCCGCCGACGCCCCCGCCCCGCCGCCCGCGCCCGGCCAGGCCGCCTACGTCATCCACACCTCCGGCTCGACCGGGCGCCCCAAGGGCGTCGTGGTCAACCACGCCTCGCTCGCCAACCTGTACGCCGGGCACGGCGACGACCACATCGCCCCCGCCGTCGCCCGCACCGGCCGGGAACGGCTGCGGGTCGCGCACAGCGCCTCGTTCGCCTTCGACGCGTCCTGGGACCCGGTGCTGTGGATGGTGCACGGGCACGAACTGCACCTGCTGGACGACGCGTCGTACCGCGACCCCGCCGCGCTCGCCCGGTACGTGGCCGAGCACCGCGTCGACTACCTCGACGTCACCCCCTCCTACGCCGAAGCGCTGCTGGCCGAGGGCCTGCTGGACGACGGACGGCACCACCCGGCCGTGCTCGTCGTCGGCGGCGAGGCCGTACCCGTACCGCTGTGGGAGCGGCTGACCGCGACCGAGGGGCTGCACGCGGTCAACCTGTACGGGCCGACGGAGACGACCGTCGACGCGTATTACTGGACGGCGCCCGGGAACGGGTCCCCGGGCGGGGACGGTCGCACCGGGCGGGCCCCCGAAGGGCGGCCGGTGCGCGGCTCCCGGGTCTACGTCCTGGACTCCTGCCTGCGGCCCACGCCGGACGGCGGCACCGGCGAACTGTACGTGGCGGGCGCCTGCCTGGCCCGCGGCTACCTCGGACGGCCCGACCTGAGCGCCGAACGTTTCGTCGCGGACCCGTACGGCGCGCTGCACGGCGAGCCCGGCGGCCGGATGTACCGCACCGGGGACCTGGTGCGGCGCCGGGCGGACGGCACGGTCGAGTTCCTCGGCCGCACCGACGACCAGGTCAAGATCCGCGGCTTCCGCATCGAACTCGGCGAGATCCAGGCCACCCTGGCCCGGCACCCGTCCGTGGCCCAGGCCGCGGTGATCGCCCGCGACACACCCCAGGGCAAGCGGTTGCAGGCTTACGCGGTGCTGCGGGGGGAGGGCGGCGGGGAGAGCCCGACCGCTCCTTCCCCCGGGGCCCCCACCCCCGCCGTCCTGCGCGCGCACCTCGCCGCCGCGCTGCCCGCGCACATGGTGCCCGCCACGGTGACGCTGCTCGGCGAACTGCCGCGCACCGCCAACGACAAGCTGGACCACCGTGCCCTGCCGGACCCCGCGCCGGGCGTCCCCGGCGCCGGTGACGGCGGAGCCGGCAGCACCGGTTCGGACTCCGGCGCCGACGGTACGGGCACCGCTCCCGGCGACCCGCACACCGACATCGTCCGCGGCCTGCTGGCCGACCTCCTCTCCCTGGACACGAGCCCCCCGGCGGACGCCGGATTCTTCGACCTGGGCGGTCACTCGCTGCTGGCCGCCCGGCTGGCCGCGCGTATGCGGGAGATCTTCCAGGCGCCCGTGAGCACCGCGGACGTCTTCCGCCATCCGACCGCCGCCGCGCTCGCCGCGCTCGTCCGCTCCGCCACTCCGGCGGCCGGCGACGGCGCACCGTCCGCGCCCCTGCCCGTGCCTGTCGTCCCCCGCACCGGACACCTCCCCCTCTCGCCCGCTCAGCAGCGGCTCTGGTTCCTCCACCGGCTCGAAGGCCCCAGCCCCACCTACAACATCCCGCTCGTGCTGCGCATCGACGGACCCGTCGACCGCGACGCGCTGCGGCTCGCCCTGGGTGACCTGACGGCTCGCCACGAGACACTGAGAACGGTATATCCGACCACTGACAACGGGGGCGAGGAGCGCCCCTACCAGCGGATTCTTCCCACGGACCATCCGCTGGCCCAGCCGGAGGTACACCTCGGCGAGTCCGGCGACGGGTTCGGCGACGCGTCCGGTGACGCCCTCGCCCGTGCCGTACGCCACTGCTTCGACCTGGCCGCCGAACCCCCGCTGCGCGCCACCCTGTTCAGCGAAGGCCCGGACCGGCACACCCTGCTCCTCCTCCTGCACCACATAGCCGGCGACGGCGCCTCCACCACGCCCCTCGCCCGCGACCTCGCCACCGCCTACAGCGCCCGGCACGCGGGCCGGGCGCCGGAGTTCGCGCCGCTGCCCTTCCAGTACGCCGACCACGCGGCCCAACAGCAGCAGCTCCTCGGCACCCCCGCCGACCCCACCCCGCTCGCCGCCGCCCAGCTCGCGCACTGGAAGCAGGCCCTCGCCGGGCTGCCCGACCAGCTCGACCTGCCCACCGACCGGCCGCGCCCCGCGGTCGCCTCGCACGCCGGCGACACCGTCCCCTTCACCCTCGACGCGGCGGCCCACGCCGCCCTCCAGCGCCTCGCCCGCTCCACCGGCACCAGCGTCTTCATGACCGTGCAGGCCGGCCTCGCCGCCCTGCTCACCCGGCACGGCTGCGGCACCGACATCCCCCTCGGCACCCCCGTCGCCGGCCGCGCCGACGACAGCACTGCCGCCCTCGTCGGCTTCTTCACGAACACGGTCGTGCTGCGCACCGACACCTCCGGCGACCCCGCGTTCCGTACGCTCCTGGAGCGGGTACGGTCCGCCACCCTCGCCGCGTACGAGCACGACACGCTGCCCTTCGACCATCTCGTCGAGGTGCTGAACCCGCCGCGTTCGCTCGCCCGGCACCCCCTGTTCCAGGTGATGCTGGCGTGGCAGTCCGTGCCGGACGCCGCCTTCGCGCTCGGCCCGCGGGCCACCGCCCGGCTGACCGCGGTGCCCTCCGGCACGGCCAAGTTCGACCTCACCCTCAACGCGGGCGAGCAGCCCGGCGGCGGCATCGGCGGCTTCTTCGAGTTCCGTACCGACCTCTTCGACCGCGCCACCGTGCGGGCCCTCGCCGACCGGCTGACCCGGCTGCTCACCGCCGCCGCGGACAGCCCGGACACCCCCCTCGGTCTGCTGCCGCTGCTCGGTGACGACGAGCGCCACCGCGCCCTCGTCGAGTGGAACACGCCCGCCGAACCGCCGGCCGTCCGTTCCGCCACCACCCTCCCGGACGTGTACGAGGCCGCCGCCCGCAGCCACCCGGACCGCACCGCCGTCAGCTGCGCCGGGCAGTCCCTCACCTACGCCGGACTCTCCGCCCGCGCCCGGCGCCTGGCCCGGCTGCTCGCCGACCGCGGCATCGGCCCCGGCTCGATCGTCGCGCTGGCGCTGCCGCGCTCCGTCGACCTGGTCACCGGCCTGCTCGCGGTCTCCCTCGCCGGAGCCGCCTACCTGCCGCTCGACCCGGACTACCCGGCCGACCGCCTCGCCTACATGCTGGACGACGCCCGCCCGGCCGCCCTGATCACCGACACCGCGACCGCGCCCCGGCTGCCCGGCCACACCCTGCCGCTGATCACCGTGGACGGCGACGCGGCGGCCCGGTACGCCGACGGGCCGCTCACCGACGCCGACCGCACCCGGCCGCTGCGCGCCGACGACGCCGCGTACGTCATCTACACCTCCGGCTCCACCGGCCGCCCCAAGGGCGTCGTCGTCACCCACCACAACGTCACCCGGCTGTTCACCGCCACCGACCACTGGTTCGGCTTCGGCCCCGACGACGTGTGGACGCTCTTCCACTCCTACGCCTTCGACTTCTCCGTCTGGGAGCTGTGGGGCGCGCTCCTGTACGGCGGCAAGGTCGTCGTCGTACCGCACCTGACCAGCCGCGACCCGCACGCCTTCCGGCAGCTGCTGGCCGCCGAACAGGTCACCGTCCTCAACCAGACCCCGTCCGCCTTCTACCAGCTCGCCGCCGCCGACCGGGAGAGCGACGGGTCGGCACTGGCCCTGCGCTACGTCGTGTTCGGCGGCGAGGCGCTGGAGCTGGGGCGGCTGGACGACTGGTACGCGCGGCACGCCGACGACGCGCCGGTCCTGGTCAACATGTACGGCATCACCGAGACCACGGTGCACGTCTCGTACTTCCCGCTGGACCGCGCCACCGCCGCCGGCGCCACCTCCAGCACCATCGGCGTCAACATCCCCGACCTGCGCGTCTACGTCCTCGACGACCGGCTCCAGCCCGTACCGCCGGGCGTCACCGGCGAGATGTACGTCGCGGGCGAGGGCCTGGCCCGCGGCTACCTGGGCCGCGAGGCCCTGACCGCCACCCGCTTCGTCGCCGACCCGTACGCCCGCCTCTTCGGCGAGCGCGGCAGCCGTATGTACCGCTCCGGCGACCTCGCCCGGCGCCGCGCCGACGGCGCCCTGGAGTACTTCGGCCGCGCCGATCAGCAGGTCAAGCTCCGCGGCTTCCGCATCGAGCTGGGCGAGATCGAGGCGGTGCTCGCCGCGCACCCGGCCGTCGCCGACACGGCCGTCGTCGTCCGGGAGGACACTCCCGGCGACAAGCGGCTCGTCGGCTACGCCGTACCGGCGGCCGGGCAGGAACCCGACCCGGCGGCCCTGCGCGACCACGCCGCCGCCGAACTCCCCGCGCACATGGTCCCGTCCGCCGTCGTCCTGCTCGACCGGCTGCCGCTGACCAACAACGGCAAGCTCGACCGCAAGGCGCTGCCCGCCCCCGAGCGGCCCGCCGCCACCGGGCGCCCGCCCCGCACCCCGCGCGAGGAACAGCTCTGCTCGGTCTTCGCCGAGGTGCTGGGCCTGGACCGGGTCGGCGTCGAGGACAACTTCTTCGACCTCGGCGGGCACTCGCTGCTCGCGGTGCGGCTCGCCGACCGGGTCAAGGCCGTGCTCGGCACCGAGGTGTCGATCGGTACGGTCTTCCGGTCACCGACCGTCGCGGCCCTCGACGCCGCGCTGGACGCCGTCCGCCACGACGACCCCCTCGACGTGCTGCTGCCGCTGCGTCCCGCCGGCCACAGCACGCGGGGCGGCCGCGCCCCCGTCCACTGCGTCCACCCGGCCGGCGGCCTGAGCTGGTGCTACGCCGGACTCATCCGCCACTTGCCGCCCGACGTGCCGATCTACGGCCTCCAGGCCCAGGGCGTCGGCGCCGCCACCGCGGACCAACCGCTGCCCGCCACCCTGGAGGAGCTGGCCGCCCACTACGCCGCGCGCGTCCGCGAGGTGCAGCCCGAAGGCCCGTACCGGCTGCTCGGCTGGTCCACCGGCGGCATCATCGCGCACGCCATGGCCACCCACCTCCAGGACGAGGGGCACGAGGTCGAACTCCTCGCCATCCTCGACGCCTACCCGGCCGAGGGCTTCCGCGACCTGCCCGTACCGGACGAGGCCGAGGCGCTCGAATCGCTGCTCACCATGGGCGGCTACGGGCCCGACAGTCTGGAGGGCAAGCCGCTGACCACCGCCAACGTGGTGGAGGTGCTGCAACGCGAGGGCAGTCCGCTGTCCGCGCTGTCCACGGACACGATCAGGGCGCTCGGGGACATCTACCTCAACACCAACCACCTCGTACGGGCCTACGATCACCGCGTCTTCCGCGGCGACGTGCTCTTCTTCCGGGCCACCGTCGACACCATCGACGACACCCTCACCCCGGAGACCTGGACCCCGTACGTCACCGGCCGCATCGACAACACGAACATCGCCTGCTCGCACAAGGACATGACCCTGCCCGAGCCGATCGCGCACATCGCGCGCGTGGTCGCCGACCGCCTCACCGAGCTGGAGGGGTGACCCGGTGACCCTCACCGAACCGACCCGGACCCGGCCGTCCCGGCTCTCCCCGAAGACCGCCGTCGTCCTCGTCTACACGGCCGCCATGTGCATGAACGGCCTCGACTCGACCATCGTCAACCCCGCCCTCTACACCATCGCGGGCGACTTCGGCCGCCCGGTCTCCGCGGCCAACACCGTCGAGACCGCCTTCCTCGTCGCCCTCGCGCTGGCCCTGCCGGTGGCCGGCTGGCTCGGCGACCGCTACGGCACCAAGCGCGTCTTCCTCGGCGCGCTCGCCGTCTTCACCACCGCCTCGGCCGCCTGCGGCCTGGCCCCCGGCCTGCCCGCGCTCGTCGTGGCGCGGGCGGTGCAGGGCCTGGCGGGCGGCCTGCTCACGCCGGTCGGCATGACGCTGCTGTTCCGCGCGTTCCCGCCGCACGAACGGGCGAAGCTGTCCAAGGTGCTGATCGTGCCGACCGCCCTGATGCCCGCCCTCGGCCCGCCGCTGGGCGGCTTCCTGACCCAGCACCTGTCCTGGCACTGGCTGTTCTTCGTGAACGTGCCGATCGGCGCCGCCGCCGTCCTGCTGGGCGTCCTCGGGCTGCGCGAGCACGTCGAGGGCGTGCCGGGGCCGTTCGACCGGGCCGGATTCTGGCTCGCCACCCCGGGGCTCGGACTGCTCACGTACGCGCTCGGGTTCGGCCCCTCGCAGGGCTGGACGCAGCCCGCCGTCGCGGTCGGCGCCGTCCTCGGCGTACTGCTGCTCGCCGCCGCCGTCGTCCACCAGCTCCGTACGCCGGAGCCCCTGCTGAAGCTGCGGCTGCTGGCCGGACGGGCGTACGGGACGGCCGCCACGCTCGCCGTGCTCACCGCCGCCGGCCTGATGGGCGTCCTGTTCGTCTTCCCGCTGCTCTACCAGGCCGCGCTGGGCGCCTCGGCCCTCGACGCGGGCCTGAGCGTCTTCCCGGAGGCGGTCGGCCTGATGCTCGCCTCCCAGGTCGTCGACCGGCTGCTGCCGCGCATCGGACCGCGACGGCTCGCGGTCCCCGCCCTGCTGCTCGCCGCCGTGGTCTTCGCCGCCCTCGCCGTACCGGGCGCGGCGGGCAACCCCTGGCTCGTACGGGGCCTGATGTTCGCCATCGGCCTGGTGCTCGGCACGGCGGTGCTCACCGTCCAGCTCGCCGGGTTCGAGGACATCGCCCCGCCCGACATGGGCCGGGCCATGGGCCTCTTCCAGATCCTGCGCACGCTCGGCGGCGCGCTGGGCATCGCCGTCTGCGCCGGGGTGATCGGCGGCCACGGCACGGGCGCCGCCGGGCCCGGCCCGTACCGCACCGCGGTGTGGGTGACGGCCGCACTGGTCACCGTGGGCGCGCTGGTCGCCCTGCGGCTGCCGAAGAACCCGCCGCAGCCGCCGCCGTTCGAGGACGGGGAAGCGGGGGAGGGGGTGGAGGCTCCGGTGGTGGACTGAGGTTCTGCCGTACGGACGCGACTGCGCCCCAGCCCGAGTACAGGGCCGGGGCGCGGCCCGGTTCGTGTTGACGAGAGGTTCAGTCCGGATAAGACGATGTCTCAGTTGGCGGTGACTCGTTGTTCTGGGCATGGGGATAGTCGAGCGGTTGGTGCCGGACAGGCTGTGGGAGCTGTTTCAGGACGTGGTGCCGTCGGCGCCGCAGCGCCCGCAGGGAGGGGGACGTCGGCGCTGTGATGACCGTGCAGTGCTGGCCGCGATCGTCTTTGTGGCGACCACGGGCTGTACCTGGCGGCAGTTGCCGCCGGTCTTCAGTGCCTCCTGGCAGACGGTGCACCGGCGTTTCACGGAATGGTCCGCGGCCCGGGTGTGGGCCAAGTTGCACCGGGTGCTGCTGGACCAGCTCGGAGCCATCGGCGGCGTGGACTGGTCGCGCTGCGCAATCGACTCGATCAGTGTCCGCGCTGTCAAAGGGGGCCTCTGACGGGACCGAATCCGACCGATCGCGGCAAGAACGGGGCGAAGGTCCACGTCATCTGTGACCGCAACGGCCTGCCGATCTCGGTGGGCATCTCCGCCGCCAACGTGCACGACAGTCAGGCCCTTATCCCGCTGATGCGCGGCATCCCTCCCATCCGCTCGCGCCGTGGTCCCCGGCGTCGCCGCCCGGACCAGCTCCACGCAGACAAGGGTTACGACTTCGACTGCCTGCGCAGCTGGCTGCGACGCAGGCAGATCGTGCCACGCATCGCGCGCCGCGGGGTGGAGTCCTCCAGCAGTCTGGGGCGGCACCGTTGGATGATCGAGCGTACGCTGTCCTGGCCGAGCGGCTGCCGTCGCCTGCACCGCCGTTATGAGCGCAAGGCCGAGCACTTCCTGGCCTTCGTCGGCCTGGCCAGCGCCCTCATCTGCTACCGGCGTACCGACCGCTGAGGACGACGTCCGACAGCGGGTACAGTCCCGGCGAGCCGATCGGATGCGGGGGGGACAGCTTGAACAGCTCAATCAGCCAGATCGTGATCGCGGTTCTGGGTATTGGCGGCACGCTCGCAGCCGCCGTGATCACACAGCGCAGCGCCGACCGTGCCAGGGCCCGCGAGCTGGAACACACAAGACAACTGCAGCAAGATGAACGCGAGTACGCCACGCGCCAGGCTCAGCTTGAGGCGCGGCGCACCTGCTACGCCACTCTCAGCGCGGGCACTCGCGATCTGGCCAACGTGATGACGAACATCCTCCACGCCCTGGAGAGGGGCGAGATGGCCGAGGAGCTGCGGTCAGATCTGGACCGGGCCCGCCGCGAGCACCGTTTGCGTCACGCTGAGGCCCAGATGGTGCTGCCCGACACTGTGGCGGAAGCGGCCAGCACGGCGAACCGCCATCTCGGCGATCTCTACGGCCTGCTGATGCGGCTCGATGGAGGCACTGCCCAGCAGGGAGAGAACCTGGAGGCCGCCTGGGAGAGCATGGACAAGCTGTGGGATCCCCTGTGGAGAATGCGTCACGTAATGCGTGTCGATCTCGGGATCACAACACCCGACCAGGACCTGTAGGGTCTCCAGTTCGCCAAACAAGACATCGTCTAAGTCAATGGAGGATGATGACCTGCCAGGAAATCAACGCCTCGACCTCTCACGCAGCCGGCCCCGGATGAGAGTCCGTGGCCGAGTAGGGCATTTTCCTGGGGCGACCCGCAGCTCGGAGCGGTTGTGCCTTGGCGTCCCAGCACGAGATGGGCTAGTTGCGCAGCAGGCGCATGGCTAGCACGGAGCCGTCAGGATGTACAGAGACAGGGCCGTTCCAGGGGGTGGCCCAGGTATCGTGCGGCCATGTGGACCGGCGCGCGCAGATCTCGCGGCGGTACTGTTCTACCCGTCCCTCCTCAAGGTGGCGGAAGAGTTCCTTCGCGACTCCGGAGAACGCCTCCACCCGCTTGCGGTTAAGTCGGAAGACGTGGTCGGTACCGACGAAGTCGATACCGAAGAATCGGTGCCGTGCGTCCTGGACGCTGTCCGTGGCTGCGTGCGTGAAGCCCGCGAAATGTCGTTGGCCTTGGCGCTTTGTGAGGTACTGGACGGTCGCCCTTGTGTCTCCGGCACATGCGGTGAGCCCGGCTGCGGCTGTGCGAGCGCCATGCAGTCGAACTGGTGCATTATGCGGCGCCCTTTGTGAACGGGGGTGGACAAGCGTTCACCGGCCCGAGTTTGAGCGTGACGTCAGCCGATAGCTCGGATCATCACCGTAAGCACCGGCGAGGCCGGTGACGGCTGGCTCTCGCCGATGTCCGCGTACCCCCACGACTCGTAGAGCGCATGAACCTTTCCGTCGCCGGCGGCTGGGTTGACCATGAGCGTGACGTACGGCTCGTCGCGGCCGGTGAGGAGGGCGTCGTGGATGCGGCGGGCGGTGCCGGTCTTGCGCCAGGTCGGCCGGACGCCGATCTCCTTCAGGGCTAGGGTCGGGTGCTCGGTATACATCTCTGCCGGCTCCGGGCTGGTGCGCTGCCAGTAGCGGTCGCCGCGCTCGATGCTGTTGGCGTAGGCGTAGCCGACCGGTTGCCCGTTCGCGTACGCGAGGACGGCCGTGAACCCCGGCTCGGTGCTGTGCCGGTCCAGGCGCTCGCCGAACGCGGTGACCGCGTAGTTCGGAAGGTGGAGGAGGGGTGCGCGTACCTCGGCGTACACGTCGAGGAGGTCACCGCGGACGGCGTCGAGCGTGTCGAAGGTGCGCAGTTCGATGGTGGGCGCCGTGGTCATACCGTGGTCCTCCAGGTGGCGACGTGCTCGGTCCAAGTTTGCACGGTGGCGGTGTGCGGTGCGGTGGCGCGCAGAGCTGCGCCGAACTCTTGCAGCATGCGCGCCACTCGGGCGTGCTGGGTAGCGGCGTTGGCGGTGACGTGCATGGCGGTGGCTGTGGCGGCGTCGGCTGCTCCCTGGGCGAGTTGTGCGTGCGCAAGCCTGGTGGTGGCGATGGCTCGGGAGCGCACCATGTGGGGCCGCAGGGCGGACAGGCAGCGATGGGCGTGGTACTCGGCTGCTGGATAGTCGCCGAGTGCCAGGTATGCCGACAGGGCCAGGGAGTCGAGTTCGGCCTGGTCGTAGAAGGCGAGCATCCACACGGGTCGGTAATCCGCGGGGTCGGCGCGCAACATGGCTTCCTGGGCCTGCTCGAACGCCCGGCGGGTGAAGGTTCTGTCCTGCGCTGTGCCGTGGATGGCTCCCTGTCGGGCCAGACCGAGGGACGCGAACAGGGGATCGCGGCGCGTGAGACTCAGTTTGCGGGCGACGTCGTTGGCGGCGAGCGCGTCGGCGGGCCGGCCCATGTGCCGGTACATCGTTCCCGCGTGGCTCCAGATGCGGAACTTGATCGACTGATCGCAGGACATTTCGGCGAGGGACTGGGCCTCACGCATGTGAGCCTTCGCGACGTCGTAGCGGCGACCATCGATGGCTGCCCACATGGCCGAGGAGCGGAACGCCGCCGCGGAGGCGTAGAGGCGGCCGCGTACACGCTGGGAGGCGCTGCCCGCGTTCTGGAGGTTCAGTGCCTCCTCGGCGAGCGCGGCGGCTTTCCGCTCGGTACCGAGTTGCCCGCCATGACGGTGGTCGCTGGCGATGACCTCTGCGAAGCGCTTCTGTAGACGGTCGACGTCGCTCATCCCGATCCGGCGCGGTGAGGTGTGGCCCGGAGTGGCTGCCGCTGCGGCGGCTGCGGCAGCGATACCGCCCACGAGGGTACGGCGCTTCATGTCGGGGTCCTCCTGCTGCTGTGGAGCGGTGACGGACGGCGCCCGGCCCCGTGGCACGAACCCTAAAGCGATGGCAGGCAGGCCCGCGACGTCTTCGAGAGCCCTGCGGGCAGCCGACTTAGGCCACTTGACCCGGCCGGCCTTCCAGTCGCGGATCGATGATCCGTCGAGACCACCTGGTCGACCTGTGAGACGTTCGAGGGACCTGTTCACGGCTTCAGCGAGGCTGTTGGAGCTGTAACCATGTTCGGCCATCCACGCCTCAAGAACGGCGTTGCGCGTGGAGTCCATCCAGGCAAGGTAGCGCCCTCACCGGTCAGGCCCCAGGTAATCGCCTGGTCAAATCGCCCTAGGCGGTTCTTCCGGGTGACTGCCCCATCGCCCTAATCAGCGCGGCTCCGAACGATGTTGTCTAGGTGTTGGTCGCCCGGCAGCACCGCTCGGGCGGCTGTTGACGGCTTGGTCCGCGCCCCATGCGTATGGGGAGCGGCCCGGGCGCCGAGACAACGCGAGGGCTCTACCCCAATGACGAGTCTCAGTGAGCGGGAACACAGCAGCACCGCCAACCGTGCCATCTATAGCCAGACAGTCCCATGCGAGCCGTCCACAGCCGAGGCCGGGCGCCAGCTCGTCCAATCCATTCTCGGCCTGTGGCAGCTCGACAGCCTCGCCGACAGCGCCACGCTGATCGTCACAGAACTGATCGCGAATGCGGCGAGGCACACCTCGTGCCAGGAAATCCGGCTCACCGTCGGCTGGCCGAGTGCGGCGCGGGTGCGTATCGGGGTCCTCGACCGAGAACCATCACGACTGCCTGTTTGCGGCCGGGCCGAGGATGACGCCGAGTCCGGGCGCGGCCTGGTTCTCATCGATGCTGTGGCCGATCGCTGGAGCTACGACCTCTGCGGCTCGGGTCGCTGCCCGTGGGGCAAGGAGGTCTGGGCCGAGCTCTCTGCCAAGGGGGAGCAATGAGGTCCCATGCGCCGGCCTATTCGCTGGAGTAGCGGTCAGCCCCGGCCTGACCAGACTCCCTGCTCACGATCTCCCGGCGTGAGGCCGGCGTCCGTGAGGGCCGCCGCCTCTTGCCGGGCTGCCAGGAGCCGACCGAGAGGCTGGCCACCTGGCAAATCTCCGGGTGATGACACCCGGAGGCGACTGGCTGCACAACCCCGACGACGTCACTACTCACAAGAGGAGTCAGCAGATATGACACGGAACACCGTGGTGCCCAGCCACACCCAGGTACGGCCGCAGCCGCCGGAGGCGACCGACGGCTTCGACCTGGACGTCTCCCTCGTCGAGGTCGCCGATCCGGCGGGGCTGGTCAACCTGACCGACGACAACTGCGGGTCCACCTGTGGCGCCTGCACCACGAACGTCGCCTGACCTGCATCAGCTCTATCCGTCCTGGTGCCGTCGCGTTTCGGCGCGGCGGCATCGGCCACCCGTCATCTCTCCTACGGAGGCAATCGGTGGTTGCTCCGCCCGCAGCGTTTCGAGCCGGCTCTACCGCTCTCGTGCGCGCCGTGGCCCGGCCTTCGCTGCCGGTGCCTGCATGCCCTGACCTCGATGACCGCTCACCCAGCGGTTCGTCCTCCTGTGCGATGTGGTTGCGTACCGTCTGGGCGGACAAGGACGTGGCCGAGGCACTTCAACACGCCAGCCCGGCTCTGGCCGCGCACGTGCGGTCCCTGTGCATGGCCGAGAAACCTGCCTCACGGGCCGTGCGACGCACGGCGCTGTCCGTAGTCCGATATCTGCTGCGTGCCCAGCATCGAGCGACGCCCTTCGGCCTGTTCGCCGGCGTGACCACCGCGGAGTTCGGGACGCAGGCACGCGCGGCCTGGGGCGACCGGCACATGGTGCTTGGCCGCGCGGGGGCAGAGTGGCTGTCCGCCGTGGTCGAACCGTTGGAGTCGTGCCCGGACCTTCTCGAACGGCTGACCGTTGTCGCCAACAGCACCGCGACAAGCCGGGGAGACCGGCTCATCGTGCCGTTCCAGTCCGATGTCCAGGGCGACCGGAGACGCGCGGTCGAGACATCTTTGGCCCTGACCGAACCAGTGCGCGCGGTCCTCGCCGCGGCCCGGACGCCGATCCCCTGCGGCACCCTCGCGGACAAGCTCCGGGCGGAGTTTCCCGAGGCCGGGATAGAGAAGGCGCGCCGCCTGCTGACAGAGCTGATCCAGCGACGGGTGCTGATCACGAACCTGCACGCGCCGAGCACCGAGACCGACGCCCTCGGGCACCTGCTCAGACAGCTCGATGCGAGCGACGCCGGAAGCCTCGCCCCGGTCGCGGAGAGGGTGCATGAGCTGCGCGCGATCCGAGTGGGACTGGAGGAATGCGCCACGCGCGGCGGCCGGGAAAGCGTCGCGGTGCGGATGCGGGCTCTCGTGCCCGGCCTGCGCCGTCACCCCATCGCTCACGACCTACGACTGGATGCGCAGATCGTGCTGCCGGAGGAAGTGGCTGGGGAGATCGAGCGGGCCGCTTCCGTCCTGATGCGGGTGTGCACCCGCCCGTACGGGACCGTCGAGTGGAACGCGTACCACCAGCGCTTCTACGAGCGGTACGGCATCGGCACCATGGTGCCGCTCACGGAGGCTGTCGCGGACAGCGGTACCGGCTACCCCGACGGCTACCCGGGCACCCCTGCTGGCGTACGTCGGCCTCGTGTCTCCACTCGGGACGACGCCCTCGTTCGCCTGGCGCAGGCCGCCGTGCTTGATGGCCGCGACGAGGTGATCCTCACCGATGACCTGATCGCCACCCTGGACGTGGGGCTCGATGAGCCCCGGTTACCGCCGCACCTGGAGGTAGGGGTGCGGGTGCACGCGGCCAGCTTGGGTCAGTTGCAACGCGGGCAGTTCCGGTTGGAGGTCGTGAGCGTGTCCCGCGGGGCGGGCGTCTCGACAGGCCGGTTCCTCGACGTGCTGTCCCCCGCCAGCCGTAAGGCCCTCACCACAGAGCTGGCTGACCTCACGGCTGCGGACAACAACACCGTGCCCGCCCAGCTCTCCTTCCCGCCGCTGCTCCCGGAAAGTGCTCATGTCACCCGTGCCCCGCAGGTCCTGCCCACCGTGATCAGCCTCCAGGAGCACCGCGGTCCGAAGGACAGCACCCTCACTCCGGAGGATCTGGCCGTCGGGTGTGACGGCCGCCGCATGTATCTCGCCGCCCCCGAGCGCGGCCACCGTGTGGAGGCCGTCGGGATGCATGCGCTGAACTTGCGCACGCACACTCCACCGCTGGTGCGGTTCCTCACCGAGCTCTCCCGCGCCCAGTGCGCACAGGTCACCGTGTTCGACTGGGGCGCCGCCGCAGCGATGCCGTTCCTGCCGCGGCTGCGGTACGGGCGTACGGTGCTGGCCCCAGCGCGCTGGCGGCTGGAGGCGTCCGAACTGCCTGGCCGCACTGGCCCCCGGGCCCAGTGGGACGCCGCCCTCACCGACTGGCGGGCTCGGCGGCGGCTGCCACGCCGCGTGCTTCTCGTCGAGGACGACCGGCACCTGCTCCTCGACCTCGACGAGGCCGGCCACCGGGCGATCCTGCGCCAGCACCTCGTCCGTACGCACCTGGCTGTGCTCGTCGAGGCCCCGGAACCGGAGGCGTACGGCTGGTGCGGCGGGCGAGCTCATGAGGTCGTGGTCCCTCTCAAGGCGACCCGGCCGCCGAAGTGGCCGGCGCTGCCCGCCCCCACTCGGGCTCGCACTCTGTCTGCGGCCCAGGTGCAGACTCCCGCCACCTCCTCGGTGCTGCTTGCCGCCCTGTACGGAGGCTCCCGCAGCCAGGACACTCTGCTCTCCCAGCACCTCCCTGGCCTCCTCGAACAGCTCGGCGATCCACCGTGGTGGTTCATCCGTTTCCGCGACCCGGACCAGCACCTCCGCCTACGCATCGCCCTTCCAGACCCCGAAGCCTTTACCCGGACCGCTCGCACCGTGAGCGCCTGGGCCGACAAACTGCGCAGCGCCGGCCTGCTGGCCGAGTTGCGCTACCCCACCTCCTACCGGGAGATGGGCCGGTGGGGTTCCGGCGTTGCATGGGAGAGGGCCGAGGATGTGTTCCGAGCGGACTCGCGCGCCGTCATGGCCCAGCTCGCCCAGCCGGAGCGCCCCAGTCAGCGCGCGCTGGTGGCGGCCCATTCCGTTGCCATCGCCTCCGCATTCCTCGGCAGTACCGAAGCCGCGATGCGCTGGCTGACCGACCACATCCCCTCAACAGCCCCCGCACCCGTTCCGCGCCCGCAGTTCGCCGACTCCGTACGGCTCGCCAACCCGTCCGACGACTGGGCCGCGCTACGCGAAGTCCGGGGCGGGGAGGCCATCGTGTCGGGATGGGCAGACCGTGATGCGGCGCTCGCCGCGTACCGGACGCATCTGCCGGGCCCGGACACCCGGGGCATCGCCGTCGACGACGTTCTCACCTCCCTCCTGCACGTCCACTTCGTGCGGCACGTCGCGGTCAACTTCCCCGAGGAAGAGGTGTGCCTCTACCTGGCGCGCGCCGCAGCCCTGGCCTGGACCGCCGGGAGGCCGTCATGACCGACCACCCCGCACTCGCCCTCGCTGACGCCATCGCCACCCAACTTGCCGACCCCGGTACGGGGCCTCTCGTCCCTCAGGAACACCGGCAGCACCTCGCCTACGGGCCGCCCGGCATCGCGCTCCTGCACATCGAGCGAGCCGCAAGCGGCCTCGGACCCTGGCAGCGCGCCCACGACTGGCTTGCCGCCGCCTCCCAGCAGCCGGTCACCAGCGGCCCCGACAGCCACCCCTTCTACGGGGCACCCGCCTTCGCCCACGCCCTGGCCTGCGCCGCCGACCACCTGCCCAGCGCCTACCAGCGTGCCCTGGACACGATGGACCGACAGGTCAGGGCCGACGCCCGGCGTCGTCTTGACGCTGCACACCGCCGCATCGACGCCGGACGCCTGCCGAAGCTCGCCGAGTTCGACACCATCCGGGGCCTCACCGGGTATGGCGCCTACCTCCTGCGTCGCGACCCCGGCGACTCCACCCTGCGCGCCGTCCTCGACTACTGCGTGCGTCTCACCGAACCGATCACCCACCACGACGAAACCCTGCCGGGCTGGTGGACCGAGACCAGCCCCTCGGGCACCCCGGATGATCACCGTTTCCCCGGCGGGCACGCCAACAGCGGCATTGCACACGGCATCGGGGGAGTGCTCGCACTCCTGGCCCTCGCGGCCCGGAATGGCACCGTCACTGATCACCACCACACGGCACTGCGCACCATCTTGGTGTGGCTGGACCGCTGGCAGCAGAAGGCGGGCTGCGGAACAGCTTGGCCTTACTGGGTCACCCGGGCCAAACTGCGTACCGGCCGTCTCGACCCGTCCACGCCCCGGCGGCCTTCCTGGTGTTACGGCACTGCCGGCCTCGCCCGCGCCCAGCAACTCGCCGCGCTCGCCCTCGGCGACACTGGCCGCCAGTTCGATGCGGAAAACGCGCTCGTGGCCGCCCTGACCGACCCGAACCAGCTCAAAGCCACGACAGATCTCGGCCTGTGCCACGGGGTCGCCGGCCTCGCCCATGTCGCCGCCCGCACGGCCGAAGACGCCCATCCGTCAACCATGGGCCGACTCCGCGCCGCGATGCCGCCACTTCTGAACGCGATCACCCAGCCGGGCACCGACCCCGAACGCATGGCCACCGACCTCGTCCGGAACGCGGAACCTGGCCCAGGTCTACTCGACGGCGCCGCCGGCATCGCCCTGGTCCTCCTCGCGCCCAGCGCCGCCGCACCACCCCAGGCCGCCTGGGACGCCTGTCTGCTCACCGCCTGATCACCGACCGAAGGACTTCCGTGCCCCCTGACCGCTGGCAGCAGCACAACGTCACTTTCACCGACCGCACGATTGCCAGGCGCGTCATCGTCGAACGACTCGGCCCCGCCCTGATCACGGCCGAGGCCGAGGAACAGCTCACCGGCTGGTGGTTCATGAACAAGCAGCCCTGGCCACTGCGGTACCTCGCCGATCAGCCCTCTCCGGTCATCGAGTCGCTGCTGGCTGATCTCACTGATGACGGGACGATCGAGTCGTGGCGGCCCGGTATCTACGAGCCCGAGACCGACGCGTTCGGCGGCCCGGACGCCATGGACACCGCCCACGACCTGTTCCACAGCGACTCCCGCCACCTGCTCACCTACCAGCCGAGCCCGGATCGCCTGGGACGCCGGGAGACCGCCGTCCTGCTGGTGAGCGCCATGATGCGCGGTGCCGGGCTCGACTGGTTCGAGCAGGGTGACGTATGGGCGAAGATCGCCGCTCTCCGGCCGGTCACTATCTCTCCATCCCCCGAACGGAACGCCGAGCTGGCCCTGGCCGTACGAAAGCTCATGGCAGCCAACGCCCACGGCCTCTGCCGCCCGGACGGACCGCTCCACGGGCACGACGCATGGGTGGCCGCCTTCGAACGGGCGGGTGACACGCTCGCCGACCTCTCACGCCGCGGCGTGCTCACCCGCGGTCTGCGAGCAGTCATCGCCCATCACGTGATCTTCCACGCCAACCGCGCCGGTCTCCTCCGGGACGACCAGTGCGCGCTGTCCCACATCGCACGAGAGGTAGTCATGGGAACGAGTGACCACACCGCGTCGCCCGGCAAGGCGACGACCGACGCCGATAGCGTCAAGGCGGTGAACACCGACACGATCGACATCCCCACGGCGGACGCTGCTCGCCTCCGCAACGCCCTGGTCGACCAGCTCCGAGCCGACGGACATGCTTGCATGCCCGCCGTCGAAGCGGCGTTGCGAACCGTGCCGCGTCACGTGTTCGTGCCCGACGCGTCGCTCGAAGACGCCTACGCCAACGCACCGGTGCACATCAAGTACGACACCGACGGCACCTCGATCTCCTGCGCCTCCCAGCCGGGCGTGGTCGCCCTCATGCTGGACCAACTCGACGTCCAGCCCGGCCAGCGCGTCCTCGAACTCGGCGCCGGCACCGGATACAACGCCGGTCTGCTCGCCCACCTGGTCGGCGCAAGTGGACACGTGATCACCCTCGATGTCGACGACGACCTCGTGGAGGGTGCCCGTGCGCACCTCGTCGCCGCCGGCATCAGCAACGCCGAGGCCGTTACCCGCGACGGGGCCCTGGGCTACGCGGAAGGAGCGCCGTACGACCGCATCATCGCCACCGTCGGCGCGCACGGAGTGCCGCACGCCTGGCTGCAACAGCTCGCCCCCGGCGGCAGGCTTCTCGTCCCCCAGCGCCTTAAGGGCACGGTGTCCCGCTCCATCGCCTACGAACAGCAAGACGGCCGGTGGACCTCCCTAAGCAGTCAGATGAACACCTTCATGCCGCTCAGGCGCGGTATCGCCGACGATGACCGCCGAACCGTCCCGCTCAGCACAGACGGCACCGTCCGGCTCCAGGTCCCCGCCGGTCAGAGCATCGACGCCGAAGCTCTGACCGGTGTCCTCGACCAGCCGCGCATCGAGGAATGGACCGGCATGACGGTCCGCGCCATGGAGTCGCCCGAGTGGATGGAACTGTTCGTCACCTGCGCCCTCCCCTCCGGCCTCATCCGGATGCTGTTTCCGCAGGCCGCCAAGGGCACCCTGCTCACCGAAGACCCCTACCCCTCATCGACAGCGGCCGTCGACAAGGGCGCTGTCACTTACCTCGCACGGCGCCTGTCGCGGGAGAAGACCCCCGAAGGCGACAAACTCTGGGAGTTCGGGGTCATCGGCCACGGACCCGGCAGCGACGAGCTGGCCGCGAAGGTCGCCGCAGCCATCCGCATCTGGGACCGGGAGTACCGCGGCCGCGAGGCCACCTTCGAGATCCAGCCCCTCGATGCCCCCGCGATTGAGCAGCGCCCCGGCCTCTTCGCCCTCGACACCCCACTGAACCGCATCGTCGTCGACTGGAACTGACGCCCACGCGCAGATGACGGTGCCCACCAGCACACGCTGGCGGGCACCGTCGCCTCAGCCAGCCCTCACTCACCACCTGGGGGACACATGGACCCGCACGGACCAATAGCCCAGCGCTTCCCGCTCGTCGCCCGGTTCCGGCCCGCCTGCCTGCCGCTGCCCCAGCGCGTCTATGCGCTCGTCGACCTGGCCGACACCGCGGTGAAGAAGAGCGATCAAGGAATCGCCTCGGCCGTCTACAACCAGGCGGCGCTCCTCGCCTCCGACCTCGGCCTTCCCGACCTCGCCCGCGAGATGTGCCACCAGCACGCCGCTGCCTACCTCCATGCCTGTCCCCTCCCCAGCACCAGCGTGATCCGAGGACTGGAACCGATCGTCAACCTCGCCCGCCTCCAGATCCGCGCCGGCCGTACGGACGAGGGCCGTCAGCGACTGATCGATCTCTACGAGGCGGTCGAGACGGGCACAGCCGCCCGGTTCGAAGGCATCGAAGTGCCGACGGACCTCCCCGCGACCGACAAGGACCGCCACGAGATCGGCGCATGGCTGTGGCGCGTGCTCCTCGCCGACGGCACACGCGCCCTCACCACCGAGGGACGTTGGCCCGAGGCCCTGGCACACATCGAAGCCCGCCGAGGAGTGGGCAAGCGAATGCTCGATGGGCGCCAAGTCGCCGTACTGGCCTCCTTGGTCACGGGTGACACGGCCGCAGCCACTGGTCTGCTCGGTGACACGATGCCCGGCGAACCGTGGGAGCAGGCCGTTACGGCCTGTCTCGTCGTCCTGTGCCGTCGTTTGGCTGGGCAGCCGGTCGACGGCCACTTGGCGGAGCTGGCAGCCACCTATCTGGATCGGCAGGCCGAACCTGGAATGACCGTTTTCGACATCCGGCTCGGCCTTACGGCCCTTGACGCGATCGGCATCGCCGATTCGCCCTTGGCACACCGCCTCGTCGATGACCTCTACCGGCGGATGACGGCCGCTGAAGACGGCTATGCGGCACGTGAGAACCTGGCGCATCCCCTATTCAGCGAGATCGCCACGGAGGGGCAAAGGCAGGGCTGTCGTGCGCTGGTGCGCGCCTGCGCCTTGGAGACAGGGGCACTCTCGGGCCGGCTGCGAGAAGAACTGACGGCAGCGGTGCACGCCAGCGACAACGTGATCAGGGAGAGCCTTGCCTGCCCCTCCGATCCTGGATGTGCAACTTCTCCGGAGCAAGCCTGACGGGTGCATGGTCCTGGGAGCATGTCCAGGCGCTGATGTCCTGAGCCAAAACTTTTCCGGTAGCCCAAGCGTTGCTGCGGTTACTACGTCTGGCGCCCACCGATGTACCGCAGCCGGATCAACAGAGAGCGTAACCACCGATCGACAGCCATTCACTCACACCTCAAGTCGAAGCCAGCTTCCCGGTTCAGCAAGACGGGTGGCGGAGCTGGTGCCGACGGGTGGCAGTGGGGGAGACGAGGATTGTGGTGTCGAGGAAGAGCGCAAGGGCGGCGCCGGGCGATGCTGATCCGTTGGAGGCATTCGGGTAATCACCCCCGCCCGTAGTCCGAGGCCGAGCAGAGCGCCTGCCTGGAGGAGAAACCCCCGGTCCGGCGTACCACGTGGTGCCCCCGGCGGGAGGATTCGAGCCTGCAACTCCCGCTTTAGGACAGCAGCGCCCCCACCCCCGCGACCAGCCCCCCACGCCAGCACGCGTAGTCGTGGCCGCCGTTGAACTCCTCGTACGTCACGTCGTAGCCGCGCGCCCGCAGCACATTGCGCAGGCGGCGGTTCTCCGCGAGGAGCATCCACTCCTGGAGGCCGACCTCCAGGCGCAGGCGGACCGGGCGGCGTTCGGCCGTGGCGTACTGGCGGGTCAGCCATTCCGCGCCGCGTTCCGCGTCGTCCGGCCACCAGAAGGAGCCGGACTGCGAGAGCGCCAGTCCGAACCGGTCCGGGCGGCGGAAGGCCGCGTACGCCGCGGTCAGGCCGCCCGCGCTCTGGCCCGCGACGACGGTGCGCTCCGGGTGCGGTCCCGCCCCGTACGTGTCGGCCGCCCACGGCAGCAGCGTGTCCGCCAGCCAGTCGACGAACGCGCCGTTGCAGCTCAGGTCCTCCATCCGCCGCCCCATCGTGTCCACGAGCAGCGCGACGGTCGGCGGCACACCGGCATCGGCGTGCAGATTGTCGAGCAGGTCGCCCGCGCCGAGGACCGGGCCCCACATCTCACCGTCCAGCAGCACCGCGACCGCGTACGGGCCGCCGTCGGCACGGTGGCCGGGCGGCAGGTGGACGGTGACGTGCCGGCCGTCCACCTCGGCGCGTACGGACCTACCGCGTGCCGCGCCGGGCCTGCGCCCGGTGCACGGCTGCGCGGGCGCGCCCGGCAGCGCCATGACCGAGGCGGGGTTGCGGCCGTCCCGCGACGGCAGGACGGGCGCGGTGTTCAGCGGGTCGGGTACGGCACGGTCCAGCACCTTCAGCCACGCCTGCCGGTCCGTGCGCAGGATCTCCTCGCGCGGGCCGGTGCCGGGGTGGAACTGGTACGAGGCACGGTGGTCGGAGCGCAGCCGGTGGCTGATCGCCCACACCGAGGTGCCCTCGATCCGGGTCATCAGATGCGGCGTCAGGTCGCCCGCGTGCCGGTCGCGGTCGGTGACGGTGTGCAGCAGCGCCAGGACGTCGGTGGCCGGGCGGGCCGGATCGTCCCGCCACACGAACGTGACCAGGACGTGGTCCGGCTCGCCGTCCGGGTCCGGTTCCACCAGCGGCGTCCCGGCCGCCTCGGCGCGGCGCCAGAACTCCGCCTCGGCGCCGGCCCGCCCGGCCCGCACGTCCTCGGCGAGGCCGCGCAGCAGCGGACTACGGACAGCGGTCACTTTCGTACCCCTCTCGTCGGGAGCGTCAGGAGAAGACACCTCGTCAGACACGCGTCGCCGCCGAGCGGCCCAGCAGCACCCACAGCAGGAAGGGCCCGCCCAGCACGGTCGTCACGACGCCCACCGGCACCTCCGTGCCCGCGAAGACGATCCGGCCGACCGTGTCGGCCGCCACCACCAGCAGCGCGCCCGTCAGCATCGTGCCGACCAGCGGCACCCGCAGCGGCCCCGCCAGCCGCGACGCGATGACCGGCGAGGCCAGCGCCACGAAACCGACCGGCCCGCAGATGCCGACGGCCAGGCCCGCCAGGGCCACCGCCAGCAGCAGGCACACCGCGCGGGTACGGGCCGGAGCGGCGCCCAGCGACGAGGCCGTGGCGTCGACGAAACGCAGCACACCCAGGTGGCGGGCGACCGCCAGACTCAGCGGCACGAGGACGGCCAGGCCGATCAGGACGGGCACGGCGACGGCGTAGCTGCGCCCGTTGAGGCTGCCCGAGGTCCACACGTACAGCGAACTCGCCGAGTTGAGCGAGCGCCGGGACAGCGCGACCTGCGTGGCGGCGGAGGCCAGCGCGGACATCGCCAGGCCCACCACCAGGACGCGGTAGCCGCGCTGCCCGAGCCCGCCGGAGACGAGCGTGACCACGACCACCGCGGCCAGCGCGCCCAGCGGGCCGGCCCACCAGGCGCCGAAAGTGCCGGTCGCGCTGAGCGTGACGGACAGCAGGACGGCGGCGGTGGCACCGTCGTTGACGCCGAGCAGTTCGGGGGTGGCCAGGCGGTTGCGGGCCAGCGTCTGGGTCAGACAGCCGGCCAGGCCCAGCGCGGCGCCCGCCGCCAGCCCGGCCACGATCCGGCCGAGCCGGAACTTCTGCACCAGCAGCACGTCGAACCGGTCGCCCTGACCGAAGATCGCCTGGAAGGTGCGGGCCACGCCCATCTCGCTCTGCCCGGCGTACGCGGAGAGCACCACGGCCAGCAGGAGCAACGCCGCCAGCAGCAGCGCCGCGAGGGTGGCGCGCCGGGCGACGAGGAAGGAGAGCGGGCCGCGGCGCAGCACGAGCGTGTCGGCGGGGCGCACCCGGCCGGGCTTCGGGGCGCGGCGGGGGAGGCGCTCCCGCAGCGCGCGCAGGGGGCCGCGGGCCGGCTTGCCGGACGTACGCTCCTCGGCCGCCGGGTCGGTCATGCCCATCGCGGCGAGCTGCCGCGAGCGGACGATGCCGATGAGGACGGGCGCGCCGATCAGCGCCACGATCACGGAGACGGGCGCCTCGAACGGGCGGGACACCACCCGGGCCACCACGTCCGCCAGCACCAGGACGGCGGCGCCGATCAGCCCGGCCAGCAGCAGCCGGGCGGCGAGCCGGGTCCCGGCGACGGCCCGCGCCAGGAAGCCCGCGAGCAGCCCGAGGAAGGAGACCGGACCGGCCAGCGCCACCGCCGCGGCGGTCAGCAGCGTCACGCCGACGGCGACGACGGTACGGATGACCGGCGGCCGGTGGCCCAGGCTGCGGGCCAGGTCGTCGCCGAGCGCGAGCGCGGACAGCGGCCGGGCGACCAGCAGCGCCACCAGGAAGCCCAGGCCCAGTACGGGGGCGAGGCGGCCCAGTTCGCCGAAGCCCTCCACACCCGCCAGCGAGCCGAGCACCCAGAACCGGAAGCGGTCGTAGGTCTCCGCCGAATTGACCACGATGACGCTGGTCAGCCCGCCGAAGGTGGCGCCCAGCGCGGACCCGGCCAGCACCAGCCGCATCGGCGAGCCGCCGCCCCGGCGGCCCGCGATGAGCAGCACCAGACCGCTGGCGACGACCGCGCCGGCGAACGCGCACACCAGGTACGCGTAGCCGGAGTCCAGGCCCAGCAGCGCGATGCCCGCGACGACGCCGAGCGACGCCCCGGCGTTGACGCCGAGCAGGCCCGTCTCGGCGAGCGGGTTGCGGGTGACGGCCTGGAGGAGGCACCCGGCGACGCCGAGCGCGCCGCCGACGAGCAGCGCGGTGAGCGTACGGGGCAGCCGCAGGTCGCCGACGACCAGGGCCAGCCGCGGGTCGCTGCGCGCGCCGCCGCGGTCGAGCAGGTAGTCCAGCACGCCGCTCGCGCCGACCTCGCCGGCGCCGACGCACAGGGACACGGCGGCCAGGACGAGGACGGCGGCGGCGAAGCCCGCCACGGCGAGCAGAACGGTCCGGCGCGCGGTGCCCGCGCGCTGCCCGTCGGGGCGCGCCGCGGGTTCCGCGAGGGCAAAGCCCGGGTCATCCGCGGGGCCGGGGGTGCCCTTTTGCGCCACCGCCGCCGGCAACGCACCGCCCGCGGTGCCGTGTTCGGAGGGCGGGGCCGCTATACCCGTGCGCTGCTTTTGCATAAGGTGAGGCTAGCCTAACCGTTTCTCCAGCGTGCGGGCGGAATGGGGGAGTGGCTGGGCACCTGTCCTATATTAGGTTAGGCTTGCCTAACAAAAAGGGGAGGTTGCTCATGCCTGAGCACATACCGGACGGCCGCGCCGAGTTCACCGGGCGCATCGCGCTGGTGACCGGCGCCGGGCAGGGCATCGGTGCCGCGGTCGCCGCGGCGCTGGCGCGGCACGGCGCCCACGTCGTGGCCACCGACCGCACCGCACCCGCGGCCCCGTCGCCCGGAAGCGACACCGCGGGGACCGTCACCACCGAGGCCATGGACGTCACCGACCGGGCCGCGGTCCAGGCCACCGTCGAACGCGTCGAGCGTGAACTCGGTCCGATCGCCGTCCTGGTGAACGTGGCCGGCATCCTGCGCCCCGGCCCCGCCGCCGAACTCTCGGAAGCCGACTGGGCCGACACCTTCGCCGTGAACACCACCGGCGTCTTCCACACGGCGTCCGCCGTCGCCCCGCACATGGCGAAACGGGGCTCCGGAAGCATCGTGACCGTCGGCTCCAACGCGGCCGGCGTCCCCCGTACCGGAATGGCGGCCTACGCCGCCTCCAAGGCCGCCGCGGCCATGTACACCAAATGCCTGGGGCTCGAACTCGCCCGCAGCGGCGTGCGCTGCAACATCGTCGCGCCCGGCTCCACCGACACCGCCATGCAACGCGCGCTGTGGACCGACGACGACGCGCCCCGCCGCGTGATCGCCGGGGACCCGCAGACGTACCGCACCGGCATCCCGCTCGGCCGGATCGCCGACCCGTCCGACATCGCCGACGCGGTCGTCTTCCTCGCCTCCGACCGCGCCCGGCACATCACCATGCAGGAGCTCTACGTCGACGGCGGCGCCACCCTCCGGTGACCCGCGCCGCACCCCGGCACCACCGCCCGCCGGGAGCGGCCCGCCACCCGGCAACCGCATCGCGCACCCTCCGCGTCCCCACCCGTACCAGCCACCCCGGAAATCCCCGCGACCTTCCGAGAATTGGAGCTCCCGTGCCGACGGCACCCGAAGTCGCCACGCACGTCCCCCTCGCCGAGCCGTCCCACCCAGCGGTAGGAGCAGCGACGTCGCTCCTGGACGCCTACACCCCCGGCGCCCGCTTCCTCGGCACGCCCACGCGCACCCTCCTCGCGCAGGGCACCCACAGCGAGGTCCCGCACGACGAGCGCCCCCTGGCACAGCGGGTCGCCGCCACCCTCGACGCCGCACGGGCCGCCGGCCACGACGCGCCGCTCGTCGTCGGCGCGGTGCCTTTCGACCAGACCGCGCCCGCGGCGCTCACCGTCCCCGGCAGCGCGCGGACCGCGCCGCCGCTGACCGCCGACCCGCTGATCGCCCTGCCCGCCGACCCGCCCGCCGCGGCCGCGTGGGACATCAGACCCGTACCGGAGCCCGAGGTGTACGGCGCCGGCGTGGCCGCCGCGGTGGAGCGCATGTGGCGCGGTGAGTTCAGCAAGGTCGTCCTGGCCCGCACCCTCGAACTGACCACCCCCGACCCGCTCGACATCCCCGCGATGCTCCAGCGCCTGGCCCGCCGCGACCCCTCCGGCTACACCTTCGCGCTGCCCACCGCACCCGGCCGCACCCTCCTCGGCGCCAGCCCCGAACTGCTCGTCTCCCGCCGCGGCAACCGCGTCGTCGCCAACCCCCTCGCCGGCTCCACCCCGCGCAGCGACGACCTGGCCGAGGACGTGCGCCGCGCCGCCGCGCTCCTGGAATCCGCCAAGGACCTGCACGAACACGCCGTCGTCGTGGACGCCGTGCACCGGGCCCTGGCCCCGTACTGCGCCGATCTGACCGTCCCCGCCCGGCCCACCCTGCTGCGCACCGCCACCATGTGGCACCTGTCCACCACCGTCACCGGCACCCTCGCCGCCCCGGACACCTCCGCGCTGGAACTGGCCTGCGCCCTCCACCCCACCCCCGCGGTCTGCGGCACCCCCACCGACACCGCCCGCCAGGTGATCACCGACACCGAACCGTTCGACCGCGGTTTCTTCACCGGCATGGTGGGCTGGGGCGACGCGTCCGGCGACGGCGAGTGGGTGGTCACCATCCGCTGCGCCGAGGCCGAGGAGCGCTCCCTGCGCCTGTACGCGGGCGCGGGCGTCGTCGCCGCCTCCGAGCCGGCCGCCGAGACCGCCGAGACCGGCGCCAAGTTCCGTACCTTCCTCAGCGCCGTCGGAGCCGAGCTGTGACCGATCAGTACGCCTACGCCCGTTCGCACGCCCCCACCTGGCCCGAGGAGTTCGCCGAGCGCTACCGCGCCGCGGGCTGGTGGCGCGGCGAGACGTTCTCCGGGATGCTGCGCGAGCGGGCCGCCGCCCACCCGGACCGCATCGCCGTCGTCGACCCGGCCGGCGAGGGCCGCCGCTGGACGTACGGCGAACTGGACCGCCGCGCCACCCGGCTGGCCGCCGGACTCCACGCCCGCGGCATCGTCCGCGGCGACCGGGTCGTCGTCCAGCTCCCCAACGTCGCCGAGTTCTTCGAGGTCGTCTTCGCCCTCTTCCGCCTCGGCGCCCTCCCCGTCTTCGCGCTGCCCGCCCACCGCGAGACCGAGATCCGCTACTTCTGCGAGTTCACCGGCGCCGCCGCCTACGTCATCGCCGCCGAACACGGCGGCTTCGACTACCGCGACCTCGCTGCGTCCGTACGGGCCGAGGTGCCGGGCCTGCGGCACGTCTTCGTCACCGGCGGCGACGCGGGCCCCTTCGAAGCCCTCGCCGACGTACCGGCCGACGTGCCCGCCGACGGCCCGGCATGGGACGAACCCGCCCCGCACGACCTGGCCTTCCTCCAGCTCTCCGGCGGCAGCACCGGCGTCCCCAAGCTCATCCCGCGCACCCACGACGACTACATCTACTCGCTGTGGGGCTCCAACGAGCTGTGCGGCGTCGACGAGAACAGCGTCTACCTGTGCGTGCTGCCCGCCGCCCACAACTTCCCGCTGTCCTCGCCCGGCACGCTCGGCGCCCTGTACGCGGGCGCCCGCGTCGTGCTGTCCCCGCAGCCCACCCCCGACGTGGCGTTCCCGCTCATCGAGCGCGAACGCGTCACGATCACCGGCCTCGTCCCGCCGCTGGCCCTGGTCTGGACGGAGGCCGCGCCCGGCACGCCGTACGACCTGAGCAGCCTCGACGTGCTGCTGGTGGGCGGCGCCAAGTTCAGCGAGGAGGCCGCCCGGCGGGTACGGCCCACCCTCGGCTGCACCCTCCAGCAGGTCTTCGGCATGGCCGAGGGCCTGGTGAACTACACCCGGCTGGACGACCCCGAGGAGATCATCGTCACCACCCAGGGCCGCCCCATCTCCCCGGACGACGAGATCCGCGTCGTGGACGACGAGGACAACGACCTGCCCGTCGGCGAGACCGGCCATCTGCTCACCCGCGGCCCCTACACCATCCGCGGCTACTGGAAGGCGCCCGAGCACAACGCCCGCTCCTTCACCGCGGACGGCTTCTACCGCACCGGCGACGTCGTCCGGCTCACCCCCACCGGGCACCTGGTCGTCGAGGGCCGCGCCAAGGACCAGATCAACCGCGGCGGCGAGAAGGTCGCCGCCGAGGAGGTCGAGAACCACCTGCTGGCCCACCCCGCCGTGCACGACGCCAACGTGGTCGCCGAACCCGACCCCTACCTGGGCGAGCGCACCTGCGCGTACGTGATCCTGCGGGACGGCGCCGCGCCGGTGAAGCCGGTCGAGATCAAGAAGTTCGTCCGCACCCGCGGCCTCGCCGCCTACAAGGTGCCCGACCGCGTGGTGTTCGTGGACTCCTTCCCGCAGACCGGCGTCGGCAAGATATCCAAGAAGGACCTCAGGTCCGCCGCCACCCGCGCCGCCGGGCCCTCCTGAGCGCCCACGGCACCGCCCCGACCGCCCCGCACCGACCGTCCAGAAGGGACCGCACCGCACCATGGCCCTGCCCGCCATCGCCCCCTACCCCATGCCGTCCGCCGGCGACCTGCCCGCGAACCGCGTGGACTGGAAAGCCGACCCGTCGCGCGCCGTGCTGCTCGTCCACGACCTGCAGAACTACTTCCTGTCGGCGTACCGGACCGAGGCGTCGCCCGTCACGGACCTGCTGCGCAACGTCGCCGCCCTCAAGGAACAGGCCGCCCGGCTCGGCATCCCCGTCCTGTACACCGCGCAGCCCGGCGGCCAGACCCCCGCCGAACGCGGCCTCCAGCAGGACTTCTGGGGCCCGGGCCTGCCCGCCGACGAGCACGCCGCGGCCATCGCCGACGCGGTCGCCCCCGGCCCGGACGACACCGTGCTGACCAAGTGGAAGTACAGCGGCTTCGTCCGCACCGACCTCGAAGAGCGGCTGCGCGGCCTCGGCCGCGACCAGCTCGTGATCACCGGCGTCTACGCGCACATCGGCGTCATGATGACCGCCTGCGACGCCTGGATGCGCGACCTCCAGGCCTTCCTGGTGGCCGACGCGGTGGCCGACTTCTCCGCCGAGGACCACGCGATGGCGCTCCGCTGGGCGGCCGGCAAGTGCGCCGTGGTCACCACCACCGCCACCGTCTTCGAAGGGAACTGACCATGGCACTGACCCTGGAACAGCTGCGCAACGACGTCGCCGACGTCCTCGGCGAGGACCCCGCCGACATCCCCGCCGACGAGAACCTGGTCGACTACGGCCTCGACTCGGTGCGTCTGATGGCCCTGGCCGGCCGCTGGAACCGCGACCACGGCATCGAGGTCGCCGTCGCGGACCTGTCGGAGGAACCCGCCCTGGAGAAGTGGGCGGTGCTGCTGGGCGCCACGGGCTGAGGGCCGCCCAGCGGTGGCCGTACGGCAGCGGGCCCCGGCCCGCCGGTCCCCGTACGGCAGCGGGGCGGTGCGCGGACCCTTTCCGCGCACCGCCCCGCTCAGCATGTCCGGGCCGTCGTCAGGCGCCCGGCGGCACCCGCGACGGGCGGCCGGAGCCCCGCGTCACCGAGTACCCGAAGACTCCGGCGAGCGCGGCCAGCAGGGCGCCCACCGCCGTCCACACCCACCGGTCGGACCACCGGCCCGAGGACCAGCCGCCCTCCGGCTCCAGCGCGCTCGCGGACCGCTTGCCCGCCTTCGGAGTCGGCGACGCGCTCGCCCCGTCCTCCCGGTCCGCGGTGGCGATGCCCGGCACGAGCGGCTCGGACAGCTTGCCGTCCACGGCGAACGCGCCGCCCGCCTCGTCCACGGTGGGCTCGAACTCGGCCTTCACCGGCAGGCCCAGGTCGTCCTGCGGCAGGCCGGTGACCGTCAGCCGTACGTAATAGCTGCCCGGCAGCGGATCGTCGGACCACTGCTCCGCCCACGAGCGGACCGTGCGCAGGGTGCAGGACACCTCCACCGAGGCCGCGTCCGCTGCCGCCGCCCTGGTCTGCGCGCCGTAGGCACACGCCTGGCGCCGCCGCAGCCCGTCGTACACGTCGATCTGCCAGGTCGAGGCGCCGTGCCGGGCCGCCTTCGGCAGCGTCACCTTCGCCTTCATCGTGGCGCGCTGCCCGGTGTCCACGGGCACCACCCAGTACAGGTAGTCGCCGGTCGACGCCCCCGCCGTCGCCCGCTGCCCCGGCTGGACCGGCGTCGCGGTACGGAACGAGGTCCCCGCCTCGGTCGGCCCGGCATCGCTGCCGCTGCTGCTGGGAGACGGCGACGGGCTGTCCGCGACTGCCGTACCCGCCGTACCCAGGAGCGCGACACCCGCCAGCAGTGCGGCGGTCATGAACCTACGCGTACGCATCAGTTGGTCCTCCAGACGGCAACACGCCAGCGCGACAGCCAGCCCCACAGCAGACCGGCCACCAGGCCGAGGAGCACCAGCGCGCCCAGGAACCACCAGCCGCGGCCCAGGCCGAAGGAGGCGGCGTCCGAGGCGTCGGACGGACCGTCCACCACGTCGATGGCCAGCTCCACCGGCATGCCCGGCTCGGTCTTCACCGAGGCGGGCGCCGCGAAGGAGTTGCTGAGCTGGAGGCACACCGTCTCCGGCTCGTCCTTCGCGTCACCGTCCGCGTTCTTCAGCGGCGCCTTCGGGTAGCGCAGCCCCGACGAGATCACGTCGGTGCGCCCGTCGCCCGCCTCCGAGCCGCGCACGATCTCCCGGCCGTGCACGGTCGAGGCGCGCAGCAGCACGCCGTAGTCGTTGTTGACGGCGCGGTCGGCGCCGATGCTCGCGGACGCCCGCAGCTCCTGGCCGGGCCGCACGTCCACCCGGTACCAGCGGTGCTCGGCGAACTTCTCGCGGTCGCTGTACAGGCCCGGCTTGAGCACCGGCGCCTTGGCGCACTGGTCGGCGCCCTGGACGGCCACCGGATTGACCACCGGATCGGCCGCCCGGTCCACCAACTGGTGCACGCGGTCCCGCAGTTCACTGGTGTGCTGCACGGAGGTGTAGGTGCCGCCGGTGGCCTCCGCGATGCAGCTGAGCTGGTTGCGGGTCTTGGCGTCCGGCAGCAGCCCGAGCGTGTCCACGGTCAGGTGGATGCCCTTGGCGGCGATCTCCCGCGCCACCTCGCACGGGTCGAGCGGGGCACAGGTGTCCTCGCCGTCCGTGATCAGCACGATCCGGCGGGTCGCGTCACCGCCCTTGAGGTCGTCGGCCGCGCCCAGCAGCGCCGGGCCGATCGGCGTCCAGCCGGTGGGCGCGAGCGTCGCGACCGCCGTCTTCGCCTCGGTCCGGTCGAGCGGCCCGACCGGGTAGAGCTGCTTGGTGTCCTTGCACCCGGTCTGCCGGTCGGGGCCCGGGTAGTTCGCGCCGAGGGTACGGATGCCGAGCTGGACCTCGCCCGGCACCGCGTCCAGCACCTCGTTGAACGCCTGCTTCGCCGCCGCCATCCGGGTCTGCCCGTCGATGTCGCGGGCCCGCATCGACCCGCTGACGTCGAGCACCAGCTCGACCTTGGGGGAGGGTTTCTTCGTGTCCGGTGCGCCGGCCGCCGCGGCGGGGGTGGGGAGCAGCCCCACGGCCAAGGTGGCGAGCAGCCCGCACACCCCGGCCGCCAGCCGTTTTCTTGTGATCATCGCCGGATCGTATTGATGATCGGGCTCGGTGTTCAAAACGGGCGGTGACCGCTGACGGCGGATCAGCGGGCGGAGCACGCGCGGCCGCCCCGGTGGCCGTTCGGTCACCGGGGCGGCGGGGGGACGTGCCGGATGGCGCTGCGGCTAGTTCACGACCAGCCTGGCGCTGGACGGGGCGAACGTCTTGTATGCGTTCGAGCTGTCCGTGTTCGACGCCTTCAGCCCCAGGGTCATGCTCGGCCACTTGTTCTTCTGGGCCTCTCTGGCGCTCCGCGTGACGTCGAAGGACAGGACGCGGTTCTGGCAGTTCCCGTTGGATCCGGGGTGCTTCGTGTCCAGCCAGTGGTACCACCGCGGCTGCGTGTGCCACGTCGTGCTCCGGTAGACCCGGCCGGTGTCCCAGAGCTCGATGTTGTAGGGGGCGCACGACTGGGACGTGGTGTTCCGGATGAGGAGCCGGGCCTCACGGATCGTCTTGCGCCGGTGCAGGTCCTCGGTGCCCATCGTGATGAACGAGCGCCACACGCCGTTCAGCTCGGGGTTCTGCCTGAGGCTCCGCTTGCCGATGCGCGCGACGTCCCCCGTCCTGTCCCAGTAGGACGTGCGCGGGTGGTTCTGGTTCACGCTCGTCCACAGGCCTACGCGGCCCGCGGGCGCGCTGGGGCCGGGCTGGCGCTGCTCGGCGACGGTGCGGGACGTGCCGGACGCGTCGGGGCTCGCGGCCAGGGCCGTCGGTGCGGCGAGCCCGCCGACGAGACCGCAGGCCAGCAGCGGGTACAACGACCGGGATCGCCTCCGGCCGGTGAGTGAACGGGATGTGGGCATGGTTCTTGCCTCCAGTGCCGGGGATGGCTGGACGGTCTCCAGCTTTTCCCCGCCGTCCGCGCACCGCCCTCCCACCGCGTCCGACCGTGCGGGCGCCGGCCGCGTATTCACTCGTACGACCGAAGATCGTGGACGGAGCGTGACAGCGGCCGGGTACGGTCGTCGGGTGGTGCCGGCGGGCAGCCTCACCGCCCCGCCGCGGCCGCCCGGCCGCCCCGCTCCCGCGCCGCCGCCGCGATGTTGCGCGCCATCCCGCCGAACACCACCGCGTGGAACGGCGCCACGCTCCACCAGTACGCGTGCCCCGCCAGCCCGTGCGGGTGGAACAGCGCCCGCTGCCGGTAGACCGTACGGCCCGCCGCGTCCCGCCCGGAGCGCAGCTCCAGCCAGGCGAGCCCCGGCAGCCGCATCTCCGCGCGCAGCCGCAGCAGCCGCCCCCGCTCGATCTCCTCGACCCGCCAGAAGTCCAGCGAGTCACCGGCGCGCAGCCGCTCGGCGTCCCGCCGCCCCCGGCGCAGCCCCACACCGCCCGACAGCCGGTCCAGCCAGCCGCGCAGCGCCCAGGCGAGCGGGAAGGAGTACCAGCCGTTCTCGCCGCCGATGCCCTCGATGACCTCCCACAGGGCCTCGGGCGGCGCGTCCACCACGCACTGCCTGCGGTCGGTGTAGAGGCTGCCGCCCGCCCAGTCCGGGTCGGTCGGCAGCGGATCGCTGGGGGCGCCGGGCACCGAGGCCGACGACCAGCGGGTGGTCACCCGCGCCTCCCGTACGCGCCGCAGCGCCAGTTCCACCGCCCGGTCGAAGCCGGTACGCCCGTCCGGCGGATCCGGCACGTACCGCGCGATGTCGTGCTCCTTGACGACGGCCTCGTGGCGCAGCGACTCCGCCAGCGGGCGGGCGATGGCCGCCGGTACCGGCGTCACCAGCCCCACCCACTGGCTGGACAGGCGCGGCGTCAGCACCGGCACCGCCAGGATCAGGCGGCGGGGGAGCGCGGCGACACGCGCGTAGCGCTGCATCATCTGGCGGTACGTCAGGACGTCGGGGCCGCCGATGTCGAAGCCCCGGTTCACCCCGTCCGGCAGCCCGGCGCAGCCCACCAGGTAGTGCAGCACGTCCCGTACCGCGATCGGCTGGATACGGGTGCGCACCCAGCTCGGCGTGACCATCACCGGCAGCCGCTCGGTCAGATACCGCAGCATCTCGAAGGACGCCGAACCCGACCCCATGATGACCGCGGCCCGCAGGACCGCGGTCGGCACGCCCGAGTCCAGCAGGATGCGTCCCACCTCGCTGCGGGACCGCAGGTGCGGCGACAGTCTCCGCTCGTCGGCGCCCTCGGGCACCGGGCCGCCCAGGTAGACGATCCGCCGCACGCCCGCCTCGCGCGCGCACGCCGCGAAGGCGCGCGCCGCGCGGCGGTCGGTCTCCTCGAAGTCCTTGCCGGTGCCCAGCGCGTGCACGAGGTAGTACGCGACCTCGACCCCCTCCAGCGCCGGGCCGAGCGACCGCGCGTCCGTGACATCGCCCTGTACCGTCTCCACCCGGCCGGCCCAGGGATGGTCCCGCAGCTTGCCCGGCGTACGGGCCAGGCACCGCACCGCGTACCCCGCGGCCAGCAGTTCCGGCACCAGCCGCCCGCCGATGTACCCGGTGGCCCCGGTCACCAGAACCCGTTCCATGCCGCGCCTCCCTGTCGCCGTACCGGGCCGTACCGGTCCGTACCGGCCGCACCCGTGTCGGCAACGTACCGGCCCGTACCGGTACCCGTACCTGTACCGGCGACCCGTGCCGGTCGCCGTTTGCGGTTCACCCCACCACCGGAACGGGGGGCAGCCGGATGGCCGAAGCCCAGCACGCCACGCGACCATCGCCGCATGAGACACCGCTTCCGCCGTGTGCGCAGCACCGGCATCACCGCCCTGGCCGTCCTCGGCGCGCTGCTCGCCGTGCTGCCGGGCCCGGCCACCGCCGCCGGGCAGCCCCGCGCCGACCGGCTCCAGCGGGACGCCGACGCCCTGCGCGACGCCGGCGTCACCGGTGTCGCCGTGCGCCTGCGCACCCCGGACGGCGTCCGCACGGTCACCAGCGGCACCGGCGACCTCGCGACCGGCCGGCCCGTGCCGCGCGAGGGGTATCTCCGCATCGGCAGCACGACCAAGTCCTTCGTCGCCACCGTCGTCCTCCAGCTCGTCGGCGAGGGCAGCCTCCGGCTCGACGACACGGTGGAGCGGTGGCTGCCCGGCACGGTCGCCGGCCACGGCAACGACGGCCGGGCCGTCACCGTGCGCCAGTTGCTCGGGCACACCAGCGGGCTGCCCGACTACGTCACCGACGTGGCCCCGCGCGACCACCGCGCGTTCGAGGCCCAGCGCCACCGGCGCTACTCGCCGGAGCAACTGGTCGCCCTGGCCATGAAACACCGCCCCGTGTTCCGCCCCGGCACCCGCCACGGCTACTCGAACACCAACTACCTCCTGGCGGGCATGATCGTGCGGGCCGTCACCGGCCACACCTGGCAGCACGAGGTCGGACAGCGCATCCTGCGGCCGCTCGGCCTGGAGGACACCCGCGCGCCCGAGGGCCACCCGTACTTCCCGCACCCGCACGCCACCGAATACCAGCAGTTCACACCGGGCGGACCGTACGCCGACACCACCGCGCCGTACCTGCCCTTCGACACCGGCGCCGACGGCGCCATGATCAGCAAGGCCGCCGACCTCGACCGGTTCTTCACCGCCCTGAACACCGGACGCCTGCTGAAGCCTGCCGAGCAGGCCGAGATGCGCCGCACCGTGGCGGTACCGGACGGGCCCGGCGAAGCCCCCGGTGAACGCGCCGGCCTCGGCCTCTTCAGCGTCCCGCTGTCCTGCGGCGGCACGTACTGGGGCCACAGCGGCAGCGGCATCGGCTACGTCGTCCAGCCGGCCGCCACCCCCGACGGCCGCCGCTCCGTCACCGTCTCCCTGCACAGCCGCCCGGCCGACCAGGACACCGGCGTACGCCAGCTCCGCGCCCTGCACAACCTCATCGACCACGCCCTGTGCGGCATATCCAGGTGAACCACCCGGCCCGGGCCGCGCGGGAGCGCTACCCCTGCCCGTACTCCCGCCCCCACTCCCGGGCGAGCCCCGCGAAGGCGTCGGCCGCGGCGCTGCGGTAGGCGCTCTCGCGGCGCAGCAGGGTCACCGTGCGGGCGGGCAGCGCGGGAGAGAGGGCGACGGGGTGCAGCGCGGGCTGCCCGCCGGTGATGGCGTCCGGGAGGACGGTCGCCAAGGAGGTGCGCCGGACCAGTTCGGTCAGGGCGGTGATGGAGTTCGCCTCCACGGCGATGTCGGGCCGCACGCCGTGCTCGCCGAAGTACCCGTCGATGTGCAGGCGGGTGGCGAAGTCCGCGCTCAGCAGCGCGAGTCGGTGATCGCGCAGCGAGCGGACGGGCAGCGCCGCGGTGCGGCCGGCGTACGGATGGGCCGGGCCGACGACCAGCCCGAGCGCCTCGGTGAACAGCGCCGTGCCGGTGATGCCCGGCAGGTGCGGCCCGCTGAAGGCGATGCCCAGATCCAGCTCGTCGGCCAGCAGCGCGGACTCCATGCGGTCCTGCGGCAGCTCCCGCAGCGTGAGCGAGATGCCGGGGTGACGGATGTGGAACGCGCCGGTCAGCGGGCCGACGAGATAGGCGGTGAAGGTCGGGGTGGTGGCCAGGCGCAGCGTCCCGCGCGACAGGTCCCGTACGTCCAGCACGGCACGCTCGGCCGCCTCCAGGTCGCGCAGCGCGCCGCGCGCGTAGTGGGCGTACGCCTGCCCGGCGTCGGTCAGCCGCACGGTGCGGCCCGTCCGGTCCAGCAGCTGCGCCTTCAGGGTCCGCTCCAGCTGCCGGACCTGCTGGGAGAGCGTCGGCTGCGAGACGTGCAGGGCTTCGGCCGCCCGGGTGAAATTCCCGTGCTCGGCCACGGCGAGCAGATAGCGCAGATGACGCAGTTCCAGGGCCATGCCCGCCACGATAAGCAGCCACGGCGAGCAGGTATAGGCGACACCGATGACCGCCATGGGTTGTACGTCTTGGACGCTATAGCGCCAGTTCACGCATGGTGGATCCAACGGCCCCCGGGCCGAGGTCCCCCAGCAAGGAGTGTCCGTGCACCCTCAGCTCACCGCCGGCGTCCGGCGCTTCCAGCGCGACGTCCACCCCGCCAGGGCGGCCCTGTTCGAGCGGCTCGCCACCACCCACCGGCCGGGTGCCCTGTTCATCGGCTGCTCCGACGCCCGGGTGGCCCCCGAACTGCTCACCCAGTCGGAGCCGGGCGAGCTGTTCGTCATCCGTACGGCCGGCAACCTCGTCCCCGCCTACGGCCCGCGGCCCGACGCGGTGACCGCCACCATCGAATACGCGCTCACCGCGCTCGGCGTCACCGACGTGATCGTGTGCGGCCACTCCGGCTGCGGCGCGATGACGGCCCTGGCCACCGGCGAGGGCCTGGCCGGGCTGCCCGCCCTGGCCGGGTGGCTGGACGCGGCCGGGCCCGACGGGGACCGCGCCCGCGCGGCCGCCGGCACCACCGAGGCCCGGATCGCGGCGCTGGTCCGCGACAACGTCGCCACCCAGCTCGCCCGCCTCGCCACCCATCCGTCCGTGGCCCGCGCCCTCGCGCGGGACGCGGTCACGCTGCACGGCTGGACCCACGACATCCGCACCGGAGCCGTCGACGTCCTCGACCCGCGCGGCGCGACCTTCACCCCGCTCTCCTGAGCCCCCGTCCGGAAAGGACTTCCCCGTGTCCCACACCCACGCCCAGCTCGACCCGCAGGCCCGCCAGGACCTGGCCCGGACCGTCGTCGAGGCCAAGACCCGCAAGGACCTCACCTGGGAGCGGCTGGCCGACGGCACCGGCCTGTCCGTCGTCTTCGTCACCGCCGCGCTCCTCGGCCAGCACGCCCTGCCCGCCGACGCCGCCCGCACCGTCGCCGAGCGGCTGGACCTGGACGAGGCGGCGGAGCGGCTGCTGCGCACGATCCCGCTGCGCGGCAGCATCCCGGACGGTGTCCCCACCGACCCGACCCTCTACCGCTTCCACGAGATGCTCCAGGTCTACGGCACCACCCTCAAGGCCCTGATCCACGAGCAGTTCGGCGACGGCATCATCAGCGCGGTCAACTTCCGGCTGGACATACAGAAGGTCGAGGACCCGGAGGGCGGCTCGCGAGCAGTGATCACCCTGGACGGCAAGTACCTCCCGGCCACACCGTTCTGACCCGGGCCGCCCGTACACCGGGCCGCCTGCACACCGGCCTGCCCGTGTCCCGGCCGCGCGGATCTAACGGCCCGCGCGGCCGGACGGGACGGCCCGTCGGTCCGGGGCGTCGCGCCCCGCCGGCTCACGCCTCGCGCGGCGACAGCTCTCCCATGGGCCCCCAGCCCTCGGCGTCGATCTCGCTGCTGATGATCTGCGGGGTGGTCTCGATGGCCCCGGCCATGGCCTCCAGGCCGGCCTTGAAGTGCGCGGAGTTCACGTGCGCGTCCCCGGCCTCGCGGTCGGCGAAGCCCTCGACCAGCACGAACTCGCGCGGGTTGTCCACGCTGACCGACCACTCGAAGAACAGGTTGCCCGGCTCCTGCCGGGTGGCCTGCGTGAAGTCGTCCACCAGCGACAGCCACGAGTCCTGGTGCTCGGGCCGGACGGTGAACTTGACGACGATGAAGATCATGCTGGCTCCTGCGGTGGTACGGACCGGCTCGCGCCTGCGCGGCCGGGCGGGCTGCCGCCCGCGTCGCCCCCCATGGTGGGCGCACCCGCCCGCCCGCCGAAGAAGGATCGCCGCGCTTTCCGGCCCTCCCGGAAAATCCGCCGGCGCGGGCCACGGTCCGGGGCGGGCGGGGCACCGGCGGGTTCCGGCCACCCGACCGCGAAAACCCGGTGCGTTCCGCCCCCGTACGTGATCGCATGTGCTGCCGGTGAAACCGAGGAGAAGGCAGCAGCATGACGGAAACCCGTGAGACCTCCCGGGCGGCGGCGACCGGCGGACCGGCGCCCGGGCGGCGCGTCGCAGCCCGTCCGGAACTGCCCCCGCCCACCGGCCGGCACGCGGTCGGCGTGCGCACCGCCCACCTCACCGACCACGACCGGGAGGACCCCTTCCGGCCCGGCCGCCCCCGGGAACTGATGGCCCAGCTCTGGTACCCGGCGCAGGCGGGGACCGGCGCGGGGCCCGGCCGGTACGTCTCCGCCGCGATGTCCCCGCTGGTGGTCGACTCGTGGGAGGAGGAGCCCGGCTGCTCGGGACTGCCGCGCGACACCGCCGCCGCGGTCGCCGTGCACGCCGCCGCGGACGCGCCGCCCGCCCCGCACGCCCACGGCCGCCCGCTCGTCCTGCTCTCGCCCGGCCACGCCCAGTACCGCGCGGCGCTGACCGCCCTCGGGGAGGACCTCGCCTCCCGCGGCTTCCTGGTGGCGGCCCTCGACCACCCGTCGGACGCGATCGGCGTGGAGTTCCCGGACGGCCGCCTCGTGCCGTACCGCGAACCGGACGGCCTCGCGGACGGGGACACCGGCGACCTCGCCACCCGCTACGTCGGTGTCCGGGCCGCCGACCTCCGCTTCGCCCGCGCCCGGCTGTCCGCCCCCGGCTTCTGGTGGCACGCCCTGCTCGACCCGTCGAAGGCGGGCGTCGCGGGCCACTCGCTGGGCGGCGCCGCCGCGGCCGAGGCCCTGCGGCTCGACCCGGGCCTGACGGCCGGCGTGAACCTCGACGGCACCCCGTACGGCGAAGTCCTGCGGACCGGCCTGGAAAGCCCGTTCCTGATCTGTCAGTTCACCGCCGACGACCCGGATTTCCCGGAGGAGACCCGGGCCCGCGAGCGGCTGTGGAGCGGCCTGCGCGGGCCGCGGCACCACCTGCTGGTGACCGGCGGCGGCCATGAGTCCTGCACCGACCTCGACGCCCTCGCCGCCCCGCTCGGCTTCCGCGGGTTCACCGACCCCGAGGACTACGCCGACGCGCTCGGCTCCCTCCCCGGCGGCCGGGGCACGGAGATCACCCGCACGGTCGTCGGCGGCTTCTTCGAGCACTACCTGACAGGAGCGGAGGGCATGTGGTGCGAGGCCGGGCCGCCGCTGCCCGAAGTGACGGCGGTGGGCTGAGGACCGTACGGCTCACGTGCGGGGCGACGGCTCCGGCAGCCCCGGCCCCGCGCAGTGCACATCCCGCGCCGGGACGGTGCCGCCGACGAGATACGCGCCGACCGCGGCATCCACACAGCGGTTGCCGCGGCTGGCGAAGACGCCGTGCGAGTAGTCGTCGTGCAAGGTGACCTGCCGCGAACCGGGCAGGACGCGGCCGAGGGCCCGCGCACCGGCGAGCGGCGTCACGGGATCGTGCGCGGAGGCCACCAGCAGTGCCGGGGGAGCCGCGGGGCTGCCGAGCCGGGTGCGCTCCGCCGGGCGGACGTGCCAGTAGGCGCAGGCGGCGGCCTCCAGGCCGGTCAGCACGGGCTGCGGGTCCGCGTTCCGCAGCCCGCGCAGGCCGGCGACGACCCGGCCCGGCGTCGGCCCCGGCCCGTCGGCGCACTTCACGGCCCGGTTGGCGGCCTCGTACGTGCGTGACTCGGGCCCGTCGAAGGGCGCGGCGGGCCGCAGCCGGTCAACGCTCCCCGCGTCCAGATAGGCGCGCAGCCCGTCACCGAGGGCGGTCCACCGTTCCGTACGCCCCAGGGCGCGGTAGACGGCCCGGTCGAAGGCCGCGGCACCGAACCCGGCGACCGGCCGCGCCGCCAGCCCGTCCCGCACCCGCCGGTACGCGGCGCGGACCTCGCCCGCCGTACCGCCGAGCTGGAACCGGGAAGCGTGCCGTGCCAGCCAGCCGAAGAGCACATCGCGCTGGCGCAGCAGCGCGAACGCCTGCCGTACGTCGAAGTCGTGCCAGTCCTCCGGCCCGACCATGCTGTCCAGCACCAACCTGTCGACCCGGTGCGGGAATTGGGCCACATAGGCGGCGCCCAGGTATGTGCCGTACGAGACGCCCAGATAGCTGATGCGCCGCTCGCCGAGCGCGGCGCGGATCGCGTCCATGTCCCGTGCGGTCTCGCTGGTGGAGAGGTGGGGGAGGGCGGCGCCCGTGCCCGCCGCGCAGTCGGCGGCCAGCCGCCGCTGGGAGTCCAGGTAGGCGCGCTCGCCGGGCCGGTCGCGCGGTACGGGATCGAGCGGCGCGCCCCCGGTGCCGGGGGCGTCGAAGAGGCCGCCCATCGGCCCGCAGGCGGCGGGCGCGCTGAGCCCGGTGCCGCGCGGATCAAAGCCGATGACGTCGTAGGCGCGGCGCACCGCGTCCGGCAGCTTGGCGCGCTTGGTGACCGCGTACGGAAGCCCGGAGCCGCCCGGGCCGCCCGGATTGACCAGCAGGACGCCGCGCCGCTCGGCGGGCGTCCCCGAGGCGCGGACGCGGGAGACGGCTATCCGTATGTGCGCGCCGTCCGGACGCGAGTGGTCCAGCGGCACGCTCACCGTGCCGCACTCGACGCGCTCCGGTGGGGGAGGGGCGGGGACCGACGCCGGGCAGGTGCCGAAGCGCAGGGGCGGGGCGGGGGCGCCGGCACGGGGCTCGGCGGCGGCGGACGTGGCGGTGGACAGCGGTACGGCGCTCGTCAGGAGCGCGCAGAGCAGGGCGGTGCGCCGCGGGGCGGGAGACATGGGGCTCGCAGTTCGGGACAGCGCGGAGGGCGCGGGCGGGCGTCGCGGGCGGGGAAAGGCGAAGAAAAGATGTACCCACGAGGTGACAATGAAAATCATTAGCGTTAGCATCGCGTTCGGTCAACACCGCACCGCGGCCGCCGGGGGCCTCCCCGCGGCGTGCCCGGAAGCGAAACCACCTGCGCAGAAGGAGAGTTGTGGCGCATCTGCTGATGGTCGAGAGCTGGGTCGGGTCGATGGGCAGACTGCTGCCCCGCGCCCTCCGCGAGGCCGGACACGACTTCACCTTCCTCACCCGCGACCTCCACCACTACCTGCGGACCGCCCCCGAGGGCACCGCCCACCCGCTCCTCGCGGCCCGCAACGTGATCACCGCCGACACCAACGACACCGACGCCCTGCTGCCGTACGCCGAACGCCTGCACGCGGCGATCGGCTTCGACGGCGTCCTCAGCTCGTGCGACTACTACCTGCCCGCCGTGGCGCGCACCGCCGCCCGCCTCGGCCTGCCCGGGCCCGCGCCGGAGGCCGTGGAGGCCGCCTGCCGCAAGGACGCCACCCGGCGCGCGCTGGCCGCGGCCGGCGTGCCGGGCCCCCGGTTCGCGGTCTGCGGCGACTGGGCGCGGACCGCCGAGGCGGCGCGGGAGATCGGCTTCCCGCTGGTGCTCAAGCCGGTGGACCTGTGCGCCGGGATGTACGTACGGCGGGTGGACGACGAGGCGGAACTGGCCCGCGCGCACCGCGAGCTGGCCGCCTTCCCCGTCAACGCGCGCGGACAGCTGCGGGCCCCCGTCGTCCTGCTGGAAGAACTGCTCGACGGCCCCGAGGTCAGCGTCGAGACCGTGTCGTACGGCGGTGCCGTGCACGTCGTCGGGGTGACCGACAAGAGCGTGGGCGGCGCCCCGGCGTTCGTGGAGACGGGGCACATGTTCCCCGCCGCGCTGACCACCGCCGACGCGGAAGCGGCGGCGGACACCGCCCGCGCCGCGCTCAAGGCGCTCGGCCTGGACCAGGTCGTCGCGCACACCGAGATCAAGCTCACCGCGGCCGGGCCGCGGGTGGTCGAGGTCAACCCGCGGCCCGCCGGCAACCGCATCACCGAACTGGTCCGCCACGTCACCGGCATCGACCTGGCCGCCGCCTTCGTCGAGGTGGCGCTCGGCCGCGAGCCGGACCTCATGCCGCGCGAGACCGGCCTGCGCAGCGCCGCCATCGGCTTCCTCGTCCCCGGACGCACCGGAGTCCTCCGGGAGATAACCGGCGCCGACGGGCTCGACGGGCGGCCCGGTGTGCTGGAGGTCCAGCTCGCCGCGCCCGGCAAGGCCGTCAGGGAGACCGGCAGCAACAACGGGTACCTCGGCCACGTCATGGCCGCCGACAGCGCGGGGCCGGGGGCGCGCGCCCGCGTCGAGGAACTGCTGGCCGGCCTGTGTCCGCGGGTGGTGGACGAGCGATGAGCCCGGGACGAGCCATGAGCCCGGAACGCGCGACGGCCCCGCCGGGACAGGCGACGGCGGCCGTGGGCGCCGTGCGGCCCGCCGCGGCCGGCCTCCCGGACCTGGTGCGCCGCGTACGGGCCGGTGAGCTGGGGCCCGACCCCCGTACGCAGAAGATCGCGGTGGCCTTCACCACCAGCCAGGCCGTACGCCACGAAGGACGCAGCGGCGGCTACCGCAACGAAGTGCTCAGCCTGCGCCTCGGCAGCGCGGTGGGCTCCTGCGCCGTGGAACCGGGAGCACTGCCCGCCGCCGCGATCGAGGACTGCGTCGGCGCCGACATCGCCACCCTGCTCGACCACCCGCTGGCGCCGGTACGGGTCGCCGCCCTGGACGCGTACCTGATGCACGTCCTGCCGCACACGCCCGCCAACGGCGCGCGGCCCTGGGAACTGCCCGCCGGCGACTCGCTCGCCAAGTCCCGGGCCCGCGCCCGCGGCGTCGCCGGGCTGCTCCCCGTCGCGCCCGGCCGTACCGTCCTGGTCGTCGGCGTCGTCAACTCGCTGCTGGAGGCGCTGCGCGCCCGCGGCCTGGTCTGCGTACCGTGCGACCTCAAGGGCGGCCGTACGGAGTGGGGCGAGCCGATCCGTACCGACGCGCTCGCCGAACTCGACGGGTGCGACGCCGTACTGGCCTCCGGCATGACCCTCGGCAACGGCACCTTCGAGCCGCTGCGCGCCCACTGCGCGCGGCACGCCAAGCCGCTGGTGATGTTCGCGCAGACCGGCAGCGCCGTACTGCCCCGCCTCCTGGGCGCCGGGGTGAGCGCCGTGTGCGCCGAACCGTACCCGTTCTTCTGGCTCGACGGCGGGCCCGGCGTCGTCCACCGCTACACCGGCGACGACCGCTACGTCCTGTCGGCACGGGGAGGCGCCCGATGACCGCCGCCGTTCTGGGCGCACCCGCCGCCAACCGGGAACTCCTCGCCCTCGTCGGCCGTACGCCCCTGGCCCGCATCACCGGCGACCTGCCCTGCCCGCACCCCGGTTTCTGGGCCAAGCTGGAAGGGCTCGGCGCGGGCGGCATGAAGGCGCGCGCCGCCGTCTCCATGCTGCTCGGCGCCCGCGAACGCGGCGAACTGCGGCCCGGCGCGCCGGTCGTGGAGTCCACCTCCGGCACCCTCGGCGTCGGCCTGGCCTTCGCCGGCCAGGCCCTCGGCCACGATGTGATCCTGGTCTGTGACAGCGAACTGGAGCCGTCCATGCGGCAGTTGCTGCGGGCCTACGGCGCGCGGCTGGAGATCGTCGACCGGCCCGCGCCGGAGGGCGGCTGGCAGGCCGCCCGGCTCGCCCGGCTGCGCGAACTGCGCACCCTGCTGCCGCACGCGTACTGGCCCGACCAGTACAACAACCCCGACAACGCGGCGGGCTACGCCTCCCTCGCCGCCGAGCTGGCCGCCGACCTGGACCACCTCGACGTCCTGGTGTGCAGCGTCGGCACCGGCGGCCACAGCGCCGGGATCATCGGCCCGCTGCGCCGCCACTGGCCCGCGCTGCGCCTGATCGGCGTGGACGCCACCGGCTCGACCATCTTCGGCCAGCCCGCCAGGGCCCGCCTGATGCGCGGCCTCGGCAGCAGCATCCACCCGCGCAACGTCGCCTACGCGGCCTTCGACGAGGTGCACTGGGTGGGGCCCGCCGAAGCCGCCGACGCCTGCCGGCGGCTGGCCCGGGGCAGCTTCGTCAGCGGCGGCTGGAGCACCGGCGCCGTCGCGCTGGTCGCCGCCTGGGCGGCCCGCGTGCACCCCGGCGCCGTCGTCGCCACCGTCTTCCCCGACGGCCTGCACCGCTACCTCGGCACCGTCTACGACGAGGACTTCGCCGCCGCCCACGGCCTGGACGGACAGGCCGTCGCCACCCGCCCGGTGGAACTGCCGCACCCCACGGCGGCCGAGGCCACCGGCTGGGCCCGGTGCACCACCGTCGTCGATCCGAAGGCGGCGGCCGCGGGGGAGGGCGTGGCATGAAGGGCACCCTGCGCGTCGTACGGCTACGGCTCGCCGAACCGCTGCGCATCTCCCGGTCCGTGACGGCCGAACGGGACGCCGTCTGGCTGTCCGTGGAACACCGCGGGCTGCGCGGCCACGGCGAGGCCGTCACCAGCGTGTACTACGGCCTCGACACCGACACCCTGAGCCGCCTGCTGGCCGGCGCCGCCGTCGGACTCGGCCGCTTCGCCGACCCCGAAAGCGCCCTGTACGCCCTGCGCGAAGGCGAACCGCCCGCGCCGGACACACCGCCCGCCGTCACCGCCGCCGTCGAATCGGCCCTGCTCGACCTCGTCGGCAAGCGCGCCGGAAGGCCGGTCCACCAGCTGCTCGGCACCGAGCGGCGGCCCGTCGCCGCCACCGCCCGCACCATCGGCATCGTGCCCGCGGCACGCGCCCGGACCCAGGCCCGCTGCCTGGCCGAGAGCGGCTTCACCGTCCTCAAGATCAAGGCCGGTACGGCGGACCCCGAGGACGACCTCGCCCGCGTACGGGCCGTACGGGACGCCGCCCCCACCGCCGCGCTGCTGCTCGACCCCAACGGCGCCTGGACGCCACAGCAGGCCGATGGGCTGCTGCCGCGCTTCGCCGAACTCGGCGTCACGGCCGTCGAACAGCCGACGGTGCCGGGCGACCCCGAAGCGCTCGCCCGGCTCGCCGCCCGTTCCCCGCTGCCCGTCATCGCCGACGAGGACGCCGTGTCCCCCGCCGACGTCGAGCGGCTGGCCGGGCGGGTCCAGGGCGTCAACGTCAAGCTCGCCAAGTGCGGCGGCGTCCACGCGGCCCTGCGCATCGAGGAACTGATCGCGGGCAGCGGCACCCGCCTCATGCTCGGCTGCCTGACCGCCGGCACCCTCGGCATCGCCCCCGCCGTCCACCTCGCCGACCGGGCCCGCTGGGTCGACCTCGACGGACACCTGCTGCTCGCGCACGACCCGTGGACCGGCATCGGCGGCACCGACGGGACCGTACGCGCCGGAACGGGCGCCGGGCTGGGCGTACGGCCGGTGCCCCCGCGCGGGGCGGACCGCGGCGCCCCGCCCGCGACACAGCCCGCCGTACCGGCCGTACAGAAGGAAAGGCACCACCGTGAAGACGTGGAGTGAGATGCGGGCCTTCCCGCTCGCCATCCGGCTCCTGCTGGTCAACCAGCTCGGCGTGAACATCGGCTTCTACCTGCTCATCCCGTACCTCGCCACCCACCTCGGCGAGGACCTGGGCATGTCCGCCGCCGTGGTCGGCATCGTGCTGGGCGTACGCAACCTCAGCCAGCAGGGCCTGTTCATCCTGGGCGGCTCGGCCGCCGACCGGCTCGGCGCGCGCGGCGTGATCATCGCGGGCTGCGCGCTGCGCACCGTCGGCTTCGCCCTGTTCGCGCTCGGCGACGGGCTGCCCGTGCTGCTCGCCGCCTCCATACTCAGCGGGCTCGCCGGGGCCCTGTTCAACCCGGCCGTACGGGCCTACCTGGCAGCCGAGGCGGGCGACCGCAAGGCCGAGGCGTTCGCCCTGTTCAACATCTTCGCCACGACCGGCGCCCTGGTCGGACCGCTGATCGGCAGCGCCCTGCTGCTCGTCGACTTCCGCGTCTCCGCCCTCACCGCCGCCGCGATCTTCGCCCTGCTCACCGCCGCCCAGGCCGCCGTCCTGCCCGCCCGCGAAGTGCCCCCCTCGAAGGGCGGCGTGCTCGGCGACTGGCGCGAAGTCCTCGCCAACCGGGCCTTCCTGGCCTTCTCCCTCGCCATGGTCGGCATGTTCACCATGGAGAACCAGCTCTACCTGCTGCTCCCGGACGGCGCCCGGCGGGCCACCGGCTGGGACGGCGCGGCCGGCCTCGTCTTCCTCGTCGGCACACTGGCCAACCTCACCCTCCAGATGCGCATCACCCGCTCCCTCAAGGAGCGGGGCACGCGGGCACGGTGGGTGGCCATCGGGCTGGCGCTGATGGGCGCGGCGTTCGTCCCGCCGATGGCGGTCGCCGGGGCGTCCGGCACGGGCGGCGGCGCCGGCCGGGCTGCGCTCGCCCTCGTACCCGTCCTCGCCGGGGCACTGCTCCTGTACGTCGGCGTCATGATCGCCCAGCCGTTCGTCATGGAGCTGATACCGGAGTTCGGCCGCGCCGAACTCACCGGCACCTACTTCGGGATCTTCTACGTCGTCTCCGGCATCGCCGCCGCCGTCGGCAACACCGTCGTCGGCTGGGCCATGGACGCGGGCGCCCACGGCACCCCCTGGCTGCCCTGGGCGTGCTGCCTCGCCTTCGGCCTCGCCTCGGCAGCGGGCGTCGGCTGGCTGCACCGGCTGCGCGCCCTGCCCGTACGCGCGGTGGCGGTGACGGCATGACGGACAGCGCCGCCGCCCGCAACCTGCTGACCGACAACCCGGCCCTGTACGAGGCCCGGTTCCCCGACCCGGAACGGCTCGCCGCCCGCTGGACCGAGGACGTCCTGCGCCGGTACGGCGCCGGGCCGCACGTCCTCGACATCGGCTGCGGCACCGGGCGGGACGCCGCCCACCTGCACGCCATGGGCCGCACGGTCGTCGGCGCCGACCTGTCGGACGCGATGCTCGCGTACGCCCGTACCCATCACCCCGGACCCCACTACGTACGGGCCGACCTGCGCCGGTTCCGTGCCGGGGACCTCGCGGCGCAGCCCTTCGACGCGATCGTCTGCCTGGACAGCGCGCTGCTGTACTGCCACACCAACGACGAACTGGACGGCTTTCTCGACTCCTGCCGCCGCGCGCTGACACCGGGCGGACTGCTGGTGGCGGAGATGCGTAACGGAGCGTTCTTCCTCGGACGGACAGAACTCCTGGACGCACCGCAGATCCGCGGCTTCGAGTGGGAGGGGACCGTGTACCGGTCCGTCACCACGCTCACCGTCGACCGGGCGGCCCAACTGCTGCGCCGACGGCGGGTGTGGAGCACGGAGGACGGCTCACCGGCCGTCGAACAGCACTCCGCGTGGCGGCTGCTGTTCCCCCAGGAACTGCGGTACGCCCTCGCCGCGCACGGCTTCACGGTGCTCGACCTGCACGACGGGCCGGGGCCGCGTACGGAGCCGCCTTGGCGAGCCGGTCCGGCCGTACTTCCGGGGGATGCCGCCGATGGGGACCGGCTGCACCTCGTGGCGCGCTTGGGCGACGGCTGAACGCCCGCCCCGTCCAGTCCTCCAGCCCACCCACACTTCATGAGGCGTGACCTACCATGAGCGAACTCCCTCCCTCCCTGAAGACCAGCAGGGAAACCGGCGACCTCCCCGGCCTGCGACGGCGCGGCTTCCTCGCCGCGACCGCAGGTGTCACGGCCACCGCCGGGCTCTTCCTGGCCGGCTGCGGAACCTCCCCCGGCCCCTCGGACAGCGGCGGCCGCCCCCGGCGCGGCGGCCGGCTGCGCGCCGCCTTCGCCGGAGGCGGCGCCTCCGAAACCCTCGACCCGCACCTGGGCAACCTCTTCGCCGACGCCGCCCGCGCCAAGGCCCTCTACGACAAGCTGGCCGACTGCGGCACCGACATGGCCGCCCGCCCCCGCCTGGCCGCCAAGTGGGAACCCAACGACACCCTCGACCGCTGGCGGGTCACCCTGCGCAAGGCGGCCTTCCACGACGGCAGGCCGGTCACCGCCGAGGACGTCCTCTACAGCTTCCGCCGCATAGCCGACCCCAAGAAGGCGTACCGCGCCAAGGCGTCCCTGGAACCCATCGACCTCGCCGCCAGCCGGGCGGTCTCGCCGGACACCGTCGAATTCCGGCTGAAGCGCCCCACCGCCGAATTCCCCAATGTGCTGGCCGCGTTCGGCGCGTACATCGTCCCCGACGGCACGACCACCGCGGACTTCGCCAAGCCCGTCGGCTCCGGCCCCTTCCGCTTCGTCTCCTTCGCCCCGGGCCGCTCCTGCGTCCTCCGGCGCAACGACGCCTACTGGGACGGCGCCCCGCACCTGGACGAGCTGGAATTCGTCGTCGCCAACGAGGAATCGGCACGCGTCAACGCCCTGCTCGGCGGCCAGGTCGAGTACGCGCACGAACTCAACCCCACCACCGCGCGCGCCCACGAGGGCAAGGGCCGGATCGAGATCGTCCGGCTGCGCAACAGCGCCATGCAGTCCTTCGCGATGAAGACCGACCGCGCCCCGTTCGACGACCAGCGGGTCCGCGAGGCGTTCTTCCTCATCGCCGACCGCAAGGAGCTGGTGGACGGCGCGCTCTCCGGCGCGGGCGAGATCGGCAACGACCTGTTCGGCAAGGGCTACGAGTACTACGCGGGCGACCTGCCGCAGCGCCACCAGGACCTCGACCGGGCCCGCCACCTCCTCAAGCAGGCGGGCGCCGAGGACCTGCGGATCACCCTCGACACCTCGCCCGTCGCCGCCGGGTTCACCGAGGCCGCCGGCATCTTCCGCGACCAGGCCGCCAAGGCGGGCGTCACCGTCCGGGTCCGGTCCGGCAGCAAGGACAGCTACTGGAGCGACATCCTCGACAGCGGCACCCTGTGCTGCTACCGCTCCGGCGCCATGCCCATCGAGTCGCACATCTCCCAGCGCCTGCTCAGCGACTCCACCACCAACGCCACCAAGTGGCACCACAAGGACTTCGACGCCCTGTACCAGCAGGCCCAGTCCACCAAGGACAAGAAGGAGCGCGCGGCGGTGTACGGGCGGATGCAGCGCCGCCTGTACGCCGAGGGCGGCTTCCTGGTGTGGGGCTTCGCGGACTGGATCGTCGGCACGTCCCGCCGGGTGCGCGGCGTGGCACCCGACGCGCCCGCCAACACCCTGGACTGGGCACGGTTCGACAAGGTGTGGCTGGCGTGAGGGGAGGAGGGACGCCGCCGCTGCGCGCCTGGCTCACGCGCCGGCTGCTGCTCGGCGCGGCGCAGACCGCCGCCGTCGCGCTGCTGGTCTTCGCGCTGACCGAGGCGCTGCCCGGGGACGCCGCCGTCGCCCTGGCCGGCGACCAGCCCGACCCGGCCCGCATCGCGGCCATCCGTACGGAACTGGGCCTGGACCGGCCGGCCCCCGAACGGTTCGCCGACTGGGTCCTCGGACTGCTGCACGGCGACCTCGGGACCTCACTCGCCTCCGGCCGCCCCGTCGCCGGCTACCTCGCCGACGGCTTCGGCCCCACCCTGCTGCTCGCCGCCATCACCGTGGTGCTGCTCGTACCCGTCGGGGTCGGGCTCGGCGTGCTCGCGGCACGGCGCGCGGGCTCGCTCGCCGACCGGCTGGTCAGCTCCGCCACCCTCGCCGTCTACGCCGTACCGGAATTCGCCCTCGGCGTGCTCCTGGTCACCCTCTTCGCGCTGCGGCTGGGCTGGCTCCCGCCGACCGCCGTCGGCTTCGGCGGCGACCTGCTCGCCCACCCCGCCGTCCTGGTCCTGCCCGTCCTCGTACTGCTCTCCCGGCCGGTGTGCTCGATCAGCCGCCTGGTACGGGCCGGCATGATCGACGCGCTGCGGTCCCCGTACGTGCGCCAGGCGACCCGGTACGGCCTGTCCACCGCGCGCGTCCGCTACCTGCACGCCCTGCCGAACGCCCTCGCGCCCGCCGCCCAGCAGCTCGCCCGCACCGTCGACTGGCTGCTGTGCGGAGTGATCGTCGTCGAGGCCCTGTTCGTGATCCCGGGCCTGGGCACCGTCCTGATGAACGCGGTCGCCGAACGCGACGTCCCGGTGGTCCAGGGCCTGGCCGTGGTCTTCGGCGTCATCGCGGTCGTCCTCAACCTCGGCGCCGACCTGGTGGCCCGACGGCTGGCGCCGCGGGCGGAGGTGGTGGCGTGATGACCGAACGGCTGAAGCGGGCGACGCGCGGCGAGGCGACGGCGTGGGCGAAGAGGGCGATGCGCGGCGGAGCGACGGCGTGGGCGAAGAGGGCGGCGCGGTGGCCCGGCCGGGCCGGACTGCTGATCGCCGCGGTGCCCCTGCTGCTCGCCCTCCTGGGCCCGCTGTTCGCGGGCGACGCCGGGCCGCGCACCGCGTCCTTCACCCTCGGCGGCGGCCACTGGCTCGGCACCGACTTCGTCGGTCGCGACGTGTGGCGGCAGATCCTGCTCGGCGGGCAGTCGGTGGTGCTCGTCGCGCTGGCCGCGACCGCCCTCGCCTACGCGGTCGCCGTGCCACTGGGCCTGGCCGCCGCCCTCACCCACCGCGCCTGGCTCGAAGAACTGCTGATGCGCCCGCTGGACGTGCTGCTCGCCGTGCCGTCGCTGCTGCTGATCCTGCTGGTCGCGGCCGTCTTCGCGCCGGGGGCCGCGGGTCTCGCACTGCTGGTGGCCCTGGTCAACATCCCGGACGCGGCCCGCATCGTACGCGCCGCCGCCTCCGAAGCGGCCGCCCGCCCCGCCGTCGAGGCACTGCGCATGCAGGGCGAGACCTGGTGGCGCACGGCGGTCGGCTACGTCGGCCGGTCCGCGCTGCGCACCTTCGCCGCCGACGCGGGCGTACGGCTGACCGGCGTGCTCTACCTCGTCGCCACCGCCGCGTTCCTGGGCGTCGGCGTGGAACCGGACGCGGCGGACTGGGCGGTCATGGTCGACCGCAACCGTACCGGGCTGTTCATACAGCCATGGGCCGTGGTCGTGCCCGCGCTGCTGATCGTGGCCCTGTCGATGGGCGGCAACCTGCTCTTCGACGCGCTGCTGGAGGGGGAGGGAAGGAAAGGCCGGGAGGACGGAGAGCACCTGAAGTATCTGAAGCGCCCAAAGCGCCCGCGGTCTCGTCCTGGGCCCTTGCCCCCATCCGTCCGACGACACACCGAGGAGGGCCGCCGGTGAGCGCGGCAGCGAACATCGTCGCCGAGGTCGACGACCTGCGGGTCGAGGTCGGCGACCGGGCCGTCGTCGACGGAGTGGGCCTGCGGGTCCGCGCGGGCGCGGTCACCGCCCTGGTCGGCGCCTCCGGCAGCGGCAAGACCACCACGGGCCTGGCCCTGCTCGGCGCGTACCCGCCGGGCGCCCGGGTCACGGGCACGGTGACCGTCACCGGCGGCCTGGTCGGCCATGTGCCGCAGCACCCGGCGGCCGTCCTCAACCCCGCCCGCCGGGCCGGCGCCCTGCTCGCCGACATCGCCCGTACACAGGTACGCCACCTCCCGCGCCGCGAGCGCGCCAAGGCCGCCGAACACCGCGTCGCCGAGGCCCTCACCCGGGCCCAACTCCCGGACGGCGCGGACCTTCTGCGCCGCTACCCGCACCAGCTGTCCGGCGGCCAGCAACAGCGCGTCGTCCTCGCCCAGGCCCTCCTGCTCGGCGCCCGCGTCGTGGTCGCCGACGAACCGACGACCGGCCAGGACGCCCTCACCAAGCGCCGCATCGTGGCGGAACTGATGTCGGTCGTCCAGCAGGACATCGGCGTCCTGCTGCTGAGCCACGACCTGGACGTGGTGCGGGAACTCGCCGACGAGATCGTGGTCCTCAAAGGCGGCCGAGTGGTCGAGGCGGGGCCGGCGGAGCAGGTGGCGTCGGCGCCCCGGCACGCCTGGACGCGGCGGCTGTTCGCGCCCCGGGAGGCGCGGGCCGGCGCCGGCGCCGGCGCCCGTACCGAACCGGAGCCGGAACCCGCCTCTGACGCGGCTGCCCGTCCCGTACCGGCTGCCCGTCCCGTACCGGGTCCCCGTTCCGTATCGAAGCCCGCTTCCGTACCGGAACCCCTCCCCGTCCCGGAACCCCTCCCCGTACTGGAGGTTCGTGCCCTGACCGCTCACCACCGCGGCAGCGGGTCCCGCCGTACCGTCGAGGTGCTGCGCAACGCCTCCCTCCGCCTCCAGGCCGGTCGGCGCGTGGCGGTCGTCGGCCGTTCCGGCAGCGGCAAGACGACGCTCGGCCGGTGCCTGGCAGGCCTCCACCGTACGTACGAAGGGGAGGTCCTCCTCGACGGCGTACCACTGCCACGCAGCCTGCGCGACCGTACGCCCGCGCACCTGGCGGCCGTCCAGTACGTCTTCCAGGACGCACCGGCTTCCTTCGACGAACACCGCACGGTCCTGGCACAGGTCGCCCGCACAGCGATCCGCCTGCGCGGATCCGCCCCCGCGGACGCCATGGGGGAGGCCCGCGCACTGCTCGCCGAGGTCGGGCTGGGCGAGCAGCACCTCCACAGCCGCCCCGACCGGCTCTCCGGAGGCGAACTCCAGCGCGCGGCCCTCGCCCGCGCCCTCCTCGCCCGCCCCCGCGTCCTGATCTGTGATGAGATCACCTCGGGCCTGGACACCGTCACCCGGCACGGCATCCTCACCGTCCTCGACCGCCACCTGCGCGACCAGCCGGACCTGGCACTGGTATGGATCACCCATGACCTGAGCACGGCCACCACAGCCGACCAGATCCTGGTCCTGGACGCAGGCGACGCGGTCGAACAGGGGCCTGCCGGCCGAGTCCTCACGGCGCCCGGCCACCCCTTCACGGCGGCCCTGGTCGAAGCCTCGATGACGTCGATGGAGCCGATGGAGCCGACAGGGCCGACGACTTCGATGAAGCCGCGTACGACGGCGCCCCGGACGCAGGCCCTTCCGCTCACCCCGCCTGGTGGGCGGTGCGGGCGGCCTCTATGAAGTCCTCCAGCGCCGCCCAGAAAGGCGAGAAGGCGGTACGGAACTCCTCCCGGGCGTCGGGGTCGCCCTCCATCGCGGCCTTGACGCACCGGTAGAACGTGCCGGTCGTCCGCTGGAGGGCGAGCGCGGCGGCCGCCGCCTCGGGCGGCCCCTCCAGCTCGACGACCCGGGCACAGCGACGGATCTTCGCGTACTCCGCGATCTCCCGGTCGTGCAGTTCCTTCAGAGCATCCGCCATGCTGCCCGCACCACCGGCACCACCGGCACCACCGGCACCACCGGCACCACCGGCACCACCGGCACCACCGGCACCACCGGCACCACCCACGACGCCCGCACCAGCGGCCCCACCGGGGCCGTCGCCGCCACCGGCACCGTTCCGCAGCAGTGCCAGGATCTCCCAGTACAGCTCGCCCATGCGGTGGGTCTGCTCGATCAGATCGAGGTACGCGGCCCGGCGGCTCTCCCGCAGCCGCTCGGCCCGCTGCGACCGGGCGGCGATCTCCGCCTGTATCCGAGCGGCCCGGGTACTGCCCCGCCCGGCCACCCAACTCGCCAGGACCGCCGTACCGCCCGTCACGGACGCGATGGCCAACGTCCACACTGTGCTGTCACCCACGCGACGCAACCCTACCCAGCCACCAGCACCGCCCCCGCCTCAGCCGTACCTCAGAAGAACTCGTCCAGCAGCCGGTAGAACGCCAGCCGGTCCTCCGAGACCGCCTCCTCCCGCCCGCGCCCGTACTCCCGCAAGAACGCCGCGACACACTCCGGCCCGAACCACGGGTCCTCCTCATGGGCCAACTCGCGCAGCGTCAGGGCCAGATCGCAGTGCCGGTCCGCGAGCCCGGCCCGCCCCACGTCGATCAGCCCGGTCACCTCGCAGGTACGGGGGTCGAGCAGTACGTTGTCCGGGCAGAGATCACCGTGGCAGACCACCAGGTCTTCGGTCGCGGGCCGGGTCCGTTCCAGCTCCGCGAGCAGCCGCTCTCCCGACCATCCCGCCCGCTCCTCGTCCAGATCCGTCAGATCGACGCTCCCTTCAGCAACGGCACGAGCCGCCTGCGGCACCGTCACCGCCAGACTGCGGTCGAACGGACACCGTTCCCGGTCCAACCCGTGCAGCGAACGAGCGAGCCCGGCCAGCGCGACGGCCACGTCCTGCCGCTGCTGCCGCGGCCACCGCGCGGCGGCCGGACGCCCCGGAACCGCTTCGGTGACCAACCACGTCACCTCCCCGTCCCCACCGCTCTCCACAACACGCGGTACGGGAATCCCTTCCTCCGCCAGCCACACCAGCCGCTCCGCCTCAGCCGGCACACTCAGCCCGGATGCCGCGGACACATCGGCAGCCGCCACTTTGACGAACAACTCCCGCGTCCCGCCCCTGAGACGAAACACATCAGCCCCCGAGGCCCCGTCATTCACCGCCACCCACTCATGGCCGGAATACCGACGACGCAACACCCGCAGCTCACTGTCCATACCCCGGAATTCTTCAGCACCGGAGATCACGACGCATTCGACTTTGCGACGAGGACGACCCGGCTTCGGGCTGAGCTCACGCCCAAGGCCACCAAGCGCCTGCTCGACACCTCCGCCGGCCTTGAGCCCGAAGGCGCCGCCGAGGCGCGCCGGCGTCTGCCGGTCCTCGCCGACCGCGAGGATCCCGCCTCGCACCGCTCCGTGGCGCGGCAGGCGGCGGGCCTGCCGCGCCACCGTATTCAGCCGCCGCTGACCACCGGGCGGGCCGTCCCCGGCCCCGCCCGCCGTGGGGCTTCGGCCACACCGTGCTCCTGTGTACGGTTCCGGGCATTAGGCTGGGCCTGTGTTCGGTACCGTTCAGAAGTCCTCCGCCGCCTTCGACGTGGTCTGCATGGCCGCGTCGCTCGGCGGCGTGAGCGCATACCGCCACATCCTTGAGGCGCTGCCCGACACGTTTCCCGCCGCGGTGGTGCTGGTGCAGCACCGGCCCGTACGGGAGCGGGACGGGCTGATCGGGGTGTTGCAATACCGTTCCTCGCTGCCCGTACGGCTGCTGGAGGACGGCGATCAGCTGATGCCCGGCGTCGCCCACGTCGTCCCCGCGGGCCAGTGGGCGGCCTTCACGTCCGAGGGCAAGGTGTCGCTGCACGCCGCGGACGGCCACCGTTCGGCGGATCCGATGTTCGCCTCCGCCGCGGCCGCCTTCGGGCCCCGGACCCTGGCGGCGGTGCTCACCGGGCGCCTGGAGGACGGGGCCCTGGGCGTACGGCACATCAGGGGCGCGGGGGGACGGGTGCTGGTCCAGGACAGCGCGACCTCGGAAGCCTTCGGCATGCCGAGCGCCGCGATGGCCACCGGCTGCATAGACTTTGTGCTGCCCCTGCCGGTGCTGGCTCACGCGCTGGTCAGCCTGGTGATGGTGCCGGGCGCCGCGGGACTGATGCGGGTGTCGCTGCCGCCCTGGGCCGCGGTGATCCCGCCCGAGGCCACCGCCTGATCACGGCACGAAAGGCGGGTACGCATGACGAACGGCGCCACCGGTCCGTACGACCCCCAAGGCAACCGCATCCTCGCCGCCCTGCCGGAGGCCGAGCGCCGCCGGCTGGCGTCGCACCTGGAGCCGGCCGAGCTGAACATCGGAGACGTGCTGTACACCCCGGGGAAGTCGATCGACACCGTGTGGTTCCCCATCCTGGGCGTGTGCTCGATCCTCGCCGAGCTGGACGGTCCGGCCGTCGAGGTCGCCACCGTCGGCGACGAGGGCATGGTCGGGCTACCGGTCTTCCTGGGGGTCGGCAGCCCCACCGAACGGGCGATGGTCCAGGTCCCCGGACGGGGGCTGCGGATGGACGCCGACCGGTTCCGCGACGAGATCGCCGTCCTGGACGGGCAGCTCCAGCAGCTGCTGCAACGCTGCACCCAGACGATGTTCACCCAGCTGGCACGGAACGCGGCCTGCAACCGCAGCCACCGCACCCGGCAGCGCTGCGCCCGCTGGCTCCTCATGACCGGCGACCGGATGCACAGCGACCACTTCCCGCTCACCCAGCGGTTCCTCGCCCAGATGCTCGCGGTACGCAGATCGTCGGTCAGCGAGGTCGCGGGCGCCCTGGCCGAGGACGGCTGCATCAGCTACAGCCGCGGCATCATCACGCTCCTGGACCGGGAACGCCTCGAAGCGAACGCCTGCAGCTGCTACCGCGTCATCCGGGACACCATCGACGCGGCGTTCCCCGCGGCCACCGATCAGGCCCGGTGACACGGCGGGCCGGAGGACGGGACGGTTCCGTACCCGGCTCAGGGGCCCGGCGGGAGCAGCCGGGTCTCGGCCGCCGGGAGGCCCTTGGCCCACCAGTGGTCGTAACGGCGGTACGCCCCGGGGTCGCGGCCGGTGAGGAGCCGCCCGAGCGAACGGGCCTCGGAGGCCAGCCCGTCCCAGACGCGACGGGGGAGCGGGTGGAAGGCCCCGGCCTCGATCCCGCCGGCGACCGGGCGCCAGACACCGGCGACGTACCCGTCGACCAGCACCGTGGGCAGCACGTCACCGTTCCTGCGGATCACGTGCTTGCGGTACGCGGGCGGAATGACGCGGCCGCGGTCGGCGTAGGCGAGCAGAACGCTGTCCCACATCGCCATCAGACGGGGCGGTGCCGGGGCGTCCTCGTCCGGCCGGGGCGCGCCCGGTATGTCGTACAGCACCACCCCGCCGGGCCCCTCCAGAGTCACGAGCTCGTCGGCGAGCGCCTGGACAGCGGCGCGGGCCCGTCTCTGCTGCACCAGCGCGAACTGCGCCACGTCCGCCACCGACGCCGGCCCGAACCCCGCCAGATAGCGGCGGACCAGGGCCTGCAAGCCCGCGGCGGCCGCGTCCGGGTCCGCCAGGACCGGCCGCGTGCTCGCCGCGACGTGCGCCTGACGGGTGTCGAACAGCCAGGGCGCGGCAACGGGAGCGTGCCACAGCGGAACGTACTGACGCAGCATCCGCCACGCCGACGGCTCCAGCGGCGCGCCCAGACGCTCCCCGAGCCATTTCTGCATGTCGCTGGTGGTGCGCGGCCGGCCGGCGAATTCCAGCAACTCCGGTACGAGCGCGTCGGCGTCGGCGGCGGTCAGCCCGGACGCCGTGAAACGGGCGTCGCCGAGTCTGGAGCCACGGAGCGTCGGTTCCACGGCTTCACGGAAAGCGCGGTAGTCGGCGGCATGCACCAGGTGCAACGTCACCCGCATCAGCGTCGCCTTGACCGCCTGGAAGTCGGATACGGCGGCATCGAGGTCGGCGGGGGAGAAGTCGCTGAGCCGGTTCCAGAGGGCGACGTACGGCGACGCGGGCTGCTGCGCCTGTAGGGCGACCACCTGTCGCAGCCCGGCGGCCACATCCAGCGGCTCGCGGGTGAGCAGCAACTGCCGGGCGAGCGTGGAACGGTTGAGGGCACGTGCGGTGATCGCCATGTGGCGATTCTGCGGGGACAGACCGCATCCGCGCCACATCGTGCATGAAGAGCGGCGCGATGCCCGGGCGTTCCCGCCCAAACGCTCGCGCCGCTCGTGAACGCAGTACCTGCGGAACTCCGGGCCGAGATCCTGCCCAATGGCATGCAGGTCGAATTCCTCGTCCCAGGCGGTGAGCGAAGCTTCCAGAAAACCCGTCGCGACGGCTGTTGCCCCTTGCTCGCTGCCGGTGACTTGTGCGTCCTCCAGAATCGACAGAACGCGGTGCCTGGGAGCACTTCACCGTCGAGCGCTTGGACGCGATGCGGGGCGTGCCGGGGGCGGGACTGTCACGACTGAGCATCGGCGGGTCGGCGCCGACCGGGGCGGCCCTGCGCGGCCGGCCGCCCCGGTGCTCAATTCACGCGGCACACAGTGCGCGCAGGCTGACCGGACGCGGTGATCCAGGCGTCCCGCTCGCAGCGTGCACGCACCGACGCCCGTTGGTCAGAGCCAGTCCCGCCGCTTGAAGATGACGTACAGGCTGATGCAGACCACCGCCATCAGCACGATCGCGAAGGGGTAGCCGAACGCCCAGTGCAACTCCGGCATGCGGTCGAAGTTCATGCCGTAGATCGTGCCGACGAGGGTGGGGGCGAAGAGGATGGCGGCCCAGGAGGAGATCTTTTTAATCTCTTCGTTCTGCTCGAAGCCCGCTTCCGCGAGGGCCCGCATCTCGGCGTTCTGCTGCTGGTTCACCAGGGTGGCGTTGACGGTGAGGATGTCCTGGAGGGCCTGGCGGAAGCCGTCGACGCGTTCGGTGGTGTGGGTGGCGTGGTCGGCGACGTCGCGGAGGTAGCGGCGGAGTTCCTCGTCGATGCCGTATTTCTCGAAACCGGCGGTGAGGCTTTCCAGCATGCCGTTCAGCGGGCGGGTCGCGCGCTGGAATTCGACGACCTCGCGGGAGAGCTCGTAGATGCGGCGGGAGACCCGCGGGTCGCCCCCGAAGACCTCCGTCTCGATCTCGTCGATGTCGTTCTGGACACCGGCGACCACCGGTGCGAAATCGTCCACGACCGCGTCGAGGATCGCGTACAGGACCGCTTCGGGGCCGCGCTTGAGCAGTTCCGGGGCGGCCTCCATGCGGCGGCGCACGGAAGGCAGGTCGGGGGCGCCGCCGTGGCGCACGGTGATGACGAAATCGGGGCCCACGAAGACGTGCAGTTCGCCGAAGTCGACCTCTTCGGGATCGTCGAGGTAACGGGCGGCGCGCAGGACGACGAAGAGCGTCTCGCCGTAACGCTCCAGTTTCGGCCGCTGATGGGCCTCCAGCGCGTCTTCGACCGCCAGCGGGTGAAGGTCGAATTCCGAGGCGAGGGTGACCAATTCGGAGGACGACGGCCGGTGCAGACCGATCCAGGCCATGGAACCGGCGGTGGTGCGCAGGTTACGGAAGGTGTCGGCGAGAGTTTCGTGGGTACTGAGGCGATAGCCGTCGCGGTAAAGCGTGGCGTTGATGACACTGCCGGCGGGCGCGGAACCGGTATCCGGAGTCCCGGCGTCCGATGCCGGGGCTTCCGGAGGAGTGGCGGACGCGGGCCGCTTCTTCGCGGGCTTGCGGAGACCGCGCAGGGCACGCAGCCCGCGGCCGGGAGGATCAGTGCTCATGGCGGAACCGACCTCCGTGACAGATGGGGTGAACAGGAACACGAGAACTTCTCGACGGAGGATATATGCCCGGGGTGTCGGCACTGCTCAGCGGCCATGGTGCAGGATGGAGGGAGCAAGTGACGCCATCCGTGTGTCGCACCCGAAGCCGTATATGCGGGTATCCCTACAATTGCGCGATGCAGATACCGAAGTTGTTCAGTGCCCCTCCGGGAGAGGTGATTCGGTGAACCGGCCCGACGCCACCGACGAACAGTGGGAAGGGCTCGCCGAGGTCGTTCCCCTTCGCAGCGGCAGTGAATGGCCTTCGTGGCCCGACCACCGCGCCCTGCCCGAGGAGGAACCGGGCGAGGAGATGCGGCGATTCGTCGTCATCCGCGTACAGACCTTCGCCGACGCGCGCGAGGTCGCCGAGTACCTGATGGCGCAGATCCCGGTCCTCCTCGACCTCAGCAGCGCCGACGCCGACGTGGCCAAACGCATCCTGGACTTCTCCAGCGGAGTCGTCTTCGGGCTCGCCAGCGGCATGCACCGGGTCGACACCAACGTCTTCCTCCTCACGCCGGTCGGTACCGAGGTCGCCGAGCCGCCGGCCGGTGCCGTACCCCGATCGTAGGAAGGCGTTGCAGCCGTAACGGTTTTGCTTTCGCCGGTTGCCTAGCGTCCTCGTATGGACACGGAAAGTGTGCGTCCGGCGGTCACCGAATTACGCCTGTCCGCCTTCAAGTCGCATCGCGGTGCGACCGTCCCGCTGGGCCCGCTGACGCTGCTGACCGGCCCCAGCGGCAGCGGGAAGTCCAGTGTGCTCCAGGCGTACGACATCCTCGCGCGCCTCGGCAGCGGTGCCCGGCTCGGCTGGGCCGTGGAGGCGGCGCCGGGCGGCGCGGTCGGCTGCGTACCGGCGTGGGCGCGCCCCGACGAGCAGGGAAGACGCGGGTTCCGCATCGGCTGCACGGTCGAGGGGCCGGTCGGCCCCGTCCGGCTCGACGTCGCCGTACAGGCCGAGCCGGAACTGCGCATCGTCGGCGAGCGGCTGACCGGCGGCGGCGAGACCCTGCTGTCCACGGCGCTTACGGACCCTGCCCGGCGCGCGGTCCAGGCCGCCTGGTACACGGCCGGGTCGACGCCGGTGACGCGCGCGCCGCTGCCGGACGACCGGCTCGGCACAGCACTGCTGCCGTTGCGTGTCGCGGGCAAGACGGCGGGGCAGCGGCTGGTGCTGGCGGCGGCGGAGCAGGTGGTGGTGGCGCTCCGGTCGGTGTTCGCGTGCGATCCACGACCGGAGGCGATGCGCGGGGCCGGCCCCGGCGCCGGAGGGAGCGTGAGTGCGGGGGGCGGCGCGGAAGCGGGTGCCGCCGGGGGCGGCGGCAGCGGGGGCGCGAAGGGCTCGGGAACGGGCGGCGGGGGCGGGGCCGGTGCACGTGCGGGTGGTTCTCGTACTGCCGGAGGCCGCGGATGCAGCCGTACGGGCAGCGGCGGCGCCGGAGGTCCGGGTGCGGCCGGTGTGGCCGGGGGCGGCACGGGGACCGGGGCGCGGGCCGACGGAGCCCTGTCGGGAGGGTTCGCAGTCGCGGCCGGTGGCGACGGGGCGGCGGATGACGGGGGTGCCTCACAGGGGAGCTGGGGCTGGTCCGCCGGGGACGGGCGGCTGCGCACGGCATGCGACAACCTTCCTGCCGTACTGGGGCGCACGAGCAGGGAATGTGCGCGCCGGCATGCCGTACTGGTCGAAGCGGTGCGCGACGGCTGCGCCGGACCGGTCGAGGGGCTGCGGGCCGAACCGGTGGAGCTCGCGGGGAAGGTCGGCATACGGGCCCTGGTCGAGCGTGGCTCCTTGCCGGCGATGCCGCTGGAACAGCTCGGGGACGGGGAGCTGCGGTACGTCGCGCTCGCGCTGGTGCTCCTGACGGGCCCGGAGGTGCTGGCGATGGACCCGGTGGGCGAGGTGCTGTCCGCGCGTCAGGTGCTGGGGCTGATGGCGGACGGAATGGACCGGAGCCTGGACGGCCGGCAGACGCGTGCGCTGCTGGAGCTGGCCGTGCGGATGGTGGCGCGGGGGCACGTCCGGCTGCTGGGGACGGTACGGGACGCGGCGGTCGCCGACGGGCTGCCCGGGGTGCAGGTGCTACACCTAGGAGTATGAGTGAAGATCTTCATGCGTTGCAGCGGCGGCTGGCGGACTTCGCGGCCGCCCGGGACTGGGGCCAGTACCACACCCCGAAGAACTTGGCGGCGGCGCTCAGCGTCGAAGCCTCCGAACTGGTCGAGATTTTTCAGTGGTTGACGCCGGAGGAGTCGGCGAAGGTCATGACCGACGCGACGGCGGCCGGCCGGGTCGAGGACGAGGTCGCCGACGTGCTGGCCTACCTGCTGCAGTTCTGCGACGTCCTGGGCATCGATGTGCTGCGGGCGCTGGCCGCGAAGATCGAGCGGAACGAGACACGCTTCCCGGTGAAGGGGACCGAACGAGCCAATCGTCACTCTATGGAGTGAAGGATCTTTCCACATCGTCTTGGTTGTCCACAGATTTGCGAATTCCTCTGGCCTTTTTGGCCTTTCAAGTTCACGCTGGGTAGTGGCAGGTAGGTGCGGCGAAGCTGACGTGGTCTGAGGGAGGGGGTCGCGGATGGACGCGGTGCGCATCATCGCGGCCAGTCGGCGCGGTCTGGCGCAGGCGCGGACGGTCGAGGAGATCGTCGTCGAGGCGTGGCAGGCGCAGGCCCTGGCCGAGGCAGTGGGCAGCCATCTCGCGATATCCGGTCCGCACGAAGTGCGGTCCCGGGCACGGGGGTTGGGCGACGCGGGAGGGCGGACGAGCGCGGCCCTGCTGATCCCGGCCCCGCGGATCGGCGGGCCACGGGCGGCCCAGCTGTCCGAGGTGCGGGACACCCAGGAGGCGCTGCGCGGCCTGTCCTGGCTGCTCGGCGAGGTGTGCGAGGCGCTGGTGGGAGTGGTCTGCGCGGCGGACGAGGAAGGGATGTACTGGACCTGCGTCGAGGCCATGGACGTCGCCGACGAGTCCCGGGACCGGGTGACCGGGATACTGAAACACCTCGCCGTACGCCACCGCGACCTGGGCTGACGGGGCACGCGCCGGTGCTGGCGCCGCGGGGGCGCCGGCTGCGCGCCGGTCCCGGCCTGCACCGCGCCTCGGCCCGCACCGCATCTCGGCCCGCACCGCATCTCGGCCCACATCGCACCCCGGGCGGCACCGCAGGTGCCGTGCCTCGCGTCGAGAAGAACGGGAGGCGCCGCCTCCTCGGGCGCCGGTGGCCGGTCGTGACGGCTGCCGTGAGCATCGGATCAATGACCGGCTCCGCTGAATCGGGGCTTCCCGGGCTGTGGTCACGGCTCGATGCGCGTGCCTGAACGGTGTCCGCGGCCGATGCGAGAGGCACAGGGCAGTGTCGCGTCGTTGTCATCAGCCGCAAGGAAACTCTTTGCGCGTGCCGCCGCCCGGATGATGAGGTGGCGCGATGACCAACCGCGACGAGGTGGCGGCAGTCCGGCCGTCGACACTGGCTTGGGTGAATCGGCATCTGGAGGCCGGTGAACGGGTCGTCGGGGCCGAGGTGCTGCATGGCGGGATCACTGCGGAAACGCGGAGGCTGACCATTGGCAGGCGCGGCGGAGGCACCCGTGATCTGGTGCTGCGGACCTTCGTCGACCCGTACTACGTGGGGCACGCCGAGGACTGGCTGCACAGGGAGGCCGACGCCCTGACCCTGCTGTCGGGGACCGGCGTACCGGCTCCTGGACTGGTCGCGGTCGATCCGGCCGCCGCGCATTGCGAGTATCCGTCGCTCCTGATGACGCATCTGGAGGGCCGGACGGTCCTTGAGGACGAGGGCTTGGAGACGCGCCTTCCTCTGCTGGCCCGCCAACTCGTGGCCATCCACGCGGTGCGGCCCGTCGAGCGGCCCCGGGAGTATGTGGCGTTGACGACCGCCGACACCGTCGTGACCCCGAAGGGCGCCGACGCGGCGGTATGGGCCGCGGCGATCGATGTGATCCGCCGGCCCGCGCCTCCGTACGAAGGGCGCTTTCTGCACCGGGACTTCCAGCCCGGCAACGTGCTGTTCGAGGTGCCGCCCACGGGCGCGGCCGACGCCCGGATCACCGGCGTCGTCGACTGGGCCCAGCCCTCCTGGGGGCCGGCGGATCTCGATGTGGCGCACTGCTCTACCGTTCTCGCGCTGTTGCACGGACCGGCGTGGGGCCTGCGGTTCGCCGAGGCGTACGAGGAGGCCGGCGGGGTGCCGGCCGCGGCCGCGAGCGAGCGGCGGTACTGGCAGGTGCGGGACGGACTGGCCGCCTCGGAAGAAGTGCAGCAGGTGGCGCAGGCATGGCGCAAGGCAGGGAGGGCGGAGCTGACGACGCGGACCGTGGAGGAGCGGTTGGATGCCTATGTCACGGCCCTGATGGAGGCTCCGGGCTGAGCCACGGCAGCCCGGAAAGGGGAGGCCCCCGAGACGTTGGCTCTCGGGGGCTCTGTTTGTTCGCGGAGGAGGGCGGAATTCTGCGCCGGTGGTCCGGGGAATGCACGCAGAGGGCCAAGGGAGGCGGGGGTGGGAACGGGAAGAGACGGAGCGGAGGAAGGGGCGGTCGGATTGTTTGTGGGATTGGATGGTTGTGGTTTTAGTTTTTCGGGTCTGATGAGTGACGGTTCCCGGGGTGCGGCGGACTTCAGGGTGTGGTGAGGCCGATGGTGTTGTGGGCGGTGGTGGGGGTGTAACGGAGGGTGCCGTGGGTGGTGGCGTCGTAGCCGCTGGTGAGGAGTTTCACGGCGGACGCGGAAAGGGGCGGGAGGGCGGGGGTTTCGCACTCGGCGTAGCCGTCGGTGTCGGTGGTGGCCTCGCACAGCAGGGTTTTCTCGCCGGAGACGGTGAACTTGACCGGCAGGCCCGCCACCGGGGTGCCGTCCGGCTCGGTGAATCGTGCCTTCAGGCCGCTGGCCTGCCGCGTCAGGATGTCGAAGGAGCCGGAACGGGCTGCCGCGTGCAGGCGCTCGGGGGCGGTGTGGCGGTCCCGGTGGTCCAGGGCGGAGGCGGCGGTGACGGTGAGGGCGCTGGCCAGCGTCAGCGCCGTGGTGGAGATGGCGGCTGTACGGGTGGCGGGATATTCCACGTCATACCTCTTTCGGTAAGTCGTAACTCCGACTTACCGATCAACGTCAGGATGTCGCCGAGGGTGTGCAATACCGGCCGGTTGAGCCGAAAGAGTGAGACGCGGTGTTGGGGCGATGTGGGCCCGAAGTGCGTTTATGGGCGCGGAGGCGGGCCCCAGGGGGTTTCCAGGGTTTTGCGGAGGGTGTTGACCGCTTCCTGGCCGATGCGTTCGGCGAGTCGGCGTTCCAGGTCCTGAAGAAAGCATTCGGCTTGCCGGTGGGCGCTTTCGCCTTTCGCGGTGCGGCGGATCAGCCGTTGCCGGGCGGAGGCGGGGTCGGGGACCTGCTCCAGCAGGCCCGCGGCGACCAGGCCGTGCACGGCCTGGTGCGCGGTCTGCCGGGTCACGCCCATCCGCCGGGCCAGCGCGGCGACGGTGGTGCCCTCCGCGTCCAGTACGGCGAAGAGCTGGACCTGGGTGGAGGTCACCGGGGGGCCGCCGGCCGCGTCCATGGCCGCCAGAAGCGCCTCCTCGAACCAGCGCCGCGCGTCGCCGAGCAGCTGGGGGAGGTTGCGGCGCGGTGGGTGGTGCGGCATGGCTGGCTCCATGTGCGGCATGGCTGGGTCCATGGGCGGGTCTCATCGGGGGCGGCGGCCCGGCTTGGGGGTGGGGTTGCTCGTGAAGAGCGATACGTGTCAGGGTACCTGACATGCTGCACGTCAGGGTGCCTGACACCTCGGTCGTCGGGGTGCCTGGCGTCGGATCCCCGTTCCGTCCTGGGAGGATTTGTGACCATCGAGTACGCCACGCGGTACCGCCGGGCCTCGCGGATACCCGCCGAGCCGGGCAAGCCGTACTTCATCGAGAAGGGCGAGGGGGACCGGGCCCAGCTGTTCGGCGACCTGTTCACCGTCTACGCGGGCGGTGAGCAGACCGGGAACACCTTCAACTTCTTCACCTGCGAGGGGCCCAAGGGCGACCTCATCCCGGCCCACCTGCACTCCGATACGTACGAGGTCTTCTACGTCCCCCAGGGCGCGGTCCGGCTGTTCGTCGAGGACACCGAGGGGCATCAGCAGGAGAAGCTGCTGACCCCCGGCGACTTCGGCTTCGTGCCCGCGAACTGTCCGCACGCCTACCGCATGGAGCGCCACCACAGCCGGATCGTCGGCGTGGCAGCCGGGCCCGGCGGCACCTTCGAGCGGTTCTTCGAGAACCTCGGCGCGCCGACGGAACAGCTCGGGCTGCCGCGGGAGCCCGTCGTACCGGAGGCGGAGAAGTTCGCGACCGTACCGCAGCGGTACGACGTGCGCTTCCTGCCCGACCACCGGTGGCGAACCCGGCAGCGGTGACGGACGCCCGCCGGGAATCCTCCGGACGGCGGCCCCGCAGGCGCGGTGCGAGACTGCCGGAGGAGGTGAGCACCATGGCCGGGGAAGCCTTTGCGGACGCCTATCCGGGCGCCGAGGGCTACGGAATGCTCGAAACGCTGCTGGAGCACGCCCAGCGCGCGGCGCCGACGGACATGCCCGACCTGGTGAACCGGCATGCCGCGGCCCTCGGCCTGCGGCACGTGTGCCTCTATCTGGTCGACATCCAGCAGCGGCGGCTGTGCCCGCTGGGCAGCGGGCAGGCGCCACTGGCCGTGGACGGCTCGCACGCCGGATGGACCTACCGCACGCTGGCCATGCGCGTGGAGGACGTGGAGGGCTTCGAGGGCGGCATCCGGGTGTGGCTGCCGCTGGTGGACGGGGTGGAGCGGCTGGGCGTACTGGAGGCGCACACCGACCTGCTGGACAGTGAGCGCCTGCGCCGCTGCCGTACGCTGGCGGCGTTGCTGGCCCCCATCATCACCTCGAAGCGGGCCTACAGCGACACGTTCGTACGGCAGGCGCGTACGCAGCCGATGCAGCTGCCCGCGGAGATGGTACGGGCCTTCCTGCCGCCGCGCACGATCGGCAACGAGCAGGCGGTGTCCACCGCGGTGCTGGAGCCCGCGTACGAGCTGGGCGGCGACGCGTTCGACCACTCCGTGACGCAGAACACGCTGCACGCCGCCATCATCGACTCGATGGGCCACGACCTGGCCGCCGGGCTGGCCACCTCGGTCGCCCTGGCGGGCTGCCGCAGCGGCCGGCGTGCCGGGGCGGACCTCCGCGAGACGGTGGACACCGTCGACCAGGCGCTGTCCGAATGGCTGCCCGACCGGTTCGCCACCGGTGTCTTCCTCCAGCTGGACCTGGACGACGGGCGGCTGCGCTGGGTCAACTGCGGCCACCCGCCGCCGCTGCTCATCCGCCGGCACACCGTCCTCGACAACGCGCTGGAGCGCCCCGGCCAGCTGCCGCTGGGCCTGCCCGCCGCGCTGTCGCCGGACCCCCGTACCGTCCATGTGGCGGATCTGGAGCCCGGTGACCGGGTACTGCTGTACACCGACGGCGTAACCGAGGCGCGCGACTCGCAGGGCAGGCTCTTCGGCCTGGACCGCTTCACGGACATGATCATCCGGGCCACGGCGGGCGGCGAGCTGGCCTTCGAGACGCTGCGCCGTCTGATCCACTACATCGTCGGCGACGAGGGCAACGAGTTGCGTGACGACGCGACCCTGCTGCTCGTGGAGTGGCTCCCGGGCCCTTGGGGGCCGGGCGGGGACGTGCCCGCCGGGTGAGCGCCATGCCCGGGGTACTCCAGGGACCCCCAAGGATTCCGGAACTCCGAGGGCTCACCCCACCTGCGGCATGACCTCGGAAGCGATCAGTTCCAGCTGGTCGAGGTCGGCCAGGTCGAGCATCTGGAGATACACCCGCTGCGAGCCCACGGCCTGGAAGCGGCCGAGGCGTTCGACGACCTCGGCGGGGGAGCCGGCCAGTCCGTTGGCCTTCAGCTCCTCGACCTCGCGGCCGATGGCGTCCGCGCGGCGCTTGACCTCCGCGTCGTTCTTGCCGACGCAGGCGACCAGGGCGTTGGAGTAGACGAGCTCGCCGGCGTCGCGGCCGCGCTGCTCGGCGGCTGCCCGTACCCGCTTGAACTGCTGCTCGGTGTCGTCCAACGAGGCGAAGGGGATGTTGAATTCGTCCGCGTACTCGGCGGCGAGCGCGGGTGTGCGCTTGACACCGTGCCCGCCGATGAGCACCGGCACCTTCGGCTGGGCCGGCTTCGGCAGCGCGGGGGAGTCGGTCAGCCGGTAGAACTTCCCGTCGAAGCTGAAGCGTTCACCGGTCGGCGTCTTCCACAGCCCCGTGATGATCGCGAGCTGCTCCTCCAGGCGGCCGAACTTCTCCTTGGGGAAGGGGATGCCGTACGCCCTGTGCTCGTCCTCGTACCAGCCGGAGCCCAGGCCGAAGTCGATCCGGCCGCCCGACATCTGGTCGACCTGGGCGACCTGGATGGCGAGCACGCCGGGGAGGCGGAAGGTGCCGGCCGTCATCAGGGTGCCCAGCCGGATGCGGCGGGTCTCCCGGGCCAGGCCGGCCAGGGTGATCCAGGCGTCCGTCGGGCCGGGCAGGCCGTCGGTGCTGCCCATGTGCAGGTAGTGGTCGGAGCGGAAGAAGGCGCCGTAGTTCAGGTCCTCGGCGGCCCGGGCGACGCGGAGAAGGGTGTCGTAGGTGGCCCCCTGCTGGGGCTCGGTGAAGATCCGGAGTTCCATGCCGACCATCTTGCCCTGCACCCGCCGGGTGGCGGGAACAGGCACGGCACCGGGGTCGCCGGCGAACGCGGATGCGGGCGGCCCCGGCCCGCCGCCCTCGCCCGCACCCCCGCCCCCACTCGCCCCCACCCGTTCCCACCTGCGAAATGACTTTGTCCCGGGCCTCCGCGCCGCGCGATACTCGTACGCGTGTTCCTGACGATAAGCACCACCGGCAGCGACGGGCGCCCCGCGACCGACCTCGGATTCCTGCTGCACAAGCACCCCGGCAAGGCGCAGGCGTTCTCGACGGCGTACGGCACGGCCCATGTGTTCTACCCGGAAGCGGACGACGGCCGGTGCACGGCCGCGCTGCTCCTGGAGGTGGACCCGGTCGCGCTGGTGCGGCGCGGCCGGGGGAAGGGCCGCGGCGGCGCCCCCGACTCGGCGCTCGCGCAGTACGTCAACGACCGTCCCTACGCGGCCTCTTCGCTGCTGGCCGTGGCCCTGAGCACGGTCTTCGCCAGCGCGCTCAAGGGGCAGTGCAAGGCGCGCCCCGAACTGCCCGCGCAGCCGCTGCCGCTGCGCCTGGACCTGCCGGCGGTGCCCGCGCGCGGCGGCGCCGACCTGGTGCGCCGCCTGTTCGAGCCGCTGGGGTGGACGGTGCGGGCCGAGCCGGTGCCGCTGGACGCGACGTTCCCGGAATGGGGCGACTCGCGGTACGTACGTCTCGGACTGGAGGGCGAGCACACGGTCGCCGAGGCGCTGCGGCATCTGTATGTGCTGCTGCCGGTGCTGGACGACGCCAAGCACTACTGGGTCGCGCCCGACGAGGTCGACAAGCTGCTGCGGGCCGGTGACGGCTGGCTGGCGGACCACCCCGAACAGAAGCTGATCACCGGCCGTTACCTGGCCCGCCGCTGGTCGCTGACGCGCGACGCGCTGGAGCGGCTGGAGCTGGCCCGGCTCGCCGAGGCGGACGACACGGCCGCGGAGGAGATCGACAACGCGGTGGAGGAGCCCACGGAATCCGGGGCGGAGGAGACGCCCGGCACCGACGCGGCGGACGCGGCGGAGCCGGCCGAGGCCACGGCGGAGCAGGCGGCCGACGGCGAGGAGCGGGCCGTCCCCCTGGCCGTGCAGCGGCGGGCCGCGATCCTCGGCGTGCTGCGGGAGGCGAAGGCGGCGCGGGTGCTCGACCTGGGCTGCGGGCAGGGCCAGTTGCTGGCCGAACTGCTCAAGGAGCCGCGGTTCACCGACATCGTCGGCCTGGACGTGTCGATGCGCGCGCTCCAGGAAGCGCGGCGCCGGCTGCGGCTGGACCGGATGCCCGAGCGGCAGTCCGAGCGGCTGCGCCTGGTGCAGGGCTCGCTCGCGTACACCGACGCCCGGCTGAAGGGGTACGACGCGGCCGTGCTGAGCGAGGTCGTCGAGCACGTCGACCCGCCGCGGCTGTCCGCGCTGGAGTACGCGGTCTTCGGCGCGGCCCGGCCCCGTTCGGTCGTGGTGACGACGCCGAACGTCGAGTACAACGTGCGCTGGGAGTCGCTGCCCGCCGGGCACGTACGCCACCGGGACCACCGCTTCGAGTGGACGCGGGAGGAGTTCCGGGCGTGGTCCCGGGAGGTGGCGCGGCGGCACGGGTACGAGGTGGAGTTCCGGCCCGTGGGCCCGGACGACCCCGAGGTGGGGCCGCCGACCCAACTGGCGCACTTCCGCCTGACGGCGGAGCGGATGCCCGTGCCCGCGCCCGCCCACCCCGCCTCCGCGCCCACCCCGTCCACCGCACCCGCCCCCGCGAAGGAGGCCCAGGCATGACCGGCACCACCCCTGCCCACCGCCCCGGCGCGGGCGGAAGCGACTCCCCCGACGGCGGCGGCCGTACGGACCGCCGCCCGCTGGGCGTCCCCGACCTGTGCCTGGTGGCGCTCGTCGGCGCCACCGGCTCCGGCAAGTCCACGTTCGCCGCCCGGCACTTCAAGCCCACCGAGGTCCTCTCCTCGGACTTCTGCCGCGGGCTGGTCAGCGACGACGAGAACGACCAGAGCGCCAGCGGCGACGCCTTCGACGTGCTGCACTACATCGCGGGCAAGCGGCTCGCGGCCGGCCGGCGGACCGTCGTCGACGCCACGAACGTGCAGCACGAGGCGCGCGCCGAGCTGGTCCGGCTGGCCCGCGAGCACGACGTGCTGCCGGTGGCCATCGTCCTGGACGTGCCGGAGGAGGTGTGCGCGCGGCGCAACGCGGCCCGTGCCGACCGGGCCGGGCTGCCGCGCCGCGTCATCCAGCGCCACCAGCGCGAACTGCGGCGCTCGCTGCGGCAGTTGGAGCGCGAGGGCTTCCGCAAGGTGCACGTGCTCAAGGGCGTGGAGCAGATCGAGGCCGCGGAGCTCGTCACCGAGCGGCGCTTCAACGACCTGCGGCACCTGACCGGCCCGTTCGACATCGTCGGCGACATCCACGGCTGCCGCTCCGAGCTGGAGACGCTGCTCGGGCGCCTGGGGTACGACATCGAGCGGGACGCGCTCGGCCGCCCCGTGGACGCCCGGCACCCGCAGGGCCGCACCGCCGTGTTCGTCGGCGACCTGGTCGACCGCGGTCCGGACAGCCCCGGTGTGCTGCGCCTGGTGATGGGCATGGTCGCCGCCGGGCACGCGCTGTGTGTACCGGGCAACCACGAGAACAAGCTCGGCCGCTACCTCAAGGGCCGCAAGGTGCAGCACAGCCACGGCCTCGCCGAGACCGTGGCGCAGCTGGAGCGCGAGGACGAGGCGTTCCGCAGTGCGGTCGGCGCCTTCATCGAGGGCCTGGTCAGCCACTACGTCCTTGACGGCGGTGCGCTGGTGGTCTGCCACGCCGGACTGCCGGAGAAGTACCACGGGCGCACCTCCGGCCGGGTGCGGTCCTTCGCGCTGTACGGCGACACGACCGGCGAGACCGACGCGTTCGGACTGCCGGTGCGCTACCCGTGGGCCGAGGAGTACCGGGGCCGCGCCGCCGTGGTCTACGGGCACACCCCCGCCCCGCGCGCGAGCTGGCTGAACAACACCATCTGCCTGGACACCGGCTGCGTCTTCGGCGGCCGGATGACGGCGCTGCGCTGGCCCGAGCGGGAGCTGGTCGACGTACCGGCCGAGCGGGTCTGGTACGAGCCGGCCAAGCCGCTGGCCAGCGAGGCGCCGGGCGGCGCGGACGGGCGGCCGCTGGACCTGGCCGACGTCGCCGGGCGGCGGGTCGTGGAGACGCGCCACATGGGCCGGGTCGCCGTCAAGGAGGAGAACGCGGCGGCGGCCCTGGAGGTCATGAGCCGGTTCGCGGCCGATCCGCGCCTGCTGCCGTACCTCCCGCCGACGATGGCGCCCTGCGCGACCTCCAAGGAGGACGGCTACCTGGAGCACCCGGCCGAGGCCTTCGCGGCGTACCGGGCGGACGGCGTGCGGGAGGTCGTGTGCGAGGAGAAGCACATGGGCTCGCGGGCCGTGGTCCTGGTGTGCCGCGACGAGGCGGTCGCGCGGGAGCGGTTCGGTGCCGCGGAGGGCGTCAGCGGCGCGGTCTACACCCGTACCGGCCGTCCGTTCTTCGACGACCCGGCCGTGACCGAGCAGGTGCTGAAGTCCGTACGGGAGGCCGTCGAGGGCGCGGGCCTGTGGGAGGAGCTGGCCGCCCCCGCTCCAACGGCCGCCCCCGCTCCAACGGCTGCCGCCGCGTCCGGTTCCTCCGGCTCCGGGCACTGGCTGCTGCTCGACGCCGAACTGCTGCCGTGGTCGCTGAAGGCGGCCGGGCTGCTGCGCGGACAGTACGCGGCGGTCGGCGCGGCGTCCGGCGCGGCCTTCCCCGGGGCGCTGGACGCGCTGGAGGCCGCCGCGGCCCGTGGCGTGGAGGTGCCGGACCTGCTGGCGCGCCAGCGCGAACGGGCCGCCGACGCCGCCGCGTTCACCGAGGCGTACCGGCGGTACTGCTGGCCGGTGGACGGCCTGGAGGGCGTACGGCTCGCACCGTTCCAGATCCTGGCCGCGCCGGGCCGCAATCTCGCGGCCGTACCGCACGACGAGCAGCTGGCCTGGCTGGACCGGCTGGTCGAGCACGACGGAACGGGCCTGTTGCGTCGCACCGGCCGCCTCGTCGTCGACACGGAGGACGAGGCGTCGGTCGCGGCGGGCATCTGGTGGTGGCTGGATCTGACCGCCGCCGGTGGCGAGGGCATGGTCGTCAAGCCGCTGGGCGCGCTGGTGCGCAAGGGCGACGGGCGGCTGGTGCAGCCCGGCGTCAAGTGCCGCGGCCGGGAGTACCTGCGCATCATCTACGGCCCGGAGTACACCCGCCCGGAGAACCTGGAGCGGCTGCGCGTCCGCCACCTCGGCCACAAGCGCTCCCTCGCCCTGCGCGAGTACGCCCTCGGCCTGGAGGCACTGGACCGCCTGGCCGACGGCGAGCCCCTGTGGCGGGTGCACGAGGCGGTGTTCGCCGTGCTGGCGCTGGAGTCGGAGCCGGTGGATCCGCGGCTGTAGGGGCGGGGGCGGGCCCGGTGGACCCGCGGCTGTCTGGGCCGCGGGGGGCGGGCCCGGTCGGATGCGGCCGGGCCCGGTTCGGGCGCGGCCGGGCCCATCCCGGGCGCGGCCGCCAGGGCTCATCGCGTACCGCGGCTCACCGCTCCGCAACCGGCAGCACCCGCGAGCACGTCGAGCGGGCGACGAACGCGATGCCGTCGTAGTCCTCCGCCGGTACCAGCGGCGCCACGTGGAACCGGTAGGCGAAGCGCGGCACGTTGGCGCCGAAGCTGCGCTGGGCCAGGGCCGACCGCAGCCACCGCGCGGCTTCCGGCGGCGAGCCGCCCGTGGTCAGGCCGACGTAGAAGTCGCCGGGCACGGCCTGGGCGAACCGGGCCTCGACCGTCCGGGTCCCGGTGCCGATCCGGTGCCGGAGCGGCGGGCCGTGGACGTCGGTGCCACGGCGGGCGAGGAAGGAGCCCTTGCCGAAGAGGAGGGCCAGCGCGTAGTAGGCGTCGCCGTAGCGCGCGCGGAGCCTGCTGCCGAGCGCGGGCACCCCCGCGCCGTACGTACCCTTCGCGATGTGCCCGTTGTGCGCCCAGACGATGACGCGGGCCCGGGGGTTGGTGTCCACCAGGCGCGCCACGGCGTCGGCCATGTAGCGGTCGCGTACGGCGAACACGCTGTCCTCCCCCGTGGGCCGGCCGGGGGAGCGGGTCACCAGGTCGGCGGCGCGGACGAGGATGCGCGCGTGTTCCAGCGCGTCGTCGACCGTCGCCGCCGGCTTCCGGCCGCCGTCCTCACCGGCCGCCGCGATCCGCTCGGCGCACGTCTGCCGGTGGCCGGCGATGAAGTCGGCGAGGGCTTCGGCGCGGGGTACGAGGGTCTGCCGCAGGTCCGGCCGGGAGGCGGGGCGGGCCTGGGCGAGCACCGTCAGGTCGCGTACCTGTGCCGCCCGCTCGGGTGCCGCCCGGTCCAGGAAGGCGGTGACCGCCGCGACCGAATCGGCGCAGCGCTGCGGGTCCGTACCGACGAAACGCACCCGCCGCTCCTCGGGCAGGCCCTCGTTGTGGGCCCGCAGCCACTCGACCAGGTCGAGCATCTCCGCGGTGCGCCAGGTCCAGAAGCCCAGCCGGCCGATCAGGCGCGCGGGGTCCCCGGTGCCGTGGCGTACGTACGTGTCCAGGGCGCGGGCCGCGGAAGCGCTGGCCTCCATGGCGAGGACGGTGAATCCCTCCTCGCGCACCAGGAACTCCACCAGCCGGTGCTTGAGCCGGAAGAACTCGTGCGTGCCGTGGGTGGACTCGCCGAGGCCGACGATGCGTACGCCGCGCAAGGCGTCGCCCAGCGGTCCGAGGTCCCCGTGGGGCGTGCCCGGTTCCAGCGCGTCGAGTGGTCTGGCGTGCTCGGTGAGCCAGCGCGCGAGGTCGTCGGGCACCGTCGTGCTTCTCCTGTCTGCGTGTCTGCGTGTCTGCGGGCGTTCCGGCGGGGCCGTGGGCCCGTCGGGGAACGGGGCCGGTGCCGGTGGCTGCCTCCGGCACGCCGCGCGGATGACCTGGAGGTCGCCCACGGCGTCCGGATGACCATGCTGGGAATACACGTCGGCGGTATCGACGACAACTTCGGCCACGCCTGCCCGACCGTATTCGGCCATCCGCGCCTCGATGCCCCGGGGTGATCCGTACATGAAAGCGCTGAAATCGACCAGGGTGCGAGTGCCGAGCTTCGGCCGGCCGCAGCCGGGCGCCCGGAAGGCGAGGCAATCAGCAGGACGGCTGACGGAATGGGCGGGCGTTGACGGCAAATGCATTGTTTTGGACATTAGTTCGTCATTCGGGTGCGCTAACCAGCTGCATTTGTAAGTGAGTTGCTGCCAAAGCGAACCCTCACCGTAATCGCGGCGGCACTCGCGGTATGTGCCGCCGCCGCGCTCCCGGACGCGTCGAGGCACATGTGTTCGGGGAGGTCAACGCCCTTGTGAATATGTCGAGTTGAGGTGCCGGGGAGCGTTGACGGAGCCTGGTCGGGTCCCTACTGTTCTGTAACTCAACCGAGCGCAGCTCGATCAATTCACGCAAGAACCTCGCCGGTACCGAAAGAAATCAGAGCCGTGCCCATTTCTCCGCCACGCTGAGGAACCGGGGCGGGGCCCCAGGGCGACCACATGCACAAAGGCGGAACACCCAGGGGCCCCGGGCGTCCGGGGACGAGGTGAGCGCAACATCGGGGGAGGGGACGGATGAGTCTCTTCGAGGACGGCAGACCCTTTCTGCGGGCACTGCCGGCGCAGGACCGGCGGGCGCTGCTCGCGCTCGGCCGGGCCCGTGGTTACGCGCCGGGCGAGGTCGTCCTCAGGGAGAACGACACCACCACCTTCGTCGTGGCGATCGTCGGCGGCTGGGCGAGCGTGTCCCTGGAGACCGAGCGGGGCGTACGGCTCATCCTCGCGCTGCGCGGCAGCGGCGAGGTCGTCGGTGACCAGGCCGCCGTAGACCACCGCCCGCGCAGCGCCACCGTCACCGCGCTCGGTCCGCTGGACGGGGTGGTCGTGCCCGGCGACCGGTTCCGCGGCTATCTCGCGGCCCGGCCCGTGGCGACCGTACTGATCATGCGGCAGTTCAGCTCCCGGCTGCGCAGCTCGGACGGCGAACGGCGGTCGCTGGCCTCGGAGAAGGTGCTGCAACGGCTGGCCGCGCGCCTGGTGGAGCTGGCCGAGCGCACCGGACACCCCGGGGAGAACGGTGTGGACGTCGATCTGCCGCTGCCGCAGCACGACCTGGCGGCGGCCGTCGGCTCCACCCGCGAAGCGGTGGCCAAGGCGCTGCGGCTGCTGCGCGAGCAGGGCGTCGTACGGACCGGTCCGCGGCGGCTGGCCGTGCTCGACCTCGCGCTGCTGCGGCTGCTCGCCGAGGGGCGCGCGGCCGGCGGGCGGCCGGTCGGCGGACGGACGGCGGGCGGGCCCGCCCCCCTGCGTCCCGAGGAATCCCCGCCGGCTGTGTAAACGGCTACAGCCACCTTCTCCCGCCCCGGCCATGCTGCTGCACGTCGGCACGAACCAGGAGGTCCAGTGAGCACGGAAGCCTTGCACCGACTCGTCGTCAGCGGAGACGTCTGCGGATCCGGACGGCTGGGGCTGCGTGCCAAGCTGCGGATGCGCGAGGCGATGTACGACGTCTTCGAGGCGGGGTTCGCCGCCGTCGGCGTCACCGAGGAGTCCTTCCACCTGGAGGACCGCGGGGACGGCGTCCTCGTCGCGCTCGACCCGCGCGTACCCTCCGCCCAACTGGTCGGCCCCTGGCTCGAAGGGGTCTACCAGCGGCTGCGGCAGGTCAACGAAGGGCGCGCGGAGCCGCTGCGGCTGCGCGTCGCCATGCACGCCGGGCCGGTCGCCCGGGACGAGAAGGGCCTGGCGGGCCGCGCGGTGGACCTCGCCTGCCGGCTGTGCGACAGCGACACGGCCAGGAGCGTCATGCGGCTCGCGGACCGGGCGCCGCTGCTGTTCGTCGTGTCCGACTCGCTGTACCGCGACGTGGTGGCGGAAGGCGGCACCTGCATCGAGCCCGAGCACTACCGCCGGGCACGGGTGTCGGAGAAGGAGACGGAGGAGGAGGCGTGGTTCCACGTTCCCCGGCTGCCGTCGCCGCCGCTGCCGGACGAGACCGCACAGGAGGCGCCGCCGGACACGGCGGTGCGGGCGCCGGAGCGGCCGTGCGCGACGGGGGTGCGCGCGGCCCAGGGCCCGGTGCCGGAGCAGGGCGGCGGGGCGGGGCATGGGGGTACGGTCCCGCCGCCCGCTTCCGGGCCCGGACCGGCCGCCGGTACGGCCCCGGCGCCCGCTCCGCGGCCCGCCGCGTACGCCACCAAGTACCACTTCGGCCACATCGGCGGCAGCAACCAGATCTACGACGGCAACACGTTCAACGGGGACTTCACCGGCGTACGGCACCCCGACGCCGTCGCGACGCAGGGCGAGACCGTAACGGCGCGGGGAGACACCGCACCGCAGCGGACCGCACCGCAACAGGCCGCAGTGGACGGCACCCAGGACGCCGCCGAGAACGGCACCGGACCCGAAGGCGGTGCCCGGTGACCGATGCCGACGACGGGGCCGCACCCGCCGGTGAGCAGCCCCCGCCGCAGCCCGAGGGCCGGCCCGCCAAGGACGACGACGCCGCGAAGGGCCCCAAGGACGGCCGGGCCGACAGCCCCGAACAGCCCGAGGAGAAGCCGCGGCTGGACGCCCCCAAGGGCAGTCCGCTGGGCGGCGCGGGGGAGGCGGGCGGCGCCCGCACCGCCCGCGAGGCCCGCACCAACCTGCACGTCGAGGGCGACAGCCAGATCTACGACGGCAACACCTTCTACCAGACCCAGATCCGCGTCGGTGTCGGCGCCGACACCGTCTTCGTCGACGGGCCGGTGCCGGACGAGGAACTGGAGCGCCTGGCCCGGGTCTACTGCCCGGCCCCCGGCTACGACGCGATGCGGACCCGGCTGGAGCGCACGCACCTGCTGGCGCTGTGCGGCGAGCCCGGCACCGGCCGGACGACCACCGGCCTCGCCCTCCTCAAGGACACCGCCTCCGGGGTGTCCCGCCTGGACCCGGCCACCGCGCTCGGCAGCGTCGACCAGGAGAAGTTCGAGGCCGGCCGGGGCTATCTGCTCGAACTGCCCGCCGAGGACGCCGCGGTGTCCGGCGCGGCACCCGGCGCCGACCGGGGCGACGGCACCGGCCACCGGCCCTCCGAACTGCACCTGGACCGGCTCAGCGCGCTGCTCGCCGGGCGCGGCGCGTACGGCGTCCTGGTCGTGGGCAGCGGCGACTTCGCCGACCGGCTGGTGCGCGGCCGCTACGGCGCGCTGTGCGTGCCCCCGCCCGCCGACGACGTCCTGGAACGCCATGTGGCCGACCTGCTCGCCGACGCGCCGCTGGAACTGCGGCACCTGGCCCACGCCAACGCCCGGCGCCCCGACGTACGGCAGGCACTGGGCCTGGACGAGCTGCGGCCCGGCGAGGCGGCCCGGCTCGCCACCCACCTCGCCGCGCACGCCAGGGGCGACACCGACGACGCCCGGCTCCTGCGTGAGTGCGCCTGGTTCGCGCCGCACCAGGCACAGGAGTGGTTCGCCGGGGCCGACCGGCCCGGCACCCTGCCCGAGGCGCTGCCCGCCCTGCGCGCCGCGGCCCTGCGGCTGTCGCTCGCGGTCTTCAACGGCTCCGCGGAGAGCCTGGTGACCGAGGCCGGCGAACTGCTCGCCTGGGAGCTGGCGGTCACCCTCGACCCCCAGTACGCGCCGGGCCGCTCGCTGTTCACCGCGCAGACCGCCGCCCGGCTGGCCGCGGCCCGCGCCGTACCGGGCCGCGGCGTCGAGGACCTGGGCGACGCGGCCATCCCCGTGCGGGTGGCGCGCTTCCAGGGGCGCAGGCTGGCCACCGCCGTCCTGTACGAGGCGTGGGACGGCTACCACAACGCGCGCGGCCCGCTGACCCGCTGGCTGCGGTCCCTGTGCGACGACCAGCGCCCCCAGATGTGGGTGCGCGCCGCGATCGCCGCGGGGGCGCTGTGCGCCCGGGACTACCTCTACGGATTCTCCGAACTGCTGCTGCCGCTCGCCCGCGCCGACAGCCCGGTGCAGCAGATGGCCGCGGCCACCGCGCTGGCGGAGGCGTCCCGCGCCCCGGAGGTGCAGCCCGCCGTGCGCGGCCTGCTGCGCGACTGGGCGCGCGGCGACGACCGGGCCGCCCGCGAGACGGCCGCCTTCGCCCATGGGTACGGCCTCGCCGCCGGCTCGGTCGCCGCCTCGCTGGACGAACTGGGCCGGATCGGCTCCCGGGAGAACGACGGCAAGTCCGTGGACGCCGCCTCGTACAGCGTCGTACGGCTGCTGGCGGGCCCCGAACCGGACGTCGTGCTCAGGCGGCTGGCCCGCTGGCTCGGCGACCGGCGGCAGGCCCGGCAGAACCTCGCGCTGATGGTGGTGCTGCGTGCGCTGGCCACCCGCACCTCCCACCTGTGGGGGCTCAAGGACCGGCCCGCGCTGGAGCCGTACGGGGCCTGGCCGCTGGTGGCGGCGCTGCTGGCGGCGCACCCGGAGCGGGCGCCCTGGCTGGCGGACCTGGTGCACACCGCGCTCGGCACGGCGCGGTCGGGCGCCGCGGCGCAGGAGGAGACGGGCCGCTGGATGCGGCGGGCGGCCAAGGACCAGCGGCAGCTCGACGTGCTGTGCGCATTCCTGCCACGGCTGGTGGAGGAGCGGCGCGACCGGGACCGGTTGCTGCTGCTCGTCGCCCGGCTGGAGCGGGACAGTGACGAACCGCTCGCCCCCCGGGCGGCCGCGCGGATGCGGGCGGTGCTGGAAGGAGAGGGACGACGATGACGCAAGACGGCCGGAACGGCGGGCGGCACGGCCAGGGGCCGGCGCCGGGCGCGCCCGCGGGGCAGGGGCCGGGGGGCGGAGCTGCGGTGCGGGGGCCGCTGGTCCAGGAGTACGAGTCGGCCGGGCGGTTCCGGCGGCCCAGCATGCAGGTGGCCGCGGTGCTCCGGTACGAGAACGGCGGCTACAGCGTGGTGTGGCCGGACCGCCGCGAGGATGTCAACAAACCGCTCTTCCGCGGCCCGTTCAGGGTCATGGAGGTGCGGATGGGCTGGCACGTGACCGAGTTCCGCACCGAACTGCCCGCGGCGGGCGACGCGGAGTCCTTCCGCGCGTCCGTGGAGGTGCGCTGGCGCGTCGTGGACGCCTACGCGACGGTGTGCGCCAACGTCTGGGACCTCGCCGGGTACTTCTCGCCCGTGCTGCTCAAGGCGCTGCGCGGGGTGACCAGGCGCTACCGCATCAGCGAGGCGGAACGGGCCGACCGGGCGGTGGAGGCCGAGCTGGCCGACCTGCGGCTGGGCGAGGAACTGGGCCTGCAGACCGAGGTGTTCGTACGGATCGACCTGAGCGAACGCGGCATCAGCGCGGAGCGGCAGCGCACCGAGATCGACCACGAGGGCGACCTCGCGCGGCGGCAGCACGCGGAAGAACTGAAGAAGGAACGGCGGGAACAGGAATTGACCCGGATGCGGGCCGCTGAGCTCCAGGAGGTGCTCAGCGGCAGCGACGACAGCCGGATCGCGTGGTTCATGGCCCGGGACAAGGCCCACGCCTGGGACATCCACCAGGCGATCCTCCAGGAGCGCCGCGAGGAACGGGCCCTGTCCATCGAGACGGTGTTCCGTTTCGTCGACGGCGGCCTGATCGAACGGCACGACCTCAACGACCAGACCCTGGCCGCCATCGACTTCCTCCGCTCGACGACGAGCGGGGTGGTCGGGCGGGCTGCCGACTCCTTCCTGGAACCGCCGCGGCGGCGCGCGCTGGAGGACGGCGAACACGGCGCCGAGCGCGAACGGGTCCGCGAGCGGCAGCGGATGGACTGGGCGCACGAACCCGATCCGGACCCCGGAGAGGACTCCGGACGGGGGCTCGCGGAAGGGGAGCCGGGGGACGACGACGGCCGGTACGCCGCCGGGAGCCGGTACCCCAGCGACGGCCGGTACACCACCGACGGCCGGTACGCCACCGACGGCGGGTATGCCGCCGAGGGCCGCGGCGACACCCCGTACGACCAGGACGACCGCGGCCGGGTCTACGAGCCCGACCGCGTCCAGCCCGCCGCCGAACGCGACGACCGCCGCGACGACCACCGTGACGAGCCCACGCCGCGCCGCGGCCGGGGACTGGACTGGGGGGACGTATGACCACCGGCGCTCCGCCCGCCCCCGTATCCGCACCCACACCTGCCCACGGGGCCTGCCACTGCGCCGCCTCCGGCCCCTCAGCGGGCACCGGCCCCGACTTCGTGGCCGAGCGCCTGCTGAAGGTCGTACGCGAAGAGATCAGCCGGGCCGACACCAAGGCGTCCGTCATGATGACCGGCGCCATGGCGGCGCTCGTCCTGGTCTTCGGCCGGGACGGGCAGGTCCTGGCGATGCCCGCCGTCCGCGCCGCCCTGCTCGTCACCGGCACGGTGCTCTGGACGCTGGGCATAGCGATGTTCGTGGCGGCGGTACTGCCCCGCACCCGTACGGCCGCGGACGGCTGTCTGACCTTCGTGCCGCAGCTGACCCGGGGCGCGTCCGCCGAGACCCTGCTGCCGCGGGTCGCCCTAGCGGGCCTAGACACCGGGCAGTGGGCCGTCGAGCAGGCGTGCGCCCTCGGCCGCATCCTCGGCGCCAAGTACCGCTGGCTGCGCTGGGGCGTCGGCTGTCTGGCCGCCGGGGGCTCCTGCGCACTGGCCGGAGGACTGTGGTGAACGCGACGCACCGGACCCGGCCGGCCGCCGTACGGACGCGGCGCGGGGTGCGCCGCGCCCTCGTGGCGGCCCTGACCGCACTCTGCGCGACCGTGCCGCTCGGCCCGCCGCCCGCCTGGGCCGCGCCCACGCCCACCGCCCCGACGGCGGGCCCGGCGCCCGTCGACTTCTCCGTCGTCGTGGACGCCTCGGCCAGCATCGACAAGGACGCGCTGGCCCGCGAGGCCGAGGCCGCCGCGCTGATCGGCCAGGGCGAGATCTCCGAACGCTCCCGGGCCGGCGTCATCGGCTTCGGCAGCGCGGAGAAGGAGGGCCAGCAGCCCGTACGGGAAGTGTGCCCGCCCACCGTCGTGGATGCCGCGGGCCGCCAGCGCATCAGCGACTGCGCCCGCCGCCTCACCGACCGCGCGGGCGCCGGCCTCGGCCCCGGCACGGACTTCCCCGCCGCCCTGACCCAGGCCCTGACCCGGCTGCGCGAGAACGGCACCGAAGGCGCCGCCAAGGTCATCTTCCTGCTCACCGACGGCAAGCTGAACGTCGAGGACAGCCCCGCCTACGGGGCCGACCCCGCCGCCCGGCGCCAGGAGGGCGAGAAGCGGCTGCGTGAGGTGCTCGACCAGGCGCGCCGCGAACACGTGCAGATCTGGCCGCTGGGCTTCGGCAAGGGCATCGACAGGAAGGCCCTCCAGCAGATGGCCGACGGCGGCTACCGCGACGGCTGCGCCGACCTGCCCGGCGCCCGGCCGCGGCCGGAGGTCGTGGACGGCGCGGCGGACGTGGACCGGGCGCTCCAGGGCGCGTTCGCCGCCGCCCGCTGCGCCCGCGTCGAGCAGGGCACCAGCGGCAAACCGCCCGGCGAGCTGGAGGTGACCATCCCGCCGATCGCCACCGACGGCTCGATCACCGTCACCAAGCGCGATCCGCGGGTGACCGCCACCTACTACGACCCCAAGGGCCGCAAGGTGCCCCTGCAAGGGGAGTTCGACGGCTCCCGCTTCGAGGTCAGCGGCCAGGACGGGCCGGTCGAGGCGCTGCGGGTCAAGGACCCGCTGCCGGGCAGGTGGCGGGTGAAGCTGTCCGCGCCCGAGGGGCACCGCGACCAGCCCGCGACCGTACGGGCCATCTGGCAGGGCGTGCTGCGCTCGTCGGTCACCCTGGAGCCGTCCGCGCCCCGCCCCGGCGAGAACGTCGTCGTACGGATGCGGCTGCAGACCCGGCGCGGCGTGGTGATCACCGACCCCGGGCAGCTCGCCGGGGTGCGGGCCGCGGCCCAGCTGTCCGGCGACGGCTTCGAGCCGGTGGACGTGCCGCTGCGCGACGACGGCCGGGGGCCCGACGGCAAGGCCGGTGACGTGCTGTTCGGCGCCTCGGTCACGGTGCCGAGGACGGCCACCGGCGCGCTGCGGCTGACCGGCGCGATCGCGGCGCCCGGCGTCACCGGTGACCGGCGGCCGTACGACACCCGCGTCTCCTCGGGGCCCGCGCCGGTGGTGGCGGGGGTGACGCTGGAGGGCCACGACGTGCACCCCGGCGGTACGGTCGGCGGCAAGCTCGTCGCCCGCAACAACGACAGCCGGCCGCACACCCTGCGGCTGGGACTGGCCGACCAGTCCACGGCGGCGGCCCTGCGCATCAGCCCGGCCACCGTCACCGTCGCGCCCGGCGCCCAGCAGCCGGTGCCCTTCACCGTCTCCTTCGGCTCCGGCGCCCCGCCGGGGGACGCCGGCGGCCGGATCACCGTCACCGACCGCACCGACGGCGGCCGGGAGGTCGGCGCCGCCTTCCTGACCGTCACCGTCACCCCGGCGCCCACCTGGTGGGACCGCTGGTGGTGGGCGGTCGTCGGCGGTGCCGGGCTGCTGCTCGCGGCGGCCGTGGTCATCGGCATCCACATCTGGTACCGCCTCGCCCAGGGCTCGCTGCAAGGGCTCGTCCTCGAACTGCGCCGGGACGGCACCACGCTGGGCGAACTGAAGGTGCGCGGCGCCCGGACGCGGACGTTCTGCTTCGCGGTGGACCACCCGTCCTCGCCGCGCCCCGGCCTGCGCCGCCGGGACGCGGGCGCGGCACAGGCGTACCGGCTCCAGCGCCGGGGCGACGGGCTGCGGCTGCGCACCCCCAGGGGCGGCGAACAGCCGGTGCCGCGCGGCGCGCCCGTCTCCCTCGACCACGACCTGGAACTGTTCGTGCGCGGCGGGCGCGGGCCGGGCCGGGAGCGCACCGGCCCGGGACGCCGGCCGGGCCGGGCGGCCGGCGACCGGAGCACGGCGGGCCGGTCCACCGGGCGGTCCGGGCGGGGCGCCGCCCCGGGCGGGCGCGGCCCGTCCGCCAACGGCGGCGGCAGGCCGTCCGGCCCCACCGGGGCGGGCGGACCGGGCGGCGGGAGCGGATCGGCCGGATATGACTCCGCGTTCTGAGGCGCCCGCGCCACCGGGCGGCGGCCCGCGCACACCGCCGCCCGGACCCCCGGCAGCACCACATCTCGCAGCACAGGCCGCCCCCGACGGGCGGACGAGGGGAGCGACACCATGAAGATCTACCAGCCCATGCTGTTCGTGGGGCTGGGCGGCACCGGCGCCCGGATCGGCGCCGAGCTGGAGCGGAACCTGCGCCGCGAGCTGTGCGGGCCGGACGGCACCGACCTGGTCGGCCGCGGCAAGCAGCGGGTCCCCTTCCAGCTGCCGGACTGCCTGCAGTTCGTCTACGCGGACTTCAGCGAGGCCGAGCTGGACCGGCTGCCGCACCTGAGCACCCGCGGGCCCGAGGCGGCGGCGTTCGCCCGTACCTCCCGGGCCGTGCACAACCTGCTGCCCACCTACGACAACTCGCCCGAGATGACCCGCATGCTGCGCATCGCGCAGCACGACGAGACCGCCGGCTGGCTGCCGCCGAGAGTGGACGAACCCCGCGTCTCCCCGCTGCACACCGGCGCCGGGCAGCTGCCCACCGTCGGCCGGGCCGCGCTGTTCGCCACCATGCGCAACGGCCCCGACCAGGTGCTCGGCCCGCTGCGCGCGGCGATCGACGCGCTCAGCAAGTCGGCCGGCGACCTCCAGGAACTGGGCGGCGGGCAGATCCGCGGCTACGACGTGTTCGTGGCGTTCTCCGTCGCGGGCGGGACGGGCGCGGGAATCTTCTACGACTTCCTGCACCTGCTCGGGCACGCCTTCCACTCGGTGAACCTGCCGGGCGCCAAGATCTACCCGCTGGTCGTGATGCCCTCGGCGTTCCCGCCGGAGTCCGGCGGCGGCCGGGAGGCCGAACTGAACGCCGCCCGCGCGCTGGTGGACCTCTCGCACCTGGTCGACGACCAGAACGCGGCGGACGCCACCGCCGACCTCGGCGACGTCGAACAGCGCGGCTCGCTGAGCGTGAAGTACCCGGAGATGGTGCCGGTCAGCCTGCGCACCTCCACCGTCCAGACGGCGTTCCTCTTCAGCCGTACCGCGGGGATGCGCCCCGACGACCTGCGCCGCTCCATCACCGCCATGGTCACCTCGCTGATCGGCACCGACCTGGGCGAGGAGAACTCCCGCGGCCGGGCCGACGACGCCTACCAGTCCTTCGCCGCCAGCTTCGTCAACCGCGGCACCAGCCGGTCGGCCGCCGCCGCCACCGGCATCGGCCTCCAGGGCATGTCCACCGCGCTGGCCGCCTCCATGACCGTGCCCGTCGACGAACTCGCCGAGATCGTCGCCGCCCGGATGCTCGCCTGCGCCGTACGCGGCCTGGTGGACCGGGCGCGCCAGGGCGGCGCCGACCAGCGCGGCCTGGTCGCCGAGGCGTTCAAGGAGTCCGGCATCGAGGACGTGTGGGTCCGGGACGCGCTGAAGGTGGAGGCGCCGGACCCGGTGCCCAAGGGAGCCAAGGCCATCAGCCAGGCACTGCGCGACCGGGTCGGCGACATGGAGGACCAGCTCGCCCAGCTCGACCGGCAGCTGGACCGCCGCTCGGTGGAGCTGGCGGAGCGCTTCAACCCGCGCCGCGGCCTGCTCACCTTGCTCAAGAAGCACGACCCGTTCCGCCTGGAGCGGGTGTTCACCGGCAACCCGGGCGACCGCGACCGGGTCGCGCAGGCCGGCTTCTCCGGCATGCTCGACAACCGGCGCAACCGCCCGCAGCGCCCCGAGGGCGTGGACACCAGCCCGCCGCAGGTGCCGCGCATCGGCCGCCGGATGGGCGGCGTGGTGCCCGCGCGCTGGGGCGACCCCGAGGTGGAGGCCGCCCTCCAGGAGCAGGACGCCTGGTACCGCTGGGCGGCCTGCCGGGTCTGGCACGCCCGCTGGAAGGAGCAGGAGCCCCGCTGGCGCCCGCTCGCCGACCGGGCCATGAAGGAACTGACCGCGCTGGTACGGGCCTTCCGCGACCACGAGGAGGAGGAGAACGGCCTGTTCCGCGAGCGGCGCCGGGAGCTGTACCGCGAGGACCGCACGGGTGTGTCCTACCTCCTGCCGCCGCAGAACACCCTCGACGCCTTCTACGACGACGTCCTGACCCGTCTCCTCCAGCGCGAGGGCATCCCGGACAACCAGGACGAGGCCGCGCTGCTCGTCCGCATCGTCGAACCGCAGCACTGGGAGCACGCCCTGGAGGCCGTGCAGCGCTCGCCGCGCGCCGTCGTCAAGGAGGTGAAGCAGGTCCTGGAGGCCCGCATCAAGAAGCTGTTCGGGGAGGCCGGCGTCCACCAGGAGCGGCCGCTGCTGCCGTCCCTGGGCGATCTGCTCGCGGCGGCGTCCGGCGACGAGGAGTCCGCCGAGGCGGTGGACGAGAAGTGGCTCGACCAGTTCCGCTCCCAGCTCGCGGGCCTGCTGCCGGCCGGGTTCACGCCGGACGGCACCGGGAAGCTGAAGACGCTCATCGTGCGCCCGCAGACCAAGGCCAAGGGCAGCGTGGACCGTTTCCTGGAGCAGTCGCTGCTGCTGCCGCGCGACGAGAACCGGCTGCCCACCGAATTCCGCGCCGTGCCCACCGAATCCATCACCGTCGTGCTGTTCCGCAGCGAGATGAGCCTGACCGACATCTCCGAGGTGCGGCAGGTGCTGCGCCTGTGGGGCCGGGCCAGGGAGCGGGAGGGCCGCGAGGACCACCTCCAGTGGCGCCAGCGCACCGGCTACCGCGACTCCTGGCTGGCCAGCACGGAGAGCGACCGGCAGCGGGTGCTCCAGCGCATGCTGTGCGCGATGTGGAACGGCCGGGTCGAGGCCGTCGGCGACCCGCTCTCCCCGGACAGCGTCTGCTTCCGGCTGCGCGGCGGCGACTCGGCCACCATGACGCTGGCCCTCCAGCCGTACGACCGGGACGTCTCCAGCTGGTCCGACCTGCTGCGGGCCTACGAGCGCTGGGCGCTGCTGGACGCCGGGTCGGCGGTCAAGGACTTCTGCTCGGTGCTGATGGAGGCCCTGCCGGAGGGGCTGAGCACCACGCCGAGGGAACCGGACCCGCTGTTCTGGACCTTCCTGCGCGAGGTCGCCCCGGCGCAGGCCGCCCGGCTGCGGCAGCGCGCCCGTGACCTGGACGCGGAGGACCAGGACTGGATCGAGCCGCTGCGCCACTTCTGGACCACGACCCTGGACGGCGCGCTGGACCTGCGCTTCCCCCGGAGCCTGCGGGCCAACCGGCCCTCGTTGCGCGCCCTGGCGCAGGCGCAGGCACAGCCGCGCAAGGGCGGCGGCTCCCCGCCCCGGCTACACCGGGCCAACGGACACCAGCCGGCCGGGGAGGAGCGGGCGCGCGAGACCCGGCCGTACGCGACCGATCCGTACGCGGCCGACGCACACGTGACGGACACGCACCCGACCGACACGCACCCGACCGATGCGTACGGACCCGGACGGCACGGGCCCGGACGGCACGGGCCCGAACGGTACGCGGCCGACCCGTACGAACCGCCGCCCCGCAAGACGGGCGGACCGCACGAGCCGCGGCCGGAGCCCGAGGGGACGGCGCGCCCCGGGGACCGTGCCGAGGACGGCCTGTGGGCCGACCCGTGGGACGAGGAGCCGAGGGAGGAGGGCCTGCTGTGAGCTCCCGTACCACCGCTCCGGTCGTCACCCTCGACCTGCGGGACGGCCCCGGGGAACTGGCCGGCGCGGACGGGCTGCACCGCGCCGTCCGCGCCGCGCTGGACGGCACCCCGGGCCGGACGGCCGACCGTTTCCTGCTGGTGGACACCGCCGACGGCCTCGCCCGCCACCAGCGGATCCACGAACAGGTCCTCGCCTACGGGCCCGGTCACGCGCTGTGCGTCGCGGTCGGCGCCCCGCCCGCGGAACCGGGCGACGGCATCGCCGTACCGCCCGCGCCGACCCCCTGGGCCCTGAACCGGCCCTCGCCGCTGCGCCCGCCCGCCGTGGGCGTGCTGTGGGTCCTCGACCCGCACGGCGGCACGGCCGCCGACCCCGCGCCGTGGGAGGACGCGGGCGCGCTCCGCCCGCTCCTCGAACTCCTCGCGGCGCCCGCCGTGTTCGACGCCGTGCTGCACGCCGTCTCGGAGCTTCCCGACGGCGTGGCCGTGCCCGCCCTGCGCGTCCTGGAGCACGACCTCTCGCCCACCGCACGCGCCCGCGTCTGGCGGCAGGCGCTGGCCGACCTGGTCGGCCAGGACGACCCCGGCGGCCGTATCACGGTCGCCGACCCGGAGGCGGGCGGCGTGCCCGCCGCGCTGGCGCCGTTGATCGGCACCGGGATGCCGCGGAGCGTGGAACGCGCGGAGTGGCGGCGCGCCGGCGGCGAGGCCGACGAGCGGTTCCGGGCCTGCGAAGCGGCGCTGGACGAGGCCGAGGAGGCGTACGAACGGCAGCGCGGCGCGGGCGGCCTGCTGCGCGGCGGGGGCGGGGACGCCGACCTCGCCGAGAGTCTGGACGCCGCCGCTGCCGAACTGGCCGCCTACCGCGAGACCGTCGCCGAGATCCTCCGCGACGGCGACGGCGTCGGGCTGCCCCCGGAACAGCGCCGTCGGCTGCACGAGCACGGCATCGACCTGCCGCGGGTGCCGGAGGCCGCCCGCGACCGGATCGGCCCCGGACTGCGCGGCTTCGCCCAGAACCTGCTGGCGCGCCGGCTGCCGCTGCGCTCGACGGCGGCCCGGCTCGGCGTGCTGGCCGACCTGGCCACGCCGACCGGCAGCGCGGCCCGCCTCGGCCGGCTCGACGAGCTGTGCCCGCCCGACCTGCCGCGGCAACTGGCCGGGCCACGGCCGTTCGAGGTGCGCGGCGCGGCCTACGGGGAGTTGGCGGGCGGCTGTGCCGTCGCCGCGGCGGCGGGCCTGTGGCCGGGCCCCGGCTGGGCACTGGGCCCGCTCACGGCGCTGGCCGCCGCCGGGCTGACCACGCTCGCCCTGGCCCGCCGCCCCGGCCGCGCCGGGGACGGGCACCTGGACGGCGGCGGCCGGTCGGGCGCCCTGGCACAGTTGTGCGCCGGGCTGGTCGGCGCGGCCATCGGCAGCACCCTCGGCCACACCCTCGCGGTTCCCGCCTGGCTCGGCCTGAGCGTGCTGCTGGTGGCGCTGATCGCGCTGCCGCTGCTGGCCGTACGCCGGTGGACCGCGGCCCTGGACACCTGGTGGGCGGCGGGCGGCGGCCCCGAAGGGCGGGAGGTGCTGCACTCCCTCGACGGGCTGCTGGCGGACGCCGTCGTCCACGACTGGCTGCTGGCGGACGCCCGCCTGTACTGCGCCGACGGGGCGCGGGCGGTGGCCGGGATGATCCGCCGCGCGGCGGACGCCGCCGAGGGCCGCGAACCGGCGCCCGCGCCGGGCCGCGACGGCGGCGCAGTACAGGCGGGCGCGCGGGCACCGTCGGCCGGCCTCCTGGAGGACGACTGGTTCGGCCCGTCGTACGACCGGCACACCGAGCCGCAGCCGTCGTACGACTCCTTCGAGACCGTCGATCCCCGGTACGACGACACCGCGCAGGGCTGGGACGACTGGGACGACTGGGACCGCGAACCGGAGCCCGGCGGACGGGACGGCGCCGGCGCGGCGGACCCGGACACCGCGCACGGCACCCCCTGGCAGGACCCGCTCGCCGACACCGTCCCGCCGCCCCGGCGGACGGCGGACGGCCCCGCGCCCGCGGCGGCCGCCACCCCGCCCGACGACGTGCCCGTCCCCTGGCTGGAGCGCGAAGCGGGCGACGGCGGGCCCGAGTTGGTCGCCACCCTCGTCGGCGACCTCGCCGACGGCATCGCCGGGCTCCTCGACCCGTACTGGGGCGCCATCGAACGCGACCCCGGCGCGGCCACCACACTCCCCGTCGACCGGGAGGTACGGGCCCTGATCGACGACGAGAGCGCCCGGCTGGCCCGGGACGGCGTCGCCGCGGCCCCCGCCTTCGCCCGGGACCCCGCGTCCCGGCCGGACCCGGCGGTGCTGCTCGGCCTCGCCCCCGACCGGGTCACCCGCGTCCTCCAGGCGCACGGCGACGGCACCGGCACCGTCCCGCTGTGCGCCGCCGAGCACCGCCGGGTGCTCTCCCGCGACCGGCACGCCGCCCGCGGGGTGCGCTTCGCCCCGGACGTGACCCGGCACGGCGACGGCCCGCCGCCCGCCGACGGGCACGGTCCGGGCACCGACGACCTGGTGTGGACCCCGGCCGGCCGGTACGCGGGGGTCTTCCGGCTGCTGCCGGTGCGCACCGGATCGGTGCGCACCGTCCGGCTGCGCGGTGACGACGGCGCCACCGGGCCGGAACTGTCCGCCAACGCGAACGAATGAGAGGACGTCATGAACGAGTGGGCGGACCGGCAGGAGACGGTACGGACGTCCGGCCGCGCGCCGGAGGGCGGTGCCGCGCCCGGGAACGCCGCCGCGCGGAACGGCGGCCGCCCGGCGCGTGACCGCACGGAGCTGGCCTTCTTCACGGACGAGGGCACGCTCGCGCGACTGCCGGCGGCCTACTGGGACGAGCTGCCCGCCGGGCCGCAGCGGCACCCGCTGCGCGCCAGGCCCGTGACGCTGGGCGAGGACTGGCGGGTGATGCAGTACCGCCTCGCGCACACCGCGCGCGCCGACCACCGGGCCCGCGACCGGCTGGAGGCGGAGGTGGGCGTCGGCCTCGCCGTGCGCCGGGCGTTCGGCGACGCGCCGTACCACCAGCTGTTCGCCCGGTTCGGCGGCTACCACCTGGACGTACGGGAGCCGTTCGTCTTCTACGAGCCCGCCCGCGGACGCCCGCTGGCGGCGCTCGCGGGCCGGGCCACGGTCAGGGAACAGGAGCGCATCCGCAGCGAACTGGTCCTGGCGGTACGGCTGTTGCAGGCCGTCGAGGTCGTGCACCGCGGGCTGACGCCGCACACCGTACGGTGGGACGGCCGGCACGTCCGGCTGCCCGAGCCGTGCCTCGCCACCCGCGCCGGCCACCCCCGCGAGGCGCTCGGCGAGGCGCCCTGGGCCGCGCCGGAACAGCGCGCCGGACACGGCACCGCCGACCCGCGCGACGACCTGTGGAGCGTGGCCCAGGTGATGTACCACCTGGCCACCGGCCGCGAAGGGGAGCCGGACGGGCCGCCGCGGGACCTGGCCCGGCTGCCCGCGCTCGGCGTGCTGTCCACCGCGTTCGCGTCCACGGCGCAGGAGCGCCGCCACCCCGTCGAGGTGCTGCGGATGCTCAACCGGCAGGACCCGCTCCAGGGGCGCCCGCTCCCGGCCGATCCCCTGGATCCCGGGCGCCGCGCCTTCGACGAGGAACTGGCCCGCAAACGCGCCGCGTTGGGGCTGGACGACGATCCGGTGGCGGACACCGGGCCCGGCCGGACACCGGGCCGCGGACTGCGCGCGCTCTTCGGCTCCGGCCGTACGGGCATGGGAGGCCGCCGGTGAGCACGTACCCGATGGGCCCGGGACCCCGCCCCGTGGTGTGCCCGTACTGCCTCGACCCGATCGCCTTCGACGAGGACCGGCTGTACGTACGCGACGAGACCAGCACCTTCGTCCGCCTGGACCTCACGGGCGAGCACAACCCGCTGCGCCGCCAGGACGCGCTGCGCGAGGCGTTCCAGGTCTGCGGCAACACGGCCGGGATGCCCGAGCACTACCTGCCCGCCCCCTACCTCACCAACGGCGAACCGCTGACGGTGGCCCTGGTCGGCAGCTCCCGCGCGGGCAAGACCCACCTGCTCGCCTCGATGATCGGCGAGGTGGAGCGGGGCGCGCTGGACGCGCACGGGCTCAAGGCCGTCCCGCTGCACGCCGACTCCCACCGCGCCTACCTCGACGACCGGGTGCTCAAGCTGCGGGCCGGCGAGACGCTGGCGCACACCGAGCAGACCGACTTCGCCGAGTTCGCCGACGGGCTGCTGGTCAGCCGGGGCGGCACCACCCGGCCCGTGGTCTTCTTCGACCTGTCCGGCGAGGACCTGGAGCGCACCGGCCGGGTCACCCGCTTCCTGGCCGCCGTCAGCGCGTTCATCTTCGTCGTCGACCCGCTGCGCGCGCTGCCGCTGCCGTATCTGGACGCGGTGCGCGAACGCACCAAGCAGCGCGCCGACGACCTCGGCGACCGCTCGTTCGGCACCGTGCTGGACCGGGTGCGCCACGACGGCCCGTACGTGGACGCGGCGGCCGCGATCGTGGTGGGCAAGAGCGACCTGATCCGCTTCGAGCCGGCGGTGGCGCGCTGGCTGACCGCCCCCGAGAGCGCCCGGCCGTCGGCCCGGGCCCTTCGCGCGGAGAGCCGTGACGTCTACGCCTTCCTGCGGCACCACGGCGGGCCCGCCTGGCTCAAGCCGTTCGCCGACTGCGCGCGGTGCACCCTGCACTTCGCGTCCGCCACCGGCGGCCAGGAGGACGCGGGCGGCTTCCCGCAGGGCGTCCGGCCGCGGCGGGTGCTCACCCCGCTGCTGTCGGTCTTCGCGATGTGCGGGCTCCTGCCGGGAGCCGACCCCCAGGAGGTGGGACTGTGAACGCGACCGAAGCGGTGCACCAGATCGTCTTCCGCTGGGACGCGGACCACGCCGTCGGCGGCGCGGGCGTGGGACCGGTCGCCTGGTCGGGCAACCGGGACGGGCTCAAGCCGATCTACCGCAGGATCGCCCCGCTGCTGCGCGTCCCCGACGAAACGGCACGCGAGAGCCTGGCCCGGGTGGAACTGCCCGCCGAGGCGGGCGCCGAGCGGTCGGTCCTGCTGCTCCGGCGGATTCCCGACCGGGACCGCGGCGGCCGCCCCAGCACCTGTTCGCACGCGCTGCTGGGCAGCGCCTCGGTGCTGACGCCCGGCCGCTGCCTGGGCCTGCACGACTGGCGCTGGGAGGGCAGCGGCATCGACCTGCGGGAGGTCGAGGGCCGGACCCTGGACTGCGTACCGGCCCGGGTGCTGTGGACGGCGGCCGACCGCACGGCACCGGCGCTCACCGAACGGACCGGCCGGTTCCCCGAGGAGCTGACCGCGGTGCTCGCCGAGCGCCTGCGCCGCCCGCGCAGGCGCCTGTCCGTCCTGGACCACACGGGCGGCGAAGGCCCGGTCCCCGTCCTGTGGGGGCTGCGCCAGCTGCTGGGAACGTCACTGCCCGACTCCTGGTCCTTCGCCACCCACGACACCCGGGACGGCGGGCCGTTCCGCTACGTCTTCGTGACGCGCTGGCACAAGTCGGCCACCCAGGACCAGCAGCTGACCCGTCTGGACCCGGCACGGGCGGGGCACGGCGCATCCGGCGGCGACGGCCCGGACGACGGCCCGCCCGACCACGGCGACCAGGCCAGGGACGCCGCGGAGCGGCTGGTCGAGCACTACCTGGAACACCGCTACGACCCCGAAGCCCTGCGCGAGACGCGCCGCGCGCTGGCCGAGCGCCGCGTCTTCGAACAGGAACGCCTCGACGAGCGCGTGCGCCTGGTGCACGAGGCGCTGAAGTGGCTCAGCCACGCCGTGGACCACCGCCGCTCCCGTACGGACCGGGCGGACGGCCCGGCCCGCGCGGAGGTGTACGACGACCGGGTCTTCGACCACATGCGGCAGGACCAGGAACAACAGCCGTACCGGCGGGCGTACGGGAGCCAGGACCGCCGCGCGTACGACCGGGAGGTGTACGACCGGGAGGTGTACGACCCGCCCCGCGAGAGCCGGGCCCAGCGGTACGACCCGCCGGACGACCCGCCGTACGAGGAGCGCGGCGGGCAGTCCTACGACCCCCGCCAGGCCGTCCGGGCCGGCACCGGCTTCCCCCGGGACGTGACCGCGGACGTCCTGCGCCGAGCCCTCCGCCAGAACGGCGACGACGCCGCGCGCTATCTGCACAACAGCACCGACGACGTGCTCCTCGAAGTGCTCGAAAGCGGCCTCCCCGCGGCACAGGCCGACCGCGCGGCCCGTGTCCTCGTCGACCGCGCCCCGCAGCGGTCCGTCCCCGCCGCCCGCGCCGTCTGCGAACGCCTCCTGCTGTCCCACCTGTTCCTCGGCCCGGACGGCGGAGACCGCGACGAGGACCCGGTCACCGGCCCGGACGGCCGGACGCGGATCCGCACCGCCGTGCTCCTCTACGGCGAACTGGTGCTTCCGTACGCCGGACAGGGCAGCACCCCCGGCCTGTTGCCGCGCTTCCTGCCGGAACTGTGGAACGGCCACGGCGGCCGGGGCCGCGCGGTGCTGCGGCAGCTGCTCGACGGCGGCGGACCCACCGGCTTCGGCGACCAGGGCTGGAAGGCGCTGTTCGACGCCGCGACCCGGACGGCGGTGCCGCGGAAGGAGCCCCGGCCCGGCCGCACCCCCGGCCGCGGCTTCCACCTCCCCGCCCGCCGCCCCCGCGAAAGCCGCCCCCCGGACACCCCCTACGACCATACGGAGGACGCCGCAGGCCGGCTCTGGGTCGGCGCGCTGCTCATGCTGTTCGCCGTCGCCGTGGTTCTGATCGCGGTCATCGCTCTGGCGGGGTCCTAGGCCGTGCGTACGGGCCCGGCGCCGATCAGCGGGCCGTACCCCCGCGGCCGCGGAATCTCCGTGTCGCGGTGCGTCCGGAGCCCTCCGCCGCGGCCCCCGAACCGCGAAGATGTGCCCATGGGATTCCACGTCGACTCCGAGGCCGGGCGGCTGCGCCGCGTCATCCTGCACCGCCCCGATCTGGAGCTGAAACGACTCACCCCGACCAACAAGGACGCGCTGCTCTTCGACGACGTGCTGTGGGTGCGCCGGGCGCGCGCCGAGCACGACGCCTTCGCGGACATCCTCCGGGACCGGGGCGTCGCGGTGCACCTGTTCGGCGACCTGCTGGCCGAGACCCTCCACCTTCCCGAGGCGCGCGAGCTCGTACTGGACCGGGTCTTCCACGAGAAGGAGTACGGGCCGCTGGCCACCGACCACCTGCGGGCCGTGTTCGACGCGCTGCCCGTACCGGAGCTGGTGGAGGCACTGGTCGGCGGGATGACCAAGCGGGAGTACCTGGCGGCGCACCCGGAGCCGACCTCGGTGCGCTTCCACGTGATGGACCTCGACGACTTCGTGCTGCGCCCGCTGCCCAACCATCTGTTCACCCGCGACACCTCGGCGTGGGTGTACGACGGGGTGTCGATCAACGCCATGCGCTGGCCGGCCCGGCAGCGCGAGACGGTGCACTACGAGGCGATCTACCGGCACCACAAGCTGTTCCGGGGCGGCGGCTTCAACGTCTGGTCGGAGGGGCAGGGGGCCTATCCGTCGACCATCGAAGGCGGCGACGTGCTGGTGCTCGGCAACGGCGCCGTACTGATCGGCATGAGCGAGCGGACCACCCCGCAGGCGGTCGAGATGCTGGCGCGCGGCCTGTTCGCGGCCGGGTCGGCGCGCACCATCGTGGCGCTGGACATGCCCAAGCGGCGGGCGTTCATGCACCTGGACACGGTCATGACGATGGTCGACGGCGGGACCTTCACCCAGTACGAGGGGCTGGGCATGCTGCGCTCGTACACGATCGAGCCGGGCGCCGGCGACCGGGAGCTGAAGGTCACCGACCACCCGCCGGAGCACATGCACCGCGCCATGGCGGCGGCGCTGGGCCTGGACGACATCCGGGTGCTGACCGCGACGCAGGACGTGCACTCGGCCGAGCGCGAGCAGTGGGACGACGGGTGCAACGTGCTGGCCGTCGAGCCGGGCGTGGTGGTCGCCTACGAGCGCAACGTCACCACCAACACGTTCCTGCGCAAGCGCGGCGTGGAGGTCATTACCATTCCGGGCAGTGAGCTGGGCCGGGGCCGGGGCGGCCCGCGCTGCATGAGCTGCCCGGTGGAACGCGACCCCGTATAGGCCCCGGGAAACGCGTCTGAGCCTCGGGGCGGGCACCGGCCCCTGTGCGGGAAGGATGGGGAGGACGGGCGCCCGGACGGCCTGTATAGGGATACGGTGCGTCGTATACACTTCCACTCATATCGATTGCCGCGACCTAGGAGCCACCATGGCCACGGACCTCAAGGGCCGCCACTTCCTCAAGGAGCTGGATTTCACCGCGGCGGAATTCGGCCGGCTCGTCGACCTGGCGGCCGAGCTGAAGGCCGCCAAGCGCGCGGGCGAGGAGGTCGCGCGCCTGCGGGGCCGCAACATCGCCCTGATCTTCGAGAAGACCTCCACCCGTACGCGCTGCGCCTTCGAGGTCGCCGCCGCCGACCAGGGTGCCTCGACCACCTACCTCGACCCGACCGCGTCCCAGATCGGGCACAAGGAGTCGGTCAAGGACACCGCCCGGGTGCTCGGCCGGATGTACGACGCGATCGAGTACCGCGGCAGCTCCCAGGAGGCCGTCGAGGAGCTGGCGCGGTACGCCGGCGTACCGGTCCTCAACGGCCTGACCGACCGCTGGCACCCGACCCAGATGCTCGCCGACGTGCTGACCATGCGCGAGCACCTGCCCGGCCGCCCGCTGCCGGAGATCGCCTTCGCCTACCTCGGCGACGCCCGGTACAACATGGGCAACTCCTATCTGATCACCGGCGCGCTGCTCGGCATGGACGTACGGATCGTCGCGCCCGAGGGCCTGTGGCCGGACGAGGAGATCGTCGGCCGGGCCAAGGAGCTGGCCGCGCACAGCGGCGCCCGGGTCACGATCACCGCGGACGTGGCGGAGGGTGTGCGCGGCGCGGACTTCGTCGCCACCGACGTCTGGGTCTCGATGGGGGAGCCCAAGGAGGTCTGGGACGAGCGCATCGCGCTGCTCGGCGGGTACGCCGTCACGATGGACGTGCTGCGTGCCACCGGCAATCCGGACGTGAAGTTCCTGCACTGCCTGCCCGCGTTCCACGACCTCGGCACCGCCGTCGGCCGTGAGATCCACGAGCGGCACGGCCTGACCTCCCTGGAGGTCACGGACGAGGTCTTCGAGTCGCCGCACTCGGTCGTCTTCGACGAGGCGGAGAACCGGCTGCACACGATCAAGGCGGTGCTGGTCGCCACGATGGCCGGATAGCGTTCCGCTGCCGTGACCCGCGCGGCCGGGCGTCGCGCGGGGTTCCGTACGCCCGTGGCCGCGGCCTTCGCGCGGGTTCCGTACGCCCGTGGCCGGGGCCTCCGGGCGGATTCATACGCCCGCATTGCATGGCTATACGACCCAATGGGCGATCATGCAGACATAGCGGCTACCATCGAACCGGCGTACGGGGTCCGGCCCACCGGTCCGGACCCCGCCCCGTGCCCGGCCCGCCCGCCGCGCGCACCGCACCACCGCACCATCAGAGATGAGAACCACCCCATGCGTCCGTCAGGTTCTGGACTGCGCGTCAAGTCCCCCGACCTCCTCGTCGCCGAATCCGGCACGGACCTCGAAGGCCACGGCCTCAAGCGCACCATGGGGCTCTTCCAGCTCGTGTGCTTCGGCATCGGCGCCATCGTCGGCACCGGCATCTTCGTCGGCCTGTCCGACACCGTCGCCCAGTCCGGCCCCGCCGTCGTCGTCTCCTTCGTGCTCGCCGCCGTGACCTGCGTCTTCACCGCCTTCTCCTTCGCGGAGCTGGGCGGCGCGATCCCGGTGTCCGGCAGCTCGTACTCCTACGCCTACGCCACCCTCGGCGAGCGCGCCGCCTTCCTCGTCGGCTGGTGCCTGCTGCTGGAGTACGGCGTCTCGGTCTCCGCGGTCGCGGTCGGCTGGGGGCAGTACCTGAACGAACTGCTGAACAGCCTGACCGGCTGGCAGCTGCCCGCCGCGCTGTCGAATCCGCCCGGCGACGGCGGCATCGTCAATGTCCCGGCCGTGGTCGTGATGCTGCTCGCCGCGGTGCTGCTGGTGCGCGGCATCCGCGAGAGCGCCCGCGCGACCGCCGCGATGGCCGTGCTCAAACTGGCGGTCCTCGTCCTGTTCTGCGCCATCGCCTTCACCGCCTTCGAGGACGGCAACCTCACGCCGTTCGCCCCGGAGGGCGTCGCCGGCATCACCTCCGGCGCCTCGGTCGCCTTCTTCTCGTACATCGGCTTCGACGCGATCACCACGGCGGGCGAGGAGGTGAAGAACCCGCGCCGGAACGTCCCCGTCGCGATCATGATCTGCATCGGTGTGGTCACCGTGCTGTACGGCGTGGTCGCGCTGTCCGCCATCGGCGCGCTCTCCGCCGACCAGGTGGGCGACCAGCCCGCCGCGCTGTCCCTCGTCGTCAACCAGGTCACCCACTCCGCGGCCGGCGGCGGTGTGATCGCCTTCGGCGCGGTCGTCGCCATCGCCTCCGTGGTCCTCGCGGTCATGTACGGGCAGACCCGCATCCTGATGTCGATGTCCCGCGACGGGCTGGTCCCGCGCGTCTTCGAGCGGATCTCGCCGAGGACCGCCACCCCGGTGGCGGGCACCTGGATCGTGGCGGTGGTCTTCGCGGTCCCGGCCGCGGTGGTCCCGCTGGACGTCGTGATGAACCTGACGACCATCGGCACGCTGGCCGTGATGGCCGTCGTCAACGTCAGCGTCATGGTGCTGCGCCGCACCCGCCCGGACCTGCCGCGCCGCTTCCGGGTGCCGCTCTTCCCGCTCTGCCCGCTGCTCGGCATCGCCTTCTGCGGCTATCTGATCTACGGCACGGGCCCGGCGACCTGGCTCCAGTTCGCCGCGTTCCTCGCGGTCGGCGCGGTCGTCTACGCGCTGTACGGGCGGCGGAACTCGCGGCTGGGGCAGGGCGGTACGGAACCGGACGGCGCGGTCGCGGCCGGCTCCGAGGCTCCCGCGACGGTGTGAGCGATCCCGGACAGGCGCGGCCTCCGGCGGCAACCGCCCGCCGGAGGCCGCGGTGCGTCGCGCGTCGTGCGTATCGCGTACTCGTGACGACGGTCACGTAACGGTGATAACTTCGAAGCGCGATCGCGTTCCGGCACCAGCCGTCCGGCTGAAGGGGGCAGTGGCCCGATGAGCCCGTTCACAGGTTCCGCCCGCACCACCGACGCATGGCAGCACATCCGCGTGACCAGGGAAGACGGCATCGCCACCGTCACCCTCGCACGCCCGGACCGGCTCAACGCGCTGACCTTCGAGGCGTACGCCGACCTGCGCGACCTGCTCGCCGAGCTGTCCAGGGAACGGTCCGTACGCGCCCTCGTCCTCGGCGGCGAGGGCCGCGGCTTCTGCTCCGGCGGCGACGTCGAGGAGATCATCGGCGCCACGCTCGCCATGGACACCGGCCAGCTCCTGGACTTCAACCGGATGACCGGCCAGGTCGTCCGGGCCCTGCGGGAGTGCCCGTTCCCGGTGATCGCCGCCGTGCACGGTGTCGCGGCGGGCGCCGGCGCGGTGCTCGCCCTGGCCGCCGACTTCCGCGTCGCCGACCCCTCGGCCCGCTTCGCCTTCCTCTTCACCAAGGTCGGCCTCTCCGGCGGCGACATGGGCGCCGCCTATCTGCTGCCGCGCGTCGTCGGCCTCGGCCACGCCACCCGGCTGCTGATGCTCGGCGAACCGGTCCGCGCTCCCGAGGCGGAACGCATCGGCCTGCTGAGCGAACTGGCCGAGGAAGGCCGCGCGGACACCGCCGCGCACGTCCTGGCCCAGCGGCTCGACGCCGGGCCCGCGCTCGCCCACGCCCAGACCAAGGCGCTGCTCACCGCCGAACTGGACATGCCGCTGGGCGCCGCCGTCGAGATGGACGCCGCCACCCAGGCCCTGCTGATGAACAGCGCCGACTACGCCGAATTCCACGCCGCCTTCACCGAGAAGCGGACCCCGAAGTGGCAGGGGAAGTGACGGTGGGCGCCCAAGGGACGGATCCTTGGAGGGCGGGCGCCCGAGAGACGGGTTCTGCGAAGGCGGGCGCTCAAGAGGCGGGGCTCCCCAAGGCGGGCGCCCGGACGGCGGGTACCGGAAAGGTGGCCGTCATCGGGGGCGGCCCCGGCGGCCTGTACGCGGCCGTCCTCCTCAAGCGCCTCCGCCCGGCCCGCGACATCACCGTCTGGGAGCGCAACGCCCCCGACGACACCTTCGGCTTCGGCGTCGTCCTCTCCGACGAGACCCTCGGCGGCATCGAACACGCCGACCCGGAGGTCTACCGCGCCCTCCGGCGGGAGTTCGTGCGCTGGGACGACATCGACATCGTGCACCGCGGCCGCACCCTGACCTCCGGCGGCCACGGCTTCGCCGCCCTCGGCCGCCGTACGCTGCTGCGCATCCTGCACGAGCGCTGCCGCTCCCTCGGCGTACGGCTGAACTTCCGCACCGAGGCCCCGCCCGCCGCCGCACTCGCCGCGAGCCACGACCTGGTCATCGCCGCCGACGGCGTGCACAGCCGCACCCGTACCGCGCACGCCGACGTCTTCGGCCCGCGCCTGACCACCCACCGCTGCCGCTACATCTGGCTCGCCGCCGACTTCGCCCTGGACGCGTTCCGCTTCGAGATCGCCGAGACCGAGCACGGCGTCGTCCAGCTGCACGGCTATCCGTACGCCCGCGGGGAGTCCGGCCCCGGGCAGCCGGACGGCGCCAGCACCGTCATCGTCGAGATGCGCGAGGAGGTCTGGCGCCGCGCCGGACTGGACCGCTGCGACGAGCGCGCGTCCGCCGAATGGTGCGCCAAGATCTTCTCCGACGCGCTGAGCGGCCGCCCGCTGCGCTCCAACAACTCCGCCTGGACCGCGTTCCGCACCGTCGTCAACGACCGCTGGTCGCACGGCAACACGGTCCTGCTCGGCGACGCCGCGCACACCGCCCACTTCTCCATCGGCTCCGGCACCAAACTCGCCGTCGAGGACGCCCTCGCGCTGGCCGCGTGCCTGGAGGAGAACCCCGCCCTCCCGGACGCGCTGGCCGCGTACGAGGCCGAGCGGCGGCCCGTCGTCGCCTCCACCCAGCGGGCCGCCCGCGCCAGCCTCGCCTGGTTCGAGGAACTGGCGGAGTACGTCGACCAGCCGCCCCGCCGCTTCGCCTTCAACCTGCTCACCCGCAGCCGCCGGGTCACCCACGCCAACCTGCGGCTCCGCGATCCCGCCTTCGTCGCGGCGGTGGAGGAGGAGGCCGGCATCCCGCCCGGCACCCCGCCCATGTTCACCCCCTTCCGGCTCGGCGGCCTGACCCTGCGCAACCGGGTCGTGGTCTCCCCGATGGACATGTACAGCGCCGACGGCGACGGCACACCGGGCGACTTCCACCTCGTCCACCTCGGCGCCCGCGCCCTCGGCGGCGCCGGGCTGGTGATGACCGAGATGGTCTGCGTCAGCCCCCAGGGCCGCATCACCCCCGGCTGCACCGGCCTGTACGCGCCGGAGCACGAGACGGCATGGCGCCGCGTGACCGACTTCGTGCACGCCGGGTCGCCCGGCACCGCCATCGGCGTCCAGCTCGGGCACTCCGGCCGCAAGGGCTCCACCCGCCTCATGTGGGAAGGCATCGACCAGCCGCTGCCGGAGGGCAACTGGCCGGTCGTGGCCCCCTCCGCGCTCCCGTACCGCCCCGGCGTCAACCAGGTCCCGCACGCCCTGACCGAGCCCGAACTGGCCGCCGTGCGCGATCAGTTCGCCGCGTCCGCCCGCTCCGCCGCCCGCGCCGGCTTCGACCTCCTCGAATTGCACTGCGCCCACGGCTACCTGCTCTCCGGCTTCCTCTCCCCGCTCACCAACCTCCGCACCGACGCCTACGGCGGCGACCTCGCGGCCCGGCTCCGCTTCCCGCTGGAGGTCTTCGACGCGGTCCGCGCCGTCTGGCCGGACGACCGGCCCATGACCGTACGGATATCGGCCACCGACTGGGCCGAAGGCGGCACCACCGCCGAGGACTCGGTCGAGATCGCCCGCGCCTTCGCCGCCCACGGCGCCGCCGCCATCGACGTCTCGACCGGCCAGGTCGTCCCCCACGAACAACCCGAGTACGGCCGCTCCTACCAGACCCCGTTCGCCGACCGCATCCGCAACCGGCTCGGCGTCCCGGTGATCGCGGTGGGCGCCGTCTCCTCCTGGGACGACGTCAACTCCCTCGTCCTGGCAGGCCGCGCCGACCTGTGCGCCCTGGCCCGCCCCCACCTGTACGACCCGCACTGGACCCTGCACGCCGCCGCCGAACAGGATTACGCGGGCCCCGGCGCGCCCTGGCCCCTCCCGTACCGAGCAGGGAGCCGCACGCCGCCCACGGGCCGCACGGATGCGCCCAAGCCGCGGCTCACGCTGGGGTGATGTGGCGGAGGGCGCGTCCTGGGCCCGGCATTCCGCACCACGCTCGGTTCCCCCGCGCAGGGACGCGCCTGGCCGGTTGCGCCAGGCGCGTCCCTGCTCCACATCATTTGCTCATCACCAGGCGGGGCGGCGGCTTCCCTTCCGTTCCCTGAAGGGGAAGTGAGGCACGGACGGCAGCGTCGCACAGCCTCCGGCGCGGAGCTCCTGAGTGAAGGGGCGGAACCCCGGGCAGCCCGTCGTGCGCCGCCCCGGGCGTCGGTTCAGCGGATGGACTGGCTCGCCGTACGGGCGGTGAAAACGGACCGGCCGTTCTGCTGGATGTCGATGTCCAGGAGGAGGCGGCCCCGCGCGTCACGGCCCGCCGTGGCCACCTCGACCCAGCACGGCGCGTCCAGTTCGCCGTAGCGGTGGAAGGAACAGTCCAGCTCGGCGGGGAGCGAGAAGCCGGGGCCCGCGGCGGCGTGCGCGGCCTGCCGGGCGGCCTCCACCATCAGCATGCCGGGCGCGTGGTCCACGGGGTGGTCGAAGAGCACCGGGTGCGCGGTGTTCACCCGCAGCTGCCAGCGGTCGGCGCGCGCGGTGGGGGAGAGGACCACATCGGCGGTACGGTCGCGTGCCACCAGGGGCGGCGCCACCGGCTCGGCAGGCTCCAGCCTGCGGTCGTTGGCCCGCTGGAGGTCGCTGTATTCACCGCGCAGGCGGCGGTAGACGGCAGGGCTGTGGCAGGAGAAAGTCAGCTCGGCGGCGGCCAGTTCGGTGCCGTCGCGCAGGACACGGTACGTCTGCCGGGCGCTGGCCAGCCGCTTGCCGCGGTACGTCAAGTCGTGGTCGGTGATGTGCAGTTCTATCTCGGCGGGCGTGCCGGCGACGCGCAGGGCCTCGGGAACCAGTGAGTAGTGCAGGTCCTGCCAGATGATCGGGTGGTCCAGGGGCACGCCGTGCGCCACGTGGCTGAGCAGGATGCTGGCCTGCCGCATCGTCTCGACCAGCAGCATCGGGTCGTGCAGACCGTCCACCGGACCGTAGAAGCTGTGGGCCCGCGGCCACTGGGCGCTCACCACCCAGGTATCGGTCCCCGCGCGGCGCCAGTCGGTCAGGAACACCTCGGAAATCGCGGTCCGGTGTACATACTGCCGGGGCACGGTCGTCGTCAGCGGCGGCAGATCGGTCAGGCTGATGTGCTCCCGCCCGGTGTGCGGACGACGGTCTGCTGCGGTGGACGGCGCGGTGAGCGTGGCGCTGACCATGCGAGTTCCCTCCCATATGGCGGCTCACTCCGCTCGGACGGCATGAGCCTCGGCGGCGGACCAACGCGGACTAAGATACAAACCGGATGGTTTGTTTTCCAGTGCTTCCACGGGATTTCTTGTGCGGAGGTCGCGAAGCGGGGCACCGGTGGTGCGCGGCGGTGCGCCGGGCGGCGCCGTCCGCCCGGAGAGGGTGCGCGGCAAGCATGGCGGCGCGCCGGACGCACGTCAACGTGCGGCCGGGCGCGAGGAGTTGCGGTCAGGCCGCGGTCCGTACCGCGCGGCCGTGCGGATCGAGGTGGCTCATCGCACCCGGCGAGGCCAGTCCGGGAAGGATGTGCTTCCACAGGGCCGTGACCCGTTCGGGCAGGTCGTTACGGTTGCTGGCGGCGTGCGAGAAGAGCTGGATGCCCATGTAGGCCGAGACGAAGAACTCCGCGGCCCGCTCCGGCGCGATGGCCGGAAGCAGCTCCCCGTTCTCCCGGGCGTCGGTGAACATCTTCGTGATGATGTCGATCCAGGCCTGGTACGGGACCAGCGGGTCGTCGCTGAAGGTCGTCTCGACGGCGATGCGGGTGCCCGCCTGGAGCAGCGGATCGTCGCGCAGCGCCACCGCCACCTGGTGCGTGAAGTCGATGGCGTCCTGCAGCCGGGAGTCGCTGACCTGCGGAATGAACGGATCGGTCTGTTCCGAGATGACGGCCCGGGCCAGGGCGTCCTTGGAGGCGAAGTGAAAGTACAGGGCGCCCTTCGTCACGCCGGCCCGCTGGATGATCTCCGCCATCGTGGCCGCTTCGTACCCGCGTGTGCCGATGACCTGGGCCGCCGCTTCGAGGACGGCGCGTCGAGTGCGCACTGCGCGTTCCTGCTTGACCACCGATCATCCTCCGTTTGCTCTCGGGGGGAGTTGCTGTACCGGGGGCAACCTTACGAGCCCGGTCTGTCAGTCTATTTTCGAAAGCTTAAAAAAGCCAACCATGCGGTATTGAAAAGCGGTTGGTGATAGGGCGCCGCGCGGACCCGCAGCCGGGCCGCCTTGGCCGGACCGCCGAGCGGCTGAGCGCCGCCCGGCTGCGGCGAGGCGGTGCTCCGCGAGGTTTCCCTCTCCGGCCATTCGGACCTGCCGCGGGAATGGATGGGGGAGTTCGGGCACGGGCTACCGGGCGGTCTCTCCGGCCGGCGTCGAAGCGACCGCATCCCCGGCTGCCGCACCGTCCGTACCCGCCGCACCGTCCGTCCCCGCCGAGCCGTCCGCGCCCGGCGCGCCGCGTCCGCCGCCCGTCCCCGCCTCCGTCGTCCCCGTCCCGCCGGGCAGCAACCGCGCCCAGATGTCCGTGATCACGTCCTTGTCCCACCACGTCCGGTCCTCCTGGCCGAGGTGCAGCAGGCCCACGACCAGCGCGGTCAGCAGCTGCGCGGAGCGCCGGGGGTCGTCGCCGGGCGGCAGCTTCCCGGCCGCCCGGTCGGCCGTGGCCTTCTCCAGGAACAGTTCGTACCACTGTTGCCGCAGCTCCGGCCGGGCGATCCCCGGCGCGGTCTCCGGACGCAGCTGGAGCCCGGCCCGTACGACGACATCCGTGTCCACCCGGCCCAGCAGCCCGATCGCGAAGTCCCGCACGGCGACCGGCGCCGGGTGCGGCGCGCGGGCCAGTTCGTCCTCCAGCTCGCCCACGGCGTTCAGGGCCTCGGTGCGGACCGCGAGGGTGAGGTCGTCCTTGGACGCGAAGTGGAAGTAGAGGGCTCCCTTGCTCAGCCGGGCGCGGCGGCTGATGTCGGTCATCCCCGCGGCGGGCACGCCTTTCTCGATGAACGTCTGGGCGGCCGACCGGATGAGGGCCTGGCGGCTTTGTATCGCTCGATGCTGCGTCGGCACAGTGTCCGTCCTGTCTCTAGTCCGGCTGTGGACGCGCCGCAGTCTACATACAAAACCAACCATGCGGTTCGAAAACTGAACTGATGAGTGGCGTGTGGTGCTCATGCATTTCTGTGGTGCAGAAGAGGTCAGGGGGTTTGTTGATCGCACAACGCCCCGTCATTTCCGCCGCCCCCGGGCCGACATGGAACGTTGTCGTGCTCCGGGTGCACCCCGGTGGGACGCATTGACAAACAGCGCAGACGGTTTTTAAATCTGCGAAGGCGAACCATGGAACGTGCTCCTTCCGGAGGCGTCACTCCGGTGCCGGCACGCCACTTCCGGACACCGGTGTGCCACGGCCCGATCCCCGCCGTCCGCGCGGTCGCGGCCGGCACGTCTTCCCGCGTCCGGTCGGCGTCCCGGACGCCGACCGGACCCACAGCTGCACAGGACCCATCAGGAATCGGAAGGTGTCGAGCAATGCGTGATTCAGCGGGAGCCGTGCCACGTCCCGGGGGCGCCGCGCGGGCCACGGTCGGCGAGACCATCAAGGCCGCCGTCTTCGACCTCGACGGGACCCTCGCCAACACGCTCCCCGCCATCAGCCGGCTGCTGGTCAAGGTCGCCTCCGAACACGGCCGTCCGGTCACCCCCCGGCAGGCCGCCGCCGCCATCGGCAAGCCGCCGGGCCCGGCCTTCGGCAAGCTGCTCGGCATGCCGGAGGACCACGACACCGTGGTGGCCGCGATCGGCCGCTACCGCGAGCTGTTCGCGTACGAGGTGCTGCGCGAGGGCCCCCGCCTGCTCTTCCCCGGGGTGGCCGCCGGGCTGTCGGCGCTGCGCGCGCACGGCATCGAACTGGCCGTGGCCACCTCGAAGGGCACCCGCAGCGCCGAGGCCCTGCTCGACGTGCTCGGCATCCGCGATCTGCTCGGCCCGGTCATCACCCAGGACATGGTCCGGCGCGGCAAGCCGCACCCGGAGATGGTGCTGCGGGCCGCCGCCGACCTCGGGGTGGCGCCCTGGGAGAGCGCGTACGTCGGTGACACGGTCGGCGACATGCGGATGGCGGTCACCGCCCGGATGGAGCCGGTCGCGGTCACGTACGGGGTGGGCAGCTTCGGCGAGTTGGCGGCGGTGGCCGGTACCCGGATGTGCGGCTCCTTCAAGGACGTCGTCTCGACCATCGCCGCTGCCCGGCCCCGCCCGATGGCCGCCGCCGCGGCCCACCCGAGGAAGCGCTGAACCCCGGCCTCAGGCGGTGGCGGCCGCCCGGCCCCCGTTCACCGCGGCCCGCACGAACGGCGCGCCGGCCGCCCGCAGTTCGGTGTGCAGCCGGCCGAAGACGTCCGCCGCGCGGCCGCCCGGCCAGCCCTCGGGCAGGAGGGGAGAGGGCAGACCGGGGTCCGCGTACGGGAGGCGGCGCCAGGCGTCCAGCGCCAGCAGGTAATCGCGGTACGCCGCCTCGGGCGGTACGGGACGGCGGCTCGACCAGTGGCGCAGCACCGGTTCGTGGTCGTCGAGGAAGGCGCGGTGCCGCGCGGCGATCGCGTCCAGGTCCCACCAGCGGGCCACCGCGTCGGCGGTCGGCTCGAAACCGGAATGCGTGCCCGTGAACAGGTCCACGTACGCCGAGAGGTGCAGCCGGTCCAGGGTGTGCCGGGTCTCGTCGTACAGGTGGGCCGGGGCGATCCACACCCCCGGCGCGGCGGTGCCGAAGCCCAGCCGGGCCAGCCGGGAGCGCAGCAGATGCCGCTTGTGCCGCTCCTGTTCGGGCACCGAGAAGACGGCCAGGACCCAGCCGTCCGAAGGGCCGGGGTCCGGCCGGCCGTAGATCCGCCGGTCACCGTCGTCCAGCAGCTGGTGCGCCGCCTCCGAGAGCCCGTACGCGGCGGCCCCCGCCTCCGTACGGGCGGCGACGAGCAGGCCGCGCCGCTTGAGCCGGGAGACCGCCGAGCGCACCGACGGCGGATCGACGCCGAGCGCCCCGAGCAGCCGGATCAGCGCGGCGACCGGCACCGGGCCGGGCACCTCGCCGGGGCCGCCACCGCCGTCGCGCCCGTACGCACCGTAGAAGGTGACGATCAGGGACCGCGGCGTGCGCTGCGCGTGCTGGTCGCTCACGTGGTCGTTTCCCGCCTTGTCGTGCTCCGGTCCGCGGCCCCCGCGCACGGGGGCGCGCACGGACGGCCGCCGGGCCGTGGCCGCTCCGGGCGCGATCGTAGCCGCAGCCGCCGGGGCGCGGTACGGCGGTGTCCCAGGCCGCTGTCACCGGCCGGGCCGGTCACGGCGTACGGTCCGGGCTGCCCGTGCCGCCGCCGCGCAGCCGGAAGCGCTGGAGCTTGCCGGTCGCCGTCCGGGGCAGCGCGTCGTGGAAGACGATCTCGCGCGGGCACTTGTACGGCGCTATGGCCGCCTTGGTGAACTCGCGCAGCTCCGCGACCGCTTCCGGACCGCGCGGAACGCCCTGCCGCAGGACGAGATGGGCCACCACCACCTGGCCGCGCTCCGCGTCGGGCCGCCCCACCACCGCCGCTTCGGCGACATCGGGATGGCGCAGCAGGGCGTCCTCGACCTCCGGCCCGGCGATGTTGTACCCGGCCGAGATGATCATGTCGTCCGCCCGTGCCACATAGCTGAAGTAGCCGTCCGCGTCCCGGACATAGGTGTCGCCGGTCAGGTTCCAGCCGTCGCGCACGTACTCCCGCTGCCGCTCGTCCGCCAGGTAGCGGCAGCCCGTCGGGCCGCGCACCGCGAGCAGCCCAGGCGTCCCGTCCGGCACCGGCCGGCCGTCCGCGTCGACCACCCGCGCCTCGAAACCCGGCACCGGCAGCCCGGTCGTGCCCGGCCTGGCCTGCTCGTCCGCGGCCGAGATGAAGATGTGCAGCAGCTCCGTGGCGCCGATGCCGTTGATGATGCGCAGCCCGGTGGCCCGCTCCCACTCCCGCCAGGTCGCCGCGGGCAGGTTCTCGCCCGCCGACACACAGCGCCGCAGCGAGGACACGTCGTGCGCGGCCAGCTTCGGCAGCATGACCCGGTAGGCGGTCGGCGCGGTGAACAGCACGGAGACGCGGTGCCGCGCGATGTCGCCCAGCAGTTGCCCGGGCCCGCCCCAGTCGGCCAGGTACGCCGAGGCGCCGGCCCGCAGCGGGAAGACCACCAGCCCGCCGAGCCCGAAGGTGAAGCCGAGCGGCGGGCTCCCGGCGAACACGTCGTCCGGCGTGGGACGCAGCACCCGCGCGGAGAAGGTGTCGGCGATGGCCAGCACATCGCGGTGGAAGTGCATACAGCCCTTGGGCCGCCCGGTGGTCCCCGAGGTGAAGGCGATCAGCGCCACGTCGTCGGCCGCGGTCGCCACCGCCTCGTACGCGGCCGGTCCGGCCTCGGCACGCCGCAGCAGGTCGTCCGCCCCGTCCCCGCCGTACGGGGTGATGCGCAGCCCCGGCACCCCCGCGGCCACCAGGTCGTCCATCGCCCGCACATCGCACAGCGCGTGCCCCACCCGGGCCAGCCCGCAGACGGTGGCCAGCTCCCGCGGACGCTGGGTGGCCAGCACGGTCACGGCCACCGCGCCCGCCTTCATCACGGCCAGCCAACAGGCGGCCAGCAGAGGAGTGGTGGGACCGCGCAGCAGCACCCGGTGGCCGGGGAGCACGCCCAGGTCGTCGGTGAGCACGCGTGCGATGCGGTTGACGCGTGCGCGCAGTTCCCCGTACGTCCACACGGTGCCGGCCGCGTCCCGGAAGGCCGGGCGGCCGTGACCCCACCGCTCGGCGGTGGCGTCGAGGAGTTCGGCGCCGCAGTTGAGGCGGTCCGGGTAGCCGAGGTCCGTGAGGCGCGGCCACCGGCCGGCCGGGGGGAGGTGGTCGCGGGCGAAGGTGTCGACGTGCGCCGACGGCGTCAGTTCCATGCCGGTGTGCCCCCTTGCGGACGACGGCGGGGACGAACGGAACCAGTCGCCGGACAAGAAGTGCCGGTCAGTCGCGGGAAAGTCCGTCCGGGTGCTGCCCGGGTACTGCCGTGCCGGTCCGCCGTCAGCGTAACGTGTTCGTGACGGCAGTCAACAGAGCGCAATACGGTCCGGTGGCGCGGCCGGTACACGGCACGGTGGCCGACGGCGCCGTACGGACCCGAGCGAACCGCCCGGCAGCCCCCGGGCCCGAGACGAGGGAGCCGCCCGTGACCGCATTCGCGCTGGGGCCCCAGGAGCAGAAGTGGTGCGCCGAACTGCGCACGCTGACCGCCGAACGGCTGCGCCCGCTGGCGGACCGCGGCGAGCCGGGCCGCGTGAACCGCCCGCTGGTCGCCGCCCTGGGCGAACTCGGCCTGCTGCGCCGCCTGTTCCCCGTCGAGGGGCCGGTACGCGCCCTCGACCTGTGCCTGCTGCGGGAGTCCCTGGCCCAGGAGTCCACCGAGGCCGAGACCGCGCTCGCGCTCCAGGGCCTGGGCACGTACCCCGTCGTCCAGTCCGGTACGGAGCGGCAGCGGGCGCGCTGGCTGCCGGAGGTGGTCGCGGGCCGCGCGGTGGCCGCCTTCGCGCTGAGCGAGCCGGACGCGGGCTCGGACGCCGGGGCGCTCGCCCTGGCCGCCGAGCCGGACGGCCCGCCGGACGCCGGACGCTGGCGGCTGACCGGCGAGAAGTGCTGGATCTCCAACGCGCCGGAGGCGGACTTCGCCACCGTCTTCGCCCGCACGGGCGGCGGCCCCGGGTCCCGCGGCATCACCGCCTTCCTGGTCCCCGCCGACCGCCCAGGCCTGTCCGGTACCCCGCTGGACATGCTCAGCCCGCACCCGATCGGCACCCTGGTCTTCGACGGCGTGCCGGTGACCCGCGACGACATGGTGGGCGAACCGGACCGCGGCTTCGGCGTCGCGATGCGCACGCTCAACCTCTTCCGGCCGAGCGTCGGCGCCTTCGCCGTCGGCATGGCCCAGGCCGCCCTGGACGCCGCCCTGGCCCACGCCGCCGACCGCACCGCGTTCGGCGGCCCCCTCAAGGACCTCCAGGCCGTCTCCCACCAGCTCGCCGAGACCGCCACCCGCATCGAGGCCGCCCGCCTCCTCGTCCACGCCGCGGCCACCGCGTACGACAGCGGCGCCCCCGACATCGCCAAGCGCTCCGCGATGGCCAAACTCCTGGCCACCGAGACCGCCCAGCAGGCCGTCGACACCGCCGTCCAGATCCACGGCGCCCGCGCCCTGCGCCGCGGCCACCTCCTCGAACACCTCTACCGCGAGGTCCGCGCGCCGCGCATCTACGAGGGGGCGACGGAGGTGCAGCGGTCGATCATCGCGAAGGAGCTGTACCGGGGGCGGTGAGCGGGACGCCCACCGCCCCCGCGGATGTCACCGGTTCCGCGGAGGTCACAGGCTCTGCTGCCGGAACCATTCCAGTGTCTCGGCGAAGATGACGAGCCCCTCACCGCGCAGCGCCCCCAGCGGGAAATTCGGCCGTCGCCGGGTCAGTTCCTCGTCGGGCACGGCCAGCTCCACGCCGGGGATCGTCCGCAGCCGGTCGCGCAGTTCGGCCAGCAGCCCGATCCGGGTGAAGGGCTCCCGGCCGGAAAGGTATTCGAAGACGACCTCGACGGTTCCCGAACGCGGGTACACGCTCACCGGCCAGATGCCGCCCTGCGGGCCCCTTCCCTCCCGCAGCGCGGGCGCACAGCTGGTCTCCGCGGCGGCACCGTACTGGAGCCGGCCGCCCTGTGCTTCCCACTTGCCCAGCCAGGTCAGCAAATCGTCCGCGACATCCGGCTGGTGGGCACGCAGCAGCCTGGCGAAGTTCTCCGCCCGGTCGGCAGGGGCATCGGGGTGCCGCACTGCCGACTCCTCGGCGCTCCCTTCCGGAGCGTCGAGCCCGGCGAGCGCGGCGAGCTCGGACAGGAGCAGCCGCTGCCCCGCGTCGGCCACCGTCCCGCTGAACCGGACGCCTTCGCGTTCCAGCGCCTCCTGCTGCGACTCCGTACGGCCGTCGAACCAGGCGAACCCGGGGGAGGACGTGCCGTCGGCCGTCAGTACGCGGTGCGCGTTCGCCACATCCGCGTGCTTGGCCAGGTAGCTGCCGACGGTCTGCGGCGAACCCGCTCCGGTGACCGTGGCGAGATCCTTGTAGGCCGTCCACTTCCCGGCCGGAACGCCTGCCAGCACCTTCCGCAGCCGCTGCCACTCCGACCGCTCGTCGGAGCGCGGGTCGCCGGCGGCCAGCGGCCCCGGCCAGATCCGCACCGCCCGGTCGGCGAGGCGCTCGGCACGGTCCAGGATCTCGCGGCGCCCCCAGCGGCCGGCGGCGGCTATCTCCCGGTTCATGCGCAGCGCGCTCCGGTCGAGGATCTGCTGCTTGCGCTCGTACGGATGGTTGGACAGCCGTCCGTTCTCGCCGGTGAGCGTCAGGTTGCCCAGGGTGTGCACCAGTGCCTCGTGCAGCTCCTCCGCCCGCTCCCCCTCTTCGGCGTCCTCGGCCAGCATGGCCAGCCACTCCTGTCCCGCCCGCTGCGGCAGGACGTGCTCGATCGATGCCCAGGCGCGGGAGAAGTCCACGGGTTCCGGAGAGGCGTAGTCCTCCTCGAACCGCCGCAGGACGTAGGAGCGGTGGCGGCCGCTGCCCTGCCAGTAGAACGGCTGCGTACGGATCGCCTCGCGCAGTTCCTCGTCGCGTGGCCAGCCCCGCCGCGGCCCGGACAGGAAGCGGCGTATCGCTTCGGGCAGGGGCCGGTCCCGTTCCAGGCCCGACGGAACGGTGGCCAGCAGCTGCCGGACACTGTGCGAGGGCTCACGGCAGATCATGCGCCGGACCAGGAAACTCTCCACGCAGGTCAGGGCCTCGACAGCCTGCGCGGTCCCGGTTTCGCCCCGGTCCACCTGGTCCAGCACGTGCAGCGCGGGCGGGTAGTGCGCCTCGCCTCCCCACTGCGCGAGCCGCGTCAGAGCCGCCCGGAGCTCCGCGCAGGTCTCCCGGTCGGGTTCGAAGACCCGCAGCAGGAGATGACCGAGACGGCGCAGCCGGACGAGGTCCTCCCGCAGCCCCTCCTCGCCCTCCGCGGCCACGATCCGGCCCATCCGGCGCCGCTGCCCTTCGTAGACCTCACTGCTGGTCAGCCGTGGCTGCCCCTGCAGCACCAGGTCGAGCCAGGCGAGCGTGGTGAGCCGGTCCGGGCCGAGTTCGGTCTGGAGAGGCAGCCATACGCGGTCGTACACCTGCTCGCCGAGGGTCGGCAGCTGCATGAACACGTAGTTGCGCAGCAGGTCGGCCTGGCTGAGCGACTTGCCGGTGTTGTTGAGCGATTCGAAGATCCGGAAGGCGTTGTCCTGCGGCCCGGCCGTGATCGTCACCAGGGTCAGCCGGTGGCGCAGCGCCTGGTCGATGTGGCGCACGGCGTCCCACTCGCCGACCGGGTCGTACTCGGCGAGTGCGGCCCGGAAGAACCGGTAGGCGGCACCGATGCTGTCCTCCCCGCCGGCGGTGGGATCGCTGTCCACACAGGCCAGGTACGACGGCCGGTCGGCCTGGGTCGGCAGCAGCCGGTAGGCGTCGAGCCCGGTGTAGTCCTCCTCGTTGACCAGGTACCGGCGGTGGACGAGATCCGCCTTCCCGGCGTCGAAGGCACGCACGTGATCGCGCATCGCGCAGGCCAGCAGCATCAGCGTCGTCAGCCGCTGCTGCCCGTCGATGACCACCCACCGCTGGACCGTGTCCGGCAGGGGCGCGCGGGGGTCGAGCACCAGCGACCCGAGGAAGTGTCCGGCCGGCGCGTCGTCGCCGCCCACGACGGTCTGCTGCAACAGGTCGTCCCACAGCCGCTGGTGGTCCGTCGCGTCCCAGCTGTAGGTGCGCTGATACAGGGGGATCTGGAACTGGTTGTCCCCCTGGATCAGCCGCTCGAACGTCGTCTCTCGCGCTTCCATCGGCCCCTCGCCTGTCTCCAACTGCGGTACCGCATCCGGGCTTTCGAGAGGATCACCCTAGCCGGACCGCACCTGGGACGAGTGGCTTCCGGCCGGGCGGCGACCGGCCGCGCGCCTAACGGTGCCGGAACTCCGCCCCCCGCTTCTCCACGAACGCCGTCATCCCCTCCTTCTGGTCCTCGGTGGCGAACACCGCGTGGAACAGGCGGCGCTCGAAGCGGACGCCCTCGGCCAGGGTGGTTTCGAAGGCGCGGTTGACGGCCTCCTTGGCCATCATCGCGACCGGCGCGGACATCGCCGCCACCTTCTGCGCGACGGCGCGGGCCTCGGTCAGCAGGTCGGCGGCGGGCACGATCCGGGAGACCAGACCGGCCCGTTCGGCCTCCGCCGCGTCCATGGTGCGGCCGGTCAGACAGAGTTCCATCGCCTTGGCCTTGCCGACGGCGCGGGTCAGCCGCTGGGAGCCGCCGATGCCGGGGATCACGCCGAGCTTGATCTCGGGCTGGCCGAAGACCGCGGTGTCGGCGGCGAGCAGGATGTCGCAGAGCATGGCCAGCTCGCAGCCGCCGCCCAGGGCGTGCCCGGCCACCGCCGCGACGGTCGGTGTGCGCAGATCGCCCAGCCGGTCCCAGGCGGTGAACCAGTCGCCGAGGTACATGTCCATGTACGACCGCGGCCGCATCTCCTTGATGTCGGCCCCGGCCGCGAAGGCCTTCGGCGAGCCGGTGATGACGATGCAGCCGATGTCCGGGTCGCGGTCCAGCTCGGCGGTCGCCGCCACGACCTCGTTCATCACCTGGAGGTTGAGGGCGTTGAGCGCCTTGGGGCGGTTGAGGGTGAGGAGTGCGGTGCGGCCGGTGCGTTCCACGAGGATCGTCTCGTACGGCTGGGTCTCGGCGGCGGCGGCGGCCGGGTCGGTGGCGGTCATGCGGTCGTTCATGCCGTCGTTCATGCGGTCGTTCCATTCTGTTCGGTTCGCCGGGTTCCGGGTGTGCCGTCGGACCGCTTCCTGATGGCCCGTACGATGCCGGAGAAGTCCTCGGCCGCGCCCTCGCCCTCGGCGAACGCCGCGTACAGTTCCGCGGCGCGCAGGCCGAGTTCGGCCTGTACGCCGCCCGCGCGGACCGCGTTCGCGGCCAGGCCCAGGTCCTTGGCCATCAGCGGTGCGGCGAAGCCGGGCCGGTAGTCGCGGTTGGCGGGGCTGGCCGGCACCGGGCCCGGCACGGGGCAGTTGACGCTGAGCGCCCAGCACTGCCCGCTCGCCGTGGACGCCACGTCGTACAGGGCCTGATGGGACAGGCCCAGGCTCTCGCCGAGGACGAAGGCCTCGCTGACCCCGATCATCGAGATGCCGAGGATCATGTTGTTGCAGATCTTCGCGGCCTGTCCGGCGCCCGCCGCGCCGCAGTGCACCGCCTTCCTGCCCATCGCCGCGAGCAGCGGCTCGGCCCGCGCGAACTCGGCAGCCCCGCCGCCCGCCATGAACGTCAGCGTGCCGGCCTCGGCGCCCACCACGCCGCCCGAGACCGGTGCGTCCAGCCCTTGGTGACCCGCGCGTACGACGGCCTCGTGGGCGGCGCGGGCGTCGGCCACGTCGATGGTGGAGCAGTCGACGAACAGGGTGCCGGGGCGGGCTGCCGCGAGCAGCCCGCCGTCCTCGTAGAGGGCCAGGACATGGCGTCCGGCGGGCAGCATGGTGATCACCACGTCCGCGTCCGCCACGGCCGCGGCCGCCGAATCGGCGGGCGCCACGCCCGCCCCGGCGGCCGCCGCCAGTGCCTCCGGCACGAGATCGAAACCGGTCACCCGGTGACCGGCCCTGACCAGGTTCGCCGCCATCGGCCCGCCCATGTTGCCGAGGCCGACGAAACCGACCGTGACGGGCGCGTCGCTTCCGGTACGTGCCTCCGCGTTCACCACGGCACCTCCTGCGTACCGGCGCCGCCGGCGAGCCCCAGCTCGTCGTCGCCGAGCGGCGCGAAGAAGCGGGCCACGTCCTCGTCCGTGACCTCGGCGAGGGTGGCGGGGGACCAGCGCGGCGTACGGTCCTTGTCGATCACCTGGGCGCGGATGCCCTCGACCAGGTCCGGTGCGGACAGCGCCGCGCACGAGACGCGGTACTCCTGGTCCAGGACGCGTTCCAGCGGCCCCAGCCCGCGGGCCCGGCGCAGCGCGGCCAGGGTCACCTTCAGCGAGGTCGGCGACTTGGCGAGGATCGTCTCGGCGGCCTCCTTGGCCTCCGGGACGCCGCTGCCGAGCAGCCGGTCCACGATCTCCTCCACGGTGCCGGCCGCGTAGCAGGTATCGATCCACTCCCGGTGGGCCGCCAGCTCGCCTCCCGGCACCTCCTGTACGTACCGGGGCAGCACCTCGGGCACCGGGGCGGCGGCGAGGTCCGCCACCAGCCCCGCCACCCGCTCCGACGGGACGAAGTGGTCGGCGAGCCCGCACAGCAGCGCGTCCCCGGCCCCCACCGCCGCGCCGGTCAGCGCCAGGTGGGTGCCCAGTTCCCCGGGCGCGAGCGCCAGCAGGTACGTTCCGCCGACGTCCGGTACGAAGCCGATGCCGGTCTCGGGCATGGCGACCCCGGACCGCTCGGTGACGATCCGTACGCTGCCGTGCGCCGAGACGCCGACACCGCCGCCCATCACGATGCCGTCCATGACGGCGACGTACGGCTTGGGGAAGCGGGCGATACGGGCGTTGAGCCGGTACTCGTCGCGCCAGAACGCCGCGGACGCCGCGCCGCCGCCGGACCGCGCGTCCTCGTGGATGGCACGGATGTCGCCGCCCGCGCACAGCCCGCGCTCGCCCGCGCCGGTGATCACCACGGTCTCGACGGCGGGGTCGTGCTCCCACTCGGCCAGGGCCGCGTCGATGCGGCGCACCATGGTGTGGTCGAGGGCGTTGAGGGCCTTGGGCCGGTTGAGGGTGACGTACGCCGTCCGCCCCTCGGTCCGCAGCAGTACGCAGTCGTCGGTCATCGGGCGGCCCCCGCCCCGGTCAGCCCGCGGGCCACGATCAGGCGCATGATCTCGTTCGTCCCTTCCAGGATCTGATGGACGCGAAGATCGCGGACGATCTTCTCCATGCCGTATTCACTCAGGTAGCCGTAGCCGCCGTGCAGTTGCAGCGCGCGGTCGGCGACGGAGTAGCCCGTGTCGGTGGCGAACCGCTTGGCCATCGCGCACAGCTGCGGCGCCTGCGGATCGCCCCGGTCCAGCGCCTCGGCCGCCTGCCGCACCAGCGCGCGGGCGGCGGCCAGCTCCGTGGCCATGTCGGCGAGGCGGAACTGGAGCGCCTGCGCGTCCAGCAGCCGGCCGCCGAACGCCTCCCGGTCGGCGAGGTACGCCTGCGCCGCGTGCAGGGCGCTCTGCCCGCCGCCGAGGGAGCAGGCGGCGATGCCGAGGCGGCCGCCGTTCAGGCCGCTCATCGCGATCCGGAAGCCGTCGCCCTCCGCGCCGAGCCGCCGGTCCGCCGGAATCCGCACCCCGTCCAGGATCACCTGCCGGGTGGGCTGCGCGTTCCAGCCCATCTTCTTCTCGTCCGGGCCGAACGACAGCCCCGGATCGTCCCGCTCGACGACGAACGCGGAGATGCCGCCCGGACCCTCCTCGCCGGTACGGGCCATCACCACGTACACCCGCGAGGTCCCGGCGCCGGAGATGAACTGCTTGACGCCGGTGAGGACATAGCCGTCGCCGTCGCGGACCGCGCGGGTGCGCAGCGCCGCCGCGTCGGACCCGGCGCCCGGCTCGGTCAGGCAGTAGCTGCCCAGGTCCGCCATCGAGCACAGGCCGGGCAGCCGGCGGGCGCGCTGCGCCTCGTCGCCGTACCGGTCGATCATCCAGGCGACCATGTTGTGGATGGACAGATAGCCCGCGATGGACGGGCAGGCGGTGGCCAGCACTTCGAGGACCAGCACGCCGTCCGCCCGGCTCAGCGCGGAGCCGCCGGCGTCCTCCCGTACGTGGATCCCGCCGAGCCCCAGCGCGGCGGCCCTGCGCAGCACGTCCACGGGAAAGTGCTTGTCCCGGTCCCAGGCCACGGCGTGCGGCGCGATGTGCTCCTGCGCGAAGTCCAGCGTCGTCTCCACGATGGCGAGCTGGTCCGGGGTGAGCGCGGCGGCCGTGGTGGCGGTGGTCATGACGCTCATCGGCTCAGCCCATCGTCGGAAGGGTGAAGCTCGCGCCCTCCTTGACCCCGGAGGGCCAGCGCGAGGTGATGGTCTTGGTACGGGTGCAGAAGCGGATCGCGTCCGGGCCGTGCTGGTTCAGGTCGCCGAAGCCGGACCGCTTCCAGCCGCCGAAGGTGTGGTACGCGACCGGCACCGGGATCGGGACGTTGACGCCGACCATGCCGGTGTGCACCCGGCGGCCGAAGTCCCGCGCGGTGTCCCCGTCCCGGGTGAAGATCGCCACGCCGTTGCCGTACGGGTGCTCCGTGGGCAGCCGCAGCGCCTCCTCGTAGTCCGCCGCCCGGACCACCGACAGCACCGGGCCGAAGATCTCCTCCTGGTAGACGCGCATGTCCGGGGTGACCCGGTCGAAGAGCGAGGCGCCCGCGAAGAAGCCGTCCTCGTGGCCGGGCAGGGTGAAGTCCCGCCCGTCCACGACCAGTTCGGCGCCCTCCGCGACACCCAGATCGACATACGCGCGCACCCGGTCCAGCGCGTCCCGGCCGACCAGCGGCCCGAAGTCGGCGTGCGGGTCGTCGCTGCGGCCGACGCGCAGCGCGCCGATCCGCTCCTTGAGCCGCGCCACCAGCGCCTCGGCCGTCTCCTCGCCCACCGGTACGGCGACCGAGACCGCCATGCAGCGCTCGCCCGCCGACCCGTACCCGGCGCCGACCAGCGCGTCCACCGCCTGGTCGAGGTCGGCGTCCGGCATCACGACCAGGTGGTTCTTGGCGCTGCCGAAGCACTGGGCGCGCTTGCCGTGCGCCGCGGCGGTCGCGTAGACGTGCGCGGCGACCGGCGTCGAGCCGACGAAGCCCAGCGCCCCGACGCGCGGGTCCTCCAGCAGCGTGTCCACCGACTCCTTGCCGCCGTGCACGACGTTGAGGACGCCCGGCGGCAGGCCCGCCTCCAGGAACAGCTCGGCCAGCCGCAGCGGCACCGACGGCGCCCGCTCGGACGGCTTGAGCACGAACGCGTTGCCGCAGGCCAGGGCCGGTGCGGCCATCCACAGCGGGATCATCGCGGGGAAGTTGAACGGGGTGATCCCGGCGATCACGCCGATCGGGCGGCGCAGCGAGTGCACATCGATGCCGGTCCCGGCGTTGTCGGTGAACTCGCCCTTGAGCAGATGCGGGATCCCGGCGGCGAACTCCACCACCTCCAGTCCGCGCTGGAGGTCGCCGTGCGCGTCCGGAACCGTCTTGCCGTGCTCGCTCGACAGCAGTCGGGCCAGCGACTCCCGCTCGCCCTCGACCAGGCGCAGGAAATTCAGCAGCACCCGGGCGCGCCGCTGCGGGTTCCACTCGCCCCACTCCGGCTGGGCCGCTGCCGCGTCGGCGACCGCGGCCGTCGTCTCGGCCCGGTCCGCGAGGGGGACGCGGGCCTGCACGGTGCCGGTGTTGGGGTCGTACACATCGCCGTAAGCACCCGATGTTCCCGGTGTGTGCCTGCCGCCGATGAAATGGGTCAGTTCTCGGACCATGGGGAGCCTGCTCTCGTCAGGTGGGACCCGGGGATGGCACGGCCGGGCGCGCGAGCGGCGCGGTTGGCGCGCGGCGGGCGGCGGGGCCGTGGGACGCGAAAGGCGTGGAACCGTCAGTCCGCGGGCGGCGCCGCGGGCCGGGCCGGATCACCTGGGCCGTGGGTACGCACCGGTGCCATGCGTGTCTGCTCCATCCTCGTGGACAACACGGAAGAAACACCCGCGGCCGGTATCCTGGCTTCCGGATCACCGCGCGCCGCCCGCCTTCCCGACGCGTTCGCGTCAGTGGCGTCCTGCTCGGCGTCGCACTCCCCGGTCACAGTGGCGGGACCGCGCCGGAATCGCACCGGCTTCCCTGCACCGCGGGCCGTGCCCACGAACATATAGTTGGACGTCCTAGTAAGTCCAGAGCGGCCGGCCGGTCTTCCGGGCGTCCGGGCCGTCGGCCGCCGGTCGTCCGAGGCGTTGGCCGCCGGTCGTCCGAGGCGTCGGCCGTTGGGTCCGGGCCGTCGGCCCTTCCGGTACGGGCCGGCCGCCGGCCTCACTCCTCCCGCACCGGATACGGCACGAACGTGCTGCGGTTCTCGTCGACGAGCAGCGCCCGGCCGAGCGGCGGCACGGCCCGCTGCGGGCACTCCAGCCGTTCGCAGACCCGGCAGCCCATGCCGATCGGGGTGGCCGCGGCGGCGTTGTCCAGGTCCAGCCCGTCCGAGTAGACGAGCCGGGACGCGTGCCGGATCTCGCAGCCCAGGCCGATGGCGAAGGTCTTGCCCGGATCGCCCCAGCCGCCCCGGTGCCGGGTGACCGTACGCGCCGTCCACAGATAGCGGCGGCCGTCCGGCATCGCCGCGATCTGCACGTGGATGCGGCTGGGCGCGGTGAACGCCTCGTAGACGTTCCACAGCGGGCACGTACCGCCCGCCCGCGAGAAGTGGAAGCCGGTGGCGGACTGCCGCTTGGACATGTTGCCCGCCCGGTCGACCCGTACGAACGAGAACGGCACCCCGCGCCGTCGCGGCCGCTGCAAGGTGCTCAGCCGGTGGCATACCGTCTCGTAGCCGAGGCCGAAGCGGTCGGTCAGCCGCTCGATGTCGTACCGCACTTCCTCCGCCGCGGCGTGGAACGGCCCGTACGGCAGCACCAGCGCCGCCGCGAAGTAGTTGGCCACGCCGATCCGGGCCAGCGACCAAGTGGCCGAGCCCTCCGCGAAGTCCTCCGAGGCGGGCCGCGACAGTTCGTCACCGGCCTCCAGCAGCGCCAGCTGGGTGGCCATGCGGAAGGCCCGCTGGCCGGGACGCAGCCCCGTCGACAGGCGCAGCACCCGGGCGGCCGGATCGTAGTGGTGCAGCGGCCCGTCCGGGGTGTCGACGAGGCGTACGCCGTGCCGCTCGGTGAGCCGGGCGGCCAGCGCGCGCCCCACCTCGCCGGGGCGGATGCCCAGTTCGGCGGCGAGCTCTTCCGCTGCGGTGTCCGCCTCGTGCAGATAGTTCTGCCGACGGTAGAAGAACTCGCGGATCTCCTCGTGCGGCGACAGCGGCGCGGCCGGGTCGGCCCCGCCGCCCCGCGCCTCCGCCACCTCCGCCAGCCGCTCGGTCAGCGCCCGGTTGCGCCGCCCCAGATCCAGCAGGACGGCGGCCACGGCGGGCTGCCGCGAGGCGAGTTCGGACAGGTCGGCGGGGGAGACCCGGGCGGCGGCCAGCTCGTCGGCCAGCGCCTCGCGCAGGTCGGCCAGCACCCGGCTGGTGTCCCGCTCGGCGAAGAACCCCGGGTCCACCCCGAACGCCTCGGTCAGCCGCAACAGTACGGGCACGGTCAGCGGCCGCGAGTCGTGCTCCATCTGGTTCAGATAGCTGGGCGAGATGGCCAGTACGCGGGCCAGCGCGGCCTGGCTGAACCCCCGCTCCTCCCGCAGCCGGCGCAGCCGCGCCCCGGCGTAGATCTTGCTCACGGTGCCCCCTCCGTCGCTGCCGCGCGGCACACCTTAGTGGCCGACAGGGCGTCGCGGACCTTCGCAACCTTGGCGAACCGGGAGCGGTTGCCGGCAGAAGTCGGCTGCGGGGGCCGGCTGGCGACGCCTTGTGCCGAGGCACCGGTGGGTTCGCAGTCTTCACCGGCCGGGGGTGGGAGAGAAGGCGGCCGGCCGAGCGCCCCGCCGGACGCGCGGCGTTACCGCTCCGCCTCGTCCCACGCTGTGCCGAGCAGGCCCGCGTGACTGGTGAGCAGGGCGACGAGGGCGGCGGTCACCCGGGGGCCCCACCCGTCGGCCGGCACCTCCAGCTCGAAGTCCTCCACACCGCTCGCCCCGTCCAGGACCGGGCTCCGCCGGTCGCCCGCGTACCACCGGATACGGCGCGGCATCCGGGCACCGCCACCGCTGCCCGACGCCAGGCTGCCGACCACGATGAGCACCTGGACGGGCAGGATCAGCCACCACACCCACCACCAGAAGAGCCGCCCCTTGAGGCCGACGGCGGGTTCCCGGCCGGTCTGCCGGACCGTCCAGCGCGTCCGGCCCGTGCCGTCGCTCCGGGCCGGCGCCCGTGTGACGACCGCCAGGGACGTGCCGTACCCGTCCTGCACCTCGTAGGAGGCGGGCGGTGACTGAGTACGCGCCCATCGCCTCCTGAGTACCCGTACCGATACCGCACCGCCCCGCCGCGGCAAGACTGGCGATCATGAGCACACCAGCCCCGTCGACCTCACCGGCCGCCGCCCCCGCCGATCTGCCGCGGAGCGACCCGTTCGCGCCCTCCAAGGCGGCCCTCCGGGTCTTCGCCCTCCTCGGTTTTCCGCTGCTGGCCGTCGCGTGGGTGCTGTTCGCGATCATCGTCCTCCACCAGGCGTACAGCGGCGACGGGGCGAGCGGGCCACTGGCGGGCGCGGCTCAGGCGGCGCTGACGCTGTCCCCCGCCGCGGGCCTGGTCTCGTTCTGCCTCCCCGACACCCCGGGCCACCGGGCCCGGCGCATCACCATCTGGATCCAGTACGGCCTTCTCGTCGCCGGCCCGGTGCTGGCAGCGGTTGACTTCTCCTGACGGGGCCGGGGAGCGGCAGCCGTACGGAACACGGGAGCGGTACGGAACACGGAAGCGGTACGGAACATGGAAGCGGTACGGAAGCCTTACGGGAACGCCGTCCGCCGTACGGGAACGCCGCGACGGCCCTTCCGGCCGGCGCCGTTCCGCCGCCCGGAAGGGCCGTCCGCCGCGGGTCACTCCGGTACGAGGACCACCTTGAGCGCCGAGTACGGGGTCCCGGGCGCCGCGGCGAGGGCCGCGAACGCCTCCTCGTGCCGCTCCAGCGGGAAGCGATGGGTCACCAGCCGCTCCAGCGGCAGCCACCGGGCCAGCTCGATCGCCTCGGGGAACAGCCTGCTGTTGTAGTCCCCGGCTCCGATGATGTGAAGTCCCCGCTGGAGGATCTCCAGCGGCCGGACGGTGGCCGACGCGTTGCTGTTGTAGCCCATGACGACCACGCGGCCGCGCATCGCCGCGTACGCCATGCTCGGCTCCAGCAGGTTGCCGACGGTGTCGACGACCACGTCACCGCGCCCGGCGAGGTGCGGGTCGTCCGGCGTGTGCACGGTGACCCGGCCGCCGAAGTCCTCGGCGAACACCGCACGGCACAGTTCCTGCCGGTACGGGTCCGGCTCGGCCAGCAGGACCCGGGCGCCGTGGTGCTGGGCCGCCATCGCGCAGACCACGCCGACCGGGCCGCCGCCGACGATCACCGCCGTCTCGCCGGCCCGGAGGCGGCCCGCCTCGATGTTGTTCAGCGCGCAGGCCAGCGGCTCCACGCCCACCGCACGGTCGAAGTCCATCCCCTCGGGCACGGCGTGGACGAACCGTTCGGGCAGCCGGATGAACTCGGCGAACGCGCCGTCCAGGTCGAGCCCGACCTCCGTACCGGCCTTGTTGAGGCAGAAGTCCCAGTGCCCGCGCAGACAGGACGCGCAACTGCCGCAGTACAGCGTCGGGTTGACGACGACCCGGTCGCCCGGCTTGTGCGCGGTGACCGCGGACCCCACCTCCTCGACGGTACCGACCGCCTCGTGCCCCATCACCACGCCCGGCTCGGCGGGGAACTTGCCCACCAGCACGCTGCGGTCGGTCCCGCAGATGCCGGTCTGCGCGACCCGCACCACCACATCGGCGGGTGCCGTGGCCGCCGGCTTCGGATGGTCGACCAGCGACACCGTGCGCCGCTCGGTCAGCACCAGGGCCTTCATCGCGTTCCTCCTGAGGTCGTGGGAGCGGCGCCCGGGATGTCCCACCGGATGGCGCCGAGCAGTTCCTTGTGGAGCTGGGGGGTGGCCGCCGCGATGCACGACTTCTGGTTCATCGGATCCAGGTCGAGCAGCGCGGTGGTGCCCAGATCTTCGCCGTACGCGTCGGTGATGGTGACCCCGCTGAGCTTCGCGAGGCGGACCGCGGCGGCGATGTCGTACGGGAACAGGTGCAGGACCGAGCCGCGCCCGGCCTCCCGGAAGGCCGCCTCGGTCCCGGGGTGGTCGCGCAGCAGGCGGTTGCCGATGTCCACGTACGCGTCGAGCTGGCCGGTGATGATGCGCGAGATCGAGAACGTGGCGCTGTTGAACACGAAGACGCCGCCGGTGTTGGCGGACCGGTCCACCAGGTGCGCGTAGGCCGCCGTCATCAGGTGCATCGGGTGGCCGTTGAACTCGATCGACCAGAACATCTTCGCCGGGTCGGTGGTGCGGCTCAGCCGGGGCAGCGGGTGCGGGAACCCGCCGTACGAGAGCCCTTCGTCGTCACCGTAGATCCAGGCGCCGGACTTGATCTCCAGCAGGTGCGCGGCGGTGACATCGTCCAGCGTGGGCGCGGACGCCGTCAGCGGCGCCGCCGCGATCGACACCATGCCCATCTCCAGGCCCGCCGAGGTCGGCCGGGTGCCGTCGATGGGGTCCACGACCAGCACGTACTCCGGGTCGGGCGCCAGCTCGACCAGCGAACCGTCCTCGGTGTAGACCGCGAGCGGTACGTGAGCGTGCTCGCGCAGGTGGTCCAGCACGGCCCGCTCGGCGACCTCGTCCACGTCGAACTGGGCGTCGCCGCCCGGCGAGTCACCGTGCACCCGCCGGGCCAGGCCTTGGCCGGCGTACGCCGTCAGCTCGGCCCGGACGTGCCGGCCGAGACCGGTCAGCAGGTCCTTCATGGCCGTCGTGCCGGTCGTCCTCGTCGTCTTCGTCATGCGGACAGCTCCGCGCGGAAGAGGCTTTCCAGGCGGTCGCACAGCAGCTCCGCCTGGTCGAGGGTGAGGATCAGCGGCGGACGGATCTTGAGGACGTTGCCGTAGCCGTACCGCGAGGTGCGCAGGATCAGGCCGTGCTGCCCGGCCGCGCTCGCCAGGTGGTTGGTCAGCTTGACGGCGGGCTTGCCGTCGGGGTGCGCGATCTCGAAGCCGATCATCAGGCCGACCCCGCGCACATCGACGATCGCCGGGTAGCGGGTGCGCATGTCCGCGAGCCGGCCGAGGATGTAGTTGCCGGTGGCCCGTACGTTGGCCAGGAACTCCGGCTGCCGGACGATGTCGAGGGTGACGTTGGCCGCCGCGGCCGCCAGCAGGTTCGCGCCGTAGGTGAAGGAGTGGTGGTTGGCCGGCAGCCCCGCCAGCCGCTCGTTGGTCAGGATCGCCGCCACCTGGGCACCCGAGCCGCCCAGGCCCTTGGCGGTGGTGATCGCGTCGGGCTCCACGTCGAAGTGCTGGGCCGCGAACATCCGCCCCGTACGGCCGATGCCGGTCTGGATCTCATCGAAGATCAGCACGATGTCGTGCTCGTCGCAGAAGGCCCGTAACTTCGGGAAATAGCCGTCCGGCGGAACGATGTTGCCGCCGTTGCCGGAGATCGGCTCGACGATGATCGCGGCGACCTGCCCGGTGCTGGCGTACTCCAGGAAGTCCTCGATGCGGTCGACGCACATCATCCCGCAGGTGCCCGGCTGCTGCCCGTAGAAGCAACGGAAGCAGTACGGGTCCGGCACCTGGAGGGTGCGCGGGAAGAGCGAGGGGAACGGCTCCTTGCGGAAGGCGTTGCCCGACATCGAGGTCATCATCATCGTCTGCCCGAGGTGGCTGCGGAACAGGGAGATGACCTCCGAGCGCCCGGTGGCGTGCTGCGCCATCTTGATGGCGCCCTCATTGGCGGTGGAGCCTCCGGAGACCTTCGGATGCACCTTGGTCAGGTTCTCGGGGGAGACCTCCACGAGCCGGCGCACGAGCCCGTTGATCGGATCGCTCTGTACGGACGAGGTGAGATGGGCGAACACGTCCAGCTGCTCCTTCATCGCCCCGATCACGGCCGGGTGGGAGTAGCCGAGGCTCAAGTTGAAGGTGGCGGAGGCGCAGTCGAGATATTCGTTGCCGTCCTCGTCGTACAGGAAGATCCCCTCGCCACGGACCATCTTCTGGGCGCTGACCGGGTAGTAGAGCAGATCGCGGACGTTCGTGGTGTCCATGAACGGTTCTCCTTGTGAAGGAATGGCGGGCGTGCCGGGCCGCTGGGCGTGGGGTGCCGGATCGCCGGATCACCGGATCACCGGGCGTGCCGCATCGCCGCAGGGCCGGGTATGGAGTGGTGGAGGTGGGCGGCCGGCGGCCGTCGGCGCGTGGCCGCACACCTGCGGGCCCGGACAGTGGTCTCACCGCTCGGGCGGGACGTCGCTCGGCGACGTCGAGTGGATCGCGCTTTCCTGCACGCTTCAAGCTTTGACGATATCGACCCTAACAGGGAGCGTGTTCATTTCGGCTGATCGATTGTCAATCGGCTGGAATGCATCAGGTGAGTGTGCGGGGCACGTTGTCCGGGCGATGGCGCGCGGGCCGTTGACCTGCACGGAAGGTGAGTTGTCCGGCAGCTCGGACGGACGAGTGGACGTTGGCGCAGTTCCGTCGCCGACGCGGACCGGACCCTCGACAACCCTCGAAGGCGCGACGTACGGAACCGATCGCCCTTTGTTTCACTCCCTTACGCAAATTTCAAACATCGTTGATGGGGCTTTGAACGGGGTTTGCGTGGGCGTAGGGGTTGCGGAACGGGTGGGGCAGGCGAGGTGGCAGGGAGGGGTGGGGAGAGGGCGGTGTGTGCGCGGGGGGGCGGCCGTGGGGCCGTGACCGCTCCGACGGAAAGGCGCCGGGGCGGGGGTGTCAGGTCCCCCGCCCCGGCGCCGGTATGAGAGGGCGCGCGCCGTGGTGCGGAGCGTGCGGCCGATCCGGGGAGCGTTCCGACTGACCCGGGGAGCGTTCCGACTGATCCGCGGGGCATGCCGATGTGTGACGCGTGCCGGTGCGTGACGCGTGCCGACGTACGACGCGTACGATGCGCGACGCGTGCCGATCGATGTACGGCCCGTACCGCCGGACTCAGTCCAACGCCGGCCGCAACTCCGCCAGCGACGTGAACACATGGCCCCGCATGCCCAGGGCTTCGGCCGCCCGGACGTTGGCGTCCCGGTCGTCGACGAAGAGGATGCGCTCGGGCGGCAGGCCGAAGGCCGTACTGCACCACGTGTACGCGCCGGACTCCGGCTTGGCGTGGCCGATGCGGCAGGAGAAGGCCAGGACCGAGAAGCGCTTCAGCCACCCCTGGTGTTCCTCGTAATGCGCCGCCAGTTCCTCCGGAATGTTGGACAGGAGGCCGACGGTGGTGCCGCGGTCCGCCAGCCGTTCCACGTACTCCACCATTTCCCCGTCGACCCGGCTCCAGCTCGCCACGTCCGCGGCGATGAGTTCCGCGATCCGCTCCTCGTCGAAGCGTGTGCCGAGCGCCTCGGCGACCTCCCGCCAATACTGCGCGCCATTCCGGTCGCCGCGGTCATAGGGCTGCCGAAGCCGCCAGTAACTCTCCCAAAAGGCGTCACCGGACACCCCGGCCGTCTTCTCCAGCCGGTCACAGGCGGCCGGGGACTGGAGCCGGGCGATCACGCCGAACATGTCGAAGAGCACCGCGGTCATGACATCACCTCGAAGGAATCCGCTCCGGGCGGCGGCGAGCCGCGCTCCGCTCGCCCGGCCCGTGCGACGACCTTTTCTCACACGGTAGATGTGTGAGTACACACTCGAAACGGGTGGGTGTCAACGGCCGCTCCCTCCTCAAGCCTCCGAGTCCTACGGGCGGACGGGCGGAAAGTCGCACCCGATGTGTTGGTGTGCTACATCAGCGGCATGAATGTCTCCGAACGCCACCGGTTCATCCTGGCCCTGCTGGCCGAACGCAACCGGGCCTCCGTGGCCGAACTCGCCCGCTCCACCAAGACGTCGGAGATGACCATCCGCCGGGACCTGGAACTCCTGGAGTCCCGGGGTGCCCTGCGCCGGGTGCACGGCGGCGCGGTCAGCGCGCTGCTCAGCGGGGTGGAACCGCCGTACGCGGTACGTGCCATGGTCGGCGGCGAGGCCAAGGCGAAGCTGGCCGACGTGGTGGTGCGGATGCTCAACGAAGGGGAGACCGTCGCCCTGGACACCGGCACCACCGCCGTCGCCGTCGCGCACGCCATGGCGGGCCGCCGGCTGACCGTCACCCCGCTGTCCCTGCACGCGACGATGCCGCTCGCCGAACAGGAGGGCATCCGCCTGCTGCTCCCCGGCGGCCAGGTCCGCCCCGGTGAGCTGTCCTTCTACGGGGAGACGGCGCTGCGCACCTTCGAGGACCTGCGGTACGACACCTTCGTCCTCGGGTGCTGCGGCGTGGACGTGGCGAGCGGGGTGACCGCCTACGACCTGGACGACGTCCATGTGAAGCGGGTGGCCGCGCGGGCGGCGCGGCGCATCATCCTGGTGGCCACCGCCGAGAAGCTGGGGCGAGTGGCGCTCGGCCGCATCTGCTCGGTCGAGCAGATCGACGTGGTGGTGACCGACGCGGCCCAGGGCACGCCGATGGTCGAGGACATGCGCGCGGCAGGGGTGAACATCGTCCACGTGTGACGCGTCGCCCTCCCTCGCCCCTGGCGGCAGCGCGCGGAAGCCCGCCTAACCTCCGCCTGGGCGCCTGTCGAAAAACCACTCATCACCCTTTCGCACAAACTTCATGTGCGTTACGGTCACCCGTGATGAGTGAATCGACTGCCCCAGCCACTGGGTCCCCCGGCGGAAGGCCCGGCGGCGGAGCGCCCGCCGGGTCCTCCTGCGCACCTGTCCCCGTGCCACCGCCGTCCCGGCGCCTGCGCACGGCGCGTGTCTGCACCTTCCTGGCCTTCGCGCTCAACGGCTTCGTGATGGGGATGTGGATCGTGCACATCCCCGCGATCGAGCACCAGGTCGGCATCACCCATGCCGTACTGGGCTGGCTGCTGCTGTTCCTGGGCGGCGGTGCCTTCACGGGCATGCAGGTCTGCGGGGCGCTGGCCGATCGTTTCGGCAGCCGGAACATCGTGCTGGCCGGCGGCGCACTGTGCAGCGCCACGGTCGTCCTCCCGGGCCTGGCGGCCTCGCCCTGGGCCCTCGCGGCGGCCCTGCTCGCCCTCGGCTTCGGCAACGGCTGCCTGGACGTCAGCATGAACACCCAGGCTGTTCAGGTCGAGCGCGGTTACGGCCGTCCGGTGATGTCGGCCTTCCACGCGGTGTTCTCGGTCGGCGGCGTCATCGCGTCGCTCATCGGGGCCCGCACCCTCAGCTGGGACTGGCGGCCCGCCACCACCCTCACCGCCGTCGCGGTGACCGGCGTACTGATCACCTTCGCCCTGGTCCCCGGCATGCTGCCCCCCGAACGCCCCTCACCGGCCACGACGCCCCCGCGACAGACCGACTCCACCCCGTCTCCGCCCCCGTCTCCGCCCAAGGCGCCGGCGCCCAAACGCCGCACCCCCTCCCAGGTCTGGGCACTGGGCGTACTCGCCCTGCTGCTCATGCTGTGCGAAGGCGTGGCGAACGACTGGAGTGTGCTCCACCTCAAGGACGTCCTGGACGCACCCGCCGCGACGGCCGCCCTGGCGTACGGCGGCTTCGCCACCGCCATGACCGTCGGCCGTTTCGTCACCGACCGCGTGGTGGGGCGTTTCGGCCGGGTCTTCGTGGTCCGGTACGGCGCGGCCTTCGGGGCCCTGGGCCTCACGGTCGCGTCGCTCTCCCCGTGGGTGCCACTGGCCCTCTTCGGCTGGACCGTCTTCGGAATCGGCCTGTCCGGCTGTATTCCGCAGTTCTTCACCGCGGCCGGAAATGTGGACCCGGAATCGTCCGGGGCAAACGTCTCCAAGGTGGCGGGCCTCGGCTACGTGGGAATGCTGGCGGGCCCCGCCATCATCGGCCCGCTCACACACCTGGTCCCCCTGAATCTCACCTTCTTCCTCCCCGTGGCTTTCTGCGTAGCGGCAGCCGTCTCCGCAGGAATCCTCCGCCCGGCCCACAGGAAGACCACCCGGCCCGAACCCGCGCGGGCCGAAGCATGACCCGCTCCCGAACCCGCCCTCAAGCCCCACCCCGAATCCGCGCAGCCCTCGCCGACTACTTACCCGAACAACGCATTCACCCCCACGCCCGGGCCACCACCACCCACGAACTCCTGCGATCCCTCACACGAGACCTTCACGCCGCGGGAACCATCTCCAACCCTCACACCTTCACTCGCGCACTGCACACCCGCCTGGCCCACACCCCCCACGGCTTCCACGGCATCGCCCTCTTGACCGCCCGCACCCGCACGGTCAACACTCCGGCAGCCGCCTTCGCACGCATCACACCGGAACTCACCTGGCGCGGCGCCGACAACCGCCCGGTTCGCGATGTCTTCGTCCTCACCGCCCCATACAAACTCAAAGACACCGGTTCCATCCAGGCGTATTCGATTCTCGCGCGCCACACCGCACACCCGGGCTTCCGTCACTTGCTGGCCGGGGCGCGTACGGCGGACGAACTGTACGCACTGTTCTCCTTGATTCGGTGACCGAGTCCGGGTTCCCGGGGCCGTTGCGCACCCTGCCGTTCCGACAATGGCCCGCCCTATGATCGCTGCACCGCGTACGAGGGGGGCTGGGCATGGCGGCAGGCGGATCGGCTTCGCGGAGGGCGCAAGAGGCGCGGCGGCAGGAACGGCTGCTGCGGGAGCAGTGGCAGTCCGCGCGCCGGCAGGCAAGCCGATGGGAAGCGGCGAGCGAGGGTGAACGGCGGATCGCGGCACAACTGCTGGTGCTGACGGAGCGCGGGTGGCGCCTGCTCGTGGACCGGCGATGGCCGGGGACCCGCACTGCCAATGTGGACATGTTGCTGGTGGGCCCCGGTGGTGTCTTCGTCATCGACGTGAAGAACTGGCGCTCTGCTCCCGAGGTGTCGGACGGACGGCTCCGGGCCGGAGGCGAGTGGCGGGACGCGCACGCGGCAAAGCTGCTCGCGGTGACGAAAGCCGCTGAAGGCGCGGTCGCGTCGCTGGGCATGTCCCCCGTGGCGGTGCAGCCGCTCATGGTCTTCGCGGGGCAACGGGTCGACACCGCCCTCGGCCGCATCCGGCTGCTGGGCGAACACGAGGTCGGCCCGGCGCTGCTGTCGCAGTGCCGCAGGCTGCGGACGGAGTCGGTCCGTGCGATGGCCGACCACCTGGAACGGGTCTTCCCCGACTACGAAGGATCGGCGGTCACACATCAGGCGCCGCCGAAGCCCGACACGCTGCAACAGGCCATGCCCGACGGGTTGTTGGACATCGAAAGTCTGCGCAACGCGGCGCTGGAAGAGGCGCTGCGGGCCCCGATCGAGCGGTGGATGACCTTCCTGCACCCCGACCAGGTCGCATTGGTGCGCCGCAACTGGTCGGGCCCGGCACGCATCAGCGGCCCGGCGGGCACGGGCAAGACGGTGGTCGGGCTGCATCGCGCGGTCCACTTGGCGAAGCGCACCGACGGCCGAATCCTGTATGTCACGTTCGCCAACAACCTGCCCCGCGTGCAAGGCACCTTTCTCAAGGCCATGTCCCCGGAAGTCGCGAACCGGGTGGATTTCCGCAGTCTGCATTCCTGGGCGCAGGAATTCCTGCACGCGCGCGGCGTCTCCGTACGGCTGCACGGGGACAAGGCCGAAACCGCCTTCAGTCTCGCCTGGAAGCACGTTGGGCGCGGCAGTCACCTGGCCGAGATCGATCCGCGGCCGGGATACTGGCGTGAGGAGATCGACCACGTCATCAAGGGACGTGGGGTCACCACCTTCGAGGAATACGCGAGCGTGCCCCGGCGCCGGCGACGGACGAACCTGCGCAGGGCGCACCGGCAGGCGGTGTGGAAGCTGTACGAGGCGTACGAGTCGCGGCGCGTCGAGCGTGGTGTGCACGATTTCAACGACGTGCTTTCCCTCGCTTTGGCAGAGGCGACGCGTCACGCGGACCGGTCCCCGTACGCGGCCGTCATCGTGGACGAGGTCCAGGACCTCACCCTTGTCGGCGTCCGCCTCCTGCACGCTCTCGTCGGCGACGCACCCAACGGGCTGCTGCTGGTCGGTGACGGCCAGCAGGCCGTATACCCAGGCGGATTCCGCCTCGCCGAGGCGGGCATCGACATCCGCGGTGACCGCGGGCAGGTGCTGAGGACCAACTACCGCAACGGCAAAGAGGTTCTGGACGCCGCGCTCACGGTCGTGGCCGGTGATTCTTTCGAGGATATCGACGGTCTGCGTACGCCTGGCCGCCGCGATGTCGACCTCACTTACCACGACGGACGCGTCGTCCGCGTGACAAAACCGACCGTGGACACACACGACCAGGAACTCCTGGGCGCCCTGCGCACCCTGCGTGACGGCGACCGAGCCGATGCCGCCGTGCTGTGCCCGTCCATGCGGGCCATCGACCACTATCAGCGGCTGCTCGTCCAGGCGGACATCCCGGTGTGCCTGCTGGAACATTACGATGGCCGCGCCGTTGATTCCGTGAAGCTCGGTACCTACCGCCGAGCCAAGGGCCTTGAGTTCAAGTACGTATACCTGCCCCAGCACGACGCTGCTCTGTCGAACGAGGCGTGTACCGGCGGTTCCGGCACGACGGCGATTCCCGAAACGGCGCGGGAACGGGAAGAACTGCGCCGCAGCCAGCTCTTCGTGGCCATGACGCGGGCTCGGGACATGCTGTGGCTGGGGAGCGTCAGCCAGTAGGAGCGGTGGGCGGCTCAGTCCGTGATGTCGACGCCGTACCCGCGTGCGAGAGTGCCGAGGCCGTGGTCGTATCCCTGGCCGACCGCGCGCAGACGCCAAAGGGGGCCCCTGCGGTAGACCTCGGCGAGGAGCATGGTGCGTTCCGTCGTGGCGGCGTCCAGGGTGGCCCTGGCGAGTGGCGCCCCGCTGCTGCCAGGGGCGGCGCCGATCTGGACGGCGCCGACATCGCCGAAGGTGGCAGTGCCGTCGATGGCCGCGGCGACGACGATCTTGCGGGCGGCGGGCGGCAAGGAGCCGAGGTCGATGGCGATGCTCTGTTCGGCCGGGCCGCCGGTGAGCAGGCGCACGGTCCCGGCCGGGTTCTCCGGAGCGCCGTAGAAGACGAAATCCTCGTCGCAGTCGACCTGTTCCTCCTCGTCGAGGACAAAGGCGACGACATCGATCTCGCAGTCGGCCTGTGGCGCCCAGGCCGCGGTGACGTGCCACTCGGGTGCGACTGTCCCGGTCGGCCGGGGCAAGTCGATGACCCCGCCCCTCGGCAGGACCTGTGGCTCGTGCGGTCGGCCGGCCGCCGCGGCCTGCGCGGTGGCCGCCGGCGCGGCGAGCCAGCGCTCGTCGCGCACCGGGAGCTCAAGAGCGGTGATGCGGCGCATACGCCGATCCTGCTCACCGCCGGGGAGCAGCAGGACATCCGTGACGCTCGCTGAGAGATTGACCGCCGCGGACCCGCCCAGTTCGACGACGCGTGTACGGGCCGCCACGGCGACGGCGTGCGTACCGCTGAGCACCAGTACCCGTCGCCCTGCCAGCGGCTTGCCCGGCGTACCGGCAGAACGGACGGGCCGAAGTGAGGCGGGAACGGGCGCTCCGAGGGAAGCCGCGGGAGGGCACGGCACCTCCGGTACGAGGCCTGGCCCGGGGCCGGGCGCGACCGCGGCACCCGGACCCGCCGCCTCCGGGACCTCGGTCCGTCCCGGACGCGCCTCCGACACGACGGCGGTGACCACTCCCTCGTGGGACCTCCCGGGCCGTACGTCGGCCAGCAGGCGAAGGAACGTCTGCTCGTCGATGACCGGCACCCCTTCGGCGACCGCCCGCCGGGCCTTTGCCGATACGGACGCGGGCTCATTGCTCACGAGAGCGCTGGTGTGCCGGCTGACGGACTTCATCATGTTCAGTCCGGCGGAGACGCCCCGAGCGACCAGTTCGGCGCGAGAGGCAGCCGTCGAACCGGTAATGGCGATCTTCATCCCCTGCCGGAGCGGCCCACCCCGAACCAGGCGCCCCGGGTTGCTGTACGCGCAGGGAGTCTTGGGTGGCTGCGGCGAGAACGACGGGTCCTGTCGTGGCGGGCAGGGGACGAGCGGCAACGGCAGGCCGAGCCGCGCCGCGTCCCGCAGCGATGCCCGCAGAACGCCGGCCAGCACACGGGTGTCGTCCAGCGCATCGTGCGCGCGCTGTTGCGGTATGCCGTAGTGGGCGGCGAGGGTGCCGAGCTTCATGTCGTCGGTCGGCGGATCCACCTGACGGTTGAGGGCCAGCGTGCAGAGGCGCTGTGACACCGGCAGCGACATGCGCACGCGGGCGAACTCATGAGCCAGGAAGTCGTAGTCGAACTGGGCGTTGTGGGCCACGAACACCCGGCCCTGGAGCAATTCCGCGATCTTCCCGGCGACCTGGTCGAAGGTCGGTGCCCCTCGCAGCCGTTCGGCGGTCAGCCCGTGGACGTGTACCGGGCCCGGATCGCACCCGGGGTCGAGCAGCGTCGTGAACTCTCCGGTCCGCTCGCCGTCCGGCCCGACGGTCACCACCGCGATGGACAGCACCCGGTCCCGCCTGGCAATGAGACCGGAGGTCTCGACGTCGACCAGGGCCCAGTCGTGGGCGTAGCCGCCCGTGGCGGGTATGTCGAAACCGGTGGTGGAAAGCCTCATGGGGCCAAGGATGATCCGGTTTGTGCCCCGGTATCAACCGGCATGACATATCGCTTCGGAGTCGGCCGCTCGGCAGCCCGTGGAAGCCCGGACCTCCGGGACCAGTGGCCCAAAGGTCCGGGGTTCCGGGGCCTCATCCGCCGCCCCCGGCCCTCCGGTCAGATATCCCGAAAGATCTCGATCTGCGCCCCCACAGAATTCAACCGCTCCGCCAGATCCTCATAACCCCGGTTGATGACATACACATTGCGCAGCACCGACGTCCCCTCCGCCGCCATCATCGCCAGCAGGATGACCACCGCGGGGCGCAGGGCCGGGGGGCACATCATTTCTGCTGCGCGCCAGCGGGTCGGGCCGTCGATCAGTACGCGGTGCGGGTCGAGGAGTTTGACCTGGGCGCCGAGGCGGTTGAGGTCGGTGAGGTAGATGGCGCGGTTGTCGTAGACCCAGTCGTGGATGAGGGTCTGGCCTTGAGCGCTGGCCGCGATGGCGGCGAAGAACGGGACGTTGTCGATGTTCAGGCCGGGGAACGGCATGGGGTGGATCTTGTCCAGGGGAGCCTGGAGCTTGGACGGACGGACCGTCAGGTCGATGAGGCGGGTGCGGCCGTTGTCGGCGGCGTACTCCGGGCTGCGCTCGTGGTTGAGGCCCATCTCCTCCAGGACGGCCAGTTCGATCTCCAGGAACTCCACCGGGACGCGGCGGATGGTCAGTTCGGACTCGGTGACCACGGCGGCCGCCAGCAGGCTCATCGCCTCGACGGGGTCCTCGGACGGCGCGTAGTCCACGTCGCGGTCGATGTGCGCGACGCCGTGCACGGTCAGCGTGGTGGTGCCGACGCCCTCGACCCGTACGCCCAGCTCCTCCAGGAAGAAGCACAGGTCCTGGACCATGTAGTTGGAGGAGGCGTTGCGGATGACGGTGACGCCGTCGTGGCGGGCCGCGGCGAGCAGCGCGTTCTCGGTGACGGTGTCGCCGCGCTCGGTCAGGACGATCGCGCGCTTGGGGGCGACGGAGCGGTCCACCTCGGCGTGGTACGTGCCCTCCGTCGCGGTGATCTCCAGGCCGAAGTGGCGCAGCGCCGTCATGTGCGGCGTGACCGTACGGGTGCCGAGGTCGCAGCCGCCCGCGTACGGGATCTTGAAGTGGTCCATGCGGTGCAGCAGCGGACCGAGGAACATGATGACGCTGCGGGTGCGGCGGGCCGCCTCCGTGTCCATGGCGTCCAGGTCCAGTTCGGCCGGCGGCACGATTTCCAGGTCGTTGCCGTCGTTGATCCAGCGGGTGCGGACGCCGATGCTGCCCAGCACCTCCAGGATCCGGTAGACCTCCTCGATGCGGGCCACCCGGCGCAGCGTGGTGCGGCCCGCGTTGAGGAGCGTGGCGCACAGCAGGGCCACGCACGCGTTCTTGCTCGTCTTGACGTCGATGCTGCCGGAGAGGCGGCGGCCGCCGACGACGCGCAGATGCATGGGACCCGCGTACCCGAGCGAGACGATTTCACTGTCCAGCGCCTCGCCGATCCGCGCGATCATCTCAAGGCTGATGTTCTGGTTGCCGCGTTCGATGCGGTTGACCGCGCTCTGGCTGGTGCCCAGAGCCTCCGCGAGCTGCGTTTGCGTCCAGCCCCGGTGCTGGCGCGCGTCGCGGATGAGCTTGCCGATGCGTACGAGGTAATCGTCTGCCATGAGGTAGACGGTATCTCAGATATGAGATCAGCGAGTAATCGAGTGGTGCGGGATGGGTGTTGACTTGCCGGACGGTGCTCGCCTGACCCTCTTGTTCTAGTACTATGCGAACAAGGGGTGCTGAATGAACTCTGTGAACGCCACACAGGCCGGTCCCGCCGCCGGGCCGCCCGCGGTCCGTCCCTGGCGGGCGCTGATCGCCGTACTACCGTTCCTGATCGCCGTCGCGGCCGTCGCCGCCGTCTTCTGGTCCGTACGGGACCGGATCCCCGATCCGCTGGCCGTGCACTTCGCCGCCGACGGCACCAGCGACGACTTCGCCACCGCCGCCGGCTTCCTCACGCTCATGCTGGGCCTGCCGCTGGTCGCCGGCGCGGCCATCGGCGTACTGGTGCTGCGCGACGCGGCCGCGGGCGCCCTGCGCTGGGCCATCACCACCGGCTACGCGATGGCGGGGCTGTCCGGCTGTCTGGGGGTGTCGATGCTGCTGCGGAACGCGGACGCGGACGACGCGGCGACGGTCCGTTTCCCGCCGTCGTACCTGGGCCTGGCCCTCGGCGTGGCGGCCCTCGCCGCGGTGGTGGGCCGGCTGTGCGCGGGCCGCGACCGGGTGCGGGCCGACGAGGTGGCCGGTCCGGGGCGCGCGACACCGCCGCTCGGCCTCGCGGACGGCGAGACCGCCGGCTGGTCGCGGACCATCGACTCACCCGCCCTGGGCGTGTCCGGCGCCGCGCTCCTCAGCGTCGCTCTCCTGGTCGGTCTGACGGTGAGCTGGGTCGGCGCCGCGGCCCTCGCCGTCGCGGCCCTGTCCTGCCTGGTGTTCGCGGGCGTACAGGTCACGGCCGACCGTCGCGGTCTGACCGTCGCCTCGTCCCTCGTACCGCGCCCCCGCCTGCGCATCCCGCTCGCCCGCATGCGGGAGGCCGGCGTCCAGCGGATCAGTCCGCTGGCCGATTTCGGCGGCTGGGGCTACCGCCTGCGGTCCGGGCGCAGCGGCATCGTGCTGCGCCGCGGCGAGGCGCTCGCGCTGCGGCTGGCCAACGGCCGCGTCTTCGTGGTGACGGTCGACGACGCGGCCACCGGCGCCGCCCTCCTGAACACCCTGCTCACCCGGGAGCGGAACCGGGACCGGCGCGCCACCGGATCCGGCCAGGAGGACTGACGTGCTCTTCCGCGTAGACCACGCCTCCCCGGTCCCGCTCGGCGACCAGATCGCCGCCTCGGTGCGCGGCGCCCTCGCCGACGGCTCCCTACGCCCCGGCGAGCGCCTGCCCGCGGCCCGTACGGTCGCCGAGTCCCTGGGCGTCAACGTCCACACCGTGCTGCGCGGCTACCAGCGCCTGAAGGACGAGGGTCTCATCGATCTGCGCCGCGGCCGTGGCGCCGTCGTCACCGGCCAGGCGTCCCCGGCCCGCGCCCGCCTCACCGAACAGGTGGGCCGGCTGGTGACCGAGGCCCGCACCCTCGGTCTCTCGGACGAGGAGGTCGTGGCCCTGGTGCGCAGCGGGTTGGCGATGGGGTGAGGGGTGGGCCGAGGGAGTGGGTTGAGGGAATGGGAGCGGGGTCAGGGAGTGGGGGCAGGGAGTGGGGCCGGTCCGGCGGATTACCTCCGGCCGGGACCGTCCCTTCGAGGCAGCCCTCACTTCCGCAAGAACGCCAGCACCTCATCCGTCTGCCCGAAGATCGCGTGCCCGACGCCGGCCAGCAGCCGCACGGTCGCGTCCGGGACGTTCTCCCGTACGCGCCGGACCGTGCCCGCCGAGTCGAAGACCGCGTCGTCGGTTCCGGCGATCACCAGCAGCGGGATGCCCAGGCCGCGCAGCGCATCGTCCGTGAACACCGGCAACCGCTCCGTGCGCGGCCTGAACTGCTGGAAGGTCAGCACCACTTGGTCGAGGACGGGCTCCGCCTGCGGCGTGTTCAGGCCCGTGGCGCTCCGTGCGGAACGGCGCATCCCCCAGCGCCCGAGCGGGCGCAGCAGCAGGGCCTTGAAGAACAGGCCCATCCGCTGACCACCCACGCCTCCGGGGCACAGCAGGGCCAGGCGGGTCACCCGGCCGGGGCGGCGGATGGCGTGGTCGAGGGCCATCCAGCCGCCGAGGGAGGTGGCGACGACCGGGGCCGTCCCGATCTCCAGGCCGTCCAGGACGTCGTCGAGCCACCGCGCGTACGCGTCGGAGGCCAGCGGCGGGCGGGAGGGCGAGCTCAGGCCCGGTTCGCCGATGAGGTCGACGGCGTACGTACGGAAGTGCCGTGACCAGGTGGCGATGTCGCCCTGCCACATGCTCGCGTTCGCCCCCGCGCCGTGCAGCAGGACCAGCGGCGGAGCTTCCGGCGGGCCGGAGGCGAGGACGAAGGTCTCGCCCTCGCGGGTCGGTATCCGCAGGTGCTCGGCGGTCACGGGCCAGGCGGCCAGGGTTTCCTCGTAGCGCCGCCGGAGCTGTTGCTCGCCGGCCGCGGACTTGTAGATCGTGCTCACGAAGAGAGCACCCCCTCGATGTAGTCGAACAGCCGGGCCGTGTCGGCCAGGCCGCCGAGAATGATGACCTTCATCCGGGCCCGCTCCGGGTCGTACGCCGTCTCGATCCGCAGCGGCCGCTCGCCGGGGCCGCGGTGGGCGACCGAGGCGGTGAGCAGGGTGGCCACCCGGTCGGCGGTCCGGGCGTCGACCGCGTCGATCTCCACGATGCTCGACACCTCGCTGTGCCGCGGCCCGTCGGCCGGGCCCTCCGGGGCGGCGGGGGCCGGGCGGCCGGTGAAGGCCTCCAGGTCCTCGTGCGCGATCCGGTACTGCTTGCCGATGCGGACGGCGGCGAGGCGCCCGTCGCGCACGTAGTTGCGGACGGTGCGTACGTGCAGCCCCAGGCGCTCGGCGACTTGTTCCACGGAGTAGAGACGCTCGTTCACGAACATACCTTAACCTTCCCTGTCTGAGGGGAAAATAGGGAAGGTCAGGGAAGTTCGCAGAAGTTTGAGGAACGTGGAGGAGTGTGGAGGGACTACGGCAGCCCCGGCCCGTGGACAGCACGGGCCGGCACGGCTCCTACCGCCCCCCGCCCCGCGTCCGCACCAGCAACCACAGGAAGTACGGCGTACCGATGACCGCCGTGAGCAGCCCCGCTCCCAGCTGGGCCGGTGCGATCACCGTCCGGCCCACCATGTCCGCCGTCCCCACCAGCACCGCGCCCAGCAGCACCGCCACCGGCACCACGCGCACGTGCCTGCGGCCCACCAGGGCGCGGGCGGCGTGCGGGGCGACCAGGCCGACGAAGGCGATGGTGCCGGCCGCGGCGACGGCCGCCGCGCTCAGCAGGACGCCCAGAGTCAGGAGGCCGAGGCGCGCCCGGGGCAGCCCGAGGCCCAGCAGCCGCGGGGTGTCCTCGTCGAGTGCGACCAGGTCCAGTTCGGTGCGCCGCGCGACCGCCACGGCGAGGCCCGCCGCCAGGACGACGGCGAGCGGCAGCAGATCGGGCAGCGTCCGTCCGTAGGTCGAACCGGACAGCCAGGTCAGCGCCTTGGTGGCGTTGAACGGGTCGGTGAGGACGATGAGCAGGCTGATCAGGGCGGCGCTCGCGGTGGCGACCCCCATGCCCACCAGCACCAGGCGGTTCTGCCGGAAGCCGCCGCGCGCGGACAGCCCGAAGACGAGCGCGGCGGCGAGGGCGGCACCGGCGAAGGCCGCGGCGGCCAGGCCCGCGGGCCCGGCCTCGGGCACACCCGTCACCAGGATCACCGCGCCCAGCGCCGCGCCGCCGGAGACGCCCATGACGCCCGGTTCGGCGAGCGGGTTGCGGGTCACGGCCTGGACCAGGGTGCCCGCGAGAGCGAGGGCCGCGCCCGCGAGGAGGGCGGCGAGCACCCGGGGCACCCGGGTGTCCAGGACGAAGGAGACGGCCCGCCCGGCCCTGCCCTGCGCCCAGTTCGCGACATCGCCGAGCAGCAGCTTGGAGTCACCGAGCAGTACGGAGGCGATGGTCACGGCGATCAGTACCGCCACCAGCGCTCCGGTCACCGCCAGGAAGACGGCCCGGCTGCGGATGCGCAGCCGGTCGGGCGCGGCGGCGGCGCCGGTGTCCCGGCCCCGGGTCGCCAGCACCACCAGGAACACGGCGCCGACCAGGCTCGTCACCACGCCGGTCGGCACCGCCACCGCCACGTCGGCCGGCACCACCGCGCGCAGCGCGACGTCCGAGCCGAGCACCAGCGCCGCGCCCGTCAGCGCGGACCGCGTGACGTTCGCGCGCGTACGGGAGAAGCCGCGGTAGCGGCGCGCCAGCAGGCGTACCAGGGCCGGGGCGCTCAGCCCGACGAAGCCGATCGGACCGGCGAGGGTGACGGCCGCGGCGGACAGCAGCGCCGCCAGCACGACGGCGATCACCCGGGTGGCCCGCACCGGCACGCCCAGCCCCCGCGCGGCGTCGTCGCCGAGGGCCAGGGCGTCGACCCGGCGGGCGACCAGCAGCAGCCCCGCCAGTCCGGTGACCGCGAGCGGCAGCAGCCACAGCACCGCGCCGAACCCGTTCTGCGCGATGCTGCCCTGGTTCCAGGCGTACAGCCCTTCCGTCCGCTCGGGGAACAACAGCAGCAGTCCCTCGGTGACGGAGGTGAGGCCGAGCGTCAGCGCGCTGCCCGCCAGGACCAGCCGTACGGTCCCGGTGCCCAGCCCGGACAGCCCGAGGACCACCGCGGCGGCCGCCAGCCCGCCGGCGAAGGCGACGCCGGAGGAGGCGAGCAGCGGCAGCGAGACGCCGGTCGCGGCGACCAGGCCCAGCGCGAGGTAGGAACCGGCGTTGACGGCGAGGGTGTCGGGCGCGGCGATGACGTTGCGGCTGACGGCCTGGAGGGCGGCGCCCGCCGTGCCGAGGGCCGCGCCGACCAGGATCCCGGCGGCCATGCGCGGCAGCCGGGAGGCGACGACGACGGAGGCGTCCGCCGCGTCGGCCTGCCCGGTGAGCGCCTTCCACACCTGTGCCGCGCCGACGCCCGAGGTGCCCTGCGCGATGTCGACCAGCGCGAGGACGGCGATCAGCAGGACGAGCCCGGCCGTCACCGCGGCCGCGCCGCCTTTCCGGGACGCCGCCGTGGCGGTGGGGGCGGGGGGAGCGGTGGTGGTGACGGCCATGGTCTTGCGCGTGGGTCCCGTCGTCACTTCGTCAGCGCGGTGACGACGGAGTCGACGTACGACTCCATCGACCCGGTGCCGCCGAACATCCACACGCCGTCGGGCAGTCGGTGCACCTTGCCCGCCTTCACGAACGGCAGCGACTTCCACACCGCGTTGTCGGCGAGCACACCGGTGAACGGCGTGGCGCTCTTGTCGTCGTCGCTGCCGATGTACGCGAACTCCACGTCGCCGAGCTTGGTCAGCCCCTCGACGTCGGTGCTGCCGAGCCCGTAGGCCGGGTCGCCCTTCACCGTCCAGGGGTTCTTCAGCCCGAGCTTCTCGTTCACCGCGCCGACCAGCGAACCGGCGGTGTACGGCCGGATCGTCACCTGACTGCCCTGCACATAGCCGTCCGCGAAGGCGAACTCCGTGCCCTCGCGCCCGGCCTTCGCCAGCTTCCGCCGGCCGTCCGCGAGCTTCGCCGCGAAGTTCTTCTTGAGGGTCTCGGCCCGCTCCGTGGTGCCCGTGGCCTTGGCGATCAGGTCGAGGTCCTTGGTCATCCGCCCGATCGGGTCGGCGGCGTCGGCGGACTTCAGCTCCAGCACCGGGGCGATCTTCCGCAGCTGTGTGACGGCGGCCTTGGGCAGGTCGCTGGTGGCGACGACGAGGTCGGGAGCGAGCGTGGCGATGGTGTCCATGCTCGGCTCGCCGCGGGTACCGATGTCCTTCGGCTCGTTCTTCAGCGGTACGGCCTTGTCCCAGGACTTGTACCCCTTGACGTCGGCGACACCGACCGGCGCGACACCCAGTGCGGCCAGGTGCTCGACGACGTTCCACTCGGTCCCGACGACCTTCTTGGCGGGCCCGTCCAGCTCCACCTTCGTACCGGACGCGTCGGTGAGGGTGATGCGCCCGGAGGACTTCTCCCCCTGGTCGGCGGCGGGCTGGGTGGTACCGCACGCGCCGAGGGTGAGTGCGGCGGCGGTGGCCGCCGCGACGGTGAGCAGGAGTCGTCTCATGAGGTGGCACCGAGCCTTTCGCTGTGCGCGTCGCGCGCGTCGTGCTTGTCGTTCCGCGGCGTGCGGTCCGCCTGCGGCGTGTCGCCGTCCGGCGTCCGCGTGCCGTCCTGTGCCGGGTCGCCGTCCGGCGTCCGGCGGGTGTGGTGCCGGCCGATCGCGCGGGTGCGCAGTCGTCCGGTCGACGGATCGGTGGAGACCTCGATCCGGATGCCGTACGTGTCCGACAGCCGCTCCGGAGTGAGCACCTCCGCCGGCGCCCCGTCCGCGACCACCCGGCCCGACCGGAGCAGCACGATCCGGTCGGCGACGGCCGCCGCCTGGTCCAGGTCGTGCAGCACCACCCCGACGGCGATACCGTGGTCGTCCGCCAAGTCCCGTATCAGGTCCAGCAGTTCCACCTGGTACCGCAGGTCGAGGTAGGTCGTGGGCTCGTCCAGCAGCAGTACGCCGGTGTCCTGCGCCAGGCAGCCCGCGAGCCATACCCGTTGCAGCTGGCCGCCGGAGAGGTGCTCGGCACCCCGCTCGGCCAGGTCGGCGACCCCGGTCATCCGCAGCGCCCGCTCCACCGCCTCGTGGCCGCCCGGATCGGCCCGGCCCCAGCGCCCCCGGTACGGATAGCGCCCGAACTCCACGACGTCCCGCACGGTCAGTCCGCTGGGCACGGGCCGCCCCTGGGGCAGCAGCGCGACCCGCCGCGAGAACTCGCGGGGCGTGAGCGCGAAGCCGTCCGTCTCCTCGCCGAGGGTGAGCGCGGCGCTGCGGGCCCGCTGCAAACGCGCCACGGTGCGCAGCAGTGTCGACTTCCCGCTGCCGTTCGGGCCGACCAGTACGGTCACCCGCCCGGGCGAGAGCTGGAGCGAGGCCTCGTGCACGACATCGACACCGTCGTACGCCACGGTGACTTCCGTGGCGCTGAGGGTGTGGCCGCGGGGCTGCGCGGACGGGGGGAGTTCATCACCGGGCTTCACGCGGCAAAGGTTAGCCTAACCTAATTTTTGGCCGAAAGGTGGCCCTTCGAGGGGCGGTGGCCATGGACGGCGGCCGCATCGAACGGGACGGAAGGGGCGCTCAACTCCGCCGCCACACGAGCGTGTAGCGCCAGAACAGCCGACGGCGCAGTCGCGCGCCGGGCAGGGCCGACCGGGCCCGGCGGACGATGTCGGGGAAGGTCATGTCCGCCGGCCGGGTCCCGGCTGTCATCGAAACCGGGCGAGGCGCCGCGCGGCCCCGGTTCTTGAGCCAGCCCGTGGCGGCGTTGAGCGGGGCGGCCACGGTGCCGAGCACGTGGTCACCCGGGGTCGACGGGCGGGACAGTCCGAGGATCACGAGGGTTCCGCCGGGTGCCAGGTGGTGGCGGAAGGCGGTGAGGGTGTCGGTGAACGGCAGGTGGTGGAGCGCGGCGACGCAGGTGATGACGTCGTAGGGGCCCGCGGGGATCCCGGCCGGCGCGTCCGCGGTCGTAAAGGTGACGGGGGCCGCCGAAGGGGTGAGTTCGCGCGCCCGGGCGGTGATCTGCGGGTCGGAGTCGATGCCGTGCACGGCGTCGGCGCGCGTGGCCAGGAGCCTGGCCAGGTCGCCGCTGCCGCAGCCGACGTCCAGGGCGCTGCCGAAACGCCGGGGGAGCTGCCGGAGGATCCACGGGTGGTAGTGGGCGTTGTGGTCCCACGGGTGAGCGGCGTTGAACTGCTCAAGTGCTCGCAGGACGCGGTGCGCGGGTGCGGTCATGCCGTCACTCCATCAGGCCCGTCGTGCCCGCGTCGTCCGTAGGGCCGGCCGCCTGGATCGGAGTGGCCGGCGGCCGGGCACGCATGACCTCGCGGCGGCGATGTACTAGAGTTATCTCGACATCGAGATATCTGCCGGGAGGCGTACCGCTGCCGCGCTAGTAAGGCTTGCCTAACTTAGCCTTACCTTAGCTGATCGGCAAGGATCTGTGACGGCAGGATGCGGTGGTACGCGCGAATTCATGCATTGAAGGAGACTGTCGTGTCGGCGAACAGCTTCGACGCCCGCAGCACGCTGCAGGTGGGCGACGAGTCGTACGAGATCTTCAGGCTGGACAAGGTCGAGGGCTCCGCCCGCCTTCCCTACAGCCTGAAGGTGCTGCTGGAGAACCTGCTCCGCACCGAGGACGGCGCGAACATCACCGCCGACCACATCCGTGCGCTGGGCGGCTGGGACTCCCAGGCGCAGCCGAGCCAGGAGATCCAGTTCACGCCGGCCCGCGTGATCATGCAGGACTTCACCGGCGTGCCCTGCGTCGTGGACCTCGCCACCATGCGTGAGGCCGTCAAGGAGCTGGGCGGCGACCCGGCGAAGATCAACCCGCTGGCCCCGGCCGAGCTGGTCATCGACCACTCCGTCATCGCCGACAAGTTCGGCACCGCCAACGCCTTCCAGCAGAACGTGGAGCTGGAGTACGGCCGCAACAAGGAGCGCTACCAGTTCCTGCGCTGGGGCCAGACCGCCTTCGACGAGTTCAAGGTCGTCCCGCCCGGCACCGGCATCGTCCACCAGGTCAACATCGAGCACCTGGCCCGTACGGTCATGACCCGGGGCGGCCAGGCGTACCCCGACACCCTCGTCGGCACCGACTCGCACACCACCATGGTCAACGGCCTGGGTGTCCTCGGCTGGGGCGTCGGCGGCATCGAGGCCGAGGCCGCGATGCTGGGCCAGCCGGTCTCCATGCTCATCCCGCGCGTCGTCGGCTTCAAGCTGACCGGTGAGCTCAAGCCCGGCACCACCGCCACCGACCTGGTGCTCACCATCACCGAGATGCTGCGCAAGCACGGCGTCGTCGGCAAGTTCGTCGAGTTCTACGGCGAGGGCGTCGCCGCCACCTCGCTCGCCAACCGCGCCACCATCGGCAACATGTCGCCGGAGTTCGGCTCCACCGCCGCGATCTTCCCGATCGACGACGAGACGCTGAACTACCTCAAGCTGACCGGCCGCTCCGAGCAGCAGGTCGCCCTGGTCGAGGCGTACGCCAAGGAGCAGGGCCTGTGGCTGGACCCGGCCGCCGAGCCGGACTTCTCCGAGAAGCTGGAGCTGGACCTCTCCACGGTCGTCCCGTCGATCGCCGGCCCGAAGCGCCCGCAGGACCGCATCATCCTGGCCGAGGCCGCCCAGCAGTTCGCCCACGACGTGCGCAACTACGTCAGCGAGGCCGACCTCGACGAGGCGGGCAAGGAGTCCTTCCCGGCCTCCGACGCCCCCGCGGTCTCCAACGGCACGCCCAGCAAGCCGACCCAGGTCACCGCCGCCGACGGCTCGGTGTTCGAGATCGACCACGGTGCCGTCACGGTCGCCGCGATCACCTCCTGCACCAACACCTCGAACCCCTACGTCATGGTCGCCGCCGCGCTGGTGGCCAAGAAGGCGGTCGAGAAGGGCCTGTCCCGCAAGCCGTGGGTCAAGACCACCCTCGCCCCGGGCTCGAAGGTCGTCACCGACTACTTCGACAAGGCGAACCTGACGCCCTACCTGGACAAGCTGGGCTTCAACCTGGTCGGCTACGGCTGCACCACCTGCATCGGCAACTCCGGTCCGCTGGACGAGGAGATCTCGAAGGCGATCAACGAGAACGACCTCGCGGTCACCTCGGTGCTCTCCGGCAACCGCAACTTCGAGGGCCGGATCAACCCCGACGTCAAGATGAACTACCTGGCGTCCCCGCCGCTGGTCGTCGCGTACGCCATCGCCGGCTCCATGAAGGTGGACATCACCACCGAGGCGCTGGGCACCGACCAGGACGGCAACCCGGTCTACCTCAAGGACATCTGGCCCTCCGAGGCCGAGGTCAACGACGTCGTGGCCAACGCCATCGGCGAGGACATGTTCTCCAAGTCGTACGAGGACGTCTTCGCGGGCGACGCCCAGTGGCAGGCGCTGCCGATCCCGACCGGCAACACCTTCGAGTGGGACCCGCAGTCCACCTACGTCCGCAAGCCCCCGTACTTCGAGGGCATGACGATGGAGACCAGCCCGGTCTCCGACGTCCAGGGCGCCCGCGTGCTCGCCAAGCTGGGCGACTCGGTCACCACCGACCACATCTCCCCGGCCGGTGCGATCAAGGCCGACACCCCGGCCGGCCAGTACCTCACGGAGCACGGCGTCGAGCGCCGCGACTTCAACAGCTACGGCTCGCGCCGCGGCAACCACGAGGTCATGATCCGCGGTACGTTCGCCAACATCCGCCTGCGCAACCAGATCGCGCCGGGCACCGAGGGCGGCTTCACGCGTGACTTCACGCAGGAGGGCGGCCCGGTCTCCTTCATCTACGACGCGTCGCAGAACTACCAGGCGGCCGGCATCCCGCTGGTCATCCTGGCCGGCAAGGAGTACGGCTCCGGCTCGTCCCGCGACTGGGCGGCCAAGGGCACCGCGCTGCTCGGCGTCAAGGCCGTCATCGCCGAGTCCTACGAGCGCATCCACCGCTCGAACCTGATCGGCATGGGCGTCCTCCCGCTCCAGTTCCCCGAGGGCGCCTCGGCGCAATCGCTGGGCCTGACCGGCGAGGAGACCTTCGACATCACCGGTGTCACCGCCCTGAACGACGGCGGCATCCCGGAGACCGTCAAGGTCAAGGCCGGCGACGTGGAGTTCGACGCCAAGGTGCGCATCGACACCCCCGGCGAGGCGGACTACTACCGCAACGGCGGCATCATGCAGTACGTGCTGCGCTCGCTGATCCGGAAGTAACCGGCGATCCCGCCCCGCGGGGCGGGTGAGACGCGAGGGCCGCACCCCGGCTGGGGTGCGGCCCTCGTGGTGTCGCCGCGCTGTGCGGCCGCGCACAGACCGGTGCGGCGCGCCTCGTGGAGACGCGCCGCACCATCACCTCACCGGCACACGGCCGACCGGAGTCCCCCGGCTACCGGTGTCCTGGGGACTAGAACATCCAGCTGTAGATGTTGTAGCCGTAGCCGATCTGCTTGCGCGACTCGAAGGGGTCCTGCGCCCCGCCGTTGCCCTTGTAGAGCCACAGCTTGCCGTCGGTGCCGCGGGCGAGCATGTCCGCACGGCCGTCGAGGTCCACGTCACCGACGGACACCAGGGCGTTGTAGGCGTTCCAGCCGCCGCCGATCTTCACGCGCGACGCGAAGGGGGCCTTGTAGTCGCCGGTGCCCTTGTAGAACCACAGGACGCCGGAGGAGTCCCGGGCCACGATGTCGGCCTTGCCGTCGCCGTTCAGGTCGCCCTTGCCGGAGATCTCGGTGTAGGCGTCCCAGCCGCCGCCGACCTTGATCCGCGAGGTGACCTGCCCGTTGTCGTAACCGAGGTAGAGCCACAGCACGCCCGACTTGTCGCGCGCGATGATGTCGTACGCGGTGCCGCCGCCGAGGTTGCCCGGCGACAGGACCTTGTCGTAGATGTTCCAGCCGCCGCCGACCGTACGGCTCTCGGTCTCCGAGTTGAAGTACAGGTTGCCGGCCTTGTCCCAGGCCCACATGCCGTCGCCCACGCCGTCGCCGTTGTGGTCGACGTTGGCCGCGGCCTTGAGCAGGTCCCAGTCGCCGGTGACGAACAGGCGCTCGTCCAGGCCGCCGGTGCCGTTCGGCAGGTACTGGTACAGGAAGCCGTCGGAGCGCTGGACACCGAAGAGTCCGAACACGGGGGCCTCGGCCGTCGCCGCCGCACGGGCCGTGGCGCGGGCCTTGGCCCCGGCACCGGCCTTGGGGGCCGCCTGCGCCAGCTTGCTGATGTCGACGTTCTTCACGGGGGCGGGAACCGGCGCGTCCGCCACCGCGGCGGAGGCGCTCGTGCCGACCAGGGCGGCGGCGATCGCCGCGACAGCCACGCGCGACAGGGCGCGCCCGCGCTTACGGCCGGGAAGTTTGGCCACGTAAATCTCCATTTGCCATGTGATGAGGCGCGACGCACCCCCATGGGAGTGCGTCACGTGATCGACAGGATCTTTGCACAGCCTTTTCACATGTCAACGGGTTTACGGATGGTCTGATCAATCGGCCCCGGAAACCGACCGTTTCGGGCCGATCAGCTCGAACTCCGCCAAGGAAGCCGGTTTTGTCGGAATCAGCCGGTAACGTTGGTAACTTCCCGGCGACTTCACCGTGAACACCCGGGTCTGCCGGTCCCAGCTGAAGGTCTCGCGCGTCCGCCGGTCCAGCGTCCGCCACTTCCCGTGCCGGTCCAGGCCCTCCAGCACCCAGGCGCCGGGCGCGTCCCCCTTCGCGGCCGAGGTGAGGGTGTACGAGGTCACCCGCGCCGCCGACGGAAGGGCGACCGGGACGGCGTCGAAGGACGCCGAGGTGTCCGACGTGTCGTCCAGCAGCGGGCTGCCGTCCGGCGTCGTCAGGTCGCCGTCCGGTACGGGCACCCGGTCGTCGTGGGTGAGGGACGAGGGCGCCGCGTTCTCACCCGTGCCCCAGGAGGACGGGCGTGGGCCCATCGCGAATTCCAGGGTGCCGCCACGGGCGAGCAGGGCGTGCGGCAACGCCGTGGAATTCCACGCCTTTCCGTTGACCCGCAGCCCTTGGACGTACACATTGCGCGCGTTGTTGCGCGGCGCCTTGACGACGAGATCGCGGCCGTTCTCCAGGTGGACGGTGGCCTTGGTGAACAGCGGGGAGCCGACGGCGTATTCGGGCGCGCCCATCACCAGCGGATAGAACCCGAGCGAGCTGAAGACGTACCACGCGGACATCTCGCCGTTGTCCTCGTCGCCCGGATATCCCTGGCCGATCTCGCTGCCCAGGTAGAGCCGGGAGAGCACCTCGCGGACCTTCTCCTGCGTCTTCCACGGCTGCCCGGCCGCGTCATAGGCGTACGCGATGTGGTGCGACGGCTGATTGCTGTGCCCGTACATGCCCATCCGGGTGTCCCGGGCCTCGGTCATCTCGTGGATGACGCCGCCGTACGACCCGGCGAATTCCCTGGTGCCGGTTTCCGGAGTGGCGAAGTAGGCGTCGAGCTTCTTCGCCAGGCCCGCCCGGCCGCCGTAGAGGTTGGCCAGGCCGCGGGTGTCCTGCGGTGCGGTGAAGGCGAAGGTCCAGGCGTTGGTCTCGGTGTAGTCGTGGCCCCAGACGCGCGGGTCGAAGCGGTCCGGGGGCAGCCGCCAGTTCCCGGCCGCGTCCCTGCCCTGGAAGAAGCCGACCTTGTCGTCGAAGTGCTTGACGTAGTCGCGGGCGCGGTTGAGGAAGTACGTGGCCTCTTCCTTGTAGCGCGGGTTCTTCGTCTTCGCGTACAGCGCCTGTCCCATACGGGCGATGCCGTAGTCGTTGAGATATCCCTCCAGCGCCCAGGACATGCCTTCCCTGGTGTCCGTGCTCGTATAGCCGCGGAAGGGCGAGGTGGCCATCCCCTTGCGGCCGACGCCGGGGCTGGGCGGGGCGACGGTGGCATTCTTCACCGCCGCCTCATAGGCCGCGACGGCGTCGAACTTCACGCCCTTCACATAGGCGTCGGCGAAGGCCACGTCCGAACTCGTGCCGGTCATCAGGTCCGCGTAGCCGGGGGAGGACCAACGGGAGATCCACCCGCCGTCCTTGTACTGCTGGACGAACCCGTCCACCATTCTTCCCGCCTGTTTCGGCGTGAGCAGGGAATAGGCGGGCCAGGTGGTGCGGTAGGTGTCCCAGAAACCGTTGTTGACGTAGACCTCACCGTCGACGATCTTCGCGCCGGTGCGGGACGGGGTGTCCGGGCCGGTCCGCGGCGAGAAGGGGCTCGCGTACCGGACGCGTGAACCCACCTGCTCATGGCCGGAGTTGGGGTACAGGTAGAGCCGGTAGAGGTTGGAGTAGAGGGTGACGAGGCGGTCCCGGCTCGCACCCTCGACCTCGATGCGCCCGAGGATGCCGTCCCACTGGGCACGGGCGCGGTCCCGGACCCGCTCGAAGGAGTCGCCCGCCGGAATCTCGCGCTCCAGGTTCACGCGCGCCTGGTCGACGCCGATCAGCGAGGTGGCGATGCGGAGCGTGACCGTACGGTCCGCGCCGGGCCGCAGTTTCAGGTAGCCCGTCACGTCCGGGCCACCGCCACCGCTCAGCCGGCCGCCCGCGGTGACCGGCGCGTCCAGCACGCCGTACACGAACAGCCGGGTGGCACCGGTCGACAGGTTGCTGCGCACATCGGAGAAGCCGGTGACGATCCCGCGGTCCGTGTCGAGAGTGAGCCCGCCGTTGTTGTTGACGTTGTCGAAGATCAGGTTCGCGTCGTCGCCGGGGAAGGTGAAGCGCATCAGCGCCGCGTGGTCCGCCGGGGCGATGTCCGCCCGGAGGCCGTTGTCGAAGGTGACACCGTAGTGGTGCGGCTTCGCCGTCTCGTCGGCGTGGTGGAAGGGCAGGGCGCGGGCGGTCCGGCCGGCGTCCGGGGTGCCGGTCGCGGTGGACGGCATGACCTGGAAGGTCTGGCGGTCGCCCATCCAGGGGCTCGGCTCGTGGCTGGCGGCGAATGCCTGAAGGGTGGGGAGGTTGGCGGCGTTGTTCTTCCGCGCGTACTCGTACAGCCAGTCGGTGGAGCCCGCGTTGGTCACCGGCGTCCAGAAGTTGAAGCCGTGCGGCACGGCGGTGGCCGGGAAGGTGTTGCCGCGCGAGAAGCTGCCGCTGGAGTTGGTGCCGCGGGTGGTCGCCACGTGGTCGGAGAGGTGGGCGGGCGGCTTCTCCCGGGCCGCGGGGCCCAGGGCGATGTCGTCGACCCAGCCGCGGAAGACCGGTGTGGCCTTCGGCGCGGTGGGGGCGTCGTACGCGACCAGGATCCGGTCGACGGTCTTGCCCGCCGCCACCGCGCCGATGCGCGACTGGCGGTGGTTCCACTGGTTGACGTAGAGCGTCTTGGCGGCGGCCTGGCCGCGCGGGGTGAGCGGGGCGCCGTTCTGGTCGGTGGCGCCCAGCTCGCTGAGGTACGTGCCGTCGGTGAAGGCCAGGTCGAGCGCGACGTGGGTGGCGGGGTAGCCCAGGTCGGTGGCGGCCATCTCGGGGAAGAGCCGGTACGACAGCGAGGTGGCGGCCGTGACCGGCAGGTCGACGTCGAAGACCTTGTTGTACGAGTAGCCGCGGCCGGCCGCGGTGTGGGTGCCCGCGTACCGCAGCGCCCGCAGCCCGCTGAAGCCGGCGTTCGCCTTGGCGGTGGGGGAGGCGGTGGGGCCGGAGTCGGGGTGGCTGCTCATACCGGAGCCCGGACCGTTCTCCGGGCCCACCCCGGATGTCTTCCCGGCGCCGTCCGGGCCGGTCTCGACGGTGTCCGGCCACGTGGGCGCGGGATCGCCGGGTTCGAAGGAGGAGCTGAACTGCCGCGCGCCCGGGGGCTTTCCGGGCGGGGCCGCGACGGCGGGGGCGTGCGCCGTCAGGAGGAGCAGGGCCGCCACCGCGAGCGCGACGGGGCGGGCCGTGCCGGGCAGGGATCTGTGCCGGTGTCTGAGCCGCACGCGTACCTCTCAACGAAGCGACAATTCCCCAGCGGTGACATCGTTGTCAGCCGCATAATGCAGAGATAAGTAAGGTGCGTGGGGTCTTTGTTGTCAAGGGTGACCCCGCGGGCGGCGGCCAGAAGTTTCCGGCGGAAGCGACGCATACCGCCGAGGTCTCAACTCGGGAAAGATGGCGGCCCGAACTTGCTTACGATCTTGCCGAGTTGACCTGAAGTGGACTATACCTGTCGGCGTCCGAGCGACTGTGCGAACGACGTCGCGGACCCGGGGGGACCTGCGGAGCAGCACAGGAAAACGGCCCCGCACATCTCTAGCGCGCCCGGTGCACATCCCGTACAACTCAGCTTCATCTGACCCGCGGTGCCGGGGTGGCTCCGGTACACCGCCTGAGTCCTGAAGAAGGCGAGGACTTGCGCATGGGATCCACCTCAGATTTCAGCCGCCGTGACCTGATCAAGCGGGCCGCGGCACTCGGAATCGTCACCGTGCCGGCCATGAGCGCCCTGTCGGCGTGTGCGAGCAGCGGTGGCGGCGGCGGGGAGAAGGCCGAGAAGGGGCAGAAGTCCGCCAAGAATCCGCTGGCGGTCAATGACAGCGCCGCCCTCGACGTCGTCATCTTCGACGGCGGATTCGGCGACAAATACGCGAAGGACGCCCAGGCCGAATACGTCGCCGCCTTCCCCAAGACCAAGGGCAAGGTCAAGCTCGCCTCCACCCAGAAGATCCAGTCCACCCTCCAGCCGCGGTTCAACGGCGGCAACCCGCCGGACCTGGTGGACAACTCCGGTGCGGAACAGATGGACTTCGGCACCCTGGTCGCCAAGAACCAGCTCGCCGACCTCACCCCGCTGCTCGACGCCCCGTCGATCGACGACCCGAACAAGAAGGTGCGCGACACGCTGCGCCCCGGTGTCGTCGAGATGGGCCAGTTCGGCGGCAAGGAAACCTGGATCATGTACTACGCGTACACGGTCTACGGCGTCTGGTACTCCAAGACGAACCTCCAGAAGGTCGCCGACGCGGAATACCCGAAGACCTGGGACGAGATGCTCGCCGTGTGCGAGAAGGCGAAGAAGAAGGGCGTCGCCGGATGGACGTACCCCGGCAAGTACCCGTACTACCTCCCCTTCAGCCTCTACCCGTTCATCGCCAAGATCGGCGGCGAGGAAGTGCTCCGGAAGATCGACAACCTGGAGCCGAACGCCTGGAAGGACCCGGCCGTCAAGGCCGCCTTCGACGCGTACTACGAGCTGTACAAGAAGGGGTACGTCCTCAAGGGCTCGCCGGGCCTGGACCACCTCCAGTCGCAGAAGGCGTGGGCCGAGGGCAAGGCCCTGTTCATACCGAACGGCTCGTGGGTGGAGAACGAATCCGCCAAGCAGATCGAGAAGAACCCGGACTTCCAGCTCTCGGTCGGCGCGCCGTCCAGCCTCTCGTCCTCCGACAAGATGCCGTTCGGCACGATCTGGGCCTCCGGCGGTGAGCCGTACATCGTGCCCCGGGAGGCCAAGAACGCACCCGGCGGCATGGAAATGCTGCGCATCATGCTCAGCAAGAAGTCCTCGCAGAACTTCATCAAGCAGGTCTCCTCGCTCACCTCGCTCAACGGCGGTACGGAGGGGCTGAAGCTGCCCCCGGGCCTGGCCTCGGCGCAGCAGGCGCTGGAGCAGGCCGGCCAGAACATCGTCAACCCGCGGCTGCAGGACTGGTACGTGGCGCTGCAGAAGGAGAAGATTGGTGTCGGCGCGCTGGGCGAGATGATGGCGGGCCGCATGACTCCCGACGAGGCGATCACCAAGATCCAGAAGTACGCGGACGAGACGCGCGAGGACAGCAGCGTCAAGAAGTACAAGCGCTGACCGTGCGTCGGACGCGTCACCAGCGGTGGCGGTCACGCGAAACCGCGGGGAAAGAACGGGATCGGTAGTCATGCAGCACGGTAAATACCGCTTCATAGTGGGGTTCCTGGTCATCCCGCTGGCGATATACGCGATCTTCGTGATATCGCCGTTCGTGCAGGCGATCTACTACTCCTTCACGGACTGGACCGGCCTGAGCTCGGACATGAAAATGGTCGGGTTCGACAACTACACGCGCCTCTTCAAGGACAGCGTTTTCTGGGCCGCGGTGGGAAACAGTGTGACGCTGTTGCTGCTGCTGCCGGTGGTGACGCTCTCGCTCGGGCTCTTCTTCGCCTTCATGCTCAACGTCGGTGGCCGCCGCAGGAAGAAGGCGGTCATCGGCGGTGTGCGCGGCTCGGGCACGTACAAGATTCTCTATTTCTTCCCGCAGGTGCTGTCGATCCCGATCGTCGCCCTGCTCTTCCAGTTCGCGTACAACCCGGAGAGCGGCGCGCTGAACGCGTTCTTCAAGGCGATCGGACTGGACAACGTGCAGCCCGACTGGCTGGGCGATCCGCAGCTCGCGCTCTGGTGCATCATGGGCGCGATGTTCTGGGCCAATGTCGGCTTCTACGTCGTGCTTTTCTCGGCCGGCATGAGTTCCATACCGAAGGACTTCTACGAGGCCGCGCTGCTGGACGGCGCCAACCGGTTCAACACGTTCTTCAGAATCACCCTGCCGCTGCTCTGGGACACCGTGCAGACCGGCTGGATCTACATGGGGATCCTGGCGCTGGACGTGTCGGCCTTCGCGTTCGTGCAGATCATGAGCGTCGGGCCGGGCGGCCCCGACTACTCCACCGAGGTCCTGCCGCTGTACGTCTATCAGAAGACCTTCCGCGACGGTCAGGCCGGTTACGCCACCTCGATCGGCGTCTCCCTGCTGATCGTGACCCTGATCTTCTCGGCCATCGTCATGCGGCTGGGCCGGCGCGAGCGACTGGAGTTCTGATGAGCGTGCAGACCACCAAGCCCCCGGCCGCGACGGGCCGGGACGGCGCGGGCGGCCGGGGCCGCAAGGGCGGCGAGAGCGGTGAGGGCCGCGTCCTGAACGTCTTCTCGCACGGCGTCCTGGTCATCTGGGGCCTGCTGGTCACCATGCCGCTGCTGTGGGCGGTGATCAGCTCCTTCAAGGACGACGGGGAGATCTTCGGCTCGCCCTGGGGCCTGCCGTCGGCGCTGCACTTCGACAACTGGGCGCGCGCCTGGGACAAGGCCAACATGGGCCAGTACTTCTTCAACTCGCTGGTCGTGGTGGGCGGTTCGCTGATCGGCACGATGCTGCTGGGCTCGATGGCGGCGTACGTACTGGCCCGGTTCGACTTCCCGGGCAACCGCTTCATCTACTTCCTGTTCGTGGGCGGGATGGGCTTCCCGATCATCCTGGCGCTGGTCCCGCTGTTCTTCGTCATGAAGAACATGGCCCTGCTGGACACCTACCACGGGCTGATCCTGGTCTACATCGGCTACTCCCTGCCGTTCACCGTCTTCTTCCTCAGCGGGTTCTTCAGAACGCTGCCGACGTCGGTGGCGGAGGCCGCGCTCATCGACGGCGCCTCCCACACGCGCACCTTCTTCCAGGTCATGCTGCCGATGGCCAAGCCGGGGCTGATCAGCGTCGGCATCTTCAACTTCCTGGGGCAGTGGAACCAGTACCTGCTGCCGACGGTGCTGAACGTCGGCGACCCGGACAAGAAGGTGCTGACCCAGGGCCTGGTCGCGCTGGCGGTCAGCCAGGGGTACAAGGGCGACTGGTCCGGCCTGTTCGCGGGCCTGACCATCGCGATGCTGCCGGTGCTCGGCGCGTACATCATCTTCCAGCGGCAGGTGGTGGCGGGTCTGACGGCGGGGGCGCTGAAGTAGCCCCGCGCGCCGTGCCGGCCGGTCGTACGCCGCCGTACGCCGCCGCGGCCCCCGCCACCCGCGGGGGCCGCGGTGCTGCGCGCCGGGCGGCCGGATTCGGCCACAGGGCCGGTGCACCCGGTCGAGGACTTGACGTAACCGGACCCTGGCACGTCAGCTTAGATTCACATGTTGGAGACAAGCCGGGTCCCGTGGGTGTGGCCCGGCCGGCGGCCGGTCGTCGTGCCGGGCGCTACAGGCGGGAGTGGATGAGTCGATGGAGACTCCGGGTTCGCAGTCCTCGCTGCACCGGGCCAATCTGGAGCGGGTCGTACGCGCGGTGCGCATGGCGGGTTCGCTCACCCAGGCGGAGATCGCCCGGACCACGGGTCTGTCGGCGGCCACGGTCTCCAACATCGTGCGGGAACTGAAGGACGCCGGGACCGTCGAGGTCACGCCGACCTCGGCGGGCGGCCGCCGGGCCCGCAGCGTCTCGCTCTCCGGCGACGCCGGGATCGTCGTCGGCGTCGACTTCGGCCACTCCCACCTGCGCGTCGCGGTCGGCAACCTCGCCCACCAGGTGCTGGCCGAGGAGACCGAGCCGATCGACGTGGACGCCTCCGCCGCGGAGGGCTTCGACCGGGCCGAGCGCCTGGTCAACCGGCTGATCGAGGCGACCGGCGTGGGCGCGGGCAAGGTCATCGGGGTCGGCCTCGGCGTCCCCGGCCCCATCGACGTCGAGTCCGGCACGCTCGGCTCGACCGCGATCCTGCCCGGCTGGAGCGGTACGAACCCGAGCGAGGAGCTGTCCGGGCGGCTCGGCGTCGGGGTGTACGTCGACAACGACGCCAACCTGGGCGCGCTCGGCGAGCTGGTGTGGGGCAGCGGGCGCGGCGCCGCCGACCTCGCGTACATCAAGGTCGCCAGCGGCGTCGGCGCCGGCCTGGTCATCAGCGGCCAGATCTACCGGGGACCGGGCGGCACGGCCGGCGAGATCGGGCACATCACGCTGGACGAGTCCGGGCCGGTGTGCCGCTGCGGCAACCGCGGCTGCCTGGAGACCTTCACCGCCGCCCGGTACGTCCTCCCGCTGCTCCAGCCCAGCCACGGGCCCGGCCTGACCATGGCGGAGATGGTCCGGCTGGCCCGGGAGGGCGACCCGGGGTGCCGCCGGGTGATCGGGGACGTGGGACGGCACATCGGCAGCGGTGTGGCCAATCTGTGCAACCTGCTCAACCCGAGCCGGGTGGTGCTCGGCGGCGATCTCGCGGAAGCGGGGGAGCTGGTGCTGGGGCCGATCAGGGAGTCGGTGTCGCGGTACGCGATCCCCAGCGCCGCGCGGCAGTTGAGCATCGTGCCCGGGACACTCGGCGGGCGCGCGGAGGTGCTGGGCGCGCTCGCGCTCGTACTGAGCGAGATGGGTGACTCGACGCTGCTGGACGGCACGCTGCCCACCGACGGAGCGGTTCCGCCGGGCGGGCGTACGGCCCCGGGTGTGCCGGTGGCCGCCGGTGCCCGGCAGGCCGATGGCACCGGCACCACGGCCATTGCCTGACGTACACGGCGCACGCTGAGTTCACACAGCTAACGCATGGCACCGTTGTCATCTCGTTAAGTATTTACTCCTTGACGGTCTGCGAGCGGCCGAGTTGACTTCCAGCCACCTCGGCCGCAACGACGCGGCCTCGTCAGGGAGGTTTCACCGTGAACACGCATCTGCGTCGTGCTGCCGTGGCCGCGGCCGCCGTCTCGATGGCCCTCGGACTCGCCGCCTGCGGCTCCGCCAAGGAGGCCGGCGGCGACTCGGACGCCAAGAAGGACAAGAAGGGGCCGCTGACGATCGGCCTCCTGCTGCCCGAGAACCAGACGGCGCGCTACGAGCGGTTCGACAAGCCGCTGATCGAGAAGAAGATCCGCGAGCTGGCGGGCAAGGACACCGAGATCCTCTACGACAACGCCAAGCAGGACCCCTCCGTCCAGCAGCAGCAGGTCGACACGATGATCACCAAGAAGGTCGACGCGCTGATCCTGGACGCGGTGGACGCCAAGTCCATCGCCGCCTCCGTCAAGAAGGCGAACGACAAGGGCATACCCGTGGTGGCCTACGACCGGCTGGCCGAGGGCCCGATCAAGGCGTACACCTCCGTCGACAACGAGCGCGTCGGCCGGATCCAGGGCGAATCGCTCCTGAAGGCGCTCGGCGACAACGCCGACAAGGGCGAGATCGTCATGATGAACGGGTCCGTCACCGACCCGAACGCCAAGATGTACAAGGACGGCGCGCACTCCGTACTCGACGGCAAGGTCAAGATCGGCAAGGAGTACGACACCAAGGAGTGGAAGCCGGAGAACGCCAACGAGAACATGAAGGGCGCCATCTCCTCGCTCGGCAAGGACAGGATCATCGGCGTCTACTCCGCCAACGACGGCATGGCGGGCGGCATCATCACCGCCCTCAAGAGCGCCGGATTCACCAAGCTGCCGCCGGTCACCGGCCAGGACGCGGAACTCTCCGCCGTCCAGCGCATCCTCGACGGCGAGCAGTTCATGAGCGTCTACAAGCCGTACAAGCCGGAGGCCGACGCCGCCGCGTCCATGGCCGTCGCGCTCGCCCAGGGCAAGAAGCTCGACGGGATCGCCAAGTCGACCGTCGACAGTGCTACCGAGAAGAAGGTGCCGTCCGTCATCGTGACGCCCTTCGCGCTGACCAAGGCCGATATTGCGAAGTATGTCGGGCAGGAGGGCTTCTTCACCAAGGCCGAGATCTGCACCGCCAAGTTCCAGTCCGCCTGCGCCGAGGCCGGCCTGAAGTAGGCCCGGCCGTCCGCCCGGCCCCGCCGACCCGGGGGCCGGACGGCGCGTCACCGCCGGTCAGGCGGCGAAGGAGATGATTCACGTGTCCGCTGCGCCCGTGCTGGCGTTGCGCGGGATCTCCAAGCGGTTCGGCGCCGTACAGGCGCTCACCGATGTCGAACTGGAGATCCACCCCGGCGAGGTCGTCGCCCTGGTCGGCGACAACGGCGCCGGCAAGTCCACCCTCGTCAAGGCGATCGCCGGCGTGGGCCCCGCCGACGACGGCGTCATCGAATGGGAAGGCCGGCCGGTCACCGTCGACCGGCCGCACACCGCCCAGGAACTGGGCATCGCGACCGTCTACCAGGACCTCGCGCTGTGCGACAACCTCGACGTCGTCGGCAACCTCTTCCTCGGCCGCGAGATCGTACGGGCCGGGGTGCTCGACGAGGTCGAGATGGAACGCCGCTCCCGCGAACTGCTCGCCACCCTCGCCATCCGCATCCCGAGCGTGCGCATCCCCATCGCCTCGCTCTCCGGCGGCCAGCGGCAGACCGTCGCCATCGCCCGCTCACTGCTCGGCGAGCCCAAGGTCGTCATCCTCGACGAGCCCACCGCCGCGCTCGGCGTCGAGCAGACCGCCCAGGTCCTCGACCTGGTCGAACGGCTACGGGAACGCGGCCTCGGCGTCATCCTCATCAGCCACAACATGGCCGACGTCAAAGCCGTCGCCGACCGGGTGGCGGTGCTGCGGCTGGGCCGCAACAACGGCACCTTCGAGGTGCGCGGCACCACCCAGGAAGAAATCATCTCCGCGATCACCGGTGCCACGGACAACGCCGTGACCCGGCGCAAGGCGCGGACGGCTACCGCGGAGGGCCGGACATGACCACCAACCTCTCGAAAGCCGGCGACGAGCCGGTGGGCGCCGATGCCGCCGCCGATGGCGCCGCCGATGGCGCCGCTGAGGGCGCCGTTGTCGCCGTGGACCCGCGGCTGCTCGTGCGGCAGCAGGGCTTCAAGGGGTACCTCGACGAGTTCCGCCGCAAGACGCGCAGCGGTGAGCTGGGCTCCCTCCCGGTCATCGTCGGCCTCATCGTCATCGGCCTGGTCTTCCAGCTCCAGGACTCCGCGTTCCTCGGCGCCGAGAACCTCTCGAACCTGTTCGTGACGGCCGCCGGCACCGGACTGATCGCCGTCGGCATCGTCTTCGTCCTGATCCTCGGCGAGATCGACCTGTCCGTCGGCTCGGTCAGCGGCCTGGCCGCCGCGGTCTTCGCCGTCCTCACCATCAACAACGGCATGCCGGAGTGGCCGGCCCTGATCCTCGCCCTCCTCACCGGCACCGTGGCCGGCGCCCTGCACGGCTTCTTCTTCGCCCGCATCGGCGTCCCCGCCTTCGTCGTCACACTGGCCGGACTGCTCGGCTGGAACGGCCTGATGCTCCAGATCCTCGGGTCGAACGGCACCATCAACCTCGACGACAGCGGCCTCGTGGCCCAGCTCACCAACTACTACTTCACCGACGTGGCCGCCGCGTACGGCCTGGCGACGGTCGCCGTCCTGGCCTTCCTCGGCCTCTCGCTGCTCGACGCGCGCCGCCGGGAGACAGCGGGCGTCCCGAGCAGGCCGCTGAGCGAGATCGTCCTGCGCACGGTGATCCTCGCCGTCCCCGCCTATCTGGCCGCCTGGCTCCTCAACCAGTACAAGGGCCTGCCGCTGGCCGTGGTCATCTTCCTGGGCGTCGTGGTGGCCCTCGACTTCGTGCTGCGGCGCACCACGTACGGACGGCAGGTCTTCGCCCTGGGCGGCAGCGTCGAAGCGGCACGCCGTGCGGGCATCAACGTCGCGTTCATCCGCATCTCCGTCTTCTCCCTCGCCGGCACGATGGCCGCCGTCGGCGGCATGTTCCTGGCCTCCCAGATCAACGCCGCGAACCAGTCCTCCGGGGCGGGCAGTCTCCTCATGAACGCGATCGCCGCCGCGGTCATCGGCGGTACGAGCCTGTTCGGCGGACGCGGCAAGACGTGGTCCGCGCTGCTGGGCGTCCTGGTCATCCAGTCCATCGCCTCGGGCATGGCACTGCTGGGCATCGCGTCGGCCGTGCAGTACATGATCACGGGGGCGGTGCTGCTGGCGGCGGTCGTCATCGACTCGGTGTCGCGGCGTACGCAGAAGACGGCGGGGCGGGCGTAGCGGGGCGTGCTGCGCACGTGGTTCACCGGTACATACTGGGGGCCCTGGTCTTCGGCCTTGACATGCCGCTGTCGCGGCGGGTGGGGGGTACCGGGCCCGCGCTTCGCGCGGATGCGCGTTGCGTTTGTTTGGGGGCGGGGGTGCGCAGGGGGCCATCTCCTCGGCGCCTGGAGTGAACCAGTGTTCGTTGGTGACCGGGGCTACGGTCGTCCTGCGGGGAGTGTCCCCCTGCACACCCCCTCCCGCCGGTTTGGCGGGTGCGGGCCGGTGGGGGGAGTTTTTTCGATGACCCAGGTGCGCGCCCACCCTGTGGTGAGGCTCGCGGGGCATAGGCGCAGGGCCCCCGGGCACCTCGACGTGATGCGTAAGCCGTGCCGGGGTCTGTAAAGACCCCAGCCACGGCGGCGGGAAAGCCGCGAACGGCGCGGGCTCGGGGACACGTAGGGGTCTCCCCGCAGGACGACCGAGACCCCGGTTAAGAACGAACACAAGGATGACTCCCGGCGCCGAGGAGTGACCCCTGCGGGGCCCCGAGCCCCCACCCACCGAACTCTAGGCGCGAGACGCGCACCCCCACCCACCGGACAGCCCGCGCAGCACCCGTACCCCCACCACGCAGCACAGATATCCCCACCCGTCACCCCACGCCGCTTCCGCGGCCGAAGGCCGCGTCCGCAAACAGGCCATCCGCGTGACATACATCGCACGGCCCGTTATCCGCCGCCGCAGGCGGAACATTAGACTCGGCGGATCGACAAGGTCGACCAGCCAGAGCCAGCTACAACCAGGCGAATCTGCACGAATCGCCCGAACCAGCTCGACAGCAAGGAGGCACGGGTGGCGCTGCTGACCCGTATCAAGGGACCGCGCGATCTGGACCGGCTGGGGCCGGAGCAGCTGGAGCAGCTGGCGGGGGAGATCCGTACGTTCCTCGTCGACGCCGTCTCCAAGACCGGCGGTCACCTCGGCCCCAACCTCGGTGTGGTCGAGCTGACCATCGCCCTGCACCGGGTCTTCGACTCGCCGCGGGACAAGGTCCTCTTCGACACCGGCCACCAGTCCTACGTCCACAAGCTGCTCACCGGCCGCCAGGACTTCTCCAGGCTGCGCAGCAAGGGCGGCCTGTCCGGCTACCCCTCGCGCGCCGAGTCGCCGCACGACGTGATCGAGAACAGCCACGCCTCCACGGTGCTCGGCTGGGCGGACGGTCTGGCCAAGGCCAACCAGGTGCTGCGCAAAAACGATCATGTTGTGGCGGTGATCGGGGACGGCGCGCTGACCGGCGGCATGGCCTGGGAGGCGCTGAACAACATCGCCGACGCCCAGGACCGCCCGCTGGTGATCGTCGTCAACGACAACGAGCGCTCGTACGCGCCCACCATCGGCGGCCTGGCGAACCACCTGGCCACCTTGCGCACGACGGACGGCTACGAGCGCTTCCTGGCGCGCGGCAAGGACCTCCTGGAGCGCACCCCGGTCGTCGGCAAGCCGCTGTACGAGACGCTGCACGGCGCCAAGAAGGGCCTGAAGGACTTCATCGCGCCGCAGGGCATGTTCGAGGACCTGGGGCTGAAGTACGTCGGGCCGATCGACGGGCACGACATCGAGGCCCTGGAGTCCGCGCTCCAGCGCGCCAAGCGCTTCGGCGGCCCGGTCATCGTGCACTGCCTGACCGAGAAGGGCCGCGGCTACAAGCCCGCCGAGCAGGACGAGGCCGACCGCTTCCACGGTATCGGCGTCATCCACCCGGACACCGGCCTGCCGGTGGCCGCCGGCGGCGCGAGCTGGACCTCCGTCTTCGGGGACGAGATGGTCAAGCTGGGCCAGGAGCGCGAGGACATCGTGGCGATCACGGCCGCGATGCTCCAGCCGGTGGGCCTGCAGAAGTTCGCGAAGGCGTTCCCGGACCGGGTCTACGACGTGGGCATCGCCGAGCAGCACGCGGCGGTCTCCGCGGCGGGTCTGGCGACCGGCGGTCTGCACCCCGTCTTCGCGGTGTACGCGACCTTCCTCAACCGCGCCTTCGACCAGGTCCTGATGGACGTGGCGCTGCACAAGTGCGGCGTCACCTTCGTGCTGGACCGCGCCGGCGTCACCGGTGACGACGGCGCCTCGCACAACGGCATGTGGGACATGTCGCTGCTCCAGGTGGTGCCGGGGCTGCGGATCGCCGCCCCGCGCGACGCCGAGCAGGTGCGGGCGCAGCTGCGCGAGGCCGTCGAGGTGGACGACGCGCCGACCGTGGTGCGCTACTCGAAGGGCAAGGTCGGTCCGGCGGTGGAGGCCGTGGGCCGGGTCGGCGGCATGGACGTGCTGCGAAAGCCCGGGGAGGGTGTGGAGCGCCCCGACGTGCTGCTGGTGTCGGTGGGCGCGCTGGCGCCGATGTGCCTGGAGGTCGCCGATCTGCTCGACAAGCAGGGCATCTCCACGACGGTGGTGGACCCGCGCTGGGTCAAGCCGGTCGACGCGGCGCTGCCGGGCCTGGCCGACGGGCACCGCGTCGTGGTCACGGTCGAGGACAACAGCCGCTCGGGCGGTGTCGGCTCCGCCGTCGCCCAGGCGCTGCGCGACGCGGGCGTGGACGTGCCGCTGCGTGACTTCGGCATTCCGGAGCGCTTCCTCGACCACGCATCCCGCAAGGAGATCCTGGCCGAGATCGGGCTGACCGCGCCGGACATCGCCCGGCAGGTCACCGGTCTGGTCTCGAAGATCGACGGTCGGTACGAGGGCACGGACCGGTCGGTGGACGCGGCGGAGTCGGTGGGTTCCGCGGACGACGCCGAGCGCGCCGAGGCCGCCCGCGACTGACGGAGGAAGCGGCTGGTGTACGTACGCGGCCGTACGTACACCAGCCGGTCAACGGCTTCACCGGCCGTTCACCGGCCGCCCCGGCGCCGCTCAAGGCCGCACAAATCCGACGCGCAACACTGCACAAACATCGCTGAGCGGTCATACGATGGGCTGGTGGGCCACCCGAACGGGTGCTTTCACCGGCCCTTCGGCATATCCACCCGTCCGTACCATCGGGTGAATCCCCGCCGCACACAGGCCCGCCGCACCGTACTCGTCCCGACCATTGCGCAGACTCGGTCAGTTCACGAGTCGCGACGGTCGTCCAGGCGGAGGTTGGCCCATGAGCAGCACACAGCGGGGCACGGCACACGGACCGGAACGCGGCGGCGGCGCGGAGCACACCCGGGTACGCCGCACCGGTCTGTTCCGGACCAAAACGGTCGAGGAGTCGATCAGGGACACCGAGGAGCCGGAACACGCGCTCCGGAAATCCCTCTCCGCCCTCGATCTGACCGTCTTCGGCGTCGGTGTCGTCATCGGCACCGGCATCTTCGTCCTCACCGGCAAGATCGCCAAGGAGACCGCGGGCCCGGCCGTGGCGCTCTCCTTCGTCACCGCCGGCCTGGTCTGCGCGCTGGCCGCGCTGTGCTACGCGGAGTTCGCCTCGACCGTTCCGGTGGCCGGCTCGGCGTACACCTTCTCGTACGCCTCGCTGGGCGAGCTGCCCGCCTGGATCATCGGCTGGGACCTCATCCTGGAGCTCGCGCTGGGCTGCGCGGTGGTGGCCGTCGGCTGGTCCGGCTATGTCCGCTCGCTGCTGGACACGGCCGGTGTCCATCTGCCGCAGGGGCTGTCCGGCACCCATGAGGGCACGTTCGGGTTCGACCTGCTCGCGTGTGTGCTGGTCCTGGTGCTGACGGCCATCCTCGTCGTCGGCGTGAAGCTGTCGTCCCGCGTCACCTCGGTGATCGTCGCCGTCAAGGTCACCGTCGTACTGCTCGTGATCGTCGCGGGCGCGTTCTTCATCAGCGGCGCCAACTACCAGCCGTTCATCCCGCCGAGCAAGGCCACCGAGGGCAGTGACGGCCTGGCGGCACCGCTGTCCCAGCTGATCTTCGGCTTCACCCCGGCCAACTTCGGCGTCATGGGCATCTTCGCGGCCGCCGCGGTCGTTTTCTTCGCCTTCATCGGCTTCGACATCGTCGCCACCGCGGCCGAGGAGACCCGCCTGCCGCAGCGGGACGTGCCGCGCGGCATCCTCGGCTCCCTCGCCATCTGCACGGTGCTCTACGTCGCCGTCTCGATCGTGGTCACCGGCATGCAGAAGTACAGCGACCTGTCCACGGACGCCCCGCTGGCCGACGCGTTCAAGTCCGTCGGGCACCCGTTCTGGGCCGGGCTGATCAGTTTCGGCGCGGCCGTCGGCCTGACCTCGGTCTGCATGATCCTGCTGCTCGGCCAGAGCCGGGTCTTCTTCGCGATGAGCCGCGACGGCCTGCTGCCGAAGGTCTTCTCGCAGGTCCACCCGCGCTTCGGCACCCCGTACCGCTCCACCGTCGTGCTCGGCGTCGTGGTCGCCGTCGTGGCCGGGTTCACCTCGATCGACGAGCTCGCCGAACTGGTCAACATCGGAACGCTGTTCGCGTTCGTCGTGGTCGCGATCGGCGTGGTCATCCTGCGCCGCACCCGCCCCGACCTGCCCCGCGCCTTCCGCACCCCGCTGGTCCCGCTGGTGCCCGCGTTGTCGGTGCTGGCCTCCCTGTGGCTGATGCTCAACCTGCCGGCGGAGACCTGGCTGCGGTTCGGCATCTGGATGCTCGTCGGCTTCGTCATCTACTTCCTGTACGGGCGGTCGCGGAGCCGGATGAACAGTCCGGGGAACAGGAACGCGGCCACCGGACCCGTGGGCGGTGGCCCGGGGCAGGGCAGCTGATCCGTACGGGTGTGGCGGTCACGCGCGGCGTACGGCCCGCGGCCCGGCCACCCGGGCCCCCAGCGCCGTCACGCGCGCCCGCAGCCCGCGGTCGGCGGTGACGACCACGGTGTCCGGCCCCCGGTCCGCGTCCCGCACCAGCTCCACGATCCGGTCGTCCCCGCTCCCCGGCGCCTCGGCGATCTCCACCCCGGTCACCGGCGCCACGCCGCGCGCCGCGCCCTCCACGACGAGGACCAGCCGCACGGGCGGCCCGGCGAGCGCGAGCCCGGGGAGCCCGTCGGCCGCCTGCCCCGCCAGCGCGTCCCGCAGGCGTTCGGCCGCCGCGCGGCGGTCCCGCCACCAGCCGTCGGGCACCGAGCCGATCACGTTCGCCGCGTCCACGACCACCAGAGTGCTCATGATCCCAGCGTGGCACGCGGAAAACTCCTGTCGTACACCGCGGGCGCGGCCGTACGCTGCCGGGATGCCCACCACCGAGAACCGGTCCGATCCGGTACGCCGTTCCGCCCGCGTCCTGCTGCTCGGCACGGACGGCCGTCTGCTGCTCTTCCGCGGCCACCTGGACCCCGCCCGACCCGAAGCCGGGCACTGCTGGTTCACGCCCGGCGGCAGCGTCCAGGAAGGTGAGACGCTGCCCGAGGCGGCGGCGCGGGAGCTGGCGGAGGAGACCGGGCTGCGGGTGGCGCCCGACGCGCTCGGGCCGCTGGTCGCCCGTACCTCCGGGTACGCCGAACTGCCCTGGGCGAGCGGCGAGTTCGAGGACGTGTTCTTCCTGCTCCGGGTCGCCCCGTACGAGATCGACACCGGCGGCTTCCGGGAGCACGAGCGCGCCTCCGTCACCGGGCACCGCTGGTGGCCGGTGGACGAGCTGGCGACGACGGCGGAGACGGTCTTCCCGTACGGGCTGCCGCCGCTGCTCGCGGACATACGCGGCGGCCGGACGCCGGCCGAACCCGTGCGCCTGCCCTGGCACCACTGAGGGCACGGGCGGGCCGCCACCCCGGAGAACGCGCCCGCCCCGGCACCACTGGAGCAGCGGTGCCGGGGCGGGCGGCGCGGATCGCGTCCCGTGTTACGCGGGCACGCTCGCCACGCCCGGCGCCAGGAACTTCTTGCCGTTGACGCGCTCGGAGACGCCCTCGCGGTCCAGGTACGGCGTGATGCCGCCCAGGTGGAAGGGCCAGCCGGCGCCGGTGATCAGGCACAGGTCGATGTCCTGCGCCTCGGCGACGACACCCTCGTCCAGCATCAGGCCGATCTCCTGCGCCACCGCGTCCAGGACGCGGTCGCGGACCTGCTCCTCGGTCAGCACCGAGTCGCCCTGCTTGAGGAGCGCCTTGACCTCCGGGTCCAGCTCCGGCTTGCCGGAGTCGTACACGTAGAAGCCGCGCTTGCCGGCCTTGACCACGGCGGCCAGGTTCGGCGAGACGGTGAAGCGGTCCGGGAAGGCGCCGTGCAGCGTCTCGGAGACGTGCAGGCCGATGGCCGGGCCGACCAGCTCCAGCAGCACCAGCGGCGACATCGGCAGACCGAGCGGCTCGACGGCCTTCTCGGCCACCTCGACGGGGGTGCCCTCGTCGATGACGTTCTGGATCTCACCCATGAAGCGGGTCAGGATGCGGTTGACCACGAACGCCGGGGCGTCCTTGACCAGCACGGCCGTCTTCTTCAGCGACTTGGCGACGGAGAAGGCGGTGGCCAGCGACGCGTCGTCGGTCTTCTCGGCGCGCACGATCTCCAGCAGCGGCAGGATCGCGACCGGGTTGAAGAAGTGGAAGCCCACGACCCGCTCGGGGTGCTTGAGCTTGGACGCCATCTCGGTGACCGAGAGGGACGAGGTGTTCGTGGCGAGGATGGCGTGCTCCGGCACGACCGCCTCGACCTCGGCGAACACCTGCTGCTTGACGCCCATCTCCTCGAAGACGGCCTCGATGACGAAGTCCGCGTCACCGAACGCGGCGGCCTTGTCCAGGTGGCCGCTGACCAGGCCCTTGAGGCGGTTGGCCTGGTCCTGGTTGACGCGGCCCTTCAGCAGCAGCTTGTCGATCTCGTCGTGGACGTACTTCACGCCCTTGTCGATGCGCTCCTGGTCGATGTCGGTGAGCACCACCGGCACCTCCAGGCGGCGCGCGAACAGCAGCGCCAGCTGCGAGGCCATCAGGCCCGCACCGACCACGCCCACCTTGGTCACCGGGCGGGCCAGGGACTTGTCCGGGGCACCGGCCGGGCGCTTCGCGCGCTTCTGCACCAGGTTGAAGGAGTAGATGCCGCTGCGCAGCTCGCCGCCCATGATCAGGTCTGCGAGGGCCTGGTCCTCGGCGTCGAAGCCCTGGCGCAGGTCGCCGTTCTTGGCGGCGGCGATGATGTCCAGCGCGCGGTAGGCGGCCGGGGCGGCGCCGTGCACCTTGCCGTCCGCGATGGCCTTGCCGCGCTGTACGGCCTGGTCCCAGGCCTCGCCGCGGTCCACCTCGGTCCGTACGACCTCGGTGTCGCCCTTGAGGACCGAGGCGGTCCACAGCAGCGACTGCTCCAGGAAGTCGGCGCCCTCGAAGATCGCGTCGGCGATGCCGAGGTCGTAGACCTGCTGGCCCTTGAGCTGCTTGTTCTGGTTGAGCGAGTTCTCGATGATCACCGAGACCGCGCGGTCGGCGCCGATCAGGTTCGGCAGCAGGACGCAGCCGCCCCAGCCGGGCACCAGGCCGAGGAAGACCTCGGGCAGCGAGAAGGCGGGCACCGCCTTGGAGACGGTGCGGTAGGTGCAGTGCAGGCCGACCTCGACGCCGCCGCCCATCGCGGCGCCGTTGTAGTACGCGAACGTCGGCACGGCCAGGCCGGACAGGCGCTTGAAGACGTCGTGGCCGCCCTTGCCGATGGCCAGCGCGTCCTCGTGCCGCTTGAGCAGCTCGACGCCCTTGAGGTCGGCGCCGACGGCGAAGATGAACGGCTTGCCGGTGATGCCGACGCCGGTGATCTTCCCGTCCTTGGCCTCCGCCTCGACCTGGTCGATCGCGGCGTTGAGGTTCGCCAGCGACTGCGGGCCGAAGGTGGTCGGCTTGGTGTGGTCCAGGCCGTTGTCCAGCGTGATCAGCGCGAAGGCGCCGGCGCCGGGCAGCTCCAGGTGCCGTACGTGCGCCTGGGTGACGACCTCGTCGGGAAACAGCTCGGCCGCGCCCTTCAGCAGTTCCGTCGTGGTGCTCACTTGCCTGCTCCCTCGAAGTGCGGGTTCTCCCAGATGACCGTGCCGCCCATGCCGAAGCCGACGCACATGGTCGTGATGCCGTAACGCACCTGCGGCTGCTCCTCGAACTGCCGGGCCAGCTGCGTCATCAGGCGCACGCCGGAGGAGGCGAGGGGGTGGCCGAAGGCGATCGCGCCGCCGTACTGGTTGACGCGCGGGTCGTCGTCCGCGATGCCGTAGTGGTCGAGCAGCGACAGCACCTGGACGGCGAACGCCTCGTTGATCTCGAAGAGGCCGATGTCGTCGATCGTCAGCCCCGCCTTGGCCAGGGCCTTCTCGGTCGCCGGGACCGGGCCGATGCCCATGACCTCGGGCTCGACGCCCGCGAAGGCGTAGTCCACCAGGCGCATCTTGACCGGCAGGCCCAGCTCGCGGGCCACGTCCTCGGCGGCGATCAGGGAGGCGGTGGCGCCGTCGTTCAGGCCCGCCGCGTTGCCGGCGGTGACGCGGCCGTGCGGGCGGAACGGCGTCTTGAGGTTCGCCAGGTTCTCCAGGGTGGTGCCCGGCCGCATCGGCTCGTCGGCGGTGGCCAGGCCCCAGCCGGTCTCGCCGCCCTCCGGGTTGGTGCGGCGTACCGAGATCGGCACCAGGTCGGCCTGGATCTTGCCGTCGGCGTACGCCTTGGCGGCCTTCTCCTGGCTGCGGACCGCGTACTCGTCGGCGCGCTGCTTGGTGAGGTGGGGGAGGCGGTCGTGGAGGTTCTCCGCCGTCATGCCCATGAAGAGGGCCGACTGGTCGACGAGCTTCTCGCTGACGAACCGGGGGTTGGGGTCGACGCCCTCGCCCATGGGGTGGCGCCCCATGTGCTCCACACCGCCCGCGACGGCGATGTCGTACGCGCCGAAGGCGACGCCGCCCGCGATGCTCGTCACGGCGGTCATGGCGCCGGCGCACATCCGGTCGATGGAGAATCCGGGCACGGACTGCGGGAGGCCCGCGAGGATGCCGGCGGTACGGCCCAGGGTCAGGCCCTGGTCGCCGATCTGGGTCGTGGCGGCGAGGGCGACCTCGTCGATACGGGCCGGGTCGAGGTCCGGGTTGCGGCGCAGCAGCTCCCGGATGCACTTGACGACCAGGTCGTCGGCGCGGGTCTCGTGGTAGATGCCCTTGGGGCCCGCCTTGCCGAACGGGGTGCGGACGCCGTCGACGAAGACGACGTCCCTAGCGGTACGAGGCACGTTGGCTCTCCTCCAGGTGCGGGATGGCACTGCTGCGGGCGCGCCCGGGGGCGCGTCACGTTCCTCATGCTACTTGCGGGTAACCAGACTGCCCAGCCCTCTTGGGGTCTGCGGCGAAGGTCACAGGGGTGGTCTTCGTCCGGCCTGGTGGGGGTGGGGGTTTCCGGCCCACGGGTCCGGCGGGCGGGGGTTGGCCGAGGTCGTTCGCGTGGGGAGGCGGACCCTGGGCACACGGGGTGGTGATGTCGGCCGGATGCGCGGTGTCAGGGGGAATGTGGCGGATTGCGGCCGTATGGTGCGGCTAGGAAAGCGGAGAGGAGCGAAGACATGACCAAACGTGTCCGGGCTGTCGGGGCTGTGTGCGCCGTCGTACTGGCCGGGGGGCTGTTGGCCGCGTGCGGCGACGATGACGGGGACGGGGGCTCTAACTCCGCCTCGCCTTCGGCCTCGGCCCCCTCGCAGTCCGCCGGGGGCGGGCAGTCGTCCGGGGCCTCCCCGGGCGGCATGACCGAGGACCAGCGCTCGCGCAAGGCGCTGGTCCCGGAGGCGAAGACCTCGTACGACCAGGCGCTGAAGGCCGCCACGGGGGCGGTGTCGGGCTCCAAGGGGGTGTCGGTGGAGCTCAAGCGCGGGAGCGGCGGGAAGCCCGAATGGGTCACGGAGGTGGCCACCGAGGACGGGAAGGCCAGCACCGTGCGGGTCGACGCGGTCTCCGGCAAGGCGGGGCAGCCGGAGGCGAAGAAGGACGATGACGACGACATGAAGGAGCTGGCGGACCGGCTCAAGCGGGCCACGGTGACGCCGCAGCAGGCCGCCGCCACGGCGACGGGGCGCAAGAGCGGGACGGTCACCGCCGTGGAGCTGGACACCAATGACCAGAAGAAGGAGATCTGGTCGGTGGATGTGGTGACCAAGAACGACTGGAACAAGACCACGTTCGACGTGGACGCGGCCAGTCGGAAGATCCTGCGCGAGCACGTCGACCGGGACTGAGCCTCCGGGGGCGGGCCGGGATCGCCGGGCCCGCCCCCGGGGAATCAGGCGCCGGTCGCGGCCAGGGCCTCGGTGAGGACCGGGGTGACCTGTTCGATCTGCCAGGGACGGGCGCCGTGGCCGGCCAGGACGGCCGCGACCGCCTCCTTGGTCGGCTCGGCGGGGGGCTCCCAGCACAGGCGGCGCACCGTGTCGGGGGTGATCAGGTTCTCCTGGGGGAGGTTCAGGTCCTCGGCCAGGGCGGTCACCGCCGTACGGGCGGCGGCCAGCCGGGCCGCTGCCGCCGGGTCCTTGTCGGCCCAGGAGCGGGGCGGCGGCGGGCCGTTCAGCGGCTGGCCGGGCTGCGGCAGCTCGCTGTCCGGCAGGGCGCGGGCGCGGTCCACGGCGGCCTGCCACTGTTCGAGCTGGCGGCGGCCCATGCGGTGGCCGAAGCCGGCCAGCGCGGCGAGCGCGTGGGCGTTGGGGGGCAGGTTCAGGGCCGCCTCGATGATGGCGGCGTCGCCGAGGACCTTGCCCGGTGAGATGTCGCGGCGCTGGGCGATCTGGTCGCGGGTGGTCCACAGTTCCCGTACGACGGCCATCTGCCGGCGGCGGCGGACCTTGTGCATGCCGGACGTGCGGCGCCAGGGGTCCTTGCGGGGCGGCGGCGGGGGAGCGGCGGCGATGGCCGCGAACTCCTGGTGCGCCCATTCGAGCTTGCCCTGCCGCGCCAGCTCCTCCTCCAGGGCGTCGCGCAGGTCCACCAGCAGCTCGACGTCGAGTGCGGCGTAGCGCAGCCAGGGCTCCGGCAGGGGGCGGGTGGACCAGTCCACCGCGGAGTGGCCCTTCTCCAGGGCGTAGCCGAGGACGTTCTCCACCATGGCGCCGAGGCCGACGCGGGCGAAGCCGGCGAGGCGGCCGGCCAGCTCGGTGTCGAAGAGCCGGGTCGGGACCATGCCTATGTCGCGCAGGCAGGGCAGGTCCTGGGTGGCGGCGTGCAGCACCCACTCGGCGTCGGAGATCGCCTCGCCCAGTACCGAGAGGTCGGGGCAGCCGACCGGGTCGATCAGGACGCTGCCGGCGCCTTCGCGGCGCAGCTGCACCAGGTAGGCGCGCTGGCCGTAGCGGTAGCCGGAGGCCCGTTCGGCGTCCACCGCCACCGGTCCCGTACCGGCCGCGAAGGCCGCCACGACTTCGGCAAGTTCCCCGGCCGTGGCCGTCACGGGCGGGGTGCCCTCGCGCGGTTCCAGCAGGGGGACCGGCGCCGGGCGGGTGTCCGGAGGCGAGTCTCCGGGGGTTCGCAGTGTCGAGTCTTCTGCGGTCTTTTGGGCGTCGGTCACCAGTCAAGGGTATCTGTGTATGCACTGCGCCCGTCGAGGGAACGTTCCCTCGACGGGCGGGACGGTGGTGTTCGGGGGGTGGAGGTCAGTGGATGATGCCGGTGCGCAGGGCCACGGCGACCATGCCGGCCCGGTCGCCGGTGCCGAGCTTGCGGGCGATGCGGGCCAGGTGGCTCTTGACGGTGAGCGCCGACAGGCCCATCGAGACGCCGATGGCCTTGTTGGACTGGCCCTCCGCAACCAGCCGCAGCACCTCGACCTCGCGTCCGGACAGTTCGCGGTAGCCGCCCGGGTGGCCGGGGGCACCCGGGGGACGGCGGTGCATTCGGGCCGCGTTGGCGCCGATGGGCGCGGCACCGGGGCGGCCCGGGAGTCCGAGGTTGGTACGGGTGCCGGTGACGACGTAGCCCTTGACGCCGCCGGCCAGGGCGTTGCGTACGGCGCCGATGTCGTCGGCGGCGGACAGGGCGAGGCCGTTGGGCCACCCGGCCGCCCGGGTCTCGGACAGCAGGGTCAGGCCGGAGCCGTCGGGCAGGTGGACGTCGGCCACGCAGATGTCGCGCGGGCTGCCGACGCGGGGACGGGCCTCCGCGATGGACGACGCCTCGATCACGTCCCGCACGCCGAGCGCCCACAGGTGGCGGGTGACGGTGGAGCGGACGCGAGGGTCGGCCACGACGACCATGGCCGTCGGCTTGTTCGGGCGGTAGGCGACCAGGCTCGAAGGTTGCTCGAGGAGAACTGACACCGGGCCTCCTGGGGGAGTGGCGGGACGGGATCCGGCATTTGGGGCGAGTCGGAATGCTCCGTCTTTGAAGGGTCACTGACCTCTTCGGCATCAAACGGGCTCGACTTTAGAGTTTGATCTCAACTAGTTAGGTTCATTTCGGGCAAATCGGTCGCTTGATCGACTGAAGGGTGATCCGGTGCCGGGAGGTTGCCGGGTGAGCGTTCGAGGGGGGTGGAGGAGGCCGGTGCCGGCCTGCCTGTCAGGAGGTGAGCCGGTGGGCGCGCGGTCGCGCCGGGCGGTGCGTCCGTACGCTGCGCCGCACCGCCGTACGCCGGCGGGTGCGTCGCCGCGCCGGAGGGCGTACGGAGCCGCGCGCCCCCCGGTGCCCCCGCGCGCGGAGCGCGTTCAGCGGGCCTGGGGCCCCCGGCGCTGCGGCAGGGGCACCACGCCGCCGCGCGGCGACGGCTCGGGCGCGGCCGGCGGCAGGCCCGCCACCTGGCACAGCAGGTCGCACCACGCCGACAGGTGGGCCGCGGTGTCGGGCACCCCGCCCTGCCCCTCCTCCGGGGTCCACGAGGCGCGCATCTCCAGCTGGGTGGCCGGCTCCCGCTCCGCGAGGCTGCCGAAGGAGTGCGAGCTGGCCCGCGTCACCGTGCCGCCGATCTCCCCGTACCGCACGCCGCGCGCGTCCAGCGCCCCCGTCAGCCACGACCAGGACACCTCCGGCAGCAGCGGGTCGGCGCCCATCTCCGGCTCCAGTTCGGCGCGCGCCAGCGTCACCACGCGGAAGGTGCCCTGCCACGCGTCGTGCCCGGCCGGGTCGTGCAGCAGCACCAGTCTCCCGTCGGCCAGGTCCACGTCCTCGCCCTCCGGCCCGGCGCCCGGTTCGACGACCGCCGCCTCCAGCGCGTACGCGAAGGGCGCGAGGCGCTTGGGCGCGGGCGTCGGCTCGATCTCGATCTCGGGGCGCAGCCGTGCCGTGCGGAGCGCCTCGATCGCCTGACGGAAGGGGATCGGTACGTTGTCCGCGCTGTCCGCGAGGTGTTCGTGAGCCGCAGCCATGCCCGGAAGATTAGGCGGAAGGAGCCCCTGGGTGAGGGACGACACCCGGTGCGCGCGTCGCCCATTCGGAGGCGCCCTCGCGCGCGTGCGAAGATTCGGTGTGTGAGTGCCAACCGCCCGACGGGCCAGCAGCAGACCGGTACGTACGACTCGGCCTTCCTCAAGGCCTGCCGCCGGGAACCGGTGCCGCACACGCCCGTGTGGTTCATGCGCCAGGCCGGGCGGTCGCTGCCGGAGTACCGCAAGGTCCGCGAGGGCATCGCGATGCTCGACTCCTGCATGATGCCCGAGCTGATCACCGAGATCACCCTCCAGCCGGTGCGCCGGCACGGCGTCGACGCGGCGATCTACTTCAGCGACATCGTCGTCCCCCTGAAGGCCATCGGCATCGACCTGGACATCAGGCCGGGCGTCGGCCCGGTCGTCGAGCGGCCGGTCCGCACCCGCGCCGACCTGGAGCGGCTGCGCCCGCTGGAGCCCGGCGACGTGCCGTATGTGACCGAGGCCGTGCGGATGCTCGTCGGCGAGCTGGGCAGCACGCCGCTGATCGGCTTCGCGGGCGCGCCGTTCACGCTCGCCAGCTACCTGGTCGAGGGCGGCCCGTCCCGCAACCACGAGCACACCAAGGCCATGATGTACGGCGACCCGCAGCTGTGGGCCGACCTGCTGGACCGCCTGGCCGTGATCACCTCGGTGTTCCTGAAGGTGCAGATCGAGGCGGGCGCGAGCGCCGTGCAGCTCTTCGACTCCTGGACCGGCGCGCTGGCCCCGGCCGACTACCGCCGCTCCGTGCTGCCCGCCTCCGCCAAGGTCTTCGAGTCGGTCGCCGGGTACGGCGTCCCGCGTATCCACTTCGGCGTCGGCACCGGTGAGCTGCTGGGCCTGATGGGCGAGGCGGGCGCGGACGTCGTGGGTGTCGACTGGCGCGTTCCGCTGGACGAGGCGGCCCGCCGCGTCGGCCCCGGCAAGGCGCTCCAGGGCAACCTCGACCCGGCCGTGCTGTTCGCGCCGCGCGAGGCGGTCGAGGACAAGGCCCGCGAGGTGCTGGACGCCGCCGCCGGCCTGGAGGGCCACATCTTCAACCTGGGCCACGGCGTGCTGCCGAACACCGACCCGGCCGCGCTGACCCGCCTCGTCGAGTACGTCCACGAGCGCTCGGCCCGCTGACCGCGCGGGCGGGCCACCGCGGCCCGCCCGTCAGCCGCCCGCCGCCCGCACCGCGGCCGCCGCCTTGCGGGCCGCGACCAGGACCGGGTCCCACACGGGCGAGAACGGCGGCGCGTAACCCAGGTCGAGGGCGGTCAGCTGCTCGACCGTCATCCGCGCCGTGAGCGCCACCGCCGCCACGTCCACGCGCTTGCCGGCGCCTTCCCGGCCGACGATCTGGACGCCGAGGAGGCGCCCGGTGCGCCGCTCGGCCATCATCTTCACGCGCATCGGGCGGGCGCCCGGGTAGTAGCCGGCGCGGCTGGTCGACTCGATCGTGACGGTCACGTACTTCAGGCCGACCGATGTCGCCTGCTCCTCCAGGAGGCCGGTGCGGGCGATCTCCAGGTCGCAGACCTTGGAGACGGCGGTGCCGACGACGCCGGGGAAGGTCGCGTAGTCGCCGGCCACGTTCGAGCCGATGATCTGGCCGTGCTTGTTGGCGTGGGTGCCCAGCGCGATGTGCCGGGTCCGGCCCAGGACCAGGTCGAGCACCTCCACACAGTCCCCGCCGGCCCATACGTTCTCGTGGCCGCGCACCCGCATCGACAGGTCGGTGAGCAGCCCGCCCGTGTCGCCGAGCGGCAGGCCGGCCCGCTCGGCGAGGGAGGTCTCGGGCCGTACGCCCAGGCCCAGCACGACCACGTCGGCCGGATACTCGCCGCCGTCCTCGGTGGTCACCGCGCAGGCCCGCCCGGAGTCGTCGGTGCGGACGTCGGTGACGACCGCGCCGCGCACCGTCTCGATGCCCATCCCGCACATCGCCTCGTGGACGAGCGACCCCATGTCGGGGTCGAGGGTGGACATCGGCTGCTCGCCGCGGTCCAGGACCGTCACGTCGTAACCACGGGTGACCAGCGCCTCGGCCATCTCGACGCCGATGTAACCGGCGCCCACCACGACCGCCCTGGTGCCCTCGGTGGCCCGGAGGGTGTCCAGCAGCGCCTGCCCGTCGTCCAGCGTCTGCACGCCGTGCACGCCGGGCGCGTCGATGCCCGGCAGCGGCGGGCGCAGCGGCCGCGCGCCGGTGGCGATCACCAGCTTGTCGTAGCCGGTCCAGGACTCGGTGCCGCCGCCGGCCAGGTCGCGGGTGCGGACCCGGCCGCGGTCCAGGTCCAGCTCGGTGACCTCGGTGCGCATCCGTACGTCGATGTCGCGCTCGCGGTGCTTCTCCGGCGACCGGGCGATCAGGTCGTCCGGGCCGTCCACCGAGCCGCCGACCCAGTACGGGATGCCGCAGGCGGAGTAGGAGGTGAAGTGGCCGCGCTCGAACGCGACGATCTCCAGGTCCGCCGGCTTGCGCAGCCGCCGGGCCTGGGACGCGGCGGACATGCCCGTCGCGTCGCCGCCGATGACCACCAGTCGCTCCGCCATCGCGGGCTCCCTTCTCGTGTACGGCTCTCAGTACGGCCGTTGTCCCGTACAGCCCTCCGTACGGCCGTCTGTCCCGTACGGCGCAGATTACGGGTCAGAGCGGATATCCGGCCGGGGTGGCACGGACCGTGGTCCAGCGGGTCTCGGTGAACGCGTCCAGGTTGGCCGTGCCGCCGAAGTGCGCGCCGGTGCCGGAGGCGGCGAGGCCGCCCATCGGCGCGACCGGCTCGTCGTTGACCGTCTGGTCGTTGATGTGCAGCAGCCCGGTCGGTATGCGCTCGGCCAGCTCCAGAGCGCGGGCGGTGTCCCGGGTGACGACGCCGAGCGCCAGCCCGTACGCGGTGTCGTTCGCCAGCGCCACGGCCTCGTCGGCGGTGTGGAACCTGCGGACCGGGGCGACCGGCCCGAAGACCTCCTCGGCGTAGGCGGGGGAGCGGTCGTCCACGTCGGCCAGGACGGTGGGCCGGTAGAACAGCTCGCGGTGGCTGCCGCCGGCCGCGAGCCGGGCGCCCGCCGCCGTGCTCGCCTCCACCAGGCCGTGGATCCGGTCCCGCTGGCCGCGGTCGATGACCGGCCCCAGCTGTACGTCCTCGCGGTACGGATCGCCCACGGCGAGCGAGTCCGCCTTGGCCGCCAGCCGCTCCACGTACTCGTCGTACAGGGAGGCGTGTACGAGATGGCGGCCCGAGGACATGCAGATCTGGCCCTGGTGGAAGAAGGAGGCCCAGGCCGCGGCGGACATGGCGGCGTCCAGGTCCGCGTCCTCCAGGACGAGGAAGGCGCTGTTGCCGCCCAGTTCCAGATGGGCCCGCTTCAGGTGGCGCGCGGCGAGCGCGCCGACGTCGCGGCCCGCGTTCGTGGAGCCGGTGAAGGAGATCACCCGCACGTGCCGGTCGCCGACCAGGGCCTGCCCGGCCTCCGCGCCGCCCGGCAGTACGTGCAGCAGCCCCTCGGGCAGCCCGGCCGCCGCGAGGACCGCCGCGACGGCGTGGCCGCCGCACACCGCGGTACGCGGGTCGGGCTTGAGGACGACCGCGTTGCCGAGCGCCAGGGCCGGGGCGACGGAGCGCATGGCGAGGACGAGCGGGACGTTGAACGGCGCGATGACACCGACCACGCCGGCCGGCACCCGGGTCGCGTAGGAGAGGCGGGGTGCGGCGGAGGGCAGCACCTGGCCCAGCGGGTGGTGGGCGAGGGCGGCGGCCTCGTAGCACTCCTCGGCGGCGGTCCGGATCTCGAACCCGGCCTTGCCGGGCACGCTCCCGGCCTCCCGGATGATCCACTCGGACAGCTCGGCGGCGTGCTCGGTGATCAGGTCCCCGGCCCGGCGCAGCACCGCGGCGCGCTCCGTGTACGGCGTGCGCGCCCAGGAGCGCTGGGCGGCCGCGGCCCCGGCGGCGGCGCGCTCCACGTCGGCGGGGGCGGCCAGGGTGAACGAGGCCAGGGTCTCGCCGGTCGCCGGTTCGACCGCGGTGGTCTCGCCGCCGTGCAGCGGGGGCAGGTGGTCCAGGTCGAGCAGGGGCATCGGCGTGGCCTCCGGACGAAGGGGAACGGTTGAGGAATGAACCAGTTCGGTTCATCCTCTCGCACCGGTGATCAACGGGAACGGCGGGGTGCGGGCCTTGCGGACGCCGCCCCACGGGAGCAGCGTCACTGAGGACGGCGGGCGGCCGGGAGGGGGCGGACCGTGCCCAAGGAGGACCTGTGGACGCGTACGGCGGTGACCATGGCGGCGCTGCTCGGCCTCACCCTCAAACTCCTCGTCCCGGAGCGGGTGGACGCGACGGCCGTGGCGCTGCTCGTCCTCGCGCTGGTCCCCTGGATGTCGTCGATCCTCCAGCGCATCGACACGGTCGCGGGCGGCGTGGTGCTGCGCGAGATCAAGAAGACCCAGGCCGGTCAGCAACAGGAGATGGACCGGATGAAGTTCCTCTTCGACCACCTGGTGCCGCGCGAGGAGCTGCGGCACCTCCAGGCCCTCGCCGACGGGTCACCGCTGCCGTACGACAACGGCTACACCCGCCCGCTCCTCGACGCCGAACTGCGCCGCCTCACCGGCGTGGGGCTGATCGAACGCCGGCCGGGCCGTACGTTCGCACAGATGGGCGAGGCGGGGGACGTCCGGGAACACTTCGCCGTCACGGAGGCGGGCAGGGCGTACTTGGAGATCCTGAACGGGTACCGGGCCGGTGGCGGGCCGGAAGACGGCCCCTAGTCGCGTTCGAGGGTGAGGGCGAGGCCTTGGCCGACGCCGATGCACAGGGCCGCCAGGCCCGTGCCGGAGGTGCCGCGGGCGGCCAGCTGGTGGGCGACCGCCCCGGCCAGCCGGGCCCCGGAGGCACCCAGCGGATGCCCCAGCGCGATCGCCCCGCCCCGCGGGTTGACCACCTGCGGATCCAGCTGCGGCCACTGCGCCAGACAGCCCAGCGCCTGCGCCGCGAACGCCTCGTTCAACTCCACCACCGCCAGCTCCGCCAGAGTCCGCCCGGCCCGCTCCAGAGCCCGGCGGACGGCCTCGACCGGCCCCAGACCGAACAACTGCGGCTCGATCCCGCTCACCGCACCCGCCCCGATCCGGGCCAGCGGCTCCCGCCCGGTCGCCCGCAACCCCTCCTCATCGGCCAGCAGCAGGGCGGCGGCCCCGTCGCTCAGCGGCGAGGCATTGCCCGCCGTCACCGTGCCGCCCTCGCTGCGGAAGGCCGGACGGAGCCTGGCCAGCGCCTGCGGGGTGGTGGTGGGGCGGATCGCCTCGTCACGGGCCAGGTCGGTGTCCGCCAGCGGCACCACCTCACCGTCATACGCCCCCGCCTCCCACGCCCCGGCGGCCTTGCGGTGGCTGGCCAGCGCGAACGCGTCCTGCTGCGCGCGCCCGATGCCGAACTTCTCCGCGATCAGCTCGGCACCCTCACCCAGCGCCACCGTCCACTCAGGCGCCATACGGGGGTTGGTCATCCGCCAGCCCAGCGTGGAGGAGAACAGCTCCTGATGCCCGGCCGGAAAGGCCCGCTCGGCCTTGGGCAGGACGTAGGGGGCGCGGCTCATCGACTCCACCCCGCCCGCCAGCACGATGTGCGCGTCCCCGAGGGCGATGGCGCGGGCGGCCTGGAGGACGGCCTCCAGGCCGGAGCCGCACAGCCGGTTGACCGTCACCCCCGGCACCGTCACCGGCAGCCCGGCCAGCAGCACCGCCATCCGCGCCACATTCCGGTTGTCCTCCCCCGCCCCGTTCGCATCCCCGAACACGACATCATCGATCCGCCCCGGATCCAGCCGCGGGGTCCGCTCCACCAGCGCCCGCACCACATGCGCCGCCAGATCATCAGGACGGGTCCCCGCGAGCGCACCGCCGTACTTCCCGAACGGCGTCCGCACCGCATCCACGACATACACATCCCGGGCGCCCCAAGCGCCCCGTGCACCCTGCTCGGTCATCAGCCCGCCCGCCCTGTCCGCTCGAAGATCGGCGCTGTCGCCCCGAGTCTTTGCCCGCCGTGCGTGGCTGTCAACGGCCCCCTGGGCCGTCACCCTCCCGTGCGGCGTCCGTGCCCTCCGGCGCGGCTTCCGTGGGGAACTGCCGCGGCGGCGCCGGGGGGACGTCGAGCGACCGCGTACGCCTCGGCAGCCGGCCGCGCAGCACCCGCCACAGCGCGTACACCAGTGCACCGGCCGCCAGGAACGGCAGCGCCGCGCCGACCGCCACCAGCAGCCACCGCACCCCCGCGGTGAAGGCGTCCCAGCCGCCGCTGAGCGCGTCCCCGAAGGTGGTCTCCCGGTCGTCGTCCGCCGCGTCCGGCTCGCGCAGCACCAGCGTGACCGTGGCCATGCCGGTCTGCTCCTTCAGGGACTTCAACCGCGCCTGAAGGGACTCCAGTTCCGACTGGCGGCGGCTGAGTTCGGACTCCAGGGTGACGATGTCGCCGATCGACGTGGCCTTGTCCATCAGCGCCCGCACCCGCGCCACACTCGCCTGCTGCGACTTGATGCGGCTGTCGGTGTCGACCACCTGGTCGGTCACGTCCTTCGCCGAGACCTGCCGCTGCTTGAGCGTGCCCAGGCGGGAGAGCCGGTCCAGCAGCCCGTCGTACGCCCCGGGCGGTACCCGCAGGACGGCCCGGGAGCGCTCCCGGCCCTCGCCGTCCCGGTCGGTGGACTCGTCCTCGACGTAGCCGCCGGCGCCCTTCACCGCCGTACGGGCCTTGGCCAGCGCTCCCGGTACGTCCGCGGCCTCGACGGTGACCGACGCCGTACGGATGATCTGCGCCGTCGAGACCGGCGTGGGCTTTCCGGTCCCGCTGCCCGCCCCGGACCCGGCCTTGCCGTCGGCCGGCGCCTTCGGGCCGACCATGCCCTGCTCGCCCCGCGCCGAGCCCTTGTCCGCCCGCGGCGCGCTCGCCGCCCCGGAGTCGCCCTGCCCGGCGGCCCCGCACCCCGCGACCGCGAGGGAGGCCGCGAGCAGCGCTCCCGCGGCCGCCCGCCGCGCCCGATACGCCCGGCCCGCTGTGCCCATGATCCGTACCCCCGAAGTGGTGTGCCGTCGTTGCCGCTTCGACGGGGCGGGGGAGCCGTGGGTTGCCGTTTGTGGGTCGCGATGCGGTCACGGTCCGGACTCCGTGCGGACTCCGCGGGAGGCGGCTTCTGAGAGAGTGGGGGCATGAGCACAGCGCACACCAGTACGGGCCGCGCGCCCGGAAGCCACGTCGTCGTCATCGGTGGGGGCATCTCGGGCCTGGCGGCGGCCCACCGATTGCTCGGTGGCGGGGCGCGGGTGACCGTACTGGAGGCGTCCGGACGGCTGGGCGGCAAGCTGCGCGCCGGGGAGATCGCGGGCGTACCGGTCGATCTCGGTGCCGAATCGATGCTGGCCAGGCGGCCGGAGGCGGTGGACCTGGCGCGTGCCGTGGGCCTCGGCGACCGGCTGCAGCCGCCCACCACCGCGACCGCCGCCCTGTGGACGCGCGGCGCGCTGCGGCCGATGCCCAAGGGCCATGTGATGGGCGTGCCCGGCGATCCGGACCTGCTGGCCGCCTCCGGAGTGATCTCCGCCGAGGGCATGGCGCGGATCTCCGAGGACCGGACGCTGGCGCGTACGGAGGTCGGCGAGGACGTGGCGGTCGGCGCGTACGTCGCCGAACGGCTCGGCCGCGAGGTCGTGGACCGGCTGGTCGAACCGCTGCTCGGCGGCGTCTACGCGGGCGACGCCTATCGGATCTCGATGCGCGCCGCCGTACCGCAGCTCTTCGAGGCCGCGCGCGCCGAGCGCTCGCTGATCGAAGGCGTACGGGGCATCCAGGCGCGCACGGCGGCGCGCGCCGACGGCTCCGGCCGGGCGCCGACACCGGTCTTCACGGGCATCGACGGCGGCGTGGGCACGCTGCCGGGCGCCGTCGCCGACGCGGTACGGGCCGCCGGCGGCACCCTCCGCACCGGGACACCCGTACGGGAACTGCGCCGCACCGCCGACGCCTGGCGCGTCGTCCTGGACGGCGGCGACGGCCCGGCGGCGCTGGACGCGGACGCCGTGGTCCTGGCGACACCGGCGCCCGCGGCCGCCCGGCTGCTGGCCGCCGAGGCGCCGGCCGCCGCCACCGAGCTGTCCGCCGTCGAGTACGCCTCCATGGCCCTGGTGACCATGGCCTTCCGCCGCGCGGACGTGGCGGCGGCGCTGTCCGGCAGCGGCTTCCTCGTGCCGCCGGTCGACGGCCGCAAGATCAAGGCGTCCACTTTCGCGAGCAACAAGTGGGGCTGGCTCGCGGACGCCGGCCGGGACCTGTTCGTGCTGCGCACCTCTGTCGGGCGGTACGGCGACGAGAGCGACCTCGCGCGCGACGACGCCGACCTGGTGGAGCTGTCGCTGCGCGACCTGGGCGAGGCGGTCGGGCTGGCCGCCCGGCCCGTCGCGCAGCAGGTCACGCGCTGGAACGGCGGGCTGCCGCAGTACCCGGTCGGCCACCTGGAGCGGGTGGCCCGCATCCGGGCCGAGGCCGGCAAGCTGCCCGGCCTGCGGCTGTGCGGCGCGATCTACGACGGCGTGGGCATCCCGGCCTGCATCGCCTCCGCGCGCGCGGCCGCGGACGACATCTTGGACACCCTGCCGCGAGCCGCCGCACCGGCCGAGTGAGAATGGACCCATGACTGACGCTTCCGCCCCCGCTCCCGAGAAGACCCCGAACGCCGGCAAGAAGGCGAAGGACCTGAACGAGGTCATCCGCTACACACTCTGGTCGGTGTTCAAGCTGCGCGACGTGCTGCCCGAGGACCGCACCGGCTACGCCGACGAGGTCGAGACGCTGTTCGCGCAGCTCGCCGCCAAGGACGTCGTGGTGCGCGGCACCTACGACGTCTCCGGTCTGCGCGCCGACGCCGACGTGATGATCTGGTGGCACTCGGAGAGCTCCGACGCGCTCCAGGAGGCGTACAACCTCTTCCGCCGCACGAAGCTCGGCCGCGCGCTGGAGCCGGTGTGGTCGAACATGGCGCTGCACCGCCCGGCCGAGTTCAACAAGTCGCACATCCCGGCCTTCCTGGCCGACGAGGTCGCCCGCGAGTACGTGAGCGTCTACCCCTTCGTGCGGTCCTACGACTGGTACCTGCTCCCCGACGAGGACCGCCGCCGGATGCTCGCCGACCACGGCAAGATGGCCCGCGGCTTCCCGGACGTGCGCGCCAACACGGTGCCCTCCTTCTCGCTGGGCGACTACGAGTGGATCCTCGCCTTCGAGGCCGACGAGCTGTACCGCATCGTCGACCTCATGCGCCACCTGCGCGGCTCCGAGGCGCGGATGCACGTCCGCGAGGAGGTGCCGTTCTACACCGGCCGCCGCAAGCCGGTCGCCGAGCTGGTCGCCGGGCTGGCCTGAGCCGACGGGTCCGGGCCGGCCGTCCGGCCCGGACCCGGACAGCGTGACAGGCCGGGTGTACCACCCGGCCTGTCGGTCACCGAGCGGTTCGCCGCCCTACTTGCTCCCGCGCTTCCCGGCCGTCGGCAGCACCGGCTTGGGCTCCGCGCGCGGCCCGCAGTACGTGTCCCGCGCAGGGACTTGCCCGGTCAGCAGATACCGGTCCACATACTGGTTGGCGCAGGTGTTCGTGCCGAACGAGACGCCGTGCGTACCCGCGCCGCGCTCCGTCACCAGCGCCGAGCCGGGCAGCCGGCGCCGCAGCTCGACCGCGCCGGTGTGCGGTGTCGCGGCGTCCCGCTCGGCCGACAGCAGCAGCACCGGCGGCAGCGCGCCCGGCGCCGTCCGCACGTCCACCGGGCGGTGCGGCGCTCCGACCGGCGGCCGGGCCGCTTCGCCCACGTCCGCCGCGTAGCCCATCGGGTCCTGTACGGCGGCGGCGCCCCTGGGGGAGAAGCGGGGCCAGAAGGCGCACGGCAGGTTCATCCAGGCGTTGTCCCAGGTCTCGAAGGGTGCCACCCGTGCGCTCGCGGTGTTGTCCCGGTCCCAGACCCGCAGGTCACGCGGCCACAGTCCGTCGTTGCACTCCACGGCCGTGTAGACCGCGTTGCTGTTCTCGTCCGCCTTCGCGCCGTCCGGCAGCGGTGTGGCCTGCTTGAGCAGCGGTTTGGGGTCGCCCTTGACGTACGCGGCGAGCGCCGCCGCGCGCACCGGCCAGTACGCGTCGTTGTAGCCCGTCTTGAGGAACGCCGCCTGGAGCTGGGCCGAACCGACCTTTCCGCCCAGGGGCTTGCGGTCCAGCCGCGTCCGCACGGTGTCGTACGTCCGCAGCACCGCCCGCGGTGTCGTACCCAGGTGGTAGACCTTGTGGTGCTTGGCCACCCAGCGGGCCCAGTCCTGCCAGCGGCGCTCGAAGCCGATATTCTGTTCGAGGTTGTTGCGGTACCAGACCTGCCGGGGGTCGGGGTTGACGACGCTGTCGAAGACCATCCGGCGGACGTGGCCGGGGAAGAGCGTCGCGTACACGGCCCCGAAGTAGGTGCCGTAGGAGGCGCCCATGAAGGTGAGTTTCCGCTCGCCGAGACCGGCGCGCAGCATGTCCAGGTCACGGGCGTTGTTGGCGGACGTGAAGTGGCGCAGCGCCGGGCCCGCCTTGCGCGCGCAGCCCTGCGCGTACGCCTTGGCCTCGGCGGACTTCTTCCGCTTGAACGCCTCCGGAGGCAGCTTCGGGCTCCGGCTCGGGATCTTGGCGAACTCCGCCGGGTCCTGGCAGGACAGCGGCGCCGAGCGCCCGACACCGCGCGGCGCGTACCCGACGAGGTCGTAGGCCCGCGCCGTCCTGCGCCACCGGTCCAGCTGCCCGTACAGCGGGAAGTTCATGCTGGACGCCCCGGGGCCGCCCGGGTTGAAGACGAGCGCGCCCTGGCGCTCCTTGGGGGAGCCGGTGGCGCGGACCCGGCTCACGGTGAGGGTGATCTTCTCGCCCTTGGGGCGGGCGTAGTCCAGCGGGACGGCGAGCCGGCCGCACTCCACACCCGCCGGCAGGTGCTCCTCGGGTGCGCAACGGCCGAAGGCGATCCGGGGCGGCGCGGGGGCCGGGGTCCCGGCCGGGGCCGCCGCGGACCGGGTGGTCCCGCCGGCCGGGACGGCGACAAGGGCGGACAGGACCAGCGACCCGAGGGTGCCGTAGAGCGCTACTGCTTTCACAAGCCGTCCCTTCGTATGAAGGCGCCACGAAGACGCCCGGTGCGCATACAAAAGGGATAGTTGGGGCGAGGGTTGAGGTTGTAAAGCACCGCGCTCCGGTGTCGGGAGCTATGCCCCCAACGAGTGGAGCGCGGTGCGGGGGTCACGGCCGTTCGGCTCGTACAGCCTTGCGTGCGTACGGTCCCGTGTTCCTCACCGGCGTGTTCCTCACCGGCAGCGGCGGCCGGAGTTGATGCACGCCACCGCGCGCGCCATCAGGTCGCGCGGCATGAAGTTGGCGAAGTCGGCGTGGTCGGTCACCGGCTTGCGCAGCTGCTCGGGGAAGCTGTCGAGGGCGAAGGCGCGCGGCCGGGGCGTGACGGCGTAGGTCAGCCGCATCCGGAGCTGGGGCACGGCCTTCGTGCCGGCGGGGCAGCGGCCGGTGGCGCGGTCGGGGAAGAGCAGGTGGGTGCGGTGGTTGGCGCTGTCCTTGTTCGTGCCGTCCCAGCAGCTGGGGAAGTGCAGGACCCGTACGGCCCGGCTGCCGCCGGGGCACAGCGGGTACTTGTCCGTGAGCCGCCGGTCCTCGAAGCCCGTGCAGGTCCACTGCGCCCGCGCGTTGGCGGTGCCGTTGGTGAACGCCTTGGCGTCGCCGGTGATGGCGCGCAGGCCCTCGGGCATGGCGGCGACCTTGCCCGCCGGGCTGCCGCGGAAGGCCAGCGACACCGAGACCGGCGTCAGCACCTGTCCCGTGTTCCCGTCCGCCGGGTCCTGCCCGTTGCCGCCGCTCGGCCCGTCCCGGCCGCTGAGCCGGCGCAGTACGGGCCAGAAGTACGCCGACTTGTCGCCGCGGGCGCAGGTGGTGCCGGCCGCGCGCAGCGAGTCGTCGGTGGAGAAGGCGTCCGTGGAGCGGTTGCCGACGTAGTCGTGCAGGTGGTGGGCGCCGTTGGCGACACCGGGAGTGACGATGAAGTTGTCGGGGTTGTTGTGCCGTTCCTCGTTGCGGCCGCAGTCGCTGGTGAAGGTTCCGGTGGACGCGCCGGGGCCGTTGCGCGGGGGGCGGGGGCCGGGGCCTGCGGAACGGATGTCGGCGAAGTCCCCTGCGGCCGGGGCGCTTTGGCCCGGTCCGGCGGAGCTGCCGGGGGTGCCGGAGCCGGTCGGGCCCGCGGGGCCGTCGGGAGCGTCGGCGGGGGTGTCCGAGGCATCGGTGGAGGCCCCGGCGGAGGAGTTCGCGGGGGCGTTGTCAGTGGGCTGTGTCACGCTGGGTGACGTTGGTGAAGGTGACGGACCGACGGGCGGGGAGCCGGACGGGGGAGTGGCGTTGTGGGCCGAGGCGATTCCGGTGACGGAGACGAAGGTGCCGGCCGAGCCGAGCACGGCGAGCACCGCGATCAGCACGAGGTGCCGGGCGCCGAGCCGGCGCCGGTGGCGAGGGGACTGCGGGGGTTTCGGGACGGGTGGCGAGGGCCGGGGAGGTGGCGAGGGGCGGGGGCTTGGCGGAGGTTGTGGGCTCGCGGAGTGCCGTGGGTCGGACATGGGCGGTCACTTCTTCCCGTCTTCTCGGGGGTGTTGACACCGGCCGCCGGGGAGCGGCCGGATTCCGGGCTCCCGGTGGCGGTGGCGGGTGGCGTCGCGGGCGGAGGCAGGGGATACGTCGCTGACGGGGTGACGGGCGACGGTGACGCGGCCGGCGCGTCCAGGGACGGCGGCGGGGCCGAGGGGCTGGGCGGCGGGGAGGAGGTGGCCGCGTCCTCGGCGATCGCGTCGAAGTCGACGAACCCGGTCCGCTCCAGGACGGAAATGTGGTCCAGGACGGTGCGGTTGGCGTCGTCGGCCAGACCGCGCACGAGCGCGTTGCGGGTGGTGGCGCGCACCTGCGCGACGAGGGTGAAGACCTTGCCGTGCGCGAGCCGCAGGATGTTCGCGAACTTCCGGTCGTACGCCGCCCCGCGCGCGGCGCTCAGCTCGGCCAGCCACTGCTGCTGCTGGGCGTTGGGCCGGTCGGGCAGCGCGAGACCGAGCTGCGCCGCCACCTCGCGTACGTGCCGGTCGAGCGAGGCGTGCCCCTCGACGAGATGGGTGCCCGCCTCCCGTACGGACTGCACGGTCCCGCGCTCCTGGGCCTGCTGGCCCGCGGGCAGCTCCCACAGGCCCGCCAGGCGTACGCGGTTGACGAAGTCACGGTCGAGCGCGGACAGCGGGCCGAACGAGGTCGCGACGGTCTGGGTGTCGACGCCCCCGTCCGGACCCGGTCTGCCGGCGAACGACCAGATCGGGAAGAGCAGCGCGGCCAGGGTCGCGGCGAGCGCGGTGACGACGAGGCCGGTGCCGGTTACGGATCGCATGGTGCCTCCTGATGCGGCACCGCACGCTAGTGCGCCCTGTGTCGGCCTCGTCGCCCGTTCGGGGAAGCCCCGCCAACGGCCGCCCGCCGTTGGTACGTTGACCGGTTGCTCGGGGGCCGCGGGTGTCGTGGGGGCCTGGGGCGCCGTGGGGACCTGGGGCGCTGTTGGGGCCTGGGGCGCTGTGGGGGCCGCAGGCGCCGTGGGGGATCAGCTGCCCCCGCAGCCGCCACCGCCGCCGCAGGAAGAGGAACTGCTGCCGCAGCTGGACCCGGAGCTGCCGCACGACGACCCGCCACCGCACGACGACCCGCCACCGCCGCACGACGAACTGCCGCACCCCGACCCCGACCCGCCGCCGCACGACGACCCGCACCAGGCCGTGTCCGAGCTGTCGTCCGGCACGTTCCAGCCGCAGCTCGCGGTCGACGAGCCGGTCGAAGAGCCGGTCGACGTGGTGGACGAGGACCCGGAGTACGGCGCCGCCGACGCACCCGCCATCGAGTGCTGCGCCTCGGTGAGATGGTCGCGCAGCACCTCGTCCACGAGCAGCGCGGTGCCGCCGAGCGCCACGAGCAGCGCGGCGGACTGGGTCGCGTCGCTCACCAGCTCCGCCTTGTGCGCCGTACGGAACGTGCGTACCGCCGAGACACCGGCCTGCGTCACCCGCCGCCCCAGGACCTTCCGGCACACCGCGCCGGCCACGGTGCCGAGGAGAGCCGCGGGCAGGACCCGGATGACGAAGGGGGTCTCTCCGTTCGCGCCGATGAGGGCGCCCGTCAAGGTGAAGAGGAGGACGAGCAGGAAGCCCGCGATGCAGATCCCGGTCTGCCAGGCGGCGTACAGCCGCCAGGGGCGCCCGGTGCGCGGGTGCCGCATCAGACCGCGCTTCGCCAGCCGGTCGCCGATGGCCTGGACGGCGGGGGCCCGCATGACGTGGCGGCGCAGGGTGGCCAGCGCGCCGTCCGGAGTCCGCGCCAGCGAGTCCAGCACGGCCGTCTCGACCGGGTCGTACGCCACCGCCTGCCGCACGGACACCACACCGGGCCCGCCCACGGCGAGCCGGCCGTCCTGGTGCATACCGGCTATCGCGGCGTCCGCGACCCGGGCGGGGCCGCCGGCGAGGAAGGCGATCTCCCAGAGTTCGTGTGTGGTCTTGCGGCGCTTGGGCCGGGGGGTCGCACGGACGACGCGGACGGTACGGACGACGAGCAGCAGCGAGGAGGCGGCGATCACCAGGGTCACGAGGAGCGCGAGCATGTTGATCACCTCCGGCCCAGGGCGAGCCGTGCGGCGCGGACGAGCCGGTTCGCGGGCCTGCCCGGTGGTTTCGGCCCGGAGCGGTCCCGCCACCACTGCGTCAGCTGTTGGCGCGCGTCCGGGTCGGTGGGCCGGTTGTCTGCCAGCAGGTGGACGGCGAAGTCCATGGCGTCCTGGCGGTAGCCGCCCTTCATGGGCCGGTGGCGCGCGTAACCGAGGAAGCCGGGCCGGTAGTCCGCGCCGAGGATGCCCGGCAGCTCGGGCGCGACCTTGGCGACCACGGAGGCCCGCTTGTCGGCCAGGGCCCGGCTCTGCACGAGCAGCCGCCGCCGGTCGAAGCCCTCCGGCGCCGGTGTCCCGGCCACCAGCGCGGAGAGCAGCGCGGCCTGCGCGACGGCCAGGCGCTGCCGGGCGGGCGCGGTGGCCGTGGCCGGGGCGGTGGCCGTGGCCAGGGCGTCGGCTGTGGCCAGGGGCGGGGCGGCGGCTGTGTTCTGGCCGATGGCCGTGGCCGTGGCCGGGGCAGCGGCTGAGGCCTGGCCGGTGGCCGTGGCCGGGGCGGTGGCCGGGTCGCCTTCCCTCACGGGCTCCGGTGCGGGCCCGGACCCCCGGCGTACCGGAACCGCCGGGGCCTCCCGCACCACCGCGCGGATCATGTCCAGCTCCGCGGCGAGTTCGCCGGTCGCCGGGAAGTTCTCGTCGCGCTCCAGGAGGACGCCGGGAGGGGTGGTGCGGGCGCAGAGTTCGGCCAGTACGTCCAGGACGGGGCGGGTCACCGGGTGGGCGTGGGTGTCGTGCCAGACGCCGTCCCGTTCGATGCCGCCCGCCACGTGCACATACGCGATGGCCTCGACCGGCAGCTCGTCCAGTGCCGTGGCCGGGTCCTCGTTCCGGTTCACCTGATTGGTGTGGAGGTTGGCGACATCGATGAGCAGCCGTACACCGGTGCGCTCGACCAGTTCGGCGAGGAACCGGCCCTCGGTCATCTCCTCGTCGGGCCAGGCGATCAGCGCCGCGATGTTCTCCACGGCGAGCGGCACGGGCAGCGCGTCCTGCGCGATGCGGATGTTCTCGCAGAGCACGTCCAGCGCGTCGCGGGTCCGGGGCACGGGCAGCAGGTGCCCCGCCTCCATCGCGGGGGAGGCGGTCAGCGGGCCCCCGGCCCGTACGAACGCGATGTGCTCGGTGACCAGCGGCGCGCCCAGCGCCTCGGCGCGTTCCGCGAGCGCGGCCAGCCGGGCCGGGTCCGGGCGTTCGGCGCCGCCGAGCCCGAGCGAGACGCCGTGCGGCACGACCGTCGTGCCCCGCTCGCGCAGCGCCCGCAAGGCGGGCGGGAGATGACCGGGACAGATGTTCTCGGCGACGACCTCCACCCAGTCCACGCCGGGCAGCTCCGCCACCCCGTCGGCGATCTCGGGCCGCCAGCCGATGCCCGTACCGAGATGTTCCATGGTTCCCCCTCCCATTCGTGCACCCCCGTGGTGTTGGGTAGTCATCGCCCCGCCGGTCCGGAACCAACCCCGGAGCAGACGGGTTCAGAGGATGATTTGAGCTTGCGACGGCGCGTGCCACCGAGTGCGGACGCCGATCTCCATACGCGAACGCCCGGCCCCGTACAGCGCGGACACCCGCCCCCGCACACGGACGCCCGGACCCGCACGCGGACACCCGCTCCGCACGCGGACACCCGCCCCCGCACACGGACACCCGCCCCCGCACGCGGGCGCCCGGCCCCGTTTCCCGTACCGCTCAGCGGGCCGTCTCGACCCCGACCGCCGCACCCAGCGCGAGCAGGACCCCGCCGGTGGCCTGGTCCAGGCGGCGGCGGACGCGGGGGCGCTGGAAGAGGGCGCGGGCCCGGTGCACCGCCAGGGCGATGCCGCCGAGCCAGAGGAAGCCCAGCGTGACGTGGACGGCGACCAGCAGCAGCGTCGTGGCCACGACCGGCGCGCCGTGCGGGATGAACTGCGGCAGCAGCGACATGTACACGACCCCGACCTTCGGGTTCAGGACATTCGTCAGCAGGCCGGTGCGGAACGACCGCAGCGGCGACTGCCGGCCGGCGTCGGGGACGCCGGATGCCGGGCCGGTGCTCTCCGCCCGTGCGGCCTCCGGCGAGCGGCGGCGCGCGCTGCGCAGTGCCTGGAAGCCCAGCCACATCAGATACAGCGCCCCGGCGATCCGCAGCGCGTCGTACGCCGTCCGCGACGCGGACAGCATGGCGGTCAGGCCGATCGCGCCGGCCAGTCCCCAGACAACACAGCCCGCGGCGATGCCCAGCGCCGAACACAGCGCGGCCCGCCGGCCCGAGCCGAGGGCGGTCCGCAGCACCACGGCGAAGTCCGGACCCGGCGAGACGGTCAGCAGGACGGCCACCGCGGTGAAACCTATGAGAGAGGAGAACACGGGAGACAACCGTACGTTGTCCGCTGACCTCGGCTTTCCCGGGGCCTGGCGGTCGTACCCCTTGCCCGGGAGCCGGGTGCCTGCTCCTATGGCCATCGGGGGGTGAGGGGACATGAGCGACATCCGTCATCAGCCCGGCGCGGAGGACGGGTCCGGGGACCAGCGGCCCGCCGACGCCGTCGCGGACCTCAACACCGAGGGGAGCGGGGAGGGAAAGCGCGAAGCGCGGTACGCGAGCGACCCGGACCGGCTGTTCCTGCCGCCGGACGACGACCTCGCGCCGAACCGCCCGGGGGAGGCGCTGCGGGTCCGCCTCGCCGAGGAGCCGCGCGCGAGGGCCGCGCTGTGGTGGGCCCGTCTGCTCGGCCGGCGCCCGCCCCAGGACGAGTGGCACCGCCGGCTCCTGGGCGAACAGGCCGTCGGCACGGCGCTCGACCGGCTGACGGCGGGCGGCTGGTACGTGATCCACTCCGTGCCGATGCCCCCCGCCACGGTCATCGGCCATCTGCTCATCGGCCCCGGCGGCGTGCTGTGCGTCGCCACCCATCACGTGCGCGGGGCCCGGGTGCGGGTCGCCGAGGACGCCGTACGGATCAGCCGTGGCCACCAGGCGCTCCCGTACGTCCGGGACATCCGGCAGGAGGCCCGGCGCGCCTCCTACGTGCTGACCCGGAGCTGCCGCTTCCGCGTCGAGACCCGGCCGGTGCTGGCGTTCGTCGGCGCGGCGGAGGTGACCGTGGACCCGGCCCTGCGCGGCGTGCGGGTCCTGCGGGACGAACGCGAGGTGCCCGCGCTCGGGCAGCTCGGCGGGGTACTGGCGCCGGGCCGCGTGGAGCGCGTCTACACGGTCGCCAGAAACCGCCGTACATGGCTGGCGGCGTGACCGGCCCGGCCCTTCACTCCCCACCTCATCCCCACCACGCCCCCCCCTCATCCCCCACGCCCCCACCTCACCCCATCACGCCCCGGAGTCCCCAGGCTCCCCAAGAGTCCGGCGCACCGCGCCGCGCAGCCAGTCGTGCGCGCCGTCGGCCGCGTGACGGGGGTGCCAGGCCATTGCGATGATCACCGGTGGCAGCGGCAGCGGAATGTCGAGAAGGCGCAGGCCGAGGGCGGTGGCGGCGTCGGTGAACGGTGAGGGCGCGGCGCCGGGGAGGGCGATGGGGAGGAGGCAGACGACATCGCTGCGGGCGGCGAGGGCTATCGCGGCCAGATGGCTGGGGAGCACGGCGGTGACCCGCCGTCGGAGACCGCGCTCATCCAGCGCGCTGTCCAGCGGACCGGTGAACCGGCCGCGGCGGCTGACCGCGACGTGCTCGGCGGCGGCCAGCCGTTCCGGTGTCAGGGGCTCCGCGGCGAGGGGGTGGCCGGGCCGGACGCCCGCCACCATCCGGAGGGTGACCAGTTCCTCGACCCGGGTCTCGGGGTCCACATGGTCGATGGCGCCGATCTCCAGGTCGATCCGGCCGTCCCGCAGGGCCGGCTGGGCCTCCAACTCCTCGGCCCGGAACCGCAGCGAGACCCCCGGCGCCTCCCGCCGGGCCAGCTCCAGCAGCCCGGGGACCAGCGCCGCGCCGACGATGTCGGCGGCCTGGATCGTGAAGGTGCTGCGCAGCGCGGCCGGGTCGACGCCGGTGCCGGGGGAGAGCAGTTCTCCCAGGCGGCGCACCACGGTGGCGGCTTCGTCGCGCAGGGCCTGCGCGCGCGGGGTGGGGACCATGGTCTGTCCGGCCCGGACCAGGAGCGGGTCCTGGAGGACGCGCCGCAGGCGGGCGAGCGTGCGGCTCATGGCGGCGGGGGAGGTGTGCAGGCGCGCGGCGGCGCGGGTGACGCTCTGCTCGGCCAGCAGTGCGTCCAGCGCCACGACGAGGTTGGCATCGATGACCGGCTCGGGCCGGTCCGCATGGTTCGGACCGTTCCCGCTGTTCGGACCGTTCCCGCTGTTCGGACTGTTCACCAGTGTCGTTCCACTTCAGGCAATGATCCCTTGCTGAGATTCCCATTGTGGCAACACGGTGCCGCTCCGCAGGATGAAGACGTACCGGTCCGGTACGTCCACGCGGTCTTCAGGACCGCTTCCACCTGCCCTTTTCGGAGGCATTCACCATGTCCGCATCCGTGGCGGAAACCGCGCCGCCGGTCACCGCCTTCATGCTGATCAAGACCATGCCCGAGTGGCTCGCCATGACTCCCGAGGAGCGCGTGCACGCGCTCGACACCGAGGTCATGTCCGTGGTCAAGGCGAAGACGACCGGCGTACGGTCCCGCTTCTACGACACGGAGTTCTACTCCACCCGCGTCACCGACGTCTGGGTCTGGGAGGCCGACGACCACGAGGCCTACCAGCTCCTCATCGACGCGCTGCGCGAAACCCCGTTCTGGGACCGCTACTTCGAGATTGTCGACCTCCTCGTCGGCACCGAGAACGGCTACGCCCGTACCTACAACGTCGACCCCGTCGCCACCGTCAGCACCTGACACACCGCCCGACCCGTCAGCACCTGACACCGTTCAACCCGTCAGCATCTGATACACCGTCCGATCCATCAGCGCCTGGTACACCGTCCGGCCCGGGCGACCGCCCGGACCGGACGGCCGCCGATGCCCTCCCGCCCCACACGGCCGGAGGGCATCGGCCGTGTCAGAACCCGCCGGCAGACGCTCCGAGCCGCTCCCGCAGGGCCGGATGGTCGGCGACGACCGTGCACGAACCGGGCGCGATCTCCGTGAACCCCGCGTCGCGGACCGTCGGCAGGCCGCTGTGGGCCAGCCGCTCCCACCGGTGCGGTGCGGCGGACCGTACGGACAGCGGGAAGCCGGCCTCGCGCCAGGCCGCGCGCTGTGCGGGCGTCAGCTCCCACCAGGCGAGTTGCGCGCCGTGGCCCGCCTGGGCCATCGCCTTGCCCGCCGACATGTCCAGTTCGGGGTTGAGCCACAGCACCACGCCGCCGGGGCCGGGCGCTTCGGGTGCCCGCGGGGCGTCCAGGTGGGTCCCGGAGACCTGGAGCCGGGCCAGGTCCTTGGGCCAGCCGTCCAGCGGGACCGGCGGGAAGACCCGTACCTCCGCGTCCGTGCCGCGCACCGTGATCCCCGGGAGCGCCTCGGCCCGGCGCCACTCCGCGCCGCGCGCCCGGCGCACGACCTTGCGGATGCGGGCGTCCTGCCAGTCGCGCACGGCTGCCGCCCACTCGCCGTCGCCGGTCGCGCGCTCGTCCGCGAGCAGCACCAGGACGGCCCGCGCCGCGGTCTCCAACGCGTCCGTACGGGCGGGGGGCGCGTCCCGCTCGATCCGTACGACGAGCGGGAGGACGTACTGCGGGGCGGCGTCCCGGTCGGGCTGCGCGGAGCGGGGCGCGTCGGCCGGGGCGCCGGCCGGGGTGCCGGTCGGATCGCCGGGGCCGGCGAGGTCGGTGCTGGTCACACGGACCAGTGTGCCAGCCGCCCGGAAAGGGGCCGCCGTGGGCACCGCCTTGGCGGAGCGGATCGTTCCGGGTGATTATCCTCCCTATGCACAGCGACCTCTTCGCCTCCGAAAACGTGGTCACGCAGGCCTCCGCGCCCGGCATGACCCTGCAGAACGCCAAGTCGATCAAGTACACCGTGGACGGCGAGTGCCTCGCCCGCCAGGGCTCGATGGTCGCCTACCGCGGCGATCTGCAGTTCGAGAAGAAGGGGCAGGGCGTCGGCAAGTTCATCAAGCGGGCCGTGACCGGCGAGGGCCTGGCCCTGATGGCGGTGCGCGGCCGGGGCGAGGTCTGGTTCGCCCACGAGGCCGCCAACTGCTTCATCGTCGAGCTCGCGCCCGGCGACGGCATCACGATCAACGGCCGCAACGTGCTGTGCTTCGACCCGTCCCTGTCGTACGAGATCTCCACGGTCAAGGGCGCGGGGATGACCGGCGGCGGCCTGTTCAACTCCGTCTTCACCGGTCAGGGCAAGCTCGGCGTGGTGTGCGAGGGCAACCCCATCGTCATCCCCGTCTCGCCGCAGGCCCCGGTGTTCGTCGACACGGACGCGGTGGTCGGGTGGAGCGCGTCGCTGAAGACCTCGCTGCACCGCTCGCAGAGCCTCGGCTCGATGCTGCGCGGCGGCTCCGGCGAGGCCGTCCAACTGCGGATGGACGGCGAGGGTTTCGTGATCGTACGGCCCAGCGAGCTGCGTCCCGAGCGCGCGACCGGGAACTGACGGTGACGGCCGGGACGGCGACGGCCGGGACGGTGACGGCCGGAACGGTGACAGCCGGGACGGCGGTGGCCGGGACCGCGATGGCCAGGGGCAGGGACGCCCGCGGCGGGGACGAGCAGGGGACGGCGGGGTGCCGATGAGGCTGGACGGGGTCGGGCGGCGCTACGGAGTGCGCGGCCCGTGGGTGCTGCGGGACGTCGATCTCGACCTGCCGCGGCGTTCCCTGGTGCGCGTCGAGGGGCACAACGGCAGCGGCAAGTCCACGCTGCTGCGGCTGCTGGCCGGTATCGACGCGCCGAGCACGGGCCGGATCACCGGCCGCCCCCGCACCGCGTACGTACCCGAGCGCTTCCCGGCCGCGCTGCCGTTCACCGCCGTCGGCTACCTCACCCACCTCGGCCGGGTGCACGGCCTGCGCGGCCGTACGGCGGCGCGCCGCGCCACCGAATGGCTCGACCGCTTCGGCGCGGCCGGCCACGCCCGTACGCCGCTCGCCGAGCTGTCCAAGGGCACCAGCCAGAAGGTCGCGGTGACCCAGGCCCTGCTCGCCGAGCCGGACCTGCTCGTCCTGGACGAGGCGTGGACGGGCCTGGACCCGGCGGCGCGCGAGACCCTCGACCGGGCTGTGGCGGAGCGCGTCGCGGCGGGCGGCACGGTCGTCTTCGTCGACCACGACCCGCGCCGCCTGGAAGGCGCGGCCGACGCGCGCTACCGGGTCACCGGCAACCGGCTGGCGCGGCTGCCGGACGGGGCGGGCGCGGGGGAGCCGGGCCCGGCGGGGCACGAGGCGGCGCCGTCCGGCCCCCGGGTGACCATCGAGGCGCAAGCGCCCGCCGGCACCTCCGCTCTCGCGGACACCCTCGCAGGCCACGGCGTTGCGGACCTCCCGGGCCGTCCCTCCGTCGCCGTCGGCCCGGACGGTACGACGGCCCTGCTGACCGTTTCCGCCGCCCACTCCGACGCGCTGCTGCGCGCCCTGCTCGCGGCCCGCCCGCCCTGGCACATCCGCACCGTCACCCCGGCCCCGGCCCCCGACGAAAACCGGTATCCGTGATCCCGCTCCTGCGCTACCACTCGGCCCTGCTCCTGCGCTCGCACCGCTGGCTGCCGCCGGTCCTGCTGTACGCCGCCTTCCTCGCCGTGGGCGTGCAGAGCGGCGGGCCGGTCCTCGACTCGTACGGCCTCGCCTCGTTCGCCCTGCTGCCGCTCGCCGCGTGGCTGTGCCGGATCTGCGTCACCGGCGAGCCGCCGGCCGCCCGCGCGTGCGCGGCGGCGGCCACCGGGCCCGGCCGGGCGCACCTCGCCCGGGTCGCGACGGGCGCGCTGTCGGCCGGGGTGCTCGCCCTGGCCGGTACGGCGTATGTCGCGCTCGTGGCCGACCCGCACGCCTCCGACCACCGCACCGCCGTCCCCGAGGTGCCCGCCTTCTGCGCCGGACTGCTGGCCGCGCTGGTCTGCGTGCTGCTCGGCACCGCCGTCGGGGCGCTGTGCAACTGGCCGGTGCTGCGCAGCACGGGGTGGTCGATCCTGTCCGCCCTGATGGCCGCGGTCCTGCTGCTGGTCGGGGGCGCCTCGCCCGCCAACGCCGCCGTCTCCGGGCTGATCACCGGCTCCGTCCACGGCACGGTCACCCTGCCCTGGCTGCCGCTGATCTCCACCGCGGTGATCGCCGCCGCGGCCACGGCCGTGGCCTGCCGCCTCAGCTCCCGCCGGAGCTGACGCCCCCGTGCCTCAGCCCTCCCAGGGCCCGCTCACCGCGAACGTCGTCCCCGGCGTATAGCAGTTGAGGTACATCGTCCGCTGATCCGGGGAGAACGTGACGCCCGCGAACTCCCCCCACTCGGGCTTCTCCGGGGTACCGATGTTCTGCCGCCCGCGCGCCACCGGGTACACCGTGCCGCGCCGGGTGAGGCCGAAGACGTACTGGGCGCCGTCGCCGTCCTCGCACACCATCAGGCCGCCGCCGGGAGCCAGACAGATGTTGTCGGGGGAGTCGCCGGGCAGTTGGACGTCGGTGCCCGGGCCGAAGACGACCACGAGGGTCAGGCGGCGGGCGGCCGGGTCGTACCGCCACACCTGCCCGTGGTGATCGGCGGCCGAACCGTCCGCGCTCCGCGCGAAGCTGGACACGAAGTAGACGCGGGAGCCGCCCCAGTAGCAGCCCTCCAGCTTCTGCGCGTGGGTGATGCCGCGCGGCCCGAAGTCCTGGAAGCGGACGGGCGTGTGGCGGGCGAGCGGGTCGGGGACGTCCACCCACTCCACGTGGTCGAAGCGGGTGCCCGTCTCCCGGACGGCGGACAGGTCCTCGACGTCCGGCACGCGCAGCGCCTGGAGCCGTCCGCCGGCCCGCAGGGACCCCCGTCCGCCGAGCGGCCGGGCGGGCCGGAAGCGGTAGAAGAGGCCGAACGGCTTGTCGAAGGCGTCCTCGGTCTCGTAGACCGTGCCGTCGCGGGGATCGATCGCGACGGCCTCGTGCTGGAAGCGGCCCAGGGCGGTCAGCGGTACGGCGCCGGTGCGGCGCGGATCGTACGGGTCGACCTCGAAGACGAAGCCGTGGTCCTTGGTGTACCCGTCCTGGCCCGCCCGCAGTTCGGTCTCCTCGCAGGTCAGCCAGGTGTGCCACGGGGTGGGCCCGCCCGCGCAGTTGGTGGAGGTGCCCGCGATGGCGACGCGCTCGGAGAGCACGCGCTGGTGCCGGTCCAGTTCCAGCGCCGTACAGCCGCCTTCGCCCGCCGGGTCGTAGGTCAGGCCGTCGACGGTGGGGACGGGGACCCGCGACTTGCGCCGGTTCTCGTGGTTGCGAACGAGGTGGACGCGGCCGTGCCGGCCGGGGAAGGCCGCCATGCCGTCGTGATTGCCGGGTATTCGGCCCTCGCCCGAGGGCAGCTGGGCGCCTTCACGGGACAGGACCCGGTACCGGAACCCCTGGGGCAGGTCGAGCAGCCCGGCCGGGTCCGGGACCAGGGGGCCGTAGCCGTGGCGGCCCGCGCCGTGTGCGGCGGCGGTGCCGGCGAGGAGTTCCTGGACGCTGCCGGCGAAGGCGATGGAGACGCCCACCGCACCGGTTCTTGCCAGGACTTGACGACGTGTCGCGGACATGGGCAACTCCCTGCTGGCGGACAGGTGGTGTCGACCCGCATGTGTGTACCACGCACGTCGGCCGCCGGGAACCGGCCGCGCGCGGGTCCGGAACCCGCCCCGCCGCCCGGGAACGGCCGCCCCGCCGCCCGGGAACGGCCGCCCCGCCGCCCGGGAACGGCCGCCGCGCCGCCGCGGTGCCGCCCCCGGGGAGCGCGCTACGCCTCGGTCAGCGGCTTGGCGTCCCGGGCCAGCGCCGTGAGCCGGGAGATGGCGCGGAAGTACTTCTTCCGGTAGCCGCCCTTGAGCATGTCGTCGCCGAACAGCGCGTCGAACGGTTTGCCGGCGGCCACCACGGGCACCTCGCGGTCGTAGAGCCGGTCCGCGAGCACGACCAGCCGCAGCGCGGTGGACTGGTCCGGCACCGCCTGTACGTCGGTCAGGCAGACGGCCGTGATGTCGTCGCACATCGCCCCGTACCGGCTCGGATGCACCTTCGACAGGTGCTCCAGCAGGGCGGGGAAGTCGTCCAGCGAGGCGCCGGGCGTCCGGTGGGCGACGCGGGTGACGGTCGCGTCGTCGAACGGCGGCGGGGCCTCGGGCAGGCCGCGGTGCCGGTAGTCCTCGCCGTCGATGCGCAGGGTACGGAAGTGGGCGCTCAGGCCCTGGATCTCGCGCAGGAAGTCCGCCGCGGCGAACCGGCCCTCACCGAGCTTGCCGGGCAGCGTGTTGGAGGTGGCGGCGAGCGCCACGCCCGCCTCGACCAGCTTGCTCAGCAGGCTGGAGACGAGAACGGTGTCGCCCGGGTCGTCCAGCTCGAACTCGTCGATGCACAGCAGGCGGTGGCCGCTGAGCGTCTGCACGGTCTGCTGGAAACCGAGTGCCCCGACCAGGTTCGTCAGCTCGACGAAGGTGCCGAACGCCTTGCGCTCGGGGGCGGCCGGGGTGGCGTGCCAGAGGGAGGCCAGCAGGTGCGTCTTGCCGACGCCGTAGCCGCCGTCCAGGTAGACGCCGCGCGGGCCCGCGGGGGCGGCGGCCTTCTTGGGGCTCCGGCCGAACCAGCGCCGCTTGCCGCCGGTCGCTTCCGCACCGCCGCCGATGCCCGCCGCGAAGTCGCTCAGGGTCTGTACGGCCGCGGCCTGGCTGGGCTGGTTCGGGTCCGGTATGTACGTCTCGAAGCGCGCGCTCTGGAACCGCGGCGGCGGCACCATCTCCGCCACCAGGCGGTCGGCCGGGACCTGCGGCGCGCGCTCGGTGAGCGCGACAGGGGCGGTTCCGGCCCCCTCGGCCGGCGGCCCGGCTATGGGGGAGGACTGGGGCGACGAGGGCTGCGAAGACGACACAGCCGTCCAGCCTAGCCGCTGTGCGGGAGGACTCGGCCGGATGAGCGAGGCATGTCACACTGCCGCCTATGCGACGCCTGTTTCCCCTTCCCGCCCCGTACGTACGGTCCGCCGATTTCCCGGACACCGCCGGCACCGCGAATTCCGCCGCGCCCGCCCCGGGAACGTCACCGGAAAGCAATGGCGGAACCGTACCGGGGACCGGAGCCTTTTCCGGGGCCGCCGGTTCCGCTACGGCCGATTCCCGCACCGCGGGGGCCGGCGCCGCCGATTCCGGTGGGCACGGGCAGGACGTTCCCCGTGCGGACATCGTCGCCGATTTCACCGACCGCCGGTGGAGCCTGGACGAACTGGCCGACCTCTACGCGTACCCCCGGACCGACGAGGGCGCGGGCTGGCTGCGCGCGAACATGGTCTCCTCGCTGGACGGCGCGGCCCACCACGAAGGCCGCTCGCAGCCGCTCTCCAGCGACGCGGACATGCGGATCTTCGGGGTGCTGCGCGGGCTGGCGGACGCGGTGGTCGTCGGCGCCGAGACGGTGCGCAAGGAGGGGTACCGGCCGGCGCGCGCCCGCGAGGCGTTCGCCGCGCGCCGGGCCGCGGCCGGGCAGACCCCCGCCCCGGCCATCGCCGTGGTCACGGCCGGCCTGGACCTGGACTTCTCCCAGCCGCTGTTCACCGAGCCGCTGGTGCCGACCGTGATCGTGACCGGCTCGGGGGCCGACGAGACCCGGGTGCGGGCCGCGCGGGACGCCGGGGCCGAGGTGGTCTTCGCCGGTGAGGGCGCTGCCGTGGATCCGTCGCGGGTGGTCGGCGCGCTCGCCGCGCGGGGGCTGACCCGGCTGCTGACGGAGGGCGGGCCGCGTCTGTTGGGTCAGTTCGCCGGAAGCGGGGCACTCGACGAGTTGTGCCTCTCCCTGGCACCGCTGGTGGTCGCCGGTGACGCGTCGCGCATCATGAACGCGCCGGTGACCACTGTTCCGGAAACGTTCGTACTCGCGTCCGTACTGGAGGAGGCCGGTTTCCTGTTCACCCGTTACCGTCGGTCCTGAACAAAGAGCGGAATTACTCGTTCCGCTTAGCTTCCGCTGGGCACACTAAAGGCCAAGGCCCCGTGTGGCGACGGGGCAGGATGGTTTCTGTCGGTTTCGCTCCCGGGGGCGGACCGCGAGAGAAGAGAAGAAGGGCGCCCGCCGTGTTCACGAGCGTATTGATGATCGAGAAGTCCCTGACGCCCGCCGACGTGGAGTTCGTCACCACGCTGCACGGCGACGACCAGGTCTCCTTCGTCGTCCTCATGCAGCCGCGCGGCAAGCAGGACCGCCTGCTCAGGGCCATCGACGATGTGGCGCTGGGGGAATTCGAGGACGCCGTGCGAGAAGGCGACGAGCCGGAGGGCGCCCAGGCGGAGCCGCCCGCGGAGCGCGCCCTGTCCCACACCCTGGGCGCCCTGCGGGCGGCGGGCGCCGAGGCCGTCGGGCAGATCGTCGAGGACCACCCCCTGGACCTGCTGCGGTCGGTCGTCGACGAGACCGGCGCCGACGAGGTGATCGTGCTGACCGCCCCGCACTACGTCGAGGAGTTCTTCCACCGCGACTGGGCCTCGCGCGCCCGCCACAAGGTCGGCGTGCCCGTGCTCAAACTGTTCTCGCACGCGGCCGACGACCCCGCCCAGGATGTGGCGCAGAACCCGTCGCAGGGCCCGGCTACCGGCCGGGGAGGGAGCTCCGCCGGGAGCTGAGCCGCCCGTCCCGCACCTCCGCCACCGCGTCCACCGCCTCCAGATGGGCGCGGTCGTGCGTGACCAGCACCGTCGCGGTGCCGCGCCGGTGCGTGAGCGTGACGATCAGGTCCAGGACCGCGGCGCCGCGGTCGTGGTCCAGGGCGCTGGTCGGCTCGTCCACCAGCAGGACGGCCGGCTCGTTCATCAGCGCGCGGGCGATGTTGACCCGCTGCCGCTGGCCGCCGGAGAGCTGGTGCGGGCGGCGCGCCGCCTGGTCGGCCAGCCCCACCGCGCCGAGCAGCTCCAGCGCCCGCCGCCGGGCCTCCCGTACGGGCCTGCCGTCCAGGTGCGCCATGACCTGCACCTGCTCCACGGCCGTGAGCGACGGCAGCAGGTTGGGCTGCTGGAAGACCATGCCGACCCGGGTACGGCGCAGCGCGGTCAGCTCGGCCCGGCTCATCCCCGCGGTGTCCGTACCGTCGATCACGACCCGGCCGCGGTCCGGGGCGATCAGGGTCGCGGCCACCGCGAGCAGGCTGGACTTGCCGGACCCGGAGGGGCCGACCACGGCGGTCACGCTCCCGGCGGGCACGGTCAGGCTCACGTCGTCGAGGGCGGTGAGACGGGCGGCGCCGTCCGGATAGGTGAGGGTGACGCCGGTCAGGTCGAGGCCGGCGGGCGGCCGGTTTCCGGTCCGGAGGGCAGCTGCGTTCATGGTGTCCGTCGCTGGGGTGTCGGGGGCGGGCAGAAGTGCGTCCGATGGTTCGGCGGGGGATGTTCCGCTTCGCCGAGCGGAGGGGAAAGGGAGATTCCGGGGGTGGATTCCGGAATGCGGAGGGGTGTTCCGGCGGCTGGGGAATTGCTTTCGGAATAGACCGCGGGGTCGTGCCGAAAGGTGAAGGCGGGTTTGCGCAAGGCGGTCCGGCCGAAGGCGGTCGTATCGAAGCCGGTCCCGCCGAGGCCGGTCCCGCCGATATCGGCCGTACCGGAAATCGCCGGGTCCGCCCGGGAAATGCCCGGGCACACCGTCCGGGAAAGCCCCGGGGGCGCGGACCGGAAAGGCGGCATCGGGCGCGGGGATCGGACAGGTGGCGTCGGGCATGCGGACCGGGCAGGAGGTGTCGGGCGTGCGGACCGGATGGGCGGCGTCGGGCATGCGGACCGGGCAGGTGGCGTCGGGCGTGCGGACCGGATGGGCGGCGTCGGGATCATCGCGCGCTGCCCAGTGCGGTCAGCGGGTCGACGGCGGTGATGCGGCGGATCGACAGCGCGGCGCCGACGGCTCCCAGCGCAATCATGACCAGGGCCGGGACCAGCACGGTGGCCGGGTCCAGGACGAACGGCACGGCGCCGCCGACCGCCGCGCCGACCGCCGCCGCGACCGCGGTGCCCACGCCCGTGCCGGCGACCAGCAGTACCACCGCCTGTCCCAGCGCGTCGCGCAGCAGGTAACGGGTGGAGGCGCCGAGCGCCTTGAGCACGGCCACGTCGCCGCTGCGCTGGATCGTCCAGACCGTGAAGAACGCGCCGATCACCAGCGCCGAGATGGCGAAGAGGAACCCGCGCATCAACTGGAGGGAGCCGTTCTCGGCGGTGTACGAGCCGATGGCGCGAAGGGCTTCGCCGGTGGTGACGGTACGGGTGCCCAGCCGCCGGTCGGCGGCGTCCAGACCGGCGTCCGAGGTGGTGGTGAGGGCGACCACGGTGGCCGAGGCGGCACCGTCACCGGAGGACCCGGAGGACCCGCCGTGTCCGGAGCCCCCGGTCACCCCCGCCCAGTCGTCCAGCGACGTCCAGACCACCGGCGTGTGGCTGAACATCGCCTCGCCCGCCACCGCCGCGACCGTCAGCGCGCGACCGCTCAGCGTGAGCCGGTCCCCGGCCCGTACGCCCAGCTCGTCCGCGGCCTTCGCGGACAGTACGGCCGCGCCGTCCGCGACCTTCCCGCCGCCGGGCGCCAGGTGCGAGCCGGGCCGTACCCCGAAGGCCGACAGGGCCGCGGTCCGCTGCCCGGCACCGCCGCCCGCCGCGGCCTTGACCGTACCGATCCCCAGCGGCTCCGCCGACGCGACGCCCGGCACCCGGGCCCACGCCTCCCAGGCCCGCCGCCCGACGCGCGAGTCCGCGAACGACACCTCGCGGCCGTCCGCCGGGGCGGCGAAGGCGAGGCGGTCGGCGGGCAGCGCGGTGATCGCCGAGGTGTTCTCCCGGCCCAGGCCCGCCGTCAGGCCGGACAGCAGCCCCACCAGCACCGTGATGAGCACGATGACGGTGCCCATCAGGGCGAACCGGCCCTTGGCGAATCTCAGGTCTCTCCAGGCGACGAACACGGGGCCCGGCCATCCTTCCGTCCGGCGCCGGGCCCGGTGCCCGGCGGCTCGTCCCCACCGTCGCCGCTGCCGGGGCCGCCGGGCATCGCGCCGCGGAGTGGTTCCCCGTCATCGAAAGGCGAGGTCCGCACTCCACCTTTTGATTGATGCCGGTACCGGTTCCGGCGCCTAGCCTGGAGGGGCCGTGACTCCGCACTCCCTGACCCCAGCCCTACGGGTGCTGCGCAGCTGCCTGCACCTGATGGTGGCCGCACTGCTGGCCCTCGCCGCCGTACGGGCCGTGGCCGACCACAGCGCGAACGCCCCGGCCGTCGTCGGCGCGGCCGTCCTGCTGCTCGCCGTGTACGCCGTCGGCCCCACGCTGCCCCCGGTCCGCACCTCCACGGCCGCCGCGGCGCTCTGGCTCACCGCCGTCATGGCGGTGTGGGCCGTCCTGCTCGCCCTCACCCCGCTCGGCGTCTGGCCGGCCTTCCCGCTCTTCTTCGTCCAGCTCCACCTGCTCCCGCTGCGCTGGGCGCTCCCGGCGGTCCTGGTCACCACTCTCGTGGCGGTCGCCGGTTTCGGCCGGCACACCCACGCCCTGACTGTCGGCACGGTCGTCGGCCCCGTACTGGGCGCGGCGGTCGCCGTCGCCGTCGTCCTCGGCTACCAGGCCCTCTACCGGGAGAGCGAGCAGCGCCGCCGCCTCATCGAGGAGCTGACCGCCGCCCGCAGCGACCTGGCGGCCGCCGAGCACGCCGCCGGGGTGCTCGCCGAGCGCGAGCGGCTGGCCCGCGAGATCCACGACACCCTCGCGCAGGGCCTGTCCAGCATCCAGCTGCTGCTGCGCGCCGCGGAACGGGGCGTACCGTCCGGACCGGACACCGCCGCCGCGCTCGGCCACATCCGGCAGGCCCGGCAGGCCGCCGTCGACAACCTCGCCGAGGCCCGCCGCTTCGTACGGGCCCTGAGCCCGCCCGACCTGGAGGCCGGATCGCTGCCCGCCGCCCTGGAGCGGCTGTGCGCCACCACCGCCCGCTCCTCCGGCCTGTCCGTGCACTGCCAGGTTTCCGGAGCCCCCGTCGAACTGCCCGCCCCGCACGAGGTCGCGCTGCTGCGCATCGCGCAGTCCGCGCTGGCCAACGCCGTCCAGCACGCGGACGCCGCCCGTGCCGAGCTGACGCTCTCCTACATGGACACCGAGGTCGCCCTCGACGTGGTGGACGACGGTACGGGCTTCGCACCCGGCCAGGTGCCGGGGCCGGGCTCCGGCACCGCCGCGGGCACCGGCTTCGGGCTCGCCGCGATGCGCGCCCGCGCCCGCGCGCTGCGCGGCACGCTGGCCGTCGAGTCCGCGCCGGGCGAGGGGACGGCGGTCGCCGTCACGCTGCCGTATCCGCAGGGGGCCGTCGCGGGGGCGGCGGACGCGACCGCCGAGGACCCCGTGACCCGCGACCATGACCCCACCCCCGATTCCCCTCCCGAACAGGCCACCGCGTGACCCAGCGATCCGACCCCGCCCGCCCCGCCCCCGTCCGTCTCCTCCTCGCCGACGACCACCCCGTCGTACGGGCCGGGCTGCGCGCCGTCCTGGAGACCGAACCGGACTTCGAGGTCGTGGCGGACGTGCCCACCGCCGAGGAGGCCGTGGAGCGGGCGGCCCGCCCCGGCGTCGACGTGGTCCTGATGGACCTCCAGTTCGGCGGCCGGATGCTGGGCTCGCAGGCCACCGCCGCCATCACCGCCCGCGCCGGCGCCCCGCACGTCCTGGTCCTGACCACCTACGACACCGACGCGGACATCCTCGCCGCCATCGAGGCCGGCGCCACCGGCTACCTCCTCAAGGACGCGCCGCCCGAGGAACTGGCCGCCGCCGTCCGCGCCGCGGCGGCCGGCAAGTCCGCCCTCGCCCCGACCATCGCGCTGCGCCTGATGGACCGGATGCGGACGCCCGCCACGGCCCTGTCCCGCCGGGAGACCGAGGTGCTCCGGCTCGTCGCCGACGGCCTGTCCAACGCCGCGATCAGCAAACAGCTCTTCCTCAGCCAGGCCACGGTCAAGTCCCACCTGGTGCACATCTACGCCAAGCTGGGCGTCGACTCCCGTACGGCGGCGGTCGCGGCGGCCACCGCGCGCGGGCTGATCCGCCGCTGACCCGGCGCTCCGGCCCGCCCGGCACCGGCTGTCGGTGCCGGGTGCGAGAATCGTGCGCGTACGGACGAAGTGATCGACGAGCAGGAGACTGACGCATGGCACCGGCCCCGGGCATCCCCGACGCGATGGACCGACCGCACTTCATCGGCATCGGCGGCGCCGGGATGTCCGGCATTGCGAAGATCCTCACCCAGCGCGGCGCCCGCGTCGCGGGCAGTGACGCCAAGGAGTCGGCGACCGCCCAGGCCCTGCGCGCCCTCGGCGCCACGGTGCACATCGGCCACGCCGCCGCCCACCTCGCCGAGGACGCCACCAGCGTCGTCGTCTCCTCCGCCATCCGCGACGACAACCCCGAGCTGGCCGCGGCCCGCGAGCGCGGCATCCCCGTCGTGCACCGCTCGGACGCGCTCGCCTCCCTCATGGACGGCCTGCGCCCGATCGCCGTGGCCGGCACCCACGGCAAGACGACCACCACCTCCATGCTGGCCGTCTCCCTCGCCTCGCTCGGCCTGTCCCCGTCGTACGCGATCGGCGGCGACCTGGACGCCCCCGGCTCCAACGCCGAGCACGGCAGCGGCGAGATCTTCGTCGCCGAGGCGGACGAGAGCGACCGCAGCTTCCACAAGTACGCGCCCGAGGTCGCCATCGTCCTCAACGTGGAGCTGGACCACCACGCCAACTACGCGTCCATGGACGAGATCTACGAGTCCTTCGAGACGTTCGCCGCCCGCATCCGCCCCGGCGGCACCCTCGTCGTCTCCGCCGACCACCCCGGCGCCCGCGAGCTGACCTCCCGCCTCGCCGGCCGCCTCGACATCGAGACCGTCACCTACGGCGAGGCCGAGGACGCCGACGTACGAGTGCTCAAGATCAACCAGCGCGGGCTGACCAGCGAGGTCACCGTCGCCCTCGCCAACGGCAAGATCCTCACCTTCACCGTCTCGGTGCCCGGCCGGCACTACGCCCTGAACGCCGTCGCCGCCCTCGCCGCCGGCACCGCGCTCGGCCTCCCGCCGCACAACCTGGCCTCCGCGCTCGGCACCTACACCGGCGTCAAGCGCCGCCTCCAGCTCCAGGGCGAGGCCGCCGGCGTCCAGGTCATCGACTCCTACGCCCACCACCCCACCGAGATGACCGCCGACCTGGAGGCCATCCGCGGCGCCGCGGCCGGCTCCCGCGTCCTGGTCGTCTTCCAGCCGCACCTCTTCTCCCGCACCCAGGAGCTGGGCAAGGAGATGGGCGAGGCGCTCGCCCTCGCCGACGCCTCCGTGGTCCTCGACATCTACCCGGCCCGTGAGGACCCGATCCCCGGCATCACGAGCGCCCTGATCATCGACGCGGCCCAGGCCGCGGGCGCCCGGGTGACCGCCGAGCCGGACAAGACCGCCGTCCCCGAGGTCGTCGCAGGAATGGTCCGGCCGGGCGACCTTGTTCTCACCATGGGCGCGGGCGACGTGACCGAACTGGGCCCGCAGATCCTCGCGCGCCTGCAGAACTGACCTGAGGAAAAGGGACGGTATGCCGTACGAGATCGACAAGCCGGACGAGCAGTGGCGCGCCGAGCTGACCCCGCAGGAGTACCAGGTCCTGCGCCAGGGCGGCACGGAGCCCGCGTTCGTCGGGGAGTACACCGACACCAAGACCGCGGGCGTCTACTCCTGCCGCGCCTGCGGCGCCGAACTGTTCCGCTCGGAGACCAAGTTCGAGAGCCACTGCGGCTGGCCGTCCTTCTACGACCCGAAGGACACCGACGCCGTGGAACTCCTTGAGGACCGCTCCCACGGCATGGTCCGCACGGAGGTCCGCTGCGCCCGCTGCGGCTCCCACCTCGGCCACGTCTTCGAGGGCGAGGGCTACCCGACCCCGACCGACCAGCGGTACTGCATCAACTCGATCTCGGTGCGGCTGACGCCGGACGCGGACTGAGGCCGCCCGGCCCGCCCACCGCGGGCCGGTCCCGGGGCCGCCGGGCCCGGCGCGGAGCCGGTCCGGCGGCCGTGCAGCTCGATACGCCCCGCGGCCCCCTCAGAACTGCGGCGCCCGCGCCACCGCCGGCAGGATCTGCACCTGCTGGCCCGGGGCCGCCTTGCGGCGGCGCCATTCGCGCGGGTAGCCGAGGGAGACCTCGATGTGCGGGATGCCGTCCACCTCGATGGTGCGCGGGATGTGCAGGTGGCCGTAGACGACGGAGGCGGCGCGGAAGCGGCGGGGCCAGTCGGCGGTGGCTTCGGTGCCGCACCACAGGGCGAACTCCGGGTGCCACAGCGGCTCGGTGGGCTCGCGGACGATGGGCCAGTGGTTGACCAGGACGGTGGGCAGGTCCTCGGGGATCTCGGCGAGCCGGGCCTCGGTGGCCGCCACACGGGCCCGGCACCACGCCTCCCTGGTCGGGTACGGGTCCGGGTGGAGGAAGAACTCGTCCGTGCAGACCACCCCGGCCTGCTCGGCGACGGCCAGCGCCGCCTCCTTGGTGTGGGTGCCGGGCGGGCGGAAGGTGTAGTCGTACAGCGCGAAGAGCGGGGCGATCACGGCCGGGCCGCCCTCGCCCTCCCAGACCGGGTAGGGGTCCTCGGGCGTCAGCACGCCCAACTCCCGGCACATCGCCACCAGGTGCTCGTAGCGCCGGACGCCGCGCAGCTGTACGGGGTCGTTGGACGGCGTCCACAGTTCGTGGTTGCCGGGCACCCAGATCACCTTGGCGAAGCGCCGGCTGAGCACGGTCAGCGCCCAGCGGATGTCCTCGACGTACTCACCGACGTCCCCGGCCACCAGCAGCCAGTCGGCGTCCGACGCGGGCCGCAGCCGGTCGACGATGGCGCGGTTCTCCTCATAGCGGATGTGCAGGTCACTGATGGCCATCAGCCTGCCGGGCGCCGCCCCGTCCCGGTCGGCCTCGACGGTGCGGTCTCCTTCGGAGCATGGGGTCTGCATCCCCTGACGGTAGGACAGGAGAGGGCGATGGGGATATTCAGGGGGGTGGGCTGTTGGACACACCGGGGCGCGGAGGCGGTGGTGAGGGGGCCCGCCGGGCGCGGAGGCGGTCGTCGGGCGGGCCGCCGGAGACGGGGCGAAGGGCCGAGGACCGGCGGACCCGGGGCTCAGAGTCGTCCGGGGCCGCCGGCCGGGATGTCGCCGCCGCTGCGGATGCGGGTGGCCAGCCACAGGTCGAAGCGGTCGTCGGGGTCGTCGAGGCGACGGCCCGTCAGGTCCATGGCCTTGTCGAGCCGGTTGCGTACGGTGTGCCGGTGCACGCCGAGGCGGCGGCTGGTGGCGTCCCACGCGCCGCCGGTCTCCAGCCAGGCGGCGAGCGTGGTCAGCAACTCCTCGCCGTGGTCGGCGAGATCGAGCGGGCCGAGCACGGCGTCGGCGTAACCGTGCAGCGTACGGCGGTCGCCGAGGTCCAGCAGCAGCCGGCTGGCCGCGGACTGCCGGGCCTCCTCGGGCACTCCGCTCGCCCGGCTGACGCCGAGCAGCCCGGCCGCCTGCCGCAGGGAGACCCGTACGGTCTCCGGCGGGGTGAGCGGGCCGATGCCCGCGGGGCAGCGCGGCGCGAACCGGCCCAGGACGTCCCGTACGTCCAGCCCCGCGCCGACCACCGCCTCGACGAGTCCGCTCTCCGCGACGCGGACCAGACCGCCGGGGACGGCCAGGGCCAGGTCGGCGGCGATGTCGTGCGGGCCGCTGTCCGCCGGACCCGCGGCAGGGGGCTCGACCACGACGCCGCGCACCCGGTCGTCGTGCAGGCCGGCCGCGGCCAGGAGGTCGTGGGCGCGGCCCGCCGGGCCCTCCTCGTCGGACAGCAGCTCCGCGAGGAGCGCCGACCTGCGGCGGCGCTCCGGCTCGTCCATCAGGTGGCGGCGCTCCAGTTCCAGAGAGAGGAGCGAGACCAGACCGGGCACCACAGCGCGCGCTGCCGCGTCCGGGGAGCCGGTGAGCAGCAGCAGGCCGCGCAGCCGCCGTGCGCCCAGTGGCTGCACTTCCAGCTGGCGGCCGTCGGCCGTACTGGACGCGCTGCCGCGCAGGCCGCGGGCGGCGACCCGTTCCACGAGGTCCCGCGCCGCCGGTGGCGGGGCGGGCTGTCCGCCGCCCGTGGCGAGCAGCCGCCCGAGCGGGTCGAGCACCGTGGCGCCGACCCCGGTGGCGGCGGTCCATTCCTCCAGCATCGGCTGGAGGCCGCTGTCCGTCGCCGCCGCGGTGAGCCGCCGCTGCGTCGCGAACGCGCGCTGCAACACGGCGCGCTGCTCGTCGGCGCGCGCGTCGAACACCGCCTTGGTGACCGCGATGAACGGCACCTCGTCGGGCACCGTCAGCAGCGGCAGACCTATTTGGCGCGCGGCTTCGACCAGCGGTGCAGGGGCTTCCTGGTAGGGGAGTTCGCGGCCCAGCCCGAGGGCCAGGCAGGCCGCCCCGCCCTCGGTCACGTCCTGTACGTACGCCCGGCAGGCCGCCGGCTCCATCGGCAGCACCAGGCCGATCGTCATCAGCAGCTCGCCGCCCTGTAGCCACTTGCCCGGATGCAGCAGGTCGGAGACGGTCGCGGCCTCGACCGTACGGTCCAGCCGTCCCGCCGGGACGTCGTAGGTGACCGACAGGTTCAGCTCCGGCCGGGCGAGGAGGTCGGCGATACGCAAGGGCATGGACACAGTGTCCATCAGGTGAAGTCATAGTGGACAGTCGGGCCACTGGGGTTGTGGGTCCGTTTGCGGGGCGGCACATCCCGGTACCCGCTCTCCGAGGGCGTATCACATCCCATTTGGCACGTTTTTGCCCTGTTGTGATCGGGGATGCGAAAAGAAGACCGCAGAGGGAACACCTCTTCGTACGCAAGACGAACGCAAAGGATGAACGGCCATGCAGGTGGCGTTTCTCGTAGCACCCGAAGGCATCGAACAGGTCGAGCTGACCGAACCGTGGCAGGCGGTGATCGACGCGGGCGGCACCCCGAAGCTGGTCTCCACCGAGTCCGGCCGTGTGCAGGCGTTCAACCACCTGGACAAGGCGGACACCTTCCCCGTCGACCAGACCGTGGACCAGGCGCAGGTCGGCGACTTCGACGGGCTGGTGCTGCCCGGCGGCGTCGCCAACCCGGACGCGCTGCGGATGAACGAGAAGGCCGTGGCGTTCGCCCGCGGCTTCTTCGACGCGGGCAAGCCGGTCGCGGCCATCTGCCACGCGCCGTGGACGCTGATCGAGGCGGACGTGGTCCGCGACCGTACACTGACCTCCTGGCCCAGCCTGCGGACGGACGTCCGCAACGCCGGGGGCACCTGGGTGGACGAGCAGGTCAAGGTCTGCACCGGCGGCCCGAACAAGCTGATCACCAGCCGCAAGCCGGACGACCTGAAGGCGTTCTGCGAGACCTTCGTGGCGGAGTTCCAGCGCTGATTCCCCCCTCCGGGGTGCGTCACTCCTCCTCCCTCAGCACCGCGGCCGACTCGGGCGGCAGTCCAAGGACGCCGTCCGGGCCGGCCGCCACCGCGTCCGCGTCCGGCCACGCCGCCAGCACCCGTGCCCGCCCGCCGGTCCCGGGCACCTCGGCCGTGCCCTCCCCGGTCAGACGTACCACCACGCGCACCGTCCCGCGCCGCACACACAGCCACCGGGCCTCCTCGTCGTACGTGACCTCCGTACGTGTCATGTCCGGGTCGGTCAGCTCCGGGTGGGCGGCGCGCACCGCGAGCAGGCCGCGGTTCCAGGCCAGCAGGGCGGCGTGCGGTTCCCGCTCCGGCTCCGACCAGTCCAGGCAGGAGCGGTCCCGGGTGGCCGGGTCCTGCGGGTCCGGGATCTCCGACTCCCGCCAGCCGTGCGCGGCGAACTCGCGGCGGCGCCCGGTGCGTACCGCCTCGGCCAGCTCCGGGTCGGTGTGGTCGGTGAAGAACTGCCAGGGCGTACGGGCGCCCCACTCCTCGCCCATGAACAGCATCGGCGTGAACGGGGAGCACAGCACCAGCGCGGCGCCGCACGCGAGCAGGCCGGGCGAGAGGCCGGCGGCCAGCCGGTCGCCGAGCGCCCGGTTGCCGATCTGGTCGTGCGTCTGGGCATAGGCCAGCAGACGGTGGGCGTCGGTGGCGCGCCGGTCCAGCGGGCTGCCGTGCCGCCGGCCGCGGAAGCTGGAGTACGTACCGTCGTGGAAGAAGCCGCCGGTCAGCGTCTTGGCGAGGGCGGCGAGCGGGGCACGCGCGAAGTCGGCGTAGTAGCCCTGGGACTCGCCGGTCAGCGCGGTGTGCAGGCTGTGGTGGAAGTCGTCGTTCCACTGCGCGTGCAGACCGTGACCGCCGCCGGAGCGCGGCGCGAGGACGCGCGGATCGTTGAGGTCGGACTCGGCGATCAGGAAGAGCGGGCGGCGCAGGTGTGTGGCGAGCGCGTCGACCGCACCGGACAGGTCGGCGAGGAAATGGCGGGCCCGGGTGTCGTGCAGGGCGTGTACGGCATCGAGCCGCAGCCCGTCGATCCGGTAGTCCCGCAGCCAGGCGAGCGCGCTCCCGATGAAGTACGCGCGCACCTCGTCCGACCCGGGCGCGTCGAGGTTGACCGCCGCGCCCCATGGGGTGTGGTGGGTCTCCGTGAAGTACGGCCCGAAAGCGGGCAGGTGATTGCCGGACGGGCCCAGATGATTGTGCACGACGTCCAGGACGACGCCCAGGCCGTGCCCGTGCGCGGCGTCCACCAGGCGCTTGAGCCCGTCCGGCCCGCCGTACGGTTCATGGACGGCCCAGGGCGCGACGCCCTCGTACCCCCAGCCGTGCGTCCCCGGGAACGGGCACACCGGCATCAGCGCCAGGTGGGTGATGCCCAGGCCGGCGAGGTGCGGCAGGCGCTCGGCGGCCGCGTCGAAGGTGCCGGCGCGGGTGAACGTGCCCACGTGCAACTCGTACAGGACCGCGCCCGGCAGGGGCCGCCCGCCCCACGCGTGCCGCCAGGCGAACCGGCCGTGCTCGACGACCGCGCTCGGCCCGTCCGGCCCTTCGGGCTGCCGGGCCGAGCGCGGGTCGGGCAGGAGCGGCCCGTCGTCGAGGCGGAAGCCGTAGCGGTCCCCGTGGCGGGCCGGTACGTCGGCCCGCCACCAGCCCGCGCGGCCGGGGTGGCGCTCCATGGGGACGTGCTCGGCGGGCACGGCCCCGGTGGGGACGTACCCGGTCGCCACGGCGTGTCCGGTGGTCAGGGCGCCGTTCGCGGCGCCCGCCGCACCGTCCTCCGCGTCCGCTCCGTCCGCGCGCCCGTAGGGCGACACGAAATGCAGCGCGACCCGTTCGGCGTCCGGTGCCCACACCTCGAAGAGCACGGCTGTCCTCCTTCGTCCGGCGCGCGGACGAAGAAAGCCCCGTCCGGCCTCAGCTGAAGAATGCACGCTCCTGCGTCATCGGGTACCCCGCCTTGGCGAAAGCCGACGCCATCGGGACGTTCGGCTGGTCCGTTTCGCCGATGACCGTCTCCGCGCCCTCGGCCACGAGGCGGCGGGTGCAGTCGACGAGCAGGTCGTAGCCGTACCCCCGGCCGCGGTGCTCCGGCACCAGGCCGACGAACCCGATGACCGGCACCTGGTGGTTGCGGGCCGGCACGTGCAGCCCGACGACCTCGCCGCCCCGCGCGGGATCGGCGGTCCACGCGACCCGCCACCAGTCGCGGGGCGACGGGCACCAGTTGAAGAAGTCCAGCTCCTCCCGCGCGGCCTGCTCCACGCCTCCCTCGGCGATCGCCTTCCGGGCGTGGGCGTCCAGCGAGCCGGTCTCGACGCGCCGCAGAATGTCCAGGATCACCCCGTCGTCCGGCTCCGGCCGGAACACCAGCCGGCCCGGCGCCTCGGGCAGGCCGCAGGCGGGCGTCCAGGTGTAGCGGAACCGCTCGACGAGCGGTGCGAGCCCGGCCGCGGCGGCCGCGTCCATCCGGGCGTGTGCCGCGTCCCGTACGGCCTTCTGGTCGCGCCAGCCGGGCGGCAGCGGCAGGACGTACTCGGCGTGCAGGGGCGCGGTGCGCAGCAGCCGTGCGGCGGCGTCCGACTCGCCCGGCGCGAAGTCGAACCAGTCCAGGGCGGCGGGGCGGGCGTCGTCCGGCCCGGCCCACCAGGCGGCGCGGGCCACGACGACGCCGTCGCGCAGCGCGACCCAGGTCCACTCGGGGCGGTACAGGCCGCCCTGGGCGAGGGTCGCGTAGCGACGCCCGAAGGGCAGGTGGCCGACGAGGCCGGCGGTGGGGTCGTCCAGTGTGTGGAAGAGATGCGCGTCGCTCTCGCTGAGCGCGCGGAAGACCAACCCGGTCATGATGTCCTCTCGGAAGGCAGCGGTCGCGCTCCCGATCGGCTGCGATCAGCCCAGGACAGCCCGCCGGACGGGGCGGGAGCGCGCATACAGGTACGTCGACACGGCTCTCGCCTCCTCTCCTTCTCGCGGGCCGACGGTGAGCGTAACCGCAGGACGGGCGGGACACCAGGGGTTTTCGACGGGCCACCACCGGCCGCGGCCACCCCGCACCCAGGCCTCGTCGGCTGGACACCGGCCGACGGGCGCCGGACAATCACCCGCATGACATCGCTGGAGTTCCCGGCCCGACCGGCGCGCCCGTCGGAAGCCGACCGGGAGCGCGCCTTGGAACTGCTGCGCGAGGGCGCGGCGCAAGGCAGGCTGTCCCAGGACACCTTCCTGCGGCGGCTGGAACTGGTGCTCAGCGCACGTCAGCACGCCGAACTCGACGCCGCCACCGCCGACCTGGCCTCCCGCGGCCGGGTGCAGGGCGCCGTGCTGCGCGCGGTGGGCAAGGTGTCGGCGTTCAACATCACGGTCCGCCGGGCCTGGCAGCGCGAGCGCCTGCCGAAACTCCTGCTCCCCGCCCCGGGCCCGTTCCCCCTCCTCATTGGCCGGGCTCCCGGCTCCGGCCTGCGCCTCAACCACGACACCGTCTCCCGCTCCCACGCCGAACTCCGCAACGCGGACAGCACCTGGCTCCTGCGCGACCTCGGCTCCACCAACGGCACCTGCGTCAACGGGCGCCGGGTGGTGGGGGAGGTAGTGGTGCGGCCGGGGGACCACGTTGCTTTCGGGAGCGTGGGGTACGTCCTCACGCAGGGATAGGCGGCGGGCGGCCGGGCCCGGCCGGAAGGGTCAGGACTCCGGGGTCACCGACTTCTTGGCCCCCTCGTACGCCGGGAGCATCTCCTTGTGCTCGGTGTTGTCGAAACCGCCGAGATGAACGATGGTCGCGCCCTTCGGCGTCACCACCGCGAACGCCCGTTCCTGCTGGGGCTCGTCCTTCAGGGGGCTCTTCGTCGTGTAGGAGACCTCCGCGGCGGGCAGTTCGCCGGCCTTGGTGTCGCTGAACTCCTTCTTGACGACCTTCGGCTGCTCGCCGGTGAATTCCTCCAGCACCTCGCGCGGCGACTTCTTCGTCGGGTCCGTGGTCCACACGCGGAGGAAGCCGATGTGGCCCGCCGGTTTGGCGTCGATCTCACAGGCGCCCCTGGCCGACTTGTGGCCCATGAACTCGCCGAGCAGCTTCCCGTCCTCGGGCGCGAGCCCCTTGGGCTGCCACATCTTCGCCACGTCGAACGACACCGGCAGCTCGCAGAGGGAGCCGGCGGCCCCGACCCGGGTGCCCTTCTTCCACGCGTCGGGCGAGCCGGCCGCCGCCTTCTCGTCCTTCTTTCCGTCCTTCTTCCGGTCCGCCTTCCCGTCCGGCGTCGCGTCCTTCTTCGCCGCGTTCGCCGAGGCCGCGGCCGAAGCGGAAGGCGAAGCGTCCTCGGCGGTGTCGCCGCCCTTGTCGGGGGCGGACGAACAGCCGGCGAGCACACCGATCGCGAGCACGGCGGACACCGCACCCCACTTATACTTACCCATACCGTCTTTCCATCATAAAAAGGTTAACTGGCGGGTTAACTTAGCCCGGCGGACGGGGAGTGCCAAACCGTTATCCGCGCGCGGGAGTTCCCGTCCTCCTGGTGATCCGGTACGGGCCCGCCCGGCGTGCCCCCGAGGCGGGCCGGGGCCGGGATTCGTCCGGCCGGACGACGGACCGGCGGCGGACGGGCCGTCGCCGTCATCGTCGTGCTGCCCGGAGGGTTTCCGGCGTGGCTGGAGGCCGAACAGGGGGCGTGCGGGGTGCTGTTGGCCGGCGTCGTCCTGATCGTCGATGGCGCGCGGCCGCGGTCGGTGTTCGTCGGCCGCTGAGGGGGCTCGTACACCGCCCCGTACGCTCCCCCGTACGCCCGCCCCCGCCTCTCAATGCTGGTGCAGTCCCCTCCCCGCCAGCGTCAGGAACGTCTCGCCGACCGCCTCCGACAGCGTCGGATGCGCGTGGATGTGCTGCGCCACATCGGACGGTTCGGCGTCCCAGGCGACGATCAGCTGGCTCTCGGCGATCATCTCCGAGACGTGCGGGCCGACCAGATGGACGCCGAGTACGGTCCCGGTGGCCTCGCCGCCCGCGCCGTCCGCCGCCGCGACGACCTTCACCAGGCCGCCCTGTCCGTGCACCATGCCCTTGGCGACAGCCGTCAGCGGCATGGTGTTGACCCGCACCGCCAGGCCGCGGGCGCGGGCCTCGGCCTCGGTCAGGCCGACCGAGGCGGTCTGCGGCGAGGAGTACGTCACGCGCGGCACGGCCGCGTGGTCCACCGGCCGGGACGGCACACCGGCCAGTGTCTCGGCGACCAGCAGGCCTTCCGCGAACGAGGCGTGCGCCAGGCCGGGAGAGGGCGGCGGCAGCAGGTCGCCCACGACGTGGACGCCGGGTACGGCGGTCTCCAGCCGGGACCAGTCGGCGGGCGGCACGAAGCCGCGCCCGTCGGTGGCGAGACCGGCCGCGGCCAGGTCCAGGCCGTCGGTCACCGGGACCCGGCCGACCGCGACGAGCAGGCGCCCGGCCTCGACGCCGTGCTCGCCGCCGGGGGTGCGCACGGTGGCCCGTACACCGGTCTCCGTCACCTCGACGCCGGTCAGCGTGGAGTCCGTACGGACCGTGATGCCGCGCTTCTTCAGGCCGCGCGCCAAGTGGCGGCTCACCTCCTCGTCCTCCAGGGGCAGCAGCCGGGCGGCGGCTTCCACGAGCGTCACCCGGGCGCCCATCGACCGGTGGAAGGACGCGTACTCGACACCGATCGCGCCGCCGCCCAGCACCAGGACCGAGTCCGGCAGGCCGGCCGCGAACAGGGCGTCGTCGCTGGTGACGACCGTACGGCCGTCCGGCACCAGGCCGGGGAGCAGGCGCGGGCGGGAGCCGGTGGCGAGCACGATGCCGCGCCGCGCGGTGAACTCCCCGCCGTCCGGCGCTTCGACGTACACGGAGCGCGGGCCGGTCAGGCGCGCGCTCCCGCGCACCACACGCACCCCGGCACGCTCCAAGTGCCCCTCCACGCCCCGGTGGTTGCGCCTGACGATGTCGTCCCGGGTGGCCGTCAGCGCGCCCCAGTCGACGCCGTCGAGCGTGGCCTTCACGCCCCAGCGCTCGCGCGCCTCGGCGATGCCGTCCACCAGTTCCGCCGCGTGCAGCATCGCCTTGCTCGGGATGCAGCCGCGGTGCAGACAGGTCCCGCCGACCAGGTCCCGCTCGGCGAGGACCACCCGCAGCCCGAGGGAGGCGGCCCGCAGGGCCGTGCTGTAGCCGCCCGTGCCGCCGCCGATGACGATCACGTCGGTCTCGCCGCCGCGCGCGGCCCCCGCTCCGGTACCGCCGCTGTTCATGTCGCTCATGCGGCCAGCCTCCGCCCCCGCCCGCCCATGAGTCCAAGGCAATGTTTCCATGGAGGCGATGAACAGCGTTCATGGGGAGGGTGGGGAGCGGCCCGGATGAGTCTGCGGCAGATGGAGTACCTGGTCACCGTGGTCGAGGAAGGCTCGTTCACGCGCGCGGCCGAGCTGCTGCACGTGACGCAGTCGGCCCTGTCCCACCAGATCAAGGCCCTCGAACGGGAGGTCGGCGGGCCGCTGCTGGAGCGGATGACGCGCGGCGTCCGGCTGACGCCCATGGGGCGCGCCTATTTCCCGCACGCCGAACTCGCCGTGCGCAGCGCCGAACAGGCCCGCCGCGCCGCGCTGGCGTCGGGCGCGGCACGCGGCGGCGAACTGCACATCGCCACGGTGCACGCGCACGCCATCGGCGTGCTCCCGGAGGTCTGCGTGCGCTGGGGGCGCGAGTACGGCGGTGTGCGCCTCGTGCTGCACGAGTACGCCACCACCGACGAGCTGTACGAGCACATGGCACGCGGCGTCGCCGACGTGGCGGTCGGGCCGCGGCCCGGGGAGTGGCCGGGGCCGGTCACGGTCGTGGGCGAGGAGGAGATGGTGCTGGTCCTGCCGCCCGGCGACCCCCTCGCCGGCCGTACCGCCGTGCGCATCGAGGAGGTGGCCGACCGCCCGTGGGTGCGCTGCGCGCTGGAGCCGGTCGTGGCGGGCCGGCGGTGGCTGGACGTCGCGTGCGAACGCGCCGGCTTCACACCCCGTACCGCCGTGCGCACCCAGCACACCTCGACGGCGGTCCGCATGGCGGCGGCCGGCGTGGGCGTCCTCCTCACCGCCGCCCACGAACTCACCGGCCTGGACTGCACCACCGTCCCCACCGACCCGCCGTGGCGCCGCGAGATCACCGTCTTCTCCCGTGTGCCGCCCACCGGCGCGGCCGAGCACTTCGTGGACCTCCTCCGGGAGGCTCGGCAGAACGGCTGCTGACCGGTCGGCGGAGCGGAGCGACCCGCGTCCAGGCGCCGAAGAGCCGGTGCGGGCCGGTCGGCCGTCGCGCGGCCGTGTCCGTACGCGTCGCCCGTCAGCCCTCGCCCGTCAGCCCTCTCCCGCCAGCAGCGCCACCGGGTACCGCGCCAGCAGCTCGCGCAGGCAGACCACCGGCCCCGGGACCGTCCGGCCGGTGAGCACGTCGTGCCACGGACCCGGGCCCGGGAGGGTCAGTTCCGTGTCGCGCCAGCCGCCGTCCTCGGCCAGCCGGAGGGAGAGGCGCGTGGCCACCGTCACGGCCCGTCCGGCGCGGGCGAAGGCCAGGCAGTGACCGGCGGCCGAACCGTCGGCGTGCAGGGGGGCGTACGTGCCGTGGACGCCGAACCACTCGGGACGGTCGCGGCGAAGGCGCAGCGCCCTGGCCGTCAGCAGCAGCTTCTCCGCGGAGAGGTCCTGCGGGCCGGTCCCGTCGTCCAGTTCGGTGAGCAGATCGGCGCGCAGCCGCGGCGGGCGGCGGTTGTCCGGGTCGACCAGGGCCGTGTACTCGGTCTCGGTGCCCTGGTAGAGGTCGGGCACGCCGGGCATCGTCAGGTGGAGGAGCGCCGCGCTCAGCACGTTGGCGCGGATGTACGGCGCGAGATCGGCTGCCAGCTCGGTGAGCGAGGACGCCGCCGGGCCGCACGGCCCCGCGCGCAGGAACTCGCCGACCGCCTCCTCGTACTCGGCGTCCCGCTCCGTCCAGGAGGTCCGCAGCCCGGCCTCCCGTACGGCCTTGAGCACCGACGGGATCAGCCGTTCGGCGGACGGCTTGCCCAGGCCGAAGGCGGTCTGCCAGGCCGTCCACGCCAGGTGCTGGTCCGGCGGCTGCGGGCCCTCGCCCGGGCCGGCGGACACCCGGCGCAGCAGGTCCCGCCAGCGCTCCGGGCACTCGGTCAGCACCGCGATCCGCGCCCGCACGTCGGCGCTGCGCTTGGTGTCGTGCGTCGAGAGCACCGTCGAGGTCAGCGGCCAGTCCCGCTGGATACGGGCGCAGTACGCGTGGAAGGTGTCCACACCCACCGTGGGCGCCCCCGGGTCGGCCCCCACCTCGCAGGCCGACAGCAGCGGTACGTAGCGGTAGAACGCGGTGTCCTCCACGGACTTGGCGCGCAGCGCGGAGGAGGTCTGGGCGAAGCGGGCGCAGAAGTCCTCGCAGTCGGGGCCGTCCCCGAGCAGGCCGAGCGCCAGGTCGCGCACCAGGTCCACGGCCAGCGCCTCCTCCGGCGCGCGGAAGACCGTACGCGCCCGGGCGGCGGCCTCGGCCAGCATCGCCGCGTCCTGCCGGCCGCGCTGCGGGTCCCGCGCCCCGGCGCGGTCGGTGGCGTACGGCCGGTAGACGGGCAGCCGTACCAGCAGTTCCCGGATGGCGGTGCGCAGGGCCCAGGGCGCGTGGTCGCCCTGGTGGGACGCCTGGTCGCTGATCCGCCCGGCGGTCCGCACCAGCCGTTCGACCTCCGCGGCGAGGTCGTGGGTGACGACCTCGTAGGCGGCGCGGCGTACCGTTTCCTCCCAGTCGCCGCCCGCGTCCGCCAGTGGCGCCACGAAGTCCCGGTAGACGGTGAACAGGCGGCCGGAGCCGAGCGGGCAGACGAACAGGCCGTCGAGGTGCCGCAGCGCGTCGTAGCCGGTGGTGCCCGCGCACGCCCAGCCGTACGGCAGGCGCTCCCGGCCGGTCAGGATCTTCTCGACCACCGTCCAGCGCCCGCCGGTGGCGGCGTGCAGCCGGGCGAGGTAGTCGCCGGGGGCGGCCAGGCCGTCCGGATGGTCGACGCGCAGCCCGTCGACGACGCCCTCGCGCAGCAGCCGCAGGAGCGTGGCGTGGGTCGCCTCGAAGACCGCCTCGTCCTCGACCCGTACGCCGATCAGCTCCGAAATGGTGAAGAACCGCCGGTAGTTGATCTCGCTGCGGGCCAGCCGCCACCAGGCGAGGCGGTACCACTGCGCGTCCAGGAGGCGGGGCAGCGGCAGGCCTTCGGTGCCGGGACGGATGGGGAAGGCGTGGTCGTGGTAGCGCAGTACGTCACCGTCGACCCGGATGTTCCCCAGTTCGTCGCCCAGGCGCCCGCCCAGCACCGGCAGCAGCACCCGCCCGCTGTGCCCGCCGTCCCAGTCGATGTCGAACCAGCGGGCGTACGGGGACGCGGGGCCGTCCCGCAGCACCGCCCAGAGCGCGGCGTTCAGCGACTCCGGCGCGGGCACGGCCATGTGGTTGGGCACGATGTCCACCACCAGCCGCAGTCCGTGCGCCGCGGCCGTCGCGGCCAGCGCGCGCAGGCCCTCCTCGCCGCCCAGCTCGGCCCGCACCCGCGCGTGGTCCACCACGTCGTAGCCGTGTGTGGAACCGGGCACCGCCTCCAGGACAGGGGAGAGGTGGAGGTGCGAGACGCCCAGCGCGGCAAGGTACGGCACGGCCTTCTCGGCCGCGGCGAAGGGCAGGTCCGGCTGGAGCTGGAGCCGGTACGTGGCGGTGGGTGGCGCAGTGGCGGTGGATGGCGCACTGGATTCGGCCGTCATGGGAACACCCGTACCCGCCGGACGGCTTGTTGTTTCATCCGGCCGGGGCCGCCCCGGTGCTGGAGCGCCGCGCAGGCACGGCGCGCGCGGCCCCGGTGTACGCGCCGGGCGGCTCCGGGCGGCGACCTTCGCCGGTTCCCCGACCGCAGGCCCCCGCCCGTCCCTCCCGGGCACCGCCCGGGCCGGGCGTCCCGGCTACGCCGAACGGGCCCCCGACCGGAGCGCACGGGCCCGCCAGGAACCACCGGAATGGCGGAGCCGGGCCTACGGCTCACGGCGTAGCCGGACCGGCGGCCCCCGGCCTAGGCGGGCCGTTGCAGCACCAGCATGCTGCGGCCCGGCAGCGGCAGGCGGTCGCCGGCCTGGGCCTTGATGCCGCCGCCGTCGGCCACCGCCTCCGGATGGGCGGTGTCCACCACCGCCTGCCACTGGCGGCCGTGGTCGACCGGCACGGTGAACTCCCGCTCGTCCGCGTGCGCGTTGAACATCAGCAGGAAGGAGTCGTCCGTGATCCGCTCGCCGCGCGGGCCCGGCTCGGTGATCGCGCTGCCGTTGAGGAAGACCGTCAGCGACTTGGCGTGTGCCGCCTGCCAGTCCCGCTGCCGCATCTCCTCGCCCTCCGCGGTGAACCAGGCGATGTCGGACAGCTCGTCGTGGGTGCCCTCCATGGGGCGGCCGTGGAAGAAGCGCCGCCGCCGGAAGACCGGGTGGTCGCGCCGCAGCCACACCATCTGCCGGACGAAGGCGAGGAACTCCTCGTCCTCCTTGCGGACGGCCGTGAGCTCCGGGGCCTCCTCGACTGCCGCACCGGCCTCGTCCGCTTCCGGCCCGGCCTCGTCCGCTGCCGCCGCCTCGCCCCCCGCTCCGGCCTCCTCCACTGCCGTCCCGGCCTCGTCCCCGGCCGCCGCCTCGCCCCCCGCTCCGGCCTCCGTCCCGGAGCCGCCGCCCTCGCCGGTGCCCGGCCAGCGCACCCACGTCAGCTCGTTGTCCTGGCAGTACGCGTTGTTGTTGCCGCGCTGGGTGCGCCCGAACTCGTCACCGTGGCTGAGCATCGGCACGCCCTGCGACAGCATCAGCGTGGCGATGAAGTTGCGCATCTGGCGGGCCCGCAGCTCCTGAACGGCGGGGTCGTCCGTCGGCCCCTCGGCGCCGCAGTTCCAGGACCGGTTGAAGCTCTCGCCGTCCTTGTTGTCCTCGCCGTTGGCCTCGTTGTGCTTGCCGTCGTAGCTGACCAGGTCGCGCAGGGTGAAGCCGTCGTGGCAGGTCACGAAGTTGATGGAGGCGAGCGGTCGCCGGCCGTCGCCCTGGTAGAGGTCGGAGGAGCCGGTCAGCCGGGAGCCGAACTCGGCCAGGGTGCGCGGCTCGCCGCGCCACAGGTCCCGTACGGTGTCGCGGAACTTGCCGTTCCACTCGGTCCACAGCGGCGGGAAGTTCCCCACCTGGTAGCCGCCCTCGCCCACGTCCCAGGGCTCGGCGATCAGCTTGACCTGGCTGACCACCGGGTCCTGCTGCACCAGGTCGAAGAACGACGACAGCCGGTCCACCTCGTGGAACTGCCGGGCCAGCGTCGCCGCCAGGTCGAAGCGGAATCCGTCCACCCGCATCTCCGTCACCCAGTAGCGCAGCGAGTCCATGATGAGCTGGAGGACGTGCGGGCTGCGCATCAGCAGGGAGTTCCCGGTGCCGGTGGTGTCCATGTAGTAGCGGGGGTCTTCGGCCAGCCGGTAGTACGAGGCGTTGTCCAGGCCGCGGAAGGACAGCGTCGGACCGAGGTGGTTGCCCTCCGCCGTGTGGTTGTAGACCACGTCGAGGATGACCTCGATGCCGGCCTCGTGGAGCGCCCGCACCGCGGACTTGAACTCCAGCACCTGCTGCCCGCGGTCGCCCCAGGACGCGTACGCGTTGTGCGGGGCGAAGAAGCCGATGGTGTTGTAGCCCCAGTAGTTCGCCAGCCCGGCGTCGACCAGCCGGTGGTCGTGCACGAACTGGTGCACCGGCATCAGCTCCAGCGCCGTGACCCCCAGCTCGGTCAGGTGCTCGATCACCGCGGGGTGCGCCAGCGCCGCGTAGCTGCCGCGCAGATCGTCCGGCAGGTCCGGGTGGAGCATGGTCAGGCCCTTGACGTGCGCCTCGTAGAGCACCGTCTCGTGGTAGTCGGTGCGCGGCGGGCGGTCGTCGCCCCAGTCGAAGTACGGATTGATCACCACCGACGTCATCGTGTGCGGCGCCGAGTCCAGGTCGTTGCGGCTGTCCGGCTTGCCGAAGTGGTAGCCGTACACCGCCTCGTCCCAGTCGATGGTGCCGCTGACCGCCTTCGCGTACGGGTCCAGCAGCAGTTTGGCGGAGTTGTGCCGGGCACCGCGTTCCGGTTTGTACGGGCCGTGCACCCGGAAGCCGTACCGCTGCCCCGGCATGATGCCGGGGAGGTAGGCGTGCCGTACGAACGCGTCGGTCTCCCGCAGTTCGACGGCGGTCTCCGAGCCGTCGTCGTGCAGCAGTGACAGCTCGATGCGTTCCGCCGTCTCGGAGTACACCGCGAAGTTGGTGCCCGCACCGTCGTACGTGGCACCCAGGGGATACATCTGTCCCGGCCAGACCTGCATGCGTCGACTCTTCCACTTCCTCGATGGGCGTCGCGACGCCTGGAGGCATCACGTCGGTCGTGCGTCGCCGTGTTCGATTGCTGCGTACGGTGCTGCGTTCGTCCCGTGTTTCAACCTGCCCAATTCGGCTGGTTTTTCGCGCGATCTGCGCCGAAAGGCGGGCAACCCGCGGTGAAGTCGGATCGTCGTACAGGACGACCGATGTGTGCCGAGCACCATGAGGCAGCAGGGGGGAACTGTGCGCAACATGATGCACCGCCACCTGGGCAAGGTGGTGGCGGGCGCGGCCGTGGCGCTGGCGGGTACCGCCGCGCTGGCCGCGGTGACCCTGCCCGGGGACGCGGGGGCGGCCGGCGGGGGGAGCCGGGCCGCCGCGGCGGCGGACCCCGGACCGCAGACGGGCCAGGTGCGGCCGGGGGCCGTGGAGCGCGCCCCCGCCGAGGGGCGCCGGGGCGTCGGCCGGGACCCGCTCACGGACGACGAGATCGCGCGGGCGCAGGCCCTGGCGGTGCCCCCGACGTTCCGCGGCGCGACCGAGGACGTCCGGGGCAGACCGGGGCCGGAGCGGCTGACCACCGACCTGGCCGAACTGGGCCCGGACGAGTCCGGCCGCGCCGATCCGCCGCGCCGGGCGAACGTGTCGTTCTACGACTACCGGTCCGACGCGTACATCACCAAGACCGTCGACCTCACCACGGGGAAGGTGGAGAAGACCGACAGCCGGCACGGTGTGCAGCCGCCGCCCGACCGGGCGGAGAGCGAGGCGGCGGCCGGCCTGCTGATCGCCGCGCCCGAGGGGGAGGGCCTGCGCAAGGACTACGAACACGCCACCGGAAAGGCCCTCACCGGCCCCGGCCAGCTGGCCGTGACCGGCTTCGTCTACCGCGGAGCGGCGGAAGGACCGGCTCCGGAGAAGCTGCGCGCCTGCGGGCAGCACCGCTGCGTGCGGCTCTTCACGAAGGTGCGCAACGGCCAGTGGATCGACACCCGGCGCTACGTGATCGACCTGAGCGCGCGCACGGTCGGCCGGCTGGACTGAGCCGCCCGGGAGCGCCCGGGCACGGTCACCGAGCACGGCACGGCCACCGCGCCCGCTCTGGGCCGGACGCCGTCCGGCGGGGACCGTGCGGCACCTCGCACCCGCGTACCCGGAAGCCTCCGCGGCTTCCGTCTCATCGTCGTACAGGAGCGTTTCCATGCACGAAAGATCCTTCCGCCGTGCCCGCGTCCACCACGGACCCGTCCGGGTCCCTGTCCGTCCTCCCGTCCCCGCCCGCCGGGCCCGCGCCCGGAGTGCCGCGCTGCTCGCCGCGCCGCTGCTGCTCGGCACGGCGGCACTGGCGGCCGGGCCGGCCGCCGCCCAGGCCGCGCCGGCGGCCCCCGCCCCCACCGCCGCAGGGTGCAGTACCCCGTACAGCATCACGCAGACCCTCGAAGGCGGCACCACTTGGCGCATGTGCTGGCACTACGAGGCCAACGCCGGGCTGGTCCTGGACAACGTCTCGTACCAGCCCAAGGGCGAGCCCCGGCCGATCCAGGTGCTGACCACCGCGAAGCTGGCCCAGATCCACGTGCCGTACGACGACGGCGGCAACGAGTACGACGACCTCACCGGGCAGAGCTTCGCCCAGGGCCTGCAGACGCTGGACCCCGGGGAGTGCCCCGGCGGCACCATCAAGGCGGTCAAGGTGCCGGGAGCGTGGGACCCGCAGCACCCGTACGTCAACGGTCTGTGCGTCACCACCCGCGCCCGCGGCCACGCCTACCGCCTGGGCCGCTACCCCGGGGAGACGACCAGGATCCAGCAGGTCCAGGGCAAGGACCTGCTCGTCTACACGGTCAACAAGACCGGCTGGTACGAATACATCGTCGAGTGGCGCTTCTCCGCGGACGGCACGATGAACATGCAGGTCGGCGCCACCGGCACGCTCTCACCCGCCGACTACGACGCGGGCGACGGCCGCGGCTGGCCGATCGGCAAGGGCGCCAAGGACTACGCCACCAGCCACAGCCACAACGTCTTCTGGCGCCTGAACTTCGGCCTGGACGGCTCGTCGGCCAACCGCGTCGAGCAGTTCGACTCGACGACCACCCCGGGCGGCGCCGGGCAGGCGCCCAGGACGAAGACGGTCCGCACACCGGTGGCCAAGGAACTGGCGGGCGACGCCGGGCCGACACGCTGGTGGCGGGTGGTCAGCAACGTCGGCAAGAACAAGGACGGCCACCCCCGGTCGTACGAGATCGTCCCCGGCCGCTCCAGCAAGTACACCGGGCGCGCCTTCACCAGACACGACGTGTACTTCACCGAGTACAACAAATGCGAGCAGTTCGCCAGCAACAACCTGGCGAACTGCGGAACCGGCGCGGGCGACAGCGTCGACCGGTGGGTCAACGGCCAGCCGCTGCGCCACCCCATCGCGTGGGTCAACATCGGCTACCACCACATCGCCCGGGACGAGGACCAGGAGCCCATGCCCGTCCACTGGCAGGGCTTCCAGCTCGCCCCGCGCGACGTGACCGCTATGAATCCGCTCACTCCGCCCGAGCTTTCCGGACACAACGGTCACGTCGAATAAGGGGAGTTGGCGCGGGACTCGATCCATCCTGCTGCACCGCCTCCCGGACCCGCAGTAGTCTGCCTTGATCGTTGGCACGGGGGTTCGGAAGGCGGTGCGCAGGTGAGCTCGGGCGGGCTGGAGTTGCCCCCTGGTGACGACGGCCATGACGGCCAGGACGGTCATGAGGGACACGACGGCGGCTCCGTCGACGCCCCGCCCGGGACGGTGTCCCTGGCCCGGCCGATGGAGATCGGCGCGGAGCTGGACTGGGGCGCCGAGGCCTGGAGCGAGGTGCGCACGCGCGCCCGGCGGGCCGGGCGCGCCTACATCTGGCTGAACCTCGTCGAACAGCGGCTGCGGGCCGTCGTGGCCGCGGTGCTGTGCCCCGTCTACGAGCCGGTGCACGGCGACGAGTGGGTTATCGCCGCCGCCGGGCCCACCGGCCAGGAGTGGGTCCAGCGCGCGGTGGCGGTCCGCGAGGTCAGCCGCCGCAAGGGCTACCTGCTCGACCCCGCCGACGACAACATCCTCAGCTTCCTGACGCTCCCGCAGCTGCGCGAGCTGATGGTGCAGCACTGGCCCTGCTTCGAACCGTACTTCGACGACCGGCGGGAGGTGGAGCTGGCCCTGGACGAGCTGGAGGTGGCCCGCAACATCGTCTCCCGCAACCGCTCCCTGACCCCTACCGTCCTCGCCCAGGCGGAGAGGGCCTCCGCCCGGCTGCTGGACATACTCGGCTCCGGCATCGGCACCCGCACCGCCGGACGGCTGCCCATCGACGCGGTGGAGGACCTGGTCGGCGACCGGTACGCGGACGTCGTCGGCGTCCACACCGACCGGGTCCGCCTCCAGCGGCAGCTGCCCGCCGAGGACCTCTTCGGCGGCGCCCGCCGCCTGGACGCCATCGGCATCGGCCTCAACCTCCTCGTGCAGAACTACTCCGGCCGCCGCATGGTCCGCCTCGCCGAGTCCGGCTGCCGCGTCCGCCTGCTCTTCCTCAACCCCGCCAGCAGCGCGGTCCGCCGCCGCGAGCGGGAACTGGGCCTGAAGAAGGGCGAGATGAGCCGCTCCATCGAGATGAACATCCTGCACATGCGGCGGGTACGGGCCCGGCTGCGCGACCCCGGCGCCTTCGAGATCCAGGTCTTCGACGAGACCCCCCGCTTCACGGCCTACCTGGTCGACGGCGACGGCCCGGACGGCGTGGCCGTCGTCCAGTCGTACCTGCGCCGCAGCCGCGGCATGGAGTCACCGGTCCTGGTCCTGCGCGGCGGCGGCCGCGAGGTGCTCCGCCAGGGCGCGGACCGGGAGGACGACCACGGTCTTTTCGAGACATACCGGGAGGAGTTCGAGAACGTCTGGGCGGACAGCCGGCCGGTGTCGTGAGGGGGCGGGCCTCAGGCCGTGTTTCCGGTGGTGTTCTGTACGGGCGTTCCCTGCTCGGGGCGGTGGAACAGCGGCTCGCGGGCGGCCAGGGCTTGGAGGACGGGCAGGAGGCGTGCTTCCGTTGCGGGAGGGGTTCCGGTGCCGTCCATGGCACAGGCACAGCAGACGTGCGCGGCAGCTGCGGCGGGCACCCCGCCGCCACCGCCGCGCAGGTGCCGGCCGGTGCGGGCGGGGTGGCCGGGTACCGTTGCGGCATGCGATTCGGCGTGCTCGGGCCGGTGGAAGTGTGGGCGGCGGACGGACGGCCCGTACGGGTACCCGAACGGAAGGTGCGGGCCCTGCTGGCCGCGCTGCTCGCCCACCAGGGGCGGCCCGTCGGCACCGCCCGGCTCATCGACGCCCTGTGGGACGAGCGGCTGCCGACCAACCCCGCCGGCGCGCTCCAGGCCAAGGTGTCGCAGCTGCGCCGTGCCCTGGAGACGGCCGGGCCGGGCGGCCGCGCGCTGGTCGCCGCGCGCCCGCCCGGCTACCAGCTGGACGTCGCCGCCGACGCGGTGGACGCCGGCCGGTTCGCCGCGCTCACGGCCCGCGCGTACGGAAGTCCGGACCCGGGAGAGCGCGCCGCGCTGCTCACCGAGGCGCTGGGCCTGTGGCGCGGCCCGGCCTTCGCCGGTTGCGGGGACGCGCCCTTCGTACGGGCCGCGGCCGGCCGCCTTGAGGAGCAGCGGCTGACGGCGCTGGAGGAACAGGCCGCGGCCCGGCTGGAGCTGGGTGAGCACGGCCCGCTGGCCGGCGAACTGGCCGAGCTGGTGGCCCGGCACCCGCTGCGCGAACGATTGTGCGCGCTGCACCTGCGCGCCCTGTACGGCACGGGACGGCAGGGCGAGGCACTGGCCGCGTACGCCGCCCTGCGCGAGCGGCTGGCCGAGGAGCTGGGTGTCGATCCGGGGCCCGAGCTGACGGCTCTCCACCAGGCGATGCTGGAACAGGACCCCGGGCTGGCGGGTGGGAGCCGAGGTGAACAGGAAGCGGAACGCCGCCCTCCGGCCCGTACCGCCACCGGTGCTCGCCCCGCCGCTTCTCCCCGCACCAACCTCCCCACCGCCCTCACCGGACTCGTCGGGCGGGACGCCGCGGTGCGTGACGTCCGAGCGCTCCTGGAGGCGGGCCGGCTGGTGACGCTGACCGGGCCGGGCGGGGTGGGCAAGACGCGGCTGGCGCTGGAGGCCGCGCAGCGGCTCGCGGACGACCCCGCCGGTTTCCCGGACGGCGTCCTGCTGGTGGAACTGGCGGCGCTGGGACGGCCGGGCGGCGCGGAGGGCGGCCGTACGGCGGCGCGCACGGCCGCCGAACTGGCCGAAGCGGTGCTCGCGGTGCTGGGCGTACGCGAGGGCGCGGCCTCCGGCCCGGCCGTCGAGCGCCTGGCGGGCGCGGTGCGCGACAAACGGCTGCTCCTGCTGCTCGACAACTGCGAACACGTCGTCGACGCGGTCGCCGAGGTCACTGCGAAGCTGCTGGCAGCCGCTCCCGGCCTGCGGGTGCTGGCGACCAGCCAGGAACTGCTCGGGCTGGCCGGTGAGCGGGTCCGGCCGGTGCCGCCGCTGGACCAGGCCGACGCCGTCGCCCTTTTCGCGGCGCGCGCGGCAGCCACCGCCCCCGGCTTCACGCTGGACGCGCGGGACGCGCCGGGCCGGAGCAACGCGGCGGCGGTCGCGGACATCTGCCGCCGCCTCGACGGCATCCCGCTCGCGCTGGAACTGGCCGCGACCCGCGTACGGGCCCTCGGCGTACGGGAGCTGAGCGCGCGGCTGGACGACCGGTTCCGGCTGCTGAGCGCGGGCCGCCGCGGCGCGCCGCCGCGCCAGCAGACCTTGCGCGCGATGATCGACTGGAGCTGGGAGCTGCTGACCGAGGACGAACGGGCCGTGCTGCGGCGGCTCGCCGTCCACGCCGACGGCTGCACGCTCCGCGCGGCCGAGGAGGTGTGCGCGGGCGGCGGCGTACGGTCCGGGGAAGTGGCGGCCCTGCTGGCGCGGCTGGTGGACCGCTCCCTGGTGGTGGTTGCGGAGAGCCCGTACGGCCCGCGCTACCGTCTGCTGGAGTCGGTTGCCGCGTACTGCCTGGAACAGCTCCGCGAGGCGGGCGAGTGGGAGGCGGTGCGGCGGCGCCACAGCGTCCACCACACCTCGCTGGCCGAACGCGCGGAACCCTTCCTGTACGGGGAAGGGCAGCGCGAATGGCTGGCGCGGCTCGACGCGGAGACCGCCAACCTGCGCATGGCCCTGGACAGCGCGGTCCAGGAGGGCGCGGCGGAGCGCGCGCTGCGCTTGGTCAACGCCCTGTGCTGGTACTGGTTCCTGCGCGGCCGTCTCGGCGAGGCGGGGCGCGCGCTGGCGATGGCACTGGACGCGGCGGCATCCTCCTCCGTGCCCGACGGGCTGCGGCTGCGGGCCATGGTCTGGCAGGTCGGTATGGCTTCGCTGGCAGGCAGCGACACCGATCCGGTGGCGCGGGCCGACGCCGTACTGAAACAGTACGGCGACGAGCCGGATCACGGGGCGGAGAGCAGGGCGGGCGACGGGTCGTCCCCAGACCACGCCTGGGCCCTGTGGTTCCTGACCTACGCCCAGGTCGGACTGGGCGACCCGGCAGTGGCCCGCGAACGGCTGTCGCGCGCGCTGGCGGCCTTCCGGACGCTCGGCGACCGCTGGGGCACGGCGGCCGTCCTCAGCAGCCGCGCCCAGGGGCAGTACGCGGCCCCCGGCGCCGCACGCGAGGGGACCGCGGCGCGCCTGCGGGACGCCGAGGAGAGCGCGGCCCTCTTCCGGGAACTGGGCGACCGGTGGGGCCAGTTGCAGGCGGCCGAGGTGCTCGGCACGCTGGCCGAGATCAGCGGCGACTACGAGCGCGCCGCCCGGCTGCACCGGGACGGCCTGCGCGGCGCCGAGGAACTGGGCCTGTGGATCCAGGCGTCGTACAAGCACTCCGGCCTCGGCCGTATCGCCCTGCTGACCGGTGACCTGGAGGCGGCGCGCGCACACCACGAACGGGGGCTGCGGCTGGCCGCCGAGCAGTCGCACCGGCGCGGCGAGATGTTCGCCGAGACCGGCCTGGGCATCGGCGCCCGGCGCGCGGGCCGCCTCGACGACGCCGAACGGCACCACGCGCGCTGGCTGGAGTGGTGCCGCAGCAGGGACGGCGACCCCGGTACGGCCCTGATCCTCGCCGAACTGGGCTTCACCGCCGAACTGCGCGGCGACGCCGAAGCGGCCCGCCGCCGCCACCTCGACGGCTACGAGGCGGCCCGCGCCACCGGCGACCCGCGCGCGGTGGCCCTCGCCCTGGAAGGCCTGGCCGGCGCCCGGTCCCTCGCCGGCCACTGCGCCCACGCCGCCCGCCTCCTCGGCCACGCCACCGCCACCCGCGCGGCGGTGGGCACCCCCCTGCCACCCGCCGAACGCTGGGACGTGGACCGCATCACGGCCCGCACCCGCGAGGGCCTGGGCAGCGACACCGCCTTCACCACGGCCTTCGAAGAGGGCACCACGATGTCGGCCGAGGAACTGGTGCGGGAGGCGGGCGGGGGTGCGTGAGATGCCGTGCCCGGGCGGCTCGGTGCATCCGGTCGTACGGGTGGGGCGCGCGGTGGGCCGCCCGCCCGGCTCGTACGGCAACTCCGCGACCTGACGGCGGGAACGGCCGAAGGGCGGGCGGGGCGGGGCGTTGTCAGTGTCGCGTGGGAGAGTAGGGGAACACGGGGGAAGCAACACCGAAGGAGGCCGTCATGGGCTGGCATCAAGGGCTGCTCGTCAGCTTCGACTTGGAGACCACCGGCACGGACGTCGAGCAGGACCGCATCGTCACCGCCGCGCTCATCAGGGTGGAGGCGGACGGCCGGGAGGCCCTGCGGGAGACCTGGCTGCTCGACCCCGGCGTACCGGTGCCCGAGGAGGCCACGGCCATACACGGCCTGACGACCGCTCACGTCCGGGCCCACGGCCGGGCCGCGGCGGACGGCATAGAGGAGATCACCCGGTCCCTCGCCGGCGCGCTGGAGGCGGGCATACCGCTGGTGGTCATGAACGCGCGGTACGACCTCTCGCTGCTGGACCGCGAGTGCCGCCGCCACGGCCTGCGGACGCTCGCCGAGCGGCTCGGTCGCCGGCCCGCCCCGGTCATCGACCCCTTGGTGCTGGACAAGCACGTCGACCGCTACCGCAAGGGCAAGCGGACGCTCCAGGCCCTCTGCGCGCATTACGGCGTCCCGCTGGAGGCCGCGCACGAAGCGGGTGCGGACGCGGTGGCCGCGGCCGGTGTGGCGCGGCGGATCGGTGAGCGGCACCCGGCGGTGGCCGGGACGGCGCCGGCGGCGCTGCACGCCCTCCAGGAGAAGGCGGCAGCCGAGCAGGCCGCTTCGTTCCAGCGGTATCTGCGCCGCTCCGGTGACCCGGCGGCGATAGTCGAGGCGGCCTGGCCGCTGATCCCGTACCAGCAGTCGCGCGACCGCGCCGAGGGACGACCGACGCAGGCGTCGCCCACGCGCGGCGGTGTGTGAGGAAGGGACCCTGGAACGCGGCAGTCAGGAGGGTCCCGCCCCATCACGAGGAGGAACCCGGCCGCCGGAGCGTCAGAAGGGATACCACCGCACGGTCGTGTCGCCCTCGCGGAGGGACGCGATACGGCGGCGGAATTCTTCGAGGGCGGCGGGATTGCCGGGTGCGTGCTGGGAGACCCAGGCGCAGCTGGCCGTCTCCCGGGACCCGCGCAGCACCGCACAGCCCTCCCAGTCGCGCACGTCCCAGCCGTAGACCCGCACGAACGTGTCGTACGCCGCGGCGGGCAGGCCGTAGCGGTCGCGGCTGAGGGCCATCACGACGAGATCGTGTTCCCGCAGATCGGAGGAGAAGGTTTCGAGGTCGACGAGCACCGGGCCGTCGGGGCCCACATGGACGTTGCGGGTCAGCGCGTCACCGTGGACGGGACCGCGCGGCAGATGCGGTTCCAGCGCGGTGGCGGCAGCGGCGAACGCGTCGCGGCGGCCCCGCAGATAATCGGCGTCCCGCGCCGAGACCGCGTCGCCGGCCAGCCGCAGCCAGCGTTCCACACCGCCCAGCAGATCACGCCGGGGGAGGGTGAACGGCGGCTCGGGCAGCGCGTGCACCAGGCGCAGCAGGGCGGCCAGGTCGGCCGGTTCGGCGGGGCGTACGGGTTCCGGCAGCCGCTCCCAGAAGGTGACCGGGTGACCGTTCACCAGCCGGGCCGTCGGCTCGGCCGCGCGCACGGCGGGCACGCCCTGTTCCGCCAGCCATACGGCGACGCGCAGCTCCCGCTCGGCGCGTTCCAGGAGTTCGGCGCTGCGTCCGACCCGTACGACCGGACCGCCGTCACCCAGGGCGAAGACCGCGTTCTCGCCGAGGGACAGCAGCCGGGCGCCGGCGGCGGCGTCGGGCCGTCCGGCCGCGGCCAGGATGCCCCGGGCGTGCGCCTCCGTGAACGGGGTGGTGCTCGGTGCGGTCATGCGGGCGGCCTCCTGCGGTGCGTGATCGGCACCAGTGTCGCAGGTCCCGGCCCCCGGCAGCCGGGTGGTGCCCGGTGCTTGACTGCGGCGGGTGCCGTCATGACGATGACGGCGGTCACCTGCCCCGTTCCGCCCGGGCGGGCTGGTCCGTTCGTGGTGGTCGGTGGCGTCCTGGGCGGAATCGTTCGCGGTCGGCGGTGCCGTCCGGGTGAGCAGACGGGGGAGTCGCGTTGGGGCCAGCAGGTCCGGAGAGGGCGGGGGTTACGGAGGGCTCGGAGGAGCTCGGACGGTGGCGAGGGCGTACGGGAGCAAAGGGGGTGAAAGGGGCGGTGGCCGCCCGCGGCCCGGCCCACGGCTCCGCCCACCTGTCCGCGCGCGGTACCTGGTTCCTGGTGGCGCCCGCGCTGATCCCGATCCTGGTGCTGAGCGTGGGCCCGCTGCTGTACGGGATCGCGCTGGCGTTCACCGACGCGCAGTCCGGGCGTACGGAGGCCACCCGGTGGGTCGGCCTGCTGAACTTCTCGGACCTGCTCCAGGACACCCTGTTCTGGGACTCGTTCCGGATCGGCCTGGTGTGGGCGGTGGGCGTCACGGTCCCGCAGTTCCTCCTCGCCCTCGGGCTGGCGCTGCTGCTCGGCCAGGACCTGCGCCTGCGCTGGCTGGCCCGTGCCCTGGCGATCGTCCCCTGGGCGATGCCCGAGGTGGTGGTGGGCATCATGTGGCGGCTGGTCTACCACCCGGACGCGGGCGTCCTGAACGAGACGCTGCGCAGCCTCGGGCTCGGACCGGACGAGGGGGTGGACTGGCTGAGCGGTACGGCCACCGCGCTCCTCGCCGTGGTCGTCGTCGGTGTCTGGGCGGGCATGCCGCAGACCACCGTCACGCTCCTCGCCGGACTCCAGAACGTGCCGCGCGAACTGCACGAGGCCGCCGCCATGGACGGTGCCGGGGCCTGGCGCCGCTTCCGTACGGTCACCTGGCCCGCGATCAAGCCGGTGGCCCTGGCCATCTCATCACTCAATTTCATCTGGAACTTCAACTCCTTCGCGCTGGTCTTCGTGCTGACCGACGGCGGCCCCGGCGGCCGCACCCGGCTGCCGATGCTGTTCGCGTACGAGGAGGCGTTCCGGTACGGACAGTTCGGTTACGCCGCCGCGATGGGGCTGGCCATGGTCGCGGTCATCGCCGTCCTGCTGGCCGTCTATCTCTCACGACGGCTGAGGGGAGAGGGGGAGGACCGATGACCCAGGATGTCCCGCCCCGCGAGTCCTCGTGGCCCGGACGCCGCCGGGTCACCCGCCGTACCGCCGGCCGGGCCGGGCAGTATCTGGCCCTGCTCTGCTATCTGGTCTTCCTCGCCTTCCCCTTCCTCTGGCTGGTCTCCACCGCCTTCAAACCGCCGCGCGAACTGGGCACCCTGCACCCCACCTGGATCCCGCGGGCGCCGACGCTGGACAACTTCCGTACGGCCTTCGACGAGCAGCCGCTGCTCCGGGCCGCCGCCAACAGCCTGCTGGCCGCCGCCGTCTCGGCGCTGGTCGCGATCGTCCTGGCGACCCCGATGGCCTATGTCCTCGCGCGCCTGCGCACCCGCTTCGCGCGGGCGGCGACCGGGTGGGTCGTGGTCAGCCAGGCGTTCCCGCTGGTCCTGCTGATCATCCCGCTCTTCCTGGTCCTGAAGGCCCTCCACCTCGTCGACGCCCGGGCCGGGCTGGTCCTGGTGTACGTCGTGTGGTCGCTGCCGTTCGCGCTGTGGATGCTGACCGGCTACGTACGGGCCGTACCGCCGGAGCTGGAGGAGGCCGCGGCGGTGGACGGCGCGGGCCGGCTGCGCACCCTCGTCTCGGTCACCGGGCCGCTGCTGGCGCCCGGGATCGTCGCCACGGGCCTGTTCGCGTTCATCACCGCGTGGAACGAGTTCTTCTTCGCGCTCGTCCTGCTCAAGTCGCCGGAGAAGCAGACGATGCCGGTCGTGCTGACCCACTTCCTCGGGGCCGAGGGCGTCGCCGACCTCGGCCCGCTCGCCGCGGCGGCCCTGCTCGCCACGCTGCCCAGCCTGCTGCTGTTCGCCGTCATCCAGCGCCGGATCACCGGCGGCATGCTGGCCGGGGCGGTGAAGAACTGATGCGCGTGCCCCGCGACGGCGGCCCCCGCCGCCGTGCCCTCCTCGCCGCCGCGGCGGCCCTGCCCGCCGCCGCCCTGCTGCCCGGCTGTTCGGGCGGCGGCGGGCGGCGTGGCAAGGACGGCCGGAGCGTGCTCCGCTTCCAGTCGCTGGCCTGGCAGAAGGAGTCCGTGGACGCCAACAGGCAGCTGGTCGCGGAGTGGAACCGCCTGCACCCGGACATTCCCGTCCAGTACGTGCAGGGAGCCTGGCCGACCGTCCACGACCAGCTGCTGACCTCCTTCGAGGGCGGCGAGGCGCCGGACATCATCCACGACGCGTCCGACGACCTCGCGGACTTCGCCTACGGCGGCTACCTCGCCGACCTGACCGGCCTCCTTCCCCGGCGCCTGAAGGACGACATCCCGGCGCGCAGCTGGGAGTCGGGGACGTTCGGCGGCCGGGTGTACGGCGTCCCCTTCCTCCAGGAGCCGCGCGTCCTGATCGCCGACGGCGTGAAGCTGCGGCGCTCCGGGGTGCGCGTGCCGACCGCCGGGGAGCCCTGGACGTGGGAGGAGTTCGGGGCGGTGGCGAAGGAGCTGTCGGGCGGCGGCGGGTACGGCGTGGCCTGGCCGCTGAAGGAACCGGTCTCCGTCACGCTCAACCTCGCCCTGTCCACCGGCGGCCGGATCTTCCGGCGCCGCCCGGACGGCCGGGCCGAGGTGCGGTTCGACGCCGCCGGCCAGGTGGTGCCGCGCACCATCCACGACCAGGTCAACGTCGTGTGCAGCGCGGCCCGTACGACCCTGGGCATGGGCGGCGCCGACACGCTGCCCGGCTTCTTCGCCGGCCGGTACGCGATCCTGCCGCTCGGCTTCTCCTACCGGCAGCAGATCGCGCAGCAGGCGCCGAAGGACTTCGAGTGGACGGTGCTGCCCGCGCCCCGGGGGGCCGCCGGCGCGGTCCAGGGCGTCAGCCCGCAGACCCTGTCGATCTCGGCGGACTGTCCCCGCAAGGAGGAGGCGATGGCGTTCGTCGACTTCCTGCTGAGGCCGCCCAACATGGTCCGGCTCGCCCTGGGGGACTGGATGCTGCCGACCGGCCGGGAAGCGCTGAAGGCGCCGGAGCTGCGCGAGGACCGGTACGGCTGGGCGACGGGCACGGCCCTCGCGGACACGCTGCGGGCCGCCCCCGCGCAGTCGGTGCGCGGCTACCCGGAGTGGAAGGACAAGATCGCGACGCCGGGGTTCCAGGAGTACTACAGCGGTGCGATCGGCCTGGACGAGCTGCGCCGACGCCTCGTCCACGACGGGAACCTGGTGCTGGCCCGGTATCAGCGCTGACGGCCGCGCACCGGGCCCGGCGGCGGCCCGTACGCATACCGGCGGCCCCGGGGGCGCGCAGGCGGCCCGCACAGGTGCCGCCGCTCCGTCCCGTACCGATACCGGCATCCCCGTACCGATACCGCCACCCCCGTGCCGATACCCCCACCTCCGTATCGATACCGCCACCCCGTACAGGACCGGCATCCCCGTACCCGGACCGCCATCCCCGTACAGGACCGGCATCCCCGTACCGATACCGCCACTCCCGTACCGGACCGGCGCCGCCACTCCGGTCCGCCCCGGCACCCTTTGCAACGATTGCGCGAGACGCACCGTCTCGCTTACGGTTCCGGACATGAGTCCTTTACCGACCGCCCGCACCCACCGGCCCGCCCACATCGCGATGTTCAGCATCGCCGCCCACGGGCACGTCAACCCCAGCCTGGAGGTCATCCGGGAACTCGTCGCCCGGGGGCACCGCGTCACCTACGCCATCCCCCCGTCCTTCGCCGAGACCGTCGCCGCGACCGGAGCCGAGCCGAAGTTCTGGAACTCGACGCTGCCCACCGACGAGGACCCGGCGCAGTGGGGCGCCGAACTGCTCAACGCCATGAACATGTTCCTCGACGACGCCATCCAGGCCCTGCCGCAGCTCGCCGCGGCCTACGAGGGCGACGAGCCGGATCTCGTCCTCCACGACACCACCGCCTATCCCGCGCAGGTCCTCGCCCACCGCTGGGGCGTGCCCGCCGTGCAGCTCGCCCCGCACATGCTCGTCTGGGAGGGCTTCGAGGCCGAGATGGGCGAGCGGATGGGCGTCGATCGCGGCACCGAGCGCGGCCGCGCGTACTACGAGCGCTTCCGCGGCTGGCTCGACGAGCAGGGCATGTCCGAGGTCACCGACCCGGAACGGATCGCGACCCGGCCCGCCCGCGGCCTCGCCCTGATCCCGCGCGCCATGCAGCCGCACGCCGACCGCGTCGATCACACCCGGTTCACCTTCGTCGGCGCCTGCCAGGGCGACCGCGGCCACCAGGGCGACTGGCGGCGGCCGGCGGGCCTCGCCGCGGACGCGAAGGTGCTCCTCGTCTCGCTCGGCTCCTCCTTCACCAAGGAGCCCGGTTTCTATCGGGAGTGCATCGAGGCGTTCGGCGGCCTGCCGGGCTGGCATGTGGTGCTCCAGGTCGGCAAGCACGTCGAGATGTCCGAACTCGGCGTGATCCCGGACAACTTCGAGGTCCACCGCTGGGTGCCGCAGCTCGCCGTGCTGCGGCAGGCCGACGCGTTCGTCACCCACGCGGGGATGGGCGGCAGCCAGGAGGGGCTGGCCAACGGGGTGCCGATGGTGTGCGTGCCGCAGGCCGTCGACCAGTTCATGAACGCGGACATCCTCCAGGGGCTCGGGGTGGCCCGGCACGTCCCGAAGGAGGAGGCCACCGCGCAGGTCCTGCGTGAGGCGGTGCTGAGCCTGGTGAACGATCCGCGGGTGGCGGCCGCTTCGCAACGGCTTCGGCGGGAAGTGGCGGCGGAGGGCGGTGCGAAGCGCGCGGCGGACCTCATCGAGGCCGAGCTGCCTCAGAGGTGAAGTGGGTGTTCTGTAACGGAATATCGGCGCATTCCCAATAAGTAGGACGCGTGGTGCACGGCGTCCGTAGCGTGGCGTGCCGGAGGAAATGCGGTGCGTCAATGATGGATTGGGCCGGGGGTGGCGCAAAGTGAGTGGCGTCACTCCCGGACGGGGGTGCGCCGATGATTGAGGCGCGCCTGGGCGGGGGATTGTTGACCCGTAAAGAAAGCCGCGCCGCCCCCTTGCCCGCCGCTGCGCCGCAACGCCGGGCGGGGCTCCCGGCATTCGGCCGGACGGCCTCCGTACCGCAGGTAACTGGATGGCTCGCACCGCCCCTGACCTGCGCCATGTTGCCGGAATGTAAACGGAGTTGACCCACCGTCCGGTGGTGCGGGGGAGCATTTGACCCCTTCTGCGGTCCTTTGCAATTACGCAACGTTGTTGTCTATCTCACAACGCCCGGTCGGCCTTGAATTGGTCGCGTCAATCCGACAGGGTTTCGAGCCAGCCCGGCGGAGATCTTGTTCTCCGTCCGGGCTGTTGCGCAACGTTTTCCCCCCACATCCCGAACGAGGAGAACCCTCGAATGGCTCACGCTCACAAGCGTTCCAGCAAGAAGCGGCTCGTCACCGCGATATCCGCGGTGGTCGCGGCCGGCGGCATCGCCACCGTCACCGCGGTCACCGCGGGCGCGTCGCCCGCCGAGGGCACGGTGTACGGCGCCGAGGCCAAGGGCGCCGTCAGCGGCAGCTACATCGTCATGCTCAAGAACTCGGTCCGCGGCGCCGCGGTGCAGGCCGAGCAGAACAAGGACCTGGCCGACAAGTACGGCGGCGAGGTCAAGCGGACCTACTCCGCCGCGCTGAACGGCTTCTCCGCCACCGGCCTCAGCGCCGAGGAGGCCCGCCGGCTGGCCGCCGACCCGGCCGTCGACAAGGTCGTGCAGAACAAGAAGTTCCACGTCAACGCCGTCCAGGACAACCCGCCGTCGTGGGGCCTGGACCGCATCGACCAGGCGGACACCCAGGGCGACAAGAAGTACAGCTACCCCGACAGCGCGGGCGAGGGCGTCACCGCGTACGTCATCGACACCGGTGTGCGCACCTCGCACCAGGACTTCGAGGGCCGCGCGTCCTCCGGCTTCGACGCGGTGGACGGCGACAACGACGCCACCGACGGCAACGGCCACGGCACCCACGTCGCGGGCACCATCGCCGGCAAGGCGCACGGCGTCGCCAAGAAGGCCAAGATCGTGGCCGTGCGCGTGCTGGACGACCAGGGCTCCGGCTCCACCGAGCAGGTCGTCGCCGGCATCGACTGGGTCACCAAGAACCACAAGGGCCCGTCGGTCGCCAACATGTCGCTGGGCGGCGGCGCCGACGAGGCGCTGGACGCGGCGGTGCAGAAGGCGGTCGCCTCCGGCGTCACCTTCGCCGTGGCGGCGGGCAACGAGTCCACCGACGCGGGCCAGGGCTCCCCGGCGCGGGTCGAGGAGGCCATCACGGTCGCCTCCAGCACCAACACCGACGAGCAGTCCGACTTCTCCAACTATGGCAGCGCCGTGGACCTCTACGCGCCGGGTTCGGACATCACCTCGGACTGGAACGACAGCGACCAGGGCACCAAGACCATCTCCGGTACGTCCATGGCCACCCCGCACGTCGCGGGCGCCGCCGCGGTCTACCTGAGCGCCCACAAGGACGCCAAGCCGGACGCGGTCGCCAAGGCGCTGACCGACGGCGCCACGGCCGACAAGATCAAGAACCCGAGCCAGGGCACGCCCAACAAGCTGCTGAAGGTCGGCGAGAAGTAACCTCCCCGTCCGTTCGGCTCCGGCCGCCGGCCGTCGCGCTCGCCCCCACGGGGCGCGACGGCCGGCGTCGTGCTGTCCACGGCCGCGGCACCCGGGAGCACGGGAGGGCCGCCCGCGGCGCCGAAGCGGCCGAAGCCCGCCTCAGCCGGGGCATCCGGGAGCACGGGAGGGCCGCCCGCGGCGCCGAAGCGGCCGAAGCCCGCCTCAGCCGGGGCATCCGGGAGCACGGGAGGGCCGCCCGCGGCGCCGAAGCGGCCGAAGCCCGCCTCAGCCGGGGCATCCGGGAGCACGGGAGGGCCGCCCGCGGCGCCGAAGCGGCCGAAGCCCGCCTCAGCCGGGGCATCCGGGAGCACGGGAGGGCCGCCCGCGGCGCCGAAGCGGCCGAAGCCCGCCTCAGCCGGGGCATCCGGGAGCACGGGAGGGCCGCCCGCGGCGCCGAAGCGGCCGAAGCCCGCCTCAGCCGCGGCACCCGGGAACACGGGAGGGCCCGCCCGCGCCCGCGGCACCGAAGCGGCCGAAGGGCCACCGTCTCAGCCGCAGTAGCGCCGCGCCGTGGACTCCCGCTGCGGCGCCTCCAGCAGCCGCAGCCGGCCCTCCACCTCCCGCGGCACCGGGCGCCGTTCCCGCAGCACCCACGGCAGACCGCCGACCGCCTCGGCGAACGCCCGTACCGACACCGCGTCGCGGGGCACCGTCGAGACGAGCGTCCGGGTACGGCGTACCGCGGCCGGCAGCGGCCGGCGCAGCCAGGTGAACCACAGCGTGTTGCGGATGCCCTGGCGCCGGCGCAGCGTCGCGTCGCGGTGCGGCGACGCCCGGTGGTGGACGGTGAGCCGGTCGGCGTACGCGAGCCACCAGCCGTCGGCCGCGAGGTCGGCGGCGAGCAGCTCCTCCTCGCCGCCCAGCACCAGCCGGGGCGAGAAGCCGCCCGCCGCCCGGAAGGCGTCGGCGCGCAGCACGGTCGCCGCCGCGAGGAAGGACCCGAGCGCGGGTCCGGGCAGCCAGGAGGGCGCGGGCAGCGGCGAGTGCCGCAGCTCCTGGACGATCGGGTCCTCGAACGGCTCGCCGGGGCCGCCGTCCGCCGCGCCGCCCGCCTCCGGGGCGTCCGGATGCGGGTGAACCATGATGCGCGCGGTCACCGCGCCCAGTCGCCCGTGCGCGTCCAGCAGGTCGGCGGCCCCGGCCAGCGCGCCGGGCTCCCACCACGAGTCGTCGTCGCAGAACGCCAGGTACGGCGTGGTCGCCACCCGCGCCGCCAGATTGCGCCCCACCGCCCCGGTGTTGTGCGCCAGCGGGATCAGCCGCGGCGCGAGGGGGTGGCGGCGGACGGCGGACGCGCTGCCGTCGGTGGAGCCGTTGTCCACCACGATGACCGGTGGCTTCTCGGGCAGTTCGGCGAGCCGGTCCAGGGTGTGCAGCAGGTCGTCGCTGCGGTTGTGGGTGATGACGATGACGGTGGTGCGGGGATCGGTGGTCACGGGAGGCTTCCTCGGGTCGGTGCGGGCGTGCGGCTGCGGTTCCTCGGCGTACTCCGGGGCGCCCGGGTGACGTCACCGGTCCCGAGACCGTTTCCGGCCACGGCGCCCACGCTCACGGCGCCCCCTCCAGCACCCGCACCCGGGCTTCCACCGGCGCGGGCAGCAGCCGTCGGCGCGCGAGCGCGGCCGGCAGCCGGCGTACGGCTCCGGCCAGGGCGAGCCGGGCCGCCGGGTCAGTACGCGCGTCCAGCGCCAGCCGCACGGTGCGCACGAGGGCGTGCCGCAGGGGGCGGCGCAGCCACGCGGTGAGCAGGACGTTGCGGCGCACCTGGGCGGCGCGGCCCGGCCGCGGTGCGCCGCCCGCGCCGTCGGGCTGGTGGCGGGCGACGAGCGCGGGACAGTAGGCGACGCCCCAGCCGGCCGCTTCCAAGTCGAGGGCCAGCAGCGTTTCCTCGGCACCGAAGTGGAGTACGGGGTGGTAGCCGCCGACCTCCAGGAAGGCGTCGCGGCGGGCGACGGCGGCGCAGCCCAGGAAGCCGAGCACGGACGGCCCCGGCAGGTCGGGTTCGCGGCCCAGCGGGGAGGCGGCGAGCACGTCGTTGAGCGGGTCGGGTCCGGCGTCCGGACCGACCAGGGTCGCGGCGGCGGCCAGCCCCAGCCGCGGATGCGCCGCGAACACCTCGGCGGCCCGCGCCAGGGCGCCGGGCTCCCACCAGGAGTCGTCGTCGCTGAACGCCACGAGCGGCGTGCCGAGTGCGGCGGCTCCGTACGTACGGCCGACCGCGCCGAGATTGCGGCCGGGCGTCAGGACCCGTACGGCGGGGAAGCGCTCGCGCACGGCGGCCGCGGTGCCGTCCGACGAGCCGTTGTCCACGACGACCACGGGCGGCTCCTCGGGCAGCCGCGTGATCCGCTCCAGCGTGCCGAGCAGCCGCTCGCGCCGGTCCCTGGTGATCATGACGATGCCCACCTGCGCGGTGCGCCGGGCCTGCGGCGCGGCCACGGCGCCGGGCAGCCCCACCGTCCGCGCGGTCACGGCCGGACCTCCGGCCCCGGCGCGGCGGCGCGGGCCGCGCGCCGGGCCAGCGCGGTCGTCGACCTGCCGTCCAGGTACGGCAGGACGAGGGCCTGGCCGCCCCACTCCCGCAGCGTGGCCGCCTCCGGCAGCGCGTCCACCGAGTAGTCGCCGCCCTTGACCCATACGTCGGGCCGCAGCCGCCGCAGCAGCTCGACGGGCGAGTCCTCCTCGAACACCGCGACGGCGTCGACGCTGCCCAGCCCGGCCAGGACGCGGATGCGGTCCGCCGCCCGGGTCAGCGGCCGCCCCGGGCCCTTGAGGCGGGTGACGGACGCGTCGGAGTTGACGCACACGATGAGGCAGTCGCCGATGCGCCGGGCGCTCTCCAGCAGGCCGACGTGCCCGGCGTGCAGCAGGTCGAAGCAGCCGCCGGTGGCGACCACCGTGCCGCCCCTGGCCCGTACGCACCGGGCCAGCTCGAACGGGTCGTCGGGCCGCGCCGCCGCCGGCCGGTCCGCCGGTGGCGCGGTCTGCCACAGGGCCCGGTTGCCCGCGCCGCCGGCCGCGACGAAGGCGGCGGCTTCGGCGACGGCCCGCTGCACGGCTTCCTCGGGCAGCGCGCCGTCGGCCAGTGCGGCGGCCGCGGTGGCGGCGAAGCAGTCGCCCGCCCCGCACGGGTCGCCGTCGGCCCGGTACGGCGCGGGCACCAGCATCGGAGAGTCGCTGCCCGCCCTGGCCAGCAGCGCGCCGCGCGCGCCGAGCGTCACCGCGACGGCCGCGGCCTGCCATTCGGCGGCCAGTTGGGCGCCCCGTACGGCACAGGCGTGCAGTGACCGGTCCTCACCGGAGGCCAGCGCGCGCGCTTCGGAGGCGTTGGGCGTGACCAGCCGCGCGCCCGGCACGGGCGGATCGCCCTTCGGGTGCGGGTCCCACAGCAGCGGGACCCGGTGCGCCACGTCGGCGAGCAGGTCGCGCACCGCCGCCGCGGTGCCCCGCCCGTAATCGGCGACGAGCACGGCCCGCGCTCCGGCGAGCGCCTCGCGCACCCCGGGCCCGGGCCCGCCCGGCCGCCCGCCGCCGCGGTCGAACCGCACCAGGGGACGTCCGGACGCCATCACCCGTGTCTTCTCCGGCAGTTGACCGTCCAGGGGGATCTCCACCAGGCGTACGACGCCGCGCAGCGCGCGCCGTACCGCCTCGCTCGCCGGGTCCTGACCCAGCGCGGCGACCAGGACCACCTCGCGTCCCGAGCGCGCGGCGAGCGCCGCGGCGAGTCCCGCACCGCCCGGCCGGCTGCGGTCGTCGGTGACATCCACCACCGGGGCGGGCGCGTCCGGCGCCAGGCGCGAGGACTCGCCGTCGATGTCCCGGTCCAGCAGGACGTCCCCCACGACGACCAGGGGCTGACGGGCGCTCACAGCCGCCTCCCGGGGCCGGTGCCGCACCGGGCGTTCACAGCGCACCGTCCCGGTCCGCCACCGCGACTTCCACCGCGGCTCCCAGCGGGACGTCCGAGGCGGACGGCGCGGACGGCGGCGCGGCGCTGACGGCGTCGAAGTGCTCGCACAGGATGTGCACCGCTATCAGGTGCGCTTCCTGCACCGTCGCGCTGCTGGGGGAGTGCACGCACACCGCCTCGTCGGCGGCGTCGGCCAGCGGGTTGGGCCGGGGCCCGGTCAGCGCCCACACCCGCAGCTCCGCGTCGCGCGCGGTCTCGGCGGCGGCCAGCAGATTGCGGCTGCGGCCGGAGGTGGAGAGCAGCAGGAGGATGTCGCCGGGGCGGCCGTGCGCGGCCACCTGCCGGGCGTAGACCTGCTCGAAGCCGTAGTCGTTGCCGATGGCGGTGACGCTGGAGGTCTCCGCGTGCAGGGCGATCGCCGAGTAGGCGGGGCGGTCGTGCTGGTAGCGGCCGACGAGTTCGGCCGTCAGATGCTGGGCCTGGGCGGCGCTGCCGCCGTTGCCCGCGGCGAGCAGCCGGCCGCCCACCGGCAGCACGGCGCCGAGCTGGTTCCCCCACTCGGCTATCCGGCGCAGGTGGTGGCGGCGCAGCTGGTGCACCGCGTCCTGGAGCGACTGGCAGTGGCGGTGGGCGGCGTCGAGAGGATGGCTCATGGTCGTCGGGCTCCCGCAGGGGCGCCGGTGGCGCCGGGGGCCCGCACCTCCTTCACACGTCTGCGGCGGGGTCAGGGCGTAGGACGGCCGGCCGGGCGTGGCCGCGGACAGGGGTCAGGCCACCTCGGTGACGGCGGGCCGCGGGCTCAGCACGCCGCGGTAGACGACTTCGGTGCCGGCCGCGACCTGGTCCCAGCCGTACCGGGCCAGTACGCGCCGGCGGCCCGCGGCACCGCAGGCGGCCCGCCGCTCGCCGTCCATGAGCAGTTCGCCGACCGCGTGGGCCAGCGCGGCCGGATCGCGCGGCGGCACCAGCCGCCCGCAGTCCGGGTCGGCCACGGTGTCCAGCTGCCCGCCGACGGCGGTGGCCACCACCGGCGTCCCGCAGGCCATCGCCTCCAGCGGCACGATGCCGAACGGCTCGTAGTCCGCCGGGCACAGCACCACGTCGGCGGCGCGCAGCAGCGGCGGTACGTCCTCGCAGGGCACGCCGCCGATGAAGCTCACCCGGTCCGCCACCCCGGCGGCGCGGGCGAGTTCGCGCAGCCGCCGTACTTCCGGGTCCTCGTCGAGCCGGTCGGCGGGCGGCCCGCCGGCGATGACGAGCCGGGCCTCGGGCAGCCGGGCCAGCGCGGCGACGGACACCTCCGCGCCCTTGCGCGGGACGAGCCGGCCGAGCTGGAGCAGCAGCGGGTGGTGCGCGCTGTGGTCGGCGACCGGCCCGTCCGGCGTGAAGCGCGCGGTGTCCACCCCGCACGGCACCACGCTGACCTTGCCGTCGCCGATGCCCATCCGGGCCAGCTCGTCGACCTCGTCGCGGCAGGTGGCGATCACCCGGTCGCAGCCCTCGCCCACCTCGACCTCGCAGGCGACGCGGGAGCGCGGACTGGTGTCGGCGTCGCCCTGGTGGCGGCGCTTGACGGTGCCCAGCGCGTGGTACGTGTGGGCGAGCGGCAGCCCCAGTTCGCGGGTCGCCTGGAGCGCCGCCAGGCCGGACATCCAGAAGTGCGAGTGGACCAGGTCCGGCGCCCGTACCCGCCATTCGGCGGCCAGGTGGTCGCCGAACGCGGTCATGTACGGCAGCAGGGAGTCCTTGGGCACGTGCCGGGGCGGCCCGGCGGGGACGTGCCGGACCCGTACACCGGGCCGCAGCACCACCTCGTCCGGCAGATCGGCGGCGTCCCGCCGGGTGTACACCGTCACCCGGTGCCCCCGGTCGGCCAGCGCGCCGGCCAGGCGCGCGACATGGACGTTCTGGCCGCCCGCGTCGACGCCGCCGAGCACCGCCAGCGGGCTGGCGTGCTCGGACACGAGCGCGACGGACAGGCGCGGGGTGTCACGCAGCGGGGTGGTCATGTCCGCACCTCCGTGATCAGGCGTTCCCAGTCGTGCAGGAAGCGCTTGAGCCCGTAGCGCTCCAGCGCCGCCTGGCGGGCCCGCGCGCCGTCCTCGGCCGCCGCGTCGGGGTCCTCCAGGTACGTCCGGGCGGCCCGGGCCAGGACTTCGGGCCGGTTGGAGAGGGTGCCGGTGCCGGGCCGCACCGCTTCGGCGGCCTCGGTGGTGGCCAGGGCCACCACCGGCATGCCCAGGTGCATGGCCTCCAGCAGCGACAGGCCCAGCGAGGTCCAGCGCACCGGGTGCAGGTAGAGCCGCCGCTGCGCCATCGCCGCGTGCAGGTCGGCCTGTGGCAGGTCGGCCGTGCGGCAGCGGTCCGGTGGCAGGCCCAGATGCTCGGCGAGCCCGTCGGTGCGCATGCCGAAGACGTCCAGCGGGGCGGCGGCCGACAGCTCGGGCAGCAGGTCGGTGCCGACCGTACGGCCGCGCCGGACCGGCTCGTTGACCACGACCGCGGCGCGTTCGACGGCCCCGGTGTAGAGGTGGCCGGGGTCCACGATGCCGTGCTCGATCACTTCCGTACGGGTGCCGCCGTTGTCCCAGAACAGCCGGTTGAAGTGGGTGACGTGCACCAGCGTCAGGTCGTCCCGGTCGGCGTACGGGTGGCGGGTGTGCGGCACGTCGCCGTCCGGCGCGTTGTGCTCCAGGTAGACGGCGGGCACGTCCCGGCCGGGACGGCGCCCGCCCAGCCAGCGCTCCGCCAGCTCCGCCTCGTGCGGACGCTGGAGCACGACCAGGTCGACCGGGGTGTGCCGCAGCTCCGCCGGGGTCTTCTCCACCACCGATTCGGGCCACGGGAAGGTACGGGCGCGGCCCAGCCCGTCGGGGCCCCGGTCCGGGGTGACCGGCACCAGATAGGTGTGCGGCCCCTGGACGAACGCGGTCGTCCACGATCCGTGGACATGCCAGAGCAGGATGTTCATACAGTCGCACCTCGTTCGGTGTCGTCGGGAGCCGCTGCGGAACGGTCCGTACGGCCGGGCGCGGAGGGCACCGACGGCCGTCCCGGGCCGGTCAGCCGGGACACGGCCGCGAGCAGCGCGGTGTCGCTGACCGTGTCGAGACAGGGGTGTCCGGGCACCGGGCAGCGCCGGGCACGGCTGCCCGCGCACGGCGCGTCCTGGTCGCCCAGCAGGATGTGCGGCACGCCGTACGGCGCCCACAGCCGCGCGGGCACCACCGGCGCGAACAGGCAGACGACCGGTGTGCGCACGGCGGCCGCCAGGTGCGCGGGGCCGGTGTTGCCGACGACCACGGCCCGCGCGCCCGCCAGCACCCCGGCGAGCTGGTGCACATCGGTGCGCCCGCCGAGGTCCAGCGCGTGGCCGCCCGCGACGGCGGCGGTCAGCTCCCGTTCGCCGGGCCCGCCGGTGACGACGACGCGGTGGCCCGCCGCGCTCAGCGCGCCCGCCGCCCGGGCCGCCCGCGCGGCACTCCAGGCACGGGCCGGCACCGCCGCGCCCGGGTGCAGCACCACGTACGGGTCGGGGCCGGTCAGGGGAGAGGTGTCGGGCGGCGGCAGGACGCCGAGGGCGCCGTCGTCGCCGGGCGGCAGGGCGAACCCGGCGTCCCGCGCGAGGTCGAGCGCCGCCTCGGCCTCGTGCCGGTGCGGCTTGCGGTGGTGCCGCAGGTCCAGCAGCGCGCCGGGGTAGTCCACGCTGTCCGCCGCGACCCAGCCGACCCCGGCGAGCTTGAGCAGCAGCGCGGCCGGCAGCGGGCTCTGGTGGTACGAGACGAGCACCAGCGCCCGGTCGAACCGGCCCGCCGCCAGGGTGTCGACCAGCTTCTCCGTGACCCGCCGGTCCACCGGCGCGGGCCGCAGGCCCACCCACGGCGCGTCGTGCACGATCACCTCGTCCACACCGGGCAGCAGCCGCGCCGCCCGCTCGCCCAGCGGGCCGCACAGCAGCGCGGTGTACGACGAGCCCGCCGCCACGGCGCGTACCGCCGGACCGGCCAGCAGCACATCACCCGCGCTGTCCAGCCGGACGACGAGCGTCCGCGGGGCCGAGGTCATACGGCGCCCTCCCCGGTGCTCCGGCCGCCCAGCAACAGCCGTACGGCGCCCGGCAGATCGCGTGCGTACGCGCGGGCCGCGACGACCTCCTCCGCCCGCGTCATCGGCGTCGGGACGAGCACCCCGCGCGCCCCGGCGGCCAGCGCCGCGCCCACGTCCGCGCCGATGTCGCCGACCACGGCGGTACGCGCGGGGCGGACGCCGAGGTGTGCGCAGGCGGCGAGGACCAGGCCGGGCGCGGGCTTGCGGCAGCCGCAGCGGTCCCCGGGCCCGTGCGGGCACACGGCCCACACGTCGAACGGCCCGAACCGCGCGTCGATCTCCCGCCGTACGGCGGCCACCTGGTCACCCGTCAGCAGGCCGCGCGCGACGCCGGACTGGTTGCTCACCACGCCCACCCTCAGGCCGCGGGCCCGCAGCGCCGCCACGGCCTCCCGCGCGCCGGGCATCGGCTCCACCAGCGACGGGTCGCCGTTGTACGGCACATCGGCCACCAGCGTCCCGTCCCGGTCGAACAGCACCGCCTCCAGCGGGCCGGCGTCGCCGGACGGCGGCCGGGTGGGGACCGGCACCCGCTCGGGGGCCTGCCGCCCCGGCGCGTACAGCCACAGGCGCCCGGCCTCCTCGCGCTCCGCCGCCGGGTCCGCGACCGCCGTCGCCGCACGGGCGCCCGGCGCGGTGTCCTGATGCCTGTTCACCGGCTACACCCGCTCCGGCACCGGCTCCGGCAGAGCCTGCGGCACCGCGGGCGCGGGCCGCACGCTCAGCGGCGCCACCCGGCGGTGCCGCACCAGGCCGCGCAGCCAGTGCCCCGCCGCCGACGGCGGGATCAGCACGCTGGTCACCGCCATCGTCACCACCTCCTCCCGGGTCCGCGGGCCCGGCGCGATCCGCGCCCACGCGAACTCCGCCGTACCGCCCAGCCACAGCCCGGCCAGCACCGCCGCCGCCTGCCGCCGCCCGGCCGCGGCACACACCAGCGAGGCACCCGCCGCCGCGGTCACCGCCAGGTGCCACGGCAGCCGGCCGCGCGGCGCGTCCGCGTGGTGCCACCAGTCCCGGCCGTGCCGGCGGGTCATCAGCACGTCGTCGGCGTTGCCCGCCTGGAGCCGTACGGAGACCCAGCGGTCGGCCGGACGCACCGGGTGCGTGGTGCGGCGGGTGCCGGACGCCAGCGCCCAGCCGGCCGCCAGCACCCGCAGCGCCAGATCGGCGTCCTCCCGGAAGGCGCGCCGGAAGCGTTCGTCGAAGCCGTCCACGGACTCCAGCGCGTCCCGCCGGTACGCCATGTCCGCGGTGATCCACTTGGCGGTGGCCAGCCCCGCGGTGTTGCGCTCCCAGTCCGTCGAGCGGCGGTCGACGGGCACCGGCACGGCGATCCGCGCGGTGATCCCGGCCGTACGCGGCGACGCGGCGGCGAGGTCGGCGGCCAGGTCCGTACCCCAGGAGGGGCCCGGCACCACGTCGTCGTCCAGGAAGACCACCCACGGCGTGGCGTCCGCCGCCCGCCAGCCCGCGTTGCGGGCCGCCGCCGGGCCGCGCGCGCAGCCCGGGACGATCTTCGTCCGGTCGCGCAGCGCCTCCGGGATCTCGGCCGGCAGCGGGGTGCAGTCGTCCAGCGCCCGGTCGTCCACCAGCACGACCTGGAGCGGCGGCGGCCCCTCGGCCGCGGCCAGCGCGCGCAGGCACGCCGTCAGGCTCGGCCGCCCGAGCGTCGGGATCACCACCACGTAGTCGGTGGTCGGCGCGGTCATCGGACCGCCTCCTCACCGCTGCCCGCGACCGGCCCCGCGATCGGCAGGGACGCGGTCTCCGCCAGCCGGTCGTACGAGGCGGGCGCCACCGTCTCCTCGTGCCCCGACGGGAACGACAGCACCTCGGCCGGGCGCCGCGCCGAGCGGTTCCCGGCGGCGAAGAACTCCTCCCGCCGCACCGCGAACGGGCCGATGGCCAGCAGGTCCACCGGCGTGGAGCCGAAGCACTCCAGCGCGTCCCGCGGGTCGTCGACCATCGGCCGGCCCGCGGTGTTCAGGCTCGTGTTGACGACGACGGGCAGTCCGGTACGGCGCTCGAACTCGGCCAGCATCCGGGCCACCAGCGGCTCGTCGGCCGGGTCCACGGTCTGGATGCGGGCGGTGCCGTCCACGTGCACCACGGCCGGGATGCGCTCCCGCCACTCCTTCGCCACGTCGTGCACGAAGAGCATGTAGGGGCTGGGCAGCTGCCCGTCGAAGATCTGGCCCGCCCGGTCGGCGAGCACCATCGGGGCCACCGGCCGGAACTGCTCGCGCCCCTTGACGTCGTTGAGCCGCTCCAGGTTCGCGGAGTGGCCCGGGTGCGCCATCAGGGAGCGGTGGCCGAGCGCCCGCGGCCCGTACTCCGAACGCCCCTGGAACCAGGCCACGACGGCGTTCTCGGCCAGCGCCTCCGCGACGGTCGCGGCGATGTCCTGCGGCCGCTCGAACGGCACGGCGGCGGTCCGCAGCCACGCCTCCAGCTCCGCGTCGGACCAGCCGCGGCCCAGGTCGGCGCCGGGCATCGGCGCGGGCTCCTCGCCGCCGTCGGCGCTCAGCAGCAGCGCGCCGCCGAGCGCGGTGCCCGCGTCACCGGCCGCGGGCTGCACCCACACCCGGTCGAACGGACCCTCGCGCGCGATCCGCGCGTTGGCCACACAGTTCAGCGCCACCCCGCCGGCCAGCGTCAGCACACTGTCGTGCGTGCGGCCGTGCAGCCAGCGGGCCAGGTCGAGCAGCGTCTCCTCCAGGACCAGCTGGGCACTGGCCGCGAGATCGGCGTGCGCCTGGCTCCACGGCTCCTCCGGGGCGCGCGGCACGCACAGGTCGCTCCACGGCACGTGCGCGGCGTGGAATCCGCCGTCGCCCGTCGGGTACACGTGGCGGCGCAGCTCGGGCAGCATCCGCGGAGTGCCGTACGAGGCCAGCGCCATCACCTTGAACTCGTCCGAGGAGCGCAGGAACCCGAGGTGCGCGGTCAGCTCCTCGTAGACCAGGCCGAGCGAGTGCGGCAGCTCCTGCCCGTACAGCGGCTCCAGCTTGCCCTGTACGCGCTGCGCGGCCAGGTGCGAGGTCGCCTCGCCGCGGCCGTCGAGCACCAGCACCGAGCAGGTGTCGGCGTCCGGCGCGGCGAACGCGGCGGACGCGGCGTGCGCCATGTGGTGCGGCACGAACCGCACCCGCTCCGGATCGAGCCCCGGCAGCGCCGTCCTGAGGAACCCGGGGGCCTCGCGCGCGTACGTCAGGCGCAGGTGGTCCCAGGGGTCGTCCAGCCCCATCCGCTCGGCGGGCCGGGCGAGCCGGGGATCGAAGGAGTACGCCACCGCGTCCAGGTCCTCGGGGCGCAGGCCGGCCGTGGCCAGGCACCAGGCGGCGGCCTGGTCGGGCGTCTCCCAGGCGGAGAAGGGCACCGGCCGCTTGCCGTGTTTGCGCCGCGAGAAGCGTTCCTCCTCGGCGGCGGCGACGGTCTGCCCGTCGACGACGAGGGCGGCGGCGGGGTCGTGGAAGAGCGCGTTGATGCCGAGAATGCGCATGGCAGTTCGCTGGCCTTTCGTCGGGATGGACGGCGGCCGGCCGCGCCCGGTCGGGGCGGCCCGGACGCCGGGGGCTGCGGCCCGGCCGGAACCGGCGCCGGGTCAGGCCCCCTGCCGCCTGCGGAACCAGTCGACGGTCCGCGCCAGACCGTCCCGGGCCGCCACCTCGGGCTCCCACTGGAGCTTGCCGCGGGCCAGGGTGATGTCGGGGCAGCGGACCGCGGGGTCGTCCGTGGGCCGTTCGATGAAGCGGATCTCGGAGCGGGAGCCGGTCAGTTCGGTGATCAGCCGGGCCAGGCCGAGCATGGTGATCTCGACCGGGTTGCCCAGGTTGACCGGGCCGCGCAGATCGGAGGCGGCCACCGCGAGGACACCCCGTACGGTGTCGTCCACGTGGCACAGGGAGCGGGTCTGCCGCCCGTCCCCGGTGACGGTGAGCGGCTCGCCCGCCAGGGCCTGCCGGATGAACGTCGGCACCGCCCGGCCGTCGTGCCCCCGCATCCGCGGCCCGTAGGTGTTGAACAGCCGCACGATGCCGGTGTCGGTGCCGTGGGTGCCCGCCTCGGCGGTCGTCAGCGCCTCGCCGAAACGTTTCGCCTCGTCGTACACGCTCCGGGGGCCGATCGGGTTGACATTGCCCCAGTACGACTCGCTCTGCGGATGCTGCTGCGGATCGCCGTACACCTCCGAGGTCGAGGCGAGGACGAAGCGCGCCCCGTGCGCGCGGGCCACCGCGAGCGCGTTGCGCGTGCCCAGACTGCCGGTGTCCAGCGTGTGCAGGGGCAGGCGCAGGTAGTCGGCAGGGGAGGCGGGGGAGGCGAAGTGCAGGACGAGGTCCACCTCGCGCCCGATGCGGAACGGCTCGGTGACATCGGCCTCCACGAAGGTGAACCCGGAACGGCCCTTGAGGTGGGCTATGTTCTCCCGCGCTCCGGTACTCAAGTCGTCGACGCAGGTCACCGCGGCGCCCTGGGCCAGCAGGGCGGTGCACAGATGCGAGCCGACGAAACCCGCGCCGCCGGTCACCACGGCGTGTTTCCAGTTCCGGGACAGGGCGGCGTTCATGGGATCTCCCTCGGCTAGGGGCTACCGGGCATCGGGTGCCACTCCAGCCCCGGAGAAAACGTCACGCTCGGCGACGCTGCGCACACGCCTGGCATCGCTTAAGCTGAAAAGTCGCCGCATGACGGGCTTTCCCACCCGTTGCTTCCCGGTGGCCGCGCGTGGCCAGTCAATTCCGGTGCGTCGAGGGAGCGGGGCCCCGGCTCCCCGGCCCGGCCACCGCCGCACAGTCACCCGTATGTCCGAGCCAGCGACCGCAGCAGCCCGTCGAGCAGCCCGTCCCCCTCCGGCGCCAGCGTGTGCGGCCCCGTCTGAGCCCGGCCCTGCGGCGACAGGCACCAGGCGAACAGCCGGTCCAGCTCCCCTTTCCCGGCCTGCTCGCAGCGCAGTACGGCCGGCCAGCCCAGCGCCGCCGCCTGCGCGCTGACCTTCGCACCGCCCTCGACGGGATCGACGGCGAGCGCCGGGGTGCCCGCGCGCAGCGCCAGGACCATGCCGTGCAGCCGGGTCGTCACCACCACGTCCAGCCGGGCCAGCACCGCGTGCAGTTCGTCCGGCGTCGCGGGCAGCCGCCAGTCGCGCGAGTCCAGCCGGGTGTCCAGCGGCAGGCGGGCCGCTTCCACCGTCCCCAGCCAGTCCGTCAGCCGCTCCGTGACCTCCTCGTGCCGCCGCCGGGCGCCGTACTCGTGCTGCCCGCCGGTCAGCACCACACCGACGAGCGGCACGCCGCGCGGCGCCGGGGCCCGCAGGCTCAGGTCCTGCGCCCCGGTCCGCCGCCCGGCCACGTCCCGGGCCAGCACCTCGTCGAACCGGGCCACCGCCGGATCGTCCGGATCGGGTACGGACACGCCGACGGCGACCCGGCGGCACCCGGCGAACCGTTCGTGCAGCGCGAGCAGCGGGCTCGGCCCGCCGTCCGGCGTGGGCCGCGAGTGCACCGGCCCGCAGGCGAAGACCACGTCGGTGAAGGCCGCGGGATCGGCGTCGTCCAGACGCAGCCCCTCCGGCCGGAACACCGGCGACCAGGCCGTGTCGTACGCGATCCCGGCACCGCGCAGCGCGTCCTGCACGGCCTCGGCCGCGAGCATGTCCCCGGCCGTCACCTCGCCGTGCAGAAAGCTGAACCAGCCGGTGAGCAGGACCCGGCGGGCCGGCGGGGGCACGGGGGCGCGCCGCTGCTCCGGGGCCGTCACGGCGCCGGCACCGAGACCGGCGCCGAATCCGGCGCCGAATCCGGCACGTCCTCCGGCTCCGGCCGCGATACGGGCTCGGCCGGTCGTACGGGCTCGTCCGGAGGTACGGATTCGCCCGGACGCACGGGCTCGGCCGACCGCACGGGCTCGTCCGGCCCTACGGACTCCGGCCGCCACACGGCCGGTGTCCGCCGTACGTTCTCGGGCCGCCGCACCGGCTCCGGCAGCCGCGCCACCGCCGTCAGCACCTCCGCCGCGGTGATCCGCAGCAGCCGTCCGTCCGGCTGCTCCCCGTGCGCGTCGCCCGGGCGGGCCCGGTCCAGGTGGCCCGGATGCCACAGCGCCCGGTGCCGGGGCAGCCGCGGCGGGCCCCACAGCCGGGGCGCGACCGGCCCGAAGAGCACCACGGACGGCGTGCCGAGCGCGCTGGCCAGATGCGCGAGCCCGGTATCGCCCACGATCACCGCACGGGCCTGCGCGACCAGCGCCGCCAGCTCCCCGAACGGCACGTCCGCCGAGCCGCCCAGAACCGCCGACGGCGGCAGCCCGGCCTGCACGGCCACCTGCCGGGCGAGCGGCCCCTCACCGGCCCCGGCGGTCAGGACGACGCGGTGCCCCGCCCGGTGCAGCGCGTGCGCCACCGCGGCGAAGCGCTCCGGCGGCCAGCGGCGCGCCACCGCGTCCGCGCCCGGGTGCACCACCACCGCGCCCGGCGCCGGGGACGGGCCCGGCGGCGCGTCGATCCGCAGATCGTCCGGATCCGCCGGAACGCCGTACCAGGTCAGCAGACGGCACCACCGGCTGCGCTCGTGCTCGTCCTCGCGCCAGACCGGGCCCAGGAGGCGGGGCATCGCGGGATGCGCGTACGCGAACAGCCGGACCGGGCGCAGCGCCAGCAGCGGCAGATGGCTGGCCGGCCCGTTGCCGTGCAGGTCCACGGCGATCGCCGGGGGCGGGCCGTCCCAGTCCACCGCCCGCGGCACGCCGCGGCCGGGCGCCGACGCGGGCAGCAGCCGGTCGACCACACCCGTCGCCGCGGCGGCCTCGGCCAGCCGGCCGGGCGCCGCCAGCACCAGCTCGTGCCGCGGAAACGCGGTACGCAGCGCCCGCAACGCGGGCACCGCCGTCAGCAGGTCCCCGAGGCCGAGCGCCCGGAGAACGAGGATCCGCGGCCGGTCGGCGCGGGGGAGCGGGGTCGGGCGGGCCGGGGTCATACGTGGTCCTCCTTGGCGTGCGGGTTCCTGATGTGCGGGGCCGTCGGCGAAGGGCGGTACGGAACGGCGCGGGCCGCCTTTCACGGCGCGGACCGCTGACACCAATGTGTGGTCACCTCCGGAGCCTCGCGACCGCTGGGCCGCCGGGGGCCCGCCGGTTCCGGGTGTCCGCCGGGGCCGCTCCGTAAGCCGGGCGCCGGAAGCGCCTTTACGGGTACGTACCCGTACCCATAAGCTGGACGGTGGAGAGGAGCACGATGATGGCTGACGCCAACGTCCGGATGCCGGAGGAAGCCAAGGAGCGGCTGGCCGCGATAGCCGCCGGAGAAGGCCTGTCGCTGCGGGCCTACCTGGCCCGCCTCGCCGACACCCTGCTGACCCCGCAGGAGCGGGCCGAGCAGGCCGAGAAGGCCCGCGCGGCACTGCGCCAGTGGACGGGCTACGACCCGAGCCCGGACGAGGAGCGGAGCCTGGACGAGGAACTCGACCGACGCCTGGCCCGGGCGGCCGGCCGGTGAGCGAACCGATGCACGTCGTCCTCGACGACACGGCCATGGCCGCGGCCGGACGGGGCAACATCATCGTCTCGCGGCTGATCCACCGGGCGCACGCCGAGGCGGACTGGTTCCTCTACGCCCCGGCGTGCGCCCTGGTCGAAGCCGACCGGGCCCGCCCCGGAACGGCCGAACACCTCGCCGCTCTGCCCGGCATCACCGTCCTCGACCTGGACCTGCCGGCCGCCTTGGCGGTGGCGCACGAGCAGACCTGGGCGGCGGCGCATGCCCAGTACGCCGCGCAGCCGACACCCGACCGGCCGAGCGGGGCGGTCATCGCCACGACGCTGCCCAAGCAGTGGGAGGGCCGGCCGGTCCGCGTCCTCGACCTGACTCCCTGAACCGGGGGCCGGCGCCTCCTGTCCTGGCGCTCCCGCCCCTCTTGTGAGCAACCCCACCCACCCCCCGGATCCCTTGTGCCCCAAGGGATCCGGGGGGTTTCCGCACGCCTGGGGCGGGGGCCGCTCTTCCCCCGCCCCCGAGGCGTCTGTGAACATGTGGGATTGCTGTGCCTGGAAGGGTCCGTCGTCCGCGGACCGGAGTGAGGCCGGCATTCCGACCGAATCGGCGCCCATGGTGTGCACGCAGTCGTGCTCCGTGCCCGCCGAGCCGCTCTCCGAGCCTGCTGGGCTCTTCACGAAGTTCTCGCGCCTGTGTCTTTGCCTGTTCGATCCGCTGCCCGTGTCCCGGCGCAAGCGGAGTCCCACGAGTCGATTCCCGCCCCGGAAACCCCCGAAACACTCGAAACCGAGAAAAATCTGCGCCGGCGTCTCGGCGGCTTCCGGTACCTGCTGGGCCGCAAGCCGTCCGGCGGCGGCGCCGACCACGCGCCGTGGCGGTCGCTGCGCTACCGCAGCATGCGCTGGTGGTCGGTGGCCAACCTGGTGTCCAACGCCGGCACCTGGATGCAGCTGACCGTGCAGAACCTGCTGGTGCTCCAGCTCACCGGTTCCGCGGCGGCCACCGGTCTGTCGCTGTCCGTGCAGGCGGGCCCCGGCCTGATCATGGGGCTGTTCGGCGGTGCCGCCGTCGACCGCTGGCCCCGTAAGCTCACGGCCGGGCTGAGCCAGGCCGTGCTGGGCCTGGTCGCCTTCGCCACCGCGGTCCTGGTCGCCACCGACCAGCTGAACTACGGGCTGCTGATGGCGCTGGCCGCCGTCACCGGCCTGGTCGCCACGGTGGACGGCCCGGCCACCGCCCTGCTCGGCAACGACCTGGTACGCCGGGAGGACGTGCCCTCCGCGATCGCCGTCGGCTCGCTGGTGCACAGCGTGGGGCGGCTCGGCGGTACGGCCCTGGCCGGTGTCGCCGTCGGCTTCCTCGGCACCGGCGCCGCCTATGCGGCCAACGGCCTGTCCTTCCTGTTCGTCGCGGCCGTCATCCCCTTCCTGAAGCCGGTGGGCGAGGCGCTGCGGGCGCCCGCGAAGAGTCCGCAGGGCACGGAGGAGGCCGTCGCGTCCGTGGGGGCGGCGGAGCCGGAGGTCGGCGACCGGGCCCGGGACGGACTCGCCTTCTTCATGCGCCGGCCGCGGCTGGTCGCGCTGGCCGCCATCACCGGGCTCAGCGCGATCTTCGGCCGGAACTACCAGCTGACCCTGGCCGTCCTGGTCACCGGGCCGCTCGCGGCGGGCGCCGGCGCGTTCGGCACCGTCTCGTCCGTACTGGCCGCGGGCGGCATCGTCGGCGCGGTCCTCGCCGCGCGGCTGCGCAACCCCTCGGTCAAGCTGGTCGGCGCGCTGGCCGCGGCCGGTGCGCTGCTCCAGGTCTTCGCCGGGCTGTCCCCGTCGCTGCTCGTGCTGCTCGTGCTGGTGCTGCCGATGTCGGTGGTGGAGTCGGTCTCCGACACCGCCGGTACGACGGTGCTCCAGACGGACCCGCCGCCGAACATGCGCGGCCGGGTGCTGGGCGTGTGGCGCAGCGCGAGCACGGTGTGGGGCCTGGTGGCCCCGCCGCTGCTGGGCCTCCTGATGGAGGTGGCCGGTGCCCGCGGCGCCCTGGTGGCCGGCGGCCTGATCATCGCGGTGGCGATCGGCGCGGGCGCGCTGCTGCGCTCCCGCGAGCGGATCGCCTGGCTGGCGACGCCCGCCCCCGCCCCCGCGCCCGCCGTGGCGGCGGAGTACCGGTCCGTGGCCTGACGCCCGGACGCGGGACGCCCGGCCGGGGCCGGCGGGACGCCCGTCCCGCCGGCCCCGGCGTCGTGACGGGCTGTCGCGCGGCGCCGCTACCGGTCCTTGAACACGGCCTTCTCCACCTCGGCCGGGTTCTCGTAGCTCTTGCTGGGGATGCTGGAAATCTTGTCCCGCATGCCGCTGTCCGCGTGGTTGCCCTCGGCGCACGAGACCAGGTCGTCCTTGCTCGCCGGGTAGTGGGCGCCCTTGAGGGCCTTCTGCAGCTCGATCGGGTTGGTGTCGCTCATGGGATCCTCCGGTTGGGGGAGTGGGGTGCCGTCCGGCGGCCTGCCGGTGGCCGCCCCTCCAGTACCCGACCATTACGGGATTAATCGGACGAAAGTCCTGTCCGGGGGCGATGCCCCGGCCCCTGGCCCGGGCCGCGCCGCGCCGCGAATGGGCGGCAACCGCAGGGGTACCCGCGTCCTCCCGCAGCGCGTGAGCCCGAGGAGGACAGGTGAGCGGGAAGAACATCTTCGTACTGGGCCTGGAGGAGAGGAACCTCCCCGCCCTGCGCGACGTGCCCGACGCGGAGCGGTACCGCTTCCACCCGCTGCTCACCCACGGTGAGCTCCAGGGGGGTGAGATCTCCGTACCCGACCTCCTGGAAAAGGCCCAGGGCATCCTGGACTCCTTCGACGGCACCATCGACGCGATCGTCGGCTACTGGGACTTCCCCGTCAGCACCTTCGTACCGATCCTGAGCGAGCGCTACGGCACCCGCAGCACCGGCCTGGAGTCGGTCGTCAAGTGCGAGCACAAGTACTGGAGCCGCCTGGAGCAGGAGAAGGCCGTCGACACCCACCCGCGCTTCGGCCGCGTCGACCTCGACACGCCCGACCCGCGCCCGCCCGAGGGCGTCCGCTTCCCCATGTGGCTCAAGCCCGCCCTCGCGTACTCCTCGGAGCTGGCCTTCGGCGCACGGGACGAGGCGGAGTTCCGCGCGGCGGTCGCCAGGATCCGCAAAGGCATCGGCCGCGTCGGCCGCCCGTTCGAGGACATCCTCCGCCGCCTCGACCTGCCGCCCGAAATGACGGGCGTCGGCGGCCAGGTCTGCCTCGCGGAGGAGGAACTGTCCGGCATCCAGGTGGCGGTCGAGGGCTACGTCCACGACGGCGAGGTCACGGTCTACGGCGTACTGGACTCCATCGACTACCCCGACAGCTCGTCCTTCCTGCGCCACCAGTACCCCTCAACGCTCCCCGAGCCCGTCCTGCGCCGGCTGCGCGACGTCTCCGTCCGCGTCATGCGGCAGATCGGCATGCAGGAGGCGACCTTCAGCATCGAGTACTTCTACGACCCGCACACCGACGCGATCAACGTGCTGGAGGTCAACCCCCGGCACTCCCAGTCGCACGCCGAACTGTTCCAGTACGTCGACGGCGCGCCCAACCACCACGCCATGCTGCGCCTCGCCCTCGGCGAGGACCCGTCCATGCCGCACCGCGCGGGCCGCTACAAGACGGCCGCCAAGTGGTACTACCGGTGGTTCGCCGACGGCGTCGCCCGCAAGGTGCCCACCCACGAGGAGATCGCGCGCATCGAGAGGCGGATCCCGGGCACGCGGATCCACGTGATCCCCCGGCCGGGCCAGCACCTGGCCGAGATGGCGGAGCAGGACAGCTACAGCTTCGAACTGGCCCATGTCTTCACCGGGGGCGACAGTGAGGAGGAGCTGCGCGAGAAGTACGACCACTGCGTGGCAGCTCTGGACCTGGCCTGCGAGCGGACCCGGCCCGGCGGCCGGGACGGCTGAACCGGACGGCCGGTCCGCGTGGCTGCGGCGCCGGTGCACGACAGTGAGGAGAAGGTCGCCGCATGCGTTACGTGAGCAATCTGCCCTGCGCCACGGCGGAGGAGGACCACGTCACCATCCCCGTCTCCGACGGCACCCGCCTGTCGGCGCGCATCTGGCGCCCCACGGCCTCGGACGAGGAGCCGGTGCCGGCGGTGCTGGAGTACATCCCGTACCGCAAGGGGGACCTGACCGCCGTACGCGACTCCATCCACCACCCCTACATCGCCGGCCACGGCTACGCCTGCGTCCGCGTCGACCTGCGCGGCACCGGCGAGTCGGAGGGCGTGCTGCGGGACGAGTACCTGGAACAGGAGCAGGCCGACGCCGAGGACGTGCTCGCCTGGCTGGCCGCACAGCCCTGGTGCGACGGCACCACCGGCATGATGGGTATCTCCTGGGGCGCCTTCGCCGCCCTCCAGGTCGCCGCCCGGCAGCCCCCGAGCCTGCGCGCCATCGTCATCGCGTCCTTCACCGACGACCGGTACGCCGACGACATGCACTACATGGGCGGCCAGCTGCTCTCCGACAACCTGGCCGAGGCGGGCACCATGTTCGCCTACGGCACCTGCCCGCCCGACCCGGCCGTGGTGGGCGGCCGCTGGCGGCGGATGTGGCACGAGCGGCTGGAGAACACCCGGCCGTGGGCCGTGGAGTGGCTCAGCCACCAGCGCCGCGACGCCTACTGGCGGCACGCCTCGGTCTGCGAGGACTACCGCTCGGTACGCTGCCCGGTGCTCGCCTCCAGCGGCTGGGCCGACGGCTACTCCAACGCCGTCACCCGGCTGCTGGCCAACCTCGACGTACCGCGCAAGGGCCTGATCGGCCCGTGGTCGCACAAGTTCCCCCACCTGGGCGAACCGGGCCCCGCGATCGGCTACCTCCAGGAGGTCGTGCGCTGGTTCGACCACTGGCTCAAGGGCGTGGACAACAACGTCATGGACGGCCCCATGCTCAGCGCCTGGATGCAGGACAGCGTGCCGCCGTCCACCTCCTACGAGACCCGGCCGGGACGCTGGGTCGGCGAGCCCGACTGGCCCTCCCCGCACATCCGCTCCGCCTCCCGCCCGCTCTTCCGGCACCGGATCGGCGCCGACGGCGAGGAGTGCGGCGACCGCGGCTGCGGGGTGCTGACCGTGCAGTCGCCGCTGTCCGTCGGCCAGTTCGCCGGCAAGTGGGCCTCCTACAACGCGCCGCCGGACCTGCCGTACGACCAGCGCGAGGAGGACGGCGGCTCGCTGGTCTTCGACAGCGACCGGCTCGCCGAACGGGTGGAGATCCTCGGCTCGCCCACCGTCGAACTCGACCTGTCGGTCAGCGAACCGGTCGCCATGGTCGCCGCCCGGCTCTCCGACGTGTCCCCCGACGGCCGGGCCACCCGGGTCACCTACGGTGTGCTCAACCTCGCCCACCACGAGACGATCGGCGATCCGGAGCCCCTGGAGCCCGGCCGCCGCTACCGGGCCACCGTCCAGCTCAACGGCTGCGCCCAGGCGTTCCCGCCCGGCCACCGCATCCGCCTGTCGCTGTCCACCTCGTACTGGCCGCTGGCCTGGCCGCCGCCCCGGCCCGCCATGCTGACCGTGTACGAGGGCACCAGCACCCTGACACTGCCGGTGCGGCCCACCACCGAACCCGACCGGCTGCCGCCGCGCCCGTTCGGCGAGCCGGAGGGCACCCGGCCGCTGACCGCCACCCAGCTGACCGCGCCGGAGGAGCGCTGGGAGGTCAGGCGCGACCTGATCGACTACAACTCCGAGCTGGAGATCGTCAAGGACCGCGGGCTGGCCCGCCTGGAGGACACCGGCATGGAGGTCGGCCGCCGCGCCTACGAGCGCTACGCGACCGTCGCCGACGACTTCACCTCCGCCACCGGCGAGACCCGGTGGACCATGCGCTTCCGGCGCGGCGACTGGGACGTACGGGTGGTCACCCACCAGAAGGTGCGGTGCGACGAGAAGCAGTTCACCGTGGACGCCACCCTGGACGGCTACGAGAACGACCGCCGCGTCTTCTCCCGCACCTGGAACGAGACGATCCCGCGCGACTGCCTGTGAGCCGCGTCCGCCCGTGAGAGAGGTACGGTCGGCCCGTGCGCCTGCTGCTGATGTCCGACACCCACCTGCCCAAACGCGCCAAGGCCCTGCCGCCGGAGCTGCTGGAGCAGGTGGCCCGCGCCGACGTGGTCGTACACGCCGGGGACTGGGTGGACACCGCCACGCTGGACCTCCTGGAGGACCGCTCCCGCCGGCTCATCGGCGTGTACGGCAACAACGACGGCCCGGAGCTGCGCGCCCGCCTGCCGGAGGTGGCGTACGCCGAACTCGGCGGCCTGCGCTGGGGCGTGGTCCACGAGACCGGCCAGAAACAGGGCCGCGAACGCCGCTGCGCCGAACGGTACCCGGACCTGGACGTCCTGGTCTTCGGCCACAGCCACATCCCCTGGGACACCACCACCGAAGACGGCCGCCTCCGCCTGCTCAACCCCGGCTCACCGACCGACCGCAGGCGGCAGCCGTACTGCACGTACATGACGGCGCGGGTGGGAGAGGGGCGGCTCACGGACGTGGAACTGCATCGGCTGCCGCCGCGCCGCTGACGGACGCCGGTCAGGCAGCAGGCGCCAGCGCCTCCCGGCGCAGCGCCTCCTCGTACCGCCGCACCAGCAGCCGCGCCACCTCCGGCGCCGGACCCAGAACGCCCGCGAGGACATCGGCCCCGGCCTCCTCGGCGCCGCGGGCGATGCGGTCCGGGAGGAAGCCGGGGGCGATGACGTACGGGGCGACGGCGACGCGTTCGGCGCCGTCGGCCCGCAGGGCCCGTACGGCGTCCGCCGTGCGGGGGAGGGAAGCGGAGGCGAACGCAGGCCGCACGGAGTACCAACCGGTGGTACGCCGCCACTCCCGCGCGATTTCAGCGATCACTGCGATCGCCTCCGGGTCGGAGGAGCCCGCCGAGGCCAGCACGACCCCGGTCGAGCGCCGGTCGCCGGGCCGCAGCCCGGCCTCGTACAGCCGTCGCTCCAGGGCGGCCGTGAGCAGGGGGGACGGGCCCAGTACGCCGGCCTGGCGGACCGTGAGCCCGGGGAGCCGCGCACCGGCCTCCCGCAGGACGGCCGGGATGTCCGTCTTGGCGTGGAAGGCGCGGGTCAGCAGCAGCGGCAGGGCCACCACCTCCCGTACGCCGTCCGCCGCCAGCCGCTCCAGCGCCCGGGGCACACTCGGCGCGTTGAAGTCGAGGAAGGCGACCTCGACGCGCAGGCCGGGGCGCAGCGACCGGGCCCGCGCGCACAGCGCGGTGACGGTCGCGGCGTGCCGCGGGTCGCGGCTGCCGTGGGCGACGACGAGGAGGGCCGGTCGTACGGTCATGGGTCAGCTCTTGACCAGCAGGCCGCGGCTGCGCAGCACCCGCCGCTCCAGCGGCGCGAAGATCAGCAGCTCGATGCCGATGCCGACGACGAGGATGAGGAGGATGGCGGACAGCACCCAGGACATGTCCTGGAGCTCACGGCCCTGTTCGAGGAGCTGGCCGAGGCCGGTGCCCAGATCGGCGGCGTTGACGATGAGTTCGGCGGCCATCAGGGAGCGCCAGGAGAACGCCCAGCCCTGCTTGAGGCCGGCGAGGTAGCCGGGCAGCGCGGCGGGCAGCAGGACGTGCCGGACGCCGGTCAGCCCGCGCGCGCCGATGGTACGGCCCGCGCGCAGGTAGAGCGGCGAGATCTGGTCGACGCCGGCGACCAGGCCGTTGGCGATCGAGGGGACCGCGCCGAGCAGCACCACCGCGTAGATCGTGGCGTCGCTCAGGCCGAACCAGATGATGGCGGCGGGCACCCACGCCACCGAGGGCAGCGACTGGAGGCCGCTGAGGATGGGCCCGATCGCGGCCCGTACCGGCTTGACCCGGGCGACGAGCAGGCCCAGCGGCGTGCCGATCACCACCGAGGCCAGGAAGCCGAGCGCGCCGCGCGACACGCTGGTCCACACGTAGTCGAGCAGGGTGCCTTCGAGCCACTTGTCCTGGAGCGACCGGGCGACATCGACCGGGCTGGGCAGCAGGTAGTGGTCCTTGACCTCGAAGTGGTAGGCGAGCTGCCACAGGAGGAGGACGAGGGCGACGGCGACGACCGGCGGCACCGCCTTGGCGCCGAGCCTGCGCAGCCAGGGCTGCCGGTCGGTGACGGTGGTGTCCAGGGCGTCCAGACCGGCTTCCAGCCCGGCCAGGTCGGCGGAGCCGCCGGGCTCGGCGGCGGCCGGTGTCGCGTTCGCCACCGGCTCGTCGGCGGCTGCGGCGGCCTCGGCGGCCGTCCCGGTCTCAGTGCTGGCCATGGCGGCGGATCTCCCCACGGAGCTGTTCGGTGATCTCTACGGAAAGGTCGGCGACCGCCGCGTCCTCGATGCGCCGCGGATGCGGGATGTCCACGGTCCACTCGCGGGCGATCCGGCCGGGCCGGGAGGACAGCAGCACCACCCGCTCGGCGAGCCGCACCGCCTCCCGCACGTTGTGGGTGACGAACAGGACGGACAGGCCGCCGCTGCCGGCGGCGCCGTCGTCGGACTCCTGCCAGATGCGGGTCAGTTCGTCGTGCAGGACGTCGCGCGTGATCGCGTCGAGCGCCGCGAACGGCTCGTCCATCAGGAGCAGCCGGCTGTCCTGCGCCAGCGCGCGGGCCATCGCGACCCGCTGCCGCATGCCGCCGGACAGCTCGTGCACGCGCTTGCCGTAGGCACCCTTGAGCCGTACGAGTTCCAGCAGCCGCTCCGCCTCCGGACGCCGCTCCGCGCGCGGCACCCCGCGCAGCCGCAGCGCCAGTTCGATGTTGCGGCCCGCGGTCAGCCACGGGAACAGCGCATGCTCCTGGAACATCAGGGCGGGCCGGCCGCCGGGCGTCTCGATGCTGCCCGCGGAGGGCCGGTCCAGCCCGGCGACGAGGTTGAGCAGGGTCGACTTGCCGCAGCCCGACGCCCCCAGCAGACAGACGAACTCGCCCGGCGCGACATCGATGCTGATGTCGTCCAGCACGTGCTGCTGCGCGCCGGGGCGGCCGAACGACTTCGAGACATGGTCGATGCGAGCGGCGTACGAAGCGGCCGCGCCGCCCGCGTCCGCCGGGGCGGACGGCCGGGTGCCGGGCTTGCTGAGCGTGGTGGTCGTCATCGGTGTCACCTCCTGGGGATGCGTGCGGCGGACTACTTGGTGCCGAGGCCGGCGTCGTCCACCGCCGGCTTGCCCTCGGCCTTGAGCACCTTGTTGAGGAGCGTGAGGTCGTAGATGCCCTTGAGGTCGGGCTTCTTCAGCAGGCCGGCCCGCACCGCGTGGTCCGCCTCCTGCCGGAGGGTGGCGGCCAGCGGGTCGTCGGTGACGTCGGTGTTGCGGAACGCCGGATCGATGACGTCGGCCGGCAGCGCCTTGCCGGCCGCGGTGGCCAGCTTGTCGTTGAGCGCCTGCCTGGCCTCGGCCGGGTGGGTCCTGATGTAGGTGTTGGTCTTCACCGAGCCGCGCAGCACCGCTTCGACGGCCTTGGGGTGTTCCTTGAGGAACTTCTGCGAGACGATCACGTTCGTGATGACGAACTTGCCGTCCTTCCACAGCTTCTTCTCGTCCAGCAGCACCCGGCCGCCCTCGGCGACCAGCTTGGAGGCGGTCGGCTCGGGCACCCAGGCGGCGTCGATGCTGCCCTGCCGGAAGGCGACCGGCGTGACCTTGTTCTCGGTGCGCTGGACGGTCACGTCGCCCTTGCCGGTGGTGGCGTCGACCCGGTAGCCCTTCTCCGCCAGGTAGTTCAGCAGCGCCACGTCCTGAGTGTTGCCCAGCTGCGGCGTGGCGACGGTCTTGCCCTTCAGGTCGTCCAGGCTCTTTATCTTCTTCGGGTCGACCACCAGTGACACGCCGCCGGACGCCGAGCCCGAGATGATCCGCAGGCTCTTGCCCTTCGAGGTGGTCCACCCGTTGATGGCGGGGGAGGGGCCGATCCAGCCGATGTCGATGGCGCCGGAGTTCAGCGCCTCGATCTCCGCCGGCCCCGCGTTGAACACCGAGGGCGCGAACTTCGTGCCGCCCAGTTCCTTCTGGAAGAACCCCTTCTGGTCGCCGACCAGCGCGGTCGCGTGCGTGGTGTTGGCGAAGTAGCCGACCTTCACCCGGTCGAGCCCGTCGATCTTCGGGCCCTTGGCCGCGACCGCGCCCTGGCCGTCCTGCTTGGCGCGGGAGCCGTACCCGCACGCGCCGAGCGCGCCCAGCAGAAGGGGGACGGTGGCGGCGGCCGCGAGGAGGCGGAGGCGTCGTACGGCAGGCACGGGAGGGGGTCCTCTCGGAGGGCCGGGCGGTCAGCGCCTAGGGCGGGCCCGGCAGAGCGGTGGAATGGCGGGGAAGGGGCAGGCGGTGGTACCTCATCGGCGCACACATCGCCCGACGCCGCCCTGGCCGCTGCCCAGGGCGCCGCTGCCGATCCGGCCGCCCTCCTTCGCGAACGTCGAGAAGGCGTCCAGGGCCAGGGAACCGGTCATGTCAGAAGTCCCATTCCGCGTCGTCGTCCGCGGCCGCCGCCGCGGCCTCGGCCGCCTCGGCGAACGCCGACCCGGCCATCCCCGCGGTCAGCGTGGTGCCGTCCGCCGGGTCGATGAGCAGGAACGATCCGGTGCGCCGGGAGTCGGCGTACGGGTCCAGGGCCAGCGGCTCGGCGGTGCGCAGCACGACCCGGCCGATGTCGTTGGCGGCCAGCTCGCCGGGCGCCGGGTGCTGGGAGAGGTCGGCCAGCGTCAGCCGGGACGGGATGTCCTTGACGATCGCCTTGACCGTACGGGTGGTGTGCTTGAGCAGCACCCGCTGGCCGGTCTTCAGCGGCCGGTCCGCGACGTGGCAGACGGTCGCCTCGACGTCCTGCGTGGTGGCGGGCGGGGCCGCGGCCGGGGCGATCAGGTCGCCGCGCGAGATGTCGAGGTCGTCGGCGAGCCGTACGGTCACCGACTGCGGCGCCCAGGCCACGTCCACCGCCTCGCCCAGCACGTCCAGCGCCTCGATGGTGCTGGTCCGGCCCGACGGCAGCACCGTCACGGCGTCGCCGACGCGCAGCACGCCGGAGGCGATCTGGCCCGCGTAGCCGCGGTAGTCGGGCAGTTCGGGGGTCTGCGGGCGGATGACGTACTGCACCGGGAAGCGGGCCGGGTCCTCGGAGGGGTCGGCCACCACCGGGACGGTCTCCAGGTGCTCCAGCACGGTCGGGCCGCCGTACCAGTCCATGTTCGTGGACGGCGTCACGACGTTGTCGCCCGCCAGCGCGGAGATCGGGATGGCGGTGATCTCCGGTACGCCCAGCGACGCGGCGTACGCGGTGAACTCCTCGGCGATCGCCGCGAAGACCGGCTCGGCGTAGTCCACCAGGTCCATCTTGTTGACGGCCAGCACGACGTGCGGGACGCGCAGCAGCGCGGCGACGGCGGCGTGCCGGCGGGTCTGCTCGACGACGCCGTTGCGGGCGTCGACCAGCACCACGGCCAGTTCGGCGGTGGAGGCGCCGGTGACCATGTTGCGGGTGTACTGCACATGGCCGGGGGTGTCGGCCAGGATGAAGCGGCGCCGGGGCGTGGCGAAGTAGCGGTAGGCGACATCGATGGTGATGCCCTGCTCCCGCTCGGCCCGCAGCCCGTCGGTCAGCAGCGCGAGGTCCGGGGCCTCCTGGCCGCGGCCCAGCGAGGCCCGCTCGACCGCTTCGAGCTGGTCGGCCAGCACCGACTTCGAATCGTGCAGCAGCCGCCCGACCAGGGTGGACTTGCCGTCGTCCACCGAGCCGGCGGTGGCGAAGCGCAGCAGTGAGGTGGCCGTGGCGGCCACGTCGACCGGGTCGACAATCGTGCTCATGGTTAGAAGTACCCCTCGCGCTTGCGGTCCTCCATGGCGGCCTCGGACAGCTTGTCGTCGGCCCGCGTCGCGCCCCGCTCGGTGAGCCGGGAGGCGGCGATCTCCGCGATGACGGCCTCGATGGTGGCCGCGTCGGAGTCGACGGCGCCGGTGCAGGACATGTCACCGACGGTGCGGTAGCGCACCAGACGCGTCTCGACGGTCTCGCCGTCCTTGGGACCGCCCCATTCGCCGGGCGCCAGCCACATGCCGCCCCGGGCGAAGACCTCGCGCTCGTGGGCGTAGTAGATGGCGGGCAGCTCGATCTTCTCGCGGGCGATGTACTGCCACACGTCCAGCTCGGTCCAGTTGGACAGCGGGAAGACGCGGACGTGCTCGCCGGGGGAGTGCCGGCCGTTGTACAGCTGCCACAGCTCCGGGCGCTGGCGGCGCGGGTCCCAGCCGCCGAACTCGTCGCGCAGCGAGAACACCCGCTCCTTGGCGCGCGCCTTCTCCTCGTCGCGCCGCCCGCCGCCGAACACCGCGTCGAAGCGGTTCGACTCGATGGCGTGCAGCAGCGGCACGGTCTGGAGGGGGTTGCGGGTGCCGTCGGGGCGCTCGCGCAGCTCGCCGCGGTCGATGAAGTCCTGTACGGAGGCGACGTGCAGCCGCAGCCCGTGCCGGGCCACCGTACGGTCGCGGTAGTCCAGCACCTCGGGGAAGTTGTGCCCGGTGTCCACGTGCAGCAGCGCGAACGGCACCGGCGCGGGCGCGAACGCCTTCAGCGCCAGGTGCAGCATGACGATCGAGTCCTTGCCGCCGGAGAAGAGGATCACCGGCCGCTCGAACTCGCCCGCCACCTCGCGGAAGATGTGCACCGCCTCGGACTCCAGCGCGTCCAGGTGGCTGAGCGCGTACGGGTTGTCGGCGTCCCCGCCCCCGCCCGGTCCGCCGGAGCCCCCGGCGCTCTCGCTCACGGCAGCGGCCGTCGTCATGCCAGTCCCCTCTCGGTGAGCAGCGCGTGCAGCGCCGCCGCGGACTCCTGCACGGTCCGGTCGTGCGTCACCAGCCGCAGATCCGGTGACTCGGGCTCCTCGTACGGGTCGTCGACGCCGGTCAGCCCGGAGATCTCACCGGCCGCCTGCTTCGCGTACAGGCCCTTCACGTCCCGCTCGGAGCACACCTCGACGGGCGTGGCGACGTGCACCTCCAGGTACGGCGTGCCCTCGTGCTGGTGCCGCTTGCGCACCGCCTCCCGCGAGTTCGCGTACGGCGCGATCACCGGCACCAGGGCCTTGACGCCGTTGCTCGCCAGGAGTTCGGCGACGAAGCCGATGCGCTGCACGTTGGTGTGCCGGTCCTCCCGGCTGAAGCCCAGCCCCGCCGAGAGGAACTCGCGGATCTCGTCACCGTCCAGCACCTCGACGCGGTGGCCCTCGCCCCGCAGCCGCTCCGCCAGCGCGTACGCGATCGTGGTCTTGCCGGCACTGGGCAGTCCGGTCAGCCACACCGTGGCGCCCGTCATCTTCCGCTCCCGAAGGTCCTGTATGTCCTCGTGATCCGGCGCACCGTGGCCGGACACCCCGGGGCCGCTCATCCGTGCAGCCCGCATTCGGTCTTGTCGCGGCCGGCCCAGCGGCCGGCCCGCGCGTCCTCGCCCGCCAGCACCCGCCGGGTGCAGGGCGCGCAGCCGACCGAGGCGTAGCCGTCGGTCAGCAGCGGGTTGGTCAGCACGCCGTGTTCGGCCACGTACGCGTCCACGTCGTCCTGCGTCCAGCGCGCGATCGGCGCGATCTTCACCTTGCGGCGCCGCGCGTCCCAGCCCACCACGGGGGTGTTCGCGCGGGTCGGCGACTCGTCGCGGCGCAGCCCGGTCGCCCAGGCGTCGTAGCCGGCCAGGCCCTCTTCGAGGGGCTTGACCTTGCGCAGCGCGCAGCACAGGTCCGGGTCGCGGTCGTGCAGCTTCGGCCCGTACTCGGCGTCCTGCTCGGCCACCGTCTGCCGCGGGGTGAGGGTGATGACGTTGACGTCCATCACCGCGTCCACCGCGTCGCGGGTGCCGATGGTCTCGGGGAAGTGGTAGCCGGTGTCGAGGAAGACCACGTCCACGCCGGGGAAGGCGCGCGAGGCCAGGTGGGCGACGACCGCGTCCTCCATGGAGGAGGTGACGCAGAAGCGCCTGCCGAAGGTCTCGGCGGCCCAGGTGAGGATCTCCAACGGGGAGGCGTCCTCCAGGTCGCGTCCGGCCCGCTCGGCGAGCGCGGCCAGTTCGTCTTCCGTACGGTGCTGAGTCACCGTCATATCTCGCTGCCCCCTTGGCGGTTGGCTGCCTGCCCGGCCGGGGCGGTGACGCCCTTGGCCAGCAGTCCGAGGAACGAGAGCCGGAACGCGCGGTTGCACGCCCCGCATTCCCACGCACCGTGCCCTTCTCCGGAAGGGCGCAGGTCCTCGTCCCCGCAGTACGGGCAGTAGAACGGCGCGGCCCGCTCGCTCACTTCAGCGCTCCCTCGTCCGCGCGGGCGGCCCAGGTGGCGAACCGCTCGCCCTCCTCGCGCTGCTCCTGAAAGTTGGTCAGCACCCGCTCCACGTAGTCCGGCAGCTCCGCCGCGGTGACCTTCAGGCCGCGGACCTTGCGGCCGAAGCCCGCCTGGAGGCCGAGCGCGCCGCCGAGGTGCACCTGGTAGCCCTCGACCTGGTTGCCGTCGGCGTCCAGCACCAGCTGGCCCTTGAGGCCGATGTCCGCGGTCTGGATGCGGGCGCAGGCGTTCGGGCAGCCGTTGAGGTTGATGGTGATCGGCTCCTCGAAGTCCGGCATCCGGCGCTCCAGTTCGTCGATGAGCGCGGCACCGCGGCCCTTGGTCTCGACGATCGCCAGCTTGCAGAACTCGATGCCGGTGCAGGCCATCGTGCCGCGTCGGAAGGGCGACGGACGGACCTGGAAGTCCAGCGCCTCCAGCCCCGCGACCAGCGGCTCGACCTGGTCCTCGGCCACATCGAGGATGATCATCTTCTGCTCGACGGTGGTGTTCAGCCGGTCCGAGCCGTGCGCCGCGGCCAGTTCGGCGACCTTGACGAGGGTGGCGCCGTCCACCCGGCCGACGCGCGGCGCGAAGCCCACGTAGAACCGGCCGTCCTTCTGGCGGTGCACACCGATGTGGTCGCGCCAGCGGCTGCTGGGCTCGGCCGGCGCCGGGCCGTCGAGCAGCTTCCGCTTGAGGTACTCGTCCTCCAGCACCTGCCGGAACTTCTCCGGGCCCCAGTCCGCCATCAGGAACTTCAGCCGGGCGCGGTTGCGCAGCCGCCGGTAGCCGTAGTCGCGGAAGATCCCCACGACACCGGCCCAGGCGTCGGGCACCTCCGCCAACGGCACCCAGGCGCCCAGGCGTTCACCGAGCCGCGGGTTGGTGGACAGGCCGCCGCCCACCCACAGGTCGAAGCCGGGGCCGTGCTCGGGGTGCTCGACGCCCACGAAGGCGACGTCGTTGATCTCGTGGACCACGTCCTGCACCGGCGACCCGGAGATCGCCGTCTTGAACTTGCGCGGCAGGTTGGAGAACTCCTTGCTGCCGATGAAGCGCCGCTCGATCTCCTCGATCGCGGACGAGCCGTCGATGATCTCGTCGGCCGCGATCCCGGCGACCGGCGAGCCGATGATGACGCGGGGGCAGTCGCCGCACGCCTCGGTCGTCGACAGGCCCACCGACTCCAGCTTCTCCCAGATCGCCGGGACGTCCTCGATGCGGATCCAGTGCAGCTGGATGTTCTGCCGGTCGGTGATGTCCGCGGTGCCGCGCGCGTACTCCTGGGAGATCTCGCCGATGGCCCGCAGCTGCGCGACGCTCAGCCGCCCGCCGTCGACGCGCACCCGCAGCATGAAGTGCTCGTCCTCCAGCTCCTCGGGCTCCAGGACCGCGGTCTTGCCGCCGTCGATCCCGGGCTTGCGCTGGGTGTACAGGCCCCACCAGCGCATCCGGCCGCGCAGGTCGTTGGGGTCGATGGAGGCGAAGCCCGTCTTCGCGTAGATCGTCTCAATGCGTGTCCGCACATTGAGACCGTCGTCGTCCTTCTTGAACTGCTCGTTGCCGTTCAGCGGCGTGAAGTGACCTACGGCCCACTGCCCTTCCCCGCGGTGGCGTCCGGCCTTGCGGCGGGTCGTGGCGGGGCTGGGTCGATCGGAGGTGGCGGCCATGGCGGTACGTCCTTCTGGGCGGCTCGGTGAGGGCGGGAGCGGGCAGCGGCAGCCCCGCGCTGACCTGCGAAGACGTGCCTCGTCGCAGAGCGGTGCGAGGTGCCGGTGCAAGGGTGTCCGGGGCAGGTCGGAACAGGGTGCCCGCGCGTCCGCGGCGGTGGGGACGGCGAAAAGGAGCGACGTTGCTGAGACTGTCAGCCCGCCGGACAGATGGCGCTGGACATGCGGCCGAGGTCGACGTGCCGCCGACTCACCAAGGCAATTCCAGCTGTAGACATGACGGAAGCGTGTCATGGCGCTCTTGAGCCAGTCCACCGCCGTCCGGAGTGTGGACTGGGCCGTCCCGCAGGGCGAGACGATGTGACGCCGGTCACGCCATGGGAGGGCGGGCCTCCGGACCCCGCCCTCCCCCTTTTGGCCGGGAGGTACCTGCCCGTCAGGAGGTCCTCTTCCGCCGGAAAGCCCTTCTGCGCCCGGAGGCCCCGCTTCCGCTCAGACGCCCGGCCACGGGCCCGGAGCGGGCGCCTCCGGCTCCTCGGTCACCTCGGTCGCGAACACCCGGAAGCCGCGCCTGCGGTAGTTCTCCAGCGCGTGCGGACCGTCCTGGCTGCACGTGTGCACCCACACCCGCCGCGTCTTCGCCCGCTCCGGCCACCGCCCGGCCAGGTCCCAGGCGCGCGCCGTACCGTACGCCAGCAGGTGCCCCCCTATGCGGCGGCCGCGGAACGCCGGCAGCAGCCCGAAGTAGCTGATCTCCACGACGCCTTCGGGCTGCGCGTCCAGCTCGATGTACCCGGCCGGCGTCCCCCGCTCGTACGCCACCCAGGTCTCCACCCCGGGCCGTTCCAGGAACTCCCGCCACCGCGCGGGCGACCACCCCAGCCGGTCCGTCCACGCGATGTCCCCGCCGACGGAGGCGTACAGGAACCGGCTGAATTCAGGCGACGCCACCTCCGCACGGACGATCTCCACCCGCTGCTCCGCCGGGGGAGCGGTGGCCGGGGCGAGGTCGCCGGGGGCGGTCTGTTCGAGGTGCCAGGTCGTTACGGTGATGGTCATGGGGGCAGCACATCACAGGCCCGACGCGAGGACGGGGGACGGGGCATGGGCCGGGTCGAGGAACTCTGGCGCGCCGGGGAGATGCCGGGCCGCGACGGGCTGTACCGGCCGGACGACACCGGCTCGGAACTGTACGTCGAAGGTCCGGGGGCCTACCACCCGGATGCCGGGCAGCCGGTCCCGTTCCGTATCGGGGGACCGTTCGATGTCGCCCGGGCCGTCGAGGAACACGGTGCCGACGAGGTGGACACCTTCTTCGAGAGCCCGCTGCCGGACGGGACGGGGTGGCTGACCGGCGGTGGCGGCGGAATGGGCAACATCGGCCACCTCGCCCGTCTCGACGCCGGCCGCTCGGTGCGGTGGGTCGCCGTGATGTTCCGCTCCAACCCGTTCGTCGGCGTGCGGTACGAGGGCACGAGCGCCGTCTTCACCAACGACTGGGGAAACCGGCTGACGCTGGACCTCGCGCACCCCGCTCTCGGCCGACCGCGCCCAGGCCCGGGCCGCGCGGCAGCTCCCGCGCGGCCCGGACGGATCACAGCACCGCGTCCGCGATGCGGTCCACCTGGTCCGGGTCGGTGGCCCAGCAGTAGAGCATGACCTCGTCGGCGCCGATCGCGCGGAAGGCGGCCACCGCGTCGCGGAGCTGCCGTTCCGTGGTGAGCAGGCCGTTCACGACGTGGTCGGTGTACTCGAACGGACCGTAGTACGCGCGCGCCTCGCGCCGGGCCTCGTCGAGGACGGCCTCCGGGCCGAGCGCCACGTTCACCTGGGCGACCAGCCGCGGGCGGCCGGGCCGCCCCGCCTCGTCCCAGGCCGCCTCCACCTCGCGGAACAGCCCGTCCATCATCGGCGCGGGCAGCGCCGCGCCGAGGAAGCCGTCGCCCCAGCGGGCCACCCGCCGGACCACGGCCGGTACGAAGCCGCCGAACAGGACCTCCGGGCCGCCGGCGCGGGCCGGGGCCGGGCCGATCGGGCCGACGTCCGCGCCGTACGGCTCACCGGCCCACAGGGACCGCAGCCGGGCCATCTGCCCGTCCAGCCGCCGGCCGCGGGTGCGCTGGTCGACGCCCACCGCCGCGTAGTCGTCCGCGCGTCCGCCCAGCCCGATGCCGAGCGTGAAGCGGGCGTCGGACAGCAGGTCGAGCGTGGCGGCCTGCTTGGCGAGCAGCGCGGTGCGGTGCAGCGGCGCGAGCAGCACCTCGGTCTGCAGCCGGACGCGGGAGGTGGCGCCGGCGAGGGCGGCCAGGGTGATCAGCGGTTCGGGGTTGCCGTACACCAGCCGGTCGAGCAGCGCGATGCTGCGGAACGGGGCGGCGTCGGCGCGCCGGGCCCAGGTCAGCAGGGTTGCGGGGTCGCCGATGGGCAGGCCGAGGCCGACAGACATGACAGGTCCTCCAGGAGGGCAGGGTCGATCGCGAAATGTCGTGTCGCCCGCTCACTTGGCCGCACGCGCGCTGTGGCGTGGGTCGCTCCCGTTCTGCGACGGTCCTCCTGGGGAGCTGATGTTCGAAGCGGGACGAGGGTATCTGAAGGGTGCGCGGGGCCGCACTGTATTTATGGGGCGGATGGTGCGCGGTCCACGGGGGACGGGCGGCGCGCGGGCAGGACGGACGGTGCGCGGACCGGACGGACGGTGCGCGGGCCGGACGCCCCCTAGCGATCCGGCCGCCGCGCTACGGTCACCCACGCCGCGCCACGGTCACCTCGCCACGGTCACCCGTGCCGAGCCGCCACCACCGCCGGGGCCGTCGAGTGCGGCAGCAGGTCCACCGGGCGCGGCGGCAGGCGCAGCTCCACGTCCACCCCGTCGGCGAAGCGGTACGGGCGGTGTGCCAGCACACTCGCGAGGTGGCGGCGCAGCCGCGACAGTTCGGCCCGTACCGTCACCGTGCGGCCGCGGTCCCCGAACAGGTCCTGCGCCAGGTCGGCGGCGCTGCGCCCCTGCGGCCGGTGCGCCAGCACGAACAGCACCTCGGCGTGGCGCGGGCTCAGCTCGTGCGACCAGCTGCCCGCCGGGCCGGTGACCGTGACCGCCGGCCGGGCGCGGCTGCTGAGGTCCAGCAGCACCCGGCTGGGCCGGGGCGCGTCGCCCTGCGGTCCGCCGACGCGGATCAGCCAGCCGCCGGGCAGCGGTTCCAGCGTGCACATGCCGTAGCGCGGCAGCCACAGCGGCCCGGCCTCGGGGGACTTGGGGAGCGCGACCCGGTCCGGCGGGGCCAGCCCGGTCACCGCGGCCGTCCAGCCGTCCATGTCCACGGCCAGCGCCTGGCCGCCGAGCCGGGCCAGTACGGGGGCGGCGCTCGCCCGCAGCCGGTCCAGCGCGCCGTGGTGCCGCTCGCGCAGCTCGCCCTCCGCGAGCCGGGCCACCGCGGAGACCAGCGACAGGGTGGTGGGGTGGAAGGTGTGCGCCGGGCCGCTCACGTCCACGATGCCCAGCAGCCGCCCGTCGCGCGGGTCGTGCAGCGGCGCCGCGGCGCACGTCCACTGGTGGTGGGTGCGGACGAAGTGCTCGGTGGTGTGCACCAGGACGGGGCGGCGGGCCACCAGCGCGGTCCCGATGGCGTTGGTGCCGACGACCTCCTCGGTCCAGTCCGCGCCCTTCTCGAAGCCGTGCCGGTCGGCCATCCGCCGCACCGCCGCACAGCCCTCCCGCCACAGCACCCGGCCCTCGCCGTCCGTGACGACCATGATCTGCTGGGCGGCGTCGACGGCCGGCAGCAGACCGCTGTTGAACAGCGGCAGCAGCGACGCGAGCTGCGAGCTGTGCCGCCGGTGCTCCAGCTCCTCCACGGTCAGCGGGCGCTCCCTGCGGTCCCTTTCCGGGTCGACGCCGGAGCCGAGCACCCGGCGCCAGGACTCGCAGATCACCGCACGGGGCGCGGTGGCCGGCCGGTCACCGCAGAGCGCGGCCTCACGGACCGAGGCGAGCCGGCGCGTGGTCGCGCGTATCTCCTGGGCCGACCAGATACCCATGTCGATCGGTCTGTCGCTCACGCTGTCTCTCCGTAGTGCACTGTCCGCGGTTGCCGCCCATGGTGCCGCCACCGGGCCGGTCCGAACGGGGGATTGCGCCAATTGGTTGCAACGGGCTGCAACTGTTGTGGCGTATGACGGGGGCGAGGAAGGTGACCGGCAGTACGGAGAGGGGGCGGCGCCATGGTGAACAGCACTCCTCGCGCCGCCGTGGCGCATGCGGCGCACGGCGTCCGTACGGCCCGCGCCGCGCACCCCGCGCGGCCCCACGGCGCTCCGCCCCGCCCCGGCGCCGGCCGCCGGATGCCGTCACCTTCCGGCGGCCGCGACCGGGGCCGCGGACTCCGCCGCGGCGATCGAGGCGCCGCGCACACGGGCGGGAACAGGCCCTGAGGGCCGGCTCCAAGAGCCGGTCCGAGTCCGGGAAGCGGTGCCGGGTCGGCGCGGCACCGATTCCCGCAACAGCGGTGGCGGGCCTCGAACCCCACCCCCCTCCTCAGGGATCGGGGCCCGCCACCGCACCTTCTCCGGTTTCCCCGGCCCTGCCGGACGCAACGGACGGCGAGGAGGGGGCCGGGCGCACGACGGGGCCGGCCGTACGGCGGAACGGGCACGCCGCCCTCACCCCTGACCGTCCACCACCGGCCGCGCCCGCTCCACGATGGCGCGCAGGCCGAGCGTGGGCGGCAGGGTGCCGAACGAGGCGCCGTGGTCGGTGCCCAGGCGCGAGGCGCAGAACGCGTCGGCGACCTCGGACGGCGCGTACCGGACCAGCAGCGAACCCTGTAGCACCAGCGCCATCCGCTCCGCCAGGCGCCGGGCGCGGGCCTCGATGCCCTCCAGGTCGGCCAGTTCCGTGAGCAGTTCTTTGATGGCGGCGTCCAGGCGGTGGTCGGCGCCCCGTGCCGTACCGATCTCCGTCAGGAACGCGTGCAGCGCCGCGGGTTCGCGGCGCAGCGCCCGCAGCACGTCCAGTGCCTGGATGCTGCCCGACCCCTCCCAGACGGAGTTCAGCGGCGACTCGCGCAGCAGCCGCGGCATGCCGGACTCCTCCACGTAGCCGTTGCCGCCCAGGCACTCCAGCGCCTCGGCGGCCACCGGGGTGCAGCGCTTGGTCACCCAGTACTTGGCCGCCGGGACCGCCATCCGCAGGAAGGCGCGCTCCCGCTCGGTGTCCGCGTCGTACGCCGCCGCCAGCCGCAGCGCCAGCGCCGTCGCCGCCTCGGACTCCAGCGCCAGGTCCGCCAGGACGTTGCGCATCAGCGGCTGGTCCGCCAGCGGCCTGCCGAACGCCTGCCGGTACGCGGTGTGGTGCAGCGCCTGCGCGACCGCCTGCCGCATCACCGCCGCCGACCCCGTCACACAGTCCAGCCGGGTCGCCGCGACCATCTCGATGATCGTCGCCACCCCGCGCCCCTCCTCGCCGACCCGCCGCGCCCAGGTCGCGCCGTCGAACTCGACCTCGGCCGACGCGTTCGAGCGGTTGCCCAGCTTGTCCTTGAGCCGCTGGATGCGGAAGGAGTTGCGGCTGCCGTCCGGCAGCACCCGCGGGAGCAGGAAACAGGTGAGCCCGTCCCCGTCCCCGTCCGGCCCTCCGCCCACGCCCCCGGACGTCCGCGCCAGCACCAGGAACGCGTCCGACATCGGCGCCGAGCAGAACCACTTGTGCCCCGTCAGCACATACTCCCCATCGGCGGCCAGCGGCTCGGCGACGGTCGTCACCGCCCGTACGTCGCTCCCGCCCTGCTTCTCCGTCATCGCCATCCCGGCCAGCGCGCCCGGCTTCTCCGCCACCGGCCGCAGCCCCGGCTCGTACACCCGCGAGGTCAGCAGCGGCTCCCACTCCGCCGCCAGTGCCGGGTCCGCCCGCAGGGCCGGCACCGCCGCGTGCGTCATCGACAGCGGGCAGCCGTGGCCCGCCTCGGCCTGCGTCCACACCAGGAACCCGGCCGTACGCCGTACGTGCCCGGCCGGCCGCGACCAGGCGTCGGTGAGCCCGGCCGACACGGCGTGCCCCAGCAGCCGGTGCCACGCCGGGTGGAAGTCCACCTCGTCCACCCGGTGCCCGTAGCGGTCGTGGGTGCGCAGGACGGGCGGATTGCCGTCGGCCAGCGCGCCCCAGCGCTGCGCGTGCGCGGAGCCCGCCGCGCGGCCCAGCTCGCCCAGTTCGCCCCGTACCTCCTCCCGGAGAGCGGACGGGACGTGCCGCTCGACGCCCTCGGTGAGCGCCGCGTCGGCGGCGAAGACGTCGTACCCGACCAGCGGCGGAGGCTGGTTCGTGACCGTATGAGTGGTGGCTGCCATGGCAGATACGGTAAGGAGGTGCAGCCAGTGAAAGAAGCAGCGCAGCGGCCGTCCGGCCGTCTGCACAGGGCCCGGGTCCTGTATCGGAACGTCTCCAAACGCCGCCTCGCCTGGCTGCTGCTGAAGGACACCGTCAACTCCTGCATGGAGTACCGCGTCACCGGGCTCGCCGCCGAGGCCGCGTTCTTCTGCCTGCTGTCGCTGCCGCCGCTGCTCCTCGGCTTCATCGGCCTGCTCGGCTACATGGAGCCCTGGATCGGCCGGGAGACCATCGACCACATCCGCGAGAACATCCTCAGCGCGTCCGACACGCTGCTGTCCAGCAAGGGCGTCAACGAGATCGCCCGGCCGCTGCTCGACGACATCTTCACCGGCCGCCGCCCGGACGTGATCTCCCTCGGCTTCGCCATCGCCCTGTGGTCCGGCTCCCGCGCCGTCAACGTCTTCGTCGACACCATCACGATCATGTACGGGCTGGACGGGCGGCGCGGCATCGTCCGGACCCGCCTGCTGGCCTTCGTGCTCTACCTGGCCGCGCTGGTCGTCGGCGCCGTGGCGCTGCCGCTGATGGTGGTCGGTCCGGACACCGTCGTGAGCTGGATGCCGGCGAGCGGGACCGCCATCCGCGTCCTGTACTGGCCCGTCGTCCTGATCCTCTCCGTCGCCTTCCTCACCACCCTCTACCACGTGTCCGTTCCCGTGCGCTCACCCTGGCGCGAGGACATCCCGGGCGCGGTCGTCGCCCTGGCCATGTGGGTGCTGGGCAGCCTCCTCCTGCGCGTCTACCTCACCCAGACCGTCGAGGGCCCCACCATCTACGGCTCCCTCGCCGCACCGGTCGCCGTCCTCCTGTGGATCGGCGTCTCCGCCTTCGCGGTCCTGGTCGGCGCCGCCATGAACGCCGCCCTGGACCGCGTGTGGCCCTCGGTCGCCACCGCCGCCGGCCGTGCCGAGAAGGAACGCCGCGCCCGCGAGGCGGCCGCGCCCCGGCGCACGGCCCTCGCCACCATGGGCCTGGGCAGTACCGCCGCGGACGCCGCCCCGGACCCGGACGACGAAGAGGACGACGACACCGAGGACGACGACACCGAGGACGACGACACCCCACCCCCCGCCGAGTACCCCGAACGCTGGGCCGAGTTCCTGCCACCGGCCGACGTCAAGGCCCGGCTGTATGCGTACGCGAAGCGGCGGTGGCGGCACTGAGGGGCGGGGCGGCTCGTATGCTGCAGGTGGCGGGACGCGGCGCGCGCGACGCGCCGCTGCTGCATTTGCGCAGGCAGGAGGACGGCGGCATGTTCGACCGGTTCGCGGAACACGCCGAGGAGTTGTGGGGGCGGGGGAGCCGCGTAGCCGCGTAGGGGGAAGGGTGCCGGTCACCAGCCGGCGATGATCTCGCGGCCCTGGGGGATGGCGAGGTCGAGCAGGCCGGGGAAGCGGGCGTCGAGGTCGTCCCGGCGCAGTCGGTTCAGTCGCCGGGTGCCTTCGTCGCGCTGGCGGATCACGCCGGCCTCCCGCAGGACTTTGAAGTGCCCGCTCTGCGTCGACTTGCTGACCGGCAGCGCGAACGTCGTGCACGCCAGTTCCCCGTCGGGTCCGGCGTCGGCGAGGCGGGCGACGACGGCCAGCCGGACCGGGTCGCTCAGGGCGGCCAGCACGGTGGTGAACCGCAGGTGGTCGCGGGCGGGGTGGACGAGTTCGGTCGCGGTGCGGCTGGCCATGGTCCCCAGGATACCCAAGCATGTTCGACGCCCCCGAACATCTGCTATGTTCGGCGACTCTGAACATGTTGCCTGGGGAGGAATGGATGCCGCTCGATCGCCTCGCCGTGGGGGCCGGCCACCGGCCGCCACGCGCCACCCGCCGGATCGCCCGGTCTTCCGGCTCACCGCATGCGACCGGGCGGCCCTCGCCCGGAGGGCGGTGGCGGTTCCGGGGCGCCGCGTACGCGCTGCTGGTCCTGCTGGCCGGCACGAATCTGCCGACGCCGTTGTACCGGGGCTATGCGGCGCGCTTCGGGTTCTCGCCGCTGGTCGTCACGCTGATCTTCGCCGCGTACGTCGCCGTGCTGATCCCCTGTCTGCTGCTGGCCGGCCCGCTCTCGGACGCGGTCGGCCCTCGCAGGGTGCTGCTGCCGGCGGTGGCGGTGGCCTTGCTGGGGTCGCTGGTCCTCGCCCTCGCCGACGGTACGGGATGGCTGTTCGCCGCCCGGGTGTTGCAAGGCCTCGCCGTCGGAGCGGCTTCGGGACCGCTCACCGCGGCGCTGACGGAACTCGAACCGGCCGGCGACCGCCGCAAGGCGGCGCTGGTCTCCACCGTGGCCTCCGTGGGCGGGCTGGGGCTCGGCCCCGTACTGGCCGGTCTGCTCGCCGAGTACGCCCCGGCGCCGTACGTCCTGCCCTACGCGATCGAGATCGCCCTGCTGATCCCCGCGGCGGCAGCCGTCCTCGCGCTGCCCGCGGCCCGTCCCGGCAGGCGGTGGCGCCCCCGCCGGCCGGGGATCCCGCACGCCGTGCGGGCGGTGTTCGCGACCAGCGGGACGGCGGGATTCCTCGCGTTCGCCGTGATCGGACTGTTCCTGACCCTCGTGCCCACCTACGTCGCCACGCTCTCCGGCAGCGGCAATCTGCTCCTGGGCGGCGCGGCCGTGGCCCTGATGCTGGCCTGCTCCGCCCTCGCCCAGCTCCTCGGCTACGGCAGGCCGGCGCGGGCCCTGGAACTCGCCGGACTCCCGCTGCTGGCCACCGGGCTGGCACTGCTCGCCCTCGCGGGCGGCCTCGCCTCGCTGCCCCTGCTGCTCGCCGCGACCGTGATCGCCGGTGTCGGCCAGGGACTGGTCTTCCTGGGCGGCCTGACGGCGGTCAACGCGGCGGCCCCCGCCGAGCGCCGGGCCGACGTGCTCTCCAGCTTCTACGTGATCATCTACCTCGGCGTCGGCCTGCCCGTCATCGGCGTGGGCCTCCTCGCCGCTGCGGTCGGGCTTCTCGCTGCCGTGCAGTACTTCGCCTGCGCGACCGCCGTGCTGTGCCTGGCGGTACTGCTCGCCCTGGCCGTCGCCCACGCCCGCGCGCGCCGCGGCACGCGGACGCACGGGCTCAGGGGCGATTGACCGTGCCTGGCCGGGTCCCTACGGTCGTGTCGGCCAGATCAGCGCCTGGGCGACGATGACGCGCTCGCCGTTGAAGGCGACGGCGGGGCCTTCGTGCAACTCGTAACCGAGCTCCAGCATTTCGCTCACGCGCCGGCAGAACGTGGCATCGTCCGGTCCGGTCAGGACGCGGTAGGCGGGTAGCCCGTCTGGTGGTGTGCTCATGAGGAGGAGGATTCCAGACCTGCCCGTCCGTCGAACGGGCGGGCGCGGTCGTACGCACCCCGCGTACGGCCGCCGGCCGGACACTGCCGTGTGCGGAATACGGGTGATCGGGGCGGCGACGGGCCGCGAGCGACGGCGTGCGGCCGGTGGCTTTGCTGCACAGTGCTGGCAGCGAACCGGATTTCACCGCCCGTCAGGAGAGCGCCGTGCACGCACTTCCCCTCTGTGCGCCGCGGCATCCGCGTCCCGGCGGGCCCGTCGCACTGCTGCTCGCCGCGCTCCTGGTTCTCGTGTGCGGTTCTCCCGGCGGCGCGTACGCCGTCGCGCCGCCCGGCGACCGGTCGTCGGCCGTGGTGGCCCCGCCCGTACCGACCGGCGATCCGGCCATGCCGTCCGACGGGACGGACGGAACGGTCCGCTGTTCCACTCCCGGCGACTGCCTTCCGGAGCCGGTGGTTCTGACGCCCGGCCCCGGTCTCCGTACGGGAGCCGGGCCCGCCTCCCCGCCGACGGGGCGCCCCGCCCTGCCCGCCACCGGCGGAGGCCCGCTGACCGCGGTGGCCGCGCTGGGGGCGGTGCTGATCATCGTGGGAGCCGTGGCCGCCGCGGTGGGGCGCGACCTGCGGAACCGGCGGCGGGCGGGCGCGGGGAAGGGGCGCGCGGGGCGTTGACAGGGGGTCGGGGCGGCGTGCTGATCCGTGGCCGCGGCCGACGTGCCGTCCGCTGGAGCGAAGGGGCGCCTCGGCGCGGTCCTCGGCCTGTCCGGACCCGGCACCCGCTGGGCGACGCCCCTCCTCTGGGCCGCCTCCTTCTGCGGCCTGATGCTCGTGTACGGGATCAGTACGTGGCTGCCGCAGATGATGCGCGCCTCGGGCTACGGCCTCACGTCCTCGGCCGGCTTCCTGATGGCCGTCAACGCGGGCGGCATCGTCGGCATGCTGGTGGCCGGCCGCACCGCCGGCCGTTTCGGCCCGGTCCGCGTCTCGGCCGTCTGGTTCCTGCTCACCGCCGCCGGAGCGCTGCCGCTGGGCGCGCGGCTGCCGCTCGGGCTGACGTACGCGGTCGTGGCGGTCACCGGCGTCTGGCTGTTCAGCGCGCAGGTCATGGTGTACACGGCGGCCGACCGCGTGTACCCGCCCGCCGGCCGCGCCACCGGCCCGGGCTGGGTCACCGGCATCGGCCGTACGGGCGCGGTCGCCGGGCCCTGGCTCGGCGGCACGCCGGCCGCGAGCGGCGACGACCGCCTCGGATTCGCCGCGTTCGCTCTGGCGGGGCTGGTCGGGGCGGTGAGCGTCGCGCTGGCGCCGGTGGCGCGCCGGGGCGTCGGGCGAGGTGTGGGGCGGGCTCGGGCGGAGGCGGCCGCGACCCAGTGACGATCATGGATGCGGTTCCGCGGGGCAGGAGGTGATCAGCGCAGTCGTACCCGTCCCGCGGAAGTGAAGGAGCCCCGCCCGTGGCCGCACCATGGAGAGTTGACGGCACGTCACCCGGCTCGCTCCGCCCCGGCGTCCGTGCCCGTTCCCGTACCGGTGCCCGCGCGTACCCGATGCGGCGGACGGTGTTCGTCCTGGCCGTGGTCGGCGCCCTGCTCTGCGGCGGATACCTCGCCGTACGGGAAGCGGTCCGGTGGGCGGTCGCGCACCCGGGCCCGGCGCTCGGCGTGGGCGCCGTGGTCCTCCCGCTGCTCGTGGCCGTGGCCGTGGTGGCGGTGCGTGGCATGCCGCGGCTGCGTGAGCTGCGGCGGGCGGCGCGGGAGGGGAAGGCGGAGGCCGAGGCGGAGGTGGCGGCGATGGCCGCGGCCGCTCCGGCCGCTCCGATGACGGAGGCCGGTCCGATGACGGAGGCCGGCCCGGTCGCGGAGACCGGTCCGACGGCCGGGGCCGGGACGGCCGACGCGGCGCCCTGGCGTGTCGAGGACTTCCTCGCCCTGGACGCGGACGGCTTCGAGCAGGCGATAGCCCGCCTCTGCGAACGCGACGGCTGCCGGGACGTCCAGGTGGTCGGCGGCGCGGGGGACCTGGGCGCGGACGTACTGGCCACCGCGTCCGACGGCCGGCGGATCATCATCCAGTGCAAGCGGTACGGCGGGACGAACAAGGTCGGCTCCCAGGACGTACAGCGTTTCGGCGGCACCTGCTTCACGGTGCACGAGGCCGAGGTCGCCGCCGTCGTCACCACGAGCACCTTCACCGAACCCGCCGCCGACTACGCCGCCACCTGCGGCATCCGCTGCTTCGACGGCGAACGGCTGGTCGCCTGGGCGAACGGGGGCGGGGCGGCGCCCTGGGCGTGACCCGGCCACCTACGCCGCCGCGATCCGCAGATACCGCCCCGCCGTACGCAGATCCGCCTCGATGCGCGCCGCGGCAGCCCGCAGCGGGGGCAGGAAGGCGTCGCGGTCCTCGGCGGGGGAACGGCGGCCCGCGTGGGTGGAGATGTTGACGGCGGCGACGACGCGGGAGTCGCGGTCGCGTATGGGAACGGCGATCGAGCGCAGGCCCTCCTCCAACTCCTCGTCCACCAGGGCGTATCCCTCTTCGCCGGCCTGCTCCAGCAGGGCCGCGAGGCGTTCGGGGGAGGTGACCGTGTGCTGGGTGAGCGGGGTGAGGGCGGTGCGGGTGAGACGGGCGGTGCGTTCTGCCGGGGGGAGGCCGGCGAGCAGGACCCGGCCCATGGAGGTGGGGTAGGCCGGGAAGCGGGTGCCCACGGTGATGTTGACGCTCATGATCCGTACGGTGGGGACCCGCGCCACGTACTGGATGTCCGTACCGGACAGCACCGCCATCGACGCGGAGTCGTGCACCTGCTCCACCAGCGCGGCCAGGTGGGGCTGGGCGATCTCGGGCAGCGTCAGGCCCGACAGCGGGGCGAAGCCCAGGTCGAGCACCTTCGGTGTGGGGCGGAAGAGGCGCCCGTCCGAGGCGAGGTAGCCGAGGTGCTCCAGAGTGATCAGGGCGCGCCGGGCGGTGGCCCGGGCGAGGCCGGTGGCCTGGGCGACGGCGGTCAGCGGGAGTTCGGCGCGGCCGGTGCCGAACGCGGTGAGCGTGAGCAGGCCGCGGGCCAGTGACTCGACGAACTCCGGGCCCAGCTCCTGCTTGGAGGCGCGCATCCAGGAGGCGTGCCGGGTGGCGGCGGGCTCGGGGACGGGGCGGGGCGGGACGGGATCGGCCAGGGCGCGTTCCATCTCGGCGACGGTCTCGCGCAGCCGGGGGAGTACGGCGGCGGGCAGGTCGGCGGCGGCCAGCCGGCTGGTGTGGCTGACGACGCTGACCGCGCACACCGGGCGGCCCCGGGGGTCGCGCACGGGCACGGCGACGGCGACCAGACCCGGTTCGATCAGCTGGTCGTCCAGGGACCAGCCCGCGGTACGGGCCGCCTCGACCCGGGACGCGAAGTCCGCGCCGGGGTGCTCCGGGCCGCCCGTACCGCCGTTCGTGTCCCGGCGCGGCGGTACAGCCGGAAAGCCCGCGTCCGTGGGGTCCGCCGCGCGCCGCTCCCGCCAGCGCCGCCAGGCGTCCTCGTCCCAGCCGGCCGCGAACAGGGCGCCGGGGGCACCGCGTTCGGCGGGCAGCAGGTCGCCGATGCGGAACGCGAGCGACATCGCGCGCCGCCGTGTCGCCTGGTGGACGAAGCGCACCCCGTCGCCGTCCGGCACGGCGAGCGAGACCGACTCGTCGAGCGCGTCGGCGAGCCGTTCGGCGGCCGGGCCGAGCCGGTCGGGCAGTGCGGAGGCGGCCAGGTAGGCGTTGCCCAGTTCCAACAGTCCGGGCGCGAGCACCGCGTCCCGGCCCTCGACGCGTACGTACCCGAGGCGGGCCAGGGTGCTCAGGACGCGGTCGACGGTGGAGCGCGCCAGCCCGGTCGCGCGGACGAGGTCGCCGACGGCCTGCCGCCCGCCGCCCGTGGAGAGCGCGCGCAGCACGGACAGGCTGCGCATCAGCGGGCCCACCGCCTCCTGGGGCGGCGGCGGGGCGTCGGTGGCGGGGTGCGTCATGGGCTCTCCACGGTGCGGAAATCTCGTCGGAACCGTACCCGGTGACCCGTTGACAGGGCCGGGAGAGGGGGACAGACTCTGGGCACGCCCGATCGTGAACTTCAGTTCACGTGGCGAACAAAGGGCGGGCGAAGTGGCGGACAAGATGAGTGCGGGCGGGCCGTACGGCTTCGGGCGCCCGGTGCCGCAGATCGACGCGAGGGTGAGGACATGGCCGACATCCGTTCCCTGCACGACGCCGTCGGGGACCTGGTCCACGACGGGGACACCGTCGCGCTGGAGGGCTTCACCCACCTGATCCCGTTCGCCGCGGCGCACGAGATCATCCGGCAGGACATCACCGGCCTGACCCTGGTCCGCATGACGCCGGACGTGGTCTACGACCAGCTCATCGGCGCGGGCGCGGCCCGCAAACTGGTCTTCTCCTGGGGCGGCAACCCCGGCGTGGGATCCCTGCACCGCTTCCGCGACGCGGTCGAGAACGGCTGGCCGCGCCCGCTGGAACTGGACGAGCACAGCCACGCGGGGATGGCCAACCGCTATGTCGCCGGCGCCTCGCGGCTGCCGTTCGCGGTGCTGCGCGGCTACCGCGGCAGCGGCATTCCCGGCCGTACGGACACCGTCGCCACCGTCACCTGCCCCTTCACCGGCGAGGAACTGGCCGCCGTGGCCGCCCTCAACCCGGACGTCACGGTCATCCACGCCCAGCAGGCCGACCGCGACGGCAACGTACAGCTGTGGGGCCTGACCGGGGTGCAGAAGGAAGCGGTGCTGGCCGCCCGGCGGGTGCTGGTCACCGTCGAGGAGATCGTCGACGGAGCGCTGGAGCCCCGGCCCGGCTCGGTGGTGCTGCCCGGCTGGGTGATCGACGCCGTCGCGGCGGTGCCCGGCGGCGCCCACCCCTCGTACGCGGCCGGGTACTCGGTCCGGGACAACGACTTCTACCAGGAGTGGGACGCCGTCTCCCGCGACCGGGACACGTTCACGCGCTGGCTGGACGACAACGTACGGAAGGAATCCCGATGAGCGGCAGGGGCGGCAGGGGCGGAGCAAGCGGTACGGGCGGAGCAAGCGGTACGGGCGGAGCAAGCTGCACGAGCGGTACGGACGACGGCGCCCGGTGCGGGCGCGACGAGCTGATGGAGATCAACGCGGCCCGTGCGCTGGCCGGCGCGCGCAGCTGCTTCGTCGGGATCGGGCTGCCCAGCACGGCCGCCAACCTCGCGCGCCGCACCGTCAACCCGGACCTGGTCCTGGTCTACGAATCCGGCACCATCGGCTCCCGGCCGACCCGGTTGCCGCTGTCCATCGGCGACGGCGAACTGGCCGACACCGCCGACGCGGTGGTCTCGGTGCCGGAGATGTTCAACTACTGGCTCCAGGGTGGCCGGATCGACGTGGGCTTCCTCGGCGCCGCCCAGCTCGACCGGTTCGCCAACATCAACACCACGGTCGTGGACCGCGGCCCGGGCCAGCCGGAGGGCCGGCTGCCCGGCGCCGGCGGCGCCCCCGAGATCGCCGCCAACTGCGGCGAGGTACTGATCGTGCTGCGGCACACCCGCCGTAACCTCGTGCCCGCGCTCGACTTCGTCACCACCCTCGGCCACGGCACCGGGCCGGGCGACCGCGCCGCCCTCGGCATGCGCGGCGCCGGACCCACCGCCGTCATCACCGACCTCGGCATCCTGCGCCCGGACCCGGGCACCGCCGAACTGGTGCTGACGGCGCTGCACCCCGGTGCCACGGTGGAACAGGCCCGGCAAGCGACCGGCTGGGACCTGCGCGTGGCGGCGGACCTGACGGTCACCGAAGCGCCGACAGAAGGCGAACTGACCGCTCTGCGCGCGCTCAAGGCGGCCGGAAGGAGGGCGGCATGAGCCCCATGGGCGCCCGTGATGTGTATGTGGTGGATGCGGTGCGGACGCCGTTCGGGAAGTACGGGGGTGGGCTCAGTGGGGTGCGTCCTGATGATCTGGCGGCGCATGTGGTGCGGGCGCTGGTGGAGCGGACCCCGCGGCTGGATCCGGGGCGGATCGATGATGTCGTGTTCGGGGATGCGAACGGGGCGGGGGAGGACAACCGGAATGTGGCGCGGATGGCGGTGCTGCTGGCCGGGCTGCCGGTGACGGTGCCGGGGGTGACGGTCAACCGGCTGTGCGGCTCCGGCCTGGAGGCCGTCCTCCAGGCCGCCCGCGCCATCGCCCTCGGGGACGCGCACATCGTGCTGGCGGGCGGGGTGGAGTCGATGAGCCGCGCCCCCTACGTCCTGCCCAAGGCCGAGCGGGCCTTTCCGGCCGGGCATCAGGAGCTGTTCTCCTCCACGCTGGGCTGGCGGATGACCAACCCCCGTATGGCGCCTGAGTGGACGGTGGCGCTGGGTGAGGGTGCCGAGCTGATCGCGGAGAAGTTCGGCATCGGGCGCGCGCAGCAGGACGCGTTCGCGCTGGCCAGCCACCGCAAGGCCGCCGGGGCGTGGGAGGCGGGGGCGTATGACGGTGAGGTGGTGCCGCTGGCGGACACCGACCTGGCCCGTGACGAGGCGATCCGCCCCACCACCACCCCGCAGGCGCTGGCCAGGCTCCGTCCGGCCTTCCGCAGCGAGGGCGGCACGGTGACGGCGGGCAATGCCTCGCCGCTGAGCGACGGGGCCGCTGCCCTGCTGCTGGCCGATGAGGAGGGGTTGCGGGCGACCGGGCGGGAGCCGCTGGCCCGGATCGGGGCGGGTGCGGTGAGCGGGATCGAGCCGCAGTTGTTCGGTCTGGGGCCGGTCGAGGCCGTCCGCCGGGCTCTGGAGCGGGCCGGGCGGACTCTGGCGGAGCTGGCGGTGGTGGAGTTGAACGAGGCGTTCGCGGCGCAGGCGCTGGGCTGTCTGGCGCAGTGGCCGCAGCTGGATCCGCAGGTGGTCAACCCGCGGGGCGGGGCGATTGCGCTGGGGCATCCGCTGGGTGCCTCCGGGGCCCGGCTGGCCGGGGCGGTCGCCCACCAGCTGGCCGCCCGCGGCTCCTCCGGCACGGGCCTGGCGGCCCTGTGCATCGGCGTCGGCCAAGGACTCGCCCTCACCCTCGAACGATGACCGGTCCGCCCGCACGGCGACCGTGCCTCCGGCCCGTAACCACCAGCCCGAAAGCCCCCGCAGGCCCTACGTCTGGAGAAGCCCGATGACTCCACCGAGCGCGTCCGCCGCCCCGGCGCACCCCGTGGCGGCCCCTGCACCGCTGCCCCCGGGCCCCGAACCGCAGTCCGTCATCGACCGCGAGATCGCCGCGCTGCACGGCGCCGCCGCCGACGCCCGCGCGGCGGGCGGACCCGTACCGGCGCATCCCGGCCGCGACTTCGCCCCGTACCGCAGCACCCGTCTGCGCCACCCGCGGCAGCCGCTCGCCGCGATCGACGCACTGCGCGACCCGGAGGCCGTCGAGCTGTCCGGGCCCGCCTTCGGCGTCACCGACGTGACCGCCCTGGACGCCGATCTGACCCGGCAGCACGCCGGTGAACCGCTCGGCGAGCGGATCACCGTCACCGGCCGGGTGCGGGACCGCGCGGGCCGCCCGGTGCGCGGCCAGCTCGTGGAGATCTGGCAGGCCAACGCCGCCGGCCGGTACGCCCACCGGCGGGACCAGCACCCGGCGCCGCTCGACCCCAACTTCACCGGCGTCGGCCGGTGTCTGACGGACGACGCGGGGCGGTACGCGTTCACCACCGTCCGGCCCGGCGCCTACCCGTGGCGCAACCATCACAACGCCTGGCGCCCGGCGCACATCCACTTCTCGCTCTTCGGCACCGCCTTCACCCAGCGGCTCGTCACCCAGATGTACTTCCCCGGCGACCCGCTGTTCCCGTACGACCCGATCCTCGCCTCGTGCACCGACCCGCGGGCCCGCGCCCGGCTGGTCTGCGCGTACGACCCGGAACTCGCCCGCGCGGAGTGGTCCCTCGGCTACCGCTGGGACATCGTGCTGGACGGACCGTCCGCCACCTGGACCGAGGAGGAACGCTGATGTCCGCCACCTCCACACCGCACGAGTACCCGGGCGTACCGCACCAGCCCGCCCCGGAGGCCGGGGAGACACCCGGGACCCTCGCCCCCACCCCCTCCCAGACCATCGGCCCCTTCTACGGCTACGCGCTGCCGTTCCCCGGCGGCGGGGACATGGCCCCCGCCGGTCACCCCGACACCATCACCCTGCACGGCCGCGTCCTCGACGGCGCGGGCGAGCCCGTGCCGGACGCGCTGCTGGAGTTCTGGCAGGCCGGTCCGGACGGGAGCCTGCGCGGCGCGCCCGGCTCGCTGCGCCGCGACCCGGCGACCGGCGCGGTCATCGGGCGCGACGGGGTGGAGTTCACCGGTTTCGGCCGGGTGCCGACCGACGCCGACGGCCGTTACGCGCTGCGCACCTTGCCCGCCACCGCGCCGGCGGGCCGGCCGGACGCGGCACCGTACATCGCGGTGTGCGTCTTCGCCCGCGGCCTGCTGCACCACTTGTTCACCCGGGTGTACTTCCCCGAGGACACGGCGGTCCACGCGGCCGATCCGCTGCTGTCACAGCTCCCGGCGCACCGGGCGCGCACCCTGGTCGCGCGCGCCGACGGCGAGCGGCGCTACCGCTTCGACATCCGTCTCCAGGCCCCGGCCGACGCGGGCACGACAGCGGACGACGGCACGTGCGAGGAGACGGTCTTCCTTGAGTTCCGCTGACGACGGCCCGCTGCCCTCGGACGACGGCCCGCTGCCCTCGGACGACGGTCCGTCGGCCTCGGACGACGGCCTGCTGGCCCCGGGCCGGGTGGACTCCGCCGTCGAGACCGCCACCGGCGACGCCGCGTACGTACGTGCCCTGCTGGACGCGGAAGTGGCGCTGATCCGGGCGCAGGCGGCCGTCGGCCTGGTGCCGCCCGCGGCGGCCGAGGCCGTCACCGCGGCCGCGCGGGACACCGGCCGGTACGACGCCCGCGACCTCGCGGTACGGGCCCGCTCCGGCGGCAATCCGGTCATTCCGCTGGTCGACGCCCTCACCACGGCCGTGTCCGAACGGGACGCCGGTGCCGCCGCATACGTCCACCGCGGCGCCACCAGCCAGGACATCGTCGACACGGCCACGATGCTGGTCTGTTCACGTGCGCTGGCCGCGGTGCTCGGCGACCTGGACGACACCGCGGCCGCCCTGGCCCGGGCGGCGGCCGAGCACCGCGACACACCGATGGCGGGCCGTACGCTCACCCAGCACGCGGTGCCGACCACGTTCGGCCTCAAGGCCGCCGGATGGCGGGAGCTGGTGCTGGACGCCCGGGACCGGCTCGCCGCCGTACGGGCCGCGCTGCCCGCCCAGTTGGGCGGCGCGGCGGGCACCCTCGCCGCGTTCCACGCGTTCGCGGAGGCCGACGGCCGCGAGCCGGTGCCCGGATCCGACCTCGGGCTGCGGCTGCTCGCCGCGTACGCGGCCGAGACCGGCCTCGCCGAACCCGTACTGCCCTGGCACACACTGCGCACCCCCGTCGCCGACCTCGCCGGCGCGCTGGCCCACACCGCCGGCGCCCTCGGCAAGGTCGCCGCCGACGTGCTGGCCCTGTCCCGTACGGAGACCGGCGAGCTGGCCGAGGGCAGCGGCGGCGGCTCCTCCGCCATGCCGCACAAGGCCAACCCCGTACGGGCCACGCTGATCGCCGCCGCTGCCCGGCAGGTCCCGGCGCTGGCCGGAGTGCTGTACGGGGCCCTGGCCGCCGAGGACGAACGGCCGGCCGGGGCCTGGCACGCGGAGTGGCAGCCGCTGCGCGACGCCCTGCGGCTGGTGGGCGGCGCGGCCCGGGACGCCGCGGAACTGACCGCCGGACTACGGGTGCGCCCGGAGCGGATGCGCGCCAATCTCGACGCGACCGGCGGCGGGATCGTCGCCGAACGCCTCGCGGCCGTGCTCGGCGCCCACCTCGGCCGGGACGCGGCCAAACGGCTGCTCACCGATGTGGCGCGCCGAGCCAGGGAGGACGGCACCGGCCTGGCCGGGACGCTGGGCCGGGCCCTGCGCGCCCGGCATCCCGCCGTCGCCGACGCCTTCCCCGCCGCCCGGCTGCGCGAACTGGCCGACCCGGCCGCGTACACCGGCTCGGCCGGAGCGCTCGTGGACCGCGCCCTGCGCCGCCCCGGCACGCACCCCGCCGCACCGACCCCGCAGGAGAACGCATGACCTCCCCCACCCTCCCGCACCACCGGGAAGACGGGCCCGCCGACGCGCCCCCGCTCATCCTGGGCCCGTCCCTCGGTACGTCGCTCGCGGTATGGGAGCCCCAAGTGGTGGCACTGGCGCGTCAGTTCCGTGTCGTGCGCTGGGACCTTCCCGGGCACGGCGGGACTCCGTACGACGTACTCGCGGTCCGTACGGACGGGACTGCCCGTACGGACGGGACTGCCCGTACGCAAGGAACCACCCGTACGGACGAGGCTGCCCGTCCGCAAGGAACCGCCCGTGCGGACGGGACCGCCCTTACGGTCGCGGACCTGGCCGGGCTCGTCCTCGCCCTCGCGGACTCCCTCGGCATCGACCGGTTCGCGTACGCCGGGATCTCCCTGGGCGGCGCGGTCGGCGCCTGGCTCGCGGTCCACCACCCCGAGCGGATCGCGTCCCTCGCGCTGGTCTGCTCCTCGGCGCGCTTCGGCGAGCCGGAAGGGTGGTACGCGCGTGCCGCGCTGGTACGGGAACAGGGCATCGCGGCGGTCGCCGGGACCACGCCCGGCCGCTGGTTCACCCCGGCGTTCGCCGACAGCCCCCGGGCGCGCGACCTCCTGGCCGGGCTGCGGACGGTGGTGCCCGAGGGATACGCGGCGTGCTGCGACGCGCTCGCCGCCTACGACCTGCGCGGCGACCTGGGCCGGATCGGCGCGCCCACCCTCGTCGTCGCGGGCCGCGACGACCCCGCGACCCCGCCCGCGCACGCCCGCGAACTCGCCGACGGCATCCCCGCCGCGAGCCTCACCGAGCTGGCCGGGGCCGCCCACCTGGCCAGTGCCGAACGGCCCGTGCAGGTGCTCGCCGCGCTGCTCGGCCACCTCGCGGCGTATCCGGAGGACGGTGGCGCCGCCGACGACCACACACGCCGCGCCGCCGGTACCGCCGTCCGCCGCGCCGTGCTCGGCGACGCCCACGTCGACCGCGCGGCCGCCCGCAGCACGCCCTTCACCGCCGTCTTCCAGGACTTCATCACCCGCTACGCCTGGGGCGAGATCTGGACCCGGCCCGGGCTGTCCCGGCACACCCGCAGCTGCGTGACGATCACCGCGCTGGTCGCGCGCGGTCACCACGAAGAGCTGGGACTGCACCTGCGCGCCGCGCTGCGCAACGGCCTGAGCGCCGAGGACATCCAGGAAGTCCTGCTCCAGACGGCCGTCTACTGCGGAGTACCGGCCGCGAACTCCGCGTTCGCGCTGGCCGACCGTGTCATCGCCGAACACCGGGGTGACATCACCGACCACCGGAAAGGAAAGTGACCCCGATGCGCCCCGCGTCCTCCGCGGCCCCGGCCCCCGCCGCCACGACGGTCGGCATCGTCGGCGGCGGCCCGGCGGGGCTGCTGCTGGCCCGGCTGCTGCACCGCTCCGGCATCGACTGCGTCGTCCTGGAGAGCCGCGACCGGGCCTACGTCGAACAGCGGCAGCGCGCCGGAATCCTGGAGCAGGGCACCGCCGACACGCTGCGCGCCTGCGGCGCGGGGGAGCGCCTGGACCGGGAGGGCATCGTCCACCACGGCATCCGGCTGCGTTTCGCCGGGCGCTCCCACCGCATCGACTTCCCGTCCCTGACCGGCGGCCGCAGCGTGCTCGTCTACGCGCAGACCGAGGTGGTCAAGGACCTCATCGCCCTCCAGCTCGCGGAAGGACCGCCGCTGGTGTTCGGGGCGCGCGCGCTCGCGGTGGAGCGCGTGGACACCGAACAGCCCGTGATCCGCTATCTGCACCAGGGCCGGGAACATACCCTGACCTGCGACTACGTCGTCGGCTGCGACGGCTTCCACGGCGTCGTGCGAAACGCGGTGCCGGCCGGTGCCCGCCGTACGTACGAGCGCGGCTACCCGTACTCCTGGCTCGGCGTCCTCGCCGACGTGCCGCCGTCCTGCGACGAACTGGTCTACGCCCACTCCGAGCGGGGCTTCGCGCTGTTCAGCATGCGCTCGCCCACCGTCAGCCGGCTCTACCTCCAGGTCCCCAACGGCACCGACCCCGCCGACTGGCCGGACGAGCGGATCTGGGACGAACTCGACGCCCGCTCGGCCACCGACGGGCCGTGGAGCCTCGCCCGCGGCCCGATCACCGCCAAGTCCGTCCTGCCGATGCGCAGCGTGGTCACCGAGCCGATGCGGTACGGGCGGGTGCTGCTCGCCGGGGACGCGGCGCACATCGTCCCGCCGACCGGGGCGAAGGGCCTGAACCTCGCCGCCTCCGACGTCACCGAACTGGCCCACGCCTTCGCCCACCTGAAGGAAACCGGCTCCACGGAGCTGCTGGACGGCTGGTCCGACACCTGCCTGCGCCGCGTCTGGCGCGCCGAGCAGTTCTCGTACTTCATGACGACGACGCTGCACACCGACCCGGGCCAGAGCGCCTTCGACACCCGGTTGCAGCTCGCGCAGCTCGACCGGATCGCGGCTTCCCCGCATGCCGCGGCCGAACTGGCGGAGAACTACACGGGGTTGCCGTTCGCCCGTACGCCCGCGGCTACTTCGGCAGGGTGAGGATCTCGGCCCCGTCCTCGGTGATGGCGATCGTGTGCTCGCTGTGCGCGGTCCGGCAGCCGGTCGCGCTCCGGAGCGTCCATCCGTCGGCATCGGTGACGAGTTCGGCGGTGTCGGCCATGACCCACGGTTCCAGCGCCAGCAGCAGTCCGGGGCGCAGTGTGTAGCCACGGCCGGGCCGTCCGGTGTTCGAGACGTGCGGGTCCTGGTGCATCGTCGAGCCGATGCCATGGCCTCCGAACTCGGTGTTGATCGGGTATCCCGCCGCGCCGAGGACCGTCCCGATGGCATGGGAGATGTCGCCGACGCGGGCCCCGGGCTTCGCGGCGGCGATCCCCGCGGCCAGCGCGCGTTCGGTCGCGCTGATCATCGCGACGCTCTCCGGGTGCGGCGCCGCGTCGCCGACGATGAAGCTGATGGCGGCGTCCGCGGCGATGCCGCCCTTGGAGACGGCGAGGTCGAGCGTCAGCAGGTCGCCGTCGGCGAGCGGGTAGTCGTACGGCCGGCCGTGGAGCACGGCGTCGTTGACGGCCGTGCAGATGTAGTGGCCGAACGGGCCGCGTCCGAAGGACGGCGCGTAGTCGACGTAACAGGACTGCGCTCCCGCGTCGACGATCATCTCCTTGGCCCACCGGTCGATGTCCAGCAGATTGGTGCCGACCGTGCTGCGGCCCTTCAGCGTCCGGAGGATGTCGGCGACCAGGGCGCCCGCGCCTCTCGCCCGGGTCAGCAGGGTGGGGTTGAGGATCTCGATCATGCGACGTCCTTGTCATGCGGCCAATAACTATACCGGCCATACTATACCGGTACTAGAATCGGTCCCATGGTCAGGTTGCCGCTCACTCCCGAAGAGGTCGAACGCGGTCAGCGTCTCGGCGCCGTGCTCCGCCGGGCCAGGGGAGACCGCTCGATGCTCGATGTCGCACTCGACGCCCGGGTGTCACCGGAGACCCTCCGCAAGATCGAGTCGGGCCGGGTGGCCACGCCCTCCTTCCCGACCATCGCGGCGATCGCCGATGTCCTCGGCCTCTCCCTCGACGCGGTGTGGGCCGACATCAGCCGGCCCGGGCCCGGCGTCGAACCGGCCGGGTCCGGTCGGCGCGCACGTGAGCCGTTGACCGCGTAGGTTCTCCTGCGGCGGGGGACTCACCCGCGCCCGCCGCCCCCGCCCCGCTTCCGCGCTGTCTTCTTCCCGGTCCCGCCGGTGTCCTCGGCCGCGCCGGTCTCCGCCGCCACGTCCTCGGCCACCTGTTTGAGCGTGTGCCCGCTCAGGGCCGAGCGGGCCCGCCGCGGGTCGGGGGTGCCCCGGCCGCCGGCGTGCTCGTCGTCGGCCTTCACCAGCAGCCAGGATTCCCGTTCGTCGCTGTCCGGGCCGCCGCGGAAACGGGTGAGGGCATAACCGCCCCGCAGTTTCCTGCCCTCCATCCAGAACGTCACATGGCCCTTTTCCAGGGCTTCGGTGAACGGTACCGGGCGGCCCTTTTTGTCGTGCGTGGTCGGGCGGTAACGGCCCTGGTCCCACACGATCACCGTGCCGCCGCCGTATTCGCCCTGCGGAATGACGCCCTCGAAATCCCGGTAGTCCAGCGGGTGGTCCTCGGTGGGCATGGCCAGCCTTTTGTCCTTCGGGTCCGTGGACGGGCCCTTCGGCACGGACCACGATTTGAGGACCCCGTCGGCCTCCAGCCGGAAGTCGAAGTGCATGGTGCTCGCGTCATGGATCTGCACCACGAACCGCGGCTTCTCGGAGGAGGCCGACGCCTCGCCGCCCCGCGGCTCCGACGTCCGGTCGAAATGCCGTTTCGAGAGATAGGTCCGCAGCGGCCCCTCGTTCATCCCGGCCCGCCGGGTCAGCGGCCGAGGGCCTTGGCCAGCTGGTCCTTGTTCATGTTCGACCGGCCTTCCACACCGCGCTTCTTGGCCTCGTTGTAGAGCTGGTCGCGCGTGGGGCCCTTGGAGCCGGTGCGGTTGCCGGAGCGCTGGCCGCCGCGCTCGGGCGCCGACTTGCGGTCCTGGGTCGAGGACTTGCTGGCCGTCTTCGACTCGCCGGAGCGGGCGCGCTCCTTGTTCACCGTACGGGCCGCGATCTCCTTCGCCCGGCCCTTGGACGTACCGCGCTTCTCGGCGCCTTCCTTGATGTGCTCGTACTGGCGCTCACGCTTGGCGTTCGATCCTGCGGGCATGGTGTTTCTCCTCTGTCTCACACACGCCCCGGACACGTACGGCGTACCTGTCCCGGGCCTGCCGTATGGCGTTTCCCGGACTACGGTTACCCGTGAATTCCGGGCTGTAACGAACGGGCCCCGCGACTGCCCCGACGGGCCGAACGTGCGGGGTCCGGACCGGTCCGTTCCTCACTTGCGGGCGCGCACGCACCGGATGAATTCCTCCGCGTACGGCAGGGCGACGCAAGCGCCCACCCCGGCCGCGATCCCCGCGAGGTATTTCCCGGGCAGCGGGTGCTCCTTCGGCAGCAGTTTCCAGGCGTCCGGCCGCTTGCCGCCGCGCGCCAGGTCCCGTACGGACTCCCAGTGCAGGCAGGCGGTGAAGGCGACCGCCGCCAGCGGCAGCACCTCCAGGAAGCTGTGGATGTGCTGCTCCACCGGGCGCACCTCGCGGTCCTCGGTGGCCACCGTCACGTCCCAGATCGCGGTCGCGCTGTGCGCGGCGGCGGCACCGCCCATCAGCGACAGCACCAGCGGGTTGACCCGCGCGACCAGGCCGGCCAGCACCGGCACCCCGGCCTCGGCCATCATCACCGCGTGGATCGCCGACTCCTTGACCCCGGTGGTCTTCTCGATGTTCGTGCGCCGGTGCATCACCCAGTCGGCGACGGCCGGCACGAACCACATGGGCAGGATGCCGTACAACAGGACGCGCTGTGCCGCGTTCTCGACGTCGTCGGCGCCGGGGGAGGGGCGCAGCCTTCGCCCCTGCCGCCAGTTCCGCCAGTCCTTCAGTGCCGTCAGCCTGGCCACGGGCCCTCCTTGGAAGTCGTGGAAGTCGGTGGTGGTCGGTCGGTGGGCGGGGGACGGGACCGGGCCGCCCGGGGCCCGGTCCGCCGGTCACTTCCGGTCGTCCCCGTGGCCCTTGCCCGGCAGGAACTCCTGGATCTTCGCCTTGACGCCCTGCTTGAGCACCCCCGCCGTCTCCGGGTCGCCCTTGAGGATCGCGGTCGCCGCCGCCTCGATCTGGTCGAGCGTGGCGTGCGGCGGGATGGGCGGCACGTTGGGGTCGGTACGGAAGTCGATGACGAACGGCCGGTCGGCGGCGAGCGCCTGCCGCCACGCGCTCTCCACCTCGTCGGGCCGCTCGACCCGCACGCCGCCGAGGCCGATGGAGCGCGCGAAGTCGGCGTACGGCACGTCCGGGATGCGCTGCGACTCCTCGAACTGCGGCGCGCCCGACATGGCCCGCATCTCCCACGTCACCTGGTTGAGGTCCTCGTTGTTCAGGACGGCGACGATCATGCGCGGGTCGCTCCACTCCCGCCAGTACTTCGACGCGGTGATCAGCTCGGCCATGCCGTTCATCTGCATCGCCCCGTCACCGACGATCGCCAGCGCCGGCCGCTCCGGGTGCGCGAACTTCGCGCCGATCACATACGGCACACCGGGGCCCATGGTGGCCAGCGTGCCGGACAGCGAACCGCGCATGCTGCCGCGCATCCGCAGGTGGCGGGCGTACCAGTTGGCCGCCGAGCCGGAGTCCGCGGCCAGGATCACGTTGTCCGGCAGCAGCGCGTCGAGCGCGTGCACCACGTACTCGGGGTTCATCGGGTCGGCCTCGACGGCGGCGCGCCGCTCCATGACCTTCCACCAGCGCTCGACGTTCGACTCGATCTTCTCCCGCCACTTGCGCGCCTTCTTGTGCCGGAGCAGCGGCAGCAGCCGCTCCAGCGTCTTGGACGCGTCACCGACGAGGTTGACCTCGAAGGGATAGCGCAGCCCGACCATGAAGGGGTCGATGTCGATCTGCACGGCGCGGGCCTGCCCGTACTCCGGCAGGAACTGCGAGTACGGGAAGCTGGAGCCGATCACCAGCAGCGTGTCGCACTCCTGCATCAGCTCATAGCTGGGACGGGTGCCCAGCAGACCGGTCGCGCCGGTCACGTACGGCAGCTCGTCGGACAGCACGTCCTTGCCGAGCAGCGCCTTGGCCACCCCGGCGCCGAGCAGCTCGGCGGCCTCCTCGACCCGCTCACGGGCCCCGCGGGCGCCCTGCCCGACCAGGATCGCCACCTTCTCGCCCGCGTTGAGCACCTCGGCGGCGCGCCGCAGGTCCTCGTCGGCCGGTACCGGCGCGTACTGCGACACGCCCAGGCTGGACGGCACCATCTTGAACTCGTGCGTGGGCGCGCTGTACTCCAGCTCCTGCACGTCGGCGGGGATGATGAGGGCCGTGACGGTGCGCTTGGCGTACGCGGTGCGGATCGCCCGGTCGAGGACGTTCGGCAGCTGCTCGGGGACCGTCACCATCTCGCAGAACTCCGAGGCGACGTCCTTGTACAGGGCCATCAGGTCGACTTCCTGCTGGTAGGAGCCGCCCATGGCGCTGCGCGCGGTCTGCCCCACGATGGCCACCACCGGTACGTGGTCCAGCTTCGCGTCGTAGAGGCCGTTCAGCAGGTGGATGGCGCCGGGACCGGAGGTCGCCGCGCACACGCCCACCTTGCCGGAGAACTTGGCGTACCCGACGGCCTGGAACGCGGCCATCTCCTCGTGCCGGGCCTGTACGAACTTCGGCCGGTTGTCGGCCCGGCCCCAGGCGGCCAGCAGCCCGTTGATGCCGTCCCCCGCGTACGAGAAGACATGGTCGACGTCCCAGGCGCGCAGGCGCTGGAGGATGTGGTCGGAGACTTTGGTGGACATGCGGATGTTTCCTCTCACGATCGTGACGGCGGGTGCCGGGCCGGCTTTCCGTGTGCCCGTCCGGGCCGGTACGGATGCACGGCCGTCCGGACGGTTCTCGTCCGGATGTCCGCATGCCGGCCGTATCCGGACGCCCGGGTACGGGACGTCACCGCTCACCCGGTGCCGCGAGGAGGCTGCTGTCCAGCCGCCGGGCCAGGTCGGCCGGGCCGTCGTAGACCTCGTACGCACCGGCCTCGCGCAGGTCGTGCTCCGGATAGCCGCCGCTGAGCACCGCCAGGCACGGCACGTCCGCCCGGTGACTGGCCCGCACGTCCCAGACCGTGTCGCCGACGAAGACCGCCTCGTCGGCGGAGACGCCGGCGTGCTCCAGGGCGCTTTTGATCAGGTCGGGCGCCGGCTTGCTCGCCGAGACGTCGTCGGAGCCGGTGACGGCGGTGATCGCGTCCTCCGCGTCCAGCGCGCGGCGCATCGCGGCCAGCTCGGGGCCGTGCGCCGAACTCGCCAGCACCACCGTCCAGCCGCGCTTCGCGCAGGCCCGCAGCAGGTCGGCCGCGCCGTCGAGCGGGGCCAGCCGCTCCCAGTACTGCGCGAAGAGCGTGCCGTGCGCCGTACGGATCGCCTCGTCCCGGTCGCGGTCCCGGTCCCCGCTCAGCAGATGGTCCAGCAGATGGTCGGACCCCATGCCGATGGCCCGGTGGATGTCCGCCATCGGCACCCGGTGCCCGGCCTGGCGGAACGCCTCCCACCAGGTGACGGCGTGCAGATAGGTGCTGTCGACCAGCGTTCCGTCGACGTCGAAGAGTGCCGCTCCGCGTGGGCTCACCCGTCGTTCCTCCTTCCGTGGGGGCCGGGCGGTGCCGCCCGGCCGCACTGGTTGAACCGCCCCGCGGCCCGGTCGTTGAGCGCGCCGAGCACCTTGCGCAGCCGCGGGGCCGGTGCCCGGCGCCCGCCGCTCTCCACCGCGGCGCCCTCGGTGACGCCCGGCTCGCCGACCGCGTCCCGCGGCAGCACCCGCGCCAGGGCCGAGGACAGGCGGGTGGTGGTCACGGGAGCCAGGCCGTGCGCCGTGGCGGCCAGCCGGGCGGCCGGGGTCAGCACGACACGGGGACGGCGGCGCTGCACCCCGGAGACGATCCGCCCGGCGGCGCGTTCGGCGTTCATCGACAGGACGGGCGTGCCCGCCAGCGCCGAGAACCAGGCGTACTCCCGTGCGGCGTCCCCGCCGAACTGCGCGTGCAGATGGGAGCCGGTACGCATCAGCCCCGGATGCACCGCCGTCACCGACACCCCGTACCCGCTCTCCTCCGCGTGCAGCCCCTCGGCCAGCGCGGCGACGGCGAACTTGGCGCAGGAGTACGGCAGCAGATGCGGTACGGCCAGCAGCCCGCCGACCGACCCGATCAGCGCCAGCCGCCCGCCCGCCGGACTGCGCCGGAGGTGGGGGAGGGCCGCCAGGGACGTGTTGAGCGCCCCGTCGAAGATCGACGCCATCGCGTCGTGAAACGCCTGGTGCCCCAGTGAGGCGGCCGGGCCCACCTGGATGACCCCGGCGTTGCCGATGACGATGTCCAGCCCGCCCTCGCGCGCCGCGGCCTCCCCGACGGCCCGGTCGACCGCCGCGCGGTCGCGTACGTCGCACACGGCGGTGGCGACCGGCGGCCCGCCGGGGCGGCGCAGCGACCGGGCGGCCTCGGCCAGCTCCTGCCCGTCCCGGGCCAGGATGGTCACGCGGGCGCCGCGCGCCAGGAGCTGACGGGCCATCAGCAGGCCCAGTCCGCGCGACCCGCCCGTCACCAGGGCCGACAGCCCCGCGATCGGCGGTGCGGAAGCGAAATGCGGCATGCCCGGTCCCTTCACCTCGGCCTGAACGCCCTGCGGTGTGCCCCGCGCCGTCCCGTCACGGCGTGAACAGCACCTTGATGGCGCCGTCCGCCTTCTTCTGGAACATCTCGTACGCCTCGGGCGCCTTCTCCAGCGGCAACCGGTGCGTGGCGAAGTCGTCCACGCCCAGCGGGTCGTCGTCCGTCAGCAGCGGGACGATGTCGTCCGCCCAGCGCCGTACGTTGGCCTGGCCCATCCGGAACGTGAGCTGCTTGTCGAACATCACCAGCATCGGCATCGGGTCCGTCATCCCGCCGTACACCCCGCTGATGGAGACCGTGCCGCCGCGGCGCGCCAGGGAGACGGCCAGGTGCAGGGCGCTCAGCCGGTCCACGCCCGCCCTGCTCATCAGCTTCTCGGCCCAGCGCGAGGGCATCAGCCCGGCGGCCTGCTGCGCCAGCTTCCCGGCCGGGCTGCCGTGCGCCTCGGTGCCCACCGCGTCGATCACGGCGTCCGGGCCGCGGCCGTCGGTGACGTCCTTGACGGCGTCGATCAGCCCGCCCTCGTCGTCGAAGGCGTCCAGGTCGAAGACGGTCGCCCCGTCGCGGCGGGCCCGCGCCAGCCGCTCGGGGACGTGGTCGATGCCGATCACCTGCCCGGCGCCCAGATGCCGGGCGATCCGGCAGGACATCGCGCCGATCGGCCCCAGGCCCAGGACGGCGACGCTGCTGCCCTTGGTGACGTCCGCGTACCTCACCGCCTGCCAGGCGGTGGGCAGCACGTCCGAGAGATAGACGAAGCGGTCGTCGGCCGGGCCGTGCGGCACCTTGATCGGCCCGTACTGCGCCTGGGGTACGCGCAGGTACTCGGCCTGGGCGCCCGGCACCGAGCCGTAGAGCTTGGTGTACCCGAACAGCGCGGCGCCGGAGCCGTGCTCGCGCACCTGGGTCGTCTCGCACTGCGTCTGGAGGCCGTCGCCGCACATCCGGCAGGTGCCGCAGGCGATCTGGAACGGGATGACCACCCGGTCGCCGGGACTGAGGTCCGGCACCCCGGAGCCGGTCTCCTCGACGATCCCCATCGGCTCGTGCCCCAGGATGTCGCCGGGCGTCATGAAAGGGGTCAGCACCTCGTACAGGTGCAGGTCGGAGCCGCACAGCCCACTGGAGGTGATCTTGATGATCGCGTCGGTCGGCTTCTTGATCTGTGGATCGGGGACGTGCTCCACGCGGACGTCCCGCTTGCCGTGCCAGACGGTGGCTCGCATCGCGGATCTCCTTGTCCTGGCGGCCGGCCCACCGGACGGACCCGGCCGGGAGCGCCGACCGCCCGGTAACCCAAAAGCCGCTTTTGAGTCTAAAGCGGTGTTCTTCGCCGTGGCAGCTCCAGTACCCGCATCGCCCGGGCCGAATCGTTTCCGTACGGCGGTGCCACGGGCCCCGACCGCCCGCCGCACGGGTTTCCCCGGCCGGGAAAACGGTTACCCGGCGCCTCACCCGAGGGGGCGAACCCACCTACCCACCCACCCGGCCCCGCGCGGGCCGTCGAGAGCGCACGGAGCCCCGATGACCGAGTACGGATACTTCCTCGCCTGCGAGGAGCACAGCCCCGCGGAGCTGGTCGAACAGGCCCGCATGGCGGAACAGGCCGGGTTCACCAAACTGTGGATCTCCGACCACTTCCACCCGTGGAACGACGCACAGGGCCAGAGCCCGTTCGTCTGGTCGGTGATCGGCGCGCTGTCCCAGGTCACCTCGCTGCCGGTGGAGACCGCGGTGACCTGCCCCACCATGCGGCTGCACCCGGTGGTCACGGCGCAGGCGGCGGCCACCAGCGCGGTGCTCCTCGACGGCCGCTTCCGGCTCGGCGTGGGCAGCGGCGAAGCGCTCAACGAGCACATCCTCGGGGACCACTGGCCACAGGCGTCGGTGCGCCTGGAGATGCTGGAGGAAGCCGTCCAGGTGATGCGGCAGCTCTTCGAGGGCGGCGAGGTCAGCCACCACGGCAAGCACTACACCGTGGAGAACGCCCGCCTCTACACCGTTCCCGACGAGCCGGTGCCCATCGACGTCTCCGCGTTCGGCCCCAACGCCACCGAACTGGCCGCCCGCGTCGGCGACGGCTTCGTGACCATGGCGCCGGACGCGGACGCCGTCGAACGCTTCCGCCGGGGCGGCGGCGGCAACAAGCCCGTACAGGCCGGGCTGAAGGTCTGCTACGGCCCCGACCGGGACGAGTGCGTACGCACCGCGCACCGCCTGTGGCCCAGCGAACTGCTCCCCGGCGAACTGGCCCAGATCCTCCCCACCCCGCGCCACTTCGAGCAGGCGTCCCAGCTGGTCACGCCGGAGCACGCGGCGAAGGGGTTCCCCTGCGGCGACGATGTCGACATGCACGTCTCCGCGCTGCGCGCCTTCGTGGACGCGGGCTTCGACACCGTCTACGTCGGCCAGATCGGCCCGGACCAGCGGGGGTTCTTCGACTTCTACCGGACGAAGGTGCTCCCGCAGGTCACGGACTAGCGGGACGGGTAGGCGGGGCGCAGCTCACGGAGCGGGACACAGGTCATGGAGCTGGACACAGCTCGCGAAGCGGAACACAGGTCATGAAGCGGGACGAGGGAGGCGGCGGCGCGCCGGGGTGACGGCCCGTCACCCCGCCCTCTCACTGCGGCTCCTGGGCCACCGGCGCACCGGCCGGCGCCACCCGGCCGAAGAACTTCTCCGCCCGTGGCGTGCCGGGCCACGTGCGGGCCAGCTCCAGCACACGGCGGGGCTGGCGGCGGAGGTTGAGGGCCCGGACCGGGATCTGGCGCCGCCGGCCGTAAGCGTCCAGCCGGCGCAGGAAGTGCAGTCCGGCCGCGTCCATGAAGGTGACCCCGGTCATTTCGAGGACCACGCTCCCCAGGCCGGACGGTAACTCCGCGACGGCCTGGTCCAGGACGGGTACGGTGCCGTAGTCGATCTCGCCCCGCACGGTCAGGACGGCCGAGGAGCCGAACAGCCGGGTGCGGACCCCCAGGGCATCCGGACCGGCCTGGGAAGACCGGTCTGTCTGTAGGGACATGACCCCATCGTGTCAGGAGTCAAACCGGTCTGTCCACGCCTACACTGGGTGTCACCATGACGACCGAGTGCGCGCCGGCCACGTCGCACGCCGGGGGTCGGCCCGGCGCTCGCGAGCGAGTGCTGAGCGCCGCCTACGAGCTGTTCTCGCGCTGGGGCATCCGCGATGTCGGCGTCAACGAGGTCATCCACCGCTCCCAGGTGGCCAAGGCGACCTTCTACCGCCACTTCCCCTCCAAGGACGACCTGGTCCTCGCCTTCCTCGACCGCCGTGAACAGCAGTGGACGCGCGGCCTGATCGAGGCCGGCGCCCGCCGCCGCGGCAGCACCCCCGAGGAACGCCTGCTGGCCGTCTTCGACGTGTTCGACGACTGGTTCCGCCACCCCGACTTCGACGCCTGCACCTTCATCAACGTCCTGCTGGAGATGGGCTGGCAGCACCCGCTGGGCCGGGCCAGCATCCGCTGCCTGGAAAACGTCCGGATCGTGGTCCGCACCTTGGCCGAAGAGGCGGACCTGCGCGACTGCGACGGCTTCGCCCGCTCCTGGCACATCCTCATGAAGGGCTCGATCATCTCCGCCGCCGAGGGCGACCCGCACGCCGCACGCCGTGCGCAGACGATGGCCCGCTGCCTGATCGAACAGCATCGGTGAGCCGGCCCGGGCCGTACGGGGGCAGGACGGACGGCTCGTGACCGCCCTCGCCCCCACCTACGCCTTCGACGACGGCAGCGGCGCCTCTCCCGCCTACCAGCAGCGGGCCGCTTGGCTGGCACCGTTGACAGAGGCGTGCCGGTAGGTGCTGGCGGGGCACGGCTCTCACGGGAACGGCGGAGGCGCGCAAAATACGTTGGCGCCGGAATCCTGCCCGGGCTAGGGTGAGCCCGTTCCTCGCGGTGGCCGTCCGGCTGCCGCGGCCGGCCGTGAAGATTCAGGAGGTGTGACCCGATGGCTGTCATTGCGCTGGGCGCTGCCCGCAATCAGAAGACCATCCATTCCACCTCCGTGGTCTCCGGCTGACTCGACCTCATTTCCCACCACGCGCCGGGCGCGTGGGGCCGGGGCCACCCTTGTGAAGGGTTTCCCTTGCAATCGTCTTCCTCTTCCTCCGCTTCGCCGCGCCCGCTGACCGCCTACGGCTGGGACGACGGCTTCGCGGAGAGTTTCGCCGCTCACGCCGGGCAGGGGTTCGTGCCCGGCCGTGTCGTCCGCGTGGACCGCGGGCGGGTGGACGCCGTGGTGCCCGACGGGGACGGTGTCCGTACCGTGCTGGCGGACACCGCGCTGGTGGCCACCAGTGATCCGATGCGGGTGCCGTGCACCGGGGACTGGGCCGTGATCGACCTCGGCGAGGTCGGCGCGGGCCGGGACGGTGTGGTGCGGGCGCTGCTGCCGCGGCGTACCGCGTTCGTGCGCTCGACGTCCTCCAAGCGGTCCGAGGGGCAGGTGCTGGCGGCGAACGTGGACCACGCCGTGGTCGCGGTCTCGCTCGCCGTGGACCTGGACCTCGGGCGCATCGAGCGCTTCGTCTCCCTGGCCTGGGAGAGCGGGGCGCAGCCGCTGCTCGTGCTGACCAAGGCCGACCTGGCCGGTGATCCGGACGTGCTGGCGCACCTGGTCGCGGACGCGGAGACCGCCGCGCCCGGGGTGCAGGTGCTGGCCGTCAGCGCGGCCGCCGGTGACGGGCTGGACGTCCTCGCCGCGGTACTGGCCGGCGGCACGTCCGTACTGCTCGGACAGTCCGGTGCGGGCAAGTCGACGCTCGCCAACGCGCTGGTGGGCGAGGACGTGCAGGACGTACGGGCCGCCCGCGACCGGGACGGCAAGGGCCGGCACACCACGACCACCCGGGACCTGCTGGTGCTGCCCGGCGGCGGGGTGCTCATCGACACCCCCGGCCTGCGGGGCGTCGGCATGTGGGACGCCGACACCGGGCTCGCGCGGGCCTTCTCGGACGTCGAGGAACTGGCCGCCGAGTGCCGCTTCCACGACTGCGCGCACGCCACGGAGCCCGGGTGCGCGGTGCTGGCGGCCATCGAGAGCGGCGCGCTGCCGCAGCGGCGGCTGGAGAGCTACCGCAAGCTGCTGCGCGAGAACGAGCGCATCGTGGCCAAGACCGACGCCCGGCTGCGGGCGGAGCTCCGCAGGGACTGGAAGCAGAAGCAGGCCCTGGGCCGCCACATGATGGAGCGGAAGCGGGGGGTCAAGGGGGTCAGGGGCGACAGGTAGAGCGGGGGCCGCCCGCCGCGGTGCGGGCGGCCCGGCCCCGCCCCAGCGCGATGTCCGATTCCCGCCAGGAAACCTCCCGGGCGTCGCGCACACTGGATCGTGTGATGGACGACGAGACCAGGTACGAGGCGGTGTCGAGCCGGGACGCGCGGTTCGACGGCGAGTTCTTCTTCGCCGTCGTGACGACCGGGATCTACTGCCGCCCGAGCTGCCCGGCGGTCACCCCGAAGCGTCCGAACGTACGGTTCTACGCCTCCGCGGCGGCCGCGCAGGGCGCCGGGTTCCGGGCCTGCCGCCGCTGCCGCCCGGACGCCGTGCCGGGCTCGGCGGAGTGGAACGTCCGGGCCGACCTGGTCGGCCGCGCCATGCGGTTCATCGACGACGGCGTGGTCGACCGGGAAGGCGTCGGCGGCCTCGCGCGGCGGCTGGGGTACAGCGCGCGGCAGGTGCAGCGGCAGCTCACGGCCGAGCTGGGCGCCGGGCCGGTGGCCCTGGCGCGGGCCCGCCGCGCGCACACCGCGCGGCTCCTCCTCCAGACCACCGCGCTGCCGGTCACCGACCTGGCCTTCGCCGCCGGATTCGCCAGCATCCGGCAGTTCAACGACACGATGCGCGAGATCTACGCCAGCACGCCGAGCGAGCTGCGCGCGGCGGGGGCGCGTACGGGGGCGCGTACGGGCCCGTCCGGCGGCGCGCGGCACGGGGCACCCGCCGGTGTCCCGCTGCGGCTGGCCTACCGGGGGCCGTACGCCGCCGCCGAGATCTTCGACTTCCTCCAGGAGCGCGCGGTGTCCGGCGTGGAGGAGGTGCGCGGTGCGCGGGGCTCCCGTACGTACCGCCGTACGCTGCGGCTCGCCCACGGCAGCGGCATCGCCGAGGTCGACGAGCACGCCGGCTCCCGGCAGCCGCGCCGGCCGCGCGCCGGACTGGTGTGCCCGGCCGCCCGGGGCGCGGACGGCGGCTGGCTGGAGTGCCGGCTGCACCTGACCGATCTGCGGGACCTGCCCACCGCCGTCCAGCGGATGCGCCGCCTGTTCGACCTGGACGCCGACCCGTACGCCGTCGCCGAGCGCCTGGGCGCCGACCCGCTGCTCGCACCGCTGGTCGCGGCCCGCCCCGGACTGCGGTCGCCGGGCGCCGCCGACCCCGAGGAACTGGCCGTACGGGCCGTCGCCGGCGGGCCGCCGGAACGCGTCGCCGAGCTGGTACGGACGTACGGCAAGCCGCTGGACGCGGCGCACGGCACGCTCACCCACCTCTTCCCCGAGCCCGCCGCGCTGACCGGCCCCGGGGTGCCGGAGCCGGTGCGCGCGCTGTGCGGCGCGCTCGCCGAAGGGACGGTCCGGCTGGACGCGGGCGCGGACCGGGACGCCGCCGAGCGCGCGCTGCGCGCCGTGCCCGGGGTGGGCCCGGCGGCAGCCGCGTACATCAGGATGCGGGCACTGGGCGACCCGGACGTGGGGCCGGCGAACGGCGGCGCGGCGTCGCCGGAGGCGTGGCGGCCCTGGCGGTCGTACGCCCTGCACCACCTGTGGCAGGGCGCGGGCGCGCGGGAGGATCAGCTCGCGATGACGGCGCCGGTCCAGGCGCCGACCGCCAGCAGGCAGGCGTACAGCTCGACCAGCACGGCGAACCCGAGGGCCCGCATGGCCGTACGGGTGGCGGCCCACGCGTCGCCGTGACTGCCCAGGCGCGCCCGTTCCAGCAGGTAGAGCGCGCCGACCGAGCCCAGCACGGCCCCCACCACGGGCACCACGAAGAAGCCGAGGATGCCCGCGGCGCCGCTCACGTACAGGGTCCGGTACGGGGCGCCGGCGGCCCGGGGGTCGCGGGGCGGCAGCAGCCAGGCGAGAACCTGGGCGAGCAGCAGCACGGCGCTCGTGCCGATCAGGACGAACCAGGCCAGGGTGGTCTGCTCGGCCATCGCCCACCACAGCACACCCGCCCACACGATCGGCGGCCCCGGCACCCCCGGGGCCAGCACGCCCAGCAGCCCGAGGGCCAGGACCAGGCCGACCGTGAGCAACTGCCATCCGCCCATGGCCCCAGCGTGCCGGAAGCGGGTCGGGTGCGCCCCTTGGCGCGTACCGGCCGGGCGGCGCGGCGACGCCCGGCCGCGCCCTGTCTCCGCGGCCCCGGCCGGTGGACAATGCGGCCCATGGACCGACAGGGGGACCGGCGCCGTCACGAGGACACGTGGTGGCGGGAGTTGTACGGGGACGACGGTGCCGCCGCCCGGGACACCGGCCCCGCGGACGCGGCCCGGGACTCGCTCGACGACCGGGTGGACTCCGCGTTCCGCGCGGTGGGGCAGGAGCCCGGTGCCGGGTCCGTACCGTCCGCCGAGGCGGGCGGGGGCACGGATGGGGGGACGCCGGCCGGGCCCTGCCCCGAGCCGATGGCCCTGCCCGCCGCCGACCCGGCCGCGCTGGACGATCTCGTACCGGACACGGAGCTGGACGGCGCCGGTTACGCAACGCTGACCCTGCGTGCCGCCTCGCTGCGCGGCGAGGCCGCCCGCCACCGCGGTGAGCCGCGCGGCGACGCCCTGCTCACCGCGCGCTTCGGCGCCGGGCAGCACGCGCTGCTCCTGGCCGCCGTGGCCACCGCGGCCCCCGGCGGCTCGTACGCGTACGGCGGCGCCCACCGTGCGGCCCGCGACGTCTGCCGCTGGATAGGCGGGGCCGTCGGCCGCAGCTACACCCGGCTGGCCGAGGACATCCGTACGGGCAGCCGCGACGCCCTCAGGTCCGGCCTGCACCGCCTGACCGACCGCAGCTACGGCAAGCTCCGCGCGCACGCGGACGAGCACGGGATGGACCCCGGGCAGTACACGGCGGCGCTGCGCTGCCTCCTGCTGCCCGCCGACCCGGCCTGCCGCACCAGGGTCTTCTTCGGTGTCGGCGCGGGCGGGTTCTTCCGGCTGAGCGACGGCGTCTGGCAGGACCTGGAGCCACCGCCGCCCCAGGAGGGCGCGACGGGCGGCCCGGCACCCGGGGGCGGGGCGGGCTCGGAGGAGACGCTCGTGGACACGTCGCCGTGGCCGGTGCCCGGCGCGCCCGGCCCGGACGCCCTCGCGCCGGATGTACTGGATGTGCCGGACGTATCGCACCTGTCAGATGTGCCGGATGTGCCGATCGCGCCCGATGCGGGCGCCCTCCTTCCCGACTTCGGGGCCACCGTTCCCGGCCTGCCCCGCGCGCCGTCCGGGCGGCCCTGGCAGCCGCCGTACGAGCCCGCTCCGCGCACCTCGCCGGAGCCGTTCCGCTTCCGGACCGTGGCCGCGCGGCCCGGCGACCTCCTGCTGTTGTGCAGCGCCGGGCTGGCGGGCCCGCTGACCGAGGCGGCCGGGTTCGGCAGCCGCCTGGCCGCCCGCTGGACGGCCGCCGGGCCGCCGGGGCTCGCGGCGTTCCTGGCCGATGTCCGGCTGCGTGCGGAGGGGTACGGGCAGGACCGTACGGCCGTGGCGGTGTGGGAGGCGGCCCGGCCCGGGTGACGCGGCAGGCGTAGTCCGGACGGACACCGGCCCGGGGGAGTGGTAGAACCAGGAAGGAATGCCGCGAAACGGGCCACCGCCGGAGGGTGGTGCCCGCCCGCGGCCCCGCGTCCGGAGGAGCGACAGCGCATGGCGAAGCAGACCGTGGCCGGGCAGTTCGTCGACATCCTGGTGCGCGCCGGTGTCCAGCGGCTCTACGGGGTCGTCGGCGACAGCCTCAACCCGATCGTCGACGCGGTCCGCCGCACCGCGGGCATCGACTGGATCCAGGTCCGCCACGAAGAGGTCGCCGCCTTCGCGGCGGGCGCCGAGGCCCAGATCGCCGGACGGCTGGCGGCCTGCGCGGGCTCCTGCGGCCCCGGCAACCTGCACCTGATCAACGGCCTCTTCGACGCCCACCGCTCGATGGCCCCGGTGCTCGCGCTCGCCTCGCACATCCCCTCCAGCGAGATCGGCACCGGCTTCTTCCAGGAGACCCACCCGGACCGGCTGTTCACCGAGTGCAGCCACTACAGCGAGATGATCTCCAGCCGCGACCAGATGCCGCGGGTGCTCCAGACAGCCGTGCAGAACGCCATCGGGCTCAGCGGCGTCTCCGTCGTCTCGCTGCCCGGCGACATCGCCGACCAGGAGGCGCCCGAGCGCTCCATCGAGCACGCGCTGGTCACCTCGCGCCCCACCGTGCGCCCCGGCGACGCGGAGATCGACCAGCTGCTCCGGATGATCGAGGAGGCCGGCAAGGTCACGCTGTTCTGCGGCAGCGGCACCGCGGGCGCGCACGCCGAGGTGATGGAGCTGGCCGAGCGCCTCAAGGCGCCGGTGGGCCACGCGCTGCGCGGCAAGGAGTGGATCCAGTACGACAACCCGTACGACGTCGGCATGAGCGGCCTGCTCGGCTACGGCGCCGCCTACGAGGCCACGCACGAGTGCGACCTGCTGATCCTGCTGGGCACGGACTTCCCGTACAACGCCTTCCTGCCGGACGACGTCAAGATCGTCCAGGTGGACGTGCGCCCCGAACGGCTCGGCCGCCGCTCCAAACTGGACCTCGCGGTCTGGGGCGATGTGCGCGAGACCCTGCGCTGCCTCAACCCGCGCATCACGCCCAGGAAGAGCCGCAAGTTCCTCGACCGGATGCTGAAGAAGCACGCCGACGCCCTGGAAGGCGTCGTCAAGGCCTACACGCGCAAGGTCGAGAAGCACACGCCGATCCACCCGGAATTCGTCGCGTCCGTCCTGGACGAGGAGGCCGCGGACGACGCGGTCTTCACCGTCGACACCGGGATGTGCAACGTCTGGGCGGCGCGCTACATCAGCCCCAACGGCCGCCGCCGCGTGATCGGTTCCTTCACCCACGGATCGATGGCCAACGCGCTGCCGCAGGCGATCGGCGCCCAGTTCACCGACCGCCGCCGCCAGGTCGTCTCGATGTCCGGCGACGGCGGCTTCTCCATGCTGATGGGCGACTTCCTCACCCTCGTCCAGTACGACCTGCCGGTGAAGGTGGCCCTCTCCAACAACTCCTCGCTGGGCATGGTCGAGCTGGAGATGATGGTCGCCGGGCTGCCCGCGTACGGGACCGCCAACCACAACCCGGACTTCGCCGCCATCGCGCGGGCGGCCGGGGCCCACGGCGTACGGGTCGAGAAGCCCAAGGAACTGCGCGGCGCGCTGCGCGACGCCTTCAGGCACAAGGGCCCGGCCCTGGTCGACGTGGTCACCGACCCCAACGCGCTGTCCATGCCGCCGAAGATCAGCCGGGACATGGTCCAGGGCTTCGCCCTCTCCGCCGGCAAGATCGTGCTGGAGGGCGGGGTCGGCCGCATGGTCCAGATGGCCCGCTCCAACCTGCGTAACATTCCCCGCCCCTGACCGGGCATTACGCCCGCCGCGCCGCAGGCACATGCCTGCGGCCTGGCGTTCCGCGGACTCGTGGGCCGGCGCATGGCACCGGGTCCGATGGGCATGCATGACCGTGAAGCTGTTCGAGGGAGAGGGACCTGAAGCGTTCGGGGCGGGGAGGATGAAGCGTCAGTCTGTGCGACGCGAGAACAGAGCCGGGCCGGCGGCCGGACGCATCGGCGTCCACAACGGCACCCGGCTGCCGGGGAAGATGGAACGCACACTGCGGCACGCGGACCTGACGGCGGTGGCCGGGGTCCGCGCCGAGCTGCGCCAGCTGTTGCGCCAGTGGGGGGGAGCCTGGGACAGCGACATAGCCGAACTGCTCGTCAGCGAGCTGGTCACCAACGCCCTCGTCCACACGAACGGGGGCGCCATCGTGACCGCGACGGTCACCGACCGGCTGCGCGTGGAGGTGCGGGACTTCGCCGGGCGGCGGCCCCGGCTGCGCCCGCCGACGACGGACGGCACCTCGGGAAGGGGGCTGATGCTGGTGCACTCCCTCGCGGACGCCTGGGGAGTACGCGCCCACGGAGTGGGCAAATGCGTGTGGTTCGAACTGGGCGGCGGATCGCCCTGACGGCGGGGGCCGGGCGGCGGGCCGGCCCGACGGCGTGAGCTGGGCGGCGGACCGGCCCGATGGTGTGAGCCGGGCGGCGGGCCGGCCCCATGGTGGGGGCCGGGCGGCGGACCGGCCTGACGAAAGCCCGGGGGTGCGGGCCCGGTCCGCCGCGGATCAGCCGAACCGCTTCTCGATCCGCGCCAGCTTCTCCTCCAGGGAGTCCAGCCGGGGCAGCGCCTGGGTGTCGTCCTCGGCGGTCAGATCCACCGTCCGCGGATACGCGTCCGCGGCCTCGGCGCCGTGCACGGCCTTCAGCGCCGGACGGGGACCGGCCGGGGGCACCGGATCGGCCCCCGCGGACAGTCCGGGCGGCAGGGCTTCCGGGTCGGCGGCTATCGCAGGTTCCGCGCCGGCGGCCTGCTGTGCGGCGGCGGGGGAGCCGTGCGCCGTCGGCGTGCCCGCCGTCAGCGGCACCTGCCGGCCGCCGCGCCCGCGGTTCCAGTTGCGGTGCTGGCGGTTGATCGCTTTGATCCGGGCCCGGTCCAGCTTGTCCTGCTCGCGCCTGCGGTGGCGGTTGCGCTCGTTCTGACGGCGGTCCTCACGGACCTCCTCGACGGCCTCGTCCAGGGTCCGTACGCCTTCCAGCAGCATCAGCGACCAGGCGCCGAACGTCTCGCGGGGGGCCCGCAGCCACCGTACGACCCGGATCTGCGGCAACGGACGCGGCACCAGACCCTGCTCGCGCAGCGCGGCCCGCCGGGTCTGCTTCAGCGCCCGGTCGAAGAGGACCGCCGCCGACAGCGACATCCCGGCGAAGAACTGCGGCGCGCCGTCATGGCCGAACCCGCGGGGCGCGTGCACCCAGTTGAACCAGGCCGCGGCGCCCGCGAACAGCCACACCAGCAGGCGCGAGCCGAGCGCCGCGTCGCCGTGGCTGGCCTCGCGCACCGCGAGCACGGAGCAGAACATCGCCGCGCCGTCGAGCCCGAACGGCACCAGGTACTCCCAGCCTCCGGAGAGGTTGAGGTTGGACACGCCGAAGCCGACCAGCCCGTGGAAGGAGAGCGCCGCCGCGACCGCGGCGCAGCAGAACAGCAGCACGTACGAGGCGGTGCCGTAGACGGCCTCCTTGCGGCGCCGCCGCTCCTGGCTGCGCTCCCAGGAGTCCTCGCCCGGCGTCGCGTCGGCCGTACGCCGGCCGCGCAGGACCACGACCACGGCCGCGGTGACTCCGACGAGCAGCAGGACCCCCGGAGCCAGCCAACCAAGCGATATATCGGTCATTCTCATGCTGTGGCCCCTTGCCTCGGCGTACGCGCTTTCGCGCGTCATCCTGGCGGAATCCGGCCGTCCCGCCGGGGCTTTCGGGAAAGGAGGACGCCAAGGGGGTGCAGGGGCGCGCGGAAGAGCGCGTTCGGATCGAACTGCCGCTGGTGGGGGCGGGGTTGGGTTCGATTCCGGCGACCCGATCGGGTGGTGTGGGGGTCAGGTGGTTGCGGTGAGGCGCTTGATGCGGTCCGCGTCGCACGTACGGGGGCAGGTCACACAGGTGTCCTCGGGGCGCAGCGTGTAGAACATGCAGCAGCTCGCCCGGTCCCGGGTGGGCAGCGCCGTGCCGTCCGGGCCGGTCAGCTCGCGGAAGGCGGCGCCGCCGGCGTACGGGGCCGTGCCGCCCGGGAGCAGCCGGGCCGCCTCGGCCACCGCGCGCGGCTCCTCGCCCAGCAGGTGCCCGAGGTACCACAGGCCTTCGACGATCTCGTCCGAGGCCATGCCCCACAGGGCGCGCGGACCGCGCCGCAGCCGGGGCCGGAAACCGTCCAGGACGGGCCCGAGGTGCTCGGCGACCGCCTCCCGGACCTCGGCGCGCAGCGCCTCCTCGTCCGGTACGACCCGCGCGCCGGGCAGCTCCGCCGCCGGGTCGCCGGGCAGACAGGCGAACGAGCGGACCCGTACGGCCATCCGGCCCTGCTCGCGGTGGTACGCCACGTCCTCGACGGACAGCCGCGGCACCCGGCGGTGCAGGAACCACGGGACGGTGATCAGCAGACAGGCGGGCCAGGCGTAGCGGTGGAGGGCGAACGCGGCGACGACATCGGGGCGGGCCCGCTGCCCGTAATCCCGTACGACCTGCGCGTCGTCCCAGGCCAGGAAGGCGTCCAGGACCGTGGGGTCGGTGGCCAGCGCGGCGGCGGTCACCCAGCCCTCGCCCCGCGGCGGTGCCGTCTCCCACTCGGTCACCCGCAGTGCGGGGAACACCTCGGTGAGCCGGGCATACGCCCCGGCCAGGGGCTCGATGCGCGGTCGGGCGGCGAGCAGAGGACGCATACGGGACACCACCGATATCGCGTTCGCTGGCAGGTAAGCCTTACCTTACCCGATCTTCGGCGGGTTTGAGCCGGGTTTGCACTGTCACAGGGGGCGCCTATGGTGCTGGAGGACGTGAGGAGGAACCCGCATGGAGCAGGGCAGAGCGGAACCGGCGCCGCGGCTGCGCGCCCAGGTGCCCGCACAGGGCGGCTCGCAGCCCGTGCGGGGCGAGCACACCGGCCACGAAGGCCCCGGGAACCGCCCGGCCGGGCACGCCGGGCACGGCACCGCGCCGGACGCCGCCCACGAGCACCACTCCGGCGTCCCGGACCCCGCCACGGCATACATACCGGCGCCCGCCGGTCCCTCCTCCGCCCCCCGCAGGCAGCCCCAGCGGCACTCCGTACGGGGCCAGGTGCTGGCCGCGCTGCGCGAAGCCCTGACGGCCGGCGAACTGGTCCCCGGCGAGGTCTACTCGGCCCCCGCGCTCGCCGTCCGCTACGGCGTCTCCGCCACCCCCGTACGGGAAGCCATGCAGCTGCTCGCCTGCGAGGGCGCGGTCGAGGTCGCCCCGAACCGCGGCTTCCGCGTCGCCGAGCGCACCCACCGCGACCTCGCGGAGCTGGCCGAGGTGCGCGCGATGCTCGAAGTACCGGCGCTGCTGCGGCTGGCGCGGACGCTGCCGGCCGAGCGGTGGGAAGACCTGCGCCCGCTGGCCGCCGCGGGCGTCGCCGCCGCGGCCCACGGCGACCGGACCGGTTACGCCGACGCGGACCACGCCTTCCACCACGCCCTGCTCACCCTCACGGGCAACCGCCAGCTCGTCCAGGTCGCCGACGACCTCCACCGCCGCACCCGCACCCCGGTCCCCGGCAGCCCCCCGTCCCGCACGGCCGACCTCCTCGCCGCCGCCTCCGAACACACGGCCCTGCTGGACGCCCTGATGGCCCGCGAGTACGCCATCGTCGAACGCATCGCCCGCGAACACCTCTCGCCGGGGCGGCGGGGGCACTGAGAGCCCGGGCCCCGGAGCGACCACCCGGTCAGGGCACCAGCCGCTCCAGCGCCACGTCCGCCGCATCCGCCGCCGGCCGGGAGAGGTACAGGTCGGCGTGGTAGAAGCCGTCCGACTCCTTGCCGGTGGTGTCCAGGTCGCGGCTTTGCAGGGCGGTGAAGGCGGCGCGGCGTTCGGCCAGGTCGGCGAAGCGGCGCTGGCGGAAGGTGCGGGCCGGGAAGCGTTCGGTCACCAGGCCGGACCGGGCGAGGAGATCGGCTATCGGGGCGTACGACACGGTCCGCAGGACGAAGGCGGCGACCCACGGCGGCTCCGGCGTGCAGGCGAGCAGCCGCCCGAAGGTGGTGGCGGAGATGTAGCCCACGCCGCCCGTCACGGTGATCAGGTCGGTGCCCGCCAGGGCGTGCCGCAGGCGTGCGGACGGTTCGGCGGCCTCCAGGTTCTCGGCGAACCCGGCGTCCAGCAGGCCGACCCGCTCGGCGTAGCCGACCGCGCGCCGGGCCGCGTCGATGCCGATGGTCCGCACGGCTTCCGGGCGGCGCAGCTCGTCGAAGAACGCCCGGTCCTCGCCGGCCAGCCGGGCCGCCGACAGGCCGCCGGTCTCCCGCGCGTCGGTGTACCGGTCGTACAGGTCCGCGAGGCCCAGTTTGTGGTTGAGCAGCGCCGCGTTGACGCCGTAGGAACAGCACAGGTCGACGACCTGGAGCGGCCGGCGGCCGGGCCGGCGCCGTTGCAGGTGCTCGGCCAGGGCGCGGAACACCCCTTGGCCGTGGTGCGGGATCTGGTAGTCGAGCGGGCGCAGCGTCCGGAAGTACGTACGAGGATCGGGGCAGTCGTAGATGGCCTCGAAATCCGCCTTTCCCCAGTCCGAGCCGGCCGATGGGTGCGGTGCTCCTGCTGCCAAGGTGTGGCCTCCTGAAAGGCGCTGCCGTAGGTCGGGAGTCGAACCGCACCAGCATCCAGGGACAAGTCCCGTACGGACAGTGCGACTTGAGGCCAAATTCGGGGTGGGTGGGGTCCGCGGAGCCACATATGCCAGGGGCGCGCACGCGGAGCCGGCCGGGCGGCGGGCGGGCGGCGGGCGGGCGCCTGGCGAACGGATCTAGTGGCCTGCCCGGTGTGCCGGGGGTGCCGGCGGGGCGTCCGGGGCCGCCGGTACGCCCTCCAGGTGCTCCGCGAGCCAGGTCGGTACGCCGCCCATGAGCCGGAAGAGCCGGGCGGCCTCGATGCGCAGCCCCTCGGCCTCCTCGGGCGGCGCCGCGTCGGCGAGGGCGACCAGCGCCGGTGCCGTACCGACCAGGAAGCCCAGTTCCTCGCGGATGCGCAGGGACTCGGCGAAACCGTGCCGGGCCTCGGCGAGTTCGCCGTCGCGCAGGGCGAGCCCGGCGAGGTGGCGCCAGGTGAAGGAGAGCAGCAGGGTGTCGCCGTGCGCGGTGGCGCCCGCGTGGGCGCGGCGGTAGGCGGCGCGCGCGGATTCCGGGCTGTGCGCGACGTGTTCGGCCATCAGGCCGCGCCGGTAGTCCAGCAGTGCCCGGCCGGGCGCGGTGGGGGCCAGCAGGGCCGCGGCCCGGCCGAGCGCGGACCGCGCCTCGTCGGCACGGTCCCGTACGCCCAGGACCGTGGCGGCGTACGCCAGGTGGCCGCGCTCGCAGGCCGCGGCGCCCCGCTCGTCGTTGTCGCCCGCCACCGCCTCGGCGGCGCGCAGCGCGTCCTCGGCCGTGGCCCACCCGGTGGCGGTGAACATGCAGCGCTCCACGAGGAGCGCTGCGCGGCGGATGGCGTACGGGGGATGTCCCGCCGCGTGCGGTTCCAGCAGGGCCGCCGCGTCGTCCCAGCACCCCCGTGACCGCAGCCGCCACACGGCCCGGTCCAGGGCGTCCGCCCCGGCCGCCGACCGGGCCGCCGGGATGTCGGGCACCGGTTCCCCGGGCTGTGCGGTTCCCGCGGTTCCCGCGGCTCCTGACATGGCGGTGTCCGCCACATTGCCCTCCCCGAGCGCACCGTTGAGCTGGAACTGAGAAGCAGTGGGCGCATCTCAGCACGAATCCGGCCGCCCGGCCAAGGGGGAAGGTGAATGATTTCACAATCGCTTCGCCGCCTCCCGGGGGCACCGTGGCGGCCCGAAACCGGCAGTACACGGCGCCCCGAGGGGCGGGGTGGGGCGGATGCGGCGGTGGGGAGCGGCGTCGGGATACGTCCGAACGGGTGACGCGTGATCAGGGATTACCGCCGCCCCGGGGACCTTTGCTGACGATCGGTCAACCGAGCCTGGCGCGGCGGGCGTTGCGCGCCGGTCCGGCAAGGGGCGCATATCCGCCATTCATACGTGGCCGAATGTGGGCCGTGTGCACGGCCGCCCCGGCCATGCGTTCCGCCGTACCGGCCGTACGTTCCGCCGTACCGGCCGTACGTTCCGCCGTACCGGCCGTACGTTCCGCCTATCGGCCGTACGTTCCAGCGCTGCCCCCGCCGTACGTTCCGCTGTCCGCCCGCCGCCTCAGCTCATCCGCAGCGCCAGGAAGAAGTCCAGCTTGTCCTCCAGGCGCGCCAGGTCGCGGCCGGTCAGCTGCTCGATGCGGCCGACCCGGTAGCGCAGGGTGTTGACGTGCAGGTGGAGGCGGGTGGCGCAGCGGGTCCAGGAGCCGTCGCAGTCGAGGAACGCCTCCAGGGTGGGGATCAGCTCGGCGCGGTGGCGGCGGTCGTAGTCGCGCAGCGGGTCCAGGAGCCGGGCGGTGAAGGCACGGCGCACGTCGTCGGGGACGAAGGGCAGCAGCAGGACGTGCGAGGCCAGCTCCTCGTGGCCGGCCGCGCAGACCCGGCCCGGACGGGCGGCGGCGACCCGGCGGGCGTGCCGGGCCTCCTCCAGGGCGCCGCGCAGGCCCTCCGCCGAGTGGACGGAGGCGCTGACGCCGATGGTCAGGCGGCCGTCGTCGCCCAGGCCCCGGGTCAGCGGCTCCTGGACGGCGGCGAGCAGGGCGTCGGCCTGGAGCCCGGCGGTGGACGCGTGGCCGTCCCGCGCGTCGTCGTCCGGCACGGCCGGCAGCGGCACCAGGGCCACCGCCTCGTCGCCGGTGTGCGCGACGGCGATCCGGTCGGACGGGTCGGGCCCGAACGTGCCGGGGTCGACCAGCACCTCCTCCAGCAGCGTCTGCGCGACCGGCCCGCCGGGCACGTCCCCGCCCGTCCACTCGACGCGGGCCACGACGACCTGCCAGTGCGGCGCCGTGCCCAGCCCGGGCAGCAGCACGGGCGCGGCCACCCGGAGCCGGGCCGCGATCTCCGCGGGCGCGGCGCCCGCCTGCACCAGCTCCAGGACCTCCTGGGCGAGGCGTCTGCGCACCGTACGGGCCGCGTCGCGGCGGTCGCGCTCGACGGCGATCAGCTGGGTGACGCCGTGCAGCAGGTCCAGGCGCTCCTCGGCCCAGTCGCCGGCGTCCGCCTCGACCGCCAGCAGCCAGTCGGACAGGACCGTCTCGCGCAGGTCGCGGCCGTTGCCGCGGATCGGGAAGAGGGAGTACGTGGTGCTGCCGAGCGGGAGCCGGTAGGGGCCGCGGCGGCCGGTGCGGGAGGCGGCCAGGTGCTCGCCCGCCAGCCGGGCGCCGGTCTCGGCGGGCAGCTCGGGCCCCGATCCGGCCAGGCTGGACCCGGCGATCTGCCGGCCGGTGGGGGACAGCACCCAGGCGCGCAGGTCCAGGTCGGAGCCGAGCAGCTCCAGGACGGCCTCCGGGCCGCCGCCCGCGGGCCCCGAGGTCATCAGGCGGCGGTGCCGGTCCACCACGGCGGCCAGGTCGCCCGCCCGCTCGCCGGAGACCTGGCGTACGACGTACTCGGTGATCGAGGCGAAGGAGACGTCCTCCACCACGGAGAACAGCGGCAGACGGTGCCGGGCGCAGGCCGCCACCAGGTCCTCGGGCACCGCGCCCAGCTCGGCCTCGCCCGCGGCCAGCCCGGCGACCCCGGCCGCGGCCAGGATGCGCACGAACCGCTCGGAGTCCGCCGGCTCGCGGCGCCAGGCCAGCCCCGTCAGCACCAGTTCGCCGCCGGACAGGTAGCGGCTGGGGTCGCGCAGGTCGGTGGTCATGACCCCGCGCACGGTACGGTCCAGTTCCTCCTCGCCGCCCAGCAGCCGCAGGCCGAGAGTGCCGGTGTCCAGGAGTGCGCGGAGCCGCATGGTCTCTCGCCCGCCGTTCTGTTCTGACTGATGTTGCCGGTGGAATACCGCGAGGTTTCTGCGCCCCGCCTTTCGTTCGAATCTACAAGACATGCGCCGTGGCCAGCCAACCGCTTCATGGTTTCGGTGACTGCACCCGGCGGGTGCGGGGCGCGTTCACTGGGCCCAACCGCGTTGACAGGACAGGAACGGCCCCCGCAGTCGAGGACCGTTGGTCCTCACCGCGGGCAGCGGACGACCCGATTTCGCGAGCGGTGCCCGCGCCGGTGCGTCCGGCGCCCGGACGCACCGAAGATTTCGTAGAAGAGAGCCTCGTATGGACTTCCTTCGCCCCGGCAGCTGGGAGGAGGCGCTCGCCGCCAAGGCCGAGCACCCCACGGCTGTGCCGATCGCGGGCGGCACCGATGTCATGGTCGAGATCAACTTCGACCACCGCCGCCCCGAGTACCTGCTCGACCTGAACCGCGTCGATGACCTGCGGGAGTGGGAGGTGGGCGAGGAGACCGTACGGCTCGGCGCGTCCGTGCCGTACACGCAGATCATGGAGAACCTGCGCACCGAGCTGCCCGGCCTGGCGCTCGCCTCGCACACCGTCGCCTCCCCGCAGATCCGCAACCGCGGCGGTGTCGGCGGCAACCTGGGCACCGCCTCCCCGGCCGGGGACGCGCACCCGGCGCTGCTCGCCTCCGGCGGCGAGGTCGAGGCCGAGTCGGTACGCGGCCGCCGCATGATCCCCGTCGACGACTTCTATCTGGGCGTCAAGCGCAACGCGCTGGAGCCGGACGAGCTGATCCGCGCCGTGCACCTGCCCAAGGCGGACGGACCGCAGCAGTTCTCCAAGGTCGGCACCCGCAACGCGATGGTCATCGCGGTGTGCGCCTTCGGCCTCGCGCTGCACCCGCGCACCCGCACCGTACGCACCGGCATCGGCTCGGCCGCCCCCACACCCGTACGGGCCAGGGCCGCCGAGGAGTTCCTGACGGCGGCCCTGGAGGAGGGCGGCTTCTGGGAGTCGGGGCGGCCCATTCCGCCGTCCGTGGCGAAGCGGTTCGCCGAGCTGGCCACCGGCGCCTGCAACCCGATCGACGATGTGCGCGGCAGCGCGAAGTACCGGCGCCACGCGGTGGGGATCATGGCGCGCCGCACCCTCGGCTGGACCTGGGAGTCCTACCGCGGCAACGAGAGGAGCGCCCAGTGCGCGTGAAGTTCACCGTCAACGGCCGCGAGCAGCAGGCCGACGACGTATGGGAGGGCGAGAGCCTGCTGTACGTGCTGCGCGAGCGGATGGGCCTGCCGGGCTCGAAGAACGCCTGTGAGCAGGGCGAATGCGGCTCCTGCACGGTCCGCCTGGACGGTGTGCCGGTGTGTTCGTGCCTGGTCGCGGCCGGCCAGGCCGAGGGCCGGGAGGTCGTCACCGTCGAGGGCCTGGCCGACTACGCCGAGCAGCGCGCCCAGCACGGCGGCTGCGCCACCGGCGCCTGCGGCTCCGCCGGTACGAGCGTCGACGCCGCCCAGCGCCGGCAGGCCAAGCCCGCCGCCGAAGGGCAGGTCAAGCTCTCACCCGTTCAGCAGGCGTTCATCGACGCGGGCGCCGTCCAGTGCGGCTTCTGCACGCCCGGCCTGCTGGTCGCCGCCGACGAACTGCTGGAGCGCAACGCCCAGCCGTCCGACGCGGACATCCGCGAGGCGCTGTCCGGCAACCTGTGCCGCTGCACGGGCTACGAGAAGATCCTCGACGCGGTACGGCTCGCCGCCGCCCGCGGCGACGCGCGGACCGCCGGAACGGGGGCCTGACCATGAGCGGAGTCACCCGCACACCCACCCACCTGACCCAGGGCGGCACGGCCGACGCGGGCATCGGCGCCTCCACGCTGCGCCCGGACGGCACGCTGAAGGTGACCGGCGAGTTCGCGTACTCCTCCGACCTGTGGCACGAGGACATGCTGTGGGGCTGCACGCTGCGCTCCACCGTCGCGCACGCCGAGATCGTCTCCATCGACACCTCCGAGGCGCTCGCCCAGTCCGGCGTGTACGCGGTCCTCACCTATGACGACCTGCCCACCGAGGTGAAGAACTACGGCCTGGAGATCCAGGACACGCCCGTCCTGGCGCACGGCAAGGTCCGCCACCACGGCGAGCCGGTCGCGCTGGTCGCCGCCGACCACCCGGAGACCGCCCGCCGCGCCGCCGCCAAGATCAAGGTCGAGTACGCCGAGCTGCCGGTGGTCACCGACGAGGCGTCCGCGCTGGCCGAGGACGCGCCGCTGGTCCACGAGAACCGAAAGGATCACCACGCCGGGCACGTACCGCACCCGAACATCGTGCACCGCCAGCCGATCGTGCGCGGCGACGCCGACGCGGCCGCCCGCCGCGCCGATGTGATCGTCTCCGGCGAGTACGTCTTCGGCATGCAGGACCAGGCGTTCCTCGGCCCGGAGTCGGGCCTCGCGGTGCCCGCCGAGGACGGCGGCGTCGACCTGTACGTCGCCACCCAGTGGCTGCACTCCGATCTGCGCCAGATCGCCCCGGTCCTGGGCCTGCCCGAGGACAAGGTCCGCATGACGCTGTCCGGCGTCGGCGGCGCCTTCGGCGGCCGCGAGGACCTGTCGATGCAGATCCACGGCTGTCTGCTCGCACTGCGCACCGGCAAGCCCGTCAAGATCGTCTACAACCGGTTCGAGTCGTTCTTCGGCCACGTCCACCGGCACCCCGCCAAGCTCTGGTACGAGCACGGCGCCACCAAGGACGGCAAGCTCACCCACATGAAGTGCCGCATCGTGCTGGACGGCGGCGCCTACGCGTCCGCCTCCCCGGCCGTCGTCGGCAACGCCTCGTCCCTGTCCGTCGGCCCGTACGCGGTCGACGACGTGGACATCGAGGCCATCGCCCTCTACACGAACAACCCGCCCTGCGGCGCCATGCGCGGCTTCGGCGCGGTCCAGGCGTGCTTCGCGTACGAGGCGCAGATGGACAAGCTCGCGCAGAAGCTGGGCATGGACCCGGTCGAGTTCCGGCAGCTGAACGCCATGGAACAGGGCACCCCGCTGCCCACCGGGCAGGTCGTGGACTCCCCGGCGCCCGTCGCCGAGCTGCTGCGCCGCGTCAAGGCGATGCCGCTGCCGCCGGAGAACCAGTGGGAGACCACCGAGGGCGCCGACGTCCGCGCGCTGCCCGGCGGACTGTCCAACACCACGCACGGCGAGGACGTCGTACGCGGCATCGGCTACGCGGTCGGCATCAAGAACGTCGGCTTCTCCGAGGGCTTCGACGACTACTCGACCGCCCGGGTCCGCATGGAGGTCGTCGGCGGTGTGCCGGTCGCGACCGTGCACACGGCGATGGCGGAGGTCGGCCAGGGCGGCGTCACCGTCCACGCGCAGATCGCCCGTACGGAACTGGGCGTCGACCAGGTCACCATCCACCCGGCGGACACCCGGGTCGGCTCGGCCGGCTCCACCTCCGCCTCCCGGCAGACCTACGTCACCGGCGGCGCGGTGAAGAACACCTGCGAGCACGTGCGCGAACAGGTCCTGGAACTGGGCCGGCGCAAGTTCGGCACGTACCACCCGGCGTGGGCCACCGCCGAACTCCTGCTGGAGAACGGCAAGGCCGTCACCGACGGCGGCGAGGTGCTGGCCGATGTGGCGGACGTCCTGGAGGACGAGGCCATCGACCTCGAACTGGAATGGCGGCACCGCCCGACCGAACCGTTCGACCTGCGCACCGGCCAGGGCAACGGCCACGTCCAGTACTCCTTCGCGGCGCACCGCGCGGTCGTCGAGGTGGACACCGCGCTCGGCCTGGTCAAGGTCGTGGAGCTGGCCTGCGCCCAGGACGTCGGCAAGGCCCTGAACCCGCTGTCCGTGGTCGGGCAGATCCAGGGCGGTACGACACAGGGCCTCGGCGTCGCGGTGATGGAGGAGATCATCGTCGACCCGAAGACCGCGAAGGTGCGCAACCCGTCCTTCACGGACTACCTGATCCCCACGATCCTCGACACGCCGACCATCCCGGTCGACGTGCTCGAACTCGCCGACGAGCACGCCCCGTACGGGCTGCGCGGCATCGGCGAGGCACCCACCCTGTCGTCCACCCCGGCCGTCCTCGCGGCGATCCGGAACGCGACCGGGCTGGAACTGAACCGGACCCCGGTCCGGCCGGAGCATCTCACCGGCACATAGCCGCGCGGGCGGGGCAGCCGTACGGCGGTGCCGTTCACCGCCGTACGGCCGTCCCGCCGCAGGCACCTGGGCCGTCCCCCGGGTCGTGCAGCCGAAGTTCCATCCCAAATCTCGCGCCGCGGTGCGTGCGCGGCGCGAGGGCCCCTATGAACCTTGGGAGTAAGGCACCATGACCCAGCAGTTCCTGGAGCCGAGGACCACGGCGGAAGACGCGGGCGCGGGCACGCGTCAGCCCGCCGGCCGGTCCTGGCTCGACCGGTACTTCCACATCTCCGACAGAGGATCGACGGTCGCGCGCGAGGTGCGCGGCGGCATCACCACCTTCATGGCGATGTGCTACATCCTCCTGCTCAACCCCCTCATCCTGTCGACGCCGGACGCCGGGGAGCACACGCTCGCGAGCGCCGGCGTGGTGACCGCCACGGCCCTGGGCGCGGCGGTCTGCACCCTGCTCATGGGGTTCATCGGCAAGGTGCCGCTGGCCCTGGCCGCCGGGCTGAACGTCTCGGCGGCGCTGACCTCGCAGGTCGTGCCGTACATGACCTGGCCGCAGGCGATGGGCATGTGCGTGCTGTACGGCGTGGTCATCATGCTCCTGGTGGTCACCGGGCTGCGCGAGATGATCATGAACGCCATCCCGCTGGCCCTCAAGCACGCCATCACCATGGGCATCGGCATGTTCGTCGCCCTGCTCGGCCTGGTGAAGGCGGGCTTCGTCGGCAAGGGCACCGGCGGTCCCGTCCAGCTCGGTCTGACCGGGGAACTGTCCGGCTGGCCGGTCCTCTTCTTCGCCGTCACCCTGGTGCTGATCTTCATGCTCCAGGCCCGCAACGTGCCCGGCGCCATCCTCATCGGCATCGTCGTCGGCACGGTCCTGTCCGTGCTCGCCACCACCCTCGGCGGCCTCACCGACAAGGACTGGGGCGGCACCTCGCCCGAGCTGCACGGCAGCGCCGTCGCCATGCCCGACTTCGGGCTCTTCGGGCACGTCGAGTTCGGCGGCTGGGACCGGATCGGCGCGCTCACCGTCGGCATGATCGTCTTCACCCTCGTGCTCGCCGGGTTCTTCGACGCCATGGCCACCATCATCGGCGTCGGTACGGAAGCGAAGCTCGCCGACGACAAGGGGCGGATGCCCGGCCTGTCCAAGGCGCTGTTCATCGACGGCGCGGGCGGCGCGATCGGCGGCGTGGCGGGCGCGTCGGGACAGACCGTGTTCATCGAGTCGGCCAGCGGTGTCGGCGAAGGCGCCCGCACCGGTCTGTCCTCGGTCGTCACCGGCCTGTTCTTCGCCGCCTGCCTCTTCTTCACCCCGCTCACCCAGCTCGTGCCCGCCCAGGTCGCCGCGGCCGCCCTCGTCGTGATCGGCTCGATGATGATGAGTGCCGCCAAGCACGTGGACTGGAGCGACCGATCGGTGTCCATACCGGTGTTCCTCACCGTGGCGCTGATGCCCTTCACGTACAACATCACCGCGGGCGTCGGCGCGGGCGTCATCGCCTACACCGCCATCAAGACCGCGCAGGGCAAGTGGCGGGAGGTCGGCGCCTTCATGTGGGTACTCGCGCTGATCTTCCTCGGCTACTTCGCGCTGCACCCCATCGAGAACTGGCTGGGCGTCAAGTAACGCCCCGCCCCGCACTCACCGTAAGGAGACCGACATGCTGGACATCGCCGACGAGCTGCACCGGTGGGCCCGGCAGGGACGCCCCTTCGCGGTGGCCACGGTCGTGGCCACCAGCGGCAGCGCGCCCCGCCAACCGGGCGCCGCACTGGCCGTCGACAGCGACGGCGCGGCGGTCGGGTCGGTCTCCGGCGGATGCGTGGAGGGCGCGGTCTACGAACTGTGCCAGGAGGCGCTGCGCACCGGCGAAACGGTTCTGGAGCGCTTCGGCTACAGCGACGACGACGCCTTCGCGGTCGGCCTGACCTGCGGAGGCGTCATCGACATCCTGATCACTCCGGTACGGCTGTACGGTACGGAGGGGGCGGGGGACGGCGATGCCGGGACGGAGGGGGCGGGAGACGGCGGCCCGCGCACGGAGACCGGGCCGGGAGGCGGCGGCCCGCGTACGGAGACCGGAGCGGGAAACGGCGGCCCCCGTACGGAAGCCGGGCCGGGAAACGGCACCCCCCGCACCGAGCCCGCGACGGACGCCGCCACCGCCGCCACCACCGCCACCGCCACGACCAGCTCCACCCTCACCACCGCCCTGGCAGCCGCCGCCTCGGGCGAAGCGGCGGCGGTGGCCCGGGTCGTCCGCGGCCCGGCGCACCTCCTGGGCCGCGCCCTGCTGGTACGCCCCGACGGCGGTGTCACCGGCACCCTCGGCGGTCACCCGGGCCTGGACCGCACCGCCGTTCACGAGACCCGCGCCCTCCTGGACGCGGGCCGCACCGCCACCGTCGAGATCGGCGCCGACGGCTCCCGCTGCGGCGAACCCGTCACCCTCCTCGTCGAATCCTCCGTGCCCGCACCGCGCATGATCGTCTTCGGTGCCATCGACTTCGCCGCCGCCCTGGTGCGCGCCGGCAAGTTCCTCGGCCACCACGTCACGGTCTGCGACGCCCGCCCCGTCTTCGCCACCCGCGCCCGCTTCCCCGACGCGGACGAGATCGTCGTCGACTGGCCGCACCGCTACCTCGAAACCCAGGACCTCGACGCCCGCGCGGTGCTGTGCGTCCTGACCCACGACCCGAAGTTCGACGTCCCCCTCCTGGAGCGCGCCCTGCGCCTCCCCGTCGCCTACGTCGGCGCCATGGGCTCCCGCCGCACCCACCTGGACCGCCTGGACCGCCTCCGCGCCGCAGGCCTGACCGAGCTCGAACTCACCCGCCTGCGCTCACCGATCGGCCTCGACCTCGGCGCCCGCACCCCCGAGGAGACGGCCCTGTCCATCGCCGCCGAAATCATCGCCAACCGCCGCGGCGGCACGGGCACGCCGCTGACCGGCGCGCATACGCCCATCCACCACGACGCGCCGGCGCCTCTGGACCGGATCGGGCCGGTCTCGGCGGCGTGAGGAGGCACGCCCCCGCGGACGGATGACCACCGCCAGTACGGCGAACACAAGCGGAACCAGAAGCGCGGTCCGATAGGCGGTGAGCGGGGCGGTGTCGCCGAGGGGCATGGCGGCTGTTGTCGCCGACAGGCCGAGGGCCGCGCCGAACTGGAAGGACGTGTGGAGGAGGCCGCCGGCCAGGCCCTGTTCGCGGTGGTCGACGCCGTCCGTGGCGACGATGGTCAGGGGGCCGTGGACCAGTGCGAAGGCGATGCCGATCAGCAGGAGGCTGGGGAACATCGCCGCGTACGCGCGGTCCGTGCCGAGCGGCAGGAACGCGGCGTAGGCGACGGCCGCCAGCAGCAGGCCGCCGAGGATCACCCGCGCGTTGCCGAACCGCCGGACGAGCCGGGGCGTCAGGACGGGGGCGAGCACCGCGTCGGCGCCCATCGCCAGCATCGCGAGGCTCGTCTGCACCGTCGACCATCCGCGCAGCTCGCGCAGGTACAGCACGACGACGAACTGGAACCCGAAGAACCCGCCGGTGAACAGCAGTCCGGTGAGGTTGGCGCGGACCAGCGAGCACGTACGGAAGATGCCGGGCCGCACCAGCGGGGCGGGGGAGCGCCGCTCGATCCGTACGAAAGCGAGCAGGAGGCCCAGGGAAGCGGCGAGGGCCGCCAGGGTCTGGGCCACCGGGGCGTGCGGGGCGCGCTCGACGCCCAGCACGAACAGGAGGAGCGCGCCGGTCACGGTGAGCGCTCCGGGCAGGTCCAGGTGGGGGCGGGGCGGGCGGCCGCACCCCGGACGCCTGCCCGCCGCACGGGCCGGCTCCGTACGCGGGATCAGCGGCAGCCCCGCGGCGAGGATCAGGGCCGCCAGCACCACCGGGGCGAAGAACACCCACCGCCAGTCGGCCGCCGTCAGCAGGCCGCCGACGATCAGACCGACCGAGAACCCGCCGCCCCCGGTACCCGAGTAGACCAGCAGCGCCTTGGTGCGGTGCGGTCCGGCGGGGAAGCCGGTGGTGATGACCGAAAGCCCGGCGGGCGTCATGAACGCGGCGCACGCGCCCGTCACGAACCGGGCGAGGACGAGCGTCCAGCCGTCGCCGGCGATACCGCCCAGGCCGGAGAAGACGAGGAAGACGCCGAGCGGCAGCAGGAACATCCGCCGCCGTCCGAACAGGTCGGCGGCCCGCCCGCCGAGCAGCATGAAGCCGCCGTAGCCGAGCACATACGCGCTCATCACCCACTGCAACTCGCCGGTGGTCAGGTCGAGTTCGGCGCGGATCGACGGCAGCGCCGCGTTCAGCATGGCGACGTCGATCCCCTCCAGGAAGATCGCGCCGCAGAGGACGAGCAGCACGCCCCAGGTGCGGCCGCTCATGCGGGCGCCGTCCCCGGGCGACGGGGCCGGACCGTCGGACGTCATGGCTCGGTTCCTCCTGTGCTGGTCGGTTACCTCTTGTTACCGACCGCATCTTCCGGCACCGTGTACGGCCATGGAAGAAGGCACTTCGAAGTCACCCGGGCACACCGGAGTAACCCATCCGGCCGAGGCGTGCGGCGACGGCGCGTACGGCGGTGCTCCCGGCGACGGGTGCGACTACGACGCCCGGCAGTGGGACGTACGGGAGGGCTGCGAGGTCCGGCAGATCCTCGACCGGGTCGCCGACAAGTGGTCGCTGCTCGTCATCGCGCTGCTGGACCGCCGCACGCTGCGCTTCACCGAGCTGCGCCGCGAGGTGGACGGCATCAGCCAGCGGATGCTGACGGTCACCCTGCGCCAGCTCGAACGCGACGGCCTCGTCCGCCGTACGGTGCACCCCGTCGTGCCGCCCCGGGTGGACTACGAGCTGACGCCGCTGGGCGCGACCCTGCACGACACGATCCAGGCGCTGGTCACCTGGACCGAGGTGCACCAGAGCGAGATCGCCGAGGCGCGCGCCGCCTACGACCGCCGCGAGCGGGAGGGGTGACCGCGGGGGCGGGCCTCAGCGGGGCGCGTGGAGATCGAGTTCGACGAGCAGCGCCCGGTGATCCGTGTCCGGCAGGTCGAGGAAGCGTGCCGCGTGCGGGCGCAGTGCGTCGCTGACCAGGACGTGGTCGATCTGGGCGCCCAGGACGGGGGTCGTCCGGGACGGCCAGGACGGGGTGCGGGGGTGGCCTGTCCGGCGGGCGCTGTCGCGCAGGCCGGTGTCGAGGAGGGCGCGGAAGGCGGCGTGGTCCTGGCTGGAGTTGAAGTCGCCCGCGATGATCAGCGGTTCGTGGCCGCGGGCGGCGGCCAGGGCGCGCAGGCGGCCGAGTTCGGCGCGCCAGGTGCCCAGGGAGGCGGGCAGCGGCGGCATCGGATGGGCGACCTGGAAGTGCAGCCGCTGCCCGGCGACGGTGACGGCCGCGCGCGGCATGGCCAGTTCGCCCGCGACCGCGCCGTCCCGGGTGAGCGGGAAGCGGCTCAGTACGGCGGAGCCCTCGGCCGCGCCGTACCCCGCGCGCAGGCGGTACGGGTAGGCCGCGCGGACGGGCGCGGAGTCCAGGGCGGCGGCGCAGCGGTCCCGGTCGCACTCCTGGACCGCGACCAGGTCGGGGCGCTCCCGGCGCAGCGTGGCGAGCAGCCCGTCCGTCGCCCGGCCGAATTCGAGGTTGGCGGTCAGCACGCGGAGGCGGGCGAGGACCGGGCCGTGCGGCGCGGGGGCCTCGGCACCGTACGGCCGGACGAACGCGGCCGTGACGAGCAGCGCGGCGGCGGCCCAGAACAGGCCGGGCCGCCAGCGGGCCGCGAGCGACAGCGCCAGGGCGAGCCCGGCGGGTGCCGTCAACCACGGCAGGAAGGCGAGGAGTTGGGGCACGGGTGTCACCCCGTCCGAGCCGGCGGCGCGGAACACCAAGGGCGCGGTGGCGACGAACAGGAGCAGGGCCGCACCGACGCGGGCCGCCCGCCGTCTCCGTGGTGCCCGGCCCGGACCCGTCCCCGTACCGGTGCGCGCGGCCGTGGCGTTTTCCGTCGCCATGGTGACGATGGTGCCGTACCGGCCGGCGGGTGCGAGCCGGATCACACGGGTATTTGGGGAATTCTTGGCCGAAAAGGGGGAGGGAACGGCGGGGCGTATGGCATTATTCGGTGGTGCGGGTGCCGGAACACGCGGCACCGCGTTTGTGTCCGCGCGAGCAAGGAGGTGATCGGGATGAGTCCCGAAGGAAGTCCTTGCCGCAGCGTTGCAGTGGCCGGCTGATCAGTACCGGCTGGTCGGCTGACCGGTGAATTCGCCGTGGGCGACCGGCGGCGGGCGATACGTCCGACGCGCCTCGTCGTCGCATACGGTCCGGTCGGTGTGCCCTGCGTTTTCTCTCCTCCGTGCGGAATGCCCGTACGTCCTGCGCCTGCCGCCGTGCGTCCCGAATGCGCACCGCCGCGTCACGGCGTATTCCGGCGTGCCCGCATTTCCGTGCCTCCGGTAATTCCGTAACTCCGTAATTCACGATCGCCGAATTCCCCGTTCCGGCGCCGCGCGCCACCGGGGCACGCCGTCATGCCGATATGCCGCCGTGTCTCGGCGCCGCCGCGCGCCCGTACGGAGGGAGGTTTCGTCATGACCCACCTGCTGACCCCCGAGAAGCTCGCGCCGCCGGGCCGTCGCCGGGAGCGCCGGGCCGCCGAGCTCGAAGCCCGTACCCGCGCCGTCGGCGCGCACCTGGCCGAGATCGGCGCACGCCCGGTCTCCCGCGTCCTTCAGGACCTGCGCACCGGCCGCGACGGGCTGCTGTACGACAACGCCGTGGCGCGCCTGGAGCGCGAGGGGCCCAACGTCGTCGCGCACGAGCGCGTCCCGCGCTGGTACGTCCAGCTGGCCAAGGCCTTCTGGAACCCGTTCATCCTCGTCCTCGCCGCCCTGGCCGCCGTCATGTACGCGCAGTGGCTCCAGGCCGCGGACACCGAGCCCTTCGACCCGAAGATCCCGATCCTCGGCGCGATGGTGCTGATCAGCGGGCTGCTGCGGTTCTGGCAGGAATACCGCTCGAACAGCTCGGCCGCCGCGCTGCGCGCCCTGGTCACCACGACCACCGCCGTACAGCGCCGGTCCGGCCGGACGCAGGCGCCGGCCACCGTCGAGATCCCCGTCGCGGACGTGGTGCGCGGCGACATCGTCAAGCTGGCCGCCGGCGACCTCGTACCGGCCGACCTGCGGCTGCTGTCCGCCAAGGACCTGATGGTCGCGCAGGGCGCGCTGACCGGCGAGTCGCTGCCCGTCGCCAAGGCCGACACCCCGGCGCGGGACCGCGGCGGGAGCGCCGACCCGGTGGAGGCGGACAACCTGGTGCTGGCCGGCACGTCGGTGACCTCCGGCACCGCGACCGGCGTGGTCGTGGCCACCGGAGCGGACACCTACTTCGGGTCGATGGCCGGTTCGCTGGCCGGTGAGCGGCCGGAGACCGGCTTCGACGTCGGCGTGAAGAAGGTCAGCTTCCTGCTGATCCGCTTCATGCTGGTCATGGTGCCGCTGGTGTTCGTCCTCAACGGGCTGACCAAGGGCGACTGGGCCGAGGCGGTGACCTTCTCGGTGGCCGTCGCGGTGGGGCTGACCCCCGAGATGCTGCCGATGGTGGTGACCACCAACCTGGCGCGCGGCGCGGTCGCCATGGCGCGGCGCAAGGTCGTCGTCAAGCGCCTGAACGCCATCCAGAACCTCGGCGCGATGGACGTGCTGTGCACCGACAAGACCGGCACGCTGACCGAGGACCGCGTGGTCCTGCGCCGCTGCCTCGACGCGTACGGCAGAGAGACGGGCGACGGGAGCGGGGCCGGGGACACGGACCGGGGCGGCGAGGTGCTGGAGTACGCCTACCTCAACAGCCACTTCCAGACCGGTCTGCGCAACCCCATGGACCAGGCCGTCGTCGCCCGGATGCACGAGGCCGAGGAGGTGGTCGTCGACGCCCGCTTCACGCTCGTCGACGAGGTCCCCTTCGACTTCGCGCGGCGCCGGATGTCGGTGGTGCTGCGGCGCGACGGACTCGACGGCCCGGACGAGGGGCACCTCATGGTCACCAAGGGCGCGGTCGAGGAGGTCCTCGCGCTGTGCACCCACCTCGCCGACGGCGGGCGGCGCGTGCCGCTGACCGACGCGCTGCGCCGGCAGGTCGCCGGGGCCGCCGAGGACCACAACCGGCAGGGCCTGCGGGTCCTGGCGGTGGCGACCCGCGAGTTCCCGGCGGTCGGCGACACCTACGACGGCATGGACGGGGAGGCGCACGGCGACACGTACGGCGTCGCCGACGAGGCGGAGCTGACGCTGCGCGGCTTCCTGGCCTTCCTCGACCCGCCGAAGCCGGACGCCGCCGAGGCGCTGCGGGCCCTGGCCGGCAGCGGTGTCGCCGTCAAGGTCGTCACCGGCGACAACGAGGCGGTCGCGGCGCGGGTCTGCGCCGAGGTGGGCATCGAGACGGGCACCGTCGTCACGGGCCCGTACCTGGACCTGCTCGACGAGCCGGACCTGGCCGAACTGGTCCGTACGACCACCGTGTTCGCCAAGGTCAACCCGGTGCAGAAGGCCCGGATCGTGCGCGCCCTCCAGCGGGCGGGGCACACGGTCGGCTTCCTCGGCGACGGCATCAACGACGCCGCGGCGCTGCGCGAGGCGGACGTCGGCGTGTCCGTCGACACCGCCGTGGACATCGCCAAGGAGTCCGCCGACATCATCCTCCTGGAGAAGGACCTGACCGTCCTCGGCCAGGGCGTCCTCCAGGGCCGCCGGACCTTCGGCAACACCATCAAGTACATCAAGATGACGGCCTCCTCGAACTTCGGGAACGTCTTCTCGGTACTGGCCGCCTCCGCGTTCATCCCCTTCCAGCCGATGCTGGCGACCCAGCTGCTCGTACAGAACCTCTGCTACGACATCTCGCAGCTCGCCACGCCCTGGGACCGGATGGACGAGGAGTACCTGCGCAAGCCGCGCGCCTGGGACGCCCGGGGCATCGGGCGCTTCATGCTCGTCCTGGGACCGACCAGCTCGGTCTTCGACATCACCACGTTCCTGCTGATGTGGCACGTCTTCGGGGCGGACAGCGAGGCGCACCAGGCGCTGTTCCAGTCCGGCTGGTTCGTCGAGGGGCTGCTGACGCAGACGCTCGTGGTGCACATGCTGCGCACCCGCCGCATCCCGTTCGTGCGGTCCCGGGCCACCTGGCCGGTGCTGCTGATGACCGCCCTGGTCATGGCGTTCGGCATCGCCCTGCCGTTCTCGCCGCTGGCCCCGGCACTCGGCATGCAGGCGCTGCCGCTCGGCTACTTCCCGTGGCTGGCCGGGACGCTGCTGGCGTACTGCCTGCTCACCCAGGGCGTGAAGACCTGGTACATCCGCCGGTTCAACACCTGGCTGTGAACCGCCGATGAGAAAGGGGGCCGCCCCCGGGCGGCCCCGCACCGGCGCACGAGGAGGAGCGCGGATCATGGTGAACGAGTGGCAGCTGGCCGCGAACATCGCGGCCGGCCTGGGCTTCGGGGCGATCATCGGCCTGGAGCGGCAGTGGCGCGCCCGGATGGCGGGCCTGCGCACGAACGCGCTGGTCGCCGCCGGTGCCGCGCTCTTCGTCCTGCTCTCGCAGTACGGCTTCGCGGCGGCTACCAGCACCACGGGCTACGACGGTTCGCGGGTCGCCGCGCAGATCGTCTCCGGCATCGGCTTCCTCGGCGCCGGCGTCATCATGCGCGACGGGCTGAACGTCCGCGGCCTGAACACCGCGGCCACGCTCTGGTGCTCGGCCGCGGTCGGCGCCCTGGCGGGAACCGGGCTGTACGTGGTCGCGGCGCTCGGCACGGCCGGGGTGGTCGGCGCCAACCTGGTGCTGCGCCCGCTGGGCCGCCGGCTGGACCGGGAGCCCGGCGGCGGCGCCGAGGTCGCCACCGACTACTACTTCGAGGCGGTGTGCACCGAGCCCGAGGAGGCCCACATCAGGGCGCTGGTCGTACAGGCCGTCAGCCGGCCGGGCTTCCGGCTGCGGGCGGTGCACAGCCGGGACGACGGCACCGGGCAGGCGGACGACGGTACGCCGGCGAAGGTCACCGTCGCCGCCGAGCTGACCACCGAGCGGCGCGACGACAGCCTGCTCGAAGAGGCCGTCAGCAGGCTCTCGCTGGAGCCCGCGGTGTCGGCCGTGAGCTGGACCGTCCTGAACCACCCGGACGGCGGCGAGGAGGACTGCGCCGGGAACTTCGGCGACGGCTACCGGGACCGGCCGCCCCGGAAAACCGGATGACGGCGCGCGGGGCCCGGGTTAGCGTCGCGGGGTGACCACGGACATCCGGGACATCCCCGAAGCACACCTCGACCGGGCCCTGGAACTCGCCGACCTGGCCTTCCACGCGAAGACCGGGGACGCCGCCCGTAAGCGCCAGCGCGAAATGCTGCTGGACTGCGAACGGGTGGGCGCGTACGACGGCGAGGAGATCGTCGGCTTCACGGCGGCGCACCGTCTGGGCCTTTCCGTACCGGGCGGCGAACTGCCCGCCGCCGAACTGGACTTCGTCTCCGTCGCGCCCACCCACCGGCGGCGCGGTGTGCTCACCGGCATGCTGGACGAGCTGTGGCGCCGGTGCGCCGCCGGCCGCCGCCCGCTGGCCTGCCTGTGGGCGTCGGAGGACGCGATCTACGGCCGCTTCGGCTTCGGCCCGGCCACCGAGGCGTACGCCGTCGAGATCGACTCCAGCCGCCCCCTGGACCTGCGCATCACGCCCGACCGGCGCCCGCTGCGGCTGCTCGCGCCCGAGGCCGCGGTACCGGTGATCGCGCCGCTGTACCAGGCGAGCCGGGCGCGGCGCGCCGGACTGCTCGTCCGCGACGAGGCGTGGTGGCGGCGCTCGGTGCTCGCCCAGGACGAGGACGACGATGACGACGACGGCCCGGCGCGCATCGTCGTCCTCGGCGACAAGGGCGCGCCCGCCGCCGGATACGTCATCTACCGGGTGGGGGAGAAGGGCGCCGTCACCGTCCAGGAGATGGAGGCGGCCGACGCGCCCGCCGCCGCGGCCCTCTGGACGTACCTCGCCTCCATCGACCTGACGCGCAAGGTGCGCGCCTGGGTGGCCGCCGACGACCCGCTGCTGCTGTTCGCCGCCGACCGCGACCAGGTGCGCGTCACCGGCCAGTGGCCCGCGCTGTGGCTGCGGCTGGTGGACGTGGCGGAGGCGCTGACCGCCCGCTCCTGGGCGGCGCCCGCCGACCTGGTGCTGGAGGTGCGCGACGCCACGCTGCCCGCCAACGCCGGCCGCTTCCGGCTGACCGCGGACCCGTCCGGCGCCACGTACGAGCCCGCCGGCGCCCCGGCCGACCTGGCCCTGGACGTACGGGACCTGGCGTCCTGCTACCTGGGCGGCACCCCGCTGCGGCGGCTGGTGCGGGCCGGGCTGGTGGAGGAGCGCACGCCCGGCGCGGCCCGGCTGCTGGACGCCGCGCTGGAGACGGAGCACCTGCCGTTCACGGGCGAGGACTACTGAGCCGACCGCCCGGAGGGCCACTGAACCGCCGGGAGGGCCCCTGAGGGGCGGTCGGCTTCCGGCCTCCGCGTTCCGCGAGAATGACCCCGTACGGACGGACGGGGGAGGGCGGCGTGGAGCTGCGGCAGGTGCGGTATTTCGTCGCGGTCGCGCAGGAACTGCACTTCGGGCGGGCCGCCGAGCGGCTGCACATCGTGCAGTCGGCGGTCAGCCAGCAGGTGCGGCGGCTGGAGCGGGAGGTGGGCGCGGACCTGTTCGACCGGTCGGCCCGGCAGGTACGGCTCACCGCCGCCGGAGAACGGTTCCTGCCCGAGGCACGGGCCCTGCTCGCCGCGGAGGAACGCGCGCTCGCCGTCGTCGCCGAGCTGATCGGCACGCGGCGCGGAGCCCTGCGGCTCGGGACGAGCGCGGGCCTGGGCGACCACCTGGACCGGGTCCTGGACGCCCTGTCCCGTACCGCCCCCGGCCTCGGTGTCCACCTGGTCTCCGCGCCGACGCGCGAACGCCTGGACCGGGTGGCCAAGGGCGAGCTGGACGCCGCGTTCGTACGGGACACGGACAGCGTCGGCACGGACAGCGGCGGTACCGGCGGCGCGCTCCGCCACGTACCGCTGTGGCCGGACCCGCTCGTCGCCGTCCTGCCCGCCGCGCACCCCCTCGCGGCCCCCGGGCCGGGGGAGGGCGAGGGCGTGGACCTGGCCGAGCTGGCCGCCGTACCGCTGCGCCTGACCGCCCGCCGCACCAATCCGGCCCTCGTCGACCGCGTCCTGTCCGCCTGCCACGAAGCGGGCTTCGAGCCCGTGCCGGTACCGGGCCCGCCGGGCGGCTCGCTCCAGGACAGCCTGGCCGCGATCGGTGCCGCCGGGCCCGCCGACCCGTCCTGGACCGTGGTGTACGCCGCGCACGCCCGCCAACTGCGCACCCCGCGCGTCGCCTTCCGCCCCTTCCGTACGCCCCTCACGCTCACCACCTCGCTGGCCGTGCACCGCACCGCGCCGCCCGCGTGCCTCGACGCGCTGCTCGCGGCGTGTGCGGCCGCCGCACACGATCTCGATCCGTGATCGCAGCGAGCGCGGACTGCTTCTTGGTCGCGGGGCCCGCTCCGGATGAACTGGGGACCTGCGGAAGAGCCGCCCGGAAAGGCCGGGCGGCCGCCGCCGTGAGGGGAGTTCCGCCATGCCCGTCGTCACCGTTCAGCAGGGCCCGCGCAGCACCGAGCTCAAGCGCGAGCTGGTCCGGCAGATCACCGACGCGTTCGTGGACACGCTGCACGTACCCGCCGAGAGCGTGCAGGTGTGGATCCACGAGGTGCCCACCGACAGCTGGGGCTCGGCCGGGAAGCTGACCGCCGACAAGTAGGCGGGGCGGCCGGAAACGGCGGCGCGGCGCGGTGGCCGGAAGTCACGGCACCGCGCCGCGCCGCCGTTTGCCCGCCGTGCCCCCGGGCACCCGGCGCCGTGTTGCGACTCCCGAACGTGCGAAGGAGCTCTCCATGACCGACATCTGGGGCTACCCCGCCTCCGCCGGGCACACGGCGGGCACGGACCTCGTCGGGTACAAGGTCGAGGCCACGGACGGCAGCATCGGCAAGGTCGACAAGCACTCCGACGAGGTGGGCGCCGCCTGGATCGTGGTGGACACCGGCGTATGGATCTTCGGCAAGAGCGTCCTGCTGCCGGCCGGTGTCATCGCGTCGGTGGACAACGCCGAACGCAAGATCTTCGTCTCCCGCACCAAGGAAGAGATCAAGAACTCGCCGGAGTTCGACAAGGAAAAGCACCTCGGCAACCCCGATTACCACGAACAGCTCGGGCGCTACTACCAGCCGCATCACACGTGACACCACGCGCCACGCGCGGGTCCGGCCGGACACCCGGCCGGACCCGCGCCGCGTTCGGCGGAAGGGCTACGGCAGCACCCCCGCCCGCCGCGCCGCCACCACCGCCTGAAGGCGGGAGTGCACGCCCAGTTTGCGCATGGCCGAGCGCAGATAGCTCTTGACCGTCTCCGGGCGCAGACCCAGCCGCTCCGCCGCCACCGCGTTGGTCGCGCCGGTGGCCACGCACGCCAGGACGTCCACCTCGCGCGGTGCCAGCGGGACCGTGTCCTGCGTGCCGTGGCCGGGGGAGGACGCCGCCGCCAGCCGTCCGCAGGCCGCTAGCAGCTCCCGGCGCAGGGCCGGGTCCGCGATGCGCTGGGCCAGCGCGCGCAGCTCGCCGTGCGCCTCCCGCACTTCCTCCCACACCGCCGGGTCGGCGGCGGCCGGCTGCCGGGCGACCGACAGCAGCCGCTGGGCCTCGTCCTGGAGCAGCAGGGCCTGTTCCAGTTCCCGGGCGACCGCCATGGCGGCGGACAGCGAGCGGTCGCCGAGCTGTACGGGGTGCCGCAGTGCCCCGTACAGGACGCCGCGCACCCGGCGGCGCACCACGACCGGCACCGCGAGCACGGAACACAGGCCCTCGGCCGCCACGGCCGCGTCGTACTCGTGGCTGATCACGGGGGAGGAGCGGTAGTCGGTCACCGCGAAGGGCCGGGTGAGCGCCGCGGCCTTGCCGCCGAGGCCGTTGCCGTGCCGGATGGCGAGCCCGTGCAGCACGGCGGACCTGGTGCCCGCCAGCTCGCCGATGCGGTAGCGGCCGGTGCCGGACCGCAGCCCGCCGAACGCCACCGGCAGCCCACTCGCCCGCCGCAGCCGCGACAGCGCCGCCCGTATGTCCACGGACCCGCCGGACTCTGACTCGACCCGCACGCCGAAACCTCCGCTTCCCCCCGTTCGGGGGTGGTGAGACCTGCGTCACTGATTACACGATGGCGGTAGGCGGTGCGGCAATGAGGAGGACACATGGCGGACACGGAAGAGACCGGTGTGATGGGTGGTACGGGTGATAAGGGCGGGGTTGTGCCCGTTGCGGGGGTGGCGGGTGCGGCGGATCCCTCGGGCGCCGTAACGGGTGCCGACGCCACCGGCACCGGCCCGACCGCCGCGTTCCGCGCGGCCCGGGACTTCCTCCTGCGCCACCGCGAGGACTACGACGGCGCGCGCGAGGGCTTCACCTGGCCCCGCCCCGCGTACTTCAACTGGGCGCTGGACTGGTTCGACCGCATCGCCGACGGCAACGGCCGCACCGCCCTGCACATCGTCGAGGAGGACGGCACCCACACCCGCCGCACCTTCGACGAGCTGCGCCGCCGCTCGAACCAGGCCGCGAACTGGCTGGCCGCGCAGGGCGTACGCGCCGACGACCGGATCGTGGTCATGCTCGGCAACCAGATCGAGCTGTGGGAGACCGCCCTCGCCGCGATGAAGCTGCGCGCCGTGGTCATCCCCGCCACCCCGCTGCTCGGCCCGCTCGACCTCGCCGACCGCGTCGGGCGCGGCCGGGCCCGGCACGTGCTCGTACGGGGCGCCGACATCGGCAAGTTCGCCGACGTGCCCGGCGACTACACCCGGATCGCGGTCGGCGGCGGCGCGGAGGCCGCGGCGGCGGGCTGGCTCGCCTACGAGGACGCGTACTCCGCCGCCGAGACGTACGAGCCCACGGGCCCCACCCACGCCGACGACACCCTGATGCTCTACTTCACCTCCGGCACCACGGCCCGCCCCAAGCTGGTCGAGCACACCCACACCTCGTACCCCGTCGGCCACTTGGCGACGATGTACTGGATCGGCCTGAAACCCGGCGACGTCCACCTGAACATCTCCTCGCCGGGCTGGGCCAAGCACGCCTGGTCCAACCTCTTCGCGCCCTGGAACGCCGAGGCCACCGTCTTCATCCACAACTACACCCGCTTCGACGCGGCCCGGCTGATGGCCGAGATGGACCGCGCGGGCGTCACCAGCTTCTGCGCGCCGCCCACCGTCTGGCGGATGCTCATCCAGGCCGATCTGACGGCGCTGAAGAACCCGCCGCGGGAGATCGTCGCGGCCGGAGAGCCGCTCAACCCGGAGATCATCGAGCGGGTGCGGGAGGTGTGGGGCGTCACCATCCGCGACGGCTTCGGGCAGACCGAGACCGCCGTCCAGGTCGCCAACACCCCGGGACAGCCCCTCAAACCGGGCTCCATGGGCCGCCCCCTGCCCGGCTTCGAGGTCGTGCTGCTGGACCCGGTCACCGGCGAGCCCGCCGACGAGGGCGAGATCGCCCTCGACCTGTCGGCCCGCCCGGTCGGCCTGACCACCGGCTACCACGGCGACCCGGACCGCACCGCCGAGGCGATGGCCGGCGGCTACTACCGCACCGGCGACATCGGCTCCCGCGACGCGGACGGCTACATCACGTACGTGGGACGGGCCGACGACGTGTTCAAGGCATCTGATTACAAGATTTCACCCTTCGAGCTGGAGAGCGCACTCCTGGAGCACGAAGCGGTGGCCGAGGCCGCCGTGGTGCCCGCGCCCGACCCCGTCCGGCTGGCCGTGCCCAAGGCGTACGTGGTGCTGGCGGCCGGCTGGGAACCTGGACCCGAGACCGCGGCGGTGCTCTTCGCCCACTCCCGGGCGGTGCTCGCCCCGTACAAGCGCGTACGGCGGCTGGAGTTCGCGGACCTGCCCAAGACGGTCTCGGGCAAGATCCGTCGCGTGGAACTGCGCGAGCGCACCGCCGAGGAGGGCGGGGGCGCCGCCGAGTACCGAGAGGAAGACCACCGATGACCGACATGAGCAGGCCACCGGGCCACCCGCCGGGACCCCGGGAGAGCGGTGCGGCGGGTCGCCAGCCGGCGTACGCCCGGGGCGACAGCGGCCGGCCGCTGCTCGACCGCACCATCGGCGCCGACCTGGAGCGCGCGATCAGCCGCTTCGGGGACCGCGAGGCGCTGGTGGACGTGGCGGGCGGCCGCCGCTGGACGTACGCGGAGCTGGGGCGGGCGGTGGACGAGGTGGCGCTCGGCCTGCTGGCCAAGGGCGTGCGCAAGGGCGACCGGGTCGGCATCTGGGCGCCCAACTGCCCCGAGTGGGTGCTGGTGCAGTACGCCACCGCCCGCATCGGCGCCATCATGGTCAACATCAATCCGGCCTACCGTGTCCACGAATTGGCGTATGTGCTCAAGCAGGCCGGGATGAGCGTCCTGGTCTCCGCCGTCGCCCACAAGTCCAGCGACTACCGGCGGATGATCGAGCAGGTGCGGGCCGAGAGCCGGGCGCTGCGCGACGTGGTCTACATCGACGACCCGACCTGGGACGGGCTGCTGGCGGCGGGCGCCGGGGTGCCGCACGAGCGGCTGGCGGCCTGCGCGAAGGAACTGTCGCCGCACGACCCGGTCAACATCCAGTACACCTCCGGCACCACCGGTTTCCCGAAAGGCGCCACCCTCTCCCACCACAACATCCTCAACAACGGCTTCTGGGTGGGCGAGACGGTCGGCTACACGGAACACGACCGGGTCTGTCTGCCGGTGCCCTTCTACCACTGCTTCGGCATGGTGATGGGCAATCTGGGGGCCACCTCGCACGGCGCGTGCATCGTCATCCCGGCGCCCGCCTTCGACGCGGCGGCCACCCTGCGCGCCGTCGAGCAGGAGCGCTGCACGTCCCTGTACGGCGTGCCGACCATGTTCATCGCCGAACTGGACCACCCGGACTTCGCCACGTTCGACCTGTCGTCGCTGCGCACCGGGATCATGGCGGGCTCGCCGTGCCCCGAGGAGGTGATGCGGCGGGTCGTCTCCGAGATGCACATGGCCGAGGTCTCCATCTGCTACGGCATGACCGAGACCTCGCCGGTCTCCACCCAGACCCGGCGCGACGACGACCTGGCGCACCGCACCGGCACGGTGGGCCGGGTGCTGCCGCACATCGAGGTCAAGGTGGTGGACCCGGCGACCGGCGCGACCGTGCCGCGCGGCGAGCCGGGTGAGCTGTGCACCCGCGGCTACAGCGTGATGCTGGGCTACTGGGAGGAGCCGGAGCGCACCGACGAGGCGATCGACGCGGAGCGCTGGATGCACACCGGCGACCTCGCGGTGATGAACGACGACGGCTATCTGCGGATCGTCGGCCGCATCAAGGACATGATCATCCGGGGCGGGGAGAACGTCTACCCGCGCGAGATCGAGGAGTTCCTCTACACCCACCCGAAGATCGCGGACGTGCAGGTGGTCGGCGTGCCGGACGCCAAGTACGGCGAGGAGATCGCCGCCTGCGTCATCCTGCGCGACCCCGCGGCCGGCCTCACCCGCGACGAGCTGGCCCGCTTCTGCCGCTCGCGGCTGGCGCACTACAAGGTCCCGCGCTACGTCCACGTCCTCGACGCCTTCCCGATGACCGTCAGCGGCAAGGTCCGCAAGATCGAGCTGCGGGAACGGCTGGCGGCGCGGCTGGCGGCGGAGGCGGAGGCGACGGCGGCGCCGGTACGCCCGACGGGCGCGGGCGCCGCGGGGCCGGTCGAGGCCGCCCAGACGTAACGGGCCGTCAGCCGCGGTACGGCCGGGCCGCGCACCACCGGGGGACGGGGATCAGGCGTGGCCCGGCCAGTCCAGCGCCAGCTGCCGGGCGCGCGGCAGCCGCGCCACGATCAGGTCGTACGAATCCTCGATCATGTCGAGGACGAGCCGGTCGTCCAGCGCCCCCGTCAGCGTGACCGTGTTCCAGTGCCGCTTGTTGAGGTGGTGACCCGGCACGATCTCGGGGTGCGCGGCGCGCAGCCGCTCGGCCAGCTCCGGGTCGCACTTCAGGCTCACGGTCAGCGGCACGGCGTCCAGGGTGGTCAGCGCGAAGATCTTTCCGCCGACCTTGAACGTGGACACCTCCGGGTGCCGGGGAAACGGGAACTCCTCGACCGCTCCGTTGAAGTCCAGACACACGGCCCGCAGCCGCTTGGCATCGAACATGCAGGCATTATGGCGCGCTGTCCGGTCCGGCCCCGGGCCCGGCCGCCGCACCGGGGCTCCGCCCGGCACCGCCCGCAGCCGCTCAGACCGGCGCGGGCGGCAGCGGTACGGCGGTCAGCACGGCGGAGACCAGTACCACCGCCGCCAGCGCCACCAGCTCCGCGCGGGCCGGCCGGGTGGCCGCGCCCGGCACGGCCGCCTCCCGCCGCAGCCGTCCGCGCGCGGCCAGCGCCAGCCCGCTCACGAGCAGGACGAGCACCAGCTTGGCCAGCAGCACCCGCCCGTACCCCGTGGCGAGCGTCTCCGCGAGCGGCAGCCGGCGCAGCGTGCTGCACACGCCGGTCGCGGTGATCGCGGCGAACAGCAGCGCCGCCGGCCGCGCGTACCGCGTCAGCAACTCCCGGCCGGCCGCCGCGTCGTGCCGCCACCGCCACCGCGTCCGCAGCACGTACAGCAGCCCGCCGGTCCACAGCGCGGTCGCCGTCAGGTGCACGAGGGTCAGAGCCGTACCGGTCTCCGGGGTGTACGGCTCGGGATGGGCCCGCAGCGCCTCGCCGAACACGATGGCCGCCAGCGGGACGGCCGCCCACCCCGGGCGTCCGGAAGCGGCGCACAGGGCGGCCAGCAGGAACGCGTTGGCCTCCAGCAGCGCGAGCAGGCCGGGCCGGGTGCCGTACGCCTCGACGAGGGCGGGCCCGGACAGCCCCGCCACCGGCGAGCCGCTCCCCGCCACCAGCAGCAACTGCCCCACCGCCGCCGCCACCCCCGCCCACGCGGCCCGCACCGCCCACGGCCGCGGCAGCCCCGCCGGAGCCCCGGCCACCCGCCGCGCCAGCCGCACCCCCGCCAACTCCCCGAGGTGCACGCACAGCGCGGCCAGCAGCACCGCGCGCAGCAGCGCGGTGGCCCCGTCCCCGGGTAATCGGACCTCGTACGACTCGTCGACCACGAGCCCCGTACCGAGCAGCGGCACGAGGACGACGACGGCGGCGGACGCGGCCAGGGCGAGGACGCGCCGGGCGGGGGACAGGGGAGCGGGCGGCGCGCACGTCCGGCCGACGGCGAACGGGCCGGACGGGCGCCGGGAGGCCGGCTGCGGCGGATTCATCGGTGGCTTCATCCGGCGATGGTCCCCGGCACCCGGAGCACCGGCAAGCGGGCCTGTCCGGAGGTCACCCCGCCAGGCCGGCGTCCCGGCGCATACACACCCGCGTCCACCGGTCCAGCCCCAGCTCACCCTCCCGTCGGCGGACCGCCCGCAGCCCCGGGGTCAGTTCGGCCCCGCCGAGGACACGGAAGCCGAGGCGGGCGTAGTACGGGGCGTTCCACGGCACGTCCGCGAACGTGGTCAGGGTCAGCGCCGGGAGCCCGCTGTCCCGCCACGCCCGCTCGATGAGCGCCCGGCCGAGGCCGCGGCGGGCACCGTCCGGGTGGACCGAGACCTGTTCGATGTGGGCGCAGCCGTCGACCGGCTCCCACAGCAGATACGCGAGCGGCGCGCCGTCCGCCGAGCCGTCCTCGGCGACCAGCGCCCGTCCGGCCCGCTGATGGTGAGTCAGTTCTGTCAGCGACGGCGGTTCGTCGTCCGCGATCAGGTCCATGCCCAGGGCGCGGAACGACTCCCCGGCCGCGCGCTCGATGTCGCGCAGCGCGGGGAGGTCGCCGGGGGCGGCCGGACGGATGACGGGGTCGGGGCGGGTGCCGGATGCCTTCATGGCAGCACCGTCGCAGGTCGCGCGGCGGAGGGCAGCCGGTTTTCCCGGGTCCGGCGCCGGGTCAGGCGGTACGTCCCTCCACGGCGTCCGCGTACGTACGGGCCAGTTCGGCGGCCGGGATACCCGCGGACGGGTCCGTGCCCAGCCGCTCCAGGGTCTCGCCGACCCAGCCGGGGCTGATGGCGGTCAGCCGCAGCCCACGGGGCATCTCAGGCGCCGCGGCCTGTGCGAAGGCGTCCAGCCCCGAGTTCACCAGCGCGGTGAACGCGCCGCCCGGCGTGGGCTCGTCGAACCGTCCGCCGGTGAGCACGACGGCCCCGCCGTCCTGAAGGTGGTGCAGCGCGCGCCGGGTCAGCTGCACCTGCCCGAGCAGCTTGCCGTGCAGGCCACGGGTGAACTCGGCGTCGGAGGGCTCGTCCAGCGGGACGAGCCGGCCGCTCGCCGCGCAGCAGACCACCGCGTCCGCGCCCCGCACGGCCGGGTTCTCGAACAGCGCGTCCACGGACGCCGGATCCTCCATGTCCACCCGCACCGGTCCGCGCCGCGCGGCTCGGACGACCGTGTGCCCGCGCCCCTCCAGCTCGTCGGCGACCGCGCTGCCGATGACCCCGCTCGCTCCGATGACGATCACCTTCATACGGGCCCCCGGCTCCTCGCGCGTGCGGTCGGCTGTCACAGCCGGACACAACCGCCGGAGCGGTCGTTTCCTTCCCCGGCCGGCGAGCCCCGGCCGGACGGCTCAGTGCCGTACGAGCCGGTCCGCCGAGCGGGCCGCGAAGAACAGCAGACCGGCCGTCAGCAGTACGGCCACGACGGCGACGTGCAGCGCCGACCGCGCGTCCGGTCCGTGGGCGAGGGCCGCGTTCAGGGCGAGGGCGAGTCCGGTGACCGAGACCAGGGGCCCGGCGGCGTACCAGGCGGCGAAGAGGAACGGGCCCGGGCCGCCCATCGGGGTGGCACCCCCGGCGAACAGCAGGTCCGTGCGGGCCGGGCCGCGGCAGGCGCCGAAGACCGCCGCCGCGGCGAACGGCCCCGCGCACAGCGGCATCATCAGCAGGGCCCATCCCGCGCCGGCGAGCGCGTACGGTACGGCCGCCAGCAGACCCAGCAGCGCGCCGAGCACGCCCGGCACGACGGCATGGTGCAGCATCAGCGTCCGCAGCCGGAACGGTGACCAGGCCGCCCGCCGCGCGTCGTCCGTCTCCAGGCGGGCCGGTTCGGCGAGGGCGCCGACCGCGGCGTACCCGCACAGCAGCCCCACGGCCAGGCCGAGCACGCGCCGCTCGGCGACCGGCCCGGCACCGAGGCCCACCGCCGCGCCCGCGGCGGCCGTCCAGGCGACCGCCCGCCCCAGCCGCCCCGGCATGCGCAGCAGGGCCAGCAGATCGCGCCACACCACGATCAGGTACCGGTGCGGGGGCGCCGGGAGCCGGACCCGGCGCTTGGGCGCGTCACCGCCCGCTTCCAGGACGGCCAGCTTCGCGGCCCGCAGTTCCAGGGCGAACACGCCGGACGTGACGGCCGAGGCCGTTGCCGCGCGGCCGCGCAGCTGGGCGTTGGGCACGTGCGCGGCGTCCCGGTGCGCGTACCCGGCAGCGGCGGCGGTGACAGCCGCGAGGAGTACGAGCGCGACCGGCCAGCCCGGGGCCGGGCCGCCGGTGACCGCCACCACCGGCTGCGCTGCCCAGCCCCACGGGCCGGACCACAGTTCGGCCCATTCCAGAGGCGCCCAGCGACGGCCGCCGAAGGCCAGCGCCGCCTGGCCGGCCGCGAGCGCCAGGAGCAGGGCGGCGGGCGCGGTCAGCCGCCGTACGAGACGGGCCGGTCGCGGCCTGCGCTCGACCGCCATGCCCAGCGACACGGCCAGCAGCGGCAGGCAGACCCCGGCCGGGAGCACGGCGGCCAGCGCGCCGCCGAAGGACGCCAGGCCGGTGACGTGCAGGACGACGGCCGCGGCCGACGCGGCGAGCGCCCCGGCGGCCGTCGCCAGCAGGGCGGACAGGCGGAAGGCGGGCCGCAGCACCGCGCCGCGCCGTACGGGCTGGGCCAGCAGCCAGCCCGCGGACGGTCCGGACACGACCACCGGCCCGCGCCACAGCGCGTCGCGGGCGGCGAGCACGGCCAGCGCGAGGGCCACGGCGACGAAGGCGGCCGGCAGGGTGCGCCGGAGGTCCGCGCCGAGGGTGCCGTGGTCCGCGCCGAGCTCCAGCGACCGCAGGAAGCGAAGGGTGTAGCCGCCGCCGTAGCCGAGGGCGGCGAGCACCACGCAGTACGCGAGGACGGCACGGTCGCGGCGGCGCCGGCGCTGGTGCGCGCGACGCTTCGTGCGCAGCCAGCGCAGCGTCTCGGCGGTGCGGTCGTCCTCCTGCTCGTTCCAGACGGCCGGGCCGGCGGTCTCCTCCTCCGCCGCGCGCGGCTCCGTGTCCGTAGCGCGCGCCGTCATGAGCGCACACCCAGCTTCCGCAGCACCTCCGCCGGAGCGCCCTGCTCGATCACCCGGCCGTCCTCCAGCGCGATCATGTGGTCCGCGACCTCCTCGGCCAGCTCGGCCTGGTGCGTGGCGAGCAGGACGGCCACGCCGCCCTCCTTCTCGGCGACCAGGAGGGCGGCCAGGCGCGCGCGGGCGTCGGGGTCGAGCCGCTGTTCCGGCTCGTCCAGGACGAGCAGGTCGCGCGGCCGGACCAGTGCGGCGGCCAGCAGCAGCGACTGCAACTGGCCGGAGGAGAGCGCGTTGGGCAGCGCGTCGGCGTGGTCGGCCAGCCGCCGGTCGGCGAGCACCTGGTCGATCCAGGCCGGGGCGTCGTCCACCGCGTGCGCGACCGTGACGAGTTCGAGGTGTTCGCGGACGGTGAGGTCCGGATAGCAGGCCACGCTGTCGCCGACGACCGCGACCCGCGCCCGTACCTCCGGGTCGTCCTCGGCGACCGTACGGCCCGCGAACAGCGCCCGGCCGCCGGTCGGCGCGTCCCGGCCGCACGCGATCCGCAGCAGGGTGGACTTGCCGGACCCGTTGTGCCCGAACAGCGCGGTGCAGCGGCCCGCGGCCAGGTCGTGGTCGATCGGGTGCAGGGCCTGCCGGTCGCCGTAGCGCCGGCTGACCCCGCGCAGTTGCAGCAGCGCGTCCGCGCTGTTCCTGGCCGTCATCGAGCCTCTCCGTACGCTGGTCGGGAACCCACCGACCCTAACCAGCCGGGCCCGCCCGGCCGGCCGCCGCCCCCGCCGACGGCCTCGCCGCCGTCCCTACCGCCCCGTGGCGCCGTCCCTGATCAGCTCGTCGGCCGGGTCGTTGACCGGCTGCGGGGTGCCGGTGAGGTCCATGACGAACAGCGGGAGGTGCAGGGCGTCGGCGCGGGCGCGGGCGTCGCGGGAGTAGCCCGCCAGGGAGAAGCAGACCGCGATCGCGGAATCACTGAGTCCGTTGAGCCACAGGCATTCGATCTCCCGCAGCTTGGTCGCCCGGGTCGTCGGGTCCACCTGGGCCACCACGCCGGTGCCGCGCAGGTCCACGCCGGACGCGCTGCGCTCCTGCGCCGCCGTGACGTCGGTGAAGCCGAGCCACTTCAGGTACTGGGCGGCGGCGGTGACACAGTCGCGGGCCGTACGGATGGTGACCGGGCGGAAGGCCGGGCGCAGCACCGGCGGCGCGGCGTGCGGCTCGGGCGCGTCCGCCGGCGGGCTGCCGGGCGCCCGCGGGTTCGGCGGGGGCGGATTCGGTACGGGGACGACGGGGACGCGCACCACCGTGCCGCACACACAGCCCGACTCCGGCGCCGGCCACTCGTCCAGCCGCCCGCAGGTGTCGCAGCGCACCTCCACCCAGGAGCTCTGCCACGTACGGTGCACGATCTCCACCGGCACGCCGCCGCGCAGCACCGGCAGGGTCAGCGGTGCCCCGCAGGCGCACGGGAACGTCGGCGGGGTGAAGGCGTTCTCGCGGCGGCACGTCGGGCAGCGCACCGGGACGCTGTCGGCCATGGTCGCTCCTGGCAAGTAGGTCGGCAGACAGGATTCTCCACTGCCGTCCATGATCCCCCAGCTGGCGTTGGGGGGAGGCTCACGGTGGGAGGCCGACCATACCGCAGGGATATGCGCGCGGGCCGGGCTTTTGCCCGGATCGTACGGACACCGTGAGCGGTTCCGTCCGCACCGGCGCGTAGAAGATGGTGCCGCCCGGCGGCACGGGAGTCGGGCGCGACAGGACGATCGCACCGCCGGGCGGGGTTTCGGGGGGAGTGCCGTGCCGGCCGGCCACCCCTCAGCGGACCGGCCGGCACGGGCGCGCGGGGGCCGGACCTCCCGTCGGGCCCCCGCGCCGACCGGGGGTTCAGTCCTCGCGCAGCTCGTGGACCTTCGCCTCGACGCGCTTGCCGTACTCCGGGTCGGCCGCGTGGAAGTGGGCGAGGTTCTTCTCGACCACGTCGTCCCGCGAGACCTGCGCCAGGCCGCCGGCGATGTTCGCCGCCAGGCGGTTCTTCTCGTCCTCGGACATCAGCCGGTACAGCTCGCCGGCCTGGAAGAAGTCGTCGTCCTTGGCGTGCGCCGGGGCCGCGTGGGTGCCGGTGTGGCCGGTGAGCGCGAAGGGCGCGGCCAGCGGCTGGTCCGACTGCACGGGGCCGCCGTAGGAGTTGGGCTCGTAGTTCTTGGCGTGCCGGCCGTAGGCGTTGGACGCCATCAGACCGTCCCGGCCGTAGTTGTTCGCCACGGTCGCCTTCGGCGCGTTGACCGGCAGCTGGGTGTGGTTGACGCCCAGGCGGTAGCGGTGCGCGTCGGCGTAGGCGAACAGCCGGCCCTGGAGCATCTTGTCCGGGGACGGGCCGATGCCGGGCACGAAGTTGTTGGGCGAGAACGCGGCCTGCTCGACCTCGGCGAAGACGTTGTCCGGGTTGCGGTCGAGCACCATCCGGCCGACGCGCCGCAGCGGGTAGTCGGCGTGCGGCCACACCTTCGTCAGGTCGAACGGGTTGAAGCGGTAGTCCGCCGCCTCGGCCGCCGGCATGATCTGCACGTACAGCGTCCAGGACGGGTACACGCCGCGCTCGATGGACTGCAGCAGGTCGGTCTGGTGGCTGTTGGGGTCCTTGCCCGCCAGCTCGGCGGCCTGGTCGCTGCTCAGGCAGCGGATGCCCTGGTTGGTCTTGAAGTGGTACTTGACGAAGAAGCCCTCGCCGTCGGCGTTCGTCCACTGGTACGTGTGCGAGCCGTAGCCGTTCATGTGCCGGTACGAGGCCGGGATGCCGCGGTCGCCCATCAGCCAGGTGACCTGGTGGGTGGCCTCGGGGGAGTGGGCCCAGAAGTCCCAGACGTTGTCCGGCTCCTGCTTGCCGGTGAACGGGTCGCGCTTCTGCGAGTGGATGAAGTCCGGGAACTTCAGCGGGTCCTTGATGAAGAAGACCGGGGTGTTGTTGCCGACGAGGTCGTAATTGCCCTCCTCGGTATAGAACTTGACCGCGAAGCCGCGCGGGTCACGGGCGGCGTCCGGGCCGCCGAGGCTGTCGGCGACGGTCGAGAAGCGGATGAACAGGTCGGTGCGCCGGCCGACCGCGCTCAGGAAGTCCGCGCGGGTGTAGGCGGTGACGTCGTCGGTCACCTCGAAGTACCCGTACGCGCCCGAGCCGCGGGCGTGCACCACCCGCTCCGGGATGCGCTCACGGTTGAAGCGGGCCAGCTTCTCCAGGAGGTGCTGGTCCTGGAGGAGCAGCGGGCCACCGACGCCGGCGGTGGCGGAGTTCTGGTTGTCGGCGATCGGGGCGCCGGCCTCCGTGGTGAGACGGCGCGTCGTCGTGGGCTTCGGCATGGTGACCTTCCGTACGAGAGCGCGGAAGTCGGCTTCCGCGTGATGGAGCGTATGGAGCACCCCCACCATCGTCAACACTTTGTTGAAAAGTTGCGGGGTGGTGCTGAGGAGCGGCATTCGGCCCGCTCGGAGGGTGTTCCCGGCGGCGGCGCCTGGGCGCGACAGGACAGGTGTCGGCGCCGCCGCCGGGAAGTCTTGGAGGGGTGCCGGGGCCTACGCCTCGGGTGGCACGCGCGGGGCGGCCAGCAGCAGGACCGGCCGCGCGGTGGTCACGGCTTCCTTGCGGGCCCAGATGGCCGCTGAGCGCAGGCCGCCGGGTCGTCCACCCGGTGCGCCGAGCAGCCGTACACCCGCATCAGCTTCAGCGCCTGCTCGCCGGCCCGGCCGCCGGGCCCGATCGCCGCCAGCACGAACGGCACCTCGTGTCGCACGGCGTACGCCAACGGGGCAGTGACGTACGGAAGTTCGTCGGCGCGGAGGAGTGCGACGGCCACGGTGTCCCGGTGGCCCAGGGCGTCCAGCGCCACCCGCACGCCGACCGTGACCGGCACCTGCCTGCCGGGCGGGCCGTTCCGGCCGCACACCACATAGCGGTGTGCGTGGTGCCGCGACGACCGGTGCGGGGTGCCGCAGAGCCGGCGGAGTCCGGCGTCGGTGACGATGCGCGCGTCCGCGCCGACGGCTTCGTCGATTACCTGACAGGCCGTCAAGCGGCAGTGTGGCCGGAGAGGCGTTCGACGCCGCGCAGGAGGGCGGAGTGGTCGAGGCCGCCGTCGCCCTGGGCGCGCAGGGCGGCGACCAGGGAGGCGGTCAGGTTGCCGACGGGCAGGGCGGCGCCGACGGTGCGGGCGGCGTCGGTGACGATGCCCATGTCCTTGTGGTGCAGATCGATGCGGAAGCCCGGGGTGAAGTCGCGCCGGAGGAAGTTGTCCTTCTTGCGGGCCAGCACGGTGGAGCCGGCCAGGCCTCCGTTGAGGACCTCCAGGGCGGCCCCGAGGTCGACGCCGGACTTCTCCAGGAAGACGACGGCCTCGGCGCAGGCCTGGATGTTGACGGCGACGATGAGCTGGTTGGCGGCCTTGACGGTCTGGCCGGCGCCGTGCGGCCCGCAGCGCACGATGGTGGTGCCCAGGGCCTGGAAGAGGGGGTGGGCGGCGTCGAAGTCCTCCTGGGCGCCGCCGACCATGATGGACAGCACCGCCTCGACGGCGCCGGCCTCGCCGCCGGAGACCGGCGCGTCCAGCACCCGGACGCCCTTCTCGGCCGCGGCGGCGGCCAGTTCCACGGAGGTCTGCGGGGTGATCGAGGACATGTCGATCAGCAGGGCGCCGCGGCGGGCGTTCTCCAGGATGCCGTCGGGCCCGTAGGCGACGGCCTCGACCTGCGGGGAGGCCGGCACCATGGTGATGATGACGTCCGCCCCGGCCACCGCCTCGGCGATGGAGGCGGCCGGGGTGCCGCCGGCCGCGGCCAGCCGCTCCAGTTTGTCGGCCTCCAGGGTGTATCCGGTGACCTGGTAGCCGGCCTTGAGGAGGTTTTCGGCCATGGGCGCGCCCATGATGCCCAGCCCGATCCAGGCGATCTTTGGCAGAGTGCTCATCGGTGGTGCCTTTCGTACGCGGGGTGTCAGGGGGTGGCGGGGGTGGTGGGGGCGGCGGCGCGCAGCGGGCGCGGCAGCCAGCCGAAGGCCTTCGCGCCGGGACGCTCGCCGGGCTGGTATTCCAGGCCGGTCCAGCCCCGGTAGCCGTTGTGGTGCAGGCGCTCCAGGAGGGCCTCCAGCGGCAGGGTGCCGGTGCCGGGGGCGCCGCGGCCGGGGCTGTCGGCGATCTGGACGTGCCCGGTCAGCGGGGTGTAGCGGTCGATGACCTGCTCCAGGTCCTCGCCGTTCCTGGCCAGGTGGTAGAGGTCCATCAGGAAGCGGGCGTTGTCCAGGCCGGTGGCGGCGTTGACCGCCTCGACCACCTCGATCGCCTTCGGCGCGGAGGTGATCGGGCAGCGCGGCGACTCGGGGGCGTTGAGCGCCTCGATCAGCAGCGTGGCGCCGATGCGGTGCGCGGCGCGCGCCGCCAGGGCCAGGTTCTCCAGGGCCAGCGCGTCCTGCGCGTCCGGGTCCGCCCCGTCGAGACGGTTGCCGTACAGGGCGTTGAGTGCGGTGCAGCCCAGCGACTGCGCGAAGTCGGCCGCCACCTCCACGTTCGCCCGGAAGCGCGCGGATTCCTCGCCCGGCAGGGACAGGGCGCCGCGGTCGGGGCCGGGCAGCTGCCCGGCGTAGAAGTTCAGCCCGACCAGCCGGGTGCCCGCCGCCTGTAGCGCGGCGCGCAGTGCGTCCAGCTGCCGGGGCTCGGGCACCGGGGCCTCGGGCCAGGGCCACCACAGCTCCACCGCGGTGAACCCGGCCGCGGCCGCCGCCGCCGGACGCTCCAGCAACGGCAGCTCGGTGAACAGGATCGACAGGTTGACATCGAAACGCGCGTCGGAGAAGCCCATGAGGAGTGAGCGACCTTCCGTATTGTGGAACCCTGTTTCTGCTGACTGGAACATTGCCTGCGGATCTCCTGGCCTGTCAAGAGGTGGGCCGAGGGCCGGACGGGCGTCCGCGCGGCCGTTCTCCGGGTCCGGGGAACGGTGCGGTCCGGCGGCGATACTTTGGTGGCATGGTGCGATTGCGAGTGGAATTCACGACGGAACCGTTCGATCTGGACGAAGCGCCCGCCCACGCGGTCGTGGGGCGCGAGATCATCACGGGCGCCGGGCTGGACGCCGTCGATGTCGGCCCGTTCGGCAACACCGCCGAGGGGGAGGGCGAGAAGGTGCTGTCGGCGGTGGATGCGCTGCTGCGCAAGTCCCTGGAGGCCGGCGCCACCCGGGTCTCCCTCCAGGTCAACGTGATCGCGTCGGACGAAGGGGACGCGACGTGACCGAGCCCGCCGATCACCCGTTCGTCCAGGCGGTCAAGCCGCTGGTGGACGCCATGGGTGCGGAGATGATCGCGCCGGAGCAGGCGCAGGGCGACGATGTCGTCCTGTCCTGGGAGGGGCGGGACCGGGTCGCCGTACGGCTGCCGCACCTGTCCGACTCGCTCGATCACCTCCTCGCCGAGCTCCAGCGGCGGCACGGCATGCCGCTGTCGGATCTGGACCGCCGGACCAAGCAGTCGGTGGTGCGGGTCCTGGAGGCGCGCGGCGCTTTTTCCGTACGGCACGGCGTCGAGACGGTGGCCGGCGCGCTCGGTGTCAGCCGCTTCACCATTTACAACTACCTGAACAGGAACAACGCCGCGAAGGGCGCCGACTGACCCGTAAATGGGGCCGGTTGGGCGAAGCCGTGCATGCCGCCGTCCGGGCGAACCGGACGGCGGCTTTCTTGTTGCCGAGTTTTCAACAAAGTGTTGACGTGATGTTGCCGGAGGTCTTAGCTGTTTCCAGCCAAGCAGAGCCCGCACCGCACCAGGCCACGGAGGCTACCCGTGTCTTCGAATCCGACGCCGGGCCTCGCCCGGTTCAACGCCGCGTCCGACCGTGCGGCACGAGCCGCACTGCACGAGGCGTGCACCAGCGAAGCGTGGGGCAGCCACATCCTCGCCCACCGCCCGTACGCCACCACCGAAGCCCTGTTCGCCGCCAGCGACGCCGCCATGGCCGAGCTGACCGCGGCGGACCTGGCCGAGGCGATGGCCGGGCACCCGCCCATCGGCCGGCCCACGCCGGGCGACGCGACCTCCTCGCGTGAACAGCGCGGGATGTCCGACGCCGGTGCGGACCTCAAGGCGGAGATGCTCGAACTGAACCTGGCATACCAGGAGAAGTTCGGGCACGTCTTCCTCATCTGCGCGACCGGACTGACCGGCGAGCAGCTGCGGGACGCCGCCCGTAACCGGGTGGACAACACGCCGGAACAAGAACGCGAGATCGTCCGTACCGAACTGGGCAAGATCAACCGCATCCGGCTGGGCCGCCTCGTCGAGGACGGGGCGGACCCGGCAGACGCCGCAGAAGGAGCCAGACCATGAGCAGCGAGACGGCCGCGCACGAGACATCGGTGTCCACGCACATCCTGGACACCAGCGCGGGCCGCCCCGCGGAGGGCATCGCCCTCACGCTCTCGGTACGGTCCGGACGCGACGCGGACTGGAAGGCGCACGGCGCCTCCCGGACCGACGCGGACGGGCGCTGCAAGGACCTGCCGGCCCTGCCGGCGGACACCACCCACGTACGCCTGGACTTCGCGACCGAGGCGTACCTCGCCAGCAAGGCCGAAACGGCCGACCAGCAAGCCGAGGAACAGCAGGACGCCCCCCGCGCAAGGGACAGCGGAGCTTTCTTCCCGGAGGTGGCAATCACCTTTGCCGTCGAGCCGGGCGAGCACTATCACGTACCGCTGCTGCTCAACCCGTTCGGCTACTCCGTATACCGAGGGAGCTAGCACCGACCATGACAGATTTCTCCCGCCCAGCCCGCCCGGCTTCCTCCCGCCCGGCGATTCTCGGCCAGAACCAGTACGGCAAAGCGGAGAACCGCGTCGTCAAGATCACCCGGGACGGCGACACCCACCACATCAAGGACCTGAACGTCTCGGTCGCGCTCTCCGGCGATCTCGAAGACGTCCACCTCTCCGGCTCCAACGCCCACTGCCTGCCCACCGACACGACCAAGAACACCGTGTACGCCTTCGCCAAGGAACACGGCATCGAGTCGGCCGAGCAGTTCGGCATCCACCTGGCCCGGCACTTCGTCACCAGCCAGGAGCCGATCGGGCGGGCCCGGATCCGCATCGAGGAGTACGCCTGGGAGCGCATCGAGACCTCCGAGTCCGCCGCGCGGTTCATCGGCGCCGACGAGGTCAAGCACTCCTTCGTCCGCAAGGGCCAGGAGACCCGGCTGACCCAGGTCACCTACGACGGCGAGAAGTGGCAGGTCGTCTCGGGCCTGAAGGACCTCGTCGTGATGAATTCGACGAACTCCGAGTTCTGGGGCTACATCAAGGACAAGTACACGACGCTCAAGGAGGCGTACGACCGCATCCTGGCCACCGAGGTCTCCGGCCGCTGGCGGTTCAACTGGACCGACGACGACCAGCGGATGCCCAACTGGGAACGCTCCTACGCCCAGGTCAAGAAGCACCTGCTGCACGCCTTCGCGGAAACCTACAGCCTCTCGCTCCAGCAGACCCTCTTCCAGATGGGTTCGCGCATCATCACCAACCGCGCGGAGATCGACGAGGTGCGGTTCTCGCTGCCGAACAAGCACCACTTCCTGGTGGATCTGGAGCCGTTCGGCCTGAAGAACGACACCGCCGAGGGAGCCGTCTACTACGCGGCGGACCGCCCGTACGGCCTGATAGAAGCCACTGTCCTGCGCGACGGTGTCGAAGCCGAGATCCCGACGGATCTGACCAACCTCTGACGGCTCCCGACGCAGCGCCGTGCCGCGCCGCCCCTCCCCGTCCCGCAGCGGGGAGGGGCCCCGCGAATCCTGAGGGGAAACGCCCCATGGCCGCACACCCACCGCACGCTGAGAAACACCCCGTCCCGCCGGTCCACCCGGTGGACGAGAAGCCGGCACCCAAGCGGCTCGTCCCCGCAGCGCTCCAGCACATCGCCGCCATGTACGCCGGCGTCGTCACCCCTCCGCTCATCATCGGCCAGGCCACCGGCCTGGACGCCGCGGGCCGCACCCGGCTGATCGCCGCCAGCCTGCTGATCGCCGGTCTCGCGACCCTGCTGCAGACCCTCGGCGCCGGACGGTTCGCCGGCAACCGGCTGCCGTTCGTCAACGCCGCCTCCTCGGCCGGCATCACCCCGATGCTCGCCATCGCCGAGACCACCGCCAAGGGCCACCAACTGCCCGCCATCTACGGCGCCGTGATGGTCGCCGGCGCCTTCTGCCTGGCCGTCGGCCCGTTCTTCGGCAGACTGCTGCGCTACTTCCCGCCACTGGTCACCGGCGTCGTCATCACCCTCATCGGCGTCACCCTGATGCCGGTACCCGTCGGCTGGGCGCAGGGCGGCGACAAGGAGGCCGCCGACTTCGGGTCCATGAAGTACCTGGCGCTGGCCGCCTTCACCCTCGTGGTGATCCTGCTGATCCAGCGCTTCACCCGGGGCTTCGTCAAGCAGATCGCCCTGCTGCTGGGCCTGGTCGCCGGCACCCTCGCGGCGGTGCCGTTCGGCATGGCGAGCTTCGACGCGCTGCGCCAGGCGCCCGTCGTCGCGCTGCCCACGCCCTTCGCCTTCGGCGCGCCGGAGTTCCAGCCCGCCGCCGTACTGTCCCTGTGCATCGTCATGCTGGTCCTGATGACCGAGTCCGCCGCCGGAATGCTCGCCCTCGGCGAGATCTGCGAACGGCGGACGACCGGGCGGACCATCATCCGGGGGCTGCGCACCGACGGCATCGCCACCCTCCTCGGACCCGTCTTCGGCGGCTTCCCCACCAGCGCCTTCGCGCAGAACGTCGGCGTCGTCTCGCTGACCCGGGTGCGCAGCCGGTACGTCGTCGCCGTCGCGGGCGCCGCCCTCCTGGTCCTCGGCGCCTTCCCGGTCCTCGGCGCGGTGGTCAACCTCGTACCGATGCCCGTCCTCGGCGGCGCCGGCATCGTGCTGTTCGGCTCGATCGCGGTCAGCGGCATCCGTACGCTGTCCGAGGCCGGCCTCGACGACAGCTCCAACATCATCCTCGTGGCCGTGTCGCTGGGCGCGGGCATCATCCCGCTCGCCGCCCCGCGGTTCTACGAGGACTTCCCCGCCTGGGCGCAGACCGTGCTCGGCTCCGGCATCAGCGCCGGCGCGCTCGTCGCGGTCCTGCTCAACCTGTTCTTCCACCATCTCGGCACCCGGAGCACCAAGGGGGCAGCGGTACTGTCAGCCGCCTCGCCCGGCTCCGGCACTCAAATCTCCTAGGGCCCTGCCGTGCCCTCCCCTCATGAGAAAGCAAGAGGAAGCACCATGGCAGCACCGGCAGCCTCTGACAGCACGGCGACGCGGCGCATCGTCATCGAGAACTGCGCCGTCGCGACCGTCGACGCCGACGGCACCGAATACGCCTCCGGCCACCTCGTCGTCGCCGGAAACCGCATCGAGTCGGTGGGCGCGGGCCGGGCCCCCGAGGGCCTGGAGAACGTCGTCCGCCGTATCGACGGCACGGGCCATCTCGTCACCCCCGGGCTGGTCAACACCCATCACCACTTCTACCAGTGGATCACCCGCGGGCTGGCCACCGACCACAACCTCTTCAACTGGCTGGTGGCCCTGTACCCGATCTGGGCCCGCATCGACGCGCCGATGCTCGCCGCGGCCACCCAGGGCTCGCTGGCCATGATGGTCAAGGGCGGCGTCACCACCGCCTCCGACCACCACTACGTCTTCCCGCGGGGCTCCGGCGACCTGGTCGGCGCCGAGCTGGCCGCGGCCCGCGAGATCGGCGCCCGGATCACCCTGGCCCGCGGGTCGATGGACCGCAGCGTCAAGGACGGCGGGCTGCCGCCGGACTTCGCCGTCGAGACCACCGAGGGCGCGCTGAAAGCCACCGAAGAGGCCATCGACACCCACCACGACGCCTCCTTCGGCTCCATGGTGCACATCGCCGTGGCCCCCTGCTCCCCGTTCTCCATATCCACCGAACTCCTGCGTCAGGGCGCCGAGCTGGCCCGCCGCAAGGGTGTGCGGATGCACACCCACGGCTCGGAGACGGTCGAGGAGGAGAAGTTCTGCCACGAGCTGTTCGGCATGGGCCCGACCGACTACTTCGAGTCCACCGGCTGGCTCGGCGAGGACGTGTGGATGGCGCACTGCGTCCACATGAACGACTCCGACATCGACGCCTTCGCCCGGACGCGGACCGGCGTCGCGCACTGCCCGTCCTCCAACGCGCGGCTCGCCGCCGGCATCGCCCGGGTGCCCGACATGCTCGCCGCGGGCGTACCGGTCGGCCTCGGCGTGGACGGCACCGCATCCAACGAGAGCGGCGAACTCCACACCGAACTGCGCAACGCGCTGCTGATCAACCGGCTCGGCGCGCACCGGGAAGCCGCCCTGGACGCGCGCAAGGCGCTGCGCCTGGGCACCTACGGCGGAGCCCAGGTCCTCGGCCGGACCGCCGAGATCGGCTCCCTGGAGGCCGGGAAGCTGGCCGACCTGGTGCTGTGGAAGCTGGACGGGCTGGCCCACTCCACCATCGCCGACCCGGTCACGGCCCTGGTGTTCGGGGCCGCGGCGCCGGTCACCCTCTCCCTGGTCAACGGCGAGCCGGTGGTCGAGGACGGCCGGCTGACCACCGTCGACGAGGAGGCCGTCGCCCGTACCGCGCGGGCCGAGGCCCGGCGCCTGGCCCGGATCGCCGCCGAGGGCTGATCCCCGCCCGGCGGCACCCCGAGAACTCGGCCGGGGGGACGGCCCCGGCCGGGAGCTTGTGGATCCGAGCGGGGTCCACAAGCGCCGGAACCCGGGGGCACGGAGGTCGCTCCGTGCCCCCGGCCCGGTAATGCTGCGCGTTGTCACCCCCTCCTCATCACCCCCCGCATCACTCCCGCTCTTGTCACCCCCGCTTTTGTCACCCCGCTTCACGTGACGACCCGTCACCCCCTCGTACGCGCCACGAGCGCGGACCGCTGCTCCACCGCACCCGACGCACCTCCGTGACAGCCTCGCGCCGCCGCCCCCTCGCGGCGCAGAAATCGAAGGAGGCCCGCAGTGGCCGCAACCCCAGGGCGGACGGCGCAGGGCGACCGCAAGCACCCGGTCGACGAGACCCTGCCGCCCTTCAAGATGTTCACCAGCGGCCTGCAGCACGTGGCCGCGATGTACGCGGGCGTGGTGGCCCCGCCGATGATCGTCGGCCCGGCCTGCGGGCTCGACCCGACCGAGACCGCCTTCCTGATGGGCGCCAGTCTCTTCACCGCCGGCCTCGCCACCCTGCTGCAGACCCTCGGCTTCTGGAAGATCGGCGCCAAGCTGCCGTTCGTCAACGGCGTCTCGTTCGCCGGGGTCACCCCGATGGTCGCCATCGGCAAGGCCCAGAGCCCCGGCGACGCGCTGCCCGTCATCTTCGGCGCGGTGATCGTCGCCGGAGTGCTCGGCTTCCTGCTCGCGCCCTACTTCTCCAAACTGGTGCGGTTCTTCCCGCCGGTGGTCACCGGCACCGTCATCACCCTGATCGGCGTGTCACTGCTGCCCGTCGCCTTCAACTGGTCGCAGGGCGGCAACGCCCAGGCGCCCGACTACGGTTCCCTGACCAACATCGGCATGGCGGCGCTCACCTTCGTCGTCGTGCTCGTCCTGCGCCGGGTGCTGCGCGGCTTCCTCCAGCAGATATCCATCCTGCTCGGCCTGGTCGCGGGCACGCTGATCGCGATACCCGTGGGCATCACGCACTTCGGGGCGATCACCGAGGCGGCCCCGGTCGGCTTCCCGACGCCGTTCCACTTCGGCGCCCCGCAGTTCGACATCGCCGCGATCGTCTCCATGTGCATTGTCATGCTGGTCTGCATGACCGAGTCCACCGCCGACATGCTCGCCCTCGGCAAGATCGTGGACCGGCCGGCCGACGAGCGCACCATCGAGGGCGGCCTGCGCGCCGACACCCTCGGCACCGCCCTCAGCCCGCTCTTCAACGGCTTCGCCAACAGCGCCTTCGCGCAGAACATCGGCCTGGTCGCGATGACCCGGGTGCGCAGCCGGTTCGTCGTCGCCACCGGCGGCCTGATCCTGATCGTGCTGGGCCTGTGCCCGGTCGCCGCCTCGGTGATCTCGCTGGTCCCGCTGCCGGTCCTGGGCGGCGCGGGCATCGTGCTGTTCGGGTCGGTCGCCGCCAGCGGCATCCAGACCCTGGCCTCCGCCGCGATGGACAAGGGCGAGAACGCGCTGATCGTCGCGGCGTCGGTGGGCATCGGCCTGATCCCCATCGCGGCCCCGCGGTTCTACCACGACTTCCCCAAGGACATGCTGGTCGTCCTGGACTCCGGCATCAGCACCGGCTGCATCGTCGCCATCCTGCTCAACCTGGCCTTCAACCACTTCGGAAAGCGGCGCGGCGAACCGCCGCTGGAGGTGATTCCGCGGCAGCCGGAGCGCGGGGCCCCGGACGCGCGGGCGGCCGGGGCGCACTGATCCGCCGTACGGTCCCGGCGCGCTCGTCCGGACACGCCGACGGCCCGTACCGCGCCGGGATTCCGGTACGGTACGGGCCGCCGCGCCGCTCGGCCGGTGCGTGACTCAGCCGATGTGGTACGAGTCCCCGTACACCTTCCAGTCCAGCGGCGGGTTCAGGTTCAGGTTGCCCTTCTTGAGGAAGACGCGCTGCGCGGTGTCCACGCGGCTGGTGTCGCTGTGCGCCTCCTCCTGCTTCATCGCCCACACCCGGGCGTCCAGGAAGGCGTCGAGGTACGTCTTCTCGTCGCCGCCCTGGGCCGGGGTCTTGGCCTTGGCCATGGCGCGCTTGCGGATGTTGGAGAAGCTGGTCTTGTCGCTGCCGTCACCGTGCATGACGATCGCGTCGTAGTACGCGAACTGGCCCAGCACGCCGATCTTGTCGGCCTTGCCCTGCTTGACGGCCGGGTTGAAGTACACCCGGTCCCGCTCGTCGTTCTGCGCCTTCTGGAAGTCCTTGTCCTGGGCGGCCTTCTTCCAGTCCTTCTCGAAGGCGGAGCCCAGGCCGGCGTGCGAGTCGCTGCCGTTGACCTTGCGCAGCGCGGGCAGGTACTTCGCCAGGACGTTGCCGGGCTTGCGCTGGGTGTACAGCTCGACCAGGTCCAGCATGTCGCCCGTGCCGGAACAGAAGCCGATGATGCCGGCGGTGTAGCCGCGGCCGTCCTTGATGTCCTCGATGTAGCCGTACTGCTTCTTCCAGTCCAGCGAGGAGTTCTCGGCGCTGGAGACCAGCTGCATGGCGATCTCCTTCTTCGCCGGGTCGTCCAGGCCGGCCGCGGCCTTGGCGGTGACGTGGGCCGCGACGGGCGCCTGGCCGGTGGCGGCGACCGCGGTACCGGCGACGGCGGTCGCCGGTACGGCGAGCAGGACCAGACCGAGGGTCAGACCGGTGGCGGGCTTGCGGATCGCCTTGCCTATGGAACGGGCACGCATGGTGGTCCTCCAGTGGGGAGCGGGCCGGGTGGCCGTGGTGCGGTGCGGGATCCCAATCGTTAGGAACCTTTCCTATCAGACTCCGGAGGCGACCGGAACCCGCCGAATCGCGCCAATCACTGGCGCATCAGGCGGGGTTGACCGCGCCGCCGCCGGCTGCCGGCCGCCAGACGTACGGCACGGTCGTGGCGGCGCTGACCAGGCCCAGCCGGTTGAGGACGGGGCGGCTGGTCTCCAGCGCGTCGACCTGTACGTAACGGAACCCGCGCGCGAGGGCGAGCGCCGCCCGGTGTGCGACCAGAGCGCGGTAGACGCCCTTGCCGCGCCAGTTGGGCAGGGTCGAGCCACCCCACAGGGAGGCGAAGTCGGTGCCCCGGTGGAAGCGCGCCCAGGCCGCCGAGACCACCTCACCCGCCAGCGACTCCGCCACGGTCACCACGCAGGCGTCACCGTCCCGGCCCGCCGCCATCTCCTCCAGGGCCGGTGCCAGCCAGCCGCGGTCGTCGGCCCAGACGGTTTCGGCCAGTTCTGCGATACGGTCGAAGTCCGCGCGGTCGGTGACATCGCGCAGCCGTACGCCTTCGGGGAGCGGCGGGCCCCCGGGCGGTCCGGCGACGTCCGCCGCCTCCCCGATGACGACCGTCTCCCGCTCGCCCGGCCTGAACCCGCCAGCGGTCAGTCGGTCCGGCAGGTCGGCGGGCAGGTCATGGCCGTGGTACTTCCACTCGACCGGCAGGCCGCGGGCCGCGAAGTGCTCGCGCTGGGCGGCGATGAAGGCGTCCAGCGCCTCCCCGTCCAGCCCGCCGAGGTCGCGGTAGAGGATCAGTCCGCCCTGGCGGGGGAGCGTGCTGCGCAGCACGGGCCCGACCCGCTCGGTGTCCGGCGCGCCGGGCGCGAACCCGCGGGTCCTCAGCTGTGCGTCGTACGCCGCGCGGTAGCCGGCGGCCCGTTCTCGCTCGGTGTCTGGTGTCGTCACCGGCGTCACTCCACCACAGGCCGGTGACCTGGGCCATCGAATTCGGCCGCGGCGTGGCGCGGCGGCATCACGGCGCGGCGGGCGGCTCCGGGGCGCCGGGCGGTGCTGTCGCGGCTCCGAGCAGTCCGGCGAGCAGTTCCGCGATGCCCGGCCCGGGGTCGAAATCCTCCACGGGGAAGGCGAGTTGGTGGAAGGCGATGCCGTCCAGGTAGTCGAGGAGGATCTCGCAGTGCCGCCGGGGCGCCGGTGAGCCGAAGCGCCGCAGCCACTCCGTGCCCCATCCGACGACGGCCTCGCGCCCCCGGGTCAGCGGCGGGCGCAGCTCGGGGCGGGCCGAGGCCTCCAGGAAGAGGGCGTAGCGGGCGGCGGTCCTGGCGCGCCCGGGGCCGGTCGCGTACCGGACGAACCGTGTCACGGCGGCCGCCAGCTCCGGTACGTCGGCGGGCGCGGCCTGCCGCGCGAACTCCTCCCAGTCGCGGCGTTCCAGCGCCTCCAGGTGGCCGACGATGCCGTCGATCAGCGCGGCGCGGTTGCGGAAGTAGTTGGACGTGGTGCCGGACGGCACGCCCGCGGCGGCGTCCACCGCCTGGTACGTCAGCCGCCGCGGCCCCGCCGCGCCCAGCACCTCGACCGCCGCGTCCAGGACCTCGTCCCGCCGTCGTGCCACCCTGCGCACCTCTCGATACTAAATTTGTAGTGCCGATTTACTATGAACATAGTAGCGTGCGGACATGGAGCTGACACCACGCACGGCGGCCGTCGTCGGCGGCGGCATCGGCGGGCTCGCCACCGCCCTTCACCTGCGCGCCGGAGGCTGGTCGGTCGATGTCTTCGAACGCGCCCGGACCCTCCCCGCGGCCGGCACCGCCCTCGGTCTGTGGCCCGGCGCCCTGGCCGCCCTGGACGTGCTCGGCGTCGGCGAACGCGTCCGGGACACGAGCCGGCCGCAGACCACCGGCGCCTTCCTGCGCCCCGACGGCGGCCGCATCGCGGCCCTCGACGTCGCCGCCCTCCAGCGGCGCACCGGCGATGTGGTCCGCCTGATCTCCCGTCCCGAACTGCTCGCCGTCCTGTACGAGGCGAACGGCGGCGCGGTCACCTTCGGCAGGCCGGCCGAGGACGTCCGGGCGCTGGAGGACGCGTACGACGTGGTGATCGCCGCCGACGGCCTCAACAGCGCCGCGCGCCGCACTCTGTTCGGCCCCCGCCACCGTGCCCGGTACGTCGGCGCGTCGTCCTGGCGCGGCACGGTGGACGGCGACACCGGTGCCGTCACCGAGACCTGGGGCGAAGGGTTGCGGTTCGGCATCACGCCCACCACGGGCGGGCGCACCAACTGGTTCGCCTGTGCCGTCGCCCCCGAAGGGCAGCGCGACCCGGGACGCGAAGTCGCCGCCCTGCGCGCCCGGTTCGGCCACTGGCACACCGGCGTACGGCACGTTCTGGAGCAGCTCACCGAGCCCGAGGTGCTGCGCCTGGACCTCTACCACCTCGATCCGCCGCTGCCCTCGTACGTCAGGGGCCGGACCGCGCTCCTCGGCGACGCGGCCCACGCCATGACCCCCGACCTCGGGCGCGGCGCGTGCGAAGCGCTCGTGGACGCGGTGGTGTTGGCGCGGTCCCTGCGGGCGTCGTCCGGGGTGGCGGCGGCCCTGCGGGCGTACGACGCCGAGCGGCGGGCGGTGACCCAGCGGCTGGCGCGTACGGCGCGGCTGATGAACCGGATGGCGCGTGTCCGGCGGCTGACGGGTGTGCGGAACGCCGCCATGCGGGCCGCGGTGACGTGGGGCGGTCCGCCGGCCTGACGGGCGGTCTGTACCAGAGTGCTGGTGTTTGGGCCGATATGCTGCGTCGGCACCTGAACAACAGTCAAGTGAGCGCCCGGCGCCACGGAGAGGGGTTCCGCGGTGGACCCGAACGCCCAGCAGCCGCCCGCCCAGCAGCCGCCCGACCGGCAACCGGACGATGAGCCGCCGCCCGACGGCGCCCCGCGCCCCGCCGGACCTCCGCCGGCCGGCGCGGACACGCCCGGCGGCGGAACGGCGCCCGCCGAAGGGGACGCGCCCGCCGACGGTGACCCGCCGGGCCCCCGGCGCCGGTTCACCTTCCCCAGTGCCCTGACCGTCCTGGTCGTCGTCACCCTCGCGGTCTGGGCGCTGGCCTTCGTGATCCCGTCCGGAAGTTACGACCGTAACAAGTCCGGGGCCCCGCTCCAGGGCACCTACCACCGCACGTCCTCCGGCCAGTCCTTCGCCGACCGGCTGGGCGACCTCTTCCTGTCGCCGGTCAACGGCCTGTACGGCGTGCAGGACGCGAAGACCGGGCAGGTCGGCCCGACGATGGCGGGCGAACTGTACGGCAGCGCGGGCGTGTTCCTCTTCGTGCTGGCCATCGGCGCGTTCATCACGGTCGTCTTCGCCACCGGCGCCCTGGACCGCGGCATCGGCCGGCTGGCCCACCGCCTCCGGCACCGCGGCGCGCTGCTGATCGCCGGTGTGATGGCCGTCTTCTCGCTGCTCGGCACGGTGGAGGGGTTCGCCGAGGAGACGCTCGGCTTCTACGGCCTGGTCGTGCCCCTGATGCTCGCGCTCGGCTACGACCGGATGGTGGCCACCGCGACGATCATCCTCGGCGCCGGCATCGGCGTCCTGTGCTCGACCGTCAACCCCTTCGCCACCGGTGTCGCCTCCTCGGCCGCCGACATCTCGCTGGGCGAGGGCATCGTGCTGCGGGTGGCGATGTGGCTGGTGCTCACCGGCGTCACCATCGGCTATGTGGTCCGCTACGCGCGCCGCGTACGGGCCGACCCGGACCGCTCGCTCGTCGGCTTCCGGCCCGGGGACCGGGACCGCGCGGGGGCCGCCGAGGAGGCGGCCCACCCGCCGCCGCTGACCGGGCTGGACAAGACGGTGCTGGTGACCGTGGTGCTGGTCTTCGCCTTCATGATCTTCTCGGTGATCCCGTGGTCCGGGGTGCTCACCGGGGACGCCGACGCCGCGCCGTACGCCTTCGAACTGGGCTGGTCCTTCCCTCAGTTGGCCGCCCTGTTCCTCGCGGCCTCGGTCCTGGTCGGCCTCCTGGCGCGGATGGGCGAACAGCGGCTCAGCGCGACCTTCGTGCAGGGCGTCGCCGAGTTCGTCTCCCCGGCGCTGGTGATCGTGCTGGCCCGGGGCGTGACCACGATCATGAACAACGCGCAGATCACCGACACGGTGCTGCACGCCGTCGAGAGCGCCGTCTCGGGCGTCCCGTCGGCCCTGTTCGGCATCATGGTCTACGTCGTCAACCTGCCGCTGGCCTTCCTCATCCCCTCCACGTCCGGCCACGCCACCCTCGCCATGCCCGTGCTGGCGCCGCTGGCCGACTTCGCGGGCGTCTCGCGTGCGGTGGTCGTCACGGCGTGGCAGGCGGCCAGCGGCTGGATGAACCTGTGGGTGCCCACCACCGCCGTCATCATGGGCGGCGTCTCGCTGGCGAAGGTCGGCTACGACCGGTACCTGCGCTTCGTCTGGCCCCTGCTGGCCCTTCTCGCCGTCCTGATCTGCGGCTTCATCGGTCTGGGAGCGGTGCTGACCTGATCGGGCCCGGCCGGGCGGTCTACACGTCGGCCACCCCGCGCACCCGCAGCCCGGCGATTTCGGTACGGGGCGGCCGGTCGCCCGTCAGCAGCAGGGTGGTGATGCGGTCGGCCGGTCCGGCGGTGAAGTGCACGGCCCCGCCGTCGAGCGGTACGACGGTGCCGCCCGCATCCAGCGGAACACCGATGAGTGTGCCGAGCCAGGCGGCGGCGCCGCGCGGATCGGGCGTCTCGACGAGGAAGCCCGCGAGGTCGAAGGCGCCGCGGTTGATCCGGCCGGACGCCTCGTGCTCCCGGCGGAGCGCGGGGTCGATCCGGCAGGTGATGAAGAACGGGGCCCAGGGCGGCGTGTCATCGTCCGTCAGCATCGCTTCCCGGAAGGTCACGCGTCCTTCCTGGAAGGAGAAGTCGTGCAGATCCACCCGGTGCCCGGCCCGGCGCAGCCGCTCGGCGGTGGCCGCGGTGTCCGTGACGTGCACCGCGAAGTTCAGCGGACCGCCGCCCGCCGCCACCAGCGCGTCGATGCGGGGCTGCCACCCGGCCGTCGCGCGCCCGAACGGGGAGGGCGCGTAGGCCGCGCGGTCCACGACGGTCAGGATCTCGACGTACCGGTCGTCCAGCCGCCAGGCGCCGTTCTGGAACCCCTCGTGCACCGGGTTCGTGTGCGCGGGCAGCCCGGCCGCCGTGTACTCCCGCACGGCCGCGGCGACGTCCGGCACGCAGTGCAGGAGGTGGTCGAAGCGGGGTGCTTCCGTCGGACGGAGACCGGGCGTCCGGGTCGGCTGTGCGGTGGTCATGGTCACCCTCCCCAAGTTGAGTTAGGCAAGCCTAACCGACAAGGGGTGCGGGGTCCGTGCGTTGGCACGGACCCCGCGGGCCGGGCGGCCCGTCAGTCCAGCAGCTCGTAGGCCGGCAGGGTCAGGAACGCCGCGTAGTCGGTGTCCAGTGAGACCTTCAGCAGGAGGTCGTGGGCCTGCTGCCAGGCGCCGGCGGCGAACGCCTCGTCGCCGATCTCGGCGCGGACGGCGGCCAGTTCGGTGTCGGCGATCTTGCGGACGAGGTCCGCGGTGGCCTTCTCGCCGTTCTCGAACACGACGCCCGCGTCCACCCACTGCCAGATCTGCGAGCGGGAGATCTCGGCGGTGGCCGCGTCCTCCATGAGGCCGAAGATGGCGACCGCGCCGAGGCCGCGCAGCCACGCCTCGATGTAGCGCGTGCCGACCCGGACCGCGTCCACCAGGCCCTGGTAGGTGGGCCGGGCGTCCAGGGAGTCGATGGCGATGAGGTCGGCGGCCGCGACCGACACGTCCTCGCGCAGCCGGTCCTTCTGGTGCGGCTTGTCGCCGAGCACCGCGTCGAAGGAGGCGCGGGCGACCGGGACCAGGTCGGGGTGGGCGACCCAGGAGCCGTCGAAGCCGTCCCCGGCCTCGCGGTCCTTGTCCGCGCGGACCTTGGCCAGCGCCCGCTCGTTGGCCTCCGGGTCACGGCGGTTGGGGATGAACGCCGCCATGCCGCCGATCGCGTGCGCGCCGCGCTTGTGGCAGGTGCGCACGAGGAGTTCGGTGTACGCGCGCATGAACGGCGCCGTCATGGTCACCGCGTTGCGGTCCGGCAGCACGAACTTCTCGCCGCCGTCGCGGAAGTTCTTCACGATGGAGAACAGGTAGTCCCAGCGGCCCGCGTTCAGCCCCGAGGCGTGGTCGCGCAGCTCGTAGAGGATCTCCTCCATCTCGTACGCGGCGGTGATGGTCTCGATGAGGACGGTGGCGCGGACGGTGCCCTGCGCGATGCCGACGTAGTCCTGCGCGAAGACGAAGATCTCGTTCCAGAGGCGGGCCTCCAGGTGCGACTCGGTCTTCGGCAGGTAGAAGTACGGGCCCTTGCCGAGGTCCAGCAGGCGCTGGGCGTTGTGGAAGAAGTACAGGCCGAAGTCGACCAGCGCGCCGGGGACCGGCCTGCCGTCGAGCTGGAGGTGGCGCTCGTCGAGGTGCCAGCCGCGCGGGCGCACCACGACCGTCGCCAGTTCCTCGGCGGGCCTGAGGGCGTAGGACTTGCCGCTCCCGGGGTCGGTGAAGTCGATCCGGCGCTCGTAGGCGTCGATCAGGTTCACCTGGCCGCCGATGACGTTTTCCCAGGTGGGGGCGGAGGCGTCCTCGAAGTCGGCGAGCCACACCCGGGCGCCGGAGTTGAGCGCGTTGACGGTCATCTTGCGGTCGGTGGGACCGGTGATCTCCACCCGGCGGTCGTCGAGCGGTGCCGGCGCGGGGGCCACCCGCCAGCTGTCGTCGGCGCGGATGTGCGCGGTCTCCGGCAGGAAGTCCAGGGTGGAGGTCCGGGCGATCTCGGCGCGGCGCGCGTCGCGGCGGGCGAGCAGTTCGTCGCGGCGTGGGGTGAACCGGCGGTGGAGTTCGGCGACGAAGGCCAGCGCGGCCTGCGTGAGGATCTCGTCCTGGCGGGCGGGCGCCTTGCCGGGGTCGACGTCGACGATGGCCAGCGGGGACGGCGCTGGTGCGGACATGAGCTGTCACTCCATTCAGCGGCGGTGCCCGGGCGGCCGTCGGGGCGCGGAGGCGGCACGGGGTGCCACGGGCCGTAGCCGGCGGTCGCGGGCGCCGTCTGGGGGTCAGGGCGCTTCTGGTCAGTGGAGACTAGTTTCCTTATCGCGGAACTTCAATGGTTTGTTGATGTCGAGATTCTCTCCGTCGACACAAGCGGCGACCGGATGACTCCGAGTGCCACCACGGTCACCACCCCTCGCCTTCCCGGGGCGCGCCGGGCGACGCCAGGCGGAACAGGTCCCGCGGGGTGTCGATGTCGTAGGGCTCGGCCACATCGGCGCACTCGACGAGCGTGAGCGCGTCCTCGTGCTCCTTCAGGTACGCGCGGGCCCCGCGGTCCCCGGCCGCCCCGGCCGCCACCGCCGCCCACCGCCCGGCCCCGAACAGCACCGGATGCCCGCGCTTCCCGCCGTACGCGGCCGCCGCCAGGCCGGCCCCGTCCTCGTACGCGGCGATCACCCGCGCCACCGCCGCCGCGCCGATGCCCGGCTGGTCCACCAGGGAGACCAGCGCCGCGCCCGCCCCGGAGTCCGCCAGGGCGGTCAGTCCGACGCGCAGCGAGGAGCCCATGCCGAGCGCCCAGTCCGGGTTCTCGGCCGTCGCGTACGCCGAGAGGTCCGCCCGCTCCCGTACGGCGTCGGCCGCCGCGCCCAGGACGACGAGCACCGGATCGCAGCCGCCCTCCCGCAGCGCCCGGGCCGCGTGCTCGACCAGTGGCCGGCCGCGGAAATCCAGCAGGGCCTTGGGGCGGCCGCCCAGCCGCCGCCCGCCGCCCGCGGCGAGCAGCAGCCCGGCGACCGGGCGGCGGACAGCGGGGGAATCCGGGGCGGGAGATGTGGTGTGTGCCATGGGGTCTGCATACCTCATCGCCGGGTGCGGCGGGCAGCAGCGCGGGGTCGGTCGTGGCGGCGGGAAGCGGGGACAGGCTGAGGGCGCTACCGCACGCAGGCGCCGCGCGCGCGTAGGAATTCGGTGATCCTGATTTCGCTCTCCGTATGGCGCTCGCCGCACAGGGTGGCGTTAACTGGCCCGCATCGCGGAGCGGGGTCAACGGCCTTGGAGGGTGCCGTCGTTGTGGAGCAGAGGCAGAAGCACAGGCGAGTCGCAGGAGCCGGAGACGAGTCATGGGCCGTCGCCCTGCGCGGCGCGGTGGCCCGGCTGCGCAGAGAACTGGCTCTGCTTCCGGCGGAGTTGGCCGACCGTACGGCAGCCGACGACGAACTGGCCGCGCTGTACGCCATGGTGAGCGCGGGCAGCCCGGACGTGTCCCGGCTGCGCCGCTCACTGCTGCTGATAACGGGCGCGGTCGGCTCGGTCAGCGCGCTGGCGCCCGCGCTGACGGACGTACGGGAGCTGATCGGCCTGTATGGAGACCTGCCGCGCCACTACTGAGCCCCGGCCGTACGACTGAGCCCCGGCCGCAAAGCCGGGGCGGGGACCTGGAACGCCGCGCCCGAGGGCCGGGGCCGCGTCCGGTGGCTACGCCGGGTTCTGGTTGGCCAGGGCCACCGAGAGTTCACCGGCGATCTCCTGGAGCACCGGGACGATCTTGTCGATGGACGCCTCGGTCACCCGGCCCGACGGGCCGGAGATGGAGATGGCCGCCGCGGTGGGGGAGTCCGGCACCGGCACCGCGATGCAGCGGACACCGATCTCCTGCTCGTTGTCGTCCATGGCGTACCCGGCCCGGCGCACCTCTTCGAGCGCGTCCAGGAAGGCGTCCGGGTCGGTGATCGTCTTCTCGGTGGCGGCGGGCATGCCGGTACGGCCGAGCAGCGCCCGCACCTCCTCCGGCGGGTGGCCCGCCAGCAGCGCCTTGCCCACGCCCGTCGAGTGCGGCAGCACCCGCCGGCCGACCTCGGTGAACATCCGTACCGCGTGCCGGGACGGCACCTGCGCCACGTACACGATCTCGTCGCCGTCGAGCAGCGCCATGTTCGCGGTCTCGCCGGTCTCCTCGACCGCGCGCGCCAGATACGGCCGGGCCCAGGTGCCCAGCAGGCGGGAGGCGCTCTCGCCGAGCCGGATCAGCCGGGGGCCGAGGGCGTACCGGCGGTTCGGCTGCTGGCGGACGTAGCCGCAGGCGACGAGTGTGCGCATCAGCCGGTGGATGGTCGGCAGCGGCAGGCCGCTGCTGGTGGACAGCTCGCTCAGGCCGACCTCGCCGCCGGCGTCGGCCATCCGCTCCAGCAGGTCGAAGGCGCGCTCAAGGGACTGGACGCCACCGCCGGCGGCTGCGGGCCTGGCTGCGGCGGCGGAAGTGCTGGCGCTGGACGGCGGCACGACGCGTTCCTTTCGGGGCAGGTGGTGGCGGGCTCGGCGCAGGGCTCCGGTCGTACGGGTGCCGGGACCGACCGGGAGCAGCCTACCGGTCCACCCGGGCGGACACACGGCCCCTCGCACACTCGTTCCCGCCGGTCAGCGCCCGCGCCCCGGCCGGACCGGGGTGCTACCCGCGATCACCGGAGGCGGCCACTGGGCGGAGCTACGTTCTGCTGGGCGAAAGTTCGTATCCATTTTGTGGAAACCGCCAAGCGTTGGCCTGAGGTACGGATTCCCGTCATGAAACCGCCCGCGCGGTACGGCCGACCGGCGCGATCCGCGCCACGGCGCCGTCGCGGAAAGGGTCTTGACGGGGTGCGGTCCCGAGTGAAGACTCCGTTCAACAGAAAGTTGAATTCCGTGGAGCGGAAGCCCGCGGGAAGCGCACGAGGAGGGGACCGGGTGTCCGAGATCGATCTGGTGCTGCGCTCCACACGTGTCGTCACTCCGCGGGGGACGCGCGCGGCGACCGTCACCGTACGGGACGGGAAGATCGCGGCGGTGCTCCCGCACGACGCGCCCGCACCGGCCGGGGCCCGGGTCGAGGACTTCGGCGACGATGTGCTGCTGCCCGGCCTCGTCGACACCCACGTCCACGTCAACGACCCGGGCCGCACCGAGTGGGAGGGCTTCTGGACCGCCACCCGCGCGGCGGCGGCCGGCGGCATCACCACCCTCGTCGACATGCCCCTCAACAGCCTGCCGCCGACGACCACCGAGGCCGGCCTGCACACCAAGCGCGAGGTCGCGCGCGGCAAGGCGCACATCGACGTCGGCTTCTGGGGCGGCGCCGTGCCCGGCAACGTCAAGGACCTGCGCCCGCTGCACGACGCCGGGGTGTTCGGCTTCAAGTGCTTCCTGTCCCCGTCCGGCGTGGACGAGTTCCCGCAGCTGGACCAGGAGCAGCTGGCCGCCGCGCTCGGCGAGATCGCCGGCTTCGGCGGGCTGCTGATCGTGCACGCCGAGGACCCGGACCACCTGGCCGCCGCGCCGCAGCCGCACGGCCCGAAGTACGCCGACTTCCTCGCCTCCCGGCCCCGCGCGTCCGAGAACGACGCGATAGCGGGCCTGATCGCGCTCGCCCGGCGGCTCGGCGCGCGGGTGCACATCCTGCACCTGTCCTCCTCCGACGCGCTGCCGCTGATCGCCGCCGCCCGGGCCGAGGGCGTCCGGATCACCGTCGAGACCTGCCCGCACTTCCTCACCCTGACCGCCGAGGAGATCCCGGACGGCGCCACCGAGTTCAAGTGCTGCCCGCCGATCCGCGAGGCGGCCAACCAGGACGCGCTGTGGCGGGGCCTGGCCGACGGCACGATCGACTGCGTCGTCTCCGACCACTCGCCGTCCACCGCCGACCTGAAGACCCCCGACTTCGGCGACGCCTGGGGCGGCATCTCCTCCCTCCAGCTCGGCCTGCCCGCCGTCTGGACCGCCGCCCGCGAGCGCGGCCACAGCCTCCAGGACGTGGCCCGCTGGATGGCCACCGCCCCGGCCGCGCTCGTCGGACTGCGCGACAAGGGCGCCGTCGAGCCCGGCCGGGACGCGGACTTCGCGGTGCTCGACCCGGAGGCGACGTTCACCGTCGACCCGGCCGGACTCCAGCACCGCAACAAGATCACCGCGTATGCGGGCCGTACGCTGCACGGCGTCGTCCGGTCCACCTGGCTGCGCGGCCGGCGGATCAACGACGGCGGGACACTGGCCGAGCCGTCGGGGAAGCTGCTCGACCGGCGGCCGTGAGGCTCCGTGGCGCCCCTCAGGGGCGCCACCCCGTCTCCCTCGCCCACCCTTCCGCGACCTCCACCACCAGGTCCACGACCGGGTCCTTGGTCTCCGCGTAGCTGCCGCTGTCCGCCGTACGCTGGGCGAGTTCGCGCTTGAAGCGGGCGTACGCCGGCACCGCCTCCGGATGGGCGCGGAACCAGTCGCGGAAGAGCAGTGCCAGCCGCTCGTTGGGCGAACCGGCGCACCGCACATGAAGGTTGACGTCCGGACCGGGGCCGCCGCGCCGCGTCCACAGCCGCTTCGCCCACCGGGCGGGATCGTCGTCCCGGCCCGCCGGCACATGATCGCTCTCGTGCCGCGAGCGCACGAAGCCCCGGGCCGCCAGCGGCGCGTCGAAGGAGTCCGCGGCCGCCGCCAGGTCCGCGACGCTCACCTGGAGGTCGAAGACCGGCTTGGCCGCCATGCCGGGTACGGACGTACTCCCGATGTGCTCGACCCGGCGCGCCTCCGGCGCGAGCGCGGACAGCAGCTCCTCCGCGAGCGCCGCGCCCTCGGCCGCCCAGCCCGGACGGGCGTCGACCAGGACCGCCCGTGTGCTGCCTTCCTCCAGGGCCTCGGCCACGGCCTCCAGGAACGCGTCGTGCAGGTGCCCGTTCGTGACCAGCACCGAGCCGTCACCCTCCAGGACCGGCGCCCCCGTGAGGTCGGTGATCCGGCCGCCGCCCTCCGCGACGATCACGGGCAGCGGGGCGCGGCCCGCGTAACCCGTCGCGGGGCCCGCGATCACGAGCGCGTCCGCCCGCCCCGTGAGCACGTCCAGCGCGCCACCGCCGCCCTGCACCAGCCGCACCCGCCGGTGCAGCGCCGTCAGCAGCGGCTCCGGCCATCCCGCGATGCCGTGCGCCTGCGTACGGGCGCCGGTCAGCTCCGTACGCCCGCCGGCGCGCAGCCGTCCGCGTCCCGAGCGCAGCGCTTCCAGCGGGTCCGGGTCCGTACCGAGCAGCAGCCGGCAGCCGAGGCCGCGCCCGGCCGCCACCAGCTGGCGGCTCATCGGGAGGCTGACCACCCCGATCGCGGGACCGTGCTCGTCCTCATGGGCGAGGCCGGTGGAGAAGGCGGGCACCCGGTCGGTGAACTGCCGGGTGCCGTTGACCGGGTCGATGACCCAGCGCCGCCCGGACGTCCCGGCCCGTGCCCCGGCCTCCTCCCCGAGCACCGCGTCCGCCGGGAACGCCGCGGCCAGCTCCTTGCGTACGAACTCCTCCACGGCGATATCCACCGCGGTCACCGCGGTGCCGTCCGGCTCGCGCTCGGACGACGGCTGCTCGCCGTGGAACGCTTCGGCGCACATCCGTCCGGCGCGCGCGGCGAGACGGACGGCGAAGGCGAACAACTCCTCGGAAACGGGCGGGGCGTCGGTGCTGTGATCCATGGCGCGAGCCTGCCACAGGCCCTGGCGTGCGGGGGCGGTGACGTTGGAAGGTATGTCCACGTGTCCGACCGGCACCGGGCGCCGGAACCGCCCAACGGGAGCGCGGCATGGCAGAGGAGCACGGCATGGAACACGAGGAGCTGCGACGGCGGTTCGCCGCGCTGACCACGGCCCATCTGGCGGACGCGTGCCTGCGCGCCCGGACGCCGGTACGCTGCGCGCCGCCGTCGCTGCGCCCGCTCGTGCCGGGCAGCCGGCTCGCCGGACGCGTGGCGCCCGCCCGGCACGCCGGCAGCGTCGATGTCTTCCTCGAAGCGCTGGAGGACGCTGCGCCGGGCGACGTGCTGGTCGCGGACAACGGCGGCCGGACCGACGAGAGCTGTGTCGGCGACCTCATGGCGCTGGAGGCGCAGGCCGCCGGACTGGACGGCATCGTCGTCTGGGGCCTGCACCGCGACACGGCCGAGCTGCGGGAGATCGGACTGCCGGTCTTCAGCCTGGGCGCGACGCCGACCGGCCCGCTGCGCCTGGACGCCCGCCCGGACGGCGCGCTGGACAGCGCCGTGGTGGGGGAGTGGACGGTCGGCCGCGCGGACCTGGTCCTGGGCGACGACGACGGCGTGCTGTTCCTGCCCGCCGAGGGCGCCGGGGATCTCTTCTCACTCGCGGAATCGATCCGCGACACCGAACGCCGCCAGGCCGACCGCATCCGGGACGGGGTCCCGCTGCGCCGGCAGGTGGGGTTCGCCGGCTATCTCGCCGCGCGCCGGCAGGACCCCGCCCTGACATTCCGCGACCATCTGCGGTCCGTGGGCGGGGCCATTGAGGAATGACGGTTCCGTGCCCGGCCCCACGGAACGTGTACGGCGGGAAAGGCCTGTTCCGGTCAATTCTTCGGACACAGATGGGTGTGCACGGCCTGCAGAATCCTCTCCGCCTGCGCGGCGTTGAATTGCGTGGTGCCCGAGAAACGCTGCCGGGTCTGCTCCACCTGCTTGGCGTGGTCCTTCGGGAAGGAGTGGATCGTGCCGCAGGTACTTCTGCCGCGGCTCACCGCGCGTTCCGGCTTGCCGTTCACGATGTCCCGGGAAATCGCGTCGAGCGCGGCTATGTAACGGGCCTGCGTCGCGGCGTCCGGCTTCGGGGGTATTCCCAGCCGCGCCTCCGCGTCGGCGATCGCCTTGGACGGCTCCTGCTCCGCCGACGGCGAGCCCGCCCCGGCCGGCGCGGACGGCCGGCTCTCGCTCTTGGCACTGCCGCCGCACGCGGTCAGTCCCGCGGCGGCGACGAGGGCGGCGGACAAGGCTACGGCGGTGCGGTGGTTCACGATTCTCCCCTGACCGGTGGACATGAGCGGTCATTCTGACAGGGAAAGGGCCGGTTGCTAAGGGGAATTGGGAAAAATACGAAGGTCCCTGTTTTCGCGGGTGCCGTGCGCCGCGCCCGGGAGTCCATTGCGTGTGCCGCGCGGCGGCCATTGTGCGCCGCGCGGAGACGGTCATTCCGCGAGCGCGGCCCAGAACATCAGCTCGTACGCCTGGAGCAGTCGCCCGTAACGGTGCGCGAGGCGGGGCGTGACCCGCGTCGTGGCGAGGCCGTGCCGCACCGCGTCGCGGGCCAGCGCGTCGAGTTCCGCGGCGGGTTCGGCGAAGAAGTCGAAGAAGGCGCACGCCGCATCGGGAAAGCCGTACCGCGTCCGCAAGGCGTGTGCGACGGTGGCGCAATAACCGCCCCAGGTCGCGAAGTTGGCGGTCACCGCGATCACCACGTCCACGGGCTCCGCGCCCAGCGCCAGGCGGGCCACGTACGACGGGTACGCCTGGCACCCGGCCCGCGGCTCATGGTCCCGTACGGCGTCCGCGTCCAGCCCGCAGGCGTCCGCGAGCCCCCGCAGCGCGCCGAGCGCCCGCGACTCGCCGTCGGCCAGCGCCCCGAAGAACGCCGCCACCGGCGGATCCCCGTCGGCGCGGTGCGCCAGATGGCGGAAGCTGTGCCGGTCGGCGGCGATGATCTGGTGCTGTTCGAGGGCGAGTACCGCGAACACCTCGCGCGGCGCCGCGCCCGCGGCGATCCGCGCCACGAGGGGGTTGTCCGCGGTGCCGGGCGCCGGCTCGCGCGCCGCGGCCCCCAGGAGGTCGTCGACGGTGGGCGACACCGGCCGACCCGGGGCGGACGCGTCGTTCTCACGGGTCATGCCGGTGCCTCCCCGCGTGCGGGCCGGTGGGTGGAGCGGCCGGGTGGCTGCGTACCGGCGATTCTAGGACCGGCCGCGCCTCCCGTCGTGTTCGGCGATGGCGTCCGCCACGAAGGTGTCGACCACGCCGTTCGCGACGAGGACCGGGACGCGTTTGCCGTTCAAGTCGACATAGACGTACGACTTCGCCGTCGCGACCAGGGCCGGGAGCCGGTCCCGCAGGCGCCGCGCGGCCGCCTCGTCGCCCGCGCGGGATGCCTGCACCATGCGCAGCGCCGTACCGGCGGCGCGTCCCCACGCGGCGGTCGCGTCCAGCCACGGCGCGCTGTCGTCCAGGAAGCCGCGGTCGGGGAGGCTGGCGCGCAGCACACCCGGCGCGTCCCGGAGGGAGCGCAGCGCGGCGGTCAGGCGTGCCGGACTGCCGGTGTCGCGGAAGTCCCGTACGGCGGCGGCGAGTTCGGGGGACTGCTGCGGGTTGAGGGCGGAGCCGTAGTGGGCGTCGGCGAAGGCGCGCAGCGCGCGTTCGGTGCGCGGGGAGCCGCCGGACAGTTCTCTGAGGGCCGCGGCCCAGGAGGTGCGGGCGTCGTAGGCCCGGTCGTTCCAGGCGTAGTCCGCGACCGTGAACAACGCGATCTTGGAAGCGGCGGGCTGGATCATGGGGTTGGCGGTGATCCCGGCCAGCCGGGCGGGCAGCCCCCGCTCGCGCCCGTTGAAGGGGCCGAGCAGCAGCCGGTTGGTGACGTAGTCGTTGACCGGGTAGTTGTCCCAGGTCAGGATCGGGTGCCCGAAGACCTGCCGGGCCGCGTCGGCCTGCGCGACGGTCATCACCGGGGCGATCACCCCGACCCCGGTCCACTCCACCAGCACATCCGGGTCGAGCCGCGCCTTCAGCGCCGCCTTGTAGGGCGTCGCCCGTACGTCGTAGTACTCGGTCGGCACCATCTGGAGCGGCTGCGCGCCGTCCGCCCGGTGTCCGGCCACGAACTCGCGGTTGACCCGGTTGAGGAGGTGCGCCTGCGCGGCACCGGCGGCGCCTCCGCCGCTGCCGAACCGCTGCCTGTCCGCAGCGCAGTTCCAGTCCGTGTAGCTGATGTCGTCCAGCGGCACCGCGAAGGTCCGTACGCCGATGTCCCACAGCGCCTGGAACTTGCCGGTCAGGGCCTTCAGGTCGGCGTCCGAGCTGTAGCAGACGGACAGGCCGGGCGAGAGCGCGTAGCTGAACTCCACGTGCCGGGCCCGCGCCCGGTCCACCAGCTCCTTGAGCTGTGCGAGCCGGTCCGCCGGATAGGGCGAGCGCCACTTCTCGCGCAGGTACGGGTCGTCCTTGGGCGAGTAGACGTACGTGTTCATCTTGTGCGCGCCGTAGAAGTCGAGCTGGTCCAGGCGCGCGGCGTGCGACCAGGGGGTGCCGTAGAAGCCCTCGATGACACCGCGCAGCGGGGTGGCGGGCCAGTCGCGCACGGCGGTGGCGCGGATCCGCGCGCCGGGGCGGTCGCGGTGCGGGAGCAACTGGCGCAGCGACTGGGCGGCGTAGTAGGTGCCGGTGGCGTCCGCTCCGGCCAGCGCGATCCGGCCGCCGCCGACGGCCAGTGCGTACCCCTCGGCGGGCAGCCCGGCGGTGCCGCGCGCGCCGAGGTCCGCCAGGGTCCGCGCGGCGCCCGCGCCGTCCACGTGGACGGTCAGGCCCCGGCCTGCCTCCGCGGCCCGTACGACCCGCTCGGCGCCCGCCCGCAGCAGGGAGCGTTCGACGACTTCCAGGGCCGGGCCGTCGGCCCGGGGACCGGCGACGACGGTGACGGTGGGGGTGATGGTGACCCGGCCGTCGAGGGCGCGGACGGACCGGGGGGCCGGGCTGATGGCGGGCCCGGCGGGCGGCCCGCCCCGGACGTCGCCGGAGCCGGTCGCCCCGGCGGGCGGGACGGTGAGCGGGACGACGGCCAGGGCCAGGGCGAGGGCGGCCGCCGCCGTGCGCGTACGGTGCATCCTTCGGTCCTCCTCGGTACGGCGAGGTGTGCGAAACCGGCGTGGTGCGTGCGTGACGGGCGACAGCAGGTTTCACCCGGTACGGGCGGAGGACAATGGATTTTCGCGTCGGGTCGATGGACGTTCCGGCCGCGCCGGGGGCGGGCCGGCCGGCGTGGCCCCTCAGCGGTTCTTGGCGATGATGAAGATGAGGCTCATGAAGGCCAGCAGGGCGTGGGTGGCCACGACGTAGATGAAGACGCGTACGTAGACGCCGCGCGGCGGCTTGTTCTCCACGTACGTGCGGCCGGGGGCGGGGGTGGCCTCGGCGGTGGGGTCGTCGGACATGGCGGGGGTTCCTTCCTCGGTCACAGGCCGCGGCGCGGTACGGCGTCGCCGAGGCACAGCTCGGCCGCGCCGCTCTGCAGCAGCGTGTGGACGAACAGCAGCTCCGTGCCGCCGCGGGTGGCGGCGGCGATGCGGTGCGGGGTCAGCGAGTCGAAGTGGGCCGCGTCACCGGGGTCGAGCAGGTGGACCGTCTCGCCCAGCGTGAGACGCAGCCGCCCCTTGAGGACGTACAGCCACTCCTCGCCCGGGTGCACCCGTACGAGATCGCCCTGCGCGCGCTGCGGTACGTGCACCCGCAGCGCCTGCATGGCCCGTCCGGCGCCGCCCACGGTCCAGTATGTCCAGCCGCCCGCCGCCGACGGCTCGGCGCGGGCGGCCCGGATGACCGGGTCCCGCTCCGGCACGGCCTCGCCCAGCAGATCGGATACCGTTGTTCCGTACATCCGCGCCAGGGCGAGCAGCATCGGCAGCGACGGCTGGCGCTGGTTGGTCTCCAGCCGGGACAGGTGCGCGGGCGACAGCCCCACCCGCCGGGCGGCCGTCTCCAGCGTGAGGCCGGTACGGCGCCGCAGTTCGCGCAGCCGGGGCGCGACGGAGGGCAGCTCGTCGGCCGGCTCGCCCGGGGGCTGCTCGGCAGCGGTGTCGCTCATGTACCCCGGTATAGCCAGAGTTCGCCTCTCGGGCAAAAGTTTTGCCTCATAGGCAAACGGACCTTTCCTGCCATCCCGCTCGTCCGACCGGGTGTCACCCCGTGAACTTCCGGGAAACATCGGCTCCTTGTTATTGACAGGTACCTGTCTACGCGCGTCATGCTGGATCCATGAAGATCCCCCCACGCATCACCCGGTTCGGCGCCGCGGGCGCCCTCGCGTCGGCCCTGCTCGTCGGCGGGCCCGCCGTCGCCGCCACACCCACCACGGCCGCCGCCCCCGTGGCGCACACGGCCACCGTCCGCCCCGCCGCGCACCTCGCCGCGGTCGGCAAGATCTGTTACTCGAAGCTGCCCTCGCAGGCCCACGACACCCTGGACCTGATCGCCAAGGGCGGCCCCTTCCCGTACCCCAAGGACGGCACGGTCTTCAGCAACCGGGAGGGCATCCTCCCCCAGCAGAAGAGCGGCTACTACCACGAGTACACCGTCAAGACGCCGGGCTCCCCGGACCGCGGGGCCCGGCGCATCGTGACCGGCCAGAAGAGCAACGAGGACTACTACACCGCCAACCACTACAAGTCGTTCGACCTGGTCGACCGGGGCTGCTGAAACGGTCGGCCGGTCGGCGCGGCGGAGGCCGGGGCACCGCCCCGGCCTCCGCCGCCGTCGTTCCGGACGCCGCGGGCCGGTGCGCCGCCCCGCGTCGGGACGGCCCGGCCCGGAGGCCGTCACGACCGGCGCCGCGGCCCTGCCGCCCGCCCGCTCCCCGGCGTACGGCGGGCACCGGGACGCACCCCCGCGAGAGGATTGTCAGCGGCCCCCGGTAGCGTTTCGGTGGAAACGACGAATGGGCGGGCAACGGTGGCAAAGGGACCGGAAGGTGGTCACCTGCGGCACGGCGCGGCCCAGGAGGCGCCGCGTGCCCGGCCGTTCCGCGGGGGCGGGGCGCTTGGTTCTGGCGTTTGAGACAAGGAAGGCGGCGAACTGCCGTGTACCGCTGGGAGATCACCCGGGCCGCTCTGGCCCAGCGTGTTTTCGCCATCGTCCGCAGCGAGACGTACGACGAGGCCAGCGCCACCGCCGACACGCTGCTGTCCGCCGGGATCACCAGCCTGGAGATATCCCTGACCACGCCGTTCGCGCTGGAGGCCGTCACCACCCTCAGCCGCGAGCTGGGCGATGACGCCGTCATCGGCGCCGGCACGGTCCTGGACGCCGTCTCGGCCCGGATGGCGGTGGACGCCGGGGCCCGCTTCCTGGTCTCCCCGAGCCTGGACGCCGAGGTCATCCGCACCGGCCACCGCTACGGCGTCCCGGTCTTCCCCGGCGTCGCCACGCCCACCGAGATGGTGCGCGCCCTGGAGCTGGGCGCCGACGCGCTCAAGCTCTTCCCCGCCTCCGCCCACCGCCCGGACTGGCTGCGCGACGTCCGCGCCGCCCTGCCGCAGGCGCCGGTGCTGCCCACCGGCGGCGTGACGGTCGACAGCGCGCCCGAGTGGATAGCCGCCGGCGCGGTGGCCGTCGGCATGGGCTCGGCCCTCTCGGAGGGCGACCGGGAGACCGTGGCCAAGCGCGCCACGGACCTGCTCGCCCGCCTCGCGGACGCCGCGCCGCAGCCGCCCGCCGGGCCCGGAGCCTCCGGGCTCTACGACATCTGAGGCCGCGCGCCCCGCGGTACCGCAGGTGAAGCACTCCCCACGGAGGAGGCGGGGCCGCCCGGCTCCTCCGTGGGACCGATGACCCCCGCCCCCGCCCTACGTACGGTGACCGAAAAGCCTACGAGGGGGCACAGGACATGCCGGAAATCATCGACCTGGGCGCGTACGGCCCCGACTTCGTCGCCGACCCGCATCCGTACTACGCCAAGCTGCGTGCCCAGGGCCCGGTCCACCGGGTCAGCGTCCCGGAGATGCAGCCCGATTTCCCGCATGCGTGGCTGATCGTCGGGTACGACGAGGTGCGGGCCGCGCTGGCCGACCACCGCTTCGCCAAGGACTGGTCCCGCGCGGACGGCGCTCTCGTCGACAACGAGGTGCTGGCCGAGTGGCAGCTGACCAACATGCTCGACGCCGACCCGCCGCAGCACACCCGGCTGCGCAAGCTGGTGGCCCGGGAGTTCACCACCCGCCGCGTCGAGGCGCTGCGCCCGCGCGTCCAGCAGATCACCGACGAGCTGCTGGACGCCATGCTGGCCGCACCGGACGGCCGCGCCGACCTCGTCGAGGCGCTCGCCTTCCCGCTCCCGATGACCGTCATCTGCGAACTCCTCGGCGTGCCCGACATCGACCGGCAGTCCTTCCGCGCCTGGTCCAACGAGCTGGTCTCACCCACCGAACAAGAGGCGACGATGACCGCCGCCCGCGAGATGACCGCCTACCTGGACGGCCTGATCGAGGCCAAGCGCCGCTCACCGGGCGAGGACCTGCTGAGCGCCCTGGTGCGGACCAGCGACGAGGACGGCGACCAGCTCTCCCGGCAGGAACTCCTCGGCATGGCCTTCCTGCTGCTCGTCGCCGGCCACGAGACCACCGTCAACCTGATCTCCAACGGCGTACGGGCCCTGCTCCGGCACCCCGCGCAACTGGCCGCGCTGCGCGCCGACCCCGCCCTCCTGGACAACGCCGTCGAGGAGATGCTGCGCTACGACGGCCCCGTGGAGACCGCCACCTGGCGCTTCACCGCCGAGCCGGTCGAGATCGGCGGCGTGGAGATCCCGGCCGGTGAGGTCGTCCTCGTCGGCCTGGCCGGGGCGGACCGCGACCCGGAGCGCTTCGACGCCCCCGACACCTTCGACATCACCCGCGAGACCCGCGGCCACGTCGCCTTCGGCCACGGCATCCACTTCTGTCTCGGCGCCCCGCTGGCCCGCTTGGAGGGCCGCACAGCGGTCCGCACCCTCCTGGACCGCTGCCCGGACCTGGCCCTGGACACCGCCCCCGAGGCGCTGACGTGGCGTACGGGCATGACGATGCGCGGCCCTCAGCACCTGCCGGTGCGGTGGCGGTAGACACCTAGGGCGAGCGAAGTTCCGCTGGAGCGAGGGACGTTCGGGACACGGGACGGACGCCCGCGGGCCGTCCGTCCCACCACTCGACCACGCCCTTCTCTCCCGCCCCGGCCTCTGCCACGCTGACGGCGCGTTCCGCCCACCGCTCACGCCCACGCCGCGTACAGGAGCCGCCCATGCGCCGCGCCGCCGCCCTCTCCGCCCTGACCTGCGCCCTCGCCCTCACCGCCACCGCGCCGACGACCGCTCCGGCGGCCCCGGCCGCGCGCCCGGACCGGCCGTCCGCCGCCGCGCACACCGCGGCGCGCCCCGCCACCCTCCTCGACACCGTCCCCCGCCGCGGCGTGCTCCGCGTCTGCACCACCGGTGACTACCGCCCCTTCACCCACCGCGACCCCGCGTCCGGGGCGTACAGCGGTGTGGACGTCTCCATGGCTCGCGACCTCGCCGCAAGCCTCGACGCCAAACCCAAGTACGTGGCCACTACCTGGGCAAAGCTCGTGGACGACCTGGCCGCGGGGCGCTGCGACATCGCGATGGGCGGCGTGTCGGTCACCCTCCCGCGCGCCCGCAAGGCGGCCTTCAGCGAGCCGACCCGCACGGACGGGAAAACCCCCATCGTCCGCTGCGCCGACCAGGACAGATACCGGACGCTGGAGCAGATCGACCGCCCGGGCACCACGGTGATCGTCAACCCCGGCGGCACCAACGAACAGTTCGCCCGCTCCGTCATCAAGCGCGCGACCGTCAAGCGGCACCCGGACAACACCACGATCTTCGACGAGATCATCGCCGGCCGCGCGGACGTGATGATGACCGATGCGAGCGAGACCCGCTACCAGGCCAAGATCCACCCCGAACTGTGCGCCGTACACCCCGACCGGCCCTTCACCTTCTCCGAGAAGGCGTACGCGGTACCGCGCGCGGACTTCGCGTTCAAGGAGTACGTCGACCAGTGGGTGCACCTGGCGAAGCACGACGGCACGTACAAGAAGTACGAGGAGGCGTGGATGGGGGAGTGAGGGGAGCGAGGGGAGGGGCCCGGCGGGCGCCCGTTGCCCGGGGGCCGGGCCGCCGGCGGGGACGCGTCGGCCGCGCCGGGCGTCGGAAGGAGGGCCGGATGCCCTGGATGAGGATGACGATGACGCCCGGACGGGCGGGGACCGGAAGGTGGCGGCGTGACGGACGACGTGCTGGATCTCGACGCGGCGCGGCGTGCGCTGGACGAGCAGCCGTTCAGCAGGCTGGTACGGGCGCGGATCACCGCGTTCGGGGGCGGCGGCGCGACGCTGGAGGTGGACGTACGCGACGAACTGCGCCAGCAGAACGGCTTCCTGCACGGCGGTGTGCTCGCCTACGCGGCCGACAACGCGATCACCTTCGCCGCCGCGACGGCCCTCGGCCCGTCGATTCTGACCGGCGGGTTCTCCGTCCAGTACCTGCGGCCGGCGCTGGGCCGGACCCTGCGGGCCCGCGCCACGGTGGTGCACGCCGGGCGGCGGCAGGCCGTGTGCCGCTGTGACCTGACCGTGGTCGGCGCTGCGTCGGAGGAGGGCGAGGACGACGGCGAGGTGCTGTGTGCGGTGGCGCAGGGGACGGTGCTGCCGGTCGACGGGCCGGGCAGGGAGCGGGCCGTCGGCCGCCCCGGGGGACCGGCCGGCGGCTGAGGCGGCAGGCTCGTACCGCTCTCGGGGGTGAGTCTCCGGACCACCCCCGACCGGTGATCCGGACCGCCCCGACGTGATTGTCCGGACAATGTGACCTCTGGACTTCCCGTCATCTGCCGGGCCGGATACGCTCCCAGCCGTGGGGAAACGCGAAACAGACTCCAAGGGCGCCGAGAGCCCCCTTCAGCTCAGCGTGGACCGGAGCAGTCCGGTCCCGCTGTACTTCCAGCTGTCCCAGCAGCTGGAGACGGCCATCGAGACCGGCAAGCTGGCGCCGGGCAGTCTGCTCGGCAACGAGATCGAGCTGGCCGGGCGCCTCGGACTGTCCCGGCCGACCGTCCGCCAGGCCATCCAGTCGCTGGTCGACAAGGGACTGCTGGTGCGGCGCCGCGGCATCGGTACGCAGGTCGTGCACAGCCAGGTCAAGCGCCCGCTGGAGCTGAGCAGCCTCTACGACGACCTGGAGGCCGCCGGGCAGAAGCCCGCCACCCGGGTGCTCCTGAACACCGTCACCGAGGCCACCGCCGAGGTCGCCGCCGCGCTCGGGATCGCGGAGGGCGCCGAGGTGGCGCTCGTCGAGCGGCTGCGCTTCACGCACGGTGAGCCCGTCGCCCACCTGCGCAACCACCTTCCCGCCGGGCTGCTCGACCTCAGCACCGAGCGGCTGGAGGAAACCGGTCTGTACCGCCTGATGCGGGGGGCCGGGATCACACTGCACAGCGCCCGCCAGGCCGTCGGCGCGCGCGCCGCCACGGCCGGGGAGGGCGAGCGGCTCGGCGAGCCGGAGGGTGCCCCGCTGCTGACGATGCAGCGTACGACCTTCGACGACACCGGCCGCGCGGTCGAGTTCGGCTCGCACGTCTACCGGGCCTCGCGGTACGCCTTCGAGTTCCAGCTGCTCGTACGGCCCTGAGCCCGCCGCTCCCCACCGGACCACCCACCGGGTAAGAATGTTCTGACAAACCATTGACGGGGCTCGGCGCGCGCCGCTAGAACTCCTCCAGCCGCCATCGGGCGGCGCGGGAGAGAGGGCGGTTCCATGATGCGTACCGTGCGCGAGGCCCGTACCACCACCGAGCCCCGGGCCGTCCGCGCCCGCGCGGCAGGACTCCTGGCGGCCGTCGCCGCCCTCGCCCTCGCCGCCGGGTGCAGCGGCTCCGGCGGCAAGGGCGCCGAGGACGAGCCGAGCGGCGGCGCCGGTGTCCGGCCCGTCGACACGCCCCGCATGACGATCGGCATGGTCAGCCACGCCGGCGAGGGCGACACCTTCTGGGACATCGTGCAGAACGGCGCGGAGCAGGCCGCGCGCAAGGACAACGTGAAGTTCCTGTACGCCAACGACAAGGAGGGCGGCAAGCAGGCCGAGCTGGTGCAGTCCTACCTCGACCAGAAGGTGGACGGGCTGATCGTCACGCTCGCCAAGCCGCAGGCGCTGGCGGCCGTGGTCCGCAAGGCCGTCGCGCGGGGCGTCCCGGTGATCACGGTCAACTCGGGCGGGCGGTACTCGGCCGCGTACGGCGCCCTCACCCACATCGGCCAGGACGAGACCGTGGCGGGCCGCGCCGTCGGCGAGGAGCTGAACGAGCGGGGCCGGAAGAAGGCGCTGTGCGTCGTCCACGAGCAGGGCAACGTCTCCTTGGAGGACCGCTGCGCCGGGGTGCGCGCGACCTTCTCCGGCGAGGTGGAGAACCTGAACGTGGACGGCACCAACGCACCCGCCTCCCAGTCCTCCGTCCAGGCCAGGCTCCAGTCGGACCGGGGCATCGACTCCGTCTTCACGCTCGGCGCGCCGATGGCCGCGATCGCCGGCAAGGCCCGGGACGAGGCCGGCAGCAAGGCCCGGATCGGCACTTTCGACCTGAATCCGTCCGTCGTCGGGCTCCTGAAGAAGAAGGACATCGACTTCGCCGTGGACCAGCAGCCCTACCTCCAGGGCTACGAGGCGGTGGACCTGCTGTGGCTGTACCGGGCCAACGGCAACGTCCTCGGCGGCGGCAAACCGGTGCTGACCGGCCCGGCCGTCGTCACCGGGAAGGACGTGCCGAAGCTGGCGGAGTACACCGGGCGCGGGACCCGATGACCCCACTCGGAACAGGCGTAACGGATACTTGGTCGGTTGGGACCGATGGTTTTCGGCCCAAACCCGGCACGGCGCCCCCGGCGCACAGGGACAGAAACGACAGCAACGAGAAGGGCACGACCTCGTGGCAAGGGTTCGGAGAGGGGCACGCGCGGTGACCGCGCTGCTGGCAGCGGTGCTCGCCGCGTCCCTGGCGGGATGCAGCAGCACCGGCGGCAAGCGCGCGGAGGAAGCGCGCGCCGCCCAGACCGCCGGCGGCAAGGCGGCCGTCAACACCCCCAGGTGGACCTTCGCCATGGTCACCCACTCGGGCGATGGCGACACCTTCTGGGACATCGTGCAGAACGGCGCCCGGCAGGCCGCCGACAAGGACAACGTCAAGTTCGTCTACGGGCACGACAAGGAGGCCCAGCGGCAGAGCCAGCTCGTCCAGTCCTACATCGACCAGAAGGTGGACGGGCTGATCGTCACCCTCGCCAAGCCGGACGCCATGAAGGACGTGGTCGCCCGGGCCGAGAAGGCCGGCATCCCGGTGATCACGGTCAACTCCGGCGCCGAGGTCTCCAAGGCGTTCGGCGCCCTGACCCACGTCGGCCAGGACGAGACCATGGCCGGCGAGGCGGTCGGCGCGGAGCTGAACGAGCGGGGCCGCAAGAAGGCCCTGTGCGTCCTGCACGAACAGGGCAACGTCGGCCACGAGCAGCGCTGCGACGGCACGAAGAAGACCTTCAAGGGCGAGCTGCAGAAGCTGTACGTGGAAGGCACCAACATGCCCGACGTGCAGTCCACCATCGAGGCCAAGCTCCAGTCGGACCGGGACATCGACTCCGTCGTCACCCTGGGCGCGCCGTTCGCGCCGACCGCCGTCAAGGCCAAGGAGCAGGCCGGCAGCGACGCCGAGATCGACACCTTCGACCTGAACGCGAAGGTCGCCGACGGCCTCAAGGACGGCTCCCTCGGCTTCGCCGTCGACCAGCAGCCGTACCTCCAGGGCTACCAGGCCGTCGACCTGCTGTGGCTCTACAAGTACAACGCCGATGTGCTCGGCGGCGGCAAACCGGTCTTCACCGGCCCGCAGGTGATCACCAAGAAGGACGCCGCGGCGCTGCAGGAGTACACGAAGCGGGGGACCCGATGAGCACCGCTGACACGATCGTCAAGAACACCGGGCCCGGAGGCGGCGGGCCGGACGAGCGGCTGGTGCGCCGGTCGCCGGCGCGGCGCCTGCTGAGCCGCCCCGAGCTGGGCGCGGTGGTCGGCGCCGCGGCGGTCTTCCTCTTCTTCTCCTTCGCCGCCGACACCTTCCTGCGCGCCTCCAGCCTCTCGACCGTGCTGTACGCGTCGTCCACCATCGGGATCATGGCGGTGCCGGTGGCGCTGCTGATGATCGGCGGCGAGTTCGACCTGTCGGCCGGTGTCATGGTCGTCAGCTCGGCGCTCGTCTCGTCCATGTTCAGCTATCAGATGACGGCGAACGTCTGGGTGGGTGTCGGGGTGTCCTTGCTGGTCACCCTGGCCATCGGGGTCTTCAACGGCTTTCTGCTGACCCGTACGAAGCTGCCCAGCTTCATCATCACGCTCGGCACGTTCTTCATGCTGACCGGCCTCAACCTCGGTTTCACCAAGCTGATCGGCGGCACCGTCTCGACGAAGTCCATCGCCGACATGGAGGGCTTCGACTCGGCCCGGACGCTCTTCGCGTCCCACCTGAGCCTCGGCGGCGTGGACATCCAGATCACGATCCTGTGGTGGATCGGTCTGGTCGCGCTGGCCACCTGGATCCTGCTGCGCACCCGCGCCGGCAACTGGATCTTCGCGGTGGGCGGCGGCGCGGACGCCGCGCGGGCGGTCGGCGTCCCGGTCACCAAGACCAAGATCGGCCTCTACATGGGCGTGGCGCTGGCGGCCTGGATCTCCGGGCAGCACCTGCTGTTCTCGTACGACGCGATCCAGTCCGGTGACGGCGTCGGCAACGAGTTCCTCTACATCATCGCGGCCGCGGTCGGCGGCTGCCTGATGACCGGCGGCTACGGCTCGGCGATCGGCGCCGCCGTCGGCGCCTTCATCTTCGGCATGGCCAGCAAGGGCATCGTGTACGCCCAGTGGAACCCGGACTGGTACAAGTTCTTCCTCGGGGCGATGCTGCTGCTGGCCACGCTCCTGAACGCATGGGTCCGCAAGCGGGCGGAGGCGACGAAATGAGCACCCCGGAGGGCACCCCGGACGGGACGCGGGACGCGGTGGCCGCGGCGGACGAACAGCGGGACGCGGCGGTCGTGACGGACGGGCCGCGGGACGCGCCGGCGGCCGCCGAGGGCGCGCCGCCGCTGGTCGAGCTGACGGACGTCAGCAAGTTCTACGGCAACGTCAAGGCCCTGGAAGGCGTCTCGCTGGAGGTGCACGCCGGGGAGATCACCTGCGTGCTCGGCGACAACGGCGCGGGCAAGTCCACCCTCATCAAGATCATCGCGGGGCTGCACCAGCACGACGGGGGCAGCTTCGCGATCGAGGGCGAACCGGCCCGGCTGTCCTCCCCCCGCGAGGCGCTGGACCGCGGCATCGCCACCGTCTACCAGGATCTGGCGGTCGTCCCCCTGATGCCGGTCTGGCGCAATTTCTTCCTCGGCTCCGAGCCCACCAAGGGCGCCGGCCCCTTCAAGCGGCTCGACGTGCAGCTGATGCGCGAGACGACCCGCGCCGAGCTGCTGCGCATGGGCATCGACCTGCGCGACGTCGACCAGCCCATCGGCACCCTCTCCGGCGGTGAGCGGCAGTGCGTGGCCATCGCCCGCGCCGTGTACTTCGGCGCGAAGGTGCTGGTCCTGGACGAGCCGACGGCGGCGCTCGGCGTCAAGCAGTCCGGCGTCGTGCTGAAGTACGTGGCGGCCGCCCGGGACGCCGGACTCGGCGTGGTGTTGATCACCCACAACCCCCACCACGCCTACCTGGTCGGCGACCGTTTCGTCCTCCTGAAGCGCGGCACGATGGCCGGCCGCCACACCAAGCGGGAGATCGCCCTGGAGGAGCTGACGCGCCAGATGGCAGGCGGCAGCGAGCTGGAACAGCTCAGCCACGAACTGGCGCGGGCGCCCGAGCCCGGCCACCTCGGCGGCCACCCGACGCACTGAGCGGGCCGACGGCGCGGGCTGCGCCGGGCCCGCGCCGCCATGCGCGCCGTGGCGCGGGTAGGGCACAATCGCAGCGGACCGTGCACGTCACCGCCGCCGGCACGGCACCGCGCCCCGGGGCCCGCCCCGGCGCGTCCGGACGCGTACGCGACCGGACGAGCACCACCGACCATGCACGCCCGAGGCCCCGGCCTCCCGACACCCGCAGGGACGAGACGACTCTTGCGAGCACGCAGCCGCCGCCACCGCAACGGCGAAGAGGTGGGTCGATGAGCACGTACCGGGAGCGGGTGCACCGAGGATCCGCCAGAGCGACCGTGCTGCGCACGGTGGGCACCCGCGAGCGGCGCTCCCACCTGAGCGCGCCCCGTGTGCCGACCGTCGGCATCGACATCGGCGGGACGAAGGTGATGGCCGGCGTCGTCGACGCGGACGGCGTGATCCTGGAGAAGGTCCGCACCGAGACGCCCGACAAGTCCAAGAGCCCCAAGGTCGTCGAGGACGTCATCACCGAACTGGTGCTGGACCTCTCCGACCGGCACGATGTGCACGCGGTGGGCATCGGCGCGGCCGGCTGGGTGGACGCCGAGCGCAGCACCGTCCTCTTCGCCCCCCACCTGAACTGGCGCAACGAGCCGCTGCGGGACCGCCTCGCGGGCCGGCTGGCGGTCCCCGTCATGGTCGACAACGACGCCAACACGGCCGCCTGGGCCGAGTGGCGCTTCGGCGCGGGCCGCGGCGAGGACCACCTCGTCATGATCACGCTCGGTACGGGCATCGGCGGCGCGATCCTGGAGAACGGCGCGGTCGAGCGCGGCAAGTACGGCGTGGCCGGCGAGTTCGGCCATATGCAGGTGGTCCCCGCCGGGCACCGCTGCCCCTGCGGCAACCGCGGCTGCTGGGAGCAGTACAGCTCCGGCAACGCGCTGGTCCGCGAGGCCCGCGAGCTGGCCGCCGCGGACTCCCCGGTCGCGTACAACATCATCGACCGGGTCGGCGGCCGCGTCACCGACATCACCGGGCCGCTCATCACCGAGCTGGCCCGCGAGGGCGACGCCATGTGCGTCGAGCTGCTCCAGGACATCGGCCAGTGGCTGGGCGTCGGCATCGCCAATCTGGCCGCCGCGCTGGATCCTTCCTGCTTCGTGATCGGCGGCGGCGTCAGCGCCGCCGACGACCTGCTGATCGGCCCGGCCCGGGACGCCTTCCGGCGCACCCTGACCGGCCGCGGCTACCGCCCCGAGGCCCGGATCGCCAAGGCGCAGCTGGGCCCGGAGGCCGGTATGGTCGGCGCCGCCGACCTGGCCCGCCTGGTGGCCCGCCGCTTCCGGCGCGCCAACCGTCGCCGCGTGGAACGCTATGAGCGGTACGAACGATCGGGCCGGCGATGACGGAGCTGGACACCCCACCCATGACCGACGAGCACGATCCGGCGGGACCGGAGCCGGGGCAGGCGGTGCGCGAGGCGCCCGAGCGCCCGGAGCCGCCGTCCGGCGCGTCCGCGGAGCCCCGGCCGAGCCGGCGCCGCCGCTGGCTCACCGCCCTGGTGATCTTCCTGCTGATCGCCATCCCGGCGGGCTACATCGTCATCTCCGCCGAGCAGAGCCGCGACAGCGGCCAGAGCAAGGAGGAGGAGGCCGCGTCCACCGGCCTCTACAACGACTTCCCGTCCAAGGTGCAGCAGCGCATCTACAACGTCCCGGTCCCCGCCGGCTCCACACCGGTCTACTACTACGAGTCCAACGCCTGGCACCGCAGCTCTCTCTACGTCCAGTTCCGCACCAATGCCTGGGGCCTCGACCACTACCTGAAGTGGGCAGGCACCAGTCGCGCAGCGCTCAAGGACGGCGAGATCACCATCACCGGCGCACAGGCCGCCAAGGTCGGCTGGGATCTGGCGAGCGGCGGCCAGTGGGCCGGCACGTCCATCAAGGCCGAGGACCCGGGCCCGAGCCAGCACATCACGGTGAACTTCGACAATCCGGCCCACCCGGTCGTCTACGTCGTCTCGTCGGTCGCCTTCAAGCGCTGAGGCCGGTACGGGGTGACACTCACCGCAGCTCTGCCGGATCGGCTCCGGGCCAGGGCCGCCGCCGCGTCCAGGCGCCGGCCGGACTCGTAGGCCCCGCGAAGTATGACCGCCCGTATGGCGTGAGGGGCGGGACCCCGTGGACCAGCGGGGCGTTAGAGTCAGTGCTCGCTGCCCGAAGCATGCGCATCCGCGCAGGTGAACGGGGAAGTGAGGTCAAGCTGCGTCTCTCCGCCCAGTGGGGCTAACGGACAGGTCTTCCTGAAGATCCGTCGCCCGTGGCTGCCGTGAGGGGTCAGTCGGGTCCGACAGGGGTCAGGTAGTGGGCATTTCGGCATCGGCGGGTGCGACGGAGGCGGGGAAGCCAGTCAGCGTGGGCCAGGGACCGGCCGTCCGGCCGCGTGGTGTGGTGGACCTGCGGGGCGCGGAGGACGTACCCGCGGTGCTGACGTATCCTGCGCGGGCGCTGGTGGTGGTCTCCGGATTGCCCGGCAGCGGTAAGAGCACCCTGATGCGCCGTCTGTCCCGGACCGCGGCCGTCATCGATCCGCGCATGACCCACGTCGCCTGTGAAGCGGTGATGCCGGACTGGCTGCCGTACGCGGTGTACCGGCCCTGGGCGCGGTGGAGGTACTTCCGGTGGCTGCGCGGGGAGGTGCGCAGCGGCGGGCCCTTGCTGGTGCACGACTGCGGCGGCCGGCCGTGGATGCGCCGATGGCTGGCCCGGAGCGCCGGACGCCAAGGCCGTGAACTGCACCTCGTCGTGCTGGACGTGGGGGTGGCCGAGGCGCTGTCCGGCCAGGAGGCCCGGGGCCGGTGGGCACCGCGACGCGCCTTCGCCCGGCACCGCAAGGGCCTGGACCGGCTGCTACGGGCACTGTCCGCACCGGGCGTGACACCACCCTCCGCGCCGCGCGCCGCCGGCACGGCCGATACCGCCTCACCACCCGCCCCCAGCCTCGTGGAACAGCCGGCCGGGCCGACGGCTTCCCCGCCCCACCCGGTACGGGAAGCGGCATCCGTGGTGTTGCTGGACCGCCGTTCACGAGAGCACATAGCGGGCGTGGAATTCGTCGCCGCATCGGCAGCCGGGCGCCTTCCTCGGCAGACTGCCGGAACCGCACCGGTCGGGCCGTGAGCGGCCGGATCGGGGCGTGCGCCCATCCCGTCTCTGGGAGCCGTGGCTTGGCCGCCTGAGCCGATCGGGACCAAGAGGCTCGTGCTCCGTGCACCCGGGCCCGGGACCGTGCGGTGTTCATCGAACTGCCGGCCTCGCCGGAGGTGCACACCTGTCTCGGCGGCCCCCGTCGTCCGCGTCGGCGACCGGCCGGTCCCGGCCGAAACCGGTGCGCCCGTGCCGTGGTCACACCGCGCCGCCGACGACGTCGCCCGCGCAGTTCGGCCATACCGGTGGGCTTCGCGCCAGTGCGGGGAGGGTGGTGCGCTCGGTTCCGTGTGCGGCGAGTGTGCCGGGACTTCAAGGGCCACCGGCGCCTCCCCGATGTCCGTACGGCTGGGGTGAGTCGGGCGCAGGGCCGATTTCACGACACCACCGGCCCTTTACGCTGTTGACCATCTCTTGACTGATCGGCATCCTGAACGCGTGGGCCGGAAGCCGCCGTTGGCACGTCCCAGACCCATGCTTGCGGCATACCTGGAGTAACAGCCGCGCGGTCGCGCGCCGGGGCGCCGGGTGATCCGGAAGCACCGGCCGGGATCACGAAACGGGGCCGCGGGAAGACGCCACGCGCACCCACCCACTCACGGAGAGGGGCAGTTCCTTTGCCTGGCAGCAAGTCGGAGTTGAAGTCGCTCAGGGCGACGAAGTACACCTCGTCGCTGCGCTCGGTCAAGGGATGGGAGCGATTACGCCGCTCGGGCTACCACACCGGATTACAGGTGATGGACCTGTGGGACCGGGCGCGCGGGCGGGAGCACCCGCTGCTGCCGCCCCGGCGCTACCGCCGGTTCATCGGCAACGGGGACTTCCTCAAGGTGGGGCGCGAGATCACCGCGTACATGCGGGACGAGCTGGGCATGGGGCCCGGGCACGACGTACTGGACGCGGGGTGCGGGGCGGGACGGATCGCGGTGCCGCTCACGGACATGCTCACCGAGGGCTCGTACCTGGGCTTCGACATCGTGCCGCACGCGATCGACTGGTGCGCCCGCACCATCACCCCGCGCCACCCCAACTTCCGCTTCGCGCACGTCGACATCCACCAGGAGATCTACAACCCGGAGGGCACGCTCTCCTCGGCCGACTTCCGGTTTCCCGCCGATGACGCGGCCTTCGACCTCGCCGCGCTGATCGGGCTGATCAGCCATCTGCGCCCGGCCGAGATGGAGAACTACCTCGCGGAGTCCGCGCGGGTGCTCCGGCCCGGCGGACAGTGCTTCGCCACCGCCTACCTGGTGGACGACGCGGTCGCCGCGAACATCGCACGCGGCGCGACCGCCTTCGAATTCACGCATGATCACGGCGACTACTACGTGCACTCCGAGGAGGAGCCCACGTACGCCATCGCGTACCGGCTGGACCACATCCTGTCGGTGGCCGCGCGACACGGTCTGCGCATGCGCCGAGACCCGCGCCCGGGGACCTGGGGCGTTTCGGCGCGACGTCCGGCCTCGATGGACCTCCTGGTTCTCGAACGCGCCTGAGCGCGGCCGGACGTGTACGGGCGCCGGATCCGGGCGCCCGAATTCTGTGTTGAGAAAGGAACGCACCTCTTCATGACCGACACCGCCGCCTCCGCCGCCACCGCCCCCGACGGGGCCCCCGGGGTCATCGTCATCTCGGGCATCTCGGCCGCGGGCAAGTCCACCGTCGCGCAGGCCCTCGCCGAGCGCCTGCCGCGCTCGGCGCACGTGCGGGGCGACACCTTCCGCCGCATGATCGTCAACGGCCAGGAGCACATGACCGCCGAGGCCCCGCCGGAGGCCGTCGCACAGCTCCGGCTCCGGCACCGGCTGGCGGCGGCTTGCGCCGACGCCTATGTCGAGGCCGGGTTCACCGCCATCGTGCAGGACATCCTGATCGGCGAGTACCTGGCGGAGATCACCGAGCTGATCAAGAGCCGCCCGCTGGCCGTCGTCGTGCTGGCGCCCGACCCCGAGGCCGTGGCGCGGCGCGAGGAGAAGCGCGCCAAGACCGGTTACGGGCCCGACTGGCAGCCCAAGGACCTGGACCAGGTGCTCCGGGACAGCACGCCCCGCATCGGGCTGTGGCTGGACACCTCGGAGCAGACCGTCGAGGAGACGGTCGACGAGATCCTGAAGAGGGCCTGGACCGACGGCGCCGTTTCCTGACCCGGGACCGGGCCGGCGGACCGCCACGGGGCGACGCCCCGGGCCCGCCGGCCCGGCCCGCACCACATCCGACATCCGAGCGAGGAGACCGTGTTGCGCACCCTGGGGATCGGCCCGGACGGCACTTCGGTGGGCGCCGTCGGACTGGGTTGCATGGGCATGTCGTACGCCTACGACCCCGGCGGCCGGGACGACGACGCCTCGGTCGCCGTGCTGCACCGTGCCCTGGACCTCGGCGTCGATCTGATCGACACCGCGGACGTCTACGGCCCGTACACCAACGAGGAGTTGGTGGGCCGGGCGCTCGCCGACCGCCGCGGGAAGGCGTTCCTGGCGACCAAGGCGGGGTTCGTGGCGGGGGAGACACGGTTGCGCCGGAACGGCAGGCCGGAGCACATCCGCGCCGCGATCGACGCCAGCCTGCGCCGCCTGCGCACCGACCACGTGGACCTGTACCAGCTGCACCGCGTCGACCCCGAGGTGCCGCTGGAGGAGACCTGGGGCGCCATGGCCGAGGCCGTGCGGGCGGGCAAGGCCAGGATGCTCGGTCTCTCCGACGTGACCGTCGAGCAGGTACGCACGGCGCAGCGCGTGCACCCGGTGGCCGCCGTCCAGGCGGAGCTGTCGCTGTGGACGCGCGAGGCGACGGCGGAACTGCTGCCGTTCACCGCCCGCGAGGACATCGCGCTCATCGCCTACGCCCCGCTCGGACGGGGCTTCCTGGCGGGCCGGTTCGGTTCCGCGCGGGACCTGCCGGACGGCGACTACCGGCGCGTCAACCCCCGCTTCCAGGAGGAGAACTTCGCGGCCAACCTGCGCCTGCTCGACGGCGTGCGCAGGGTCGCGCGGCGCCGCGGCGTCACGCCCGCCCAGACCGCGCTGGCCTGGGTGCTCGCGCAGGGTGACCACGTCGTGCCGATCCCCGGCACCAAGCACGTCCGGTATTTGGAGGCCAACGCCGCCGCGGCCGGCATCCGGCTGACCGGTGACGACCTGGCCCTCCTGGACGGCCTGCCCGCCGCCGTGGGAGCGCGCCAATGACACCGTACGCGGCCGCCCCGGCGACGCCCCGCCCACGCTCCCACCCCCGACCGCGTCCGCTCCCGTGTCCCGCGGACGCCGCGCACACCGTACGAGAGGAACCACCCCGTGTCCGCAACCGACCGGTCGACCCTGCGCAGCGGCCTGGGCGTCCTCTCCGTCGCCGTACGTGAGGAACCCTGGATCTTCTGCGCGGCGCTGCTCGCCAGCGGCCTGTACGGCGTGGCCCCGGTCGCGACGTCCTGGACGCTGGGCCGCATCACCGAGGACGTGGTGCTGCCCGCCTTCGAGGAGGGCCGGACCACCGCGGGCGCGCTGATCGGCGCGGGCCTGGCCATCTTCGGGGTGGCGATGCTGCGTGTGATCGGGGTGATCGGCCGCCGGGTCGGGGCGGGGATCATGCAGTTCCGGCTCCAGGCCACGTACCGCCGTAAGATCGCCCACCGCTACCTGCGGCTGCCGCTCTCCTGGCACCAGCGCCACCCGGCGGGCCAGCTGCTCTCCAACGTCAACGCCGACGTGGAGGCCGCGTGGGCGCCCATCGTGCCGCTGCCCACCGCCATCGGGGTCGTCGTCATGCTGGGCGCGGCCATCGTCTCGATGCTCGCCGTCGATCCGGTGCTCGCCGCGGTGAGCCTGCTGGTCTTCCCCTCGATCGGCCTGCTCAACGTCTTCTACCAGCGCAAGCTCACGCCCCTGGCGGCCCACTCGCAGAGCCTGCGGGCCGGGGTCAGCGACATCGCGCACGAGAGCTTCGACGGCGCGCTGGTCGTCAAGACCCTCGGCCTGGAGGAGCACGAGACCTCGCGGATGGCCGACGCCGCGGCCCGGCTGCGGGACGCCAACGTGGCGGTCGGCCGCACCCGCGGCCGCTTCGACCCGATGCTCGACATGCTGCCCAACCTGGGCATCCTCACCGTCCTCGCGGTGGGTACGCTCCGGCTCTCGGCGGGCGCCGTCACCGTCGGCGAACTCGTCCAGGTCTCCTACCTGTTCACCATGATCGCCTTCCCGGTACGGGCCTTCGGCTGGGTCCTGGCCGAGCTGCCCCGCAGCACCGTCGGCTGGTCGCGGGTACGGCACGTCCTGGACGCCGAGGGCGACCTGCCCACCGGCGAGCTGCGGCTCGGTGACGCCGGGCCGATCAGCCTCGACACCCGGGGCGTCAGCTACGCCTACGACGGTGTCACCGTCCTGCACGACGTGACGCTCACCGTCGGCTCCGGGCGCACCGTGGCGATCGTGGGCCCCACCGGGTCCGGCAAGTCCACGCTGGCGGCGCTGATGGTGCGGCTCGTCGACCCGATGGAGGGCAACGTGCTGATGGACGGGGTCGACGCCCGCGAGATGCGCTCGGGGGAGGTGCCGTCGGCGGTGGCGTTCGTCCCGCAGCAGACGCTGCTCTTCGACGACACGGTGCGCGGCAACGTCCTGCTCGGCCTCGACCTGCCCGACGAGCGGGTCTGGGAGGCGCTGGAGGCGGTGTGGGTCGCCGACGTGGTGCGCGCACTGCCGCAGGGCCTGGACACCAGGGTCGGGGAGCGCGGCGCCACCCTCTCCGGCGGCCAGCGCCAGCGGATCGCCCTCGCGCGTGCGCTGGTGCGGCGTCCCCGGCTGCTGGTCCTGGACGACGCCACGTCCAGCATCGACCCGTACGTGGAGAGCCGGATCCTGGGCGGGCTGCGCGGCGCGCGGGTGCCGTCCACGCTCGTACTGGTCGCCTACCGGCAGGCCACCATCGCCCTCGCCGACCACGTGGTGTACGTGGAGCGGGGCCGCGTGGTGGACAGCGGCACGCACGACGAACTGCTCGCCCGCTGCGCGGGCTACCGCGCCCTGGTCACCGCGTACGAACGCGAGGAGCAGGAGCAGGGCGCGCAGAGCACCGGGATCACGGACGGGAGGACGGCGTGAGCAGCCGCATCACGGGTGAGCAGCGGAGCGCCACGGCGACCTTCCGCCGGGCCGTGGACGTGTCACCGGGGCTGCGCGAGGGGCTGCTCGTGGTGGCGTTCCTGGCCCTGCTCGCCGCCGCCGGACGGGTGGCCGTGCCCATCGCCGTACAGATCACCCTCGACGAGGGCCTGACCGCCGACGGAGGTCCCCGCACCGGCTTCGTGCTGTCCACGGTGGGCGTCTGCGCCGTCGTGGTGCTGGCCACCGCGTGGGTCACGTACCGCATGAACCACCGCCTGTACCGCAGTACGGAGGCGGGGCTCGCGACGCTGCGCGTCAAGGCCTTCCGCCGGGTGCACGACCTGTCGGCGTCCGCGCTGGGCACGGAGCGGCGCGGCGACCTGGTGGCGCGGGTCACCGCGGACGTGGACCAGTTCAGCACGTTCCTCCAGTTCGGCGGGATGTTCCTGGTCAGCTTGTGCCAACTGGCCGTCGGCAGTGTGGTGATGTTCGCCTACTCCTGGCAACTGGCCCTGATGGTGTGGGCGGTGTTCGTCCCGCTCGTGCTGGTCCTGCCCTCGCTGCAACGCCGCCTGTCACGGGCGTACGGGCGGGTGCGCACCCGCGGCGGTGAAATGCTCGCGGCGACCGGCGAGGCCGTGGTGGGCGCCGCCGTCATCCACGCGTACGACGCGGGCGGTCTGATCGGACGGCGGATCGACACGGCGGTGGAGCGGCACCGGCGGGCGCAGAGCCGGGCGCAGCGGCTGGTGGCCGTCACGCTCTCCAGCGGCGAGGTCGCGGCGGCGCTGGCCATCGGCGGCGTGGTCAGCCTGGGCGTACTGCTCGGCGTGGGCGGCCGGCTGACCGCGGGTGAGCTGGTGGCGTTCCTGTTCCTGGTCACGCTGTTCATCGGGCCCGCCCAGATGAGCACCGAGGTGCTGAACGAGCTGCAGAACGCCCTCGCGGGCTGGCGCCGCGCCCTGGCGGTGGTGGACACGCCGATCGACGTCGCCGACCCCGGGCCGGCGGGCACCGCGCTGGAGCCGGGGCCGCTGGAGATCCGGTTCGAGGACGTCGGCTACGCGTATCCGGACGGCCCCCAGGTGCTGCACGAGGTGTCGGTGCGCATCGAGCCGCGCAGCCGGGTGGCCGTGGTCGGCGAGACGGGCTCCGGCAAGTCGACGTTCGCGAAACTGCTGATCCGGCTGGCCGACCCGGTGTCGGGCCGGGTGACGCTGGGCGGGGTGCCGCTGACGGACGTGCCGTTCGCCTCCCTGCGCGAGCGGGTGGTGATGGTGCCGCAGGACGGGTTCCTCTTCGACACCACGGTCGGGGCGAACATCGCGTACGGCCGCACCGGCGCGACCGCGGACGACGCCCGGCGGGCCCTGCGCGAGCTGGGCCTCGACGACTGGCTGGCCGGGCTGCCGCGCGGCCTGGACACGCCGGTGGGCCAGCGCGGGGAGGCCCTGTCGGCGGGGGAGCGGCAGCTCGTCGCGCTGGCCCGCGCCTACCTCGCCGACCCGGACCTCCTGGTCCTCGACGAGGCCACCTCCGCGGTCGACCCGGCCACCGAGCAGCGCCTCCAGCGGGCACTGGAGAGCGCCACGCGGGGCCGCACCGCGGTGTCGGTGGCACACCGCTTGTCGACCGCCGAGGCGGCCGACCGGGTGCTCGTCTTCGACCAGGGGCGCATCGTCCAGCAGGGCACCCACGGGGAACTGATGGCCCAGCCCGGGGGGCGGTACGCCAAGCTGTACGAGGCGTGGATGACGGCCACCGGGGCGGCCGGCGCGCGGTGAGCAGACACGAAGGGGCCCGCGGGATCGCCGCGGGCCCCTTCGCGTGCCGCCGTCCGCTGTCAGGTCACGCCGCGCATCAGCCGCCGCAGCCGCTTGCGGGCCAGCGCGACCCCCGCCGCGCAGAGCAGGGCCGTCGCCCCCAGCACGGTGAAGTAGACCGCGGGGGACCAGACGGTGGTCAGCCGCACCACCTGCGCGCTGAGCGCGCTGCCCATCGCGACCGACAGGAACCACAGGCTCATGATCTGGTGGGCGAACCGGGAGGGGGCGAGCCGGGTGGTCACGCTCAGCCCGGTGGGGCTCAGACACATCTCGGCCAGGATCTGTACGAAGAACGCCACGATCAGCCAGAGGGGAGTGACCCGGCCGTCGGCCGCCGCGGCCGCCGCGCCGGCCATGACCAGCGTCGCCACCCCGAGCCCGGCCAGGCCGAGCGAGAACTTCGCCGCCGTGCTGGGCTGCCGGCTGCCCAGCCGCACCCACAGCGCGGCGAACGCGGTGGCCAGCACGATGCTGTAGAGCGGGCCCAGTGACTGGAACCAACTGGTGGGCAGCTCCCAGCCGAACAGGTCACGGTCGACGTGGTCCCGGGCGAACAGGCTGATCAGCGAGCCGCCCTGCTCGGCGATCATCCAGAACACGGAGGCCGCCAAGAAGATCCACACATAGGCGCCCAGCCTGCTGCGGTCCACCGGGTCCAGGCCGACCGTACGGAACATCACCACGAAGTGGACCAGCGGCACGGCGATGATCAGCAGCGTCACGGACTGGATCGCCGCGTCCGTGGCGGACTGCCCCCACAGGACGCACAGCACGAACACCACGGCCAGGAACAGCACCGCGGCACCCGAGGCCAGGAACACCCGCCGCAGCTCCGCCGCGGCAGCGGTCCGCACCGGTGCGCGGACGGTGCCGGGCAGCCGGCCCCGGCCCCGTACGCAGATCACCAGACCGATGAGCATGCCGACGGCCGCCGCACCGAACCCGGCGTGCCAGTCGACGCGTTCGCCGAGGTAGCCGGTGAGCAGCGGGGCGGCGAAGGCGCCGATGCTGATGCCCGTGTAGAACAGCGAGAACCCGGCGTCGCGCCGCGCCGTGTCCGCCTTGTCCAGCCGGTCGGCGCCGCCCTCGGAGTCGTACAGGCGGCCCACCATCGTGGAGATGCCGGGCTTGAGGAAGCCGGTGCCCGCGGCGACCGACAGCAGCCCGGTGTAGGTGAAGGCGACGCCCCCGGGCACCGCGAGGAGCACATGGCCCGCGGTGATGGCCACCCCGCCCCACACCACCGCCCGGTGCGACCCCCACAGCCGGTCGGCGAGCCAGCCCCCGGGCAGCGCCAGGAGGTTGACCAGCGCTCCGTACACACCGAAGACGGCGGCCGCGATGTGCGGGGCCAGACCGAGACCGCCCTCGTCGGCCGGCGCGGCGAGGAACAGCACGAGGATCGCGCGCATGCCGTAGTAGCTGAACCGTTCCCACATCTCGACGCCCCACAGCGTCAGCAGCCCGCGCGGGTGGCGGGCGCCGGCCGCGCGGGGCGGCGCCATGCGCTCGGTCTTCACCAGGTGTCCTCCCCCGTCGTGTGCGTGGGGTCAGGAGTCCAGCGAGCCGGACACCGAAGCGGCGGCGAGCGCCTCGTCGGCGATCAGCACCGGGATGCCGTCGACGATCCGGTAACCGCGCCCGCACCCGGGTCCCTGGCAGGTCAGGCCGGCCTCGTCCGCGTCGAGCCGGAGCGGCTGGACGCAGACCGGGCAGGCGAGGACGGACAGCAGGCGGCTTTCGACGGTCATGACGTCTCCCGATTCGTTGGGTGGGTGTTCGTTGTGGTGGTTTCGGACAGGACGGCTCAGGACGGGCAAGGACAGGTCAGGCCCGGAACGTGGCCGGGACCACCTGGGGGAGCGGCTCCGCGGGTACGGTCGGCCCGCGCCCGGAGCGCAGCAGGGCCCGCACCGGAGCGGCGGCCTTGAGGAGCATCTCCCGGTACTCCTCCGCCGGGTCGGAGCCGAGGACGATCGCGCCGCCCGCCCCGACGGTCCACCGGCCGCCCGACCGGACGGCGGTGCGGATGACGATGTTGAGGTCGGCGCCCCCGGCCAGCCCGAGGTAGCCGATCGAGCCGGAGTACAGGCCGCGCGGCGCGCCCTCCAGCCGGTCGATGATCTCCATCGTGCGCAGTTTGGGCGCGCCGGTCATGGAACCGCCGGGGAAGCAGGCGCGTACGCAGTCGACCGCGTCCGTCCCGGGCCGGAGCGTGCCGCGGACGGTGGACACCAGCTGGTGCACCGTCGCATAGCTCTCGACGCGCATCAGGTGGGGCACGTGCACGCTGCCGATCTCGCAGACCCGGCCCAGGTCGTTGCGGAGCAGGTCCACGATCATCAGGTTCTCGGCCCGGGTCTTGGGGTCGTGGGCCAGCGCCGCCTTCAGGCGGGCGTCCTCGGCGGGATCGGCGCCGCGCGGGGCGGTGCCCTTGATGGGCTTGCTCTCCACCGTGCCGTCCGGCGTGATGCGCAGGAAGCGCTCGGGCGACGAGCAGACGGCCTCGGTGTCGCCGAACCGCAGGAACGCGGCGTACGGCGCGGGGTTGAGCCGTCTCAGCAGGCTGTGCGCCGCCAGCGCGTCCGCCTCGACGGGCACGTGGACGGTGTTGGTCAGGCAGATCTCGTAGCTCTCGCCCGCGTGCAGCTCCTCGTGACACTGCCGGATGTCCGCCAGGTACTGCTCCCTGCTCCGGGCCAGCCAGGACTCGGCGGGGCCCCCGTCGACGGCACGGGCGTCCGCGTGGGCCTCCCGCCGCACCGCGCGGGACGGCAGCGTGGTGAGGCGGGTGCCGGTCTCCCGCAGCCATGCCGCGGCGCGTTCGCCGTCCTCGCCGTCGTCCCGGGCCAGACACAGCAGGTGGGTCTCGCCGCGCTCGTGGTCGACGGCGACGAGCCGGTCGGCGAAGATCCAGGCCGCGTCGTCGCCCGTACCGGCGCGGGCCAGTGGGGAGCCGCAGTCGGCCCGCAGCTCGTAGCCGAACCAGCCGACGTACCCGCAGGTGAAGTCGAAGGGCAGCGTCGGGGCCGCGATCCGCCGCCGGGCCAGCTGCGCGCGCAGGTGGTCGAAGACGGTGCCGGGCACCGTGGTCACACCGCCGTCGGCGGCCGTCACCTCGACCTCGCCGGAGCCCGCGCGGTAGCGCACGGTCTCGGCGAGCGGCCCGCCGGCGTCGCCGAGGAACGAGAAGCGGGAGAGCCCCGGCTCGACCCGGGAGCTGTCCAGCCAGAAGGCGTGGCGGGAGCGGGCGAACAGGGCGCGGAACAGCGCGTCGGTGTCCGGCTCCAGGGACAGGGTGCGCACATGCAGCCGGTACCCGTCGGACGTGGCGCCCACGGCTGCCGTCGCGGGCGGTGTCCGGCGCCCGCGGCGGGCGGCCGGTGCGCGGCGTCCGCGCCGGGCGGCCGGTCCGCGCGGCGGGCGGTGGGCGCGGGCCAGGCGCGCGAAGTTGGCGATGAGTTCCGCGCCGTACTCGGTGGCCACGGACTCGGGGTGGAACTGCACGCTCCACTGCGGCAACGACCGGTGGCGCAGCCCCATCAGGACACCGTCCTCCGCCCAGGCCGTCGCCTCCAGCGCGGGGGGCAGCGGCTCCGGCACGGCCAGCGAGTGGTAGCGGACGCCGGTGAAGTGCTGCGGGATGTGCGCGAACAGGTCCTCGCCGCGGTGCCGGATCACACTGAGGTGGCCGTGCCGGGGCGCGGGCGCGCGCTCCACGCGGGCGCCGGTGGCCAGGGCGATGCCCTGGTGCCCCAGGCACACGCCCAGGGTGGGCAGCCCGGAGCCGGACAGCAGGTCGGCGGCGAGCCCGAAGTCCCGTGCCCGGCCCGGGTGTCCGGGGCCGGGGGAGATCACCAGCGCGTCGAAGTCGTCCGGGTCCAGCCGGCGCAACGCCGCGTCGTCGTTGCGCACCACCATCGGCTCGGTGCCGATCGTGCGGGCGATGAGCTGGAACAGGTTGTGGCTGTAGGAGTCGTGGTTGTCCACGAGCAGGGTCCGCATGGGGGCTCCAGGGCAGGGTGCGGGCCGGGAGAGGACCGGGGGTCAGGGACGGGGCAGGGGAGTTCGGACACCGGCTGTCAGTGGCCCATCGCGAGCCCCCCGTCGGCCGGGACCACCGCGCCGGTGACATAGCCCGCGGCCTCGGACGCGAGGAACGCGATCACGGCGGCGATCTCCTCCGGGCGGCCGGCCCGCCGCAGCGGGGTGGCGGCCACGACGGCGTCCCTGCGGCGCGGCGCCAGGTCCGAGGTGAGGGCGGTGTCGACGAAGCCGGGCAGGACGATGTTGCAGGTCACTCCGTGCGGGCCCAGCTCACGTGCGGCGCTGCGGGCCAGTCCGCCCAGCCCGGCCTTGGCCGCCGCGTAGGAGACCTGGCCGGCCGTGCCGAGCACCGCGGCGACGGAGGAGACGAGGACCAGCCGGCCCCAGGCGTGCTCGGCCATCGCGGGCGCGGCGCGGCGCACGATCCGCCAGGACCCGGTGAGGTTGGCGTCGACCACCCGCCGGAACGACGCCTCGTCGGTGCGCTGGAGCAGCCCGTCCTGGCGGATGCCCGCACTCGCCACGGCGATCTGCACCGGTCCCTGCCGGGCCTCGGTACGGGTGAACGCGGCGTCGACCTGGGCGCTGTCGGTCACATCGCAGCGCACGGCGGGGAAACCGGCGGGGCCCGTCCCGCCGTCGGCGACGCCCCGGGCGGCGACGGTCACCCGGTGGCCCTGCTCGGCCAGGGCGTGCGCGGTGGCCAGTCCGATGCCCCGGCTGCCGCCGAACACCAGGGCGGAGCGGCCGGGCGGCCCGTTCCGGTGGGTCATGGCAGCGGCACCGCCTTCTCCAGCGGGCGCATGAAGTTCAGCGCGACGGGAGCGAGTTCGGGGTGCAGCGCGGCGGCGCGGGCGAGGACCTGGCCGGGGCCGGTGTCCAGCACCACGGTGAGGCCGGCGGCGACGACCGTGCGCAGGGCGTCGTTCCAGCGCACCGGCACGGTGAGCTGGTCCAGCAGGTCCGTGCGCAGCGCACCGGTGTCGCGGGTGGCCAGCCCGGTGCTGTTCAGCAGGACGGGGACGGCAGGCGGCGCCAGGGCGACGGCCGCCAGGCCGGGCCGCAGTTCCCGCTGCACGGGGTCCATCAGCGGGGAGTGCGAGGCGACGCCCGCCGTCAACTCCCGTACCCGGCACGCCGCTTCCTCCTCGGCCCGGGCGCCGACCCAGCGCACGGCGGCCGTGTCGCCGGACACCACCGTCTGCTCCGGGCCGTTGAAGCAGGCCGGCACCGCCACGCCGTGCTCCGGAGGACAGGCGGCGCACCAGGCGGCCACCCGCTCGGGCGGCACACCGCCCACGGAGGCCATCAGGGCCGGCCGCAGCCGGGCCTGCTCGCCCATCAGCCGGGCGCGCCGGGCGACCAGGCGCAGCGCGTCGTCGAAGTCCAGGCAGCCCGCCTCGACGAGAGCGGCGAAGTGCCCCAGGCTGTGCCCGCCGACGAGGGCCGGAGGCGTCCAGCGTGCCCCCAGGTGCCGGCGCAGCGCGGCGGCGGCCGCGAGGCCGGTGGCCACGATCGCCGGGTGGGAGACCTCCGGGGCCGCCAGCTCGGCAGGCGTGCCCTCCCGGCACAACCGCGCCAGACCGAGCCCGGTGGCCTTGTCGGCGCGCTCCAGCACGTCGGCCGCTTCCTCGAAGGAACGGCACAGCCTCCGCGCCATCGCGGGCAGTTGAGCCCCCGCTCCCGGGAAGAGCAGTGCGTAGCTGCCGGATGTGACCGCCTCGTACACCGGCGCGGCCGCCTCCGTCCGCCCGGTCATCGGGCCGCCTCCCGGCCGGAACCCGGTACGGGGGCCCGGTCGGCGTACTGCCACAGGCGGGCCATGTGCACCTTGCCCGTGCCGGTGCGCGGCAGGGCGTCGCACAGATGGAACCGGGTGGGCACCTTGTACGAGGAAAGGGTGCGCGCCAGGTGCCGGCGCACCGCTGTCTCGGTGACCCCGGGGTCGACGGCCACGAAGGCCACGAACCGGTCGCCGTGCCCGGCGCTCCCTTCGGGCGGCGCGGCCACCCGGCAGTCGCGCACCCCCGGCACGGCGCGCAGCTCCCGCTCCACCTCGTCCGGGTCGACCTTGCGCCCGGCCACCGAGATGCGCCGCGTGGTCCGGCCTTCGACGACGATCCGGCCGGGCGCCGGCAGCCGTCCGGTGTCCCCGGTGCGGAACCAGCCGTCGGCGTGGCAGGCCTCGCCGAGCCCGGGCGGGCCCCAGTACGTGACGGGCCCGGCGTCGGACTGGCGCAGGTACAGCTCGCCGGTGCGGTCCGGGCCCGGCGCGGTGAGCCAGGTGCCGTCGGGGGCGCGCAGCCGCGCCTCGATGCCCGGCACCAGCCGCAGCGGGCCGCCGGGGGCGTCGGCGGCGTACCCGATCTGGCCGAACTCGGTGGACCCGTACTGGTCGCGCAGCGGTACGCCGGCGGCAGCGGCCCAGGCGCCGGCCAGCTCGGCGGAGAGCGGCTCGCCCGCGCTGACGCAGACGCGCAGGGCCGAAGGGGCCGACGGCTCGCCGCAGTCGAGCAGGGCCCGGTAGAGGAACGGCACGCTCTGCACGACGGTGGCGCGGCTGTCGCGAAGGGTACGGGCGAGCGTCGCCGGGGCGGCCGGGTGCGGCGCGAACACCAGCGTGGCGCCGGTGATCAGGGCCGGCAGCACGGCCACCCCGAACGCGTAGGCGTGGTGCAGCGGGGTGGTGCACAGGATCCGGTCGTCGCCGCGGTATCCGGCGAGCGCGGCGAAGTTCTCCGCGTTCGCGAGGGTCGCCCCCCAGTGCTTGCGCACCACTTTGGGCAGCCCGCCGGTGCCCGACGTGACCAGGCCGAAAAACGGCGCCCGGCCGGTTTCCCCGGGTTCCCCGGGCGGCGTGCCTCCGCTGCCCGGCGGGTCTTCGGTGCGGCCGGCGGCCGAGGGCGGGAGCCAGTCGGACACCCCGGCGAGCGCGGCCACCTGACGGTGTTCGTGGGCGGTGGCCCGCTCGTCGTACAGCAGGACCTCCCCGCCCTCGGCGACTGAGGCGAGCAGGTCGACGAGCGTGCCGGGACGGTTGCGGGCCAGTATGCCGACCCGGGCCCCGGGCCGGTGCCCGGCGCTCCGCAGCCGGATCCGGGCCCGGCGCACTCGGGCGGCCAGCCCGGCCCAGGTCACGGCGCCGCCCTGGTGCTCCAGCGCGGCGCGCTCCGGGGTCGCCGCGGCGCGCGCCGCGAGCAGGCCGGGCAGGGTGGACGCGGCAGTGGTCACGCCGCACCTCCCGGGCGGAGCACGAGGCGCGAGCCGCCGCCCCGCAGTTCGAGGGGGTCGGCCGGGCGCAGGGCGTGCCATTCGGCCAGGGCGGCGAACACCTCGCTGGTGTCGGCCCCCTTCCGGCCGGACGCCGCACCGGCCTCACGGACGGCGGGATGGCTGCCGCCGGGGTGCCAGCCGGTGACGCTGCCCCAGCCCCCGGCACCGTCCAGCACCACGGCGGCGGTGCGCAGCGGCAGCGGCCCGGTCGCCCCGGGGCAGGCGGGCGGCGCCCAGTGCGCGGTGGCCACCAGGGCCCGGCGCAGCCGTCCCGAGGAGACCATCGCGGCGGCGTAGCCCAGCGCGTCGACGCCGCCGGACGGCCCCGTCAGCGTGACGGCGGTCCCGTCGAGCCCGAGTTCGATGCACAGGAGGCCGGTCAGCGAGTGGGGTGAGTAGTGCAGGAAGCACTCGGGCGCCAGCCAGCGCGGGCCCGGCCCGTCCAGGACTTCGGCGATGTACGCGGCGGTGGCCGCGGTGGCCCGGTGCGCGGCGGTGACGCAGCCGAGCGTCCGCGCGTCGTCGGCGCCGATGCCCGCGGCGGCCAGTGCCCGGCGCGCGGTGGCGAGGAGTTCGGGGCCCAGCACGTCGCGCACGGCGAGCGGCATCCGGGGCAGTTCCGCGGTGTCCTGCGGGACGCGGGGCACCGCGCGCTCGGTGGCGCGCACGGCGGCCGCGGTGATCCGGGCGGTGCCCGTGGTGTCAGTCGCCACGGCTGAACACCACCGCCACATTGGAGCCGCCCAGGCCGCACGAGATGGTCAGCGCCGTGCGCGGCGGCCGGTCGGGCCGTTTGTCGCCCAGGTTGAGGTGGTCCCAGCGCGGGTCGCGGTCGGCGAGCCCGAGCGTCGGCAGCACCTCCCCGCGCATCAGGGTCAGTACGGTCACGATCGCCTCCACGGTGCCCGCGGCGCCCTGGCAGTGGCCGAGCGCCGCCTTGCTGCTGACGACGGGGATACGGGGCAGGTGGCCGCCCAGCACCTCTTCCAGGGCGCGGAGTTCGGCCACGTCGCCATGGCGGGTCCCGGCGGCGTGCGCGTTCACGTAGTCCAGTTCCGTCGGCCGGGCCCCGGCGTCCTCCAACGCCCGGCGCACCGCTTTGGCGACGCCCTCGAAGTCGGGGCGGGCCGCCTGGCTCGCCTCGTTGCTGCTGCCCCAGCCGCGCAGCCGGGCCAGGGGGGCGTCGGCCGTGCGCTCCAGCACCAGGGCGGCGGCGCACTCCGAGATCCGGATGCCGGAGCGGCGGGTGGTGAACGGACGGCAGCCGCCCGGACTGAGGGTGCGCAGCGACGCCAGCCCCTGGAACGCGGTCTCGGTCACGGTGTCCACCCCGCACACCAGAACGCGGTCGGCGACTCCGCCGCGCAGCAGGTCCGCGCCCACCCCGAGCGCGGCGGCCCCGGCGGCGCTGGCGTTGCCCACCTGGATCACCGGGCCGTCCCAGGCGGGCGGTGCGTACGGCGACCACCCGGCGCCGGGGTCCGGGGAGCGCCCGTCGCGCCAGGCGCGCCAGGCGGCGGCGGACGGGCAGCCGCCGCTGTCGGTGCTGCCCAGTACCAGCGCGGTACGCGCCCGGCGCCCCGCGCCGCCGGTGCGGGCCTCGGCGTCGGCGAGCGCCTCACGCGTCGCCCGGTGCACCAGGTAGGGGAGGCGGGCCGGATCGCCGGGCGGCGGCGCGCCGGGTCCGGCCGCCTCGTCGGGGACGAACCCGGCGAGGCGGGCGCCGGTGCGGGACACGTCGAAGTGCCCGACGGTGCGGAAGGCGACGTCGCCGCTCCCGCACGCCCGCCACAGGGCGTCGACGCCCGCGCCGCCGGGGGAGAGGACGCCGAGACCCGTCACGGCGACGGCGGCCCGGCCGTTCACCGGGCCTCCCCGGGGAGCCGGCCGTGCGCGGACAGATGACGTACGAGGGCGCCGACCGAGTCCGCGATGTCCCACAGCTCGCCGTCGGTGATCCGCTCGACGGCGCACTCCCGCTCCAGCCCGGCGAGGACCGTCACGATGTCCAGTGAGTCGACGCCGAGGTCGTGGAACTTCTCCTCGCGGCCGATGCCCCGGGCCAGTTCGGCGCCGACCCGCTCCGCCAGCCGGGCCCGTACCAGCGTCTCCAGCGCGCCGTCCGGTGCCGCCGGGGCGCCGTCGACCGGGGCGGCCGAAGTGGCCTGGTTGTCGTCGGTGTGCCGCATCCGTCTCCCTCTTCGTGTGCCTTGTCGTGCGTGCGCCGGGCGGTCCGCCGCCGGGCCGTCAGCCGGCCGCGGAGCCGGTGCACAGCCGGCCGGACAGGTGCGTGCGTACGCGGGTGCCGTGCCGGACCGTGACGGCCGCCGCGTAGCCGGGGGCGTGGGCCGGGACGGTCCGCACCGCCCAGCCGGCCGGTTCGTCCGGAGCGGTGACGCACACCCGGCCCTCGGCGTCGACCGCCGTGCGGACGCGCGCCAGCGCGCGGCCCAGGCCGGTGCCGGTGGCCTTGGCGTAGGACTCCGCGCCCGTCCAGACCCGCAGGAGGGCCGCCCGCCGGGCCTGGACGGGCAGCCGGGCGAGCCGCTCGCGGTGGCCGGGCCCGAGCAGCCGGGGCGCCAACGCCTCGATGTCCTCGGCCCGTTCGGCGGTCTCCACGTCGACGCCGACCGCCCCGGCCCGGTGGCCCACGGCGACGGCGACGAGGATCCCGGAGTGGGCGATGGAGAGCGTCCACCCCGTGGCGCCGCCCACGCCGCCGGCGAGCCGCACCGGTCCGTGGCCCTGCGCCCCGCACCCCGGGCAGTGCGCGACGAGCGGTACCCGCGGGGGCGGCAGCGCCAGCCGCCGTGCCAGCACCGCGCGCAGCAGCCCGCGGGCCACGGTGAACCGGGCGGCGGCCGGGGCGGGCAGCCGGGCGGCCCGGTGGTGCTCGGCGGCGTCCAGCAGCCCGGCACAGTGCCGGGCCGTGGCGGGCGTCACCAGGGCCTGGTGCACCTCCACCTGGCGCGCCGTCCCCTCGTGCGCCGTCCTCTCGCGCACCGCACCCTCGGCCACCGTCTCCCGGCCCGCCGCCCCGTCCACCACGGGCCGGTGCGCCGCGGTCCGGTGTCCGTGGCCCGTCACGGCAGTGCGCTCTCGTCGAGCCGGTCCAGGATCTCCTGCACCGTCTCCTCGGCCTTCTGACCCGAGGTGTCCAGCCACAGGCCGAGCCGCGCGGTGTCGCGGCGGAAGACCCGGTCCAGCTCCCGCGCTCCCCAGCCGCCCCCGTCGTACGCCTGGCCGGCGCGGCCCGCGTCCCGGCTCAGCACCGCCTCGCAGTCCGGGGCGAGCGCGATGACGTGCCGTGGCCCGGTGTCGCCGAGCAGGCCGACGAACCGTTCCAGGTGCTCGCCCAGCAGGTTGTCCTCGGCGACCACGGTGAAGCCCTCGGCGGCGTACGAGCGGGCCAGCTGCGCCAGGTGGCGCAGCCGCAGCCCGTACTGGTGCAGGGCCTGCCGCGAGGGGTCGGGCGTCATCTCGGCGCGGCCGGTGACCACCATGCGCCGCAGCACGTCGCCCTCGATCAGCACGGCGGGGTCGAAGCGGCGCGCCAGCAGCGCCCCCACCGTCGACTTGCCGCTGCCGGGGATGCCGGTGACGACGAGTATCCGGGGCCGGGCCGGGGAGCGGACGTTCATGAGGCGGTGCCCGTGGCGGCGGCCGGTTCCCGGGCGGCCGGGCGGTCGCCGTGGTGGACCTCCCACTTGAGCGGCGGCTCGCGCAGCGCGATGAGCTCCACCAGCAGGCGGTTGCCGATCGGTTCGACCTTCTGGAAGGCGCGCTTGACGGCCTTCGTGCCGATCGGGCCGAGCGCGTCCGGCAGGTACTGCTTGATCTGCTCGAACAGCAGCCACTGGCGGCCCTTGCGGTTCTTGGTGACCCGCTCGACATAGCCGGGTTTGATGCCGTACTTGGTGGCGAAGTGCTTCAGCGTCTCGGCCGTCCAGGCGTCGCTCCAGCGGAGCATGAAGTACGGCAGGTCGGTGAGCGCGAACGGCGGCGGCATCCGGTAGGTGATGACCGACGAGGGCTCGAACCACACCGTGCCGCCCGCGTCCAGCACGCGCTGGCTGAAGTCCAGGTGCTCCCGGGTGGTCAGCAGGCCCTCGTCCATGCCGCCGACCTGGTCGAAGACCGAGCGGCGCACCAGGGCGCAGTGGAACTCGATGATGTCGCACCGCTGTCGGCGCATCTCGTCGGCCGGCACCTGGGAGACGTGCTTCATGAAGTAGCGCTGGGTCTGGCTGAAGTCACGGGTTCCCCAGGTGCCGGAGAACTCCATGTCGCCGCCCGCCATGTGCACGGTCTGCTCCTCCAGCGGGCCGTGCAGGTAGAGCGGGCCGACCATGGCGGCCTTCTCCTCGTCGGCACAGGCGAGCAGCGGCTCCAGCCAGCCGGGGGTGTACTCCACGTCGTTGTCGAGGAAGACGACGTACTCGCCCTCGGCGTAGCGCAGTCCGATGTTGCGGGCGCAGTTTGGCGAGACGTACTTGTTGACGCGCACGAGGGTGAAGCCGTGGTCGTCGCTCAGCCGCTGCAACCGTTCCCAGCGGTCGCGGGGGGAGTTGACGTCGACGTACACGACCCGGCAGGGGACGCCGGTGTGGGCGTAGAAGCTTTCGAGGGACTCCTCGGCGTACGAGAAGCGCTCGCGGCTGGTGATGATCGCGGTGACGCGGGGTGAGCCGTCCATGTCCTCTCCCGTTCGGGTTCGGGGCTGCGGCGACGTGGTGTGCGACGCCGGGCGGAGTCAGGCAGGTCGTGCGGTGACCAGGGCGTAGTGGCCGTAGACGGGGGTGGCGGTGCAGTCGGCGAAGCCCGCCTCGGTGAGCAGGCCGGTGAGTTCGGGCAGGGTGCGCAGGCGGCCGCCGGTCATCACCGCCAGGGCCAGCGAGTAGCCCGTGACGGCAGGGGAGAGGCGGGCCGCGTCGTCGGGCAGCACCTGGTGGACCAGCAGCCGGCCGCCGGCGGCCAGGCTGGTGCGGGCGCGCTCCAGCAGGGTGCGGCAGTGCGCGTCGTCCCAGTCGCTGAGGACGTCCGCGAGCAGCACCCGGTCCTGGGCGTCCGGCCAGGGGTCGGTGAACATGTCGCCGGTGCGCAGCACCACCCGGTCGGCGAGGCCCGCCTCGGCCAGCAGCCGCTCCCCCTCCCGCTCGACCACGGGCAGGTCCATGACGGTGGCCTTGAGGTGCGGGTTGCGGCGGGCCAGGGCCATGGCGAAGGTGCCGACGCCGCCCGCGACCTCCAGCAGCGAGGCGCAGCCGGCCAGGTCCAGCCGGTCGGCGAGGACGGCGGCCGGTGCGGCGGAGTGGGCGTGCATGGCCCGGGCGAACTGCTCGCCGTGGCGCGGGGAGCGCTCGTGCGTCTCCCAGATGCCTTTGCCGCGGTAGCCGGCCGGGGTCCCGGTGGTGACCACGTGCCGTACGGCGGCGCAGCGTTCGTCCCAGCCGAGTCCGAGCATCGGCCCCCAGTAGCGGGCACCGCCCGGCAGCAGGAAGGCGTGCGCGGACGGCGTGAGGTGGTAGCGGCCGCCGTGCACGGCGAGGTAGCCCTGGGCGGCGAGAAATTCCAGCAGCACCGAGGTGCCGTGGTGGTCGAGGCCGTGCGCCCGCGCCAGTTGACCGGCGTCCGCCGGTGTTCCGGCCAGCGCGGGGAAGAGGCCCAGCCGGTCGGCGGCGGCGACCGCGGGCAGCCGGTACTGGGACATGAAGGTGTCCATCAGCAGCCGGTCGTCGGGGGCCACCGCGTCCGGCCCGGCTCCCGGCGGCACGGTCACCGGGCCCCCGCGGCGGCCTCGGATATGCGGCCGGCGAGGACGTCGAGGAGTTCGCCCACCGTGCTGTAGCGCATGGGGTCGATGTCGTCGTTCTCGAAGGTCAGATCGTGCTTCTGCTCGAAATGCGTAAACACATAGGCGAGGGTGATGGAATCGAGTCCGAGATGCTCCATCGAGTCTTTATCGGTGAGGTTCGCGGCAACATCCTCGGGTGTTTCGCACTGCTCCACGAGAACTTTTCGCACCTCATCGAAGATGGCGTTCCGGTCTGCTGATGCGGTGCTGTTTTCGCTGTTCAGGTTCATGCTGACCTCTCCGTCCACAGCATGGGCAGCGTAAAATCCAGAAAATATATTGCATCGATCACCAACAACTGTCAAACCCCTTCCGCGGTAATTCCGGGCATGCTTTTCCGTCCCTGCGGCACCATTATTTCCGCAGGGTGTTCCCGGCATTTCCGCTTGCTCAGCCGAAGGACAGACCGGGCAGTGGGCGGCCCTCTCCGAAGCACCACTGGGCCTCGCCGCGCAGCCTCCGCTCAAGCCGTCGGCCGTCGCCCGTCGCCACAGGGCGCGCGGCGTCCGCGTACCGGCACATCGCCGTCAGCAGTTCCTCGCAGGCGTCCGCCAGCGCGGCGAGTTCCTCGTGGGTCACCGCGTAGACGCCCTCCGAGCGGAACCGGTGCAGCCCGAGCAGCAGCAGACCGGCCTTCTGTGCCCGGGCCGCCGCCGCCAGCGACGCCCGGGACACCTCCGCCACGCGCGGGTCGTCCGCCCCGGCCAGGGCGTGGCCCAGCAGGAACAGCTGCGGCTGTACGTCTCCGAGCACCCACACGTCCATGCCCTTGGCCAGCAGCAGCGGAAGCCGGGCCCCCGACCACACCTCGCCGTGGAAGGCGCGCAGCTCGGCGATGTCCTCGGCGAGCGGCACCAGGGAGGGCCGTACCAGCGCGGCGGCGTACTCCTCGGGCCGCCGGCCGCCCGGCGGGTCGATCCGCTCCAGAACCGCGTAGCGGGTGCAGGAGTTCCGCAGCGCGTCACCGACCGGCAGGACCCTGCGGTGCCCTTCCTCGGCGGGGGCGTCGGTGTCCAGCAGGTGCAGGCCCTCGGCGTCCAGCCGGTGGGCCAGCACCATGTGGTGGTGGTAGTGCTCCTTGCCCTCGTGGTCGTCGCCCGGCCAGTGGTGCCCGTCCGGCATCAGCACCACCGGGGTGCCCGACGTGACGAGTTCGGCGACGCGCGGCCACTGGCGGTGGCCCTCGCCGATGTCCGCCAGGTACCAGTGGGCGGTGCAGGCGGGGAACTCGCTCATCGGCCCGTACCACTCGCCGCGCCGCACCAGGTCGAGCGGTGCGGCCAGGCCGCGCGCCACGTCGTCGGCGGCGTACCCCCGCTGGAGCAGCACCGCCTCGACGGAGCGCAGGAAGCAGCCCAGCCCGTCCAGGCCGATGTTCTTCCAGCCCAGTGCGGCCGCCGGGTCGAAGGAATAGGGCCGGTCGCTCCCGGCGGTCGCGCGGCTCAAAGGGTCCCCCTGGTGTTGCGTAGCGCGGTGGCCATGATCGTCAGAGTCGGGTTGTGCGCCCCGGAGGTGGGGAAGAGGCTGCCGTCGGCGACGAAGACGTTGTCCAGGGCGTGCATCCGGCCCACCCCGTCGGTGACGCCCGCCCCGGGGTCGTCGCTCATCCGCATCCCGCCGAGGGTGTGGAAGTTCCCCGGTACGGTGCCCGGTTCGCCGGGAAAGGCCGGGGAGCGCGTCTCCGGGACCGCCGCCACCTCGTCCGCGCCGGCCGCGCGCAGCAGCGCGGCCAGCCGGGGCAGGTAGAAGCGCTGTGCCGCGGTCTCGTGGCGGTGCGGCGCCCAGGTGATCCGGGGCACCGGCACCCCCAGCCAGTCCCGGGTGCCGGGCTCCAGCTCGACCCGGTTGTCCCGCTGGGAGACGTCCTCGCCGTGCATCTGCACGCCCAGCAGGCGGTCCCGCAGCGGGCTTTCGCGCATCAGCCGCCGGAAGGCCGGGCCGTAGGGGGTACCTGCGAGCTTCGGCAGCAGCCGCCGGTAGATCCGGCCCTCGGTCACGGGCCCCGGCTGCCCCCCGCCCAGTTCCACCACGCCGCCGCGCAGATACGGCAGTCCGGCCTCCCGGGCCGCTTCCCGGGCGCCGGGGTGGTCGGGATCGGCGAAGTCGTCCAGGGCGTGCGTGATGTTGCGCCCGCGCGGGCTGCGCACCCGTTCGCCCAGGAACAGCCCGTAGGCGACGGAGTACCAGTGGAACATCAGGTGGCGGCCCAGCAGACCCGAAGGGTCCGGCAGCCCGGACAGCAGCGCCAGCCGGCAGCTCTCGACCGCCGAACCCGCCAGCACCACCCGGTCGGCGGGCAACTCCACGCGGCGCCCCTCGGCGTCCGCGTACACCACACCGCTCGCCCGGCGCCCGGCATGCCGTACCGAGACGGCCGTGGCCAGCGGCAGCACCTCGGCCCCGGCGAGCACCGCCCTGCGCAGCGCGGCCAGTGCGCTGCCGCGCGACTGGTTCGGGCAGCCGTATCCGCAGCACGCGCCGCAGTCGGTGCAGGCCGGCCGGCCCTGGTACGGGCGGGAGTTGGCGGCCATCGGCATCGGGTAGGGGCGCAGCCCGAGCGCCCGCGCCCCCTGCGCGGCCCGCACCGAGGACCCTTGGCCGGGTCCCGGCGGCAGGGGGAAGTCCCCGTCGCGCGGCGCGTGGCGCAGCGTCGGTACGGCGGGCAGCGCGGCCCGGTCGCCCTGTACGCCCAGCAGCGCCTCCGTCTCGGTGTAGTACGGGGCGAGTTCGGCGTAGTCGAACGGCCAGTCCACGACGGAGGCGTCCGGCAGCGGCCCCAGCATCGAGCGCTTGGCGAAATCCAGGTCCCACAGCCGGGGTGTCTTGGCGTCCCAGTGCACGGAGCCCCCGCCGACGGCCGCGGGCAGAGCGTTGACGAAACCGGTGTACGGCGGCCCGGGGAATCCGCGGTCGTGGAAGACCCGGGGCTCGGCCAGGGGATCGGGGTACTCGAAGCCGCGCACCGGGCCCTTGATCTCATCCGTGGAGAACGTGTGCCGCGGCGCCGGGTCCCGCAGGTCCTCGAAGTGGTTGGGACCGCGCTCCAGTACGGTGACCTCCCAGCCGGCCTCGGCCAGCACCATCGCCGCCACCGAGCCGCCGGGGCCGCTGCCCACGACCACCGCGCGCTCAGCCATCGGAGCCCCCCGGCGACGCGACCGCGCGGGCCGCTTCCAGGAAGTGCCGGGCCAGGGCGGCGACGGGGTCGGGGCCCTCGCCGGCATGGGGCCGGACGGGATCGGGGCCGCCCTCCCGGACGCCGGGAAGTCCCAGGTCCGTGCGGCCCGCCGGGGTGGGCCGGCCCCGGTAGACCGGGTCGCCGTAGGTCCCCTCGATCGCGTGGTCGAAGAGCAGGTCCCGGAAGGCGGTGGCCTCGGCGTCGCACAGTGCCCGGTGCCGGGTCCCGGGCGGCGCGCCGGCGAAGTCACCGCCCGTGAGCCGGTCCAGGGTCCGCACGCCGGACCGGTAGGCGTGCTGGAGGCCGTCGACGCGACGGCGCCAGCCCACCCGCTGGGCGGGGGAGAGCGGCAGGAAGGACCCGTCGGCCCGTCCCGACGCGTAGACCAGCGGCGGGTCGGCCTCGAACGCGCCGAGCAGGCGGTCGACGTACCGCACGACATCCGCCTCCCGGGCTCCCGGGGCGGTCTCGCCCGGGGCGTCGGCGGGGCCGGGAATGAGCATCGCGGTCGCCTCACGCACCACGTCAGCCTCGTGCGAAGTCAGGAAGAGCAGCCCCAACTCTATTGCTGGGGCTGGGATTTGATCATAATTGGGGTGTTCGTTCATGTTTGTCCTTCGGTCAAGGAGACCCGCATGAGCCAGTCCGGAACCGTCACCGCAGGAAGCACTCAGGACGCGTTCGCCCTCACCCGCCGGCTGCTCGCCACGAAGGCCCCCCGCTTCACCGCGGAGCACGGAGTGGAGGTGCACAGCCTGGTCTCCTCCGACCACGTGCCCCTCTACCTCTTCGCCGCCAAGTCGCTGGCCCGCCACTGGCCCGAGGTGACGCCGGTCGTGCACGACGACGGCACGCTCACCGCGCGCGACATCCGCAGGCTGCGCCGCCAGGTGCCCGGGGCCCGGGTCATCGGCCGCGCCGAGGCGGACCGGCGCGTGGCCGAGCGGCTCGCGGACCACCCCACGCTCGCCGCCGTCCGCCGCAACAACGTCCGCATCCTCCAACTCGTGGACTACTTCCTGCTGAGCGAGGCCCCGCTGGTGGTCAGCATGGACAGCGACGTGGTCTTCCTCTCGCGTCCGCAGGCGCTCGTCGAGTGGGCGGCCGCCGAACCGGACGAGCGCCCCGCCTTCCTGTACTCGCCCGAGTTCGGCTGGGAGCCCCAGGGCGTGCACTGGATAGCGGACCACCTGCCCGGCACCCCGTACGTGCCGTACATGTGCTGCGGGTTCGCCGCTGCCGACACCGCCGCCTTCTTCGACGCGGACTTCCTGGAGCGCACCCTCAAGGCGCTGCCCCGGGAGATCAGCTTCGCCCCGCGCTATGTGACGCAGATGTCGTACTCGCTGCTCGGCGGGCGGCTGGGCGACGGCCGCGTGCGTGACCTGGGCGAGCCCTACCGGTCCGGCCGCCTGGAGTGGCTGCCCGTCATCGACGACCGGGTGATCTGCCACTACTTCGCCTCCCATGAACGTTCCACCACCTTCGACAACCTGACGGAGGAGGGCCCGCTGCTCGCCCGGGCGATCGGCGGGACCCCGGCGGCCTGACCCGGTGTCCCGGGCGCGGGGCCCGGCCGGCGTACCGGCCGGTGCCCCGCGGCGGCCCCGGGGTCCGCCCGGCGGATCAGATCGGCACGGTGCGGCCGCCCGCCGCCGCCGACGCGTAGGCCGCCTCGACGATCCGTGCGGTGTCCTCGATCTCCCGGGCGCAGCGGTCCCAGAGCCCGGGCGCGGCCAGGACCCGGCGGAAGTCCTCGTACATCGGCGCGAACCACTCCAGGTGCGTCTGGTCCTTGCTCGGCGAGACCAGGGAGCGCCGCCACTCGCCCGCCCGGGTGCGGCCGGTGACCTCTCCGTCGTCGATGCTGAGCACACCGGCGGAGCCGGAGACGGAGTAGTGGTTGGAGCGTTCGCCGCTCGTCCAGCTCAGCTCGATGTCGCACTGCCCGTCGCCGAAGTCCAGCCGCAGCCGGGCCGCTTCGTCCACCGCCGCCGGATCCCCGCCGGGCCGCTCCACGGTGCAGGACAGCTTCCCGGGCGCCCGGCCGAAGAGCCGCAGCGCCATGTAGACGCAGTGCGTGCCGTGATCCAGCAGGATGCCGCCGCCCGCCAGCTCGGCGGAGCGTCGCCAGTCGGGGGCGAAGCCCGGCACCCCGCGCGCGTGCCGGTCGCGCAGGATGCGGAAGGTCGCCGACTCCAGCCGTCCGACGCCGCCCGCCCCTTCGCCGTCTTCCGCGCCGTCCCCGGCCGTGGCCGGGCCGGCGGATCCGCCGCCCACCGCCTGCTGGAGCGTCCGCATCAGGGGCGACGTCCCGTAGTTGTGCGACGGGAACAGCAACCGCCCCCGGTCGCGGGCCAGCGCGTTCAGCTCCCGCGCCTCCGCACCGCGCACCGCCACCGGCTTCTCGCAGATGACGTGCTTGCCCGCGGCGAGCGCCGCACGGGTGAGCGGGGCGTGCAGGACCGGCGGCGCGCAGACGTCGACGACGTCGACATCGGTGGCATCGCTCGCCGCCAGCGCCTCGTACGAGGCGAAGACCCGTCCGTGCGGCAGCAGCCGGGCCGCCTGCTCCCGCCGCTCGGGTGACGGGTCCACCACCGCCGTCACCTCGACGCCGGGCACGGCCCCGTAACCGCTCAGCCGTCCGCCGCCCGCCGTGCCGAACCCGATGACGGCCACGGAGACCGTCGCCTCCCGGCCGATCGGCGCGCGGGAACCGGGTGTCTCGCTCATACGGGTCCTCCCCCCTCCGCGGCCGGCGGGCAGGGGCCCCCGGCCTCGACCAGTCGCTCGTGTACGGCGGGCGAGGCGGCGACGAGATGGCCGTGCCGGGGCGTGAAGGCCCCGCCGCCCCACCCGGTGACCGTCCCGCCCGCCTCACTGACCAGCAGCGCACCGGGCACGGTGTCCCACACCCCGATGCCGAACTCCAGATAGCCGTCGTACGCGCCCGACGCGACCCGGCACAGCCCCGTGGACGCGCTGCCCGGCTCCCGTATCTCGAAGCCCGCGCGCAGCAGCCGGTCCGCCACCGAACACTGGCGCTCGCGCACCACGCCTTCGGTGCCGAAGCCGGTGCCCGCGAGCGGGCGGCCGGGCGGGCGGCCCGGGATGCGCAGCGGCACCTCGGTGCGGAAGGCGCCCGCCCCGGCGACGGCCCGGAACACGGTGCCGTACTCGGGCAGCAGGATCAGCGACAGCTCCGCGCGGCCCGCCACGACGAGGGCCAGCGCGACCGCGTAGTCGGGGAGCCCGCGCAGGTAGTTGGTGGTGCCGTCGAGGGGGTCGACGATCCAGGTCGGCCGCCCGTCGTCGGCCCCGTCCGGGCCGGCCTCCTCCGACACGACCGCGAAGTCGGGGGTCTCGGAGCGCAGCACGGCCAGCGCGCCCCGCTCCGCGGCCAGATCGGCGTCGCTGACCGGCGCGTCGCCCTCCTTGGTGCGCACCGAGCGCGGAGCGTCCCGGCGGCGCAGCAGTTCGTCCCCGGCGGCCGTGGCGGCCCGCAGGGCCGTCGCGGTGAGGCGGGCGGCGTCGAGCACCGCGGTCATTCCTCGCCCCTGGTGCGCAGCAGCGTCTCTCGGATGATGCCGACGGCGGTCTCCGCCTGGTCGCGACCGATCGTCAGCGGCGGGTAGAGCCGCAGCGTGTTGCCGCCGAGCATCACCAGCACGCCGGCCTCCATGAGTTCGAGGTAGACGCGTTGCACCACGCTCTTGGGCGCGGGCTCGCGGGTCTGCTTGTCCACGACCAGTTCGATGCCGAGCGCGAGCCCCGAGCCGCGCACGTCGCCGACGAGGGGGGCCGACTCGACCAGGTCGCTCAGCTGGTCGAGCATCTCCCGGCCGCGTTCGGCGGCGTTCGCGACGAGCTTGTCGTCGCCGATGATGCCCGTGGTGGTGGCCACGGCGCGGCACGCCATCGGGAAGGCGCCGAAGCTGGAGGAACTGGCGCTGGGGTCGGAGAAGGGGGCCGCGGCCATGGTCTCCGCGGCGGCGACGACTCCGGTGACCGGATAGCCGCCGCCCATGCCCTTGCCGACGGTCAGCACATCGGGGCGCACGTCCTCGTGCTGGTGGGCGAAGGCGGCGCCGGTGCGGCCGAAGCCGGTCATCATCTCGTCGGAGATCAGCAGCGCGTCGAACTCCCGGGCCACCTCGCCCAGCGCCGTCAGGTAACCGGGCGGCGGCACCACGTTGCCGGACCTGCCCTGCACCGGCTCCACCACGATCGCGGCGAGCGCCCCGGTGGAGTTCTCCTTGATCACGTCACGGGCGTGCTCCACGCACGCGAAGCCGCAGCCGGGCGCGGTGAGCTTGAAGGGGCAGTGGTAGCAGTTGGCGTACGGCGCGGAGAAGTAGCCGGGGGGCAGCGGTCCCAGGCCCGAGCGGGCGCCGGCGGTCAGCGCCAGGCTCCCCATCGTCTTGCCGTGGAAACCGCCCCAGAAGGAGAGGAACTCGTGCTTGCCGGTGACCGACTTGGCCAGCCGCAACGCCGCCTCCACCGCCTCCGTGCCCCCGCTGTAGAGCTGGATGGTGTCCAGCTCGTCCGGGAGGAAGTCGCGCAGCACCCGCACCATGTCGAGCCGGGCGGGCGTGGCGAAGGCACCGGCCGTGGCCCGGGTCAGCTCCTGGGCGAGGGCCGCCACGAAGCGCGGCTCCGCGTGGCCGATGGAGTTGACGCCGCCCGCTCCCTGGAAGTCGATGATGCGGTTGCCGTCGATGTCGACGAGTTCGGCGCCGTCCGCCGCCACCACGCACAGCCGCGACAGCAGCATCACCGCCTGCAGCCCGGGTCCGATGACCTCTTGTTCCTCGGCCCAGTGCGTCGCTGTGCGGGTGCGCGGACGCAGCATCCCCCAGCCGTGGTGGCCCGCCGCGGGAGTGCCGCCGTCGGCGGGGCCGGCGAGCCGTATGTCGGTCTCGGTCATAACGCTCCGTGCTCCTTCTGCCGTGCCGGCCCTTCGTCGAGCCATCCGTCCGCGGCCAGCGCCTTCAGGCCGCTTCGCACCGCGCGGACCGCCGTGTCGATGTCGTCGTCGGTGGTGGCCGCCGAGATGAACCAGTGGTGGTTGGGGTGGAGGAAGACGCCTTCGGCGATCGTCGCCGCGTAGAAGCTCCGTTTGGCCCGCTGGTTGCGTTCCTCGTCGCCGAAGCCGAAGTCGAGGAAGGGCATCGGCGGGTGCCCCACCACCTCGATCGGTGCCCCGGACTCGGCGACGAGCGCGCCGAGTTCGCGCTGGAGGCGCTCGCCCAGCTGCCGGATCCGCCGCAGGTGGTCGCCCGACCGCAGCTTGCGGACCGTGGCCAGCGCCGCGGCCATGGCGTCGGCGTTGGCGTAGTACGTGGACGAGATGTGCACCGTGTCCAGGGTGCGCAGCACATCGGCGCGCCCGGTCAGCGCGGAGATCGCATACCCGTTGGCGAACGCCTTGCTGAGCGTCACCAGGTCGGCGGTGACCCCGTAGTACTCCTGGGCGCCGCCGAGGGCGAGGCGGAACCCGGAGCGGATCTCGTCGAACACCAGCAGCGTGCCGTGTTCGCGGGTCAGCTCCCGTACGCCTTCGAGGAAGCCCGGCGCGGGCCGCTCGACCATGAACGGCATCATGACCAGGCAGGCGATCTGCCCGGGGTGGCGCTCGAACACCGCGCGCAGCGAGTCGAGGTCGTTGTAGGTGAAGGTGTCCACCAGCGCCCGGCTGACGGCCGGGATGCCGTGGTCCCACTGGGCACACCAGTCGTGCCAGCCGTTGTAGCCCCAGCGCACCACCCGGTCGCGGCCGGTGAAGGCGCGCGACAGCCGCACGGCCGCGGCGGTCGCGTCCGAGCCGGTCTTCAGCAGCATGCCCATCTCGGCGCCCGGCACGATCTCCAGGAGCTCTTCGATGAGTTCGGTCTGGATGGGCTTCATCAGACCGGTGGCGAAGCCCCGCCGGATCTCGCGTACCACGGCCTCGTCCACGTCCGGATCGGCGTGGCCGAGGATGACCGTGCCGTACGAGAGGAAGAAGTCGAGGTACTTGTTGCCGTCCACGTCCCAGAAGTGGGCGCCGTGGGCCCGGTCGGCGAAGACCGGGTAGTGGCCCTCGACCATCTGGTCGGAGGCGATCACGTTCTTGCGTTTGGCCGCCAGAGCGTCGATGCGCTCGGCCTTGCCGTCGAGGGCGAAGGAGCGGTGCAGGCCCAAGGGTCTCCCTTTCGTCGAGACAACGGTGGTGGGGTACGGCCCCGGCGAGCCCGGGAAGGGGGCACGGCGGGCGGGAGCGGGCCGGCCGTGACAGGCGGGGCGGCTCAGGCCCGTGCGGCGCGCACCTGGTCCAGGAGGCCGGCGGCCCGGTGCCGTACGCCGGCCGGGTCTCCGCCGTGCAGCGCGTCGCCGACGAGCGGGCGGCCGAGGGCCGCCGCGTGGGCGCCCGCCGCGAAGTAGTCGGCCAGGTCGTCGGCGGTGATGCCGCCGGTCGGGACGATCGGGATGTCAGCGAACGCCATCGTGAGCGAGGCCAGGTACGCGGGCCCGCCCAGGCGTGCGGGAAAGAGCTTCACCAGGGCGGCGCCGAGCCGCCAGGCCTCCATCACCTCGGTGGTGGTGAACGCGCCGCACACCACGGGGACGCCCAGCGCCGCGGCCTCGTCCAGCACCTCGGGCAGCACTCCCGGGGTGAGCAGGTAGTGCGCGCCCGCGTCGACCGCGCGCCGCGCGGTCTCCCGGTCGCGTACGGTCCCGGCACCCACCAGGGTGGCCCCGGTGGCGACGCTGCGCCGCACGGCGTCGAGCGCGTCCGGCGAGGTGAGGGTGATCTCCACGGCCCGGATGCCCGCCTTGCCGAGTTCTTCGGTCACGGCCGGTACGGCGGGTGAGCCGGGCTCGGTGAGCATGGCGATCAGCGGGCTGGCCGCGATCTCGGCGGTCAGCTGGGTACGGTGCTCGTCGGCCATGGTCACGCTCGTTTCTCAAGGACGATGATCTGTCGTCTGGTCCGCCGTACGACCGGCTGGTCCGGATCCGGCAGCGCGCGCAACTCCCGTACGAGAGGCGCCACTTTCTCGTCGAAGACCGCGTCGTCCACGGCCCACAGGTGGTAGAGCATGCGCTGTTCGAGGCCGGAGGCGATCTGCTCGGGGCTGTGCTCGTGCACCGCCGCCTCCAGCTCGCCGGCCTCGACGGTGGTGAAGCCCACCGACTCGGCCAGCGGCACGATGCGCTCGGCGCGGTCGTCGGCTTCGGCCGTACGGGACTGGATCTCCTCCATGATCCTGCTGACCGGGTGGTCGTCGAAGAGGATCATGCCCGGGATCACCACGTACCGGCCGCCGGGCTTGAGCACCCGGTGCACTTCGGACAGGCCCTTGCGCAGGTCGCCGACGACATGGGTGACCCAGACGCTGTACACCTGGGAGAAGGTCTCGCCCGGGAACGGCAGATCGGTCAGCGAGGCGGCCGCGGCGACGTTCCCGACGCGGTGCACCGCCTTCGTCAGCATGGAGTGCGACAGGTCGATGCCCACCACGGAGTGCCCCGTCTCGGTGAGCGCCAGGGCCACCACACCGGTGCCCATGCCCGCGTCGAGGGTCAGCTCGTCCTTCGCGATGCGTGCGGCGATGGCCGGCGCGATCCTGCGGCCGCGTGCCTCGCCGCCACGTGTCTTGTCGTAGAAATCAGCTGCCGGGGAAAAGTTCACAGACGTCTGCACTGCTTACCCACTCATTCTTGTCATTCGTGGTGAAGAAGGCCGAACAAGGCCCGGTAAGAACGGGACTCTTTCGCGCGGGAGAATTCCCGTCGAGGGACACCGGTGATTTTGTGGTTCCGAAACGCTGGGACGTCGTGCCGTCGACGGAATGGAGTCGTGAGTTCCGGGCGTGCATACCTGGCCGGTCCGCGGCCGGACACGGCGTGAAGTGATCGGCGCTAGATCATTCTTCCCCAAGAGTACGTAAAGTGGAAACCTTCTGATCGCGATTGGCGGCGTTTTTTCGATGCTGGCGTGAAAGTGATGTACGCCGCCGTGCGGCCGGGCAGGAGGTACCCGCTCCCCGCCCGGAGGTGCGCCGGGGCGGCCACAGTCGGTGCTCCGCCCGCCGTGACCTGCTACCGAGGCGTGCCCAGGATCGGCCCGCCCGCCGTGCGGCGTACGGCGACGACGGCGGCACGCGGCTGGGCGGCACCGCCGTCCGGCCAGTGCGAGGCGGGGTGCTGCGGGCTCGCGTCGGGCAGTTCGCCGGGATGCTGCACCGAGACGAGGACGAAATCCGGCCCGATGACCGGACCGCAGCACTCCGCTCCGGTGGGCACGGTGAGGAACCGCTGGACCCGGCCGCGTTCGGGGCCGCTGAGCGGCACCATGTACAAGCCGTCGTTCCGGCCGCCCTGGCCGCCCGAGTCGGTGGCGATCCACAGGTTGCCGTGCGCGTCGAAGGCCAGGTTGTCGGGTGACGAGATCGCGCTCACCCGGCTCTTGTCGAACCCCCCGTAGTACGTCCCCGGGGACCGGGGGTCGCCGCAGACCAGGAGCAGCCGCCAGCCGAACCGCTCGGCGGTCGGGTCGTCGCCGCGTTCGCACAGCTCCAGGACGTGACCGTCGCGGTTCCGGACGCGCGGATTGGCCTCGTCGGGCCCCGGCCGGCCGCTCCGTCCCCGGTGGTCGTTGTTGGTCATGGCGGCGTACACGCGCCCGGTCACCGGGTGCGGCTGCACGTCCTCGGGCCGGTCCATCGGGGTCGCGCCGGCCCGGTCGGCCGCGATCCGGGTGAAGACGTACACCTCCTCCGCGCTCATCCCGGGCACGAAGCTGCGGCCGTTGTGCGCCAGCGGTATCCACTCGCCCGAGCCGTCGAACGCGCCGTCCTCGGGCAGCCGCCCCGACCCGTCGATCTCCTCCGGCGGGCTGTCACCGCTGAACCGGGCGGCATACAGCGTCCCCGAGTCCAGCAGCCGCTTGTTGTGCGCGCGGGCGGCCGCGTCGTGGCCGTCGCGTATGTGCCCGTCGGAAACGAACTTGTAGAGATACTCGAAGCGTTCGTCGTCACCCATGTAGGCCACGACGCGGCCGTCCGGTGCGACCGAGATGTTGGCGCCCTCGTGCTTGAAGCGGCCCAGCGCGGTGTGCTTCACCGGCACGGAGTCCGGCTCCAGGGGGTCGATCTCCACGATCCAGCCGAAGCGGTGCGCTTCATGGGGCTCGCGGCCGAGATCGAACCGGGAATCGTAGGTCTCCCAGCGGCGCAGCGACGGCCCTTCCGGGAACCCGTACCGCCGCAGCCCCTCGGCGACCAGCGGGTCGGTCACCCGGTCGGCGTGGGCGAAGGGCATGTGCACGTTCTCCTCGCCGGACAGCACGGTGCCCCAGGGCGTCGTCCCGCCCGAGCAGTTGGCCATCGTGCCCAGCACGCGCGTACCGCCGGGGTCGCCCGACGTGCGCAGCAGCGGCGCCCCCGCCGCGGGGCCGCGCACCTCGAAGGGAGTGGTCAGGGTGATGCGCCGGTTCCACCGCCCGTCCACCCGGGCGCGCAGTCTCCCGTCGTCGGGGGACCGCTCCACCAGCACCACGGACATCCCGTACGCCGCCCAGGCGGTGCGCACCTGGGCCTCGGTGGGGGCGGCGGGGTCCCAGTCGGGGAACATCAGCGGCTCGGTGGCGTACTCGTGGTTGCTGACCATGAGCCACCGCCCGTCGCCGCGCAGGGGGACGAGGGCGCAGTAGTCGTTGTTCACCCCGAACTGCCGCGCCTGCGCGGCCTCGGTCTGGTGATCGAAGTCGAAGGGCGGCGCGCCCGGCAGGACCGGATCCCCCCAGCGGATCAGCACCTCGTGCGTGAAGCCCGTGGGGACGGTGACCCGGTCCGCGGTGTCGGGCGGCACGGGCTCGAAGCCGTGCGCCGCCGTCCGCCGTGCGGCCGGGCCGACGGCCCCCGCGGGCGTCGGGGGCGACGCCACCCACACGAGGGCGCCGGCGCCCAGCACGGCCCTGCGAGAAAAGGCCGTGTGTAATAACTTGCCAAAGTAGGTATTCCCCGACCTGTTGGGGGCGTCCTGGGCGCAAGCGTTTCCGCACTTGAATCTGCAGGTATCGGGGGAGTGGGGGGAATGGTGGCCGGTGGCGAAAAGGGGGAGACGCCGGGATGGCACGCTCAAGATCCTTTCCTGGGTCTTTCCGTCCGCATCGACGGCAGTATGTATGAGCCGCCGATGGCTGGCAATCATGCGTCTTCACCGGTGCCGGAAAGGCAAGTGCGGGTGGCCGGAAACTGCTTGCCGATGACGTATGCGGCGGGCGCGGCAAGCATCCGTTCCGGATGTCCGCGGCGGCACCGACAATCGGTATCCGGAATTCCGGATCGCGCCTGCGGGGCAGCGCGGGAAGCCGACGGAGCGGACGCCCCTGCGGACGCCCCTGACATGCTGAGCCGCATGGTGACTCTCGATGGAAAACCGGTGTCCGCCGACGACCTGCTCCCCCTGGCCCTGTCGAACGTCGGTCACTTCACGTCCATGCGCGTCGACACCGACGGCAGCGTCCGCGGCCTGGCGCTGCACATGGAACGCCTCGTCCGGGACTGCGGGACCGTGTGGAACGCGGACCTGAACACCGATCACGTCCGCGAGTACGTACGCCAGGCCCTGGAAGGGCAGAGCCGCCCCTGCGTCGTCCGCGTCACCGTCCACGACCCGAAGGTGGAGGTGGGACACCCGGCCGACGCCGACGAGCCGCACATCCTGGTGTCCGTACGCGGCGCCGGCGCCCTCCCCCCGGCGCCGCTGCGCGCCAAGAGCGTGGTGTTCGAGCGTGACCTGCCCGAGGTGAAGCACTGCGGCCTCTTCGGCGCCCTGCACGCCCGCGCGAAGGCCCAGCGGGCCGCCTTCGACGACGCCCTGTTCGTCGGCCGGGACGGGCTCGTGTCCGAAGGCCCCACGTGGAACGCGGCGTTCATCGACCGGCAGGGCGCCGTCGTGTGGCCGCAGGCTCCCGTCCTGCCCGGCGTCACCATGGCAGTGCTCCAGCAGCGTTGCGAGCACCGGGTCGCCCCCCTCACCCTGGAACAGGCCAAGGGCATGGCGGCCGGCTTCGCCACGAACACGGCGATCGGTGTCCGGCCCCTGGCGGCCGTCGACGACACCGAGCTGGCCGCCGACCACCCGGTCCTGCGCCGGCTCCAGGAGACGTACCTGTCCATTCCGGGCGAGAGCTTGTAGAGCGTGAACACCGCTCAAGGACTCCGGCGGTGCCCCGCCCCGCCGGTCCGAGGCGGCCGGAACCCGCTACGTTCACCCTGGCGATGTGACGTCCCGCGACAGATGAGAGGGTCAGGCGGGTGAGTGAGACGACGGTGAAGACCCTGCAATACCGCTCCGACGGGCCGGAAGACGCACCTTGTCTGGTTTTGGGGGCGGCGCTCGGGACGACCTGGCACATGTGGGATCGCCAGATACCCGAGCTGACCCGCCACTGGCGCGTCGTCCGGTTCGATCTGCCGGGGCACGGCGGGTCGCCCGCGTATCCGGCCTCCTCCGTCGCCGAGCTGGCCGACCGGCTGGTGGCCACGCTCGACCTGCTGGGGGTGGAGCGCTTCGGGTACGCGGGGTGTTCCATCGGCGGCGCCATCGGTGCGCAGCTTGCGCTGACCCGGCCGCAGCGCGTCACGTCGCTCGCGCTGGTCTCGTCCTCGCCGCGGTACGGGACCGCGGACGCGTGGCGGCAGCGGGGGGTGGTGGTCCGTACGAACGGGCTGGACCCGATCGCCCGCACGTCGCCCGAGCGCTGGTTCACCCAGGGCTTCGCGGGGGCCCAGCCCGCCATCGTGGAGTGGGCCGTCCAGATGGTGCGCACCACCGATCCGGGCTGCTACATCGCCGCCTGTGAGGCGATGGCCGCCTTCGACGTCCGCTCCTCGCTCCAGCGGATCGGCGTGCCCACCCTGGTCGTCGTCGGCTCCGAGGACCAGGTCACCCCGACCACCGACGCCCGCACCCTGGTGGCGGGCGTACCGGACGCGAGTCTGGCGCTGGTTCCCGGTACCTCCCACCTGGCGCCCGTCGAGCAGCCCGCCGCCGTCACCGAGCTGCTCATCCGGCACTTCACCGCCGCCTGGCACGACAAGCCGGGCGCCACCGGCCAGACGGCGATCGGCGCGACCGCGGCCAAGCCGGTGCTCACGGCCGCGCCGCCGCCCCCGCCGGCGGCGCCCGCGGCGATCGAGTCCGGCCTGAGCCGGCCGGAGGCGGTCCGCGGCGGCGCGTACGAGCGGGGGATCAAGGTCCGCCGCGAGGTGCTCGGTGACGCGCACGTGGACCGCGTCGAGGAGGCGACCGACGACTTCACCGGGGACTTCCAGGAGTTCATCACCCGCTACGGGTGGGGGGAGGTGTGGTCCCGGCCGGGGCTGGACCGGCGTACGCGCAGCATCGTCACCCTCACGGCGCTGGTCGCCCGCGGCCATCAGGACGAGCTGGCGTCGCACACCCGCGCCGCGCTGCGCAACGGGCTGACGCCCACGGAGATCAAGGAAGTGCTGCTGCACACGGCCGTCTACTGCGGTGTGCCCGCCGCCAACGCGGCGTTCGCCGTGGCGCAGCGCGTCATACGGGAGGAGACCACCCCGGAGGGGTGACGGCGGGGGCCGGTGCCCGGTGTCCGCCGCGGTCGCCGGAGGGCCTCGCGCGGCAAGATGGGAAGCATGGAACTCACGAAGAAGACCCACGCCTGCGTCCGGCTGGAGAAGGACGGGCAGGTGCTCGTCATCGATCCCGGGGGCTTCAGCGAGCGGGACGCGGCGGTCGGCGCCGACGCCGTCCTGATCACCCACGAGCACCCGGACCACTTCGACGAGGAGCGGCTGCGCGCGGGCATGGAGGCCAACCGCGGCGCCGAGATCTGGACCCTGGCCAGTGTCGCGGAACAGATCTCCGCGGCCTTTCCGGGGCGGGTGCACACGGTCGGTGAGGGCGACACGTTCACCGCGGCCGGTTTCGACGTGGAGGTGCACGGGCAGCTGCACGCCGTCATCCACCCGGATATCCCGCGCATCACGAACGTGGGCTACCTGATCACCACGGAGGACGACGGCGGCACCGTCTTCCACCCGGGCGACGCGCTCACCGTCCCCGAGGGCCGTACGGTCGACACGCTGCTGCTGCCGGTGCACGCGCCCTGGAACAAGGTCGCCGAGGTCATCGACTACGTCCGCGAGGTCCGGCCGCGCCGCGCCATCGACGTGCACGACAGCCTGCTCCAGGACCACGCGCGCCCGGTCTACGACGGCATGATCGACAAGCTGGGCGGCACCGAGCACGGCCGCCTCGCACCCGGTGAGCGCACCGGTCTGAACTGAGCCACGGTGTCCGGCCCCCGGCCGGGCCGGACACGGACCCCGACTGTCACACCCCCGCTGTAGGTTTACGGACATGCGCATCGCGACCTGGAACGTCAATTCGATCACCGCCCGCCTCCCGAGGCTGCTGGCCTGGCTGGAGAACACCGGCACGGACGTGCTGTGCGTCCAGGAGACCAAGTGCTCGGCCGAGCAGTTCCCCTACGACCAGCTGCGCGAGCTGGGCTACGAGGCCGCCGTGAACGCCACCGGCCGGTGGAACGGCGTCGCGCTGCTGTCGAAGGTGGGCCTGGAGGACGTCAGCCCCGGTCTGGCCGGCGGCCCGGACTACGAAGGGGTGCAGGAGCCCCGCGCCGTCTCCGCGACCTGCGGGCCGGTCCGCGTCTGGTCGGTGTACGTGCCCAACGGCCGGGAGATCGATCACGCCCACTTCGCCTACAAGCTCCAGTGGTTCGAGGCGCTGAAGGCGGCCGTCGCCGAGGACGCGGCGGGTCCCCGGCCCTTCGCGATCCTCGGCGACTTCAATGTGGCGCCGACCGACGACGACGTGTGGGACACCTCCGTCTTCGAGGGCATGACGCATGTGACGCCCGCCGAGCGTGCCGCCTTGGCCGACCTGCGCGAGGCCGGCCTGTCGGACGTGGTGCCGCGCCCCCTGAAGTACGACAAGCCCTTCACCTACTGGGACTACCGCCAGCTCTGCTTCCCGAAGAACAAGGGCATGCGCATCGACCTGGTCTACGGGAACGAGCCGTTCGCCAAGGCTGTCTCGGACGCCTATGTGGACCGCGAGGAGCGCAAGGGCAAGGGCGCCTCGGACCACGCCCCGGTGGTGGTGGACCTGGACGTCTGAGCCGGCGCAAGGGCCCGGCCCCGTCAACGCCCGCCCGGCACCAGAGCCCGCAGATCCACCGACTCCCCGAGCGCCCGCAGGCCCGCGTCGCCGGGGTGCAGGTGGTCGCCGCTGTCGTACGCGGGCAGCAGCCGCCACGGGCGCCGCGGGTCGCGGAGCACCGCGTCGAAGTCCAGGACCGCGTCGAAGTCCGGTACGGCCTCGGCGTCCGGTACGGCCTCGAAGTCCGCGCCGCGCGCCCGTAGGGCGGCGTTCACGGCGGTGCGCCGTTCCTCGACCGCGGCCGTGCAGTCCGGGAAGCCGCCGCACGGCGCGATGGTCGCGGCCACCGCCCGCAGCCCGCGCTCGTGCGCGCGCCGGGCGAGGGACCGCAGCCCCGCCACGACCTCGCGCGCCGGGGTGCCGGTCCGCAGGTCGTTGATGCCCTCGAAAACCACGACCGTACGGGCCGAGGGCCGCGCCAGCACGTCCCGCTCCAGCCGGTGCTGTGCGCTGACCCCGCTGACATCGGCGCTCACGCCGTCACCCGGATAGCGGTCGGTGACGACCCGGTTTCCCGCGATGCCGCTGTTGACCACGCCGTAGCGCGGGAGCCCGTGCCGGCCCTGGAAACGGCGGGCCAGCACGTCCGGCCAGCGCCGGTTGGCGCCCGCCGTCGAGCCCTGGCCGTCGGTGATGGAGTCGCCGAGTGCCACGACCGTGCCCGGACCGCCCGCGACCTCCACCCCGGTCAGGAACGGCCAGCCGGTCAGCGTGCCGGGGTACGCCGCGCCGCCGGTGTCACCCGTACGGTCGCCGCTGCCCGGCGCGCTGACGTACGAGACCTGCCGGGACTCCGCGTGCACCGGCGCCGCCGTCACCGGGTCCGGAAGGTACAGGCTGACCAGCAGGTTCCGGCCCGCGGGCACCGGGAAGCGGAGCGGATCGCCGGAGGCCTCGGCGCCGGCCGGGACCCGTATACCGCGCCGGCCGCCGAAGGTCAGCGGTACGGGTGTGCGGGCGGCTGCCGCGCCGCCGTCCGGTGCCTGCACGGCCACGCTCGCCGCCCCGAAGCTCACCGGCGCCGCCGCGAAGGTGTTCGCCAGCCGGATCCGCACCCGCGGTCCGCCGGCACCGCTGTGCACGACCAGCCGCAGCGTCCGGCCGCCCCACGGCCCGGCCTTCGCGTACCCGCCCGTGCCCGCTCCCCAACTGCCCGTCCAGCCGGCGCCGTTGTCGCGCACCGCCACCGCGAACACGTGCAGATCGGCGCCCGGCCCCGGGTCCCGGGGCAGTACGAGGGCGGCCACCTCGCGCCCGCGTGCCACCGGCACGCTCACCGCGTACAGCCGCGCCTGCTCCGCCCGTTGGCCGTCCGGCGTGTTGATGTGCGGCAGCGCCACCGCCTTGGTGCCCATCGGGCCCGTGCGCCAGTCCGGCGCGGTCAGCCGGTACGTGCTGCGCGACCCGTCGCGGTAGCGGACCTTGCCGGTCCCGGTCACCGTGCCGCCCGTCGCGGCCACCAGCAGTGACACCGCGTCCCCGCGTCCGCGCAGCCGTACGGTCTGGCCGTCGGCCCGTACGTTGTCCGGCCGGCCCGTGGCGGCCCGCGGCCACCGCAGCCGGGCCGCGTCGAGCATCAGCGCCCGGCCCGGCGTCCAGCCCGCCGCGGCCAGGTCCCGCGCGGACAGCGAGTTGCCCGAGCCGTCGAAGTCCGCCGACGCCGGGGCGGACGGCTCGCTGACGGCCCGGTTGTCGAAGAGACGCTCCAAGGGCACCGGCCCGGCGGCCCGTTGTGGCGGCGTCGCCGGGGCGGCCGTGGCGGTCAGGGCGAGGGAGAGGGCAGGGCCGAGTGCCGCGCCCCACAGTCGTACGCGCATACGGGCGTTCCTCCATGGGTGCCGGGAACGAGTACGGGACCGGCCGGAACCGGTGGCCGGGCGCGGTGATCCGGCCACCGGGCCGCCGCGCGCCTGTGGCCACCGCCCCCGCCCGGGTGGGACGCTACGCCCATGAACCTGTCTTTCCTGGACAAGTGGCGTAAGCGGCCGGATGCGAGCCCCGCCGTCGAAGACGACCCCGAAGGCGCGGCCCTGCTCCTGGCGGAGTGTGAGCTGCTGCGTGCCCAGGCCCAGACCGAAGGCGTGGAACTGGACGACTCGGCACACTCGTTGGAGGCGCTGGACCAGCTGCGCCCGGCCTGGCGCGACGACCCCGAGGTGGTGGCCTGGCTCGGCAACGACGCGGGCTGCTACCTGGGCACGGTGCTGGTGCGGACGGTGCCCGGTGCCAGCTGGAAGGTGTGGCCGGGCGGCGAGCCGGTGGTCCGGCTGGCGTCCGGCCGGGAGGTGGACGTGGTGACCGCGGGCCGGGACTGGGCGGCCACCGGCGCGCCCGAACTCTGCCAGCTCTACGCGGAGGCCGCGGAGAGCTGAGGGTCCGGGTCCGGAGGCCGCGGAGAGCCGCGAGCCCGGCTCCGGGGCCCGCCCGGCCGCCGGAACGCGGACACCGGCCCTGGCCCGACCGCTCGAAGCCCGAGGCCGCTCGAAGCCCGGGACCTCTCGAAGCCCGAGACCGTCCGCAGCCCGTCGTCCGGCGTCAGACCGCCCGAAACCCCACCGCCCCGAGCCCGGCTACACGAACCCGATGTCGTACGCGAGCCGCCACCGGTCGGCCCGTACGACGATGTCCGAGGTCTCCACGGCCCGCCCGTCCGCGTCGAAGTGGGTGCGCTCCACGACCGTGACGCACTGCCCGGGGGAGCAGCCCAGCGCCTCCGCCTCGGCGCTGGAAGCGGGCCGCGAGCCCACCCGCTCCTCGGCGCGCACCACCCGGATGCCGATGGCCGCCATGCGCCCCCGGACGCCCCGCCGGGCATAGGGCCCGCACTCCGGGAAGACCACGTCCGTGCCCTCGGTGATGGCGAGCGGCTCCCAGCTCGTGGCGAGTTGCACCGGCTGCCGGTTGGCGAGGTATTCGTACACCGACCGGATGACGCCGGTGCCCGGCACGATGCACAGCCGCCGCGCCACCCGGTCCGACGCCGGGGCCGTCGTCGAGGACGCCTCCCAGGTCAGCGGCGCGCCGTCGGGGGAGCCCTCCAGCGCGATCCGGGCGGCGAACGGGGAGTCCACGGCGCCGGTGGAGCGCAGCAGGGTGCCTATGGGCGCCCGGTCGGTCACGAAGACCCCGCGCCCGAACTGGCCTTCCGCGTAGCCGGCGGCCTTCAGGACGCGGACCGCCCGGTCCACGGTCTGGTCGCTGGCCTCGTACGCCCGCTTCAGCTCGGAGCGGGACGGGATGCGCGCGCCGACGGGGAGCGTGCCCTCGTCGATCTGGCGGCGCAGGTCGTCGGCGATGCGCTGGAAGACAGGCCGGTTGTCACCCATGCCCACAGGCTAGGTACGCAGGCAGGCTCTGTGTACCTAGGGAGGCGTGGTGCGGCAGCCGGCCGCCCGGCCGCCGCGCGCCGGCGCCGCCGGCGGTCGCGTACCCGGCACGCGTGGGCATTTTCTCCGGTAATCGGGGATTGTCATGGCATCTGTGCGTGTCAGTGGAGAAGGCCCGGTTTTGTGCGGGTAGGTTGCGGTGTCCTGGCTGGACGGATGAGAGTGAGCGGGCTGCACATGGCCGGTGATGCGCTGATCGAGCTGCGCGGGGTCAACAAGCACTACGGGAAACTGCATGTCCTCCAGGACATCGATCTCACCGTCGGCCGCGGCGAGGTGGTGGTCGTCATCGGGCCCTCCGGCTCCGGCAAGTCCACCCTGTGCCGCACCATCAACCGCCTCGAACCGATCGAGTCCGGCACCATCACCCTGGACGGCCACCCGCTTCCCGAGGAGGGGCGGGAACTGGCCAGGCTGCGTGCCGAAGTCGGCATGGTCTTCCAGTCCTTCAACCTCTTCGCGCACAAAAGCGTGCTGGCCAACGTGATGCTCGCACCGGTCAAGGTCCGCAAGCGCAAGAAGGAGGAGGCCGAGCAGCGGGCCCGCCAACTCCTGGAGCGGGTGGGCCTGGCGGCGCACGCCGACAAGTACCCGGCGCAGCTCTCCGGCGGCCAGCAGCAGCGGGTGGCGATCGCCCGCGCGCTCGCCATGGAGCCGCAGGCGCTGCTCTTCGACGAGCCGACCTCCGCCCTCGACCCGGAGATGATCAACGAGGTGCTGGAGGTCATGCAGCAGCTCGCGCAGGAGGGCATGACGATGGTCGTCGTCACCCATGAGATGGGTTTCGCGCGCTCGGCCGCCAACCGGGTCGTCTTCATGGCCGACGGCCGGATCGTCGAGGACCGCACGCCGGAGGAGTTCTTCACCGCGCCCGAGAGCGACCGCGCCAAGGACTTCCTCTCCAAGATCCTCAAGCACTGACCGGGGGCGCCGCCATGCACCACACCCGAACCGCCCTCGCGGCGCTCGCGCTGACCGCCGTCGCCCTGCTGGCCGCCGCCTGCGGCAAGTCCGGCAGCCCGCCCGTCAAAGGACCCAAGGGCAGTCAGCTGCCCCGCTACACGACCGCCGAGGGGTTCCGGCTGCCTGCCTCCGCGACCTGGCGCAAGGCCAGGGACCGCGGCCGCCTGGTCGTCGGCGCGAAGGAGGACCAGCCGTACATGGGCGAGCGGGATCCGGCCTCCGGCACGTACACCGGCTTCGACATCGAGATCGCCAAGATGCTGTCCGCCTCCCTCGGCTTCGACCCGAAGACGGTCCGGTTCAAGACCATTTCGTCCGCCAACCGCGAGACCGCCCTGCAGAACGGCCAGATCGACTACTACGTCGGCACCTACACCATCAACGCCAAGCGCAAGCAGCAGGTGGGCTTCGCCGGGCCGTACTACCTGGCGGGGCAGGGACTGCTCGTGCGCAAGGACCAGAAGGGCATCGACGGGCCGCGGGATCTGGCGGGGAGGAAGGTGTGCTCGGCGGCGGGGTCGACGCCGTACCAGCGCATCCGGTCCGACTACCCCAAGGCCGATCTGGTCGCCTATGACACGTACTCGGTGTGCGTCGACAACCTGCTCACCTATCAGGTCGACGCCGTCACGACCGATGACGCGATCCTCATGGGCTACGCCGCCAAGGTGCCCGACGAGCTGAAGCTGGCCGGCAAGCCGTTCTCCCGGGAGCCGTACGGCATCGGCGTGCCGCGCGGGGACACCGCGCTGCGCCTCGCGCTGGACGACGCGCTCGCCGCGCACGAGAAGAACGGCGACTGGAAGAAGGCGTACGACGCGACGCTGGGCCTGTCCGGCGTTCCCGCTCCGCAGCCGCCCGCCATCGACCGCTACCCGGCGAGCTGAGGACGGACCGCCCATGAACGTGCTCCTGGACAACTTCTCCCGCTACGGGGAGGGCCTGCTCGGCACCGTCGAACTGACCGTCTTCGCCTCGCTGCTCGCCCTCGTCGTGGGCGTGGTGATGGCGGCGTTCCGGGTGGCGCCGGTCGGCTCGCTGCGGGTGTTCGGCACCGTGTGGGTGATGGTGCTGCGCAACACCCCGTTGACGCTGCTGTTCTTCGCCGTGCTGCTCGGCCTACCGCGCTTCGGCGTCGTGCTGCCCTTCAAGGTCTTCGCCGTGCTGGCGCTGGGCTGCTACACCTCCGCCTTCATCTGCGAGGCGGTGCGCTCCGGCATCAACACCGTCCCGGTGGGGCAGGGCGAGGCGGCCCGCAGCCTGGGCATGACCTTCTCGCAGACGCTGGGCGACGTGGTGCTGCCGCAGGCGTTCCGCACCGTCATCCCGCCCGTCGGCTCCACGCTCATCGCGCTCGCCAAGAACTCCGCGATCGCCGGCTCCTTCAGCGTCGTCGAACTCCTCGGCACCTACAAGACGCTCAACGAGCTGGGCTACGACATCGTCTGGACCTTCGTCTGGATCGCCGTCGGCTATCTGATCGTGACCCTGACCATCAGCGCGCTGTTCAACGTGCTGGAAAAGCGCTGGGGGGTTCCCCGATGACCACCACCGCCCTCTACGACGTCCCCGGACCGCAGACCCGGCGCCGGCACCGGCTCTACGGGGTGGCGGCGACCGTGGTGATCCTCGCCATCCTCGCCTGGGCCGGGTACCTGCTCGTCGACACCGGCCAGTTCAGCGCGCGCAAGTGGACGCCGTTCGCGTACCAGGGCATCCAGGAGCTGCTGCTCGAAGGTCTGGGCAACACGCTCAAGGCGTTCGCGATCGCGGCGGTGCTCTCCCTCGTCCTGGGCGCGGTGCTCGCCGCGGGACGGCTCTCGGAGCACACGCCGGTCCGCTGGGTGAGCACGCTGCTGGTGGAGTTCTTCCGCGCGATGCCCGTGCTGGTCATGATCTTCTTCATCTATGTGGCGCTCAAGGCCGAGCCGCTGTACGCGCTCGTCGCCGGGCTGACGCTGTACAACGGCTCGGTGCTGGCCGAGGTGTTCCGGGCCGGGGTGCACTCGGTCGACCGCGGGCAGCGGGAGGCCGCGTACGCGCTGGGCATGCGCAAGACGCAGGTCATGACGCACGTCCTGGTGCCACAGGCGGTCCGCGCCATGCTGCCCACGATCATCAGCCAGCTGGTGGTCGCCCTGAAGGACACCTCGCTCGGCTTCCTGATCACCTACGAGGAGTTCCTGCACGCCGGCAAGCTGATCGCCTCCAACCTGGACTACGACCTGCCGTTCATCCCGGTCGTCCTGATCATCTCGCCGATCTACATCGGCATGTGCATGCTGCTGTCCTGGTGTGCGTACCGGGTCGCCGAGCGGCAGCGTCGGAGCCTGAAGACGGAGGCGGTGGACGTGAACGCCCCGGAGCCGGGGACCCTGCTGCCGGGGGCGGGGCAACAGCACTGACGCCCCCGGCCCAGGTGCTCAGTCGCGTACCGGCACCGACAGCCACGAGGGGTCGGCGGCGGGCGAGGAGAACGTGAGCTGCGCGCCGGACGGGTTGTGCTCGATGTAGAGCGGGTCCACGGCGTCCACGACCACCGCCAGCCGGTGGCCCGCCGGGACGTCGTATGCCGTCGAGAACAGCTCCAGGTCCACGCCGAACGGCTGGCCCGGGGTCTTCCCGTGGAAGGTGAACGGCGCGTGCGAGACCAGCTTGCCGAGGCCGAGCGGCCCGACGTCGTACAGGTAGGCGATGCCGGTGCCGCTCCCGGCGGTGCTGGTCACGGTGGTGTGCAGCTTCGCCGTACCGCGTACGTGCTGGGCGGAGGCGTAGCGCTCGGACTGCCACACGGCCGCGGCCGAGCGCGGCAGCAGCGGGATCGAGGCCATCGGCGGCAGCTTGAGGAACTGGTCCAGGAGGCTGGACAGGAAGACGGTGCCGCCGTTGGCGCCGGAGTCCCGGTCGGTGCCGATCCGCCGCGTGCCGTCCAGCGCGATCCTGCGGTGGCCGGAGGGCACGTCCTTCCAGCTCTTGTAGCCCTCGTAGGCGCCGGTGGAGCGGGACTTCAGCTGTACGGGCGCCTCCCGGTCCACGCCGTTGTCCGCGCCCTTCAGGTAGTGGTCGAACCAGCGCTTGGTGTGGTCCCAGGTGTCGTTCGGCAGCCCGAGCAGGCCCAGGCCCTCGGCGGTGGCGTGGTCACCGGGCCGGAACTCCAGCCGCTTGGGTCCCTTGAGCTTCTCGTAGAAGTCGGCGTACTGGTTGGGCGGGAAGAGCGAGTCGCCCCAGGCGTTGCCCAGCATGATGGCCGCGCCATTGGCGTTGATCTTGTCCAGGTAGGTGACCGCGGAGCGCTCGGCGCCCCACTTGATCATGTCGCCCTCCTTGGCCAGGTTCGAGCCGAGGAAGTCCTTCAGGATGCCCTGGAGTTCCGCGCTGGGGCGGCCGGTCAGCGCGCCCAGGCCGCCCAGCAGCCCGGCGGCCTGGGCGTGCTGGGTGCGCCCGCTGTAGATCGAGTCGATCAGGTCGGCCCAGCCGCTGAGCGCCGCGACCGCCTTGACCCGCTTGTCGAAGGCGGCGGTCAGCAGGCTGATCCCGGCACCGTACGACACCCCGCCCATGCCCACCTCGCCCGGGTCGGCCGGGGTGTGGGCCAGCGCCCAGTCGATGACCTTGGAGGCGTCGGCGATGTCCGGGGGACCGGCCGTCTCGATCTGCCCGCCGGACTGCCAGAAGCCGCGGGAGTTGTAGCCGACCACCACGTACCCGGCGTCGGCGAGCTTCTTGGCCTGCACGACGTACTCGATCTGCGGCATGCCCCAGCTGGTGGGCAGCACGATCAGCGGGTAGCGGCGGCCGGGCGCGGCGTCGCCCGGCGTGAAGACGTTGGCCTTCAGGGTGATGCCGCCGTCGCCCTGGATGTCGACGAACTTCACGTCGGGGAACCGCGCCGCGAGGTCCCGGGGTGCCGTGGCACCGCTTCGCGCGCCGGCCGCGGGGGAGTGCGCGGCGGCGTTCGCGGCCGGGGCGCCCGCGAGGGTGGAGGTGGCGAGCACGGCCGCGGAGACGGTACCGACGGCGGTGCGCAGCGTGGTGCGTGAGGGCGACATCTACTGCTCCAGGTGCTTCAGGAGGGGGGCTGAAGTGACTGGAGAGTAAGGTGCCGTTCTTACCGGTGGTAACCCGTCGGTAGGTTACGGCTGGGTAACGCGGGGGTGTCCGGGTGCGGGCGGTGCGCCCGGCCGGTGGGCCGGGCGCGTGCCGTGATCAGAGGCCCAGGTCCGGCCCGAACACCTCGTAGTGGATGTCCGCCGCCGGTACGCCCGCCTCCAGGAGCTGGGCGCGGACGGCCTTCATGAACGGCACCGGGCCGCAGAGGTAGGCGACGGTGCCGGCCGGGATCTCCACCCGGCTCAGGTCGGTCAGGCCCTCGTGGAAGGTGATCGCCTCGCCGGCGCCCGCGCCGTCCCCGTCGGTCCCCGGCTGCTCGTACCAGACTTCCGCCGTGGCGTGGTCCAGCTTCTCGGTCAGCTGCCGCAGTTCGGTGCGGAAGGCGTGGGTGTGCGGGGAGCGGTCGGCGTGGACCGAGACGACGCGCCGGGTGGAGCCGTCGGCGGCGAGCCGCGACAGCATGCCGATCATGGGCGTGCAGCCGATGCCCGCCGAGGCGAACAGCAGCGGGCGGTCGCCCTCGTCCAGCACCACGTCGCCGAACGGCGCGCTCACGCGCAGGACTTCGCCGCCCTGCACGTGGTCGTGCAAGTAATTGGAGACCTCGCCGGCGGGCGAGCCCGCCGCGTCGCCGGTGACCCGCTTCACGGAGAACTGGAGGGCGCCGTCCGGCTGCCCCGACAGACTGTACTGCCGGATCTGGTGGGCGCCGTCGGGCAGCTCGACCTGCACGGAGACGTACTGGCCGGGCCGGGACGCCGGGAGCGGGCCCCCGTCCACCGGCTGTACGACGAAGGTGGCCACGTCGTCGGTCTCCTGGAACCGGCCGGTCACCCGGTACTCGCGCCACACGTCCCCGCCCGGTGTGCCCGCCGCCGCGTACAGCCGCTCCTCCAGGGCGATGAGGGCGTTCGCCATCAGCCAGTACACCTCGTCCCAGGCCGCCGCCACCTCTTCGGTGACCGCGTCGCCGAGCACCTCGGCGATGGCCGCGAACAGGTGCTCGCGCACGATCGGGTACTGGTCGGGGCGCACGCCGAGCGAGGCGTGCTTGTGCGCGATGCGCTCCAGCATCGCGTCGGGGCGCTCGTCCGGGTGCTCCACCAGGTACGTCGCGAAGGTGGCGATGGAACCGGCCAGTGCCTGGCGCTGGCTGCCGTTGGCCTGGTTGCCGCGGTTGAACAGGTCGCGCAGCAGCTCCGGGTGGGCGGCGAACATCTTGTCGTAGAAGAGCGGGGTGATCTCGCCGATGGCCGATCCGACGGCGGGGAGGGTGGCGCGTACGGTCTCGGCGGACTTGGTCGACAGCATCGGATGCTCCGGTTCGTGTTCTTGAGATGTGCTGATCTTGAGTTGTGCCGGCGCGGTGGCCGGGCGGTGCGACGCCGCGATGAAAACTGGCATTTCAGATTCGTATTTCACTGCGAGCGTACGGGCGGGGGTGGGGGCGTGATAGGGCCGTTCAGCCCTCCGGCCGGGGCGTCAGGCTCAGCAGCAGCGGGCCGGTCGGGGTGCCCACCAGATCCTCGATGGACAGCGGGTCGAGCGCGGCGAAGAACGCCTCCTGCGCGGCGCGCAGCGCACCGCGCAGCCGGCAGGCCGCGCGCAGCGGACAGGGCGGGTCGTCCTCGCAGCCCACCACGTCACCGACCCCCTCCAGCTCGCGGACCAGGCGCCCGAGGGAGCCGGTGCGGCCCGCGGCGGTCAGTGACAGTCCGCCGTTGCGGCCCCGCCGGGCCTCCACGACACCGAGGTGCTGCAGTCTGCTCACCACCTTGGCGGCGTGCGTGTACGGCACCTGGACCGCGCCGGCCACCTCCCGGGTGGTCGGCGCGTCCTCCCGGTCGCCGAGGACCGCCAGCCGCATGGCGATGCGGAGCGCGATGTCGGTGCTCTTCGTCAGGCGCACGGGCCCACCGTACTGAATTGGATTATGGGAATCCAATTTGGACGGGACGGGCGGGAACGGGTGTACCGGACGAGGCGGACGGGGCGCGCGGGGTGGCCGGAAGAGGCCGCTCGCGCGGTTCCGCGCGGCACGGGGTACGCGTGGACCATGGTGACCGACGTCGAATGGGCCGCGTTCTTCCCGGCCGCCGTACTCCTGGCCGCCACCCCCGGGGCCAACCAGCTGCTGGCGCTGCGCAACGGGTTGCGGCACGGCCCGCGCGCGGCCGTCGGCGCCTCGCTGGGCCGGTTCGGCGCGTTCGCGCTGATGGCGGCGGCGGTGGCGGCCGGCCTCGGGGCGCTGCTGACCGCTTCCGAGGCGGCGTTCACCGTCGTCAAGTGGAGCGGCGTGGCGTACCTGGCCTGGCTGGGGGTGCGGACGGTGGCCACGGCGGGCGGGCCGGCGGACGCGAAGGGGCGGCGGAGCCGGTCCGGCGGCGCGGCGCCGGACGGACGGCCCGCCCTGTCGACGCGCCGCCTGGCCCGGCAGGAGTTCGTCGTGGCCGCGGCCAACCCCAAGGCCCTGATCCTCTTCACCGTCTTCCTGCCGCAGTTCCTCTCCCGCGACGCCGCACACGTCGTCCTCCCGCTGTGCGCCCTGGGAGCGGCTTACATCGCCGTGGAATTCTGCTGCGCCTGCGGTTACGCGGCGCTGGGCGGACGGCTGAAAGCCCTGGGCGCCACCCGCCGGGTACGGCGGCGGCTGGACGCGGCGACGGGGGCCGCGATGCTGGGGCTGGCGGGGTGGCTGGCCACGGAGGAGCGGTGAAGTCGCGCCGCACTGGCCAAAGTTGTCCCGGATCTCCGCCGCGACCGGCGGAGCGGTGATCGGGTGAAATCCGCCGTTGCTAGGGTTTGCCCGATCACCGGCGGGGGGCACGCGGTTTCCGTCGGTTCGGGGGAAACAGTGGCCCCTGGGCGCTCTCCGGCTGGTCGGTGTGTTGCCAGGAGGGCACATGACTCTTTCCCCGATACCGAGACGGTCCGGACGGCTGCTGAGCACGGCGGTGGCGGTCGGCCTGGCGGTCACCGCGGGCCCGCTCACCGTCCCCGCCTTCGCGGCGGCACCGGCGGCCTTCGCCGCCCCCGCTCCCGCCGCGTCGGCGGGCAAGCTCGCCCCGGGCTCCCGGATCGTGAGCGCGGGCACCACCGGGTACCTCTCCGCGGACCCGGAGGGCACGGTGGTGTGGACGCGTTATGCGGACGGCGGCACCACGCAACTGGCCCGGGACAAGGCCGATTACGGGTTCGGGACGGAGCACGGCACGGCGTCCGACACCGTCGCGCTCGGCGACGACCCGGTCATGGGCGCCTCCAAGAAGATCACCCTGCGCGACATGGCCACGGGGAAGTCCGCGTTCATCGACCTCGCCACGTACGGCTACCACTACATGGGCACCGTGGGCTCCTCGGTGTTCGCGTACAAGAGGGTGGGCAAGGACGAGAAGGACCAGGAGGTGCACCTCCTGGCCGCCGACGGCGAGAAGATCACCGACCGGGTGGTCACCGGCCTGCCCGCAGGCTCGAACGACTTCCACCTGGAAGCGGGAGGCCCCGGCAAGGCCGTGGTCCGCTGCGGGCGGCAGTTCGGAGAGTTCTTCGACTACGTCGTGGTCGACCTGGCTTCGGCCAAGGCCGTCCCCGGCCGGAGCCTGGCGAGCGGTTACACCGCCGGTGCCGCCGTGTCCGCCAAGCACCTCGCGGTGAGCGGCTCGGTGTTCATGTCCGACCCCCGCGTCGAACTGGAGACGGTGGAGCTGGCCGGTGACGGCGACGGCCGGCGGTGGAGCACCGGACTTGAGGGGATGGTGACCCCGCACGTCGGGCTGGTCGGCGACTGGGCGGTCTACGGGGAGAAGCAGAAGACCACCGAGGGGCGGTACAACGGTGACCTCTCCGTACGCGCCGTGCCGGTCGGCGGCGGCACCGGCCGCAAGGTGCTCGACCATCTCGACAGCCTCACGCCCACGCCGGACGGCGCCCTGCTGGTGACGGGCGGCACCGTGGAGCAGGGCGAGGGCCTGTACCGGATCTCCGCGGGGGCCGACGGCGCGCCGGTCGCGCAGCTGGTGGCGAGCACCGGTGAGCCGACGAAGGTCACGCTCACCGACGCGCAGGTGCCGGCGGTGGCCGACCTGTCCAAGGGGCACTGGAAGCCGCGCTGGCAGCTGTCGCGCCGCAACGTGGAGGTCACCATCACCCTGCGGCACCGGGCGTCCGGCGCCGAGCACGCGTTCACCGTGCGCCCCGACGACGCGGGCCCGAGCCACAGCGGACCCGGCTGGGTCGACTTCGACTGGGACGGCGTGTTCGACGGCTGGCCGGACAAGCCGGCCGCCCCCAACGGCGACTACACCTGGAAGTTCAGCGCCAAGCCCCGCAACAACCTGGGGCCGGTCCTGGAGTCGAGCGGCACGTTCGAGGTGACGCGCAAGCCCGCCCCGCACGACTACACCGACAACGGCACGCCGGACCTGCTGGTCCGCGGACCGAGCACGCTGTCGATCGTGGACACCTTCCGTGACGGCGGGAGGCTCAAGGGCATGCGGAGCAAGGAGGTCGGCACCGGCTGGGGCGACTACCACCAGGTCACCGCCGCCGGTGAGGTGGCCGGCGCGCCGGCCGGCGACCTGGTGGCGCGGGACAAGGACGGGGTGCTGTGGCTGTACCTGGGCAAGGGGGACGGCACCTTCACCGACCGCGTGAAGATCGGCGGGGGCTGGGACATGTACGACCGGATCACGGGCGGCGCGGACCTCGACGGCGACGGCCGCGGCGACCTGCTGGCCCGTGACTCCGCCGGGGCGCTCTGGTTCTACAAGGGCACGGGCGACTGGCGGGCGCCGTTCGCGCCGCGGGTGAAGGCCGGTACCGGCTGGACCATGTACAACGAGATCACCTCGGTCGGTGATGTGGCCGGCGGCCCCGGCGGCGACCTGGTGGCGCGCGATCCGAACGGTGTCCTGTGGCTGTACCTCGGGTACGGCAACGGCACCTTCGCGGACCGGGTGAAGATCGGCCCGGGATGGGACGCCTACCGCCAGACGGTCGGCATCGGCGACGCGAACGCCGACGGCAAGGCCGACCTCTTCGTCACCACCAAGGAGGACCGTACGACCTACGTCTACCACGGCACCGGTGACTGGCGGGCGCCGTTCGCCGCGCGCGAGGCCACCGGCATCGAGGTGTGGACGGGGGACACGGTGTCCTGAAGTCCGGGGCGGGGCCGGGTCCTACCGGCCCCGCCTTGCCGGGCCCCGGCCCGGACGGCCTACTTCTTCCGCCGCTCCCGCCACTCGCTCACCACACGCTCCACATCGAACGGCTCCATGTTCAGCGGCGGCCCCGGCGGCGGCTTCCGGACCGCTTCCTCGATCTTCTTGTTGATCTCGCCGATGATGCGCCGGACCGCGCGCTCCGACGGCGCCCGTGCCACGGCGGCCAGGGCGTCCTCGGCCTCCTTGCGCAGGGCCAGGGTGGGTGGGAGGAAGCTCAGGTTCTCCCGGCTCATCTTCTCCTTGACCCACCACAGGTCGTCGTACGGCTTGTCGAGGCCGGCCAGGGGCTTGCCGAAGCCGGGCAGGCCGCTGAAGTCGCCGCGCTCCGCGGCCTCGCGGATCTGCCGGTCGGTCCAGGTCTCGAAGTCGACACCGGGGGGCTTGCGTTCGGTCATCACGTGCTCCCTGGGGCGTGGGGTCGGCCGGTCGCCCGGGCCCCGGCACGCCGGAGCCGTTGACAACAGGACTACCACACCGGGGTGACACCTGCGCGGGAGCGCCGGAGCGGGCGGGGTGGGGGCTGCGCGGCGGCAAGGGGCGGCGAGGTGTGCGCGGACGGCGGGCCGTCCCGTAGAACGGGTGCTGCACGGGGGCCGAACCGGACGAAGGGGCTGGACGATGGCCGCAGGACGCGCGTGGTGGCGGACCGTGGAGACCGAGCGGGGGCGGGTGTGCGGCGAACCCGCGCCGGTCGCCGAGGAGGACACGGACGCGCCGCCGGTGGCCGCCTTCCGCGGCATCCCGTACGCGGCCTCACCGGTCGGCGCGCTGCGCTTCGCCCCGCCGCGCCCGCACGAGGGCTGGGCCGGCGTCCGCGACGCGGCGCGCCCGGGGCCCGCCGTACCGCAGGGGCCGTCCCGTCTGGAGCGGGTCATGGGGCGCAGGGCCGTCGACTGGAGCGAGGACGGCTGTCTGACGCTGAATGTCTGGAGTCCGGCCGGCGCGTCGTCCGGTGCCGGGCGGCCCGTGCTGGTGTGGTTCCACGGCGGCGGCTTCACCAGTGGCTCCGGCGGCTGGGACTGGTACGACGGGGCCCGCCTCGCCGCCCTCGGCGACCTGGTCGTGGTCACCGCCAACTACCGCCTGGGGCCGTTCGGTTACCTGTACCTGCCCGAGTCCGGTGTCGGCAACCTCGGCCTCCGGGACCAGGCCGCGGTGCTCCGCTGGGTGCGCGACAACATCGCGGCGTTCGGCGGCGATCCTGATCGCCTCACTGTCGGCGGGCAGTCGGCGGGCGCGTATGCGGCCCTGGCGCTCGCGGTCGCGCCGGAGACCCGTGGGCCGGTGCGGCGGGTCATCGCGCAGAGCGGGCCCTGGGGGCTGCCGCCCCAGGAGCCGGACGCGGCGGCCGAGTCGGCGGCCGCCTTCCTGGACCTGCTCGGGCTGCCGGGGAAGGCGGTGGGCGGCGGCCGGGAACCGGAAGCGCTGCGGGAGTTGCGTACGCTGCCGGCCGAGCGGCTGCTCGCCGCGTACGCCCGCCTGTCGGCGGACCGCGCGCGGCCGGGCCGGGTCGCGCCGCCGATGTACCCGGTGCTCGGCGGCGCGCTGCTGCCCACGGCGCCCCGGCAGGCGGTGGCCGGGGGCGCCCTGGGCGACACCGGGCTGCTGATCGGTACGGTACGGGACGAGATGACCGCGTTCGTCGCCTTCGACGAGCGGGCCCGCGCGCTCACCCGGGACGATGTCCTGCGGATCATGTGCGAGGACGCCGACGCCTTCCGCGGCGGCGACCCCGCCATGGCGGCCCGCGCCTACGACGACCTGGCGCGCCTGTGCCCGGAGGCCTCGCCCGCCGGACTCCTCACCGAGGCGGCCACCGGCTGGCTGTTCCGGGACGGTGTGACCCGCATCGCCGAGCAGCGCGCCGCGCAGGGCGTCCCCGCGTACGTCTACCGCTTCGACCGCTGTCCGGACGGCGACGACGGCACACTGGGCGCCACCCACTGCGCGGAACTGCCCTTCCTCTTCGGGACGTTCGACGCCTTCCCCGACAGCCCGATGCTCGGCCGGCCCGGCACGGACGCCCGCCGCCTGGCGCGGGCCTTCGGCGGCGCGCTCGCGGCCTTCGCCGCCACCGGCACGCCCGCCGGGCCGGGGCTCGCGGACTGGCGGCCGTACCGCGGCGGCCCGGCGCCCGAGGTCATGTACTTCGGCTGACTCACGCCGCCCGGCCCGGCCGCCGCGCGGCGGCTACGCGCCCGCGCGGTGCCCCTTCGGCTCCGGCGGCGCCAGCGCGGCCTTGGTCACGTCCGCGACCAGCTCCACCACGTCGGGCCCGTACGCCTGCGAGTTGACGACCTTGAGCAGCAGGCAGAACTGCCCGTCGGCGCCGTACTTGCGGGCCAGCCGCGTCCGGTTGCGCACCAGGTGCCGCACCGCGGCGCGGTGGGTGACCGGTCGCTGGCCGGCCGCGAGGAACACCGGCCGGCCGCTCTCGACGGCGGTCAGCCGGGCCAGCAGCACGTGCTCCGCCGCGCCGGGCTCCAGCCGGTACGTCGAACCGCCGACGGCGAACGTCCCGCGCCCGATGCCGTGTTCGTCGCCGGGGTGCACGGCGACCCCCGGCAGCAGGTTCGCCATGTGGGCCGCCAGGCGCCGGTGCGCGGTCGGGTCGCCGACGCAGAACTCCGTACGGGCGCCGAAGCCCTGCAACCCGGTGTCGTGTGGCGCCACTTCCGCGTGCGCCCCGCAGTTCTCCACCACCGAGGCCAGGCCGAGCAGCGCCAGCGCGTCGTGCCGCGGGATGCTCCAGTGGGCCGAGGTGCTGTCCCGGTGGGTGACCAGCACGCATTCCGACCCGTCGGGCAGCCCGAAGAAGCTCTGCTCGCGGGTCAGCCCGCGGCGTACCACGGCGGCCCGCGCGGCCCAGCCGCCCGCCGTGCCCACGACGAGGGCGGCCACCGCCACGATCAGGAGGAGCAGGGAGTCGTTCATGGCGGGGGAGCGTAGCGGCTGTCCGGGAGTGTGTTCGAACGCGGGGCGGGCGGCTGGGCGGCCTTGCCCGCATCCGTACGGTCATGGGAGCGGCACCCGCTATGCGGCGCCGTGCCCTCCTTGCACCCCTGCGTAGGCGCACCTTGATGCCCCCTGGAAAGCACCGCGTGCCACACCCCCTGTCCGCCCCTTGCGCACCGCGCGCCACACCCCGTGCACGCCCCTTTCGCGCCCCGCCCTCGCGCCCCCTGTCGCCCCCGTGATCACGCAGGTAGGCTCCGGCCTCTGCCGCCCGCTCAGGCCAGGAGGGAACGCCGTATGACACCGGTCCGCCGACTTTCCGTACTGGGGGTGGTGGCCGCCCTCGCCGGTTCGCTGACCACCGTCCCGGCCGCCGCCCAGTCCCCGGCCGCCGCACCGCCGGCCCCGGCCGGGGCGCCCGCGAAGGCCCCGCCGAAGACGCCGGTCGCGGTCGGCTACGGCGGCGCGGTCTCCAGCGTGGACGCCGACGCCTCGGCCGCCGGCATCGAGGTGCTGCGCAAGGGCGGCAACGCCGTGGACGCGGCCGTCGCCACCGCGGCGGCCCTCGGCGTCACCGAGCCCTACTCGGCCGGCGTCGGGGGCGGCGGCTACTTCGTCTCGTACGACGCCAAGTCCCGCACCGTCCGCACCCTCGACGGCCGCGAGACCGCGCCGCGCAGCGCCGGCAGCGGCCTGTTCCTGGAGAGCGGCAAGCCGGTCCCGTTCGACGAGGCGGTCACCAGCGGGCTGTCCGTCGGCACCCCCGGCACGCCCGCCACCTGGGACACCGCGCTGGACCGGTGGGGCACCCGCTCGCTGCGCGAGGTCCTGAAGCCCGCGGAGAAGCTGGCCCGCGACGGCTTCGAGGTCGACGCGACCTTCCGCGCGCAGACCGCCGCCAACGAGGCCCGCTTCCGCGACTTCCCCGCCACCGCGCGCCTGTTCCTGCCCGGCGGCAAGCTCCCGGCCGTCGGCTCGACCCTGAAGAACCCCGATCTCGCCCGGACGTACAAGGAGTTGGGCGACCGGGGCGTCGACGCCATGTACCACGGGCGGCTCGGCAAGGACGTCGTGCGGACCGTGCGGAAGCCACCGGTGCGGCCCGGCGCCGCCCGCCAGGTACGGCCCGGCGACCTGACGTTCGGCGACCTGCGCTCGTACGAGGTGCGCGGCCAGGCGCCGACCCGGTCCCGGTACCGGGGGCTGGACGTGTACGGCATGGCGCCGTCGTCGTCCGGCGGCACCAGCATCGCCGAGGCGCTCAACATCCTGGAGCACGACGACCTGTCGCAGCTGAGCGAGAAGGACTACCTGCACCGCTACATCGAGGCGAGCCGCATCGCCTTCGCCGACCGGGGGCGCTGGGTGGGCGATCCGGAGTTCGAGGACGTGCCGACCCGGGGCCTGACCTCGCAGCGGTTCGCCGACTCCCGGGCCTGCCTGATCAAGGACGACGCGGTGCTCACCAGCCCGCTGGCGCCCGGCGATCCGCGCCACCCGAAGCCCTGCGCGGCGGGCGGCCGGGCCGCGCCCACCACGTACGAGGGCGAGAACACCACCCATCTGACCGTCGCCGACAAGTGGGGCAACGTCGTCGCCTACACCCTCACCATCGAGCAGACCGGCGGCAGCGGCATCGTCGTACCGGGCCGCGGCTTCCTGCTCAACAACGAGCTGACGGACTTCTCCTTCGCCCCGGCGAACCCGGCCGTGCACGACCCGAACCTGCCCGGTCCCGGCAAGCGGCCGCGGTCCTCGATGTCCCCGACGATCGTGCTGCGGGACGGCCGGCCCGTGGTGGCGCTGGGCTCGCCCGGCGGCGCGACGATCATCACGACCGTGCTGCAGAGCCTGCTGAACCACCTGGACCGCGGGATGCCGCTGGTCGACGCCATCGCGGCGCCCCGCGCCAGCCAGCGCAACGCGGCCGCCACCGAGCTGGAACCCGGCCTGTGGGACAGCCCGGTCCGCGCGCAACTGGAGGCGATCGGCCACCGGTTCACCCGCAACCCGGAGATCGGCGCCGCGACCGGCGTCCAGCGGCTGCCCGGCGGGCGCTGGCTGGCGGCGGCCGAGAAGGTGCGGCGCGGCGGCGGGTCGGCGATGGTCGTACGGCCGCAGGGCTGACCACGGCGCGGGACGGCGGCCCGCCGAACAGGCCGGACCGGGGCGGAACATAAGCGACTTATGTTAAAGATTCGATAGGTTTTTCGTCGTGCACGACGAACCGAACCCCGCCCCGGCCCGCGACCTGGACGTGGACGCCTTCGCCACCGCGATCGAGACCTTCAACCGCTTCTACGCCCGGCTGCCCGTCCCGGAGAAGCTCTCGTTCACGGCGCTGTCGGTGCTCGACACCCTCACCTGCCACGACGGCCCGCTGCGGCTGACCGACCTGACCCGGTCCGAACAGGTCAGCCAGCCCGGCATCACCCAGCTCGTCACCCGGCTGGAGCGCGACGGCCTGGTCGAGCGCCGCCCCGACCCGAGTGACGGGCGGGCCGTCCTCGTCCGCATCACCGAGGCCGGCCGGCGCGCCGGCCGCACCCGCCACGAGGCCCGCACCCGCCACTTGACGCCCCTGGTGGACCGCCTGTCCGGCGAGCAGCGCCGGGCGCTCGCCGACGCGCTGCCGGCCCTGACCCGCCTCGCGGAACTCGGCCGCGGGCACCGTTGAAGCCGCCGCCCGGCCCGGTTACCGTCGAAGACGTTCGTTCGAACGAACAGTCCGGCAAGGGGGTTTCATGGGCCTGCGGGACAACGGCGACGGGAGCGGCGACAACGGCGCCGGCCTCCGGAGCGGCGCCGCCCGGGAGTACGAAGGACTGGCCGAGCAGGCGGCGGCACTGGCGGCCGGCCACGTGGCGTCGGTGGAACTGGTGCGGCGCTCGCTGGCACGCATCGACGCCACCCAGGGCACGGTCAACGCCTTCCGGCGGGTCCGCGCCGGGGCCGCCCTCGCCGAGGCCGCCGCGGCCGACCGGCGCCTGGCGGCGGGGGAGCGGCTGCCGCTGCTCGGCGTGCCGGTCGCCGTCAAGGACGACACCGACGTGGCGGGCGAGCCCACCGCCTTCGGCTGCGCGGGCGAGTTCCCGCCCAAGGCGGCGGACTCCGAGGCCGTACGGCGGCTGCGCGCGGCCGGCGCGGTCATCGTCGGCAAGACCAACGCCTGCGAACTGGGGCAGTGGCCGTTCACCGAGGGGCCCGCGTTCGGCGACACCCGCAACCCCTGGAATCCGGGCCACACACCGGGCGGTTCGTCGGGCGGCTCGGCCGCCGCGGTCGCCGCCGGACTCGTACCGGCCGCCCTCGGCACGGACGGCGCGGGCTCGGTCCGCATCCCCGCCGCCTGGACCCACCTCGTCGGCATCAAGCCGCAGCGCGGCCGCATCTCCACCTGGCCCGACCCGGAGGCCTTCCAGGGCATCACGGTGCTCGGCCCGCTGGCCCGTACGGTCCGGGACGCGGCCCTGCTCCTCGACGCCGCCGCCGGCAGCCACGACGGCGACCTGCACCGGCCGCGCCCCGTCGCGGCCCGCGCGGCGGCCGACCGCGACCCGGGGCGGCTGCGCATCGCCCTCTCGTGGAAGCCGGCCTTCACCGGCACGCCCAAACCGCTCCACCCGGAGGTACGGTCCGCCGTCACCGCTCTCGCCCGTACGCTCGCGGGCCTCGGCCACCACGTCGAGGAGGCCGAACCGGACTACGGGCTGATCGGCCTCGCGTTCGTGCCACGGGCGACGACGGGCGTACGGGAATGGGTGGCGCGGGCACCCGACCGCACGCTGCTGGACCGCCGTACGCGCGGCGCGGCCCGGCTGGGACGTCTGCTCGGCGGCCCCGTGCTGCGCCGGGCGCGGGCGGCCGAGCGGCGCCAGCACCGGCGGGTGGGCGCGCTGTTCGGCCCGTACGACCTGATCCTGACGCCGACCACGGCCGCGCCGCCGCCGCGTATCGGCACGCTCGCGAAGATGAACGGCTGGCAGACGGACCGGGCGATGATCGCAGCGTGCCCGTACGCCTGGCCGTGGAACGTCCTCGGCTGGCCCGGCATCAGCGTGCCCGCCGGATTCACCGCGGGCGGCCTCCCCTTGGGCGCCCAGCTCCTCGGCCCGTCCCACTCGGAACCGCTGCTGATCTCGCTGGCGGCGCAGTTGGAGGGCGAGCTGCGGTGGTACGAGCGGTGGCCCGAGCCGGGGCCGGTGGCCGGGCGGCCGGAGGCGGCGGGCGCAGGGGAGCGCGCGGCGGGTTCCGGGGAATGGCCGGTGCGCGCGCGACGGGGGGAGCCGCGCCCCGCCACGGCGGAGGACCTCGGCGGCGCGGCGGACGCGGTGGGACGGTGACGGCGGCGGAGTCCGGGGCCGCCCGGCCCGGCGACACCCGGCGCTGCATCATCGGCGCCGTGCTGCGCATCATCGGGCGGGACGGTGTCGCCGCCGTCACCAACCGGCGCATCGCGAAGGAGGCCGGTGTCTCGCTGGGTTCGGTGACGTACCACTTCGCGACGCAGCACGACCTGCTGCGGGAGAGCCTGCTGCGGTTCGTCGACGAGGAGACCCGGCGGTTCACCGCGCTGGCCGACGACAGCCGCCTCGACCGGATCGGCCTGGACGAGGCCGCGGCGCTCGTCGGCCAGGTCGCGGGCGGCACGGACTTCGACAGCGAGCACATCGCGCCGTTCGAACTGTACGTCCAGGCCGGGCGCGACGAGCGGCTGCGGACCGCGGCGGCCGAGTGCTTCGCCGCGTACGACCGGCTGGCGGCCCGCATCCTGACGGCGCTGGGCGTCGCGGACGCCGAGCGGCTGGCCGGCACCGTGGTCGCCCTGGTGACGGGGCAGCAGCTGCGGCGCCTGGCCACCGGCGCGTCCGCCGCGGACCTGGTCGACGCGCTGCTGCTCCTGGCCAGGGGCGCGGCCCCGGTGGCCGCCGGCCCGCCCGGTGTGCCCGCGCCCCCGCCTCCCGGTCCGGTCAGCCCAGCAGGCCGATGACCGTCTCCGCCGGGCCGGTCTCGCCCAGCCGGGGGAAGATCTTCTCCAGGCTGCGGCGGTGCGCCTCCTCGTCCATGTCGGTCACCGCGTCCGTGGCCACGGTGACGTGGTAACCGTGCTCGTGGGCGGCGCGCGCGGTGGACTCCACGCCGATGCTCGTCGCGATGCCCGCCAGGACGATCTGCGTGACGCCCCGGCGGCGCAGCTCCGCGTCGAGGCCGGTGCCGTGGAAGGCGCCCCAGGTCCGCTTGGTGACGGTGATGTCCGTGGGCTGCCGGTCGAGTTCCGGCACCAGCTCCGCCCAGTCGGCCGGCGGCGTGCCCCCGGGCCGCCCGGCCTCCGTACGGCCCGGGGCGCCGCCCGCGACGTTGACGAGCACGACCGGCAGGTCCCGCGCGCGGAAGGCCGCGGCGAGCCGCGCGGAGCGCCCGACGATCTCAGCGGCGGGGTGGACGGTCGGCAGTGCGGTGATGCCCTTCTGAAGGTCGATCAGAACCAGGGCGGTGGTGGGGTCGAGTGTGGTGACGGGCATGGGCTTGCTCCTAGTGGTGGGTGCGGGTGGGGGACGTGTTCCCGGCGGGGCGTGCGGTCGCCGGAGGCTGCGCGGGTGCGGGGGCCCGGGGGCGCAACGCGCGGTCCGCGGCCGTCAGTACGAGCAGCAGTACGCCGAGGACGAGCCCCACGACGGCGATCTCGTGCAGCCCCGCGTCCGTGGCCCGCTGCCCGTACAGCAGCCCGATCAGGCTCGAAGCGACGATCGCGCCGAGGTACTGCGCGGTGCGCTGGAACCCGGCCGCCGCACCGATGCCGTCGGCCGGCGCCTGCGCGTAGACCGCGGCCTGGTTGCCCGTGGAGGCGAGGCCCTGGGGGATGCCGAAGAGGGCTCCGGCGAGCAGCAGGAGAGCCGGCGGCGTGCCACCGCCCAGCAGCAGGCAGACGCCGCTGCCGATGGCGAGGCACACCGCGGCGGCCATCAGCGGGGCCCGGATGCCCTTCGTACGGGCACCGGCGAGGGAGCACACGGCGGCCGCCCCGGACATCGGCAGCATGATCAGCCCGGCGTGGAAGGCGCTGTAGCCGTGCCCTTCCTCCAGCCACTGGCTGTATCCGTACAGCACGCAGTAGATGACGAGGTAGGCCAGCCCGTGCCGGAGATAGGTGCGCAGCAGCGCGCCGTTGCGGGCGAGCATCCGCAGGTCCAGGAACGGTGCGGGGTGGCGCAGCTGCCACCACGTCAGGACGGCGGTGAGCGCGGTGGTCGGCGCCAGCAGCAGCCATCGGGGATGTGCGAGGTCCAGCAGGAAGAACATCGCGACGGTGAGGGTGGCGGCGAACAGGGCGATGCCCAGCGGATCGACGGACCCCGCGGGAGATGCTGTACGGGCCGTCGTACGCGCCGAACCGGCACGCCCGTCCGCGGGCAGCCAGGCCAGGGCGCAGGCGAGGGCGGCGAGGGCGAGGGGGACGTTCACCGCGAAGACCGCGCGCCAGCCCGCGGTCGCCGCCAGCAGCCCGCCGAGCGCGGGGCCCACCGCGGCGCTGCCCAGGGCGGCCAGGGACAGCCGCCCCAGTACGGCGCGCGGTGTGCCGCGGCCCACCCGTTCCGCCTCGGCGCGCAGGATCGCCATCGCGGCCGGGTACGCCGCCGAGGTGCCGATGCCCAGGACGACGCGGGAGACGGTCAGCAGGGGGAAGGCGGGTGCGAGCGCGCCGGTCAGGCCGGCGGCGAGCACCGTCACCAGCCCCGCGACGAAGACCCGGCGCGGACCGAGCCGGTCGGCCAGCCGGCCCATGGAGGGCTGGGCGACCGCGCTGGCCAGGTACATGGCGGAGACGAGCCAGGCGGTGTCGGCGGCGCCGACGTGGAAGTCCCGGGCGATGGCCACCAGCGAGGTGGCGATCATCGTCGAGTTGACCGGGTTGAGCACCGAGCCGAGCAGCAACGGCGCCATCAGCCGGGCCCCGAAGCCCCGCTCACCGTTCCCCGGCACGGGTGCGGCGGAGTCCCTTCCGTCCGCCGCCGTTTCCCCGGCCCTCATTCCTGTATCAGCCGCTTCAGCAGCGCGGTGGCTTCGGCCAGGGTGTCCTGTTCGGCCGGGTCGAGGCGTTCGGCGATGGCGACGGCGAGCCAGTTGTTCTTGGCCTGCCGGGTCTCGGCGAGCACCCGCCGCCCCTCCTCGGTGAAGGAGAAGACGACCTGCCGGCCGTCGGTCGGATGCGGGCTCCGTCGCAGGATTCCCTGTTCCTCCAGGGCGCCGACGGTCATCCGCATCGACTGCGGCCGTACGTGTTCCGCGCGGGCCAGCGCCGCGATGGTGGTGGGTCCCCCGGCGTCGATACGGGCGATCGCCGCACGCTGCGAGGCGGTGAGCCCGCCGGCGTGCGAGACGGCGCGCAACTGGCGCATGAGGAGGCTCACGGTGGCGCCCAGGTCGGTCGCCAGGTGGTGCGGATCCTTTTCGGGCATGGCGGCAGCCTAGGATCACGACAGGTGAACTTGCAAGTTTGCCTGTCGATTTCCGGGTGGGTCCTGGCCGCGCCCTCATGCGTGACCCGCCCCGGAAAACGTCAAAGCCTGTGAGGCGCCATGACTCGGCGCCTCACAGGCTTCCGTTCCCCCGGTGGGCGAGCGCCTGACCCCCGTTCAAGCGCTCACCCGACCGCCCGTGAGGGGGTGGGGTGTCTTCGCCCACGCCCCCGGGAGTGAGGGCGTGGGAGGCGGGGAGTGGTGCGGACCGTGCGGCGTGGGCTCAGTGGCCCATGCCCGCGCCGCCGTCGACCGGGATGACGGCGCCGGTGATGTACGCCGCTTCCTCGCCGGCGAGGAAGCGCACCGCGGCGGCGATGTCCTCGGGGCGGGCGGCCTTGCGCAGCGGGATCTCCTCCAGCATGGCGTCCAGGCGGTCCTGCGGGAGCGCCGCGGTCATGTCGGTCTCGGTGAGACCGGGGGCGACCACGTTGGCGGTGATGCCGCGCGAGCCCAGTTCGCGGGCGATGGAGCGGGCGAGGCCGACCAGGCCGGCCTTGGCCGCCGCGTAGTTCGCCTGGCCCGCCTCGCCGCGCAGGCCGACGGTCGAGCCGATGAAGATCATGCGGCCCTTGCGGGCCCGCAGCATGCCGCGGGCGGCGCGCTTGGCCACCCGGTAGGCGGCGGTGAGGTTGGTGCCCACCACGTCGCCGAAGTCGTCCTCGGACGTCCGCATCAGCAGCGCGTCGCGGGTGATGCCCGCGTTGGCCACCAGCACCTCGACCGGGCCGTGCGCCTCCTCGATCCGCCGGAACGCCGCCTCGACCTGCTCCGGGTCGGTGATGTCGCACTTGACGCCCAGGACGCCGGCGGGCGGCTCGCCCGAGCGGTACGTGACGGCGACCTTGTCGCCGTCGGCGGCCATGGCCCGCGCGATCGCCAGCCCGATGCCTCGGTTGCCACCGGTGATGAAGACGCTGCGGCTCATGGGTCCCTCTCGGTTGCTGCTGGTGTGCCCGGCTGTGCCGGTGGCACGGCGGCGGGGCGTCGGCGGGTGCCGTGCGGGCCCTGCCGCGGTCAGTCACTCTGGCACAGACCGGTCGGGTGTTCCCGTCCGCCGCCGGTCACGCACGGTGACCGGTACTGGGAGTTCCGGTAGGCGGGGTGCCGCTCCGGCCCGGGAAATGCGGGGGATGTGGATTTTGGGGTGATTCACGAGGTCGGCCGGTGGTCGGCGGCGGCCGGAGGGCTCGTTCGGTGCGTAGCGAAGTGGCGATAAAGTCGGCCGTAACTTTTCGATCCTTTTACCGAACCGGAGGGAGTTGGGTGCCGAATGTCCCGTAATCAGCGGCTCGGCGACTTCCTGCGCGACTGGCGCGGCCCGCGGGACCCCAACCAGGTACCGGGTTTCACCGCGAAATTCGGCCACCGGGACCGGCTCGGTATCACGCAGGCCGAGATGGCGGTGCTCACCGGCGTCACCGAGGGCTGGTACCGCAGGCTGGAGTCCGGCCGGATCGAGCGGCCGAAGAGCGAGTGGCTGGAGCGCATCGTGCGCATCCTCGACCTCGACGAGGCACAGCGGCACACCCTCTTCGTGTACGCGCGGGGACAGGTGCCACCGCCCCTCTACCGCCCCTCCGGCGCGGTGGACCCCTCGACGTCCGCGCTCATCCAGGTGCAGCCCTGGCCCGCGTACCTGTCCGACTCGGCGTGGGACGTGCTGCTGTACAACGCGGCCTGCGAGAAGGACTGGCCGTGGATGAAGCACGGCATCAACGTCATGATCTGGGCCCTGACGTACCCGGAGGCCCGCCTCCAGCTGATCAACTGGGAGGAGGACTGGGCCAAGCCGATGGCGTCCCAGCTGCGCCTGGCCGCCGCCGAGCAGCCGGAGAACCGCAGGCTGGCGGAGGTGGTCGCGGAGATCAAGGAGCGCGACCGGGTCGCCGCCCGGCTGCTCACCGACGATCTGACGACGGTCACCCACCCGGACGGCGACCGGCGCTGGCTGTACCTGCCCGGCCACGGTGACGAGGAGTTCGAGGTCACCTTCCGCTGCTTCGCGCCGCTCAGCGACCGTACGCAGCGGCTGATGCTGGTGGTGCCGTCGGACCACCCGGCGGCGGGCCTCCCCGCGTCCGGCTACCCGGCGGCCGCCAGCCGGGCCATGCCCTCGACCAGCTCGAACGTGGTGGACGGTACGTCCGGCACGCCCGCCTCCCGGTAGGCCGCCGCGACCGCGGTGAACAGCCGCTCGGGGTGCGCCAGGTCGCCCGCGTGCGCGGCCTTGACCAGGCGGGCCGCCTCGTCCAGCGCCGTGCCCTCGCGGGCGTGCGCGGTGGCCGTCTCGAATATCCGGGACAGCTCGTCGCGGAACCGCGTCAGCCCCGCCCGGTCCGTCAGCCCCCCGTGGCCGGGTACGAAGGTGGTGGCGCCGGTGGCCAGCAGGGTGTCGCAGGCCGTGACGCACGAGGAGAGCGAGCCCGACCAGACGATCATGTGGCCGCCGCGGAACAGGGCGTCGCCGGTGAACACCACACCGTCCTCGGGCACGTGCAGCGCGACATCGCCCGCGCTGTGCCCGGGGCCGAGGTCCAGCAGGCGCACCGCCGTACGGCCGACGGTCAGCTCCAGGCTGCCGGTGAAGGTCCGGGTCGGTCCGGTGAGGGTGATGCCGCCGAAGTCGAAACCGCCGAAGTGCTCGACGGCGTAGGCCGCGACCGCGGTGGCCGGCTCGCCGCGGCTGAGGGCCGACAGCGCCTCCGGCGTCATCTCCTGGCACCGGTGCGCGGCGGACGCCTCGGACGTGATGATCTCCGCGTCCCCGACCAGCTCGTTGCCCCATGTGTGGTCGCCGTTCTGGTGGCTGTTGACCACGGTGGTGATCGTCGCGTCCGGTACCGCGCCGGCGATCGCGGCCAGTAGCTGCCGGGTGCCCTCCAAGGTGAACTGGGTGTCCATCAGGAGCGCTTCGCCGTCGGACGCGACCAGACCGCAGTTGCTGTAACCCCAGGCGGTGCTGTCGTGCGTCCACGCCCAGGTGGTCGGGGAGAGCGGGACGAGGCGGGGCGTGGTCAAGGAAGAGGTCCATTCTCTCGGGCGGCTCCGCTGCCGCCGGACGGCACGGCGTACGGACCCGGCGGTGAACCCCACGGGAACGGTCGCCCGGTTCCGCAAGAGGCCAATGTACTCACCAACGGTCCGGACCACGCACACCGGACCACCCGTACCGGACCGCCCACATCGGACCACCCGTACCGGACCACCCGCACCGGGCCGCCCGTACCGGGGCCGTCCACGCCCGGCCGAGCGGCCCGGCCGGGCCCGGAGCCGCTACTCCACCTCCCGCCGCTCCAGCGGCTCCGTGGCCGGACCCTGGAGCACCGAGCCGTCCGGCGCGAAGCGGGAGCCGTGGCACGGGCACTCCCACGCCTTCTCCGTCGCGTTGAACGCGACCAGACAGCCCAGGTGGGTGCAGCGCGCCGACACGGCCAGGGTGGTCCCGTCCTCGTCCCGGTGGACCGCGCAGCGCCTGCCGCGCACCCGGACGATCGCGCCGGAGCCGGGCGCGATCTCCGCCACCGAGTCGGCGTGCGTCGTCCGCAGCCGGTCGCCGATGAAGTGCCGGCCGACCTCGGCCTGGTGCTTGAGGAAGGCGGGCGCCTCGCGGACGGCGCTCCACAGCCGGCGGGGGTCGTACAGGCCCGCCCACGGCGGCGGGTCCCCGGTGATCAGGCCGGTCAGCAGGCGCCCGGCGGCCACGCCGCCGCTCAGGCCCCAGCCGCCGAACCCGGTGGCGACATAGGTGTGGCGGGCGGCCGGGTGGAACGGCCCGATCAGCGGAACGGTGTCGGTGGCGTCGTTGTCCTGGGTCGCCCAGCGGTACGCCACCTCCGTGCCGGGGAAGTGCCGGTGCATCCAGGCGGTCAGCCGCGCGAACTTCTCGCCGGCGTCCGCCGTGCCCGGCTTGAAGGTCTCGCCCGTGACGATCAGCAGCCGGCGCCCGTCGCCGTACGGGGCGGTGCGCACCGACCGCTTGCCCTCCTCCTCCGTGATGAACATCCCGCCGGGGTCGCGGGCGGCGTCCACGGGGGCGGCCACCACGACCTCCCGGCGCGGCGACAGCCGGGTGAACAGCAGGGCGCGGTCGAAGACCGGGTAGTGGGTGGCGACCACCACGTCCCGGGAGGTGACGGTGGCGCCCGACTCGGTCGTCACGCGGCAGGGCGAGCCCTCGTGCAGGCCGGTCGCGCGGGTGCGCTCGTGGATGACGCCGCCGCGGGAGCGGAAGTCCTCCGCCAGCGCGAGCAGGTACGCGCGCGGGTGGAACTGGGCCTGGTCCTCGACCCGCACCGCGCCGGCCACGGGGAACGGCAGCCCGGTCCCGGTCACGAACGAAGCCGGCAGCCCGGCCTCGCGCGCCGCCTCCGCCTCCGCGCGCAGCTGTCCGGCGCTCGCCGGGTCCCGTACATAGGTGAACGCCGGGCCGCGTTCGAGGTCGCAGTCGACGCCCAGCAGGTCCGCGATCTCGACGACGCGCTCGACGGCGGCCTGCTGGGACTCGGCGTACCGGCGGGCCCCCTCGGCGCCACGGGTGCGGCGCAGCCGGTCGTAGACCAGGGTGTGCAGGGACGAGAGCTTCGCGGTCGTGCAGCCGGTGACCCCGGCGGCGATCCGGTCCGCCTCCAGCACGACGACCCGGCGCCCGGCCCGGGCCAGCTCCCAGGCCGTGCTCAGCCCGGCGATCCCGCCGCCGATCACCGTCACATCGGCCTCGGCGTCCTCGGTGAGCGGCGGATAGGACGTGCCGGGCGTTGTCGCGATCCAGTACGACTCGTACGACTCGTCCGGACCGGACGCTCCATCGTTGTTGGTCATGCGACACCGGGTGCCCCGCACGGCCGTCCCGAAGCCCGTCCCCGCCCCGGCTCCCCCGGACGGGCCTGCGGCCGGGGAGCCGGGGCGGGGCGCCACGAAGATCGTGACGGCGCACCGAAGCGTCTCGGCCATGTCCGCGGCCCGGGGCCCGCCACCGGCAACGGCGGGTGGCCGCTGCTCCGGCCGCCCGGGAGGCCCGGAGAACCGCGCGGAGAACGGGTGCAATCGAGGCCGAAACCCGGCTGGTGCCGCCTGCGCGTCGGGCGTGAGGTGGGAACGGACGGGGAGCGGGGGAGGGGAGAGGGGAACGTGACGGCGGACCAACGCGAAGCGCCGGTGGCGGAGTTCGCGCGGTTCCTGCGCGGGCTGACGCGGATGCTCGACGAGACGGCCGGGTGGTACGCCGTTTTCGCCCTCCGTGACCCCGAGGGCCTGCGGGCCTGTCTCGACGGTGCGGACGTGCCGCCCTGGGACGTGGTGGAGTCGCTGCTGCACGACCTCGCGGGCCGGCGCGGCGAGCACGCCGTGCGCACCGCCGGGCCGCGGGCGCGCCGGCTCCACGCGGCGGCGGTCGCGGCGTACGACGCCCGGCCGGGCGCCCCCGCGCGCCTCGGGGACCGGCTGGACACGATGCTCCGCGAACGGCAGTACGCGGCGCTGCGCGAACGGGAGTTGCGGGCCGCCCTGCTGGCGGCCGCGGGCGGCCCCGACGCGGCGCGGCTGGCGGACGAACTGGCCTGGGCCCGCGACGACCACGTACGGTCCGGTGCGCGGGCCCGCGAACTCCAGGGGCGCCTCGACGCACTGGCCAGCGCGGCGGTGGACCGCCGCTCGCCGGACGGTGCCACCCCTCCCGGCGCGGCGGCACCCGGCGGCGCCCCCGGCCGGCACCCCGCGCCCACCAACGCCACCCGCCTGGCCCGGCTCCGGGCCGCCGGGCGGGGCGGCGAGGCGCACGCCCTGCTGTGTGCCGCCGCCCACGCGCATCCTGCTGAACTGCCACAGGTAATAGGCGAGTTGGAGAGTGCAGGCCTGGCGGACGAGGTGCCGACGCTGCTCTGGGAAGTGGCCTGTCTGCCGCCCGCCCGGCTCGCCGCTGCCGCCGACGCGCTGACCGCCGCGGGGCGCACCGCCGAGAGCGTGCGGCTGCTGCGCCAGGGCGTCGCCCGGCCCCTCGGGGAAGTGGCGCACACGGCGCTGGCGCTGCTCGGCGCGGGCCGCCCGGCCGAGGCCCGCGAACTGTTCGCGGCGCTCGTCCGGGCCCGTACACCCGAGGAGGCCGTGGCGGCGACCGCGAGCGCGCCGGGCGAGCTGGTCCCGCTGCTCCTGGACGCCGCCGCCGGTGTCTCGCCGCACCGCCACCGCGACATCACCCACGCCCTGCGGGCCGGCGGCGCGGGCTTCTGACCGCGCGCCGGGCCCGTGCCCCTCCGGCCGCCTCCGGCGCCGCCCGCCGCCGTACGGGAGACGGTCTTGCCTCGCCGCTGCACGGGGCCTACGGTCGCTCCACACGCGTAGATCCGCATGGCCCGCTGGCCGACGGCTCGACGAAGGAGCAGCTCATGGCCGATGTTGTCCGTAACGTCGTACGCGCCGCACTGGTTCAGGCGTCCTGGACCGGCGACACCGAATCGATGATCGCGAAGCACGAGGAACACGCCAGGGCGGCGGCCGCGCAGGGCGCGCAGGTGATCGGCTTCCAAGAGGTCTTCAACGCCCCGTACTTCTGCCAGGTCCAGGAGCCGGAGCACTACCGCTGGGCCGAGCCGGTGCCGGACGGTCCCACCACGCGCCGGATGCAGGAGCTGGCCCGGGAGACCGGCATGGTGATCGTGGTGCCGGTCTTCGAGGTCGAGCAGTCCGGTTTCTACTACAACACCGCGGCCGTCATCGACGCCGACGGCACCGTGCTCGGCACCTACCGCAAGCACCACATCCCGCAGGTCAAGGGCTTCTGGGAGAAGTACTACTTCAAGCCGGGCAACCTGGGCTGGCCGGTCTTCGACACCGCCGTCGGCCGGATCGGCGTCTACATCTGCTACGACCGGCACTTCCCCGAGGGCTGGCGCCAGCTGGGCCTGAACGGCGCCCAGCTCGTCTACAACCCGTCCGCCACCTCCCGCGGCCTGTCCGCCTACCTGTGGCAGCTGGAGCAGCCCGCCGCCGCGGTCGCCAACGAGTACTTCGTCGCGGCGATCAACCGGGTCGGCGTCGAGGAGTACGGCGACAACGACTTCTACGGGACGAGCTACTTCGTCGACCCGCGCGGACAGTTCGTCGGCGACGTCGCCAGCGACACCAAGGAGGAGCTGGTCGTCCGCGACCTGGACTTCGGCCTGATCGACGAGGTGCGGCAGCAGTGGGCCTTCTACCGGGACCGCCGGCCCGACGCGTACGAGGGGCTGGTCCGGCCGTGACGGCCCCGGACGCCGGACGGGACGCCGGACCGGGCCCCACCGGTCTGCACGCCCGGCACCGCGCCGTGCTGCCCGACTGGCTCACGCCGCTGTACGAGCGGCCCATCGAGCTGACGCACGGCGAGGGCCGCCACGTCCGGGACGCCGACGGCAACCGCTACCTGGACTTCTTCGGCGGCATCCTCACCACCATGACCGCCCACGCGCTGCCCGAGGTCACCAAGGCGGTCGCCGAGCAGGCCGGCCGCATCCTGCACACCTCGACGCAGTACCTGTCCCGGCCCATGGTCGATCTGGCGGAGCGGATCGCGGCGCTCTCCGGCATCCCCGACGCGCGGGTCTTCTTCACCACGTCCGGTACGGAGGCGAACGACACCGCGCTCCTGCTGGCGACGGTCCACCGGCGCTCCAACCAGATCCTGGCGATGCGCAACAGCTACCACGGCCGGTCCTTCTCGGCCATCGGCGTCACGGGCAACGCCGGCTGGTCACCGACCGGCCTGTCCCCGCTCCAGACGCTGTACGTCCACGGGGGCGTGCGTACCCGCGGCCCGTACGCGGCGCTGTCCGACGCCGCGTACATCGACGCCTGCGTCGCCGACCTGGAGGACCTGATCGGCCAGACGGCGGGCGTCGCGGCGCTGATCGCGGAGCCGGTGCAGGGCGTCGGCGGCTTCACCTCGCCGCCCGACGGGCTGTACGCGGCCTTCCGCGAGGTGCTCGACCGGCACGGCATCCTGTGGATCTCGGACGAGGTGCAGACCGGCTGGGGCCGGACCGGCGACCACTTCTGGGGCTGGCAGGCGCACGCCCGGAACGGCCCGCCGGACCTGCTGACCTTCGCCAAGGGGATCGGCAACGGCATGTCCGTCGGCGGCGTCGTCGCCCGCGCCGAGGTGATGAACTGCCTCGGCGCCAACTCGATCTCCACGTTCGGCGGCAGCCCGGTCACCATGGCGGCGGCCCTGGCCAACCTCGACCACCTGCTGGCGCACGACCTCCAGGGGAACGCCCGGCGCGTCGGCGGTCTGCTCATCGAGCGGCTGCGGGCGGCCTGCGCGGGGCTCACGGCCGTACGGGAAGTGCGCGGACGCGGCCTGATGATCGGCGTCGAACTGGCCGTCCCCGGCACCGACGAGCCGTCGCCGCGGGCGGCGACGCTCGCCCTGGAGGCCGCCCGCGAGCGCGGCCTGCTGATCGGCAAGGGCGGCCTGACGGGCTCCGTCCTGCGCATCGCGCCGTCGCTGTCGCTGACGGTCGAGGAGGCGGAGACGGGGGCGGACATCCTCGCGGAGGCGCTGCGGGTGGCGGAGCGGGACATGGCGTCCGGCCGGGCGGCGCCGTAGGACACGCGCGCGCCCCGGACCGGCATGCGCACGGGCCCGGACCGGCACGAGCCGGAACGCCACCCGATCGGGCGTTCCGGCTCGTGCCGCCTGCCGTCGCGCCGTCCGGCGCCCGGCCGGTTCAGGCGAGGGTGATGTTCTCCGCCTGCGGGCCCTTGTGGCCCTGCGTGACGTCGAAGGTGACCTTCTGGCCTTCCTGCAGCTCACGGAAGCCCTGGGCCTGGATGTTCGAGTAGTGCGCGAAGACGTCGGCGCCGCCGCCGTCCTGCTCGATGAAGCCGAAGCCCTTTTCGGAGTTGAACCACTTCACGGTGCCGGTTGCCATGTCTCTATCCTTCGATCGAGGCAGTTGAGGATTCCGCACGGCGCGGTCTCCAGGGTCGCCGCAATTGAGCCCATCCGGATGTGACCGGCAGAAACAAAAGGCGCCCGACGGTCACATCCCGTCAGGCGCACATGACGTTCATGGGTACCAAAACTGCAACTGGAGCGACCGTAGCATGCAATCCGTCGCCGTACCGGTACCGACCGTGACCTCCGGGTGTCGCCCGTGTGGCGGCACCCGGGGTCCCGGGCCGGGACGCGCCGTCAGATCGTCGCGGTGTCGATCACGAAGCGGTAGCGGACGTCGCTGGCGAGCACCCGCTCGTACGCCTCGTTGATCCGGTCGGCGGAGATCACCTCGATCTCCGAGGTCAGCCCGTGCGTACCGCAGAAGTCCAGCATCTCCTGGGTCTCCTGGAGGCCGCCGATCAGCGAACCGGCCAGCGAGCGGCGGTTGCCGATCAGGGCGAACGGGGCGACCGGCAGCGGGTGCTCCGGCGCGCCGAGCTGGACGAGGGTGCCGTCGGTGCGCAGCAGGCCCAGGTAGGCGTTCAGGTCGAGCTGCGCGGAGACGGTGTTGACGATCAGGTCGAAGCTGCTCGCCAGCTCCTCGAAGGTCGCCGGGTCGGACGTGGCGTGGTAGTGGTCGGCGCCGAGCCGCAGGCCGTCGTCCTTCTTGCGCAGCGACTGGCTCAGTACGGTGACCTCCGCGCCCATCGCGTGCGCGATCTTGACGCCCATGTGGCCGAGGCCGCCCAGGCCCACGATGGCGACCTTCTTGCCGGGGCCGGCCTTCCAGTGCGCCAGCGGCGAGTAGAGGGTGATGCCGGCGCACAGCAGCGGCGCGGCGGCGTCCAGCGGCAGGCTGTCCGGGATGCGCAGCGCGTAGTTCTCGTCGATGACGAGGTGGGTGGAGTAGCCGCCCTGGGTGGCCCGGCCGTCCCGGCCGACGGCGTTGTACGTGCCGACCTGGCCCAGCTCGCCGGTGCAGTACTGCTGGAGGCCGGTCCGGCAGTTCTCGCACTCGCGGCAGGAGTCGACGAAGCAGCCGACGCCGACCCGGTCGCCGACCGCGTACCGGGTCACCTCGGGGCCGACCTCGCTGACCACGCCCGCGATCTCGTGGCCGGGGACGATGGGGAAGTTCCCGCCGTCGCCCCACTCCGCCCGCACGGTGTGGATGTCGGAGTGGCAGATGCCCGCGAACTTGATGTCGATGAGGATGTCGTGCGCGCCCAGCTCCCGGCGCTCGATGGTGGTGCGCTCCAGCGGAGCCTTCGGGGCGGGTGCCGCGTATGCGGGTACAGAGGTGCGGTTCATGCTCTCCAGGGTGGGCTTACATGCCCGGGGCAACCAGTGCCCTGTTGAGCCTATGCTCGGCGTTCCTACCACTGCGAGAACCACCCTGGCCGTACGCTGACGGCCCTCCGCGCCGCCGTCCGGGCGGCGCCCGCCATAATCGAGGGATGGACCAGCGCACCGAACTGAGCGAATTCCTTCGCTCCCGTCGCGCCAGGCTCCGGCCCGAGGACGTCGGTCTCGCCCCGCACGGCGGGCGGCGCAGGGTGCCCGGCCTGCGGCGGGAGGAACTGGCGCAGCTGGCAGGGGTCAGCGTGGCCTATTACATACGGCTCGAACAAGGGCGGGGGCAGAACGTCTCCACCGCGGTGCTGGACTCGATCTCGGACGTGCTGCGGCTGACCCGGGCCGAGCGCTCCCACCTGAACCACCTGGCCAGGCCGGTCTCCCCGCGGCACCGCCGCGCGCTCCGGCCGCAGCGGATACGCCCCGCGTTCCAGGACCTGATCGACGCGATGGACGGTGTCCCCGCGTACGTGGTCGGCCGGCGGCTGGACATCCTCGGCTGGAACCGGCTGGCCTGCGCACTCCTCGGCGACTTCGCCGCGATGCCCGCCGAGGAGCGCAACATGGCCTGGCAGCTCTTCCTCGCCCCGGCGACGCGTGAGCTCTACGCCGACTGGGAGGAGAAGGCGGCGCACGTCGTGGCCCAGCTGCGGCGCGACGTCGGCCGCTTCCCCGACGACCCGAAGCTGCGCGCGCTGGTCGGCGAGCTGTCCGGGAAAAGCGCGGACTTCCGGCGGATCTGGGCGGCCCACGACGTCCAGGACAAGGGGTTCGGCCGCAAGCGGCTGACGCACCCGCTGGTGGGGACGCTCTCGCTGGCGTACGAGACGCTCAGCCTGCCGGCCGATCCGGACCAGCAGCTGATCACCTACCACGCCGAGCCCGGGACCGGTTCGGCGCGGGCGCTGCGCCGGCTGGCGCGGTGGTCCGCGGAGCCGGACGCGCCCCGGGCCGAGCAGGCGGCCGCGGCGCGGTGAAAGGCCGCGACGCGGTCTGTTGTGCGCGCGCCCGGCTGGGTACCGTACGACGTGGGCCCCGCTGTGAGCATTCCGGCGGGGCCCGCCAGGTATTCGGCCGGGCATCCGTCCGGTTTCCGCCCCACGGCCTCGCGCTTTTACTTCGCCATTACCTCTACAGTGCTGTAGATTTGCGATTCCCGGCCGGTGGCGGCGGCCGCCGCCCTGCCCGGGGCATGCCATCCCGACGCAGGAGTGACAGCACATGACCGTGAACCTGGACAAGGGTCAGAAGATCAGTCTGAGCAAGTCCGGCGGGGGCGAACTCAGCGTGGTCCGCATGGGCCTGGGCTGGCAGGCCGCCGCCCGCAAGGGCTTTCTCGCCAAGCTGATGGCCCGCGAGATCGACCTGGACGCCTCCGCCGTGCTGTTCGCCGGCCAGGAGCCCGTCGACGTCGTCTTCTTCCAGCACCTGATCAGCGACGACGGTTCCGTACGGCACACCGGGGACAACCTGGTGGGCGGCGCGGGGCAGGGCGGCGACGACGAGGTGATCTACGTCGACCTCCAGCGGGTGCCCGCCCGCGTCGACCAGATCGTCTTCACGGTGAACTCCTTCACCGGACAGACCTTCGCCGAGGTGCAGAACGCGTTCTGCCGCCTGGTCGACGAGAGCACCGGCCAGGAGCTGGCCCGCTACACCCTCACCGGCGGCGGCCAGTACACCGCGCAGATCATGGCGAAGGTGCGCCGGTCCGGCGGCGGCTGGGAGATGGCCGCCATCGGCGAGCCCGCGAACGGCCGCACCTTCCAGGACCTGATGCCGGCCATCGCCTCGCACCTGTAGGCGGGGCGGGCGGGGCCTCAAGGGCGCGCCCCCGTCGGGGCGCGCCCTTTCGCGTACCGGGTCAGCCGACGTTGACGCCGTAGTCGGAGGCGATGCCGGCCAGCCCGGACGCGTAGCCCTGGCCGATGGCGCGGAACTTCCACTCGCCGCCGCGCCGGTAGAGCGCCCCGAAGACCATCGCCGTCTCGCCGGCGGCGTCGTACGACAGCTCGTAGCGGCACATCTCACGGCCCGTCAGGTTGTCCACGACGCGGATGTACGCGTCCTCCACCTGGCCGAAATTCTGCCCGCGCGCCTCGGCGTCGTAGATGGAGACGGTGAAGACGACCTGGCCCGTCCGCTCGCCGAGGCGGTCCAGGTCGACCAGGATCTGCTCGTCGTCGCCGTCGCCCTCGCCGGTGAGGTTGTCGCCGGTGTGCCGGACCGCGCCGTCCGGGCTGGCCAGGTTGTTGTAGAAGACGAAGTGCGCGTCGGACAGGACGCGCTGGTCGGGGCCGCAGACGACCGCCGAGGCGTCCAGGTCGAAGTCCGCGCCGCCGGTGGGCCGGGCGTCCCAGCCCAGGCCGACGGTGACGTCCGCGAGGGGAGTGCCGTCCTGGTTGAGGACGACGTTCTGGCCCTTGCTGAGGCTGACGCCCATGGTGCTGTGTCTCCTGTTGCGTGTGTGCGGTGCGGTCTGATCGCGGTGCGAGGTGACGGGTTGTCCCCGTCCGGGCAACGCGGCGGCCCGTACCAAGGTTCCCGGATTGCGCAAGCAATGAAGTTTTACGGGCGGCGGCCGGGCGCGCCCCGCCGGTTCCCGCTGAACCGTGGTCATGGTGTTGCCACGGTGGGTGACATGCTTCTACGGTCAGCTGCACGGCCGCGTTCTACGGGTGTAGACCGGCCGTGACGCGGCGTCACCCGGGACGCGCCGCCCGGCCGGCCGACCACGCCGGGCCGTGTCCCTTCCGGCGCCGCCGAGCACCTGTGCTGTGTGTGGAAGGGAGAGCCGGAAGCATGAGCCGAACAGTCATCCGCGGCGGTCTGGTCGTCACCGCCGCCGATGAGATCCACGCCGATGTCCTGGTGGAGGACGGCAGGATCGCCGCCCTCGCCGCGCACGGCACGACCACCGCCGACAGCTGGGCCGAGGGCGCCGACCGCACCATCGACGCCACCGGCAAGTACGTCATCCCGGGCGGCGTGGACGCCCACACCCACATGGACTTCCCGTTCGGCGGGACGTCCTCCTCCGACACCTTCGAGACCGGCACCCGGGCCGCGGCCTGGGGCGGTACGACCACCATCGTCGACTTCGCCGTCCAGACCCGCGGCCGGGCGCTGCGCGAGGGCCTGGACACCTGGCACGCCAAGGCCGATGCCCGATGCGCCGTCGACTACGCCTTCCACATGATCCTCTCCGATGTGAACGAGCACGCGCTCAAGGAGCTGGACCTGCTGGTCGAGGAGGGCGTCACCTCCTTCAAGCTGTTCACCGCCTACCCGGGCGTCTTCTACAGCGACGACGGCCAGATCCTGCGCGCCATGCAGCGTTCGGCGGGCAACGGCGGGCTGGTCATGATGCACGCCGAGAACGGCATCGCGATCGACGTCCTGGTCGAACAGGCCCTGGCGGAAGGGCGCACCGGCCCGCGCTACCACGGCGAGGTGCGCAGGGAGCTGCTGGAGGCCGAGGCCACCCACCGTACGATCCAGCTCGCCCGGGTCGCCGGCGCGCCGCTGTACGTCGTGCACGTCTCGGCCGAGGAGGCCGTCGCCGAGCTGGCGCAGGCGCGCGACAAGGGCCTGAACGTCTTCGGCGAGACCTGCCCGCAGTATCTGTTCCTGTCCACCGACAACCTGGCCGAGCCGGACTTCGAGGGCGCCAAGTACGTGTGCAGCACGCCGCTGCGGCCGCGCGAGCACCAGGCCGCGCTGTGGCGCGGGCTGCGCACCAACGACCTCCAGGTGGTCTCCACCGACCACTGCCCGTTCTGCTTCAAGGGCCAGAAGGAGCTGGGCCGCGGCGACTTCTCCAAGATCCCCAACGGGCTGCCGGGCGTCGAGCACCGGATGGACCTGCTCCACCAGGGCGTGGTGGACGGGCACATCGGCCGCCGCCGCTGGATCGAGATCGCCTGCGCCACACCGGCCCGGATGTTCGGCCTCTACCCGAAGAAGGGCACCATCGCGCCCGGCTCCGACGCCGACATCGTCATCTACGACCCGGCCGCCGAGCAGGTCATCTCGGCCGCCACCCACCACATGAACGTCGACTACTCGGCGTACGAGGGACGCACCGTCACCGGCCGCGTGGAGACCGTCCTCTCGCGCGGCGAGACCGTCATCGACCGGCGGCGGTACACCGGGCGCGCGGGCCACGGCCAGTACACCCCGCGCGGCACCTGCCAGTACCTGAACTGAAGGAGGGCCAGATGGACTTCGGAGTCGTCCTGCAAACCGACCCGCCCGCGTCCGACGTCGTCACCACCATGCGCCGCGCCGAGCGGCAGGGCTTCCGCTACGGCTGGACCTTCGACTCCTCCGTCCTGTGGCAGGAGCCGTTCGTCATCTACAGCCGCATCCTGGAACACACCGAACGGCTCATCGTCGGCCCGATGGTCACCAACCCCTCCACCCGCACCCCGGAGGTCACCGCCTCCACCTTCGCCACCCTCAACGACATGTACGGCAACCGCACCGTCTGCGGCATCGGGCGCGGCGACTCGGCGATGCGGGTGGCCGGCCGGCCCCCCAACACCCTCGCCCGCCTCGGCGAGTCGATCCGGGTGATCCGCGACCTCGCGGAGGGCCGGGAGACCGAGGTGGGCGGCCACCCGCTGCGCATCCCGTGGGTGCGCGACGGGCGGCTGCCGGTGTGGATGGCCGCGTACGGGCCCAAAGCCCTGAAGATGACCGGGGAGCTGGCCGACGGGTTCATCCTCCAGCTGGCCGACCCGTTCCTGACGGAGTGGATGGTCAAGGCGGTGCGCGACGCCGCGGTGGCGGCCGGCCGCGACCCGTCCGACGTGAAGATCTGCGTCGCCGCGCCCGCCTACGTGGGCGACGACCTCGCCCACGCCCGCGAGCAGTGCCGGTGGTTCGGCGGCATGGTCGGCAACCACGTCGCGGACCTGGTCAAGCGGTACGGCGAGCACTCCGGCATGGTGCCCGAGGCGCTCACCTCGTACATCAAGGAGCGCGCGGGCTACGACTACGCCCACCACGGCCGCTCCGGCAACCCGGACACCGCGTTCGTGCCGGACGAGATCGTGGACCGCTTCTGCCTGCTCGGGCCGCCCGGGGCGCAGCTGGAGAAGCTGCGCCGGCTGCGGGAGCTGGGCGTCGACCAGTTCGCGCTGTACGCGATGCACGACGCGCGGGACGCCACCATCGACGCCTACGGCGAACGGATCATTCCGGAGTTCGCGGGCTGAGAGCCCGCCGGGGGAGGGGAGACGGTCATGCGCGTCGCCGTGATCGGTGCGGGCATCGTCGGAGCGAGCACCGCCTGGCACGCGGCCGGGCTGGGCGCGGACGTCGTGCTGGCCGGCCGGGCCCAGCCCGGCGAGGCGACCGCGGCCGGCGCGGGCATCGTCTGCCCCTGGCCTTCCGCGAACGACGACCCGGACTGGTTCCGGGCCGCCTCGGAAGGGGCGCGGTACCACCCCGGCCTGGTCGCCGAACTGGCCGAGGCGGGCGAGCGCGGCATCGGCCACCGCGCCGTCGGCGCGCTCGCCCTGGCCGCCGACGACGCGGACCTGCACCGCATCCGGCGGCGCGTACTGGAACGGCGGCGCGACGCCGCGGACACCGGAGAGGTGGAGCTCCTCGACGAGTCCGCGGCCCGCGCGCTGTTCCCGCCGCTCGCGCCCGGCCTGCGGGCCGTACGGATAGCGGCCGGCGCCCGCGTCGACGGCGGCCGGCTGCGCGACGCGCTGCTGCGGCAGGCGCGGTGGCGGGGCGCGGACCTACGCTCCGGGCGCGCGGCACTGGTCCGTACGGGTGACCGCGTCACCGGCATCGAGGTGGACGGCGAGCGCGTCACCGCGGACGCGGTCGTCGTCGCGGCCGGGGCCTGGGCGCCGGAACTGCTGGCGCCGGTGGGGGTCACCGTACGGATCGCGCCGCAGCGCGGACAGATCGCGCACCTGTCGCTGCCCGGCACGGACACCGGGCACTGGCCCGTCGTCATGCCCCGCGCCACCGGGCACTACCTCGTACCGTTCGACGGCTCGCGGATCGTGGCGGGCGCCACCCGCGAGGACGGCACCGGCTTCGACCACCGGGTGACGGCCGGCGGACTGGCCGAGGTGCTGGCCGAGGCCCTGGCGGTCGCGCCCGGCCTGGCGGACGCCACCCACCTGGAGACGCGCGTCGGCTTCCGTCCCGTCGGCCCGGACACCCGTCCGCTGCTCGGCCCGGTCCCGGGCCTGGACGGCCTGGTCGTCGCCGACGGCCTCGGGCCGACCGGGCTGACCATCGGCCCGTGGGCGGGGCGGATCGCCGCGCTGCTGGCCACGGGCGCAAACCCGGGGCTCGACCTGCGGGCGTACGATCCGGTGCGCTGACCGGCGCACGGTTCCGACGGGGGCGCACACGACGCGCGGAGGCGCGCGGGGGCGCGCATCGACTCACCCGTCCCTGCCAACTCTTTGCCCACTCCTGATGCTCCTCATACGAGGTGGCCTTGGAGCCCGGCGGCCGATGCGAGGACCATGGACCGTATGAGGCGCCCACCCTTGGAGACGACCCATCCCGGTACCACCCTCCGCATGGCGGCCGCTTCGGCCGGCCGGCTCTCCCACGTACGGTGGATCGCCGGCGGCACCGGAGCGGGCAAGAGCACCCTGGCGATAATCCTGGCGCGGCGCCACGGCGCCGTCATCTACCGCGGTGACCTGGCCCAGCACACCTGGCTGCCGCGCTGCTCACCCCGGCAGCACCCGAACTTCCACGCGGCCCGCCACGAGCCGCCCGGCTCCTTGTGGGACGGCCGCCCCGACGAGGCGTGCGGATTCGCGCAGCGCGTGGTCGCCGAAACCTTCGCCTTCGAGGTCGAGGACCTGCTCGCGATGCCCACCGACCGGCCCGTCCTGGTCGACTGGTTCGGCAACCTGCCGAGCCAGCTCGCGCCCCTGCTCACCCGCCCCGACCAGGCCGTCTTCCTGCTGCCCACCCCGGAGTTCCGGCTAGCGGCCCTGCGTTCCCGGCCCAGCGTCCCGGTGCGCTCCCTGGTCGGCTGGGGCAGCCGGGCCCCGGAGGCCACGCTGGCCAAGCGGCTGGCCCGGGACGAGCTGTGGGACGCGGAGGTCCGCCGCCAGGCGGCCGTCCACGGGAACACGGTCATCACCATGGACGGCACCCGGCCGGCCACCGACCTCGCGGACGAGGTCGCGGAGCGCTTCCGGCTGGGGACGGCGGCATAGGCGTACGGGCCCCGAGGCGCGGTCCGCGGGGCCGTCGGAGCCGATGGGCCCACGGGGTCCGCGCGAGGCGTGGCCACGGAACCCGCGCGGCACGTGAATCCGCGCGAGGCGTGGCCACGGAACCCGCGCGGTCCGCGTAAATCCGCGCGACGCGTGGCTACGGAACCCGCGCCGTCCACTCCTGCGAACCGAACTTGCCGTCCGCCAGCTCCCGGGCCCGTTCCATCTCCTCCGGGGAGACCGCCCCGTCGCTACCGCCGTACCGCGCGCGGAACGAGCCGATCATCCGCTCGATGACCTCGGCACGCGGCAGCCCGGTCTGCCGGCGCAGCGGGTCCACCCGCTTCTTCGCGCTGCGGGTGCCCTTGTCCGACAGCTTCTCCTTGCCGATGCGCAGCACCTCGACCATCTTGTCCGCGTCGATGTCGTACGACATGGTCACGTGGTGCAGCACCGCCCCGTCGCCCGCCACCATGCGCTTCTGCGCGGCCCCGGCGATCTTCCCGGCGTCGGTGGCGATGTCGTTGAGCGGCTTGTACCAGGCGTTGATCCCCATGTCGCCGAGGGCGGTCAGCACCCAGTCGTCCAGATAGGCGTAGCTCTCGGCGAAGGTCAGCCCCTGCACGAGCGAGGCGGGCACGCAGAGGGAGTAGGTGATGGTGTTGCCGGGCTCCACGAACATCGCCCCGCCGCCGCTGATCCGCCGCACCACCGTCACGCCGTGCCGCGCGGCGCCCTCCGGGTCCACCTCGTTGGCCAGCGACTGGAAGCTGCCGATGATGACCGCCGGGCGGTCCCACTCCCACACCCGCAGCGTCGGCGGCCGCCGCCCGGCGGCCACCTCGGCGGTCAGCACCTCGTCCAACGCCATGTGCAGCTCGGGCGGTTGCGGCGCCTCGTGGATGATCTGCCAGTCGAAGTCCGTCCAGTCGGTGGCCTGCGCGACCGCGCGGCGCACCGCGATGCCGACGGCCTCCGAGGTGAACCCGAACAGCACCGTGCCGGGCGGCAGCGCCGCGTCGATCCGGGCCGCCAGTCCGCGTGCGTCGGTGTCGGCGGGCGCGCCCTCCAGAGCCGTGTTGATGGCTCCGAGCGCCTCGTCCGGCTCCAGGAAGAAGTCCCCCGCCACCCGCACGTCGCGCAGCGCGCCGCCCGCCACATCGAGGTCGACGACCACCAGCTTGCCGCCCGGCACCTTGTACTCACCGTGGTGCTTGCCCTGCACGGCGCATCCTCCCGCTGTCCTGTTCCGGCGCGCGGCCCGGTGGCCGGCAGCCGGGTCAACCGTAGCGCTGCCGGTTTCATTTCCGGCAAAGGGGGCGGTTCGGGGCCGGACAGGCCAGGGGGCGGGACGGCTCAGGGAGCCAGGGTGGCGAGGAGGCCGGGGAGGGCGGTGCCGATGGGGGTACGGATCGTCTCGGCGGCCAGCTCGTCGTACGGGGTGGGCTCGGCGTTCATGATGATCAGCCGGGCGCCGTGCTCGGCGGCCAGCCCCGCGAGCGAGGCGGCGGGCTGCACCTGGAGGCTCGTCCCCACCGCGATGAAGACATCGGCGGCCTTGGCGACGCTCATGGCCGCACCGAGCACCTCGGGGTCGAGGCGTTCGCCGAACATGACGGTGGCCGACTTCAGGATGCCGCCACAGCCGGTGCACGCCAGGTCCGGGTCGCCCGCGGCCACCCGCTCCAGGGCCTCGGACATCGGCGACCGGGCGTGGCAGCCGGTGCAGACCACGGAGCGGGCCGTGCCGTGCAGCTCCAGCACCTTGCGGTCGGGTACGCCCGCGAGCTGGTGCAGCCCGTCGACGTTCTGCGTGATGACACGGACCGGCACGCCGGACCGCTCCAGCCGGGCGATCGCCTCGTGCGCCGCGTTCGGCCGGGCCCGCAGGGCGGGGCCGTCCTGCCGCATCCGCCAGGAACGGCGCCGGATCTCCGGATCGTTCATGTAGTACTCGTACGTCACCAGCTTCTCGGCCTCCGGGTCCTGCCGCCACAGCCCGTTCGGGCCGCGGTAGTCCGGGATGCCGGAGTCGGTGGAGATGCCGGCGCCGCTGAGGATCGCCACCAGGGGGCGTCGCGCGGCGTCGTGGGGCGGGGGGCTGGCGGGGGCCGTACCGGTCATGGTCCGAGCGTAGGCGCGGGGCGGCCGGGGCGGCGAACGGATTTGCGAAGGCCCGTGGTCCCGCCGATGTGATCAGGACGTGCCCGCGCACGGGCATTGCGGGCGCTCCGGCGGGGGAGGGAGCGGACAGGAGACCGCCCGACGTCCGTACGCGTCCGGGATGCCGGTAGACCGTCCGACGTCCGTACGCGTCCGAGGTGCCGGTTACGCGTTGAGACGTCCATATGCATGTGAGGAGCCCCGTGTTCACCACCCGCCCCACCCTTCAGGGAACCTTCGGCATGGCCGCGACCACCCACTGGCTGGCCTCGCAGTCCGCGATGGGTGTGCTGGAGGACGGCGGCAACGCCTTCGACGCGGCGGTGGCCGCCGGGTTCGTGCTGCACGTCGTGGAGCCGCATCTGAACGGGCCGGCGGGCGAGGTGCCGGTCGTCCTCGCGCCCGCGGGCGGGCCGGTGCGGGTGCTGTGCGGGCAGGGCCCGGCGCCCGCCGGGGCGAGCATCGACCACTACACCTCGCTGGGGCTCGACCTGGTGCCCGGCACGGGGCCGCTCGCCGCCGCCGTCCCCGGCGCGTTCGACGCGTGGATGCTGCTGCTCCGCGATCACGGCACCAAGACGCTGCGGGAGGTGCTGAAGTACGCCGTCGGATACGCGGAGCACGGGCACCCGGCGGTCGAGCGGGTGGGCCAGACGGTGGCGACGGTCCGGGAGCTGTTCGAGACGGAGTGGATATCGTCCGCCGAGATCTATCTGCCGGACGGGCGGCCGGTCGCGCCCGGCGGGCTGCTCAGGAACCGGCCGCTGGCGGCCACCTGGCGCCGCCTGATCAGTGAGGCCGAGGCCGCGTCGGCGGACCGGGAGGCGCAGACCGACGCCGCCCGGCGGATCTGGCGCGAGGGCTTCATCGGCGAGGCGCTGGCCGCGTTCGCCGCCCGGCCCGCCATGGACACCTCCGGCGAGCGGCACGCGGGCACGCTGACGGGCGACGACCTCGCGGCCTTCTCCGCGACGTACGAGGACCCGGTCACGTACGACTGGAACGGGTGGACGGTGGCGAAGGCGGGGGGCTGGTCGCAGGGGCCGGTGCTGCTCCAGCAGCTGGCTCTGCTGCCGCCGGAGCTGCCCGAGTACGGGGGCCCCGAGTATGTGCACCTGCTGGTCGAAGGGTGCAAGCTCGCCATGGCCGACCGTGAGGCCTGGTACGGCGACGCGGCCGAGGTGCCGCTCGGGACGCTGCTGAGCGAGGACTACAACGCGGCGCGGCGGGCCCTGATCGGCGAACACGCCTCGTACGAGCTGCGGCCCGGCAGCCCGGACGGCCGTACGCCACGGCTGAGCAAGCACGCCTCGGCCGTCGCGGCGGGAGCGGACGCCGCCGACGCGCAGGGCGCCGCCGGTGCGGGCGAGCCGACGACGGCGACGGCGGAAACCCCCGGCGCCGCGCCCGCCATCGCGCCCGAGGTGGACCGGAGCGGCGCCACGCGCGGCGACACCTGCCACATCGACATCGTCGACCGCTGGGGCAACATGGTCTCCGCGACGCCCTCCGGCGGCTGGCTCCAGTCCAACCCGGTGGTCCCGGCGCTCGGCTTCCCGCTCGGTACGCGCCTTCAGATGGCCTGGCTGGAGGAGGGGCTGCCCAACTCGCTCACCCCGGGGCGCCGCCCGCGCACCACCCTCACGCCCTCGCTCGCGCTGCGCGACGGGGTTCCGGTGATGGCGTTCGGTACGCCCGGCGGCGACCAGCAGGATCAGTGGCAGCTGCACTTCCTGCTGGCCGTGACGCTGCGCGCGCCGGTGCGCGGCGGTCTCGACCTCCAGGGCGCCATCGACGCGCCGAACTGGCACAACGACTCCTTCCCCGGCTCGTTCTTCCCGCGTGCCATGCGGCCGGGCGGCGTCACGGTCGAGTCGCGGACCGGTGCGCAGGTGATCGCGGAGCTGCGGCGGCGCGGGCACCGGGTGACCGTGGGCGACGCCTGGTCGGAGGGGCGGCTGTCGGCGGTGGCGCGGGACCCGGAGACGGGGGTGCTGTCGGCGGCGGCGAACCCGCGGGGGATGCAGGGCTACGCGGTCGGGCGGTAGGCGGTGCGCACGCCCCGGGGCCCGGCCGCCCGGCATCCGGAGTTCACCTCCTGTCCAGGCCCCGTGTCAGTGGGGCGTGGTTCGATGGAGGCATGATCGAAGCAATGCGCAGGGATACGGGAGACACGGCGGAAGAGACCGGCGGCCCCTCCACGCACACGGCGGACGAGGTGCTGCGCGCGCTGGACGCGGCCGCCGTCGAGGACGCCGTCCGCAAGGCCGCGGCGGCCGAGATCATGCCGCGGTTCCGGCAGCTCGCCGCCCACGAGGTGCTGGAGAAGAACGGCCCGCACGACCTCGTCACGGTCGCCGACCGGCTCGCCGAGGAGCACCTGACCGCCGCCCTGACGGGCCTGCTGCCCGGCTCGCTGGTCGTCGGCGAGGAGGCGGTGCACGCCGACCCGGCGGTGCTCGGCGCGCTGCGCGGCGACGCGCCGGTGTGGATCGTCGACCCGGTCGACGGCACCCGCCAGTTCGTGCACGGCGACCCGGGCTTCGCCACGCTGGTCACCCTGGCGCTCCGCGGCGAGCTGCTGGCCTCCTGGACGTACGCGCCCGCCCTGGACCTGATGGCCACCGCCCGCCGCGGCGCCGGTGCCGAGCTGGACGGAGAGCCGCTGCGCCCCGGTTCCCCGGCGCCCGGCGCGGTGCTGGACGTGGCGATATCGCACTACGACTTCACCGACGACGAGCAGAAGCGGGTCCTGGCCCTGCTGGAGACCGACGGCGTCGCGCCGCGCCCCTGCGGCTCGGCGGGGCTGGAGTATCTGCACATCGCCCGCGGCGAGCTGGACGCGGTGGCCTTCAGCTGGGAAAACGCGTGGGATCACGCGGCGGGGCTGCTGCTCGTCCACGAGGCGGGCGGCGCGAGCGGCACGGTCGCCGGCGAGCCGTTCCGGATATCCGGCGGCAACGCGCTGCCGTTCACCGCGGCACGGGACGCGGCGACGGCCCGGCGTATCCTCGGACTGCTGGCGGCCGCCGACTGATCCTCAAGGGCGAGGGTCGCAGACGAGGGGAGTGGCGCAGGTGCCGACGATGCTCGACGCGGTGGTGATCGGGGCCGGCCCCAACGGGCTGACCGCGGCCGTCGAACTGGCCCGCCGCGGCATGTCCGTCGAGGTCTTCGAGGCGTCCGCCGCCATCGGGGGCGGTGCCCGCACCGAGGAGCTGACGCTGCCCGGCTTCCGGCACGACCCCTGCTCGGCGGTGCACCCGCTCGCGGCCGGCTCCCCCGCGTTCACCGCCATGGGCCTGGAGCGGTACGGCCTGCGATGGCTGCACCCCGACATCCCGATGGCCCACCCCTTCCCCGACGGCACGGCCGCGGTGCTCGCCCGTTCCGTCGGCGAGACGGCGATGTCCCTCGGCGCGCACGACGCCGGCACGTACCGCCGACTGCTCGCGCCCTTCCTCGGCAAGTGGGACACCCTGGCCGCGGACTTCCTGCGTACGCAGTGGCTCGGCCTGCCGCGCGACCCGGTGACGTACGCCCGGTTCGGCCTGGCCGCGGCCCAGCCCGTCGCGCTCCTCGACCGGCGCTTCCGGGATCAGAAGGCGCGCGGCCTGTTCGCCGGGCTCGCCGCCCACGTCATCGCCCCGCTGACCAGCCCCGGCACGGCCGGCGCCGCCGTCATGTTCGCCCTCGCCGCGCACGCGAACGGCTGGCCGATCCCGCGCGGCGGCTCGCAGGCCATCCCCGACGCCCTGGCCGCGCTGCTGCGCCTGCACGGCGGTGTGGTGCACACGGGGTACGAGGTCAAGCGGCTGGACGACCTGCCCCCGGCCCGCGCGTACGTCTTCGACACCTCGCCGACCGCCCTCGCCCGGATCGCGGGGCTCGGCAACGCCTACCGCGGCGTACGGTACGGCCCCGGCGTCTTCAAGATCGACTACGCGCTGTCCGGGCCGGTGCCCTGGACCTCGCCGGAGGCCCGCCGCGCGGGCACCGTGCACCTCGGCCCGACCAGCGGCGAGATCGGCACCGCGCTGCGCGCCGCCGTCGACGGCCGCGACCCGTCCGTACCGTTCCTGATCACCTCGCAGCCGAGCCTGATCGATCCGGGCCGCGCCCCCGAGGGCAAGCACACCTTCTGGGTGTACGGCCATGTCCCGCACGGCTGGGAGGGCGACGCCACGGAAGCGGTGGAGCGCCAACTGGAGCGCTTCGCGCCCGGGTTCCGTGACCTGGTCCTGGCCCGCGCCGTCGCCGGACCGCCCCAACTGGCCGCCCGCAACGCGAACTACGTCGGCGGCGACATCTGCGCCGGCTCCGCCGCGGGCCTCGGCCTGGTCATCCGCCCCAAGCTCGCCCGCAACCCGTACACGACCGCCCACCCGGCGGTCTTCCTGTGCTCCCAGTCCGCCCCGCCGGGCCCCGGCGTGCACGGCATGGCGGGGCACCACGCCGCCAGGGCGGTCTGGCGGCGGCTGCGGCCCGTGCGCTGACCGGGGGGGCTGCCGGAAGCCGAGAAGCCGACCGCATCGGTTCGTCCACCCGGTTCGTCCACCCGGCTCCTCCGCCCGACGCTGCCGAAGTACGTCCTTCGCCACCTCCCCGTTTGACATGCAACCAAACGGTTGCCAGTCTGGTGGTGAGGGGGTAGGACGGCATGGACGAGGTGTTCAAGGCGCTCGCGGACGCGAGCCGCAGACGGCTGCTGGACCGGTTGAACGACCGGAACGGGCAGAGCCTGCGCGAGCTGTGCGCGGGACTGGAGATGACCAGACAGGCGGTGTCCAAGCACCTGGCGGTGCTGGAGGGCGCGGGTCTGGTCACGGTGGTCCGGCACGGCCGGGAGAAGCTGCACTACCTCAACCCCGTGCCCATCCACGAGCTGGCCGACCGCTGGATCGGCCGGTACGAGCGGAGCCGGATGGCCGCGCTCGGCAATCTGAAGCACGCCCTGGAAGGAACCGCGATGAGCAAGCCCGAGTTCGTCTACACGATCTACATCCACACCACGCCCGAGAAGCTCTGGGAGGGGCTGACCAGCCCGGAGTTCCTGAAGCAGTACCACGGCGGCTGGGCGCCCTCCTCCGACTGGAAGGCCGGCTCGAAGGTGCTGTGGCCGGTCGAGGACGGCGGCGAGCCGCAGGACCTCGGCCAGGTCGTCACCGAGTCGGAGCCCGGCAGGCGGCTCGCCTACACCTGGCACACGCTGCAGCCGATGCACCAGGAGATGTTCGGCATGAGCGACGCGGAGTTCGCCGAGGCGGTCAAGGAGCGCTCGAAGGTCGCCTTCGACATCGAGCCGGCCGAGGAGCCGGAGCTGGGCGTGAAGCTGACCATCACCCACGACGGCTTCGACTCGGCCGACTCCAAGATGCTGGAGGGCGTCAGCGGCGGCTGGATCATGATGCTGTCGGAGCTCAAGACGATCCTCGAAAAGGCCTGAGACGGGTCCCGGAAAGGCCTGGCCCGCCTCCCGGCGGGCCGCCCCTCAGAGGTCCAGCACCAGCCGCGGCCCTTGCGCCCGCGACACACAGGCGTACATCCGGCCCTCGGGGGCGCCGATGTCGTCCCGGTGCTCGGGTTCCCCGTCGAGGACGGTGAGTTCGCAACTGCCGCAGACACCCTCGCGGCAACCGGACGGGACGGGGAACCCGGCGTGGTTCAGGGCGTCGAGCAGCGACTCGTCGGCCGGTACCGGGACCGTGCGCCCCGATCGCGCGCACACCGCGTCGAACGCCGTGTTGGGCGCGAACACCCGGGGCAGCGGCTGGAACCGCTCGGCGCGCAGCCGCCCGGCGGGGAAGGCGGCCTCCGCCGCCGCGAGCATGGAGGCCGGGCCGCAGCAGTAGACCAGCGTGCCGGGCTCCAGCCCCGCCGCCAGCGCGCCGAAGTCCGGCCTGCCGTGCTCCCGGGTGGCGACGATGCGTACGGCGTCCCCGTACGCGGCGCGCAGTTCACCGGCGAAGGGCATGGCGTCCGCCGAGGGCCCCACGTACACGAGCGAGGCCGGTGTGCCCGCCGCGGTCGCCGCGCGCATCATCGGCAGGACGGGGGTGATGCCGATCCCGCCCGCGAGGAAGAGGTAGCGCGGCGCGGGCACGAGGGGGAAGTGGTTGCGCGGCAGGGACACGTCGAGCGTGCGGCCCGGTCGCAGAAAACGGTGGATGTATTCGGAGCCGCCCCGGCTGAGCGGGTCGTACCGTACGGCGACGCGGTAGGTCTCGCGGTCCGCGGGGTCCCCGCACAGGGAGTACTGCCGGGTCAGCCAGTTCGGCAGGGCCACGTCGACATGGGCGCCGGGCTCCCAGGGGGCCAGCGGGCCGTCGGCGCCGCGCAGCACGAGCGAGACGACGTCGTCGGTGACCGGGTCGAGGCGGTCGAGGAGGGTCCGCTGCATGGGTGGTTCCCTTTCCGGCGGGGTCAGAAGAGCTTCCGGTAGGACTCTTCGAGGACGGCTTCGAAGTGCTGCGGGTCGATGTCGGCCCCGAACTGCGCGGCGGCGATCTCGCCGACCGACGGCAGCTCGTCGGCGAGGGCCCGGCTCGCCGGGTCCCACAGCCGGGACCGCAGCAGCGCGCGGCCGCAGTGGAAGAACGCCTCGGTCACCTCGACGACGATCGCCAGGACCGGCGCCTTGGCCTCGGTGCGCATCCGGGCCAGCACATCGGGCTCGTCGGTGGGGTAGGCCCGGCCGTTGACGCGCAGCGTCTCCGGCATCCCGGGCACCAGGAAGAGCAGTCCCACCTCCGGGTTCTCCGCGATGTTGCGGAACGAGTCGGCGATCCGGTTGCCCGGCCGGTCGGGTATCGCGAGCGTGCGCTCGTCGAGGACCTTCACGAATCCCGGATAGTCGCCGCGCGGCGAGCAGTCGGCGCGTCCGGCCGCGTCCGCGGTGGCCAGCGACGCGAAGGGCGAGTGCGCGATGAAGCGGCGGGCGAACGCGTCGATGTGGTCGATCTTCTTGTTCTCCAGCATGGACTCGGGTTCGCCGAGCAGGGCGCGGACCTCGTCCGGGGGCAGCCGGCGGGGGCGGGTGCGGACGTGCGTCATGGAGGCTCCTTCCAGGAGGGGCGGCACGGCGGACGGACCCGGGCGGCCATGGCGCCCCGCGCCCCCGACGCTCCGCCGACAGCGGCGGCAGCCATCGCTCCGCCGCAGCTCATGGCACTATTGTGAGTAATTGCTCAGGTCTTCGCCACTCGCATTCGAGGGGCTCTCCAGGAGGTGCCATGGCGGCGGACAGCCGGGGACTAACGCCACGTAAACAGCCGCGCCAGGCCCGCGCGGAAGCCACCCGGCAGCGCATCCTCACCGCGGCTGCTCACGTTTTCGCCGAGTACGGCTACGCCGCGGGGACCACCAACCGCATCGCCGAACGGGCCCGGGTGTCGATCGGATCGCTGTACCAGTACTACCCGAACAAGGACGCCATCCTGGTGGAACTGCTGGTCCGGCACCTCGACGCCGGGGCCGCCGCCGTCGCGGAGCGGCTGGACGGGCAGCTGCCCGACTCCCTCGAAGAGACCATCCGGCTCTTCGTCCGCGCCTCGGTCGACAACCACCAGGACGACCCGCAACTGCTGCGCGTCATGGCCGAGCAGGGCCCCCGGACCCCGGAACTCCTCGACAAGGTCTCCCGGCACCACCGGGCGCGGGTCGCCTCCGTCCAGCAGCTGTTCGAGCGCCACCCGCAGGTCCGGGTCGCGGACACCTATGTCGCCGCCCGGCTCACGGTGGCCTCGATCGAACTCCTCGTCCACCAGCTCCTGGCGGCACCGGACCCCTTGGACGTCACCCGGTTCGAGAACGAGCTGGTGGCCATGTTGAGCGGCTACCTCACGACCGAACGGTGACGGTACGGGCGGGCCGCGGCCGGAAACCCCGGTGCGGCCCGCCCGGCACGCGTGGTATTCCCCAGGCCATGAGTGATCTTCAGACGGACCGGCTGGTGCTCCACCCGCTCACCGCCGCCGAGGCGGCGCGGCTGGTGGCGCGTACCCCGGCCGACGGCGACCGCTGGGCACCCGGCTACCCCACCGACGGGGACGTGGAGTCCGCCACCGACTTCCTGAACCACTGTGCGGCCACCGGCGATCCGCAGCCCTTCGGGGACTACGAGATACGCCGCCTGGCGGACGGCCTGGTCATCGGCAGCCTGGGCTTCAACCGGCCGCCCGCCCCGGACGGCAGCGTCACGATCGGCTACGGCCTGGTCCCCGCGGCACGCGGCCACGGGTACGCGGCGGAGGCCCTGCGCGAGCTGCTGCGCCTCGCCAGGGAACGCGGCGTCACCTGCGTGAAGGGCGACGCCGACCTCGGCAACACCGCGTCCCAGCGCGTCATGACCGCGGCCGGTATGCGGCCGGCGGGCGAGGACGAGCGGGTGAAGTACTTCGAGATCAGCTGGCCCGCCACGGACGGCGACACGGCCGGGGACACGGCCGGACCGCCGGGCCGGTCCGCCGCCGGGAACGGGAGCACGGGACCATGATGGCCGTATGACCGCATCAGCATCCGCGCCCGCCCTCACCCTCGTCGCCGGTGACATCACCGAGCAGCGGGTCGACGCCGTCGTGAACGCCGCCAACTCCTCGCTGCTGGGCGGCGGGGGAGTGGACGGCGCGATCCACCGGCGCGGCGGCCCGGAGATCCTGGCGGAGTGCCGCGCGCTGCGGGCCTCGCACTACGGCAAGGGCCTGCCCACCGGGCAGGCCGTGGCCACCACGGCGGGCCGGCTGCCGGCCCGCTGGGTGATCCACACGGTCGGCCCGGTATGGGCGGAGTCCGAGGACCGCTCGGACCTGCTCGCCTCCTGCTACCGCGAGTCGCTGCGGGTCGCCGACGAGCTGGGCGCCCGCACCGTCGCCTTCCCGGCGATCTCCGCCGGGATCTACCGCTGGCCGCTGGACGACGCGGCCCGTATCGCGGTCGGTGCGGTACGGGCCGCGCGGACCGCCGTCGAGGAGGTGCGCTTCGTGCTCTTCGACGCGCGGGCGTACGAGGCGTTCGCCGCGCGGGTGGGCTGACCGGCCGCGCGGCGAACCCGCTCGTTCCGTGGGCGCCCGTTCCGTACCCGCCCGCCCGCTGTCCGCCGGGCGCGGCTCAGTGCCAGGCGAACCGCGCCGACACGCACGGGTCCTCGTTGCGGTAGCCGAGGCGGTCGTAGAGCCGCTCGGCGGGCGCGTTGTCGGCCAGCTGCCACAGCGTGCAGAAGCCGTGCCGCCGTACGGTGTGCCGGGTCAGCCACGAGGTCAGCGCGGCCCCGAGGCCCTGGCCGCGCTGGGCGGTGTCGGTGGCGACGGACGCCATCAGCGGCGCGCCGCTGTCCCGCAGGCTGCTCATCGCGCCGCACGCCACCAGCCGCCCGTCCGCGCCGCGGATGCCGGCCCACAGGCTCACGTCCGCCGAGCCGGGGCCGGTCGAGTGGGCCGGGCTGTGCTCGTTGAGGAAGGCGAGCAGTTCTCCGTGGTGGCTCTCGTCGAGCGCGACCACGCGGTCCTCCGCCGGGTGGACGGCCGGTTCCTCCAGCGTCCAGCGGAAGATCCACTCGACCACGTCGGTCACCGCGAGATGGCGGCCGACCAGCGTCTCGGTGCCGCGCGGCCCGGTGAACTCCCGTACGCCGTCGGGAAAGCCCTGCGCGGCACGCAGCACGAGACCGGCGGCGGCATCCGGCTCGCCGACGCTCCACACGTGCCCGCGGACGGCGTCGAGCCAGGCGACGGCACCGGTGTTGCACCAACTGGTCCGGTCGGCGGGCCGCTGCCGCGCGGCGCCGAAACGCAGGAGGGCGGCGCCCTCCTGGAGCTCCAGGCCCTGCGTGAACAGGTCCTCGGTCCGGGGGAGAAGAGTCGTTGCCTGCATCACTCTCTGAGAAGGACGTAGGGGAGGGAACGACCCCGGACACGCTGGAGGCGCGGCCGGAACCGTTCGTCTGAAGGAGGGGGTCCCGGCAGCGGCTGCGCACGCGTGCGCGCCCGGCCAACCGGGTCGCCCACTCTCGCACACCGCCCCCGGACCGGCGCAAATTCGTGGCGCGTGCGGTATGCCACGTCGCGGGGCGGCCGTTCCCGGCCGGGTCCTTCGGGCCGCCGCTGGTCACCGGACACTGATGTCGGAAAACCGCCAGCCCGGCGCCCGCGGCTGCCCGATCCTGGACCCATGCACACCGACTTCGAGCGCTGTCTGCGCGCCGTCCGGTCCAAGGACGCCCGGTTCGACGGGTGGTTCTACACGGCGGTGCGCACCACGCGCATCTATTGCCGTCCCAGCTGCCCGGTGGTGCCGCCCAAGCCCGAGAACATGACCTTCTACCCGAGCGCCGCCGCCGCGCAGCAGGCCGGATACCGCGCCTGCAAGCGGTGCCGCCCGGACGCCAGCCCCGGCTCACCGCAGTGGGACGAGCGCGCCGACTGCGTCGCGCGCGCCATGCGGCTGATCGCCGACGGCGTCGTGGACCGCGAGGGTGTGCCGGGACTCGCCGCCCGGCTCGGCTACAGCCCCCGCCAGGTCGAGCGGCAACTGCTGGCCGAGCTGGGCGCCGGGCCGCTCGCGCTGGCCCGCGCGCAGCGCGCCCAGACCGCGCGGCTGCTCATCGAGACCACCGGACTGCCCATGGCCGACGTGGCGTTCGCCGCCGGATTCGCCAGCATCCGCACCTTCAACGACACGGTGCGCGAGGTGTTCGCGCTCGCGCCCACCGAGCTGCGGCGGCGCGCCCGGCCGGGCACCGGCGCGGCGGCCCTGCCCGGCACGCTCGCCCTGCGGCTGCCCTTCCGGCAGCCGCTGTGCCCGGACAACCTCTTCGGGCACCTGGCCGCGACCGCCGTACCGGGCGTGGAGGAGTGGCGGGACGGCGCGTATCGGCGCACGCTCGCCCTCCCGTACGGGCACGGCATCGTCGCCCTCGCCCCGCGCCCCGGCCACATCGACTGCCGGCTCTCCCTGACCGACCTGCGCGACCTCGCGGGGGCCATCGCCCGCTGCCGCCGGATGCTCGACCTGGACGCCGACCCGGAGGCGGTGGACGGGCTGCTGGCCGAGGACCCCGTACTGGCCCCGCTGGTCCGCAAGGCGCCGGGGCGGCGGGTGCCGCGCACGGTGGACGCGGACGAGTTCGCGGTACGGGCCGTGCTGGGCCAGCAGGTGTCCACCGCCGCCGCGCGCACCCACGCGGGCCGGCTGGTCACCGCGTACGGCCGGACGGTCGACGATCCGGCGGGCGGGCTGACCCACCTCTTCCCGTCCCCGGCCGAACTGGCCGGACTGGACCCGGAGACGCTCGCCATGCCGCGCACCCGGCGCGCCACCCTCACCACGATGATCGCCGCCCTCGCCGACGGCACCGTCCGGCTCGGCGTCGGCAGCGACCGCGAGCGGGCCCGGGCCCAGCTGGCGGCACTGCCCGGCGTCGGGCCCTGGACCGTCGAGTGCATTGCCATGCGGGCCCTCGGCGACCCCGACGCGTTCACCCCGACCGACCTGGGCCTGCGCCGCGCCGCCGCCGGGCTCGGGCTGCCGGCCACCCCGGCGGCGCTGATACGGCACTCGGCGCGCTGGCGCCCGTGGCGCGCGTACGCCGTCCAGTACCTCTGGGCCACCGACGACCACCCCGTCAACCACCTCCCCACCGACTGAGGCGACCGTGTCCGCACCCGTTCCCCCGCCCGCTTCCCCGCCTTCTTCCGCACCCGCCTCAGCACCCGACGGCGGCACGCGCCGCCACGCCCTGCTGCCCGACACCCCGTACGGCCCGCTGACCCTCGTGGCCGAGGGCGACGCGCTCGCCGGCCTCTACATGACCGACCAGCGCCACCGCCCGCCCCAGGAGTCCTTCGGCCTGCCGGCGGACCTCACGGAGCCGCCCTTCGCGGCGGCCGCCCACCAGCTGCACGCCTACTTCGACGGCGCCCTCACCGACTTCGACCTGCCCCTCGCCCCACAGGGCACGCCCTTCCAGCGCCGCGTCTGGGACGCCCTGCGCGAGATCCCGTACGGCGCGACACTCTCGTACGGGCAGCTCGCCGAACGCCTCGGCAAGCCCTCCGCCGCCCGCGCGGTCGGCCTGGCCAACGGCAAGAACCCGATCGGCATCATCATCCCCTGCCACCGCGTCATCGGGGCGAGCGGCAGCCTCACCGGCTACGGCGGCGGACTCGACCGCAAGCGCCGGCTGCTGGACTTCGAGCGGGGCGGCGGTGCGCGGGCAGACGGCAGGTGGGCAGACGGTGCGCGGGCAGACGGCGCGCCGGGCCAGGAGGCGCTCTTCGGGTGAGGTGAGCGGCCTGCCGCCGCCCGCGCCCTCGACCAGCGCCCTCAGCCCACGCCCTCGGCCCACGGCTCTCACCCCGTGCCCTCCACCACCGCCCGCACATCCGCCACCAGTTCCTCGGCCGCCTTCAGCGAACGCGCCAACTCCGGCCCCGTACAGCCCAGTCCGCCCAGTAGCGCACTCGCCCGCTCCTCGAAAGCGGCCGGCGCGCCGGGCAGGGCAGCGGCGGCGGCGAGCGCGCCCTTCTCGTTGATCAGCCAGGCCCGGTGGTGGGCGTGCAGGGCCTGGGTCAGATCGCCCACCGCCCGCGCCAGGCACAGCGCCGCGTGCAGCGTGTCCGCGGCCGCGTGCGACTTGCCCGCCATGGCGACGGAGAACCCGGCGTCCCAGACCGCCCAACCGGCCAGCGCGGCACGCAGCGGCTCCGGATACTCCCGCATCTCCGCCTTCGGACGGCCCAGTTCACCGGACGGATCGGCCAGGACGCGCGCCAGCGCCAGCTCACCCGCGTACGCCGGGGACCAGAACCCCAGCGGATGCCCCACCTGAGCGCCGATCTCGAACCGCCCCGCCCGGCACTCCCGCCACACCTTCTCCACCCGGTCGAGGTCCCGCAGCAGCCAGTCCACATGCCGACCGTCCGGCATCACCAGCCAGGCCCCGCCGTTGACCCAGTCGCCCCAGGCGCCCGGCCCGTGGATCTCCACCGGCGCGCCGGTGACCTCGGCGGCCAGGTCCGCGAGGGCGGCGAGGTCCGGTTCACCGCGGTAGTAGACGCCGAGGTCCCAGTCGGAGTCGGGCCGGTGGGTGCCGCGGGCCCGGCTGCCACCGAGGGTGACGCCGACGACGCCGGGGACTTCGGCCAGGGCGGCTGCTCCGCGCTCGGCCCAGTAATCCTCGTGCTGCTCGTGGTGGTCCATGCTCTCGTTCACGCCCGGCAGCCTACGGCGCCGCCCCCAGGGCTCACCCCACCAACCCCCGCACCTCCGCCAGCAGCTCCACCTGATGCCGCCAGTCACCGCCCGCGAACGTCATGACGACGCGGGAGACGCCCGCGCCGCAGTAGCTGTGCAGGTGCTCGGCGGCTTCTCGTGCGTCGCCGGTCACGGGCACCTCCGCGCGACGTTCGGCGGTGGAGCCGTACGCCGTGGCCAGGTCCGTCGCCAGTTCGGTGCGGGTGGGCAGGTCCGGGTCCGTGCCGAGCGCGCCCAGGGTGCCGACGACGACGGACGGGGCCGGGCGGCCGAAGGCGGCGGCGAGTTCGGCCAGGTGCACGGTGCCCGCGGCCACTTCGGCGGGCGGGGCGAGGGCGGGGTACCAGCCGTCGCCCAGGCGGGCGGCGCGCCGTACCGTGTTGCGGGAGTTGCCGCTGACCCAGACGGGCGGCATCGGTACGCAGGGCGGTAACCCGGCTGCCGGGCCGCCCTGTTCGTACGGCAGCGGGCTCCCGTCGCCCGCGAGCAGCCGCGGCAGCAGCCGCAGCGTCGCGTCGGTCCGGCGGCCCCGCTCCTCGTACGGCACCCCCGCCGCCGCCCACCGCGCGCGTCCGCCGCCCGTCCCCACGCCGAGCACCAGCCGCCCGTCCGCGACGTACTGGAGACTCGCGATCTGCTCGGCGGCCCGGGCCGGCGGCCGGAGGGCCGGTGCGTACGCCTCGCTGACGACGGTGATGTGCTCGGTGGCCGCGGCCACCGCGGCCAGCGCCACCGCGGCGTCCAGCGACGGCTCACCGGCCGGGGCGTCCCGGTACGCGACGAGGTCGAGCCCGGCCTGTTCCGCGTGCCGGGCCGCCTCGGCGAGGGGCAGTTTCTGCGCGCGCCGCACGGCGGGCGACGGCAGCACCACACCCACCGCCAGGCGGCCCGGCGGGACCGCCGCATCCGGGAAGAACGTCATGCGCCGACGATGCAACCTCAAGCAGGCTTGAAGTCAAGGGGGGGCGGTGCGGCTCCTCACCGGTCCTGTTCCCGTATGGCTGTGGCGGGAAGACGAGTGGCGGTGGCCCACGGGCCTACGATGAGCGCCATCTCGCCTGACGCTTCCCCCTCTTCCGTATGGCCGGTCCTGCACTACGACGACACCAGGGCGGCGTTGCCTTTCCTGGTCGATGTGCTGGGGTTCGCGGAGACGGTGGCGGCGCCGGACGAGCACGTCGGGATCGGGCATGCTGAGCTGCGGTGGCCCGGCGGGGTGCGCTGGTGTTCGGTTCGACCCGGCACACGGACGGCGTGCACGGCTGGATGCGGGCCGGAACCAGCGCGGTCTACGTGGTGAGCGACGACGTGGACGCGGTGCACCGGTGGGTGGTCGACGCCGGTGGCGAGGTTCTCGAACCGCCGCACGAAACCCGGTTCGGGTCGGGCGCCACGGCGTACGTCTGCACGGTGCGGGACCCGGAGGGCAACCTGTGGACCTTCGGCACCTATCGCGGTCCTTCGCCCGAGCAGGTGGAGAAGCTGCGGGTCCAATTGGCCCGCGCCGAGGACTTCGCCGCCACCCTGGGCGCCCGCCTGGAACGGAACGCTCCGGCCGCCCGCGACCGGAACCGCTGAAACCGCGCCCTCACCGCCCGCCCGGCGCGACCCCGTCCTCCAGTTCCACGGGTCCGCCCCCGCCCTCCAGCGCGTCCAGCGCGGCCCGCATGCGCAGGGCCATCGGGGGAGACAGCCGCGGTTCTGCCTCCTCCCACGTCAGCAGGGACCAGGAGAGCAGTTCCGTCTCCTGGAGGCGGATGGCCGCCAGCTGGTCCGCGTCCAGGACGCCGCCGTCGTACAGGTACGACACCAGCGGCGGGCGCCCGGGGCCGCGCACCCAGTCGACGGCCAGCAGCCGGCCCGGCTCGATGTCCAGGCCGATCTCCTCGCCGGTCTCCCGCCGCGCGGCCTGGCGGGGCGACTCGCCCGCGTCCGATTCGACGGTGCCGCCGGGCAGGTTCCAGGTGTCGCGGTAGTTCGGCTCGACGTACAGCACCCGGTCGTCGGCGTCGCGGAAGATGACACCGGCGCCCGCGAGCACACGGGGAAGACCGGCGATATAGGTGGCGTAGTCCGTGGTCATACGGCGAGCGTAGTGGGGCCGTACGGTGTGCTTCCCCGGCCCTCAGGCGTCCGTCCGGCCCTCCAGGAGCAGCGCCGCCAGCCGCAGATACGCCCGGTATGTCGCCGGGGCCGGCCAGGCCAGCTCCCGCGGCGGGTCGGGCGTGGCCAGCACGGCGTCGTGCACCTGCTGGAGCACCGGCCCCAGCGGGCTGAGCACGGCGCGCAGCGCGTCGGACGCCAGGGCGCGGACCCGGTCGCCGCCGCCCACCGGCGTGACACCGCCGATCCCGCCGGGCAGGTCGGCGTCGCCCGCGCCGCCGGCCGGCTCGCCGACGGGCGCCAGCGCCACCCGGACCGTGGCCTCGCCGAACGGGAACTCCACATAGTCGTAATGCGGCACAGCCTCATTGTGCTGATCAAGTCGCCCTGGGAGAAGGTGCGTTCAGCGGTCGGTGCGGTTCCGGTACCCGGGTGCGCGCCAGGATGCGCGCCGGTCCGCCGGGGCGGCGCCTACGGACCCGGCGGATCCGTGTCCTCGCCGGACCGCTTGGCGTCGGCGGCCCGGCGCAGCCGCGGGTGGCGGGTGCGGCCGCGGTCGGTGATCTCCTCGCCGACGATGGTGCGCACCGCGTCCCGCAGGCCGTGCAGCGCGGGGTGCCGGGCGGGCCCGGCGCCCGGGTCCTCGCGCAGTTCCTTCAGCAGTGCCCAGCACAGCGCCAGCATCACGAACACGAACGGCAGCGCGACCAGGATCGTCGCCGTCTGGAGCGCGCCGAGCCCGCCCGCCACCAGCAGCACCGCGGCGACCGCGGCCATCAGGACGCCCCAGGTGACCACCAGCCAGGTGCGCGGGTGCAGCGCGCCCCGGCTGGTCAGCGACCCCATCACCAGGGACGCGGAGTCGGCGCTGGTGATGAAGTACGTCATCACCAGGATCATCGCCACCCACGAGGTCACCGCCCCGGCCGGCAGCGCGTCCAGCATGCCGAACAGCGACGCCTCCGCGTCCTTGGCGTGCTGCGCCAGGTCGGCCACGCCGCCGGCGTCCAGCCGGATCGCGCTGCCGCCCAGCACGCAGAACCAGACCATGGTCGCGCCGCTGGGCACCAGCAGGACGCCGATCAGGAACTCCCGTACGGTCCGCCCGTGCGAGATCCGGGCGATGAACGTGCCGACGAACGGGGCCCAGGACAGCCACCACGCCCAGTAGAAGACCGTCCAGACGCCCAGCCAGTCCGCGTCGGTGAACGCGCCGGTCCGCGAGGCCATCGGCAGCAGGTCGGCGAGGTAGCCGCCGACGCTCGCCGGGATGCTGTCCAGGACGTACACGGTCGGGCCGAGCACGAAGACGAACAGCATCAGCAGCGCCGCCAGCACGATGTTCAGGGTGGACAGCCACTTGACGCCCTTGTGCAGGCCGGAGAAGGCCGAGGCCACGAACGCCGCGGAGAGCGCCACGATGATCACCAGCTGGACCGTCGTGCTGTCCGCCGTGCCCGTGGTGATGTTGAGCCCCTTGCTGACCTGAAGGGCGCCCAGGCCCAGGCTGGTGGCCGTACCGAAGACGGTCGCGAAGACGGCCAGCAGGTCGATCAGGTGCCCCAGGCGTCCGCCGGCCCGCCGCTCGCCGATCAGCGGGACGAAGGCGGAGCTGAGCCGGTTGCTGCGGCCCTTGCGGAAACCCGCGTAGGCCAGGGCCAGGCCCGCGATGCCGTAGATGGCCCACGGGGTCAGGGTCCAGTGGAAGAACGAGTACTCCAGCGCGGTACGGGCCGCGGCGCCGGTGTGCGGAGTGACGCCGCTGGCGGGCGGCGGGGAGACGTAGTGCTGGAGGGGCTCGCCCACGCCGTAGAACATCAGGCCGATTCCCATTCCGGCGCTGAACATCATCGCGATCCACGCCAGATTGCCGAATTCCGGCTCCGCGTCGTCCGTGCCGAGCCGGACCCGGCCGAATCGGCTGACGGCGATGAGGACGCACAGCACGAGAAAGACATCCGCCGCCACCACGAACAGCCAGCCGAAATTCCCCAGCACCCAGTTCAGCGCGGAATCGGTGACGGATTCGAAATTCTTTTTGCCCAGTGCCGCCCAGGCGACCACCGCGAGCACCGCGGCCACGCCGACGCCGACCAGAACGAGATCGGGCGGCGGATCGTGCTCCGCGCCGCCGGGCCCGGAATGCGGCGTCGGTTCCTCGGAAGTCTGCACGCTCATGGCGTCCCACTATGACCGGAAAAACGGTGTTCAGCCGGATTGGCGCGCCGTCCGGCGCCGCCGCTCCCTGTTCGCCGGGGCCCGCGCCGGATAAGGTCGCAGCGGCGCGACTGCCAGTTCGAAAGCAAGGGGAAACAGTGGCGGACGCAGCAAGGACACCGGCGGCAGACCGGGACCGGGCACCGCGGGTGCTGGTCGCCGCGGACAAATTCAAGGGTTCGCTCACCGCCGTCGAGGTCGCCGGACACGTCACGGCCGGGCTGCGCCGGGCCGTCCCCGGCCTCGCGGTGGAGTCCGTCCCGGTCGCGGACGGCGGCGACGGCACGGTCGCGGCCGCCCTGGCGGCGGGCTTCGCCCGGTACGAGGTCCGGGTCACCGGCCCCGTCGGCGACCCGGTGACGGCCACCTTCGCGCTCCACGAGGACGGCACGGCCGTGATCGAGATGGCGGAGGCGTCCGGCCTCCAGCACCTGCCGGAGGGGCGCTTCGCACCGCTCACGGCCACCACGTACGGCACCGGCGAGCTGCTGCGCGCGGCGCTGGACGCGGGCGCCGGCCGGATCGTCCTCGGCGTCGGCGGCAGCGCCACGACCGACGGCGGCGCGGGCATGCTCGCCGCGCTCGGCGCCCGCTTCCTGGACGCCGCGGGCGCCCCGCTCGCACCGGGCGGCGGCCCGCTGCGCGACCTGGCCACCGCCGATCTGACGGGCCTGGACCCCCGGCTCGCCGGTACGGAGGTGGTGCTCGCCGGCGACGTGGACAACCCGCTCACCGGGCCCAAGGGCGCGCCCGCCGTCTACGGGCCGCAGAAGGGCGCGAGCGAGCAGGACGTCGCGGCGCTGGACGCGGCCCTCGCCCACTACGCCAAGGTCCTGGAGACCGCGGTGGGGCCCCGCGCCGCCGAGTGCGCCCTCGCGCCCGGCGCGGGCGCGGCGGGCGGCATCGGCTACGGCGCCCTGGTCGGCCTGGGCGCCGCCTTCCGGCCGGGCATCGACGTGATGCTGGAGGTGCTGGGCTTCGCCCCGGCCCTGGCCCGCGCCACCTTCGTCGTCACCGGAGAGGGCTCGCTGGACGAGCAGACCCTGCACGGCAAGGCACCGGCCGGTGTCGCGGCGGCGGCCCGTGCCGCGGGCCTGGACGTGGTGGCGGTCTGCGGGCGCCTGGCCCTGCCGGCCGAGGCGCTGGGCCGGGCCGGCATCCGCCGCGCCTACCCGCTGACCGACCTGGAGCCGGACCCGGCACGCTGCATGGCCGAGGCCGGACCGCTCCTGGAGCGCGCCGCGGAGGCCCTGGCGCGGGATTTCCTGCGGTGAGGTGAGACGGGACGGGGGCGCTCCGTACGCGCCCCCTCCGGGCGCCCCGTGCCCCCGGATACGGCAAAAGGCCCCCGCCGAGCTGCTGCGCCCGGCGGGGGCCTTTGTCGTCCGAAGGCCGGTGGCCGCTACTGGATCTGCTGCACCTGCGCGCTGCGCGCCTCGCGGCGGTTGTCGCGGAAGGTGTTGACCCGGCGGGCCGTCGCGAAGACCGGGATCATCGCGCCCAGCACGATCTGGAGGGAGCAGCCGGTCTGCAGGAGGGTCTGGCCGCCGGGGGCGTCCAGCGCCCAGGCCGCCAGCATGCCCATGCTCAGCACGATCCAGCTGAGCATCGCCACCGCGAGCCGTCCCCGCGGCTTCGGGTACTCGACCCGGCTCACCATCAGCCAGGCCACACCGATGATCGCCAGCAGCGTCGGTACGAAGGGCAGCTCCAGCAGAACGATCGCGACGACGGTCAGGGCGCCGAACGGACTCGGCATGCCCTGGAAGATGCCGTCCCGCAGCGTCACGCAGGAGAACCGGGCCAGCCGCAGCACCACCGCCAGCAGCACCACCACCGCCGCGACCACCGAGACCCGCTGGTGGGAGTCCGGGGCGACCATGCCCCAGGTGACGACGAAGTACGCCGGCGCCAGCCCGAAGCTGATCAGGTCGGAGAGGTTGTCGAGCTCGGCCCCCATCGCCGAGGCGCGCAGCTTGCGCGCGACGAGCCCGTCGAACAGGTCGAAGATGGAGGCCAGCAGCATCAGGATCACCGCCATGGCGGCGCTGTGCCGCGCCATCCCGCCGTCCTCGTTGCCCGTCAGGTGCGGGATCAGGACGCCGGTGGTGGTGAAGTAGACGGCCATGAAGCCGCAGATCGCGTTGCCCAGGGTGAGGGTGTCCGCGATCGACAGCCGCGTGGACAGCGGCATGTCGTCGGCCACGTCCTCCTCGTCGACGTCCGCGACCCAGCCGGGCTGGGTGTCGGGATCAATCACGGTCAAGGCGAGTCACCCCCGCGGTGGTGGCCTGGCCGACCTCGACCGCGGCCTCGACACCCGCCGGGAGGTAGACGTCGACGCGCGACCCGAAGCGGATCAGGCCGATGCGCTCGCCCTGCTCCACCTTCGTGCCCTGGGGGACGTACGGGACGATCCGGCGGGCCACGGCACCGGCGATCTGCACCATCTCGACGTCGCCGAGCTCGGTGTCGAAGTGCCAGACCACCCGCTCGTTGTTCTCGCTCTCCTTGTTGAACGCCGGGACGAACCCGCCGGGGATGTGCTCCACGGACGTCACCGTGCCGGCCAGCGGCGCGCGGTTGACGTGGACGTTCAGCGGGCTCATGAAGATCGCGACGCGGGTGCGTCCGTCCTTCCACGGCATGATGCTCTGCACCACGCCGTCGGCCGGGGAGATGACCCGGCCCTGAGCGATCTCGCGCTCAGGGTCGCGGAAAAACCACAGCATGCCCGCCGCCAGGGCGGTGGCGGGCACGGCGGCGGCAGCCCAGCGTCCCGAGCGACGGGAACGGGCCAGGCTGACCGCGGCCGTCGCGACGGTCGGCAGGAGCCACGGCGACGCTCCGCGCGCGAGGCGGACGCGACCGCGTTGTGCAGAGGATTGGCTGTGGGGCATGGATGACCTTCGTAGCGGAGGATGCCGCATATGCAATGGGGGACGGCGGCTTTCCCGGGATGGTATCGGTTGCGAGCGGCAACTGGCCAAGAGCCAGAGCCAATCCGTGGCCGAACAACGATGACGGGGTGTGATCTTCGTCCTGAAGAAAACACCCCAAATCGGGCGTTCACCCCTGGATTCGGTACTCCTCCAGTAGTCGCCGGCCGATGATCATTTTCTGGATCTCGGCGGTTCCTTCACCGATGAGGAGCATCGGTGCCTCCCGGTAGAGGCGCTCGATCTCGTACTCCTTCGAGAAGCCGTAGCCGCCGTGGATGCGGAACGCGTCCTCCACCACCTCCTTGCAGTACTCGGAGGCCAGGTACTTGGCCATGCCCGCCTCCAGGTCGTTTCGCTGCCCGGAGTCCTTTTTGCGTGCGGCGTTGACCATCATCGCATGGGCCGCTTCCACCTTTGTCGCCATTTCGGCAAGTTTGAACTGAATCGCCTGGTGCTGGGCGATCGGCCTGCCGAACGTGTGCCGCTGCTGCGCGTACGAAACGCCCAGCTCGAAGGCGCGCTGCGCGACCCCGCAGCCCCGCGCGGCCACGTTCACCCGCCCGACCTCGACGCCGTCCATCATGTGATAGAAGCCACGTCCGGTCTCGCCGCCGAGGACCCGGTCGGCGGGGACGCGCAGCCCGTCCATGATCAGCTCGGTGGTGTCGACGCCCTTGTAGCCCATCTTGTCGATCTTGCCGGGGATGGTCAGCCCCGGCCGCACCTCGCCGAACCCGGCCTCCTTCTCCACGAGGAAGGTGGTCATCGACTTGTGCGGCGCGGTGCCCTCCGGATGGCCCTCGTCCGTACGGCACAGCACCGCGACCAGAGTTGACGAACCGCCGTTGGTCAGCCACATCTTCTGACCGGTCAGTACGAAATCCCCGCCGTCTCCGCCGTCCCGCACGCCCTTGGACGTGATGGCCGAGACGTCCGAACCGAGCCCCGGCTCCGACATCGAGAAGGCGCCGCGGATCTCACCGGCCGCCATCTTCGGCAGGAAGTACTCCTTCTGCTCCCGCGTTCCGTGCTGCTTGAGCATGTACGCCACGATGAAGTGGGTGTTGATGATGCCCGACACGCTCATCCAGCCGCGGGCGATCTCCTCCACCGTCAGCGCGTACGTCAGCAGCGACTCGCCGAGCCCGCCGTACTCCTCCGGAATCATCAGCCCGAAGACGCCGAGTTCCTTCAGCCCCTCGACTATCCGCGTCGGGTACTCGTCGCGGTGCTCCAGCTCGGTGGCGACCGGCAGAATCTCCTTGTCGACGAAGTCACGGACCGTCGAGAGGATTTCCCGCTGGATGTCCGTCAGGCCCTCGGTCTGCGCGAGGCGTCCGCTCATCTCACTTCTCCTTCCGGGCCGGTTCCCGCAGCTCCGGGCGGCCCGGCTGCTCCCCGCCGCGCTCCTTGACGTACGTGGCCGTGGGCACCATGACCTTGCGCCGGAAGACACACACCAGGGTGCCGTCCTGCTTGTAGCCCTTGGTCTCCACGTACACGATCCCGCGGTCGCTCTTGGACTTCGACGGCGTCTTGTCCAGCACCGTCGTCTCGCCGTAGAGGGTGTCCCCGTGGAACGTGGGCGCGACATGCTTCAGCGACTCGATTTCGAGATTCGCGATCGCCTTGCCCGAAACGTCCGGCACCGACATCCCCAGCAGCAGCGAGTAGATGTAGTTCCCGACGACGACATTCTTCCCGAAGTCCGTGGTCCGCTCCGCGTAGTTGCTGTCCATGTGCAGCGGATGGTGATTCATGGTCAGCAGACAGAAGAGGTGGTCGTCGTATTCCGTGACCGTCTTTCCCGGCCAGTGCTTGTAGACGTCCCCGACGGTGAATTCCTCATAGGTACGGCCGAACTGCATCGCGCTCACGCCTCCGGGGCTTCGAACTTCGAGGTACGGGTCAGGCCGGCGGCGCGGCCCTTTCCGGCGACGACGAGCGCCATCTTGCGGCTGGCCTCGTCGATCATTTCGTCACCGAGCATCGCGGAGCCCTTCTTCCCGCCCGCCTCGGAGGTGTGCCACGCGTACGCGTCCAGGATCAGCTCCGCGTGGTCGTAGTCCTCCTGCGTGGGCGAGAACACCTCGTTGGCGGCCTCGACCTGGCCCGGGTGCAGCACCCACTTGCCGTCGAAGCCCAGCGCCGCGGCGCGCCCGGCGACCTCCTTGTAGCCGTCCACGTTCTTGATCTGGAGGTAGGGGCCGTCGATCGCCTGGAGGTCGTTGGCGCGGGCCGCCATCAGGATGCGCATGAGGATGTAGTGGTAGGCGTCCGCGCCGTACCCGGGCGGCTGCTCGCCCACGACCAGCGTCTTCATGTTGATGGAGGCCATGAAGTCGGCCGGGCCGAAGATGATGGTCTCCAGGCGCGGCGACGCGGCGGCGATGGCGTCCACGTTCACCAGGCCCTTGGCGTTCTCGATCTGCGCCTCGATGCCGATCCGGCCCGCCTCGAAGCCCATGGTCTTCTCGATCTGGCTCAGCAGCAGGTCCAGCGCCACGACCTGCTGGGCGTCCTGCACCTTCGGCAGCATGATGCAGTCGAGGTTCTGGCCCGCGCCCTCGACGACGGTGATGACGTCCCGGTAGGTCCACTCGGTGGTCCAGTCGTTGACCCGCACGACACGCGTCTTGCCGGTCCAGTCGCCGGTGTTCAGCGCGTCGACGATGTTGTGCCGCGCGCCCGGCTTCGCCAGCGGCGCGCAGGCGTCCTCCAGGTCCAGGAAGACCTGGTCGGCGGGGAGGCCCTGGGCCTTCTCCAGGAAGCGCGGGTTGCTGCCCGGCACGGCGAGGCAGGAGCGGCGCGGGCGCAGGCGGTCGACACCGGGGGCGGGAGCCGGCGTGGTGGCGGGCGACGGCTGGGTCATGCGGGGACCTCCAGAGGGTCGAGCTTGTTCGCGGTACGGATCTCGTCGACGATACGGCCGATGATCTCCGTGATACCGAAGTCCTTCGGGGTGAAGACGGCCGCCACTCCGGCTTCCCGGAGGGCCGCCGCGTCGGCGGCGGGGATGATGCCGCCCACGATGACGGGAATGTCCGGAGCGCCGCTGCGGCGCAGCCGCGCCAGCACGTCCGGCACCAGCTCGGCGTGCGAGCCGGACAGGATCGACAGGCCCACGCAGTGCACGTCCTCGGCGACCGCCGCCGTGACGATCTGCTCCGGGGTCAGCCGGATGCCCTGGTAGACCACCTCGAAGCCGGCGTCCCTGGCCCGTACGGCGATCTGCTCCGCGCCGTTGCTGTGCCCGTCCAGGCCGGGCTTGCCGACCAGCAGGCGCAGCCGGCCGCCGCCCAGGTCGGCGGCGGTGCGCTCGACCTTGGCGCGGACCGCGGCGAGCGGGGTGCCCGCCTCGGCGGTGACCGCGAGCGGCGCGCCGGAGACGCCGGTCGGCGCCCGGAACTCGCCGAAGACGTCGCGCAGGGCCCAGGCCCACTCGCCGGTCGTGACCCCCGCGCGGGCGCATTCCAGGGTCGCGGCGAACAGGTTCGTGTCGCCCGCCGCGGCCTTCTTCAGCGCCGACAGCGCCTCCTGCGCGCGGCCCTCGTCGCGGTTGTCCCGCCACGCGTGCAGCGCCCGCACCACGCCCGCCTCGTTGTCCGGGTCGACGGTCATGACGGCGGTGTCCAGGTCGGCGGTGAGCGGGTTCGGCTCGGTCGACTGGTAGCAGTTGACGCCGACGATCTTCTCCTCGCCCGCCTCGATCCGGGCCCGCCGCTCCGCGTGCGAGGAGACCAGCTGCGACTTCAGGTAGCCGGACTCGACGGCGGCCATCACCCCGCCCATGTCCGCGATGCGGTCCATCTCCGCCAGGCTGCCCCGGACCAGCTCCTCGACCTTGGCCTCGATGACGTGCGACCCGGCGAAGATGTCCTCGTACTCCAGCAGGTCCGACTCGTGGGCCAGCACCTGCTGGATGCGCAGCGACCACTGCTGGTCCCACGGCCGCGGCAGCCCCAGCGCCTCGTTCCAGGCCGGGAGCTGCACGGCGCGGGCGCGGGCGTCCTTGGACAGGGTGACCGCCAGCATCTCCAGCACGATCCGCTGGACGTTGTTCTCCGGCTGCGCCTCCGTCAGGCCGAGCGAGTTGACCTGGACGCCGTACCGGAAGCGGCGCTGCTTGGGGTTCTCGACGCCGTACCGCTCCCGGGTGACCTGCTCCCAGATGCGGCCGAAGGCGCGCATCTTGCACATCTCCTCGATGAACCGGACGCCGGCGTTGACGAAGAACGAGATCCGCGCGACGACGTCACCGAACTTCTCCGGCGGCACCTGCCCCGAGTCCCGTACGGCGTCGAGCACGGCGACCGCGGTGCTCATCGCGTACGCGATCTCCTGCACCGGTGTGGCCCCGGCCTCCTGGAGGTGGTAGCTGCAGATGTTGATCGGGTTCCACTTGGGGATGTGCGCCACCGTGTACGCGATCATGTCGGTGGTCAGCCGCAGGCTCGGCCCCGGCGGGAAGACGTGCGTCCCGCGCGAGAGGTACTCCTTGACGATGTCGTTCTGCGTGGTGCCCGACAGCTTGCCGATGTCGGCGCCCTGCTCCTCGGCGACGACCTCGTAGAGCGCCAGCAGCCACATGGCCGTGGCGTTGATGGTCATCGAGGTGTTCATCTGCTCCAGGGGGATGTCCTGGAACAGCCGCCGCATGTCACCGAGGTGGGAGACGGGGACCCCGACCCGGCCGACCTCGCCGCGGGCGAGGACGTGGTCCGGGTCGTAACCGGTCTGCGTCGGCAGGTCGAAGGCGACCGACAGGCCCGTCTGGCCCTTGGCGAGGTTGCGCCGGTAGAGCGCGTTGGACGCCTCGGCGGTGGAGTGCCCGGCGTAGGTCCGCATCAGCCACGGACGATCCTTGTGACGTTCGGTCATGTGGGGTCCCGTACTCTCGCGTCCCTCCGGGTCAGACGTTCCGGAAGCGGTTGATGGCGTCGAGGTGCTTCGCCCGCATCTCCGCGTCGCGCACGCCCATGCCCTCCTCGGGCGCCAGCGCGAGGACGCCGACCTTGCCCTGGTGGAGGTTGCGATGCACGTCGTAGGCGGCCTGCCCGGTCTCCTCCAGGGAGTACGTCTTCGACAGCGTCGGGTGGATCTTGCCCTTGGCGATCAGGCGGTTGGCCTCCCACGCCTCGCGGTAGTTGGCGAAGTGCGAGCCGACGATGCGCTTGAGCGACATCCACAGGTAGCGGTTGTCGTACTCGTGGGTGTACCCGGAGGTGGAGGCGCAGGTGACGATGGTGCCGCCCTTGCGCGTGACGTACACGCTCGCGCCGAACGTCTCGCGCCCCGGGTGCTCGAAGACGATGTCCACGTCCTCCCCGCCGGTCAGTTCGCGGATGCGCTTGCCGAAGCGCTTCCACTCCTTGGGGTCCTGGGTGCGCTCGTCCTTCCAGAACCTGTAGCCCTCGGCGTTCCGGTCGATGATCGCCTCGGCGCCCATCTTCCGGCAGATCTCCGCCTTCTGGTCACTGGAGACCACACAGATCGGGTTGGCGCCGCCGGCCAGCGCGAACTGCGTGGCGTACGAGCCGAGTCCGCCGCTGGCGCCCCAGATCAGCACGTTGTCGCCCTGCTTCATCCCGGCGCCGTTGCGGGAGACCAGCTGGCGGTACGCGGTGGAGTTGACCAGCCCGGGCGCCGCCGCCTCCTCCCAGCTCAGGTGCCCCGGCTTGGGCATCAGCTGGTTGGACTTGACGAGCGCGATCTCGGCCAGGCCGCCGAAGTTGGTCTCGAAGCCCCAGATGCGCTGCTCGGGGTCGAGCATCGTGTCGTTGTGCCCGTCGGCGGACTCCAGCTCGACGGACAGGCAGTGCGCGACGACCTCGTCGCCGGGCTTCCAGGAGTTCACGCCGGGCCCGGTGCGCAGCACGACGCCCGCCAGGTCGGAACCGATCACGTGGTACGGCAGGTCGTGCCGCTTGGCCAGCGGCGACAGCCTGCCGTAGCGCTCCAGGAACCCGAAGGTGGACATCGGCTCGAAGATCGAGGTCCAGACGCTGTTGTAGTTCACCGAGGAGGCCATGACGGCCACCAGGGCCTCGCCGGGGCCCAGTTCGGGCACCGGCACCTCCTCGACGTGCAGCGACTTGCGGGGGTCCTTCTCCTTGGCGGGCAGGCCGTCGAACATGTCGGCCTCGTCCTTGTGCACGGTCACCGCGCGGTAGGAGTCGGGCAGGGGCAGAGCGGCGAAGTCTTCGCTGGTGCTCTCTGGCGCGAGGATCGCGTCAAGTATCTGGTTCACGGTGTGCCTCCGGCGAAGCCAGTCGAAAGCGGCTTGAGGGTACGTCGGGGGTGGTGCGGAAGGCCGTCGGTCCGGCTGAGGGGTGTTTCCGGCAGCGCGGGTGAGCGCGGTGAGGGTGCCTGTGACGCAGGCGCCCGGGCGGGCAGGCGCGAAGGGCCTGCCGGGACAGCCGGAGCGCGGTGGTTTGCGCCCCGCTCCGGTCACCCGGACAACATCAACGTATGACACCGCGTGCCAGCCGACAAGACACTGAGTGCCAACAATTTCTCTCAGATGTCATCTGGGGGGCACGCATGAGCGGCACTACGGCCAGCCGAAATGGTGAAATGTCGCCCTTTATGAGGCCGAATGGTCGGCAGCGCCCTGGCGCCGGGGGTGGCGCACGCCACCCCCGGCGCCAGGGCGTACACGGCTCAGGACCGCTGCTTGAGCGCCTTCTCGATCGTGCGCATGACCTCGTCCAGGGGCGCGTCCGTACGGGCCACCGTCACCAGGACCTCGCCCTGCCGCGCCGTCCGCGCCGGGGGCTCCTGGCGCGCCTGGCCGCCCCGGCCGCGGCCCGCGCCGATGCCCGTGCCGAAGGTGGCGCGGACGATCGCGAAGGCGTGGTCGAGCTGGGCCTCCACGTCCCCCTCGGCGCCCGCCCGCAGCCAGCGTCGCAGCACGTGGTTGTGGGCGGTGACGACGGCGGAGGCGGCGACCTCGGCGAGCAGCGGGTCGTCGTCGCCCTCGTGGTGGGCGCCCTCGTCGAAGTGGCCGAGGAGATAACGGGTGAAGAGCCGTTCGTAGCGGGCCACCGAGGCGATCTCGGCCTCCCGGAGGGTGGGCACCTCGCGGGTCAGCCGGTAGCGGGCCACCGAGACGGCGGGGGAGGCCGCGTACATCCGCATGACCTCCTTGATGCCGCGGCAGACCGTGTCGAGCGGGTGCTCGTGCGCGGGCGCCGCGTCCAGGACGGCCTCGGCCCGTACGAGGGTGTCGTCGTGGTCGGGGAAGATCGCCTCTTCCTTGGAGCGGAAGTGGCGGAAGAACGTGCGGCGGGCGACACCGGCCGCGGCCGCGATCTCGTCGACCGTCGTCGCCTCGTAGCCCTTGGCGGCGAACAGTTCCATCGCGGCGGCCGCCAGTTCGCGGCGCATCTTCAGGCGTTGGGCGGCGGCCCGGCGGGTGCCGGGGGTGGTCGGTTCGGTTCCGTCGGACGACTGCGTACGGGCGGGCTGGGACATGTGGGGACGGTACTGCATATTTCCGCTGCCTGCGGCATCAGCCGTCGCTCGGGCCCCTCCCGGGTGCGGGCCGCCGGAAGGGTCCAGCAGCCCGCCCCACCCGCCGCCGGCCGGCGGCGGGGCCGTCCGCCACGCGTCAGCGCCGGGCGTACTCACGGAAGCCGCGGCCGGTCTTGCGGCCCAGGCAGCCCGCGGCGACGAGGTGTTCCAGCAGCGGGGCCGGCGCCAGGCCGGGGTCGCGGAACTCGGCGTGCAGTACCTTCTCGATGGCCAGCGACACATCCAGGCCGACCACGTCGAGCAGCTCGAACGGGCCCATCGGGTAGCCGCCGCCCAGCTTCATCGCGGCGTCGATGTCGTCCGGTGTCGCATAGTGCTCCTGCACCATCTTGACCGCGTTGTTCAGGTACGGGAACAGCAGGGCGTTCACGATGAACCCGGCCCGGTCGCCGCAGTCCACCGGGTGCTTGCGGACCCGGGCGCACACCGCGCGCACGGTCGCGTGCACGTCGTCCGCGGTCAGGACGGTCCGCACGACCTCGACCAGCTTCATGGCCGGCGCCGGGTTGAAGAAGTGCATCCCGATCACGTCCCGCGGGCGCGAGGTGGCCCGCGCGCAGGCCACCACGGGCAGCGAGGAGGTGGTGGTGGCCAGGACGGCGCCCGGCTTGCACACCTTGTCCAGCGTCGCGAACAGCTGCCGCTTGACCTCCAGGTCCTCGGCGACCGCCTCGACCGCGAGGTCCACGTCGGCCAGCGCGTCCAGCGTCCCGGCGGGGGTGATCGCGTCGAGGGCGGCCTCCCGCGCCTCGGCGGTCAGCCGCCCCTTCTTCACGGAACGGTCCAGCGACTTGGCGACGCGTGCCTTGGCCGCCTCGGCCTTCTCCAGGCTGCGGGCCGCCAGCACCACCGGGAAGCCGGACTTGGCGAAGACCTCGGCGATCCCGCTCGCCATCGTCCCCGAGCCGGCCACCCCGACACCGCGCACCGTGCGCCCGGCGGCCGTTTCGTGGGCCCCGGCGGGCGAGTGGACGTCCGGCACGACGGCGGCGCTGCCCGGCGCCTCGTACGTGTAGAAGCCGCGGCCCGCCTTGCGGCCGGTCAGCCCCGCCTCGGCGAGCTGGCCCAGGATCGGCGCGGGCGCGTGCAGCCGGTCGCGGGAGGCCGCGTACATGGCCTCCAGGACCGTACGGGCGGTGTCCACGCCGATCAGGTCGAGCAGCGCCAGCGGGCCCATGGGCAGGCCGCAGCCCAGCTTCATCGCGGCGTCGATGTCCTCGCGGGTGGCGTACCGCGACTCGTACATCGCGGCGGCCTGGTTCAGATAGCCGAACAGCAGCCCGTCGGCGACGAAGCCGGGCCGGTCGCCGACCGCGATCGGCTCCTTGCCCAGCTCGCGGGCCAGTTCGGTGACGGCCGTGACGGCGGCCGGCGCGGTCAGCACGCAGGAGACCACCTCGACCAGCTTCATGGCCGGCGCCGGGTTGAAGAAGTGCAGGCCCAGCACGCGCTCCGGGTGCCGGGAGTCGGCCGCCAGGCGGGTCACGGACAGCGCGTTGGTGCCGGTGGCGAGGATGGCGTCGGGCCGCACGATGCCGTCCAGCTCGGCGAAGACCTGCCGCTTGAGCTCGTAGTCCTCCGGCACGACCTCGATGACGAGGTCCGCGTCGGCGGCGGCCTGGAGGTCGCGGAACGTACGGAAGCGGGCCAGGGCGTCCTGCCGCTCGCGCTCGGTGACGCGCTCCCGGCGCACCGCCCGCGCGGTGGACGCCTCCAGGGTCGCGACGGCGCGGCGGGCGGCGGTGTCGTCGATGTCGATGCCTATCACCTCGCGGCCGGCGCGGGTGAGCACCTCGGCTATGCCGGTGCCCATCGTGCCGAGGCCGATGACGGCCACGGTGGCGGGCGTTCGGGGCGCGGCGGGGGGCGAAGGGGTGGTGGAGACGGTGGAGACCTGGGGAACGGTGGCGGCGTCGGCCGGGCGGCCAGGTGTGGACTGAGGGTCCATCGCGAGACTCCATGGAGTGGATCCCGTGCGGACAGGGGCTCCCGAGGGAGGAGGACCGATGTGCGCAGGGGAAAGTGACGACTGAGGAGGGGGCCGGGCACATGCAGAACATGCATGACCCTAGCGGATGTTGATCGGCGGGGCCCTGTCCCGAGGCCGCGCCGTGAAGGCCGTGCTGTACGCCGAACCGACCGCACGCTGTGGCGGCTGCGTCACCAGGCCGCCGGGGCAGGGGTGCTGCCCGTGCCCAGCAGATTAACTCGTCGGTAACCAACAGCGCCAGGGGTTGGCGCGGGATTTAGGCTGTGGCTCGGGCCACGTCGCACGTACCGTGAGGAATCCGCGGGAGGGAGCGGCAAATGGAAGATGAATTCCACGAGTTGACGGACCGGGTGCGTGCCGAACTCCGCTCCCCGCAGGATCTCGTCGCCTACGAGCGGCTCCTCGGGCTGGCGCGCAAGAACACCCCGGCGGGGCGCGAGGAACTGGCCCGGGTGCTCACCGCGGTCGAGCGCCCGCTGTGGGCACGGGAAATCGCGGCGTTCATCCTGGGGAGCGCGGGCGACCGCCGCGCCTTCGAGACCCTCGTCCTGCTCCTCAACTACCGCGATCCGGTGCGCTGCGCCACCGCCGCGCACGCCCTCGGCCGCCTCGGCGACCCGCGCACCGCCCGCGCCGCCGCGGCCCTCGCCACCAACCCCCTGCGCACCGCCTACGCCCTCCACCCGGTCCGCCTCCTGGCCGAACTCCGCGCCCCCGAATCCGTCCCCGCCCTGATAGCGACCCTGGAACGCCTCCTCACCCCGCACAACCCGTACTGGCGCGTGGCCCTGGCCTGCGTGGAAGGCCTGGGCGCCCTGGGTGACCGGCGCGCGGTCCCGGTCCTCACCGCGGCGCTCGACCACCCCCGGCTCGCCGCGGCGGCAGCGGCCTCGCTGGCGCGGCTGGGGATCCAGGGGGAGCCGGGGGAGCGGGCGGGGTCCTGAGTGGCGCGTGATGTCTAGGGTTTGACCTTGACATTGGCGACAACGTCCCAGGCTGTGGCCGATGAGCACGGAACAGCCGCGTGGGCGGCAGCAGGGACAGGGCCGGGTCGTCGTGGTGACGGGCGCGGGGACCGGGATCGGGCGGGCCACGGCGCGGCGGTTCGCGGCGGCAGGGGACCGGGTGGTCGCGGTGGGGCGGCGGCCCGGGCCGCTGGCCGAGGCCGCGCAGGGGCACGGGGCGATCGAGCCGTACGTCGCCGACATCACCGCCGACGGGGCGGCGGAGGAGATCACCGAGCACGCGGTGCGACGCCACGGGCGGCTGGACGTGCTGGTCAACAACGCCGGGATCGTGGGCGGCGGAAGCCTGGGGTCGCTGACCCGGGAGCGGATCGAGCCGCAGCTCGCGACGAACCTGGTGGCGCCGGTACTGCTGACGCAGGCGGCGCTGCCGTATCTGGAGGAGACCGGCGGCGTGGTGGTGAACATCAGCACCTCGGTCGGACAGCGGGCCTGGCCGGGGAACGCGGTCTACGGTGCCACCAAGGCCGGCCTCGAACTGCTCACCCGCAGCTGGGCGGTGGAACTGGCGCCGCGCGGGATCCGGGTCGTGGGCGTCGCGCCCGGGGCGGTCGACACCCCCATCGGGGAACACCAGGGGCTGACCGCCGAGCAGCGGGCGGCGGTACGGCAGTGGCAGATCGGGCACACGCCGCTGGGCCGGGTCGGCCGGCCGGAGGAGGTCGCGTGGGCCGTCGTACAGCTCGCCTCGGCCGCGGCGTCGTTCGTGACGGGGGTGATCCTGCCGGTCGACGGCGGGGCGGTGGTGGCCTGACGCCGCCCTGGAGACGGCCGGGTTCCGCGGCCCGGCCGGCCCACTGGGGAATTCCCTGGGATCTGCCGGCCCACGCCGTTGTCAGTGCCTCCTGCTACAACAATGGCGGGAGGTGAGGCCGGTGCGGATCGGCGAGCTGGCCGCGGTGACGGGGGTGTCCTCGCGGGCCTTGCGGCACTACGAAGGGGCGGGACTGATCACGTCGGTCCGTGCCCACAACGGCTACCGGGTGTACGACGCGGGCGCGGCCGTCCGGGTGCGCAACATCCGGCATCTGCTGGACGCGGGTCTGACCCTGGCCGACGTGAGCTGCTTCGCGGCCTGTCTGGACGGGGACATGACGACGGCGCCGCCCTCGGCGGAGGGGCTGCGCATAGCCCGCGAGCGGCTCGCCGTCATCGACGAGCGCATAGCCGCCCAGACCCGGGCCCGGGACCGGCTCGCCCACGCCCTCGCGGCGGCGGAGGCGTAGGCGTAGGCCGGAGGTTCACAGCAGCGCGAGCTGCGTGTGTCCGGGGGCGGAGCCTGTTGCCGGGGCCGTGCCGGCCTCCGCGGGGTCCGTGCCGGGCGCCGGCCGGGTGATGCGCCGCGCCTCCCCGGCGCGGGCCGGGCCGATGCCGTACTCGTCCGCCAGCTCGTGCACCTGGCGCGTGATCCGGCGCTGGTACCACTTGGGGGCGTACGCGCCGTCCGCGTACATCCGCTCGTAGCGCCGTACGAGATGGGGGTGGTGCCGGGCCAGCCACGCCATGAACCACTCGCGGGCGCCGGGGCGCAGGTGCAGGACGAGCGGGGTCACGGAGGTGGCGCCGGCGGCGGCGATGGCTCGTACGGTCGCGCGCAGCTGGGCGGGGGAGTCGCCGAGGAAGGGGATCACCGGGGCCATCAGCACTCCGGCCGGGATGCCGTGCCGGGCCAGGGTGCGGACGACGTCCAGGCGGCGTTCCGGCGCGGGCGTGCCCGGTTCGACGGTGCGCCACAGCTCGCGGTCGACGAAGCCGACCGAGACGGAGACGCCGACCTCGGTGACCGCGGCGGCCTGCCGCAGCAGGTCGAGGTCGCGCAGGATCAGGGTGCCCTTGGTGAGGACGGAGAAGGGGTTGGCGCGGTCCCGCAGGGCCGTGAGGATGCCGGGCATGAGCTGGTAGCGGCCCTCGGCGCGCTGGTAGCAGTCGACGTTGGTGCCCATGGCTATGTGCTCGCCGCGCCAGCGGGGCGCGGCCAGCTCGCGCCGCAGCAGTTCGGGCGCGTTGACCTTCACCACGATCTGGGAGTCGAAGTCCAGCCCGGTGTCCAGGTCGAGATAGCCGTGGGTCCGGCGGGCGAAGCAGTAGACGCAGGCGTGGGTGCAGCCGCGGTAGGGGTTCACCGTCCGTTCGAACGGCATGCGGGAGGCGCCGGGCACCTGGTTGATGATCGAGCGGGCGCGTACCTCGTGGAAGGTGATCCCCCGGAATTCGGGGGTGTCGATCGTACGGCTGACGACATCCGTGCCGAAGAGGGCGGCGGACTGCTCGCCCAGATTCTCCCAGCGCATCGCGCTTCCTCCTGAGTCCCTCGGCCCCCCGGCGGTGTTCCCTCGCTGTGCCCCGGCGCTCCGGCTCCCCGCCCGGGCGCTGTCCCGGGGCGCTCGGTGGCCCCGCTGTTCGAGATAATAGAACAAGCGTTCCCACGGAGTCTGTCACACCGTGTCCCGGCGCGTCGCGGGGCCGCGCCCGCCCTCGTACGGCAGCCGCGCGCCCGCCCCGTACGGCGGCCGGGCGCCCGTGGGCCCGGGCCGCGCGCCTAAGGTGGTGTTCCCGCGGCGCGGCACGGCGCCGGTACGGCCCACGGGCCGCGGGAACAGCAGACGAGCACCGGAGGAAGAGACACATGGGCCAGGTCGAGGCCACCACGCAGCGCGAGATCGCGGCGGACCCGGAGGACGTGTTCGACGCGCTCGCCGACTACAGCGGTACGCGCCGCAAGCTGCTGCCCGAGCACTTCAGCGAGTACGAGGTGCGCGAGGGCGGCGACGGCAAGGGCACCCTCGTCCACTGGAAGCTCCAGGCCACGAGCAAGCGGGTGCGCGACTGCCTGCTGGAGGTCGACGAGCCGACCGACGGACAGCTGGTGGAGAAGGACCGCAACTCCTCCATGGTGACGGCCTGGGTGGTCACCCCGGCGGGCGAGGGCCGCGCCAAGGTCGTCGTCACCACGACCTGGCAGGGCGCCAGCGGCATCGGCGGCTTCTTCGAGCGGACCTTCGCGCCGAAGGGGCTGGCCCGGATCTACGACGAGGTGCTCGCCAACCTCGCCGCGGAGACGGAGAAGAAGTAGCCGTCACGCCCGGCCGGACGCCGCCGCGGTCCCTTCAGGGGCCGCGGCATGCTCACCGGTTCGGGTGGTTTCCATGGGCCCGCCGTCCGTGCCGGAACGTACCGCCACCTCCGGGAAACCCCTGATGGGCGCCCGACGGACGCGCCCGGAAGCGTAGTTGGGGCCAGTGCCGTCCCCGGCGCCCCCGTCCGCCGCGCTTGAACGCCCTCGTCGCCGGTGCAACAAAAGGGGCGGCGGCGCAGGCGTGACGAGGGGAGCAGTTCGTGGGCGGTACCACCCTGACCGAACAGGGGCGGTGGGAGGGGACACCGGACACGCGTCCGGTCCGGACGGGCGGTGACGGCCCGCCTCCGGACGCCCGCCGGACGCCGGGTCTTCCCGTCGTCCTCCCCCTGGCCCTGCTGCCCGCGGCCCTCGGCCCGACGGTCGCCGTCACCGCCCTCCCGGAGATCGCCGCCGACCTGCGCGGCCCGGAGCCCGTCTCCTGGCTGCTGACCGCGTTCCTCTTCGCCGCCGCGGCCGGCCTGCCCCTGCACGCCAGGCTCGGCGAGGTGACCGGCCGCCGGGCCGCCCTCGTCGTGGCCGCCCTCCTGTTCACCGCCGGCTCGGTGCTGGCCGGCCGCGCGCACGCGACGGGCGAACTGACGGCTTTCCGCGCCCTCCAGGGCGCCGGGGCCGGGGGACTGGTCGCCGGGGTCCACGCGGTCCTCGCGGCGCTGGTCCCGCCCGGGGTGCGCCGCCGGACCCTGGGGGTGACGGGCACCGTCTGCGGACTCGTCGGCGCCGCGGGGCCGTTGCTCGGCGGCTACCTCACCGATCACGCCTCCTGGCGCTGGTGCTTCTTCTCGGGTGTGCCGTTCGGTGTCCTCGCGCTGCTCGTGACGGCGTTCGTGCCGAAGCTGCCGCGGCCCGCCGTACGGCCCAGGGCGGACCTGACGGGCGCGCTGCTGCTGGCCGCTTGTGCCACCTGTCTCCTGCTGCTGGCCGATTGGGGCGGTACGCAACACGCCTGGACCTCGCGGACGGTCCTCGGGCTCGGGCTGGGCGCGCTCGGCACGGCGCTGCTCTTCGTCGCCGTCGAGTACTTCGCCACCGACCCGCTCCTGCCGCTGCACCTCTTCCGGGACGCGGTGTTCGCCGTCACGGGGCTGGTCGGCGCGGCCCTGGGCGCCGCGCTCTTCGGGATCGCGGGCTACCTGCCCACCTTCCTGCCGGTGACCGACGGTGCGTCGCCCACCCGGTCCGGGCTGCTGATGCTGCCGCTGACGGCGGGCCTCGTGCTCGGCGCGGCCCTGAGCGGGCACCTCGTCCGCCGTACCGGCCGCCACCGCGTGCTCCTGGCGCTGGGCTGCGCGCTGGCGGGCGGGGCGATGTGGCTGCTGTGCCGGGTGCCGCAGGACGCCGGACGGCCGGTGCACAGCCTCGGAACGGGCGTGCTGGGCCTGGGGGTCGGCTGCGTGCTGCCGGCGCTCGTCCTGGCCGTACGCGCCTCCGTGCGGCGCGCCGGGCCCGCCCCCGCCCCCGGCGCCACCCTGCGGCGCCTCGGCGGCAGTGTCGCCGCGGGCCTGTTCGCGACCTTCCTCGCCGACCGGCTGGCCGCGCACCTCGTCCACCGCCCGGCCGGGACGGGCCGGTACGCCGAGCCGGAGGCGCTGGTTCCGGGGCTGCTGAGCGCGGTGCCCGCGGCGCTGCACGACGGTCCGGCCGCGGCCTACGCGCACACCGTGCCGCGTGTCTTCCTCTACCTCCTGCCGGTGCTTCTCCTGGGCCTGCTGCTCGCCGTCTTCCGGAAAGAGAACCCCCTGGTGTCCCACACCTCCCACGTCCCACCCGCTCCGCACGCCCCGCTTCCGCCGCCCGCCGGGCCGCGGGAGGCCGCCCCGGTCCCCCACGCGCGTACCGAGGCGGCCGTCCCCCGCGCGCCGGAGCGCCCGGACCGGGACCCGGCGCCGTCCGTACCGGCCGCCGTCCCGTCCGTACCCGCCGCCCCGCCCGCGTCCGAGGACCCCTCCGTCCCCGGCGTCCCGGTGTGCGGCACGGTCCGGCACCGCGACGGCAGCACGGTGCCCTGCGCCGCCCTCACGCTCATCGACACCGGCGGGCGCCAGGTGGGGCGCGGCGCGACCGGTGACGACGGCCGGTACGCGCTCAGCACACCGGGCCCCGGCGCGTACGTGCTGATCGCGGCGGCGGGCGGGCACCGGCCGCAGGCGGTCGCGGTCAGCGTCGGCGAGCGGCCGGTCGGCCTGGACGTGGTGCTCGGCGGGGCCGGGCGGCTGGCCGGCGCGGTCACCACCGCCGACGGCGTTCCCGTCCGCGACGCCACGGTCACGCTGACGGACGTGCGCGGCGAGGTCGTCGCCACCGCCCGCAGCGGGCGCGAGGGCGGCTACGTCCTCACGGAGCTGGTGGCCGGGGACTACACCCTCGCCGTCAGCGCCCCCGGCTATCGCCCCACCGCCCTGCCGGTCACCGCCCAGGCGGCCCGGGAGACCCGGCAGGACATCGAACTGTCGGGCGGCGCGGTGCTGCGCGGCACCGTCCGGGCCGGTGACGGGCGCCCCGTCGGGGACGCCCGGGTCACGCTGCTGGACGCGGCCGGCAACGTGGTGGACACCGCGACCACCGGCCCGGACGGGCTGTTCCGCTTCGTCGACCTGTCGGCGGGCGAGTACACCGTCATCGCGGCGGGCTATCCGCCGGTGGCGACCGTACTCCAGGTGACGGGCGGCGGCCGTACCGAGCGTGATCTCCAGCTCGGCCACGGGGACTGACCGCGCGCCCGCCCCGGCCGGTGCCGGTCACGCGAAACCGGCACCGGCCCGACCGGTCCCGGTGTGCGGACCGGTCACCGGACGTCCCGGATCAGGTGCGGCGCCACAGCGCCGGGACGGCCGGCGGCTCCCATCCGTCGCGCGCGGTGTGCGGCTGCAGACACGTGTACGCGGCGCCGTCGTAGGTGACCTGGTCACCGGTGCGGTAGTCGGTGCCGACGGCCCAGGTGCCGCCGGGCGCGGTCGGCTGACCCGTGGGGGACGGGGTCGACGAGCCGCGCACCCGCAGGACGAAGTCGAACGACGCTTCCTTGGCCGAGCCGTTCTGCCGCACGTTCATCAGCAGCTTCGGGTTGAAGAGCGGGTCGGTGTTGTTGCGCGGCTCGCCGGGGAAGTAGAGCTGCGTGGTGAGGATCGGCTGGTTCGGGGCCTGCACCTTGACGTGCAGGTGCCGGGTGCGGCCCGGATAGAGGCCCGGCACGATCGTGGTCAGCTTGAACGCGCCGCGCTGGTCGGTGAACTGGTGCCCGCGGAAGCGGAAGCCGACGTTGTCGTAGTCGCCGTTGACGTCCGCCTGCCACCAGTCCAGCAGGACGTGCGACAGCGGCTGGCAGGTCAGTCCGAAGACGTAGCCGCTCACGGTGAGCCGGGTGCCCTGGGTGCCGGGCTGGATCAGCGAGTCGCGCAGCGGCGAGTTCGGCTTGAAGTACGGGCCCTCGATCTGCGGCGGCGTCGGGTCGTCCCCGTCGTCGCAGTACGGGGTGGGGGTGAGCGGACCGTCGGAGGGCTTGCTGTCCCGGGCCAGCGCGACACCGCCGAGCAGCAGGGGTATCGGCACCGCGGCGACGGCGGCCTTGAGCACGTTCTTCCTGGTGATGCCTCTGCGCACACCGTCGTCCCGCGTGCTCCGCGCGCTGTCCGTGCTCTCCGTACGTTCGTCGTCCATCGCATCGCTCCTGTGTGCAGGGGGAAGGGGGACAGGGCAGGGCGGGGCCCGGGCACGGGGGGTGGCAGGAGCCGGGCGTCCGCACCGCCGGTACCGGCTGAGCGGCCGCGGAAGACGCTATTCGGGCCGCGGCCGCCCTTCGATGGACTCGGCACGGAGGTCATGGTGAATTCCTCCGGCGCCGCCCGCGGCCCGGCGGAAGTCGCCGGGGCTCAGCCCCGTCTCCCTGCGGAAGAAGCGGCAGAAGTACGCGGGGTCGGCGAACCCCACCCGGCGGGCCACCTGAGCGACCGTCAGGCGGGAACCGGACAGCAGCCGCTTGGCCTCCACGGTCTGCGCGTGCCGGATCAGACGGCCCGGAGTACGGCCGGTGCTGCGCTTGACCAGCTCGGTCAGATGCCCTACGGAGACACCCAGTTCGTCGGCGTAGGACCGTACGGAGCGGCCCGCGGAGTCCGGTTGGGCCAGTAACCGGGTGAACTCCCGGGAGACCAGGGCGGCCCGGCCCGACGCGGAGTCCGCGCGCCGTACGCCGGACGGGCCCGCGGCGCCGCCGGGGCCGTCCGCGCCGCACGGGCCCGACGCGCCGTACGGGACGGACAGCCGCAGCGCGCGGGTGATCAGGATGTGCAGCTGCGCCTGGAGCACCGAACGGAACGACGGGGCCCGCTCGTCGTACTCCCGCAGCATCTCCCGCACCAGGTCGCTCAGCCGCGCCGCGTCCTTCGGGCCGGGCCGCATCCACGGGCGCTCGCCCAGCTCCGCCAGCGCGTCCCGGTCCCCGGGGTGCGCCAGCAGGAAGTCGTCGGTGAACAGGATCACCCAGCCGCGCAGACCCGCGACGCGGTCCCAGTAGTGCACCCGGCCAGGGGCGATGAAGCACAGGTGGGGCGGGCGCAGCGGCCACCGGTCCTCGTCGAGGACGTGGCTGCCGGTGCCGCCCGTCACGTACACGATCTCGTGGAAGGAGTGCCGGTGCGGGAAACCGGCCCGCGACAGGGGCCCGATGGTGTCGAACGAGCCGATGGCGAAGGGCAGCAGATGCGGTGCGGGGACGTCCAGGCGGTGCAGCGGCAGCGGCCCGTCGGCCTGGTCGTTGCCGCCGCGCGGGGCGAAGACGTCCGGTGCGGGGCCGGCCTGCCGGCCGCCCCGGGGGGCGCCGGTCCGGCGGGCCCCCGCGGTCACCTGTTCGGTCCGTCTGGGCACGCCCTCACCATACGGGCGTCCGCAAGCCCCCGACCGGGGGCGCTCGTTCCGGTTGCCGGCGGGCCGACACCGCGGTGCGGGAGGGGCGGTGGCGCCGCGCGGGACGACCGATCGGCTTGCGCCATGGTCGTTCGCGCCGGGCGCACCACCTATTCGGTGAATGCGGCCCGCACCGTCACCCCGCGGTCGTACCGTGGTAGCGGTGGTGCAAGATCGGTGTACGAAGGAGCAACCGCCCATGGAGCGTGGCCCGTCGCACGGCGACGACAGGGTGGGCGCGGTGCCTCAGGTGCCGGCGCCACGGGACCCCGTGCCCGGCCGGATACCGCTCGCCGTCGTGGTGGTGGACGCCGACGGACTGGTCTCCCACTGGAGCACGGGCGCACGCAGGCTCTTCGGCCCCGCCCGCGAGGAAGCGGTGGGCACGCCCGCCGTCGACCTGATGCCGGTCTCCGGCGCGCTCGGGGAGGGGGAGTGGTCGGCGCGCGACTGGGACGAGGAGGACGGCGAGCGGCTCGACGGCCCCGACCTGGAGGCCTCGCTCGGCGGCCGGGCCGCCTACCCCACCGCGGGCCGCGCCCGCATGGCGGACGTGCAGCGCGGCACGGTCGACATCCTGTGGTGGGCGTATCCCCTGGTGGGCCCCGGCGACGAGCGGCTGCTCGTGCTCGCCGCGGACGCCGACCAACTGCACCACCACACCGGCTCGGACGACACCACCGAGGAGAGCGAGCGCTTCGCGCCCGGCTTCGCCCTGCACACCGACTTCCCCGGCTCGGAGGTGCTGGCCGCCCAGCTGCCGCAGATCCTGCCGAGCATGAGCCCGCAGGAAAGCGCCCGGATCGTCTCCCAGGTGCTGGAACTGGGCTATCCGGTCCTGGAGATCAGCCAGCAGGAGCGCTTCCCGGTCACCCCGGACTGGGGTGTGCCGCGCCGGGTGGAGCGCCGGGCCCGGCTGCTGCGCGCCGCCGGCACCGCCGCGGACGCGCAGTCCGCCGCCGAGGCCGCGGCGGAGCTGGAGTCCGACCTCGAATACGCCGCCGTCCGCGAGCGGTTGGAGTTCCTGAACGAGGTCAGCGGCCGGATCGGCTCGTCCCTGGACCTGGCCCACACGATCCAGGAGGTCAGCGAGGCCGTCGTACCGCGCTTCACCGATGTCGCCGGCACCTATCTGCGCGAACAGGTCGTCGCGGGCGAGGGCTTCCCCGACGGCCCGCCGGACGCCACGACCATGTGGCACCGCGTCGCGGTGGAGCACAACGACGAACCGGGCCGGTGGGACGACGTGGTGCCGGTCGGCGAGTCGATGCCGTTCCCCGTGCACACACCGTTCTTCCAGTGCATGACCACCGGCGAGCCGGTGCTGATCCCGCGCATCAGCGAGGAGCTGGGCAACGCCATCGCCGCGCAGTTCGAGAAGCGGGACATCAGCCCGCTGATCAACCGCCGCTCGCTGCTGGTGGTGCCGCTCAAGGCGCGCAACGTGGTCCTGGGCTTCATGATCCTGCTGCGCCACCCGGAGCGCATGGAGTTCAACGACATGGACCGGGTCACCGGCGCCGAACTGGCCGCCCGCGCCGGCCTCGTCCTGGACAACGCCCGCATGTACACCTATCAGGAGAACGTCGCCGAGACGCTCCAGGACAGCATGCTGCCGCACATCGCACCGCGCATGGCGGGCTGTGACACGGCCACCCGCTATCTGCCCGGCACCCGCCTCGGCCGGGTCGGCGGCGACTGGTTCGACACCATCAAACTGCCCGGCTCGCGCACCGCTTTCGTCGTCGGCGACGTGATGGGCCACGGGCTGAACTCCGCCGCGATGATGGGCCAGCTCCGTACGGCCGTGCAGACCATGGCCGGCATCGACATGCACCCGGCGCAGCTGCTGCGCAGCCTGGACGACCTCGCGCAGCGCCTCGGCGACAACTACCTCGCCACCTGCCTGTACGCGGTCTACGACCCGATCGGCCAGCAGGTGGTGATCGCCAACGCCGGGCACATCCCGCCCGTCCTGGTGCGGGCCGCGGACGGCCGCAGCGAGCTGCTGGAGCTGCCGACCGGCGCGCCCATCGGCGTCGGCGGCGTGCCCTTCGAGGCGGTCACGGTCCCGGTCGCGGCCGGGGACCGGCTGGTGCTGTGCACGGACGGCCTGGTGGAGGTCCGTGGCGAGGACATAGGCGTCGGCCTGGCGGCCCTCGCCGAGTCCGCCGCCCACCCGGCGGCCTCCATGGACGACGCCTGCGACGCCATCATCCGCGCGCTGAACGTCCGCGGCGGCCGCAAGGACGATGTCGCCCTGCTGATGGCACGGCTCAACGGCATCGCCCAGGAGGACGTGGCCGAGTGGCGGCTGGCCACCGACGCGCGCGAGGCGGGCCGCGCCCGCCGCCTGGTCCGCGCCCAGCTCGCGCGGTGGGGTCTGCAGGCGGCGTCGGAGACCGCCGAGCTGCTGGTCAGCGAGGTCGTCACCAACGCGGTACGGCACGCCCACACCCGGCATGTGCAGCTGCGCCTGGTCCGTACGGAAGCCCTGCTGTGCGAGGTGTCCGACGACGACCACGCCCTGCCGCAGATGCTGAGCGCGGCGGACGACGACGAGTTCGGGCGCGGGCTGCGGGTGGTCAGCAGACTCGCGCGGGAGTGGGGGACGAGCCGGACGGCGACCGGGAAGACGGTGTGGTTCGAGCAGAATCTTCCGCGTGCGGGACAAAAACGCTCCGGTACGGAATAGAACTCATCCCCTACGGGCAGCATCCGGCCGCGCAACGGACAGCGGCCGCACTCGAACACCGGGTGAAAGAACGGTCGGCGGCCTTGCGGGCGCCCGGGTACGGCAGTAGCAATTGGCCATGACCGGTTCGAGCCAGTATCTGCGCGCGTGGGAAGGCTTCTGGCGCGACGCGCCGGAGGGCGAGGGCGAGGTCTTCTGGGACTCCGACCCGTCCCTGACGGCCGAGCTGCACCTGCCGCTGTTCGCGGCCCACTTCGACGCCGCGCTGCCGGTCGTCGACCTGGGCTGCGGCAACGGCACCCAGACCCGCTTCCTGGCCCGGCACTACCCGCGCGCGGTCGGCGTCGACCTCTCGGCGGCGGCCGTCGCGCACGCCCGCGCCGGCGACCCGGCCGGGGTGGCCGAATACCGGCGCCTGGACGCCGCGGACCCGGCGGCCGTACGGGCCCTGCACGGCGAACTGGGCGACGTCAACGTGTATCTGCGCGGCGTCCTGCACCAGTGCGCGTCCGAGGACCGCCCCCTGATCGTGGCGAACATCGCGACGCTGCTGGGCCGGCGCGGCCGGATCTTCGCCGTCGAACCGGCCGAGGCGTCCCGGGACGTCTTCGCGTCACTGGCGCGGCGCCCCGAGGGCCCGCCCGGCAAGCTGCGGGCCGTCCTCGCGCACGGCATCGCGCCCGGTGAGATGGCCGACTCGGTCGTCCCCGGCCTGCTGGCCGGCCACGGGCTCCGGGAGATCGCCTCCGGCCGGCTGCCGCTGATGACGACCGAGTATCTGGCCGACGGCTCCCGTATCGAGATCCCTACGAACTGGCTGGTCGCGGGCGTGGTGGACTGACCGCCGCGGGCGGGGCGCGGGGTGCGGGCATCGGCCCCGGGTACCGTCGCGCTTCCCCCGTACGGCGGAGGCGTCCCGGCCTGAAGGGCGACGCGGGGCACGGGCGGCGGGCGGCACGGTGGTGCACGGCCGGGAGAACCGGCCACCGGTGGGACCCCGCCGGGCACCACGTCCTCAGGAGGAAACATGGCGCGCGCCCGCCGCCCTTCCGTCGCCGTCGTCACGGCCCTTGCCGTCTGCGCCGGAAGCGCGCTGACACTCGGCGCGGCGGCCCCGAGCGGGGCGGCTCCGAGCGGGGCGGCTGCGAGCAGGGCTCCGGCCGGGGCGGCTCCGGCCGCTGTCCAGGCCGCCCGGAGCACGGCCGAGCCGTCGCTCACCGGCGCGGGCAAGCTCCAGCGGCGCCCGGGCGACGACGTGCACTTCGCTTTCGACGCGCACGGCTTCGCCGACAAGGCGAGCGGCACGTTCCACGTCAGCCACCACATGGACGAGAAGTGGGGCGGGCACTTCAAGGGCCGTATCGACTGCCTGCTGACGGGCGGTCCGGTCGCGGTGGCCACCGGAGTGGTCACCGAGGTGGACTTCACCGGCGCTCCCGGCTATCCCGAACTCGGCGACATCAAGGGCAAGCGGTTCGGCTTCACCGTGCTGGACGACGGCCGGAAGGACCGGCTCGGCTACAGCTGGGCCCTGGACGGCCTGCCGCGGAACAGCGTCGGCAAGTGCCAGGGCAGCGCGCCCTTCGAGACCTTGGAGAAGGGCGACTTCCGGGTCCGGCACTGGCTGCCGCCCAGGCAGACGGCCCGCGGCTGACCCGCGGCCGGGTGCCGGACCGCCACGGGGGTGTGGCCCGGCACCCGGCCGCTTTTGCGTCCCCCCTGGTTATGGTGGGAATCCTGCCCGGTGACGCGCGCGACGGCGCGGCCCTCGGGCCGGTGCCGGAGCGGTTCTCCCAGCTGCGAGGGGACGGGTGCATGGTGAAGATCCTCATTTCCGCCGACATGGAGGGCGCCACCGGAGTGACCTGGCCGGACGATGTCCTGCCGGGCCACGCCCAGTGGCAGCGGTTCCGGCCGGTGTTCACCGGCGACGTCAACGCGGCGATCGCCGGGTTCTTCGCCGGCGGCGCCGACGAGGTCCTGGTCAACGAGGCCCACTGGTCGATGCGCAACCTGCTGCTGGAGGAACTGGACGAGCGCGCGCAGCTGCTCACCGGCAAGCACAAGGCGCTGAGCATGGTGGAGGGCGTCCAGTACGGCGACGTGGACGGCGTCGCGTTCGTCGGCTACCACGCGGGTGCCGGTACGGAGGGCGTCCTGGCCCACACGTACCTGGCCAACTCCCTGACGGGCGTGTGGGTGAACGGCACGCGGGCCAGCGAGGGCTACCTCAACTCCCTGGTGGTGGCCGAGTACGGGGTGCCGGTGGTGCTGGTGACCGGCGACGACCGGACCTGTGACGACGCCGCCGGGTACGCGCCCGAGGCGCGGGCCGTCGCCGTCAAGGACTACGTCTCGCGCTACGCCGCCGTGTGCCGCCCGCCGGCCCGTACGGCGGCGGACATCCGGGCGGCCGCGCGGGAGGCCGCGGCGCTCGCGGTGCGCACCGAGCCCGTGCGCGGCGGCCCGTACACCGTGGAGATGGAATTCGACGCCGAGCACCTGGTGGGCCAGGCGACCTGCGTGCCGGGTGTCGAGCGGACCGGCGAGCGGCGCGTCGCGTATACCAGCGGGAACATGTACGAAGCGATCCGCTGCTTCAAGACGGTCACCACCGTCGTGTCGTCGGCGGTGGAGGAGCAATATGGCTGACAGCGCCGACGAGACGGCGGACCGCGCCGGCGACCCGGTGGACGGACAGGCCCTCGACGAGGTCGTACGGTTCACGTCCGACCTGATCCGCATCGACACCACCAACCGCGGCGGCGGCGACTGCCGGGAGCGCCCGGCCGCGGAGTACGTCGCGGAGCGGCTCGCCGAGGCCGGCCTGGAACCGGTGCTGCTGGAGCGCACCCCGGGCCGTACGAACGTGGTCGCGCGCGTCGAGGGCACCGACCCGGCTGCGGCGGCCCTGCTCGTGCACGGACACCTGGACGTGGTGCCCGCCGAGCCCGCCGACTGGACCCGGCACCCGTTCTCCGGCGAGGTCGAGGACGGCGTCGTATGGGGCCGGGGCGCCGTGGACATGAAGAACATGGACGCGATGGTGCTCGCGGCCGTACGGCAGTGGGCGCGCCGCGGCGTCCGGCCCCGGCGCGACCTGGTGCTCGCCTTCACCGCCGACGAGGAGGCCAGCGCCATCGACGGCGCGGGCTTCCTCGCCGACCACCACCCCGGCCTGTTCGAGGGCTGCACGGAAGGCATCAGCGAGTCCGGCGCCTTCACCTTCCACGCGGGCGGCGGCATGCGGCTGTATCCGGTCGCGGCGGGCGAGCGCGGCACGGCCTGGCTGAAGCTGACCGCCGAGGGCCGGGCCGGGCACGGCTCCAAGGTCAACCGCGCCAACGCCGTCAGCCGGCTCGCCGCGGCGGTGGCCCGCATCGGCGAGCACCGCTGGCCGGTGCGGCTCACCGACACCGTGCGCGCCGCGCTCACCGAACTGGCCGCCCTGCACGGCATCGAGGCCCGCCTGGACGCCCCGGACTTCGACGTGGACACACTGCTGAGCAAGCTCGGCCCGTCGGCCGCGCTCGTCGAGCCGACGGTCCGCAACAGCGCCAACCCGACGATGCTGGAGGCCGGTTACAAGGTCAACGTCATCCCGGGCAACGCCGTCGCCCACGTGGACGGGCGGGTGGTCCCCGGCGGCGAGGCGGAGTTCCGCACCACCATGGACCGGCTCACCGGACCCGACGTGACCTGGGCGTACGACCATGGCGAGGTCGCCCTCCAGGCCCCGGTCGACGCGCCCGCGTACGCGGCGATGCGGGCCGCCGTCGAGCGCTTCGACCCGGACGGCCACGTGGTCCCGTACTGCATGTCGGGCGGCACGGACGCCAAGCAGTTCTCCCGGCTGGGCATCACCGGCTACGGCTTCTCGCCGCTCAAGCTGCCGGAAGGTTTCGACTACCAGGCGCTCTTCCACGGGGTGGACGAACGCGTCCCGGTGGAGGCGCTGCACTTCGGGGTGCGGGTCCTCGACCACTTCCTGAGGTCGGTCGAAGGGTGATACGTACGGGTTGATGCCCGGCCCCGGGTACGACAGGCTTGGCGGCTCCAGCGACTGAGGAGGAACGCCACCATGGTGACCACGGCCCCCTACGGAGCCTGGCCGTCCCCGATCGACGCCCGGCTGGTCGCCGAGCACGACGGCCGCCCCGAGTACGTCGGCGTGGTGGGGGCCGAGGTGTGGTGGACCGAGGCCCGTCCCGCCGAGGGCGGCCGTCGCGCGCTGGTCCGCAGGGGGCTCGACGGTACGGAGGAGACCGTGCTGCCCGCGCCGTGGAACGTGCGCAGCCGGGTCATCGAGTACGGCGGCCAGCCCTGGGCCGGCGCGGTGGACGCGGACGGCCGCACGGTCGTGGTCTTCTGCGACTTCGCCGACCAGCGGCTGTACGCGTACACCCCGGGCGGCGCCGCGCCCCGTCCGCTGACCCCCGTCTCGGCCGTCGGCGGCGGGCTGCGCTGGGCCGACCCGGTGCTGCGCCTGGACCGCGGCGAGGTGTGGTGCGTCCTGGAGGAGTTCACCGGCCCCCGGCCGACCGACGTGCGCCGGGTGATCGCCGCGGTGCCGCTGGACGGCTCGGCGGCCGGCGACCGCGCGGCGGTGCGCGAACTGAGCGACGACCGGCACCGTTTCGTGACCGGCCCGCGGATCTCCCCGGACGGGCGGCGGGCCGCGTGGATCGCCTGGGACCACCCCCGGATGCCGTGGGAGGGCACGGTCGTGCTGCTCGCCGACATCACCGGCGACGGCGGGTTCACCGGCGTGCGGACGATCGCCGGCGGCCCCGGGGAGTCCGTACCGCAGATCGAGTGGGACGCGGACGGCACGCTGCTGTACGTCTCCGACGCCGACGGCTGGTGGGAGCTGCGCCGCGCCGACCCGGACGCCGCCGGGGCGCCGGGCACACGGCTGTGCCGGCCCCGGCAGGAGGAGTTCGGCGGTCCGCTGTGGCAGCTCGGAGTGCGCTGGTTCCGGCCGCTGGACAGCGGCACGATCGCGGTGCTGCACGGCCGTGGCGCCATGGCGCTCGGCATCCTCGACCCGGTCAGCGGCGACCTGGTGGACGCGGCCGGGCCGTGGACGGAGTGGGCGCCCGCCCTGGCCGTGCACGGCAGCCGGGTGATCGGCGTCGCCGCCGGCCCGCGCAGCGCGTTCGAGATCGTGGAACTGGACACCTGCACGGGCCGGGCCCGGGCGATCGCGTCGCGGCACACCGACGCGGTGGACCCGGCGTACTACCCCGAGCCGCAGGTCCGCACCTTCACCGGCCCCGACGGCCGGGACGTGCACGCCCACATCCACCCGCCGCACAACCCCGGCCACCGCGCCCCGGACGGCGAACTGCCGCCGTACGTCGTGTGGGCGCACGGCGGCCCCACCAGCCGCACCCCGCTCGTGCTGAACCTGGAGGTCGCCTACTTCACCTCCCGCGGCATCGGCGTCGCCGTGGTCGACTACGGCGGTTCGACGGGCTACGGACGGGCCTACCGCGAGCGGCTGCGCGGGCAGTGGGGCGTGGTGGACGTCGAGGACTGCGCGGCCGTCGCCGGGGCCCTGGCCGACGAGGGCACCGCCGACCGGCGCCGGCTGGCGATCCGCGGCGGCAGCGCCGGCGGCTGGACCGCCGCGGCCTCGCTGGTGACGACGGACCTGTACGCCTGCGCCTCGATCAGCTACCCGGTCCTCGACCTGGTGGGCTGGAGCGAGGACGGGACCCACGACTTCGAGTCGCAGTACCTGGTGAGCCTGATCGGCCCGTACACCGAGGTGCCCGACCGCTACCGCGACCGTTCCCCGCTGCGGCACGCGGACCGGATCACCGCCCCCTTCCTGCTCCTCCAGGGCCTCGACGACGCCGTCTGCCCGCCCGGCCAGTGCGCCCCCTTCCTCGCCGAGGCCGTCCGGCACGGCGTCCCGCACGCCTATCTGGCCTTCGAGGGCGAGGGCCACGGCTTCCGCCGTGCGGAGACCATCGTGCGCGCCGTGGAGGCGGAACTGTCGCTGTACGTCCAGACCTTCGGCATCGCCCGTACCGACATCCCCGCACTGGAGCTGACGAAGTGAGGACGGGGGACACCCTGGCGCGGCCCCGCCGCCTGGTGCCCGGCGACCGGGTCCGCATCGTCGCGCCGAGCGGCCCGGTCGCGCCGGAGCGGCTGGACGCCGGGGCCGACCTGCTGCGCGGCTGGGACCTCGACCCGGTCGAGGCACCCCACGTACGCGGCCGGCACGCCACCTTGCCGTATCTGGCGGGCACGGACGAGGAGCGCGCCCGCGATCTCCAGGAGGCGCTGTGCGATCCGGGCGTCGCGGCGGTGTTCGCGGCGCGCGGGGGCTACGGCGCGCAGCGCGTGGCCGACCTGCTGGACTGGGCGGCGATACGGGCCGCCTTCCGCGCGCACGGCCCCAAAGCACTGGTCGGCTTCAGCGATGTGACGGCCCTTCACGAGGCGTTCGCGGTGCGCGCCGGGGTGGCCACGCTGCACGGCCCGGCGGTCGCGGGCGAGGTGTTCCTCAAGGACGAGCCGACCCGCGAGCACCTGCGGCGCACGCTCTTCGCGCCCGATGCGGCCCGGGTCGTCACCTCGCCGGCCGCCCGGCCGCTGGTGCCCGGCCGGGCGAGCGGCGTCACGCTGGGCGGCTGCCTGTCCCTGCTCGCCGCCGACCTCGGCACGCCGCACGCCCGCGCGGGCGCCGCCGGCGGCCTGCTCCTGCTGGAGGACGTGGGCGAGCCCCCGTACCGCGTGGACCGCGCGCTGACCCAGCTCCTGCGCGCCGGGTGGCTGGACGGCGTCGCGGGCGTCGTCCTCGGCTCGTGGGCCCGCTGCGGCCCGTACGAGGACCTCCGCGCGGTGCTGCTGGACCGCCTCGGGCCGCTCGGCGTTCCGGTGGTGGAGGAGTTCGGCTTCGGGCACGGCGACTCGGCGCTGACGATGCCGCTGGGGGTACGGGCGGAGCTGGACGCGGCGGCCGGGACGCTGACGTACGACGTACCGGCGCTGCGCGAGCGCGCCTGAGGGCGGGCGCGCCACCCGCACGAGCGACCCGGTCCTGCGCGACCGGTCCCGCACCGCTCTCGAACGGGTGATCCGGCGGGCCGGGATCCGGCCGTTCGTGTAGCCCATCGAGTGGTTCGGGCGGGGCCTTCGGGACGGACCCGGCACGGCCGGGAGACAATCCGCTTTGACACCTTTGTTACCCGTGTCACACCATGAGCCGGCCGTTGCCGACCGCTTGGTACGGCGTGCCTTTGTGGAGGTCTGCGTGCCCAGCGTGTCCAGAGCCCTGCCCGGTGCCGCGTCCCGGCCCGTCCGGCGTGCGGCGCGCACCCGTTCCGCCCGGCTGCCCCTCACCGCCTCCGTGTGCCTCACCGCGTGCGCCGCTCTCCTCGGGCCCGTCACGGCCGCCGGACCGGCCGGCGCGGCGGGCCCCCGGCAGCCCGGATACACCGTCACCGCCCTGAAGCTGCCGGTACGGGCCGGCGGCCGGGACTGCACCCTGGACGCCGACCTCTACCGCCCCGCCGGAGTCGACGCCGCGCACCCGGCGCCCGCCGTCCTGACCACCAACGGCTTCGGCGGCAGCAAGTCGGACGGCTCCACCGACGCCATCGCCCGCGCCTTCGCCTCCCGCGGCTATGTGGCGCTGGCCTACTCCGGCCTCGGCTTCGGCCGGACCGGCTGCCCGATCTCCCTCGACGACCCGCGGATCGACGGGCGGGCGGCGAGCCGGATCCTGGACTTCCTCGCCGGGCAGCGGGCGGCGAAGAACGGCACCCGCGTCGACTTCGTCACCAAGGACGGCCCGCGCGACCCCCGGGTGGGGATGTTCGGCGGCTCGTACGGCGGCGCCATCCAGCTGGCCACCGCGTCCGCCGACGAGCGCCTGGACGCCCTGGTCCCGCTGATCACCTGGCACGACCTCACCTACGCGCTGGCACCGAACAACGCCGACCGCACCTCCGGCGTCGCGGGCCCGGCCCCGGGCGCGTACAAGCACCAGTGGACCAACGGCTTCTACCTCATCGGCGAGGCCCAGGGCCTGCTGCACCCGCGGCTGGACCCGTCCCGGGGCGGCGGCGCGGGCTGTGTGCACTTCGTCGCGCCGGCCTGCGAGCTGAAGAAGCGGCTGAATTCCGGCCGCTACCCGTCCGCCCCCACCAAAGCCGTCCTCGACTACGCGCGCAGCCTCTCCCCGGCCTCCTACCTCGGCACGGTCCACACGCCCACCCTGCTCGTCCAGGGGCAGGCGGACACCCTCTTCAACCTCAACGAGGCCGCCGCGACGTTCGAGGCCCTGCGGGCCCAGGGCACCGAGACCGCGATGATCTGGCAGTCCTGGGGCCACAGCGGCGGCATGACCGACCCGGCGCCCGGCGAACTGGACCTGGGCAAGGGCAACTTCGACACCAGTTACGTGGGCCGGCGGACCCTCGCCTGGTTCAGCCGCTATCTGCGCCGGGAGTGGGACACCGACACCGGCCCGGCCTTCGCGTACTACCGCGACTGGGCGGGCCGGGGCGGCCCCGCCTACGCCGCCTCGGAGATCTACCCCGTCGGCGTCCCGCGGCGGCTGTACCTGTCCGGCGACGGCAAGCTCGTGGACACCCCCGCGGACGTGGTCGCCGGCAGCCGCCATTACCGCAACTGGCGGGTCGCCTCCAGTCATTCGGAAAGCTCGCTGGCCGCCCTGATGAAGCTGCCGAACCCCAAGCCGTACGACACCCGGGGCACCTACCTGGACTGGACGTCCGCTCCGGTGCGCGGGCGGCCCGTGGACGTGGTCGGCGCGCCCCGGGCCACCCTCCGCGTCCATTCCCCCGACGCCGAGCGGACCCAGCACTCCGGCGACGCGGCCGACCGGCTGCTGCTCTTCCTCAAGCTCTTCGACGTCGCCCCGAACGGCGGCAAGACCCTCGTGCACCGTCTGGTGGCCCCCGTGCGGGTGCCCGACGTCACCAGGGAGTTCACCGTCGACCTGCCCGCGATCGTGCACCGCTTCGCCCCCGGGCACCGGCTGCGGCTGGTCATGGCGGCCAGCGACACCGCGTACTTCGGCAACCGGGGCAGCAAGCAGGTGACCGTCCGCAGCTCACGCGCGCAGACCGGCACGCTGGATCTGCCGGTGGTGGAGGAGCCGTTGGAGGGGCTGGACGATTAGGGCGGGTCGGGGTGCCTGCGCCCGGCCCGGTGTCGCCGGGCCCGGACGCGGGTCCCGTCAGGAATCGGTGACCGTGATCGCCTGAACCGGGCAGGCGCGGGCGGCCTCCCGTACGAGCGGGTCGCCCGCGCCGTCCTCGCGGCCGGGCAGCAGGGCGCTGAAACCGTCGTCGTCCTGGGTGAACACCCCCGGTGCGGTCAGTACGCACTGGCCGGAGCCGATGCACACGGACGTATCGATGTCGATCTTCATGGTGGCTCTCCTCCGTTGGTGGACACAGGGCGTGGGCGGCTGTCCGCCGCTACCAGGTGACGGGCAGTTCGACCAGGCCCTGGAGGGCGTGGCCGGGCTTGACGGGAATCTCGGCGGCGGGCACCGCCAGCCGCAGCCCGGGGAAGCGGGCGAAGAGCGCCCCGAAGGCGATCTCCATCTCCGCGCGGGCCAGGTTCTGGCCCAGGCACTGGTGGACACCGAAGCCGAAGGCGACGTGGTGGCGGGCGGAGCGCTCCCAGTCCAGGGTGTCCGGGGCGGCGTAGGCGGCGGCGTCGCGGTTGACGACCGAGGTGGAGAAGATCACGCCGTCGTCCGCCCGGATCGTCTCGCCGCCGATCTCGATGTCCGCGGTCGCCACCCGCACCATGCCGTCGGCGATGGACAGGAACCGCAGCAGCTCCTCGACCGCGGCCGGGAGCAGCGACGGGTCGGCGCGCAGGGCGGCGAACTGCTCGGGGTGTTCCAGCAGCGTGAAGGTGCCCAGGGAGAGCATGTTGGAGGTGGTCTCGTGGCCGGCCACGAGCAGCAGCATGGCCGTGCGGACCAGTTCGCGGTGGCTCAGCTCGCCGGTGGCCAGCCGCTCGGCGATCAGCTCGTCCAGCAGGCCGTCGCCCGGCTCCTTCCGCTTGCGGTCCACCAGGCCGGTGAAGTACTCCTCCAACTCGTCCCGGGCCTCGGCGACCTCCTGCGGGTCGACGCTCTGCAGGAGCGTACGGGACAGGCCCTCGAACAGCTCGTGGTCGGCGTACGGGACGCCGAGGAGCGCGCAGATCACCATGGACGGCACGGGCAGCGCGAAGGCGGACACCAGCTCGGCGGGCGGGCCCTTCTCCTCCATGGCGTCCAGCAGCCGGTCCACGATCTCCTGGATGCGGGGGCGCAGCGCGGCGGCGCGCTTGACGCTGAAGCTCGGTATCAGCATCCGGCGCTGCGCGTTGTGCTCGGGGTCGTCGACGCCCAGCAGCGGGGTCCGCACCTTGCGCAGCGTCTCGAAGCGCGGGGCGGGGGAGGGGAACGCCGGGTTCTGCCGGTCGGCGGACAGGCGCGGATCGGTGAGCAGCGCCCGCGACTCGGCGTGCCCGGTCACCACCCAGACGGAGCGCCCGTCGTAGAGCGTCACGCGGGACAGGGGACGGCTGTCGCGCAGGGGCTGGTAGCCGGCGGGCGGGTCGTAGGGACAGGTGCGGTCCTGCGGGAAGGGCAGCGCCTCGGTCATGGGACCTCCAGGTGGGAAGGCTGCGTGGCGGTGCGGCCGTCGGACTCCTACGTCAAGGCTGGCGGACGGGGGGTCGGGAGGAGATAAGGGCTGGGGGAGGGGAGGCGGGAGGGGCGGGTGGGGTGGGAAATCGGGTCCGGGACCTCTCCACTCCATGCCCTATGCACGTAATACGTCTACGCGCAGACCGGCCAATTCCGGCCGCGCGACGGTGCGCCGGAGGACGCGGACCCAGCCGGGCGGAAGCCGTCGTTCCGCCGCGGACGGAGGCCGGTTCAGTTCCGGCGGAGCAGGATGTCGAGCACCGAGTCCAGGTAGGCGTCGTGGCCGGGCCCGTCGGGGAGGCTTCCGGGGACGGCGTGGCCCAGCTGGATGTGGCCGAGATACGCCGTGTACGCGAGCAGGCCCCGCCGGCGGGCCTCGGACTCCGGGAAGCCCAACGCGGCGAACAGTTCGGTCACATGGCCGACGCGGCGGTCCGTCACCCGCCGCAGGGCCGCCGCGACGCGCGGGTCCGCGGCCGTGGCCAGCAGCGCGACCTCCAGCGGGTCCTCCGCCGCCGCCGCGGTCGCGTACGCGAACAGGCCGCGCAGCCGCCACTCCGGGTTGGGCTCGGCCGCCAGCCGGGTGATGACCGCTTCGGTGTGCCGCTGCTCCCAGCGCTCCAGCGCGGCGTCGATCAGTGCCTCCCGGTTGGCGAAGTGCCAGTAGAAGCTGCCCTTGGTGGTGCCGAGGCGGGCGGCGATCGGCTCCACGGCCACCGCGGCCAGGCCGCCTTCGCCGATGGCCGCGAGGGCGGCCTCGGCCCAGTCCTGCGCGGTGAGCCGGCGGCGGGCGCCCTCGCGCTTCGTACGGTCCTCGGTTCGCTGTCGCGCCATGACCATACGCTACCGTACGGTCAAACATACGCAACCGTATGGAGGTGCCCGATGCGCACGGTCCGCGATGTCCACGCACGCACCGTCCACGCCCCGGCCGGGACGGTCGGCGCCCTGCTCGACCGGCTGGCGGGCGACGACGACCCGCTCTTCCCGGTGCCCGTGTGGCCCGCCATGCGCTTCGACCGCCCGCTGGGCGTCGGCGCGGCCGGCGGCCACGGCTTCGTCCGCTACCGGGTCACGGCGTACGAGCCGGGGCGCCGCGTCCGCTTCGACTTCCCCGACGGCGGTCACCACGCCGTCGAGGTCACCCCGCTCGACGCCGGGAGCTGCCGGGTGACCCATGTCCTGGAGAACCGGCCCCGGGGGGCCGAGCGCGTGGCCTGGCCGCTGGCGGTCCGGTGGGTGCACGCCACCGTGGTCGAGGAGGTCCTCGACAACGTCGAGCGCGCGGCCACCGGCACGGTCCGCGCCCCGGCCCGCCGGTCGCCGTACGTCCGGCTGCTCAACCGGCTCCTGTGGGCGCGCCCCGCCGCCGTCGCCGTTCCCGCCGGTGCCCGGCTGGCCCGCACCGCCTTCGCGCGTACCGACTTCCAGGACGCCTGGCAGCTGCCGCTGCCGCCCGGGATGCCGCGCGACCCGGCGGCCTGGAAGGGCGTGCTGCGCGGCGCGTTCCCCGAGCAGGGCCGCGCCACGACCGCGGACGGCGGCGAACTGCTGCTCGGCAAGGACGCCCGCCACCTGGACTTCCGGGCGTCGATCCTGGTCGAGAGCCCGGCCGCGGGGGCGGACGGGCGGACCGCGGGCCACGGCGGCCGGGTGACGCTGAGCACCGTCGTACGGACCCATCACGCGGGCGGGCGGCTCTACTTCGCGCTGGTCCGGCGCGTGCACCCGGTCCTCGCCCGTGCGATGCTCCGCCGTACGCACCGCCGGCTGGCGCTGGCCGCACCGAGCGCGGGGGAGCGCGAGTGGGCCGCGCGCGCCGCTCGGGCCGGGTACGGTCACCGGACACGGCCGTAACGGTGCCGGGTGGACGGGCGACACGAGAACGAGGGAGTACGACCGATGACCACGGGCGATACCTGGGCCCCGAGCGAGGAGTGCGGCGCCGCGCGGCCCGCCCTGATACCCGAGGTGTACGACCCGGCCGCGCTGCCGGGACCGCTGCCGGCGGACGGGCCGCCGGCGGTGTCGCTGTGGCTGGTGCGCACCGTGCCCGAGGCCGGGCTGCACGACACCGCGGTGCTGGACGCGGGCGAGCGCAAGCGCGCCGCCGCGTTCGTCCGGCCCGGCGACCGCGACACCTACGCCACCTCGCACGGCGCCCTGCGCCGCCTGCTCGGCGCCTTCCTGGACCGCGACCCGGCCATGCTCCGCTTCGTCCGCGAACCCTGCCCCTGCTGCGACGAGCCGCACGGACGGCCCGCGCTCGCCGGAGCCGGGATGCCGCTGCACTTCTCGCTCTCGCACACCGGCGACATGGCGCTGATCGGCTTCGCGCGCACGCCCGTGGGCGTGGACATCGAGAAGCCGGCGTCGCCGCGGACCGTGGCCGAGGTGTCGGGCATGCTGCACCCGCAGGAACGCGCGACGCTCGACGCGCTGCCGGAGGCCGGCCGCCCGGCCGCCTTCGCCCGCTGCTGGACCCGCAAGGAGGCGTGTCTGAAGGGCAAGGGCAGCGGCCTGGCGGGCGATCTGATGACCACGACGCTGGTCGGCGCGGGGCCGGTGCCGGTTCCGGTGCCGGGGTGGGAGATGGCGGACGTGACGGTGCCGGACGGGTACGCGGCGGCCTGCGCGGTCCGTACGGCGGGCAGCGGAGGCTGACCGGGGCGCTCGGCGGCCGGTGCGCGGGCCGGGAGGACCGCCGGCCCGGGGCCGCCGCCCCCGGCTCGCGCACCCGGCCGGAATGCCTGGCGTGGCGGCTCGTCACTTCGTACGATCGGACGATGGATGACGATCACTACCTCGCCACCGGTCCGCGGGTCGGCGTCCGGCACTTCACCGCGGCGGACCGGGCGGAGTTCACGGCGCGGGCGCGGGAGAGCGTGCCGCTGCACCGGCCGTGGCTGTCGCCGCCGGTGACCGACGCGGCGTACGACAGCTACTTCGCCAAGCTCCAGGAGCCGACGCGCGAGGGGTTCCTCGTCTGCGAGCTGGAGTCCGGGCGGATCGCGGGGTTCCTGACGGTCAACAACATCGTGTACGCGGCCTTCCGCAGCGGCGCGGTCGGGTACGGCGCGTTCGCGCACGCCGCCGGGCGCGGGCTGATGAGCGAAGGGCTGCGGCTGGCCATGCGGTACGCCTTCGACGAACTGGGGCTGCACCGCCTGGAGATCAACGTCCAGCCGGACAACGAGCGCTCCGTCGCCCTCGCCCGGCGCGCCGGCTGCCGGCTCGAAGGGTACTCACCCGACTTCCTGTTCATCGACGGCGCCTGGCGGGACCACGAACGCTGGGCGATCACGAGCGACATGTTCGAGGCGGCCTGATGTCCGAGATCACCTTCCGGCACCCCGTCCCGGTGCTGCGCGTCTTCGACGTGCCCAAGGCGCACGAGTTCTACCTCGGCTACCTGGGCTGCGCCGTCGACTGGGAGCACCGCTTCGCGCCGGAGCTGCCGCTGTACACGCAGGTGTCCCGCGGCGGCCTGGTCCTGCACCTGTCCGAGCACCACGGCGACGGGACGCCGGGCTCGGTGGTGTACGCCGAGCTGTCCGGCGTGCGCGCGCTGCACGCCGAACTGTCGGCCAAGGACTACCCGTTCCTCAGGCCCGGCCTGGAGGAGGACGGTGAGATCGGGCTGTCGCTGACCCTCACCGACCCGTTCGGGAACCAGCTGCGGTTCACCGAGCCGCCCGCGCGGTGAGCGGCCTTACGGCCCGGTGACCCGCCGCGCTCAGCGGCCTTTCCGGTTGATCTTCATGGTGTCCATGTCGGTGGCCGAGGAGCGCAGGTCCCGGTAGCCGTACCCGGCCGCCGTGAGCGCCGCCTCCGCCTTCTCCTCGGCGAGCGCGGCCGCCAGTTCCTCGCCGTCCTCCGCGTCCGAGACGATGACGTACCGGTACGTGAACGACCGCAGCGCGGTGTCGTAGACCAGCGAGCCCTCGGGCGTGAACCGGTGCTGCGCCAGGCCGTGCTCGTCCGCCTCGGCCAGCAGCTTCGCCCTGGCCCCGTCGGTCAGGCCGTCCCACCGGCCGCGCACGATCACCCGGTAGGTGTGCTGGGTCGCCATCGCCGTGTCCCTCGTTCCGTTTCATTCGTATCGATGCGCCCGTAACGCTACGCCACGGCGCCCGGCCACGCCTCCCCTTTTCCCGGCGCCACCCGGCCCCGATGCGCCCCGGCCCCCCGCCACACCGGAAAACCGTTGCCCCGCGCCTCCCGGTGCGGTGGGATGGCCGGATGCGCCGCATCGTGCTCCTCGACGCCCCTTCCAACCTCGGGCTGCGCCCGCCCGCGCCGGGCACCGTCCCCGGCTGCTACAAGCTGGCGGGAGCGCTGCGCGAACAGGGCCTGCTGCGGCGGCTCGGCGCCCTCGAAGGCGGCGTCGTGGTGCCGCCCCGTTACGACCTGGGCGGCTGGCGGGAAGGCGACGGCGACTTCAACGCCGCCGCCCTCGCGGACTACACCCGCCGGCTCGCCGCCCGCGTCGAGGCGCACGTGCGCGCGGGCGAGTTCCCGGTCCTCCTCGGCGGCGACTGCTCCATCCTGCTCGGCGCCGTCCTCGGCCTGCGGCGCACCGGCCGCTACGGCGTCGCCTACCTCGACGGGCACGCCGACTTCCGGCACCCCGGCAACACCGGACGCAACGGGCCCGTGGGCGCCGCGGCAGGCGAGGGCACCGCCCAGATCACCGGCCGCGGCCAGGCCGACCTCACCGGCATCGACGGCCTCGCACCGTACGTACGCGACACCGACCTCCACATCCTCGGCATCCGCGACGACGACGCGGACCGCCCGGAACTGACCGGCCTGGGCATCTCCCACCGCACGGCCTCCGAGATCCGGGAACAGGGACCGGCCACCGTCGCCCGCAAGGTCCTGCGCGACCTCCAGGACACCACGCCGGACGGCTTCTGGATCCACCTGGACGCGGACGTGCTCGACCCGTCCGTCATGCCCGCCGTGGACAGCCCCGACCCCGGCGGGCTGCTCACCCCCGAACTGCACGGCCTGCTGGCGCCGTTGGCCGCCTCCCCGCGCTGTGTGGGACTCGACCTCGCCATTTACGACCCGGACCTGGACCCCGAGGGCGCCGGCGCCGTGCTCCTCGCCGGTCTCCTCGAAAGCGTCCTCGCGCAGCCCTGACCGACACCTGGCCTCAATAGGCCCTGTTCAGGCGCGCGCCGACAGGGTTCCATGGTCAACAGGCGGCCACCGCCCCCGAGGTGGCCCGGTACAACCATGCGAGGCAGCAGTGGCCACGAGTGTGCGACGCACGACCCTGACCCTTCCCGCGGCACCCGTCGGCCCGGCCAGTCCGCTGCCCGCCGTACGGACCCCGGGCGACGTCCACCGCGTCGAACTGTCCGAGGACCTGGACCTGCCGCCCGACATGGCCCGCCAGCTCCGCTACGCGCCGCTGGACTCCCTGCTGCCCGAGAGCGTCCGCGACGGATACGGCCGGACGCGCGCCGACACCGCCCTCGACGCGCTGGTCATCGAGAACGAGCGGCTGCGCGCCACCGTCCTGCCCGGCCTCGGCGGCCGCGTCCACTCCCTCCACCACAAGCCCACCGGCCGCGAACTGCTCTACCGCAACCCCGTCCTCCAGCCTGCCGACTTCGCGCTCAACGGTGCCTGGTTCTCCGGCGGCATCGAATGGAACATCGGCGCCACCGGCCACACCGCCCTCTCCTGCGCCCCGGTGCACGCCGCGACCGTACCGGCGCCCGACGGCGGCGAGATGCTGCGCCTGTGGGAGTGGGAGCGCCTGCGCGACCTGCCCTTCCAGGTGGACCTCTGGCTCCCGGAAGACTCCGACTTCCTGTACGTCGGCGTGCGCATCCGCAATCCGCACCTGCACGCGGTCCCCACCTACTGGTGGTCCAACATCGCGGTACCGGAGGGCGAGCGCACCCGTGTCCTCGCCCCCGCGGACGCCGCCTGGCACTTCGGGTACGAACACCGGCTGCGCCGCGTCCCCGTCCCCGAGTCGGACGGCGCCGACCGCACCTACCCGCTGCGCAGCGAGTTCCCCGCCGACCACTTCTACGACATCCCGGACGGCGAGCGCCGCTGGATCGCCTCGCTCGACGGCTCCGGCCACGGCCTGGTCCACACCTCCACCGACACCCTGCGCGGCCGCAAACTGTTCCTGTGGGGCGCAGGCCGCGCCGGACGCCGCTGGCAGCAGTGGCTCACCGAGCCCGGCACCGGCGGCTACGCGGAGATCCAGGCGGGCCTGGCCCGTACGCAGCTGGAGCACGTACGGCTCGACGGCGGCGCGGAGTTCGCCTGGCTGGAGGCGTACGGACCGCTCGCCGCCGACCCCGCCGCGGTGCACGGTGCGGACTGGACGGCGGCCCGGCGCGAGGTCGGCGACCGCCTCGAAGCGGCGCTGCCGCGCGAGCGCGTCGAAGCGGCCTTCGCCGACTGGCGGCCGCACGCCGATCTCGAACCGAAGGAGACCCTGGCCACCGGCTCCGGCTGGGGCGCGCTGGAACGGGCCCGCACCGGCCACGACCTGCCCGGCACCCCCTTCGCCGAGTCCACCCTCGGCCCCGAGCAGCGTCCCTGGCTGGCGCTGCTGCACACCGGTGACTTCCCGCGCGAGGGCGGCGTGCCCACCGCGCCCCTGGTCTCCGCACCGTGGCGCGACCTGCTGGAATCCGCGCCGTCCGGGCCGGCCACCGACTACCACCTCGGCATCGCCCAGTGGCACGCGGGCGACCGGGCCCAGGCCGTCCGCAGCTGGGAACGGGCCCTGGCCCACGGCACGGACTGCCGCCCCCTGTACTGCCTCGCCGTCGCCGAGGAGACCGAGGGGGAGACGGCGCGGGCGGCCCAGCGCTACGCCGAGGCGCTGGCCTGCGTACGTGACGAGGCCGCGGAACCGGAGCACTCCGCGGAGTCGGCGCAGAGCACCGCGCCGCCCACGGAGCACACCGCGCCGCTGCTCCCGGCCCTGGTCCGCGCCGCGGTCCCCGTCCTGCTCGCCGCCGGGCGGACCGACGAGGCCGCCGCCGCCCTCGACCGCCTCCCGGCAGCCGTCCGCGCGAACGGCCGCTTCGCCCTCCTCACCGCCCAAGTGGCCCTGGCCCAGGGGGACGCCCCGGCCGCCCGGGCCGTCTTCGACCGTGGCTTCGAGGTCCCCGACCTCCGCGAGGGCGACGAGATCCTCAGCGACACCTGGTACGCCATCGCCGACCGCCTCACCGCGGGCACCGGCCCGGTGACCCCCGCCGTCCAGGCCAGGGCCCGCGCGGAGCACCCGCTTCCGGAACGGTACGAATTCCGGATGCGGGAGGTGTGACACCGACGCCATGGACCCACTCGCGCAGACGGCCCGACGGGCGCAGACCGGTCAACTCGCGCAGACGACGCGCCTCGTCCGCGAGGTCCTCGGCCCGGACCTCCTCGGCGCCTGCCTCCACGGCTCCGCCGTACTCGGCGGCCTCGCCCCGGCCAGCGACCTGGACGTCCTGGCCGTCGCACGGCGGAGCCTGGACGTCTGGCAGCGCCGCGCGCTCCTCGCCGGCCTGCTGGAGATCTCCGGCCTGACGGCCACGGCCCGGCCGGTCGAACTCACCGTCGTCGTACAGTCCGAGGTCCGCCCCTGGCGGTTCCCGCCGACCGGCGACTTCCTGTACGGCGAGTGGCTGCGCGACACGCTGCGGGCGAGCGGCCCCCCGACGCCGGGCCCGATGCCGGACCTGGCCCTGATACTCACCATGGCCCTGACCGGCGATCACCCCCTCACCGGCCCGCCACCCGCCCGGCTCCTCGACCCCGTCCCGCACGCCGACCTGATCCGGGCGAGCGTCGGAGGCATCCCCGAACTCCTCGCCGAGCTGGCCGACGACACCCGCAACGTGCTCCTGACCCTGGCCCGCGTCTGGACCACCCTCGCCACCGGCGACCTCAAGCCCAAGCACACCGCCGCCGACTGGGCACTCGCCCGCCTCCCCGACCAGCATCGCCCCGCCCTTCGGCACGCCCGGCACCTGTACGTCACGAGTCTTTACGAGGACGAGTTCTGGCCCGGTGACGTGAAGGACCAGGCGCGTTCCTGCGCGGACGCGATGCTCGCCCGCATCGACGAGCTGCGGCGGGGGTGAGCCCGCCGGTCGGCCCGGGGGCGTGCTGGTGCTCCGGGGGGCAACTCCTGGACACTGTCCACGGTTGGTCCGCCTGCTGAAAAGGAGACGTGATGGAACATCGGCAGGAGCAGAACGGGCAGGTCGGCGGGGACTTCGCGAGTCCGGGGGAGCCGGGGAGCCCGATGCCGGACGACGATACGCCGCCGGAGCACGAGGACGACGAGTAGCGCGGCCCGGCACCGGCATGGTGGACGCGGCGGAGCTGCGGCGGGCGTGCGCGGCGGCGATCGACGGCTACGGCGGCGGCTATTTCCACGGGCGCGACTGGCTGCGGGCGGCGTTCCTGGAGGTGCCGCGCGAACACTTCGTACCGGACCGGGTGTGGTGGCCCAGCCGGCAGGACGGGCGCTACCCGCTGCTGGACCGCACCGAGCGGCCGCGGCAGTGGCTCAAGGCCGTCTACCGCCCCCTCGCCGCGCTGATCACGCAGATCGACGACGGGCGGGTGCGCCCCGAGGACGGGCCGGCCGCCGACGGGTGCTTCACCAGTTCCGTCTCCTGCAGCGCGGTCATCGTCGACATGCTGCACCACCTGGACCCGCAGCCGCACGAGCGGGTGCTGGAGATAGGGACGGGCAGCGGCTACACCACCGCCCTGCTGGCCCAGCGGGTCGGCGCCCCCGGCATCGTCACCGTGGAGATCGATCCGGACCTGGCGCGGCGGGCCGCCGACAACCTCGGCGCCCTCGGCCTGGCGCCGCGCACCGTGGTCGGCGACGGCGAGGGCGGCTACGCCGCTGCCGCACCGTACGACCGGATCCTGTCCACGGCCGCCGTCCGCAGTGTCCCCGCCGCCTGGCCCCGGCAGGTACGCACCGGCGGGGTGATCGTCACTCCGATCGACACCCCGTACCACACCGATGCCCTGCTCAAACTCGTCTGCGACGGGCACGGCAACGCCACCGGCCATCTCATAAAACCCGTGACGTTCATGAAGACGCGCGCCCAACGGCCCCGCCGCTCCTACGGGGAGCTGGGCTGGCCCGGGTGGAGCGAGCACCGCGTCACCGTCGGGGCGGACGGGCAACGCATCCGCACGGAAGGGCGGTGAGCGGGCCGGGACACGGCGGAAAGGCCATGAGCGGCCGGACACGCGCCCGTACGGCTCGGTGTGGCTGGAAAGGTACGGTGGCGAAGGTGCCTAAGGTGCGGTTATGCCGACCCGCACCGACCACCGGCCGCACACCGTCTCCCTGCACACCGTCCCCCTGCGCCACGTCCTCGGCGGCCTGCGGGCGGGTGGCCCGCTGGGGCTGATGGAACGTACCGGGCGGCAGTCGCAGGGCGCGCTGACCCGGCTGGACCTGGGCGCCTTCCGGCCCTTTCTGGTCACCCACCCCGACCACCTGCGGCACGTCCTGCGTGACCACGCGGAGAACTACCGCCGGGGCACGGCGATGTGGAAGGCGATGGGGCGGCTGACGGGGCTGGGGATCGCCGGTGAGGGGCCGCGGTGGCGGGCCAGCCGTGAACTGTGGTGCAAAGGGCTGGCCGGCGGGGCGCACGCCGTCGCCGACGGGACGGCCGACTCGGTCGCCGGGGCGGTGGCGGAGCTGGAGCGGCGGGTTGCGGCGGGCGCGACGGTGGACGCCCTGACGGAGATGACCCGCATCGTGCTCCGGGTCGTGAACCCGGCGTTCTTCGGCTCGCGCATCCCGCAGGGGCAGTGCGACCGGCTCGCCGCGGCGGTCGCCGTCGCGTTCGACTCGCTGCTGTGGCGCATGGCGCTGCCCTTCGTGCCGCTCGCCGTGCCGATGCCGGGCGACCGCGCCTTCACCCGTGCCACCCGGACGGTCAACGACATCCTGCTGCCGCTGGTCCGCCGGGCCCGGGCCGCGCGCCACCGCGGCCCGGACCTGATGAGCGTGCTGCTCGACGGGGTGGACGCCGACGGCCGGGCGCTGGGCGACGCGCAGGTGGCGCAGGACATCGTGGCCCTGTTCGTGGCGGGGTCGGAGTCCAGCGCCCTGACCTTGACGTGGGCCTGGGTCGCCCTCGCGGCGCATCCCGGCGTCGCGGCGGAGGTGCGCCGGGAGGCCGACGCGGTGCTCGGCGGCGGACCGCCCCGGCGCGAACACGCCCGCCAACTGGTGCTCACCCGGAGGGTGCTGGCCGAGGTCTGCCGCCTGTACGCGATGGCGTGGGCGGTGCCGCGGACGGCCGCCGCCGCGGACGTCGTCGGCGGGGTGACCGTTCCGGCCGGTGCCACGCTGGTGCTCTCCCCGTACCTGACCCACCGGCTGCCCGCCTTCTGGGAGCGGCCGTTGCGCTTCGACCCCGACCGCTTCACCGAGGAGCGCGTCCGCGGCCGGCATCCGCTGGCGTACCTGCCCTTCGGCGACGGGCCCCACCAGTGCGTCGGCCAGTCGTTCTTCTTCCGGCAGGCGGCCCTCGTCGTGGCCACGATGATGAGCCGGTTCCATGTCGCCGTGCCGACCCGGGCCGAGCCCAGGGCCGCTGTCGCGCTGCGCCCGCGGGGCCGCGTCGGCCTGACGCTCATCCCGCGCGGCTGACGGCGGGCGGCCTCAGAACCGGTCCCACCACCAGGCGATGGACGGGATGGGCGGCGGCGCGTCGGCCCGCGGCGCGACCGTGGTGAAGGAGCCGGTGGTGCGGACGGCGCCGGGGTGCCGGCCGTCGGGGTTGGTGTAACGCCCGGCGCGCAGGCCCCATTCGAGGTTGCCGCGGATCAGGTGCGAGAGGTGGCCGAGGTACTGCCGCAGCGGCTCCCCGGCCCCGGGCAGCACCTGGTCACGCAGCCGTACGAAGCGCAGGGTGAGCCGGTCGCACAGGTCGACGGCCGCGGCCAGCGCCGCTTCGAGGTCCAGGCCGTGTTCGGCGGCCAGGATGTCGACGAGGTTCAGACGGCAGCGGGCGGGCCGGGGAGCGCGGGCGGCCAGCCAGCGCTCCTTGCCGTAGGAGAACAGGTCGTCGTCGAAGGCCGCCGTGGTGAAGGCCAGTTCGCTGAGCGCGCGCACCACGGGCGAGTCCATCTCCGCGCCGGGTATCTCCGTGCCGTCGACGATCTCCAGCCAGCTGGTGGTCGCCGTACCGGCCGCGGTGTGCTGGCGCAGGTGGGCGTAGTCGTCCAGGGACGGCGTACGGTCGCCCAGGCGGCAGCCGAACTCCCACAGGACCGCGAGGAACCAGGCGCGGTGCCCGTCCACCATGCGTCTGACCTGCACCGCCGTGCCCTCGGCGCGGCAGCGTGCCGCCAGGTCGCCCGCCGCCTCCAAGAACGGGTCCCCGGCGCCGCCCGGCACCGTCCCCGGCGCCTCCAGCACCCGCAGCAGCCGCGTGGCGAGGCCCGCGAAGTCCCCGGCGCGCAGACTGGCCGGGCCCTCGTCGCAGTGCAGGTCGTCGAAGGCGAACATCAGCGCGCACCAGTCCACCGCGAGCTGGAGGCGGCCGGCCGGCGCCCGCGGCATGATCCGGCCGTAGAAGCCCCCGACGTCGTTGCCGGTCATCCGCACCCGCTGCGCGCCGTCCCGGCACAGGCCGTACCCGTTCAGCCAGTCCGCCGCGCGCGCGTTCAGCCGGCCGGCGTCCGGATGTACGGCGCCGGGCAGCGGGCAGTAGCGCGGGGGGAGTTCGACACGGACCCGCTGGGCGCCGGCCTGCTCGCGTACGGCGGCGGTCCGGCCGAGGACACCGGCCCGCGTGGCCGTCACGGCAGCAGGGCGCGGGAGAGCGCCCGTGCCGCCTGGGCCACGTCACCACCGGCGGTGGCGTCGAACACGGTGCCCTGGCTGGGCAGCGGACTGCTGCCGAAGGCGTCCTGGAGCGCGTTGTACCCGCCGGTGCCCAGGCTCAGGGCGGCGGCACCCTCGGCGGAGCCCTTGGAGAGATCGACCTTGGTCTTCCCCGCGTCGAAGGCGAAGGAGAACAGCTCCACCGACTGCTGCCGCGCCCGGCCCGCCTTGGCACCGTCGGCGGTGGCCGTCCCGTTGGCCCGGTGGGAGCCGAAGTCGAACACCACGTCCGTGAAGGACACGCTCCGGCCCCCGGCCTTCCGGAGGACGACCCCGCCGTCGGCCGGCACCGAGCCCTTGCTCAGGTCGAGCGCGAACTCGCCCTTGCTGATCGGCAGCCGCACACACCGGCGCCCGCCCGCGTCGACGACGATGGCCGGGCTCTTCGCCTCCAGCGTGACGCCCTGGTCGGTCAGCGCCTTGGAGACGGCGGCCGTCGGACACAGGTCCGTATGCGCGTTGCTCACCTTCACCTGGGGAGCGGGCAGCACGCTCGGGGTCACCCCGGCCGCCGCGCCCGCCCAGGACAGGACGCAGCCTCCGGCGGCCAGCGCGCAGACGGGCACGGCGATACGGGTCCAGCGGGGCACGGGCATGACCGACTCCTGTCGACGGCGGCGCCCACCAGCGGTACGCCGCTCCGCCGGCCGGCCACCGCCCCCGGACGGGCCGGCCTCCTTCCACGCGACCACACCGCCCGTCCCCGGCACTACCGGGCGCGGGCCACTCGGGTGACACGGCACGGCGCGGGCACATGTGCGCGAGCGGCGCGGACACCCGTGCGGAACGGGCGCGGACCCCGCGGAGAACCACTTGGGAGGTACGACCATGAAGGCAGTCATCGCGCACGGCTACGGCGACCCCGGCACGCTCACCTACACCGACCGGCCCGACCCCAAGGTGGGGCCGGACTCGGTGCTGGTGCGGGTGAAGGCGGCCGGGGTCAACCCGGTGGACTGGAAGGTGCTGGCGGGCTACCTCGATCCGCTGATGAACGTGCACTTCCCGCTGATCCCCGGCTGGGACGTGGCCGGAGTCGTCGAGGCGGTCGGCCAGGACGCGACCGAGTTCGACGTCGGTGACGAGGTCGTCGGGTACGTACGCAAGGACGAGGTCCAGCACGGCACCTTCGCCGAGCTGGTGGCCGCGCCCGTACGGACCCTGGCGCGCCGGCCCGCCGCGCTCGACTGGCAGCAGGCCGCCGGACTGCCGCTCGCCGGACTCACCGCCCTCCAGGCCCTGGACCGGGTCGGCGCGGCCGAGGGGGAGACGGTGCTGGTGCACGCCGCCGCGGGCGGTGTCGGATCGTTCGGTGTGCAGATCGCGGTGGCCCGCGGCGCCCGTGTCATCGGTACGGCCAGCGAGCGCAACCACGACTTCCTGCGCTCCCTGGGCGCGGAGCCCGTGACGTACGGCGACGGACTGGCCGGCCGGGTGCGGGAACTGGCCCCCGACGGGGTGGACGCGGCCGTGGACTTCGTCGGCAACGGCGTCATCGACGTCTCGCAGGAACTGCTGCGGGACACCTCCCGCGTCGCCTCCGTCGCCGACAACGAGGTGAAGGGGAAGGGCGGGCACATGGTGTGGGTGCGGCCGGACCACGGTGGGCTGACGGCGCTGGGCGACCTGGCCGACGCCGGGAAGCTCACCGTGCACGTCGATACGGTGCTGCCGCTGGCCGAGACGGCCGAGGCGTTCCGCCGCAGTCAGGAGGGCCGGACGCGCGGGAAGATCGTGCTGGCGGCGCCCTGACGCCGGGCACGGGCCGCCCCCCCGGGGGTCAGGCCGCCTTGCGGTCGACGTACTCGAAGACCGTGCCGTCCGGGTGGCGGGCGACGACGTTGCGGCCGATCGGCGTCGGCAGCGGGCCCGCGATGATCTGCGCGCCGACCGCCGTCAGATCGGCCACCGCGTCGTCCACGTCCTCGACGGCGAGCGTCGCGGTGATCTTGCGGAGGATCGACAGCTGTGCCTCCGGACCGCTCATCAGCATGAAGCAGCCGACGGCCGCGACCGAGACGCCACCGTGGTGGAAGCGCATCGCCTCGGCGCCGGTCAGACGTTCGTACACGCCGATCGCGGCGTCGAGGTCGGTCACGCACACGCGCAGCGAGGTCCCCAGAATGTCCATGGGGGAAGCCTAGTTGGGGCGCCGCGGCGTACGCGATCAGTTGCGGGATTCGCTCCCGGCCGCCGCTCTCGGCCCTCGGCCGGCGGGGCGGCCGGTCAACCGGTCAACCGGTCAATCGGCCATCGTCAGGCCGTCGTCGGCGGCGCCCCGCGACAGGACCACGTCGCGGATGGCGTCGCGGGCCCGCGCGTAGGCGGAGCCGGCGGGCGCCGCGGCGGTCAGCGGGACGACACGGAAGTCGCGGTCCACGTCGGTGAACTGCGGGACGAACTCCGCCTTGGTGACCTTCCAGCGTCCGCCCGCGGTGTCGGGCGGGGCGAAGGTGAAGCGGGCCATGGAGCTCTGGTTGCCGCGGGAGTCCACCGCGCCCTGCGGGTTGTACATGTAGCCTGCCAGCTGGTCGCCCATCCCGTAGACGACCCAGGTGCCGTTGACCTTCTCGTACGCCTGCGGAACGTGTGCGTGGGTCCCGATGACCAGGTCGATGTCGGGGCGGTCCCCGGTGCGGGCGGCGGTGAGGTCCCGGGCGAGGCCGCGCTGCTGCCCGTCGGGTTCCTGCTGCCACTCGGTGCCCCAGTGGAGGCTGGCCACGACCACGTCGGCGCCCGCCCGGCGGGCGGCCCGCGCGTCGGCGAGGATCTTGTCCCGGTCGATCAGGCTGACCGTCCAGGGCCGCCCTTCGGGTACGGCGATGCCGTTCGTGCCGTAGGTGTACGCGAGCTGCGCGACCGTCGCCCGGCCGGCCTTGAGCAGGGTGGGACGGGCGGCCTCGGCGGCGGAGCGGGCCGAGCCGGTGTGCCGCACGCCCGCCGCGTCCAGCGCGCCGAGCGTGCGGCGCACCCCGTCGGCGCCCGCGTCCAGGGTGTGGTTGGAGGCGGTGGAGCAGGAGTCGTAGCCGGTGGCCTTGAGGGCGGCGGCGACCTGGGGCGGGGACTGGAAGGCGGGGTAGCCGGTGAAGGGTCCGCCGTCGGCGCCGTACACCGTCTCCATGTGGCAGATCGCCAGGTCGGCGGCGGACACCTGCGCGCGTACCCCGGCGAGCATGGGCCGGAAGTCGTGGCCGTGGCCGTGCGCGTCCTTGCGGGCCTGCTCGATGATCTCGGTGTGCGGGAGCACGTCGCCGGTGGCCAGGAGGGTGAAGCCGCCGGGCTCCGCGGCCCTGGCGGGCTGTCCCGAGGTGGCGCCGTGCCGTCCGGCGGCGGGCTGCCGGGGTCCGCAGCCCGCCGCCAGGAGCGTCAGTGCGGCCAGGACGGCCAGTCCGTGCGTTCGCGTCACGGATCCTTCATACCGCCTGGAATGAGATAGTTCGTGCCGGTTGTGGCGGTCGGGTCAGGCCCCGCCGTCCCGGCTCCTGCCCCCGGCCCCGGCCCCGGGCCTCACACCCGGCAGAGGATCTCCCCGTGCAGGACCCCGAACCAGGCGTCCTCCCGCGCGCCCCACTCCCGCCAGGCGGCGGCGATCCGGCGCAGCTCGTCCTCGGTGGCGTGGCCGCCGTCCACCGCCAGCCGGGCGTACGAGGAGGCGACCGTACGGTCCGCCCACAGGCCGCTCCACCAGGCACGTTCCTCCGGTGTCGCATAGCACCAGGCGGTGGCGGTCGAGGTGATCGCGGCGTCGGCGAAGCCGGCTTCCCGCGCCCAGGCGCGCAGGCGCCGCCCCGCGTCCGGCTCGCCGCCGTTGGCGCGGGCCACCCGGTGGTAGAGGTCCAGCCAGCCGCCCAGCCCCTCGACCGCCGGGTACCAGGTCATGGTCGCGTAGTCCGCGTCCCGTGCGGCCACCACGCCGCCCGGCTTCGTCACGCGCCGCATCTCGCGCAGCGCCCGGACCGGGTCGCCCACGTGCTGGAGGACCTGGTGGGCGTGGGTGACACAGAAGGAGGCGTCGGGAAAGTCCAGTGCGTGGACATCGCCGGTCACGAAGCGGACGTTGGACAGGCCGCGCCCCTCGGCGGTGGCCCGCGCCTGTGCCAGCACCTCCGGCGCCCGCTCCAGCCCGGTCACCCGGCCGTCCGGCACCAGCGCGGCCAGATCGGCCGTGATGGTGCCGGGGCCGCAGCCGATGTCCAGGATCTCCATGTGCGGCTTCAGCGCGTCCAGCAGGTACGCGGCCGAGTTGGCCGCGGTGCGCCAGGTGTGCGAGCGCAGGACGGACTCGTGGTGGCCGTGGGTGTAGACGGCGGACTCGCGGTGCTCCGCGGCGTGGACGGCGGACTCGTGCGGCATGGCGGACGGCTCCTTCGCGCTCCCGGTCGGCAGGTGCCGTCACCGTACGCCGTTCGACCGCATCCTGAGAACGACGTCTCGCTATTCGGGCAGCAGGCGGTAGACGGTCAGCGCCTCGTTCTTCTTGCAGATCGTCAACTCGCCCGGCGCGTCGTCCACTTCGCCGTCGTACGCCAGCACGCTGCCCGCCGCCAGCCCGCCGATCCGCACCGAGCGCATCCGGGACTCGCTCAGCACGGGGGAGTGCCGCAGCGCGCCCGTCAGTGCCGCGGTCAGCAGGCGCGTACGGGCCAGCCGCCCGCCGTGCACCACCCGCACGTCCAGCACGCCGTCCGCCAGGTCGTGCCGTCGCACCGGCGCCAGGCCCAGCCCGCGGTACGCGCAGTTGCCCGCGAACAGCAGCCACACCTCCCGCCGCTTCCCGTTGACCTCCACCGTCACCGGATCGGCCGTGCGCAGCACCTTCCAGGCCGCCAGCACCCCGGCCGGCCAGGCCCCGATCCGGCCCGCCCACTCCTCGCGCACCCGCACCAGCTCCGGGTACGCGCCGATGGAGAAGGTGTTGAGGAAGTACGTCGGGTCCTCGCCCCGCGCGGTACGGAAACCGGCCAGGTCCACCGCGACCGCCTCGCCGCTGGTCACCGCGCGGGCGGCGTCCGCCAGGGTCTCGATGCCCAGGTCGTAGGCGAAGTGGTTGCGGGTGCCGCCGGGCAGCACCGCCAGCGGCAGGCCGTGCCGTACGGCGACCGCCGCCGCGGCGCGGACCGTGCCGTCCCCGCCCAGCACGCCCAGCGCGCCGCCCGCCCGCCTGGCCTGCTCGGCGGCCTCCTCCAGCGCCTTGTCCATCGGCGGGGACTCCGGATCGCCGCACAGCGTCACCTCGGCCTCCGGCAGCACGCCGCGCACCTCCTGCTCCCGGTCGGGGCGCGCCCCGGTGCGCTGCCCGGACGCGTGGTTGGCCACCACGAACAGCCCGCGGCCCGCCGGCAGCGCGGGCGCGTCGGCCGCCGGGCGGGCCGGGGGCGCCAGCTGCGCCCGGGTCGGCGCGAGCCCCCGTACGGCCAGCGCCGCGCCCACCCCGAGCGCGGCGCCCGCCAGTACGTCGCCCGGGTAGTGCACGCCGGTGTACACGCGGGAGAACGCGACGGAGGCGGCGACCGGCGCCAGGGCCAGCCCCCACCACTTGTTCTCGAAGGCGACCCCGGTGGCGAACGCCGCCGCCGAGGCCGCGTGGCCGGACGGGAAGGAGGTGGTGAACGGCTGGCGGCTCAGCTGCCGTATGACCGGCACGGCCTCCAGCAGCGGCCGGTCGCGGCGGACCGAGCGCTTGCCCAGGGTGTTGACCGTCGCCGACGCCGTCGCCAGCGAGGCCACCCCGCGCAGCGCGGCCCGCCGCATCGGCCGTCCGCCCAGGACGGCCGCGCCCGCCGCGATGCCCATCCACAGCAGGCCGTGGTCGGCGGTGCGTGTCAGCCGTGGCAGCACGCGCTGCGCGCCCGGCCAGTGCCGTGCCGCGACATGGTCGAAGATCTGGCGGTCCCACGTACTCAGCAGCTTTCGCATGCGCCACCTGTACCCCAAAGGGCGGGGCGCAGACAGCAAGGCCGACGTGCCCGGCATCGTCCGCTTCATCCGCAACCGGCTCCTGTCAGGTCGATTCGGTCGGCCGGGTGCGCCGCCCCGGTCACCACCCCGGGCGCCGGACGGGCCCGGGGCCCGTCGCGCCGCCGTCCGGACAGCCGTCCGGGGCGGCCCGGCTGATGTCCGCGAGCGCCGAGTCCGGGTCCTGCGCGCGGGCCAGGTCACCGATGCTGACCACCCCCACCGGCGTCCCGTTCTCCACCACCGGGAGCCGCCGGACCGCGTTGACGCGCATCAGCGTCACCGCCTCGCTGATGTGGTCGTCGGGCCCCACACAGACCGGCTCGGGCGTACACACCGAGCGGCAGGACACGGCGAGCGGATCGACGCCGTCGGCCACCGCCCGCAGCGCGATGTCGCGGTCGGTGACCACCCCCAGCAGCACACCGTCCTGCGTCACCAGCACATCGCCGATGTCCTGCGCACGCATCAGCTGCGCCGCCTCCACGAGCGAGGCGTCCGGCTGGACCGCCGCGACGCCCGACGTCATGACGTCCCTCACGAACTGTGCCATGGCTGACCGCCTTCTCTCGGATTCCGGTCGCCGCGCCGAGCGGAGGCCGGGCTCGTACGATCGAAGGAGGCGACCGGGCGGACCGGACGGACCGAGGTGCCGGAACCGCCCGCGGAGCCGGGGTCCGTCCTGGTGGTGAGTGGGGTGAGGGAGCCGAGTTCCATGTCCGCCTCCGGGGCTCGCGCCGGGCCTGCCGCCGGACGTGTCCGGGTGGTTGAGCCGGCGGGTACCCGGACAGCGGCACCCGACACGGAGGGAGAAGCTTCGATGCCGTCCCACGACACGCCCACGGACGCCCCGCGGCCCGCGCCTGCGCAGGCCGCCACGCCGGGGGTCCCGCCCGCACGTCTCGACGAACAGCAACTGCTGCGCGAGCTGGAGACCATCCACCGCACCCGGCACGACACGCTGCTGCACGGCTCCAGCGACGCGCTGACCACCCACAACGCCCGCATGGCGGAGCTGGAGGGCGAGTACCTGCGGCGCCACCCGCGCCGCTGGGTCACCTCCGGCCGTACCCGCGCCGGCGCCCGCGCCCGTACCGGCTCCTGACCGGAGGATGTTTGACCGCGCGCGGCCCCAGGTACCCGGGCCCCGGCCGAGCGGCCGTGGAGAAGACCGCGGAGCACCGCGGGCACGGGAAAAGGGATGGTGGGGAGAGTCCGGGCGCGGGGTGTGGGGTCCCGCGCCCGGTTCCCCGTCCGCCCGCCGCGCGCCCCTCACAGCACCCGGTACGGCGTCGCCTCCTCGTGGCGGAACAGCAGGCCGTGGCCCGGCAGATGGTTCGCGCCGGGCCGTACGGCGCCGCCCGACGGGTCGAGGCCGCCGTCGAAGAACATCGACTCGATGCGCACATGGTCGTGGAACCACTCGATGTGCCGGAAGTTCGGCACGCACGCGGCCGGGTGGGCGTGCGCGTGCGGGGCGCAGTGGGCGGAGACCTCCAGGCCGTGGGCCTCGGCGAGGGCCGCGGCGCGCAGCCAGACCGTCAGGCCGCCGCAGCGGGTGGCGTCGATCTGGAGGCAGTCCACGACCGGCGCCATCCGGGCGAAGTACGGCAGGTCGTAGCCGTACTCACCGGCCGCCACATCACACACCACCAGGTCCCGGACCACCCGCAGCCCCTCCAGGTCGTCGGAGGACACCGGCTCCTCGAACCAGCCCACGCCCTGGTCGGCGAGGAACCGGCCGACCCGTACGGCCTGCTTGCGGGTGTAGGCGCCGTTGGCGTCCACGTACAGCTCGGCGTGCGGGCCGATGGCCGTACGGGCGTGCCGCACGCGGGCCAGGTCGCGTTCGACGGCCCGGCCCCACTCCTCACCGATCTTGATCTTGACCCGTTCGATGCCCTGGCCGTGCACCCACCCGTTCAACTGCGTCGCCAGATGGGTGTCGTGGTACGTGGTGAACCCGCCGGACCCGTAGACCGGCACCACGTCGCGCACCGCGCCGATCAGGTGCAGCAGCGGCAGCTCCAGCAGCCGCGCCTTCAGGTCCCACAGGGCGATGTCCACCGCGGACAGCGCGCAGGCGATCAAGCCGGGCCGGCCCGCGTTGCGCACCGCCCGGCTCATCGCCTCGTACGCGCCCTGCACGTCCAGCGCGCTGCGGCCGAGGACCGGCCGGGTCAGCAGGTCGCGCACGACCGAGCCGGTGTCGGCGGCGGCGTAGGTCCAGCCGAGGCCGGTGGTCGTGCCGGAGCGGGCCTCGACGACGATGACGGTGGTGGTGTCCCACGCGAGGGTGCCGTCGGCTTCCGGCGCGTCGGTGGGGACGGTGTAGGCGGTGACGTCCAGCCGCTCGACGTTCATGGTGGGGGGTGGCTCCTCTTCCGTCTCGGTGCGGACCCGGGTCCGGCGCTGCTGCCTGCCGCTCCCGCCGTCCCGGCGCCGTTCCGCCGGGCCATGACCGGGCGTCAGCGGCCGTCCCGCACGGGTTACCGGGCCCCCGGGCCGGAAACCTCCGGGCCGCGCGCACACCCCGGTGGATTCGGTGCCCGGGGCGTTTACCGGCATCCGCTCCGGGCACGCGACCCGTGTGCTTCGGACCGGAGGCACGCCCGTGGGAGCGGATCCGCTCTGCGAGCGTGCTCTCCGGCTGCGCTCCCACGGAAGGACCCCCGTCCACCGATCAGGGAGCCGAGACCATGCCCTCTGTACGCACACCTCTACGCCAGGGCGCCTCGCGCGGCCGGCACTCCGAGTGCCCGGGCGGCGCGCGCCGCACCCCCCAGAACAAGCACCCCCACGACGACGCGCCGGACACCGGCGCCGACTTCCGCAGGCTGATGGCGCTGCCCGACGGGCCGGAGCGGGACGCGCTGCGCCAGAGCATCGTCTGCGCCTGGATCCCGATGGCCGAACGCCTCGCCCGCCAGTTCCGCAACCGTGGCGAGACCACCGAGGACCTGACGCAGGTCGCGGCGCTCGGCCTGGTCAAGGCCGTGGACCGGTACGACCCGGACCGCGGCTGCGCCTTCGAGAGCTTCGCCGTGCCGACCATCGTCGGCGAGGTCAAGCGGCACTTCCGCGACCACATGTGGGGCCTGCACGTGCCCCGCCGCGTCCAGGAACTGCGCAACCGCGTCCGTGCGGCCACGCTCGAACTCACCCACGCACCCGACGACCACCGACCCCCGGCCCGGGACATCGCCCGGCACACCGGCATGACGCTGGAGGAGGTGCTGATCGGCATGGAAGCGCTGGAGAGCTATTCGACGCTCTCCCTGGACGCCGAACTGCCGGGCGCCGACGACGGCTACGCCCTCGTCGACACCCTCGGCGGCCCGGAGCCCGGCTTCGATCTCGTCGTCGACCGCGAGGCGATCCGCCCCAAGCTGCGGATGCTCCCCGAGCGCGAGCGGCAGATCCTCTACCTGCGGTTCTTCTGTGACATGACGCAGAGCCGCATCGCCGACCGGCTCGGCATCTCCCAGATGCACGTCTCCCGGCTCATCAACCGCACCTGCACCCGCCTGTGTGATCAGGTGGGCGGGCAGGCGGCCTAGCCGTTCCGCCGCCGGACGCCGCCGTACTCCAGGCCGGGGTACGGACGGCGTCCGACGCGCCCGGCCCACGGCGTTCGGGTGAATCGCCGCGCGGACCGTTGCGGGAGCCGCCGGGGCGTTCAAGCTCCTTGCAGGATCCCGGCGCGGGTACGGCCTCCGGGCCACCGCCGGGCGGCGGTGCGCCGGCACCGTACTCCGCGTCGCTCACGTGCAAGGAGACGGTGATGGGCAACACCCCGGACACGACGCTCGACGGCAAGGTCGCCTTCGTCGGAGGCGCGTCCCGCAACCTCGGCGCTCTCATCAGCACCACGCTCGGTGCCCAGGGCGCCCGGGTGGCGGTGCACTACAACAGCGACTCCTCCCGGGCGCAGGCCGAGGACGTCGTCGCGCGGATCAACGCCGGTCCGGGCGAGGCGTTCGCCCTCCAGGCCGACCTGACCCGCGTACCGGAGGTGGAACGGGCCTTCGACGAGGTCGTCAGCCGGTTCGGCAGGCTCGACCACAGCGTCAACACCGCGGGCATGGTGCTGAAGAAGCCGCTCACGCAGATCACGGAGGAGGAGTACGACCGGATGTTCGCGGTCAACGCCAAGGCCGCGTTCTTCGTGATGCGCGAGGCGGCCCGCCGTGTCGAGGACGGCGGCAGGATCATCACGGTCGTCACGTCCCTGCTCGCCGCGTACACCGGCCTGTACTCCGTCTACGCGGGCAGCAAGGCGCCGGTCGAGCACTTCACCCGCGCCCTGTCCAAGGAGCTGTTCGGCCGCAACGTCTCCGTCAACGCCATCGCGCCGGGGCCGATGGACACCCCGTTCTTCTATCCGGCCGAGGACGCGGACTCCATCGCGTTCCACAAGTCCTCGGCGATGAACGGCGACCTCACCAAGATCGAGGACATCGTGCCGTGGGTGCGGCACCTGCTGACCGACGGCTGGTGGGCCAACGGCCAGACGATCTTCCTCAACGGCGGCTACACCACCCGCTGAACCGCCCCGCGGTCAGGGGCGCAGCGCCCGCCCCAGGTGGCGGGCCATCCGGTCCACCGTGCCCGCTTCGGCCATGCTGAAGGCCCGCCGCCCGCCCGTGCGCAACAGCGTCAGCACCCCGCGCACGGGCCCCGACCGGGCCCGCAGCGGTACGCATAGCAGGGAGGTCACCCCGGCGCGGGCGAGGATCGGCACCCCGTCCGCGTCGTGCCCGAACGCCTCCAGGTCCTCCGGGCGCACCTGGAGATGGGCGTTGCCGGCGCGGGCCGCCTCGACGACGACCGGGCAGTCCCCGGGCGGCTGGGAGGCCAGGGCGGCCTGCAAGGCGTCCGCGCCGTCCCCGTCGTGCGCGTCCTTCCCGTCGTGCGCTGCGTCCGGACCGGCGCCCCCGTACGCCGCCACCCGCACCAACGGCCCGCCGCCGCGGGTCACCAGATCGGCCGTCACCCAGTCGGCGAACCGGCCGCGCAGCACCCGGCAGGCCTGGTCGAGTATCGCGATCGGGTCCCGCGGCGCCTCCAGGATCGTCATGGTCATGTCGTCCAGGAGGTCCATCAGTTCCGTGGTGCGGGTCAGCTCGGCCAGACCGGGCGGCGTCCCCGTACGGCCCGCGCCGTCGCGCCCGGCCCGGCCGTCCCGGTCCGCCGCCAGTGCCTCCGGACCCGTCAGGAAGACCGTGAGCACGGAGGTGCCCGTCTCGCCGCGGGGCCGCAGCGCCGTCATCGTCGCGCGCAGCGACTCGCCCTCCCGCCGCGCCCCGTCCGGCGGCGGCAGCAGCCGCACCACCAGGCTGCGGTCGCCCTCGTTGCGGGAGACCGCCGCGATCTGGGAGCGGAACGCGGCCCGCGCCTCCGGGGCGAGCGAGGCGGTCAGCGGGCGGCCCGCCGCGTAGCCGGCGCGCATGCCGAACAGCCGCGTACCGGCGAAGTTCAGGCGCCGTATCACCGTGTCCGGGCCCAGCAGCGCGACCGCGTACGGCATCCGCTGGAACAGCGCCCGCAGCAGCTGCTGTTCGTCGGCGGCGCGCCGGGCGCCGTTGTCCCGCTCCGCGGGCAGGCCCCGCTCCAGGCGCGGCAGGATCACGTCGACCACGTGCTGGAGCTCCAGCAGGGCGGCGTCCAGCACGGACAGCCGCTCGGTGGAGGGCAGGGCGCGGGCGGCGCGCAGCTCGTCGACCCGCCTGCGGAAATCGGTGAGTTCCGCCGTCACGCGCTCGCCCTCGGCCATGCCCACACGCTAGCCGGTGCGCCCCCGGACCGTACCCCGCGGGGACCAAGCCGACCGGACACCGCGTCCCGGGCGCCGGAACTCGACGGGATTCCGGCGTTTTCGCCCGCCCGCACCGGGCAGCCGATCCAGTGCGGCCCACGGACCCGAAGGGACTGACCGACAAGTGGACGCAACGACGCCTATGCGCACGCTCTTCGCGACCGGGGCGTCCGACCTCGACGAGGGGTCGCCCGCCCGTAGCCTGGCGCACCTCGCCGAGCAGGCCGCCTGGTGCACCCCCGACAGCTGCGGTGCCGCCGCCACGGTGAGCACCGGCGAGGACACCGCCGAAGCCCCCACCGCGGTGACCCACCCCGACCTGTCCGCCCTGGTCAGTGTCCAGTGGGAGTCCGGCGAAGGGCCCATCCCCACGGCGCTGGACAGTGGCAGGGCCACCGGCGCCGACGACCTGCTGCACGAGAGCCGCTGGCCCGAGTACCGGGCCGAGGCCCTACAGGCCGGAGTACGCTCCAGCGCCACCCTCCCGTACCGCCGGGACGGCATCACCCTCACCATCACCGTCTACGGCTTCCGCCCCGGCCTGAAGGTCGAGAAGGGCTGCACGGCCACCGACGTGCTCGGTGAGCTGGCCGCCACCGGACTGGCCCGGGAGCGCCGCTACCGGGAGGCCCTCGCCGAGGTGGACCAGCTCGACACCGCCCTGCGCACCCGGCCGGTGGTCGACCAGGCATGCGGCATCCTCATGTACGTGCTGGGGTGCGACCCGGACACCGCCTTCGACACGCTGCGCCGCCTGTCGCAGCGCACCAACCGCAAACTGTCCGACCTCGCCGGCGCCCTGGTCCGCACCCGCGGACACGGGCTGGAGGCCGAGCTGCGGTGCCTGGACGACAGGCCCCGGGACACCGGCCGCGCCGCGGCGGCGCGCAGCGGGACGGAGCCCGGCCGTACGGCCGGACCGGGCACCGGCCACGGTCGGTGACCGGGAACCGCTCCGCTCCCGCCCCCGCCCCGCCCGCGCACCGGCTCTCAGCCGACCGGTGACGTGTCGCCCCGCCTCCCGGCCCCCGCGATCTGCAAAGGTGGTCGGGGCCCGCACTCATGTGATGGGCCCACGATCGACCTGCCGTGGAGTGTGGAGGTACGGATGCAGCGGACGGCCCTGGATCCGGATCCGGCCCCGGAGCCGGATCCCCCGGCGGGGCTGCCGGTCCTCCCGGAACTCGCCGCGCACCTCGCCGCCGCCGCGGACCGTACGGATCCCGAGCCGCCCGGCGGCTCCCGGCCGCTGCGCGCCGCCGCCTGCGACTACTGGGGGCGCCGGGGCCTGGCGACCGTGCCGGAGCGGGTGCTCGCCGCGCCGGGCGCGCCCGCCCTGCTCCTCGCCCTGCTCGCCGCGACCGGCGGCGACGTGCTGCTGCCGCGCCCCTGCGCCGAGTGGTACGCGCCGGGCGCCGGGCTGCTCGGCAGACAGGCCCACCGCGTCCCCGTACCGGCCGAATCCGGCGGCGTGCCGGACGCGTTCGCGCTGCTGGAGGCCGTACGCCGGGCCCGGTCGGCCGGTGACGGGCCGCGGGTCCTGCTGGTCTCCGTCGCCGACGACCCCAGCGGCACCTGCCCGCCGCCCGAGCTGGTGCACGAGGTATGCGAGGCGGCCGCGGCGGACGGGCTGTGGATCGTCAGCGACGAGACCGGCCGCGATCTGCTGCACGACCCGCACGACACGGTCGTCCTGAGCCCGGCCGAGATGCTGCCGGACGACGTCGTCGTCCTGACCGACCTGCGGGCCACCCTGGCCCCGGCCTCCTGGCCCGTCGCGCTGGCCCGGTTCCCGGACACCGGGCGCGCCGCCCGGCTGCGCGCCGCGACGCTGGACCGGCTGGCGGCGCTGCGCACCCCGGTGGCCGGGCCGGTCGCCGCCGCCGTCACCCGGGCACTCGCCGAACCGGAGGCCGTACGCGCCCGTACCGCCGCCGCGGCCCGGGTGCACGGCACGCTCGCCGGAGCGCTGCACCACGCCCTCACCACGTGCGGCGCCGTCTGCCGCCCCCCGCACGCGGGCAGTCACCTGTACGCGGACTTCGAACCGCTGCGCCCCGTGCTGGCCGGCAAGGGCATCACCGGACCGGCCGGGCTGGAAGGCGCGCTCGCGCCCTGGGCGGCGCGCGGCGGGCACCGCTTCGGCGACGATCCCCAGGCGCTGCGCGTACGGCTGAGCACCGACGCGCTGCTCGGGCCCGACGCGGGGCGGCGGCAACAGGTCCTCGACGCCCCCGATCCTCTTCAGCTGCCGCACGTGGCCGAGGCGTTGAGCGCCCTGTCCGCCACGCTCGCCTCGCTCACGGACACCGGCCCCTCGTAGCGGCCGGGCCCGCCGCGTACCGCCCGTACGCCCCTCCCGGCCCCGCCTTCCCGGCCGCCCCGGCTCTCGCCCGCGACCGGCACCACGTCCGGTCACGCCCACCGAATGGAGCCTCTCGATGACCGAACAGACCGAACGTTCCCTCACCGAGCCTCTCCCGGACTCCGACGCCCCGCACCCCGCCGGCCCAGGGGCGGCCGCGGACCCGGCGGTCCGCCCGACGCGCGAGGTCCGCACATGGCCCCGCGACTTCACCGACCGGCTCACCGCGCCGCTGCCCGGCGTCCGCGCGCTGGCCCGCATCGCCCGCGAGGGCAAGCTGCGGCCCGCCGCCCAGGCGCTCCTGGAGATCCCCGAACTCCCTTTCGAGCCGGGCCCGATGCCCGAGGCGGGCCCCCGGGACATCGCCGTCACCTGGGCGGGACACGCCAGCTGGGTGCTGCGCGTCGGCGGCCTGACCGTACTGACCGACCCCGTGTGGTCCCGCAAGATCCTCGGCACCCCGCCCCGCGTCACCCCGGTCGGCGTCCGCTGGCAGGACCTGCCGCCCGTCGACGCGGTCGTCATCAGCCACAACCACTACGACCACCTCGACCTGCCCACCCTCAAACGGCTGCCCCCGCACACCCCGCTCCTGCTGCCCGCCGGGCTCGCCCGCTGGGCCCGCCGGCGCCGCTTCACCCACGTCACCGACCTGGACTGGTGGGAGGCCGTCGAACTGCCCGGCCCCGCGGGCCCGGTCCGCTTCGACTTCGTCCCCGCCCACCACTGGAGCAAGCGCACCCTGACCGACACCTGCCGCTCCCTGTGGGGCGGCTGGGTCCTCACCGCGCCGGACGGGCGGCGGGTCTACTTCGCTGGCGACACCGGCTACGGCCACTGGTTCGAGGAGATCGGCGACCGCTACCCGGACATCGACCTCGCACTGCTGCCGATCGGCGCCTACGACCCGCGCTGGATGCTGCGCCCGGTACACACCGACCCCGAGGAGGCAGTCCGCGCCTGCCACGACCTCGGCGCCCGCGCGATGGCACCGATGCACTGGTCCACCTTCCTGCTGTCCGCCGAGGCCCCCTTGGAACCGCTGCGCCGCGTACGCACGGCTTGGGAAGCCACTGGGCGTCCACGTGAGGATTTGTGGGATCTGGCGGTTGGGGGGTCGCGGGTGTTGGGGCGGGGGAGGGGAGGGGGACGGGTTGAGGGCGTGGCGCCGGACGCCGGCTGACGCCGGATCGCGTGTACGCCCCCTCACCCACCCCTCCCCTCCCGCACCCGCCTCCACACCGCAGGCGCCCCGCCGACCAGCAGAGCCAGCCCGACCGCCGCGGCCACGCCCTGCCACGGCTCGCCGAACAGGGAGCCGCCCAGGACGCCGATGAGCTGGTACGTCAGCGCCCAGGCCAGGCAGGCCGGCAGGTCGCCGTGGGCGAAACGGCGTAGGGGGACGCGTGCCAGCAGGCATGCCAGCATCACCGGCACCCGTCCGGCCGGTACCAGCCGCGACAGTACGAGTACCAGCACGCCGTGGGCGCGCAGCCCGGTCTGTGCTTGTGCCAGCCGCTCCGGCGCGGCGCGGTCGCGCAGCCGGTCCAGCCAGCGGGAACCGTTGCGTGAGCGCACACCGCGCCCGCCCAGCCAGTACAGGCCGAGGTCACCGAGGAACGCGGCGAGGGCGCTCACCCCGAAGACCGACAGCAGCGCCCACGGCGAACCCTGGTGGAAGGCCACCACCGCCGCCGAGCTGACCACCGCGCCGGTCGGCACCACCGGCACCAGCGAGCCCAGCACCACCAGCAGGAACAGCGACGGATAGCCCACCGCCTGCTGTGCCGGTTCAGCGGGCAGGCCGCCCGCCAGCCCGCCGATCACCGCGCGCCCGTCAGCCGTACGGACTCGCCGTGCGCCAGCCGGTGCACCGCCACCCCCGGCGCCAGCAGTCCGGCCTGCCGCGCGAACTCGTCACCGGGGGAGTGGAACTCGTGCGGGCGCACCGCGTCCAGACCGATCGGCCAGTACGTGCCGTAGTGCACCGGGACCGCGCTGACCGGCCCGAGCCGGGCCGCCGCCTCGGCCGCCCGCCGCGCGTCCAGATGCCCGTGCCCGAGGAACGGGCCCCAGCCGCCCACCGGCAGCAGCGCCACGTCACAGGCGCCGACCTCCTCGGCCATCGTGTCGAAGAGCCCGGTGTCGCCCGCGAAGTACGTCGTCGCCGCGCCGTGCACCACGTAGCCGAGCGCGGGTACCCGGTGCGGCCCGTACGGCAGCCGGCGTCCGTCGTGTGCCGCGTGCACCGCGCGGACGGTCACCTCGGCGGGGCCGCGCCCGTTCCGGGACGCGCGGACCGGGACCGTGTCGCCGGGCCGCACCTCGGTGACCGGCAGCCCCTGGGCCGCCGCCACCCGCCGCAGCCCCGGCACCGCGGCGGCCGCCCCGTACGGCACCACCAGCCGGGTGCCCGGCGCGAGGCGCGCCAGGGAGGCGGGGTGCAGATGGTCGGCGTGCAGATGGGAGACGAGCACGGCGTCGGCGCGGGCCGCGGCGGGCGGCGGGAGCGCGCCCCGGCGCCGCCGCAGGTGTGCCAGGCGCCGCACGAACAGCGGGTCGGTCAGGACCCGTACGCCCGAATCGGTGACCGTGACGGTGGCGTGCCCCCACCAGGTGACCTCCACCGCCACACCGACCTCCCGACCGGAACGGAACCGTCGCGCCGCCGGCGCCCGGCGCGCGCCGCCGTACGCCTCCTTCGTACGCCGTCCTCCGTACGCCCTGCCCGTACGACCTCTTCCGATCCTGCCTCATCGCTCCCCGGGCCGGGTGCCCCGGTGCGGCGGCTCCCCGGCGCGCCGGACGAAGATCGCGTGCAGATCGCGGGCCGCCCGGGGCACCGAGCCGGCGCGGCGCCGCTGGAGCACCATGCGGACCTCGGTGGTGTCGTCCGCCAGCGGACGGCAGGTGATCGCCCCGCCGCGCTCCAGCGGGTCGCCGAGCACGCTGTAGTCCGGCAGCACGGTGGCGCCGAGCCCTTCGGCCACCATCAGCTTGCCCATCTCCGCACCGTCGGTCGAGTACGAGAAGGACGGCGTACGGCCCCGGAGCAGCCGGTGGACGTAACGGTGCATGACATATCCGGAGCGCATCACGATCAGCGGCTCGGCCAGCAGGTCCGCGACGGTGACCGCCGCCCGCGCCGCCAGCGGGCTGTCCGGGCGCACGCACACGACCGGGCGCCCGCGCAGCAGCTCGGTGGTGTGCAGGCCGGGCGGCAGATCGTCGCCCCGCAGGTAGTTGACCAGCCCGAGGTCGAACCCGCCCTCCATCAGGCCCTGCTGGACGGCGTCCTGCTGGGCGGTGACCACCTCCACCTGGGTCAGCGGATGCGCGGCGCGGAACTCCCGGACGGCCGGGACGAGCAGCGGCACCGTGGCCGCGTTGACCGTGCCCAGCCGCACCATCCGGCTGACCCGGTGCTGGTCGTCGGCCGCGCGGCGCAGCCGGTCGACCGCGTCCAGCACCCCGGCGATGTGCGGCAGCAGCTCCCGCCCCTCGTCGCTGATCTTCGCCCCGGACCGCTTGCGGTCCAGCAGCCCCACACCCAGCTCCCGTTCCAGGTTGCGGACCGTCTCGCTCAGCGCGGGCTGCGACAGATGCAGCTCCTCGGCGGCCCGGCGCAGCGACCCGAGCCGGGTGACCGCCGCCAGGTATTCCAATTGTTCTATGCGCACGACAAGCCGCCTCCAGCCATTGCCGGGGGCCGGTGAATTACCCGGCCGGGGTCCGGTGGAAGGGGGACCCTATCACCACCTCGCGGATGCCTTGTCGACCCGCGGCGGCAGCCCGGGTAAACTCCCGGAAGTGGCGGGAAACGACCGGCCGGACTGTGGCCGTACCGCCGAATTGTTGCGAGGAGGTGACGCGTTGATGAAGAAGCTCGGGCAGCTCACACAACGGCGTCATGTGGACCTCGTACGGGTTTCCAGCGCCCTGTGTCGGCGCGCCGGCCGGTAAGGACGCCACCGGTCCGGATTCTCCGGGCGGTTTTCCGGTGAACCGGCTGGCCTTTTTCCGGAACCTTCCGGCTTTCCCTCTGGCTTTCCCTGTCATGCCATCTGCAATGGCCGGTTCCGCGTCTCCTGTTCGCCATGTCCGTGCGCTGATTTCCGGATTCCGAGTCGTGCGGAACGCATGTACCGGCCGATGCCGCAATTCCCCATGCCCACCCAGACCCACCGGGAGTACCTGATGCCCGTCCCGCCCGCCTCCGACCCGCTGCGTTTCGCCTACTGGGTGCCCAACGTCAGCGGCGGCCTGGTCACCAGCACCGTCGAGCAGCGCACCGACTGGGGCTACGACTACAACCGCGAACTCGCCGTCCTGGCCGAGAACAGCGGTTTCGACTACGCGCTCACCCAGGTCCGCTACATGGCCAGTTACGGTGCCGAATACCAGCACGAATCCACCTCTTTCAGCCTCGCGCTGCTGCTCGCCACCGAGCGCCTGAAGGTCATCGCCGCCGTCCTCCCCGGCCTCTGGAACCCCGGCGTGCTGGCCAAGCTCGGAGCCACCGCGGACCAGCTCTCCGGCGGCCGGTTCGCGGTCAACGTCGTCAGCGGCTGGTTCAAGGGCGAGTTCACCGCGCTCGGCGAGCCCTGGCTGGAGCACGACGAACGCTACCGGCGGGCCGAGGAGTTCATCACCGCGCTGCGCGGCATCTGGACCGAGGACCACGCGCGGCTGGCCGGCGACTTCTACCGGATCCGCGACTTCTCGCTGAAGCCCAAGCCGGTCACCTCCCCGTCCCGCCCGCACCCGGAGATCTTCCAGGGCGGCAACTCCACCGCCGCCCGCGCCATGGCGGGACGGGTCTCCGACTGGTACTTCAGCAACGGCAGGGACTTCGACGGCGTCACCGAACAGCTCACCGACGTGCGGGCCTCGGCCGCGGCGGCCGGGCGGCCCGCGCCCCGCTTCGGGCTGAACGGCTTCCTGATCGCGAGGGACACCGAGGCGGAAGCGCGCGAGGCGCTGCGGGAGATCGTCGCCAAGGCGGACACCGAGGCCGTACGCGGCTTCGGGGAGGCCGTGAAGCAGGCGGGCCGTTCCACCGCCGACGGCAAGGGCATGTGGCAGGACTCGTCGTTCGAGGACCTCGTCCAGTACAACGACGGGTTCCGCACGGGGCTGATCGGCACCCCGGAACAGATCGCCGAACGCGTCGTCGCCTACAAGCGCCTCGGCGTGGACCTCTTCCTGCTCGGCTTCCTGCACTACCTGGAGGAGGTCGAGTACTTCGGCAAGCGCGTCCTGCCGCTCGTACGCGAGCTGGAGGCCCAATCGCCCGACGGGCAGACGCGGCCCCCGGCCCCGGCCGTGGCCTGACCGGCCCGCCGCCCCGTCGCCCGACCCGCCTGCCACCGCCGCCCCTTCGACCCGAGGTGACCGCCATGTCCACCGTCCTGTCCGTCTCCGGAAGCCCCTCCGCCACCTCCCGTACCGCCCGCCTGCTGCGCCACCTGGACGCCAGGCTCACCGCCGAAGGCCACCGAGTCGTGGCACTCGACGTCCGTACGCTGTCCGCCCAGGCGCTGCTCGGCGCCGACTTCGGGCACCCCGACATCGTCGCCGCCACGGAACTGTTCGCACAGGCCGACGGCGTGATCATCGGCACGCCCGTCTACAAGGCCGCCTACTCCGGGCTCCTGAAGTCGCTGCTCGACCTGCTGCCCCAGTACGCGCTGGCGGGCAAGACCGTACTGCCGCTGGCCACCGGCGGCACCACCGCGCACGTCCTGGCCATCGACTACGCGCTGCGGCCGGTGCTCTCCTCCATGGGCGCCGCGCACATCGTCCAGGGCTGGTTCGTCCTGGACCGGCATCTCGACGTGCGGGAGGACGGCACGCTCGCCGTCGAGAGCGGCACCGCCGAGGCCCTCCAGCAGGTTCTCGACCAGTTCTCCGGCGCCCTCGGCCGCGCCCCGCTGCTCGCCGCCGCGAGCTGAGCCACCACCGTAAGGAACCTCCGTGACCACCTCCGCCCCCACCACAGCGGCACATCCGGACCACCCCGCACCCGGCACCGTCCCCGAGCTCTCGCACGATCCCGCCCACGTCATCGCCGACGACGCCGAAGCGCTCGCCGTCGCGGCCGGACTGGCGGACGCCTTCCGCCCCGACGCGGCGGAACGGGACGCCCGGCGACGGCTGCCGCGCGACGAACTCGGCCGGCTCTCGGCGAGCGGCCTTCTCGGCATCACCGTGCCACGCGCGCACGGCGGCGCCGACGTCACCGCCGGAACACTGGCCGAGGTCTTCCGGCTGCTGGCCACCGCCGACCCCAGCATCGCCCAGATCCCGCAGAGCCACTTCGTGTACGTGAACGTCCTGCGCGCCCAAGGGAGCCCCCGCCAGCAGGAGTTCTTCTTCCGCGAGGTGCTGGCCGGGCGCCGCTTCGGCAACGCGCAGGCGGAGGCGGGCACCCGGCACGCCCAGGACATCCGCACCCGCCTGGAGCCGGACGGCGACCGCGGCCTTGTCCTGACCGGAACCAAGCACTACTCCACGGGCGCCCTGTTCGCCCACTGGATCCCGGTGCTGGCCCGTGGCGCCGAGGACAAGCTGTACGTCGCGTACGTACCGCGTGGCGCGCCCGGCGTGACGGTCGTCGACGACTGGGACGGCATGGGGCAGCGCACCACCGCCAGCGGCACGGTCCGCCTGGAGGGCGTCGCCGTACCGGCCGACCGCGTCGTGCCGCACCACCTCACCTTCGAGGGGCCGCAACTGCACGGCGCGTTCGCCCAGTTGTTGCACGCAGCCATCGACAGCGGCATGGCCCGGGCAGCGCTGGCCGAAGCGGCGGAGTTCGTCCGGACGAAGAGCCGCCCCTGGTGCGAGAGCGGCTCCCCGACGGCCGCCGAGGACCCGCTGCTCATCCAGCGTTTCGGCGCGCTCGAACTACGGGTGCGGGCGGCGCAGGCTCTCCTGGAGGCCGCGGCCCGGGCCGTGGACACCGCCACCGCCCACCTCACCGACGACACGGCCGCCGAAGCGTCGATCGCGGTCGCCGCGGCGAAGGCGTACGCGGCGGAGACGGCCGTGGACACGGGGAGCGCGCTCTTCGAAGTGGCCGGCACCCGGGCCGCCCTGGACGGCCTCAACCTGCACCGGTACTGGCGTGACGCGCGGACCCACACGCTGCACGACCCGGTGCGCTGGAAGGTGCAGCACCTCGGGCGGTACGTCCTCAACGGCACCAGGCCGCCCCGGCACGGCCTCGTCTGACCCCGCCCCTCCTCCCCACCCCGCTTTCCGCTTCCCTGTTTCCGGAGATTCCGTGAGCCTCACCTTCCACTGGTTCCTGCCGACCTACGGCGACAGCCGGCACATCTTCGGCGGCGGCCACGGCCTGCCCGCCGGCGCCGCGGGCGGGCAGCGCCCCGCCACCCTCGGCTACCCCACCCAGATCGCCCGCGCCGCCGAACAGCTCGGCTTCGAAGGCGCGCTGACCCCCACCGGAGCCTGGTGCGAGGACGCCTGGCTCACCACGGCGATGCTCGCCCGGGAGACCGAGCGCCTGAGATTCCTGATCGCTCTGCGGCCCGGCGCCATCGCGCCCACACTCGCCGCCCAGATGGCGGCCACCTTCCAGCGGCACGCACCCGGCCGGCTGCTCCTGAATATCGTCACCGGCGGCGAGAGCCACGAGCAGCGCGCGTACGGCGACTTCCTCGGCAAGGACGCGCGCTACGCCCGTACCGGCGAGTTCCTGAGCATCGTGCGGGACCTGTGGCAGGGGCGGACGGTCGACTTCGACGGGGAGCACCTGCGCGTCGAGCAGGCGCGGCTGGCCCGCGTCCCCGACCCCGTACCGCCCGTCTACTTCGGCGGGTCCTCGGCAGCGGCGGGGGAGGTCGCCGCCCGCTACAGCGACGTGTACCTGACCTGGGGCGAACCGCTCGCACAGGTGGCCGAGAAGATCACCTGGATACGGAAGGCGGCCGCCGACGCGGGGCGCACGGTGCGCTTCGGCATCCGGCTGCACGTGATCACACGGGACACCGCCGACCAGGCGTGGACGGAGGCGCGCCGCCTCCTCGACGGCTTCTCGCCGGAGACGGTCCGCGCCGTGCAGGAAGGGCTGGCCCGCAGTGAGTCCGAGGGACAGCGGCGGATGCTGGCGCTGCACGGCGGCAGCACGGACGGGCTGGAGGTGGCGCCCAACCTGTGGGCCGGCATCGGCCTGGTACGCGGCGGCGCGGGCACCGCCCTGGTGGGCAGCCACGCCGAGGTGGCCGAGCGGATCGTCGAGTACCAGCGGCTGGGCATCGACGAATTCGTCCTGTCCGGCCATCCGCACGTCGAGGAGGCCTACTGGTTCGGGGAGGGGGTGCTGCCGCGCCTGGCGGAGGCGGGAGTGTGGCGACGGCCGGGGGAGGCGGAGCCGGTGGTGGAGAGCGACGTGCAGGTCCCGTTCGCGGGACGGGGCTGAGAGGGCGTTTTCTCCCAACGTTTCGTCCCGATGTGCCGCGTTGGCGAGGTTTCATAGTCCTCGCCAGGTTGGTGTGGTTTCTCTGGTGAGGCGTCGCGTCATGAGGGCGATCATCGCGATGTAGATCATGGCGGTGGAGCGGGCCGGGAGGGCTTCGTAGTCGCGGGCCAGGCGGCGGTTCAGCATCAGCCATCCCAGGGTGCGCTCCACGCACCACCTGCGCGGTTGCACGGTGAAGCCGCGGGCTGCGCCGGGGGTGCGGCGGACGATTTCGAGGTCGATGCCGAGGCGGGCGGCGCGGTCGACAAGGTATTCGCGGTAGCCGCGGTCGGCCCAGCCCTTGCGGATGGTGGGGTGGGCGGCGGCGATCCGGTTGAGCAGGGTCTCGCCGGCGGTGGAGTCCTGGATGCTCGCGGCGGTGACCAGGACGGCCAGCAGCAGGCCGGTCGTGTCGATCACGACGCTCCGCTTGCGGCCCACGATCTTCTTGCCGACGTCGGCGCCCTGGCCGGCCGCGGGGACGTTGGCGGAGGTCTTGATGCTCTGGGCGTCGATCACCATCGCGGTCGGCTCCGGCGTGCGGCCTTCGTCCTCGCGGACGCGGCGCCGCAGCAGGGCGTTGAGCTGCTCGAAGACGCCGGCCTGCTCCCAGCGGGCAAAGTACTGGTAGACCGTGTTCCAATGTGGATAGTCGTGCGGCAGGTAGCGCCAGGGGATGCCGGTGCGGGCCACGTAGAGCACCGCGTCCAGGAGATCGCGCAGGTCATGGCGGGGCGGGTGGCCGATGCTGAGGCCCCGGCGGACGATTTCCTCCCGCCAGCTGGTCAGCAGCGGTTCGACCAGGGCCCAGCGGGCATCTGACAGGTCACTGGGATAGCGGCGACGCGCGCTCATGCCTCCGGAGTAGCCGAGGACCGGGGCGCCGGTCAGGGTGTGGGCCGGACGGGCAGGGGCATTCGAACCCAACCGGCGCACTTTGCGACGAAACAGGAGCAGGCGGCGCGCAACAACCGGATCTCCGCCTCATTTGCCACGCGAGTGACACACGCCGCACTCACCTCCCCTATCACTCCTCAGAATTCATCGTAGAAACTTGCAAAAGGCGGCAAAACGCCCTCTGAGAGGGTGTTGCGGAGCGGGCCGGAGGCCGTCCGGGGCCGCGCCTCGACCACGGTCCTCCGGCCCGTCGCCCGGCCGGACTCGTCATCCCGCCGGACTGTCAGTGGGCTGTGACACGCTGTAGGCGTGATGCCCGATGGGGGTGTCCGGGCGTGACGGGCGGCGGGAGCGAGGTGAGCGCGGATGTGACGGCCCCGGTGGCGGACGGCGGGCGGCGCCCTGCTGCGGGTGACCGCGGTCTGGGTGGTCTCCTCGCTGACGCTGCTCGTGCTCGCCGCGCTGCTGCCCGACTTCCGCCTCCAGTCCGCGAGCGGTGTGAGCCTCACCCGGACGTTCCTCACCGCCGCGCTCGGCGCCGGCGCCTTCGGCCTGCTCAGCGCCCTGGTGTGGCCGCTGCTCGTCCGGGCCCTGCTGCTGGTGCCGGCCCTCGTCCTCGGGCTGCTGGTCTTCTTCCTGAACGGCTCCCTGCTGCTGGCCGCCCTCGCCCTGCTCCCCGAGGGCGGCCGGGCCGCGCCCGAGACGGCGGTGATCGTCGCCGCCGTGATGTCCGCGACCTCCTCCGCCACCTCCACCTTCCTCGCGGTGCGCGACGACGACGCGTACCGAAGGCGCCTGGTGCGGCTGGCCGGGCGCCGGCACGGCCGCCGCCGCGGCGCCCCCGGCGACGTGGGCCCGGTCGCGCCCGGCACGGTCTTCCTCCAGCTCGACGGCCTGGGCCACGACGTGCTGCGCGAGGCGACGAGCGGCGAGCGGCCCCTGATGGGGACGGTCGCGCGCTGGCTCGGCAGCACCCACCGGCTGACCCCCTGGCGTACGGACTGGTCCAGCCAGACCGGCGCCAGCCAGCTCGGCATCCTGCACGGCACCAACCACGACCTGCCCGCCTTCCGGTGGTACGAGAAGGAGACCGGCCGGCTGATCGTCAGCAACCGGCCCAGCGGCGCGGCCGAGCTCCAGCGCCGCGCAGTGGCCCGCACCGGCGACACCGGGCTGCTGAGTGTCGACGGCGCGAGCCGCGGCAACCTCTTCAGCGGCGGCGCCGACCAGCTCGCGCTGGTGATGTCGGTGGCCGCCCGCCGCGGCCGGCACAACCGCTCCCGGGCCGGCTATTTCGCGTACTTCTCCGACCCGGCCAACGCGACCCGCACCGCCGTCTCCTTCGCCGCCGAGATCGTCCGGGAGGCCGGCCAGTCCCTGCGCTCCCGGTTCCGCGGGGAGAGCCCACGGGTCAAGCGCGGTGGTCTCTACCCGTTCCTCCGCGCCTTCGCGACCGTCGTCGAGCGCGATGTCGTGGTCGCCGCAGTGATCGGCGACCTGCTCGCGGGCCGTACCGTCGTCTACGCCGACCTGGTCGCGTACGACGAGGTCGCGCACCACTCCGGCCCCCGGCACCGGGACACCCACCAGGTGCTGCGCCGCCTGGACCGTGCCGTCGGCCTGATCGCCGATGCCGCGCAGTACGCTCCCCGCCGCTACCGGATCGTGCTGCTCTCCGACCACGGCCAGAGCCCGGGGCCGACCTTCCTGGCGGCCTACGGACTCGGCCTGGAGGACCTGGTGCGGGCGGGCTGCGGCCTGCCGGTGTCCCGGCGCGCCGGGCGGACCGCGAGCGGGGCGGAGGCGCGCGAGGCGGCCCGCGCCGCGCTGCACCGCCCGGAGGGCACGGACGGCTGCGGCCCCTCCGACCCCGTGGTCCTGGCCTCGGGCAACCTCGGTCTGGTGTCCTTCCCCGACCTGTCCGGGCGGGTGACGCGCGAGGAGATCGACCGCCGCCACCCGGCGCTGCTGCCCACCCTCGCCAACCACCCGGGCATCGGCTTCCTGCTCGTGCGCTCCGCCGCGCACGGCGCCGTGGTGCTCGGTCCGGACGGCACCGAGCGGCATCTCGACACCGGACGGGTGGTGGGCCGCGACCCCCTGGCCGGGTTCGGCCCGGGCGCGGCGGAGGCCGTACGGCGCACGGACGGCTTCCCGCACACCGCCGACATCATGGTCAACTCCGCCTGCGACCCGGAAACGGGCGCGGTGCACGCCTTCGAGGAGCAGATCGGCTCGCACGGCGGCCTGGGCGGCGAGCAGAGCCGCCCGTTCCTGCTGTGGCCCGCCGAGCTGTCCCCGCCGGCCGCCGACGGGCGGGAGCCGGCCGGGGCGGAGCAGGTCCACGCGATCCTGCGGCGCTGGCTGCGCGAGCTGGACGGGCCGCAGATACCCCTCGGGGGTCCGGCGGACGAACTGCGGCCGGAGGGCCCCCGGCCCGAAGTATTTCCGCCGGCCGACGGTGCCGTGCGGGACAATACCCGCTGATTTTGTGCGACGTTGCAGGTCGAAGACCATATGCAGTCGCCCGGCAACTCCGGGCCCGCACAGCACGACGAGAGGCCCACCCTGCCATGCACGACCGGCACACCCGCCGTTTCGGTCTGGGGACCGCAACCTGCCTAGTGATGGGCAACATCATCGGCGGCGGTATCTTCCTGCTGCCCGCCTCGGTGGCGCCCTTCGGGACCGTGAGCCTGGTCGCCTTCGGCGTCCTGACCGTCGGCGCCATCGCGCTGGCCCTGGTCTTCGGGCGGCTGGCCGAGCGCCACCCGGACACCGGCGGCCCGTACGTCTACGCCCGCGAGGCGTTCGGCGACTTCGCCGGCTTCCTGTCGGCCTGGTCGTACTGGACCATGACCTGGGTGAGCAACGCGGCCCTCGCGGTCGCCGCCGTCGGGTATGTCCATGTGCTGTTCCCCGGCCACGAGTCCAAGGGCACCGACCTGCTGGTGGCGCTGGTCGCGCTCTGGCTCCCGGCGCTCTCCAACTTCGCCGGCACCCGTTACGTGGGCGCCGTCCAGCTGGTCTCCACGGTCCTGAAGTTCGTCCCGCTGCTGTTCATCGCGGTCGTCGGACTGTTCTTCTTCGACCCGGACAAGCTCGGCTCGTTCCACGAGGGCGGCGGCAGCGCGATCGGCGGCATGTCGGCCGCGGCGGCCATCCTGCTCTACAGCTACGTCGGCGTGGAGTCCGCGGCGATGAGCGCGGGCGAGGTGCGCGACCCGGAGCGCAACGTGGGCCGCGCCACCGTCCTCGGCACGATCGGCGCCGCCGTCGTCTACCTGCTCGGCACGGTCTCGGTCTTCGGCACCGTCGCGCACGACAAGCTGGTGGACTCCAAGGCGCCGTTCTCCGACGCGGTCAACGCCATGTTCGGCGGGCAGTGGGGCGGCACCGTCATCGCGGTCGCCGCGGTCATCTCCATCGTCGGCGCGCTGAACGGCTGGACGCTGATGAGCGCCCAGTCGCCGTACGCCGCCGCCAAGGACGGCCTGTTCCCGGCCGCCTTCCTGAAGAAGCAGCGCGGTGTGCCGACCTTCGGCGTGCTGGCCGCCTCGGTGCTGGCCACCGCCCTGACCGTGATCAACTACCTGATCGGCGCGGGCGGCGTCTTCGAGATCCTCGTACTGATCACGACGTTCTCCGCGACCGTGCCGTATCTGCTGGCCGCCGGCGCCCAGATCTACTTCCTGCTCACCGGGCGGCGCGACCAGGTCCGCCCGGCCCGCTTCGCCCGCGACATGGTGCTCGCCGTGGTCGCCTTCGCCTTCACCTTCTGGCTGGTCGCCGGCGCCGGGTACGCGGCCATCTACCAGGGCGTGCTGTTCCTGTTCGCCGGCATCCTCGTGTACGCCTGGATGGCCGCCCGCCGCACGGTCCGCGGCCGGACGGCCGGGGCGGATCAGGCGGTGACGCCGCCGTCCACCACCAGCTCGGCGCCCACGGTGAACGCCGCCTCGTCGGACGACAGGTAGAGCACCGCCGCCGCGATCTCGGCGGTCGCGGCCGAGCGCCCCGCGGGCACCTCGCGCCGCATCCGCTCGGCCTTCTGCTCCGCGGTCTCGCCCGGCAGCGTCGACATGGGAGTGTCGACCTTGCCGGGCGAGACCGCGTTGATGCGTATGCCGTCCTTGATGTGGTCGAGGGCGGCGTTGCGGGTCAGGGCGCTCACCGCCGCCTTGGCCGCGACGTACGCGCTGATCCCGGGGCGGCGCAGGGAAGCGCCCAGGTTGGACGCGATGTTCACGATCGCGCCGCCGCCGTGCGCCCGCATGTGGGCGATCTCGTACTTCATCGACAGGAACGTGCCGGTGAGGTTGGTGTCCAGGGCGCGCCGCCAGTCCTCCTCGGGGATGTCGGCGGTGGGCGCCGGGGGCACGAACACCCCGACGTTGTTGACGGCCACGTGCAGCCCGCCGAAGCGGCGCACGGTCTCCTCGACCAGCGCGGCCACGTCCGCGCCGCGGGTCACATCGCCGGTGACGGCCGCCGCCCGGCCGCCCGCGGCCTCCACCAGGGCGACCGTCTCCTTCAGCGGCTCCTCGCCGCGCCCGGCGACCACGACGTTCGCGCCCTCGGCCGCGAACGCGAGGGCGACCGCCCGGCCGATACCGGTGCCGCCGCCGGTGACCAGGACCGTCTTTCCGGTGAAGCGGGTGGGGGTGGGGGTGGTGGTCATGGGGGTGGTCCCTTCTGAGTTGACGTCATGGGCATGCCATGGGTGTGTTCGCGATCGCTCGCGTGCCGCGCTCGTGGGCGCGTCCTATCCAGAACGGCCGGTCTTGAATAAGGGTGAGCGCCAGGGCCGGGCCCGCGCCCGCGCTCTCAGTCCAGCAGGGCCAGCGCCTGGTCCGCCGCGTCGCGGAGCCGCCCCGGCTCCTGGCCCGACTTGCCCATCAGTCGCAGCCCCTGCATCAGGACGAGCAGCATCCGGGCCAGCGCCCGCGGGTCACGGTCGGCGGGCAGTTCGCCCTGGGCCCGGGCCCGCGTCAGGGCCGAGGTCAGCGCCGTTTCCAGTACGGTCCAGCTCGCCTCGACCTGCCGGGCGGCGTGCCGGTCGCGCGCGGCCAGCTCCGCGGCCGTGTTCGTCACGAAGCAGCCGCGCCCCAGGTCGTCGCAGGCGGCCTCGTCCGCGAACCGGCGCACCAGGGCCCGTACGGCGGGCAGCGCGGGCCCCGGCTGTGACAGTTCCTCGATGAGTCCCGGGTCCGAGAGCCGGCTGTAGCGCTCCAGGGCCTTGAGGTAGAGGTCGTGCTTGCTGCCGAAGGTCGCGTAGATGCTGGCGCGGGCGATGCCGAGGTGCTCGACGAGGTCGGTCATCGACGTCGCTTCGTAACCGCGCCGCCAGAACAGTTCGAGGGCTGCCTGGAGGGCGACGTCCGGATCGAATGCCTTGGTCCGTGCCATGAGGGAACCCTAGGCTTTCGAGACCGTTCGGTCAATAATCGGCGGACGCGACATGACATACCGTCAGCAGCCCAGCAGCCCAGCAGCCCAGCAGCCCAGCAGCCCAGCAGCCCAGCAGCTCAGTGGCCCAGCGGCCCAGCGGTCCACCGGCTCAGCAGCTCTGTGGCCAGCGGCTCAGCGGCCCAGCGCCTCCGTCACGTTCCGGTCCAGCTCCGCGCGCAGGTGCGTGCACTCCCGTACCGGATCGTTCTTCGGGCAGGTCAGCAGGTGGGCGAGGCGCTGTCGCGCGGCCTGGAGGTCCGCCATGCGCTCCTCGATCAGCTGGACGGCGCCGGTCAGCACCGCCCGTCCCGGCGGCCGCAGCGCCCCGTCCGGGCCGCGCTCGCCGAGCGCGGCGGCGGTGTCCGCGAGGCTCAGCATGCCGCCGTGGTGCAGGTGCTGGATCAGCGCGAGCCGCCGCAGTTCGTGGCGGCCGTAGTGCCGTACGTTCCCGCGGCGCCCGGCGGGCGGCAGCAGCCCCAGCTCGTCGTAGTACCGCAGCGTGGCCACCGACAGGCCGAAGCAGCGGGCCACTTCGTTGATCGGATACAGCTGGTCGTCCTCGTCGCCGGACAGCATGGTCCCATCTTGCGCTCAAGCCGACTTGAGCGTCCAGGCTGGCCGGACCGGGCCCGGCGACGGACCGGGCCGGGGGAGAGGACGATGTGCTGTGCGCATACGCGACATGAAGACGGAGCGGCCGACGGCGGAGCGGCCGACGGCGGGGCGGCCGCTCCCCGCGACGGTGCCGGTGCTGGTGGCTGGGGGCGGGCCGGTCGGCCTGGTCACCGCGATGTTCCTGGCACGGTGGGGCGTGCCCGCGCTCGTCGTGGACAAGCGGGACCCGCTCACCGGCCCGCCCAGGGCGATGAGCAGCGTCCGCACGCTGGAACTGCTCCGGTCGGCGGGCCTGGGGGACGCCCTCGAACGAACGGGCTGGTACGGGGCCGAGCCGTTCCAGGCGGTGTTCAAGGACAGCGCGCTGGGCGCCGTACGGCAGCGGGTGGCCCCGCCCGAGCCGTACGTCCGCTGGCTGCGGACCTGTAGCCCGGTCGACTGCCGGATGGCGCTCAACCACCTCCAGGTGCAGCGGCTGGCGCTGGACGAACTGCTGCGGCGCGGCGGTGACGCGCGGTTCGGCCTCGGCGTGACCGCCCTCGAACAGGACGCGGACGGCGTACGGGTGCGGCTCACCGACCCCGGCAGCGGCGCGGAACACGACATCGCCGCGGACTACGTGATCGGTGCCGACGGCGCGCACAGCACCGTACGGAGCCTGCTCGGCATCACCGTGCCCGACCGCGAGGTGGTCGCCCGGCTGCACACCGCCTTCTACCGCGCCGACCTCCCGGCCGGCGCGGACGGCCGCCGCGACCTCATGTGCTTCGTACGGAACGCGGGCCTCTACGCCACGGTCTTCACCATGAACGGCCGTGACCAGTGGGTCTCGCACCTCATGGACTACCCGGGCCGCCCCGACGACACGGACGGCATCGCGCCCATGCCCACGGACCGCGCCCTGGCCCTGCTGCGAACCGCCATCGGCGCCCCGGACCTGCCCATCGACCTGGTGGCGGTGAACGCCTGGGAAGCGGCCGTCGGCGCGGCCTCGGCCTTCAGGGACGGCCGGGTCTTCCTCGCCGGGGACTCCGCGCACGTGCAGAGTTCGGCCGGCGGCCTCGGGATGAACACCGGCATTCAGGACGGCCACAACCTCGCCTGGAAACTCGCCGCGGTCCTGCGCGGACAGGCCGGGGCACGGCTGCTGGACACCTACGAGCCGGAGCGCCGCGCCGCGGTACGGGCCTCCCTCGCCCTCTCGCGCGGCATGCACCAGGGGTACCGGACCCTCGGCGGGGCCGACCCGAACGAGCTGTACGCGCGGGCGGCGCGGGACTACGTACGGGCGATGATGCGCTACGCGTACCCGTCCGGGGCGATCGTCCCGCCCGACGGCGCCCCCGGGCCCGCCCCGGACACCCTCTCCGACCACGTACACCCGGGCCACCGCCTCCCGCACCGCACGCTGGAACCCGTGGAACACCTGGAGCCCGTGGGACACCAGGAGCCCGTGGAACACCTGGAACCCGTGGAACACCTGCAACCCGTGGGACACCAGAAGCCCGTGCAACACCCGGAACCCTGGGAACGCCAGAAGCCCGTCGAGGACGGCCGGACCTCCACCCTCGACCTCGTCGGCGCGGACTGGGCCCTGATCGCCGGGCCGCGGGGCGCCGGCTGGCTCCCGGCCGCCGAGGAGGCGGCCGCCGCCTTCGGCATCACCCTGACCGCCCACCGGATCCCGGACGGCACCCTGCCGGGACTCGCCCCCGACGGCGCCGTACTCGTCCGCCCCGACCACTTCGTGGCCTGGCGCGCGGACGGCCTCCCGGCCGATCCGGGCACCGCCGTCAAGCGGGTGCTGGCCACACTGCTCGGCCGGTGACGCTCACGCGGCCCGAAGCCGGAAGACCATGTACGCGGCGTCGTCCGCGGCGGCGTCGCCGTCCGGGTCCGTGACCGACACCGTGGTCAGCCCGGCCGCCGCGGCCAACTCCTCGAACACGGAGCGGGGATACCAGTGCAGCGGCCACGGACGCTCCACGACCGTGGGCGCACCGGCGCCGTGCCGCTCGTAGCGCAGCAGGGCGGTCTGGGTCCGCAGGGTCTCGTCCCGCTTCTCGGAGACGAGCGAGAAGCGCAGCTCGGCGCCGTCGTCGGCGACGGCCGTGCGGACCCGGCCCAGGTTCTCGGCGGGGGTGGGGGAGGGGATGTGCAGGGGGATCAGCGCGGAGCCGCCGTCGGTCAGGTGGCGGCGGATGCCGTGGAGCGCGGCGGCCGCGGTCCCGTCGTCCGGCAGGAGGTTGAAGGTCGGCCCGGCCAGGAAGACCGCCCGGAACCGGCGCGGCAGGCTGAGCGCTTCCATCCGCTGGTGGTGGACGGTGACGGAGACGCCCTCCGCGTCGGCCCGGCGGCGACAGCGCTCCAGCATGTCCGCGGAGGAGTCGACACCTTCGACATCCAGACCGTGCAGACGCAGAGCGAGCAGCGGGTCACCGTCTCCGCAGCCCAACTCCAGTGCCGGGGTGCCCGCTTCGTGGAGAAAGGCCGCGTAGATCTCCGGATCCGGGGAGAAGGACTTCAACGGGGCGTAGGACTCCGCGACGATGCCGGTGTAGAAATCCGCCGGATCCGTGTGCTGCTGCTCCAACAACCTTTTCCTCATCTCTCGCAACCGGGCGCAGCGTAGGGCGCGGATCATCGAGGCTGCCAGCGATTTTCCGGTGACTGCCCGGCAGCCCCATTACCCCCCACGTAATCGCGCCCTCCCCCGCACCCCGGCATCTTTGAGGCACCGGACGGCGGGCCGGCGCACTCCGGCCCGCCGACCGGCCCGAACGGGCCCGCGACGCACCGCGGTCCCGCGCCACATGACGAGACCTGAGGAGTCGGCCATGACACAGACGGACACGCGGCAGACCGGCACGGAGCGCTACGCGGACGCCGTCGTACGGTACTTCGCGGCCTGGAACGCGAGCGGGGGCGGTGCGGCCGAGGCCGTCGCGGCGGCCTTCACCGAGGACGCGACGTACACCGACCCGTTCTCCGACGTCGCGGGCCACGAGCAGCTCGCCGCCGTCATCGCCGGGACCCACGCGCAGTTCCCCGGCTTCGTGTTCCGGCCGCTGGGCGAGCCGGACGGGCACCACGACCTGGTGCGGTTCGGCTGGGAGCTGGTGGCGCCGGACGGCTCGGCCCCGGTCGCCGGGTTCGACGTCGCGACGCTCGCCGCGGACGGCCGGATCCGTTCCGTGTCCGGATTCCTGGACCGGGTGCCCGCCGCCTGAACCGGCACGGGGCGGCGCCTCCGGCGGGCGCGGCCGCTACGGCAGCCACGTCCGCAGGTGGTCGGCCGTCTCCTGGTCCGCCGGGAGGAAGGTCTCCAGGGCGAGTTCGGAGACGGTCACGTCCATCGGGGTGTTGAAGGTGGCGATGGTGGAGATGAACGACAGCACCCGGCCGTCGTGCTCGATCACCATCGGCAGCGCGTACGGCGCGTGGCCGCCGTCCCCGGCCGTCTCCCGCCCGCCCGTGGGCAGCGGGTAGTCGCTCACCTCCTCGAACAGCGCACGCAGCGGCGCCGAGCGGACCACCGCCAACTGCCGCTGCATCTGCGTGAGCAGATGCTCCCGCCACTCCAGGAAGTTCCGGATGCGGGGCGCGAGACCGGCCGGGTGCAGGGTGATGCGCATGGCGTTCAGCGGCGGTTCCAGCAATTCCTCGCCGACGCCCGCGAGCAGCGCCCGGATGCCGCGGTTCGCGGCGACGACGTGGTACGTACCGTCCACGACCAGCGCCGGGAACGGCTCGTAACCGGTCAGCAGCCGTTCCACACCGCTGCGCAGCGCGTCCATCGACGGGTCGTTCAGCGGTGTCTCCGGGAAGCCGGGCGCGTAACCGGCGGCGATCAGCAGGACGTTGCGGTCCCGTACGGGTACGTCCAGGTGCTCGGCCAGTCGCAGCACCATCTCCCGGCTGGGCCGGGACCGGCCGGTCTCGACGAAGCTGATGTGCCGGGCGGAGGAGTCGGCGCGCAGGGCCAGGTCGAGCTGGCTGACCCGGCGCCGCAGCCGCCACTCGCGCAGCAGCGCGCCCACACCCGCCGTTCCGGACGCCGTCTTCGGGGAGACCACAGCAGTCGTCATGGCCGAACCGTAGCCGATTCCGTACGTCTGTACGGATAGGGTGCGGGGTCCACGGGCCCCGGTGCGGCACCGCCCGAAAGGATCTCCGGAACACTCTCCGAAAAAAATCCGGCGGGGTGTCGATCCGGCGGTCTCCCGTTCGACGCAGGGGTGAGAGGCGGGAACGTCCCGCCGTACGACCGAGGAGTGACCATGCCGCGCTTCCTGACGCTGATCCGCATCGACGAGAAGAACGTCCCCGAGGGCGGCCCCAGCCCCGAACTCCAGAAGCGGATGGGCGCACTGCTGGAGGAGATCACCAAGGCCGGGGTCATGCTGGACACCGGCGGGCTCGCCGCCACCTCCGAGGGCACCCGGGTCACCTGGTCCGGCGGCAAGCTCACCTCCACCGACGGGCCCTTCACCGAGACCAAGGAGGTCGTCGGCGGCTACTCCATCGTCCAGGCCAAGGACAAGGCCGAGGCGCTGGAGTGGGCCGGCCGGTTCCTGCGCACCCACGAGGAGTACTGGACGATCACGGCCGAGGTGCGCGAGATCGTCGGCTGAGGCCGGCCCGGCCGTGCTTGCCGCCCTCCCGGACGGCTGCTCTGATGGGTGGCCGTGACGGCAGGACGTAAGACAACAAGCACGGCACCGGACACGGCGGCGCGGACGGCCGCGACGGTCGAGACGGTGTTCAGGATCGAGTCCGCGCGGATCATCGCCGGTGTCACCCGCGTCGTGCGGGACGTGGGCATCGCCGAGGAGATCGCGCAGGACGCCCTGGTCGCCGCGCTGGAGCGGTGGCCGGAGTCGGGTGTGCCGGACAACCCGGGCGCCTGGCTCATGGCCACCGCCAAGCACCGCGCCATCGACCTCGTACGCCGCAAGGAGACCTACGCGCGCAAACTGGCCGAGGTCGGACGGGCGTTGGAGGACGCGCCGCCACCGCCCGAACCGGCCGACCCGGCGGACATCGACGACGATCTGCTGCGGCTGATCTTCACGGCCTGCCACCCCGTGCTGGCCGCCCCCGCCCGCATCGCGCTCACCCTGCGGCTGCTGGGCGGGCTGACCACCTCGGAGATCGCCCGCGCCTTCCTGGTGCCGGAGGCCACCGTCGCGCAGCGCATCGTCCGCGCCAAGCGGGCGCTCGCCAAGGCCGGGGTCCCCTTCGAGGTCCCGTACGGCAGCGACCGGGCGGACCGGCTCTCCTCCGTCCTGGAGGTCATCTACCTCGTCTTCAACGAGGGGTACTCCGCGACGGCCGGCGACGACCTGGTGCGCCCGGCCCTGTGCGAGGACGCGCTGCGGCTGGCCCGCGTCCTGGCGAACCTGATGCCCGGCGAGCCCGAAGCGCACGGCCTCGCCGCGCTGCTGGAGTTCCAGGCGTCGCGCATACCCGCCCGTACGGGACCGGACGGCGAACCGGTGCTGCTCGCCGGCCAGAACCGCGCCAGGTGGAACCGCATGCTCATCGGCCGCGGTGTGGACGCCCTGCACCGCGCGGGCCGCGGCCCGTACTCCCTCCAGGCCGCGATCGCCGCGTGCCACGCCATGGCCGCCCGCTACGAGGACACCGACTGGGCCGCCATCGCCACCCTCTACGACCAGCTGCTGGCGCTGTGCCCGTCCCCGGTGGTGGAGCTGAATCGGGCGGTCGCCGTCTCGATGTCCGAAGGCCCCGCCGCCGCCCTGGAACTGGTAGACGCGCTGACCGGCGAACCCGCCCTGAAGAACTACCACTTGCTGCCGAGCGTCCGCGGCGACCTGCTGGACCGTCTGGGGCGGGCCGCCGAAGCGCGCGAGGAGTTCGAGCGGGCGGCGTCCCTGGCGCACAACGTACGGGAGCGGGAACTGCTCCTCGGAAAGGCGGCCCGCACCGGCTCCGGGCCGACCGGTTCGTAGTCCCCGCCTCACCCCAGGTCGAACGCGTTGCGGAGCCCGAGCCGGTACCGCGTCTCGTCGTGCCGCTTCAGCGCCGCGAATTCCGGGGCGCGGTACAGGGGCGTGACCGTACACCGCCCGGCGCCGGAACCGGCCGCGTCCAGCAGCGCGTTCACGGCCTGGCGGGCGGAGGCGTTGGCGCCCTCCATGGTCGCCAGGTCGATGTCGACGGCCACGTAGTCACCGGCGAGGAAGAGGTTGGGGATCGCCGTACGGGACGTGGGCCGGTTGAACCAGGAGCCGGTGGGGTGGATGAGCAGCTGCTCGTCGTTGGTGGGGTGCGGCGTGCCGAGCCCGCCGACGGCCGGGTCCAGGAACCAGGAGTGCAGCGCCGAGTCCAGCAGCACATGCTCACCGGTGTCGTTGAGGCCGCCCTTCATCTGCGCCCAGACCTCCTGGGCGATCTCCTCGCGGGTGCACTGCTTGGCCGTCTTCCCGTACAGGATGCCCGGCTTGTCCCACTCCGAGATGTCCACGGACAGACAGTCGGCCACCGTCCCGTCCCCGTAGTCGGCCGGGAAGTCGCGGCTCTTCCAGTACTGCGCCTGACCGACCGAGGTCAGCGACCACGGCGAGTCGATGTGGTTGACGTGCCCGTGGATGATGGGCGTCGGCTCGGTCAGATAGAACTGGATGCCCGTCATCCAGTCGGTCGCCAGCTTGTCGCAGCGCGCCAGCTGGGGATCGGCGGCCCGGACGGCGGCGTTCCAGGTCCTGCGGGCGTGTTCGACCGGCATCGCCTGGACGAAGTGGTCGGCGACGACCGACTGCCGCGCGCCCCGCGGGTCGGTGACGACCGCCTCCGCGATCCGGCCGCCCGCCAGCCGCAGGTCCCGTACGGACCACCCGACGCGGAACGTCACGCCCAGCGACTTCAGATGGGCCACCCACGGGTCGATCCACGCCTCGTTGGTGGGCAGGTTCAGCACCCGGTCGGGCTGTCCGTCCGCGCCCCGCCCTAGCACGTTGAAGACGAACGCCTCGGCGCAGGTCGCCACGGTCCGGGTGGAGGCGATCTCCGCCTTGGTCGCCACGATGTTGCGGGTCAGGCCGACGGCCAGCAGCCGCTGGTAGTCCGGTGACATCGACGCGGCCCGCACGAACCGCCACCACGGCGTGTGCTCCCAGACCTCCAGCCGGCGCCGGTCGCAGCTGGTCAGGAAGACCAGCAGCCGGTTGGCGAAGTACGCGATCTCGTGGGCGGGCAGGTGGGTGGCGGTGTCCAGCAGCCCGGTCAGCATGCGCAGGAACGCGTCGGGGGTCAGGACGGGCGGGGGAGTGCCGACGACGGAGAACGGGATACGGATGTCCTCCCGGCCGCCGGTGCGGGCGAACATCACCTCGGTGGAGGCGACGAGGTTGTCGTGGCAGCCGTTGGCGTTCCCCGGGAACGGGATGCGGCGCAGGGTGTCCGGCAGGTTGTGGTAGATGCCCGGGATGAAACGGAAGCCGTGCTCGCCGGGCAGCGGCTTGCGCCCGCCGCGCGCGCTGCCCGGTACGTCCATGCTGCGGGCCTTGCCGCCCAGCCCGCCCGGCTTGCGCTCGTAGACGGTGACCTGGAAGCCCCGTTCGGCCAGTTCGTGAGCGGCGGTCAGCCCGGCCACGCCGCCGCCGAGGACGGCCACGGTCCGGCCCGCTCCACGGCGGCGGGCGCCGCCCGGCGCGGGCGCGGCAACGGCCGTGCCCCCGGCGGCCCCGAGGGCGAGTGCGCCGCCCACCGCCGCGGCCCGGCCGAGGAACGCCCGCCGCGGACTTCCCTCACCGTCTGTGCGCTCAGGTTCCATACGCTTCACGCTGCCCACGGTTACTCCCCACTACGCCCGGTAACGCCTGCCTCGTCAGGCGCAGGAGCATAGAAGCGGCCCCCGCACCCCGGAAGCCCGCGGCGTGGCCGTACGCACATTGGCGCGAAAGCGTCCTCGGCGTGCCACGCTGGAACTGCTGCAATCAAGGCACTCGACACGACGCGTACGCCCGGTGCCGCGGGGTGCGCCGGACCGTGCGCGGTGGACGGAGAGGCGGAGCGAGACATGGACGCATCGGTGGACCCGCTGACGGACAAGGAGATAGAGGACCGGCTCGCGGAGCTGCCCGGCTGGTCGGTGGCGGACGGCAGGCTGACCCGTACGTACACCTTCGAGGGGCACCTGCCGGCCGCCGCGATGGTGGTGCACGTCGCCCAGATCCAGGAGGAGCTCGGCCACCACTCCGCACTGACCCTCGGCTACAACACCCTCACCCTCGCCGTGCACACCCACAGCGCCGGCAACGCGATCACGGCGCTCGACTTCACGCTGGCGCGGCGGGTGGAGGAGATCGCCACCGGCCACGGGGGGAGCTGAGCGGGCGCGTACCGCTGCGGGCGGGCGGCGCTCAGCCGTCCGTGCCGGTGCCGGTGCCGTCCTCCGGGGCGCCGTCCGCGGTCTCCATACGGGCCAGCTCGGCGTTGAACTGCGCGCCGCTCAGCAGCGACAGGTGGGAGAACCACAGCCATATCAGGAAGACCACGGGCCCGGCGAGCGACCCGTAGAGGCGGTTGAACGTGCCCACGTACGACACGTAGAACGTGAAACCCGCCGAGGCCACCAGCCACAGCAGCACCGCGACCACCCCGCCGGGCACCGCCCGCCGCCCGCGCGTGCGGGAGGGGCCCGTGCGGAAGAGCACCATCACCAGCACGATCGCCAGCAGCAACAGCAGCGGCCACTGCAACAGGTCCCACATCGCCCCGCTGCCCTCGCCCAGCCCCAGCCCCCGCGCGGCCGCGTGCGCCAGGGGGCCGCTGACCACCAGGGCCACCGCGCTGCTGATCAGCAGCGCCATCAGCAGCAGCGCCGTCGCCAGGATGCGCGGCGCCTTGTGCCACGGCGGCCGGTCGTCCCGTACCCGGTACATGGCGTGCAGGGCCCGCCGGAACACCGCCAGATAGCTGCACGACGACCACAGGGCGCTGACCGTCCCGCCGCCCACCAGCATCCATGCGGCGGTCCGCTGGTGGGCCATGGTCACCAGGGCCCGGCGGACGGTCGCGCCGGACCCGGCCGGGGCGAGGGAGCTGACGTGGTTGATCAGCTCCTCGGTGGCCTCCGGAGCGGCGATGCCGATGAGCGAGATGGTGACGATCACGGAGGGCAGCAGCGCCAGCACCGAGTAGTACGTCAGACTGGCCGCCCAGTCGGACACGTCGTCGTTCCAGATCGAGACCGGGGTACGGCGGGCCGCGGTCCGGATCCGGGGCCAGCTCGGCAGCGCCGCGCTCCGCGTGCGCGGCCGGCGGCCGGCTCCGGTGGTGAGCAGCGCCCGCTGCGGCCCGCGGCCGTTACCGCTCCCGCTCATCGTGTCCGTCCTCTCCCCGCTGTCGGCCCGGGCCGCTCGCCCGGCCTGGTCCGTCTGCCCGTTTCCGCAGCGTACAAGCGTGCACGAAGGGCCCCGACACGCGGTATACGGGCGGTCCGGCCGGGGAGCGGTGCCGGGCCGCCGGGCTGCGCGTGTGCGTGCCGATGTCCGCGTGACGTTCGGCGCCGGGAGGTGTCCGACGGGGAGCACGGGGCTATGACCTAGGCGTGACGGCGCGACCGGGGCCGGGCGGGACAGCCGCCCCCGGGCGCGCGGGAACAGGGAAGGAAGGAGCCGGCGAGTGCCCGAACCCAGCGACGCCCTGCTGGCCGTACGCGCCGGGGAAGGGGACGAGGGGGCTTTCGAGGTGCTCGTCCGCCGGCACAGCGCCCAGCTCCTGCGCCTCGCGACCCGGCTGCTCGGCAGCCGCGCCGACGCGGAGGACGCCGTACAGGACGCCTTCGTGAGCGCCTGGCGCAGAATCCCGGAATTCCGCGGCGACGCCGCGTTCGCGACCTGGATGTACCGCATCGTCACCAACCGCTGCCTGAACCTGCTGCGGGCCCGCAGACCCACCCAGGATCTCGGCTCGGTCCCGGAGCCGACCGCGCCCGAGCACGCGTCGTCGCCGGTACGGGCCGCCGAGTCGACCGCCGCCGTCGAGGGGCTGACGCGGGCGATGGACGGGCTCACCCCGGAACAGCGCGCCTGCTGGGTGCTGCGCGAACTGCACGGCCTGCCGTACGAGGACATCGCCGACGTGGTGGGCATCAGCCACCAGGCGGTCCGTGGCAGGGTCTTCCGAGCACGCCGCTATCTGACGGAGGCGATGGGCGCATGGCGCTAGGCGAGCACGACGACCCGACCCTGCCGTGCGGCCGCACGCTGTCGTCCGTGTGGGCGGACCGGGACGGCGACCCGGGCGCGGACGCGGACCCGCACGCCGGGCAGTGCCCGTACTGCCAGGAGGCGCTGGCCGGCCTCGGCGTGCTGGACGGCTACGTACGAGAGGCCCGGCGGGCCGCCGCGGAGGCCGGGCAGGCCGACGACCGGGACGCCGAACGCTTCACGGCCCGGGTGATGGACCTGGTCAGGACCGAACTCCGGCCGGGCCGGACGCTGCCGCTGGGCGGGCCCGAGGACGACGCGTGGATCACCGAGGCGGCCGCGGCCAAGGCCTTCCGCGCCGCGGCCGAGACGCTGCCGGACGTCCAGGCGGGCAGCTGCCGCGTCACCCTGCTCGCACCGCAGGGGCCCATGAAGGTGGCGCTGGAACTGGTCGCCGGGTACGAGTGGCCGCTGCCCGCCCTCGCCGACCGGGTACGCGAACGGGTCCGGGCGGCGGCGCGGGACGGCGTCGGCCTGGCCGTCGAGGAGATCGACGTCAGCGTGGTCGACCTCGTGGAGAGCGACACCGGCGACGGTCCGGATGCCGAGGACGATCCGGACGCCGGGGAACGGAGCACGTCATGAACGGTGACGCCCGGCTGCGCGGGGCGGTCCTGCGGGCCGCGGCCGGGGCCGCCAAGGACACGCCAGGCGTCGCCTTCCTCCGGCCCGGGTTCGGTGAACTGCTGCGGCGGACGGTGCCGGGACGGCCGTCGCGCACCGGCTCCCCGGCCGCTGCCGCTCCGGCCGCTCCGGCGGTGCACGACGGTCGCGTCGCCGGTGTACGCGCCGAGCGCGGGCCCGGCCCCGGTCAGTGGCGTATCCGCGTCCACCTGGCGGTCCGGCGCGGTCACCGGGCCCTGGACGTGACCCGCGCGGTCCGGCCACGCGTCGTGGCGGCGGTGCGGGAGGCGCTGGAGGGGGCACCGGGGGAGGAGGGCGGTGGTCCGCCGGTGGTCACGGTGACGGTGACCGTCACGGACATCACCTGAGGCGGCGGAGGGCGGCCGCGCCCGGTCGGTGCCGCCCGCCCCCGTACGGGCCGGTCGTCAGGCGAACGGCAGGCCCACCCACGGCGAGGCCGGGTCCTGGGTGAGGACGCGGTGGATGTGCACGGCCTCCTGGTACGCCGCGCCGAACCAGCCGTTGTCGAAGGCCAGCACCCGGCCCAGCGCGTACCCCGCCGAGAACTCCTGCCACGAGCCGTACGCCGCCCGCGCCAGCTCCCCGGCGCGCAGCACCGCCTGCTCGGCCTCCGGCGGTGCGCAGAGACGGGCGCCCAGGCCCCAGCGGACGAGGGCGACGGCGTGCGCGTAATCCAGGGCGACGAGCGACTTCACCCGCCCGCCGGCAGGCAGCAGACCGTCCGTACGGAACCGCTCCTCGTACGTCTCCACCAGCTCCGGCACCCCACCGGAACGCGCCTCGCCCCCCTTCTCGCCGCCCTCTTCCGCCTTGTCCGCCTTCTCCTCGCCGCCGCTCCGGGCCCGCAGCGCGGCCTCCGTCCCGGCGGGCACGAACCGCGCGTCGAGCAGCTGGCCGAGGCGCTGCTGCCAGGACGGCGGATCGACCACCGACCACTGCTCGCGCAGCAGCTCGGCGTCGGTCGTGTGGTCGAGGAAGGCGGTGCCCAGCTCGTTCCACGGCACGCTGTGGTGCACCGCGATCGGGGCGCCGCAGGCGAGCCCCTGGGCGAGCGGACCGTGCAACGGCCCGCCGAAGTGCGTGCTGAGCAGCCCGCCGGGCCGTACGCCGTACTGGGCCCGGGCCCGTGTCCAGGCGGCGCGGTGCGCGGCGGTGGCAGGCAGGTAAGCGGCGCACGGCGTACCCGGGTTGACCGCCAGCTGCCACTTGTCGTTCGGCCAGTCCTGCGCCAGCTCCTCGACCGTCACCCGGTCGAAGAACTGCTGGGGGTGCCAGGGCGGCAGCATGCCGCGGGTCGTCACCGGGATGCAGGTGCCGCCCACGGCCGGGTCCTCGTAGACCGGCAGCGGGTCCTGGCCCTGCTGGGGCACCACCAAATACAGGTCCTCGCCGGCCACCGCCGCGACCTGGCCTTCCCGGTCGCCCCGCGCGCCCGCCTCACACAGCCGCCGTTCCGTCTCGGTCGGCGGTATCCATCCTGGAGTTCCCACGGACCCGACCTTACGTTGGCCGGCCCACCGGGCCGGACGCGGGGGCCTTGCCGGACCGGCAACAAAGGTTGCCTTCCAGCGCGCCCTGCCGGACCCTCGGCCCATGACCGACCACAGCCACGGCACCACCACCCCGGCACCCGGACACGACGACGACCACGGCCGGAAGCCCGACCCGGCCGGGCACCGGCACCATCATCACCACGACGACCACACCACCGTGGACTGGGAAGCGCTCGCCGCCCACCTCGAAAGCGAGGCGGAATTCCAGACGCCGATGCTCGACCAGGCCACGGCCTGGCTGCGGGACCTGCTGACCGAACCGTCCGGACCGGGCCCCGACGCGGTGCGCCGGGTGCTCGACGTCGGCAGCGGCCCCGGCGTCACCAGCTGCCTGCTCGCCCGGGCCTTCCCGCGCGCCGAGGTCGTGGCGGTGGACCCGACCGAGGCGCTCCTCGGACGCGCCCGGGACCGCGCCGCCCGCCTCGGCTTCGGCGACCGCTTCCGTACCCACGTCGGCGAGCTGCCCGACGGCATCGACGGCGTCGGCGACGCCGACCTCATCTGGTCCAGCAAGGCCCTGCACCACGTCGGCGACCAGGCCGCGGCGGTGGCCGCCCTGGCCGGCCGGCTGCGCCCGGGCGGCCTGCTCGTCGCCTCCGAGGGCGGCCTGTCGTCCCGCATGCTGCCCCGCGACTTCGGCTTCGGCCGCCCCGGCTTCGAGGCCCGCCTGGAGGCGGTGCGCGAGGACTGGTTCGCCCGGATGCGCGCGGCACTGCCCGGCGCCCGCGGCGTCGTGGAGGACTGGCCCGCCCTGCTGACCGCGGCGGGCCTGAAGTCCCCGCGCAGCCGCAGCTTCCTGCTGGACGTGCCCGCCCCGCTGGACGCGGCCCAGCGGCAGCACATCACCCGGCAACTGGACCGCGCCGTCGAGGTCTTCGGCGAATTCCTGGACGAGGACGACCGCGCCACCCTCACCCGCCTCCTCGACCCGGACGACCCGCTGGGCGTAGCCCGGCGCACGGACCTCTTCTGGCTCTCCGCCCAGACGTTCCACACGGCGCGGGCGGCGTAGGCGGGTTGGCGCGGGGGCGCTGTACGGGCGAGGACGCCTACGGGCCGGAGCGGCTACGGGGCGCGGCTACGGGTCGTGCCTACGGGGCGGGCGGCTACGGGCCGGGGCGGCTACGGGGCGTGCCTACGGGCGGGGCGCCTGCGGGGCGGCTATGGCTGGTGCGCCTACGGGGCGCGGCTACGGGGCGTGCCTACGGGCCGGGGCGGCTACGGGGAATGACCGGCGCCCGCCTCCGGTTGATCTTCACACCACGACGACCGGACGGCCTCCCGCGCCCAGCGGGACGACGACCGCCTTGCCGAAGGGACCCGCACAGCATGAGCGCCACCCCGCCCGCGCCTCCGCCCCCGCCCGCCCCGCTCGACGGACGCACTGTGGTCGTCATCGGCGGCTCCTCCGGCATCGGCCTGGAGGTGGCCCGCCGTTCCGTCACCGCCGGAGCCTCCGTCGTCCTCGGCGGCCGCAACGAGGACCGCCTCGCCGAGGCCGCCCGCGAACTGGGCCCGGCGGCCCGGTGGCACCCCGTCGACAACACCGACAAGCGGTCCATCGCCGCCTTCTTCGACACCGTCGACCACCTGGACCACCTGTTCACCCCCGCCGCCTCCTACCGGACCGGCCCCATGCGCGAGTTGTCCGACGAGGACGCGGAGAGCCCGTTCGTGTCCAAGTTCTGGGGCCAGTACCACGCCGTCCGCCACGCCGCACCCCGCCTGTCCCAGGACGGCTCCGTGGTGCTGATGTCCGGCGCCGCGAGTGTCCGTCCGGCCGGTCCGGCGCCCGCCTACGTCGCGTGCAACGCGGCGATCGAGGGCCTGGGGCGCGGTCTGGCCGTCGAACTGGCGCCCGTCCGTGTCAACGTCGTCTCGCCCGGCATGATCGACGGCAGCCTCTGGTCCGGGCGCCCGGCCGACGTACGCGAACAGGCCGCCGGGCACTACCGCGAGGCCGCCCTCCTCAATCGCCTCGGCACCGAACCCGAGGTGGCCGAAACCGTCCTCTTCCTCTTCACCAACGGCTACATGACGGGCTCGACGCTGTATCCGGACGGGGGGTACGCGCTGCGGTGAGGGCGAGAGGTCGGGCCCGCCCCGGGGACGGGCCGGCCCCGCCACGGGCCGGCCCCGCCACGGGCCGGGCTATGGCAGGAGGCCCGCCCTCTCGTGGCTCCCGCTAGCCCTCCTCGGGCTCCGGGTGCCGCACCTTGCCCTTCAGGGCCTTCTCGACCTCGTACCTGCTCTCGCCGGCGGCCTCGGCGTGTGCGCTGACAGCGGCCTGCACGGCTTCCGACGCGGCCCGCCAGGCGTCCCACTGCTGCTGCCAGGCAGCGTGCTGGTCGTCGGTCCAGCCGTCGCCGTCGGAGGTGCGGCCGTACTCGGCCTGCATGGCCCGGAGCTTCGCGTGCTCCGCGAGGGCAGCTTCTTCCAGCTTGATCAAATCGTCTGTGAGTTCGATAGCCACTGGCTGATATTACGCCGTTCTGGCCAGAACCCCACGCAACGCCACCGTGGCGTGGGCCGTGCCGAACGCGGCCCGGCCCGCCCCCAAAAGAGGGCGGGCCCGATGCCGGCACCGGCCGGTCGCCGTCCCCCGGTCGGCCACGGGGACCGGCGCCGCGCGCCCCCGTCGGCGTGCTCGCGTGTGGTGCGCGGTCGTGGCCTCGGCGGCCGGCCGGTGCCGGGCGGGGTGGTGGCCCTCCCGGGCCGGGAAGACCCTCCACCACCCCGCCGTGTGTCCAGCCCGCCGGCCCTCGGCGCGGGCGTGTGGCCGGGCCGGCGAACCGGGTCTCAGCAGTCCAGGTAGGCGGCGTGGATCCACACCCCGGTACGGCCGCCCCAGAGGTCACCCATGATCCAGGAACCCTCGCGGCCCCTCGCGTTCATCTTCTGGCCCCTGTTCACCTGACCCAGGACCGGGTAATTGGTGCCCGGGCCGCCGCGGTAGTTGACGCCGTTGTCGTTGACGGTGCAGACGATGGCCTGGACCGCGGGCGAGGCGGTCTGCCGGGCGGGGGCCGAGGTGCCGGCGGCGGTGGCCACCGTGCTGCCGGCGAGCGTGAGCACGGCCGCGGTGGCCGCGAGTGCGGCGGCGGCGCGAGGGATGCGGAACATAGGGGTCTCCTCCGTTGAAGGTCTTCCGGTGCCGGGGCCGCTGACTGCCCGGACCCGGCACTCAGGACATTCGTCCTGCTCAGCGCCGGTGCCAAGGGGTTTCCCAACCCCCTGGGCGACACGGGAAACCGGGAAACCGGGCTTCAGCTGGGCGGTGGTGAGGAGGAGGGGAGGAGAACGCGGCGGCGCCGCCGGCCCGGGAGCGGGCCGGCGGCGCCGGGGCGGAGGTGCGTCCGGCCGGAGCCGTACGCCGGGAGTGGCGAGTGCGTCCTCAGCCGTTGAACGCGTCGGGGTCCGGACCCAGCCGCGTGCCCGAGTCGAGCTCCGCGATCGCCGCCATGTCGGCGTCGTCCAGCTCGAAGCCGAAGACGTCGATGTTCTCCTTGATCCGGGACGGGGTCACGGACTTCGGGATGACGATGTTGCCGAGCTGGAGGTGCCAGCGGAGCACGATCTGCGCGGGGGTGCGCTCGTACTTACCGGCGAGCCGGGTGATGGTGGCGTCCTTGAGGAGGTCCTTGCCCTGGCCCAGCGGCGACCAGGCCTCGGTGGCGATGCCGTGCCGGGCGTGGAAGGCACGGGCCTCCGACTGCTGGAGCTGCGGGTGCAGCTCGATCTGGTTGACCGCGGGGACGACCGAGGTCTCGCCCAGCAGGCGCTCCAGGTGGGCGGGCTGGAAGTTGGAGACGCCGATGGCCTTGGCGCGGCCCTCCTGGTAGATCTTCTCGAACGCCCGGTACGTGTCCACGAACGTGCCCTTGGCGGGCATCGGCCAGTGGATCAGGTACAGGTCGACGTACTCCAGGCCCAGCTTCTTCAGGGACTCGTCGAAGGCGCGCAGCGTGGAGTCGTAGCCCTGGGCGTCGTTCCACAGCTTCGTCGTCACGAACAGCTCGTCACGAGCGATGCCGGAGGCGGCGAGCGCCTTCCCCGTGCCCTCCTCGTTGCCGTAGATCGCGGCGGTGTCGATGCTGCGGTACCCGGCTTCCAGGGCGGCGCCGACAGCCGTGAAGGCCTCGTCGTCCGGCACCTGCCAGACGCCGTACCCGAGCTGCGGCATGGCCACGTCGTTGTTGAGGGTGATGTGGGGGACCTTGCTCACGAGAGATTCGATCCTTAGGTCGACGTACAGGTTCTCCAACGTCAACGATCATCCGTTACGGAGCATTCCCGCGCACCCCCGGCGCGTGCCGGAGCGGGGAGGCGAGGGGGTCCGGGCGGGCCGACTCCGCCGCGAGGGTGAGGGCGCCGAGGCAGAGCACGACCAGCCCCGCGACCAGTTCCAGGGCGCCCGCCAGACCGGGCAGGCCCCCGGCGGAGGCCGAGCCGCCACCGGTCAGCGCGTCGGCCGCGGCCAACGAGAGCCACATCGTTCCGCCCCACGCGAACACCGTCGCGGAGCCCAGCCAGGCCAGCGCGAGCGGCACCCGGGTCCGCAGCCGCCGGAAAGGTCCCCGGTGGGGGAAGAGCAGGGCGGTCAGTCCGGCCGCGCCGGCCAGCGCCAGCAGGCCCTGGACGACGCCGGACGTGGCCGTGACGACGTTCCGCGTGGGCAGCGCCCCGGCTCCGGAACCCGTCGGCATGCCGAGGCCCCACAACACGTCGACCACGCCGAGTACGGCGAAAAGCACCGCCGCGGGCACGCCGAGCAGCCGCCGCGCCGCCCGTACCCCAGGGGCCGGAGCGGGTACGGACTCCAGCCGCCGGCGCAGCAGCGCACCCCAGCGCCGGTGCGCGTACACCCAGAAGGCACCGAGCAGGGTGATGCCCTCGACGATGAAGGCGCCGTACACCAGGAAGTACACCCAGGGCCGGAGGAAGTCGCCGGACGCCATCGGGTTCGCCGCGCCGGTGAGGGCGGCGACGGCGGAACCGGTGGGCACGGTGATCATCAGGGGGGTGAGCAGCCCGGACGCCATCCACACCGGCAGCGCGAGCAGCCATGCGGGGGTCCGCAGGCCGGACGGGCGGGTGAGCCTGTACGCGACGGCGGCGGCGACGGCGTCCATGAGGAAGGTGACGGCGTTGGCCGCGATCCAGGTGCCCCGTCCGGTCCTGCCCAGGTCCACGACGCCGATGTCGTGGCCCAGGATCCACAGCAGTTTCAGGAGGAGGTACGGGGCGCAGGCCGCGACGGCGAGGCGGCCCAGGAGGACCTGGCGGTCCGTGCGCTGGTCGGTGTTCATGGGACACCAGCCTCCCGGCGGCCCGCGGACGGCGCCTCGGGCCGGGGGATGAATCGCTTCCGCCGCACGGGGGAGGCGGCATCCGCGCAGGTAGGGGAGGCGCGGGTACGCACGGGGGAGGAGCGGCCCGGGCGCCGCGCCTCACGTCCGGTACAGCGCGTCCACCTCCGTCGCGTACGCCGCCTCGATGGCCTTGCGCTTCAGCTTGAGCGACGGCGTCAGCAGACCGTGCTCCTCGCTGAACTGGTGCGCCAGTATCCGGAACGTACGGATCGACTCGGCCTGCGAGACCAGCGTGTTGGCGGCGACGACGGCCCGGCGGATCTCGGTCTCCAGGTCGGGGTCGTGCACCAGGTCCGTCGGCGGCAGCTCCGGCTTGCCGCGCATGGCGAGCCAGTGTGCGACCGCGTCGGGGTCCAGCGTCACCAGCGCGGCCACGTACGGGCGGTCGTTGCCCACGACGATGCACTGGGCGACCAGGGGGTGGGCCCGTACCCGCTCCTCCAGGACGACCGGGGAGAGCGTCTTGCCTCCGGAGGTGACCAGGATCTCCTTCTTCCGGCCGGTGATCGTCAGATAGCCGTCCTCGTCGAGCGCCCCGAGGTCGCCGGTGGCCAGCCAGCCGTCGTGCAGCACGGCGTCGGTGGCCCGGGGGTTGTTCAGATAGCCCTGGAAGATCTGCCCGCCGTGCAGCCAGATCTCGCCGTCCTCGGCGATGTGCACGGTCGTGCCGGGCACGGGGGAGCCGACCGTGCCGAAGCGGGTGCGCTCGGGCGGGTTGGCGGTGGCGGCGGCGGTGGACTCCGTCAGGCCGTACCCCTCGTAGATCGTCACGCCGGCGCCCGCGAAGAACAGCCCGAGCCGGCGATCCATCGCGGAGCCGCCCGACATGGCGTGCCGCACCCGGCCGCCCATCGCCTCCCGCACCTTGCTGTAGACCAGCTTGTCGAACAGCTGGTGCTGCATGCGCAGCGGGGCGCCGGGCCCGGACGCGGTGCCGAACGCCTTGTGCTCCAGCGCCTCCGCGTACCGCACCGCCACCTCGACGGCCTTCTCGAACGGCCCGAGCCGGCCCTCCGCCTCGGCCTTGCGCCGGGCCGCCGCGAAGACCTTCTCGAAGATGTACGGCACGGCGAGGATGAAGCTCGGCCGGAAGGACTGGAGGTCGGGGAGCAGGGCGGTGGCGGACAGCTCGGGCTGGTGGCCGAGCTTGACCCGGCCGCGTACCGCCGCGACCTGCACCATCCGCCCGAAGACATGGGCGAGCGGCAGGAACAGCAGGGTGGACGCCTCGTCACCGGGCTTGGAGTGGAAGACCGTCTCGTAGCGCTGGACGACGTTGTCGGCCTCGGCCATGAAGTTGGCGTGGCTGATCACGCAGCCCTTGGGGCGGCCGGTGGTGCCGGAGGTGTAGATGACCGTCGCGGTCGCGTCCGGGGTGACGGCCATGCGGTGGCGGTGCACCACCTCGTCCTCCAGGTGCGCGCCCGCCGCCGTCAGCTCGGCCACCGGGTCGGTGTCCAGCTGCCACAGGCGGCGCAGCTGCGGCAGCCGGTCGATGACCGAGCCGACGGTCATCGCGTGGTCCTCGTGCTCGACCATGCAGGCCGTGACCCCCGCGTCGTGCAGCATCCAGTGGACCTGCTCGGCGGACGAGGTCGGGTACAGCGGTACGGGCTGGGCGCCCACGGACCACAGGGCGAAGTCGAAGAGCGTCCACTCGTAGCGGGTACGGGACATGATCCCCACCCGGTCGCCGAACCGGACCCCCTGCGCGAGCAGGCCCTTGGCCAGCGCCAGCACCTCGTCGCGGAACTCGGCCGAGGTCACGTCCCGCCACTGCCCGGCGGCGTCCTTGCGGGCCAGCGCGACGCGGTCCGGATCCGAGCCGGCATGGTCGAAGACAGCGTCCGCCAACCCGCCGACGCGGGGCGCCGTAGCCAACGGAGGCACGGAGAACTCGCGCAATGACCCAGCTCCTCGTGGTGCTTCACACAGGGCCGAGACCGTACCCCAACAGGACGGGCGGCGGGAGGGGCGCCCGGTCCGCCGGACCGATGGCATAGTCGCTGGTCATGCGCCGAAAACGGGCTACTCCGGAGAAGCCCGGACATCGGCGGGGGCGGCACCCGCCGAACGATCACGACGCCGGGACCGGATCTGCACCAAATCTCTCCCAACGCGTCCCGGAGGCAGCGGAAGCGGCAGCCGGCCGCAAACAGGGGTGAACGCCTCCGCCTCCGGCTCCGTATCCCAGGCATCGGAAACCCACGGGGGAAGAAGGAGCCATGACACAGCCACCGGCGCAGCGGCGTCCGGAGCTTCCTCGGCGGGCGCGAGAGCCTCCAGCCCTTCGAGCCCGGCTCCGGGGCCGCGATCGCCGGCTACACCTGGGCGCACTCCCTCGGCGAGATCGTGACCAGCGTGGTCCGGGCGGGGCCGCGGCCGGACTTCCTGCGCAAGTACCCCTGCGCGGGGTTCCCGATGCTGCCGTATCCGGAACGGCGGGCGGACGGCAGGTACTGGCTGCCCGCCCGGATCGAGGGGGAGTGCCCGCTGCTGTTCACACTGCGCGCCACCGCGCCGGGCGCGCCCGCCTGACCGCCCACGGTCCGCTCACCGAGGAAGCCGATGATGACCCGCCACCGCCACCCCCACCGCACCGACCCGCGTCCCGACCACCGCACCGACCCGCGTCCCGACCACGGCCCCGACCCCCGCCTCGACCAGGGACTTGACCCCCGTCCCGACCCCCGCCCCGACCCCCGCGACCAGCCCCCGGACGACGACCGGCCGCCGCCCGACGACCCCGTCCACCCCGGACTGAGCGCCCTGCGACGCCGGGTGGGCCCGGCCCACGACCACGTCGCGAAACACCGCGTACACGGCGAACTGACCAGCCTCGGCCGGATCACGGCCTTCCAGGAGCACCATGTCTTCGCCGTATGGGGCTTCATGACGCTGCTCAAGAGCCTGCAACGCGATCTCACCTGCACCGAGGTGCCGTGGGTCCCGCGAGGGCCCACCGCCGGCCGCCGGCTGATCAACGAGATCGTGCCGGCCGAGGAGAGCGACGCGGTCGGGGACGGCCACCGCAGCCGTTTCGAGCTGTACGTGGACGGCATGCGCCGGACCGGGGCCGACACGGTCCCCGTCGAGACGTTCGTGGCGCTGCTGCGCGACGGCAACACGGTCGGCAAGGCCCTGAAGTACGCCGACGCGCCCCCGGGCGCCGCCGACTTCACCGCCGCCACCTGGAACGTCGTCGCACGCACGCCGCTGCACTGCCGCGCCGCCGTGTTCGTGTTCGGCCGCACCGACCTGATGCCCGGCACGCTCCGGATGGTCGCCGCCATCGAGGGCGCCCAGGAACGGCTCGCGACGTTCAAGGACTACCTGGCCCGGCGCGTCGCAGGCGAGGGAGACGCGCACGCGGCGCTGTCCTCGCGGATGCTCGTCGAGATCTGCGGCGACGACCGGGAGAAGTGGGCACAGGCCGCGGAGGCCGTGATCGAGTCGCTGCGCGCCCGGCAGGCGCTGTGGGACGCGGCGTCCTGCTCCCTGGCGTGGCGGTGAGGAACCCGGGGTCCGGCCCCGCGCCGCCCTACGGCAGCTGCAACCGGTCGCCGCCCGCCAGTATCGCCTCGGCCAGGGCCTCCGCCGGGCCCCTGGCCGCGTTCTCCCGCTCGTCGCCGTACAGCAGGACGAAGTCCACCCCGCCGAGGTCCGGCAACCCCGCCCGCGACGGCACCCGGACCAGGCCGGGCGGGATCATGCCGAGGCTGTGCGCCATCACGCCGAGCCCGGCCCGGGTGGCCGCGATCAGGCCGTTCAGGCTGCCGCTCGTACAGGCGATGCGCCAGTCGCGGCCCTGCCGCTCCAGGGCCTCCAGCGCGCGGGCCCGGGTCACCGCGGGCGGCGGGAACACCACGAGCGGGACGGGCCGCCGCGCGTCCAGCCGCAGCCGGTCGGTGCCGACCCACACGAGGCGGTCCCGCCAGACGAGCCGGCCGGTCGGCGCCTCCGGGCGGCCGCGCGCGGGGCCGGGGCGGCGCTTGGCCAGGACGAGGTCGAGGCGGCCGGCGGCCAGCAGCTCGTGCAGCGTCCCGGACAGTTCGACGGTCAGCTCCAGATCCACTTCGGGGTGCTCGCGGCGGAACTCCTCCAGCACCTCCGGCATGCGGGTCAGGACGAAGTCCTCCGAGGCCCCGAACCGCAGCCGGCCGCGCAGCCGCGTCCCGGTGAAGAAGCCCGCGGCCCGCTCGTTGGCCTCCAGGATCGTGCGCGCGAAGCCGAGCATCGCCTCGCCGTCCTCGGTGAGGTCCACGGCGTGGGTGTCCCGGGAGAACAGCCGCCGCCCGGCCGCGGCCTCCAGCTTGCGCACATGCTGGCTGACGGTGGACTGCCGCAGGCCGAGCCGGTGCGCGGCCTGGGTGAAGCTCAGCGTCTGGGCCACCGCAAGGAACGTACGCAACTGCACCGGGTCGAACATCGTCTCAGCCTAGCGGCCGTCATCGTGATCCGTGATGGCAGTCACCACGGTAAGAGGGGTTCCCGATGACCGTGCCACCAGGCAGGCTGGAGAGGGCACCGTCCACCCCACGGAGACCGGCCGCCTCGCCCGTACCGGCCGCCTCGCCCGTATCGGCCGCCGCACCCGAACCGACTGCCTCACCTGTACCGACTACCTCATCTGCCTCGTTCGCCCTACCCGAACCGACCGTCGAAGAGAGACCATGCGCCGCCCTCAGCTCAGCATCCCCTCCTGGCTCCCCGTGGACGGATTCATCCTGGCCCTCGTCGGCACCGTCGGCCTCGCGGCGCTGCTGCCCGCCCGCGGCGCGGCCGCCGCCGTCGCCGACGACGCGTCCACCGGCGCGGTCGCGCTGCTCTTCTTCCTCTACGGCGCCCGGCTCTCCACCCGCGAGGCGCTCACCGGGATGCGCAGCTGGCGGCTGCACCTGACGGTCCTGGCCTGTACGTTCGTGTTCTTCCCGCTGCTGGGCCTGGCCGCCCGCGGCCTGGTCCCGTACGTCCTGACGCAGCCCCTCTACACCGGCCTGCTCTTCCTGTGCCTGGTCCCCTCCACCGTCCAGTCCTCGATCGCCTTCACCTCCATGGCGCGCGGCAACGTCGCGGCGGCGATCTGCGCGGGCTCCTTCTCCAGCCTGGTCGGCATCGTGGTGACCCCGCTGCTGGCGGCCCTCCTCCTGGGCGGCGACGGCGGCGGCTTCTCGGCCCGCTCGCTGGTCTCGATCGTCTTCCAGCTGCTCGTGCCCTTCCTCGCCGGACAGCTGCTGCGCCGCTGGATCGGCGGCTTCCTCACCCGGCACAAGAAGATCCTCGGCTTCGTCGACCGCGGCTCCATCCTCTTCGTCGTCTACAGCGCCTTCAGCGCGGGCGTGGTCGAGGGCATCTGGCACCAGGTCTCCCCGTGGCGCCTGCTGAGCCTGCTGGGCGTCGAGGCCGTCCTGCTGGCGCTGATGCTGACGCTCACCTCGTACGGCTCGAAGAAGGCCGGCTTCGCCCGCGGCGACCGCATCGCCATCACCTTCGCCGGCTCCAAGAAGAGCCTGGCCGCCGGACTCCCCATGGCCACCGTCCTGTTCGGCGGCGGGGCCGGACTGGCCGTCCTGCCGCTGATGCTCTTCCACCAGATGCAGCTGATGGTGTGCGCGGTGCTGGCGAAGCGGTACGCGGCACGGGCCCCGCGGGAGGCGGGCTTCGGAGCGGGGACCGAAGTGGATCCGGCCCGGGACGCCGGTCCTTCGTCTGCCGTCGCCGCTGCTGCCGCGCCACCGGCTCGGGAGTTGCACACCAATCCCAAATGATGGGCAAGAGAATCACCAGGGATTACCAATGAAAGGCAAAGGGAGATGCGCGGCCCGGTGCCACCCGTCATCTCTTGACCCCACAAATCTGCACAACGGGCATCAACACCCCCGTCCTGCCCGTCGGCGATGACGCCGTACTGTTGTCCGGGCTTTCGCGGCGCCCCGGCGTCCGCCCGCACCATGACCGACGGATCGGGGGAGATCTGTGCCCGAGCAATTCACCGCTGCTCAAGAAGCTCTGCACAAGTTCGCCAAAAGCTCTGACCAGCGCGCGGAGAAGCTGCGGGCGATCCGCAGCAAACTCGCCTCGCATTCGCTGAACCAGCAGGCCTTCGGAAAGCTCCCGGAGGCCGACGAACTGTACAGCGCCTACGCGGAGCAGAGTGAGGACTGCCTGGACATCCTCGACAAGGCGGCGACGCTGGAGGAGAAGGTCGGCGAGGGCGTCACCGAGACGGCACGGGCCTACCAGTCCGACGAGGACGAGACCGTGCGCACGATGCGGCACGTCCAGGGCGGACCCGGGGGCGGCCGATGAGCGGCGTGGCGACGGGGGCGCTCAGCGCCTACAACAAGGTCAACGACTGGATGAGCGGGTTCGACTCGGCGGTGGACGCCATCATGCGTCCGCTCGTCGAACCGCTCGCCGAGCACCTGGAATGCGTCACCGGTGACGACGAGGGCATCCAGGAAGCCGCCAAGCTGTGGCGCGAACAGGCCACCGAACTGCGCAACCTGATCGCCGACCAGCGCCGGGACCGCGCGGACCTCGCCCACGAGTGGACCGGCCAGGCGGCCGACGCGTTCCAGGGGCACCTCGCCGAGATGGAAGCGGCACTGGAGCAGGAAGCCGCCGACATGGACGCGGTGGCGGACGTCCTGGAGCAGGCGGGCGAGCGGGCCAAGCTGGCCGAGCAGGTCGTGGAGACGCTGATCCGCGAGCTGATCGAGTGGGCCATCATCGAGCTGGCCGTGGCGCTGGCCACCTCGATCATCACGGTCGGCGCCTCGGCCGCGGCGGCCGCCGCCACCGCCGTCGCCCAGGCCGGGATCGTCTCGACGCGTATCGCCCGGGTACTGGAGGAACTGGCCACCGAACTCAGGGCCTTCGTCAACATCATCAAGTTGCTCAAAAAAGCCAAGAAGATGTCGAAGGTCAAAAAGCTCAAGCCCTGGACCTGGAAGCACATCAAGGACCCGGTCGAGGCCGAGAAGTTCCTGAAGGGGATCGCCGCGAAAAAGGCGCTGAAGGCCGTAAAGGTGCCGATGAAGGGTGCCGTCGGCCTCGGCATGGGAGGCCTGGGATTCTCGGGCGATCCGACGCAGGCGCTTTCGCCCGTCGTCCAGGCGGGAGCCGAAAAGCTCGACGACATGATCGACGGCGGTGACGGCGGGGGCGCCGCATCCGGTGGTGGCGCGCGGCGGCACGGCGACGTCCACCTGCCGCCGGCGTCGGACTTCGACCCGTCGCCCTCCGGCGGGGGCACGACCGGCGGGCCCGCCGTCAGCGGACCGTTGAGCCCGCCGTCGAAGCACGGGGTTCCCGCCGACCCGGCCCCCGCCAACCCGGACCCGCTCGGCCGCTACCAGAAACCGGCCGCCGACCAGGACATCCGCCTGATGTCCCGCCCGGCGTCGGCCCAGCAGCCGCGCGATCCCGACAATCCCTTCGGCTGAGCGAGGAGAATGGCCGCGTGATCGACCACGAGACCCCGTGCCGGCAGTTCCTCCAGCCCGGCGAGGTGCTGCTGCGGAGCGAGCAGTACGACGTGTACCCGTCCCTGCCGCTGGTTCCCGCGCACCTGCGGCTGCCGCCCAAGCAGTCGGCCCTGGAGAAGCGGATCCGGGGCGTGCTGGGCAACGTGCTGAACAAGGCGTCGCGGCCCATCGACGCGGTCACCGACAACCGGTTCACCAACAACCGGCTGACCCGCGCCGTGGGCAACGTCGCCGAGGGGATCAGCGAGGCCCCGGAGAACATCGAGGACGCCGCCGACGCCGCGGCCGAGCGCATGATGTACGGCAAGCCCATGGAGGGCGGCTGGACCAGCATGGCCGGACGCTTCCTCGTGCAGGTCACCAACGCGGGCGGCACCCCCCGGCACCAGGCGATCACCGACCGCCGGCTGTTCGTGGTCACCGACCACGCCACCGGATGGCGGGCCCGTGACCCCGAACCGGCCCTCGCCGTGGAAGTCCCGCGCCAGGACATCGCCGAACTGCGGCCCAAGCCGCGCACGACGCTGCCCCGCGGCCGGTTCGACCTGGTCTTCGTGGACGGGTCGTGGATCGCACTCTGCTGCTCCTTCCAGAAGAGCATGGAGTCGCTGGTCGACGCCTTCTACGGAAGGCGTTGACCAGCGGCCTCGTGCCTACTCGTCGTCCACGTCGTCCAAGGGCAGGTTCAGCACGACCGGCCCCTTGACGCGCCCGTTCCCCTCGCGTACCCGGGCCAGCTCACCGTCGCTCAACGCCCGCCCGTAGACCCGTACTTCGTCCAGGTCGCCGGCCAGGTGGGCACGGCTGTCCACCTTCTGGCCCGCGTGCACGCCGAAGACCGAGTTGCGGCTCACGGAGCCGGGGACGTCGGGGACCGTCCGGGTCTCGGTGCCGTCGACGGCGAGGGTCAGCCGGCCGTCGGCGCGCCGCAGGGACAGGTGGTGCCACTGCCCGTCGTTGTACGCGGCGGTGGTGGCGACCTCGGCGGTGGCGGGCGGCCGGGCGCCGTCGAGCGCGGTGATGAAGGCGCTGATCCGGCCGTGGGCCGGGTCGCCGCGCAGGGCCACCTGCGGGCTGCGGCCGCCCACCCCGCCCATCCACAGGAACGGCTGCTCGCCGGACGTGGCGCGGTAGCGGAACCAGAGGCTGCACGTGAAGTCCCCGCTGCCCAGCGGGAGCGAGCGGCGGAAGGGCAGCCGTACGGCGTCGTCCCGGCCGTCGAAGGAGAGCGCGGCACCGAAGCGGCCCGGTACCGGACGGGCGCCGCCCAGCACGAGGGCGGGCCGGGCGTGCCGCCCGTGGTCCGGGGTCGTCGGATCGGGGCCCCGGCGCGGTCCGAGCCAGGCGTCGGTGAAGCGGGCGAAGCGGATCTCGTCGCGGGCGTCGGCCGCCCCGCCCTCGTACAGCAGTCCGGTCAGCCCGGGGGAGACGGCCACCAGGTCCGAGTAGCCGGACCAGTCGGTGGTGACCCGGGCGCCCCGGTCCACGCCTTCCCAGGTGCGGCCCTCGTCGTACGAGGAGCGGATGGTCATCGTGCGGCGGCGGTCGGGGTCGGCGGGCGCGGCGAACAGGGTGCGGGCGGGCGCGCCGGGGCGCCGGGCGGGCAGCCGCAGTACGGAACCCTGCACCATCGGCGCGTACAGGCCGGGCAGCGTGCGGAAGGGGCGGGTGAAGGAGGCGCCGCCGTCGCGGCTGACGGCCGCCGTGCGGTGGCCGAGATCCGTACCGTCCTGCTCGCGCCCGTTGACGTACACCGAGCCGTCGGAACGTTCCAGGAGGCTCATCTCCGACGGCTTCTGGCGGAACGTGCCGTCGGCGGCGGTCGGGTAGCTGTCCACGGCGCCCACCCGCCAGGTGTCGCCGCCGTCGTCGCTGAGCATCAGCGCCGCGTGGTTGGCCGTTATGCGGCCGCCCGCGTAGCTCTCGGCGTTGACGGTGAAGACCAGCCGTCCGGCGTGCCGTCCGCGGGCGAGCTGGATGCCGTGCACGGGACCGGTCGCGTACCAGGAGTTCCATCCGGCGGGCCGGAGTTCGGCGGTCAGGTCGCGCGGTGCCGACCAGGTGGCGCCGTCGTCGTCGCTGTACTGGAGGTGCGGGGTGCGGTCGCACGGCACATCGCAGGCCCCGGCGTCGGTGCGGCCCTTGTTGTAGGTCTCGGCGAGCAGGACGCGGCCGGTCTCGCGGTCGACGACGGGGGCCGGGTTGCCGTGCGTGTCGCCGCCGCCCTCGTTGACGACCTGGAGGGGGCCCCAGGTACGGCCGCCGTCGGTGGACCGCTTCAGTACGAGGTCTATGTCGGCCGCGTCGCCGCAGTTGCGTACCCGGCCCTCGGCGAACGCCAGCAGGGTGCCGCGGGTGGACCGGACGATGGCCGGGATGCGGAAGCACGCGTAGCCGCGCTCCTGCGAGGCTTTGAACAGTACTTGCTGGTCGAAGCCGGTGGGTGGCGCCGCGGTGGTGGTGGGGTCGGCCTGGGCGGTGGCCACGGGAACCAGGACTGCGGCCGCGGCGGCGAGCGCGGCCAGCGCGCGGCGCCGCGGCCGGATCCCGTTGGCGGGTCTGCCGCGGTGGTGGTCATGGGTGCGGAACGGTGACGTCATGGTCCGACCTGCCCTTCGGGGCGTAGGCGGGGCATCGCATCGGCGGAATACGTAGAACGTCCTACCTCCGCGTGCGCAGGAAGCTACTGGGCTCCCGGCACCGCCACAAGCCACGCGCGGCGGTTCTTCGCACCCGGCCGGATTTCTTCCCCGTCCGGAGGAGGCGGAGGATGCCTGTGCGAACCACGGGGCGGACCCGTGGCGCACGCCGCCGTAAGCAGCGCCGACGCCGCGCCCGACAGGGGAACCGCGAAGATCAAGGGATCAAGGATCAGGAAATCAGGGGATCAAGGCTCAGGGGATCAGCATGACCTTCCCCAAGTTGCCGCGCCCCTCGATGATCTCGTGTGCCCGCGCGGCCTCCGCCAGCGGGACGCGGGCGTGCACGGCGGCCCGCAGCCGGCCTGCGAGGAAGTGCTCCCACAGCCCGGCGCCGTGCCGCTCGTAGAGCTCCGGGCGGGTGGCGGCGAAGCGCGCCATGGTCAGCCCGGTGATCGTCTTCGAGCCCGCGAGGAGGTCGTACGCCGGGACCGTACCGCCGCCCGAGTTGAAGAACACCAGCCGCCCGCCGGGCGCGAGGGCCGCCACCGCGCGCGGCAGCAGGTCCCCGCCGACGCCGTCCAGCACGATGTCGACGGGCTCGCCCCAGGACGCGTCCTCGTACGTGACGACCTCGTCGGCGCCGAGTCCGTACAGGAAGTCCGCCTTGGCGGCCGAGCCGACGGCCGCCACCACCCGTGGCACGCCCCGCAGCTTGGCCAACTGCACCGCGAGGTGCCCGGTGGCGCTGGCCGCGCCCGTGATCAGCACCGACTCGGGGCCGGCGGGGGCGGCGGTGGCCAGCGCGGCGAGGGCGACCTGGCCGCCACGGACCAGCGCGACGGCGTCCTCGCTCGTCGCGCCGTCCGGTATCCGGGAGGCCAGCGGGGCCGGCACGGTGGCCACATCGGCGTACGAACCGGTGAAGGAAAGTCCGGTGATCCGCTCGCCGGCGGTGAAGCCGGTGACGTCCGGGCCCAGCCCGATCACCTCGCCGGCCACCTCGCCGCCGAGGACGGCGGGCAGCGGTACGCCGCCGCCGTCGCCGTCCCCGCGCGTCCGGCGCACGGACGGCAGGCTCACCCCGATGGCTTCGGTCCGTACGAGCAGTTCACCGGGGCCCGGCTCGGGAACGTCGGCCTCCTCCACCCGCAGGACTTCCGGACCGCCGTAGGAATGGAAGCGGACTCGCCGCATGGGCACCTCCGAGGGGAAGGGCGTGACGTCGCCGGACGCCGCGCGGAAGACAGGCGTCACGGATGCCGGACGCCGTGCGGGAAACGGGAACCCGAACGGGACGGCACGGCGGTGCGCGCCAGCGAACCGTTGGGAGCACCAACGATAACAGGAATCATTGGTGAGCCCAATGGTTTTCCGGATAGGCTGATGCCATGGCAGAGACCCCCTACGCACCCGCCCGCATCCGCGCCCTCCCCAGCTGGCTGCTCGGCCGGGCCGCCGCCCGCGGCCACCGGCTCGTCGCCGAGGCGCTGGCCGAGGAAGGGATGCGGATGATGCACCACGCGGTGCTGTCGGCCGTCGGGGAACTGGGCCCGGTCTCCCAGGCCGAGCTGGGCCGCAGTGTGGGGATCGACCCCAAGGACATGGTCGCGGTCGTCAACGACCTCCAGGCCGACGGGCTGGTGACCCGTGCCCCCGACCCCAGGGACCGGCGCAAGAACGCCATCGAGATCTCCGCCGCCGGGCAGCGCACCCTGCGCCGTACCGAAGCGCTGGGGGACCGCGCCAACGACGAGCTGACCGCGGCCCTGACCCCCGCCGAACGCGCGCAGCTGGTGGCGCTGCTGGCGCGTGTCGTGGAGCCGGGGGAGAAGCCGGGGCCGGACGCGGGCTGACGGCCCGCGCCGGCCGCCGCGCTCAGGCCTTGCCCGCCACCGCGCCCAGCGCCAGCCGCTCGTCCCCCGCGTACACGTTCATCGAAGCGCCCCGCAGGAACCCCACCAGCGTCAGCCCGCTCTCGACGGCCAGGTCCACGGCGAGGGAGGACGGCGCGGAGACCGCGGCGAGGGTGGGGATGCCCGCCATGACCGCCTTCTGCACGAGTTCGAACGAGGCCCGGCCCGAGACCATCAGGATGGTGTCGCGCAGCGGCAGCCGCCCGTCCTGGAGGGCGCGGCCGACGACCTTGTCGACGGCGTTGTGACGGCCCACGTCCTCACGGACGTCGAGGAGCGTGCCGTCCGCGTCGAAGAGCGCGGCGGCGTGCAGTCCGCCGGTCCGGTCGAACACGCGCTGCGCGGCCCGCAGCCGGCCGGGCAGGGCGGACAGGGTCGCGGGCGCGATGCGGGCCGGGGCGTCGGCGGGCGGGTCCAGCGGCCAGCGGGCGGAGGTGCGGACCGCGTCCAGGCTGGCCTTGCCGCACAGGCCGCAGGACGACGTCGTGTAGACGTTGCGCTCCAGCGTGATGTCCGGGACGGGCACGCCGGGCGCCAGCTGCACGTCCACCACGTTGTACGTGTTCGAGCCGTCCTCGGTGGCGCCCGCGCAGTACACGATGTTCGCCAGCTCCCCGGCACCGCCGAGCACCCCCTCGCTCACGAGGAAGCCCGCGGCCAGCGCGAAGTCGTCGCCCGGTGTGCGCATCGTGATGGCGAGCGGCCGGCCGCCGAGGCGGATCTCCAGCGGCTCCTCGCCGACGAGGGTGTCCGGGCGCGTGCTCACGGCTCCGTCGCGGACGCGGATGACGCGGCGTCGCTCGGTGACCCGTCCCATGTCTGATCAGTCCTGTCCGTCCCTGGTGCGCCGGCCAGCGGTGCCGGACCGGCCTCGGCCGTTCCATTGTCCGGTACGCGTCCGGCCGGGTGCCCGGCGCCCGGCGCCCCCGGCAGGGCCCGCCCGCCGAACGCGCCCGCGTCCGCCCCCGCCCACAGCGCGTCCAGGTCCGCCTGGTCCACCGTCCGCCAGTCCGGGCCGCGCAGGACGAGCACGTCGCCCAGGCGGCGGCCGAGTTCCATCATCGAGATGCCGACGGGGCCGCGGGACGCGTCGTACGCGGCGGCCACCTCGGACCAGGTGCCGGCGGCGGTGCAGGCGGCTTCCAGGGCGGTGGCGTCCTGGAGCGCCTTCACCGCGCCGCTGCCGGTGTGCGGACGGGCGACCGTGGCCGCGTCACCGGTGAGCAGCAGCCGGCCCGCGGCGTAGCGGGGCGCCGTGAAGTCGTACAGCGGCTGGATGAACAGCTCCTCCGGCCGGGTCAGTTGGAGCAGGCCGCCCCAGTACGGCGGCAGGAGTTCGCCGGTGACCTGCGCGAAGTGCGCGTGCAGCGCCTCGCCGAGGGTGCCGGGCGGAAGGCTGGTGGGGGTGTCCAGGCCGAGGTCGAGCCGCGGGGGAGGGACGGTGTAGAGCACCCAGTTGGCGCGGTGGCCGCCGGAGCCGTCCGGGATGCGGTAGATGACGGCGTGGCCGCCGGGGAAGACGGCGAAGACGCAGTCCTCGACCGGCCACGCGCCGGCCGGACCGTCGAGCGCGGTCAGCCGTTCGGCGGGGAACGCGCCGCGCCAGGCCAGGTAACCGGCGTACGCGGGCCGTACGCCGGGGAAGGCGGCGCCGCGCACCGCCGAGCGGTAGCCGTCCGCGCCCACGACCAGGTCGACGTGGTGCGTGGTGCCGTTCTCCAGGTGCACCGCGGCGCCGTCGGCCGAGGTCTCGACCGCACGGACCGGGCTGTCGCTGCGGAACACGGCGGTCGCGGGCATCCGGCCGCGCAGTTCGCGCCAGAGCGGGCCCCAGTTGTAGGTACGGAACGGGAAGGGCAGTTCGCCCACCGGCCGGCCGAGCGGGCTGCGGCCGTCGCGGGTGTACCAGCGGCGCCGGGACAGCTGGATCCAGGGCATGTCCGCGTCCATGTACCCGGCCGACGCCAGTTCCGCGTAGCGGGCGTTGTGCACGCCCAGGCCGGCGCCGCGGTCCGCCAGGCGGCCGGCGGCGCGTTCGTAGACCGTGATGTCCGTGGCGCCGCCCCGGTGTACGGCGAGCGCGGCGGCGCATCCGGCGATGCTCCCGCCCACGACCGCGACCGTTCCTCCGCGCATGGGTGCCCTGCCCTCCCCGCGGTTCCGTGGCGGCCCGCGGTGCTCCGAGGTGGTTCAAGCACACGTATTCTCGCAGGAGTTGCCGCCCGCAGGGGGAACGGCCGGGCGTGGCGCGGCCGGGGTGAGCGGCCTGCGCGCGGGCGGACCCGCTCGGTAGACTGTAGACGATAACCAATCGGTCGCCCGGGCCGTCGCGCGCACCCGCACCGCCCCCGGTCGCGTCCACGGAGGGGTATCTCGATGCTGTCCACAGGGCTGCCGCAGGGCACCGTGCCGAAGCTGGAACGCCCCGGCCCGCTGCGCGAGCGCGTCTACGAAGCGCTCCTCGAACTGATCACGACCCGCGCGCTGCGTCCCGGCCAGCACCTGGTCGAGAGCGAGCTGGCGGGCCACCTCGGTGTCTCCCGGCAGCCGGTCCGTGAGGCGCTCCAACGGCTCAACACGGAGGGCTGGGTCGATCTGCGCCCGGCGCAGGGCGCGTTCGTGCACGAGCCCACCGAGGAGGAGGCCGACCAGCTGTTCACCGTGCGCACCCTCCTGGAGGCGGAGGCCGCCCGGCTCGCCGCCGCCAACGCCGGACCGGCCGGCATCGCGGAGCTGGAAGCGCTGTGCGACAAAGGCGAGCGGGCGGTACGGGACGACGACGTGGAGACCGCGGTCGCCACCAACGCGGAGTTCCACGCCAAGGTGATGGCCCTGGCGGGCAACAGGGTGCTGGCCGACCTGGCGGCGCAGGTGGGGCGACGGGTGCGCTGGTACTACACCCCCGTCGCCCGGCAGCGCGGCAAGCGGTCCTGGGCCGAACACCGCGAGCTGATCGAGGCGATCACCGCCCGGGACGAGGCCCGGGCGACCGCGGTCATGCGGGCCCACACGGAGCACACCCGGCGGATGTACCACGAGCGGGCCGAGGACTGAGGCGGCGGCCCAGGAGACCGTCGCGGCCGTCGCCGACGCCCGCTGGATCACCGGCACCACGGCCGACGTCACCGGCGGCATCGGCGCGGGACCGGCATCGGCGCGGGAACGGCCTCGGCGCGGAGCCGGGCCGACCGCCGTGCCGTGCCGCCCCGGCTCCGTGCCGCCCCGGCCCCGCGCCGCCCTGACGCTCAGTCGGCCGCGACCGCGTTGACCGGGTCCATCGCCACATCGTTCTGCCGTGCGGGCGTCGGGTCGGCCGCCGGGCGGGGCGAGGCGGCGGGCGACTGCCCGGCCGGCTGCTGCGCGGCGCCCGCCGACGGCTGCCGCGCCGCCCCGGGCGTCTGCCGGGCCGGGGCGGGGGACGCCTGGTCCTGGGCGGTGCCGGTCCCGGACGACGTGCTGCCGGCCTGCTGCATGCTGAAGCTCGCCGTGCCGTCCCCGTCGAACACGCGCTGGCCCACGGCGAGCGGCGACTGCCCCCGGAACGCGCCGCGGAAGGCGCCGACGCCGCGCTCGGTGAGGGTGAAGCTCATCCGGGCCCGCGCCTGTCCGCCGCCCACCTGGACCCGGGCCGGGTCGACATGGAACGCCAGGAAGTCGGTCCGGCGCCCCTTGGAGCCGCCGACGGTGCCGGTGACGCGCGAGGTGGCGAGTTCGCCGCGCAGCGCGCTGACCCTCAGGTGGCGGTGGCCCTTGCCGACGAAGTCGAAGCCGCCCCGGAAGTCGAGGTGCCCGGAGGTGAAGCGGGTGTTGAGCGTGCCGCCGGAGATCGGGGTGGTCACGCAGCGGCGCGCGGCCGGACCGGTGAGCTTCGCCGGGGCGAGCGCGGTCAGGCGCATCCCGGCCTTGGCGAACGCGCGGGTGGCGTCCGGGGTGAGGCAGAAGTTGGCGGTGCCGGTCCCCACCCGCACCGTCGTCTCCACCGGTTCCCGGGGCGCGGCGGCGCGCGCGGGCCCGGAAGCGGTCGCGGGCGAGGTGACGAGGGCGGCCCCGGCGCCCAGGGTGGCGGCGAGGGCGAGGACGCTCGCGGAGGCGATGGGCAGCAGTCGGCAGCGGTCCGTGGGCATGGTGGTGTGTTCCGTTCTCGTGCGGGACCCGACGCGGCCGGGGGCACCGGACGCTTCCTGTCAGCAGACGTATTGACGGTGGGGCCTCCGGGGTGACGGCCTCGGGGGCGAATCACCCGGATAGCTCGGGCCGTGGCGGCGGGCGTCCCCCGCACGCATGCCGCCCGTGCAGGCACGCTGTAGGCGCCCTGTAGGCAGCGGCTGCGACGGTCGTCCCATCGACCCGCACGGCGCGCCGCGGTCCCCGCGCGCCGTGCCGACCGCACGCCTCGGCCCGTCGCCGGCCGATGGCCCTGCCCACGGAGACGCCATGCAGCAACAGCCTTCCCAGCCCGCCACCCTGCCGGTCCGCCACCTCCGGGTCACCGCGGTCCGGCGGCTCTCACCGCGCATGGTGCGCGTCACCTTCGGCGGGCCGGACCTCGCCGGCTTCCGTCTCGACGCGCCGGACCAGCAGGTGAAGCTGTACTTCCCCAAGCCCGGCCACACGGTCCCGAGGCTCCCGGAGCCGCCCGCCGACGGCGACCTCATGCGCTGGTACGCGGCGTTCCACGCGATCCCCGAGGACGAACGGCCGTGGATGCGCAGCTACACCGTCCGCGCGCACCACCCCGAGGACGCGACGATCGACATCGACTTCGTGCTGCACGGCGCGGGGGCGGCGCGCGGCCCGGCGACCGGGTGGGCGGGCCGCGCCGCGCCCGGGGACACGCTCGGCATGTTCGGCCCCTCGGCGTACTTCGCCCGGCCCGTCCCCCTCGGTACGGCCGACTGGACGCTGCTCGCCGGGGACGAGACCGCGCTGCCCGCCATCGGCACCCTCGCCGAGTGGCTGCCCGAAGGGGCCCGCGCGGTCGCCTACATCGAGGTGGCGGACGCGGCGGAGGAGCAGGCCCTCGCCACCCGCGGCGACCTGACCGTGCACTGGCTGCACCGCGACCGGCGCGCGGCCGGGCCCGGTGAGCTGCTGGCCGAAGCGGTGCGCGGGGCCCGCTTCCCGGCCGGTTCGGTGTTCGCCTGGCTCGCCGGGGAGGCGGGCGCGGTGCGTGCCCTGCGCCGCCATCTGGTCGAGGACCGGGGCCTGGAGAAGCGGTCCGTCGACTTCACCGGCTACTGGCGCCGGGCCCTGTCGCAGGACGACGCGCCGACGGAAGAGGACCTGGCCGAGGCGCGGGAGCGGCTGGCGGACGCGCAGTAGGCGCCCGGCGCACGCGGGGCGCCGCTGCGTTCGCGCTGGTCAGATCAGGGCGGCGGCCTCCTTCACGGAGAGGCCGCCGCCTTCGCCGTAAGCACTTTCGTACGCGTCCGCCGTCAGCGCCGCGCGCACCGCCGCCCCGGCCCGCTCCCGTATCCGGGTCTCCACCGCGGGCGGCAGCGGCTGGAAACCGAAGCCCTCGGACGCGGGCGCGTGGCGGTCGTACGCACCCAGCAGGCGCGCCCCCTGCTCAGCAGCCCCGCCTCGGCCGCGCCCAGCTCCGCCATGGCCCACGCGGCGCAGAGGAACTGATGGGCGATCAGGTTCGGAGCCACCAGATGCGCGAGTGCGGCGAGCTGCCGGACGGCCCGGCGCGCGTGCTCGCGGGCCCGGACGAAATCCCCGTCGAGGCAGTCCAGCCAGCTGTGCAGCCCGCTCACCATGCCGGTGAACAGCGCCGGGGTGCCGCTGGTGAACGCCTGCTCCGCCTCGCGCAGCTGCTCCCGGGCGAGCCCGGTGCGTCCGGTCCGGCCGTAGTGCCGCGCCAGCAGCAGCCGCGCAGTGCTGAGCGTTTCCCCGGCGGCGGGCTGGGACTCCGCCACGGCCTCCAGCAGCAGTCGCTCTGCCTCCTGGACGCGGGGCGAACGGGAGGCGTCGCCTACCGTGGCGCCTTCCTCCGCCCCGTACGTCCCCTCCAGCCGTACGGCCGCCAGCCGTGCCTTGAACTCCGGCACTTGAGCATGCGCGCCGATCCGTTCAGAAGCCTCCAGGGCGCGCGAGAAGTCCGCGTCCGCCAGCGCGTACTGCCCGCGCCGCTCGTACGTGTCGCCGCGCGCGGACAGGGACTCGGCGATGCCCCACAGGTCCCCGGCCTCCTCGAAGAGGGCCAGCGCCTCCTCGGCGTCGCGCGCCGACCGGTCCAGCTCGGCGGGCCGGTTGCCGAGCAGCTTGGTCCGCAGCAGCAGCGCGAGGCCCAGGTCCCAGCCGTCGCCCAGCTCCCGGCAGTGGCGTACGACGGCGTCGACGGCCTCGTCCAGTCCCGCGAACCCGCCGGTCATCAGCCGGGCGAAGAACCACATGACGCCCGGCTGCCGCCCGGTCTGCGGCAGCCCCGGGCGGTACGCGGCCACCACCCGCTCCGGACGCACCGGCCCGGACGGCCCGGCCCCCTCACCGCTGCCGGCCAGCACCAGCAGCCGCACCCCGCGCCGCGCCTCCCGCAGCCGCTCCCCGGACCACGGCGGCGGAACCGCCGTACAGCGGTCGGCCAGCGGCTCCGCGGGCCGTACGGGATCGGCGAACGGGTCCGGGCCCAGGCCCGCGACGGCGGCGGCCCAGTGCCGGGCGTCCGCCTGGTGGTTGCGCAGCTGCCAGAACCAGCTCATCGACAGCGCCAGACACAGCCCCTCCTGCTCCTCGCCCCGGCCGACCGCCGTGCGCAGCGCGGCCCGCACGTTGCCGTGCTCCGTCTCCAGGCGCGCCAGCCACTGCGCCTGCCGCGGCCCGCGCAGCCCGGGATCGCCGGTACGGGCCAGCTCCCGGTACGCCGTCAGGTGCCGCAGCTCCACGGCCGCCCGCTCACCGGACTCCGTCAGCCGCTCCCCGGCGTACTCGGCGACCGTTTCGAGCAGCCGGTAGCGCATGCCGCGCGGGCTCTCCGGGGCGGCGGTGACCAGCGACTTGTCGACCAGCGAGGTGAGCGCCTCCAGGACGTCGGCGGGGGAGCGGGGGCCGTCGGCCGCGTCCGGGGCGGCACACACCCGCTCCGCCTCCGCCACCTCACAGCCCCCGGAGAAGACCGCCAGGCGGCGCAGCACCGCCCGCTCGTCCGCCGTGAGCAGGTCCCACGACCAGTCCACCACCGCCCGCAGCGTCTGCTGCCGGGGCAGCGCCGTCCGGCTGCCGCCGGTCAGCAGCCGGAACCGGTCGTCCAGCCGCTCCGCGATCTGCCGCGGCGTCAGCGCGCGCAGCCGCGCCGCCGCCAGCTCGACGGCGAGCGGCAGCCCGTCGAGCCTGCGGCAGATCTCCGCGCACGCGGCCGGGTCGTCCTCCGTACGGAACCCGGGGCGTGCGGCGGCGCCCCGTTCGGCCAGCAGCCGGAGCGCGGCCGACGGCGGCAGCGGCTCGACGGGGCGCACCGACTCGCCCGGCACGCCGAGCGGTTCGCGGCTGGTGGCCAGCACCGTCACGCCGGGGCAGCCGGCCAGGACGGCGTGCGCCAGCCCGGCCGCCGCGCCGATCACATGCTCGCAGTTGTCCAGCACGAGCAGCAGCCGCCGCTGCCGGCAGTGCTCCACCACCCGGGCGAGCGGCGTCGCGGGCCCGCCGGGCGCGCGCAGCTCCCCGGGACCTGGGGCGCGTACCCGCGTCGGGTGCCCGCCGAGCGCCGTCAGGACGGCTTCGGGCACGCTCTCCGGGTCCCGTACGGAGGCCAGCTCGGCGACCCGGACACCGTCGGGCCACCGTTCGCCGTCCGCGCCCGCCGCGTCGGCGGCCTCCAGGGCCAGCCGGGTCTTGCCGACACCGCCCGCCCCGAGCAGAGTGACCAGCCGACTGCTGCGCAACTCCTCGCCCAGCCGAACGAGTTCGGTGGCGCGGCCGACGAACGAAGTGAGGCGGGAGCGGAACTGTGCGGGAGGCGCGGACGCATGGGGTGCCGGGGCCGGATCCGGCGCGCCGGACAGCAACCGCGCGTGCAGAGCGCGCAGTTCGGTGCCCGGGTCCGCGCCCAGCCGCTCGGCGAGCCCGGCCCGTACCTCCTCGTACGCCTGCAACGCCTCGGCCTGCCGCCCCGCAGCCGACAGCGCCCGGATGTACAGCGCCTGGAGGGGCTCGTCCAGCGGCTCCGCCACGGCCAGCGCCGCCAGCTCGGCCAGCGCGTCGGCCGCCCGGCCGCACGCCACCTCGGCTGCCAGCCGGGCGCGGCGCGCCTCGCCGTGCCGCCGTTCGGCCCGTACGGCGAGCGGATCGCCGTCCCGGTCCGGCAGGTCCGCCAGCGCGGGCCCGTGCCACAGCGCCAGCGCCTCGTCCAACAGGCCGGCGGCGGCCGCGGGGTCGCCGGCGCGCAGCGCGGCGGTGCCCTCCGCCGTCAGCCGCTCGAAGCGGAACAGGTCAATGGCGTCCGGCTCGGCCGCGAGCGCGTACCCGCCGGGCGACGAGGTCACCGCCGGTCCGCCGAGCGCCCGGCGCAACCGGCCCACCAGGGCCTGGAGCGCCGCCGGGGCATCGGCCGGCGGCTCCGCGTCCGCGCCCCACACCTGCGCGATCAACTGCGCCGCCGGGACCGGCCGCCCGCCGCCGGCCGCCAGCGCCACCAGCAGCGCCCGCAGCCGAGCCCCTTTCAGGGGCACCTCGGTGCCGTCGGGGCGGCGCGCCTGCGCGGTGCCGAGAACGCGGTAGCGGTAGATCACCGGACCATTGTCCCCGGGCGGCCCCGGGCCGCCGAACGGCGCCCGCCCCGGCCCGCCCACCGGCGCCCGTCGAGAAGGCTGCACGCCATGGCACCAGAGCGCCACCCTGGCCCCCGGCACCGGCCGGACCGCCGTCCCCGGACGCGCCGCTCCTCACCAGACCCGCCCCCCTCGCACGCCCGATGGGCGGCTGCACGTCACCGACGATCTCGACACGGCGTTGGCCGCTGAAGCGGACGACGGCCTGGCGCGCGCGGCGGTCTGGCGCGGACGGCGGCTTGCCGCGCACGGCGGTCTGGCGCGCACGGCGGCTTGCCGCGCACGGCGGTCTGGCGCGCACGGCGGCCTGCCGTGCTCGGCACCCCCTCCATCCCCGACCGCTACGGCAACACCGTCGACACCTGGAAACGCGCCGTCGCGGAATTCAACGCGTACGGTGCCGCCGCCAGAGCCCGCGGCATGTGTTTCTCCCACCACAATCACGCCGAGGAATTCGCTTTCGCCACCGACGGCCCGCGCGTCCGCCTTTACGACGTCCTGCTCGCGGAAACCGACTCCCGTCTCGTCTATTTCGGGATGGACATTTTCCGGGCGCGTGCCGCCCAGTACCGGTTCTCCCGCCGGCCGGACGGCACCCCCGAGAACCCGGCCGCCAGCCCGGCGGGCTCCCTGTCGACCGCCCGCCGCTCGGCCCGCCATCTGCGGAGCCTGCGCGCGCCGTGCGGTTAAGCCGTACGCCCGTGGCCGGGTAGTGTGCACAGGATCAGCACTGCCCGACCGGGGCGGCCGGTACGACCAGATTGGCGAGACGTACATGAGCGAGGGGACCGCACCACTGGCGGGCGACGCGACCTCCGTCGCCGACGAGGAGGCGCGCGAGCGCCTGATCTACCTGCGTGGCAGCATCGACAACCTGGACGCCGCGCTGGTGCACCTGCTCGCCGAGCGGTTCAAGTGCACCCAGCAGGTCGGTGAACTCAAGGCCCGCCACAACCTCCCGCCCGCCGACCCGGCCCGCGAGGCCACCCAGATCGCCCGCCTGCGCAAATTGGCGGAGGACGCCAAACTGGACCCGGCTTTCGCCGAGAAATTCCTGAATTTCATCATCGGCGAGGTCGTCCGGCACCACAAAGCCATCGCGCAGCAGGGAACCCCCGGGCCCGACGCGGCTCCCGAGGCACCCGTCCCGGCCGCCGACCACTGACCGGGACGCCGGCGGACGATTCGGCCGGGACTCGGCGGCACAGACGACCGGATCCCGGCGGGGACCGGACGGCGAGGGCCGGACGGCGAGAACCGAACGTCGGCGAACAGGAATTCCCCCACCCCGCCCGTACAACCCTCTGGGGATATCGGCGGTCTCCCTGTCCGTCACGGTCCGTTACGGCATCATCGCCGTAGCGGCGCCGTACCAGGACCGACGCCATGCCCGCACTGGGGGAGCCATGCACCGCACCGCCGTCACCGCCGCCGTCGCGACCCTCTGCCTCGGACTCGCCGCCTGCCAGCCCTCGGGGAGCGCCGACGGCAGCGGCGGTTCGCCCACGAAGGCGGCGCCGGAGCCGAGCGTCGCGGGGCAGACCACGCCGGGCCCCGCTCCGGCCCGTACGGCCACGCTGCCCGATCTGGTGGGCAAGGGGCTACAGAGCGCGCAGGACGCCGCCCAGGCGGCCGGGTTTCCGGGTGCTGCGCAGCCACGACGCGCTCGGACGCGGGCGTATGCAGGCCTTCGACCGCAACTGGAAGGTCTGTACGCAGACCCCCGGACCCGGCGCGGCCGACACCCGCAGAACGGTGGACTTCGGGGCGGTGAAACTGTCCGAGACCTGCCCCGACAAGGATGCCGGGGCCGATGCCTCCGCCGCTCCCGCCTCGGCCATGCCCGACCTCCGCGACAAGTCGGTGAAGGTGGCCCGGCGCGCTTTCGACACCAGTACCAGCATCACCGTGAAGGACGCGTCGGGCCGCAACCGGATGGTTCTCGTGGAATCCAACTGGAAGGTGTGCCGCCAGAGCCCGGCGCCGGGCACAGAACTGGACGGTCAGCCGGTGACGCTGGAAGCGGTGAAATTCCAGGAGGAGTGCTGAGGAGGCTGACGGGAGGGAGCGCCCGGGGAATTCCTCACCCCGCGCCCATGGCCGCCCCCTTTCCCGCCGGCCGTCGCAGCAGCAGCGACAGCCCCGCCGCCAGCAGCCCCACGCACCCCGCCACCGCGTACGCGCCCTCGTACCCCCACGCCGCGACCACCGACGCGCCGATACCGCCGCCCAAGAGGCCGGAGACGAGTTTCGAGCTGTAGACGAGGCCGTAATTCGACGCGTTGTTGTTCTCGCCGAAATAGTCGGGAACGAGGGCCGCGAAAAGCGGGAAGAACGCGCCGCCGCCGAATCCGGACAGGAAGGCGAAGACGAGGAACAGCGGCTGGTTGGCGCTCTCGCCCGCCCACAGGACGCCGAACTGGGCCAGCCCGAGGACCAGGCACACATACGTCAGGGCCGGCCGCCGTCCCAGCCGGTCCGAGAGCCAGCCGACCACGCCCCGGCCCGTGCCGTTGACCACCGACATGACGCCCATGGAGGACGCCGCCACCAGCGGCCCGAACCCGGCCTCCCGGGCGAACGGCACCTGGAAGGAGATCCCGAAGATCGAGACCCCGGCCGTGCACAGCAGGCAGACCCACATCAGCGGCAGCATGCCGGTACGGATGGCCTCGCGCGGTGTGAACTGCGCCGCCGCGGGCGGGTTCGTGCGCAGCGCCGCCGAGGCGCGCCCCTCGCGCGGCGCGGTCAGCGGATCGACGTGCGCGGGCCACCAGTTCCTCGGCGGGTCCTTGAAGAACAGGCCCGCCGCGGCCGTCAGCAGCAGGACGTACAGGCCGACCAGGTCGAGAACGGCCTGGTAGTCGTCGGTGTCGAAGCCGTAGGAGAACAGGAAGATGAACGGCACGGCACCGTACGCGAAGCCGCCGTTGACGAAGCCGGTCTTGCCGCCGCGCCGTTCCGGATACCACTTGCCGACCGTGTTGATGCAGGTCGCGTAGACCAGGCCGGCGCCGGTGCCGCCCAGCACGCCGAAGCCGGCGACCGCCCACCCGATGTCCGGGGCGTGGCTCAGGCTCAGGAAGCCCACCAGCGACAGCACCGACCCGCACAGCATCGCGGTCCGGCTGCTGACCAGGCCCTTCTCCCGCAGCCTGCCCGCGGGGAAGGCCACCGCCGCCTGGAAGAAGATCCAGACGCTGAGCACCCAGAAGGTGCCGGTGCGCGGCCAGTGATGGGCCGTGGAGAGAGTGGTCTCGGCGGCTCCGAATGCGTACTCGAAGACGCTGATGCCGAGCATCGCGATCCAGGGCAGCAGCACCATGGTCCACCGCGGGCGGCCGAGCAGCTGCCGGTCCGTCTCGCCCAGCCGGTAGATCCGCCCGTGCGCGTCCCGGACCTCGGTGAACGCGGCCCGGCCCGGGGGCCGTACGTCCTGGGCCGTCACGGCGCACCGCCCTCCGGCAGCAGGCCCGCGGCCCGCGCCCACCGGTACTTCGCCCCCAGTACCGCCACCGGCAGCTCCGTCGTGTACGGGTACGCCACCACGCCCCGCTCGAAGAGGTACGCGCCCGCCTCCTCCACCTCGGTGTCCCCGGCCAGCGACGCCACCACCGGCTTCGCGGTGCCCGCCGCCCGGAATTCGGCCACCACGCGTGCCGTCAGTTCCGCGAACACCATGGGCGGGGTGGCGAGGGTGTGCCAGTAACCGAGCACCAGGGCGTGGACGCGCGGGTCCGCCATGCCGAGCCGGAGGGTGGCCTCGTAGGTGGCGGGCGGTTCGCCGCCGGTGATGTCCACGGGGTTGCCGGCCGCCCCGAAGGGCGGGATGAGGCGCCGGAAGGCGGCGTCCAGATCGTCGGGGACGGTCATCAGGCGCAGCCCGTGGTCGACGGCCGCGTCCGAGAGCAGCACGCCGGAGCCGCCCGCCCCGGTGATGACGACGACGTTCTCGCCCTTCGGCGTCGGCAGTACGGGCAGCGCACGCGCGTACTCCAGCATCTCGCGGAGGCCCGGCGCCCGGATGACGCCCGCCTGCCGGAGGACGGCGTCGTAGACCGCGTCGTCACCGGCCAGCGCGCCGGTGTGCGAGCCGGCCGCCTTCGCGCCCGCGCCGGTCCGCCCGGCCTTGAGGACCACGACCGGCTTCTCGCGCACGGTCTCCCGCGCGGCTTCCACGAACGCCCGGCCGTCCTTCAGGTCCTCCAGATGCATCGCGATGCTCCTGGTGTGCGGGTCCGCGCCGAAGTACGTGAGCAGGTCGTCCTCGTCCACGTCGGCCTTGTTGCCGAGCCCGACGATCGCCGAGACACCCGTCCGGGTGGCGCGCGCGAAGCCCAGGACGGCCATGCCGATGCCGCCGGACTGCGAGGTCAGCGCGACCGGGCCGGTGACGTCGTACGGGGTGCAGAACGTGGCGCACAGCCGCCGGCCGGGGGAGTAGTAGCCGTAGATGTTCGGTCCGAGCAGCCGGGTCCCGTACTTCTCGGCGATGGCCACGAGGCGTTCCTGGAGGGCGTGTTCGCCGGTCTCGGCGAAGCCGGAGGGGATCAGTACGGCGTTCGGGACGCCCTTGCGCCCCACCTCCTCCAGGGCGGCGGGCACCAGCGGCGCGGGGATGGCGAAGACCGCCACATCGGCCCCGTCCGGCACGTCCGCCACGGAGCGGTACGCCGTAAGGCCCAAAATGCCGCCGCCCTTCGGGTTCACCGGGTGGACCGCGCCGTCGAAACCGCCGTCGAGCAGGTTGCGCAGCACCGCGTGGCCGATCTTCCCGGGCTCGTTCGAGGCGCCGATGACGACGACGGAGCGCGGGCGCATCAGCCGCTCCATCGAGGCGAGGATCTCCTCCCTGGTGTACCGGCGGCGCCGCGGCGGCGGCTCCGCACCGAGCACGATGCGCACGTCGGCGGCGAGCACCCCGTCCGGCGCCGCGAACACCGGGTTCAGGTCGACCTCGGCGATCTCGGGGAAGTCGGCGGCCAGCCGGGACACCCGGACGATCAGGTCGGCGAGCGCCGCGCGGTCCACGGCGGGACCGCCGCGTACGCCACGCAGCACCTCGGCCGCGCGGATGTCGTCCAGCATGGACTCCGCGTCCGCCGTGGAAGCCGGAGCGAGGCGAAAGGTGACGTCCTTGAGGACCTCCACCAGCACCCCGCCGAGCCCGAACGCCACCACCTTCCCGAAGGCCGGATCGGTGACCGCCCCGACCAGCACCTCCAGCCCCTCCGGCACCATCCGCTGCACCTGTACGCCCTCGACGCGGGCCTCCGGGGCGTACGCGGCGGCGTTCCGTACGACCTCCGTGTACGCGGCCCGGACCTCGGCGGCCGAGGACAGGCCCGTCCGTACGCCGCCCGCGTCCGTCTTGTGCGGGATGTCCGGCGAGACGATCTTCAGCGCGACCGGGCCGCCGATCCGGCCGGCGAGCGCCACCGCCTCGTCCGCCGACTCGGCAACGCCCTCCGCCGGGGTCGCGATGCCATACGCCGCCGCGAGTAGCCTGCCCTCGGGAGCCGTCAGCGTGGTCCGCCCGGCCGCCCGCGCGGCCCGCAGCACGGCCGCCGGGTCCGCTTCCCGTAACCGTCCCCCCCATCAGGTGCCCCCGCCCATCCGCCAACTGCTCATCCGGCAGCCGCCCATCCATCCATCGCCCATCCGTCAACCGGTCCATCAGATGACCCCGTCTTCCCTGAGCAGCCGCAACTCCTCTTCGCCGAGCCCCAGTTCGCCCCCGTACACCTCGTCGTTGTGCTCGCCGAGCAGCGGCGAGCGGTCGATCTCCACGGGGGAGTCGGACAGCTTCAGGGGCGATCCGACGGTGGTGAACGTGCCGCGCCGCGGATGTGGCACCCGTACGATCATTCCGTCGGCGGCCAGCGACGCGTCCTCGACCAACTCCTTGGCGGACAGCACCGGGCCGCAGGGGATGGCGTGCGCGGTCAGCCGCTCCAGCACCTCCCACTTGGGCAGCGTGCTGCTCCACTCCTCGATGAGCTGGAACATCTTCGCCAGCTTCGGCAGCCGCGCGGCCGGCGTCGCCCACTCGGGGTCCGCGGCCAGCTCGGGCCGCCCGATCAGCTCCGTGAGCGGCCGCCAGCCCGCCGGCTGCACGATCACGTACACATAGTCGTTGGGGCCGCCGGGCGCGCACCGCACGGCCCAGCCGGGCTGCCCGCCGCCGCTCGCGTTGCCGCTGCGCGGCACCGTGTCCCCGAAGCCGTCGTTCGGGTACTCCGGCAGCGGGCCGCGCTCCAGACGCTGCTGATCGCGCAGTTTGACCCGGCACAGATTCAGCACCGCGTGCTGCATCGCGACCTGGACGCGCTGCCCGCGCCCGGTGCGTTCGCGCTGGTAGAGCGCGGCGAGGATGCCGGCGACGCAGTGCACGCCGGTCCCCGAATCGCCGATCTGCGCGCCGGTCGCCAGCGGCGGCCCGTCCGCGAACCCGGTGGTCGACATCGAGCCGCCCATGGCCTGCGCGACGACCTCGTACGCCTTGAATTTCGTGTACGGGCCCTCGCCGAAGCCCTTGATCGACGCGTACACGAGGCGCGGGTTGAGCTGCCGGACGCGCTCCCACGGGAAGCCCATCCGGTCCACGGCGCCCGGCCCGAAGTTCTCCACCAGGACGTCCGAGCGCCGGATCAGCTCGGCCAGCAGCTCTTTGCCCCGTTCCGTCTTGGTGTTCAAAGTGATGCCGCGCTTGTTGCAGTTGAGCATCGTGAAGTAGAGCGAGTCCACGTCCGGGATGTCGCGCAGCTGACCGCGGGTGACATCGCCGGTGACCGCCTCCACCTTGACCACGTCCGCGCCCAGCCAGGCGAGCAGCTGGGTGGCGGACGGGCCGGACTGCACATGCGTCATGTCCAGCACCCGGACGCCGGTCAGGGCCTTGGCGCCGGGACCGTTCTCACGAGCGGTGCCCATCAGCGGCTCCTCACTTGTACATGGTCTGGTGGACGGTTCCAGGGGCGTACGCGTCCGGATCGACCCAGACGTTGATCAGCGACGGCAGGCCGGACCGCCGGGCGCGCTCCAGCGCCGGCCGGATCTGCGCGGGATCGCGGACCTCCTCGCCGTGGCCGCCGAGCATCCGCGCGAACGCGTCGTACGGCACGTCCCCCAACGTGTTGCCGACCCGCTCCCGCGCCTCGCCGTACTTCGCCCGCTGCCCGTACCGGATCTGGTTCATCGAGGAGTTGTTGCCGACGATCCCCACGAACGGCAGGCCGAAGCGGACCAGCGTCTCGAAGTCCCACCCCGTCAGCGAGAACGCGCCGTCCCCGAAGAGCGCCACGACCTCCTTGTCCGGCCGGGCCCGCTTCGCCGCCAGCGCGAACGGCACGCCGACGCCGAGCGTGCCCAGCGGTCCCGGGTCCATCCAGTGGCCCGGCGCCTTCGGCCGCACGACCTGGCCCGAGAAGGTGACGATGTCGCCGCCGTCCCCGATGAAGACCGAGTCCTCGGTCAGGAAGTCGTCGATCTCGGCGACCAGGCGGTACGGGTGGATCGGCGCGGCGTCCGAGCGCAGCAGCGGCAGCCGCTCCGTCTCCGCGGCCTCCTCGACGGCCCGCAGCTCCTCGATCCACTCCTTGCGCCGGCCCGCGCCGCTGTCCAGCCGCCCCGACGCGGCCTGCGCGGCGGCGGCCAGCACCAGCCCCGCGTCGCCCACGATCCCCAGGTCGACATCCCGGTTCCGGCCGACCGTGCGGTAGTCAAGATCGATCTGTACGACGGTCGCGGCAGGCGAGAGCCGCCTCCCGTACCCCATCCGGAAGTCGAACGGCGTCCCGACGACCACGATCAGATCGGCGTGCGTGAAGGCGTGGCGGCGGGAGAGCCGGAAGTGGTGCGGATCGCCGGGCGGCAGCGTGCCGCGGCCGGCGCCGTTCATATAGGCGGGCAGGTTCAGACCCCGTACGAGCGCGACCGCCGCGTCCGTGCCGCGCGTCGTCCACACCTGACCGCCGAGCAGGAGCGCCGGCTTCTCGGACCGTACGAGCAGCTCGGCCAGCCGCTCGACGGCGTCCGGGTCCCCCGCCGAACGGGTCGAGGCCCGGTAGTGCCCCGCCCGGGGCACCCGCGCCGCGTCGCGCGGCACCTTCGCGTCCAGCACATCCCGGGGGATCTCCAGGAAGGACGGCCCGGGAGCCCCGTGGAAGCACTCCCGGAACGCCATCGAGACCATGTCGGCGACGCGCGCGGTGTCCGGCACGGTCGCCGCGAACTTCGTGACCGGCGTCATCATCTCGACGTGCGGCAGATCCTGGAGCGACCCCATCTTGTGCTGGTTCCGCGCCCCCTGCCCGCCGATCAGCAGCATCGGCGACTCGGCCCGTAAGGCATTGGCCACCCCGGTCACGGCATCCGTCGTCCCGGGCCCCGCGGTGACCACGGCACAGCCCGGCTTGCCGGTGATCCGCGCGTGGGCGTCCGCGGCGTGCGCGGCGACCTGCTCATGCCGCACGTCCACCACGTCGATGCCCTCGTCGACGCAGCCGTCGTAGATGTCGATGATGTGGCCGCCGCAGAGGGTGTAGATCACGTCCACGCCCTCCGCCTTGAGGGCCTGGGCCACGAGGTGGCCGCCGGAGACGAGGGGGTGGGAAGCCGAGGGAGAAGTGTCGGGTTTCTGGGAGTCGTCGGGCATGGGGCATCGCATCCCTTCGTAGGGCGATCCGCCAGGGGAGACCGGCGCTGCACGGCACGCTGATCACAGCGGATGCAGATCGCATACAGTCGACGAATACTGTATGGAGCGTTATCCCGCATCGGGCCGAGCCTGTCCAGGGGCCACCGCACCGTTCAAGCCAAGGGCTGGCCGGACCACTCACCCTCGCGGTGTGCCGAGGGTCCCGCCCGTCACCCGTCCGCCTGACCAGGGCGGCAACCGTCCCCCTGCCCGTCGGCCCATAAGCCGCCCTTATGCCCTGCCCGGATACGCAGGTGAAACCCACTCCGAAACCTTGGTATTGTTGTCCATGTCGCCGCGGGGAACGCCCCGCGAAGACGACACCTAGTCCGGGTGGCGGAATGGCAGACGCGCTAGCTTGAGGTGCTAGTGCCCTTTATCGGGCGTGGGGGTTCAAGTCCCCCCTCGGACACCAGCGGGGACGTTCACGAGATCGTCCCGAAGCGTTCACGAATTACCGGTCGAGTCATGTGACTCACCGGTATTTCGTCGTTTCTGGGGCCTCGAGCCTCGTGATCGGCCCGATGAGGGGGTGAGGCGGTGGCAGTCCAGGTACTGCGCCTCTCACCTGCGGAAACAGGACATGCCTGCGCGACGGCTGGTAGCCGTGGCGCAGGCATGTGGGGTTTTCAGGGGGCGGAGTGCGGCGGAGGTGTGTCACTCGCGTGGCGGAGGCTCGACCTGCTCCGTCGGAAGCGGGCACGCCTGGGGCGGGTCGGAGGGCTCACGGGGTTGGGTTACGGCGCTCTGTGTGCTGGCTTTGCGGGGCTGGATGCCCTGGTCGCGGAGGAACCGTCGGATGGCTCTGAGGTTCGCCACGAAGATGATGACGGCATTGAGCAGGGTCTGTGCGACGCGTCCGTGCGGCAGGCGGAGCTGGGGATTGTCGATGCTATCGAGGGCGGACTTCTTGAGGTTGCCGTTGCCGCCCTCGTTCTGACTGCGCAGTCCGGACCAGGCTTCCTGCCACAGAGGAGTGAACAGGGGGTATTTCTGCCGCCACTTGGCCAACACGGTGCCCGGGACGGTGATGCTCTTCCCCCTGCAGATGTCGGGGTGGACGGGGGTGTCCCGCTTGGGCCTGCGGATGGTGGGCAGGGCTGCCGGGGTACGGACAGTGGGGGCGTCGAGGTCGACGACGGTGGACGGGCGTGGCTGGGGCCGACGGTAGCAGGTGACCGTGGCGTGGGATCCAAGGGCGGGGCACTGTCGACGCTGGTCCCCTGCGGGCCCGTACTCCTTGATCTTGGTCTGGTAGTCCTTCCGGGACTGGATCAGGTTGAGTGCGTGGGCGCGGTCCTCGTCCGTGCGGCTGTCGATGTATGTGGCGCCCGCAGTGACGAGCGGGGTGGGCATCAGCGGGCAGTAGAACTCGCCGCCGACCAACTGCATGCCGCGGAACTCTCCCTGCCGGTCGACCTTGTCGTCGTTGTAGTGCTTCACCGTGTTGAGGCCGAGTTTGAGCAGCTGCAGATGCAGGTTGTGAGGCTTGGCCTGGGTGATGCCCTGGTCGGCGCAGAACAGGTCTTTGACCAGCCCTCGTTCGAAGGCCGGCTGGATAGCGCGCAGGGCGGCCGGGCCGGGTTCGGTGCCCGGGGTGTGGAGGATCATGCCGAGGCAGACCGCCGGGTAGGCGCCAGCGAGGTCGCCATGGCCATGGCCTGGGAACGCGGCCATCATGGCGTAGCGGAACTCTCTCTTCTCCGGCGCCTTGGCCTTCTTCTCCCGGGCCGACTTGGTCTTGCGAGGCACTGGCTTGTTTGCGGTGCCGCGCCGGGTGCCAGTGTTCGTGGAGGCCGCAGCTTTGCCGCTGGGCCCCGACTTCTTCTGCGTTCCTCCCTTCACGTACATCCCGGCGGTGATCTCAAGCGAGGCCCGGTCCTGGTGGTAGTCCGGCTCTTTGCCCCAGACCGGAACCGGAGTGTCGTCGACCGCGATGTGGCCAGGCCACTGAGCGAAGTCGCCGCGCCGGTAGGAAGCCATCACCGGAGCGAGGATCAGATCCTGGGCGATGGCTTCCAGGTTGCGCACGGTGTCCTGGTTGTCGCGGGCATTCCACTTCCGGCGAATCTTCTTAGCCTCGCTGAGCGACAGCCTCTTGCGGCGGTCGTGCGGTGCAGGGTCAAGGCGCCGGGTCATCGAGGCCCAGGACCGGTAGACGCGCTTCGACGTCGCGTATTGGTGGTGCGCGACGCTGTCGATTTCTTCTCGGGTTGCGCCCTCGCGGATGTGCAGGTCGACGTCGGGGACGTCAAGGAGGGCTTTGGGCCCTGGAGACAAGGCCAAGAAGAGCGTCTCCCATGCGTCGTTGATGTTCGCGCTCTTGCCCATGTACTGCGACAGGATCAGGCCGATCAGCACTGTGCGGAACGGGAAGCCCTTCGGGCCTGGCCGGTGCTCGTTAGAGGGAAGGCGTTCCAGTACTCCGCTGTGGCGCACGAGGTCGAAGACCTGCCTCACAACGCGGTCGCTGAGGGTACGGCCGGGGGCCTGCGGTGCAGGGCGTAAGGCGAGGCCGGTACGCCGGCAGGGTTTGTCCTCCGGGTTCTTCCTGCTCATGCCGCCGCCCCCCCGCAACAGATCGGATGCCTCCGCTTCGGGCACGTCGTGGAGGAAGACGAGGTATCGCGAGAGGCTGTGCAGGGTCCCGAGCCCCGACGCTTTGAGGATCACCCTCAGCGGAATACCTGCATTCAGCAGATCGACGAGCCAGGTCGTGCGCAGCCGCTGGGTCTGCAGCACTGCACCGTCACAACGGCTGACGATCCGCGGGTACCTGGCCAGCCAGTCCGATGCGATGTGCTTGCTGGTGCGGTCCTGCCAGCCCGGCCGGAAGGCGTACGCGTCTGCCGGGATGTGGGCGGCTTCCGCCAGCAGCAGTTCCTCGTATGCGTACCGGCATACGACAGTGCGCGGACGGCGCCCGTGCACCTTCACCAGTGCCCGGCCGGTGGGGCCCGCCAGGATGTCCCGCCCCCGAACGTACACAAGATCCTCAACGGCGAGCCCGCAGCCGACACCGAGACAGAACAGAAGACAGGCGTTGCACCGCTGGGCGGGGGTGGGCAGGCTCTGCGCCCAGATCAGCCAGTAGGCGATTTCCGCCGGCGGGTAGGGGGCCACTGGGGCGGCGGTGGCCTTCAGCCGGATCGGCGGATGCTGTCCGAGCTGGTCCAACAAGAGCGCTTCGGAAGCCCGGCGCAGCTGGCTGCTGCAGGTTCGGCGGCTGTTGGCGGCCATGTCGCGGCAGCCGACGAGGATGAACCGTTCGACGGTGCTCTGGTCAAGGATCACCGGGGGTTCGAGCGGGAGGCCCTGGGCCTCGACCCAGGCGACCAGCCGTGCGAGCGGTGTCATGACCACGTCTGGGCCGTAGGGTCCCGCTGCGACGGCCATGAATCCCAGCGAGCGGACGACCGGAGCGATGCGGCGCCACTGGGCGGGCGGCACCGTCTCCGCCTTCGGTGCGTAGGCCAGCAGGCGATTCGACACAGCGACCTCCAGGCGCAAGGCCCATGACAGGTGGCCGGTTAACCGGCCACTGGTGTCAGTGTCGATCACGATCTGAAGGAACGCATCTTTATGACCGGAGGCCGAGCGCGCACGGCGCCGCCATGGAGCTACGCCGTCGATCCGGAGGAGTGGCCGGATGCCCGGATCGCCGGGGAGCCCGCCGCGGCGGTGGTCCAGACGATTGCCCGCCGCCTCGCCGCCGCCCTGCGTGAGAGGCCGGAGCTCTCGCTGCGCGCCCTGGCCGCCCAGAGCCACGTCGGCAGACAGACCATCGGGGATCTGCTGGCGGGCGCCACCTGGCCGGATGTGCTGACGATCTGCCGACTGGAGCGTGCCCTGGGCCTGGCGCTCTGGCCCGGATCGAATACGACCCAATGTGCTCATGACTGATCCCCAATTGCCTCTTTGAGGTCAGTCGTGCACGCTCAAGTGCGGAATGACGCAGACGCCCTATAGCGCCATCCGTGGGGGCGCTAGAGTGAACGTGCGCGACGAATCGGAACCCTGACTAGGAGAAGCGTCCATTCGCGTGTTTGGCGGCCTCCCTCGACCGCTAATCGAGGGAGGCCTGCTTGTTGGGTTAGGGTCGTTCTCGGGTGGATCAAGCGGCCCGGGATGACAGCACGGCCCGGAACATTCCCGGTGCTACATTTTCCACCTCGCCAAGTTGCTTCATGCGGTTGAGGGTTTTTCCTACGGATGAACGGACCGTCGCGTCCGCTCCCGGGCGTACCGCTGCGGCGATATCGGTGATGGACATCGCCTCTTGAGCAGCGCACAGGAGTGTGAGGATCGCATCGCGCATGCTTCCGTTACGCGGTGGCCCCAGGGTCCGAGTGCCAATCCCCGGGCGCGCATCTTCGGACGAAGGATCCTCGTCGGCGACAGAAACTTCAGACGGACCTTCCCGGGAAGGCTGGGCGGTTTCCGCGTCCTCGCCAGTGTCCGGCGGCTCTTCGCGGACATCGGTGGATTCGGCGCCCTGGCACATCATCGTGTACACAGCTTCCAATGTCGCCAACTCGCCGCGCAGTGAAGTGATCAGCTCCTTCACGGCATGCCGAGCCTGGCCGATGTAGACACCCTTGTCTGACGCAGGTGCGCTGGTCCGGTATCCCGCCATAGCGAACTCCTAAGGAAGGCCGCTGCCAGTGTAGGGACGGCACACTGTGGCACGCACCCCATTCCTGTGAGGCGCTATCAAACGGTCAGCAGTGCGCTCAAGCACGGCAAGACCGGTCGGGGTTATCGCAGGAATCAACCTGTCTTGACGCAGAGTTGGCTCGCCGGGTTCGAGCGATGCCGCACCGGAACTGTGAGACGTGCCGTCGCAGAATTCTGACGTGTGGATTCTGCCGAAGCTCCCGGTCTCCGGGAACGTTTGAGCGTTACGGTTCCTTCATGGTGGATGGCAAGCATCCGTCGGCGACGGAGGCCTTGGCGTCGGTGACGAAGGCCCTGGATGTTCTCGTCCTGGCGTATGACAGGGGGGAAGTCGGTGTTACCGAAACCGCCCGGGAGCTCGGTATCTCACGTTCCACCGCACACCGCATCCTGGTCACCCTGCAGCGCACGGGTTTCCTGCGTCACGATCCTGGCCAGCACGGATACTCAGCGGGTCCGCAGCTCGTACGCATGGGACTGGCCGCGATCGCCCAGCTGGACGTCCGACGACAGGCGCGCAGACCCCTGGAGGAGCTCTCGGAGAAGCTGCAGGAGACGGTGTGCCTGTACTCCCTGGATGCGGCCGTCGTCCGACTACTCGACGGAGTCGAGTGCCGGCATGTCCTGCGCGTCAGCGTTCCGTTCGGGCAGGAGCTCCCTGCCCACGTCACAGCGGCGGGCAAGGCCCTGCTTGCACTGCGCGACCCGGCAGATGTACGCGCGACACTCCCGGCCGCGCTCCCTGCTACGGCGGCAGGAAGCATCACTGAGTGGTCGCTGCTTGAGGTGGAGTTGGAGGAAGTCAGAGTCCGGGGATGGGCGGCAGACCTCGAGGAAAGCGCACACGACCTGCACGGCGTAGGCGTGGCCATCCGCAACCGCATCGGGGAACCGCTCGCCGCGATCTCCGTGTACGCCCCCGCCGTACGTCTGCGTGAACAGGACATGCCAGCGGTTGCAACGGCCCTGCAGGAGACCGCCACCACGATCGCCAGGGCAAAGTGAAAGTGGGTGCCGAGGTGCCGGGGCTCAAGGCCCCAACGTGATCCGCCCGTCTGGGATCCACCCCTCCAGGTATCCCGTCAAAGCACATCCACATCTGGCAGATCGCACCGTGTGCACAACTCCTGCCACTGCTCAGGCTCCGCCCAGCGTGTCGCTCCCCTCCAGGGCAGATGCTCCGGCGGAGCACCAGCCGCAGCGAGACGAAAGATGAACACGTGTGCTTCTCGACGGCTCCGGCCTACGGGCACAGGCACCTGAGCCCAGCGGCATCCTTCAACAGTGCCCCCGCGCACCGGCATCGCGCCGACCGCATTGCGGAGTACGCGCACTGCCGCCTCAGGGTAGGTTTCTGTGGCTCGGACGGATCCTGAAGGGAGTACCCATCGGGGAAGAGCCCCAGACGGGTCGTCTGCCACCAGGGCAAGCCGCCCGTCCGAGCTCAGCAACGCGACGAACACCACCCGCCGCATCCTGGGAGGCGGCACGGCAGGGCGCCCCGAACTCTCGGCAGCGTCCAGGAAAACAGGCACGGTCCGATCCTGACATGCGGCCGCTTAACCGGCCAGTTTTACCCCGTGCCGACGAGGGGCTTATCGCGGAGATGAGCTGGCGAACTTGGTCGGCTTGTGGGCTCCGGTATGCCGAATCTGGATTGAGTAGGCGCCGAGCAGGAGCGGCCGGATGGTTTCGAGTTCCGCAAGAGCTTTCGATGGCCCGAGGGCTGGAAGGTTCTCGCTCCCGGGCAGCGGCCAGTCGAACGCGTACGCAGCGGGCAATCTCCACGGCCTGGACCATCCCGTCCTGGTGCTGCTCAGCCTGGTCGCCCCCGCCTGGCCGGACGGCTCATGGACGACCCCGAACGGTCTGACCTGGCGTTACCGCAGCTACGAGGACCTGTGTGCCGCGCTGCGATCCTGTCTGCCCTATCCCCGGCGGGCGGACGGGTTCGGCGCCGATATGTTCGAGCACTGGCTCGACCTGATCGACAAGCTCGTGAGACTGGCCGCCGAGGTCGGCACCCCCGCGGGGCCGAACCGTTGCTGGTGCCAGAGGAGGCAGTCGCAATCCTCAAGAACGCTCGACTGGGCGCGACCGTGCAGAAGATGCCTTGCCTGCACAGCCTCGTCCGGCCAGAGCTGGCGCAGGAGATCGAGCAGGTCGGCGTCATCGTGCGGACCGCAATGAGCCGAGGCCAAGGGTACCGTGGAGATGTTCACCGCGGAGACGACCCCCGGTTCGGTTGGCAGATCCAGGAAGGCTAGTTCTGGCTGGTCCACCTGGCCGGCCCCGGCCCGACACGGCGGTCGGTCCGCGAACAGGAGGCTTGCGCCTACGGCGACTACTTCTGCCTTGACTGGGCACGTACCCTGCTGGGCGACATCGGTCCCGAGCGACCTGCAACCGCCCCGCATGCTCCGTTGACCTTCAACGGGTTCGCGTCCGACTTCGTCTACCGGAGCATCCCCGTGCCGAACCTGACGATTGAGCAGGTCGTCCGGATCGGTGTCACCTATGCGCGGCGGTCGTTGACGTGGCACGCGGACGCGTGGGGCAAGGGATACGGGTGCAGCTGAGCGCCGAGTGACACGGATGACGGACTTCCGGTCCCTGTCGAACCTCATGCCGGACGTGGGTGCTCGCGCTGTCGTCGATACAGCAGTAGACGGTGAAGCCCTCGTCCAGGCGTGGGATGGACCCGGCTCCCACGGAATCGCTGTCAGGGGCCAGGAAGTTGCGTCGGATTAGTGCCGCGGAGCTCCATTTCTCCGACATTATCGGGGCATGCAAAAGCTCGAGGCGCACGAGATGCCCTTGCACAAGGTGTTCAGCAGTGACTACGACTTCCAGATACCTGACTACCAGCGCCCCTATGCCTGGCAGGAGGAGCAGGCGGCTCAACTGCTGATGGATCTCCAGGAAGCCCTTGACCGCGGGACGGATGAGCCGTACTTCCTCGGTTCCGTTGTGCTCGTGAAGAACAGCGCGGTCCCGAAGGCGGATGTCATCGACGGCCAGCAGCGCCTCACGACCCTGACCATCCTCCTGTCGGTGCTGCGCGACCTGACCGAGGATCCGGAACTACGCGGCGACCTCGACCGGCTGGTGATGGAGCCGGGTGCCAAGATCCGTGGGCTCGCCCCGAGGCCGCGGCTCACTCTGCGCAGCCGTGACGCGGACTTCTTCGAGAAGTACGTGCAGACGAAGGGCGCGGTGGGCACTCTGCTGACGCTCAAGGAGGAAGCCCTGCGGACCGACGCGCAGAAGGCCGTTCTCCGCAACGCGACGGTCCTCCACCAGAGCCTCACCGCGGTGACCGAGGAACGCCGGCTGGAACTGGCTCAGATGCTCGCCGAGCGGACGTTCCTCGTCGTCGTCAGCACTCCTGACCTCGACAGCGCACACCGGATCTTCAGCGTCATGAACTCCCGTGGCCTGGACCTGTCTCCCACCGACATCTTCAAGTCGCAGATCATCGGGGATCTCGGCGCGGAGGCGTCCGAGGCGTGCGCCACCACCTGGGAGGACGCCGAGGAGATGCTGGGACGTGACGACTTCGCGGAACTCTTCCTCCACCTGCGGATGATCTTCGCCAAGAAGCGGGCGGAACATGAGCTGCTCAAGGAGTTTCCGGAGCAGGTGCTCAGCCGCTACCTCCCTGGTAGGGCCGAGGTCTTCGTCCATGACGTCGTCCGGCCGTATGCCGAGGCCTACGCCCAGATCCGCGAAGCACGTTATGAGTCCGCTTCGGGTGCGGAGGCGGTCAACGCCTGGTTCAGGAGGCTCCAGCAGGTCGACAACTACGACTGGCGACCGGCCGCCCTCTGGGCGTTGCGCCACCACGAGGACGACCCGGCATGGCTTGACACGTTCATGCGAGCCTTGGAGCGGCTGTCGGCCAGCATGTTCGTCCGCCGCGTCTACACGACACCTCGCGTCACACGGTACGCCGAGCTGCTTCGGCAGCTCGACGACGGACTGGGCCTCGACTCCCCGGCTCTCGAGCTGAGGGACGACGAGAAGGCCGAAACCCGGGCCAGGCTCGATGGCGATCTCTATCTAGTCGGCAAGATCCGCAAGTACGTCCTGCTGCGGCTCGACGAGCTGCTGGCCCGCGGGCAGGGGGTGACGTACGACCACCCGCTCATCACCGTGGAGCACGTCCTGCCGCAGAACCCGAAGGTCGACTCGCAGTGGGTCGAGCTGTTCGACGAGGAGCGGCGTGCCCAGTGGACGCACCGCCTGGGAAACCTGGTGCTGCTGAACCGCGCCAAGAACTCTGCGGCCCAGAACTACGACTTCACCGCCAAGAAGGCCAAGTACTTCACCGGTCGCGGGGGAGTGGTCCCGTTCGCGCTGACCAGCCAAGTGCTCCAGCACGCCGAGTGGACCCCCGAAGTGCTGAAGGCCAGACAGGAGGAGCTGCTGGGGGTGCTCTTCGAAGAGTGGCGTCTGTGAGTGCGGGGGCCGGGGTGTCACGTCCCGGCTCTTACCCCAATGATCTCCATGAAATTCCAAAGAGTTCCATGATTGGGGGTGGGTGGGCTATGGTCGTCCACAACTCACGGCTCACGGCCCCGCGTTGTAACGCTGCTCCCGTGTGCCCCGTGTCGTTCAGTTGCCGTCGGCCTGTCCGGCCCCACGCTTCACAGCCATAGTCTCCACGGGAGTTTCGCCATGCCAGAACCCGCCGATCCCGCCCCGGACCCGTCTCCCGCAGGGCCGCCCGCCCAGGACCCGGCGGCCGGCACCCTCGCCCATCTCATCGCCGATCGACTCGCCGGCTCGGACCTCGACTAGGACACCCGATCCCTCCTGCTCACCGCGTTCCAGGACGACGACGGGGCGCGCGGCCGGATGCCGGGCGCCTACCTGCAGTCCGTCACGGTCAGCGGCTTCCGCGGTATCGGACGCACCGCACGCCTCCCCCTCACCCCCGGCCCGGGGCTCACCCTGGTCACCGGCCGCAACGGCTCTGGCAAGTCGAGCTTCGCGGAGGCTGTCGAGATTGCGCTGACCGGCGACAACGCCCGTTGGCGCGGCCGCAGCGACATCTGCGCAAGAGCTGGCGCAACCTTCACCACGGCCAGGAACCTCAGGTCGCCGTGGAGTTGCGTATCGACGGCGAACCGGAGCCGGCCACCGTGCTGCGCACCTGGCACGGGGACGACGTCGCCGACTCCACTGCCGAACTCGACCACGGGCCACGAGCCCGTCCCTCTCCCGGGCCTCGGCTGGCAGGAGGGCCTGGCGACCTACCGCCCCATCCTGTCGTTCTCCGAGCTCGGCCAGGTGATCGGAGGCAGGCCCAGCGAGATGTACGACGCCGTCGCCTCCATCCTCGGGCTGGAGCAACTCGCCGCCGCCAACAAGGGGTTGCGGGAGCTGGCCCGCGAGTACGAGGCACCCGCCAAGGAAGCCAAGGCGGAACTGCCCGCCCTGCTCATCCTCCTGGACGGCACCGACGACCCCCGCGCCCGGGCCGCCCCACACCGCATTGAGCGGGCGGCGCCCAGACCTCGCGCGGGCGGCCGAACTCGCCGCCGGGACCGGCCCGGCGGACGAGTCACTCCTGTTCGACCTGCGCCGCCGCTCCACCCTGACCGGACCCGACACCGAGGCGGTCGCCACGGCCGTGACCCGGCTGCGCGAAGCCATCGCCTCCGCGAGGACCTGCGGGGCACCTCCGCCGAGGACGCGCTGCGCCGCGCCGAACTCCTCGCCCGTGCGCTCGCTCACCACCGCGCCCATCCCGCCCTCGACACCTGCCGCCAGCAGAGCAACGTCGCCCTCGGCCCGGTCCGCCTGGGCGGCTCCGGAACCCAGCGCAAGGTCGCCCCCGACGTGACCGTCGACGACATCGACGCCCCCGCGCTCGGCGTGATGAGCCAGGGGGAACTGCACTCCCTCGCCCTGTCCCTCTGCCTCCCGCGCACCTTCCTCCCGGAGAACCCCTTCCGGTTCCTCGTCATCGACGACCCAGTGCAGTCGATGGACCCCGCCAAGGTGGACGGTCTCGCCCGCGTCCTCGCGCTCCTCGCTGAGCACCGCCAGGTCGTCGTCTTCACCCACGACACCCGCCTGCCGCAGGCCCTGAAGTACCTGCGGCTGCCCGCCACCGTCCTCACGGTCGACTGCCGTGAGCGCTCCGCCGTACGGGTCTCCGCTCCGGTGACGATCCCGTCAAGCTGGCCCCTGAACGACGCGAAGGCGCTCGCCAGGGCCCGCGATCTGCCCGGCGACGTCGTAGCCCGCGTCCTGCCCGGCCTGTGCCGCACCGCCCTGGAGGCCGCCCTCCTCGAACCGGCCCGGCGCCGGCTCCTCGGCAGGGGCCTGCCGCACGCCGAGATCGAATAGCACGTCGCCAAGGCCCACAAGCTCACCGAACTGGCCTCCCTCGCCCTCTACGGGGAGACCGACCGGGTGGGCGAGACCATGACCGACCTCACCCGGGCCTACGGCCAGCCGACCACTGACCACATCCGGTGGCGCAACAAGGGTTCCACGAAGCCGTAACCGTCGACGACGCGGAGGAGATCATCCGCCGCACCGCGGACCTCGCGAAGGCGGTGCGTCCATGTGACCACGATCCGCCCGGCCACGCCCATCCCGCCCGCACGCTCGCCCCGGCTCCCCGCGGCCACCCCGCCTCCGCCGCCGTCCACCTCGGCCCCCGAGGAACTGCTCGCGGGCGCGGACCGGTTGCTCGGCACGGCCACCGCCTCCACCACGGGCGTCTGGCCGCGCGCCGTGGCACTGTGCTGCGCCACGCCCTCGAAGAGGCCCTGCGCCGCTACTGGCAGGCTCGCAAGCCGCAGCTGTCCTACTACCCGCCGCACGCCCAGGCCCTGTGCCTGGAGTCCTACGCCGACCCCGACACGGCCCGCCGCTGGTCGGCGACCTGGGCGGCCTCAGCCGGGCCTGCCACTACCACGGGTATGAGTTGGCTCCCACGCAGGGGGAGTTGTGCGCGTGGCGGGACGACGTCGAGCGGGTGCTGGGTGCACTGGCACAGGGAACGGTGTAGACGGCTGCAGTGCGCCTGCAGGGTGTCCACCGTGCCATGGGCGTGTCATGGTCACCAGCCCTTGGGCCAGGGGCCGTGACACCACTCGTGAGGTGGAGCCGGCAAGCATGCAACCTGTGGACAGGGGCGGCGTTTGTGTGGGAGGTCCTAGCAGCGGTGGCTCTTCGCGCCGCCGGAGCGGGCGCCCTGGCAGCCGGGCGCCGATCCCGTGTACGCCCGGAACCAGGGAGACCGTGCGTCGTGCGGAGGTTGTGGATGGAGTCGCAGGTGCACCGGGCGGCCACCTCGGTATCGTGATCGGCATGCCGTCCACACACCTACTGATTATTGGTGACCGCGCCGCACTGAGCTGGGCGGTCACTGCGCAGCGGATGGCCTTCCCTGCCGGGCGTTCCAAATCGGCCCGAGCCCTGGAGGAGGGCGACGAGATCTTTCTCTACACCACGCGGGGCTGCTTCAGGAACCCTACGCGCGACCTCGGGCGCGTTATCGGCCGTGCCCGGGTCGCTGGCCCGGTGGGAGTCCTGAAGAATCCGATCGTCTTCGGCGAGCGTACCTTTACCGAGGGCTGCCACCTGGAGGTGTCCGGCCTGGCGCGGTTCCGCGAGGGGTTGGTTCTGCGTGACCTTGTGCCGAGGCTTTCCGTGTTCCCTGATCCGGCCACGTGGAGCGTCCGTATGCGGAGGGCATCGCTGACTCTGCCACCGGGCGACGCCAGCCTGGTGCGTACAGAACTGGAACCGCTGTTGGTTTCCTACAGGGAGGCAGTTGAGGGCTACCGTTGGGAGCCGGCTTAGGCCTGACCCGACGGACCGGAATGTCGGGTCCGACTTCCGCCTCTGCACAGGGCCGTGTCGCCCACTCGACGGGTTCGAGAGCGTGCCAATTTCGGGTCCCACCAGCGTCGTCATCGCCTGATGACCGTGCCGGAGGCTTGGTTCTCGAGGACAACTTGACGCGACTCACGACCCGTCGAGCATGGGGGCGTACATCCGTGGGATGCCCGGACATCGCTGGTCGGCCGAAAGACGTGAACCCGCCCCGCTCGGGATTCCTGTCCCTCGGCGGGGCAGGTACCTTGCGGACCTTTTCCACGCAGCGTGCAGTCCGTCTTGGAACGTGTGTTGAGTCGTCGCGCCAGGCCCCGATCGGCTGAGGCAGTCGCCCAGGCGGCCTCTCGTTGTGGATCACCGCTAGGCCGCGCCTTGCTCCTCTGCGGCGCGGGCGTTCGAGGAGCGTTGGCCGCGCTCGCTGGCGGTCGTCGTCACGTGCAGCATCTCTGCCAAGCGGACCTTTGGAGCCTACTGCTCGTCATCGTCCGCCAAGTCGTTGATCAATGGAACGAGGAGAGGGTGAACCTTAAAGCCGGAGGCGCGGCCCGGACCATTCTCGTACTCGGCGGTGAGAACCGGCACCGCGGAGTCTGGGATGGCTCCCTGTTCCACCTGGAGCTGGGACGGCGAATGCCCGACCTTGCGTTGGTGGAGCGGGCTGAGGATGCAGCGGGCTGAGGATGCGCTGGGGAACAGCGGGGCGCTGCGGAAGGCGTCGAAGTACGTGACACGGGGGCGCGGGGATGCCGGGCTCGCGGCGTGGTTCCGGCAGTGAGCTCGGCTGGAGCGGGTGGCGGTGAGCCTGTGCACGTACGAGTGCCGGCTGGTGCCGGGGTTGTTGCAGTCGGAGGGGTATGCGCGGGCCCTGTTCGAGAACAGGCTTCCGCTGTTGACTGGAGGCGCAGGTCGAGGCACGACTGGAGCGGCAAAAGATTCTGCGCGAGCGGTCGACGGTGCCGTTTCACTTCATCGTGGAGGAGGCCGTCTTTCGGCGCAGGTTGGGCGGGCGCCAAGTGCTGAGGGGCCAGTTGGATCACGCGCTAGAGCTGACGACATTGCGTAACGTGACGTTGCAGGTCATGCCGACCGAGGTGGAGTTCCACGCCTGCATGGATGGCCCAGTACAGCTCCTCGAGACACCGGAGGGCCGAAGGCTGGCGTACTCCGAAGGCCAGGAGAACGGCCGGCTGATCTCCGACCCGAAAGAGGTGAGCCCCCTCTACCAGCGCTATGACACACTTCGCTCGCAGGCCTTGAACTGCCAAGAATCACGCGGCCTGGTGAAGCGACTCCGAGGAGAGCTATGAGCACGACGGAACTCTTCTGGTTTAAGTCCAGCTACAGTGGCAGCTCGGGCGACAGCTGCGTCGAGGTCGCCGTCACCGAACAAGCCGTGTGCGTGCGGGACTCCAAGGACGTGTCACGCCCTCACTTCGCCGTCGGCCGCGGGGAGTGGGCGCGGTTCGTGGGCTTCTTGACGGAGGCGTGAAAGGTGCGGGCACCTGTGCTGCGGGAACGGTGCTGACCGATCCCGCAGCACATCGAGATTTCAGGCGTCCCGTTCCATCACCGCGGTCGCTGCCTCGATGCCGTTGACGACCTCGTACTCGAGATCGTCTATCCCCGCGTCTCGCGTCACCGCGGCGAAGTGCTTACGGGCGGAAGCGATCTTTTTTTGCTCTGCGGGGCGCAGTAGGGCCAGTTCGTTGACGTCCTTGGTCTCGAAAACGATGTAGCGGCTGCCATCGGTCCGTTCCACGGTCAGGGCCCAGTCGGGATTGTAGTTCCCCAGAGGGGTCGGGATTTGGAACGATGGCGGAAGCTTGACGAAAGTCTTGACCTCGGGACGCTGTAGGAGTGCGAGTGCGAATTCCTTCTCCGGAGCCGAGTCGATGATCAGGTAGCGGTACACGGACTTGTCCTCGAACGAGACGGCGTTGCCGTCCGCGTCCGTGATGATGTTTCCTCCGGGGCCGGTGTAGCCGGCGAGGTCAGCCTCGTGGAACAGGCTTATCGGGTAGCGGCGGTCCGCTTCTGGGCGGGAGGCGTCCACCAACTCGTAGCGCACCCCTTCGACAAGGAACTGCTCCTTGGTGATGTTGAGTAGGCGGCCCACCTGGTCGATGTATGCCTGCGGATTGTTCCGGAACTGTGCGAGGGTGCCCGACTCAGTGAGGACATGGGCGAGCGTGGCACGGGTCAACTGCGTGCGATCCGCGAGGACGGACAGGATGTCGGGCAGGTCTTCACTGTCCGCGTAGGTGACGTCCGTGCGGCGCGCGGCCGCCGCTTCGGCCGTCAGACCGCTCTGGTCTATGCGCCGCACGCGGTGCGTGAGCCATTCGCCGCGGCGCTTGGGCACGGGGAGCATGGTGCGCAGCGCGTTGACCATCGCGGCGCGAAGGTCGGTTTCGTCGACGTCGACGCGGTACTCCGTGCGGTGCCGGATGCGGTTCCAGAGTTCCTGAAACTCGGCGCTCTCCAGCCGTTCCTGGACCACCGGCACCGCCATGCGTTCGCCGGCCTTCTTGACTTCGATCGGCTTGGCCAGGCGTTTGATGTGCCCGAGTACCGTTTTGGTCGCGGCCTCCGAATCCATGACGTCGCCGACGATCTCCGTGAGTTTCGCGTCGCCTGTCTGCACGGCCTTGCGCAGGCTGTCCTGTACCTTCCCCTTCACGTCGACGTACCCTTCGAAGAACAGGGCCTGGTACAGCTGTTCCGCGGCGGCCGCGCCCACGGGGACGACGCTCCCGTCCTCCGCTTTGAAGGTCAGCCGTGCGAAGCCGTCCACGGTGACGACGCCGAACCGGATTCCCAGGTCGTCGGCCATTTCGCGCTGGAGGCGCTCGGCGAACTCCTCGTAGGACTCGTTCGCGATCACGGTGAGGCGGTTGGTGTCGAATCCGTGCACGCGGTTGCCAGACCCGTCCACGCAGAGGCGCAGGCCCCGGCCGATGGACTGGCGCCTCCACCGCTCGGTGCCCATGTTCCTCAGGACGCAGATCTGGAAGACGTTGGGGTTGTCCCATCCCTCCTGCAGCGCGGAGTGGCTGAAGATGAACCGGATGGGGGTGCCGGGCGTGGTCAGGCCGACCTTGTCCCGCATGATCTGCTCGTAAGCCAGACCGGCCTGCTGGCGCCCCTTGTCGGTGGTCTCCTTGGTGTCCACCAGTACTTCACCACCGCCCTTGCGGCGGTCCACGGAGAAGTACCCCTGGTGAGCTTCCTTTGCGACTTGGTCGGCGGGAGAGTCGCCCAGCAGAGTGCTGAACTCCGGCTCCGAGGCGATGCGCGTGTACTCCTCCTCGAAGATCCGCGCATACTCGCCGGGAAGAGCCTCCCCGTTGGGGCCGTACTCACGGTACTTTGCCACGGAGTCGACGAAGATCAGGCTGAGTACCTTTATGTCACGTCCGTGGATTGCGAACTCCTGCTCCTTGCGCAGATGCTGCCGGATGGTCTGAGCGATCATCTGGCGGGCCCGCTCATCGACGCTGACCTCGGCGCCGATGCTGTCGCCTACACCGAGCGGATGCGCGACGGTATCGAAGGAAATGCTCTGCTGCCCCTCGGCCGCGTTGATGGCGACCACCGTGAGGTCCTTGTACAGGTCACGCCCAGTCACATCCGCGAGGTTGCTGCGCGACCCGGTGTCAACCGTGATGGCTTTCCGTTTGAGCTCGTTCCCCTCCTCGACGTCCGCCTCGACGCGGGCCGTGATCGCTCCGGCCTTGCCGCGCTTTGCCTCGAGGAACTTGACGTACGGGGTCGTCCCACTGGAAGACGTGATCAGCGAGTCGACCTCGATCTGCTTGACCAGCTCGTTCTCGTAAGCGGCGATGGCGTCGAGACGGTAGACGAGGTTGGCTTTGTCGTCCTTCGGGTGGGTGGCCGAATAGCGCAGAGTGGCCAGGGCGTTGAAGTCCTCCAGCGCGCTGCGTCCCGCGCCCTTCTTCCTTCCGTTGCCGGCGTCCCCGTACACGCTCTGGGGTTCGTCGACGATGATGATCGGCCTTGTGGCTCGGATCAGATCGGCGGGCACCTCGAAGTCGAGATCCTCGGCCGGCTGGTAGATCTTGTTGGTCTTCTTGTTGATCGCCCCGACGGTGACGATCATGACCTCGATGCTCGGCGAGGTGGCGAAGGACCGGACCCGGGACGGGTTACCGCCGTCGAACTGGAAAAAGTTCATCGGCGGGTTGCCATACAGGGTAGCGAAGTGCTCACGCAGCATCCGGATAGAGGTCTCGACGCCCTCCTTGATGGCCACCGACGGCACCACCACCATGAACTTGGTAAATCCGTAGAGTTGATTGAGCTCGTAGATGGTTCGCAGGTAGACGTACGTCTTGCCGGTGCCGGTCTCCATCTCGATGGTGAAGTTCATCGAGTCGAGCGACGGTTCCGGAGCGAGGCCCGTGTCGTTCTGTACCTTGCGCAGGTTGGCGAGGATCGTCTCCCGGTCCAGATGCAGCATGTTGCCGTATCCCAGGTCGGACAGCCCCTCGAAGCCGGCGTGTGCGGACGGGTGTGCGTGCACGGTGAACTGAGAGGTCATGGCCTCCTGACCTTTGAACAGACCCGTGACCGCATCGATGGCCTGACGCTGGTAGTCGAGGTCCGCATCGAAGGAGAACTTCATTCAGATGCTCCGCAGCGTTGTGAAGCCGGCCTGCTTGAGCGCGGCGGCGAAGTTGAGCTTGGTGGCGGAGTCGACGAAGCCGGTGTCGCGGATAACGACTGTGGTGTCGGCGTCGCCCGGCTCCTCGTCGCGCCAGGCCGCCAGAGCCTTGGCGACTTCGTTCGCCCGGTCGATCGTGATGTCGGTGCCGAAGTACGCGAACAGTGTTCCCGCCAGGTTGTACAGCGGGCTGCCAGCGATCTCGCGTGTCTCCAGCGGTGTGGTCAGCTCCACGCCCATGCGCAGCATCATCTCGACCAACAGATCATCTGCGGTACGCCCAGCCACGAGGTTGTCCACGGCTTCGAGCAGGTTCAGCTGGTCAGGGGTACCATCCCAGGCCTTCACGTTGCTGGAAGCCAGGCGGTACGACCGGAAACCGATGTCGATGGGGGCGGCGTCGGAGCTCTGCTTGGACGCGATCTGCTTGCCCGCACGGCGGAGGCGCTCACGAGCGATGTCGGCGATCGTCTCGTAACCGTCCTTGTCGACGCGCTCGTCGAGCTGGACCAGGATGTAGCGACGATTGCCACCGTCGGCGGCGTTGAGATTCATGACCGCGTGACCAGTCGTGCCTGACCCCGCAAAGAAGTCAAGGACAAGGGAATCAGGGTTCGACTGAGTAACGAGATTGATCCATCGAGCGATGACATTCTCATCTTTGGGGAAAGGGAAGACACCCTTGCCTAGGAGCGAATCCAGCCGCTTGGATGCTGCGCGTCGGTCCATATAAAATACTGGCAGCACCGTCTGCGTACTGGTCTCGTCCAGATATCGCTTGAAAGTGGGACGTGTTGTCTCATCAGGCCCAAACTTGATGCGTCCCTCTGAGACGAGCTCCGTCATTCGCGGCTCCTCACATGCCCATCCGTTTGGGTGCATGTTGACAGGCTTGCCTGTTGCCGGGTGGAGAAGGTCGTAACAGAGGTTGGGGCGGGGGTTTGGGCTACGCAGGTTGTCACCGAAATAGACCACCCCAGGTCGGCCGTTTTGCCCATCGATCTGATTGTAGTGCTCGGATGCTCGTCGGGGATCGTCCGGAGTCAGGCTGGCCCACCAGTTTTTCATCAGCTTCGTTGCCGCGGCTTCGTCTTCACCGGACTCTGCCCATGCCTTGCGTCCAGCCGCGAGAATCGAATCAACCCCCGGTTTCTGCTCGCGCCAGCGCACGTTTGCCAGAGAACCAATGTCCCTTACATAAATCAGCATGTAGTCGGTGGACGGTGACAGAAAGTGAGCGTCGTTCTTGCGTCCGCCCTGCCAAGTCACGCTGGCAATGAAATTTTCCGCCCCGAACACCCGATCCATCAGAAGCTTGAGACGTGCATGCTCAGCATCATCGATAGAGACGATGATGACCCCTGTCTCTTTGAGTAGGTGATGTGCCACAAGCAACCGCGGATACATCATCGACAACCACGCCGAATGCCTGGACGCACCGGCCCTGCGGTCTTGCGCCCGATCGGATCCACCGCCGGTCTGGAGCACCCCATCTTCATCCCGCTGACCCGCCACCGTTTCGTGCTCGGCCTGCGAGCTAGTGCGCTTGTCGTCGTAGACGAATTCGTTGCTACCCGTGTTGTAGGGCGGGTCGATGTAGATCACGTCGACCTTGTTGGTGTATCCGCGCCGCAGCAACCGCAGCACCTCGAGGTTGTCGCCCTCGATCATGAGGTTGCGGGTGTTGTCCCAGTCCACGGACTCCTCGTGCTTCGGCAGGAGGGTCCCTGTGGCAGGGAGGGTGGACAGGCGGCGGGCCTCGGACATGCCGGGCCAGCGCAGACCGAACGCCTCGGCGGTCGTAGGGGCGGCGTTCTCACCCAGGAGGTCCCGGAAGGCCTCGATATCGACGGTGCCGTCGACGACGGCGTCGGGGAAGAGACGCGCCAGTACGTCGAGGTTCGACTTGGCCTCGCCGGGGCCGGTCAGGTTGCCGACCGGTTCGAAGTTCAGGGTCACGGGTGATGTCTTCCTTGTGTGCTTAGGTGATGATTTGCAAGCTGTTCAGGCGGTGTCATGGTCGCCGTCGGCACTGTATAGGGTGCCTCTGACATGACCGATCTGTGTACGCAGCGTCCGAGCCGCCATATTCAGATCGATGCGCTGCTGCTGATTCCTCGCGCGTTTCGCGTCCCGCACGACCGTGATCAGTTCGCTCTCCAGGTCGGTCAACCGTCGGCGTAGCGCGACCGCGTCCGCCGCCCGCAGGGCAGTGCCGGCAGGGCGGCCGTCAGCGGCTGCGGTCCGCACGAGGTCGCGGTACAGCGCCCACATGTCCGTGCGGTCCACCCGGTCGAGGTGGAGGGCGCCCGGTTCGATACCTTTGGTCGGCACCATGACGTGCGCGTCTATTACGGAGGTCGACCTGGTGGGGTCTGTGCGGCTCACATGGCTGAGCGCCAGCGAGAGGACCGTGATGCCGTCGGGCATGTGCGCGAACAGCACCACCGGCTTGGCCATGCTGCGATGGACGAGTTCGGCCACGCGAGTCCTGTCGGATGCCGAGGTCCTGTCGGCCAGGAAAGCCTCGAGGACAGGGACGTCGACGACAGTACGCTCGCCGTCCTGGTACCGGGGCACCTGTATGGTCTCCGGGCGTAAAATGCCGACCAGGTTCGCCGAGGCCACCGCCTTGGTCAGTAGCCGGGCGTCGGCGGGGGTCTGATCCTCGAACTGGGCGGCGAGCATCTTCTTCGCGACACGCTGCTGCTGCCGGGCCTTCTCGGGCAGAGCCAGCAGGTCGGCACCGGCGTACTCGTGGGGAATGTCACTCACGGCAGCACCGCCAGCCATGCGATCAAATCTACGGCTTCCAGGCCGGGCGCGGCGGCCTCCGTTCCCAGTAGTGAGGGGCCTGCCGAGAAGAGAGAGGCCACCATGCTTTCTTCGGCCTTTCCTGAGGCGGCGCGGACCGCCACGTCCAAGAGGTCGCGGTAGTGCTTCATGGACCTGCCCGACCTGGTCATCCGGTCGAACTCCGCCAGAATGGCGGCGTCGGGTTCGGTAATGCCCAGGCAGTGGTGGCGCAGGACGTCGAGGGCCAGCTTGGGTTCCTCGATCTCGTGGGCGAGGCTGCCGTCGTCGGTCACGTAGGCCAGCACGTACGGCGCCAGCGGGTACCCCTCGGAGAAAGCGAACGCGTCGTCCCGCACACGCAGGAGGAAGACCGCACCAGGAGCGAGCCCGTCGTCGGCGAGGGCCTTGTCGAAGCGGGAGACGCCAAACAGGGCCAGGGGCCACCCGGCGATCTCCTGAAGCTCGTCACGCGCACGAGCCGCGGCGTCCATGCGGAAGTCGGAGAGCGTCAGGTCGGTGATGCTCAGACCGCCGGCGAGGTCCTCCATGGTGGGAGCGGCCTGCTGCATCTGCTGCAGTTGCTTGCGCCGGTAGTCGAGGTCGTTCATGTCGCCGGACGTGACGTCCAGGACGTTCTCCTCACCGGTCGCGGAGACATCCAGCAGGGTCATACGGCTGGACACGCGCGCCTCGAGGTTGATGTAGGCGTCCAGGTCTATGTTGGGCCAGAAGTTGACCAGTTGAACACTCGTGTTGGTGGTACCGAGGCGGTCGACGCGACCGAAACGCTGGACGATGCGCACCGGGTTCCAGTGGATGTCGTAGTTGATCACCGTGTCGCAGTCCTGGAGGTTCTGGCCCTCGGAAATGGTGTCGGTGGCGATCACGATGTCGATCTGCGGGTCGTCCGGATCGCCGTCCTTGGAGCGCGGTGAGAACGCGGTGAGGACGTCGACCATATGGACGCGCTTCATCGGGAGGGTGCTCCGGGTGCTCTGCCCCGTGACCAGGGCCACGTGCACACCCAGTTCGTCACGAGCCCAGCGGGCCACATGCTCGTAGAGGTACTCGGCCGTGTCGCTGAAAGCGGTGAACACCAGTACCTTGCGGTTGCCGTCGTTGGTGGGGTGCTGGACCTTGTCGCGCAGGAACCGTTTGAGTTCGGCCAGTTTGGCGTCGCGGTCGGCGTCGACCGCCGTCACCTCGACGAGCAGGCTGGCCACGGTGTCCCGGTCGTGCTCGAGTTCCTGCCGCCACCGCACCCGGTCGATGTCAGCGAGGAAGACCTTGACGCTGCCGCCGACGGTGTCCTCGAACTGCGGGTCGTCCAGGTCGATCTTCTCCAGGTCGGCGAAACTGTCAATGGACGTTCCTTCGGCCCCGGTCGCCTCGTAGGCGTCGATGCTGGCGATCGCGCCCTCCACGGTGGCCAGGATCTTGCCGAGCGTCTTGCCCAGGGAGTTGACCGAGGACTCCAAGCGCTTTAGCAGACCCACTCGCAGCAGGTGGACCACGTTGTTCTCACGGTCGGTCTGCCGCCACACGCGTCGGCCGCCAGTGCGCACCCTCTGGTCGTACAGGGCCGCGTACTTGCTCTCGTGCTTGGCGCTGACGTAGGAGGTGGGCTTGTAGGCGGCCAGATTCAGACGCAGGATCGACCGGTTGATCTCCTCCAGCGGGATCATCATGTCGGCCGTGTCGATGGGCGGGGTGAGGTTAACGGGAGCCAGGCGGGCGGGGAACCTTCCGACGTCCTTGGTGCCGTAATACTTCTCGATGTGCTTCCGGGAGCGGGCGATCGTGACCAGGTCCAGCAGTCGAATGTAATCCATGCCGAGCGTGCCGACCAGGGACTTCGTACTCCGAGTGGCCGCAGGGAGTCGCTGCCACTCGTTGAAGTGCCTTTGTGCCTTGTTCAGTGTGGTCTCGATACTTCTGATCCCGTCCGAAGCCAGTGCCTGGTCGTCTCCCTCGGTGGCGAACAGAACCTGGTTCTTCAGGTCAGCCAAGCGTGTATTCACGGGCGTTGCACTGAGCATGAGGACTTTGGTCCTCACTCCAGACCTGAAGACCTCGTCCATGAGGCGCTCGTATCGGGTCGTTCGTCCCTTGACCTGAGGGTTGTTACGGAAGTTGTGAGACTCGTCGATCACGACGAGGTCGTAGTTGCCCCAGTTGACGTTCGCCAGGTCGATGTCCCCCGACAGCCCGCCGGTCCGGCTTAGATCGGTGTGGTTGAGGACGTCATAATGGAAGCGGTCCGCAGCCAGCGGATTCCGCCTGTCGTTGCCGCGGTAGATGGTCCAATTCTCCCGCAGCCGCTTGGGCGCCAGGACGAGAACGCGGTCATTGCGCAGCTCGTAGTACTTGATGACGGCGAGGGCCTCGAAGGTCTTCCCCAGGCCCACACTGTCGGCGATGATGCAGCCGTTATGGCGTTCAAGCTTCTCGATCGCGCCGAGCACGCCGTCACGCTGGAACTTGTAGAGCTTCTTCCACACGACGGAGTCGTAGAAGCCCGTTCTGCCTCGCTCAGCGGTCTCCTCGCCGGCCTCCTCGACGAAGTCCTTGAACAGGGACGTCAGGATGCGCAGGTAGATGGACTCGGGTGCCCTGTCCATGAAGAGGGTTCGGGCGGCGTTGAGGAACTCCTGCTGGATGGTACTGCTGGTGCCGTCGTCGTGCCACATCCGCTCGAAGCGGACCACGGCCTGCGCCACCTTGTCCGCTTCCGTCGTTTCCAGAGGGAAGTACAGGTCCTGGGACGCCACCAGGCCGAGGCTCTCGGCCTCAAGGCCCGCGCCGTCGACGACATAAGGGAACGGCCCGTCGACGCTCGTCCAGGTACCGCGCGTGCGCCGCTTGAGCGCCCTCGCCTGAAGATGTTCTTCGGCCCACTTCAGGAACGCGCGGGCGACGCGGTGCTGATCCAGCCGGGCGCGATGGAGATTCTCCTCCCGAAGGCCGTTCAGGGCCAAGTCATCGAGACTGTCGCCGTGCAGGAGCAGGCGCAGGTCGACATCGGCCAACTCCTCCTGGAGTGCCTCGTAGACGAATACGGAGAACGACTCAGTCAGCGAGTCCAGGCGCGTGGCGCCGGTCAGATGCTTGCGCAACCGGTCGATCGTGCGGCCCGTGTCGCTGGGGACCATGAAAGCGGAACCTCCGGGGTGCGGACGTGGATTTACTGGCGCAGGTCACACCGGGCGACCGATTATCGACAGGGGCCTGGATCAGGTGGCGACCCTGGAAGCAGTTCCCCTGTCGGCTGCCCTGGCCCGCCCAGTTCCCAGTGCCAGGCCGGCTTGGTGTACGGCGAATTGATGATCGGGTTCTCGATCACTGCGGCCATGCTCTAGATATCCCCCTCACGCCACATCTGCGTGGACCGTACATCCTGCCAGTGCCATTGACACTCCATTCGTGCGTGATCACGCCGCTCGCACCCGGTGCTCCCCCCGCTCCAGCCACCCCATGACCACCTGATGCGCTCGCCACCCGTCAGGGAACTTAGGCGGCACATCCAGGTACACAGGATTGCTCCGCGGGTGCCGGTCCAGCAGGTCGCGGATGCCGGCGCGGGCTACCACGATGCAGGCGAAGCGGTGTCGGGACAGCAGGACGCACAGGCGGCCCGTCTCCAGGTGGAAGGCGGAGGCGTCCTGGCGGCCGGAGAGGGGGTGCCAGACGAGGGTGACGTCGAACTCGCGGCCTTGGAGGCGGTTGGCGGTGTCCACCGTGATGCCGGTCAGGCCGCAGGCGGCGAGGCGGGAGCGGACCGCGTCCGCCTGCACGGTGCGTGCCGTGCCGATCGCGATGCGGTCCGCGGTCAGGGGCTCCCCGTTGACCAGCGCACCGCGCTCCAGCAGCCGGGCCGCCGTCGCCGCGAGGGCATCCGCCACCTCCGGGTCCTCGTCGAGGGTGTGGCGGGCGGTGAGTTCCAGGTGGCCCCAGCCGGAGTCGGCGGCCCGGGCGAGGACGTCGTCCAGTGGGCCCGAGCCGTGGGGCAAGCTGCCGTACGACAGTACTCGCTCCGGTGCCGTCGTGCCGGGGACGAACTGGTAAAAGGGGTAGAAGGCCTGCTCGACCAGGGGCGCCGCCGTCTCCGGTAGGCGCCAGGAGACCGGGAGCTGGTGGCGTACGAGGTCGGGGTTGTGGGCGAGGGTGACGTCGACCGCGTTGCGCAGGGGGTCCCAGGTCAGGCCGTGCCAACGGTCGGATTCCACGGTGGCGAAGGGGTCGAGCTGACCGGGGTCGCCGACGAAGAGAACCTGCGAGTCGTCCTGGGCGAACAGCGGGGCCGTCGCCAGGAGCCCGTCCGAGCGCATCTGGTACGCCTCGTCGACGATGGCCCACCGCCAAGGGGCGCACTTTTCCGGCGTGACGAACGACCATTTCTTCGCGGTGGACACCACGACGGGCAGGTCGCGCAGGTCCGCCGCCTGGCTGCTCCCGGTGACGTTGGCATGCCGGGTGACACGGGGCGGGAGGAGGTGGCCGCCGGCGTGGAGGCGGCCGAGAGCCAGGCCGGGATGCTCCCGCGCGATGCGGTCCACCAGGTCGTCGACCTGTTCGTTGGTCTGCGCGACGATCATGAGCTGGTGGCCTGCGGACGTCAGGTGTCCGGTGGCTTTCACCACCAGCGTGGACTTTCCGGCTCCGGGTGGTGAGTCCACCACGACACCCCGGCCGGGCGCGGTGTCGAGGCTGGCGAGAATCCCTGCGACCGCCCGGTCCGCGCGTTCGCCGGGGGTGAGGGCTTCCGGCTCCCCGGTGTCAGGAAGGAGGGCGGTCACTCCCAGGTCTCCTCTGCGTCCTCGTCGGTGGGCTCGTACGGCTGGGGCGGACCACCGTGGGTCCAGGGGGTGTTTTCCTCGTCGGGCAGGACGGACGGCATGGCCGTGGGGTTGAGCGTGGTGTACGTCAGCTCTTCGCCGGTCTCCGCGAGGGTTCCGGGCGGTGCCGGTGGTGTGCGCTTCCTCGCGAAGCCGCCCTTGAGCTGGAGCACCACGGTGTGACCGGCACCGTCCTCCTGCCTGACTTCGAGAATGCGAGCTTCCTGGCCGGGGCGGGCGGGCGACTTCACCTCCGTGCCTACCGCGAGGCCGACGCGGGTGTCGGTGCGGAGGACGATCGTCGGACGCCACACCTGGGAACCAGGACGGTCGCCCGGGATGAAGCGGTCCTCGTCCCGGGCCGTGACCGTACCCGTGAACGCCTCGCCGGTCAGCTCGTACTCCGCCATCACCAGGGGGTCGTCGAACGCGCGCTCCGCCTCGAAGCGGGTGACCGCGTCCTCCAGCCGGGCCAGGCGGCGGGCGGCTCGGACGGCCTGGTCGCGGCGGGCCTGCGGGCGGCCGTCGGCGTCCAGGTACTCGACGTACTCGGAGAACCAGCGCCGGTCGAGGTCCCAGCGGCCGGGAACGTGGGCGCCCTCCGGCAGCTCGCGCAGCAGCTCCACTCCGCGCCACATCAGCCGCCAGGTGGGCAGCATCTGGCCACTCAGCTCATGGTCGATCTGGCGGCCGACCGCCTCGCGTCCGCGGTCGTCGGACGCATCGTCGTAGCGCGTCATCAACGCGTGCAGGGTGCGGTCGAAGACCGGGTCCGTGGACGGACCGGCCGGCGGCCACACGGCGGGGTCCTCCGCTTCCCGTGCCGCCCGCGCGCCGTCACTGTCCTCCGGAGGATCGATCCAGGCGAACAGGGACGCGAGGTGGGAGTCCTCGGAAGAACTCTGGCCTGTGGCCCAGTTGGCGGCGAGCAGCCGGGTCATCGCGAGGAGCGCACCGGAGTTCGGGAACTCGGCCAGGTCCGCGAACCAGGTCAGCCACTTACCGAGAGCCGGCACGGACGGGTCGACCGCGTATGGACCCTCGGTTGCGCGCAGTCTGGTCAGCCGGCCGAGCAGGCGCACGTAGGCGATGCCCTCGCCGTTCGGGACGAGGAGCTGCGGGGCCCGCTGGAAGCGCAGGCGTTCCTCCTTTTCCTTGCCGCGGCCGACGGTGTAGGGCTCCGTCTCCGTTCGGCACCCGTCGATGTACGCGAGGAGAAGGGTGGCGAGGCGCTCGGCGAAGCGGAAGCGTTCGGCGCGGTTGCGAGGCTGGCGGACAGTGAGGAGCATCGGGCGTTCGGGGTCCGTACCCGCGAGCGCGGCCAAGGGCGCGCACGCCTCGCCGGCGAGGGTGAGCGGCACCAGGACGAACGGTTGCTCGTCCAGGTGCTGGTGGCGGACGGTCGTCAGAGGTTCGGCGCGGCCGGTGTGGGACGCCGTGATCGTCGCGACGGTGGACAAGACGCTCATGCGGCCCTCCGGCGGAGTCGGCGCAGCCGGGCGGCGGCGCGCAGCAGGTCGACGGCTTCCGCCTCGGCCTCTCCGGGGGCGGCGACGCCGTCCAGGTAGTCGAGCGCGGTGCGGGTGGAGTCGATGCCCGGCAGGTCGTTGCGCACGCCGCTGCCCAGGCGGGCCGGCGAGGCGCATCCGTCGGCCTCGTCGCGGCAGTAGCGCGCCATTTCGCAGAAGGACAGACAGGAAGGCGTGTACGACGCGTCCAAGGCCTCTATGGAGGAGGAGAGTTCGCCCGCGCTTCGGGCCGTGTCCAGGGTGGCGGTCCCGGGCAGTTGGGCCGCGAGGTCCTCTGCGCGCCGCAGCCGCGAGAGCTGGAATTGGAGGGCGTCGAGTTCCTGCCGAAGGTCGATCAGGCGCCCGTAGGGGCGGTTGGAGAAGTCTTTGGGACAGACGAGCAGGAACTCGTGGGATATCTGCTCGGTGGGCAGACTGGCCGTCTCGAAGGCGCGGTGCAGCGCGAGGACGTACACCGCGGCCTGCTTGGCCGCCTCGGCGACCGCGGTCGGATTGGCCTGGCCGTCGATCGCCGCGAACGAGCGGATCAGGACGACGTGGAACTTACCCTCGATGCGATGGGTGAGCGCATCCGGCTCCAGGTACGCCGTGCGACCGGCGACTTGGAGGGTGAGTACGGGGCGGTCGAGGATGAGCCGTATGTCCTGGCCGGAGGCCACATGCGCGATAAGGCGGCGGGTCTCCCGCTCGCGCAGGTGCAGGGCCGTGTTGCCCCCTACCTCGTTGAGGTCGGTGACATGGGCCTCCGCCACGGGGACGGAGAGCTGCTCGCGCAGCAGCCGGATGAGCTCGGCGTAGCTGCCCCACTTGACGAGGCTGTGAAAGGCCTGTTCGCGGGCGAGGGCGAAGGGTGACTGGCCGAAGCGCGGCTCGTATCCGACCTGCTGGGCGAGCAGCGCCTTGTCCACCCCGGCGGCGTCGAGCACGGCCCGGCGGGCGCAGGCCGGGTTGGCGGTCAGGGCGGTGATCTTGCGGGCGGTGTACGGCTGAGGGGGCTGCGGTCCGCGCAGCCGTGCGAGTCTGTCGTCGGGATGTTCGGACTGCTGCGAGGGCATCGTCTCTACTTCGGGGAACGTGTCTTCGGGAGATCACCGGCGTGCGAGGCGCCTGACGTCATCGCCGTCGGGAAGGGGGGTCAGGGCAGGGATTCACTCGCGTCGCGCAGTGCGTCACGCATCGGTGCCGCACCGAACAGCTGCTGTACATCACCGAGTTGGGTACGGGCGCGCTGTGCGGCAGCTTGCCGCTGCTGGTCGTCCTCCTGCTGGTGGACGGCCGCTTCGGCGTGCGCGGCCGCGATCACGCGGGCAGGGTCGGGTTCCGGGGCCGCGGCGTCGTAGGCGCCCGGGATCGTGAGGGCGAAACGGCGCAGCACCCGCCAGGCCGCGTCGGGGACTGGATGTCCCGCGGCGGTGAGTCGCTGGATCTGCTCGGCGGTTCCCGTCGCGTGGGTGAGGAAGTCGGTGCGCGGGCTGAGCGGGCCTATGATCCGTCGCTCCACGGGCCAAGTGGACAGGGCCAGGAGCCCGCGTGCGGGGACCAGGCGGTCGTGGGTCAGTGCTGCGCAGATGTAGTACGGGCGGGCATAACCCTGAGCCGTGAAGGATCGCTCCTCGTCGCGACGGAGGGACGCGAGTTTGGTGGCGACCAGTGACTCGGTGAAAAACGCCTCGTACGTGGAGGAGATGAGTTTCGGGGAGGCAGGGGCGCCCAGCAGGGTGAGTGCCTGGTGGACTTGTTCGCGGATCGGGATGGAGCCGTGCGTCGGGCGCTCCTTGCGGCGTGGTGCGCTTGCGGTCGCCGACGCTCGCGGGGCCGGGGGCTCGACCGGAAGGGCCTCGCCGTCCGGCTCCGCCTCGGACTCCAGGGCGTGCTCCCATGCGGCCTCGGCCTCGCGCAGTGCACGACGGATGCGCGCGGCTTCGGCCTTGTCCCGTGCACGCACGGCACCGCGCAGCTCGGTGCGCAGGTGGGACAGGCGCTGCTCGAGTTCCTCCAGTGATGCCGCCATGCGGGGCAGCCTAGCTCAGTAACCAATCTGAGCCAAGAACTTCCAAAGAGTTCCAAGGTTTCTGCTACGGTCGGAGGTGACGGTGCACCCGGCTGGACCGGAGGGTGACGTCTGTTCCGAGACAAGGGGGAGGCAATGAGCCACGACCTGACGGCATGGCACCAGCCGCACTGGCTGACCGGAAACGACGACCTCGTTCGTGTGGGGCCCGGTACAGGCGGGAATGAGGAGCACACCTGCCCCTCGCATGCCGCGGCCAAGGCCCGGCCCGGGCTCTGGCCGGCCCGGAGTCTCCGGCTGCCGAAGCCGGAGCTTGAGACGTTCACCCTCGGGCCGGTGATGGACGCCGTCGACCGGGTCGAGTTCCACGGTGAGACTCCCGATCAGGCCCAGGCGGGGCTGCGCTCCCGCACCCCCGCCCTCCATCCCGGTCACCTGACGTACGCCGAGCACGCCCTCCGGACGTACGTGGGAGTGTGCGCCGGCGACGGTGAGCAGCGGCTGCATCCGGTCCGCCCGTACTGGGTGGCCCAGCGGGAGAACGGCAAGTTCTGGGAGATGTACGCCTGGTGGCGCAGGTACGAGTCGGCCGGCGGACGACTGCGCGAGTACAGGCGGCTGCGGCACGGTGAGTCCAAGGACTCCGAGCCCGGCGAGATCGCGATCGCCGTGTACGTGGCCGTTCACGGGCACCAGGCGGCCTGGCCCCGGAAGTGGTCGCGTGCGTTTGAGCCGTACGGACCCGCCGTCCAGCCCGAGCGGGTGCGTGTCGTCGAAGTCGGGCTCGCCGACGGACGGCCTCGCGTGCAGTTCGACGGGACGGCCGAGGAGGCCGAGGGGTACTACGCCGAGCACGGGCACGCGCACGTGGCCCGTGTCGTGGCGGGCGGCAGGCCGATACCCGGCTCGTCCTGCGTCGACTGCAAGCAGTTCACGGGCTGCAAGGCCGTGCCGCGCACGCCCGGCGTCCTCGGACTCTCCTCGCGGGTGGCACCGCTGAGGAAAGTGTCGGTCAGCGATCTGCGCTATCACGCGGCTTGCCCCGCGCAGGGGTTCCTCCGTGCCCTGCACCTGCCCAAGTCCGACGAGTACGGCAGCGCGGCCAGGCTCGGTCAGGCGGTGCACGGCTGGATCGAGAAGCTGCACCGACGCCCGGGACGGCTGCCGTGCGCGGCCGGGGACATGCCCCCGGAGGGCGAGAACTGGACAGAGGGACGCTGGCGGGTCTCCGACGAGGACGCTGCGACCGGCCGGGACATGCTGCTCCACCACGTCGATGCCTGTCCCTTCCAGGATGCCGCCCTCATCCAGCGGGTCGAGCCCGAAGCCCTCCGAGTCGTCCACGACACCGCGGCGCAGGCCGTCGTCATCGCCAAGCCCGACCTGCTCTTCCAGGAGGACGGCTCATGGGTGTGGCGGGAGCTCAAGACGACACGGAAGCGGCGCCGCCACGACGAGGACCTTCTCGACACCTACCCCCAACTTGCCTTGGCGGTCACACTCCTGGCACAGGGTGCGCTGGGGGGCGATCCCGACGGCTCGCGCGTCGAGGTTGAGATCCTCCGGCCGGACGGTTCCGATCCGCACGTGATTGACCCGACGGACCCCGGCCGGCAGCAAAAGGCACTGTCGGTACTGCGGCGGTACGCCGGTCCGTGGCGGGAGGACGAAACATGGGACGCCCGCCCCGGGCCGCATTGTCGGTCCTGCCCGGTGTCCCGGTGGTGCCCGAGCGCCGCGACCGACGGCACCGCCGCGGGAGAGGGGGAGGTGTGACCGCGACCGATATGAGGGACGCAGGTCCCGAGGACGTCGTCGGCACGGACGAGGGGCTGCTTCGCCAGATCGCCAGCGCCCTGGCGTGCCTGTCCCGGCAGAAAACCGTGCCCAACCCGGTCTATCCGGCGAAGGTGCAGAACGCGTACAACCGCCTCGTTCTGCACTGCCTGAGCCGGGGCGAGGAACCGCCAGGCAGTGTGCCGCAGATGGTCCGCTGGGCTTGTGAACGGCCTCTGACCGAGTGGCCGTTGGAACTGTCGTCCGAAACCCTTCCGGGCACGGCCCTGCTCGTTGATACGGAGACCCGGCTGCCGCACCAGCTGTGCCTGGAGTGGGAGGTGAACGCGGCCGACCCGGCCGCCGAGCTCTTCGAGAACGAACGCATCCGGGAAGCGCTCGCCGTGTGCCGTGCAGCCAAGGCACCGCAGGCTTATACCGCGTTCCGGGCCCTGCTCACGTCCAGGCCCGTGCTGACCGGCGCCGAGCTGGCACTGCTCGGCGGCGATCCGGACTGCGGGATGCTGCTGCACGACGTGATCAAGCGCTGCTACGAGCCTGTGCCCGCTTCCTACCTGCGGGGCGGCACGTACCGGCAGTGCGCTCGCTGTCGCTGCCTGATGGTGCCGCTGCTGCACGGCGGCCACCGGTGCGAACTGGACCGGTGCCGCTGCGACGGCACCTCTGACGAAGGCACCCCGCTCCCTGCCGACAAAGGCGGGGTCTTCCAGCTCAGCCGCCCTCTGCGGATGTTCATCACCAGCCCCGGGCTCGCGGAGACCGATCTGCAAGCCGCCCTGGAGAAGAAGTTCGGAATCACCGCCGAGATGTGGCCCAACTACGACGCGTACGACCTGCGTGTCCCCCTGTCGGGGCGACGGCACTGGGCGGTGGACGTCAAGGACCGGGTGAACCCCGTTCTCCTGGCGCGCTCCCTCACGCCGTTCCGGAACGAGCCGCCCTACGACAGGGCGTTCCTCGTCGTGCCCCGCTACCGCTTCCGCGACAACGAGGCGTACGGGCGGCAGTTCCGCCGAAACGTGCCGGATGATCTGGCCGGCCGGGTCACCCTGCTGGACGACCAGACCTTCCTGCGGCTGGTCGCCGATGAGATCTCCACCCCGCGCCACAAGGCGGGGGACCCGCGTACCGAAGGGGGATTCCGTGCGTGACCGTAGGGGATGGCACCGGCGCTGCTCACCACAGCAGCTCGCCGAGGTGTGGCCGGCGAACCTAGGCAGCTTCCGCCCCGGCGACCTTCTCGACGTCGAACTGGGCCTGTACCTCCTGCGGGACGTGACGCCCACCCGCACGGCCGCCGATGTCTGGCCGTTGCTGGGTGGTTACCCGTACAGCGAGGTGTTCGGAGACCTCCGCACCGACGAACAGCGGCTGCGCGTTCTGCGCGCCCGTCACTATCTGTGGGATCTGCGGCGACGGCACGCCTGGTCGGAGGCGCTGGCCGACTATCTGAAGGTCCCCCAGCACCTGCGCGGATACGACGTCGAGGGACCTGCCTCCGTGCCGCGCCGTCGCGAGACGTCGCGAGCCGCACGCCGTTTCGAGATCTTCAAAGAACTGCTCAGCACCCCTCCGCGGTTCGCGACGCGGGCCATTCCGTTCGCCGAGGAGGGAGAGCACACTTTCCGGGTGCAGGACCGTACCCACTCCGTGGTGTTCGACGAGGAACTGCTGTCGGACACCCTGCCGCGCGCCCACGCGCTCGACGCACCACCGGCCGGGCACGGAGAGCCCGTCGACGTCACCTGGGAAGAGCTCGAAAAGGCGGCCGACGAGATGGACGCCGTCGAGGCGACGGTGCCGGAGGGGCCGCGTAACGGCTGGGCCGCGCGGCTGCGGCGGGTGAAGCTGCTCGTGCGCGACACGGAACTCGGCCGCTTCACCGAACAGGGACGGCTGAGGATCGACCGGCTGCTGCACCTCGTCGGGATGGTAGGAGCCGGCAAGTCCACCCTCCGGGACATCCTGACCTACTACCTCGTGACCCAGACCCCCCGCCGGGTTACCATCGTCGTCGGGGACGTGGCCGAGACGCTCGCCGTGGTGGAGCAGTTCGACCGGCTCGGTGTACGGGCGGCACCGATCCTCGGGCACTCCACCAGGGAGCGCAACATCAACCGGCTGCACCGCCGTACCGCCACGGCTGGCGCCGCCACCATGCTCGGGCACGACCACGTGGGCTTCGCCTACCTCAGCAGCGCCTGCCCCGTGGACGTGCTCCGCGGGCTGGAAGCCCGCCGCCCGCTCGGCGTCCGTGAGGCACCCTGCATCACGCTGTACACCGTCCCCGAGCAGGAGACCACAGACGGTGATCCCCTTCTCGACGAGGAGAACGGCACGCAGCGCGACGCACACGGCCCGAAGCCGCAGCGGAGACTGTGCCCGTTGTGGAACCGCTGTCCGCGCCACCGCGGGGCTCGTGATCTGGTCGACGCACAGCTGTGGGTTGCCACCCCGGCCGGTCTGGTGCACAGTTCCGTCCCGCTGCACCAGCACCAGGAACAGCTCCGGTACCTCGAACTCGCGTGCCGGCTCAGCGACCTGATCATCGTCGATGAGGCGGACCGGGTGCAGATGCAGCTCGACACGGCCTTCGCGCCGGCCAGCACCCTGGTGGGCAAGGCCCCGAACTCCTGGTTCGACGAGGTCGCCGTCCACAAGTTCCAGCAGATGGCCCGGGACGGCCGGCTCCAGTTGTCCGCCCGTGACGTCGACGACTGGACCAACGCGGTCAACACGGTGAGCGCCGCCACCGACCGCCTCTTCGCCCTGCTCGTCAAAGACGACAAGCTCAGGCGGTGGATCAGCGTCGACTACTTCAGCGCCTTCACCCTCCACAACCTGCTGCTGGACAGCTGGTTTCCGGGGCGGAAGGAGGGCGAACGCCCGCCTGAGGCGGCCCGGACACTGGACGCTGCGCTCGGCCGGTTCCGCGACGACCCGCTGCACGAGCAGCAGAGCACGCTTGACGAAGACGAGGTGACACCCTTGGTGAACACCTTCGTCCACCTCACCCTGGAACTCCTGCACGCGCTCCAGGGAGCAAGGACGCGGGAGAGGCTGCGCGACACGCTCACCGGCATTGTCGGAGATGACAGCACGGTGCTCGCGGACGCCGACCTCCAGGCCCGTCGCTTCGAGTTTACCCTGCTCCTCTCCGCCCTGCACAGCCGTCTCGACTTCATGACCACGCTGTGGCCGCGCGTCGAGGCCGCTCTCAACCTCGAGAGCGCCTCGAATGTGCTCTCTCGCAGGCCTCCCAAGGACTACGAGGCGGTCATCCCCGAGTCCCCCATGGGCAACGTGCTCGGCTTTCAGTTCCGCCACGACGACCGTGAGCGCGACGGCGACCGCAGCGGTGAACTCCGCTTCTTCCACTGCAACGGCGTGGGCCGCGAACTGCTCATGCGGCTCGGCGACGTGTGCGCCGTGGATGGCCGTCCGGGCCCGCACGTCCTGCTCATGTCCGCGACGAGCTGGGCGGGCACGTCGAGTAGGTACCACGTGCACGCCGAGGTCGGTGCCGTACTGCGTCCTCACGACGAGGAAGTCGAAGCCGTGCTGGGCAGCGAGTTCCGCAAAGAATTCCTGTACTGGCCCGGAACCGACCGGCCCAAACCGCTGCGCTTGTCCGGCTGCGATCCCGAAGAACGGTCGCAGGCCCTCCTCCACATGCTGCACCAGCTCGCGGTGCCCGACCGGAGCCTCCCCGACGCCGTGAGCATGCTGGACGCCGAGCTGAAGGAGATCGACGATCCGGACCGCCGTCGCATCCTGCTGCTCGTCGGCAGTTACGACGAGGCACGCCGGGCCGCCGAGTACCTCAACCAGATCCCCGAGTGGAACGGCCGCGTCACCCGACTCGTTTCCGACGACGCGGACTCCGACACTGCCTGGACCCGGCTGCCGGAGGACGTCGCCGCACGAACCCTGCCGCGCGGTGACGTGAAGGCCTTCCCCTCGGTCGGTGGCGACCTTCTCGTTGCGCCGCTGCTCGCCGTGGAGCGAGGACACAACATCGTGTTGCGCGGTGGCAAGGCGGCCATCGGCACGGTCTACTTCCTGGCACGCCCCCACCCTCGGCCCGACGACATCTCACTCGCCATCCAGTCCATCAACGACTGGGCCGTACGCCAACTCCGCGATGTGGACGGATCCTTCCGGCAGAACGCGCTCGCCGCCGCCACACCCGACCAGGCGGCCGTGGCGTTCCGCAGCCGCGCACGCCGTCAGTGGAACCGCTTCCTCACCCGGCGGCTGGCCTGGTCCAGTCTGCGGGACGAGGAGAAGGCGGCGTTCACCTGGGACCAGCTCGTCGTCATGTGGCAGGTCATCGGCCGCCTGGTGCGCGGCGGCGTGCCAGCCCGGGTGGTCTTCGTCGACGCGGCCTTCTCCCCCCGAGAAGCCGGATTCCAGGACGCGGACACCCCCGACACCAGCCTGCTGGCGAGTATGCGTGAGGTGCTCGCCCCCTACTTCGAGGACGGGAACGCGGTGGAGCGGGACCCCGCCCCCATCGACAAGTCCCTCGTCCATGAGCTGTACGAACCGCTCTACCGCGCTCTGGTGGACATGGGCTGAGGGCATCCGCCACAGCACCCGCGACGTGTCCGCGTCGCGTCCGAACACTTCACGCCCTTCCCGAGGAGAACCGGCACCATGGCCTACCAGCACAACCGCCTGGCGGCGTACCTGCCCGAACCGGCACAGGGACCCTTCGTCGTCCCGATGCACACGCTCTCCCTGCCCGCCCACTGGGAGGAACCACTCCTGCGCCTCTACCACGGCGGAAAGACCGAGGGACAGGTCGAGCGACGGCGCTGCGTGCCCACAGCGGCGTTCAACCAGCTGATGTGCGCCACCGCGCCGGACATCGTCACGGTCGACTCCACGGCACGGTTCGGCTCGGAGAACCCCTGGTTGTACTGCCAGGACGCGTACCCGATGGCGGTGACGAACCTCTACATCGCCACTTGGCTCAAGAGCCTCGCGCGCGATGCCGATGATCCCGAGACCACGGCTCTGCTGATGACCTGCTTCCGTGACCTCGACACCGCGGCGCTCAGCTGGCGGCCCGGCAGGATCGATCTCCTCGAACAGAAGGTGTCGCCCGGAGGAACCGCTCTGCCCGCGCCCCACGTGTACCGGCTCCTCCCCGAGGTCCTCGCCGAACGGATCGCGCGCCAGGCACCGTACGAACTCCACGGGCAGCAGCTGTCGTTTCGGCAGGTGGCCGGCCGCACGGGCGCCAGGGGGCACGGAAGCGGGGGCGCCGAGTTGATGTCGAACGTGATCGAGTACGTACCCAGGCGGCGCGGTGGCGGCGAGGGCAAGCCGGCGTATTACGCGGCGACCCTCCGCATCACCGTGCGCACCATTCCCTTCTCACCCGTCCCGCGCGTCCACATGGCCGCCGGCGTGCGTCGGTTCGTCACCGGCAAGGTCTACATGCCGTACGGCAAGGGCGTGTCCGCGTACCTGCTCCCGGACGACTCCCTCGTCCACGACGGCCCGCAGCCGCAGCGTTTCGCGGTCGCGATGCTGGAGTGGAAGAACGGCACCACCAACTGGCGTCAGGGCGGAGCAGAAGGAATGCTCGCCCGGATCAGCGCACTCGACGCGCTGCCGTCACCGGATCGGCTGGTGAAGGAGGCCGACCACTGGATCCACGGCCGGGACAGCATCCGGATCGCGATCGGGCACCAGGCGGCCATGGGCAGGCACACGATCGGCACCGGACTGATGCCCAGTGAACGCCGACGGCTGATCGAGTGGGCGGAGCAGGCGATCGCTCCGGAGTTCGTGCCCGTTCCGAAGCTGGAGCGCAGTCCGTACGCGCGGCCGCCCAAGAAGCAGCTCAAGAAGCTGCCCTCCATTCCCAAGAACCTGGAAAAGAAGGATCCCGAAGACCTCGCGGTCATCCTGGGTGAGCGTGAGCTAAATGCGGCCCACAACGCTCAGGTTCTGCGAGCACGCCTGGCCGAAGCACTCGAAGGGGAGCACCTCACCGCGGTCGTGCTCCACCAGAACGACACCATCCGCGATCAGATGATCGCCGCGACGGAGACGGGGCTGGGACTGGCCGGGCACCGGCGTGTGCAGGGCCCTGATACCTGGGTGTGGGAGGCGGAGGAGCTGACCGTCCGGCTGCACGCGCGGCCCCTGGGCGCTCTCGGTGCACCGCTGGGAGGCGACAGCGTGCCGAAGCGGGGGCAGGAACACGACAAGGCCATCGAGGAGCGCCGTACCAGCGTCGCGCGGGCCATGAACGCCCTGCGGGAAGCTGTCCCCGGGCTGCAGCTGGCCTTCGTGGAGCTTGACGGGCAGGACGCCTTCCGCAACGCCAAGCGACGAACCGACCCCAAGCACGCGATCCGCCTCGGCTGCGCGGACGCAGGCCTGGTGACCCAGTTCATCCGTCCCCCGGACCCGGATGCAGAGACGGAGGAGGCTCTCGCCGATGCAGGTCTGCGTGCCGCCGCGGCCTGGTCGGACGGCCTGCGCCAGACCGGTATGCGGCTGGTGCCCCAGCACACGCTCGGCGACACGCTCATCCCCGCGAACCTGAACCAGGTGGCCTTCCACCTCGTGGAACGTCGCCTTGACGGGCCCACGGGCAAGCAGCAGTTCACGCCCATTGCGGTGCTCATCCGGCCGGGCGCGAAATGCGTGCTGGGCAAGTCGGCCGACATGCACGAATGGGTGCCGTACCCCGAACTCCTCAAGTCGTTGACGGGACGGGTCGAAGGCAAGAAGAACAGTGCGGAGCAGTCGGCCCTCACGGCGGCCTTCGTCAAGAAGACCCTCGCACAACTGCGCAGCACCCCGACGCTCGTTCTGGTCCACGCTCAGGACGTCCGGAAGCGCTGGTCGTGGCTGAGGAACGACGGTCTGGAACGGGACAGGCTCGGCCTCGACGGAGGTCCCGTTCAGCGGATCGGTCTGTACGGCAAGCAGCTTCGTGTCGTCCGGATCGCCGACGGCAGTCGGGACGAGACGGCACAGTGCTGGGCCGAGGCGGAGGAACTCTCTCGCGAGCTGGAGGGCCAGCAGCGTGGAGGCATCGCGATGGGGCTGTGGCGGCCCGGGGCGCGGGGCGACTCGAGCCGCGTCTTCTACAGCACGACCGGCAAGTCCGGCTCGCAGCCGAACCTCACCAACGACGATGCCAAACTCACTCCGCACACCAACGCCTCGGGCAACAACGCCTACCGGCCGACGGCGAATGCCTGGAACCCGGACCTCCTCGAACTGACCGTCGCGTGCCTTCAGCCCGGTGACGACGCGGAGGCATGGGCCGCATTTGTCCACCAGCAGCGTTTCAGCGAGGACTACCGTGCTGGTCGCGAGGGGTTGGCTGTGCCCTTGATCCTCCATCTTGCGCGACTCGCGGACGACTACGCTCTGCCTCACGAGATCGAGGAGGCCCTGGACCCGACGGAGCCCCAGGCTGCAGCCGCGCCGGACGACGCTTTGTCGGGCCAGCTGGCCTTCGACTTCGACCTCGATGAAGGGGATGACGACGAGTGAAGCTTCCCGCCGAGTAGCCGAGGGGAGTCTCTCCCTTCGGCTACTCGGCGGGACGGCCCTCACTACCTCACGGGCGTAGGCGCATCCCATCAATAAATTGCATGCGCATACAATCGGGGAGTGATCTTGCGGCTCGCGGGAACCTCAACATCAATTGGCTCTGTTGCGCCTGGTCAAGGGAACTCGTGAACGACCCGACCAGCGGAAACCCCACTTCACGTGGGGTTTTCTGTTTCTCCGGCTGTCACGTGACCAACAGCCGAGCGATTCTCCCGGTCGGACCCGGGAGTCAGCCCGTACGGGTGCGCCGGAAGCGGCGATCTTCTTGGCTCCCTCGGCGCGGCGCCTGCCGTAGCGGGCCGTGGGGTAGCCGGGCGAAGCCGTCCCGGGCGAACCCCAACCCGTGATCCACCCACAGCGGGCTGGATCGTTCCTTCCCTGCCTGCTGACGCTCGCAATGCCACTTGAGGGCGTTCATCAACGCTTGGTCCGCATAGATGATCGCGTTGTCGTCGCCATCCCTGGTAAGGGGGGCTTGGCCAACCACCCGTCCACGAGTTGCCCCATGGCCATGTCCGATCGAGAAGTGAGGCTGCCCGCCTCATGGTCGCTGTGCCACTTGCGCAGCGCTCGTTCCGCCTCGGTCTTGACCCCTGTTCATCAGGGGTTTCTGCATTTGGCGCAGACGCATGAAGGCCACCGCTTCCACGAAGCGGCCGGATGTCCGGCCCGGTTCCCTTCACCCTCAGCAGCAACAGTCCGTCGCGCACCCACGCACCCGCGCACTCCGTCATCCCGGAACCACGGTACGCCCGCGCCGACTTGACCCGTATGCCCCCTCAGCCTCGTTGAGCACGTGACCGGCGCGTACCCGGCAGGGGTTCTGAGCGAGGCGCAGGGGTGGGCCCGGTGGTCCTTGCTGCCAGTGGGGCCGGAGATGGGGCGGTGAGTGGTGGAGTGTGCGGGGGCGGAGGATTGCCGTGGGGTGAATTCGCGGCTCTGGTCCGATGATTCTGTTACGCGCCGTAAGGGTGATGGGGAAGCTCGCGTCGGTGAGTGGTCAGGGGAATGGTGGACTCCTCAAATTGTTTCCCTGCCGGGGGTGGTGGCGGGGTAATGTTGGTGGAATAAGGGACGTGTTAGGGCGGAGCGGGTCGTCACCGGGTGCGGACGCGGGGGATGACTGTTCCGGGGCCGGGGAATGACGGCCGGGTGCATTTTCTGTGACTGTTGGAGCCGGGGGGCCGGTCGCGGCTGGATATCCGTCCTACTGAACAGCGGGAGTCCGGATACGGGGGTGAAGCCGGCTCATGAAGTTGGTGGAACGGGACACGGAGCTCTCCGTCCTGGAGGGCATGCTCGACGCCTGTGCGGCCGGGCGCGGCGGGGCGGTGTTGGTCAGCGGTGCGGTGGGGGCCGGGAAGACGGCGTTGCTGCGCGCGTTCCGGGAGCGGGTGGCGCCGACCGGCGCGGTGTGGTTGCAGGCGACGGCGACCGCGGCGGACCGGGACGTGCCGCTGCGCGTGGTGGAGCAGTTGCTGCGGACCGCCTCCCCGTCCGGCGCGGACGGGGAGGCGGCGGTGTGGCCGCTGCCGTCGCCGCTCACCGTCGGCGCGCCGGTGCGGGGCGCGGACGGCGCGGTGCCCGCGGAAGTGGTCGCGGACGTCTTTCCGCGGATGTGCGGAATCCTCTTCGCCCGGGCCAGGAAACGGCCGCTCGTGGTGTGCGTCGACGACGTGCAGCTGGCCGATGTCCATTCCATGGAATGTCTGCTGTATGTCGTGCGACGGCTGGATGTCAGCAGGATTCTGGTGGTCCTCGGGGAAAGCAGCGGTTCGGAGTGGGACGACAGCCGGACGCGGCGGGAATTGCTGCGGCGGCCGGTATGCCGTTTCCTGCATGTCGGTGCGCTGCCGCGGGACGGTATCGCCGCCATGCTGGCCGACGGGCGGAAAGGGCGGCGTTCGGCGCCGCCCGTATCGGAATTCCACCGGCTGAGCGGCGGCAGCCCGCTGCTGGTGCGGGCGCTGCTGGACGATTACGCGGACGCGGATCGCGCCGGGAACGCCGGGCTGGTGCCCGGTGAGGCGTACGAACGCGCCGTCGCGCTGTGCCTGAACCGCAGCGACCGCCTCACCCGCAGCACCGCCTGGGTGCTGGCGGTGCTCGGGCCGCGGGCCGGGCGGGCCGAGCCCGCCGAACTGCTCGGTGCTCCCCGCGCGGCGGGCGAACGCAGCCTGCGCGCCCTGCACGACATGGGGCTGCTCGCCGGCGGCCGGTTCCGTCACGAGGCCGGGCGGACGGCGGTGCTGCGCCGGGTGGAGCCGCCGCGCTCGCCGCGCCTGGAGGCCCGCGTCGCCCGGGTGCTGTACGAGCACGGGGCGCCGTCGACCGTACTGGCCCGCCATCTGGTCGCCGCAGAGAACGTGGACGCCCCCTGGGTGCTGCCCGCCCTCCTGGAGGCGGCCGAGGCCGCGCTGGCCCGTAACGAAGTGGGGCGGGCGCTGGACTGCCTGCGCGTGGCCCGGGACAGCTGCGCGGACGAGCGGCAGGTGCTCAGGGTCCGGATCGCGCTGGTACGGGCCGGGTGGCGGGTCGACCCGTCCGCCGCCGTACGGCACCTGCCCGCCCTCACCGACGCCGCGCTGGCCGGGCGCCTCACCCCCCGGGACATGAAGGCGCTGATCGGCCATCTGCTGTGGTTCGGCAGGGCGGACGAGGCGCTGGAGGTGCTTCGGGCGGGGGAGGGTGGAAAGGGGAGGGAGCGGGAGGGGGAGGGGGCAGGCACGGTGGGGGTGCGGTGCATGTGGAGGGGGAAGTCGGTGGTGCGGGGGAGCGGCGGGTGCTGGAGTCGGCCCGGCTCTGGTTCGCTTACGGGTATCCCGGGGTGGCCGGCCGGTACGGGGACGGGGTGGCGTCGGGGGCGTACGGGAGCGCGGGAGCCGGTGGCCGGACCTCCGGGCCGGTGGCCGAGCACGGTACGCAGCAGCGGGCCCTCGCGCTGATCACTTCCGTGCTGGACGAGGGCGCGGCCGGGGACGTGATCGTCCGTGCGGAGCGGATCCTCCAGGAGACCCGGCCGGAGGACCGTACCCCGGCGGCGGGGCTGGCCGCCCTGGTGGCGCTCATCGTCGCCGACGGGCTGCCGGAGGCGTCCCGTTGGTGCGACATCCTCGTGGCGGAGGCGCGCGAGCGGCGGGCGCCGATGTGGCAGGCGCTGTTCGCCACGGCCAAGGCGTACACCGAGATCAGACTCGGCGAGCTGCCCGCGGCGGAGGAGTCGGCGCACACCGCGCTCACCGTCGTCCCGCCCGAAGGGTGGGGGGCGGCCGTCGCCGCCCCGGTCGCCGCGCTCCTGTACGCGAAGGCCGCCACGGGACGGCTGGACGAGGCCGCGGCGCACCTGAGGATCCCCGTGCCCGACGCGGCGTTCCGGACGCCCGGCGGGCTGTTGTATCTCTGGGCGCGCGGTCACTACCACCTCGCCGCGGGCCGCTTGTACGCCGCGCTGGAGGACTTCCACGGGTGCGGGGACCTGATGGCGCGCTGGCGCCTCGACCTGTCCGCGCTGGTGCCGTGGCGCTCCGACGCCGCGCAGGTGTACGTCGCCCTGGGCGACGACCGGCGCGCCCGGTCCCTCCTGGAGGACGAACTGGCCCGCACCGGCACCCGGCCGCCGTGGATGCGCGGGGTCGCGCTGCGGGTGCTGGCGGCGCTGGCCGACCGCGCGGACCGCCCGCGGCTCCTCGCCGAGTCCCTGGACATCCTCCAGCGCAGCGGCCACCGGCTGGAGCTGGCGTACGCGATGGCGGAACTGTCGTACAGCCATTGGGACAGGAACGAGGACGGCCGGGCCCGGGTGGCGGCGCGCAAGGCGCAGCAACTGATGCGGGAGTGCGGCATCAAGGCGCCCGTGCTGAAGGCGTCGCCGGTCGGCGCGGCGAGCGCCTGCCCGCCCGAGCGCTCCGAGCGGCCCGGGGCGGGGCGTTCGGCCACCGAGCTGAGCGGCGCGGAACTGCGCGTCGCGACGCTCGCCGCGCGCGGGTACACCAACCGGCAGATAGCCGGGGCGCTGTTCATCACGATCAGCACCGTGGAGCAGCACCTGACCCGCGCCTACCGGAAGCTGGGCGTGCAGCGCCGTACGGACCTGGCTGCCCGGCTGAACCTGGACGCGGGGGAGGAGGCCGGGCCGGCCGGGTGCGGCGACGGTTTATCGCGTGATTGTCTGCGGGCCGGTTAGGGGGGGTGGGAGGGGCGATCCGTGGGTTCCGGTGGGGAAGAGGGTGATCCGTGGGGCCCGGTGGGGAGGGGCACGACTCGTACGTCCCGGTCGGGAGGGGCGCGCCCATGGGCGACGGTCGGTACGGACTTGCCCTCGGCCCCGTCCGGTACGGGCCCGCCTCCCAACCCCGGTCGGTACGGACTTGCCCTCGGCCCCGTCCGGTACGGGCCGGGCCTCCCAACCCCGGCCGGTACGGGCCCGCCTCCCAACTCCGGCCGGTACGGGTGCGTCCTCGGCCCCGGCCGGTACGGACCCACCCCCCAACCCCGGCCCGTACAGGCCCGCCCCCGCCCCACCTCCCCGACGTTGCGCGGTTGGACACCTCGCCGCGGACCTGTGGAATGATTGACGGCGATACCACATTCCGCGAACTCCCTTGAATTAAGCCGTAGTTGCCGGGCATCGCGGTGGTGCGGCGGGGGTGCGCGCACGGGTGCCGCGGTGCGGCCGGGCGGCCCCGGGGAGCTCCAGCAGACGGACCGGCGCACGGCGGTGCGGGCGTGCGCCGGTTTCTCGCAACCACATCGGGCCGGCCGGTGCCGGTCCACTCAACGGGAGGAACCCTCATGGTGGTGGTGATGGCCCCGGGGGCCACACAGGAGGATGTCGACGCCGTCGTCGGCCTGGTGCGCTCGGCGGGCGGTGATGCCTTCGTCAGCCGGGGGGTGACCCGTACGATCGTCGGGCTCGTCGGGGACGTGGACGAGTTCGAGGCGCTCAACCTGCGCAGCCGCAAGGGGGTCCTGGACGTCGTACGGATCTCCGTGCCGCACAAGCTCGTCAGCCGGGAGCACCACCCCGCCCGGTCGGTCGTCCGGGTCGGCGGTGTGCCGATCGGGCCCGACACCCTGTCCGTCATCGCGGGGCCGTGTGCCGTCGAGTCGCCGGAGCAGACGCTCACCGCGGCGCGGATGGCCCGCGCCGCCGGTGCCTCGATGCTGCGCGGCGGCGCGTTCAAGCCGCGTACCTCGCCGTACGCCTACCAGGGGCTGGGCGAGGCCGGGCTGCGCATCCTCGCCGACGTGCGTGCCGAGACCGGGCTGCCGGTGGTCACCGAGGTCATCGATCCGGGCAGCGTCGAACTGGTCGCCTCGTACGCGGACATGCTCCAGATCGGCACCCGTAACATGCAGAACTTCGCGCTGTTGCAGGCGGTGGGCTCGGCGGGCCGGCCGGTGCTGCTCAAGCGCGGGTTCGGGGCGACCATCGACGAGTGGCTGATGGCCGCCGAGTACATCGCGCAGCGCGGGAACCTGGACATCGTGCTGTGCGAGCGCGGCATCCGCACGTTCGAGACGCGCACCCGCAACACGCTGGACATCAGCGCGGTGCCGGTGGTCCAGCGGCTGTCGCACCTGCCGGTGATCGTGGACCCCTCGCACTCGGGCGGCCGGCGTGAGCTGGTGCTGCCGCTGATGCGCGCCGCGCTGGCGGTGGGGGCGGACGGCGTGATGATCGACGTGCATCCGGCGCCGGAGTCGGCGCTGTGCGACGGCGACCAGGCGCTGCTCGACGCCGACATGCAGGAGATCGCCAAGACGGCCACCGTGCTGTCGCCGCTGATGGGACGCTCGCTCACGCAGCCGGCGCCGCGGAGCCCGGCGGGGATCGCCGCCTCCTGACGCGGCTGCTGCGGGGGTGCGGAGGTGCGGTCGGCGCGTTGGGGCGTCGGCGCCGGACGGGCGTACGCCCGGCGGTAGGGGTACCCCGACGGGCGCTCGGACGAAAGCGCACACGACCCATCGTCCGCCCGGTTGGTACAGGCCAATTTCCGCACGTACGGCCGGGCGGATGGGGCACCGGGGGACGGGTGTTCCCCGGTGCACCGGGGAGCCCGCGATAGGGGTACCGGCGCTGAACCGGTGATGTCGGCGAAGGCTGACGCATGGCGAATCTTGCGGTATGTCGGAGAGATGCGATACGCACAGGGCGGCGGACTGACCGCCGAGCGGCGGGAGTTCCGCGAACAGCTGCGGCTGCGGGCGGTCGAGCGGTTCGCGCAGGGCGAGACCAACGCGGTGATCGCCAGGGATCTGCGGGTGAGCGTGCGGTCGGTGCAGCGGTGGCGCAAGTCCTGGCGGAGCGACGGGGCGGGGGCCCTGGGCTCGAAGGGGCCGGCGTCCCGGCCGCGGCTGAGCCCGGCCCAGTTCCGCCAGTTGGAGGCGGAACTCGCCAAGGGGCCGGAGGCCTACGGCTGGCCCGACCGGCGCTGGACGCTGGAGCGCATCCAGACCGTGATCGCGCGGCGCTTCCATGTCACGTACACGATCCAGGGGGTGCGCAAGATGATGCGCCGGCACGGGTGGTCGTACGTGGCACCGGCGCCGAGGTCGGCGGAGCGGAGCGCGGGCGGATGGGTCCGCGCGGAGCGGGCGCGGGAGGGACGGGCGGCGCGCGACCCGCGCCCGGCGCGGAGCGAATGACTTCGGGTGGTGAATGCACGTATTTTCCGGCGGTACCGGATCTTCGGGGAAATGCCGTTCCCGGTAACCCGCGGAATGCGACATCGCAGGTTCAGCTACCTCAGGTAGGGGTGCCCCGTAGATAAAGGCACTGTTAGAGTATGTATCTGAATGGGGGAAGATGGTTTGTTTGCATATGTGTTCCGCTTCGCGTCGCGAGTTTCTCGCGGTCCGGCGGTGGCGGGAACCCTCCTCCCCCGCCGGGAGTTGTAGAAGAAGGAAGAGAAGCGGGGGTGGGTTCTACGCCTGAACGGCCCGGTGATGTCTCTCTCCGGCGGACATCACCGATGCACGGGCCTGCCGTAAGTCGTTAGGGTGCGTCAGCGCGAGCTTGCGCACGGGGGAATCACAACGCGAGGAGCCTGGAGTGGAACCTGGGCAGGCGCACGTGGATATGCAGACGGTTGTCGAAGTGGAGATCGGCTCACTGTCGGTGGCCGGCTCTCCGCGCATATCCGGGGAAGACGCGGAGCACATCGAGATGCTGGCGGTGGCACAGGCGCCGCTGCCGCCCATCATCGCGCACCGCGCGACGATGCGGGTGATCGACGGGGTGCACCGATTACGAGCAGCGGAACGCCGCGGTGACGACAAGATCGCGGTGAGATTCTTCGACGGCGACGAGGCCGACGCCTTCGTCCTCGCCGTCGAGTCGAACATCACGCACGGCCTCCCACTGTCGATGGCGGACCGCAAGAGCGCGGCCGAACGCATCATCCGCAGCCACCCCTTGTGGTCGGACCGGATGATCGCCTCGGTCACCGGCATCGCGCCGGGCACCGTGGCGGAGATCCGCCGCCGGGTGTCCGGCGCCGCCGCGGCGGGGCGCGGCAGGATCGGCCAGGACGGCCGCTTCCGGCCGCTCAACGGCGCCGAGGGCCGCCGGCTCGCCGGCAACCTCATCGCCGAGAACCCCGGTCTGTCGCTGCGGCAGATCGCGCGGGCGTCCGGGATCTCGCCCGAGACGGCGCGCGATGTGCGCAACCGTCTGCGCCGGGGCGAGGAACCGCTGCTCAAGGGGCGGGGCCGGCCGGCCCGTGCGTCCCGCGAGCAGGAGCCCACCGGGCACAGCGGCCCCCGCGACGGCGACGCCGCGGCGGCCCCCGCCCGGATGCCGGCGCAGGACCGCACGGTGGTGGTACGCCGCCTGAAGGTCGACCCGGCCCTGCGGTTCAGCGAGACGGGGCGCACGCTGCTGCGGCTGCTGAGCATTCACACGATCAGCGCGGAGGAGTGGGACGACATCATGGCAAACATTCCTCCCCACTGCAGCGGCATCATCGCCCAACTGGCCCGTGAGTGTGCGGATATCTGGGCGGACTTCGCCCAGCGGGCCGAGCGGAACGTCGTCGAAACCGTCTGACGGGCGACCGGGCCGTGTCCAAGTGAGAAAAGCGACCGGTTGGACGGACTCCGCACCGTCCAACCGGTGGCACTGAAAAGCGCGTACGGTCGGTACCGGCGGGCGCTCGCGAAAGCGGCGCCGGCCGGGCCGGCCGGCCGTCGGAACCAGGGAATTCACCGGTGAATCGGTGTGGTGTGGTGCGGTGCGGTGCGGACCGGTGATGCGTCCCGGAATTCCCTGGATACGCGGGAGAGAAACCCAGTAGCGGTGGAGAAGCCCCGTGCGCCGCCCCGGGCATATCGGCCTGGCTGGTGGGAGACGCCATGGGTATCGTCGCAACGGCGCACTCCTTCAGGGGAAAAGGCGGCCACCGCAAAGCGGCCGGCCGGTCTTGACGAAAGCTCGCCGACATCACGGAACAGGTGCCCTGGCGGCGCCGCCCTTCGCATGCGGTCGGCCGAATGACCAGGAACCAGGAACCCAGGATTCCCGACCCAGGAGGTCTCCGCTGATATGTTTGCCGGTCAAGGCTCGGGCATCATGCTGGCGACGTACGACGACCCGGGCAATTCCACGGCTGCGCAGCGGCTCCGCCCGGGAACGCTCCGCCGCATCCTGTCGTACGCGAAACCGCATTCCCGCGAATCGGTCCTGCTGCTGGTGCTGACGCTGCTCGATTCGCTCATCATCGTCTCGACCCCGCTGCTGCTGAAGGAGATCGTCGACGTCGGCATCCTGCAGAAGGACACCTCGACGCTGACCGTCGTCTCCCTCGTCGTCGCGGGGCTCGCCGTCCTCGACGCGCTGCTCCAGCTCGCCCAGAGCTGGTATTCGGGCCGGATCAGCCAGGGCGTCAGCTACGACCTGCGGGTGCAGGCGTTCGCCCACGTACAGCGCCAGCCGCTGGCCTTCTTCACCCGGACCCAGACCGGGTCGCTGGTCAGCCGTCTCAACACGGACGTGGTGGGCGCGCAGCACGCGCTCGGCACCCTCCTGGGCTCGCTGTCCAGCGTGTTCACGCTGGTCCTGGTGCTGGGCAGCATGTTCTACCTGTCGTGGCTGGTCAGTCTGATCGCGCTGCTGATCCTGCCGCTGTTCATGATCCCCGGCGCGCTGGTCGGCCGGCGGCTGACCCGCTACTCCCGCGAACAGATGCAGATGAACGCGGAGATGGGCGCCACCATCGGCGAGCGCTTCAACGTCGCGGGCGCGATGCTCTCCAAGCTCTTCGGCCGCCCCCGCGAGGAGGCCGCCCTGTTCGCGAAGCGCGCGGGCAAGGTGCGCGAGGTCGGCGTCACCTGGACCGTGCTGAGCCGCCTGACCGTCATCATCATGACGCTGCTGGCCGCCGTCATCACCGCGCTGGTCTACGGCCTCGGCGGCGCCCTCGTGATCAACGGGACGTTCCAGGTCGGCACGCTGGTGGCACTGGCCGCCCTGCTGGCGCGGCTGTACGGGCCGATCACCCAGCTGTCCAGCGTGCAGGGCGACGCGCACACCGCGATGGTCAGCTTCGACCGGATCTTCGAACTGCTCGACCTCAAACCGCTGATCACCGAGCGGGACGGCGCCGTCGACCTGCCCGCGCCGGACGGCGCGGCGGCCCCCGAGATCGCCTTCGACCGGGTGTCCTTCCGCTACCCGCCCGCGAGCGAGGTCTCCCTGGCGTCCCTGGAGTCGAACGCGCTGCCCGCCGACGAGCGCGCCAAGGAGACGCCCGAGGTGCTGCACGACGTCAGCTTCACGGTGCCGTCCGGCAAGCTGACCGCCCTGGTCGGCCCGTCCGGCGTGGGCAAGACCACCGCCACGCACCTGGTGTCGCGGCTGTACGACCCGACGGCGGGCAGCGTCCGGATCGCCGGGCAGGACCTGCGCGACGTCACCCTCGACTCGCTGCGCCGCACCGTCGGCGTGGTGTCGCAGGACGCCCACCTCTTCCACGACACCATCCGCAACAACCTGACCTACGCCCGCCCCGGGGCCACCGAGGAGGAGCTGATCGAGGCGTGCCGGGCCGCGCAGATCTGGGACACCATCAGCTCCCTGCCCAGCGGCCTGGACACGGTGGCCGGTGACCGCGGCTACCGGCTCTCCGGCGGCGAGAAGCAGCGCCTCGCGCTGGCCCGGCTGCTGCTGAAGGCGCCCTCGATCGTGGTGCTGGACGAGGCCACCGCGCACCTGGACTCGGAGTCCGAGGCGGCCATCCAGCGGGCCCTGAAGACGGCGCTGCGCGGCCGTACGTCCGTGGTCATCGCCCACCGGCTGTCCACCATCCGCGAGGCCGACCAGATCCTGGTCTTCGACGAGGGCCGCATCCGCGAGCGGGGCACGCACGACGAGCTGCTGGCGGCCGGCGGACTCTACGCGGAGCTGTACCACACGCAGTTCGCCCGGCAGGCCGCGAACGGCGGCGGACCGGAACCGGCCGGGCCCGGGCCCGCGGCGGAGCGGGAGTTCGCGCCGCAGATGGCGCAGGGCGGCCCGGGACACATGGTCTTCTTCGACGGGGACGGGCCCGACGACGGAGGCGCCCCGGGCGGCGGCGTGTGGCACACCGGTCAGGGCCCCGGCGGCCGCTGACCTCCGGCCGCCCGGCGGCCGCGTACACGGGGAAGACCGCGCCACCGCAGCGGACCACCGCAGCGGTGGCGCGGCAGGCGGAGCGAGCAACGGTTTGCCGTCGAAGGGGGAGACATGGAAGGCCAGGCACAGTTCACTGCGCCCCTGACCGATTGCCAGGAGGGGACGTGGCTGGCCCAGCGCGCGGAGAACCCGCCCCGGCCGTACGACATCCGGCAGTACGCCGATGTGCTGGGCCCGCTCGACACCGACGTCTTCCGACGGGCGCTGCGGCAGGCCGTCGCCGAGACGGAGGCGCTGCGCCTGCGGTTCACGCAGGACGGCGGGGTGCCGGCACAGGCGATCGGCGAGGCCGTGGGCGACATGGCCCTGCGGATCGTCGACCTCGGCGCCGAGGACGAACCGTGGGAAGCGGCGCAGGCGTTGATGCGCGCGGACGGCCGCCGCCCGGCCGGCCCCGCCGAGGGCGACCCGGCGGGTCTGTCGTCGTACATCCTCTTCAAGCTGGCTCCCGACCGGTACCTCTGGTACCAGCGCCACCACCAGCTGCTGGTGGACCACTACGGGAGCACGCTGCTGGCCCGCCGCGTCGCCGCGCTCTACACGGCGATCCTGCGCGGCGAGCCGTACAGCCCTCCTGGCCACGCCCCGCTGCGGGAACTGTGGGAGCAGGAGGCCGCCTACCGGGAGTCGCCGCAGTGCGCGGCCGACCGCCGTTACTGGCACGAGCACTTCGCGGACCGTCCGGAGCCGGCCACCGTGCCCGGCCACCGCTCCGCCTCCCGCGACGCCCGCCCCCACGCGTCCGGCCGCCTCTCGGACGCGGGCCGGCAGGCGCTGCGGACGGCCGCCGACCGCACGGGCACGAGCCGGGGCGCGCTCGTCGTCGCCGCGCTCGCCACCTTCGTGTGCCGCACGACCGGGGCGGACGAGGCACTGCTGAGCTTCCCGGTCGACGGCCGTACGGGCAGCGCCGCCCGGCGCACGCCCTGCGCCACGGCCAACGTGCTGCCGCTGCGGCTGCCCGCGGCGCCCGGCGACAGCCTGGCGGAGCTGGCCCGCGCGGCGCGGCGCGAGATCGACGGGCTGCTGGAGCACCGGCGGTACCGGGGCGAGCGCCTGCACGCGGAGCTGGGCAGGCCGGGCGGCGGGCGCAACTTCGGCCCGTCGGTGGCCGTCCCGGCGATCGGCACCGGCCTGCGCTTCGGCGCGGTCCCCGGCACGCTCCACGACCTGCCGGGCGCCCCCGTCGAGGCGTTCTCCGTAGTGGTGCGCGAGCTGCCGGACGACGCCGGGACGGAGGTCGTCCTCGAAGCCGATCCCGCGCTGTACGACCAGGAGTGGGCCGGGGCGGGCCAGCGGGCCTTCGTCCGGCTGCTGGAGCAGGCGGCGGCCGAGCCGGAGGCGCCCGTCGGACGGTTCGGCGTGCTGGGCGCGCCGGAACACGGGCTGGTCGTGGAGGGGTGGAACGCCACGGGCGCCGAGGAGCCGGGCACCTCGGTGCCGGAGCTGTTCGCCCGCCAGGCCGCCCGCCGCCCCGGCGCCGTGGCCGTCTCGCACGGCGAACACGCCCTGACCTACGGCCAGTTGGACGCCGAAGCGGGACGCCTGGCCGCCTATCTCAGCGGCCTCGGGGTGACCCGCGGCAGCCGCGTCGCGGTGCTGATGGAGCGGTCGGCCGGACTGCTGGCGGCGCTGCTCGGCGTGTGGAAGGCGGGCGCGGCGTACGTACCGGTGGACGCGGCGTACCCGGCGGAGCGGGTGGCCGTCATGCTGGCCGACTCCGCGCCGGCGGCCGTGCTGTGCACCGGCGGCACCCGGGCCGCGGTGCCGCCCGGCGTGCCGGGACCGGTCGTGGTGCTGGACGACCCGCGGGTGCGGGCGGCCGTGGCCGGGTGCCCGGCCGAGGGCCCCGCGGTCCGGATCGGCCCCGAGGACCTGGCGTACGTCATGTACACCTCCGGCTCGACCGGGGTGCCCAAAGGCGTGTCGATGCCGCACGGCAGCGTCGCCGGACTCGTCGGGCAGCGGGACTGGTCGCTCGGCCCGGACGACGCGGTGCTGATGCACGCGCCGCACGCCTTCGACGCGTCGCTGTACGAGGTGTGGGTGCCGCTGGTCTCCGGCGCGCGCGTGGTGGTGGACGGGCAGGGCGTGGTGGACGGGCCGCGGATCCGTGCGGCCGTGGCGGCGGGGGTCACGGCGGTGCATCTGACGGCGGGGTCGTTCCGGGTGGTGGCGGAGGAGTCGCCGGAGTGCTTCGCGGGTCTGCGCGAGGTGCTGACCGGCGGGGACGTGGTCCCGGCCGCGGCCGTGGCACGGGTGCGGGAGGCCTGCCCCGAGGTGGCCGTACGGCACATGTACGGGCCGACCGAGGCCGCGCTGTGCGCCACCTGGCACCGGCTGCGGCCGGGCGACCCGGTACCGGACGTGCTGCCGGTCGGCCGCCCGCTGGACAACCGGCAGGTGTACGTCCTGGACGCGTTCCTCCAGCCCGTGCCCCCGGGCGTGACGGGCGAGCTGTACGTGGCCGGCACCGGGCTGGCCCGGGGCTACCTGGACCGCGCGGGGCTGACCGCGGAACGCTTCGTGGCCTGCCCGTTCGTGCCCGGCATGGGGGTCCCCCCGGCCGAGGGCCGGGGGAGGATGTACCGCACCGGCGACCTGGCGCGCTGGACCGACGACGGCGAACTGGTCTTCGTCGGGCGGGCGGACGCCCAGGTCAAGGTGCGCGGCTTCCGCATCGAGCCGGGCGAGGTCGAGGCGGCGCTGGCCGCCCACCCGGCGGTCGGCGAGGCCGTGGTGGTGGCCCGCGAGGACCGGCCGGGCGAGCGCCGCCTGGTCGCGTACGTCGTCGCGCAGGCGCCGGAACCGGCCCGTGACGGGCACCCGGCGCGCGACGGCCGGCCGTTCCGCGACGAGCCGGGCGGCCGGGAGCGGACCGCGGCGGACAGCGCTCCCGCCCTGCTCACCGGGGAGTCCGGCGGCAGCGCCGGCGCGGGCCACGACACCGGCGCACTGCTCGCCGCGCTGCGCGAGTTCGTGGGCGGCCGGCTGCCGGAGTACATGGTGCCGTCGGCCTTCGTGCCACTGGACGGGCTGCCGCTGACCGTGAACGGCAAGGTGGACCACAAGGCGCTGCCCGCCCCGGACTTCACCGGGCGCAGCGGCGGCCGTGCGCCGCGCGGGGCCGCCGAGGAGACGCTGTGCGCGCTGTTCGCGCAGGTGCTCGGCCTGGAGCGGGTGGGCCCCGAGGACGGCTTCTTCGAGCTGGGCGGCGACTCGATCATGGCGGTCCAGCTCGCCTCGCGGGCCCGCCGCGCCGGGCTGGTGCTCACCACGGGCCAGATATTCGACGCGCAGACCCCGGAGCGGCTGGCGCGGCTCGCCTCCTCGGCGGACGCGTGGCCGGGAGCGGACACGGAGACCGGCGAGGTGCCCTGGACGCCGCTGACCGCGGCGCGGGGCGGGCACTTCGCGCGCTGGGCGGTGCTGGACGCGCCGGACGGCCTGCGGCCGGACACGCTGCCGGCCGCCGTCGCCGCCGTACTGGACACCCACGCGGTGCTGCGCGCCAGGACCGTCGCCGGTGGCACCGGGCCGTCCCTCTTCGTGCCCGAACGGGGAACGGCGGACGCGGCGGCGCTGGTCACCCGGGAAGCCGTGACCGAGGCCGACCTCGACCGGGCCGCCGAGCGGGCGGCCCGCGAGGCGGTGGCCCGGCTCGACCCGGCGGCCGGGGCGAACCTCCGGGCGGTGTGGCTGGACGCGGGCGCCACGCGGCCCGGCCGCCTGGTGCTCGCGGCCCATCACACGGTGGTGGACCCGGCCTCCTGGCGCCTTCTCGTCGCCGACTTCCGGTCCGCGTGCGAGGCCGTGGCACAGGGCCGGCAGCCGGCGCTCGGCCCGGTGGGCACCTCCTTCAGGGAGTGGGCGGGCCGACTGGCCGCACAGGCGACACAGGAGCGCCGGGTGGCCGAACTGGACTGCTGGCGCGCGGTGTTGGAGGGCGGGTCCGGGCTCGCCGCCCTGCCGGACTTCGAGCCGACCGGCATACGGCAGCCGGGTGCGGAACGCCGTATGGCCTGGACGGTGCCGCCGCAGCAAGCGGCAGCGCTGCTCGGCCGGGCACCCGCCGCGTTCCACTGCACCGCCGACGACGTGCTGCTGGCCGCGCTGGCCGCCGCGGTCGTGTACGGGCGTACGGGCGCCGGGACCGGAGTCCTGCTCGACATCGAGACGGACGGCCGACGCGGCACGGGGACGGCCGAAGGCGTGGACCTGGCCCGTACGGTGGGCCGTTTCACCGCCGTGCATCCGGTCCGGCTGGACGTGTCCGGTGCCGCGCTGGACGAGGTCCGCGCGGGCGGCCCGGACGCCGGGGCGCTGCTGAAGTCCGTCAAGGAACAGGTGCGGTCGGTGCCCGGCGACGGCTTGGGCTACGGCCTGCTGCGCCATCGCAACCCGGACACGGCCCGCGCGCTGTCGGACCTGCCGGGCGCCCGGATCGCGTTCCGCAGTTCGGGCGGGCCGGCCGAGGGGGTGGCATCGGGTGCCGTACCGGCCGGTGGCGAGCCGTCCCCGTACGCCCTGGAGGCCGAGGCCGCCATCGGCGGGACCCCCGAAGCGCCCACGCTGACCCTCGCGCTCACCTGGCGCCACCACGCGGAGGACCGGCGGGCCGACGCCGCGGCGCAGCGGCTCGGCCGCCGGTGGGTGGAGATGCTGGGCGGCCTGGCCGCCCACGCGGCGCGGCCCGGATCGGGCGGCCACACCCCCTCCGACTTCCCCCTGCTCGACCTCACCCAGGAGGGCGTCGCGGAACTGGAGGCCGCCGTGCCGCGGCCGGCCGACATCTGGCCGCTGTCCACCCTCCAGGAAGGCCTGCTGTTCCAGTCCTCCTTCGAGGAGGAGGGGCCGGACGTCTACGAGACGCAGTGGATGCTGGAGCTGACCGGACCGCTGGACGCCGCCCGCCTGCGCGCCTCGTGGGAGGCGCTGCTGGCCCGGCACGACGCGCTGCGCGCGAGCTTCCACCGGCGCGCTTCGGGCGAGGCCGTCCAGGTCGTCTCCCGCGAGGTACGGCTGCCCTGGAAGGAGATCGACCTCTCGGGCCTGACCGAGGCCGACGCCCTGTCCGGCATCGAGGAACTGGCCACCCGCGAACAGGAACGCCGCTTCGACACGGCGCGGGCCCCGCTGCTGCGGCTGCTGCTGATCCGCCTCGGCGCCGCCCGCCACCGGCTCATCGTCATCAGCCACCACATCCTGATGGACGGCTGGTCCATGCCGGTCCTGCTGGCCGAACTGGCCGAGGTCTACGCGGCGGGCGGCGACGCCTCGGCCCTCGCCCCGGCCGCCTCCTACCGCGACTACCTCGCCTGGCGCACCCGCCAGGACAAGGACGCCGCACGGGCCGCCTGGAGCGCCGAGTTCGCCGGCACCGAGGAGCCGACACTGATCGCTCCGGGCGCGGTGGACCGGGGACCGGTGGACACCGGGCATGTCGTCACCGACCTCCCCGAGCGGATCACCCGCGGCCTGGCGGAACTGGCACGCCGCCACGGCCTGACGGTCAACACGCTGCTCCAGGGCGCCTGGGCGCTGGTGCTGGCCCGGCTGGCGGGCCGTACGGACGTGGTGTTCGGCGCCACCGTCGCGGGCCGCCCGCCCGAGCTGCCCGGCATGGAGTCGATGGTCGGCCTGCTGATCAACACGGTGCCGGTACGGGTACGCCTGGACGCCGCGCAGCCGGCGCTCGACCTGCTGCGCGGCCTCCAGGAGCGCCAGTCCGCGCTGGTCGCCCACCAGCACCTGGGCCTGCCGGAGATCCAGCGCCTGGCCGGGCCCGGCGCCGTCTTCGACACCCTCGTCGTGCACGAGAACTACCCCCGCGCGCTCGCCGCGCCGGGCGCCCCGGACGCGCTCGCCTTCGAGGTCCTGGGCACGCGCGAGGCCACGCACTACCCGCTGACCCTCGGCGTCATCCCGGGCGAACGGCTGCGCGTCCACGTGGCGCACCGCCGCGGCCAGGTCGCGGCGGACCTCGCCGGGAAGCTCGTCGCGCGGCTGGTGCGGGTCTTCGAGCAGCTGATGCGGGACTGCACGCTGCCGGTGGGCCGGGTCGGCGTCCTGGACACGGCCGAACGCGCCACCGTCGTCGCCGGCTTCAACCGTACGGACGCGCCGGTGGCCGCCACGACCATGCCGGAGCTGTTCCGCGCGCAGGCCGCGCGGACCCCGGACGCCGTCGCCGTGGAGGACTCCGGGCGGCAGCTCACCTACGCCGGGCTGGAGTACGAGGCGGGGCAGCTGGCCCGCCACCTCGTCGAGCACGGGGTGGGGCCGGAGCGCCGGGTGGCGGTCGTCGTCGAGCGGTCGGTGACGCTGATCACCGCCGTGCTGGCGGTGGCGATGGCGGGCGGGGTGTACGTCCCGGTGGACCCCGGATACCCGGCCGAGCGCGTCGCGTTCGTGCTGCGCGACGCGGAACCCGCGGTGGTGCTGTGCACCACGCGGACCCGGGACGCGCTGCCGGACGGCGCGGGCGGCGGCACGGTCGTCCTGGACGACCCGGCGGTGGCCGCGGCCGTGGCGCGCCGCGCGGGCGGCTCCCTGTCCGACGCCGAGCGCCCCGCGCCGCTGGGCGTGGACAACGCGGCGTACGTGATCTACACGTCCGGGTCGACCGGTGTGCCCAAGGGCGTGATCGTCGCCCACCGCGGCCTCGGCAACCTCGTCGCGGACCGCGTCGCGCGCTACCGCATCGGCACCGAGAGCCGCCTGGCCCAGCTCGTCTCGCCCAGCTTCGACGTGTCGATGGGCGACATCTGGCCGGTGCTGTGCGCGGGCGCGCGGCTGGTGCTGGCACCCGCCGGGCAGCAGACCTTCGGCGAGGACCTGGCCGACCTGCTGCGCGAGCGCGGGGCCACCCACGTGGTGCTGCCCGCCGCGTTCCTGCCGCAGCTGCCGTCCGACGGCCTGCCCCGGCTGCGGGTGCTGGTCACCGGCGGCGAGCCGATGACCGAGGAGGTGCGCCGCCGCTGGTCCGAAGGGCGGGAGCTGTACAACGAGTACGGCGTCACGGAGGCGACCGTCACCTCCACGGTGACCGCGCCCCTCGGCGGCGACAGCGCGCCCTCGATCGGCCGCCCGGTCACCAACACACAGGCGTACGTCCTGGACGCCTTCCTCCAGCCGGTGCCCCCGGGCGTACGGGGCGAGCTGTACGTGGCCGGGGTCAACCTGGCGCGCGGCTACCTGGGACGCCCGGCGCTGAGCGCGGCCCGGTTCGTGGCGAACCCGTTCGCGCCCGGCATGGGGGCCTCCCCGGCCGAAGGCTGGGGGAGGATGTACCGGACCGGGGACCTGGCCCGGTGGACCGCCGACGGCGAACTGGTCTTCGCCGGGCGGGCGGACGCCCAGGTCAAGGTGCGCGGCTTCCGCGTCGAGCCGGGCGAGATCGAGGCCGCGCTGACCGCCCACCCGGCGGTGGCGGAGGCGGCGGTGGTGGTCCGCGAGGACCGGCCCGGCGAACGCCGCCTGGTCGGCTACGTCGTGTCCGCCGGGCCGGACCTGGACGAACGGTCCGTCCGCGCCCATGTCGCCGCGACGCTGCCGGACCACATGGTCCCGGCGGCCGTGCTGGTCCTCGGCGAGCTGCCGATGTCGCCCAACGGCAAGCTGGACCGCGCGGCACTGCCCGCGCCCGACTTCGCCGGACAGGTCGGCGGGCGCGAGCCGCGCACCCCCGCCGAATCGGTGCTGTGCGCGCTGTTCGCGGAACTGCTGGGCCTGGAGCGGGTCGGCGCCGAGGACAGCTTCTTCGAACTGGGCGGCGACTCGATCATGTCGCTCCAGCTGGTCTCGCGGGCCCGCCGCGCCGGTCTGCTGGTGACCTCCCGGCAGGTCTTCGACGAGCAGACGCCGGAACGGCTCGCCGAGGTGGCGGAGCCGGCCGCCGGGAGCGGCGCCGGCCCCGCGGGTTCGGGGGTCGGCGAGGTGCCGTGGACCCCGGTGATGCGGCTGCTGGGCGAGCGGATCACGGGCGGCCGGTTCGCGCAGTGGACGGTCCTGGGCGCCCCGGCCGGGCTGGGCCGCGACGTGCTGGCCGCCGGACTGGCCACCGTCCTGGACACCCACGCCATGCTGCGCGCCCGGGTGGTGGAGCGGCCCGGCGGACCGGTGCTGACCGTCGGCGGCCGGGGCTCGGTCGACGCCGACCGCCTGGTGACCACGGTGGACGCGACCCGGGCCGCCGAGGCCGACCTCGACGGTCTCGCGGAACGGGCCGCCGAGGACGCCGTCACCCGCCTCGACCCGGCCGCGGGCGTCCTGGTCCGGGCGGTGTGGCTGGACGCCGGACCGCACCGGACCGGCCGGCTGGCGCTGGCCGTGCACCACCTCGCGGTGGACGGCGTGTCCTGGCGCATCCTGGTGCCGGACCTGCGGGCCGCCTGCGAAGCCGCGGCGGACGGGCGCGAGGCGGACCTCGGCCCCGTGGGCACCTCCTTCCGGCAGTGGGCCGCGCTGCTCGCCGCCCAGGCCACGCAGCCGCACCGGGTCGCGGAACTGCCGTACTGGACCGCCGTACTCGACGGGCCCGACCCGGTGCTCGGCAGCCGCGCCCTCGACCCGGACACGGACACCTCGGCGACCGTGCGCCACCACACGTGGGAGGTGCCCCGGGAACAGGCGGCGGTCCTGGCCGCACGCACGCCCGTGGTCTTCCACTGCGGAGTCCACGAGGTGCTGCTCGCGGCACTGGCGGGCGCGGTGGCGCGCTGGCGGCCGGACACGGCGGCCGGGGTGCTGGTGAACGTCGAGGGACACGGGCGGCACCCCGTCGCCGGGGCCGACCTGTCCCGTACGGTGGGCTGGTTCACCAGCGTGCATCCCGTACGGCTCGACCTGTCCGGCGTGGACCTGGACCAGGTCCCGGCGGGCGGCCCGGCGGCCGGGGCGCTGCTCAAGGCCGTCAAGGAACAGGTGCGCGCGGTGCCCGGCGACGGCCTCGGCCACGGGCTGCTGCGCCACCTCAACCCGGAGACCGGCCCCGTGCTGGCGGCCCTCCCGACCCCGCGGATCGGCTTCAACTACCTCGGCCGGTTCCCCGCGGGCGCGGGCACGGCCGGGCCGTGGGAGGCGGCGGGCAGCACCGCGCTCGGCGGATCGGACGACCCGGACATGCCCGCGCCGCACGCCGTGGAGGCGGGCGCGGTCGTCCGCGACACACCGCACGGACCCGAACTGACGCTCACGGTCGGCGGCCCGGCCGGCGTCCTCGGCGACGAGGCCGCGGCGCGCCTGGGCCACCTGTGGCGGGACCTGCTCGGCGGCCTGGCCGCCCACACGGCCGCGCCCGAGGCGGGCGGTCACACGCCCTCCGACTTCCCGCTGCTGGACCTCGGCCAGGACGAGGTCGAGGAGTTCGAAGCGATAGCAGCACGGCTCGAAGGGGGACTGTCGCTGTGAAGACCTCACCACCGCCCATGGGACCGGCGTCCGGCAAGGGCCCGGCGTCCGGCAAGGGCTCGGCACTGGCCGAGGTGTGGCCGCTGTCACCGCTCCAGGAGGGCATGCTCTTCCACGCCGGCTTCGACGCGCAGGGGCCCGACGTCTACGTCATCCAGCGCACCCTGACGATCGACGGCCCGCTGGACCCGGCCCGCTGGCGCGCCTCCTGGCAGGCCCTGCTCGCCCGCCACGCGGCGCTCCGGGCCGGCTTCCACCGCCGCAGGTCCGGCGAAGCCGTCCAGCTCATCACCCGCGAGGCCGTCCTGCCCTGGCGCGAGACCGACCTCTCGGCCCTGCCGGAGGCCGCGGCGCTCGCCGAGGTCCGCCGGCTGGCCGCCGCGGAGTGCGCGGAACGCTTCGACCTGGGCGTGGCGCCGCTGCTGCGGCTGCTCCTCGTCCGCCTCGGCCCGGACCGGCACTGCATGGTGCTGACGGCGCATCACATCCTGCTGGACGGCTGGTCGATGCCGATTCTCTTCGACGAGGCGACCGCGGTGTACGCGGCGGGCGGTGACGCCTCGGGGCTGCGCCGCACCCCCTCCTACCGCGACTACCTCGCGTGGCTGGCCCGGCAGGACAAGGACGCGGCGCGGGCCGCGTGGCGCGCCGAGCTGGCCGGGGACGGCGAGCCGACGCTCGTCGCCCCCGCGGACCCGGCCCGCGCCCCGGTCCTGCCCGACAAGGCCGAGGCGGCCCTGCCCGCCGAGCTCACCCGCGCGGTCACCGGCCTGGCCCGCCGCCACGGCCTGACCGCCAACACCGTGGTCCAGGGCGCCTGGGCCCTGCTGCTGGCCCGCCTCTCCGGCCGTGACGACGTGGTGTACGGCACGACGGTGGCCGGCCGCCCGCCGGAGCTGCCCGGCGTCGAGTCGATGGTCGGCCTCTTCATCAACACCGTGCCGGTACGCGTACGCCTCGACGCCGCGCGGCCCGTACTGGACCTGCTCAAGGACGTCCAGGCACGCCGGTCCGCGCTGCTGCCGCACCAGCACCTGGGCCTCGCCGAGATCCAGAAGCACGCCGGGCCCGGCGCAGGCTTCGACACGCTGGTCGTGTACGAGAACTACCCCCGCCCCGCCGCCGGGTCGGGCGGGCCCGGCGCGCTCACCTTCACCACCCTGGCCCTGCGCCAGGCCACCCACTACCCGCTGACGCTGGGCATCCTCCCCGGCGACCGCATCGAAGTGGAGGTCTCCTACCGCCCCGACCTGGTCACCCCCGAACTGGCCCACGCCCTGACCGGACTGCTGGTGCGGGTGCTGGAGCAGATGGTGGCCGATCCGTCGGTGCCGGTGGGCCGGATCGGTGTCCTGGGTGGGGCTGAACGGCAGTTGGTGGTGGGGGAGTGGAATGCCACGGCCGGGGAGGTGGCGGGGCCGTCGGTGCCGGAGCTGATCGCGCGGCGGGTGGCGTCGGCGCCGGATGCCGTGGCGGTCGTGGACGGTCAACGGCGGCTCACGTACGCGGAGTTGGACGCGGAGGCGGGGCGGCTGGCCGCGCACTTGGGCGGTTTGGGTGTGGGGCGTGGTGACCGGGTCGCGGTGGTGCTGGAGCGGTCCGTCGATCTGGTGGTGGCGTTGCTGGGGGTGTGGAAGGCGGGGGCCGCGTACGTACCGGTGGATGCGGGGTATCCGGCGGAGCGGATCGCGTTCATGCTGGACGACTCGCGGCCCTCGGCCGTGGTGTGCGGTGAGGCGGCACGTGCGGCGGTTCCGGTGGACACGGCCGCTCCGCTGGTGGTGCTGGACGAGGTGCAGGGGGAGGGTTCCGGAGCCCAAGTAGCGATATCCGGTGCCGACTTGGCGTACGTGATGTATACCTCCGGCTCGACGGGCACCCCGAAGGGTGTCGCGGTGCCGCACGGCAGTGTGGCCGCGCTGGCGGGCGAGCGGGACTGGTCCCTCGGCCCGGACGACGCGGTGCTCATGCACGCCCCGCACGCCTTCGACGCCTCCCTCTTCGAGATCTGGGTGCCGCTCGTCTCCGGGGCCCGGGTGATGGTCGCCGGCAGCGGTGTGGTGGACGCGCAGCGGGTGCGGGAGGCGGTGGCGGCGGGTGTCACGGCGGTGCACCTGACCGCCGGTTCGTTCCGGGTGGTCGCGGAGGAGGCGCCGGAGTCCTTCAAGGGGCTGCGGGAAGTGCTGACCGGCGGGGACGTGGTCCCGGCGGCGTCCGTCGCCCGCGTCCGGGAGGCGTGCCCCGACCTCGTCGTACGGCATCTGTACGGGCCGACCGAGACCACGCTGAGCGCCACCTGGCACCGGCTGCGGCCCGACGAGGCCGTGGGGGACGTCCTGCCCATCGGGCGTCCGCTGCCCAACCGCCGGGTGTACGTGCTGGACGCGTTCCTCCAGCCCGTACCGCCGGACGTGACCGGGGAGCTGTACCTCGCGGGGGCGGGCCTGGCGCGCGGCTACCTCGACCGTCCCGCCGCGACGGCCGAGCGCTTCACGGCCGACCCCTTCGTGCCCGGCATGGGGGTCCCCCCGGCCGAAGGCCGGGGGAGGATGTACCGGACGGGCGACCTTGCGCGCTGGACGCGCGACGGCGAGCTGGTCTTCGCCGGGCGGGCCGACGCGCAGGTCAAGATCCGTGGCTACCGGATCGAGCCGGGCGAGATCGAGACCGTGCTCGCCGCCGCGCCGGGGGTGGCCCAGGCCGCCGTCGTCGCCCGCGAGGACCGGCCCGGGGAGCGGCGGCTGGTCGGCTATGTCGTACCGGACGGGCAGGAGGCGGACGCCGAGCAGATCCGCGAGCACGTCGCCAAGGTGCTGCCGGACTACATGGTGCCCGCGGCCGTCCTGGTTCTTCCGGAGCTGCCGGTGACGGTCAACGGCAAGGTGGACCGCAGGGCGCTGCCCGCGCCCGGCTTCGCCGGGAAGACGACGGGCCGCGCGCCGCACACGGTGGCGGAGGACATCCTGTGCGCGCTCTTCGCCGAGCTGCTGGGACTGGACGACGTGGGCGCGGACGACAGCTTCTTCGCGCGCGGCGGCGACTCGATCATGTCGATGCAGCTCGCGGCCCGCGCCCGCCGCGAAGGGGTGCTGTTCAGCGCCCAGGACGTGTTCGAGCAGGAGACGCCGGGCGCGCTGGCCGCCGTGGCCCGGCTCGCCGACGAGGTGCGCGCGGCCCCGGACGCGGGCGTGGGGGAAGTGGCCTGGACGCCGGGCATGCTGGCGCTCGGGGAGTACGCGCTGAGCCGCGAGTTCGCGCAGTGGATGATCGTCACCACGCCCGCGGACCTGCGGCCGGACGTGCTCACCGCCGGGCTGGCCGCCGTCCTGGACACCCACGACATGCTGCGGGCCCGCGTGGAGCGCGCCGAGGACGGCCCGCGCCTGGTGGTGTCGGCGCGGGGCGCGGTGGACGCGGCCGGGCTGACCACCCGTATCGACGCCACGGACGTACCGGTCGGCGACCTGGACGACCTGGCCGACCGCGCGGCCCGGGAGGCGACGGGGCGGCTGGACACCGGGGCGGGTGTGCTGGTGCGGGCGGTGTGGCTGGACGCCGGGCCGGGGCGGTCCGGGCGGCTGGCCCTGGTGATCCACCACCTCGTCGTGGACGGCGTGTCCTGGCGCATCCTGCTCCCGGACCTGCGGGCCGCCTGTGAAGCGGCGGCGGCCGGGCGCGTGCCGGAGCCGGACCCCGTCGGGACCTCCTTCCGGCAGTGGGCGGGCGCCCTCGCGGCACAGGCCACCGAGGAGCGCCGGATCGCCGAACTGCCGCGGTGGCAGGCCCTGTTCGAGGGTGTCGCCCCGCCGCTGGGCGGGCGGGCCCTGGACCCGGACCGGGACACCTTGACCGGCATGGACCGGCGCACCTGGGTGCTGCCCGGCGCGACGGCGGCCACGCTGGCCGGCGACACCCCCGCGATGTTCCACTGCGGCGTCCACGAAGTGCTGCTGGCGACGCTGGCGGGCGCGGTGGCGTCCGGGCGGCCCGCGGCCGCGCTCGTCGTGGACATCGAGCGACACGGCCGCGAACCGGTCGACGGGGCCGACCTGTCCCGGACGGTGGGCTGGTTCACCGGAGTCCACCCGGTCCGTCTGGACGTGTCCGGCGTGGACCTGGACGAGGCGGCGGGAGGCGGCCCGGCAGCCGGTGAGCTGCTGAAACGGGTCAAGGAACAGGCGCGCGACATACCCGGCGACGGCCTCGGCCACGCCCTGCTGCGCTACCTGAACCCCGCGACCGGACCGGAGTTGGACACCCTCCCGGACGCCCACATCGGGTTCAATTACCTGGGCAGGTTCGCCGGGGCCGGCCGCGCCGGGGCGACGGGGGACGCCTGGCAGCCGGCCGGCACCTCGGTCGTCGGCAGCTCCGCCGACCCGCGCACACCCGCCCCGCACGCCCTGGAGGCGGGGGCCTACGTCCGGGACACCCCGGACGGCCCGGAACTGGCCCTCACCCTCGCCGGACCGGCCGGCCTGTGGGCGGACACCGCCGTCGAACGGCTGGGCCGGCGCTGGCTGGACCTGCTGGACGGCCTGGCCGCCCACACCGCCGACCCCGCCGCCGGCGGGCACACCGCCTCCGACTTCCCCCTGCTGGACCTCGGCCAGGACGAGGTCGAGGAGTTCGAAGCAGGTTTCGCCGACGACAACCCGTGGCCGGGGCCGTGAGCCCACGACCCGCGGACCACGGCCCGCCGGCCGGGCGCCGTGGCCCGCGGGCCGCGCACCGCACCTCGTAGTCCGCTGAACGCACGTCGTTTTGAGGAGTAAGCGATGACCCGATCTCTTGTCGAGGACGTGTGGCCGCTCTCGCCGTTGCAGGAAGGGCTGCTGTTCCACGCCTCCTTCGACGAGGAGGGCCCGGACGTCTACCAGGGGCAGCGCACGCTGGCGCTGGACGGACCGCTGGACGCCGACCGGCTGCGCGTCTCCTGGGAGGCGCTGGTGGCCCGGCACCCGGTGCTGCGGGCGGGCTTCCGGCGCCGCAGGTCGGGCGACGCGGTACAGGTCGTCGCGCGCGAGGTGACACTGCCCTGGCGGGAGGCCGACGTCTCCGGCCTCGGTGCGGCGGACGCGCTCGCCGAGGCGGAGCGGCTGGCCGCCGAGGAGCGGGCCGAGCGGTTCGACCCGGCGGTGCCGCCGCTGCTGCGCCTGCTGCTGGTCCGCCTGGGCGAAGAGCGGCACCGGCTGGTCATCACCTCCCACCACGTCCTGATGGACGGCTGGTCCATGCCGGTGCTGCTGAGCGAGCTGACCACGGTGTACGCGGCGGGCGGCGACGCCCGCGGACTGCCCCGGGCGGCCCGCTACCGCGACTACCTGGCCTGGCTGAACCGGCAGGACAAGGACGCCGCCCGGCAGGCGTGGCGGGCGGAGCTGGCCGGCAACGACGAGCCGACCCTCGTCGCACCGGCCGACCCGGCCCGGCTGCCGGCCGTCCCCGAGAGCCTGATCAGCGAGATCCCGGAGGACCTGACACGCGGCCTGGTCGGGCTGGCCCGCGCCCACGGCCTGACGGTCAACACCGTCGTGCAGGGCGCCTGGGCGCTGGTCCTGGCGCGGCTGGCCGGGCGCGACGACGTGGTGTTCGGCGCCACCGTGGCCGGGCGCCCCGACGCGCTGCCCGGCGTCGAGTCGATGGTGGGCCTGTTCATCAACACGCTGCCGGTGCGCGTACCGCTCGACGGCGGGCAGCCGCTGCACCGCCTCCTCGCCGGCATCCAGGAGCGGCAGACCGCGCTCATGGCCCACCAGCACCTGGGCCTGGGCGAGATCCAGAAGCTGGCCGGTCCCGGCGCGGTCTTCGACACCCTCGTGGTGTTCGAGAACTACCCGGCGGCCCCTGTCGGAACGACCGGCCCCGACGCCTTCACCCTGCGCTTCCTCGAAGGCCGCGAGACCTCCCACTACCCCTTCACCCTGGTCGTCGTGCCGGGCGAGCGGATGCTCTGCAAGCTCGACTTCCGCCCGGACCTCTTCGACCGCCCCACCGCCGAGGCCGTCTTCGGGCAGCTGGTGCGGGTGCTGGAGCAGATGGTGGCCGATCCGTCGGTGCCGGTGGGCCGGATCGGTGTCCTGGGCGGGGCTGAACGGCAGTTGGTGGTGGGGGAGTGGAATGCCACGGCCGGGGAGGTGGCGGGGCCGTCGGTGCCGGAGCTGATCGCGCGGCGGGTGGCGTCGGCGCCGGATGCCGTGGCGGTCGTGGACGGTCAACGGCGGCTCACGTACGCGGAGTTGGACGCGGAGGCGGGGCGGCTGGCCGCGCACCTGGGCGGTCTGGGTGTGGGGCGTGGTGACCGGGTCGCGGTGGTGCTGGAGCGGTCCGTCGATCTGGTGGTGGCGTTGCTGGGGGTGTGGAAGGCGGGAGCCGCGTACGTACCGGTGGATGCGGGGTATCCGGCGGAGCGGATCGCGTTCATGCTGGACGACTCGCGGCCCTCGGCCGTGGTGTGCGGCGAGGCGGCACGTGCGGCGGTTCCGGTGGACACGTCCGCTCCGCTGGTGGTGCTGGGCGAAGTGGACATGCCGCACTCCGCACGTCATGTGCCGGTGTCCGCCGGGGACTTGGCGTACGTGATGTATACCTCCGGCTCGACGGGCACCCCGAAGGGTGTCGCGGTGCCGCACGGCAGTGTGGCCGCGCTGGCCGGCGAGCGCGGCTGGTCCCTCGGCCCGGACGACGCGGTGCTGATGCACGCGCCGCACGCCTTCGACGTGTCGCTCTTCGAGATCTGGGTGCCGCTGGTCTCCGGCGGGCGGGTCGAGGTGGCGCGGCCGGGCGCGGTGGACGCGCAGCGGATACGCGACGCCGTGGCCGGCGGAGTGTCGGCGGCGCATGTCACGGCCGGGCTGTTCCGGGTGGTGGCGGAGGAGGCGCCGGAGTGCTTCGTGGGACTGCGGGAGGTGCTGACCGGCGGGGACGTGGTCCCGGCGGCATCCGTCGCCCGCGTCCGGGAGGCGTGCCCCGACCTCGCCGTACGGCATCTGTACGGGCCGACGGAGGTGACGCTGTGCGCCACCTGGCACCTGCTGCGGCCCGGCGACGCCGCGGGCCCCGAACTGCCGGTCGGCCGTCCGCTGGGCAACCGGCAGGTGTACGTGCTGGACGCGTTCCTCCAGCCCGTGCCGCCGGGCGTGACCGGCGAACTGTACGTCGCCGGGACCGGGCTGGCGCAGGGCTACTGGCAGCGCGCCGGGCTCAGCGCCGAGCGTTTCGTGGCGTGCCCGTTCGCCGACGGCGGGAGGATGTACCGGACGGGCGACCTGGTGCGCTGGACGCGCGACGGCGAGCTGGTCTTCGTCGGGCGGGCCGACGCGCAGGTCAAGGTGCGCGGCTTCCGCGTCGAGCTGGGCGAGGTGGAGGCGGCGCTGGCCGCCCACCCGGCGGTCGGGCAGGCCGTGGTGGTGGCGCGCGCGGACGGTCCCGGCGAACGGCGGCTGGTCGGCTATGTCGTACCGGACGGGCAGGAGGCGGACGCCGAGCAGATCCGCGAGCACGTCGCCAAGGTGCTGCCGGACTACATGGTGCCCGCGGCCGTCCTGGTCCTGCCGTCGCTGCCGGTCACGGTCAACGGCAAGGTGGACCGCGCGGCGCTGCCCGCCCCCGACTTCGCCGGGCGGGTCTCGGGGCGGGCGCCGCGCACCGAGGCCGAGGAGACGCTGTGCGGTCTGTTCGCCGAGGTGCTGGGGCTCGACCGGGTGGGCATCGACGACGGGTTCTTCGCGCTGGGCGGCGACTCGATCGGCTCGATGCAGCTGGTCTCGCGGGCCCGTCGGGCCGGACTGGTGCTGACGCCGCGTCAGGTCTTCGACCACCGGACCGTGGAGCGGCTGGCGGCGGTGGCGACCCGTACCGACGCGGCCGCGCGCGCGGCGTCCGACGTGGGCGTCGGCGAGGTGCCCTGGACGCCGGTGATGCGGGCGCTGGGGGAGCGGGCCGCCCGCCCCGGGTTCGCCCAGTGGACGGTCCTCGGCGCACCGGCCGGACTGGGGCAGGACGCGCTCACCGCCGGGCTGGCCGCCGTCCTGGACACCCACGACATGCTGCGCGCCCGGGTGCGCGACGGCGCGGCGGGGCCGGTGTTCGACGTGCCCGGCCGCGGGGCGGTGGACGCCGCCGCGCTCGTCACCCGTACCGACGCCACGGACGCACCGGACGCCGACCTGGACGGCATCGCCGAGCGGGCGGCGAGTGACGCCGCCGCACGGCTGGACCCGGCCACGGGCGAGATGGTCCGGGCCGTGTGGGTGGACGCCGGGCCGGAGCGGACCGGACGGCTCGCCCTCGTCGTCCACCACCTCGTCGTGGACGGCGTGTCCTGGCGCATCCTCGTGCCCGACCTGCGCGCCGCCTGCGAGGCCGTGACGGCGGGCCGGGCGCCCGAGCCGGACCCGGTCGGCACGTCCTTCCGCCGGTGGGCCGACCTCCTCGTCGCCCAGGCGTCCGACGCCTCCCGCACGGCCGAACTGGCGGACTGGACCGCGCTGCTCGACGGTGCCGGACCCCAGCTCGGCACCCGCGCGCCCGACCCGGCCACCGACACCGCGGCGACCCTGCGCCGCCGGTCGTGGACGGTCACCGGCGCGGCGGCGGCCACCCTGCTGAACCGGGCACCGGCCGCCTTCCACTGCGGCGCGCACGACGTGCTGCTGGCCACGCTGGCGGGCGCGGTCGCGCACCGGCGCCCGGAGGCGGGCGCCGGACTCCTGGTGGACATCGAGGGCCACGGCCGCGAACCGCTCGACGGGACGGACCTGACCCGTACGGTGGGCTGGTTCACCAGCGTCCACCCCGTCCGCCTGGACCTCACCGGCATCGACCTGCCGCAGGCGCTGACCGGCGGGCCCGCGGCCGGGGCGCTGCTCAAGACCGTCAAGGAGCAGGCGCGCGCGGTGCCCGGCGACGGGCTCGGCCACGAGCTGCTGCGCCACCTCAACCCGGAGACCGGCCCCGCGCTGGCCGGCCTCCCGGCCCCGCAGCTCGGCTTCAACTACCTCGGCCGCTTCCCCGGCGGCGCGGACGGCGGCCCCGTGGCCGCGTGGCAGCCGGCCGGTACGACCGCGGTCGGCGGCACGGCCGCGCCCGACCTGCCCGCCCGGCACGCCCTGGAGGCGAGCGCGGTCGTCCGCGACACTCCGCACGGACCGGTGCTGGACCTCGCGCTGAGCTGGCCCGCCGCCCTCCTGGAGGAAACCGAGGCGGCCCGGCTCGGCGAGACCTGGCTGGACCTCCTCGGCGGCCTGGCCACGCACGCCGACACCCCCGGCGCGGGCGGGCACACCCCCGGCGACTTCCCGCTGCTGGACCTCACCCAGGACAGCGTGGCGGCGCTGGAGGCCGCCGTGCCGTCGCTGACGGACATCTGGCCGCTGTCGCCCCTCCAGGAAGGGCTGCTGTTCCACGCCGCCTTCGACGAGGAGGGCCCGGACGTCTACGAGACCCAGCGGCTGCTGGACCTGGACGGGCCGCTGGACGCCGCCCGCCTGCGTGCCTCCTGGGAGGCGCTGCTGGCCCGGCACGACGCCCTGCGCGCCAGCTTCCACCAGCGGGAATCCGGCGACACCGTACAGGTCGTCGCGCGGGACGTGACCCTGCCGTGGGACGAGGCGGACCTGTCGGCGCTGCCGGAGGACGAGCGGCGGGCCGAGCTGGACCGGCTGGCCGCGAACGAGCGGGCCCACCGCTTCCACCTCGCGGCGGCCCCGCTGCTGCGGCTGCTGCTCGTCCGCCTCGCCGAGGACCGGCACTGCCTGGTGGTGACCAGCCACCACATCCTGCTGGACGGCTGGTCGATGCCGGTCGTCCTGGACGAGCTCGGCGCGGCCTACGCGGCGGGCGGTGACGCTACGGGGCTCAAGCGCACCGCCTCCTACCGCGACTACCTGGCCTGGCTGGAGCGCCAGGACCGGGACGCGGCGCGCGCCGCCTGGCAGGCGGAACTCGCCGGCGCCGAGGAATCGACGCTGGTGGCCCGCGCCACCGACCAGGGCCGGGCACCGGCGGCCCCCGAGACCGGCTCCGCCGAACTCTCCGAGGACGGCACCCGGGCCCTGACCGAGCTGGCCCGCCGCCACGGCCTGACCGTCAACACCGTGGTGCAGGGCGCCTGGGCGATGGTCCTGGCACGCCTGGCCGGGCGGACCGACGTGGTCTTCGGCGGCACCGTGTCCGGCCGCCCGCCGGAGCTGCCCGATGTCGAGTCGATGGTCGGCCTGTTCATCAACACCCAGCCGGTACGGGTCCGGCTCGACGGCGCGCAGCCGGTGCTGCGCCTGCTCACCGGCCTCCAGGAGCGCCAGTCCGCGCTGATGGCGCACCAGCACCTCGGGCTGTCGGAGGTGCAGGGCCTGGCCGGGCCCGGCGCGGTCTTCGACACGATGCTGATGTTCGAGAACTACCCGCGCACCACCGCCACCCTGTCCGGCGCCGTGCGGTCGGAGGGCGAGGTGACGATCAGCCAGTCCGACATCGTGGCGGGCACCCACTACCCGCTGGCCGTGGGCGTCGTCCCCGGCGACCGGCTGCGCGTCTACGTCACGTACCGCCCGGACCTGTTCGACCGGCGCGAGGCCCGGCGGCTGGGCGAGCGGGTCGTGCGCGTCCTCGAACAGATCGTGGCGGACCCCGGGGCGCCCGTCGGCCGGATCGGCGTGCTGGACGCGCCGGAGCACGACCGGGTCGTGGCGGAGTGGAACGCCACGGCGGCCGGGGAGCCGGCCGGCGCGTCGGTGCCGGAGCTGTTCGCCGCGCAGGTGGCGCGGGCGGGCGACGCGGTGGCCGTGGTGGACGGCGCGCGAACTGTCCAATACGCGCAGTTGGACACCGAGGCCGGGCGCATCGCCGCGCGGCTGCGCGGCGTGGGCGTGGGGCGCGGCGACCGGGTGGCGGTGGTGCTGGAGCGGTCGGCCGAGCTGATCGCGGCGCTGCTCGGCGTGTGGCGGGCCGGGGCCGCGTATGTGCCGGTGGACGCGGGATATCCGGCGGAGCGGATCGCGTTCCTGCTGGCGGACTCGGCTCCGGCGGCCGTGCTGTGCACCACGGCCACGCGGCCGGCGGTCCCGGCGGAGGCGGCCGGGCGGATCGTCGTCCTGGACGGCCCGGAGTCGGCGGAGACGCCGCCCGTGCCCCGGCTCCCGGTGGGCGCCGACGACGTGGCGTACGTCATGTACACCTCCGGCTCGACGGGCACCCCTAAGGGCGTCGCGGTGCCGCACGGCAGTGTGGCCGCGCTCGCCGGGGAACGGGGCTGGTCCCTCGGCCCGGACGACGCGGTGCTGATGCACGCGCCGCACGTCTTCGACGCCTCGCTGTACGAGATCTGGGTGCCGCTGGCCACCGGCGCGCGCGTCGTGGTGGCCGCCCCCGGCACGGTCGACGCCGGGCGCGTCCGCGCGGCGGTGGCGGCCGGGGTGACGGCCGTCCACCTCACGGCGGGCCTGTTCCGCGTGACCGCGGAGGAGGACCCGGACTGCTTCGCCGGGCTGCGCGAGGTGCTGACCGGGGGCGACGTGGTCCCGGCGGCGTCCGTCGCCCGCGTACGGGACGCCTGCCCGGAGGTGACGGTCCGGCACCTGTACGGGCCGACCGAGACCACGCTGTGCGCCACCTGGCACCGGCTGCGGCCGGACGATGCCGTGGGGGACGTGCTGCCCATCGGGCGTCCGCTGCCCGGCCGCCGGGTGTACGTGCTGGACGCGTTCCTCCGGCCCGTACCGCCCGGCGTGGACGGCGAGCTGTACCTCGCCGGGACGGGCCTGGCGCGCGGCTACCTCGACCGCTCCGGGGCGACGGCCGAACGCTTCGTCGCCTGCCCCTTCGCGCCCGGCATGGGGGTCCCCCCGGCCGAAGGCGGGGGGAGGATGTACCGCACCGGCGACCTGGCGCACTGGACCGAGGACGGCGAACTCGTCTTCACCGGGCGGGCGGACACCCAGGTCAAGGTGCGCGGCTACCGGGTGGAGCCCGGCGAGGTGGAAGCGGCGCTGACCGCCCACCCGGCGGTCGCCCAGGCCGTGGTGGTGGCCCGCGAGGACCGGCCGGGCGAACGTCGCCTGATCGGGTACGTGGTGCCGGACGGCACGGCCGTGGACGGCGAGGCGGTCCGCGACCACGTCGCCGGGCTGCTGCCGGACTACCTGGTCCCGGCCGCCGTGGTGGTGCTGGACGCGCTGCCGGTGACCGCGAACGGCAAGGTGGACCGGGCCGCGCTGCCCGCTCCCGACTTCGCCGCGCGGGCCGGCGGGCGGGCGCCGCGCAACGCGGCCGAGGAGACGCTGTGCGCCCTGTTCGCCGAGGTGCTGGGCGTGGACCGGGTGGGCGTCGAGGACAGCTTCTTCGAGCTCGGCGGCGACTCGATCATGTCGCTGCAACTGGTCTCGCGCGCCCGGCGCGCCGGAATCGTCGTCACGCCGTGGCAGGTCTTCGAGGAGAAGACCCCCGAGCGGCTGGCCGAGGTCGCCGAGACGGCCGGGGACGCCGACGGGGCTCCGCAGGACACGCCGGACGACACGGCGGCCGAGGTCGCCTGGACCCCGGTGGTACGGGCGCTGGGCGTACCGGCCGCGACACGGCCCGCGTTCGCGCAGTGGGCGGTCCTGGGCGCCCCCGCCGGGCTGGGCGAAGACGTTCTGGCCGCCGGACTGGCCGCCGTCCTGGACACCCACGCCATGCTGCGGGCCCGTGTGACGGACGACGGGCCGGAGCCGACGCTGCGCGTGTCCGCGCGCGGTGCGGTGGACGCCGCCGCGCTGGCCGGCCGCGTCGACGCCGCCGGCGTACCGGACGACGGCCTGGACGTGCTGGCCGACCAGGTCGCGCGGGACGCCGTGGAACGCCTGGCGCCCGCCGACGGCGTCCTGGTGCAGGCGGTGTGGCTGGACGCCGGTCCCGGACGGACCGGCCGGCTGGTCCTCGCCGTCCACCACCTGGTCGTCGACGGCGTCTCCTGGCGCATCCTCGTGCCCGACCTGCAAGCCGCCTGCGAAGCGGTGGCGGCGGACCGGGAACCGGACCTCGACCCGGTCGGCACGTCCTTCCCGCAGTGGTCGGACCTGCTGGCCGCCCAGGCGGCGGACCCCGCGCGCACCGCGGAACTGGAGCGGTGGACCGCCCTGCTGGACGGCCCCGACCCGCTGATCGGCGAGCGGGCCCTCGACCCGGCGCGCGACACCGCGGGATCCGTGTGCCGCCGCACCTGGACCGTGCCGCGCTCCGCGGCCGCCGTCCTCGCCGCCCGGACCCCGGCCGCCTTCCACTGCGGCGTGCACGACGTGCTGCTGGCCGCGCTGGCCGCCGCCGTGACCCGGCGGCAGGACGAACGCGGCCAGGACACCGGCGCCGGGGTGCTGGTGGACATCGAGGGGCACGGGCGCGAGCCGCTGGCGGGCGCGGACCTCTCCCGTACGGTCGGCTGGTTCACCAGCACGCACCCGCTGCGGCTGCGCCTGACCGGTCTCGACCTGGCGCAGGCCCGCGCGGGCGGTCCCGCCGCCGGGGCGCTGCTCAAGGCCGTCAAGGAGCAGGCCCGCGCGCTGCCCGGCGACGGACTCGGGTACGAACTGCTGCGCCACCTCAACCCGGAGACGGGCCCGGCGCTGGCTGCCCTCCCCACCCCGCAGATCGCGTTCAACTACCTCGGCCGCTTCACCGCGGGCGCGGAGACGGACGCGGTGGCACCGTGGCAGATGGCCGGGGAAGCGGCGCTCGGCGGGTCCGTGGACCCGGGCATGCCCGCCCGGCACGCGCTGGAAGCGGGCGCGGTCGTCCAGGACGGACCCGACGGGCCCGCGCTGACCCTGACCCTCAGCTGGCCCGGCGGTCTCCTCGACGAGACCGCCGCGGAACGGCTCGGCCAGGACTGGCTGGCGATGCTCGACGGCCTGGCCGCGCACACCGAAGGCCCCGGCGCGGGCGGCCACACCCCCTCCGACTTCTCCCTCCTGGCCCTGACCCAGGACACCGTGGAGGAACTGGAGGCCGCCGTGCCGTCCCTGACGGACATCTGGCCGCTGTCGCCCCTCCAGGAAGGGCTGCTGTTCCACGCCGCCTTCGACGAGGACGGCCCGGACATCTACGAGGGCCAGCGGATGATGGAGCTGACCGGCCCGCTCGACGTGGCCCGGCTGCGCGCCACCTGGCAGACGCTGCTGCTGCGCCACCCGTCCCTGCGGGCGAGCTTCCACCCGCGCGCCTCGGGCGAGACCGTGCAGGTCATCGCGCGCGACGTGCCGCTGCCGTGGCGCGAGGCCGACCTGTCGGGGCTGCCCGAGGACGACGTACCGGACGCGCTCCAGCGGCTCGCCGACGGCGACCGCGAGCACCGGCTCGACCTGTCGGTGGCGCCGCTGCTGCGGCTGCTGCTGGTCCGGCTCGCCGAGCGGCGGCACGTCCTCGTGCTGACCAGCCACCACATCGTCAAGGACGGCTGGTCCCTGCCGGTGCTGATCAACGAGATGGCGCAGGTGTACGCGGCGGGCGGCCACGACCGCACGCTGCCGCCCGCCACCTCCTACCGCGAGTACCTGGCCTGGCTGGACCGCCAGGACAAGGCGGCCGCACGGGACGCCTGGCGCGCGGAACTGGCCGGGGTGGACGAGCCGACCAGCGTGGTCCCGGCCGAACTGGTCCGCGCCCCCGCCGTACCGGAACGCATCCGCTTCGAGCTGACCGACGAGCTGACCCGGGGCCTGACCGAGCTGACCCGGGGCCTCGGCCTGACCACGAACACCGTCCTCCAGGGCATGTGGGCGCTGCTGCTCGCCCGGCTGACCGGCCGCCCCGACGTGGTCTTCGGCACCACCGTCGCCGGCCGCCCGCCGGAGCTGCCCGGCGTCGAGTCGATGATCGGCCTGTTCATCAACACCCTGCCGGTACGGGTCCGACTGGACGGCGCGCAGCCGGTCGCCGAACTGCTCACCGACATCCAGCGGCGCCGCACCGCGCTCCTCGCCCACCAGCACGTCGGGCTCCCGGAGATCCAGCACCTCGCCGGGCCCGGCGCGACCTTCGACACCCTCGTCGTCTACGAGAACTACCCGCAGCCGCCCGAGCCCCCGGCCGACCCGGACTCCCTCGCCGTACGGCCCGCCGGGGTGCCGGAGGACCGGGGACACTACCCGCTGACGTGGATCGTGGCCCCCGGGGAGCGCACGCAGGGCGACTTCATCTACCGGCCCGACGTCTTCCCGCGCGAACGCGCGGAACGCATGCAGGCGGCGCTGGTCCGCGCCCTGGAACAGGTGGTGGCGGACCCGCGGACACCCGTCGGCCGCATCCGGCTGCTCGGCGAGGACGAGCGGGAGCGGGTCGAGGACCGCTGGAACCGTACGGCGGTGCCCGCCCCGGACGCGCCGCTCCCGGAGCTGTTCGCCCGGCAGGCCGCGCGGTCGCGGGACGCGGCGGCGCTGGTGACCGACACCGGCACCCTGACCTACGGCGAACTGGCTTGGCAGGCAGGACAGTTGGCCCGCCACCTGGCCGGTCTCGGCGTCGGGCCGGAGGAGCGCGTCGCGGTGGCCGTGCAGCGGTCGGCGGCCATGGTGACCGCCGTACTGGCCGTCTCGATGGCGGGCGGCGCCTTCGTCCCCGTCGACCCGGACCATCCGGCGGAGCGCGTGGCGTACGTCCTGGCGGACGCCGCGCCGTCGGTGGTGGTGTGCACCGCCGCGACCCGGCACGTCGTCCCGGACGGGTTCGGCGGCCGCGTGGTGGTCCTGGACGACACGGCGGTGGCGGCCCAAGTCGCCGCCTTGCCGGGCGGTCCCCTGACCGACGCCGAGCGGACCGCGCACCTGCGCAGCGCCCACGCCGCCTACGTCACCTACACCTCCGGCTCCACCGGACGGCCCAAGGGCGTCGTCGTGTCGCACGCGGGCCTGGGCAACCTGGCACACGCCCAGATCGAACGGTTCGCGGTGACCCCGCGGTCGCGGGTCCTGCAAATGGCGTCGCTGAGCTTCGACGCGGCCGTCTCCGAGCTGTGCATGGCCCTGCTGTCCGGCGCCGCCTCGGTCGTCCCGGGCCCGGAGGGCCTGCCGCCCCGCGTGTCGCTGGGCGCGGCGCTGCGCCGCTGGGACATCACCCACGCGACCGTCCCGCCGAGCGTGCTCGCGGTGGCCGAGGAACTGCCCGCGACGCTGGAGACGCTGACCGTGGCGGGCGAGGCCTGCCCGCCCGGCCTGCCCGCCCGCTGGGCCGCGGGACGGCGGATGGTCAACGCCTACGGGCCGACCGAGACGACCGTGTGCGCGGCGATGAGCGCGCCGCTCGCACCCGACGCCGACCCGGTCCCGATCGGGCGGCCGATCGCCAACTCCCGTGCGTACGTGCTCGACGCGTTCCTCCAGCCGGTCCCGCCGGACGTGGCCGGTGAGCTGTACGTCACCGGCGTCAACCTCGCCCGCGGCTACCTCGGCCGCCCGGGCCTGACCGCGGAACGCTTCGTGGCCTGCCCGTTCGCGCCCGGCACGGGGGTCCCCCCGGCCGCAGGCCGGGGGCGGATGTACCGCACCGGGGACGTGGTCCGCTGGACGCAGGACGGCGAGCTGGTCTTCGTCGGCCGGGCCGACGCCCAGGTCAAGGTGCGCGGCCACCGGGTCGAGCCGGGCGAGGTGGAGGCCGCGCTCGCCACCCACCCGGCCGTCGCCCAGGCCGTCGTGGTGGCCCGCGAGGACCGGCCCGGCGACCGCCGCCTGGTCGGCTACGTGGTCGCGGACACGGCCACCGGGGACCGGGACGAGCGGCTCGAACAGGAGCAGGTCGGCGAGTGGCAGGACCTGTACGACACTCTGCACGCCCATCCCGGGTCCGATGTGCTGGGCGAGAACTTCGCCGGGTGGAACAGCAGTTACGACGGGCAGCCGATCCCGCCGGAGCAGATGCGCGAGTGGCGGGCCCGGACCGTCGAGCGCATCCGGGCGCTGCGCCCGCGCCGCGTCCTGGAGATCGGCGTCGGCACCGGCCTGCTCCTCTCCCATCTCGCCCCCGACTGCGAGACGTACTGGGGCACCGACTTCTCCGCGTCCGCGATCGAGGAACTGCGGCGGCACGTGAGCCGCGACCCGGAGCTGGCCGGACGGGTCGAACTGCGCACCCAGGCCGCCCATGAGGCGGACGGCCTGCCGGACGGGTACTTCGACACGATCGTCCTCAACTCGGTCGCGCAGTACTTCCCCAACGCGGGCTACCTCCGGGAGGTCGTGGAGCTGGCCGTACGGCTGCTGGCCCCGGGCGGCGCGCTGTTCGTCGGCGACGTGCGCAACGTACGGCTGCTGCGCGCCCTGACCGCCGCCGTGCACGTCCACCGCGCCGGGGACGACGTCGACCCGGCCGCGCTGCGGCGGGCCGTGGAGCGCAGCGTCGTCCTGGAGAAGGAACTCCTCGTCGACCCCGAGTTCTTCACGGCCCTGCGGGACCGGCTGCCGGACGCCGCGGGCGTGGACATCCGGCTCAAGCGCGGACGGCACCACAACGAGCTGACCCGCTACCGCTACGACGTGACGCTGCACAAGCGGGGAGCCGCCGTGCTCTCCCTCGACGGCGCGCCGGAGCGCGACTGGACGGACCGCGACGGCGGCCTCGCCGCACTGCGGCGGCACCTGGACGGCGAGCGGCCCGACCGGCTGCGCGTCACCGGCGTGCCCAACACCCGGGTCGCGTACGAGGCCGCGCTCGCCCGCGCCGTCCAGGACGGCGGGGACCCGGCCGGGGTGCCGGCCACGGCCCCCGGCGGACCCGACGTGGAGGCGTTCCACGAACTGGGCGAGAGCCTGGGCTACTGGGTGGGGGCCACCTGGTCCGCCGGTACGCCGGAGCACCTGGACGTCACCTTCGTCCGCGCCGAACTGGCCGACGGGGCCGCGCCGGTCGACACGTACGTACCGGCCGGAGGCACCGCCGACCCGGACGCGCCGCTGACGGCGTGGACCAACGCGCCGGCCGCCGGCCGCGACACCGGCGCCCTGCTGGCCGCCCTGCGCGCGCACGTCGCCGAACGGCTGCCCGAGTACATGGTCCCCGCGGCCCTGGTGCCGCTGGACCGGCTGCCGCTCACCCCGAACGGCAAGGTCGACCGCCGGGCGCTGCCCGCGCCGGACTTCGCCGGCCAGGTCTCCGGGCGCGCCCCGCGCACGCCGGTGGAGGAGACGCTGTGCACCCTGTTCGCCGAGGTGCTCGGCCTCGAACGGGTGGGCATCGACGACAACTTCTTCCACGTGGGCGGCGACTCCGTGATGTCGATGCAGCTGGCCTCCCGCGCCCGCCGCGCCGGGCTGCCCCTGACGCCGCGTCAGGTATTCGAGCAGGCGACCCCCGAGCGCCTCGCGGAGACGGTCGAGGCGGACCGGGCGGCGGACCGCGCACGGGCGGCCGGGAACGTCGGCACGGGCCCGATCGCGGCCACCCCCGCCATGCGGGCGCTGGGCGGGCGCGCCTTCGGCCGGGGGCTCGCCGAGTGGATCGTGGTCACCGCGCCGGCCGGTCTGGAGGCGCACACGCTGACCGCCGGGCTCGCCGCCGTACTGGACACCCACGACATGCTGCGGGCCCGCGTCAGGACGGACGATGACACGGGACCGGTGCTGGTGGCCGGTGACCGCGGCACGGTGGACGCTGCCTCGGTGCTCACCCGCATCGACGCCACGGGCATCGCCGACGACGACCTGGACACCGTCGCGGACCGCGCCGGGCGCGAGGCGGCGGAGCAGCTGGACCCGGCGGCCGGTCCCGTGCTGCGGGCCGTGTGGCTGGACGCCGGAACCGGACGTACGGGCCGACTGGCGCTCGTGGCCCACCACCTGGTCGTGGACGAGGCGTCCTGGCGCATCGTCGTCACCGACCTCGCGGCGGCCTGCGCGGCCGTGGCGGACGGTGCCGTACCGGAACTCGCGCCCGTGGGGACGTCCTTCCGGCGGTGGGCCGGAGAACTGGCCGCCGGGAGCCCGGCTGTCGTACCGAGCCCGGAGATCGTGGAGCACCGGTCGTGGACCGTCCCCCGCGACACCGCCGCCACCCTGCTCCACCGGATCCCGCCCCTGTACCACTGCGAGGCCCACGAGGTGCTGCTCGCCGCCCTGGCGGGCGCGATCGCGCGCGAGGAGAACGGCGCGTCCGTCGTGGTTGCGGTCGAGCGGGACGGCCGGGACAGCGGTGAACTGGCCCGCACCGTCGGCCGGTTCACCGCCCCCGGACCCGTACGGCTGGACCTGTCCGGCACCGATTTGGACGGCGCTTGGGCGGGCGGCCCGGCGGCCGGTACGTTGGTGAAGGCCGTCAAGGAACAGCTGCGCGCCGACGCCGGGTCCGGCGCGGTCCCGGACGCCCTGCCGGAACCGCGCGTCGCCTACACCCACCGGGACCGGTCCCGCACCGGACCGGCGGACCAGCCCTGGCAGCCGGCCGGCGCCGCGGCCGACGGCACGCCCCGGCCCGGCCTGCCCGCCGCGTACGCGCTGGAGGCGGGCACGGTCCTCCGGGGCACGCGGGACGAACCGGAACTGACCCTCACGCTCGGCCTGCCCGCCCACGCGGACCCGGCGGCGGCCGAGCGTACCGGCCGGGCCTGGCTGGACCTGCTGGCCGGCCTGGCCGCGCACACCACCGACCCGGCGGCGGGCGGCCACACCCCCTCCGACTTCGGGCTGCTCGATCTCGCCCAGCAGCAGATCGACGAGCTGGAGGCCGGGTTCACCGATGACAAGCGCTAGCGACCGAGCACGACGAGGCGTTGTGAGGAGAAAGCGATGACCCGATCCATGGTCGAGGACGTGTGGCCGCTGTCACCACTGCAAGAGGGGCTGCTCTTCCACGCCACCTTCGACGAGGAGGGACCGGACGTCTACACGGTGCAGTCCGCACACGCCGTGAACGGTCCCTTGGACACGGGCCGGCTGCGCGCGGCGTGGGAGACCCTGATCGCCCGGCACGCGGCGCTGCGCGCCTGCTTCCGCCGGGTCAGCGGCGCCCGCATGGTGCAGGTCATCGCCCGCGAGGTCGAACTGCCCTGGCAGGAGACCGACCTGTCGCACCTCGCGCCGGACGACGCCGAGGCCGAGGCGGAGCGGCTGGCCGGCGCCGAGCGCGCCCGCCGCTTCGACCTCGCCGCCGCGCCGCTGCTGCGCGTCCTGCTGATCCGCCTCGGCGACGGCCGGCACCGGATGGTCGTCACCAGCCACCACATCCTCATGGACGGCTGGTCGATGCCGATCGTGCTCGCCGAACTGTCCGCGGCGTACGCGGCCGGGGGCGACGGCGGCGCGCTGCCGCCGACCGCCTCCTACCGCGACTACCTGGCCTGGCTGGGCCGCCAGGACAAGGACGCGGCCCGCGAGGCGTGGCGCGCCGAACTGGCCGGCGCCGAGGAACCGACGCTGGTCGTCCCGGCGGACCGCACCCGCGCCTCGGTGGTGCCCGAGGACGTCCTGATCGACATCCCCGAAGGCCCCTCCCACGACCTGGCCGAGCTGGCCCGCCGCCACGGACTGACGCTCAACACGCTCTTCCAGGGCGCCTGGGCGCTGGTCCTCGCCCGGCTGGCCGGGCGCACCGACGTGGTCTTCGGCGCCACCGTCGCGGGCCGCCCGCACGACCTGCCGCACGTGGAGTCCATGGTCGGCCTGTTCATCAACACCCTGCCGGTACGGGTACGGCTCGACGGCGGGCAGCCCGCCATCGACCTCCTCACCGACCTCCAGGAACGCCAGTCGGCGCTGCTCCCGCACCAGCACCTGGGCCTGTCGGAGGTCCAGCAGCTCGCCGGGCCCGGCGCCTCCTTCGACACCCTCGTGGTCTACGAGAGCTTCCCGCGCCCGCCCGCCGCGCCGGACGACCCGCAGGCCCTCACGCTGGAGCCCGCCGGACTCTCCCGCAACGCGGCGCACTACCCCATCACCCTCGGCGTGTTCCCCGGCGACCGCATCAGCCTGCGGCTGTCCGCCCGGCCCGACCTGTTCGGCGAGGCGGCGACCCGGCGGATCGGACAGCGGGTGGTACGGGTGCTGGCGCAGCTGGCCGCCGACCCCTCGGTGCCGGTGGGCCGCATCGGCGTCCTGGAGGAGCCGGAGCGCGACCTCGTACTGGCCGGCTGGAACGCCACCGCGGCCAAGGTCCCGGGCAGCACGGTGCCGGAGCTGATCGCCGGCCAGGCGGCGCAGGTGCCGGGCGCGGTCGCGGTCAGCGACCCGCGGCGCTCCCTGTCGTACGCCGAACTCTCCCGCGAGTCGGACCGGCTGGCCGCCTACCTCGCGGACCGGGGCGTGACCCGCGGCGACCGGGTCGCGGTCCTGATGGAGCGCTCGGCGGACCTGCTCGTGACCCTCCTGGCGGTGTGGAAGGCCGGTGCCGCGTACGTCCCGGTCGACCCCGGCTACCCGGCCGAGCGGGTCGCGTTCCTGCTGTCCGACTCCCGCCCGTCGGCGGTGGTGTGCACGGCGGCCACCCGCGACGCGGTGCCGGTCGACGCCGCGGCGGAACTGGTCGTCCTGGACGACGCCCGGGTACGGGCCGCCGTCGCGGTGGCCCCGGCCGACGCCCTCGTACCCGTACGCGTGGCGGCGGAGGACCTCGCGTACGTGATGTACACCTCGGGCTCCACCGGGCAGCCCAAGGGCGTCGCGGTGCCGCACGGCGGCGTGGCCGGTCTCGTCGCCGACCTGGGCTGGTCCGTCGGCCCGCGCGACGCGGTGCTGATGCACGCGCCGCACGCCTTCGACGCCTCGCTGTTCGAGGTGTGGGTGCCGCTGGCCTCCGGCGGCCGCGTGGTCGTCGCCGCGCCGGGCGCGGTGGACGCACAGGACATCCGCGCCGCGGTGGCCGCCGGGGTGACCGCGGTGCACCTGACGGCCGGCACGTTCCGCGTGGTGGCCGAGGAGTCGCCGGAGTGCCTGCGCGGCCTGCGCGAGGTGCTGACCGGCGGCGACGTGGTGCCCGCCGCGGCCGTCGCGCGGGTGCGCGCGGCCTGCCCCGACACCGCCGTACGCCACCTTTACGGCCCGACCGAGACCACGCTCTGCGCCACCTGGCACCTGACCCGGGCGGGCGAGGAACCGGCCGCGGTGCTGCCGATCGGCCGCCCGCTGTCCAACCGGCAGGTCTACGTCCTGGACGCGTTCCTCCAGCCGGTCCCGGCCGGCACACCGGGCGAGCTGTACGTGGCCGGCACCGGGCTGGCCCGCGGCTACCTGGACCGCGCCGGGCCGACCGCGGAACGCTTCGTGGCCTGCCCGTTCGCGCCCGGCAAGGGGGTCCCCCCGGGCGAAGGCCGGGGGAGGATGTACCGCACCGGCGACCTGGTGCGCTGGACGGAGGACGGCGCGCTGCTGTTCGTCGGCCGGGCCGACGACCAGGTCAAGATCCGCGGGTTCCGGGTGGAGCTCGGCGAGGTCGAGGCGGCGCTGGCCGCGCACCCCGGCGTCGGCCAGGCCGTGGTCGCGGCCCGCGAGGACCGCCCCGGCGAACGGCTGCTGGTCGGCTACGTCGTACCGGACGGCCAGGAGGTGGACGCCGACGAGGTCCGCGAGCACGCCGCCAAGATCCTGCCCGGCTACATGGTGCCGGCCGCGGTGATGGTGATGGGCACCCTGCCCGTCACCGCCAACGGCAAGGTCGACCACAAGGCCCTGCCCGCCCCGGACTTCGCCGAGCGGGTCGCGCGGCGCGCACCCCGGAACGAGACCGAGGAGACCCTCTGCGGTCTCTTCGCCGACGTGCTCAAGCTCCAACAGGTGGGCGCCGACGACGACTTCTTCGAACTGGGCGGTGAGTCCGGCCTCGCTATGCGGCTGATCGGCCGCATCCGGGAGGAGTTCGACGCGTCGCTGAACCTGCGGCAGTTCTTCAGCGCGCCGACCGCCGCGGGCGTGGCCCGCACGCTCGCCACCAAGGCCCGCCCGGTGCTGGCCCCCGCCGACCACGACGGCGAGGCGCCCGCCACCGTCGCCCAGCTGCGCACCTGGCTGATGACCCGGCTGCACGACAGCGGCGCGGCGTTCCAGTTCCCGGCCGCGCTGCGCCTGACGGGCGACCTGGACCGGGCGGCCCTGGAGGCGGCGCTCGGCGACGTGGCGGCCCGCCACGAGATCCTGCGGACCACCTTCTCCGGCGCCCGCGACGAACTGCGCCAGCACATCATGGCCGCCACCGACCCCGCCGCCCGCCCGCGGCTGCCGGTGACGGAGACGACCGAGGAGGAGCTGCCGGGCCTGCTGGCCGCGCACGCGGCCCACCCGTTCGACCTGACACGCGAAGCCCCCTGGGCTCCGCACCTGTTCGCCCTGTCGAACACCGAGCACGTCCTGATGGTCACCGTCCACCGGATCGCCGCCGACGAGCAGTCGCTCGACCCGCTCTTCCGCGACCTGGCGGCGGCCTACGGCGCCCGCTCCGAAGGCCGGGCACCCGAACGGGCTCCACTGGCCCTGCAGTTCGCCGACTACGCCCGCTGGGAACAGGAGCTGCTGCGCGGCGCCGACGAGCCGGAGAGCCTGGTCAGCGACCAGCTGAACTTCTGGACGGACACCCTGGCCGACCTGGCCGACGAGCCGGCGCTGCCCACCGACCGGCCGCGGCCCGCGCTGCCCTCCCGGCGCCTGGCGAGCGTGCCGCTGCGCCTGGACGCCGCGGCGCACGCCAAGCTGGCCGAGGCCGCACGGCCCCGCGAGGCCAGCATGTTCATGGTCGTGCACGCGGCGCTGGCCCTGCTGCTCACCCGGCTCGGCGGGAGCACCGACATCACCGTCGGCACCGTCCAGCCCCGCCGGGACGAGGACGGCCTCGAAGGGCTGGTGGGCCCGTTCGACGGGCCGCTGCCGCTGCGCACCGACACCTCCGGCGACCCCGGCTTCCTCGAACTGCTGCGCCGCGTTCAGCAGGCGGACCGGAGCGCGCGCGACCACCACGACGTGCCGTTCGAGCGCCTGGTGGACGCGCTGCCCCTGCCGCCCTCCGTGGACCGGCACCCGGTCTTCCAGGTCGGCCTGGAGGTCGAGGAGGACAAGGTCGAGCTGTGGGACCCGTGGGAGCTGCCCGGCCTGCGCACCGCGCGGCTGGACGTGGGCGCCGCCACCGGCGAACTGGACCTGGCCCTCGGCCTGACCGAACGCCAGGACGCCGACGGCGGTCCGGGCGGCCTCGACGGACAGCTGAGGTACGCCACCGACCTGTTCGACCGGGACACCGCCCAGGTCATCGCCGACCGGCTGGTGCGCGTGCTGGAACAGCTCGCGGACGACCCGGAGCTGCGCCTGGGCCAGGTGGACATCCTGCTGGGCGAGGACGAGTTCCGCCGCCTGGTCGCGGACGGCAACGGCACGGCGGCCGAGGCGGCGGACCGTACCGTCGTCGAGCTGCTGGCCGAACAGACGGCCCGTACCCCCGACGCGGTGGCCGCCATGGACGGCAACGGCACGCTGACCTACGGCGCGCTGGACGCCGCGAGCAGCCTGCTGGCCCGTCGGCTCACCGAGCGGGGGACCGGACCCGAGGACGTGGTGGCCGTGGCGGAACCGCTCACCGCCGCGTTCCTCGTCGCCCTGACCGGCGTCCTGAAGGCCGGGGCCGCCTGCCGCCCGGTGGACTCCAACCGGCCGGTGGAGGAGATCGAAGCCGTGCTGCGGGAGTCCCGGCCCGCCGCCCTGGTCTGCACGACCGCCACGGCCGGGCGGCTGCCCGCCGACGGACCGGTGCCGGCCGTGCCGCTGGACGACCCGGTGGCGGCCGCGCCCAACGGGGCCACCGGCGGTACGGACGGGCTCCGGCCGCCGCTGCCCGCCCACGCCGCCCTGGTGCTGGACACCGGGGCACCGGACGGCGCCGCGGTCGTCGACCACCGGACGCTGGCCCACCACACGGCGCACCGTGCCCACGCCGCCCCGGCCGGCGGCACCACGCTGCTGGACACCCGGGCGCCCGTCGCGGACCTGGTCGTACCGCTGCTCGCGGCGCTGTGCGGGGGCGGCGGCGTACGGCTCGGCGCGCCGGAGGACGTCCGTACGCCCACCGGGCCCGAGGACCCCCAGCTGCTGGTGACCACCCGCGCGCTGCTGCCCACGCTCGCCGAGTTGCCGGACGGACGGCGGCCCGTGGAGGTCCTCGCGGTGTCGACGGACACGCCGTCGGCCGACGACGGCCTGCTGAAGTGGCGCGCCCTGCACCCGGACACCACCCTGGTCACCGCCCACGGCTCCGCCGGGACGGGCGGCCCCTGGCTCGAACTCCGCACCGCCGCCGGGGACCCCGCACCGGCCGCGCTGCCCGCCGGCCGCCCGGTGCGCGACACCCGCGCGTACGTGCTCGACGAGCTGCTGCGGCCGGTGCCGCACGGCGTCACGGGCGACCTGTACGTGGCGGGCGCGTCGACGGCCCGCGGCTACGCGGACCGGCCCGCCCGCACCGGTGAACGGTTCGTCGCCAGCCCCTTCGGCCCGCCGGGCGCGCGGATGCTGCGCACCGGCGACCGGGCCCGGCGCACCGCCGACGGCCTGATCACGCCGGCCGACCCGAGCCGCGAGCGCCCGCGCAGGTCCGCCGCCCGCGGCAGCCGGGGCGACCTCGGCGTCCTGCTGCCGCTGCGGTCGCAGGGCAGCCGGCCGCCGCTGTTCTGCGTCCACCCCAGCCTGGGCCTGAGCTGGGGCTACCGGGGCCTGCTCCCGCACCTGCCCGCCGACCAGCCGGTCTACGGCCTCCAGGCGCGCGGCCTGGCCGGACCGGAGCCGCTGCCGCTGACCATGGAGGAGATGGCGGCCGACTACGTCGAGCAGATCCGCAGCGTCCAGCCCAACGGCCCGTACCACCTGCTGGGCTGGTCCTTCGGCGGCACGGTCGCCTACGCGGTGGCCACCGCGCTGGAGGCCCGCGGCGAGGAGGTGGCGCTGCTCGCGCTGCTCGACACGTACCTCGACGGCGACACCGGCGAGGTCTTCACCGAGACGCCCGCCGCCCGCGAGAGCGAGGACGTGGTGCTCCGCCGCGAACTGGGCGAACAGGGCCCACGGGACGGCGAAGGCGGCGGCCTGGACGACCAGTTGCTGGCCAACATCCGGGAGGTGACCATCAACGCGGGCCGGCTCTCGTTCGGCTACACACCGGCCCGGTTCGGCGGCGACCTGAACGTCTTCGTCGCGACCGTGGACCGGCCCGAGAACTCCCAGGCGTGGGACGCCGCCGGCAGCTGGCGGCGCTTCATCGGGGGAACCATCGAGACCCACGACATCGCCACCGACCACTACAGCATGCTCCAGCCCGCGCCCCTGGCACAGATCGGGCGCATCGTCGCAGAAAAGCTCCGGGCCGCGCGGCCGACGGGGGAAAGGAACCCATCATGACCAATCCGTTCGACAACGAGAACGGCACCTTCCTGGTTCTCGTCAACGACGAGGGACAGCATTCGCTCTGGCCCGCCTTCGCGGAAATTCCCGAGGGCTGGACCTCCGTACACGGCGAGGCCGGGCGGCAGGAATGCCTCGACTACATCGACGAGCACTGGACCGATATGCGCCCGAAGAGCCTCATCGCGGAAATGAACGCGAGCACCAACGGGTCGTAGGAACCCGCGCGACACAGCCATGAAGGGGGCGGCCGGGACGCCGGCCGCCCCCGTGGGGGAGGCCCGAAGTGAACACCGAAACAGTCGTGACCGTCGTCATCGGCGATGTCGCGCTGATCGTCGTGGTGTCCTGGCTGCTGGGCGCGGCGGCCCGCCGGTGCGGCCAGCCGGCCGTCATCGGCCAGATCGTGGCGGGCATCGCCCTGGGACCCACCCTGCTGGGCCGGCTCCCCGGCGACCCGACCGCCCACCTGTTCCCGAAAGACGTGCTGCCCTTCCTGTCGGTGCTGTCCCAGGTCGCCATCGTGCTCTTCATGTTCGTGGCGGGCTACGAGATCGACGCGCGGCAGCTGCGCCGGGGCGGCCGGGCGGCGGCCGTGGTCGCGGTGGCCGCGCTGCTGACCCCCGCCGGGCTGAGCGCCGGAGCGGTGGAACTGCTGCCCGGCGCCTTCTCGTCGGTCGACCCCCGGCACGCGAGCGGCCACTCGTTCCTGCTGTTCATGGTGGTGGCGGTGTCCGTCACCGCCCTGCCGGTGCTGGTCGCCATCATCCGCGAGCGCGGCCTCGCGGGCACCCCGGCCGGCACGGTCTCGACCACCGCCGCCGGGTTCATGGACGTGGCCGCGTGGCTGGTGCTGGCCGCAGCCCTGGTCGGCACCGGCCACGCGCCGGGCCGCCACTGGTCCCTGACGCTGCTGCTGGTCACCACGTTCGTGGCCGGCATGTTCCTGGTCGTACGCCCGGTCCTCGGCCGGTGGCTGAACCGCTCCCGGGCGCTGATGGCCAACCAGGTCACCGTCGCGCTGGCCCTCGCCCTGGGCAGCGCCTGGGTCACCGCCTCGCTGGGCCTGCACCCGGTCTTCGGCGGGCTGCTGGCCGGTCTGGCCATGCCCCGCCGCGACGGCGTACCGGACGCCGACGTGCTGCGCCCCATGGAGCAGAGCGCCGGCCTGCTGCTGCCGCTGTTCTTCGTCACCACCGGGCTGTCGTTCAACATCGGGTCGCTGAACGGCGAGGCCGTCCTGCTGCTCGCGCTGATCGTGGCCGTCGCCACCGTCGGCAAGGTCGTCCCGGCGTACGCGGCGGCGCGGCTCAGCCGTCTCGGCCGGGACCAGTCGGCGCTGGTGGCCGCGCTGGTCAACACCCGCGGACTGACGGAACTGATCGTGCTGAACGTGGGACTGGAAGCCGGGATCATCGGCCGCGACATGTTCACCGTGCTGGTGCTGATGGCCCTGATCACCACCTTCATGACCGGGCCGATGCTCTCGCTGATCGCCCGGCACAGTACACCGCGGACCGCTGTCAAATCGCCTTCCTTGACGGATTCTCAGCGGAAATTAACAATCGAATAGCAGGCGGACGGATATCTGTGCGCGAATGCCCAGGTGCGGTCCGCCCGGAAATGGGGGAGAGGGCCGTGGCGAATTCAGCGAACGCAGGGAACCCGGCGGACCCGGAGACGTACGACGTGGTGATCGTCGGTGGCGGTCCGGCCGGCTCCACGCTCGGCGCGCTCGTGGCGCGGCAGGGGCACCGCGTGCTGATTCTGGAAAAGGAATTCTTCCCCCGCTACCAGATAGGCGAGTCGCTGCTGCCGTCGACCGTGCACGGGGTGTGCCGGCTGACGGGCGTGGCGGACGACCTGGCGGCGGCGGGGTTCACACGCAAACGGGGCGGCACCTTCCGGTGGGGCGCCACACCGGAGCCCTGGACGTTCTCGTTCTCGGTCTCCGAGCACATGGCGGGCCCGACGTCGTACGCGTACCAGGTCGAGCGGTCGAAGTTCGACGAGATCCTGCTGCGCCACGCCGGCCGCTGCGGCGCCGACGTCCGCGAGGGCTGCGCGGTCGCGGACGTCATAGCGGACGAGGAGCGGGTACGGGGCGTGCGCTACACCGACGCCGACGGCGCCGAACGGGAGGCGCGCGGCACGTTCGTGGTCGACGCGTCGGGCAACAAGAGCCGGCTGTTCCAGCGCGTCGGCGGGGAGCGGAAGTACTCGGAGTTCTTCCGCAGCCTCGCCCTCTTCGGCTACTTCGAGGGCGGCAAGCGCCTCCCGGAGCCCAACTCCGGCAACATCCTCTCGGTCGCCTTCGACAGCGGCTGGTTCTGGTACATCCCGCTGAGCCCCACCCTCACCAGCGTCGGCGCCGTGGTGCGCCGGGAGATGGCGGAGAAGATCCAGGGCGACCAGGAGCAGGCGCTGCGGGCCCTGATCGCGGAGTGCCCGCTGATCAGCGAGTATCTGGCGAACGCCCGGCGGGTGACCACCGGGCAGTACGGACAGCTGCGGGTGCGCAAGGACTACTCGTACCACCAGACGACCTTCTCCCGGCCCGGAATGCTGCTGGTGGGCGACGCGGCGTGCTTCGTGGACCCGGTGTTCTCCTCGGGCGTGCACCTGGCCACCTACAGCGGACTGCTCGCGGCGCGTAGCATCAACAGTGTCCTGGCGGGGCTCGTGGACGAGGCCGTGGCGCTGCGGGAGTTCGAGGCGCGCTACCGGCGGGAGTACAGCGTCTTCTACGAGTTCCTGCTCTCGTTCTACGAGATGCACCACAGCGAGCAGTCCTACTTCTGGCAGGCCAAGAAGGTCACGCACCACCAGCGCTCCGAGATGGAGGCGTTCGTCGACCTGGTCGGCGGGGTCTCCTCGGGCGAGACGGCGCTGACCGACGCCGACGCGATGGCGGAGCGCCTGCGGGCGGACTCCGCGGAGTTCGCCGGCGCGGTCGACCAGCTGGCGCACAGCGAGGACGGCAGCATGCTGCCGCTGTTCAAGTCCTCGGTGGTCAGCCAGGTGACGCGGGAGGGCTCCCAGGTGCAGATGCGCGCGCTGCTCGGCGCGGACGCCGAGCCCGAGACGCCGCTGCTGCCCGGCGGGCTGGTGTCGTCGCCGGACGGCATGTTCTGGCTCCCCGCCGGCAGTGGGTGACCACGGACGACGACGAAGAAGAGGAACAGCGGATGCCCGAGAAGACACCCGAGATTCCCGCGCACTACCGGCGGGACCGCTTCGACCCGGTACCCGAACTCGTCCGGATGGCCAGGGAGACTCCGCTGGTCGAGACCGACGTCACGATCGGTCCCTCCCGGCAGGTGGGCTGGGTGGCCACCGGGCACGCCGAGGTGCGGGCGGTGCTGGCCGACGCGGAACGGTTCAGCACCCGCCCGCCCGCCGACAGCGAGGAGGACGCCGACAGCCTGGTGCAGGCCGGGAACCTGCTCCAGTACGATCCGCCCGACCACACCCGGCTGCGCAAGCTGCTCACACCGGAGTACACGGTGCGCAAGATGCGCCGGCTGGAGCCCCGCATCGAGGAGATCGTCCAGGACTGCCTGGACACCATGGAGCGCGTCGGGCGGCCGGCCGACCTCGTACGCTACTTCGCCTGGCCGATCCCCGGCCTGGCCAGCTGCGAACTGCTCGGCGTCCCCCGGGACGACCAGACGGAACTGGCCCGCTACCTGGACATCACCCGGGACGTGGGCCGCAGCCAGGAACAGCAGCTGGCCGCCGGCAAGGCGTACTGGGCGTACATGGGCCAGCTCGCCGAACGCCGCCGCCGCGACCCCGGCGACGACATGCTCGGCAGCCTCGTCCGCGAGCAGGGCGCGGCCATATCCGACGCGGAACTGGCGGGGATCGGCGCGACGGTGATGGCCGCCGGCTTCGAACAGGTCGCCAGCATCCTGGGGTTGGGCACCCTGCTCCTGCTGGAACACCCCGAACAGCTCGTCCTGTGGCGCGAACACCCCGAACTGACCGATCGCGCGGTCGAGGAAGTGCTGCGCTACCTGACGGTCATCCACACCGCCTCGCCCCGCACGGCACTGGAGGACGTGACGATCGGCGGCCAGGTCATCAAGGCCGGGGAGAGCGTGGCCTGTTCCCTGCTGGCCGCCAACCGTGTACCGGCCCCCGGCGAGCCCGCCGACCGCTTCGACATCACCCGCGAACCGGCCACCCACATGGCCTTCGGCCACGGCATCCACCACTGCCTCGGCGCCCCGCTGGCCAGGATGGAACTGCGCATCGCCTTCCCGGCCCTGCTGCGCCGCTTCCCGGACCTGCGGCTCGCCGTACCGCACGAGCGGGTCCGGTTCCGGCCCGCCCGGTCCCGTCAGTACGCCCTGGAATCGTTGCCCGTCGCATGGTAGGAGGAGAAGCAGCAATGCCGGACGAGTCCCAGCACCAGTTCGACCACGCCCGCCGGGCGGGCTTCGGCCCGTCGGACGACATCCGCCGGCAGCGCGCCCAGGGCGCCCTCGTCCGGGAAGAGGTGGCCGCGGCGCCCGGCGCGGCGCCGGAGCCCATCTGGATGGCCCTGGGCTACGAGGCCGTACGCCAGATCATGGGCGACCACGTCCGCTTCAGCAACCAGCGCCGGTTCCGCGCCCAGGCCATCCGCGGCGGGAGCAAACACCGCCCGCAGGAGATGTCCGGCCACCTCATGGACTACGACCAGCCCGAGCACACCCGGCTGCGCAAGATGCTCACGCCGGAGTTCACGGTGCGCCGCATCCAGCGGCTCAAGCCGGTGACCGAGGCGATCGCGGAACGCTGCCTGGACGCCATGGAGCGCAAGGGGCAGCCCGCCGACCTCGTCGAGCTGTACGCGAGCCCGATCTCCGGCGCGGTGCTGTGCGAACTGCTCGGCGTGCCCCGCGACGACCGGCGCGAGTTCCTGGTCAAGCACCAGTGGCAGCTGGAGCAGGACCGCAACCGCAAGGACCGGGCCGCCGCCCAGGCGTACACCTCCAACTACCTGCGCGCGCTGGTCAAGCGGCAGCGCAAGGATCCCGACGAGGGGTTCATCGGCCAGCTCATCCGCGACCACGGCGACAACTTCGTCGACGAGGAACTGATCGGCATCTGCGGCCTGATGGTGCTGGCCGGCCTCGACAACGTCACCGGCATGATCAGCCTCGGCGTGCTGGCCCTCCTGGAACACCCGGACCAGCTCGCCGTCCTGCTGGCGGACCCCGAGAACACCGTGGACCGCGTGGTGGACGAACTGCTGCGCTTCCTGTCCGTGGCGCACGCGCCGACCCCACGCACCGCCGTGGAGGACGTGGTCGTGGCCGGGCAGCTGATCAAGGCGGGGGAGGAGGTCGTCTGCTCCATCCCGATGGCCAACCGCGACCCGGTGCTCGCCCCCGACGTCGACCGGTTCGACGTGAACCGCGAGCCGCTGCCGCACATCGCCTTCGGGCACGGCATCCACCACTGCATCGGCGCCGCGCTCGGCCGGATGGAGCTGCGCACCGCCTACCTGGCCCTGTGGCGCCGGTTCCCGGACCTGCGGCTGGCCGTGCCCGCCGACCAGGTGCCGCACAAGACGAATTCCATCGCGTACGGCCTGGAGCGGCTGCCGGTCGCCTGGTGACGGCGGCCCGGCCGGGTGCGCGGTGCCCGGGGGCGATCCCGGAGACGAGGAGGGACGATGGTCGAGGTACGGGTCGACGCGGAGATCTGCGCGGCTTCCGGTATGTGCACGCTGCTGGTGCCCGCGGTCTTCGACCAGTCGGAGGAGGACGGCACGGTGGTGCTCACCGATCCGGCGCCGCCCGTGGAGCTGACGGCGAAGGTGCGCACGGCGGCCCTGCGGTGCCCGGCCGGCGCGATCACGGTGCGGGAAACGGAGACGGACGCCCCCGGCGCGTAGCGCGCGACACCACCGGCGGCACGGAAAAGCTCCTGGCGTTCGGGTTCCGGAATCTCCGGGAACCCGGCCGCCAGGAGCTTTCGTACGGTCCGGCTCCCGGGCTACGGCCCGGCGGCCCCGTCACCGGCCGTCAGGGGAGTGCCGGCCCGCTGACCGGCGCCGTCGTCCGCCCCGGCCCCGCCCCGTGCCGTACGCAGCCGACGCGCGTCCGCGACCGTGGCGCAGCCCGCCAGGCCCAGCGCGTCGGCCAGTTCCTCGGCCAGCAGGCCGAGCACCCGGCGTACGCCCTCCTCACCCGCCACGGCCAGGCCCCACACCGGCGGGCGCCCGACCAGCACCCCGGACGCGCCCAGGGCCAGCGCCTTGAGCACGTCCGTACCCGAGCGGACCCCGCTGTCCAGCAGCACCCGGCAGTCGCCGCCGACGGCCTCGGCGATCGCGGGCAGCGCCTCGACGCTCGGCAGGGCACTGTCCAACTGTCGACCTCCATGGTTGGACACCACGACGGCGTCCACGCCGAACTCCACGGCGCGCACCGCGTCCTCCGGCGCCAGCACCCCCTTGAGCAGCAGCGGCAGCCGGGTGCTCGCACGCAGCTCCGCCACGTGCGACCAGGACAGCGCCGAGGAGAACTCCCGGCCCGTGTGCACGGCCACCGCCGAGGCGCCGGCGGTGCGGTGGTGGGCCGCCGAGGTGCCGCCGCCGTCGAGATGGGCGGCCCGTACGTGATCCGGCAGCGTGAACTCGTTGCGCACGTCGCGCAGTCGGCGCCCCATCCACGGGACGTCCACGGTCAGCATCAGCGCCGTACAGCCCGCGTCCTCGGCCCGCCGCGCCAGCTCCAGGGCCCGGCCGGGCTCCCGCAGCCAGTACAGCTGGAACCAGACGTCGCCGCCGAGCGCGGTGATCTCCTCCACCGGCACGGTGCTCAGCGTGCTCACCGTGAACGGCACGCCCGCGGCCTTCGCCGCGCGCGCCGCCGCCAGTTCACCCTCGGGATGCACCAGGCCCTGGTAGGCGACCGGGGCGACCGCCACCGGCATCGCCACGGGCCGGTCCAGCAGGCCGGCCGCCGTCGAACACCGCGACACGTCCCGCAGCACCCGCGGGCGCAGGAAGATCCGGTCGAACGCCGCCCGGTTGGCGGTGAGGGTGCGCTCGCGCCCGCTGCCGCCCGCGACGAAGTCCCGCACCCCGGCGGGCAGCGCCGCGGCGGCGGCCCGCTCCACGTCCTCCAGGGTCAGGAGCTCGGCCGCCGCCGCGTCGCCGCCGGGCGCCGGGTCAGACACGCTGGCCCTTCTTCTCCAGCTCCACGGCCTCGTACAGCGCCTTGATGTTGGAGCTGCCGAACGTCTCCGCGCCCTGCCGCTCGATGATCTCGTAGAAGATCGTGCGGCGCGGGTGGGTGGAGGCGGTGAAGATCTGGAACAGCTGGCCGCCGTGGTCCTGGTCGGCCAGCAGGCCGGTGGACCGCAGATCCTCCAGGCTGTGCTGGCTGAGCTGGATCCGCGCGCCCAGCAGGTCGTAATAGGCGGCCGGGGAGCTGAGGAACTCCACGCCGCGCCCGGTCAGGGTGCGCACCGCGTGCACAGCGTCGTCACAGGAGAACGCGAGATGCTGGACGCCCGCGCCCTGGTGGCTCTTGAGGAAGTCGTCGATCTGCCCCGGGTCGGCCGTGGTGTCCGGCTCGATCAGCGTCAGGGTCACCCGGCCGGTCGGGCTCTGCACGACCTTGGAGTCCATCGCCTGCGCGCCCACGACGATGTGCTCCTCGAAGATCTCCTGGAACCCGAGGGCGCGCCGGTAGTACGCGACGGTCCCGTCGAGGTCGCCGTTGTTCAGGCACACCGCGATGTGGTCCAGTTCGAGCAGCCCCACCTCGCTGGGCACCGGCTGCCGGGACTGGAGCGTCGCCACGAAGCCGACCGGCAGCCCCGGGCCCTCCTCCGGGTCGCGCTGCACGAGCGTGTGCACCACGTCGCCGAAGCCGCTGACGGTGGCCGTGACGGCCGCGCCGGGGCCGCCGTGCCGGGCCGGCCGGCGCAGCGGCTCGGCGCCGCCCGCGACCGCGTGCGCGAAGGCCCCCTCGACGTCGGCGGTGCGCAGCGCGATGTCCGCGACGCCGTCGCCGTGGTCGACGACGTAGACCGACGCCGGGTGCCGGTCGGAGGTCGCCGTGGTGAGCACCAGGGTGATGGTGCCGTGCCGCAGGGCGATGCTGCGGTGGTCGGCGGAGCCGCCGGTGCCGACGACGGTGAACGCGTACTTGTCGACCCAGGTGAACGCCGCCGCGTCCAGGTCGGCCACGTACATCTCGATGTAGTCGATCGCGAGGTCGCCGACAGCAGCCGTTGCCGCTGTGGAATCTGAAACTGTCATGGAGAGTCCCCGTTTGAAGGATTGATCTGGGCATGGCTCATCGAGCCGGCTCGCCTACCGGAGCGGACGGATTACCTGCCGTGGACCCACGCCGACGGGCGGCACGGGCCTAATCCGCGGACCTCTTCAGCGAGTTCGCCACTTGCGCCGGACAGCGGAAGGCGAACAATTACGGTGCTGCCAGACATTACACCGGCGCCAACGCCGTCGCACCTGTCAAGAATTGACGCGCCGCCGGACGGCGGACCCGCAATCACCTTGACCCGCCGCACGCCCCGGACGACCATTGCTGTTGATCCGGCCCTGGGGGATGCTGAGGGCGCGGCGCGGCCACGGGAGCGCCGGGGCGCCGTACCCCTTCCTGACTGACAGAAGGCAGCCATGGAAATCATGCAACCGGAAATCACCGCCGAGCTGAATGCCGCCACCCTGCACGCATCGCTGGCCGACGCCTCGATGGAGTCCATGAATCTTCTGAATCAGATCGCCGACGAATATCCGGAAGCGATCTCTTTCGCGGCCGGGCGGCCGTACGAAGGATTTTATGACGCAGCCCAGGTGCATCAATATCTTCAGGTCTTCTGCGACCATCTGGGCACCGACCGGAAGATGACGGACGCGGAAATCGCGCGGACCCTGTTCCAGTACGGCGAGACGAAAGGGATCATCGCCGGGCTGATCGCGCGGAGCCTGGCGGTGGACGAGGGCATCGAGGCCGTGGACGGGTCCGTGGTCGTCACGGTCGGCTGCCAGGAGGCGATGTTCCTCCTGCTGCGCGCGCTGCGCGCCGACAGCCGTGACGCGGTGCTCGCGCCCCGGCCCACCTACGTCGGCCTGACCGGCGCCGCGCTCCTCGCCGACATGCCCGTCCTGCCCGTGCACAGCGGGGAGCACGGCATCGACCTGGACGACCTGGTCGACCAGCTGAACAGCGCGCGGGCAGCGGGCCGGCGGGTGCGCGCCTGCTACGTGACGCCCGACTTCGCCAACCCGGTCGGCACCAGCATGACCCTGGCCGACCGGCACCGCCTGCTGGAGATCGCCGAGCGGGAGAACCTGCTGCTGCTGGAGGACAACGCGTACGGCGTCTTCCACACGTCCGCCGAACGGCCCCCGACGCTGAAGTCCCTGGACCGCGGCCGCCGCGTCGTCTACCTCGGCTCGTTCGCCAAGACCGGCGTCCCCGGGGCCCGGGTCGGGTACGTGGTCGCCGACCAGCGGGTGACCGGCGGCCCGAACGGCGACGGGCTGCTCGCCGACGAGCTCTCGAAGATCAAGAGCATGCTCACCGTCAACACCTCGCCGATCGCCCAGGCGGTCATCGGCGGCAAGCTGCTCAGCCACGGATGCAGCATGGTCGAGGCCAACCGCCGGGAGACGGCCGTCTACCGGCGCAACCTCAACCAGGTGCTCTCCGGCCTGGCCCGGCGCTTCGCCGACTGCCCCGGCGTCACCTGGAACGAGCCGACCGGCGGCTTCTTCGTGGTGCTCAGCGTGCCGTTCGTCGTCACCGACGCCTTCCTGGAGCACGCGGCCCGCACGTACGGCGTGCTGTTCACCCCGATGCACCACTTCTACGGCGCCTCCGCGCAGTGCCGCCAGCTCCGGCTGTCCATCAGCACCCTGACCCCGGAACGGATCGACGAGGGCCTCGACCGGCTCGCCGCGCTCCTCACCGAACGGCTGCGGGCCAACGGTGGCGCGGCGGCCTCCGGGGAAGGTGCGGCGGACGGGGCCGCCACCCCGCCCGCCGCGCCGGCCGGGCCGTCTCCGGGCGGTGCCCGGTGATCCGCTCCCTGGCCGTCGTCGGCACCGGGCTGATCGGCACGTCCCTGGCGCTCGCCGCGGCCCGCCAGGGCGTCACGGTCCACCTCATGGACCGTGACGAGGCCGCCGTACGGACCGCGGCGGCCCTGGGCGCGGGGGAGCCGGGGCCGCCGTCCGAGCCGGTGGACCTGGCCGTGATCGCCGTGCCGCCCAGCCAGGTCGCCGCCGTACTCGCCCAGCAGCAGGCGCGCGGGCTGGCCGGCACCTACACCGACGTGGCCAGTGTGAAGGCCGAACCGGAACGGGCGGTCCTGGCCGGGGCGCCCGACCCGACGCGCTACATCGGCGGCCATCCGCTGGCCGGCCGCGAGCGGTCCGGCCCCCTCGCGGCCCGCGTGGACCTCTTCCAGGACCGCGTGTGGGTGCTCACCCCGTCCCGGCTGACCTCGCGGACGGCCCTGGACCGCGCGCTCGCCCTGATCGGGCTCTGCGGGGCCGTGCCCCTGGTGATGCAGAGCAAGGCACACGACGACGCGGTGGCGCTGACCTCCCACGTACCGCACGTGGTGGCCAGCCTGATGGCGGCCCGGCTGCGCCACGGCACGCCGCAGGCGCCGCGGCTGGCCGGCCAGGGACTGCGCGACGTGACGCGGATCGCCGGCGGCGACTCCCGGCTCTGGAGCGACATCCTCCAGGCCAACGCGGGCGCCGTCGCCGGGATCCTCACCGGCCTCCAAGCGGACCTCGGCGAACTCCTCACCGCCCTGCGCGACCTGGCCGGGCCACCCGGACGGCGCAGCGAGCGGAGCCTGGAAACGCTGGTGGACCTCCTCGACCGGGGCATCTCCGGTCTGGACGAGATCTCCACCGGCCACCCGGGCCACCAGCCGCGCTCCGCTTCCGTACGCGTCCGGGTCGCCGACCGCCCCGGCGAACTCTCCCGCCTCCTGCGCGCCACCGCGGAACTGGGCATCGGGCCCGAGGACGCCGAGGTACGGCCCGGCGCCGCGCCGCGCGACGACCTGATGGTCCGTCTCGCCGTCCCGGCCGCCGTGGCCGGGCCCCTGCTCGCCCGGGTCACCGCTGAAGGCTGGGACGCGGAGGACGACGGCCATACGGCACCGGCGGCGGGCGTCTCACCGGCGACGGCGTGAACGACGCTGGGGGCGCGCACGCCCTCACAGCGCGAGCGGCAGCCCCAGGGCAGGGAACAGGCCGGGGGCGAACTCGGTGATCTCGGCGATACGGCCGCCCTCGACGCGCAGGACCTCCAGGCCGTGGGCGCGGTGCACCCGCTCGCCCGGCCCACGGGCGTAACGGGCCACGGCGGGCTGGTGGTTCATGCGGGTGGGGAGGCGGCGGCAGTGCGGCGGGTCGGGGCGGCGGGCGGTCCGGGGGGCTTCGCACAGTACGGTGGCGAGCGCGGCGGTGTCGCCCCGCTCCAACGCGTCGGTGTAGAGGCGGAGTACGGCGCAGTCGTCGTATTCCGTGGCCTCCGGCTCCGCCGCGCGCGGCAGGTGCTTCCGGACCGACCGCCGGGCCCGCTGCAACGCGCTGTTCACGGCCGCGACGCTGACGCCCAGCGCCGCGGCCGTCTCGCGCGCCGGCCACTCCAGTACCTCCCGCAGGACGAACACGGCCCGCTGCCGCGGCGGGAGCAGCTGGAGCGCCACCATGAACGCCAGACTGATCGTTTCCTTGGCCGCCACCTCGTCCGATCCCGTCCGCTGGGCCGGGACCTGCTCCAACAGCGTGTCGGGACACGGCTGGAGCCAGGGCAGCGCGGTCGCCGGCACCGGCCCGCCGCCGCGGACCTCCCGGGGCAGCGGGGCACGGGGCGCGGCGGCGAGGAAATCCAGGCAGGCGCGCGTGGCGACGCGGTACAGCCAGGTACGGAACGTCGGGTGCCCGGCGAAGCTCTCCCGCTCGCGCCACGCCCGTGCCAGCGTTTCCGTCACGAGCCGCCCGGACTCCTCGAACGACCCCAGCAGCCGGTAGCAGTGCACCTGCAACTCCGGCCGGTAGCGCGCCACCAGCCGCGAGAACGCCGCCGCGTCGTCGTCTCCCGTCCCGCCCACCACCCCTCCGTCACCCATCGCCGCCTCCTGGATCCCACCCGGCTCGCACGTGATCACCTTCCGCCAGCGAGAGTACTGACGATGGTTGACTCCTCACCAATTCGATGAACTTGAGTCCTGCGGAGGAGTGTTCGAGAAAAGGGGCCCGGCCGGTCCGGGGCCGGGTGAGTCATCCGAGGCGGCTCAGCGCCTCCATCGCCTCGCGCTCGACACGTGCCAGCTCGCCGAGCACCGCTCCGGCCCGTTCGAGCGGCCGCGCGTCGCCCGACGTGCCGGCCTCCTCGACCAGCGCCGCCGTCCGCGTCCACAGGGCGGCCGCCTCGGCGTACAGCCGGTGGCCGGTGCGCAGCCGGCCGTCGTCGAGCAGCTCGGCGCATTCGGCGAGGAAGTCGCGGTAGAAGGCGCGGAAGAGGGCACCCCCGGTGCCGCCCCGCTCCATCAGGAGGGCGGCCCGCGGCAGGTCCCGCTCCGGGGTGCCGGTGCGGCGCAGCCAGGTGGGTACGAGTTCGGCGGCCTTCTCGATGCCCCGGTGGCCCAGGTTGGCGATGGGCGGGTGGAGGAAGGCCTCGGCGCAGGCCGTGATGGCCGGGACGAGCTGCTTCTCCAGGGCGGGCCGGTCCGCCGGAGCCGTGAGGGTGAAGGACCGGTGCCTGGCGGTCATCGGGCCGCGGGCGGCCCGGGCCCGGGCGAGACCGTCCAGGCCGGTGGAGACCGTGCCGCCCTGCTGCTCGGTGTCCACGAGGTACGCGTCGCGGTCGTCGTATCCGTACAGGGCGACGACATGGCCGCCGAAGTGCACCTTCGACCCGAAGTAGTCCAGGTGGTGGCTGTCCAGCTGGAGCCCGACGGGGCGGCCCGCGCCGATGGGGGCCGTCACGTGCTGCCACGCCTTGCGGGGCGAGGTGGTCTCCCGGACCTCAAGGCCGAGGCCGAGCCGGGCGGCCAGATTCCTGGTCAGCTCGAAGGGCTTGACCCGCCCGCCGAGGAAGGGGAAGTCCAGGTGCTTGCCGTCCCAGTAGATGAAGGACAGGCCGGAGCCGAGGCCGAAGAGCATGGGTTCGGACAGGTCGAGTCCTTCGTGCCGCAGCAGGACTCCCAGGGCCGCGGTCTCGCAGTGCTGCGCTCCGCGCGCTTCGACGCCTTTCACGGTGGGCATGCGGGTTCTCCCGGACGGGTGCGGGTGGCCGGGCCTCAGTCTCTCCCGCCGGGCCACCGGCGCGGGGCCGGGACCGCGGATCGGCCCCGGCCCCGCGCGCGGTCCGTCCGTCAGCCCAGTTCCAGGCTGGTCACCGCGTAACCGCGCTCGGAGCGCGTCGGCGGGACCGGGCCCGTGTACATGCGCATCGTGTGCGAGTCCGGCTCCAGGCCGCGCGAGAGGGCCAGGGATCGGGCGCTGTGGTGCGGGTCGGGGATGTCGATGTGCACCTCGTCCTCGGGGCCGAGGTGCGACGTGAGGGCGTCGAAGACCGCCTCGGCGCCGCGTGAGGTGTCGGCGAACAGGGGGCCGAGGCGGTAGCCGTCCCGGGCCGGCCGCAGCACCCCGTAACCGGCCACCCGGCCGTCCCGCACCTGCGCGTACGCGTGATGGCCCGGGGCCGTCAGCCAGCGCGACAGGAACGCGCGCCGCCCGGCCGGGAAGCACTGCCGGTCGTAGTCGGCGATCTCGTCGAGGTGCTCGGCGGTGACGGGCACGACCGGCGCCGCGGGCGTGCCGGGGCGCGCGGGGCGGCCCCGGTAGCGGGTGGTCCGGTACGCGGTGGTGAAACCGGAGCGCCGGTACGTGGCCTCCTGCGCCGGGACCGCGTCCAGACCGATCGTGCGGTCCCCGGCGTGCGTGACGGCGGCGCGCCATGTGGCCATCCCCAGCCCACGGCCGCGGAACTCCGGGTGCACCAGGTAGTACCCCAGGAACGCGTACTCGGCGGAGTAGTTGACGACGGAGACCGACGAGACCAGCCGTCCGTCCAGACGGCCGACGAAGAAGCCGTCCGGGTCGGTGGGGTGGAAGCAGTCCACGTCGGCGCGGCCCGGGTTCCAGCTCTCCGCGGCGGCCCACGCGGCCACCTCGCGCCACTCGTCGAGTGTCGCGGGGCGGACGGTGAGTCCGGCGGGGACGTCCGGACCCGCCGCGAGCGTCGTGGCCGCGGCGCCGGGGGCGGGGACGGTGGGGGCGTCGGCGGCGGCCTCGGTGGAGGCGGGCCGGCGCGGGATCTCGCCGGTGGAGGTCATACCTGGTGCAGTCCTTGGCTGTCGGGCCCCGCCGCTGCGCGGGGCTGGGGGTGGTCGGCCGGTCCGCCCGGGGACCCGGGGCGGCCGGCCCGGTGGTGCCGTTCGGCCCGTACGGCGGTGGCGGGCCGTCAGATCAGGTCCATGGCCGCCACTTCGTCGGGACGGCCGTAGCTGACCGGCCCCTGGAAGCGCCGCCGCGCGGTGGCGAACCACCACACCGTAGCGATGACGAGCACCACGCCCAGCGCGATCGGCGCGTAGTTGAACGACTCGGCGGTGATCGGCGACGCCTGCGGCAGCATGAACAGCACGCTGCTGATCAGGATCCACGCCACGGCGACCGCCGCGACGAGCTTGCCGTAGCGGCCCAGGTTCCACGGCCCGGGCTGGAAGGTGTCCAGCCGCAGCCGCAGGAAGATCGGCACCGCGTAGGCGAGGAAGAGCCCGACGACGTTGATGCTGACGACGGCGGTGAACGCGGTGTGCGACCACCAGCCGGGGATGACGAGCACCAGGGAGCAGGCCGCGGCCAGCCAGACCGCCTTGACCGGCGTGCGGGTGCGCGTGGAGACCGAGTGCCACCAGCGGGAGCCGGGCATCGCGCCGTCCCGCGAGAAGGCGAAGATCTGCCGGGTGTTGCTGGTCATGTTGGCCAGGCCGCAGAAGAGCATCGCGCCGATCACGATCAGCAGCAGGAACTTCGCGGTGCCCGTGCCCAGCGCGTCGATGAGGATCTGCACCGGCGGCGCCTCGGCGCCCGCGGCGCCCGCGTAGTCGCGGATCGCGAAGACCAGCGCGAGCATCAGGACCAGGCCGGCGACCGCGGAGTAGCCGATGGCGCGCATGATGCCCTTGGGGGCGTTGACGGTGGCCTGCACCGTCTCCTCGGACATGTGGAAGCTGCCGTCGAACCCGGTGAACGTCCAGCTGGTGACGAGCAGCCCGAGCATGGCGCCGTACAGGCCGTTGCTGAACCCGGTGTTGTTGACGAAGTGCGTCACGAACGACGGGTCCTGGTGGTGCGAGGGCAGCGCGATCAGCGCGACGACGATCACCACCAGGCCGATCAGCAGCCACCACACGGAGATCCGGTTCAGCACCGCGACCAGCTGCACCGTGAAGGTGTTGGCGAGCGCCTGGACGAGCAGGATCGCCGCGGTGATCAGCACCGCCCGCTGCGGGGTGGCCTCGTAGGACGGCCACTGCATGGCGATGAACGCCTGGATGAAGGTGGCCGCGGCGTATCCGGTGGCGGCGGTGCCGCCGACCTGCCCGGCGAAGTTCAGCCAGCCCGTGTACCAGGACCAGGCGCCCCGGTGCCGCTTGGCTAGCTTGCCGGCGGAGAAGTACAGCGCCCCGCTGGTCGGGTAGGCGGAGGCGATCTCGGCCATCGAGGCGCCGACGAACAGCACCATGGCGGCCACGGCTATCCAGCCGAAGACCAGGATCACCGGCCCGCCGGCGTTCATCCCGAACCCGAAGGACGAGAAGATCCCGGAAATGATGTTGATGATGGTGAAAGAGATCGCGAAATTGTCGAACGCGCGGAACCGCCGGGTCAGTTTCCGCGGATAGCCCATGGCGTGCAGCGTCGCGTCGTCGTCCAGGGCGGCGGGCTCCACGGCGCGGCGGCTTCTCGTACGGGCGGGGGACACGGGATCGGACACAACCGCAACCTTTCTGGTGGGGACAGGAAGACATCGGCGCGGAGCGTCGATACGCGGTGTCGGCACCTGTCTTCGGGGGCGGGCCGGGGCGCGCGAAAGCCCCTCCGGCGGGCCCGGGGGTAGGGGGTTCGGGGAGGTGAGCGGCGGGCGTCGGCAACGGGCCCGGCGGGCCGCGGCCCCGGGCCGGCCGGGCGGCGCGGGCGTCGTGCGGTGACTCAGGGAGCATCGGGCACCGGGAGACCACACGCGCGTCTCGCCTTGTTCAGCTGCTCCTCGGGATCGCCGAAGACGCTCCACGGCATACGGGAGGCGTACGGGCCCATGGCCGTGAAGACCGCGCGGGCCTCGAACGAGCACTGCGCCATGTACAGCGCGTGCGCCAGGTAGGCCAGGTCCAGCACCGGGGTGAAGCGGTACCCGGCGACGTGCGGCAGCCAGTTGCGGTAGATGCCCAGGGCGGTGGCCTTCCACTGCGGCTGCTCCCAGGTGCGTTCCGCCAGGGGCGAGTCCGGGTTGTAGCCGTCGACCAGGGCCACCAGCGGCAGCAGCCGCAGCGGCGAGGAGACCGGCGCGCGCTGGCTGAGGAACGCGGCGACGTCCCAGGACGCGTTCGCCTCGCCCCCGTGACGCGGGAAGAAGAACGACAGGAAGCGGTGGTGGCCCTCGCGGTTCCAGGGGTCGAGCCGCAGGATGTGGGCGAAGAGCTTCCAGGGGCCGGGCGGCGCGGTCAGCAGTCCCTGCGGGGCGGGGTCGCGGGGCTGTTGCAGGCGCGCCAGGGTGAGCCGGGCCGACCACGGCGTGGGGTCGTCGGGGGCCGCTTCGGCCGCCCGGTCGCAGGCGGCCACCGCGATCCGGCCGAGGGCCTCGGCCCGCTGGTCACCGGCGTCGGCCGCGCGGACCGCCCGCAGGACGGCCACCCGCGCCCACACCAGGGCCGCTTCGCGGCCGGGCTCCTCGGCCAGCCAGCGCTCCACCAGGTCCGAGTCGGCCGCCTCCGAGGCCAGCACAAGGGAGCGGTGCGCCCGTACGCCGTGGTCCCCGCGCGCTTCCCGCAGGATTTCCCGCGCGCTGAAGTAGCGGCCCGCCCGGATGTCCACGCATGCCCGCGCGAGCTGGACGTCGTCGGCTGCCGGATGCCACACGTACTGCCCCTCGAATAACCCAGCGGTCATGGTCCCCTGCCGCTCCTGACGCTCCTGCCGTTTCGCCGGTGAAGCCGGTCGTCGGCGCGTTTTCAGCCATGCCGAAATCAACCGGTACGCACTGTTCCCCCAGTTCCACCGGCAGTGCCACACCCTACTCAGCGGCTGGTCCGTTCGAAACTGGTGATCGGAATTACCTCATTCCGCTTCGGTGCCGCGCACGACATTGGCGGTGAAACCGGACCATCGGTCGGCGGCGGGAAATGCGCGGTATGCAATTGGCATATGCCAGCGCTATGGAAGCGGGCCATCCGGCGGGGTTTCGGCCGGACACGTCGCCACCTGTCCGGCTGGGGCACAGGCGGGGCGGTATGGGCGGCGGCGGCACGGTATGCCCGGCGCCGGCGGGAACGGAGGGCCGGGTTCCGCGTGTTCACGTCCTGTCTTGCGTCTTTTCACCCCTGTGTCACGACGTCTTCCCACGGCCTCGTTCCTCTTGGAACACTCCAGACGCGCCCGTTGTCTCCCACCCAAGGGGTCATTTCAGCCATGCCCGAACTCAACCGGCGTCGGTTCCTGCAACTCTCCGGCGGGGCCGCCGCGTTCTCCGTGCTGTCCGAGAGCATCGCCCGCGCCGCCGCGATTCCGGCGCACCGCCGCACCGGCAGCATCGAGGACGTCGAGCACATCGTCGTGCTGATGCAGGAGAACCGGTCCTTCGACCACTACTTCGGCACTTTGCGCGGTGTACGGGGCTTCGGCGACCCGCGGCCGGTGCCGCTGCCCAGCGGCAAACCGGTGTGGCACCAGACGGACGGCAAGGGCAGGGAGGTGCTGCCGTTCCGGCCGCAGGTCGAGGACGACGACCTGGGCCTGGTCTTCATCGAGGACCTCAACCACGACTGGGCCGGCAGCCACCGGGCGTTCGCCGAAGGCCGCTACGACCAGTGGATACCCGCCAAGACGGCCACGACGATGGCGCACCTCGCGCGCAAGGACATCCCGTTCCACTTCGCGCTCGCCGACACCTTCACCGTCTGCGACGCCTACCACTGCTCCTTCATCGGCTCCACCGACCCGAACCGCTACTACCTGTGGACCGGTCACACGGGCAACGACGGCAAGGGCGTCGGCGACCCCAGCGGCCCGGTCCTCGGCAACGACGAGAAGGGCTACAGCTGGACGACGTACCCCGAGCGGCTGGAGGCGAAGGGCGTCTCCTGGAAGATCTACCAGGACATCGGCGACGGCCTGGACGCGGCCGGCCACTGGGGCTGGCTCAAGAACGATCCGTACCGCGGCAACTACGGCGACAACTCGCTGCTGTATTTCAACAGCTTCCGTAACGCCAAGCCGGGCGACCCGCTGTACGAGAAGGCCCGGCGGGGCTCGAACGTGAAGGGCGGCGGGCAGCTCCTCGACGACCTGCGCGCCGACGTGAAGAACGGCACGCTGCCGAAGATCTCCTGGATCGCCTGCCCCGAGGCGTACACCGAGCACCCGAGCTGGCCCGCCAACTACGGCGCCTGGTACATCTCCAAGGTGCTGGACGTGCTGACGTCCGACCCGAAGGTGTGGAGCAGGACCGCCCTGTTCATCACCTACGACGAGAACGACGGCTTCTTCGACCACGTCGTACCGCCGTACCCGCCGGCCGACGCGAACCAGGGCCTTTCCACCGTCTCCACCGAACGGGAGCACTACAAGGGCGGCAACGGCTACCAGGCAGGGCCGTACGGCCTCGGCCAGCGGGTGCCGATGCTCGTCGTCTCCCCCTGGAGCACCGGCGGATACGTCTGCTCCGAGACCTTCGACCACACCTCGGTCATCCGCTTCATGGAGCGCCGCTTCGGGGTGACCGAGCCGCACATCTCGCCTTGGCGCCGCACCGTCTGCGGCGATCTGACCTCGGCCTTCGACTTCAGCAGGACCGGGAATCCGGGCGCGCTGCCGGACACCGGAGGCTACGCGCCCACCAAGCCCAAGCCCGACGACTTCCACCCCGTCCCGCCGGCGCGGGGCAGCCTGCCCGGACAGGAGCGGGGCACGCGGCGCACCCGGCCGCTGCGGTACGCGCCGTACGTGGACGGGGCGGCCGACGTCGCGGCCGGGAAGTTCCGGCTGACGTTCAGCGGCGGTGCCGAGGCCGGCGCGCAGTTCCACGTCACGGCGCCGAACCGCGGCGACGGCCCGTGGACGTACACCACCGAGCGCGGCAAGGAGATCTCGGACAGCTGGAACACGGTGTACTCGAAGGGCACCTACGACCTGTCGGTGTACGGGCCGAACGGCTTCCTGCGCACCTTCAGGGGCCCCGGCAAGGCGGCGGGCCCCGAGGTGACCGCGCGCCACGACAAGGCCACCGGGAACCTCGGTCTGACGCTGACCAACGCGGGTGACGGCGCCCGTACCCTCACCCTCACCGACGCGTACGGCGGCGCCTCCCGGAAGATCACCGTGCGGCCCGGGCAGCGGGTGACGCACACCGTGGACCTGAGGGCGGGCAAGCGGTGGTACGACGTGTCCGTGGTCTGCGACGCGGACGAGACCTTCCTGCGCCGGTTCGCCGGTCACGTGGAGACCGGCGCCGAGGGCGTGAGCGATCCCGCGATCCGTACGGCATGACGCCGGCCGCCCGCCCCGACACCCGGGGCGGGCAGCCGTCTTTCCGGGGAGTGACCTTCTTTTTCCGAGGGAGTGAGCCCATGACCAGGAACTCGACACGGCGCACGATGACGGTCGGAGCAGGGGCGCTGACCGTGGCCGCGCTGCTGGCGACCGTGCCCGGCAGCGCGGTCTCCGCGGGCCGCCCCGGCGCCGCCGGGCCCGTCGGGGCGCAGGCCGCCCAGGGCAAGCCGCGCCCGGACGCCCGCCACGTCGTCATCGCCGTGCACGGCGGCGCGGGCACCGCGCTGAAGCGCGAGGACACCACTCCGGCCCAGGAGAAGGCGTACCGCGACGGACTGGCCGGGGCGCTGCGCGCCGGACAGAAGGTCCTGGCCAAGGGCGGCAGCAGCGTCGCGGCGACCGAGGCCGCGGTCCGCAGGCTGGAGGACGACCCGCTGTTCAACGCGGGCAAGGGCGCGGTGATCAACGAGGACGCGGGCCACGAGCTGGACGCGTCGGTCATGCGCGGCTCGGACCTGGCCGCGGGCGCCGTGGCGGGCGTACGCCATGTCCGCAACCCCGTCTCCGCCGCGCGGCTGGTGATGGAGAAGACCAAGCACGTCCTGCTGGCGGGCCAGGGAGCCGACGACTTCGCGGCCCGCAGCGGCCTGCCGACCGTGACCCAGGACTACTACTGGACCGAGAGGCGCTGGCAGGAGCTGATGAAGGCCAAGGGCCGGACGAAGGGGCCCGGCCGGACGCTGACCCAGGGAACGGTGGGCGCGGTGGCCGTGGACGGGAAGCGGAACCTGGCTGCGGCCACCTCCACGGGCGGTCTGACCAACAAGATGGCGGGCCGGGTCGGCGACTCGCCCGTCGTCGGCGCGGGCACCTACGCCAAGAACAGCACCGTCGCGGCCAGCGCCACCGGAGCGGGCGAGGTGTTCCTCCGGGGCGCCGCCACCGCCACCATCTCCCACCTGATCGAGTTCGGCGGGCGGGACCTGGCCACCGCCGCGTACGAGGTGCTGGTCGAGCGGCTGCCGAAGCTGGGCGGCACGGGCGGGGTGATCGCGCTGAACGCCCAGGGCGTGTTCGACGCCCCGCACAGCAGCGAGGGCATGCTGCACGGCTATCTGACCGCGGACGGGCGCGTGGTGACCAAGGTGTTCGCCGACGAGACACCGGCGAACCGGTGACCGCGCCCCCGGGTGTGGCGTGATCCATCGCCTTCGCGCCCCGATATGACGGTGGCTCAATAGGCCCTCTCCCTCCCGCCCCGGAGCGGCACTACCGTCCCCCGACGCGGGGGGATCACTCTGGGGAGGGGATCAGTCACATGTTCTATCACCTGTTCAAATCCATCGTCCTCGTGCCGCTGCTGCGGTGCCTGTTCCGCCCCCGCGTCGAAGGGCTGGAACACCTGCCGGAGTCGGGCGCGGCCGTCATCGCGGGCAACCACCTCTCCTTCTGCGACAGCTTCCTGATGCCGGCCACGGTCAAGCGCCGGATCACGTTCCTGTGCAAGCAGGAGTACTTCACCGGGCGAGGGATCAAGGGGCGGCTGACGGCGGCCTTCTTCCGGGGCTGCGGGCAGATCCCGGTGGACCGCTCGGGGCGCGGCGCCGGGCAGGCCGCCGTCGAGGAGGGGATCAAGGTGCTCCGCCGCGGGGAACTCCTCGGCATCTACCCGGAGGGCACCCGCTCGCACGACGGCCGGATGTACAAGGGCCGCACCGGGGTGGCGGAGATGGCGCTGCGGACCGGCGCGCCGGTGATCCCGTGCGCGATGATCGGGACGTTCGAGGCCCAGCCGGCCGGCCGCCGGCTGCCGCGGGTCGTCCCGATCGTCATCCGCTTCGGGGAGCCGCTGGACTTCTCCCGCTACGCCGGGCTGGCCGACCAGCGGCTGGTGCTGCGCGCCGTCACGGACGAGATCATGTACGCCATCCTGAAGCTGTCCGGGCAGGAGTACGTCGACACCTACGCGGCCGAGGCCAAGGCGCGCGCCGGGTACGCGGGCGGTACCGGGGGCCTGGCGGGTGTGCCGGCCGCTCGCGCCAGCTGACCGGAACGCCGGCCTCCGTGCCGCTCACCCGGGGTGAGCGGCACGGCCCGTACACCCGGTCAGCGGCCGAGCGTGCAGGTGGCCCGTACGGACTTGCGCGGATCGCTCTCGGAGCGGGCCTTCAGGACGACCCGGCCGTGCCGGGCGGCACCCGGCTCCGCCGCGACCGCCACCGGAACGCTCACCGTGCTCCCCGCCCTGGCGGTGGCCAGCCGGTTCGGCAGCCACGCGGACCAGCCGCGCCCGGCGGCGGTGGCCGTCAGCCGGTACACGTCCGAGTCCAGGTGCGCGCCGCCCTTGCCCGGCCGCCCGGTGTTGGTCAGCGGGAAGGCGCACACGGCCCGGCCCTTGGCGGGCGCGCCGTACGCGGTGCCGTGCCGCAGCTGCACGCCGCGGCGCTGCGGGCCCGCGCCGTCCAGGGAGCGGACGGCGACGGTGTAGCTGAGGACGCCCTTCCCGTCCCGCTGGATGTCCAGGACGTAGAAGTGCAGCCGGTTGGCCCGGTCGACGTACTCGTACTGGCTGCCGGAGTCCGCGCCCGCGTGGAACAGCGCGTCGCTGAGCTGCCGGTAGTCACCCATGGTGATCATCTGCGGGGTGCCGTCGGGGCGCCGGAAGTCCACCATGCGGATGTCCTCCGGGTGGGCGTCGATCACCCACGCGAACGGCGCCCGGTCCTCGTTCTTGGTCTTGCTCAGCAGCACCCCGTGGTCCGGGGTGAAGGAGTCCATGCCCATCCGGTCCACGACCTCGACGGTGTAGTTGTCGTAGCCGCCGCCGTCGCACAGCGGGTTCGTTTCGGTGGAGCAGGGCGGCGCCAGGTCCCGGCCCATGGTGATGTTCACGCCGGACAGGCCCTTGTCGCCGGGCGGCGCGGAGCGCGCGGTGACCCGGGCGACGGCGACCCCGGACGTCTTCAGCGCGTCCCGGTCCAGGCGCAGCACGTTCTTCCCGTCCACGATGCCGAGCTTGAGCTTGTCGCGCAGGACGTGCTGCGAGCCCATCGAGGCGCCGTTGGCGGCCGGGATCTGCCAGCGGGTGTGCGGGCCGCCCGGCCCGTTGAAGGAGCCGCGCGAGAGCATGCTCCAGATGCCGGTGTAGGCGCGGCGCAGCGGGGTGCCGTACGGGTTGTTGTAGTTGTCCGCGATGCCCAGGATGTGGCTGAACTCGTGCGCGTACACGGCCATGCCGGAGCTCTCGGCCTGGGTCGAGGAGCCGGTCTCGGCGTTGGGCCAGATGCGGGCGGCGGCCTTCCAGGAGGTCCACGGAACATAGCGGGTACGGGCCGCGTTGCCGCCTCCCTCGATGGGGGAGGGCGGCCCGAACGCCGCCGGCACGTCCTGCGGCGAGGCGAACTTCATCTGCCCGAACTCCTGCCAGGCGGCGGACTCGTCCTGCCCGGCCGTCAGGTAGAAGACGAAGTCGTACTTCTTGGTCTCCGCGCTGCCCACATCGGCGGTCCAGGCCGCCTTGCCGTCGGTGCGGATGTTCTTGCCGCAGCTGTCGCCGACGGGGCAGGCGCCGGGGTTCATCGACGGCTCGATGCCGTACTGGTACGACTTGTACGGCATCCGGTAGACGCCGAACGCGGTCAGCTCGACGCCGAGCCGGCCGCCGGAGTCCTCCATCCAGTACTCGTTGATGGTGTGGCCGTGGTTGAGCTTGCCCGGCTTGTTGAGGAAGTCCCGGTAGAACGCGGGCACCTGCGCGCGGGGGATGTCGTGGGCGGCGGGCTGCGGGTTGCCGAAGACGGTCGATCCGGCGGGCCGGGTGACGCTGAAGTCCTCGTCCGGGTAGTCCAGCAGGACCAGCGCGCCCTTGAACATGCGCTTGGTGGGCTTGACGGCCGGGTCGGCCCAGTTGGTGCCCGGGACCGCACGGTGCTCGGCCCAGGTCATGTCGTCGGGATTGCGCCAGTTCTGCGGGTCGACGGGCTGGACGAGCGGGGGCCGGGCCGCGGGCGCGGCCTCGGGGAGCGCCCGCGCGGGGCCTGCGGCGACGGTGGCCAGGACACCGAGGAGGAGGGCGAGAACACCCAGCCTGCCGGCCCTGCCGCGGTATGGGCGGGCCGGTCTGCGGGGAAGGAACAAGGCGCACCTCTTGTCTGTGGTTTCAAGTCCAGGACATGACAAGGTGATCGAACAGAATTCCTACCGCTGCCACGGTAAGGCGGGGGACGGAGTGACGCCAGAGTGTCGGGAGGAGCCGATGATGACGCCGCGAACGGTGTGTGACCGGCACGGTCACGCGATGTCCCGGACCGGCGCGGAAGCCGTGTCCCACTACGAGGACGCGCTGGACGCCCTCCTCTTCTTCCGCGGCGAGGTCGCCGACGCCTCGCAGGCCCTCCTGGAAGCCGCGCCGGAGTCCGTCATGGGCAACGTCCTCGCCGCCTACCTCGGCCTGCTCGGTACGGAGGAGAAGGACGCCACCGCCGCCAAGGAAGCCTTCACGCGCTTCACGGACGGCGTACGCACCGAGGAGCCGACACCCCGCGAACGGATGCACCTCGCCGCCGCCACCGCCTGGCTGGACGGGGACATCCACCGGGCCGGGCGGATCCTCGGCGAACTGACCGTCGCCCACCCGCGGGACGCACTCGCGCTGGCCACCGGCCACCAGATCGACTTCCTCACCGGCGACGCCGACCGCCTGCGCGACCGCGTCGGCGGCGCGCTGACCGCCTGGCCCGAGGACGACCCGCACCACGGCCACCTCCTGGGCATGTACGCCTTCGGCCTGGAGGAATCGGGCCACTACGCCCGCGCGCGGGAAGCCGGCCTGGCCGCCGTCGAGCACCACCCCCGCGACGTGTGGGGCATCCACGCGGTCGTGCACACGTACGAGATGCAGGGGCAGTTCGCCGAGGGCATCCGCTTCCTGGACGCCCGCACCGACGACTGGGCCTCCGGCAACTACCTCAACGTCCACAACTGGTGGCACTACTGCCTCTACGCCCTCGAAGCAGGCGACACCGCGCGGGCGCTCGACATCTACGACGCCGTACTGCACCACGAGGAGTCCGCCGGACTCGCGATGGAACTCCTCGACGCCGCGGCCCTGCTGTGGCGCCTGCTGCTGGCCGACCGCGCCACCGGCGACCGCTGGCCGCGCCTCGCCGACGCCTGGGCGGCCCGCCAGGACCCGCCGTACTACGCCTTCAACGACGTGCACGCCGTCATGGCGTACGTCGGCGCCGGCCGCCTGGCCGACGCCGAACGCCTCGTCGCGGACCGCACGGCGTGGCTCGGCCGCACCCCGCCCGAACCGTCCAACCACGCCATGACCGCCGGCATCGGCCTGCCCGTCTGCCGCGCCCTGATCGCCTACGGGCAGGGCCGGTACGGGGACGCGGTCGACCTGCTCGCCCCCATCCGCTACCGCCTGCACACCTACGGCGGCAGCCACGCCCAGCGGGACGCCGTACAGAAGACGCTGCTGGAGGCGGCGCTGCGCGCCGGGCGCCACGAGACGGCCCGCACCCTGCTCAGCGAGCGCATCGGCCTGCGCCCGGTGTGCCCGTACAACTGGCTGGCCCAGGCGCGCCTGGCCGACCGGCTCGGCGAGACCGCCAAGGCGGCCGCCGCCCGGACGCGGGCCGCCGAGCAGGCGGCGCAAGGAGCCGCGGCACTGTCCCGACCTTGATCGAATCCCTGCTGGCCCGAAACACCCCGGACCGGTCATCCTTGACCCGTCCGCGGGCGCTTCGGCGAAGGTCCGGCGAGCCGTGGACGAGCACGCCCGACCATCGGCCCACCAGCACGGGAGCACAAATACATGACGGGGAAGAGCGCTTGGATACGCGACATACGCCGGGGGCCGCGGCCCGCCGCCCACCTCATATTCTTCCCGCACGCCGGGGGATCCGCCTCGTACTACCGGCCGTTCGCCGCCCACCTCGGAGAACGGATCGACGTGTCGGCGATCCAGTACCCCGGACGCCAGGACCGGTGGAACGACCCCTTCGTCACCTCCGTGGAAGGCCTGGCCGATGAGGTGGTCGCCCGCCTGAGCCCGCACGACCCCACCCCGCTGGTGCTCTTCGGACACAGCATGGGCGCGTCCGTCGCCTTCGAGGCCGCCCGGCGGCTGGCGGAACGCGGGCGGCCCGCGGAGCGCAGACTGGTCGTGTCCGGGCGCCGCGCCCCCTCGATGTTCCGGGCGGAGCGGAACATCCACGAGGGCACCGACGAGGAACTCCTCGACGAGGTCGCCCGCCTGGACGGCACCGACGGCCAACTGCTGGCCGACCGGGACCTGGTACGGCTGTTCCTCCCGGCCATCCGCAACGACTACCGCGTGGTCGAGACGTACCGGCCCCCGGCCGACGCCGTGCTCGACATCCCGCTCCTGTGCCTCACCGGCGACGCGGACCCCCGGGTGACCCGCGAGGAAGCGGCCGCCTGGAAGGCCCACACCGTGGCCGAATACCACGAGGAGACCTTCTCCGGCGGCCACTTCTACCTCGCCGACCACGCGGCCGCGGTGTGCCGCGCGGTCGAGCGGTTCGCGCTGGGGACCGGCCCCGGCGGATCAGCGCCCCTCGGCGAAGGCGGCGCGCAGTTCTGACCCGTTCGTGACGAGGGCCGTCGCGCCGATGGCGAGGGCGCAGACGGCCTGCGCCGCGATGAACCACACCGGCAGGGCGCCCGGGATCAGATCGATGGCGACGATCACCACCGGCATGACGACCGAGACGATCCGTACGCGCAGATAGGCCCAGCGCTTGCCCCGTGCGGCGAGGACGGTCAGCCAGTAGGTCACCGCCGCGCTCGCGAGCACCCCCGCCGACCGGCCCCACATGAACGAGGTCACCTCGTGACCGGTGGCGGCGAGGACGACGACCGTGAGGAGGACGGCGGTGCCGAGCGCGCCGTATGTCCCGACGAGGATTTTCGCCGTACGGAAGGCGCGCTGGGCGGGGGCCTGTCCGACGCGGGCGGCCCCGGCCGTGGCGGGGAGGGCGGTGGTGGCGGTGTTCATGATCCTTCTGCTCCTTCATGTCCTGCTGACGTGGTGTCGAAGTTAAGGAGCGCCGAAGCCCCGCGGTACGGGTCCGGACCCACGCAAGAGTGGGTCCAGACCCACTTCAGTGCTGGTCGGGCGGGTGCCACAGTGAGCGGAGACCGGGGTTCCGAAGCAGAGGGAAAGAGTCATGCGACAGGTGGTGTCATGGGCGTCCGGCGCCTGCGTGGGGTTCGTACGGGCCTGCGCGGTGACGGTCGTCAGCATGCTGGTGCCGGCGGTGTGGGCCGCGGCCGTGGCGTGGGGGATCTGGTGGGGCGCGGCGAACCCCTGGTCATGGGTGGGGCCGCTGGTGCTGGTGTGTGTGGGCACGCTCGCCCTGTCCCGCCCGGTCTGCCGGACCGTCCGGCACCTCGTCGCGAAGTGGACGGCCACCACCGTCCCCGCCGGATACCGGCAGGCCGCGCCGGTGACCCAGCTGTCCACCGGCTACTGGTGGAACGGCCGCTCCTACGAGCGCACCCGCCGCGACGCCCTCCTGGACCAGCGGACGCGGAACCGGTGGAGGGACCCCGCGACCTGGCGCGACCTGCGGTTCACGGCCATCGTGCCGTTCACCGCCGGGGTGGTCGCGGCCGTCCCGCCGGCCGGGATCGCGGTGGCGGTCCTCGGACTCGGCCGGCCGGACCTGGCCCCGCGCCTCGCCGGCGTGCTCGGCCTGGTCGTGGCGATCGCCTCCGCCCCGTACGCCTGGCGGCCCGTCGAGCCGGTGGCCGTCCGCTTCCTGCGCCCCTCGCCCGCGATGCTGCTGGCGGGCCGGGTGGACGAGCTGACCGCCCAGCGCGCGGACACCACGGTCGCGCAGGCCGCCGAGATCCGCCGGATCGAGCGGGACCTGCACGACGGGGCGCAGGCCCGGCTGGTCGGGCTCGGACTCTCCCTGGCGACCGCCGAGAAGCTGATGGAGACCGACCCGGAGCGGGCCAGGGCGCTGCTGCGGGAAGCGCGGGCGGGCGCCACCGCGTCCCTGACCGAACTCCGCGAACTCGTCCGGGGCATCAACCCGCCGGTGCTCAACGAACGCGGGCTGGTCGACGCCGTCCGCGCCTTCGCCCTGGACAGCCCGCTCGAAACGACCGTCGACGCCGATGTGCGGGGGCCCCTGGACCCGCCGGTCGAAGCCGCCCTGTACTTCGGCATCGCCGAACTGGCGGCCAACGCGGCCAAGCACGCCCACGCGACCCGGGCCCGGATCTCCCTCACGCAGGACGACACCGGCCTGGCCGTGGAGGTCGAGGACGACGGCCGGGGCGGGGCCGCAATGCGGCCCGGCGGGGGACTGGAGGGGCTGCGCCGCCGCCTCGCGGTCTTCGACGGCACCGTGGAGATCACCAGCCCGGACGGCGGCCCGACCCGAGTGAGGATGATGGTGCCATGCGCGTCCTCGTAGCCGAAGACCTCTACCTCCTGCGCGACGGGATGGTGCGCCTCATCGAGGCGTACGGACACGAAGTGGTGGCCACGGCGGCCACCGGCCCCGAGACGCTCGACGCGCTGCTCAAGTGGCGGCCGGACGTCTCCGTCGTGGACGTCCGGATGCCGCCGGACCAGTCGGACGAGGGCCTGCGCGCGGCGCTCGCCGCCCGCGCCGAGGTGCCCGGACTGCCGGTCCTGATCCTCTCCCAGCACGTGGAGCAGCTCTACGCCCGCGAGCTGCTGGCCGACGGCGCCGGCGGCATCGGCTACTTCCTCAAGGAGAGCGTCTTCGACGGCGGCCAGTTCGTCGACGCCCTGGAACGCGTCGCCGGCGGCGGGACCGCCATGGACCCGGCCGTCATCGCCAAACTGCTGGCCGGTGGTTCCGCGACCCGGCGGCTCGGCGGGCTCACCGAACGCGAGCACGCCGTCCTCGCCCTGATGGCCGAAGGACTGTCCAATCAGGCCATCGGGCGGCGGCTGTTCCTCAGCGACAGCGCCATCAGCAAATACACCACGTCCATGTTCGGCAAGCTCGGCATCACCGACGACGAGGCGGGCAACCGCCGCGTCCTCGCCGTCCTCGCCTACCTCAACAATCCGTGACCCGCGCCGACCAGGTGACCGGAAGGTGCGTCAGGCCGCGCATCAGGCGGGTGTGGCGCCACGGGAGTTCGCCGGGCGGGACGGCCAGGCGCAGGCCGGGGAAGCGGGTGAGCAGCGCCCGGAAGGCGATCCGCGCCTCCAGGCGGGCCAGCGGCGCACCCAGGCAGTGGTGCGGGCCGTGGCCGAAGGAGAGGTGGCCGGCGGAACGGCCGGGGGTGACCGCGTCCGGGTCGGGGAACCGGGCCGGGTCGCGGTTGGCGGCGCCCGGCGAGACCAGGACGACGTCGCCCGCCGCGATCTCGGCGCCGCCGAGGGTGAGCGGTTCGGCCGCGTACCGGAACGTGGCCGTGGTGATCGGCGAGTCGTAGCGCAGCAGTTCCTCCACGGCGTCCGGGATGAGGGCGGGATCCTGCCGCAGGCGGGTACGGAGCGCGTCGTCCTGGAGGAGCGCGAGCGCGCCGTTGCCGATCAGGCTGGTGGTCGTCTCGTGCCCGGCGACGACCAGCAGGACGGCCAGCGAGACCAGTTCGAACTCGCTGAGCCGGTCGCCCTCGTCGCGCGCGGCGATCAGCTCGGTGAGCAGGTCCGCCCCGGCCCCGGAGCCCGCGGCCCGCTTCTGCGCGATCAGCTCCGCCATGTAGTCGCTGATGGCGTGCGAGGCCGCGTCGATGGTGTCCGGGGCACCGGCCGCGAAGAGGTCGTTGGACCAGCGGCGCAGCGCCGGGCGGTCCTCGCGGGGGACGCCGAGCAGGTCGCCGATGACCTCGATGGGCAGCGGTACGGCGAAGTCCTCGACGAGGTCCGCCGTGTCACCGCGTACGGCCATCGCCTCCAGCAGGCCGTCCGTGATCGCCGCCACCCGCGGCTCCAGGCGGGCCACCGCCGCCGGGGTGAACGCCTTGACGGCCAGGCGGCGCAGCCGGGTGTGGTCCGGCGGGTCGGTGGCCAGCATGGTGGCGCTGACGGCGGGGGCCAGGTTGCGCTTGGACGGCTTGTCGGCGAAGTAGCGGGTGGTGTTTTTGGAGAGCCGGGGCTCCGCCAGCGCGCTGCGGGCCTCGGCCCAGCCGGTGACCAGCCAGGTCGCGCCGTGCGGCCCGGACCGTACCCGCTGGACCGGGCCCCGCGCGCGCAGCGCGGCGAGCAGCGGGTACGGGTCGCGGAAGAACTCCGGTGACTCCATGGGGTGGCTCACGGGTGACCTCAGATTCCTGCGGCGGGCCGGGACTCCGGCGCCGGCGCGGGGCCCGCGCCGGACGCCACGAAGGCGTGCGAGACCCGGCGCAGCCAGCGGGCCTCGTCGATCAGGTTGGTCAGCTCGGGGCGGGTCAGCGTGGCGTCCTCGGCGCTGACCGCGTGCTCGGGCGCGCGCCCGCCGCGCCGCGACTCCAGCGCCGCCGCCAGCACCGCCGCCTCGACCCCGGCGTCCAGCTCCCGCGCGTCCGCCCCGGCGGCGCGCAGCCGCTGCTCGGCGGCGCGCCGGACCTCGTCGCTGCGGTGCGGGCGCAGCGCCAGCATGCCGTCGCGTATCTCGATGACCCGCCGGTAGAGGCGGAACTCGGCGTCGGGCGCCGCGTACATCCGGTCGGTGGCGGTGAGCCGGATCTCCGGCACCGCCGCCGACAGCGCGGCCCACAGCGGGCGCAGGCCGCGGTGCAGATGCCACAGGTGGATCCGCCGCACGGGCCAGGCCAGCGCCGGGCCGATCGCGGGCAGCAGCACGCCGATGACGAGCAACAGGCTGCAGATCGCGGGCAGACCGACGCTGAACGTGCAGGTCGCGGGCGTCACCAGCGAGGTGCACAGCTGCTCGGGCGGCAGCCAGCCGGCGTCGGTCCACAGCCCGACCACATGGACGATCTTGTAGCCGATGTAGACCATGCCCAGCGCGCAGCCGAAGGCGATGACGCGCAGCCCGTACCGGAGGCTGGTGCGCGGCGCGTGCCGGGAGTAGCGCAGGGACTGGCGCAGCAGGTCGACGATCGCGGCGCCGAGGTGCGCGGTGAACACCAGCACATAGATGTTCAGCAGCGGTTCGGTGCGCGGCAGCTCGCCGAAGGTGGGCGCGCCCGGGGCGTCGTCCACCGGCGAGGAGAAGAAGAGGACGGCCATCGCGACCAGGACGACGCCCAGCGTGACGAGCCGGTGGCGCGCCTTGCGGTCCGCGTCCGGCGGCTCCTCGTTGAAGCGCAGCAGCAGGATCGAGATGCAGGTGGCGGCGGCCAGCGTGCTGCAGTTGCCCAGTAGCCGGCCCAGCTTCGGATACACGACGCTCAGCGCGTCACCCACGACGGGCGTCAGGAACACCAGAGAGGCGCCCAGTCCGGTCAGGAAACCGCACAGGGCGCCCAGGCCACGCGGCCGCGGCCGGCGCAGCAGCGGCCGCGCCTTGTACGCGGCCGCCAGCAGCAGGACGGCCGCTATGGACAGGAAGAGAACGTTGACCATCTTCAGTTCTGCCGTCGCTTCGGTGAGCCGAAGACGTCGTCCATGCGGCTGAGGACCTCGGCCTGCTGGGACGTCGCCGGTCGGCGGGCGGGGGTACGGTCGGCGCGGCGCAGGATCAGCGAGGCGATCATCTCGGCTTCCTGCTCGTCCTGGTCGCTGTAGTGGCTGCGGCCGAGGACGGATTCCACCGAGCCGGGGTCGAGGTCGGGCACCAGGGTCTGCGCGACCTCTCCGGAGAGCAGGTTGGAGTGGCCGCTGAGCATGTGGCCGACCTCGTGCAGCACGATGTGGTCGCGGTGCAGCGCGGTGGTGGCCGCGTCGTAGAAGACGTAGTCGGCCCGGCTGGTGGCGATCCACAGGCCGCAGGGCCCGGCGGGCGGGGTGACCTGGGGTTCCAGATGGATCGGGCGGCCGCGCTGTGCGGCGAGCCGGTCCAGGAAGGCACCCAGCTCGAAGGGGCGCGGGATGTGCAGCCCCCGCAGCCGGTCCGAACAGTCTGCCGGCACACGGTCCGGGCGCCGTGTGAACTTCATGGCGTGCTCTCCTTCGGCCTCGGCCATGAAAGGTACACGTGCCAGTCTCATGCAGTGCGGGATGGCCCCTCCCCGGCGGGGTCGTGTGCGGGCCCGCGGGCTGCCGCGGCCCCGGCCGTCCGGTCCCCCGGCCCGTCGGCGGGCGGAGAAGCGGACGGGAAGGGGGATGGGGAAGCGGCCGGGGAGGGCGCGGCGCGTAAGGCGGTCGGCGTCATGGATCAGCGGGCGGTACGCCAGGTTTCTCCCGGATTGCCGGCCGGATCGGCGGCCGGGCCGCCCGTCGTGCCGCCGACATCCGGCAGCCCTTCCAGCTTCCGCACCCGGTCGATCATCTCCAGCACGGCCGTACGGGACTCGGCGGACATGTCCATGAAGCGCGCGGCCATCGCGATGACCCCCGCGTCCTGCATCGCCTCCAGCAGCTCCGGCGGCCGGCCGGACCGGTCGGCGGACGCGCCGCCGGCACCCGTGTCCTGCTGGTCGTGGAAGTGCGCGGCCGGCACGCCGAAGTACTCCGCCAGCGCCTCGATGTGGCGCTTGGTCGGGTTGTCCCGCTTGCCCTTGCGCAGCTGCCAGATGTAGTTGCCGGAGATCACCTGCTCGCCGGCCCTGATGTTGATCTCGGTGGCGACGTCGTTGGCGGACAGTGCTCTGCCCCGCTCACGACTTCGTTCCTGGAACAGCCGGTCCAGCTTTTCGGCCAGGCTGACCGGCCCGCGGTCCTCGTCCCCCATCGCGCCGCGCTCCCTTCAAGGCCAAACGTGAGACTTCCACTGTAGTGGTCCGGTCGTCCGGACGGATCGGCACTCCCACCCCCGTGGGCTGGCACGCTCCGCCCGGAGCCTCTATTCTTCACACCTGAGTCAAAGACTCTGGTGTGACGCGGGGCGGACAGTTCGGACCGGCACGGGGGTGTGGTCCGAACACGTCCGCAACCACGGGTGGGGCTCGCCCCGCCTCCGGGGGAGCCCCACCACACGCTCGCACATGCAGGCGCCATGGCGCCCGGGCGGCGCCACCGCCGTAACGGTTACTTCACGGCGCTCCGCTTCTGCCACTGCTCCCAGGTCTCCTGCCAGACCTCCAGACCGTTGCCCACGTCGGTCTTCTTGGTGCTGGTGGTGTTCTTCACCTCGACCGTGGAGCCGATCGTCAGGAAGTCGTAGGCCCGCTTGGCGTCCGAGGTGGTCATGCCGAAGCAGCCGTGGCTGTTGTTGACCACGCCGATCGACTTGTTCCAGGGCGCCGAGTGCAGGAAGGTGCCCGACGCGGTGAGATGCGTCACCCACTTCGAGTCCAGCATCCACTCGTTGCCGTGGCCGATGGTGGAGGAGTCCATCGTCTCGGCGGCGTTCTTGCTGCGTACGGTGTGCACACCGCCGCGCGTCGGGTCCTGCGGCGAGCCGGCGGAACCGCGGATCGTGCCGACGGGCTTGCCGTCCTCCAGCAGGGTCATCGTGTGCGACGGGACGTCGATGACGGCCTTGTGGTCCGGGCCGATGGTGAACCCGAAGTCGTAGTCGCGCGCGAACCAGCCGCCGTCCTTGCCGGAGTTGATGCCGCCCAGGTCGCCCTTGACGGACACCTTGGTGCCGGACGGCCAGTAGTCCTTCGGCCGCCAGTCGATGCGGTCCTTGCCGGACCAGTCCTTGACCCAGCCCCAGGCGCCCTCCACCTGCGGCTGCGTGGTGACCTTGAGCGACTTCTGGATCTCGGCGCGCTGGTCCTTGGCGACCGGGTGGTCGAAGAGGATCGAGATCGGCATGCCGGTGCCGACGGTCTGCCCGTTGGACGGCGTGTTGGTGAGCTTGTTGACCTTGTCGGCCTTCTCGGTGGTGAAGCTCGCGTCGGCGGCCGACTCCTTGCCGTCGCCGTTCTTCGTCTTGGTGTGCACGGTGTACGTGGTCGCCGGCTTGACCTTGCCGTTCGAGGTCCAGGACGTGCCGTCGCCGGAGAGCCGGCCCTCGACCTTCTCCCCCTTCTCGTCCTTGGCCTCGACGGAGGTGAGGCTGCCGCCGCTGACCTTCACGGATATCGGAGAGCCGAGCGCGGCCGACTTGCTGCCGGCCGCCGGGGTCACGGTCACCTTCGCCGCCGGCTTGTCCGAAGCCTGCGAGCCGCCCTCCGCTCCGCACGCGGTCAGCAGCGCGCCCCCCGCCAGGGCGGCGGACAGCAGGACTGTGCGACGGGCTGATCTGACGTGCACGTGGGGTTCCCTCCAAAGCAACACAACTGGCTGTGGCGGGCACCGCCCCGGCCGCCGGTGCGGTCGTCGGACCGCCGGGCCGGTTGTCGGCAACCGCCGACCATCCAGACGGCTGGACCCGCATGATCGGTTGCCTGGAGAAACGGATATTTGTGTCACAGATTGGTACAGGCGTGCGTCGAACTGGCGGAAGGTGAAATTCCGCTTGGGTGCGGGGAGACGCCGAGGTCCGCGGGCTCACCGGGGAGCCCGCGGACCGGGGTGCTGTCGGCGCGGCCGGCTACGGCGTATGACGGACGGCCTCGATGGTGTTCCCGTCCGGATCCCGGACGAGGGCGCCGCAGAGCGACGCGAGGCACTCGGACCTCAGCCGCGGCGCGTGCGGGGATTCCGCCCCGGCGGCGACAGGGGCGTCGCCGGGGCCGGTGATCAGGACGAGGTCGGAGCGCCCGACCCCTCGGCCGCGTCCGGCTCCTCCGCCGGGGCCTCGGCCGCGTGGCCCGCCAGGACGCAGGTGCGCTTGCGCTGGACGAACCAGTAGTACGTGAAGCCGCCGACGGCGACGATGCCGACGAAGAGGAACGCGCCCCAGCGCAGGTACCAGTGCTGGGGGCCGTTCGCGTTGTAGACCTCGGCGCGCGGCCAGGCCAGGTTGGTGGCCATCGCGGTGCCCCACAGCACGGCGAGGATGTTCACCGGCAGGCCCAGGCGGCCCAGCGAGAACTTGCCCTTGGCCGGTTCCCACCGGCCGCGCAGCCGCCGCACCAGCATCGGCACGGTGACCATCAGATACGCCACGTAGATCATGATGATGGCGATGCTGGTGATCACGGAGAAGATCTGCGGCTGGTTGACGTTGACCAGCAGGATGCAGACCGCGATGCACCCGATGATCACCGCGGGCGCGACCGGCGTCTGGAAGCGCGGGCTGACCCGGGCGAGCAGCGAGGCGGCCGGCAGGTTGGTGTCCCGGGCCATGGCGAACGCCAGCCGGATGCCGGCGGTGTGCACGGCGAGCGCGCACACCGTGATCGCGATGACCACGCACCACAGCATGATGTCGCCGATGGTGGTGCCGAGCGCGCTCAGCACGACGTACTGGAGGCCGTCCACGGCCAGCCGCTTGTCGTGCAGGTCGGGCGTGGCCAGCAGCGCGAACAGCAGGATCAGCCCGCCGATGAGGAACGAGGCGAACAGGGCGCGCAGGATGGCGCGCGGCGCGTTGCGGCCGGGGTCCTTGGACTCCTCGCCGAGCGAGGACGCCGTGTCGAAGCCGTACATGACGTACGCGGAGGCGAGGGAGGCGGTGAGGAACGCGCCGAGGTAGCCCAGCGACTCGCCCCGGCCCAGCGCGTAGGTCTCGGTCACCGCGCCCGGGCCCCGGGTGATGTGCGCGGCCAGCAGCACGATCAGCGCGAGGGCCGCGATCAGCTCGATGGCCACCCCGGCCGAGTTGATCTGCGCCATCAGCTTGACCCCGAACGCGTTGACCAGCGTGGTGAACACCACGAGGGCGGCGCCGAGCAGCACCGCGTTGGCGGCCTGGTCGGTACGGCCGCTGCCGTCGCCGACGAACTGGAAGAACGAGGAGATCTGCGGCAGCGTGACCTGGTAGGCGAGCGCCACCGCGGCCAGCGAGACCATGGTCGCGGTCATCATCATCCAGCCGCCGAGCCAGCCCACGTGCGGTCCGCCGAGCTGCTTCGACCAGTTGTAGACCGAGCCGGCCACCGGGTAGCGGGCGGCCATCTCGCAGAAGCACAGGGCCACCATCAGCTGGCCGCAGAAGACCATCGGCCAGGACCACCAGTAGGCGGGCCCGCCGTGGTTGACGCCGAAGTAGAAGAGCTGGAAGGTGCCGGTGAGGATCGAGATGTAGCTGATGCCGGCCGCGAAGGTGTGGAAGTTGCCGAGGGTGCGTTTGAGTTCGGGCTTGTAGCCGAGTTCGGCGAGCGACTCGTCGTCGCTGGAGGTATCGGTCTCCTCCTCGGCGGGCGCGGTGTCCGCGCCGTCGCCCTGCCCGCCGCCGTCCGCCGTCCCGCCCGCCGCGGGTCCGGCGCCGCTCACTCGAACCACCGCTGCGGCCGGGGCGCGGTGTTGCGCCAGATGTGCTTGGCCTCCTGGTACTCCCCGAGCCCGGCCGGGCCCAGCTCGCGCCCGACGCCGGACTGCTTCATGCCGCCCCACTCGGCCTGCGGGACGTACGGGTGGAAGTCGTTGATCCATACGGTGCCGGCCCGCAGCCGGGCGGCCACCCGGTGCGCACGCTCCGCGTTCTGCGTCCACACCCCCGCGGCCAGCCCGTAGACGGTGTCGTTGGCGAGCGCCACCGCCTCCTCCTCGGTACGGAACCGCTCCACGGTCAGCACCGGACCGAACGATTCGTCACGGATGACGGACATGCCGGGGGAGCACTCGTCCAGCACGGTCGGCAGATAGAAGAAGCCGTCCCGCAGCCGGGGGGCGTCCGGGCGCTCGCCGCCGCAGCGCAACACCGCGCCCTCGGCCAGCCCCGCCGCCACGTACTTCTCCACCTTGTCGCGGTGCTCCGCGGAGATCAGCGGTCCGCTGCGCGCGTCCTCGTCGAACGGCCCGCCCAGCCGGATCGCCCGCGCCCGGCGCACGATCTCGTCCACGAAGTCGTCGTGCAGCTCGTCGTCCACCAGCAGCCGCGCGCCCGCCGAGCAGACCTGCCCGGAGTGCAGGAACACCGCCATCAGCGCGTAGTCGACGGCGGTGTCGAAGTCGGTGTCGGCGAAGACGAGGTTGGGGTTCTTGCCGCCCAGCTCCAGCGCGATCTTCTTCACGGTGGGCGCGGCGGCCGCCATGATGCGCCGCCCGGTGACCAGCCCGCCCGTGAAGGACACCAGGTCCACCCGCTCGTCGGTGGTCAGCGGCGCGCCGACCGCGCCGCCCGCGCCCAGCACCAGGTTGGCCACCCCGTCCGGCAGCCCCGCCTCGGCCAGCGTCCGCATCAGCAGGATCGCGGTGTGCGGGGTCAGTTCACTGGGCTTGAGGACGAACGTGTCGCCCGCGCCGACGGCCGGGGCCACCTTCCACGCCGTCTGCAGCAGCGGATAGTTCCACGGCGTGATCAGCGAGCAGACGCCGACCGGCTCGTACACCACCCGGCTGTCCACCTCCGGCTGCCCGGTGTCCACCACCCGCCCGTCGTTGCCGGACGCCACGAGATCGCCGAAGTAGCGGAAGCAGTTGGCGATGTCGTCCATGTCGTACCGGCTCTCCACGAACCGCTTGCCGGTGTCCAGCGACTCGGCCCGCGCGTACGTGTCCTTGTCGCGCTCCAGCAGACCGGCGACGCGCAGCAGCAGCCGCCCGCGCTCCGCGGCCGGGGTGCGCGGCCACGGCCCGTCGTCGAACGCCGCGCGGGCCGCGGTGACGGCGGCGGCCGCGTCGGCGGCGCCCGCCTCGTCGACGGTGGCGACCAGCGTGCCGTCCGCCGGGCAGCGGATCTCGCGCACCTCCCCGTCGGCCGCGGCGGTCCACTGACCCCCGATGAACAGCTCCGGCATGGGCGAGCCTCCGTGCCTGTGCTCGTGGACGGGCGGCCCGGCCGGACTGCCCCTGGTGACGGTGACCGTACCGAGCGTAGGCGGGGCGGGGTGGGCTCGCACGGCGCGCTGCTCCGGGTGGCCGCCCGGTCCGTCCTGCGTACGGGCAGCCCTGCCGCAGACGGCGGACCGGCCCGCGCGGTGAGGCGCGGGCCGGTCCGGGTGTGCTCCGTGGGTGTCAGACGGCCGTACGGGTGGCCATCGCGCGCAGCTGCTTCTTGTCCGGCTTGCCGGCGTCCGTCAGCGGCAGCTGCTCGACGAACTCGATGTGGGCCGGCTCGTACATCGCGCCGCGCGCCTCGCGCACCATCGCGCGCAGCTGGTCCGCGTCGACGTCCGCGCCGGGGGCGCGCACCACGGCCGCGTACACCTGCTCCATCCGGTCCTCGTCCCGCACACCGAAGACGGCGCTCTGCAGGACGTCCGGGTGCGAGTTGAGCAGGTCCTCCAGCTCGGTGGTGTACACATGGCCGCCCACCACGACGATCATGTCCTTGATGCGGTCGACGATGGTCAGGTAGTCGTCGTCGTCCAGGAAGCCGATGTCGCCGGTGTGCAGCCAGCCGTCGCGCAGCACCTCGGCGGTCAGCTCGGGCTGCTTCCAGTAGCCCTGCATGATGCTCGCCGAACGGACGCAGATCTCGCCGTGCTCACCGCGCGGCAGGTCGCGGCCGTTCTCGTCGCGCACCGCGACCTCGACGTTGGGCAGGATCCGGCCGGCCGAGCGCAGCCGCTCCAGGTTGTCCGGGTCGTGGTCCCCGGCGGGCAGCACGCTGATCCCGCCGGCCTCGTTCTGCCCGTAGAACTGCACCAGCACGGGGCCGAAGCGCCGGACCGCGTCGGCGATGCGGGCGGGCGAGGACTGGCAGCCGCCGTAGGTCAGGCAGCGCAGGCTGGAGGTGTCGGTGGTGGCCGCGTCCGGGTGGTCGGTGAGCTGGTAGAGCAGCGGCGGCAGCAGGAACAGGTGGGTGATCCGCTCCCGCTCGATCGTCGCCAGCACCTCGGCCGGGTCGAAGTCCTCCAGGAGCACCACGAGCCCGTGCTCGCGCAGCGTGACGTCGGCCATCATGCCGGCCGCGTGCGCCAGCGTGGTGCACACCAGCAGCCGGGTCCGCTCCTGGTCGGCGGGGCGCTCCCAGAGCACCTTGGCGTCGCCCGGGTCCTCGTCGTCGACGAAGGTGCGCACCTGCCCGTAGGTGGTGCAGATGCCCTTGGGGTGGCCGGTGGTGCCGCCGGTGTGGCGGATGGTGCAGATGTCGTCGGGGCGGGCGCCGCTCGGGACCGGCTCGTCGCTCTCGGCGGACGCCAGTTCCAGCAGGTCGGTGCCGCTCTTCGCGGGACCCAGGGTCAGCACGGTCGCCACCGGGGCCAGCGCGGTCAGTTCGGCGGCGCGGTCGTCGAACCGGGGGTCGACGATCAGCGCGGCGGTCTCCACGTCCTTGACGATGGTGGCCTGCACGTCGGCCGAGAGCTTGTTGTAGAGGTGGTTGACCCGGCAGCCGATGAGGTTGGCGGCGTAGCGGGCGGCGAGGGTCTCGGGCAGGTTGCCGCTGAGCAGTGTGACGGTCCGGCCGCGGTCGATGCCCTGTCCCCGCATCGCGCGGGCCATGCGGTGGACGAGGGCGCGGAACTCACCCGCGGTGACGCGTCGCCCTTGGTGCACCAGCGCCACGCGCTCGGGGTCGGCCCCCAGCGCGTCGAGGTTCTCCTCCACGTAGGTGCGGAAGTCGTGCGCGGTGTCGGGCATAGGTGATTCCTCCTAGATCCCGGGGCATGACGGCTAGTTAGTTGCCCCGGACAACCATTTCCATGCTAACGGTCGTCGATCAAGGGTTCCAAGTTGACGCGAACGCGCGTTGGCGGGCCTTTTACCGAGGCGGGGATATCTGGCCAACAATCACGGGCCGAGGCGGGCGTCCGCGCGTGCGACGCCCGCGCGCGCCCGCGATTCAGGCGCGGGAAGCGGCAGGTCAGGCCGCCGCCGGGTGCCCCTCGACGGCTCGTGAGAATGGCCGGTTAACGGGGTGGGGGGCCGCCGGGAAGGTATACGCGCGGCCGCCGCCGGATATTCCGGGGCGGCGGCCACGTGCGGAAATTACGCATCGTCCGAAATGGCGGGTTTCCCATGGCGGGGAATTGACGGAGAGTTTGCCTGCCTTTTGCCGATGCGGTCGCGCCGACTGTGCTCAAAGGGTGGATTTGCCCGGGTCGCCCATCGGCACCGCGTCCAGCACGGCGACATCCATCGGCGCGGCGAGCAGCCCGCTCACCCCGTTCGCGATCTCCGCGAGCGCCGCTCCCCGGGAGTGGGCGTCCAGCGCGGCCTGATCCGCCCAGTTCTCCACGACCACCACCCGGTCCTCGCCCGCGTGCACCGCGTACAGCAGGCAGCCGTCCTCCTGGTGGACGGCGGGCGCGTGCGACCGGAAGACGCCGAGCGCCGTCTCCAGCTCGCCGGGCTTCGTCCTGATCGTGGCGACGACGATGGGCATACGTGCAACCTCCTGGGTGATCCGCACTGTTCGAACGAACCTATCCCACCCTCGGGACCGCCGCTGACCTGCGGCAGAGCATCCGGCGTGGCGTCAGGTCCGGTCCGGACCGCCGGGTGCGGGAGCCCCCGCCCGCACCGCCCGGGAACGGCCGGAACCACCGCCCTGCGAAAGCCGGATGCCGGGGCGGCGCGTGGTACGGGTGGACGTGCCGGTGCGGGAACGGCAGGAACGGGGGAAGAGCCATGGACACCGTGATCGTGCAGCTGCCCGAAGGAGAGGGCCCGGGACCGGGCGAAGGGCGTGGTGGGCCGCGGCTGTTGCGGCTGGGGCCCGGGGACACCGCGGACTTCGGGCGCGGCGCGCCGGGTGCGCCGGTGGCCGTGCCGCTGTCCGATCCGGGCGTCTCGCGGCTGGCGGGGCAGCTCACCGCCGCGGAGGACTACTGGCGGCTGTCCAATTTCAGCCGCACGGTGACCTGCGTCGTGGAGAACATGGAGGGCGCGGGGGAGCACATCAAGGTCGCGCCGGGGCGGCTCGGGGCTCCGGTGCCGTTCGAATTCTCCCGGGTGCTGCTGCCGGCGACGCGGGGCGAGGCGTCGTTCAAGGTGTTCGCGCCGGAACACGCCTACCTGGACGGCGAACCGTACGACGGGCTGGGCGAGCCGACGGCGAGCCCCTTCGCGCTCGACCCGACCTCGAAGTACTTCCTGGTGCTCCTCGCCCTGTGCGAGCCGCGCCTGCGCGATGCCTCCAGTGGCGCGGTGCCGGGCGTCGGCGAGGTGCTGGAGCGGCTCCGCCCGCTGGCGGCCTGCCGCGAGCTGACCCGCTCCGCCGTCAACTACCACATCGACTATCTGGCCTCGGTGAAGCTGCGGCTGCGCGCCGGCGACCCGGCGGGGCCGGACGCCCGCGGCGGCGGCAAACGCGACGAACTCGTCGCCTTCGCGCTGCGCTTCGACCTGATCCGCGAGGAACACCTCGCCCTGCTGTCCCCCGGAGGCGGGCGGTGAGGCGCGGAGCGGACTGAGGAGCGCGGCGCGATGGACGGAGCGAGTGCCACCCCGCCGCCCGGCGTCCGGCCCGGCTACCGGATCGGCGACTGGCGGCTGGCCGGGCCCATCGGCGCGGGCAGCTGGGGCAGTGTGTACGCCGCCGAGCACACCGCCGACGGCCGCCCGGCCGCCGTCAAGATCCTGCGCACCGACCTGCTCGCGCCGGGCCAGCGCGCCTGGATGGACGAACTGGTCCGCCGCGAGGCCCGCTTCAGCCTGGCGGCCGACCACCCGCACCTCGTACGGACCCATGCGGCGCTCACGATCGAGGACCCGGACCACCCCGGGCTGGACGGGCTCACCGCCCTCGTCATGGACCGGGCCGAGCGCAGCCTGCGGGACCTGCTCGCCGAGCCGTCCGGCGGCCCGCCGCCGGACGGGCCGCGGCTCCTGCGGGAGATCGCCGACGGGCTCGCCCACCTCCACGGGCGCGGCTGGGTGCACGGGGACCTGAAACCGGCCAACATCCTCCTCGCGCCGGACGGCACGGCGTGGCTCGCCGACTTCGGGCTCGCCGCCGAACTGGAGGGCAGCCACGCGTACGTGCCGCCGCTCGGATCGCTCGACCACGTACCGCCCGAGTGGTGGTCGCAGCGCACCGGGCAGCGCGGTGCGACGGTGCGCCCCACGGCCGACATCTGGGCGTACGGCGTGCTGGCCCACCAGGTGCTCACCGGCGGCCGGCACCCCTTCCCGGGCCGTACGGCGCGGGCCCGCGCCCTCGCCGCGCAGACGTACGCGCACGGCGGCGCGCCCCTGCGGCTGGACGGACAACTGTCGCCGGAATGGCGCGCGTTGATCGCCGACTGCCTGCTCGCCGACCACGCGTCGCGGGCCCGGCACACCGCCGCGGAGCTGTCCCGGCGGGTACGGCGGCTGTGCGACGCGCCCGGCGCACGGCGCCGTGCCGCACGCCGTCCGGCGCTGCTGGCCGCCGGTGCCGCGCTGCTCGCCCTGGCCGGCGCCGGAGCACTGCTCACCTCCGACGGGCGGCCGGGCCCGGCGACCGCCGGTGCGTCGTCACGCGCCCCGGCCTCCGCCTCGGCACCGGCCGAGGCCATCGCCGGGGCGCTGCCGGAGGACTCCGACGTACCGCGCACCCTGCGCCCGTACATCACCCGGGCCGCCGAGCGCTGCGCGGAACAGGAGGTGACGCCCGCTCTGATCGCGGCCATGCTCAAGACGGAGAGCGGCTTCGACCCGCGTGCGCGGCGCAAGGACGAGTACGGCATCGCGATGTGGACCCCGCGGGTCTTCCACGCCTGGGCCGTGGACGGCGACCACGACGGCCGCACGGACTACTGGTCGCCGCCCGACGCCATCGCCTCCATGGGCTCCTACCTGTGCTGGCTCGCCCAGCAGTTCAAGGCGGGCGGGCTGCGCGACGACCTGCCCGGGCTGATCGCGGCGGGCTACCGCACCAGCAGCCGCGTCGTCCTCGACACCGGCGGCGTGCCCGCCCGCACCCGCGACTACGTGGACCGGGTGACCCGCCAGCTCGCCCGGTACTCCCACTGATACCCCTGTTGACCTGCGGTGTTGTCCCGCCCCTGACAGATGTCAGGTACCGCGGCGGCCCGTGGCGGCGCACGGTGGATCCCGTAAGGCAGGGAGCCGCACGGCAACGGCGGCGCCCACCGCACATCACGGGGAAAGCAGCACGGGAAGGACACGCACCATGCGCAGGACCGCAGTCACCAGGACGATCGCCAAGCTGGCCGTCGCGACCGCAGCGACCGGCAGCCTCCTCGCCACCACCGGCGCCGCCCACGCCGCCGCGCAGCCGCAGCGCTCCGCCGCCCCGGCGCACGCCGCGCGGCAGGCCGCCGCCCAGGTGTGCACCGTCAACGACAACGGGGTCAACTTCCGCGGCGGGCCCGGCGAGAACTTCCCGGTCCTCGGGCAGGTCAACGCCGGCCAGAAGCTGAACGTGCGCGGCCGGCAGGGCAACTGGGTCATGGGCGACCTGTGGGGCGGCCGCACCGGCGTCTGGATCCACATCGCCTACCTGAACTGCTGACGCAGTCCGACGGGGGAACCGGCCGACGGGGGACACCGGCCGAACGGGGGAGGCCGCGTCGGGTCCGCGCTGCACCGGCGCGGCCCGGCGCGGCTGCCGTGTGCGGACCGGTGCGCGGGGACGGGGGAGGCGGGGACGGCCGTACGGCTACTTCCCGGTGTCCGGCTGGATGTCGGTGATCCGCAGGGTGTTCAGGTCGCAGGTGACGAGCAGCTGGCTGTGGCGCGGGTGCTCGGCGCTGCCGAAGGTGAGGCGGACCCGGGTCCAGGCGCGGCCCATGGCGCTGTCGTTGTACGTGACGCGCCAGGCCCGCGGGGTGTCCTGGGCGCGCAGCACGCCGTCCGCGTGCTCGCGCCGCTCCCAGTTCGCCAGGTGCGCCCGCAGTTCGGGGGCCAGGTAGTGGGCGCGCAGCGCCTCGGCGAGCGCGCCGCGCCCCTGGTCGTGCACGGCGTCGAGGTAGCTGCCGTAGAAGTTGGCGACCCGGTCGACGGCCGACTCCGTACTGCCGCCGCGGGCGGGTACCTCGGCCTGGTCCCCGGCCGGCGCGGGGGCGGGCGCGGCGGCGGCGCCGGATCCCGCGGGCGCGGTGACGGCCAGGGCCGACAGGGCGGCGGCCAGCGCCGCGCGGCGGACGGTCCGGTTTCCGGACATGGTGGGTGCTCCTTGTCGCCGGTGCCTCGCCTCCCGCCGGTGCGCCGTGCGGAGGCCGCGGCCGCTGGTCCGGTGCGCTGCGGGGGAGGGGAGGCGCGTACGTCGAGAACGGCCGTCTCCGCGCGGTGCACGGGCCACGGGTAACCGGAACGCGCGCCGCCAACCCCGCTCGGGCCGCCCGCCGCGCGGGAACGGCGCGAAGCGGTGCCCCGGCGGCCGGATGTGCCCGGTGGGGCGGCCGGGGCGCGCCGACGGACAACCCCGGACGGCGGTCCGGAATGCCGGGCGTGCACCATGCTGGAAGTGGATTTCCGTCATGAGGAGAGTGTCGTGGCCCGAGACGTCAGGTCGCTGCTGGCCGAGCTCGACTTCGCGAGCGTCACGCCCGAGGAGTTCGCGCGGATCGTGAAGGGGCTGTCGGGCAGGGAGATCGCCGAACTCGCGCGCGGCGAGCTGCGGGACCGGGTGCTCGGTGAGATCTTCGGGCGGATGGGGCGGCAGTTCCGGCCCGAGGAGGCCGGGGAGCTGTGCGCGGTGATCCGCTGGCGGATCACCGGCGAGCGGGAGGCGGTCTACGAGACCACGCTCGCGGACGGGGTCTGCACGGTCCGCGAGGGCGCCGGCCCGGCCGAGCCCCGGCTGACGCTGAGGATGGGCGACGCGGAGTTCCTGCGGCTGGTGTCGGGGAACGGCAATCCGGTGACGATGGTGCTCACCCGCAAGGTCAAGGTGTCCGGCGATCTGGGGCTGGCCGCCAACATGAACCGGTACTTCGACATCCCCAAGGTCTGAACGGGGTAGTTCCTTCTGGGACGCAAGTGACGCCCGGGGTATGAGAAGTTGATGTCCGACCCCTTGACCGGAGCCTGCCGATCGGTAAAGTCTAGACCAATTGGCGCACGGGAATCCGGTCCTCCCCACCCAGTCGGCACCGCACCACCGGGGTGGCCGCGGTCCCCGCGCGCCGTGCACCACACCTTCGCGTCACCCACCCCCACCAGCGAGGTCCACCCGCACCGGACGTACGGCGCGACAGCGCCGGCGGACGCCTGCCCGGGCCGGGCCTCCACCGTGAAGGAGTCGACATGCACCAGAAGAGAAAGCTCGCCACCGCCGTCGGCGCCGCGCTGGCCCCGCTGCTCGTCGTGACCCTGCCGGCCGGTTCGGCCAGCGCGCACGGCTATGTGAACGCCCCGGCCAGCCGCCAGGCCCAGTGTGCGGCGGGCACCGTCTCCTGTGGAGACATCAAGTGGGAGCCGCAGAGCGTCGAGGGGCCCAAGGGTCTCAAGAGCTGCAGCGGCGGCAACGCCCGGTTCCGGGAGCTCGACGACGACAGCAAGGGCTGGAAGGCCACTTCGGTGGGCAGCTCCCAGAACTTCACCTGGCGGCTGACGGCCCAGCACCGCACCAGCACATGGCAGTACTTCATCGGCGGCCGCAAGATCGCCGAGATCAACGACCACGGGGCCAAGCCGCCGGCCACCGTCACCCACAACGTGAACTTCCAGGGCATCAAGGGCAAGCAGAAGGTGCTCGCCGTCTGGAACGTCGCGGACACCGCCAACGCCTTCTACGCCTGCATCGACGTCAACATCCGCTGATGACGCCGAGGCCGGGGCGGCGGACGCCCGCCCGCCGCCCCGGCCCGCGGCCGGCTACAACTCCTCGACGCGGATGCCGCGGTACGAGAGCGCATCGGACGCCCCGCGCACCTGAAGGCCGATGCAGCCGGTGCGGCCGGACACGTACCGGCGGCCGTCGGTGCCCGGGTCGTCCGGCCGCGGCGGGGAGGACCCCTGCCCTACGGGAAGCGGACGAAGACGCCGCCGTCGCGTTGCCGGTGCACGACGGGCACCACGGCCACGGCGGAGCGCCCCCGCGGCCTCCGGCACAATGATCGGCATGACGCAGACGACGGGTACGGGTACGGAGCGACCGGGCACGGACGGCGGCCGGCTGCTGGACGGCAAGGTCCTGCTGATCACCGGGGCGGGGCGCGGCATCGGCGCCGCCGCGGCACGGCTGTTCGCGCGGGAGGGCGCAGCGGTCGTGCTGACCGCGCGGACCGAACCGGAACTGGCCGCCGTCACCGAGGAGATACGGGCGGCGGGCGGCAGCGCCGGGCACGTCGTCGCCGACCTGGCGGACGCGGACGCCGTACAGCGGGCGGTGGACACGGCCGTCGAGCGCCACGGCCGCCTGGACGGCGCGTTCAACAACGCGGGCATGGGCATCGCGCACGCCCCGCTGGCCGAGATCCCCGTGGCGGAGTTCGACCGGATCACCGCCGTCAACCACCGGGGCGTCTGGCTGGCGATGGCCGCCGAGATACGGGCGATCCTGGCCACCGCCGGCACCGGCGCGATCGTCAACAACAGCAGCGTCGGCAGCCTCAAGCCGTCCGCCGGGATGAGCCTGTACGGCGCCTCCAAGCGGGCCGTGAACAGCCTCACCCAGACCGCCGCCGTCGAGTACGGCCCCCAGGGCATCCGCGTCAACGCGGTCGCCCCCGGAACCACCATGACCGCCATGATCGAGGACTGGGCCGCCCGCGAGCCCGGCCTCCTCGACCGGCTCACCTCCCGTACGCCGCTGCGCCGCGCGGCCGCCCCCGAAGAGGTGGCGCAGGCCGCCGCGTGGCTGCTCAGCGACCGTGCCTCGTACGTGACGGGCGCGGTCCTGCCCGTCGACGGCGGCCTCACCGTCTGAGCGGGGCCCGGCGTGGACCTGACGTCCCTGCGGACGTTCCGGATGGTGGCCCGGCACGAGCACATCAGCCGGGCGGCGGCCGAACTGCGCGTCGCGCAGCCCGCGGTGAGCCGGACGGTCGCCCGGCTGGAGGCGGAGCTGGGTGTGCCGCTCTTCGACCGGCAGGGGCGGTCGGTGCGCCTCAACCGGTACGGTGCCGCCTTTCTGCGCCGTGTCGAGCGGGCGCTCGGCGAGCTGGACGATGCCCGGCGCGAGCTGGCGGACGCCGCGGGCCTGGACCAGGGGCGGGTCGTGGCCGCCGCCGAGACCCTGCTGACCCTCACCTCGCTGCTGTCCGCCTTCCGTGCCGCGCACCCCGGCGTCGAGATCCGGCTCCACCAGTCGACCGCCGAGGTGATGGCACGTCAGCTGGCGGACCGGGAGGTGGACCTGTGCATCGCCTCACAGCCCCTGAGCGGTGCCGGGCTGCGGTCGGTGGTGCTGAGGGAGGAGGACGTCCTGCTGGCCGTGCCGGTCGGCCACCCGCTGGCCGGACGCGGGCACGTCGGCCTGGACGAGGTCGCGGACGAACCGTTCGTCACCACCCGCCGCGGGCACTGGCAGCGCGAACTGCTCGACCGGCTGTTCGCGGCGGCGGGCCGCAGCCCCGTCATCGCCTGCGAGGGCGACGAGCCCGCCGCGACCCAGTTCATGATCGGCGCCGGACTCGGCGTCGGGCTCATACCGGAGATCGCCCGCAACGAGTCGGCCGAGGCGCCGGTCCGCTGGCTGCGTCTGGACGTGCCGGGCTGCCGCCGCACGCTGTCGCTGGTGCGGCGCGCGGACACCTATGTCTCGGAGGCGGAGCGGCGGTTCGAGGCGGCGGCGATCGCGCATTTCGCGGGCCGGGCATTGACGGAGTGAATACTCACTCCGTACGGTGAAGCGCCACGCCGACTCCCGGGGAGGGCCCGTGCCCGTCACGCTCAACCACACCATCGTGCCCGCCGCCGACCATCGCGCGGCGGCCCGGTTCTTCGCCTCGGTCATGGGGCTGGAGGAGCTGCCGCCGGCCGGCCGCGACGGGCACTTCGCACCGGTACGCGTCAACGACCGGCTGACCCTCGACTTCATGGCGGTGCCCGAACCGGAGGGCCACCACCTCGCCTTCGACGTGGACCCGGACACCTTCGACGCGATCCTCGCCCGGATACGGGAAGCCGGGATCCCCTACGGCAGCGAACCCGCCCACCCGGACAACGGCCGCACCGACCACCCGCTGTGCCCGCGCGGCCTGTTCTTCACGGACGACACCGGGAACCTGTACGAGGTGATGTCCCCGGCGTGAGCCGCCGGGGACACCCGTGTCACGCCCGGTCCGGCATCCCGAAGGCGCCGAGGATGCGCTCGGCCGCGAGCGTCGCCGTCAGCGTGCCCGCCCGTACTTCCCGCTCCACCTCGGGGGCCACGTCCCGTACGCCGGGGTGCTCCTGAAGCCGGTTCAGCAACTGCTCGCGGACCATCGACCACGTCCAGTCGACCTGCTGCCCGCGCCGCTTCTCCGCCAGCGCCCCGGTGGACTCCAGCAGCTTGCGGTGCTGCTCGATCCGGTCCCACACCGCGTCCAGACCGGTGCCCTCGCGGGCGCTGCACGTCAGGACCGGCGGAGTCCAGGCCGCGTCCGGCGGCTGGAGCAGCCGCAGCGCGCCGGACAGCTCCCGGGCCGCCGACTTGGCGTCCCGCTCGTGCGGCCCGTCCGCCTTGTTGACCGACACCAGGTCGGCCAGCTCCAGCACGCCCTTCTTGATGCCCTGGAGCTGGTCGCCGGTGCGGGCGAGGGTGAGCAGCAGGAACGTGTCGACCATGTTGGCGACGGCCGTCTCGGACTGGCCGACGCCCACCGTCTCGACGAGCACCACGTCATAACCCGCGGCCTCCATCACGACGATGGACTCCCGGGTCGCCCGCGCCACGCCGCCGAGCGTGCCCGAGGTGGGGGAGGGCCGTACGAACGCCGCCGGGTCCGCGGCCAGCCGCGCCATCCGGGTCTTGTCGCCCAGGATGGAGCCGCCGGTACGGCTGGAGGACGGGTCGACGGCCAGTACGGCGACCCGGTGCCCGGCCCCCGTCAGCTGGGAGCCCAGCGCGTCGATGAACGTCGACTTGCCGACCCCGGGCACCCCGCTGATGCCCACCCGCCGGGCCGTGCCGGCGTACGGCAGCAGCTCGACCAGCAGCCGCTGCGCCAGCGCCCGGTGGTCGGCCCGGGTGGACTCCACGAGCGTGATGGCGCGCGCGATCCAGGCCCGCGAGCCCTCGCGCACGCCCGCCGCGTACTGGTCGATGTCGATCGTCGGTCGCTTGCGGGCCGCTCGGGGCCGGGGTGTCTCAGGCATCGGGGTGGTGGCTCACAGGTCGTGGCCGAGGACCCCGGCGAGGTCCTTGACCAGGTCGTACGCGGCATCGGGGATGACCGTACCGGGCGGGAAGACGGCCGCGGCGCCCGCCTCGTGGAGCGCGGGGACGTCACCCGGCGGGATCACCCCGCCCACCACGATCATGATGTCCTCCCGGTCCTGCGCCGCCAGCTCCTCGCGCAGCGCGGGCACCAGCGTCAGGTGTCCGGCGGCCAGCGAGGAGACGCCGACGATGTGCACGTCCGCCTCCACCGCCTGCCGGGCGACCTCCGCCGGCGTCTGGAACAGCGGGCCGACGTCCACGTCGAAGCCCAGGTCGGCGAAGGCCGTCGCGATCACCTTCTGGCCGCGGTCGTGGCCGTCCTGGCCCATCTTGGCGACCAGGATGCGCGGCCGGCGCCCCTCGGCCCGTTCGAACTCCGCCACCAGCTCCCGGGTCCGGTCCACGCCGGAGGACGGCCCCGCTTCGTCTCGGTACACACCGGAGATCGTACGGATCTGCCCGGAGTGGCGCCCGTAGACCTTCTCCAGTGCGTCGGAGATCTCACCGACCGTCGCCATCGCGCGGGCCGCATTCACGGCCAGCGTCAGCAGGTTGCCCTCCAGGCCCCGGCCCGGCCCGGCCTCCGCGGCCGCCGTCAGCGCCCGCAGCGCGTCCTGGCAGGCGGCCTCGTCGCGCTCTTCGCGCAGCCGCCGCAGCTTGTCGATCTGCTGCGCGCGCACCGCCGAGTTGTCGACCTTCAGTACGTCGATCTGCTCGTCGGTGTCCACCCGGTACTTGTTGACGCCGATCAGCGCCTGCCGCCCCGAGTCGATCCGCGCCTGCGTACGGGCCGCGGCCTCCTCCACCCGCAGCTTCGGGATGCCCGCGTCGATGGCCTTGGCCATGCCGCCGGCCGCCTCCACCTCCTCGATGTGCTGCCAGGCCCGGTGCGCCAGGTCGTGGGTCAGCTTCTCGACGTACGCGCTGCCGCCCCAGGGGTCGATGACCCGGCAGGTGCCCGACTCCTGCTGGAGGAAGAGCTGGGTGTTGCGCGCGATGCGCGCGGAGAAGTCGGTGGGCAGGGCCAGCGCCTCGTCCAGCGCGTTGGTGTGCAGCGACTGGGTGTGGCCCTGCGTCGCGGCCATCGCCTCCACACACGTGCGCGTGACGTTGTTGAACACGTCCTGCGCGGTCAGCGACCACCCGGAGGTCTGCGAGTGGGTGCGCAGCGACAGCGACTTGGGGTTCTTCGGCTCGAAGCGCTGCACCAGCTTGGCCCACAGCAGCCGGGCGGCGCGCAGCTTGGCGATCTCCATGAAGAAGTTCATGCCGATCGCCCAGAAGAAGGAGAGCCGCGGCGCGAAGGAGTCCACGTCCATCCCCGCGTCGATGCCCGCCTTGAGGTACTCCACACCGTCCGCGAGGGTGTACGCCAGCTCCAGGTCGGCCGTAGCGCCCGCCTCCTGGATGTGGTAGCCGGAGATGGAGATGGAGTTGTAGCGCGGCATCTTCTGCGAGGTGTACGCGAAGATGTCGGAGATGATCCGCATCGAGGGGCGCGGCGGGTAGATGTAGGTGTTGCGGACCATGAACTCCTTGAGGATGTCGTTCTGGATGGTCCCGGCCAGCTTCTCGGGCGGTACGCCCTGCTCCTCGGCGGCCACGATGTAGAGCGCGAGGACGGGCAGCACCGCGCCGTTCATCGTCATGGACACGGTCATCCTGTCCAGCGGAATGCCGGAGAAGAGCTGCCGCATGTCGTAGATCGAGTCGATCGCCACGCCCGCCATGCCCACGTCGCCCGTCACCCGCGGGTGGTCGCTGTCGTAGCCCCGGTGGGTCGGCAGGTCGAAGGCGACGGACAGGCCCTTCTGCCCGGCCGCCAGGTTGCGCCGGTAGAAGGCGTTGGACTCCTCGGCGGTGGAGAAGCCCGCGTACTGCCGGATGGTCCAGGGCTGGTTGACGTACATGGTCGGGTACGGGCCGCGCAGGTACGGTGCGATGCCCGGGTACGTGCGCAGGAAGTCCAGCCCGGCCAGGTCCTCGCCGGTGTACAGCGGCTTGACCTCGATGCCCTCGGGCGTCTCCCACACCAGGTCGTCGACGCCCTTGCCGGTGGCCTCCTGGACGGCTGCCGTCCACTGCGCCGCGTCGCCCCCGGGCGCCTCCGGCTCGCCCAGCTCGACCGTGCTGAAGTCCGGGATGGCGCCCGCCTGCTCCGTCACGTGCTCCATCACGCCACCTCCATGACATCCAGGGCCGAGGTCAGCACCCCGACCGCGTCGCAGCCCGCGAAGACGAACGCGTCCACTCCGGCTCGTACATATGCTTCCCGCCGCTCGCCCGGTTTCCCGGCCAGCAGCACCTGACGCGCGCCCGCGGCCTTGAGCGCCGCCGCGACTCCGGCCGCCTGCTCGGCGTACAGCGCGTCGCTCGAACACAGACAGGCGATGCCCGCGCCGCTGGCCCGGAACGCCTCCGCCACCGACTCCGCGTCCACCGACACCGGGTCGTGCACCGGCTCGACGCCGCCCGCCTGGAAGAGGTTCGAGGCGAAGGTGGCGCGCGCGGTGTGCACGGCGGCCGGGCCGAGCGCCGCGAGAAACGCCTTCGGGCGGCTGCCGGTGGCCGCAAGATGCGCGTCCGAGCGGGCGCGCAGCGCCTCGTACGCCTCGTCCCGGCGCACCCGCGGCAGCCCGCCGGCCACCGGTACGGGCGCGGGCTCGCGCTCCACCGGCGCCTCGGCCAGGAACGGGAACTCGCTGACGCCGGTGACCGGTTCGCGGCGGTGCGCCAGGTCCTCGGACCGCTTGCGCCAGGTCGACGCCAGCCGCTCGCCGACCATCCCGGAGCCGAGCGCCGCGGCCTGCCCGCCCGCGGCCTCGATCTCCTGGAACCAGCCCCAGGCGGCGCGCGCCAGCTCGTCGGTCAGCCGCTCCACGTACCAGGAGCCGCCCGCCGGGTCGATCACCTTCGACAGGTGCGACTCCTCCAGCAGGATCGACTGGGTGTTGCGCGCGATGCGGCGGGCGAACGCGTCCGGCAGCCCGAGCGCCGCGTCGAACGGCAGGACGGTGACGGCGTCCGCGCCGCCCAGGCCCGCCGAGAGGCCCGCCACGGTGGTGCGCAGCATGTTCACCCACGGGTCCCGACGGGTCATCATGACCGTCGAGGTCACCGCGTGCTGGCGCTGCGCACGGGCCGCGGGGGAGGCGCCGCACACCTCGGCGACCCGCGACCACAGCCGCCGGGCGGCCCGCAGCTTGGCGATGGTCAGGAACTGGTCGGCGGTGGCCGCGTACCGGAACTCCAGCTGCGCGCAGGCGGCGTCCACGCCCAGGCCCGCCGCGGTCAGTGCCCGCAGGTAGGCCACCCCGGTGGCCAGCGAGCAGCCCAGCTCCTCGGCGGTCGAGCCGCCCGCCTCGTGGTACGGCAGCGCGTCCACGGCCAGCGCGCGCGTGCGGGGCGCCTGGTCGGCGCACCGCCGGGCCAGCCCGGCCGCCGCCTCCAGATGGCCGGCCAGGTCGTCCGCGCGGCCGGTGCGGGCCACTGCGCCCAGCGGATCGGCGCCCAGGGTGCCCGCCGTCTCGGACACCGCCACGCCCTTCGCGTCGCAGAGCCGGAACCACGCGTCGGCCGCCTCCGCGAAGTCCGCGCCCGCGTCCAGGGCGACGGCCGCGAGGTCCAGGTAGACCCCGTCCAGCGCGGTGGCCAGCTCCGCCACCGGCACACCGCCGTCACCGACGGCCAGCCACAGCGACGTGACGCCGTTCTCCAGGTCGGCGAGGACCGCCTCGTTGGCGCGCCGCGGATCGGTGTCCGCGTGCCGCTGCCGTACGTCCCAGCCCGCGACGGTGCTGCCGGTGGCGCGGCCGGCCCGTACGAAGGGCGGGAAGCCGGGGCGTCCGATGGCGTCCGCGGCGGCGGGCGCGTCGTCGGCGGTGTAGAGCGGGCGGACCTGGATGCCGTCTTCCAGGGCGGTGGCGAGCGCGTCTTCGGCGGCGGCGCCGGTCGCCTCCGCGGCGCCCGACTTGCGCAGGACGCCTTCGACCAGGCGCTGCCACTGCTCGCGGTCCGCGTCCGGGAACGCGGCGGCCAGAGGGAGTTCGGAGGAGTGGGCGGTCATGGCAGCAGGCTAGGCGAACGGTCGTTAGCAACAGCAGGGCCACGGGCTGTGACCTTGCACTCGTTGACCTGGGATTGCTCCGTTGGGAAGCTCTACGATCGCCCTTCCGGCGGTACGGCTACCCGTGGGTAGTCACCCGTGGTGGGAAGTTCGCCGCTTTTTGGCGGGTCGGGGCGGTTTGTGGCCCCTGATGCGACAGGTTCTGTACGGTGGACGACGCGCCACTGTGACGAGGAGGGGCATGCGTGTGCCGGTGAGGCGGACCGTCGCCGTGGCGGCGGCGCTCGCCCTGATCGCCGGCGTCGTGCTGCTCCTCGTCCTCCCGGAACGCGCGGGCCCGCCGTGCGCCCCGCGGAAGATCGCGTCCTGGTCGGCCGAGTCCCGCTTCACCCAGGAGTTCACCCGTTACGGCAACGACAACACCCGGGTGGACGACTGGACCGCGGGCGACGGCACCCACTCCGTCCGGCTGCCCGACGGCCGCACCCTGTGGATCTTCTCCGACACCTTCACCGACCGCGTCCAGCCGCCGCCCAACCCCCTGGGGCAGCCGCACCACTGGCGTTCCTCCGACACCGGCCGCACCCCGGCGCTGACCCACAACTCCCTCGTCGTCATGGACCGTTCCGGCCGCCTGGAACGCACCCTGACCGGCGCCGACGGCTCGGGCCCGTTCTTCCCCGACCTGCCGGACGGCTGGCGCTGGCCGGTGCAGGCGCACGTGGAACCCCGTGCGCCCGGCTCACCCGAACAGGTCGTGCGGGTCCTGCTGTGGAACCGCGCGCCGGGCCAGGGCCCATGGGTCTTCGGCGTCCCGCGCGCGACCGAGGTCGCCACCCTCTCCCTGCCCGGCCTGCGGCTGGAGGGCATCACCCCGGTCCTCGACCAGACCTCCGTGCCGGACCCCGCGCACCGTGTCCTGTACGGCACCGCTTCCGTACAGGACGGCGCGTGGACGTACGTCTACGGCGGCGACGACGGGCCGACGCGCCCCACCTCCAACGCCTACCTGGCACGGGTGCCCACCGGCCGGCTCGGACAGGCCGGGGCCTGGCAGTACTGGGACGGACAGGACTGGCAGCCGCACGCCGACCGGGCGGCCCCGGTGATCCGCGCGGGCGAGGGGCGCGGCGTGGGCAGCTCCTTCACCGTCGTACGGGACGGTGCGACGTGGGTACTGCTGTCGATGGACACGCCGGGGGAGCCCGGCAACGCCCTGTCGTCCATCACCGCCTACTGGTCGTGCTCGGCCCAGGGCCCCTGGCACGGCCCGGCCGGACGCATCACCCCGCCGCGCCCCGCCGACCCCACCGGGCAGCACCGCGTCGCCGCGTACAACCCGCAGGCGCACCCGGAGTTCAGCACCCCCGGCCACCTCCTGCTCAGCTACGACATCAACTGGCTCGGCCCGCCCGGCACCCCCTCCGACGCCCAGGTCAACGGCGATGTCGAGCTGTACCGGCCGCGGTTCCTGCGGCTGCGGCTGGGGGCCGGGTGAAGGACCGTTGTCAGTGCCGGGTGCGACGATCGCACGCATGACTGAGACAGCGGGCGCGGTCCACGACTGGCAGGGTTTCCTCACGCGGTGGAGCGAGGAATGGGCGGACTCCTGCCGCCCGGACGACCTCGGCGACCCGGGCGGCGTACTGGCCCGGCGCGCCCGTTGGCTGGGCTTCGCACCCGCGGCTCCCGAGCGGATCGCCGCCCTCGAAGAGCGCCTGGGGCACCGGCTGCCGCCGTCGTACCGCACGTTCCTGGAGGTCACCGACGGCTGGCGGCACGCGGGCGGATCCGTGTGGCTGCTGGCGGGCACGGAAGAGGTCCGCTGGTACGAGGACGACGCGGGGCTCGCCGAAATCTTCACGGAGAACCTGACCGAGGACGCGACGCGCGAGCAGATCCTGGAGGCCACGGTCTGGACCCGGGCCCTCGAACTGGCCGTGGAATCCGACGCCGCGAGCGTCCTGCTCGACCCGGAGGACGTGGACGAGCACGGCGAGTGGGCGGTCTACACCTGGGCCCCCTGGCGGGCCAGCCCTCCCGAACGCTTCGCGTCCTTCCGGGAGTTCATGCAGCACGCCTACCGGGAGTTCCACCACCTGCGGGCGGACCGGCCGGAGTTCGTGAACGCCACGACGCGGGAGTGGGACCGGCGGGTGGAAGAGGCCCGGCGGGACGCGCTGCGGGGCGCGTACGAGCGGGCCGAGGCGACGCTCGCGGAGGCGCAGGAGTTCGGCAGGCCCCGGGCCGGGGCACTGCGGAAGCAGATCACCTGGCTGCTCGGCGACCGGTACCGCCGGGACCCCGGCGGACCGGCCGGAGAACTGGAGCACGCGACCGGGCCGTTCGGCGACGCCGTTAGCCAGGCCCGGGAGCTGGCCCGCTGGGGCGATACGGACGCGGCCTGGCGGACGCTGCTCGCCGCGCTGCCCGCGTGGCAGCCGCTGGAGCCCGACCACCTCGCACCGGTCGGACTCGTCACCGACCCGCTGCTCGGCCCCCTGCTCACGCCCGAGCGGTGCCGGACGCTGCTGGCCACGCCCCGGGGCGAGGAGGCGACCGGGGCCGTCGCGGCGGCGGTCGACGAGGACCCGGGAGGGCTCGCGTGGCTCGCGGAGGCGGACGGCGGCCACCGGGAGTACCGCTTCCTGCTGGTGGAGGGGGTGACGCCCGCGGCCCTGCCCGCCCTCGTCGGCGCCGCGGAGGGCGCGACGCTGGAAGCGCCGATGACGCGGTGGGACGCGCGCCGGGCGCTGAACCCGGGCGGGGTGTCCTCCTCGTACGACGACAAGGCGGTGGTCGTGGTCGGCCGGGCCGGGGACGGCTGGAGCTTCGCGTTCGACGGCGATCCGCGTCCGTTCGACGAGACGCGGTTCGTCTCCCCGGCCGTCGCCGCGTCCCGGCACGGCCGTGCCGTGGTGGTCTGGGCCGCGGCCGACAGATTCGACAGGGGAGCGCTGTTCCATCTGTCCGTCGCGGAGCACGGCGCGCAGCGGTACGCGTTCACGGTCCTCGGCGAGCGGTGCGAGCGCTCCGGGGAGATACCGCAAGCGCTGCTGCCGGAACGCCTCTTCCCCGAGGTCCGGGACGGCGGCCGGTATGCGCAACGGCACGGCGAGGCCGACGCCCTGGCCGCCGTCGCCGCGGCGTTCGGTGTCACGCTGCCCCGGTTCGCCCTCGGCCACGGCCGGCTGCACTCCTTCACCACCCGCTCCTGGACCCGCCCGCCGGGCCCGGGCGAGGGGTATGCGGTGATCACCATGGGCCGGCTCCTGCCGGACACCCCGGTCCCCGGCGAGGAGGGCGCACCCGCCCCCGGAGAGGAGTGCGACGGCTGAGCGGCGGCCCAGGACGCGTGCGGCGCGGGCCGCTCAGTCGGTCTTCGGGCCCGACCGGAGCGAGCAGCGCAGCGAGAACGGGTGCCCGGCCGGGTCGGAGTAGACCCGTACCTCGCGGGGGCCGGTGTCGTCCTTGGTGTCCAGCGGGCGCGCGCCGAGGCTGACCGCCTTGCGCTCCGCCGCGTCCATGTCCGCCTCGTCCACCAGCAGGTCCAGGTGGGCCTGGAGCGAGCTGTCGGGGCGCGGCCAGGTCGGCGGCGTCATGTTCAGATCGCGGCGGAAGGACATCCGGGTGCCGTTGGCGACGACCTCCACCCGGTCGGGCAGGTGCTCGGTGCAGACCTCACCCTCCAGGAATTCGGCGTAGAAGTCCGCCAGCTTCTCCGGCTCGGCGCAGTCGAGCACGATGACGGCCGCTTTGACCAGTCCCATGGCATCTCCTTGGCCCGAGGGCCCTCGGCGGGGCACCGTCTGACGGTGCCGGCCGCGCACCGCGCGGCCGGCCCGACGAGTACCGCGCTCAGGCCGGTTCACTCCCGCCGGCCGGCCCCGGAGCGGTCATCAGCGGCAGCACGACCGCGGAGGGACGGCCCGGCTCGTGGAAGACCTCGAACCGTATCGGGCGGCAGCCGACGGCGGACGCGACCGGCGCCCCGGTCCCGTGGTGGCGCGCGTACCGGGGGAACGCGCCGCCCGCCACCTGCACCCGCAGGCTGTGCCCGCGCAGGAACCGGTAGCCCGTCGGGTGCATCTCCACCCGGGCCGTCACCACGCCGTCGGCGTCCGCGGGCGGCGCGCCGGGGCGCAGGCGCAGGATCCCGTCGGTGACGTTGCGGGAGATCCCGGCCCGGTCCACGTCACAGAGCCGGACGAACACATCGCCGTGCCCGGAGTCCGTGCGGACGTGCACCTCGGCCGACACCGGGCCGATCAGGTCCAGGTCGCGGGGGAGCGGCCGGCCGGTGAAGACCAGCACGTCGGGGCGCTGTTCGACGGCCGTGTTGTCCTGCTGCCGGACCTCGCCCGGCAGCAGCAGCGGACCGCCGGTCGACGGGGTCGGATCGGCGCCGTGGTAGACGAACCGGTCGGGCGCGCCGTCCGGCGGCTCCGTCCAGTCCAGCCCGCCGGACGGCTGGAGGCGCAGCGGCGTCGGCACGGACTGCGGCGGCGGCCACCGGTCGAAGTCGAGCCAGCGGCCCGCCCGTTGGAGGTACAGGCGGACCGGGGACTGGTGCAGCTGCGTCACGTCACCGGCCAGCTGCGCGCTGAGCCACGACACATGGTCGGTGAGCGTGGCCTTGAGCGCGTTGCGGTCGTGGGCCCACGGACCGATCGTGATCCGCGAGCGGTGCCCGGCGGCGGTCAGCGCCGCGAAGTCCCGCAGCTGCCACGGCAGGAAGACGTCCCACCAGCCGGTGACCATGCTCGTCGGAGTGGTCATGCGCAGCGCCGCCGCGCTGTGGTCGATGGGTGCCCAGTAGGTGTCGCCCGGCTCCGCGTGCGCGCTGACTTCCCGCAGGAAGCGCTCCGGCCGCCCGATCGCGGCCAGGTCCGATGCGCCCACGGGCAGCGTGCGCATGGCGCGCTGGACCCGGCGGTCGTGCAGCGGGTTGGGCAGCAGCCCGCCGAGCGGCGCCTCCTCCTGGGTGCCCGTGGCGGAGGACCACACCAGCATGTTGTGCAGCGCCAGCACCCCGCCGGGATAGAAGGCGGCGGGGAAGGCGGAGGTGGTGATGCCCAGGCACATCGCCTCCAGCGGCGGGTCCAGGTACGGGCCGATCGCCCACTCGGTGTGCCCGAGGTAGCTGGCGCCCGCGGTGGCCAGCCGGCCGTCGCACCACGCCCGCTCGCGCAGCCACGCCGCGGTGGCCAGCCCGTCCTCCTTCTCGTGGACGAAGGCGCGGAACTCACCGCCGGAGCCGAAGACGCCGCGCACGTTCTGCGCCACGACCTGGAAGCCCCGCCGGGCCAGCACGCCCGCGAACAGCTTGATGTCCGGCTTGTGCTTGCCGTACGGGGTGCGCAGTAGTACCACCGGCAGAGGTCCGGCGCCGCGCGGCCGGTAGCGGTCGGCGAGCAGCACGGTGCCGTCCCGCATGGGAACACGCAGGTCACGGACGCACTCGACGTCGAAGGTGACCGGCTCGGGCATGTCCAGGTACCGGTCCACGAGGCGGCCGAACCCCCGCCGGGTCCGCTCCCGCAGCACGGATTGCGTCATCGGGCCCTCCCGTCGTCCGTTCCGTCTTCCCTCCGGAAACGGTTGCTTGCCTCCGGAAATCGTCACGCCTGGTACGCGGGTGTCGCTCCCTGTCGCCGTCCCCGGATGTGCCCCGGGTGGTCCAGTGTCCGGCTTTCCGGAAGATCGCGCATGTACGGGCCGGGGCGGCGGCGGGCGGTCAGGCGCGCAGCAGGTCGGCGGCCCGTTCGGCGATCATCACGGTGGGGGCGTGGGTGTGCCCGCGGGTGATGGCCGGCATGACCGAGGCGTCCGCGACGCGCAGGCCGGTGACGCCGCGTACCCGCAGGCGGGGGTCGGTGACGGTGTCGTCGCCGGTGCCCATCCGGCAGGTGCCCACCGGGTGGTAGAGGGTTTCGGCGAGGGCGCGGACCGTCTCCCCGGCCGCCTTGTCGTCCTGTTCGCCCGGCCACGGTTCCAGCGGCTTCGTCACGTGCGGGGCCAGCGCCGGTGTCGCGTACAGCCGCTCGGCGAAGCGGACCCCGGCCAGCAGCCGCCGCAGGTCCGCGTCGGAGGTGAGGTAGCCCGGGTCGATGCGCGGCGGCGCGTCCGGGCCGTCGCCCAGGGTGATGCGGCCGCGGCTCTCCGGCCGCAGCAGGATCACGCCGATGGTGACGCCGTGTTCGGACGGCGGCCGGAGGCCGTGCCGGACGAACGGGACCGGCGCGAAGATCAGTTCCAGGTCCGGTACGGACAGGCTCTCGGCGCTGCGTACGAAGGCGACGGCCTCGCCGATGTTGGAGGTGAGCGGGCCCCGGCGGGCCAGCAGATAGCGCGCGATGTTCGCGGGGGTGTCGGCGCCGGTGAGCGTGCGGGGCAGCGCGGTGCGCATGAGGACCGGTACGGACAGGTGGTCCTGGAGGTGGCGGCCCACCGCGGGCAGTTCGGCCACCGGTGCGACACCGGCCTCCGCCAGCTGGTCGGCGTCGCCCACACCGGAGCGCAGCAGCAGCTGCGGGGAGCCGATCGCGCCCGCGCACAGGACGACTTCGCGGCGGGCCCGCAGCCGCCCGGCGGGCAGCTCGACGCCGTACGCCCGGCCGTCCTCGAAGAGCACCCGGCGGACCTCCTGACCCGTGACCACCCGCAGGTTCGCGCGGCGCAGCGCCGGTCGCAGATAGCCGTCCGCGGCGCTCCACCGGCGCCCGCGCCGCTGGTTGAGCGGGGTGGGCGCGCAGCCGCTGTGGTCGGGGCCGTTCAGTTCGGCGAGCCGCGGCAGCCCGGCCTCCGTACACGCGTCGAGGAAGGCGCCGGTCAGCGGGTGGGCGTCGCGCGCCGGGGAGATCCACAGCGGGCCTGTCGTGCCGTGCACCCTGCCGCCGGGCGGCCCGGCCCAGCGCTCGGCGCGCCGGAAGTAGCGGGCCACCCCGTCCCAGGACCACTCCTCGCCGGCCGACTCGGCCCAGCCGTCGTAGTCGGCGCGGTGGCCGCGCACCCACATCATCGCGTTGAGCGAGGAGGAGCCGCCCAGGGTCCGGCCGCGCGGCCAGTACAGCTCCCGCCTGTGCAGGCCCGCCTGGGGCGTGGTGGTGAAGTTCCAGTCGTACGGGGTCCGGAAGAGCTTGGGGAAGGCCGCCGGGACGCGGATCTCCTGTTTGCGGTCCGGCCCGCCCGCCTCCACCAGCGCGACGCGCACCGTCGGGTCCTCGGACAGCCGGGCCGCGAGCACACAGCCCGCGGACCCGGCGCCGACGACGACGTAGTCGTACACCTGGTCGTACCGCCCTGCACCGGCCATCCGCGCCCGCCTCCCGAGGTTCCCGGCCCGCCAACGCCCCCGTGTCCGCGGGTGATCGTAGGGGAAGCGACCGGCGCGGCGTCAGTCCGCCGGTCCGCGCGAGGGCGAGGCCGAGGGGCCGGCCTGGATGAGCGGGAAGGCGTTGGTGCCGCCGCACACCATCGGGCCGACCTTGACGCCGTCGCCGATCAGGGTCACCCGGACGTCCGCGGGATGCACCCGGCCGGGCACGGAGGCGTTGGCGGCGGTGCACACCAGCTGGCTCACCGACGGGGTGTCCAGGCGCTTGGCGTTCATGGGCAGGCGGAGGGTGACCTCGCCGTCCCGGACGTCCGCGGTGATCCGGCCGGGGAGCACCGGCAGGACGTTGGTGAGCCCGCGCTGCCGTTCGGCCTCGTTGGGGCCCTCCAGCAGCAGCCGGACCGCCTCCTCAGGGCCGACCGCCGCCTTCGCGGGGCGGCTGGCGGCGCGCAGGCCGGCCGGGCCGAGGAAGTACAGCTGTACGTCGGGCACCGGCTTGCCGGGTGCCTTGACGCCGTACGCCGGTTCGCCCGCGTCGATCACGCCGGTCGGCGCGATGCCGCAGCCGGTGAGGGTGCTCGCCGCCAGCCCGCCCAGCACGCCCACCAGCAGCCCGCCCAGCGCGATCCGCCGGGCCTGTGCGGAGTTCGGCATGTTCACGTCTGGTCCGCCTTCCCGGCCGGCGCGGCCGGCCCTCGTCCGCGGGGCCCGTCCACGGGCGCATCCGCCGGTTCCCCGCGCGTCCCGGCTGCCCCGGACGGCTCCGCGCCGCCCGCCCCCGGCTCGGCCAGCGGCAGTTCCACGGTGAACACCGCACCGCCTTCGGGGCAGTTGGCGGCCCGGATGGTCCCGCCGTGCAGCCGCACGTTCTCCATGGCGATGGCCAGGCCCAGCCCGCTGCCCTCGGAACGGGCGCGCGCGGAGTCCGCCTTGTAGAAGCGGTCGAAGACGTGCGGAAGCACCTCGGGGTCGATGCCGGGGCCGCTGTCCGCGATCCGGATCACCAGCCGCCCGTCGCCCGGCTCCGGCGCCCGCAGCAGCACCCGTACCGGCTCCCCGCCGTGGTGCAGCGCGTTGCCGACCAGGTTGGCCACCACGACGTCCAGCCGCCGCGGGTCCAGCCGTGCCCGTACGCCGTCCGGCAGTTCGGTGCCCACCCGGTCCTGCCAGGCGCGGGCCTGGAGCGTCTTGCGGATCGTCTCGGCGACGTCCACCTCGTCCAGGTGCAGCGCCGCGGCCCCGGCGTCGAAGCGGGAGACCTCCATCAGGTCCTCGACCATCCGCGCCAGCTTGCCGGTCTCCTGGCTGATCAGACGGACCGCCGAGGCGGTGTCCGGGTCGAGCGCGTCGGCGTCCTCGTCGAGGACGTCGGTGACGGCGCTCATCGCGGCCAGCGGGGTGCGCAGCTCGTGCGAGACATCGGCGGCGAACCGCCGGGCGTTGGCCTCCATGCGCCGCAGGTCCGCCACGCTCTCCTCCAGCTTGGCCGCCATGTCGTTGAACGTCCTCGACAGGTCGGCCAGCTCGTCGGAGCCCTTGACCTCCAGCCGGGTCTCCAGCTTGCCCTCGGCGATCCGCCCGGCGGCCTGCCGCAGCCCGCGCACCGGCCGCAGCACCCCGCGGGCCGCCAGCAGGGCCGGGACCACGGCCAGCCCGAGCACCGGCAGGGCACCGTTCTGCGCCGCGCTCACCAGCGCCTCGACGTTGGCCTCCTCGGCGCGCAGCGGGAGCTGGGCGTAGACGGACAGCGGGGACGCCGTGCGGCTCCCGTCCTGCGACTGGAGCACCGGCATGCCGATCAGCAGCCACGGGTCGCCGTTGCGGTCCGCCACCCGCTGGAACGCGGTCACATGCCGCTTCTCGACCGACTCCCGCAGTTCCTCGGGGACGTCCACCGGGCGGCGCCAGCTGCGCACGTGGTCGGCGACGCCTTCGTAGCGGACGTCGACGTCCCAGTCCCGGGCCCGGCCGGAGCGGTCCAGCTGCCGGGCGAACTCCTCCAGGTCCTCCCGGGTGGGCGGCACCGCGAGGTCCGGCGCGAGCGAGTTGACCTGTCCCCTGAGGTCCTGGATCGCGGTGTCCTGGGAGCGCTGGAGGATGGCGGTGCGGGCCTCGCGGTAGGTCAGCGCCGCGGTGGTCAGCGCGCTGACCGCGGCGACCAGCAGGAACGCGACGACGAGCCGGGCCCGCAGGCCGCGCGGCAGCGAACGCGGCAGCAGGGTGCGCCGCGCGCCGCCCGCGGGCCGTGGGCGCTTCACAGGGGGCCGAAGCGATAGCCGAAGCCGCGCACGGTCTGTACGTACCGGGGGCTGCGCGGGGTGTCCTCGATCTTGTTGCGCAGCCGCATCACGCACGCGTCCACCAGGCGCGCGTCGCCGTGGTAGCTGTGCTCCCACACGTGCTCCAGCAGCTGCTGGCGGCTGAAGACCTGTCCGGGCGTCGCGGACAGGAACAGCAGCAGCTTCATCTCCGAGGGGGCCAGCGGCAGGTCGGAGCCGCCCTTGGAGACGACCAGTCCGGCGCGGTCCACGGCCAGTTCGCCGTAGGTCTCCACGGGGGCGGGACCGGGCTCGGCGGGCCCGGTGGCGCCGTCGGCGGGCAGCGCGGTACGCCGCAGCACCGCGCGGATCCGGGCCTCCAGCACTTCGCCGCGCGCGGGCTTGACGATGTAGTCGTCGGCGCCGGCCTCCAGCCCGAGCACCACGTCCAGGTCGTCGCCGCGGGCGGTGAGCATGATGATCGGCAGCTGGCGGTCGGCGCGGATGCGCCGGCAGACCTCGAAGCCGTCCTTGCCCGGGAGCATCAGGTCCAGCAGCACGATGTCGGGGCGGAAGGCGGGAAGCAGGTCGAGGCCGTCCTCGCCGCTGGCCGCGGCCGCCACCTCGTGGCCGCGGCGGCGGAGCGCGAGGCTCACGCCGTCGCGCACCGCGGCGTCGTCCTCGATCAGAAGTACTCGGGGCATGGGACCAGTATCAATAAGTTTCATGATGGATCGGTAACAGGCGGATCCTGCCCTTACTTCTTCGCATCTGTCGTGATGCAAGCAGTAAGCGCGCGAGCGCACCGCAGGGGGAATCGTACGGCGCCGACCGTGGCGCCCGTACTCATGTCCGCGGTGGCCCGCGCACGGCAGTAGGGACGGGATACGCAATGGCACGGCACGTCAGGCGGAGCGGGATCATCGGGGGAGCCGCGGTGGCGGCGGCGTCGCTGGGTGTGGCGGGCTACCTGACCTTCGGGCAGTCCGGCGCCACCTCCGAGGCGCACGCCGAACCCACCCGGCAGGCGCGCGCGGCCGCCAAGGTCGACCCCGGCATCGTGCACGCCTCCGACCGCCCCGGTAAGAGCCTGAACATCACCATCGACGACGGCCCCGACCCGGTCTGGACCCCGAAGGTGCTGGCCGTGCTGAAGCAGTACGACGTCAAGGCCACCTTCTGCATGATCGGCCCGTCGGCGAAGGCGCATCCGGACCTCGTGAAGCAGGTGGCGGCGGCCGGACACAAGCTGTGCGACCACACCGTCAGCCACAACACCGGCATGGACCACCGGCCCGAGAGCTACCAGTCGCAGCAGATCGTGCCGGCGCAGCAGATGATCGAGCAGGCGGCGGGCGGCCCGGAGGTGGAGTACTACCGGGCGCCGGGCGGCGCGTTCACCCCGTACAGCAGAAAGCTGGCCGCGGAGCGGGGCATGCGGCCGCTGGGCTGGAACGTGGACAGCAAGGACTTCGAGCGGCCGGGCACCGACGCGATCGTGCGCACGGTGAAGCGGGAGCTGCGCAACGGCCCGACCGTCCTCTTCCATGACGGCGGCGGCGACCGCAGCCAGACGGTGGGGGCGCTCAAGCGGCTGCTGCCGTGGATGAAGCAGCAGGGATACGGGTTCGGGTTCCCGCAGCGCTGACGACTCCCAAGGCGCCGAAGCGGACGGCGGAAGCGGTGCCGGGCCCCGGGACAACCGGGGTCCGGCACCGCTTTCACGCCTCGCCGAGCAGTTCCGCCAGGCCGCTGTCCACGTCCATGTGCTGCTGCTCGCTGCCCGCGGGCACGGACCGGTACGTACGGTCCAGGAAGCGGCGCAGGTCGTCGGTGCGCACCTGGACCATCGCGACGCCGTCCTCGACGTGGAACTCCAGCACCGTGCGCTCCCGGCCCAGCGGCCGCACCCGTACGTCACCGGTGCCGGCCGGGGACCGCAGCCCCTCGGCGAGCAGTTCGCGCGCGAAGGCCCAGTCGACCGCGGCGCCGTCCAGCGAGATCTCCGGCGGGAAGGAGATCCGTACCGCGAGCGGATCGGCCCGGTGGTAGTGGAGGACCGCGGGCACCGTGTGCGAGCCGGGGGCGGTCGCGATGAGACGTACCTGGACGGCTTGGTCGATGACACTGGGCACCGCGGCTGCTCCCTTACGGCTGTCGGAACGGGACGAGGCTTGCGCCTAGTAGGACGGTGTGCCCGCTCCCGCCGTGCACGTGACAGGGGTGTGATTTATGTCATGTCCAGGTCGTCACGGTTCCGGTGCAACGCGTGGGTTGACAAGGGTTTGCGATGCCGTCCCGGGCCGCCGGAATGCCCGTGGCCGTACGCGGGGGCGGGGCGGCCGTGGCCGCCGTGGTCCAGGAACTCCTCCAGGATGCCGGGCGCCGCGGCCGCCGCCAGGGCCGGCGCGTCGGCCGCCGCGAGATCGCGGACGTGGTAACCGTCCTCGCCCGCGGCGACCGCCGCGGTGAGCGTGACCAGGCCCGTCCGCCTGCTGAACGGGGTGGTGGAGAACGTCCAGGCCGCGATGGCCTCGCGCTGGAGCGCGACGGTGTCCCGGCTGAACGTGCCGGAGCGTGCGACGAGGTACCGCCCCTGGAGGCCGTGTCCCAGGCTGCGGTACGCGTCTCGGGCCAGCCACAGCACCACCGGCGCCGACACCAGTGCGAACGCCCAGGCGCAGTGCAGCAGCACGGGAGTCAGCAGCAGGCCCAGGAACGCGAGGACCAGGGTGCCCGGGAGCGTGACGAGCAGCAGCCCGCGCGTACGGCGCCGCCGCAGCGCCGCCTTCGGATGGGCGCGCAGTTCGATGTCGGGGAACGCGGTGCGGAGCGTCCCGGAGGCCGTGCGCACCGCCTCCGTGCGCGGCGCGGGCGGCAGGATGACACTGCGCTTGCGGTTCTCGTCCTTGTTGCCCAGCCCGCCCGCGACCGCGCCGACGGTCGCGCCGCCGCCCGCCCGCAGCAGCAGCGGCTCGCGCAGGACCGCCCCGCGCAGCCGGCCCCGCTCGATGGTCACCGACCGCGTGGTGAGCAGGCCGCGGTGTACCCGCAGCGTGTGCGCGTCGGTCCATTCGAGGCGGAAGTTCCACCAGCCCTCGACATAGAGGACGAGCGCCCCGGCCGTGCCGAGGGCGAGGACGGCCAGCAGTGCGAGCGGAATGGTGATCCAGAGCGCCCTGGCGCCGAACTCGTCGAACGCGCTGCGGACGATGCCCAGTTTCCACGGCTCGATTCCGGCGCCGTCCAGGACGCGGTAGAGGCCGCCGGCGGCGGCGAAGACACCGCCGATCACCCAGAAGGTGAGCGGCGCGTAGCGCAGCCAGCGCCAGTTGATGCGGGAGACGACCGGGTCCTCGGCCGCCGCGGCGGTGTCGGCGCGGGCCAGCAGGGCGGCCCGCAGCCGCTCCGCGTCGGCCTTCGTCAGCGCTTCCAGGGAGAGCTCGGCGCCGCCGCCCGAGGAGCCCGCCGTGCCGGCCCGCAGGACGGTGACGCCGAACAGGCGGTGCAGCGGCGAGGCGGTCAGGTCGACCGTACGGATGCGGTGCAGCGGCACGGAACGCAGCCGCCGGGTCAGCACCCCGCTGCGGACCTCGAAGGAGTCGTCGGTGACGCGGTAGTCCGTACGGGCCCAGCGGATCAGGCCGATCACGGTGAGGACCGCGAAGCTGCCCGCGACGGCGGTCAGGGTGATCCAGGCGCCGGGTGTGATCCGGCCGCCGGTGGCCAGCGCGGTCAGCGCCCAGGAGCCGAGCGGCGCGGCCATCCAGCCGCAGTGCACCAGGAGGGTGCGGCGGTCCAGCCGGTGCCACCGGCCCGGTGCGCCGGGCGCGTGCGGTGCGAGGGTGGTCACGCGGCATCACCCGGCACGGCCTGCGCGGCCTCGCCGATGCGGCGCGACAGTTCCTCGGCGTCCGCGTCGGACAGCCCGGCTATCTTCACGTCGCCGGCGGTGGAGGCGGTGGTGACGGTGACCGTCGCCAGCCCGAAGCGCTGCTGGAGCGGGCCGCGCACGGTGTCCACGGTCTGCACCCGCGACAGCGGCGCGATCCGCCGCTTCTGCCAGAACCAGCCGTTCGCCGCGTACACCGCGCGGCCGCCCAGCTCCCAGGCGTGCACCGCGTAGCGCCAGCGGGGCATGACCAGCTGGTAGCCGAGCGCGGGCAGGACCAGGGCGACGAGCAGGAGCGGCCCGAGCCAGGGCAGGGCGCCCGGGAAGAACAGCGCCGAGCAGACGGCCAGGGCGAGCGCGGTGAGCAGCAGCGGACCGCTGACCGTCAGCAGCGCCTGGACGGCCCACCAGCGGCGGGCGCGCGGATCGACCCGGTTGCTGGGCGGCCGCAGCAGGGGCGTTGCGGGTGCGGACATGGAGGCTCCCCCGATCTTGGCAAGTCAGGTGTATTGACTGGAGGTACGTTATAACGGTACGAGCGACTTGTAAAAAAGAAAGCGAGGGCCAGGTGCCCAAGAAGGTGGACCACGAGGCGCGGCGCCAGGAGATCTCCAAAGCGCTGTGGCGGATCGCGAGCGCCCGGGGACTGGAGGGCGCGAGCCTGCGGGACGTGGCCGCCGAGGCCGGCATGTCCCTGGGGCGGCTCCAGCACTACTTCCGCACCAAGGACGAGATGCTGCTCTTCGCGCTGCGCTACATCGAGTCCCTCGCCCAGCAGCGCATCCGCGAGCGCATCGAGTCCCTGGGCCGGGAGCCGACGCCGTACGACATCCTGCGCGCCTGCCTGATGGGGATGCTGCCCCTGGACGAGCAGAGCCGGACCGGCTTCCTGGTCGGCGTGGCCCACTTCCACCGGGCCGTGCGCGACCCGTCGCTGCGCACCGGCGCCCAGGACGGCATCCCCAAGCTGCGCGAACTCTTCGCCGACCAGCTGCGGAAGGCGATGGAGCAGGGCGAGGTGCGGGCGGAGCGGGACGCCGACGACGAGGCGATGGTGCTGATCTGCCTGGCCGACGGGCTCTCGACGTACATCCTGCTGGACGTGCACACTCCCGAGAAGGCCGTCCAGCTCCTGGACATGCACCTGTCCGGACTGTTCGACGGAGCGGCCGCACGCTGAGACACGGCGCGCGGCCGGTCGGGCACCCGCGGGAAAACCGGTTCCCACGGGTGGAACGGCCAGGGAGGAGGCTGCCCATGGCCCCGGACCCGCGCGACCGGGCGGCTGCCGCCGCGCGTCCGGCCGCCGCCTGCGCCGACACCCTGCTCGCCGCCCTCGAACCGCTCCCGTACCCCCGGCGCATGGCCGAACTGGCGGCCCGCGCCCGGGAAGCGGCCGGGCGCGGCACGCTCGCCGGGCTCCTCGCCGAGTGGGACACGCGCGGCCCGTACGAACGCCGGCTGGCGGCCTTCGCCGCCCGGGTGACCGGCGGCTTCGGATATCTCGCCGCCCGCCTCACCGACCCCGACCCCTTGGTCCGCGCGCACGCGCTGCGGGCCGTGCGCACCGGAGCGCTGCCGGACGCGGCCGTCGAGGCGGCGTACGCGGACGCCCCCGCCGACGTGCGGCGGGGGCTGACCCGGGCGGTCGTCGCCGGGGGTCGCCCCGCCCTCGCCGAGCGGCTGATCGCAGCGCTGCGCGAACGGTGGGGCGACGCCGAGGCCGCCGGGCTGCTCCCCGGCTGCGGCCCCGAGGCGGTCGCGCGGCTGCTGCCCGAGCTGTTCCACGCCGCCGCGGCGTCCTCCCGCGCCCTGGCCAAGCGGCACCCGGCGGCCGTACTGGCCGAGGCGGAGCGGCAGTTGACGCCGATGTCGCAGGCGTCGCGCGCGGTCTGGTGGCAGCGGTACGGGGCCTGTGTCGCGGTGGCCGCCGACCGCGAACCGCTCCGCGTGCTCGGCCTCCTGGAGCGGATGTGCCGCGGCCCGCTCGCCGGTCCGCTGCTGCTGCGGCTGGACGCACTGGTCGCCGCCGACCCCGGACGTACGCTCCGCCTGCTCCTCGAACCCGGGCGCGACGCCGCGCGGACGGTACGGTTCGGGCCCTCCACGCTGCGCCGTCTCGTACGGGCCGACCCGCCCGAACTCATCGGGATGGGGCGGGCGTTGCGCAACGACGAGGCGGCGCTGGCCGGGCTGCTGCGGGCGCTGCCGCCCGCCCGGCGCGCCGCGTTCCACGACTCGGTGACGGCCGGTCTGGGCACCGGGCGGGTCCCGCCGTGCGCGCCCGTCCTCGACGCACTGCCCCGGGCGCGCCGCGAAGCGGAAGCCCGCCGGGCGGTGGCGCTGCTGCGTGAGGACGGCGCCCACCGGTCCGCCGTCCTGGAGGCCGTCGCGTACCTGCCCGTCGCGGAAGCCCGCGCGGACCTGCTCGCCGCGACCCGCCGCCCCGCCGCCGAGGACCGGGCCGCCGCCTACCCGCTGCTGATCCACAACGCGGCCCGGTCCGGCGACCCGGACGCGGTCACCGCCCTGCTCGCCGACGGGCTCACGCGGCTGCGCAACGAGCAGGACCCGGTGCGCCGGGCCGCGCTCGACGCACTCGCCGGTGTCCGCCCGGCGCTGTTCACCGACGCCGCCGCCGACGCCCTCGAACGCCTCGCCACGGACACCGGCGAGGCCCGCGACACCTCGCCGGCCTCCCGCGACGCGCTGGTCCGCCTCGCCGTTTCACTGCTGCGCGAGCACGCGGCGACCGGGCAGCGGGAGCTGACCGGCTGGGCGCTGCGCACCCTCGCCCGCCTCGCCGGGCGCGCCGACACCGGCCTCGGCCGCCTCGACCGCGACCTGCGCCCCGGCCAGGAACACCAGGTCTTCGCGGCGCTCCGCCCCTGGCTGGAGGCGCGGGCCGAACGCGCCGACCACGATCCCGTGGTCGCGCTCGCGTCCTCGCTCGGCCGCCGCGCGCACGGCGTGCCCGGCCTCCAGGAACTGCTGCGCCGCGCCGTCCGCACGGGTGACGACCGGGCGGTCCGTGCGGCCGTCGGCCCATGGCTGGAACCGCCGGGCACGCGCGACGCACGGCTCGCCGAGATCCTGGACCTGGACGCCTCGGCCGCCGTGCTGCCGCCCGTGCTCGACCTCATCACACGCCACCGCACGGACCTGCTGCACCTGGTCCTCGGTGCCCCGCCGTACGGCCGTTTCCTGACCCCCGGCACCCACTGGACACCGCCGGTGACCGGCCGCGCCCACCGCTGGACGGCCCGTCAGCAGGACGCCGCCGCACGGCTGTTGGAGCGGGCCGCCGACGACCCGCGGCTGCGTCCGGACGAGCGGGCCGCCGCGATCACCGACGCCGCCCGCCTCCCCGGCCGGGGCGCCGCCCTCGTACGCCGCTGCGTCACGCACCCGGACGTACCGCTGGCGGAAGCGGCCCTCGCCGCCCTGGCGCGGACCGGCCGGCCGGACGAGGCCCTGCCGGAACTCCTCGCGCACGCGGGCGGCGACCGGGCCCGGGTCGCGGTGTACGCGGCGGGCGTCGCGGCGCGGTACGCGGCCCCTTCCCGCCTGGCGGCGGCGCTCCGCGCCGTGCTCGTCCCCGGCGGGGCCGCGCCCGGCCGGGGCGCCGCCGGGGCCCAGCCGAAGGTGACGAGCAGGAAGGAGGCCGCCCGGCTGGCCGCGGCCCGGCTGCCGGTGCCGGACGCCGCCGAACTGCTGGTACGCGCCTACCATCAGCCGGAACAGCACCGCGACGTGCGCGCCGCCTGCGCGACGGCCGCGACGGGACTGCTCGCCGACGAGAGGGCCTGGGGCCTGCTGTCGGAAGCGGCGCGCGGCCCGCGCGGGGACCGCCAGGCGGTCCTGCGCGTACGCCCCTTGGACCTGCCGGAGCAGCACCGCGCGCGCTACGCCGGGCTGGTCCGCGCCGTGTGCGAGACGGACGACGCCGAACTGGCGGGCGAGGCCTACCGGGCGCTGGGCGCCTGGTCGCGCTGGGCGCCGGACGCGGCGGGCCTGCTGGTGCTGGTCCTCACCGATCTGGACAACCGGGCCACCTGGCAGGAAGCCGCCGACGCGCTCCTCGTGCTCGCCGCGGAAGGCCCGCTGCCGGGCCACGGCCCCGGCGGCCCCGTACCGCACGGGGCCGCCGAGGCGGAAGACCCGCTGGCGCGCGCCGCCCGGCTGCTGGCCGCCGCCGACGCCCGGCCCGGAACGCCCGACGCGGAGACCCGCCGCGACCGCCCCGCGCGGCAGCGGCTCGGCCACCTCACCGCCCGGCTGGACGCGTGCCGCCTGCGGGAGCCCGCGCTGCGGACCAGCGCCCTCGTGGTCGGCCAACTCCTCGCCGATTACCCGGACTTCGTCCCGTACGCCGTCCGCGTCCTGTCCTGCGCGCTGGACCTGGGCGCCGACGCCGAGGAGATGACCGTCCAGCTCACCCGCCTCGCCCGGCTCCACACGGACCGGCCCGCACTCGCCCGGCACACCGCCGACACGCTCCGCCACCGCCTGAACGGCGCCCACGGACCGGACCGCACCACGGCGGCCGAGGCCGCCGCCCGCGCCCTGACCGAGGACGGCGGACCCGCGGCGGGCCTGTTCGCCGTGGCCCTCACCGCCTTCGGCGGCACCCGCACCGAGTGGTCGGCGCCCTGGCGCGAACGCCTGCGGGCCCTGCGCCGCCACCCGGTGCCCGACGTGCGCGACGCGGCGCTGGAGCTGACCGCGGCGCGGGAGTGACACAGGCCCCCGGCGGGTGACACCGGACCTCAGTACCGGGTGCCCGCGGCAGCCGGGAGCGCGTCGAGTTCGGCCAGCGCCTCGGGCGGCAGGGTCACGTCCGCCGCGCCCGCGTTGTCCACCAGATACTTGGGCGTCTTGGTGCCGGGGATCGGCACGACGAACCGGCCCTGGGCGAGCACCCAGGCGAGGGCCACCTGCGCGGGGGAGGCGCCGTACTGCCCGGCGATGGCGCGGACCTTGGCCACCAGCTCCAGGTTGGCTTTCAGCGCGTCCTGCTGGAAGCGCGGCAGCCGGCGCCGGAAGTCGTCCTCCGCCAGCTCGTCGAACGAGGTGATGCTGCCGGTCAGGAAGCCGCGGCCGAGCGGCGAGAACGGCAGGAAGGCGATGCCCTGCTCCTCGCAGTACGGCAGGACCTCACCGAGCACGTCCCGGGTCCACAGCGACAGTTCGGACTGCACGGAGGCGACCGGGTGCACCGCCTGGGCCCGCCGTATCTCCTCGACGGTCGGCTCCGACAGGCCGATGTGCCGGGCCTTGCCCGCCCGCACGGCCTCGGCCAGCGCGCCCCAGCTCTCCTCGACCGGCACGTCCGGGTCCACCCGGTGCAGCTGGTAGAGGTCCACGTGGTCGGTGCCCAGACGGCGCAGGCTGGCGTCGATGGAGCGGCGGATGTGCTCGGGGCGGCCGTTGCGCACCAGCCCGCTGGTGTTGTCCGGCGTGATCTCCCCGGTCTCCAGCCCCACCTTCGTCGCGAGCACCACCCGCTCCCGGTGCCCGCCCGCCAGCGCCCGGCCCACCAACTCCTCGTTGGTGTACGGGCCGTAGACGTCGGCCGTGTCGATCAGCGTCACCCCGAGGTCGATCGCCTGCCGGATCACCTCGACCGAGGTGGCGTCGTCCCGGCCGTCCGGGTCGTAGGCGTGGGTCATGCCCATGCAGCCGAGGCCGATGACGCCTACCTCGGGGCCGGTGCTGCCGAGCGTGGTGGTGCGCATGGTGCTGCTCCTGGAGAAGAGTGCCTGGTCGGGAACGGGACTCACTCTTCCTGTTGGAGAGCACTCGAAGTCAAGCCCGCCGAAGAGCCTGCCCCGGGCGCGGCCGAGAGGGGGGAGGCAGGACCGCCGCGCCCGGCGCGGGCTACGCCTCGCGGAGCAGGGCGGCGAGGTCGGCTTCGACGTCCAGGTACCGGCCCTCGCCGCCGAGGGGCACGACACCGTACGACCGCATCAGGAACCCGCGCAGGTCGCGGGCCTGGAACTGGACCATGGCCAGACCGCCGGCGGTGTGGAACTCCAGCATCGTGTACTCCGGGCCGCACGGCCAGATGCGCACATCGCCCCGGCCGGACGGCTCCCGCAGGCCCGCCGCCAGCAGGTCGCGGGCGAACGTCCACGCCACCTCGGTCCCGTCCAGCGACGCCGCCGGAGGGAAGACGACGCGCACGGCGAACGGGTCGCCGCTGTCGTAGCGCAGCCGGGCGGGAACCCGGCGCGACCGGGGCGCGGTCGCGATCAGACGGGCGTGCACGGCTTGGTCGATGACATGGGGCATCGCCGGCTCCTCGATGCTGGTGCGGACAGGTCCTTGCCTCTGTGACCGGTAGGACGCGCCGGAGATGACGCGAGGTGACCGGACGGCCGCGTGAGGTCCGTCACGAACGGCCGGACGAGCGGATATTCGGTCCGCACACCGGCGGATCCCGTGCGAGGCTGCCGGAACCGGAGCGTCCCCGTCCGAGTTCGCGGCCCGGTCCGGTGGTGACACGTCAGGGGTTGTTGGTACATGTCCGAGACATCCGCGGTGTCCGAGGCGTCGGACGACTACGCCCGGATCTACGAGCGCGAGCACCCGCGCCTGGTCGGGTACGCACGGTCGCTGACCACGAGCGCCTGGCTCGCGGAGGACCTGGTCGCCGAGGCGCACTTCCGGGTCTGGCGCCGGATCCGCGCCGGACACCCCATCGACAACGTGCCCGCCTACCTGCGCACCACCATCCGGCACCTCGCCACCACGGTCGGCGCGGCGGCCGCCCGTGAGATACCGCGGGACCCCGGGGACGGCGGGCAGACGTGGCCCGCGGCCGGACCGGCGGCCGAGTCCGCCGACCCGGCACAGCACGTCGCCTACGTCGACCTCCTCGCCCGCGTCATGGAGCGGCTGCCCCGGCGCTGGGCGACGGCGCTGTGGCTGGCGGAGGCCGAGGACCAGCCGCTGGAGGCGGTCGGCGCGGCGATCGGCGCGGGCAAGGGCGCGACGGCCGTACTGCTGCACCGGGCCCGGGAGGGGCTGCGGCAGGCGTTCCTGGGCACGGTGCCCGGCACACCGCACGACCCGGCCTGTGAACGGTACTGGGAGCGGCTGCCCGCGTACGTACGGGGCGAGGCCACCGCCAAGCAGACCGACGCGGTGGCCGGCCACCTCGCCGACTGCGCCGACTGCCGGTCCCGGCTGGCGCTGCTGACCCGGGCCAACGACCGGCTGCCCGCGCTCACCGGCCCGGCGCTGCTGGTGCTGCTGGCGGGCGGTTCGGCGAAGTTCCTGCTGCCGCTGGCGGGGGCCGGGGCAGGGGCCGCCGCGGCCGGTGGCGGACACGCGGCGGGCAGCGGCGCGCTCGCCTCCGTGCGTACTTCCCTACGGCACCTGCTGCGCGGCCAGATCGGCCAGGCCGGGCCGGTCGGCGCCGCCGTGGCGGGGGTCGGCGTGGCGGTGGTCGCCGGAGTGGCGGTGGCCGCGGGCGGCGTGCTGGCCGGCGGCGACGCGGGAGCACCGGCCGAGCGGGCGGCAGCGGCGACGCCGCGGCCCGGCGGAGTCGGCACGGCGCGGCCGGGCGCCGGACCCGGCCGGGCCGCGCCCGGGGCGACGCCGGACCGGTCGGCGACGTCCGTACCCGCGGTTCCGGGCCACGCGCCGTCCACGGACGCCGACGCCGTACCGGCCGGACGCGGTACGGCGCGCGCAGCGGAGGCGCCACCGGCCGCCCCGGGGGAACCCGTACCGACCGCCACCGGGCGGTCGGGGCCGGTTCCGGGACCGACCGGATCGGGCACGGGCGCCGGACCGGGCCCACGGCCGACGCCGTCCGCGCCGACCGCCGGGCCGACAGGGCCCACGGCGGAGCCGACCACCGGACCGACCGGTGGACCCACCACCCGCCCCACGGACCGGCCGACACCCACCCCGACCCGTATCCCGACTCCCACTCCCACACCCACACCCACACCAGATCCGTCCCCGTCCGGTCATTGCCACTGGGTCTGGTGGGGCCGGATCCCGTTCCGGGTCTGCCGGGCCGCCTGATCCCGGCCGCGGCCGTCCGGCCGCCGGGCCGTTGGGCTCAGTCCGTGACCTTGCTGCGGTTCTCGTACACCAGGTCCCGGTACTCGGGATGCCGCTCCATCCAGCCCGCGACGAACGGGCACACGGCCAGCACCCGCAGTCCGTCCGCCCGCGCGGTGTCCAGCGCGTGCCGGGTCAGCGCCGAACCGACGCCGTTGCCCTCGTACACCGGATCCACCTCGGTGTGGACGAGGGCGAGCAGCCCCTCGGCGCGCAGATAGGCGGCCACCCCCGCCACTTCGCCGCCGAGCCGGGCCTCGAAGCGGTGGGCGGCGCGGTCGTCGGTCACCGTCACCGGGGCCGGCGCGTTCATCGGTGCACTTCCTGCCGGTCCATCAGGGCCTCCTGTACGTCGCCCGCGAGCGTTCCGCACCCCCTGTGCAGCACAGTAGGAGGGCCGGGCGGAGCGCGCGAGGCGAGAGTTCGGGCAGCCGTTGCCTGGTGTCTCTGGACGGGGCGTCCGGGCTGGGCTAGCTTCCAGCCTCATGAGGGCCAAGGGGAAGCCGGGACTGCCAGGACAGCCGGGACGGACGAGACGTAAGCGCACGCTGTGGGCGGTGGCCTGTGCCGTGGCGCTCGGTGCCGCGAGCACCGCTCCCGTGGCGGCACAGCCGCAGCGCACCGCGGCACGCGCGGCGGCCGCCGCGCAGACCGCCGCGCGACCGGCCGCGGTCGCGGCGCTGCGCGGCGGCTGGGACCTGAAGGACAGCGACAGCGACGCCCGCTTCCGGGGCCTGGCCGCCGTCAGCCGCCACACCGCCTGGGTCGCCGGCACCGGCGGCACCGTGCTGCGCACCCGCGACGGCGGCGACCACTGGCGTGACGTGTCCCCGCCGGGCGCGGGGAAGCTGGACTTCCGCGACATCGAGGCGTTCGACGCGCGGCGCGCCGTGGTCCTGGCGGCCGGCGAGGGCGAGGCCTCCCGGGTCTTCCGCACCGACGACGGCGGCGCCACCTGGACCGAGAGCTTCCGCAACACCGATCCGCGCGCCTTCTACGACTGCATGACGTTCTTCGACAGCAGCCACGGCATCGCGCTCGCCGACCCGGTCGACGGGGCCTACCGCATCCTGTCCACCGTCGACGGCGGCCGGAACTGGCGGGTGCTGCCCACCCGCGGCATGCCCCCGGCCCAGCCGGGCGAGGCGTCGTTCGCGGCCAGTGGCCAGTGCCTGGTCAGCTCCGGGGACCACGACGCGTGGTTCGCCACCGGCGGCGCGGCCCGCAGCCGGGTGCTGTACTCGCCCGACCGCGGGCGCAGCTGGACCGTGTCGCAGACGCCGGTCCCGGCCGGCGACCCGGCGCGCGGGGTCTTCGGGCTGGCCTTCCGCGACCGTACGCACGGCCTCGCGGTCGGCGGCGACCACCGCACCGGCAAGCCCTCGCCCATGGCCGCCGCGGTGAGCGCGGACGGCGGCGCGTCCTGGCAGGCGTCCGTCCGGCCCCCGAAGCGCTACCGGTCCGGCGTGACCTGGTTCCCCCGCTCCACACGGGCCGCCCTCGCGGTCGGTCCGACGGGCAGCGACGTCACGTTCGACGGCGGCCGCAGGTGGTACGCCTTCGACGACGGCTCGTACGACACCGTCGACTGCGCGCCGGACGCCGGCTGCTGGGCGGCGGGGGAGGACGGGCGCATCGCGCGGCTGGAGCCGTGACCCCGGCTACCGCCGGGAGGCGCCCCCGGCCGCCCGCGCGGACACGGCCAGGACGTGCGGCGCCGCCAGATAGCGCGCGAACAGGGACGCGCTGCCGTCGGCGGCGGTGCGCGGCGACTGCCAGGCGATGTCGGTGAAGCCGGCCTCCGCCAGCGCCCGTCCGTGCGCCTCGCGGGACCAGTAGTAGGCGGTCACCTGGAAGCTCTCCCCGTCGGCACGGGCGTGCAGGCCGACGGGGTCGCCGTCGCGCAGGTGCGGGTCCGCCACGGTGAGGTCGAAGCCGTAGGGCCGGTAGTAGTGGGGGACCGTCGCGAAGTCCGGGTTGAGCGTGGCGGCCACGAAACGGCCGCCCGGGGCCAGGGTGGCGCGGGCGGCCGCGCACAGCCGGGTGAGCGCGGCCGGAGTGGCCGCGTACGACAGCGCGTAGACGGCCACGGTCAGGTCGAACGCCCCGGCCAGCGCGTCCGTCGTCGCTGCGTCGTGCACCAGGTAGCGCACGCCGAGGGGCTCCACCTCCTCGCGGTGCCGGGCGTGCGCGACCAGCCCGGGGGAGCGGTCGACGCCGAGCACGCCGGCCGCGCCGTTGCGGGCGAAGAAGCGGGCGTAGAGCCCGGAACCGCAGCCGAGGTCCAGGACCCGGAGCCCTTCGACGCCGCCCGCCGCGGCGAGGACGGAGGGCATCTCGATGTGCCGTCTGACGGGCAGTTCGTCGATGCTGCGCTCGTGCAGAGCGGCCAGACCGTCGAATTGGGAAGTCATACGCTGCCTCGGAGAGCGGGTCGCCGGACGAGGGGGGCCGGTGGGCGACGGGGCGGGCGGTGGGCGGACGCTGCGGGCCGCGCCCCGGCGGGCCCCTGGCCGGGCCCGGATGCCGCGGCTGACGCTCTCCCGCGGGGCACGGCGTGCGCTCGGACACTGCGGCGTTCCTCCCTCGACCCGTACGCGACCGGCGCCGCCCCGGTGTGCGCCGGGCCGCGGTCACCTGCGGAGCCGTGCGCGCGACGCATCATCCCGCAGCCCGAGCGCCTCGCCCGGCAGGCGCCGGGCGAACGGCCCCGCGCCACCCCGGCGGACCGCCCGCCACCCCGTATACCTCCCCGCACCCGGCCACCGGGAACGCGGCGTCGCCCGTACGGCGTATGGCGGCGATCTTGCAAACGCCCTTGGCGAACCGGACCCGGACGTGGGGCGTGGTGGACGGCGGAGTCGGCCACTCCGTGCTCAGCTTCCCCTGCGGGCAGGTGACGCTGGGGCTCCCAGCCGATGGCGAGGGCGTCTCGGTCGAACGCGTTGCCCTTGCGGGACCGACGGATGCGTTTGCGCCGGACCGGGCCGACCAGGGTGACGTCGTGACCGCGGGCGACCTGGTCCCGGAGGGCTACGGAGGTGTAGCCGCCGTCGACCAGGCGCTCGGAGGGCAGAAGACCCCGGCGCTTGAGGCGGTGTACAGCGAGTCGGACACCTGCTGGAAGCCGCCCGGTTACGCCGTGCCGAGCACCGGCTCGTTGAAGCTGCACTCGCCCGTGCCGGAAGCGCGGTCGGATGTCAGCCGCTGGCGGTCCGGCCCGTCGTCCGCCACGTCACCACCTCGCAGCACAGGCACCGCGCATACTGCCGATCGCCCTTGTCGCAACCGGGTGAGAAGCGATGCACTGGTGCTGCCCGGTCACCGCACCTGCCGGAGCCCGCCCGGACGGCGACGCGGCGGAATCCGGCTGCCCGCAGAGGAGGTCCGATGGCATTCACCCGTACCCCGGCGCCTTGTCGTCCGGAGCCGGCCGAGGGGGTTCGGTGAACGCCGCCTCGACGGTCGCCCAGCGGCTCGACCTGGCCGTCGTCCGCTCACAGGTCGGGGCGGTCCTGGACGAGTTCCTCACGGCCAAGGCCCGTACCGCCGCCGCACATCATTTGCCCGGCGAAGTCACCCAGCTGCTCCACGACTTCCTGCGCGCGGGCGGCAAGCGGCTGCGCCCGCTGCTGTGCGTCACCGGCTGGCACGCAGCGGCCGGCCGCCGCCCCACCCCCTCGGCCGTGCTCCGGACCGCCGCCGCTCTGGAGATGTTCCATGCCTTCGCCCTGATCCACGACGACATCATGGACAGCTCAGCCACCCGCCGCGGCCGGCCCACCGTCCACCGTGCCCTGGCCCGCCGGCACGCCCCGGGCCGCACCCCGCAGGCCGCCGACCGGACCGGCACGGGCGCCGGCATCCTGATCGGCGACGTCGCCCTGGCCTGGTCCGATGAGCTGCTGCACACCGCCGGGCTGACCGCCGGACAGCTCACCGCCGCCCTGCCGCTGATCGACGCCATGCGCACCGAGGTGATGTACGGCCAGTACCTCGACCTGACCGCAACCGGTCGCCCCACCGACGACATGGCCCTGGCACTGGCCATCGTCCGCTACAAGACCGCGAAGTACACCGTCGAGCGGCCCCTGCACATCGGTGCCTCGCTGGCCGGCGCCGGTACCGTGCTGCGCGACAGGCTCAGCGAGTTCGCGCTCCCGCTCGGCGAGGCGTTCCAGCTGCGCGACGACCTTCTCGGCGTCTTCGGCGATCCCGCCGTCACCGGCAAACCGTCGGTGGACGACCTGCGCGAGGGCAAGCACACCGCCCTTCTCGCCCTCGCCCTGCGCCGTGCCGCGCCCGCCCATCGGCACACCCTGCGCTCCTTGATCGGCAACCCGTGCCTGACAGCCGAGGACGCCGGCCGCATCCGGCATCTGATCGCCTGCTCCGGCGCACCGGACGAGATCGAGCGGATGATCGGTGAACGCTGTGCGCAGGCCGGCCGTGCTCTGGACCGCGCCGCCCTTTCCCCCACGGCACACCAAGCCCTACGCGAACTCGCCCGCACTGTCACCACGAGGACTGCATGAACACTCCTGGAAAGACAGACAGGACAGACGCGCCGGACGTCCCCGGGCCCGCTCCGAACCGTGCACAGCAGATACCGGCGCAGCTGACCGGCAGCGGACAGGTCACCGCCTCCGTCTACGAGACCGCACGCGTCGTCTCCCTGATGCCGGAGCTGGAGGGGCATGCCGAGCGGATCACCTATCTGCTGGAGACCCAGCAGCCAGAGGGGCACTGGGGTCCGCGCCACGCCGGGTACGCACTCGTGCCGACGCTCAGCGCGACCGAAGCGCTGCTCACCGTCCGGCAACACCGCCCCGGTGATACCCGGATCATGGCGGCGGCGCGCGCGGCACTCCGCCGGCTCGCCCGTCTCACCGTCGGCGAACTGCCCGATCTGCCGGCTGCCGACCTCATCGTCGGCGCACTCGTCCCGCGCATCGAGCGGCAGCTGGACGATCAGGACGCGGTCGGGCCGGAACTCCGCCGCCTTCCCGCCCATCTGCACGACCTGATCCACCGCGGCGGGAACAGGCTGGCCACCCTGACCGCCCAACTGGCCAACGGTGCACAGTTGGAAGGCAAGCTGCTCCATGCCGCCGAGACCCTGGGTGAAGCGCTACGACCGGACCGGGTCCAGCCGTCGGCGGAGGGCAGCATCGGGGCGTCCCCCGCGGCCACGGCAGCCTGGCTGGCCGCCGGCGGCTCCGGCTCCGGCGGGGCCGCCGCCCGCCACTACCTGGACCGGATCGTCCAGGAGAACGGCGCCGCGCTGCCCTGTGCCTTTCCCGTCACCGTTCTCGAACGCGCCTGGGCACTCAACTGGCTGTTACAGGCAGGCGTCGCGGTGTCCGTCACCGAAGACGTGCGCCGCAGCCTGCGCAGTGCGCTGGGGCGCGAGGGCGCCGCGACCTCACCCGGGCTCCCCGCCGACGCCGACACCACCAGCATGGTCCTCGCCACCCTCACTCTGCTCGGAGAGCCCCGCGCCCCCGCTCCCCTGCTGCCTTACGAGCTGAGCACCCATTTCTGTACCTGGCCGGGCGAGCAGGGCCGGTCCGTCACCACCAATGCCCATGTGCTCGAAGCCCTTGGCCTGTACGTCCGCGCGCGTCCCGCGGAGACCCGGCGCCATGCGGCGGCGATCCGCAAAGTCTCCAGCTGGCTGGGCGATCAGCAGCGAGCCTGCGGTAGCTGGGAAGACCGCTGGCATGCCTCCCCCTACTACGCCACCTTCTGCGCCACGACCGCCCTGCACCGTTTCGGCGGTCCCGGGACCGGCAAGACGGCGGCGAAGGCGATGCGGTGGCTGCTGGACACCCAGCACGGCGACGGCTCCTGGGGAATCTGGGGCGGCACCCAGGAGGAAACCGCCTATGCGGTGCTGGTGCTCACCGGGCTTCCGGACGCGGAGGGCCCCGGCCATCGGGAAGCGGTCCGCCGGGCACAGACGTACCTCGCTCAGCCCGCCCACCACGGCGAGCACCCGCCGCTGTGGCACGACAAGGACCTGTACGCCCCGACGGTCGTCGTCGAGGCCGCTCTGCTCGCTGCCCGGCACACGCTGCGCCGCTTCGCGCACACCGGGGAGCGCTGACACGGATGCTGATCAATCCCGACGCGTCAGTGCCCTTCCCGGAGGTCGCGCGGCTGGCGCGGTTGTCGGCACGACCGGCGCGGCAACCGCAGCCGGTGCTGCGCACCGCACAGGCCGTCCACCGAGACCTGACCGTATGGGCGAGAGACTTCCCCGCGGTCGCCCACGGGCGGGGCGGCAGCATCATGCGCTGGATGCCGCTGTCCGCCGCCGTCTCCTACGACGGCGCCCCGTACGCGACGGCCCTTGAATTCGCCCGGCATTCGGCCGCGTACGCCGCGTACGACGATGTCATGGACGAAGAGGCAACCGAACGCAACAGCTTGGACGCACTCCGGTCGCTCACCGAAGAATGGTTGCTGTTTCTCCGGGATCCCCACCTCGCCGTCCCCGCGCTGCACACTTCCGACCCCTTCACCCGGCAAGCGTTTACGGCACTGGCCGACAGCGCGCGCCGCATCTCGGGCGGGCCCGGCTCATTTCCGTACCACGCAGTATGGCTGGAACTGTGGGAGAAGCTCTGCGACGGAATGCTGCGGGAGGCGTCCTGGCAGCGTGGTGCGGAACGGAAACCCAGCTTCGACCAGTACATGAATGCCGGCTGTCACACCGTCGGTTTCCCCGCCATCCATTGGGTGGCGGCCATGGCCCACGCGCCGCCCGGTATCAGCGATGCCGACACGTCCGCGCTGGTCTCCCTGCTGATACGCGCCGGTTACTGCGTACGGATCGCGAACGATCTCAGCTCCGAAGAGCGCGATCACAGCGGGCATGAAGTCAACGCGGTACCGCTCATGGCGGAGAAGTACTCCTGCCCGTCCTCACTCGCTCGGCGTGCGCTGCGACAACTCCTCCGCCGGGAAATGGGCCGCCTGTTCGACGAGGCGAGAACCGTCTCTCCGGCGATCGCGAACCCGTACGGGTGGGCAATCCGGGCGGCCGTGTTCGCCTCGCAGTGGTACCTCGACCGGCGCGAAGCGGAACTCACGCGTGAAGACCTCGCGTTCCTCGGCGGTTTCCCGGGCGAGGACTGAAAACAGACACGGCAGGAGGAGCGCATGAACGCCAACCGGTACCGGTTCATCACACGGACGATCCCCTTCCTCGACGACCACACCACCCGGGGGCCCGGCCCTCTCGCGCTGCGGTCAGGGGCGGCTCCTCACCTGCTGGTATGGCACCCGGAGCACCTTGCCGGGCTCTTCGGTGCCGACCGTGACATGGCCATTGCCGGCAGCAGTACCATCGACCCCATCGTCGGCACCGCTTCCCTTTTGCTCACCACCGGAGCACGCCACCACGCCTATCGCACGGTCATCGGGGAACAATTGCGCGGCCGGAAACTCGTCGCTCGCCGGCCCGTCCTGTCCGCCCCTATCGAACGTGCCGTAGCAGCCCTCGTCCCCGGGCACAGCTTCGACCCATCGGCATGGAGCCGGCAGCTGACCCTGCGCATCATCGGTGACATCGTTCTGGGAAAGGCGGACGACAGCCTGCTGGCGGATTTCGCGGCATGGATTCACGGAGCCCTGGGCGCCCCCTTCAGGACGTTTGCCTATCGCTATCTCCGCCTTCCGCCGCCAATAGGAGGCCCATGGCGCGACTTCCTCCGGCAACGCGCGGCTCTCGACCCCGCACTCGTTGCCGCAGGCCGTGCCGCCACAGCAGAATCCGGAACTCCGCCTCTCGCCCGGACCCTCATCGAAGCACAGCCGGTCCTGGGCGCCCTGGACGACACCGAGCTGCGCGACCAACTCGTCTCCCTGCTCTTCCCCGGACATGAGACCACGGCCTCCGCGGTCGCCTGGGCCCTGTTCCGGCTGGCAGTACACGACCGGCTCCGGCGCGATCTCCTCGATGAACTGGCGGCCACGGATGCCGACGGCTCCGACGCCAAGCGCACACCGCTGCTCCACGCGGCCTGCCTGGAAACCCTGCGTCTCACGCCGCCGACACTCATCGGGGAGAACCGCGTCCTCACACAGACGCAGGTGCTGGACGGCGCCACATGGCCACCGGGCACCCGGCTGACGCCCTGCATCTATATCGCCCACCGTCATCCGGATACCTATCGGCGGCCGCGGGAATTCGTCCCGGAAAGGTTCCTCGGCCGCCGCCGGCCCGGCAGTGTCTATCTGCCGTTCGGCGGCGGCACCCGCCGCTGTCCGGGCGCGGACCTGGCGCTGATGGAAATGCGGATGATCCTCGCCGCAGTGCTCCGGAGCGTCGGGTTGTCCTGCCCTGACCCGCTCCGCGCCACCCCGCAGACGCGAGGCGCAGCCATGGGGCCGCATCGGTCGCTCCGCCTGACCGCGACCCGCCTCCGCCCGTGAGCCTCACCTGTACGGCGGCGCGTCCACCGCCAGCACCCGGCGTCCGCCGTCGGACCGGGGCAGCGGCAGTCCGGCCGGCAGTCTGCGCAGCCGCTCGCCGTCGGTGAGCACGAACAGCTCATCGCACCGCCTGGTCAGGCACGTGAAGAAGGCAGGCGCCCCGGAACCGGGACACCAGCGCGTATTCCTCCCGCCGGGGACCGGACAAGAAATCACGCATCACGCGGCACACGATCGCGCGAAAACCACCCCGGCCACCGCGGAGCACGGCAATCCTGCCCCAAGTGCGGAACCCGTTCGAGGCGGTGGCACCCTGGACGGCATGACGATCAACCGAAAGGTCCATGCCGCGTAAACGGCCAGGACGCATCCGGGCCGACCTCCCGGGCCGGCGCCGGTCACAGGACACCACCACGGCCGTAGCCGGCCTCTCCTCGCGAGCACTGGCTGAGATAGGCCGCCTTGAGCGCACCCGGAACTATCTGGAACCGGGTGACATCGGCAAGGCTGTACGCCTGTGGAAGGACTACGTCCACCGCCCGAAGCGAGAGCTGTGGCACGACTTCGACCAGCTCTGGCACGACGACACGTGGTGCGACCTTCACTGGTACTGCTGTGGGAACCCGCTCGAAGCCCGAGAACTCCTCGACATCACGCTGCGAGCCCTGCCCCACCGCGGGGCCCGAGAACTTCGAAAGGTCATCAGCAGGCTCGACGCCAGCTGGACTTTGCCCCCACTGCCGCCAGTGACGGACGAGAGATGAAGAACAAGTCTCGGGCCCGCCCCCGCCGCCCGTCAGTCCAGCAGGCTGCCGAGCCGCCCCTCCAGGAGCACCAGCAACTCGCTCAGGCCCTGCGACAGTTCGGCCTGCCGCCGGGCGTCGATGCCCTCCAGCAGGCCGGCCTCGTAGCGCAGTTGCTCGGGCAGCAGCCGGTCGATGACCGCGCGGCCCGCGTCGGTGAGCGAGAGGTGCGAGACCCGCCGGTCCCGCTCGTCGGGGCGCCGCGCGAGCAGTCCGCGCGACTCCAGCTGCCGTACCCGCTTGGTGACCGCCGCCCCGGACGCGAAGGTCTCGCGCGCGATCCTGCCCGGTGTCAGCTCGCGGTCCATCCGCCGCAGCGTCCCGAGGATGTCGAACTCCGGGCGGGTCAGGCCCTCCCGCCGCAGTGGCGCGTCGGCCGCCTGCTGCAACAGCGCGGAACAGCGGTTGAGCCGCCCGATCACCGCCATCGGGCCGGTGTCCAGTCCCGGATGGACCTGCTGCCACTGGCGCAGCACCCCCGCGACGATGTCCTCGGTCACGCGCGCACCCCTTCTTCCCGGGCTCTCCCGGCCCCCGTCGGCATCCTGTGTCGCGCCCGGCGGGCCACGGGCTGCCGTCCGGGCCCCGCGCCGCACCGCGCCCGGCCATTGTGCCCGGCGCCGGGCGCGGGAGCGGGCCGGGGCGGTACGGGCGGCGCCGGTGCGGCCCGGGACGCGGCCGCCGGGGGCGCGCCAGGTCCGGCGGGCACGCGTTACGCGGCCAGGGCCGGGGCGGACAGCCGGTGTACGAGCCGGGCCAGCGTGCGGTGTCCCCGCTGCTCGGCCAGGGCGACGCGCTCCTCGGGGACGGCGCGCTGCCACCACTCGCCGGCCGACACCTCCACCGCCTCCCGCAGCTCCATCAGGCTCGCGGCGAGCCGGTCCCGCGCCCGGCCGGTCTCGCGCGCGTCGTCCGGTACGCCCTCCGCGGCCGGCCCGCCGTCGCCGTCCAGCAGCCGGGTGGCCGCCGCCTCGGCCGCGGCCACCCGGTCGAGCGCGGCCTCGACGCGGTCCGCCGCGCGGCGGTTGGTGACCAGGACGCAGCAGGCCAGGCCCACGGCGGCGCCCACCACGGTGTCGATCCAGCGGTCGGTGACCAGCGTCCGGGCGGGCAGCGGGCGCGCGAACTCGGTCAGCAGCAGCGCCATCGGGGTGACCCAGACCGAGCCCAGCCAGTAGTTGCGGGTGATGCTCGCCTCGGCGCAGAACTGGAAGGTGAGCGCCAGCAGGATCATCGCGAGATGGCCGGTGTGGATCACCGGCAGCAGCGCGGTGAAGAGCAGCAGGCCGAGCAGGTTGCCGAGGGTGCGCTGGAAGGCCCGCTGCCACGAGAGGGTGGTGTTGGCCTGGAAGATGGAGGCCGCGGTGACCACGGCCCAGTACGGATGGCCGACGCCGACCGCCATCGAGGCCCAGCCGGCCAGCGCGCAGCCCGCGGCGACCCGCGCGCCGACGGGCAGCAGCGGTGAGCCGGGCGCGAGGCGGCGCAGCACGGCGGCGAAGCCGCGCGGGCCGCCGGGAGCGCGGTGGCGGGACGCGCCTGCTGTCTGTTCGTGCTCCGCGGTGATGCCCGCCAGCTCGCCGGCCTGCGCGCCGGTGAGCGTGATCTCCGGCAGCGAACCGCCCCGGCGCAGGCCACGGGCCCACGCCGCGTACCGCTCGGCCTCCGCCGGATCGGCCGCCGGGGCCGCGAGGGCCGACTCGGCCCGTACGAGCAGCCGCTCCAGCCCCGCGCGGGCGGCGGCCGCGGCCGGTGTGCGGCCCGGCACCTGGAACAGCGTCTGCCAGGCTGCGTTCACGGCGGCCGCGGTGGCGTGCCGGGCGCGGTCGGGGCCGCCGGGGGCGTCCGCCGGGGCGGGGCCGGAGCGCAGCAGCCCGGCGGCGGCCTCCAGCGCCCGCGCCGTCGCGATCCGCTCCGGGCCGCGCGGCCGGACCAGCGCGGGTGCCATGCACACCAGCCAGGCGAGCCCGCCCGCGCCGAGCGCCAGCGCCAGGTGGAAGGGCACCTGCCCGATCCGCTGCGGCACGAAGAAGGCGGACGCCGAGATGAAGGTGAAGATGAGGTTTCCGGGCGGGCCGACGCGCGTCGCGTCGCAGACCGTCTTGTGCACGGCGGCGACCAGCGAGGCGAGCAGGACGAGCAGCGGTACCGAGGCGGTCAGGGAGGCCGCCGTCAGGGCGACGCCGAGGCTCGCGACCATGCCGAGCACCACCCACACCAGGGTGCGGGCCCGCGCGGCGTACGGCAGGCCGTGCGCGTACAGGGCGCACATCGCGCCGGCCGAGGTGTAGAGCACCAGATCCAGGCGCCCCAGCGCGAGCAGCGCGAACTCGGGGAGGCCGAGCGCGACGACGGCACTCAGCGCGGGCTTGTGCCAGATGTCCACGGGGCGGCGCAGCAGCACCGTGCTCCTGATGGGCAGCGGTCGGGCGCGGACGGCTCCGCCGCTCCCGGACGTGGCCGCCGCGCGCTTTCCCGTGGGCCTGGCATGCTTCCCCATACCAAAAGCTTAGCAGGTGTTTTACTCGTGAAATATTTGCGGTCCGGCCGGTGCGGGACCGGCGAGCACGCGGGCCCGGCACTCCGCGGGTGTGCCCCAGGCGCCCCGCAGCGCCCGCGCTCTGCGGATCCACAGGGAAAGGCCCAGCTCATCGGTGTAGCCGAGCGCCCCGTGCAGCTGAAGCGCGGCCCGCGCCGCGGTGTACGCCGCCTCGCCCGCGGCCACCTTCGCCATCGCGACGCCGATGCCTGCTCCAGTGGCCCCGTAGCCGTGGTTCGCCGTGTCCGCCTGTAATGCTCCCGCCCATTCCACCGCCGCCCCGTACACCAGCGGCTCGGCGAACTCCAGCGCCAGCAGCACGTCCGCCAGCCGGTGCTTCACCGCCTGGAACGATCCGACGGCGACGCCGAACTGGGTGCGCTGCTTCACGTACGCCACGGTGTCGTCCAGCAGTCGCCGGCCGACGCCGAGCGCCTGGGCCGCGGTGAGCAGCCGCGCGGTGTCCGCGGCCTGCGCGGCGGCGGCCCACACGGCCGGTCCGCTCGCCAGGACGGCCCCTCCGGCGCACCGGGTCAGCCGCCGCGCCGGGTCGACCGAGGGCTGGACCGGCCCGCATCCGTCGCACGCCCGCAGGGTGTCGCCGTCGACGAGGAACGTCACATCGGCGGTCGCCGCGTCCAGCGCGTACGGCCCGTGGGCCAGGTCCGCGTACGACACCATCGCGTCCCCGGCCGCGATCGCGGGCAGCCATGTGCCGGCCAGGCCGCCGTCCGCGTCGCCGAGCCGCTCCAGCAGCACCGCCGCCGCGGCGGTCTCCACGGCCGGGCCGGGTACGGCGTACCGCCCCAGCTCCACGAAGGAGAGAGTCAGTTCGACCGGCAGGAACCCCGCGCCGCCGTGCTTCTCCGGTACGGCGAGCCCGAACACCCCGGTCCCGGCGAGCCGCCGCCACACCGCGTGCCCGGGGGCGCTGTCGCCGGTGCCCCAGGCCCGTACGGCGGCCGGGACGTCCGCCGCGGCCAGCAGGCGGCCGAGCGTCCGGCCGAACTCCGCCTGCTCCGCGTCCAGCAGGAACCGCATCCCCACTCCTCTCACCGGCGCGGTCCGCTCAGCGCCGTCCCTTCGGCAGGCCCAGCAGCCGTTCGGCGATGATGTCGCGCTGGATCTCGTTCGTGCCGGCGTAGACCGGGCCGGCCAGCGCGAAGATCCAGCCGTCGGCCCAACTGCCGTGGTCCGGCGCCTCGGTGGCGGTGGCGGCCAGCTCGCCGCGCGGCCCGAGGAGGTCGAGCGCGGTCTCGTGCAGGGCGATGTCGAGTTCGGACCAGAAGACCTTGGTGAGGCTCGCCGCGGCGCCCGGGGTGCCGCCCTCGGTGAGGCGTGCGACGCCTGCGTAGGCGGCGAGCTGGTAGGCGCGTGCTCCTATGAGCGCGTCGGCGACCCGGTCGCGCAGCGCCGTGTCCGCCGGGTCGGCGGTGGCCCGCCACAGGGCGGCGAGCCGGCCGGCGGCGGCCGTGAAGCGTCCGGGGCTGCGCAGCGTCAGCCCGCGTTCGTTGCCTGCCGTGCTCATGGCGACCCGCCAGCCCTGCCCCGGCTCGCCGATCACGTCCGCGTCCGGCACGAACACGTCCTCCAGGAACAGCTCGGCGAAGGCCGGCTTGCCGTCCAGGCGCCCGATGGGCCGCACGGTCACGCCCGGCGCCGCCAGGTCGAACATCAGATACGTCAGGCCGTTGTGCGGCCGGTCCGCGCCGGGGTGGCTGCGGAACAGCCCGAAGGCGCGGTCCGCGAAGGCGGCCCGGGACGACCACGTCTTGTGCCCGCGCAGCAGCCAGCCGCCGTCGGTCCGTACGGCGGACGAGCGCAGTGCGGCGAGGTCGGAACCGGCGCCGGGTTCGGACCAGGCCTGCGCCCAGATGGTCGCGCCGCTCGCCATCGCGGGCAGAACGCGCGCCAACTGCTCCTGTGTACCGTGCTCGAAGAGGGTGGGGGCGAGCAGACTGACACCGTTCTGGGAGACCCGGCCGGGAGCGCGCGCCGCGTAGTACTCCTCCTCGAACAGCAGCCACCTGAGCAGCGAAGCGCCGCGCCCGCCGTACGCCTCCGGCCAGGTCACGGCCGACCAGCGTCCGGTGTACAGCTCGCGCTCCCACTCCCGGTGGGCGGCGAACCCCTCCGCCGTCTCCAGGGAGGGCAGCGGTTCGGCGGGCACATGGGCGGCCAGCCAGTCCCGCGCTTCCCGCCGGAACTCCGCGTCCGCCGCGGTGAGTCCGAGATCCATCGAGCGGCCTCCCTGGGGCGGCGGCGGGCTCTTCCGGGACCGTTCCCTAACAAGTGTTTGGTAGGTTAGCGTACGGCCATGACGCCCGAGAAGCCTCCGACGGCGCACCCGGCACCCCCGGCTCCCCGGGTTTCCCAGGCACCCCCGTACGTCCCCGGACACGGCCTGCTCGCCGGCCGGACGGCGGTCGTCACCGCCGCGGCGGGCACCGGCATCGGCGGCGCCACCGCCCGCCGGCTCCTGGAGGAGGGCGCGGACGTGGTGCTCTCCGACGCGCACACCCGGCGTCTGAAGGAGTCCGAGGCGGCGCTCGCCGCCGAGTTCGGCGCCGCGCGGGTCGCGGCGCTGCCCTGCGACGTCACCGACGAGGCCCAGGTCACCGCCCTCTTCGACGGCGTCGAGCGACGGCACGGACGGCTGGACGTGGTCGTCAACAACGCCGGACTCGGCGGCAACGCCGACCTGGTGGAGATGACCGACGCGCAGTGGACCGCCGTCCTCGACGTCACCCTCAACGGGACCTTCCGCTGCACCCGGGCCGCGCTGCGGCGGATGCGCGCGGGCGGCCGGGGCGGCGTCATCGTCAACAACGCCTCCGTCGTCGGCTGGCGGGCCCAGCGCGGCCAGGCGCACTACGCCGCCGCCAAGGCCGGGGTGATGGCGCTGACCCGCTGCGCCGCCGTCGAGGCCGCCGCCCACGGCGTCCGGGTCAACGCCGTCTCGCCCAGCCTGGCCACCCACCCGCACCTGGCGAAGGTCGCCGACGAGGAACTGCTGAGCGAGCTGACCGCCCGGGAGGCGTTCGGGCGCTCCGCCGAGCCGTGGGAGGTCGCCAACGTCATCGTCTTCCTGGCCAGCGACTACGCCTCGTACATGACCGGCGAGACGGTCGCGGTCAGCAGCCAGCGCGCGTGACCGGGGAGGGACAATGAGCCGGTGCCCACCGCGAAGAAGAACGAGAAGCCGGCCGCCGCGACCCCGCCGTCGCCCGCCCGCCGGCGAGAACTGCTCGCCACCGCCGCCGAGGTGTTCGCCGCCCACGGCTACGACGCGACGACCGTACGCCGCATCGCGGACGAGGCCGGGCTGCTCGCGGGCAGCCTCTACTACCACTTCGACTCCAAGGAATCGATGCTGGACGAGATCCTCAGCAGCTTCCTGGACGAGCTGTGGGCCGGCTACGACGCGGTGCTCGCGGCCGGACTCGGCCCCCGGGAGACCATCGAGGCCCTGGTCACCGAGTCGTTCCGGGAGATCGACCGGCACCGCGCCGCCGTCGCCATCTACCAGAAGGAGTCCCGGCAGCTCGCCGGGAAGCCGCGCTTCGGCTATCTCGCCGACTCCCGGCAGAAGTTCGAGAAGGCGTGGCTCGGCACCCTGGAACGCGGCGTCGCCGACGGTGTCTTCCGCCCCGACCTCGACGTCCGCCTGACCTACCGGTTCGTCCGCGACACCGTCTGGGTCGCCGCGAGCTGGTACCGGCCGGGCGGGCACCACGGCCCGGAGGAGATCGCCCGCCAGTACCTGTCGATGGTGCTGGACGGCATCGCCGTGCGGGACTGACCGAACGGCGCCTCCGGGCGGCACCGCGCACGCTCCGCACGCCCCGACGACCGAGGAGCCCGCATGGCCGAGGCCTACATCATCGACGCGCTGCGCACCCCCGTCGGCAAGCGCGGCGGCGCACTCGCCGCCGCGCACCCGGCCGACCTCGGCGCCCACGTGCTCAAAGCGCTGATGGCGCGCACGGGCGTGGACCCGGCCGCCGTGGACGACGTGGTCTTCGGCTGCCTGGACGCCGTCGGCCCGCAGGCCGGTGACATCGCCCGGACCAGCTGGCTGGCGGCCGGGCTGCCCGAGGAGGTGCCGGGCGTCACCGTGGACCGGCAGTGCGGCTCCTCCCAGCAGGCCGTCCACTTCGCGGCGCAGGGCGTGCTCTCCGGCACCCAGGACCTGGTGGTCGCGGGCGGCACCCAGAACATGTCGATGGTCCCCATCGCGTTCGCCAGCCGCCGGGCCGCCGAACCGCTCGGCCTGACCGAGGGCCCGTACGCGGGCAGCGCGGGCTGGCGCGCCCGCTACGGCGACCGGCCCGTCGACCAGTTCCACGGCGCCGAGCTGATCGCCGAGCAGTGGGGCCTGTCCCGCACGGACATGGAGGAGTACGCGCTGCGCTCGCACCGGCGGGCCGTGCGCGCCCTCGACGAGGGGCGTTTCACCCGCGAGGTGGTCCCGTACGGAGAGGTGGCGGCCGACGAGGGGCCGCGGCGCGACACGTCCGCAGCGAAGATGGCGGCCCTGCCGCCCGTGGTGCCCGGCGGGCGGCTCACCGCCGCCGTCTCCTCCCAGGTCTCGGACGGCGCGGCGGCCCTGCTGCTGGCGAGCGAACGGGCCGTACGGGACCACGGTCTGACGCCGCGCGCCCGCGTCCACCACCTGTCCGTGCGCGGCGAGGACCCCATCCGGATGCTGACCGCGCCGATCCCGGCCACCGCGCACGCCCTGAAGAAGACCGGGCTGCGCCTCGACGCCATCGACCTCGTGGAGATCAACGAGGCGTTCGCGCCGGTCGTGCTGGCCTGGCTCAAGGAGACCGGCGCCGACCCCGCCCGGGTCAACGTCAACGGCGGCGCCATCGCGCTCGGGCACCCGCTCGGCGCGACCGGGTGCCGGCTCATGGCGACGCTGCTGCACGAGCTGGAGCGCACCGGCGGGCGCTACGGCCTCCAGACGATGTGCGAGGGCGGCGGACAGGCCAATGTGACGGTGCTCGAACGGCTGTGAACCCGGACCGGGGCGGGGCCCCGGTCCGGCGGTGTCTCCGCGTCAGCAGGCTCGGTTCTTCACATACAGGGCGCGCGGCCCCCGGTCCGTGCCGTACCGGACGTCCTTCGTCCGGGCCTTGGCGAGACGGCCGTTCACGGCGGGCCGGGCCGGTACGACGATCGTGTAGCAGGCCGGGCGCTGCTTGCAGAGGTTCTTCAGCCGGACGAACCGCTGGTGGTCCTTGGTGAAGTACTTCATCACCTTGGCGCACTGCGGCGCCCGTGGGGCCGCGGCGGCCTGCGACGCCGTGGCCAGGCCGAGCGTCGTGCTGAGCGCCGTCACCGCGACGGCCGTGGCGAGGAACTTGCGCATCTGATCTCCCCCGATGGAAACCTGCGCCCGCGGCGGCACCACGGGCACCCTTTCTCGTCGGTCCCCACCGTAGTCCGCCGGAGTCCCGTTCGATATTCGGGGCGTGTGTTCGAGCCGGGTGGCGGGGCGGCGGCCCGTGCGGTGCGGGCTCGGCGGCGGTCCGTACCGTGCGGCTCCCAGGGGGCCCGTACGGTACGGGTTCCGGGGAGCCCGTACGGTACGGGTTCCGGCGGCGGCCCGCTCAGGCCGGGTGGCCCGCCTCCAGCCGGTCCAGCGTCGCCGCCGCCTCGGCCATGACGCGGCCGACCAGTTCCGCACAGGACGGCAGGTCGTCGATGAGCCCCGCCACCTGGCCGGACGCCAGCACCCCGGCGTCCGTACGGCCCTCCACCAGCCCCGCCCGCAGCATCATCGGCGTGTTCGCGGCCAGCAGCACCTGGCTCCAGGTCAGCTCCGCGCCGCGCTTCATGGCCAGCCCGTCGCGCACCATACGGGCCCAGCCCGTGCCCGCCTGTTTCCGGAACGCCGCCGCGTGCCGCACGGCGCGCAGCAGGGCCGCCGGACGCCCGGACCGTTCGAGGGCGGTGACCAGGTCCGTGCGCAGCATCCGGTGCGGCAGCCCGTCCACCTTCCGCGTCACCGTCACGTCCCGGACCGAGGCGGCCAGATAGCGTGCCTTGACCGCGGCCGGGACGGTGCTGTCGGAGGTGAGCAGGAAGCGCGTGCCCATGGCCACGCCCGCCGCGCCGAAGGCCAGGGCGGCCACCAGCCCGCGCCCGTCGTGGAAGCCGCCGGCCGCCACGACCGGGATGTCCACCGCGTCCACGACCTGCGGCAGCAGCACGGTGGTGGCCACCTCACCGGTGTGCCCGCCACCCTCGGCCCCCTGGACGACCACCGCGTCCGCGCCCCACGCGGCGACCTTCTCCGCGTGCCGCCGCGCCCCCACCGTGGGGATGACGACCACGCCCGCGTCCTTCAGCCGGGCGATCAGCTCCCGCGAGGGCGCCAGGGCGAACGAGGCCACCCGTACGCCCTCCTCGATGATGATCCGCACCCGCTCCGCGGCGTCCCCGGCGTCCGCCCGCAGATTGACGCCGAACGGCCGGTCCGTACGGGCCGCCACCTCGCGCACCGCGGCCCGCAGCCGCTCCGCGGACATGGTGGCCGAGGCCAGGATGCCGAGCGCCCCGGCCTCGGCGGTGGCGGAGACCAGGCGCGGCCCGGCGACCCAGCCCATGCCGGGCTGCACGATCGGGTGCCGGACGCCGGTCAGCTCGGTGAGCGCGGTGGTCAGGGTCCGCACGGCGGCACCTCCCGGTCGCGCATTCCGCCGGGATCGAGCACCTCGCGGATCAGCCGCAGCTCGGCGGCGTCCGGCGCGCGGGTTGCGGGCACCCCGCCGTCCGGCGTCCTGGCGTCCGGCATCGCCCCGTCCGGCATGCGCAGCGCGAACCCGGTGGCCTCCCGTACGTCCGCCAGCCGCACGCCGGGGTGCAGCGACCGGATCCGCATCGTGCGGTCCGGCGTGGCGAAGTCGAAGACCCCGAGGTCGCTCACGACCTCCCGGACATCGTGGTAGCGGGTGGCGGACGGCCCGGCCGCCGCGGCCCGGTCGTACCCCACGCCGCACACCATGTCGACGCGCTCGACGAAGGTTCGGGGCGAGTGCCTGGGTACCCAGTAGCTGGTCGGGTGGTTGAGCGTGTTGACGGGCGCGCCGCGCACCCCGAGCAGCTGCCGCGACGGGCGCGCCCAGTCCCCGATGCAGGAGATGTTCTGGTTGCCGTACCGGTCGATCTGGCTCGCGCCCATCATGACGTGCCGGCGGCCCGTGGCGACCAGCGCCAGGTGACGGCGGTAGGGGAGCCAGCCCTCCGCCACCGGCGCCCCGTCCCCGGGCTCCGGCACGTCGCCGACGAGCAGCGCCTCGCCGTCCGTCAGCAGCAGGCCGGGGGAGAAGGTGAGCTTCGCGAGCCGGGCGCCGAGGGCGGGGACGGTGCCCATGGGGGAGGCGAGTACCTCGCCCGCGCCGCGCCAGACGTCGGCGCAGGCCGCCACGCAGTACTCGGCGCGGGTGACGGTCATGGGCCCGGCCTCGGCTGTCATGGGCGCTCCCCGGCGGTCTTCTCGACGGTCCCTCCGGTGGGCTTCCCCGTGGTCTCCTCGGCGGTCTCCTCGCTGAAGGCGGCGACCGCGGCGTGGTAGTCGTCCTCGTCGCCCGACAGGAAGCGCCCGGCGAACGCGGCCCAGGCGTCCGGGTCCGCCGCCGCCCGTACGTACGCCCGCTGGAACGCCTCGTCCCGCCCGTAGTCCGGCGCGCACGAGGTGAAGTGCGCGCCGCGCGGCGCCTCGACGACACCGCTGACGAACATCCGGCTGACCAGCAGCGTCCGCGGGCACCCCGCCCGGCCCAGCTCCGCGCCGGACACGATCCGCTCGCACGAGACGTATGCCGCGTCCGCCGCCTCGCAGAAGAGGTCGTCGAAGTACGGATCGGGGCCCAGGTACTGCCCGTTGCCCCGCGCGTCCGCCCGGTTGAGGTGCACCAGCGCCGCGTCCAGCCGCAGCGCGGGGACGGCGGCCAGCTCCTCACCGTCCGCGTACGGCGAGGTCACCGTACGGATGTGGGGGTTGACCCGCAGCACGTCGGACCCCGGCCCGGCCCGTACCGGCAGGAAGGGCAGCCGCTGGCCGGCCGCTGTCAGCCCCCACATGAACATCGCCTCGTCCAGCTCGGTCAGCGCGAAGGCGCCACGCTCGCGTGCCGCGCGGAAGTGCGGCTCCAGCGGGATCGAGTCCAGGGTGACGAAGGGCACGACCAGCCGGCGGATCTTCCCGGCGGCGGCCAGCAGCCCCACGTCCGGGCCGCCGCAGGAGACGATGGTCAGGTCCGTCAGCGGGGACCGCAGCAGGGCCCGTACGAGCGCCATCGGCTTCCGGCGCGAGCCCCAGCCGCCGATGCCGATCGTCATACCGCTCGCCAGGCGGGCCGCGACATCGTCGGCCGTCATGGTTTTGTCGGTCAACTCGGCTCCTCTGTAGGGGAGGTGGCGCCCGGCGCGCCGGTGTGTTCCGCCGGGTGCGGCGTCCCGTTCCCGAACGCGTCCCGGTGCCGGTCGGCCACTCCGCTGAGGTTGGCCTCGAAGGTGAAGCCCTGCTCGAAGCGGTAACTGCGGTGCACGTCGACGGGGTCGATGCCGTTGATGGCGGCCTTGGCCAGCCGCAGCAGGTACCCGTCCTTGGCGGCGATCTCCCCGGCCAGCGCGAGCGCCGCCGCCAGCAGCGCTTCGCGCGGCACCACCTCCCACACTGCGCCGTGCCGGTGGAGTTCGGCGGCGGTCACGGTGCGCGAGGTGTAGTAGAGGGTGCGCATCAGGTGCGGCGGGACGAGCCGAGCGAGGTGGGTGGCCGCGCCGAGCGCGCCGCGGTCCAGCTCCGGCAGGCCGAACGTCGCGTCCTCGCTCGCCACGATCGCGTCCGCGTTGCCGACCAGCCCGACCCCGCCGCCCAGGCAGTGGCCCTGCACGGCGGCGACGACCGGCACCTCGCAGTCGTACACGGCGCCGAACGCCGCGTGGCACCCGCGGTTGACGCCGAGCAGCGCGCCGTACCCCGGCGTCCGCCGCAACTCCTTGATGTCCACCCCCGCGTTGAACCCGCGCCCGGCGGCGGCGAGCAGCACGCAGCGGGTGCCGGGGTCGCGGCCGGCCGCCCGTACCGCGTCGGCGAGGTCGAACCACCCCTGTACGGGCAGGGCGTTGACCGGCGGCCGGTCGACGGTGACGAGCGCGATGCCGTCCTCGGGGCGGGACAGCGTGACGGCGGTGGAGACACCCATGGGCGGATCAGCTACCTTTCCACCAAACGTTTGTTAGGTGCCGGGTGCCTGAGAAGGTAGCAGCGCGGCGCCCGCAACGGGAGGGCGGAGGTGGCCTTTTGGCGATCGGCATCGACCTGTCGGGGCGCGTCGCGGTCGTCACCGGCGGCACCCGGGGCGTCGGCGCCGGCATCGGCAGAGCCCTGCTGGCGGCGGGCGCCACGGTGGTCGCCGCCGCGCGCCGCCCGCCGGAACGGCCGGTCGCCGGGACGGACGGGCGCACCGCCGCCTTCGAACCGGTGGACGTGCGCGACCCGGACGCGGTCACCGCCTGCTTCACCCGCGTACGGGACCGGTACGGCAGCCTCGACATCCTCGTCAACAACGCGGGCGGCACCCCCTACCGGCTCCTCGCCGACTCCACGCCGCAACAGGCCGCCCGGGTCGTCGAGCTGAACCTCATCGCGCCACTGACCACGTCCCTCGCCGCCCGCGCCGTCATGGCGGACCAGCGGACCGGCGGTTCCATCATCATGATCGGCAGCGTCAGCGGCACCCGCCCCTCACCCGGCACCGCCGCCTACGGCGCCGCCAAGGCCGGCCTGGAAAACCTCGCCCGCACCCTGGCCGTCGAATGGGCACCGCACATCCGCGTCAACACGCTCGTCGTCGGCATGGTGCACACCGAACGCTCCCACCTGCACTACGGCGACGCGGCGGGCGTCGCCGCCGTCGGCCGCACCGTCCCGCTCGGCCGGCTCGCGACCCCCGACGAGGTCGGCGAGGTCTGCGCCTTCCTGGCGGGCGACCGGTGCGGCTACGTGACCGGCGCCAGCCTCGCCGTCCACGGCGGGGGCGAGCGTCCGGCGTTCCTGGAGGCCGCGGCCGGCGCACCGGGCGGGCCGCCGCCCACCTCCCGTACGCCCGTGACCACCGACCGGCCCGCCACCACCGACCAGGAGGACGCAGATGACTGAGAGCGCGCGGAAGGAAGCGGCCGGCGCGGGGCTGTGCGCCGGGCGGGTGGTCGTCGTCACCGGGGCCGGCCGGGGCCTCGGGCGCGCCCACGCGCTGGCGTTCGCGGCCGAGGGCGCGCGGGTCGTCGTCAACGACCTGGGCGTACGGCCGGACGGCAGCCCGGCGGCGGAGACGGGCGGACCCGCCGGGGAGGTCGCCGAGGAGATCCGTGCCGCGGGCGGCGAGGCGGTCGCCCACGGCGGGGACGTCGCCACGCCCGAGGGCGCCGCCTCCCTCGTCGCCACCGCCCTCGGCACGTACGGGCGCCTGGACACCCTGGTCAACAACGCGGGCTTCGTCCGCGACCGGATGCTGGTGAACCTCACCGAGGACGAGTGGGACGCCGTCCTGCGCGTCCACCTCAAGGGCCACTTCCTGCCGCTCCGGCACGCGGCCGCACACTGGCGCGCGGAGGCGAAGGCGGGCCGCCCGCCGCGGGGGCGGGTGGTCAACACCAGCTCCGGAGCGGGCCTCGCGGGCAGCGTGGGCCAGGCGAACTACTCCGCCGCCAAGGCCGGCGTCCTCGGCCTCACCCTCGTGGCCGCCGCCGAACTGGCCCGGTACGGGGTCCAGGTCAACGCCATCGCCCCGGCCGCCCGTACGCGGATGACCGAGCGGACCTTCGCCGGGACGATGGCCGCGCCGACGGACGGCACCTTCGACGCGATGGCCCCCGAGAACGTCTCCCCGCTCGTCGTCTGGCTCGGCTCCGCCGCCTCCGAAGGCGTCACCGGCCGCGTCTTCGCCGCCGAAGGCGGCCGGATCACGGTCATGGAGGGCTGGCGCCCCGGCCCCACCGCCGACAAGGGGGCGCGCCGGACTCCGGCCGAGGCGGGGGAGACGGCGCGGAAGCTGCTGGCTGATGCGGGGGTGCCGGAGAGGGTTTACGGCTCGGGGTGAGGGGGCGTCAGGGGGCGGGGTGCGGGCGCGCCGAGGTGGTGTCAGGAAGGACGGGGTGCGGGTGTGCCGAGGCGGGTCAGGGGGGACGGGGTGCGGGTGTGCCGAGGCGGCGTGCGGGGCGTACGGAGCCCGCGGGTATGTTGGCGCGGCCAGCACCGACCGAGGAGCACAGCATGCCGTCCCGTACCTATCTCGTGACCGGATCGGCCTCCGGCATAGGCGAGGCCACCACCGCACGCCTCCGCGCGCAGGGCCACACCGTGATCGGAGCCGACCTCGGGGACGCCGACATCGACGCGGACCTCGCCACCGCCGAAGGCCGTACGGAACTGGCCGTACGGGCCCGGGAACTGACCGGCGGACGCCTGGACGCCGTGATCGCCTGCGCCGGTACCGCGGCCTTCGACCCGCTGACCGTCAAGGTCAACCACTTCGGCGCGGTGGCCACCCTGGAAGGGCTGCGCCCGCTGCTCGCCGCCGGCACCGACCCGCGCGCGGCCGTGGTCTCCTCGGTCGCCTCGGTGCACCCGTACGACAGCGCCATCGTCGACGCCGCGCTGGCCGGTGACGAGCCGGCGGCGGTCGCCGCGGCACAGGCGGCCGTCGACCGCGGCGAGGGCCATCTCGTCTACGGTTCGTCCAAGGCCGCCATCGCGCGCTGGATCCGCCGTACCGCGCCGACCGGCGAGTGGGCGGGCACCGGCATCCCGCTCAACGCCGTGGCCCCCGGGACCGTCGTCACGCCGATGACCGCGCCCATGCTCGCCGACCCGGACACCCGCCGGCAGGTGGACGCCGCCGTGCCGATGCCGCTGCACGGCCACGCCCGCCCGGAACAGGCCGCGGCGCTCCTGACCTGGCTGACCTCACCCGAGAACACGCACGTCACCGGGCAGGTCGTCTTCCTCGACGGCGGCGCGGACGCGGTGCTGCGCGGGGACCGCACCTGGTGAGGGGACGGGGCGTCACCCGTCAGCCCCACCGTCCCGTGTGCCCTTCTTGCCGCCCGCCCGCTTCACGAGAAAGACGGGGCGCATCGACGGGAGGAACGTCCTGCCGCGGCTCTTGCGGGGAGCGGCGGGTAGGCCGGAGGCGTGGTGAACTCCCTCGGCGGCGACGAGAGCGTACGCGCGGGAGAGGGTTTTCAGCGCCTTGCTGGACCGTCCTTTCCGCTTCCCCTTGCCGAGGGCGGTGGCCTCGCCGGCGATCGCCCTGAGGAGTTTTTCGCGGGCGACGGTCGCTGCGGACATCGGGACGGCGGTCGGTTCCTTCTTGGCCATGAGGGTTCCTTTTCGTGTCAGGTCTGTGAGCCCGGTGAGCCCGGTGAGGAGGGCCGGACTGCCGTCGGGGCAGCGTCGGCACCCGCGGCAACGGGAAAGGGGCAGGCGGGACGGCTCCGCACCGCCGAAAAGCGGGGGCGGGTCCGCGGAGACATACCGATGTACCGATGTGTGGCGGACGCGGCGCACGGAGAATCCGCCGGACACGGTCTCGTCGGCATTGACCGGCCCATGGCCCGGACGCGCTGCCCATCCCCCGGATTTCGCCGACCTCACCAGCAGTTTCCCCAACAACGGCCGGACATAAGCCTTTTCGTGCCCTCCGTCCCCGCGGAAAACAGGCTTCGCGGCATTCCGTTCCCGCCCCGCCTACCGAGCCGGTTCCCACACCGAACAGTCGTGGGCGAACAGCACCCGCCGCGGATCGAACTCGTTCAGCCGCTCCAGCCACGGCGGGTGTCCGGGCAGCGGGGCGCCGGCACCGTCGAGGGCGGCCTGCCGGGCCAGCTGGTCCGACGCGAACTCCGAGGCGAAGTCGCGCGCCTGGCCCGCCAGGACGACGGTGCCGTCCGGCTGCCGTACCACCAGCGACTGGTGCCCCGGAGTGTGACCCGGCGTCGGAACGATGTGCACGCCGGGCCACACCTCGGCCGCACCGTGCAACTCCTCGTAGACGGCACCCGGGAAGTCGATCAGCGCGTCCACCGTGTACCCGCCCCGGCGTGCCAGTTCCAGCTCCGCCGCCTGTACGAGGACGGGGGTGCCGGCCAGCAGCGGGTTGCCGCCGCAGTGGTCGAAGTGCAGATGGCAGTTGACCACCAGGGAGATGTCCGCGAGCCGGTGCCCGGCCGCGGCCAGCGCCGCTTCCAGGGGCCGGCGCCGCGGCCGGTAGTGGGCCTCGGTTTCCGGATCGGCCGCGCCGATGCCCGTATCGAACAGCAGCAGCCCGGCATCGTGCCGCACCAGATAGGCGAGTACCGGCTCCACCCGTGGCTCCGGGCCCCCGGCCTCCGCCGCGGGACGAACGAAGTAACCGAGGTCGAGCCGGCGCACCGCCTGCGGGGTGTCGATGACGCTCTTGGCGTCCTTGGCGTCCTTGGCGGCCCTGGGGGCCTTGGCGTCCTTGGGGTCCATCGCGCCATCGTGGCAGCGGTCGGCGGGGGGCTCAGCCCTTTACGGCGGTACGGGCGGTTCCGGGTCGGCGGCGGTGCGGGGGCTCAGCCGTCCCCGGTGGTACGGGGGAATCAGCCGTCCCCGGTGGTACGGGGGCTCAGCCGTCCCCGGCGGTACGGGCGGCCACCACGCGCAGGCCCCGCTCGCCGAACTCCCGCCGGACGGACTCCTTCGCGCCGCTGTCCGTGATCAGGGTGTCGAAGACATCCGCGGCACCGACCCGGGCGAAGCAGCGTGCGCCGATCTTCGAGGAGTCCGCGACGACCACGGCGCGCCGGGCCCGTTCGGCCATCAGGCGGTTGATCCGGGCCTCCGCCTCGTCGTGCACGGTCGCGCCCATCACCGGGTCTATCCCGTTCGCGCCGATGAAGGCGATGTCCACGGAGATCTGCTGGAGGACCAGCTCGCTGAACGGCCCGACCAGTTCGAACGAGCGGGAGTGCGCCACACCGCCGGTCAGCACGATCTTGATCTGCGGGCGGACGGCGAGTTCGTTGGCGATGTTCAGCGAGTTGGTGACGATGGTCAGATGCGGCTGCGGTCCGGCCTCGGCGAAGTCCGGCCGGGTGGCCAGCACCCGGGCGATCTCCGTGGTCGTGGTGCCGCCGCTGAGGCCGACCACATCGCCGCGCTCGACCAGCTTCGCCGCCGCCTGCGCCACCGCTTCCTTCTCGTCGGCGCGGTGCGCCCGCTTGTAACGGATGGGCAGGTCGTACGCCACCGAGCTGAGCACCGCGCCGCCCCGGGTACGGGTCAGCAGCTGCTGGTCGGCCAGCGCGTCCATGTCGCGGCGCATCGTCGCGGCCGACACCTCCAGCTGGGCCGCGGCCTCCTCGACCTCCACCCGGCCGCGTTCACCGAGCAGCTCCAGGAGGGCGTTCATCCGTTCATGGCGGTTCATGGCGCGAGCCTAGGTCCTTTCCGGCGGCCTGCGTGATATCGGGAAGCCCGCCGGCCGGCCGGGGGCGATGGGCGGGCAGGAGCCGCGCCCACCCGTCGGGCGAGAGTACGCAAACGCTTTCGCGTCATATGCCGGAGGGGGGTGCCGTGCCCGCCGTCCCCTGCTCCCTCCCGCACGACCGCCCGCGCGCCCCTGCGCGCCGTTGCGCTCCTCCGCACCGGTTCGCCATGCATCCCACCGGTTCGCGCCGGATCACATCGGTTCGGGACGGTTCGCGCCGTTTCGCGATGGCGGTCCCTCGCCTCGCTCGTCGTCCCTCTCCGCGCATCCCTCACCCCTGCGCATCCCTCACCCCTGCACCGGCGTCTCCGCCGCGGTCGACTGGCCCGGGACCGCGGCCGGGGCGCCGAGCACGCCCAGCAGCCGCGCGGCTTCCCGGGCGACCGCCTCCCGGGCCGGCTTCACGTACTTCCGCGAGTCGACGAGGGCCGGGTCCGCGTCGAGGGTGTCCCGGATGCTGCGGGTGAAGACGGAGACCAGATGGGTGGAGATGTTGATCTTCGTCATGCCGGCCGCGATGGCCCGGCGCAGCTCGTCGTCCGGCACGCCCGAGGAGCCGTGCAGCACCAGCGGCACCGGCAGCTTCGCGGCCAGGGCGGCGATCAGCTCCTTGTCCAGGACGGCGGTGCGCTCGTGCATCGCGTGCGACGAGCCGACGGCGACCGCCAGCGCGTCCACGCCGGTCGCCCGGACGAACGCCAGCGCCTCGTCGGGGTCCGTACGGGCGCCGGGCGCGTGCACCCCGTCCTTGCCGCCGACCTCGCCCAGCTCGGCCTCGACGTAGGCGCCGCGCTCGTGGCACCAGGCGGTCAGCTCCGCCGTGGCGGCGACGTTCCGCTCGTACGGGAGCGCGGAGGCGTCCACCATCACCGACCGCACCCCGGCCTCGATGCCTTCGCGCACCAAGTCCGCCTCGGTGATGTGGTCCAGGTGCACGGCGACCCGGGCGCTGGACGCCTCGGCGAGCGCGAGCGTGGCGCGGACGATGGGCAGCAGGCTGCCGTGGTAGCGGATGCAGTTCTCGCTGATCCCCAGGATGACCGGCTGCCCGGTGCGCTCGGCGGCCGTGACGAGCGCCTCGGCGGTCTCCAGGTGGATGACGTTGAACGCCGCCGCCCCGGCCCGCGCCTCACGCGCGACGGTGACGATGGAAGAGGTGGGAACGAGGGACATGAAACCTGACTCCCTTGCGGGGCGGGGTGGTTGGGGAAGGAGGGTGGGGGAGAGGCGGACTGGCGTGGCGGCGGGCCGGAAGCGGCGGGGGAGAGCGGCCGCCCGCATCCGCCCGCCGGGCCCCTAGCCGGCCGCCCCCTTCCCGGCCGTCAGCATCACCGACCGCGTCAGGCTCCGCGGGTTGTCCGGGTCCAGGCCGCGGGCCCGGGCCCGCTCCAGGGCGATGCGCTGGACCAGGACCAGGTCGGCCAGCGGGTCGCGGTCGTGGTGCACGAATCCGGCGCCGGTGCGGGCGACGTCGGCCTCCAGGCCCTCCGGGACGTCACCGAACACCCAGGTGACGCGGCCCGGGGCCGCTATGGAGATCGGGCCGTGGCGGTACTCCATCGCGGGGTAGGACTCCGTCCAGCTCTGCGACGCCTCGCGCATCTTCAGCGCCGCCTCGTTGGCCAGGCCGTACGTCCAGCCCGTGCCCAGGAACGAGAACTGCTCGGCGTCCAGCCACTCCTTCTCAACGGGTGCGGTCAGCGCCTCCTCCGCGTCGCGCACCGCGCCGGACAGGTCCGCGCCGAGGTGGGCCCGCAGCAGCGCGAGCGCGGTCGTCGCGAACCGCGTCTGCACCACGGACCGCTCGTCGGCGAAGGGCAGCGGGACGGTGGCGTCCGACAGTCCGGTGGCGGGGGTGTCGGGGTCGCCGAGCACCGTCACGGTCGGGATGCGGCCCCTGACCTCCTCCAGGACGCGCAGCACCTCCGTGGTGGTCCCGGATCGCGTGATCGCCAGGACGGTGTCGTATCCGCGGTCGGCGCCGAGGAACGCCTCGGAAGCGGCGAACGCGTCCGTCACGCCGAGTCCGGCGCCCTCGCGCAGGGCCGCGTACGCCTGCGCCATGAACCACGAGGTGCCGCAGCCCACCACGGCGACGCGCCGGCCGGCCCCGGGCAGCGGGCCGTCGGCGCCACCGATCTTCGCGGCCTCCCGCCACGTCTCCGGCTGGCTGCGCAGCTCCTGCTCCATGTACGAGGTCCCGCTCACGACACCCTCCAGCTGCTGTCTGCGTGAACTTGCAACATCATGCTCGATTACGAACAACTCTACGCACGCCCTGCGGCCTAATCCATCCCTCGTAAGGGTGGGACTTCCGCTGGCGCGGGAAGGGATCGTTCATGAACTGGCGTTGTCTCCAGGACCTGTGGCGAACATCTGGTCGCCCGAGGTGACTGTTGACACATGCATGAAAGGAGCCGAATACTCGCAGGATCACTCATGCAGCCGCAGTGAGGCGGCGGCCGCCAGGCAGTGCAGCCGGTGCCGGTACCGGGCGGTGCGTCCGGTCCCGGCCGCCCACCGGTGGCTGTCGCAGTGATCGCCACGCAGCAAGGCCGTTCCGCCGACAGTCGTCACAAAGGACTTCCCATGTCCGTCGCAACGCGCTCCACGAAGTCACCGTCCTCGCCGCCGCCCGGCCCGCCGCCCCGCCGCACCGGCCGGCTCTTCGCCCTCACCGGCGCCGTCGTCGGCGTGATCTACGGCTACGACACGGGCAGCATCTCCGGCGCCCTGGTGTTCCTGAGCAAGGACTTCCATCTCACCGACACCCAAAAAGGCCTGGTCAACAGCATCCTGGTGTTCGGATCGATCGTGGGCGCGCTGCTCGGCGGCAAACTGGCGGACGCGCTGGGCCGCAAGGCCGCCATGCTGATCGTCGCCGGGTCGTACACCGTCTTCGTGGCCCTGTCCGCCCTCGCGCCGAACGTCGTGGTCCTGGACGTGGTGCGCTTCCTGCTCGGCATCGCCATCGGCATCTCGATCGTGGCGGCCCCGCTGTACATCGCCGAGTCCACACCGGCCCGCTCGCGCGGCGCGTCGGTGGCCGCCTACCAGGTCGCCACGGTCGCGGGCATCGCCCTGACGTACTTCGTGAACTGGGGACTGTCCGGCGGCGGCCACTGGCGGCTGATGCTCGGCCTGTCCGCCATCCCGGCCGCTCTCGTGCTGATCCCGCTGTTCCGGCTGCCCGACACACCGCGCTGGTACGTCCTGAAGGGGCGTACCGAAAAGGCCGTCGAGGTCATGGCGCTGACCGACCCCGACGTGGACCCGCGGGCGGAGACCGAGGCGGTGCGTGCCGCGCTGGCCGAGGAGAGCGGCGGTTCGCTGCGCTCACTGCTGCGCAGGCCGTACGCGCGCGCCACGCTCTTCGTCATCGGCCTCGGCTTCTTCTGCCAGATCACCGGCATCAACGCCGTGACGTACTACAGCCCGCAGATCTTCGAGGAGATGGGCTTCACCGGCGACGGGCAGAACTTCCTGCTGCCGTCCTTCGTGCAGCTGGCCTCCCTGGCCGCGACCGTCCTGGCCATCCTCATCATCGACCGGCTCGGCCGGCGTGTCGTCCTGCTCTCCGGCATCGCCACGATGACGGCCATGCTCGCCGTGCTGACCGCCGTCTTCGGCTTCGGTCACCCGGAGGGCACCACCCTCTGGATCGGCTTCGGCGCGATCCTGCTGTTCACCGCCGCCTTCAACTTCGGCTTCGGCTCCCTGATCTGGGTGTACGCGGGCGAGGCGTTCCCCGCCCGGCTGCGCTCCACCGGCGCGTCGGCGATGCTCACGGCCGACCTGGTCGCCAACCTCCTCATCGCCCAGTTCTTCCCCTCCCTGATGGCCTGGGCGGGCGCCGCCACCACCTTCGCCGGACTCGGCCTCCTCGCCCTCGCCGCCCTCGTCTTCGCCGCGGCCACCGCCCCGGAGACCAAGGGCCGCCAGCTCGAAGAGATCCAGGGGTACTGGATCAACGGAGGGCGCTGGCCGACCCCCGCGGCGTGACCAGGGCACGGTCCCGCCCCGTACACCGGAAATCGGGTGGCCCGCCGGCGATCATCCCTGGCACCATGGCCCCATGGGCATCTTCATCTGAGCAGACGGACGCGTTCCGTGACCTGGCCGCCCGGCATTCTGCCGCCGGGCGGGTCCAGTCTGTCCGCATGCCCATCCTTCTGCTCAGGAGATTCGATCCATGGCACACCTGCGCCACCACCCCGCCTCGTCCTGTCCCGCCCTCGACCGCCGCATCGCCCGCCTGCGCGAGCTGGCCGAGGCCGAGCCCCGGCTGGAGGGGGTGCTGCTCTACGGGTCGTGGACCCTGGGGGAGGCCGACGCGTACTCCGACATCGAGGCGTATCTGTACGTCCGTGACGCGCATGCCGACACCTTCGACGGGACGGAGTTCGTCGGCCGTCTGGCGCCGCTGAAGCTGGCGTATACCAATATGTACGGCATTCTGGCCGTGGTCTTCGACGACCTGATGCGCGGCGAGTTCCACGTCGTGGCCGCCGGGGCGGGGATCGACGAGGTGCCCACCTGGCGCGGCATGGTGCACCTGCCGGATCACGACGCCGCCGTACTGCTGGACCGCAGCGGCCGGCTGACCGCCGCGGCCCGTCACCTGGCCGACCCGTGCCCGCCCGAGCCCGGCCCGACCGCGCAGCAGCTCACCGACGAACTCGCCAACTGGACGCTGATGCTCGCCCACGTCTTGGGCCGCGGCGAGACCGCTCGCGCACATGCCCTACTGCATACGGTTGTCGCCCCGCAGCAGCTCCAGCTGTGCCGCCTGCTGCGCGGGTCCACCACACACTGGCTGACGCCCAGCCGCGCTCTGGAACAGGACCTGCCCGCCGCCGACCGCGACCGCTACACGGCGACCACGGCTCCCGCCGCGCTCCCGGCCGTACGCGCGGCGGCGCGGGCCAGCTGGCAGTGGAGCCGGGAACTGGCCGCCGAGGCGGTGGAGCGGTGGGACATCCGGGTGCCGGCCGGGCTGCACGAGGAGATCGGGGGGCTGCTCCGTTGAGAACGTCAGGACGGCAGCTGTTCCCTGAACCGCTCCAGTTCCGGTGCGGTCGTGGTCGCCACGAACTCGGTGATCCGGTAGTCGCAGACGCCCGCGACCGTGAAGGGGTCCTCCGCGACGATCCGCTCCGCCGTCGCCCGGTCCGGCACGGACGCGAGGATGACGCCGCCGTCGCGCGGCACCTTGCGGCCCGCGGCGAGGAAGTGCCCGGCCGCGTAGTTCCTCTTCAGCCACTCCACGTGGTCGGGCAGGGCGGCGTCGACGCGCTCCAGCGGCGCGGTATAGGTCAGCTCCAGTACGAACATGAGTGCCATCGTAGGCGGTGCTGATCATCAGGCCGCCGGGCCTCCGCGGTCCGTGACGCGGCCGCTGTGCCCCTGCCGGGCGGGAGGTGGGACCCGGCGGGGCACAGCGGCCCGGAATGCCGCCGTATGTGTGGCTTCGGGCGTCAGGACTGGTTGTTCTGGCGGCGGCGCAGGAAGTAGGTGCCGCCGATGGCGGCCGTGGCCAGGACCGCGGCGCCCGCGACGATCTCCGTGGTGTTGGAGTCCTCGCCGGCCCCGCCGGCGCCCGTGCGCACCTTGCCCTTGGGCAGCTTGGCGTCGGTCCGGAAGCTGGTCATCCACTGCTTGCCGTCGGGGCAGTTGCCGTTCACGCCCCAGTTGGAGTAGCGGCCCAGGTGGTTGGGGCCGCCGCTGAGCTGGGACGCCACCCGGGCGGTCCCGCGGTAGGTCTTGCCGTGCTTGTGGGTGCGGTACAGCCAGACGGTGCCGCTGCGGAACCCTTGCGAGGAGGCGGCGATACGGCCGGCCTTGCCCGTGTCACAGGTGACGGTGACCGTGACGGCGCCGCCCGGCCCCGAGAGCTTCGGTGAGGTGGTGGCCACCGGCTTGGCGAACGCGGCGCCGGTCGACAGGCCCAGTGCGGCGATGGTCAGGCCGGATGCGGCGATGACGCGAGTGGAACGCATGGTGATCCTCCGGCAGCGCGGAGGCGGCGCGGGTGCGCCGCGGCAGGGTCGGATGGATCCGCGCTGACGCATCCGAGACAAGCGTCGGCGCGCCGTCCCCGCCCGGTGATGACCCGTCAGGTACAGTTCGCCCGCCCGGCGTGTCGTCCCCGCCGGAAAGCGTTGTGGCAGGTCAATGCGCTGAGGGCGGATCAGGGACCTGTCTTTCCCCGGCAGGGACAGACGGGTGAGGGGCAGTCGGACCGGTGTAGGCCGTTCGTGGCGGCCGCGGCCTGCCCGGCCGCGGCCGTACGCGACGGGGTCCGGCCTTCCCGTACGGCGGACCGGAGCACCCGTACCTCACAGGAGGGCTGCCCGGCCACCGGACCCGGCCGGGCAGCGCCTCCTCAGGGCCGCGGCCCGACCACCTTCTCCCCGTCCCGGATCAGGATCGCCATGGCGGGGCAGGAGTCCGCCGCGTCCAGTGCGGCCTCGTCCTCGGGGATCTCCTCCCGGAGCGGCCGGGCGTGCGGGCCGTCCAGGACGAAGAGGTCCGGGGCGATGCCCGCGCACATGCCGGACGCCATGCACTGCTGCCCGTCGATCGACGCCTTCCACGTCATCCGGCTCACCACCCCACCGGCATCACGCGCGGGCCGCGGACCAGCATCTGGTCCTTCCACACCACGTCCCCGGCCACGTGCAGCTTCGGGAAGCGGGTGATCAGGGCGATCAGCGCCTCCTGGAGCTCCAGCCGGGCCAGTGGCGCGCCGAGGCAGTGGTGCACGCCGTGCCCGAAGCCGAGGTGCTGGTTGCCGTCGCGGGCGATGTTCAGGGTGCCCGGCTCGTCGAAGCGCAGCGCGTCCCGGTTGGCCGCGCCGACCGCGACCAGCACCGGTTCACCCGCACGGACGAGTGTGCCGCCCACCTCGATGTCCTCGGTGGCGTAGCGCGGGAAGCCCGCGCCGCTGCCGAGCGGCACGAAGCGCAGCAGCTCCTCGACGGCGCTCTTGACCAGCGAGGGCTCGGCGCGCAGCCGCTCCAGTTCACCCGGGTGGTCCAGCAGCGACAGGACGAAGTTGGGGATCTGGGTGGCCGTCGTCTCGTGCCCGGCGACCAGGATGCCGACGCACAGGTCGATCAGCTCCAGCTCGGACAGCCGGTCGCCGACGTCCCGGGCCTCGATCAGCCGCGTCATCAGGTCGTCCCGCGGCGTCACCCGGTGATCCTCGATCAACTTCGCCATGTAGGCGCGCAGTTCCTCGCGGTTGGCCTCGAACTCCTCGGCCGTCAGCGAGCTGGTGGACAGCGCGGCGTCGCTCCACGTGCGGAACTTGGGCCGGTCCTCCTCGGGTACGCCGAGCATCCGGCAGATGACCGCGACCGGGATGGGCAGGGCGTAGCGGTCCACGAGGTCCACGGGCGGGCCCGCGGCCTCCAGCTCGTCGATCAGGCCGTGCGTCAACTCGCGCACCCACGGCCGCAGTTTCTCCACCTGGTGGACGGTGAACGCCTTGGCGACCAGGGTGCGCAGCCGGGTGTGGTCGGGCGGGTCCATGCTGAGTATCCCGCTGTCCCGCTGGCCCTCCGACTGCCGCGGCTCGTCGCGTTCGAGCCCTTCCGCGCGGCTGAAGCGCCGGTCGCCGAGGACCAGCCGGGCGTCGGCGTAACGGGTGGCGAGCCAGGCCGGTTCGCCGTACGCCATCTGTACCCGCAGCAGTCCGGGCCGGTCGCGGACCTGTGCGTAGGTCTCGGACAGGGCCAGTCCGTCGGCGTCGTTGAACGGGTAGGCAAGGGGCATCGTGTCGGCTGTGGTCACCGGGGCCTCCCACGTGTAAGCAGTTGCTTACAACGTAGAGCGCCGCTCTTGGTACGGTCAACGGCCTTGCGTCATCCACGTGTCGGCGGCACGTCGGACCGGCCGGACGCGGTACGGGGAGGGTGCGCGCGGGGAGAGCGCGCACAGGCAGGGCGTGCACACGGAGAGCGGAAGGAGTACGCGGATGACCGGGAACGAAGCGTGGGCGGGGCCGGGGGCCGGTACGGCATGTGTAACGGGCGGACCGGAGGGGCCGGACGGCCCGGGCGGGCCGGAGGCGGGTGGTGGAGCGCGCCGCCGCGGGGCGCAGGGCACCCGGCTGCTGCTCCTGGAGGCCGCGGCGGCGCTGTTCGCCGAGCGGGGGTACGAGCGGGCGACCGTCCGCGACATCGCGGAGCGGGCCGGGGTCAACCAGGCCCTGCTCTTCCGCTACTTCGGCTCCAAGAAGGCGCTGTTCGGCGAGGTGGTGGCGCGCGGCGGCCAGGAACAGCTGCACAGCACCCCGCCCGCCGAGCTGTTCGAGGCGGCCCTGCGCGGCATGCTCGGCCACCGAGGGGAGGAGGCGGGGGACCGGGCGCTGGAAACGTTCCTGCGCTCGATCGGCGACAGTGACGAGATCACCACCGCCGTACGGGAGATGGGCGACGACTACGCGCGGGTGCTCGCCACGCTCAGCACCGCCGACGACCGCGGGCTGCGCGCCGACCTCGCGCTCTCGTGGATGCTCGGCATCGGCCTGATGCGGGTGGTCGTCGGCAAGCAGCCGCTCGCCGACGCCGATCCGGACGAGGTGTGCGCGCTGGTCACCGGCGCGCTCGGCACCCTCCTGGAGGATCTGCCGCGCTCGGCGCCGCCGACGTCCTGACCGGCCCGGCCGCACCGGTCGGCGGCGGCAGGCCGGCGTCGTACGCCCGGCAGCCGCGCCCCCCGCTCAGCGCCCGGCCGCCCGCTTCTCCCGCCACTCCGGCCCCAGCACCGACCAGATCTCCACATCGTGGCGTACGCCGCCGCGCGCGTACTTCTCCCGCTGCACGCCGTCGCGCACCATCCCGAGCCGCCGGGCCGCCTTGATGCTCGCGGTGTTGCCGGCGGCCACGACCCACTCCACGCGGTGGATGCCGCGTACCTCGACCGCCCAGTCGACGATCACCTGGACCGCCCGGGTCACCAGCCCGCGCCCGACGGCCGCCTCCTCCAGCCAGCAGCCGACCTCGCAGGTCCCGGCCGCGGCGTCGAAGGTGCGGAACAGGACGCCGCCGACGAGTGTGCCGTCCGCCGTCCAGATCCCGTACAGCCGCCCGCTGTCGTCCGCCGCCTTCTCCGCGTACGACCGCAGGAACGCCCGCGCGGAGTCGAGGTCGGCGCACTGGTCCGCCAGCCCGATGAAGCGGCCGATGTACTCCCGGCCGCGGTCGATGTGCGCCAGGTACTCCTCGGCGTGGTACGGCTCCAGGGGCCGCAGCTCGGCACCGTCGTCACCCAGCGAGATCGCGAACATCCCTGTTCCCCCTTGTTCTGCGCGCCGGTACGGGCGCGGCTCCGTGGTGCGCCGCACGCGCACCGCGCGCATCATCACACACGGCAGCCACGTCCACCCCACGCCCCCCACCAGGTGTTCGATACCGTAGCCGCACCATGACGAACGACGGCACGATCTCCCTCGAAGACGAGCTGGCCCACTGGCCCACCGACGAGACCACGGCGCTCGCGGTCCAGGACCGGCTGCGCGCCCACGTGCGCCGGGAGCAGTCCGGGCCCGAGCCGGGCTCCGCCGGGACGGTCGTCGGTGTGGACGTCGCCTACGACGACGGACGCGACCTGGTGGCCGCGGCGGCCGTCGCCCTGGACGCCGTCACCCTCGCGGTCGTCGAGGAGGCCACCGCCGTCGGCCGGGTCTCCTTCCCGTACGTACCGGGTCTGCTCGCCTTCCGGGAGATCCCCACCGTGGTGGAGGCGCTCGGCCGCCTCGGCCGCACGCCGGACCTGGTGGTCTGCGACGGCTACGGGCTCGCGCACCCGCGCCGCTTCGGCCTCGCCAGCCACCTCGGCGTGCTCACCGGCCTGCCCACGATCGGCGTCGCCAAGAACCCGTTCACCTCGCGCTACGAACTCCCCGGCGCCGAGCGCGGCGAGTCCTCGCCGCTGGTGGACGGCTCCGGTGCCGAGGGGGACGAGGTGGTCGGGCGGGCCCTGCGTACGCAGAAGGGCGTCAAGCCGGTCTTCGTGTCCGTGGGCCACCGCATCGACCTCGACCGGGCCTGCGCGCACACCCTCCACCTCGCGCCCAAGTACCGCATTCCCGAGACGACCCGGGCCGCCGACGCGCTGTGCCGGCGTGCCCTCGCGGAGGCGCGCGCCGGCTGACGGCCCGGGCGCGACCGACGGCCCCCGGGCCCGTCCGGTCAGGCCACCGGGGCGGTACGCTCCGCCCGCGACGTCGATTCGGCCACCACCCGGAACGTGATGCCCGCCCGCCGGAGCCGCCCGGTGAGCGCGTCGCCCATCGCGACCGCCGTCGTCACCTGCCCGCACGTGGCGGGCAGGTCGTCGAAGGCCAGGCTCAGCGCCGACTCCGCGAGGATCTTCGCCGTCTCGTCGTATCCCGGGTCGCCGCCCGAGACCTCCGTCAGGACGCGGCGGCCCCCGCCCTCGCCGACGAACCGCAGGCTGAACGTGCTGCGCGCCCGCCGCTCCGCGCTCGGCCCGGTGCCCGGCGCCAGACGGCCGGACAGCCACCGGCGCGCGGGCGGCACCTGCGCGAGCGTGCAGGCCGCGGAGGCCGCGCCCACCGCGCCCACGGCGACCGGCAGCCACTTGACGGCGGCGAAGTGGCGGTAGCGGAAGTCCGGTCCGTACTGCTCCAGTCCGGCCGCGGAGCGCGCCACCACCTGCGGGTCGAGCGTCGGCAGCGGCAGGCCCCAGGCCCGTACCGCGCCGTTGCGGTGCGGGCGGCCGAGCGGGGCCCGCACCGTGCGGTCCGCGGGGCGCGGCTCCAGCCGCTGCCGGTCGCGGGCGGCGCGCAGCAGGCCCAGCGGGCGCGCGACGGTCGTCAGGGCGGAGGCCAGCGTGCCGCCCGAGACGGTGCCGTTGCTCCGGACGAACCCGTCGACGCGCAGCGGCACACCGGCCGGCAGCCGGCCCACGGTGAAGCGCACGCCGAGGTCCGCCGGTACGCAGTCGAAGCCGCAGGCGTGCACGATGCGGGCGCCGGACGCGCGTGCCGCCGCGTCGTAACGCACATACGTCCGGTCGACGAACTCGGCCTCGCCGGTCAGGTCGGCGTAGTCCGTACCGGCCTCCGCGCAGGCGGCGACCAGCGCGTCCCCGTACGTGAGGTACGGGCCGACGGTCGTGGCGAGCACGCGGGTACCCGCGGCGAGCGCGCGCAGCGAGCCGGGGTCGTCCACGTCCGCGCACAGCAGGGGCAGTTCCGCGCAGGCCGGGTCGGTCGCGGCCAGGTCCGCGCGCAGCCGCGCCAGCTTCGCGCGGTCGCGGCCGGCCAGTGCCCAGCGGCAGCCGGCGGGCGCGTGCCGGGCCAGGTACGCGGCGGTGAGCCGCCCGACGAATCCGGTGGCGCCGAACAGCACCAGGTCGTGCGGCCGTGCTGCGGTCTCCTGCGGTCCTGTCACGCCTGCCTCCGCCTCGGTTCGCCCGGCCGTCGCGTACCGCGGGCCGGTCGGCGCCACGCTAGGCAGCGGCTGACCTTCCGTCAACGAACGGTCCGGCCCGTGCGGTATTGACACGCCTGGGCGGCTGGACCACATTCACCCGCACATCCGCCAACATGGGACGTCCGATGTCCGGAATGTGGAGAACCCCCCGATGGCTGACCCCGCGCTCCCCACCCCCCTCACCGGGGTCGTCCCGCCGCTGTGCACCCCGCTGACCCCCGACGGCCGGATCGACACCCGCTCGCTGACCGCGCTCACCACCCGCCTCACCGCGGCCGGGGTGAGCGGGCTGTTCGTCCTCGGCTCCAGCGGGGAGGCCGCCTATCTGACCGACGCGCAGCGCCGCACCGTCGTCGAGACGGTGGCCGAGGCGGCCGCGGGCCGGCTCCCCGTCCTGGCCGGGGCCATCGACATGACCACGCCGCGCGTGCTGGAACACGCCCGGCAGGCCCGGAGTTCGGGCGCCGACGCGATCGTGGCCACCGCCCCCTACTACACGCGGACCCACCCCGCGGAGATCGCCGACCACTTCCGGCGGGTGCGCGACGGCGCCGGGCTGCCGCTGTTCGCGTACGACATCCCGATGGCCGTGCACACCAAACTGCCGGCCGACACGGTGGTCACGCTCGCACGGGACGGCGTACTGGCGGGCCTGAAGGACAGCAGTGGCGAGGACGGCGCGCTGCGGCGCCTCCTGGTGCGGGCGCGGGCGCAGGCACCGGACTTCGCCGTGCTCACCGGATCGGAGCTCACCGTGGACGGCGCCCTGCTGGCGGGCGCCCACGGCGTCGTGCCCGGCCTCGGCAACGTCGATCCGCACGGCTACGTACGCCTCTACGAGCATGCGGCCGCGGGCCGCTGGCGCGAGGCCGCCGCCGAACAGGACCGGCTCGCCGCGCTCTTCGCGCTCACCGACGCGGGCGACCCGGCGGTGATGGGCCGCAACTCCTCCGCGCTGGGCGCCTTCAAGGCGGCCCTGCACCTCCAGGGCGTCATCGCCTGCCCGGCCACCGCGCCGCCGCAGGTGCCGCTGGACGAGGCCGCCGTCGGCCGCGTCCGGGGGTGTCTGGAGGAAGCCGGGCTGCTGTGAGGGCGCGCTCCCCGAAGCGGGGCGGGACGGCGCCCTGGTACCGGCAGGTGACGCCGCGCCAGTGGAAGTCCCTGTTCGCCGCCTGGGTGGGCTACCTCCTGGACGGCTTCGACTTCGTGCTGATCACCCTCGTCCTCACCGAGATCGCCGAAACGTTCGGCCTGAGTACGGCGGATGCCGCCGCCCTCGTCTCCGGCGCGTTCATCACCCGCTGGCTCGGCGGGGCGCTGCTGGGCGCGCTGGGCGACCGGTACGGGCGCAAGGCCGCGATGATCGCCAGCATCCTCCTGTACTCGCTGGGCACCTTCGCCTGCGGCTTCGCCTGGGACCACACCAGCCTGTTCACCGCCCGGCTGATCATCGGCATGGGCATGGCCGGGGAGTACAGCGCCAGCGCCACGTACGTCCTGGAGAGCTGGCCACCGGCCCTGCGCAACCGCGCCTCCGGCTTCCTCATATCCGGGTACGCGGGGGGCACGGTCCTCGCCGCCCAGCTCTACCGGTGGGTGGTGCCGAACTGGGGCTGGCGCTGGATGTTCTGGATCGGGGTGCTGCCGGTGCTGGTCGCGCTGTGGGTCCGCAGATCGCTGCCGGAGGCGGGCGACTGGAGCGCCGAGGTGGCGGCCCGCGGGGACCGCCCCAACCCGTTCCGGCCGCTGTTCGCCGGACACGTCCGGCGATGGCTCAACGCGGTGCTCGCGGCCGTCGCGTCCGGTGCCCTCTTCTGCGTCTTCACCCCGGCCGGTACCGGGCAGGTGCCCTGGCTGGCGGCGCTCGCCGCGCTCTGCCTGACCGCGTTCGCCGTCCAACTCGGCGGCCGGCGCGGCTGGCTGCTCCACGTGGCCCTGACGGTCACCGTCTTCTGCGCCTTCCTCTACAGCTGGCCCGTCCAGGCGCTGCTGCCCACCTACCTCAAGACCGAGCTGGGGTACGCGCCCGGGCAGGTCGCCGACGTGATGTTCTACGCCGGGTTCGGCACGATGGCGGGCTGCTGGCTGGCCGGCTTCACGGGCGACCGGTTCGGCACCCGCCGCGCGTACGCCGGGACGCTGCTGGCCTCCCTGGCCTTCGTCTTCCCGGTGTTCGCCGTACAGGACAGCCTGGCCGCCCTGGGTGTCCTGCTCTTCGGACTGCTCGCCCTGGGCCAGGGCATCTCGGGCATCCTGCCGAAGTACATCGCCGGGCACTTCCCGACCCCGGTCCGCGCGGCCTCCCTCGGCTTCGTCTACAACGTCGGCGCGCTCGGCGGGGCCGTCGCCCCGGTGCTCGGCGCCCGGCTCGCCGAGGGCATGTCACTGGGCCGGGCGCTGGCCGTCCTCACCTTCGGGCTGACGCTGGTCGTCATCGTCCTGGTGGGCGGCGACGTACCGGTGCGGCTCGCCCGCCTGGTGGACCGGGAGGTGGTCGGCGATCACCTGGTGCCGGGCGGGGACGGGCCGGAAGCGGCGGGCGGGCCCGGCGGTCGGCCCCCGAAGCGACGTACGTAGCGCCGCTGCCAGGGCGTCTCGACGGCACGGGGGTCGTAGCCGCGGCGTACGAAGTCCACCGCCCGGCCGGCCGGCACCCCGTCCAGGACGGCGAGGCAGGCCAGCGCCGTACCGGTACGGCCGCGGCCGCCGCCGCAGGCCAGCTCGACGCGCTCGGTGCCCGCGCGCTCCCACGCCTCGGCGAGTACGTCACGGGCCGCCGCCCGGTCGGCCGGCAGCCGGAAGTCCGGCCAGCGCAGCCAGCGGTGCTCCCAGGGGACCTCGGGCGGCCGCTCGCCGAGCAGGTACACGGCGAATTCGGGCTCCGGGCCCGGCGGCAGCGGGTGGCGCAGGCCGCGGCCCCGTACCGTGCGCCCGGAGGGCAGCCGCAGCACTCCCGGACCGTCCTCCGGCCAGGCCGCCTTCACCGTGCCGGGCTCACCGGGTCCCGTGCCGTGCTCACCGGTGTCCACCTCTGTCCCCACCCCTGTCATTCCGTGCGGTCGGATTCCTGTCCCATGGACACCCCGCGCACCCCGTCCAGTTCCGTCAGCCGCTCCACGAGCGGGTGCGCCGAGCCCCGGCCCTCCAGGCGCAGCAGCACCTCGGCCGCCACCCGGTCGTCCGACGCCGTCTCCACCTGCACATCGGTCACCTGGAAACCGCTGCTGGTGCACATCTCCAGCATCCGGCCCAGCAGGCCGTGCTGGGCACGGTAGCTCAGGCGCAGCTCGAAGCGCTCGACGTACGGCGCACGACGGCGCCCCGAGAACAGCTTCGGGAAGCCGCGTACGACGAGGAAGTGGACCAGCGTCGCACCGACGGCCAGCAGGGGCAGACCGCCGCCGCACGCCATGCCGATGGCGCAGGTCAGCCAGATCGTCGCGGCGGTCGTCAGGCCCCGCACCGCGTCCTTCTTGACGAAGATCAGGCCACCGCCGATGAAGCCGATGCCCGAGACGATCTGCGCGGCCACCCGGGACGGGTCGAGCGCGACGCCGTCCGTGCCGAGCAGCGCGTAGAAGCCGTGGACCGAGACTTCCATGAACAGCGCGCTGCCGACGCCGACGAGGGTGTGGGTGCGCAGCCCCGCGCTCTTCTGCTGGACCTGCCGCTCCAGCCCGATGAGGGAGGACAGGAGCAGCGCCAGGGCCAGTTCGGCGAACTGGCGGAGGCCCTGACCGTGGCTGATGTCGAACAGCGGTGATGCGAGGTGCGTGTGAGGCATTCGGCCATTGTCCCTCCGCGCCCGGCGCGCGGGCCGTTGTCAGTGCTCCCCGCTAGCGTGGTTTTCACGGTGACCGGCAGACGGCCGGTCGGGCGCGGGAGCGGAAGGGGGCGGGTCCGATGGCGCGTACGGCGTCGGCGCGGCGGTCCATATCCGGGCGCGGCCCCATCGCCGGTTCGGTCGGGGGAGCGCGCCGCTGGTGAAGCGGCGCGCGAAGGCCCGTGGCGGCGGTGGGAGTTGACCACCGCCGCCACGGCTTTTCCGGTGCCCGCCGGTCGCCCTCGGGGGCTTGTGGAAAGTGGAACACGTTCTTAACATCGCGAGTGTTACATCAGTAGTGTCACAGTCTCGGTAATGGCACAGTCCTGCGGAGCTCAGGGGGCCCGATGACAGGGACAGGGAACGGCCCGCTGAGCGGGGTGCGCGTGGTGGAGCTGGCCGGCATCGGTCCCGGCCCGTTCGCCGCGATGCTGCTGGCCGACCTCGGCGCCGACGTGGTGCGCGTCGACCGCCCCGGCGGGCCCGGACTCGGCATCGACCCGGCGTACGACATCACCAACCGCAACAAACGCTCCGTGCTCGTGGACCTGAAGTCCGCCGAAGGACCCGGCCGGGTGCTCGGCCTCGCCGAGCGCGCCGACGTGCTGATCGAGGGCTACCGCCCCGGCGTCGCCGAACGGCTCGGCATCGGCCCGGACACCTGCCTGGAGCGCAACCCGCGGCTGGTCTACGGCCGGATGACCGGCTGGGGCCAGCAGGGCCCGCTGGCGGGGACCGCCGGACACGACATCGGCTACATCGCCGTCACCGGCGCCCTCGGCATGACCGGCCCGCCCGACGGCCCGCCCGCCGCCCCGGCAAACCTGCTCGGCGACTACGCGGGCGGCTCCCTGTACCTCGTCGTCGGCATCCTGGCCGCGCTGCGCCACGCCCAGACCGAAGGCGGCCGCGGTCAGGTCGTGGACGCGGCCATCGTCGACGGCACGGCCCACCTCACCGCGATGATCCACGGCATGCTGGCCGCCGGCGGCTGGCAGGACCGGCGCGGCGCCAACCTCCTGGACGGCGGCGCGCCCTTCTACGGCACGTACGAAACCGCCGACGGCGGCCATATGGCGGTCGGCGCGCTGGAGCCGCGCTTCTACGCGGAGTTCGTCCGGCTGCTCGGCATCGCGGACGACGTGCCCGCGCGCGACGACCCCGGCGCCTGGGGGGAGCTGCGCGCCGCCATCGCCGCCCGCTTCAAGACCCGTACGCGCCAGGAGTGGACCGCCGTCTTCGAGGCGTCCGACGCCTGCGTGGCCCCCGTCCTGTCGCTGCGCGAGGCGCCCGGCCACCCGCATCTCGCCGCCCGCGGCACCTTCACCGGCCACGGCGGCATCACCCAGCCCGCACCGGCCCCGCGCTTCTCCGCCACCCCCGGCGCCATCCGCCGCCCGCCGGCCCGGCCCGGCGCGGACACCGTCGAGGTGGCCCGCGACTGGGGCGTCCCGGCCCTCACCGACCGCCGGGATCCGGACCCCGGCCCCGGCCACCGCGCGGCCTGGCCCGACGGCACCCGTGCCGCGGACGGCCGCGCCCGGCCCGAGGGCGGGACCGGCTGATGGCCGCCCCACCGACCCACCGCCGCTCCCGAGGAGGCCCGCAGCGATGACCGCGCAGCTCAGGCGCCAGATCTTCACCGAGGACCACGACGCCTTCCGCCGCACCGTACGGACCTTCCTCGACCGGGAGGTGACGCCGCACTACGACCGGTGGGAGAAGGACGGCATCGTCAGCCGCGACGCCTGGCGCGCGGCCGGCAAGCAGGGCCTGCTGGGCCTGGCCGTCCCGGAGGAGTACGGAGGCGGCGGCAACCCCGACTTCCGCTACGCCGCCGTGCTGGCCGAGGAGTTCACCCGGGCCGGCGCCGCCGGGCTCGCCGTCGGCCTGCACAACGACATCGTCGGCCCGTACCTGACCCAGCTCGCCACCGAGGAGCAGAAACGCCGCTGGCTGCCCGGCTTCTGCAGCGGCGAGACCATCACCGCCATCGCCATGACCGAGCCCGGCGCCGGCTCCGACCTCCAGGCCATCCGCACCACCGCCGAGGACCGCGGCGACCACTGGCTGCTGAACGGCGCCAAGACCTTCATCTCCAACGGCATCCTCGCCGACCTGGTCATCGTCGTCGCCAAGACCACGCCCGAGGGCGGCGCGCACGGCCTGAGCCTGCTGGTCGTGGAGCGGGACATGCCGGGGTTCGAGCGCGGCCGCAACCTGGACAAGATCGGCCAGAAGGCGCAGGACACCGCCGAGCTGTTCTTCACCGACGTACGGGTGCCCAAGGAGAACCTGCTCGGCGAGCTGAACGGCGCGTTCGTCCACCTGATGACCAATCTCGCGCAGGAGCGGATGGGCATCGCGGTGGCCGGGATCGCCGCCGCCGAACACCTGCTGGAGATCACCACCCGGTATGTGAAGGAGCGCGAGGCGTTCGGCCGGCCGCTCGCCAAGCTCCAGCACATCCGCTTCGAGATCGCCGAGATGGCGACCGAGTGCGCCGTCACCCGCGAGTTCCTGGACCGCTGCATCGTGGACCACTCCGCGGGGCAGCTCGCCGCCGTGCACGCCTCGATGGCCAAGTGGTGGGCCACCGAGCTGCAAAAACGCGTCGCCGACCGCTGCCTGCAACTGCACGGCGGCTACGGCTACATGAGTGAGTACCCGGTCGCCAGGGCCTTCACCGACGGCCGTATCCAGACCATCTACGGGGGCACCACCGAGATCATGAAGGAGATCATCGGCCGCTCCCTCCTCGGCTGACCGGCCGCCCGGCCCGCCGCCGCCCGCGTGTCCCCGCCCCGTACCCCACACCCCGCCGCCCCGACCCACAGCTCGAAAGGCTGCTCACCGTGACTTCCGAAGCGTACGTGTACGACGCGATCCGCACCCCGCGCGGGCGCGGCAAGGCCAACGGCGCGCTGCACGGCACCAAACCGATCGACCTCGTGGTCGGCCTCATCCACGAGATCCGCGCCCGCTTCCCCGGCCTCGACCCGGCCGCCGTCGACGACATCGTGCTCGGCGTCGTCGGCCCGGTCGGCGACCAGGGCTCGGACATCGCCCGGATCGCGGCGATCGCCGCCGGGCTGCCGGACACCGTCGCGGGCGTCCAGGAGAACCGCTTCTGTGCCTCCGGCCTCGAAGCGGTCAACATGGCCGCCGCCAAGGTCCGCTCCGGCTGGGAGGACCTGGTCCTCGCGGGCGGCGTCGAGTCGATGTCGCGGGTCCCGATGGCCTCCGACGGCGGCGCCTGGTTCGCCGACCCGATGACCAACTTCGACACCGGCTTCGTCCCGCAGGGCATCGGCGCCGACCTCATCGCCACCATCGAGGGCTACTCCCGCCGCGACGTGGACGAGTACGCCGCGCTGTCCCAGGAGCGCGCCGCCGCGGCCTGGAAGGACGGCCGCTTCGCGCGCTCCGTCGTGCCCGTCACCGACCGCAACGGCCTGGTCGTCCTCGACCACGACGAGCACATGCGGCCCGGCACCACCGCCGACTCGCTGGCCGGCCTGAAGCCGTCCTTCGCCGCCATCGGCGACATGGGCGGCTTCGACGCGGTGGCCCTGCAGAAGTACCACTGGATCGAGAAGATCGACCACGTCCACCACGCGGGCAACGCCTCCGGCATCGTGGACGGCGCGGCACTGGTCGCCATCGGCTCCCGCGAGGTCGGCGAGCGCTACGGCCTCACCCCGCGCGCCCGCATCATCTCCGCCGCGGTCTCCGGCTCGGAGCCCACGATCATGCTGACCGGCCCGGCCCCCGCCACCCGCAAGGCGCTGGCCAAGGCGGGGCTGACCATCGACGACATCGACCTGGTCGAGATCAACGAGGCGTTCGCCGCGGTCGTGCTCCGCTTCGTCAAGGACATGGGCCTGAGCCTGGACAAGGTCAACGTCAACGGCGGCGCCATCGCCATGGGCCACCCCCTCGGCGCCACCGGCGCGATGATCCTGGGCACCCTCGTCGACGAACTGGAACGCCAGGACAAGCGGTACGGCCTGGCCACCCTCTGCGTCGGCGGCGGCATGGGCATCGCCACCGTCATCGAGCGCGTCTGACCCCCGTCCGAACCAGCCACGGAGCACGCATCATGACCGAGTCCACCACCATCCGCTGGGAACAGGACGAAACCGGCGTCGTCACCCTCGTCCTCGACGACCCGGACCAGTCGGCCAACACGATGAACGAGGCCTTCAAGACCTCCCTGACGGCCGTCGCCGACCGCCTGGAGGCCGAGCGGGACTCCGTACGCGGCGTCATCGTCACCTCCGCCAAGAAGACCTTCTTCGCCGGCGGCGACCTGCGCGACCTGATCGCCGTCACCCCCGAGGACGCCCAGCGGGCGTTCGACAGCGGCCAGGGCATCAAGCGCGACCTGCGCCGTATCGAGACCCTCGGCAAGCCGGTCGTCGCCGCCATCAACGGCGCGGCCCTCGGCGGCGGTTACGAGATCGCCCTCGCCTGCCACCACCGCGTCGCCCTGGACACCCGCGCCACCAAGATCGGCCTGCCCGAGGTCACGCTCGGCCTGCTCCCGGCGGCCGGCGGCGTGGTCCGTACGGTCCGGCTGCTCGGCATCGCCGACGCGCTGCTGAAGGTGCTGCTCCAGGGCACCCAGTACAACGCCGTACGGGCCCGGGACAACGGCCTGGTCCACGACGTGGCGGCCACCCCGGAGGAACTGATCGGGAAGGCGCGCGCGTTCATCGACGCGCACCCCGAGTCCCACCAGCCCTGGGACGTCAAGGGCTACAAGATCCCCGGCGGCACCCCGGCGCACCCGAAGTTCGCCGCCAACCTCCCCGCCTTCCCCGCCAACCTGAAGAAGCAGCTGAACGGCGCCCCGTACCCGGCCCCGCGCAACATCCTCGCGGCGGCGGTCGAGGGCTCCCAGGTCGACTTCGAGACCGCGCAGGCCATCGAGGCGCGCTACTTCGTGGAGCTGGTCACCGGCCAGACCTCCAAGAACATGATCCAGGCGTTCTTCTTCGACCTCCAGGCCGTCAACTCCGGCGCCAGCCGCCCCAAGGACATCGCGCCGCGCACGGTCGGGAAGGTCGCGGTGCTCGGCGCGGGCATGATGGGCGCCGGCATCGCGTACGCCTGCGCCAAGGCCGGGATCGAGGTCGTCCTGAAGGACGTCACCCTGGAGGCGGCCGAGAAGGGCAAGGCCTATTCGGAAGGACTGCTCGCCAAGGCGCTGAGCCGCGGCCGGACGACCGAGGCCAAGCGGGACGAACTCCTCGCCCGCATCACCCCCACCGCCGACCCGCAGGACCTGGCCGGCTGCGACGCCGTCATCGAGGCCGTCTTCGAGGACACCGCCCTCAAACACAAGGTCTTCCAGGAGATCCAGCACCTCGTCGCCCCCGACGCGCTGCTGTGCTCCAACACCTCCACCCTGCCCATCACCACCCTCGCCCAGGGCGTCGAGCGGGACACCGACTTCATCGGGCTGCACTTCTTCTCGCCCGTCGACAAAATGCCCCTGGTCGAGATCATCAAGGGCGAGCGGACCGGCGACGAGGCGCTGGCCCGCGCCTTCGACCTGGTGCGCCAGATCCGCAAGACCCCCATCGTCGTCAACGACTCGCGCGGCTTCTTCACCTCGCGCGTCATCGGCCACTTCATCAACGAGGGCGTGGCGATGGTCGGCGAAGGCATCGAGCCGGCCTCCGTCGAGCAGGCGGCGGCCCAGGCCGGCTATCCGGCCAAGGTGCTCTCCCTGATGGACGAGCTGACCCTCACCCTGCCGCGCAAGATCCGCGACGAGACCCGGCGGGCGGTCGAGGCGGCCGGCGGCACCTGGCGGGAGCACCCGGCCGACACGGTCATCGACCGCATGGTGGACGAGTTCGGGCGGCCGGGCCGCAGCGGCGGCGGGGGTTTCTACGAGTACGGCGAGGACGGCGCGCGGGCCGGGCTGTGGCCCGGCCTGCGCGAGCACTTCACCCGGGAGGGCACCGCCATCCCGTTCCGCGACATGCAGGAACGGATGCTGTTCGCCGAGGCGCTGGACACCGTCCGCTGCTTCGAGGAAGGTGTGCTCACCTCGGTCGCGGACGCCAACATCGGATCCATCCTGGGCATCGGCTTCCCCGGCTGGACCGGCGGTGTCCTCCAGTACATCAACGGCTACGAGGGCGGCCTGCCCGGCTTCGTGGCCCGCGCCCGCGAACTCCAGGCGGCGTACGGCGACCGGTTCGCGCCGCCCGCACTGCTGGTGGAGAAGGCGGAGAAGGGGGAGAAGTTCAGCGACGCCTGAGGCACCCGAGGCGGGGGCCGGTCCCGGCCGGCCCCCACCGCCGTACGCCGCCGGTCAGTCCTGCCGGAGCCGCCACGCGGCCCGCGACCCCGACCGTCCCGGCACCGGCTCGATCTGCCCGGCGTCGCGCAGCCGGTGGAAGACCCGCTTCATGCGGTTCTCGGAGGCGATGCCGGTGATCCGGCGCGCGATCCGGTTCGGGATCTCCGGGTTCGACCGCAGGTACCGGAGCACCAGTTCTTCCGGCCGGGCGAGGGGCGTGTGTTCCAGCACCACCACGAAAGCGTTCGCCTCGACGAAGAACCGCGGCTCCTTGAGCCTGGCCGCCTTCATCGTGCTCAGCACCGTGTCCAGTCCCTCCCCGATGTCCTTGTTGGGGGCGTCCGGGTACTTGTTCAGCAGCCGCACGATCGTGGGGTTGCGGGCGAAGCGGTCGGTGAGCAGGTTGTCCGGCGTCATGTGGCCGGGCAGCCGGCCCGGACTGCGCACCTCCACCCGGTTGTCGAAGACCGAGATCAGGATGTCGTCGGAGAGGTTGTAGTCCCGGTGGATCACCGCGTTGACGATGATCTCCTTCAGTGCCTCCGGCGGGTAGGCCATCGGCGACAGCGAGCCGTCCGGGCCGAGCACCGGCACCGACTGGATGATCCGGGTCACCGCCGCCAGCGTCCGCTCGATCAGCGGCCGCGCCGGCCCGTCGACCGTCGTCGGCGGCGCCTTCAGGTGCCGGCGGTCCGGCAACTGCTCGGCGGTCTCGTACCGGGCGATCTTGACCGAGCACTTCTTCGGTACGACGGCGGGCGGTTCGGCGGCGAACAGGACGGCGCCGGCGACGGTCGCCAGACTGCCGTCGCGTCCCACCAGGCGCTGCCGGCGCAGGAACCGTTCGGCGCAGGTGCGGGGGCTGTAGCGGCCGAGGAAGACGTGGAGTTCCTCCTCGTCGCGCAGCTCCTCCAGGCCGTAGTCGCGCAGCGGCTGGTCCTCGTAGGAGCGGGCGCCCTTGGACAGCGACAGGTCGGTGATCTGCGTGCCCCTCAGCCGCCGCGACTGGGCGCCGCGCCGCTGCGGCACCTCGCCCCGCGCCGTCCGGTGCACGTCCGGGCTCTTGTGGACCGTGACCAGGCAGGCCCAGCCCAAGTCCGTCCGCCCCTCGACCCGCAGGAACTCGATGTCGTACGGCACCGGCGGCTCCACCTGGTCGACCATGGCCTGCTGGACGAAGTTGGCGTCCTCCAGCGAGGCGAAGCCGCGCCACCGCGCCAGCCCCTGACCGGTGCGCGGGTCCTCGATGCCCACCATGAACTCGCCGCCCTCGGCGTTGGCCAGGGCGGCGGCGATGACCTGCACGACCGCCCCGCCGCTGCGGGCGCTCTTGAACTCCCAGAAGTGGTCTTCCTGCCGGCCGAGGAGGTCCGCCGCCTCGGCCCGGGAAACGGTGCGCCCTTCCACCCGCGGCCTCGTCTCGCTCGTGGGGCTGTGCCGCCCGGCCGGCCGCGCGCCGGGCCGGTACCCACGCTATGCCCGCCGTGCGCGGGCTCACTCCTCGGCGTACGTCGCCCGCAGTTCCTCGCGCATCGACCGCTGGAAGGCCGTCACCAGCGCCTGCACCACCATCGGCTGCATGTGCGCGGAGAGCGACTTCATCGACTCCACCTGCTCCGGGTCCGACTCGCGTTCCCGGTAGGGGCCCCACACCTCGTCGTGGAAGAGCCGGGTCAGCTCGCGCGCCGCCGAACGGGTGTGGTCCTGGACGACGGTGCGGGCGGCGAGCAGCGTCTCCAGCGATACGGGGACGTCCAGCAGCCGGATGCCCAGGTGCAGGACGGCCGGGTCGACCCGGAACGCGTCGGGCTCCGCGGTCCGCTCCAGGACGTCCATCGCCGCCAGCCGGTCGATGTCGTCCTCGCTCAGCTCCCGGCCCGCGCGGCGCTCCAGCTGGGCCCGGGTGGCCTCCTCGGCGGAGTCCGGCGACCAGGAGGCCACCAGCGCGCGGTGGATGGCCAGGTCGTGTTCGCTCAGGTCGTCGGGCAGCCGGGCGAGGTAGCGCTCGATGGCGGCCAGCGTCATGCCGTGGTGCTGGAGTTCCTCGATCAGCGCGAGCCGGGACAGGTGGGCGGCACCGTACCGGCCGACCCGGCGCGGGCCGATCGCGGGCGGGGGCAGCAGCCCGCGGGTGCTGTAGAAGCGGACGGTCCGCACGGTCACCCCGGCGCGGGCGGCCAACTCGTCGACGGTCAGCGTCGGTTCTTCCCCGGTCCCGGTGGCCATGGCCGCGCCTCACTTCCCTCGCTGCGTCCGCGCGGGTCCCCGCGCCCCCTCGGTCCACCGCGTTCCGTGGCGCGGTCCGTGTTCAACAGTATTGCTGTCTCACCACCCCTGTGAAACCTCCGGGGGGGGACGGGGCGCGGTGTACCGGCCGGTGCAAGCGGTGCCGGGTGCTGGTGAGAGGAAGTCGCCGACGCCCCCGGCCGCGGCGGGTACGGGCGCGGCCAGTCCGTCTGCGGCAGCGGCAGCGGTCACTCCCGCGACGGTGTGCTGGACCCGTACGACCCCCAACGGCACTTTCCGGCCACCCCCGACCGGATCACGCCCCCCCGGGGCCGCTCCCTTGGGTGAGGGGTGATGACCGGAGCGTGGCGAATTGCTGGGCTCGTGGAGAGGGCTTCCATACGTCATTTCGGGCATAAGCGGGTGAATTATTGATGTCTTATACACGCTGTGATCCAGCCCACAGACGAGGGGGCGGCTCTGGGGGAAGGTGTGCCGTCGGTTGGACTCCGCGTGACCCGTGGGGCCGCCGTCGGCTCCATCGCCTGCCCGAAAGCGAGATGAACCAGCTGTGAGCACGGAAACCGTCCAGGAGAACGCCCACAGGCCACCGGACGGGGGGAAGGCCGAGACCGCGCAGGACGCGGGCGACGCCGGATACAGCAAAGGCCTCAAGGGCCGGCACATCAACATGATCGCGATCGGTGGCGCGATCGGCACCGGCCTGTTCCTGGGCGCGGGCGGCCGGCTCGCCTCCGCCGGTCCCGCGCTGGCCGTCGCGTACGCCGTCTGCGGCCTCTTCGCGTTCTTCGTCGTACGGGCCCTGGGCGAACTGGTGCTGCACCGCCCGTCGTCGGGCTCGTTCGTCTCGTACGCCCGCGAGTTCCTGGGGGAGAAGGGCGCCTACGTCGCGGGCTGGATGTACGTCGTCAACTGGTCCACGACCGGTATCGCCGACATCACCGCCATCGCGCTCTACACCCACTACTGGAGCCTGTTCACCGCCGTCCCGCAGTGGGTGATGGCGCTGATCGCGCTCGCGGTGGTGCTGAGCATCAACCTCATCTCGGTAAAGATCTTCGGCGAGCTGGAGTTCTGGTTCGCGATCATCAAGGTCGCGGCGCTGGTCGTCTTCATGTTCATCGGGATCTTCCTGCTGGCCACCCAGCACCCGGTCGGCGGCAGCACCCCGGGCCTGAGCCTGATCACCGACCACGGCGGCTTCTTCCCGACCGGTCTGCTGCCCGTGGTGATCGTGCTGCAGGGCGTGGTCTTCGCCTACTCCGCCGTCGAACTGGTCGGCGTCACCGCCGGTGAGACCAGCGAGCCGGAGAAGGTCGTCCCCAAGGCCGTGAACTCGATCATGTGGCGGGTCGGCGTCTTCTACGTCGGCTCGGTCATCCTGCTCGCGCTGCTGCTGCCGTGGAACAAGTACACCGGCTCCGAGAGCCCCTTCGTGACGGTGCTCTCCAACGTCGGCGTGCCCGCCGCGGGCGACGTGATGAACCTCGTGGTGCTTACCGCCGCCATGTCCAGCCTCAACTCGGGCCTGTACTCGACCGGCCGCATCCTGCGCTCGATGTCGATGGCCGGCTCGGCGCCGAAGTTCGCCGGACTGATGAACCGCAACCAGGTGCCCTACGGCGGCATCATGCTCACCTCCGCGGTGTGCGTGCTGGGCGTCGGCCTCAACTACTGGCTGCCCGGCAAGGCGTTCGAGATCGTGCTCAACATCGCGGCACTCGGCATCATCAGCACCTGGTGCACGATCATGATCTGTCACATGGTCTTCGTCCGCCGCTCCCGCGCGGGCCTGGTGCAGCGCCCCCGATTCCAGCTGCCGGGCACGCCCGTCACCGACATCGCGACCATCGTCTTCCTGGTCGGTGTCATCGTCCTGATGGCCTTCGACAGCGAGGGCGTGGGACGCCAGACCGTGATGCTGGTGCCGGTCATCGGCGCGGCGCTGGTCGTCGGCTGGTTCGCGGTCCGCGGCCGGGTGAGCCGGATCGCGGCCGAGCGCGAGCAGGCCGCGGCGGGCCGGGGCACGCTCGACAAGGGCTGACCGCGGGACGTACGTACGCGAAAGGGCGGCCGCGTGGACCTCGCGCGGCCGCCCTTCGCCGTACGGCCGGGGTTCAGCCGTCCGCCGCCTTGTCCTCCCGCGCCGCGCGGTCGGCCGCGCGCCGCAGGACCACGGTCAGCACCGTGACCACGCAGGTCAGGACGACCGAGACCAGCGTGGTCCACATGGCGGCACGGGCGTGGCCGGCGGTGTCCGGCGCGGGCCCGGCCAGCGCGAAGAAGGCCGTTCCGAGGATCGCCACACCGGCGGCGCCGCCGAACTGCTGGGCCGTGGTGAGCACCCCGGCGCCGGTGCCGGCCCGCCGCGCCGGCACCCGTACCAGGGAGGCGCCGATCAGCTGCGGGAACGTGAGCCCGTTGCCCACACCGGCCACCGCCATGGTCAGGACCACCCAGAGCAGCGCCCCGCGGTCCGGCCGGAGGGCGAGTACGAGGGTGAGCGCCGACAGGCCGGTCACCGTGACGACGCTGCCCAGTTGCAGGACGCGCAGACCGTAACGCTGCACCAGCGGGCGGGAGAGCAGCGAACTGCCCGCGAAGCAGACGCCGGTGGGCGCGAAGGCGAGCCCCGCCTCGAAGGGCCCGAGCCCGTAACCGCCCTGGAGCAGCAGTGTCAGGGTGAACATCAGGCTCGCCCAGTACGCCATGAACGCGGCCTGGGCCACCACGCCGGCCAGATAGGACCCCTCGCGGAACAGCGAGAGGTCGAGGACCGGGGCGCCGCCGCGGGCGGCCAGGACCCGCTGCCAGTACACGGTCGCCGCGCCCACCGGCACGGCGGCGCCCAGGCACAGCCATGTCCAGGCAGGCCACCCGGCGGTGCGCCCCATGGCGAGGGGGACGAGCACCAGGCCCAGCGTCAGGGCCACGCCGCCCGCGCCGGGCAGGTCCAGCCGGGCCCGGCGGGCGGGGCGCACCGCGGGCAGGTACCGCACCGCCAGCGCCGCCGCGACCACGCCGACCGGCACGTTGACCAGGAACAGGACGCGCCAGCCCAGCCCGAGGACGTCGGCGTCCAGCAGCAGCCCGCCGAGGACCTGGCCGGCGACCGAGGCCGAGCCGCCGGCCACGCCGTACCAGGCCATCGCCCGGCCCCGGGCGTGCGCCGGGAACGACGCGGTGATCGTCGCGAGCACCTGTGGCACCATCACCGCCCCGGCGAAGCCCTGCAGCAGCCGCGCGCCCACCAGCTGGGCCGGGCTCACCGCGATGCCGCACAGCAGCGAGGTGACGGCGAAGGCGAGCAGCCCCGCGACGAACGTGCGCCGGTGACCGAAGAGGTCACCGAGCCGGCCGCCGGTGATCATGCCGCTGGCGTAGGCGAAGGCATAGCCGCCGACGATCAGTTCCAGGGCGGCGGGCCCCGTGTGCAGGTCGTGTTCCAGTGAAGGAGCGGCGACGTTGACGACGAAGAAGTCGAACTGCGCCATGAACCACGCGGACAGCAGAACGGTGAGCAGCGCACCGGGGTGCGGTGGTATCGGGGCGGGCCGTGCGGCGGCGGCCCGTGGGTCAGCGGTCAACTCGGTCACGGCAGCATCCTGGACCCGTTGTGTCCAGGAAGACAAGCGTGATCCCGCGCGGTGCACCCGACCGCCGTCCGTGCGCCGCCTCCGCGCGGGCGCCGGTCGCTCAGCCCGCCACCAGCGGATAGTGGTCGGAGAGGTTGGTGTACGTGTACTCCTTGCCCCAGCTCGACACGGTCCACGGCGCGCTCTCCTCCTTGACGACCTCGTTGCGCCAGGTGGCGGGCCGGGCGTGTCCGGCGCGGTGCAGCACGTGGTCGAGGTCCTCGCGCGGGTCGTCCGGGTAGCGGTATTTCGCCAGGGAGTTGTCCCGGGTGTCGAAGGAATACGGGTGGCCGGTGCGCGCGTCGGCCGCCACGAGGCCGGCGTCGGCGAGCATCGCGGAGAATTCGGGGCCGCGGCTGTCCACATTCACGTCACCGGCGACCAGCACCTGTTCGTCCGCCGGAATGCGCTTGGCGTCCAGAAAGGCGTCGATCTCCTTGAACTGCTTCGAGCGGACCGCCGCCGCTTCCCCCGCCTTGCAGCCCGGGTCGGTGGACTGGGTGTGCGTGCCGACCACGTGCACCTTGGCGCCGCGCACGTTCAGCACCGCATAGGCGAAGCCTTTGTTGGACCAGTAGTCGGAGCCGCACGCGTCCTTGAAGACGTACTGCTCCTTGCGGATCACCGGCCACGCGCTGAGGACGGTGACACCGCCGTCCTCCGGAGTGGTGGCGGAATACGCGCCGCCGGTGGCGTCCCAGCCGCTCTTGCTGCGGCCGACGACCGGCGTCTGATACGGATACCGCGCCGCGGCCGCTGATGTGAGCGCGTCCGACGAGGAATTGTCGAAGGCCTCCTGGAGCACGACGACATCCTGACCGCGGAAGAATTCCGCTTCGGTGATCGCCTTGGCCCGGTGGTCCTGCCCCCAGTTCGGGTAGAGGCTCTTGCTCATGAGGAAGGTGTTGTACGAGAGCACTTTCAGCGCGGGAACGGCGGCCGGGGCCGTGGCGGCCGACGCCGCGGGGGCCGTGGCGACGAGCGTGGTCGCGGCCAGTGCGGCGGCCAGCGCTGTGGCGGACACGGCGCCGTGGAAGCGGCGGGGGCTGCGGTGCGGCATGGATTCTCCCGGTCGGGTGGGGGCGGGCCGGAGGGGCCGCCGCACAGTGAATCAAGCCCACTTACTTCCGAGTGGCCTCCGGGTGATGCCGAGATGGACACGGCATGACGCGTGCGAGCGCATGCGGAAGGGGCCCGGCGCGCACCGCGCCGGGCCCCGGTTCACGTCACCGCCGCAGGCGTCAGTGCCCGTGACCGTGCCCGTGGTCGTGCACGTGGTTCGTCGCCTGGATCGACTTCCAGGACTTCGGCTGGGCCACCGCCTTGGCCGGGGCGGCCGCCCGGGCGCCGAGGGTCTTCTTCGCGGCCGCGGCCGCGGGCTTGGACGGCTGGAACAGCCAGGTGTCGAACAGCCCCGCCAGCGGCTTGCCGGTCTTGCGCTCGGCGTACGTCACGAAGTCGTGCACCGAGGCGTTGCCGTACTTCTTGTCGGTCGGCCAGGACTTCAGGAGCCCGAAGAACGCCTTGTCGCCGACCTCGTTGCGCAGCGCCTGGAGGGCGAGCGCGCCCCGGTCGTAGACCGCGCCGTGGAACTGGTTCTCCGGGCCCGGGTCGCCCGGCTTGACCTTCCAGAACGGGTCGTCGGCCGGGTGCTGGGCGTACACGTAGTCGGCCAGTTCCTGACCGGTGCCCTCGCCCTCCTTCTCCGACCACAGCCACTGGCTGTAGCGGGCGAAGCCCTCGTTGACCCAGATGTCCTTCCAGTCCTTGACGGACACGCTGTCGCCGTACCACTGGTGCGCCAGCTCGTGCACCACCACGGAGACGTTGGTGCCGTTGGCGAACGCCTCCTTGCCGTAGAACGGGCGGGTCTGGGTCTCCAGCGCGTACCCGGCCTTGACGTTCGGGACGTAGCCGCCGACGGAGTTGAACGGGTAGGGGCCGAAGACCGACTCCAGCCACTCCGTGACCTCGGTGGTGCGCTCGATGCTCGCGCGGGCCGAACCCTCGTAGGAGCCGAGGTCCTTGCTGACGGCGGTGATCACCGGCAGGCCGTTGGCCGTGGTGTCCTTGGTGACGTCGAACTTGCCGACCGCGAGCGTGGTCAGGTACGTGGCCTGCGGCTTGTCCGAGCGCCAGTTGTAGCGCGTCCAGCCGAGCTTGGAGGTCTGCGACAGCAGGACGCCGTTGCTCAGGGCCTGGTTGCCGTCCGGCACCGAGACCGAGATGTCGTACGTCGCCTTGTCGGTGGGGTGGTCGTTGCTCGGGAACCACCACACGGCGGCGTCCGGCTCCTGCGCGATCACCCCGCCGTCCGGCGTGCGGTGCCAGGCGGAGAAGCCGTCGATCTTCAGCTCGGACGGCTTGCCCGCGTAGCGCACGACGACGCTGATCTGCTTGCCCTTGGGCAGCGGCGCGGCGGGGGTGACTTCCAGCTCGTGCTTGCCGGAGGTGGCGAAGGAGGCCTTCTTGCCGTTGACGCGTATCTCGCTGACCTTCAGGCCGAAGTCCAGGTTGAAGCGGCTGAGGTCCTGTGTGGTGGTGGCGAGCAGCGTCGCCGTGCCTTCCAGCAGGTCCGTCTTCGGCTGGTACTTCAGGCGCAGGTCGTAGTGGGAGACGTCATACCCGCCGTTACCGCTCTCGGGGTAGTAGGAGTCGCCCGCGCCCGGAGCGCCGGGTGTGTAACTGGCCGCGGAAGCCGGGATCGCCAGCAGCAGGCTGAGGGCGGCCGCACCCGGAACGATGAGTCTGTGACGCACGAAATCCTCCAGCGTGTAGGGGAGGTGAGCCCGTTCGGGCCGTCATCTCTTCAGATGCTCAGACTCTATGTACTCGGAAGCCGCCCGTCATGTCCATGGCCGCATCTGACACATGACCGACATCAGCACGTCACAGGCCGGCCGGCCCCGTCCGGCACGACCGCCCCCGCGGACCCTCCCGTCGCCTCGCGCACTCTTACGCACAGGAGTTCCCCCGCGCTACCGTCCGCCCGTGACCAATAGCGCGCGGATCACCCGCACCCCCTGGAAAGCGCTCGTGACGGCGGTCGTGGCCGCCCTGCTGTCCTCGCTCGTCGGCCCGGTGTCCGCCGCACGGGCCGCCCCCGCCGAGTCCAGACCCGTGTACTCCTACGACCGCGCGATACGCGAATCGGTCTGGGTGGACACGCGGATCGACGGCGACTCGGACGGGCGGACCGACCGGGTCGCCGTCGACATCGTGCGGCCGCGCGAGCCCGCGCAACAGGGCCGCCGGATCCCCGTGATCATGGACGCCAGCCCGTACTACTCCTGCTGCGGGCGGGGCAACGAGAGCCAGAAGAAGACCTACGACAGCGCCGGGCGGCCGGTGCAGTTCCCGCTCTTCTACGACAACTACTTCGTCCCGCGCGGCTATGCGACGGTACTGGTCGACCTGGCCGGCACCAACCGCTCGGACGGCTGCGTGGACGTGGGCGGGCGCTCCGACGTCCAGTCGGCGCGCGCCGTGGTCGACTGGCTCAACGGCCGGGGCCGCGCCTACGACTCCCGCACCGGCGGCAAACGCGTCACCGCAGCCTGGTCCAACGGCGACACCGGCATGATCGGCAAGAGCTGGGACGGCACCATCGCCAACGGCGTCGCCGCCACCGGCGTCGAGGGCCTGAAGACCATCGTGCCGATCGCCGCCATCTCCTCCTGGTACGACTACTACTTCGCCAAGGGCGCCCCGCTGTACGACTCCGGCCCCGACCGGCTGGCCGACCGCGTCGAGAGCCCCGAGGCGCGCCTGCGCTGCGCGGGCATGCAGAAGAAGCTCGCCGACGGCGCGCCGCGCACCGGCGACTGGACCCCGCTGTGGACCGAGCGCGACTACGTCAAGGACGCGGAGAACGTCACCGCCAGCGTCTTCGCCGTCCACGGGATGCAGGACCTCAACGTCCGCACCAAGCACTTCGGCCAGTGGTGGGACGCGCTCGCCGACAACGGCGTCGAGCGCAAGGTCTGGCTCTCCCAGACCGGCCACGTCGACCCGTTCGACTTCCGGCGGTCCGCCTGGGTGCCCACCCTGCACCGCTGGTTCGACCACTACCTGATGGGCTACGACAACGGCATCGACGAGGAGCCGATGGCCGACATCGAGCGCGCGCCCGACCGGTGGACCACCGACCGCGTCTGGCCCGCCGCCGGCACCTCGGCCACCACCGTCCGGCCGCGCAACGGAACCGCGCCCGGCGTCGGCGAACTCGGCACCCGGCGCGCGCCGCACGGCGCCACCGAGACCTTCACCGACGACCCCAGCCTGAACGAGCAGGACTGGGCCGCGCGGATCGACACGTCCACCCCCGCCAAGGCCGGGTTCACCACCAAGCCGCTGACCAAGCCGCTGCGGCTGTCCGGCTCCGGCAAGGTGACCGTCACCGCCACACCCAGCACCTCCACCGCCCATCTCTCCGCCGTCCTGGTGGACCTCGGGCCCGACACCATCCGCAACTACGGTGCCGCGGGCGAGGGCATCACCACCCTCGCCGACCGCACCTGCTGGGGCGCGAGCACCGCCGGTGACAGTGCCTGCTACAAGGAGACCAAGGCCGACACGGTCCAGGTCGGCCACACCGTCTTCAGCCGTGGCTGGGCCGATCTGGGCAACTGGGCGAATCCCGGGAAGGGCCGCCCGCTGATCCCCGGCAAGCGCTACACGATCACCCTCGACCTGGCCGCGAGCGACCACGTCGTCCCCGCCGGGCACCGGCTCGCGCTCATCGTCGCCGGTACGGACGCCGGTCTGATCGACCCGCCGTCCACCACCCCGCGCCTGACCCTCGACCTGGCCCGCACCGCGGCCCGCCTGCCCGTCGTCGGCGGCGGCAAGGCGCTGGCCGCCGCCACCGCGGGGACCGGCGGACCGGCCCGCGTGGCCCCGGCGCCGCGCACCGGCGTCGAGCCGCCCGTACCGAGCCGCATCCCCGGTACGCGCTGACGGTACGGCGGGGCCGGGGCACGCGCTCCGGCCCCGCCGTGTCCGTACCGCGCCCCACCGCGCCGTACCGCTGCTCCGGCACCCGCACTTCCTCCACCGTTCGCCCCACCACCGACACCGGAGGCACCCCCTCGTGACGTCCCTTCCCCGCGGCCTCGCCCTCTCGGCGCTGGCCGCCGCGCTCACCACGACCCTGCTGGCCTCGGCACCCGCCGGCGCGGCCGGCCCGGACCTGCCCCGTACCGGCTTCGAGACCAGCGGGGGCGCCCGCTGGACCACCCAGCCCGAGGAGCGGGACTTCCTCGCCGCCGTCGACCGGGCGAGCGACCGGGTCCGCACGGACCGGATCGGCACCACCGCGCAGGGCCGCCCGATACGTCTCATACGGATCGGCGCACCGGCACCGAGGAGCGCCGAAGCCGCACGGCACGGCAACACGGTGCTGCTCATCTGCTCACAGCACGGCGACGAGCCGTCCGGGCGCGAGGCGTGCCTGTCCACGGTCCGCGACCTCGCCTTCGCCGGTGACCGGGCCACCCGCCGCTTCCTGGAGCGCACCAGCGTGCTGGTCGTGCCGACCGCCAACCCGGACGGCCGGGCCGCGGACACCCGCGGCAACTCCGCCGGGGTGGACATCAACCGCGACCACCTCGCCCTGAGGACCGCCGAGGCGCGGGCGATGGCCGCCGTACAGCGCGACCACCGCCCGGACGTCGTCTACGACCTGCACGAGTACACGCCCGTCGCGCCCTACTACACCAAGGACCTGCTGTCCCTGTGGCCGCGCAACCTGAACACCGCGCGTGCGGTGCACGGGGAGTCCACCGCCCTCTCCGAGCGGTACGTGCGGCCCGCGGCCGCCGGGGCGGGATTCAGCACCGGGATCTACGGCATCTGGACCGACCCGGAGACCGGCGAGCCGGTCAAGCAGGTGGCCGGTGACGGCCAGGAGCGCATCCTGCGCAACACCGCCGGGGTGAAGAACTCCGTGGGGCTGCTCGTGGAGACCCGGGTCGACGCGCTGACCGACGCCGAGAAGGCCGACCCGGCACTGAACAACCGCCGCCGGGTCACCTCGCAACGGGCCGCCCTGCGCGGGCTGTTCGATTTCGCCACCGAACGCCGGGGCCGGATCGAGTCCGCGACCACCCGCGCCCGGCTGGCCGGTTACGCCGACCGGGGGCCGGTGTACCTCGGCGGCGCGGACAACGAACCGCCCGCGGCGGACAGGATCCTGCGCGACCCGCCGTGCGCCTACCGCCTCGACAACCGGCAGTACGCCCAGGTCAAGGACGAACTGACGCTGCACGGCGTGGCGTTGCGGCGGGACGGCCGGGGCGGCGCCGTGGTCCCGCTGCGCCAGCCGCTGCGCGCGCTCGTTCCGCTGCTGCTGGACGGCCGGGCCGAATATCACCTTACGGCCGCGACTCCGCTCAAGGGCTGCTGAACGCTTCCCACCGTGTGGTAGGGGGTAACGGGTAGGGAAAATCTGGCCTATTGAAAGGTCGACACGTGTCGGAACCAGACAAGGACACGGGCGGCGGGGGAGGCGCGCCGGTCATGGCGGACCTCCCCGGCGCGCCGCACCGCACCGGCCCTCCACAGACCGACCGCGTGGTATTCGGCGTCACCGCGCTGCTGACCCTCGCCTTCATCGCCTGGGGCGCCACCTCCACCGAGTCGCTGAAGAGCGCCTCCGCGACGATGCTGGACTGGATCATCAAGAACGGCGGCTGGGCCTTCGTGCTCTCCGCCTCCGGCTTCGTGGTCTTCGCGATCTGGCTGGCCGTCAGCAAGTACGGACGGATCACCCTGGGGAAGGAGGGGGAGCAGCCGGAGTTCCGCACGGTGTCCTGGGTCGCGATGATGTTCAGCGCGGGCATGGGCATCGGCCTGATGTTCTACGGCGTCAGCGAGCCGCTGGGGCACTTCGGCACACCGCCCCCGGGCACCGACCCCAAGGACGCCGCGCAGGCCATGGACACGGCCATGGCCACCACGCTCTTCCACTGGACCCTCCACCCGTGGGCGATCTACGCGGTCGTGGGGCTGGCCATCGCATACAGCTGCTTCCGGCGGGGGAGAAGGCAGACGATAAGCGCGGTGTTCACGCCACTGATCGGCGCGCGGCGGGCCAACGGCTGGGGCGGGCAGGTCATCGACATCCTCGCCATCTTCGCCACGCTCTTCGGCTCGGCCGCCTCCCTGGGCCTCGGCGCGCTCCAGATCGGCAGCGGGATCAAGGTGCTGGGCTGGATGGACCGTGTCAGCACCACCCTGCTGGTCGTCGTCATCGCCGTACTGACCGTCGCCTTCGTCCTGTCGGCGGTCTCCGGCATCGCCCGCGGCGTCCAGCTGCTGTCCAACATCAACATGGTGCTGGCGCTGATCCTGGCCGTGTTCGTCTTCGTCGTCGGGCCGACCATCCTCATCCTGAACATGCTGCCGACCTCCCTCGGCACCTTCCTCGGTGAACTGCCGCAGCTCGCCGGGCGTACGGAGGCCGCCAGCGGCGACAAGGTCGGCGACTGGCTGCGCGGCTGGACGGTGTTCTACTGGGCGTGGTGGATCTCCTGGACGCCGTTCGTCGGCATGTTCATCGCCCGGATCAGCCGCGGGCGCACCATCCGGCAGTTCATCGGCGGGGTGATCCTCGTACCGAGCGTGGTGAGCCTGCTGTGGTTCGCGGTGTTCGGCAGCTCGGCCATGCACCTCCAGGACACCAAGAAGCTCTCCGGCGAGTCCACGCCGGAGGGGCAGCTCTTCGACGTGCTGCACCAGTACCCGGTCGCCACCGTCACCAGCATCCTGGTCATGATCCTGGTCGGCATCTTCTTCGTCTCCGGCGCGGACGCCGCGTCCATCGTCATGGGCACGCTGTCGCAGAAGGGCTCCTTCGAACCGACCCGGCTCGTGGTGGTCTTCTGGGGCGTGGTCACCGGCGCGGTCGCCGCGATCATGCTGCTGATCGGCGGCGGGTCGGACGACGCGCTCACCGGGCTGCGGGACCTGACGATCCTCGTCGCCGCGCCCTTCACCCTGGTGATGATCGCGATGTGCTGGGCGCTGATGAAGGACCTGCGCCGCGACCCGCTGATCGTCCGCGGGCAGAAGGGCGAGGAGGTCGTCGAACTGGCCGTCATCGCGGGCCACGAGCGCTACGACGGTGACTTCGAGATCCGCATCGGGCCGGGCAACGGCGCCGGCACGGGATCGGCCGGCACGGCTTCCGCCGCCGAGGAGGGCACACCGTAGCGACGGCCGGGCAGGCGATCCAAGGGGAGGGCCGGTGGACCACCGGCCCTCTTCTCACGCCGTACCGCCCCCGGCCAGCCGCACCACCTCGTCCGCGCAGCCCCACGCCACCGTCACCCCGGCCCCGCCGTGCCCGTAGTTGTGCACGCACAGCGCGCCGCCGGGCAGCCGCTCCGCTTCGAGCCGTACGGACGCACGCGCCGGGCGCAGGCCGACCCGGTGCGCCAGGACGCGGGCGTGCGCCAGCTTCGGGTGGACGCGCGCGCAGCGCTCCACGATCGCGTGGGCGGTCGCCGGGTCCGGCTCCCGGGACCAGGCGCCCTCGCGTGCCGTACCGCCGAGCACCACCCCGTACGGCTGCGGCAGGATGTACGTCGTGGTCCCGGCGTGCTCGCCGGCCGAGCCGAACCACTCCTGGACGCCCGGGTTCTCCACGATCACCAGCTGTCCCTGCACCGGCTGCACCGCCACGTCCGGCACCAGCTCGCGGGCGCCCAGCCCGGAGCAGTTGACGACCGTGCCGGCCTCCCGCGCCGCCTCCGCGAGCGAGGTGACCGGCCGCCGCTGCACCGTGCCGCCCGCCGCGGCCAACCGCCGCTCCAGATACTCCAGGTGGGACGGCATGTCGACCAGCGGCATGCGGGCGCGCCACCCGGAGCCGTAGCCCGGCGGCAGCTCCTCCGGCGCGGCCCGCCGCAGGCCCGGCACGGCCGCGTGCCAGCCGTCCGGCCCCGCTTCCGGTGCCGCGCCGGGCTCGTCGGCCATGGTGCCGGCGACCATCCGCACGCCGGTCTCCGCCGGGCGCTCCGCCAGCTCCGCGAGCACGTGGAAGGAGCGTACGGACCAGGCCACCGCCCGTTCCTCCGGCCGCACCCGGTAGGGCCAGCACAGGCCGCCCGCGACCGCGGACGTGGTGTCCCGGGCCGGATCGCGGCTGACGACCCGTACCCCGCGCCCGCCCTCCGCCAGCGCGACGGCGGCCGTCAGACCGAGCACCCCGCCGCCGATCACGATCACATCGCTCGTCGTCATGCCCAGGACGCTATCCGCTGTGTCCGCCGGGGGCGACGGGTGCGGCGGGGCGGGGCGGACGAAAGCCCGCAACGGCCGGTGCGTACCGCGGCGAGGAGAATGCCGGAACGATACGGAACGGGCCCCTCCAAGGGATTTGCCGCAGCCCGGGCACTTGTCGCCCGTTGCGTGGGGATACTCAGGACATGCCTGCGCACCACGCGACCTTCGGACTGGCCCCCGCGACGCGCGCCGGCGCCGTGCTGTCCAACGGCGCGTACGAAGTCCACCGCGACTTCTGGGACTTCATCGTGGACGGCAGACCGCTGCTGCTGCGCCTGGCGGACCTCGACGCGGTCTCCCCGCTCGCCGCCGACCTCGGCCCCTCCCTGTTCACCGCGCACGTCCGGCGGCTGCTCCTGGAGGAGGACGCCCCGCTCGCCGACGGGCGCTACGTCCTGTACGGCTGCCCGGAGTGCGAGGGCCTGGAGTGCGGCGCGGTCACCGCCGTCATCGAGCGCGACGGCGCGGACGTCGTGTGGCGGGACTTCGCCTGGCAGACCGGGGAGCGGGCGGACCTGCGGCGCGACGGCTATCCGGGCGTCGGCCCGTTCCGCTTCGACGGCGCGCAGTACCGGGCCGCGCTGGAACGCCTGCTGTCCGACGACGGCCCGGCGCACGGCGCGGCGACCGCCCGGCGGGTCCTGCTGGTCGGGCAGCGGGTCGCGCTGCCCGCCCGGCTGGCCGCCGCGCTGCGCGGCATCGGCATCGGCGCGGAGATCAGCCGCGACGCGGCGGGCGTCTCGCCGGACGAACTGCGGTCCTACGGGGCGGTGGCCTTCGGCGGCGCGGTGGACGAGGCGGAGCGGGCCGCGGTACGCGCCGCGTTCGCGGCGGCGGGCTCCTCGGCGGTCTTCGTGGACCTGCCGGTGCCGGTCGTCCCGCTGCTCGTCGCGCGGATCGAAGAGGCCCTGGACCGCTGTCCGCAGGACCAGCGCCGGCTGCTGCGGCTGGCCGCCGCGCGCGGCGAGGTCACCGTCGAGACCGCCGTGCCGTGCCGGGTCACCCTCACCGCGTACCGCGTGGACCGGCTGTCGCGCACCCGGACGGCCGAACTGTTCACGGGACAAGTGGAAGCGGGCACCCACCGGTTGGCGGTGGACGCGCGGGCGACGAAGGGCACGGCGTTCGTGGTCGCCCGGACGAGCGGGAGTGTGCTGGTGGCGAGGGTGGCGGGGGAATAGGGCCGGACGGGGTGGACCGCGCACCGGACGGCCCGTCCGGTACGGCTGGATGTGATCTTGACATCCCCGTAACCCGTACGTCGTGATCCGTACAAACGGAACCGTAAGCTGGGTGTCAGCACCGTCGGCCGATGACGCCCCTCGGACACCCGCCCCCGATCCGCGTACCGGGACCCGCCCGGCCCTGCGCCGGGCAGTACGTCCCGTTCCATCCGGGTACGTACTCCTACGTTTCCCGTACACCGTCATCCGCCGTACCAAGGAGGCCCATGCCCCGCGCTCCGCGCGCCGTGCCCACCTGGCTCGCCCACCCCCTGCGCTGGCAGCGGCTGCCCGTTCCCTGGGCCGCCGTGGTCCGCGGCGCGCTGTGCGCGGGCCCGCTGCTCGCCGCAGGCGTGGCCACCGGCCATCCGGCGGCCGGTGTGCTGGCCGGGCTGGGCTCCATGCTCGCGGGCGTGAACGACCGGCCCGGCACCCGGCGCCGCGGCATCGTGCACATCGGCCTGCCCGCCCTCGCGTCGGCGTTCGGCATGCTGATGGGCGCCACACTGCAGACCGTCGGCGCGGGCTGGTGGGTGGTCCCCGCGCTGTTCGCCGTCGGCTTCGTCTCGGGAGCCGGCAGCGTCGCCGGGCCGGTGCGCTCCAACGCGGGCATGCAGATGCTGGCCAGCACCGTCCTCGGCGCGGGCATGCCGCTGTCCGGCGCGCCCTGGCTGAAGGCCCTCTACCTGCTGGCCGGCTGCCTGTGGCTGCTCCTGCTGCGCCTGGTGTTCCACCCGCCCCGCCCGGCCGGCGGGCCGCTCAGCGGCGAGCGGGCGGCCGTCGCCACCGTCTTCGACGCACTCGCGGACGCCCTCGCCGCCGTCGGCGGGCCGGGCGCCGAGGCGGCCCGGCGCCGCCTCACCGCCGCCCTCGACCGCGCCGACGAGGCCCTGCGGCTGCGCCGTCTGCTGCGCCGCCGGCCCCGCCCGGGCGAGCGGCTGCTCGCCGAGCGGCTGGCCGCCGCCACCGCCCTGTGCGAGGCCAGCGTCGCGCTGCTGTGGGAGGCCCGGCCGCTGCCGGACCGGGTCGCCGAGGGGCCGCGCCGCTTCGCCGAAGCACTGCGCACCGGCCGCCCGCCGGGCCGGCTGTCCGCGCCGGACACCGGCTCACCGGCGCGCGGCGCCTTCGACCGCGCGCTCCTGGACGCGGCGGTGGTCTTCGCCCGTACGGAACCGGCGGACGCCGCCGGGGCCGACGGAGGGCCCGCGGTGATCTCGGGGGCCGTACGGCCGGACGAGCGGGAGCCCGGACGCGCACCCGGGCCCGAGGCCCCGCGGGTCCGGCGCGGCCGCGGCATGCCCGGACCGGCCGGGCGCGACTACGGACTGCGGGTCGGCCTGTGCATCGCGGTGAGCGCGGCGGTGGCCCTCGCGCTGCGCGCCGAGCACTGGTACTGGCTGCCCGCCACCGCCACCTTCCTCGTCAAGCCCGATCTCGGCCCGCTGTTCTCCCGTACGGTCAACCGCTTCGCCGGGACCGTCGCGGGCGTGCTGGTCTTCGCGGCGGCGGGGGCGCTGCTGGACGGCTGGTGGTGGCCCGCGCTGGTGGCCGGCGCGGGCGGCGCGCTGCTGCCGTTCGCCACCCGCCACTTCGCGCTGCAGACCGTCGCCATCACGCTGATGGTGCTGTCGTTCGTGCACGTCAGCGGCGATCCGCAGGCCGCGCTGGAGCGGATCGTGGACACCTCGGCCGCCTGCGCCCTGGTCCTCGTCGTCGGCCATCTGCCGCGGCTCGCCGACCCGCGCCGCCGCGTCGGCCACCGGGTGACGGCCGCGCTGCGTGCCACCGAGGCGTATCTGGGCGAAGTGCTGCGCACCGAGCCGGGGCACGACCGGGGCGAGCGCCTGGTGCGGCGCCGGGCGGCCTACCGGGCGCTGGGGGAGGCCCGCGGGGCGGCCGAGACCGCCGCCGCCGAACTCGTCGCGGCGCGCGGCCGCAACCCCGACTGGCTCACCGTCGTCACCGCCGCCGAGCGCATCGTGGACGCGGCGACGGCCTGCGCGGTACGGCTCGACCACGGCGCCCGCCGACCCACCCCGCAGGAGGCGCGCCGGCTGTGCGAGGCGCTGACCGCGATGGCGGACGCCCTGGAGGACCCGGGGCGCCCGGGCCCGCCCGCGCTCGCCGCGCAGATCCCGCCCGTACCGGGCTGCGCCACGCTCACGGACGTGGCCGCCGAGCTGGAGCACATGCGGGGCTTCGCGGGGGCCGCGTAACGGGGCGGCGTAATCGGCCCGCGTAACGGGGTGACGGCCCCGGCCTGAACCGGCCGACGGCGGGTAGGCGTGCCGCCGACGGGTGCCGGGCGGCTGTCCCCGGCCGCCACCCGCTTGGCACGCCGGGCATGCCGACGGCGCCGGGCCGGTGCGGTACTGGAGGAGCCGGGCGGCACCGCCGGGCGCCACCGGACCATCGACCGAAGCGTGAGCAGGGAGCCGGCATGGGTGACATGAGCATGAGCGATGACATGTCGAAGAACCGCCCCGAGCGGGAGCGCAGGGCACAGCGCGCGGCGCGGGAGGACGCCCCGGCCTCCCCGGAGCGCGGTGCCGGGGAGGCTCCCGCGGGGGAGGGCTATGTCTCCGAGGAGAACGGCCGGTGGGTCAGCCACCTGGCGAAGCCGGGCGCCGGACGGCACCGGAAGGGCCCCGGCCCGGTGCCGCGCGAGGACGCGCCGGGGTGAGCCGTACTCAGGGTCGTAGCGGTGAACCGTATGCGGTGAACCCGTATGCGGTGATCCGTACGCAGTGACCTCTGCGCAGTGACCTCTACACGGTGATCCGTACGGAGTGGTCCATACGTGTCGCCGGGCCGCCGTGCCCTGAGCCGGGCACGGCCGGGAACCCGTACGGCAGCCGTACCGGCCCAGAGCCGAACCCGTACGGCCGGGACCGGCATCACCGCCCCCGGCCGCCCCCGGCTCAGCGCCCCCCGTTCTCCTTGCCCAGCAGGCCCGCCCGCCGCAGCGCGTCGGCCATGGCGCCGTTCGCGGGGGCCGCGTCGCGGGAGCCGCCGCGGCGGTCGCCGCCCTGGCGCTGCCGGGGCGCGCCGCCGCGCCGCTGGTCGCCGCGGTCCGGCCGGTCGCCGCGGCGGCCCTCGCGCTGCCCGCCCGCGCGCTGCCCGCCGTCGGCCGCGCCGCCGCCCTTGCCCGGCTCGTCGTCCAGGCGCAGCGTCAGCGAGATCCGCTTGCGCGGGATGTCCACGTCCAGCACCTTCACGCGCACGATGTCACCCGGCTTGACCACGTCGCGCGGGTCCTTGACGAACGTCTTGGACATCGCGGAGACATGGACCAGACCGTCCTGGTGGACGCCGACGTCCACGAACGCCCCGAAGGCGGCGACGTTGGTCACCACGCCCTCCAGGAGCATCCCGGGCGCCAGGTCGCCGATCTTCTCCACGCCCTCCTTGAAGGTGGCCGTCCTGAAGACCGGACGCGGGTCGCGGCCCGGCTTCTCCAGCTCCTGGAGGATGTCGGTGACGGTCGGCAGACCGAAGGAGTCGTCCACGAAGTCGGCCGGCTTCAGCGAGCGCAGCACCGCCGTGTTGCCGATCAGCGAGGACACCTCGCCGCCCGCCGTCTTCACCATCCGGCGCACCACCGGGTACGCCTCCGGGTGCACGCTGGAGGCGTCCAGCGGGTCGTCGCCGCCGCGGATGCGGAGGAAGCCCGCGCACTGCTCGTACGCCTTCGGGCCGAGCCGCGCCACGTCCTTGAGCGCCTTGCGGGTGCGGAAGGGACCGTTGGCGTCGCGGTGCGCGACGATGTTCTCGGCCAGGCCCGAGCCGATGCCGGAGACGCGCGACAGCAGCGGCGCGGACGCCGTGTTGACGTCCACGCCGACGCCGTTCACACAGTCCTCGACCACCGCGTCCAGCGAGCGCGACAGCTTCACCTCGGACAGGTCGTGCTGGTACTGGCCGACGCCGATCGACTTTGGATCGATCTTGACCAGTTCGGCCAGCGGGTCCTGGAGGCGGCGCGCGATCGAGACGGCGCCGCGCAGCGACACGTCCAGGTCCGGCAGCTCCTGCGAGGCGAACGCGGAGGCGGAGTACACCGAGGCGCCCGCCTCGGAGACCATCACCTTCGTCAGCTTCAGCTCCGGATGCGCCGCGATCAGGTCGGCGGCCAGCTTGTCCGTCTCGCGGGACGCGGTGCCGTTGCCGATCGCGATCAGCTCGACGCCGTGCTCCCGGGCCAGCCGCGCCAGCGTGGCCAGCGACTGGTCCCACTTCTGCTGCGGCACGTGCGGGTAGATCGTCTCCGTCGCGGCCACCTTGCCGGTCGCGTCCACGACGGCGACCTTCACACCCGTACGGAAGCCGGGGTCCAGGCCCATCGTGGCGCGGGTGCCGGCGGGCGCCGCCAGCAGCAGGTCGCGCAGGTTGGCCGCGAAGACCCGTACGGCCTCGTCCTCGGCGGCCTGCCGCAGCCGCAGCCGCAGGTCGATGCCGAGGTGGACCAGGACGCGGGTGCGCCAGGCCCAGCGGACGGTGTCCAGGAGCCACTTGTCGGCCGGCCGGCCGCGGTCGGCGATGCCGAACTTCGCGGCGATGGACCGCTCGTAGGAGGTGGCGCCCTCGACCGGCTCGGTCTCCGGCTCCAGCGTGAGGTCGAGGATCTCCTCCTTCTCGCCGCGCAGCATCGCCAGGACGCGGTGCGAGGGGAGCGCGGTGAAGGGCTCGGCGAAGTCGAAGTAGTCGGCGAACTTCGCGCCCGGCCCCTCTTTGCCGTCGCCTTTGCCCTCGCGGACCTTCGCGGTGATCTGCCCGCGCGTCCACATGCGCTCGCGCAGCTCGCCGATCAGGTCGGCGTCCTCGCTGAAGCGCTCGGTCAGGATCGCCCGCGCGCCCTCCAGGGCGGCGGCCGGGTCGGCCACGCCCTTGTCCGCGTCCACGAAGGCCGCCGCGGCGGCCGTGGGCTCCACCGACGGGTCGTTCAGCAGGCCGTCGGCCAGCGGCTCCAGGCCCGCCTCGCGCGCGATCTGCGCCTTGGTGCGCCGCTTGGGCTTGAAGGGCAGGTAGATGTCCTCCAGCCGGGCCTTGGACTCGGCGCCCCGGATCTGCGCCTCCAGCGCGGCGTCCAGCTTCCCCTGCGACCGTACGGACTCCAGGATCGCGGCCCGCCGCTCCTCCAGCTCCCGCAGGTAGCGCAGCCGCTCCTCCAACGCGCGCAGCTGCGCGTCGTCGAGCATCTCCGTCGCTTCCTTACGGTACCGGGCGATGAAGGGCACGGTCGAGCCGCCGTCGAGCAGTTCGACCGCGGCCTTCACCTGCCGCTCCTTGACGCCGAGCTCGTCGGCGATCCTCGCTTCGATGGATCCGATGGTCCCGGACGCCCCGTTGGCCTCGGTGGATGCCGTCACGTTGTTTCCTGCCCCGCCTTCCAGCGTTTGCTTGAGCCTGCATTGTGCAGGTTGCCGGGCCGCACTGTCGCGCCCCCCCCGCGCCGCTGTCGCCAGGTGTGAGAAGCCGCACGCACCGGTGCCGTGCCCCGGCGCGCGTCCTCAGCCGTCGGTGCGGCGCAGCACCAGACTCAGGAAGCCCCAGCTGTCCCGGTAGCCGCGCAGCCACTGCGTACGGTGGGCCCCGGCCACCGCGAGCGCTTCGGCGCGGTCGGGGCCGTCGGGGCGGTCCAGGGCCCACGCGGCCAGTGATCCGGTCCAGGACCACTCGTAGGCGTCCAGTTCGCGGCGGGTGCTGACATGCCCGTGGACGGGGGTCCAGCCGTCGGCGGCGACGCGTTCCAGGGTGGTCGGCAGGTCGGCGAAGTCGCCGAGCGTCTCGACGGCCTCCCGTGACGGCGTACGGTCCCAGAACCCGTCACCGACCAGGACCCGCCCGCCGGGGGCCAGGTGCGCGCGGGCCGCCGCCAGGGTGGGCAGCAGGCCGCCGAAGGCGTGCGCGGCCCCGACGCTGAGCACCAGGCCGAACGGGTGCGGGGAGCGGAAGTCCGCGGCGTCTCGGTGATGGAGGACGAGACGGTTTGTGACGCCCCGCCCGGCGGCGGCCGTACGGGCGTGTGCCAGGGCCGCCGCGCTGGTGTCGACGCCCTCGGCCCGCAGCCGCGGATGCCGGGCCAGCGCGCGCAGCAGCCACTCCCCGCCGCCGCAGCCGAGGTCGAGCACCCGCTCGTCACCGCGCGGCAGGCCGTGGTCCAGCAGCTGCCGCACCGAGTCGTCGTCGAGCGGTGCCGCGATCGGGTGCCCGGTGTGAGCGATCCGGGAGATCTCTTGACGGTCCATCGGCGCAGCGTGGCAGCGGCGGCCCGTCCCGCGCACCTGATTTCCCCGTGCGCGGGACGGGCATACGGGAAGGAGGGAACTCCCATGGCGCGCCCGGGAGTTCGCCCCCCCCGTCGCGCGCCCGGGAGCTGCGGGCCCCGGGTCAGCGCTTGCCGAGGAGCGCCTCCGGGAACGCGCCCGCCGCCACCGCGGTCCGGGTGAAGCCGTTGGCCAGTTCGGTCAGCCGGGCCACGTCCGCCGCGCCCAGGTGCTCGTACGGCGCCAGGTCCAGCCGGTCCGTGGTGTCCTCCAGGTCCGCGCGCAGGCGCTTGCCCGCCTCCGTCAGTTCGCCCGCCGCGTCGAGGAAGCCGCGCCCGCGCAGCCGCTCCTCGGCGGCCTGCCACTCCTCCAGCGACCAGCCGCGGAACTCCAGGACCCAGGAGCGGGCCGCGCCGTGGTCGCTCGCGGTGTGGGTGACCAGCGCCTCCAGGCCGTCCAGGCCGGCGTCCAGCAGCGCCGCCAGGTGGCCGTCGCCGCGGTGCTCGCGCAGCAGCGTCGCCGCGTGCCAGAGGGCGAGGTGCGGCGCGTCGGGGACGGGCAGGTCGGCGTGCGCGGCGTACAGCGGGCGGGCGTGCCGGGTGCAGGCCTCGGCGGCGCGCAGCGCCAGCCGGGCCGCCTCGGCCATCTCCGGCGACTCCACCGCCGCGTCGCCGAGCAGCCGCCGCAGGGTGCGGTCGGCGGCCCGCAGCCGCGCGGCCAGCACCTCCTCGGGCGAGGCCACCTTCCACACCTGCGGTATGTGCCGGGCGACCAGGTCGTGCTTGAAGTTGTAGAAGGTCGCCGTGACGGTGCCGGCGCCGACCGCGCCCAGGGCCGCGGACCGGCTCGCGAAGTAGGCGGCGCTGCGGTCCTCGATGCCGAGGGCGGCGAACTCCGCGGGGAAGTCGGGGGAGAAGTAGACGGTCGAGTGCAGCGGGTTGACGACGTTGTGGCACCGCCGGCCGGCGCGCTCGGGGAGCGAGGTCTTGGTGGTCATGACCGCAGGTTACCGACCCGTTGGTATGGAGGGGAGGGGGGCCGGGAAGTCCTCGGCGACTGCCGCCCGGACACACCGGCCCATGGCAGTAAAGGTGGGTTATTCGTCATTGCCGCCATCGTCGGCGCCCCCGCAGGATGGGCGCCATGGAACAGCGCGACGTGCTGGTCGTCCTCTTCGACGGCGTGCAGAGCCTCGATGTCACCGGCCCGCTGGAGGTCTTCAGCCAGGCGGCCCGGCGCCTGCCCGGCGCCTATCCGGTCCGTACCGCCTCGCTCGACGGCGCCCCGGTCCGTACGGGCAGCGGGCTGACCCTGACCCCCGACCTCGCGCTGCCCGACGCCGCGCCGCCGCACACCCTGCTCGTGCCCGGCGGGCGGGGCACCCGCGAACCCGACGCCCGGCTGGTCGACTGGCTGCGGCTGCACGCGCCGCGGGCCCGCCGCAAGGTGTCGGTGTGCACCGGGGCGTTCCTGCTCGCCGCCGCCGGGCTGCTCGACGGCCGCCGGGCGACCACCCACTGGTCCCGGTGCACCGAGCTGGCCGCCGGGTTCCCGGCCGTACGGGTCGATCCGGAGCCCATCTACGTACGCGACGGCGACACGGCCACCTCCGCGGGCGTGACGGCGGGCATCGACCTCGCGCTGGCCCTGGTGGAGGAGGACCTCGGCCGCGACCTCGCGCTGGCCGTCGCCCGCCACCTGGTCGTCTTCCTGCGCCGCCCCGGCAACCAGACCCAGTTCAGCGCCCAGCTCGCCGCGCAGACCGCGGACCGGCGCCCGCTGCGCGACGTACAGCAGTGGATCACCGAGCACCCGGCGGCCGACCTGTCCGTGGAAGCCCTCGCCGGCCGTGCGGGCCTGTCGCCCCGGCACTTCGCCCGGGCCTTCCGGGACGAGGTCGGCATGACCCCGGGACGGTACGTCGACCGGGTGCGCCTGGAGGCCGCCCGGCGCCTCCTGGAGGACACCGCCGACGGCGTCGAGGGCATCTCCCGCCGCTGCGGCTACGGCACTCCCGAGGCGATGCGCCGCGCCTTCCTGCGCGCGCTGGGCGCCGCACCGGCCGAATACCGCCGCCGCTTCCGGCCCGTGGCCCCGCCGCCGTTCCCCTGACCGCCCGCCCCTTCCTCTTCACCACGCCGCGGCCCCTTCACCACGCCCACCACCGAAAGGCTTCCCAATGCTGATGTCAAGCCGCTGCTGTGACAGGTGGTGTGGCTTGGTAACACGCTCCGTCGCGGATCATGGCCCACAGGACATTGAGCCGACGGCGGGCGAGCGCCAGCAGCGCCTGCTTGTGTCCCTTGCCCTCGGCACGCTTGCGCGCGTAGTAGGACTTCGAGGCCGGACAGCTTTTCAGGCTGGAGAGCGCGGACAAGTACATCGCGTTGAGCAGCCCTCGGTGGAACCGTCTGGGACGGCGCAGGTTGCCGCGGACACGTCCGGAGTCGCGTGGGGCGGGGGCGAGGCCGGCGTAGCCGGCCAAGCGGTCGGCGCTGCCGAAGGCGTCCATGTCGCCGCCGGTGGCGGCGATGAAGACGGCGCCCATCTGCTTGCCCATACCGGGCAGGCTGAGGATCACCTCGGCATGAGGATGCTCGCGAAACCGGGCCTCGATCAGGGCATCGACTTCCGCGATTTCCTCATCGAGGGCCATCACCCCCTTCGCGAGGCGGACCCCCATGGCGGCGGCCAGCTTCTCGCCGGGCAGCGCGGTGTGCTGGGCCTCAGCGGCCTCCACCGCCGTCCTGGCGAGCGCGGCGGCACTGCGGACTTTGCGGTTGCGCAACCACGTCTCGATGCGCTTCGCTCCGGCCCGGCGGATCGCGGCCGGCGTCTGGTAGCCGGTCAGCAGGATGACGGGCCCTTTGTTGGTCAGCTCCAGCTCACGCTCCAACGCAGGGAAGATCTCCAGCAGTCGTGCGCGGAGACGGTTGATCTGCCGGGTGCGGTCACACATCAGATCGGTGCGGCGAGTGGTCAGGATGCGCAGGTCCACGGCGATCTCGTCGCCGGGCCGCAACAGTCCCAGGTCGCGGCGCATGCGGGCCTGGTCGGCGATGACGAAGGCGTCCTTGGCATCGGTCTTGCTCTCGCCGCGATAGGAAGCCGAGGCACGGTGCACGGCTAGGCCGGTGATGTATGCCATGGGCTGGTCGTGGCTGAGCAGGAGCCCGATCAGCAGGGCGGCGCCGCCGTGGTTGAGGTCAACGGCCCACAGCGCATCGGCGTCGAGGGCCAGGACGTCCCCGATCAGTTCCAGCAGGCTCGTCTCGTCGTTCAGGGCCCGGCGGGACAGCAGCCGTTCGCCGTCCGCGTCGATCACCACGCAGTGGTGGTGGTCCTTGCCGATGTCCACTCCGGCCCCTATCCGGGGCACAGTCACCTCCGCCGGCTCGTCGCGCGTTCACAGCCCAGCAGACGACCTCGCCGACGTTGCCCTACACAGCGATCGAGTCGCATCTCCCAATTGGCGGTCGAGTCGTCGCGGGGCTCCGGGCGGCCAAGCCTTTCCGGCCATCTCACGGCGTCCCCATGACAGCCATACCCAGAACCCCTGGGTCCCGCTGATCTTACGAGTGACCAGTTCGAACCCACGATCAAGAAAGTAGGGCACCCCATGCAGATCGCCATCCTCCTCTACGACGGCATCACCGCCCTGGACGCCGTCGGCCCGTACGAGACCCTCAGCCGCATCCCGGGCGCCGAGACCGTCTTCGTCGCCGGGCGCACCGGCGAGCACCGCACCGGCGGCGGCGACCTGGCGCTGACCGCCGACGCCGTACTGTCCGAGGTCACCGCCCCGGACGTGCTCGTGGTGCCCGGCGGCACCGGCCAGGCCGCGCTCATGGACGACGGGCCGCTGCACGACTGGCTGCGCGCCGTGGACACCCGTACCACCTGGACGACCTCCGTCTGCACCGGCTCCCTGCTGCTCGCCGCCGCGGGCCTCCTCAAGGGCCGCCGCGCGACCTCCCATTGGCTCGCGCTCGACCGGCTCCCGGCCCACGGCGTGGAGCCGACCGGTGAGCGCGTCGTCTTCGACGGCAAGTACGTGACCGCCGCGGGCGTGTCCTCCGGCATCGACATGGGCCTCGCGCTGGTGGGCCGGATCGCCGGGGACACCCACGCGCAGACCGTCCAGCTCGGCATCGAGTACGACCCGGAGCCGCCGTACGACGCGGGCTCGCCCGAGAAGGCGCCCGCCGGGATCACGGCGGCCATGCGGGACCGGAGCCGGTTCATCCTGGACGGCTGACCTCCGGCGGGCCGCCGGGACCGTCGCTCCCACCGGCCTCCGGCCCGCCACCGGCCGGCCCGTCACCGGCCCGCTCCCCGCCCTCCGGCCCCCCGCCCTCCAGCTCCTCCTGCCACAGCAGCTCCGTCAGGCGGCCGATCCCGGCCGCCAGATGGCGCCGGTACGTCGTCATCGGCAGGCGCAGCAGCTCCGCGGCGCGTGCCTGGGTGCCGGCCGGGCGCAGGTACGTGTGGTGCAGCGCCCGGAAGGCCCGGCGGTCCTGCGGCGACGCCTCCAGCGCCGCGGCCGCCGCGCGCACCGCCTCCCGCAGCGCCGCCGCCCGCTCCTTCGGGCCCGCCCCACCCGCCGCGCACCGCCCCGCGACCAGGCGCGTCCGCAGCAGCGGCGAGTCCCGCAGACCGTCCGCCCGCACGAGCCCGCGCAGCGCGTCCCGCACCGCCGCCGCGAACTCCTCCCGGTCCAGCACCCGCAGCGGGTCCGACGCGGCCGGCGGGGTCACCGCGAACGGGTCCTCGGCCCGCTCCCGCTCGGTCAGCATCGCCAGCCACGCCAGCGCCGGCACCCGCCGCCAGTCGTGCACGAACATCCCGAAGCGGCGCCCCGCGGCCGTGAAGTCCGCCGCGGGCAGCCGGGCGAAGTCCACGTACGCGCAGCCCGGCTCCCAGAACCGCGGATCGGCGAACGGCAGCAGCGTCACCGCGGGCTTGTGGTCCGTCAGGTAGTGGTGGGTCAGCCGCAGGGTGATCAGGGTCTGTACGGGCGAGACGGCCTGGTACTCGTCGCGGCTCATCCAGAACCGCACCAGCAGCGCCGTCTCGCCGCCGCGCAGCTCCCCGTGCTCCGCGAGCCAGCCGCGGGCGGCCCGTACGGCCGGATCGTCCGGCGGGTCCGGCACGTCCGGCGCGTCCGCCGGGGCGGTGCCGCCCAGCTCGATCAGCGTGTAGAACCCGGCCGCCACCCCGTCCGGGCCCCGCACGGTGTACGTCTGTGCCTCCGGGCGCCGCGACCAGTCGTGCACCAGCCGCGCCGCCTCGATGCCCTCGTGGATCGCGGCGATCGTGCACGCCTCCACCAGCTCACCGCCGGTGACCGGGCCCGGCGAGACGGTCAGCCGGTCCAGCCGCGCGGCACCGGCCGCGCCGCGCGCCACCGGCTCCAGCAGCGGCCCGACGACCGGACTGTCCCGGTGCAGATACGCGAAGTCCGCGAGCACCGCCCGCTGCCGCGCCCGGTCGTCCTCCTGGGTGAACAGCCGCTGGTAGTACGCGCTCGCCCGCCGGTGCAGCGCGGCCCGGCGCTCCGGGTCGCGCCAGCGCAGCTCCGCGTCCAGCGCGTCCCGTACCAGATCGTGCGGATGCACCCCGCGCAGCCCGCTCTCCACCGCGGACAGCCCGCACAGCCAGTCGAAGTACGGCCGGGCGTCGGCCACCTGGAGCAGCGCGGCCAGCAGCGGCTCGGTCGTCGAGAGCACCTGCGAGGACGCCTCCAGCGCGGTCCGGTGCAACGGCGTGGGCACCGCTTCCAGCAGGCTCGCCAGCAGCGCCCGTACGATCTGCGGCGACGGATCGGCCCCGGCCGCCTCGCCGCCGTGCGCGGCGACGTCCGCCACCAGCGCGAGAGCGAGGGGGTGCCCGCGGGTGAAGGCCAGCCCCTGGTCCTGGACGGCGGGCGGCACGCCGCGCCGGGTGAGCAGCTCCCGGCTGTCGGCCTCGTCCAGCGGCCCGAGCGGAAGCAGGCGCAGCAGCCCCTGCCACGCCGGGTCCAGGCGCCAGGACAGCGGCGGCGCCGTCCGGCAGGCCAGCGCGACCAGCGCGTCGGCGGGCAGCCGGGGCAGCAGCTCGCGGTGCACGGTGTCGCGCGCCGCCCGCGGGTCGTCCAGGCCGTCGATGAGCAGCACCAGATCCGGCCGGTCCGGAATGCGCCTCGCCAACTCCTCCTCGTAGGAGCGCACCTCGGCCGCCTCCAGCCGTACGGCGGGCCGCCCGGCGCGCCGGGCGAGCTGCGCGAAGTGGTACAGGAGCGTGGTCTTGCCGATGCCGCCCGGACCGTGGACGTACACCACCGCGCCGCGCCCGGCGGCCAGCAGCGCGCGGAAGGCGGCGGTCTCCCGGCGGCGGCCGACGAAGCCCTCTTCGCGCGCCGTCACGAGCCGGTCGCCCAACCGGTCGGTCACGCGTCAAGTATGTCGCCGCGGCGGCCACGACGGACCCTCATCGGACGGGAAGCGGACACGTAACGGTCTGCTTTCCGGGCGTTCACCGCGCCTAGCTTCCTGGGTGCCGCACCACCGACGACTCAGGGGGCGAAGGAAGATGAACCGCAGGACCACCACCGTCATCGGCGTCGCGTGCGCCGCCGCCTCGGTCGCCGGACTGGCCCTGTCGGCCGCCGGACCGGCCGCGGCCTCGCAGTTCTACGGCGGGACCCTGCACCCCGGGGAGCAGCGCTGCGTGCAGCAGACCGCGCAGCACACGGTGCGCGTGGACGGCAGGGCGACGGGCCGGGGCGCCGGGTTCAAGCTCCAGTACCAGGGCGCGACCGTGCCCGGCACCGGCTCGCCCGGCCTGGTCACCGCGCACGCCGCGGAACTGCGGGACACCTGGGCCGGCTGGCCCGGCGCGGGCGACTACACCGCCTGCGCCACCAACAACGGCACCGCCGACACCCAGGTACGCCTGACCCTCAAGACGGACGGCGAGGTCACCTGACCCACGGGGGCCCGCCCGTCGCACAACCCGCCGGGAGCCGCTCGATTCACCTCACGGACCAGGTGAAACGCGGCTCCCGGCGTTCCAGGAAGGCGGCGACACCCTCCGCGGTGTCGCCGCTCCCGTGCGCCTGCGCCTCCCAGTGCGCGACCCGCTCCGCGTCCGCCGGGCCGTCCGCGAACTCCTTCGCCGCGGCCTGCGTCAGCTGCGACCGGCTCGCCAGTACGGCGGTGAACCGCGCCACCCGCTTGTCCAGCCCGCCCTCGGGCAGCACCTCGTCCAGCAGCCCGGTCCGCAGCGCCCGCGCACAGTCGATCAACTCGCCCGAGAACAGCAGGTACTTGGCGGCCGACGGGCCCACCAGGCGGACCAGCCGCCGGGTGGACGAGGCCGGGTAGACGATCCCCAGCTTCGCGGGCGGCACCCCGAACTGCGCGCCCTCCTCCGCGAACCGCAGATCGCACGCCACCGCCAACTGGCAGCCGCCGCCCACGCAGTAGCCGCGTATCGCCGCCAGCGTCGGCTTGGGGAACGCCGCGAGCGCCTCCTCGGCGGCCGTCGCCAGCCCCTTCTCCGCCCCCGCCGACCCGCGCAGCGACCCGATGTCGGCCCCCGCGCAGAACGTACCGCCCGCGCCGGTCAGCACCAGCACCCGTACGGCACGGTCCGCCGCCAGCCGGTCCAGCAGCGGCGGCAGCTCCCGCCACATGTCCGTCGTCATGGCGTTGCGCTTGGCGGGATGGCTGAGGGTGACGGTCGCCGTGCCGTCGCTGACGCGTGTGATGATCCCCGGTTCCATGCTCCGGATGGTAAGGCGCTTGCCGGGGGCGCGGGGCCTGTCGGGGGGCGCGGTGCCCGTCGGGAGGGCGCGGTGCCTGTCGGGGGGCGGAGATATTGGGGCGACCACTCGAAGGCGGCCGGATACGATCGACGGTCTGATGTCTGCCACCGCCGCCACCCTCGTCGCCAAGTCGCTCGCCGCCGGCCACGGCGAACGCGTCCTGTTCTCCGGCCTCGACCTCGTGGTCGCCCCCGGGGACGTCATCGGCCTGGTCGGCGCCAACGGCGCCGGCAAGTCCACGCTGCTGCGCCTGCTGGCCGGGCTGGACACCCCGGAGGAGGGCCGGCTGAGCCTGAGCCCGCCCACCGCGACCGTCGGCCACCTCCCGCAGGAACCCGACCTGAACCGTGGTGGCGCCTCCCGTACGGAGTCCGGGGGAGAGTCGGTACGCGCCTTCCTCGCCCGCCGCACCGGCGTCACCGCGGCCCAGGCGGCCCTGGACACCGCCACCCAGGCGCTGGTCGACGGGGCGCCCGGCGCCGACGACGCGTACGCCACCACCCTGGAGCGCTGGCTCTCGCTCGGCGCCGCCGACCTCGACGAGCGCGCCGAGGAGACGGCCGCCCAGCTCGGCCTCGCCGTCGGCCTCGACCAGCCCATGACCTCCCTGTCCGGCGGCCAGGCCGCCCGCGCCTCCCTCGCCTCGCTGCTGCTCTCCCGCTACGACGTCTTCCTGCTGGACGAGCCCACCAACGACCTCGACCTGGACGGCCTGGCCCGGCTGGAGGAGTTCGTCACCGGCCTGCGCGCCGGCACGGTCCTGGTCAGCCACGACCGCGAGTTCCTGACCCGTACGGTCACCCGAGTCGTCGAACTGGACCTCGCCCAGCAGCAGGTCAACACCTACGGCGGCGGCTACGAGGCGTACCTGGAGGAGCGCGAGCGGGCCCGGCGGCACGCCCGTGAGGAGTACGACGAGTACGCGGAGACCCGGGCCGCCCTCCAGGCCCGCGCCCACCTCCAGCGCAACTGGATGGAGAAGGGCGTCAAGAACGCCCGGCGCAAGGCCGCCGACAACGACAAGATCGGCCGCAAGTTCCGCACGGAGTCCACCGAGAAGCAAGCCGCCAAGGCCAAGCAGACCCAGCGCATGATCGAGCGCCTGGACGCCCACGCCGTCGAGGAGCCGCGCAAGGAGTGGGAGCTGCGCATGGAGATCGCCGCCGCGCCGCGCGCGGGCGCGGTGGTGGCCACCCTGCGCGGCGCCGAGGTGCGGCGCGGTGACTTCCGCTTCGGCCCGGTGGACCTCCAGATCGACTGGGCGGACCGGGTCGCCGTCACCGGCCCCAACGGCTCGGGCAAGTCCACCCTGCTGGCCGCCCTGCTGGGACGGCTGCCGCTGGACGCCGGGCACGCCGCGCTGGGGCCCGGCGTCGTCGTCGGCGAGGTGGACCAGGCGCGTGGCGCGTTCCTCGGGGACGAGCCGCTGGCGGACGCGTTCCGCAACGCCGTACCGGAGATGTCCCCGGCCGACGTACGGACGCTGCTCGCCAAGTTCGGCCTCAAGGCGGCCCACGTGCTCCGGCCCGCCGCCACGCTCTCCCCGGGCGAGCGGACCCGCGCCGCGCTCGCCCTCCTCCAGGGCCGCGGCGTCAACCTCCTGGTCCTGGACGAGCCGACCAACCACCTCGACCTGCCGGCGATCGAACAGCTGGAGTCCGCGCTCGCCTCCTACCAGGGGACGCTGCTGCTGGTCACGCACGACCGGCGGATGCTGGAGGCGGTGCACACCACCCGCCGGATCGAGGTCGGGGCCGGGCGCAGCACCGAGCGCTTCCGCTGAGGCCGATCCGGACGCTGAGGCCGATCCGGACGGTCGCGCCCGGGGCCAGGCGCTGGTGGCGCGCGGGGACACCGGGGCCCCGTTCGCCCAGGAAGCCGCCGACCACGAGCCGCACCCCGGTGACGGCCGCAAACTTCTGGTGCACATCACCGACGCCGGCCGCGCCCGCCTGCGACGCGAACGCGAACAGCGCGCCCGTACCCTCGACGCCGCCATCCGCGACACGTGCGGTCCCGAGGAGCGGCGGCTGCGGGTCTGCGTGATCCTGCTGTCCCGCCTGACCGCGCACCTCACCGGGAAGTGACCGCCCGGGGATTTGGCGTACGGTCCGGCACCCCGTAAGGTGGTGGAAACCGACGCGGGGTGGAGCAGCTCGGTAGCTCGCTGGGCTCATAACCCAGAGGTCGCAGGTTCAAATCCTGTCCCCGCTACTTCCGCAGCAGGCCCGGTGCTCATCACGAGCACCGGGCCTGCTGACGTGCGTGCGCTGCCGTCCGGTGCCGAACGAGGTATACCGGGACAAAGGCGTCCGTGAGGAGGACGGTGATGATCGGCACGAAGAGATCCTCGAAGCGCTCGGCGCGCGGCACGTCCCCGGGCACGCGGGAAGCGGGCGAGCTGCGCCGCGGCTTCGCCTGGCTGTCGGTGCTCGGCGCGATCCTGGTGCTCGCGGGCCTGGTGGGTCTGGTGTACGTCGGCTTCGCGACCCTCACCTCGATGCTGCTGTTCGGCTGGCTGCTGCTGATCGGCGGCGTGGTGGGGCTGCTGCACGCGATCCAGTCGCGCGGCGCCGGCTTCTTCTGGCTCGCGGTGATCGTGGCGGCTTTGAACATCGCGGCGGGCGTGGTCGTCATCCGCCAGCCGGAGGTCGCCGCCGCGGGCCTGACGATGTTCGCCGCGCTGCTCTTCCTGACCGGCGGCGTCTTCCGGCTCGTCGGCGGCGCGGTCGTCCGGGGGCCGCAGTTCGGCTGGACGCTGGTGCAGGGGGCCTTCGGCATCCTGCTGGGCGTGCTGGTGCTCGGCGACTGGCCGCACAGCAGCCGGTACGTGATCGGCTGCTTCTTCTCCCTCGCGCTGCTCTTCGACGGGCTCGGCCTGATCGCGATGGGGGTCGGCGGCCGGCGGATCGTCGGCATGGTGGCGGGCGGCGACGGCGCCGCGCGGGGCGGCGCACCGGACGCCACCGGCCACCCACCGGCCTCATCCGGCAATCCTTGAACGGAAAACAAACAGGTCAGGATCGGTCGTAGGGCCGATCGCCGATTGCGTTATCGGTCAGAAGGCGTCGATAGAAGCTGACTTCTGTTCAGCGGGTCGGTCCGGACCAACCCAGAACCAACACTCGATGCGTGAGGATGTCTTCCGGACCCCCGGCCGAACCCCCCGAGGAGCTGACCGCACCGCTCGCGTACGAAGGTGTCTGGCGCTTCACCGCGCCGGCACTGGAGTCCTCGGTGCCCCAGGCGCGGCACGCGGTCCGGGACCTGCTCGCCCAGCAGCGCGTACCCGCCGCCGAGGAGGTCGTGGACGCCCTGCTGCTGATCACCTCCGAACTGGTCACCAACGCGGTGCAGCACGCGGCGCTGCTCTCCCCGGAGATCGCCGTCGAGGTCACCGTCGGCGCGGGCTGGGTCCGGATCGCCGTCGAGGACGACCACCCGTACCGCCCCAAGGCCGTCGAGGCGGACGAGGACGACATCGGCGGGCGCGGCCTGTGGCTGGTCAAGATGCTCACGGCCGAGGCGGGCGGCAAGTGCGACGTCGAGCACACGGCGAGCGGCGGCAAGGCGGTCTGGGCCGAACTGCCGCTCGCCCCGTCGGCGGACGGGCCTACCAGCCCGCCGCCGGCCCCGTGAGTTCCCGTACGGCCGGCCGCGCCGCGTCCAGCACGGTCATGAACCACGCCGAGAACGGCGCCCGCTCGTGCCGCTCGGCCAGCTCCCGCGGGGTCACGAACGCGATCTCGCCGACCTCCTCCGGGTCCGGCCGGGGGGCGTCCCGCACCAGGCCCACGAACAGGTGGTTGTACTCCTGCTCGACCAGCCCGGAGTCCGGGTCCGGGTGGTTGTAGCGGACCGTACCGGCCTCGCCGAGCAGCGCCGGGGCCACGCCCAGTTCCTCGGCGGTGCGCCGCGCCGCCGCGGCGAACGGCGTCTCGCCCGGGTACGGATGGCCGCAGCAGGTGTTGGACCAGACACCGGGGGAGTGGTACTTGCCCAGCGCCCGGCGCTGGAGCAGCAGCCGCCCCCGGTCGTCGAACAGGAAGACCGAGAACGCCCGGTGCAGCAGGCCCGGGGGCTGGTGCGCGGTGAGCTTCTCCTCGGTGCCGATCGTCGTGCCGTCCTCGTCGACCAGCTCCAGCAAGATCGGTTCGGCGGCGCCGCCCGGCGGGTTCACCGCCGCGCTCCCGGCGGTCTGTCCGTTGGCAGGTGTGATCGGCATGCCCATCCTTGTCACTAGGTCTCCTCGCCGCTCAAGTCTGCCCCAGGCGCACCCGCATCATGGGCACGGCTGCGCCTCATGTGCCGTATGGCCGCCAGGTTCGAGCTGGAAGGTGCAGTGTTCGACGGCGAAGTGGCCCGCCAGGCAGCCGCGCAGGTCGTGCAGCAGTTTCTCGTGGCCCGCCGGGTCCAGCGTCCCGGGGGCGACGACCACGTGGGCGGAGAGCACCGGCATCCCGGACGTGATCGTCCAGGCGTGCAGGTCGTGGACGCCCGTCACGCCCGGCAGCGCCAGCAGATGCGCCCGTACCTCCGTCATGTCCACGCCCTTCGGCGCCGTCTCCAGCAGGACGTCCAGGGCCTCCCGGAACAGCTTCCAGGTCCGCGGGACGATCATCAGGCCGATCACGAGGGAGGCGATCGGGTCCGCCGCGGACCAGCCCGTCAGGGTGACCAGCAGCGCCGCCACGATGACGGCCACCGACCCGAGCGCGTCCGCCATCACCTCCAGGAACGCGCCGCGCACGTTGAGGCTGTCGCGCTGCCCGCGCATCAGCAGGGCCAGCGAGACCAGGTTCGCCAGCAGACCGACGACGCCGAAGACCATGGCCGTACCGCCCTCGACCTCGACCGGCTCGAAGAACCGCGGAACGGCGGTGACCAGCACGTACCCGCCGACCCCGAACAGCAGCAGCGCGTTGGCCACCGCCGCGAGGATCTCGGCGCGGGCGAGCCCGAAGGTGCGCTGCGGCGACGGCGGCCGGTTCGCCAGGCGGATCGCCAGCAGCGCCATGATCAACCCCACCACGTCGGTGGCCATGTGCCCCGCGTCGGCCAGCAGCGCCAGCGAGCCGGTGACCGCGCTGCCGACGATCTCGGCGACCATGACGCCCGAGGTCAGCGCCAGCGCGCCGCGCAGCCGCCCGCGGTACGCGGCGGCCGCCGTACCGGAATCCGCGCCGCCCCCGGCCGGCCCGCCGGCCCCGTGGTCGTGTCCTGCGCCCATGCCGTACGCCTCCCGAAGAGCCACGCCCGTGCCGCCGGCGGCTGCCGTCGACCTTTGCAGTGAACTACGGGTGGGGGGTATGTGGCAACGCGACGCTGAACACCGTTGTCATGCGCTGACCTGCGGCGATGCGGGGTGGGGTGGGTGGGCCGTCAGGGGAGGGGCAGGGTGCGGACGCCCCGCCCTGCCCCTCCCCTGACGGCCCGCCCCGCCCGCCCCGCCCCGCCTGGCGCGCGCTTCCCGCGCGTCTCCGCTGGGTAGACCCCCGGTGGGGGTATGTGGGGCTGGGCCTGTAGGAGCGTCGCCCGGCGTTGAAACCCGCCCCGCCCCGCGTCGGCACCCGCCCCGCCCCGCGTCGGCACCCGCCCCGCCCGGCGTCGGCACCCGCCCCGCCCCGCGCTGACCCCTCCCCCTTCACCCGCCCCGCAGTCCCACGCCCATTCCCCCCACACCCACCCACAGCCCCCATAACCGGCGCGATGTCCGGTGCTCGGCCGGGTGTCAGTTGTTCCTTGGCGCCCCGATCCACCATGATGATCGCGGCAGGCGCCGCCGGCGGTCACTCGATCGTGCGGTGAATGCGCGGTGAACGGCCGCATCCGGCGATCCGATAGCCTCTGCCGACGTGCCCACCCACCCCCTCGGGGCGAGGTGTGCCACGCCCGCTGCCCGGGTAGCCCGTATCGAATGCGGACCGACCGGCGCGGCCTCGCCAGCTTCCAAGGAGTGAGTTCGTCTGTCGACCGCCATCCTCACCGGTCCGCCGGTCGCCGGGTCGCCGCTCGAAGCCGCCCTGCGCTCGCTGGGCTTCGACGTCCGTACGGCGGACGGCGCCGCGGCCGTGGCCGATGCGCTCGCCGAGGTCCCGGCCGATGAACGCGTCGCCGTCGTCGACCCGCGCTTCGTCGGCCACCTGCACAGCCTCCGGCTGGCGCTGACCGATCCGCGTTTCCCGGCCGCCGCCGTGCCGGGCGCCGTCACGGCGCAGCCCGAGGCGCGCGCCGCGCTCCGGCGCGCCGCCGCCGCGGTCCCCGCCGGTCCCGGCACCCGCTACCGCGTGGACGTCCTCCCCGACGCGCTCGCCGAGGGCATGGCGGCCGAGGACGCCGCGCCCCAGCAGATCGAGCTGGGCAGCCTGGTCGCGGCCGTGCCGCTGACGCCCGCCGAGCGCGCCACGGCCGAGGAGGCCGTCGCCGCCGTCGACGACGAGGCCGTACGGCTGCGTACCGCCGTCAAGGCCCGCGACGGGTTCTTCACCACCTTCTTCATCAGCCCGTACTCCCGCTACCTCGCCCGCTGGTGCGCGCGCCGCGGCCTGACCCCCAACCAGGTCACCACCGCGTCGCTGCTCACCGCGCTGGTCGCGGCGGGCTGCGCGGCCACCGGCAGCCGCGGCGGTTTCATCGCCGCGGGGCTGCTCCTGATCTTCTCCTTCGTCCTGGACTGCACCGACGGGCAGCTCGCCCGCTACTCGCTCCAGTACTCGACGATGGGCGCCTGGCTCGACGCGACCTTCGACCGCGCGAAGGAGTACGCGTACTACGCGGGCCTGGCGCTCGGCGCGGCGCGCGGGGGCGACGACGTGTGGGCACTGGCCCTGGGGGCGATGGTGCTCCAGACCTGCCGACATGTCGTCGACTTCTCCTTCAACGAGGCGAACCACGACGCCACCGGCAACACCAGCCCCACCGCGGCCCTGTCCGACCGGCTCGACAGCGTCGGCTGGACGGTCTGGGTGCGCCGGATGATCGTGCTGCCCATCGGCGAGCGCTGGGCCATGATCGCCGTACTGACCGCCTGCACCACCCCGCGCATCGTCTTCTACGCGCTGCTCGTCGGCTGCGCCCTGGCCGCCTGCTACACCACGGCGGGCCGGGTGCTGCGCTCGCTCACGCGGCGCGCCCGCCGCACCGACCGGGCGGCGGCCGCACTCGCCGACCTCGCGGACTCCGGGCCGCTCGCCGCGCTGTTCGCCCGGGGCGGCAGCGGCGGCGCTTTCACCGCTCCCGTCATGGCCTTCCTCGGCGCCGCCTGTCTCCTGACCTGGGTGATCTTCCAGGACGAGCCCGTGACGTGGACGACCGTGGTCATCGCGGTCATCTACGCCCTCTTCTCCGGCCAGGCCGTCGCCCGCCCCCTCAAGGGCCCGCTCGACTGGCTCGTCCCGCCGCTCTTCCGGGCGGCCGAGTACGTCACCATCCTGGTCGTGGCGGCGCGCTCCGGCGCCGACCAGGCGCTGCCCGCGGCGTTCGGGCTGGTCGCGGCGGTCGCCTACCATCACTACGACACCGTCTACCGCATCCGCGTGGGTGCCGGGGCCCCGCCGCGGTGGCTGGTGCGGGCCACCGGCGGGCACGAGGGACGCACGCTGGTCGTTGTCCTCCTCGCGGCCCTGCTGCACTCGACAGGTTTCACAATCGCGCTGACGGCCCTGGCAGTGGTCCTGGCGCTGCTGGTGCTCGCCGAGAGCATCCGTTTCTGGGTGTCCTCCGGAGCACCCGCCGTACACGATGAAGGAGAACCCGCATGATCGGCCTCGTGCTGGCCGCCGGCGCCGGACGGCGTCTGCGTCCCTACACCGACACCCTGCCCAAGGCGCTGGTGCCGGTCGATGGTGACACCACCATCCTGGACCTGACGCTCGGCAACTTCGCCGAGATCGGCCTGACCGAGGTCGCGATCATCGTCGGCTACCGCAAGGAGGCCGTGTACGAGCGCAAGGCAGCGCTGGAGGAGAAGTACGGCCTCAAGCTCACCCTCATCGACAACGACAAGGCCGAGGAGTGGAACAACGCCTACTCCCTGTGGTGCGGCCGGGACGCGATCAAGCACGATGTGATCCTCGCCAACGGTGACACCGTGCACCCGGTCTCCGTCGAGAAGACGCTGCTCGCCGCCCGCGGCGACGGCCGAAAGATCATCCTCGCGCTGGACACGGTCAAGCGGCTGGCCGACGAGGAGATGAAGGTCGTCGTGGACCCCGACAAGGGCGTCCAGAAGATCACCAAGCTGATGGACCCGGCGGAGGCCACCGGCGAGTACATCGGCGTCACCCTCATCGAGGGCTCGGCCGCCGAGGAGCTGGCGGACGCGCTGAAGACCACCTTCGAGCGCGACCCCGACCTGTACTACGAGGACGGCTACCAGGAGCTGGTCAACCGCGGCTTCAAGGTCGACGTGGCGCCGATCGGCGAGGTCGCGTGGGTCGAGATCGACAACCACGACGACCTCGCGAAGGGCCGTGAGATCGCATGCCGGTACTGACCCGCCTGATTCCGTCCCCGGTCGTCGTCGACATCAGCGCCGGCGCACTGGACGACCTGGCGGGCCTGCTGGCCGACCAGCGCATCTCCGCGTCCGGGAAGCTGGCCGTCGCCATCAGCGGCGGCTCCGGCGCCCGGCTGCGGGAGCGGCTGTGCCCGATGCTGCCCGGCGCCGACTGGTACGAGGTCGGCGGCGGCACGCTGGACGACGCGATCAAGCTCGGCGACGCCATGAAGAAGGGCCACTACGACGCGGTCGTGGGCCTGGGCGGCGGCAAGATCATCGACTGCGCGAAGTACGCGGCGGCCCGGATCGGCCTGCCGCTGGTCGCCGTCGCGACGAACCTGTCGCACGACGGCCTGTGCTCGCCGGTCGCCACCCTCGACAACGACGCGGGCCGCGGTTCGTACGGCGTGCCCAACCCGATCGCCGTGGTGATCGACCTCGACATCATCCGCGAGGCCCCGGTCCGCTTCGTACGGTCCGGGATCGGCGACGCCATCTCCAACATCTCCGCGGTCGCCGACTGGGAACTGTCGCACCGCGAGACCGGCGAGGACATCGACGGGCTGGCTGCCGCCATGGCACGCCAGGCCGGCGAGGCCGTGCTGCGCCACCCCGGCGGCGTCGGCGACGACGGCTTCCTCCAGGTGCTGGCCGAGGGCCTGGTCCTGACCGGCATCTCCATGTCGGTGGCCGGCGACAGCCGCCCGGCCTCCGGCGCCTGCCACGAGATCAACCACGCCTTCGACCTCCTGTACCCGAAGCGGGCGGCGAGCCACGGCGAGCAGTGCGGCCTCGGCGCCGCCTTCGCCACGCACCTGCGCGGCGACAAGGAGACCTGCGGGCTGATGATCGAGGTGCTCAGGCGGCACGGCCTGCCGGTGACGCCCGGCGAGATCGGCTTCAGCGACGAGGAGTTCGTCCGGGCCGTCGAGTACGCGCCGCAGACCCGCCCGGGCCGCTACACGATCCTCGAACACCTCGACCTGTCCACCGACCAGATCAGGGACGCCTACGCCGACTATGCACAAGCCGTCAGTAGCTGAACTCCGCCCGGTCGTGCACCCCGCGGGTGTCAAGGACCGGCGCAGCGGTGAGCACTGGGCCGGTCGCCTGTACATGCGGGAGATCTCGCTGCGCTGCGACCGGTACCTGGTGAACACCAGGGTCACGCCGAACCAGCTGACCTATGTGATGACCCTCTGCGGCGTCCTCGCCGCCCCGGCCCTGCTGGTGCCGGGCGTCTGGGGGGCCGTGCTCGGGGTGGTGATGGTCCAGCTCTACCTGCTGCTCGACTGTGTCGACGGCGAGGTGGCCCGCTGGAAGAAGCAGTTCTCGCTCGGCGGGGTCTACCTGGACCGGGTCGGCGCCTACCTCACCGACGCCGCCGTGCTGGTCGGCTTCGGCCTGCGCGCCGCCGACCTGTGGGGCTCGGGGCGGATCGACTGGCTGTGGGCCTTCCTGGGCACCCTCGCCGCCCTCGGCGCGATCCTGATCAAGGCGGAGACCGACCTGGTCGGCGTGGCCCGCCACCAGGGCGGACTGCCGCCGGTCAAGGAAGCGGCGTCCGAGCCGCGCTCGTCCGGTATGGCGCTGGCCCGCAAGGCGGCCGCCGCGCTGAAGTTCCACCGGCTGATCCTCGGCATCGAGGCGTCGCTGGTGATCCTGCTCCTGGCGGTCGTGGACGCGGTACGGGGCGACCTGTTCTTCTCGCGGCTCGGTGTCGCGGTGATGGCCGGCATCGCGCTCCTGCAGACCGTGCTGCACCTGGTGTCCATCCTCGCCTCCAGCAGGCTCAAGTGACGGGGGCGCGAGAGATGAAGGTCGGCGCCGTCGTCCTGACCATGGGCAACCGCCCCGACGAGCTGCGCGCGCTGCTCGACTCGGTCGCCAAGCAGCACGGCGAGCACATCGAGGTCGTGGTCGTCGGCAACGGCTCGCCGCTGCCGCCGCTGCCCGAGGGCGTACGGACCGTGGAGCTGCCGGAGAACGTCGGCATCCCGGCCGGGCGCAACGTCGGCATCGAGGCGTTCGGGCCGGGCGGCAGCGAGGTGGACGTGCTGCTGTTCCTGGACGACGACGGGCTGCTGGACCGGGCGGACACGGCCGAGCTGTGCCGCGAGGCGTTCGCCCGCGACAAGAAGCTGGGCATCATCAGCTTCCGCATCGCGGACCCGGAGACGGGGGAGACCCAGCGCCGCCACGTGCCGCGGCTGCGGGCCTCCGACCCGATGCGGTCCTCCCGCGTCACCACCTTCCTCGGTGGCGCGAACGCGGTCCGTACGAAGGTCTTCCAGGAGGTCGGCGGGCTGCCCGACGACTTCTTCTACGCCCATGAGGAGACCGACCTGGCGTGGCGGGCCCTGGACGCGGGCTGGATGATCGACTACCGGTCGGACATGGTGCTGCTGCACCCCACCCACGCCCCCAGCCGGCACGCGGTCTACCACCGCATGGTGGCCCGCAACCGGGTCTGGCTGGCCCGCCGCAATCTTCCGGCCCCGCTGGTTCCGGTCTATCTCGGTGTCTGGTTCCTGCTCACCCTGGCCCGGCGGCCCTCGCGGCCCGCCCTGCGTGCCTGGCTGGGCGGCTTCAAGGAGGGCTGGTCCACGTCCTGTGGTCCCAGGCGTCCGATGAAGTGGCGTACCGTGTGGCGCCTGACCCGGCTGGGCCGCCCTCCCGTCATCTGACAAGCTCGTATCTGAGAGCATCAGGCGCGAGCCGGGGCACGGCCCCGGCAGCGCACCTTGAGGACGAAAGTGTCAACAGTGAGCGAGACTACGCACGACAGTGCGGTCGCCATGAGTGCCCCGCCAACATCCGACGACGGGCTGTCCCGCGCCGAGCTGGCCCGCAAGTACGGGCTCACGCAGAGCGGGGCCCGGCCCAGCCTGCCGGAGTACGTGCGGCAGCTGTGGGAACGGCGGCATTTCATCTCAGCCTTCGCCAGCGCGAAGCTGACCGCGCAGTACAGCCAGGCGAAGCTGGGCCAGGTCTGGCAGGTGGTGACGCCCCTGCTGAACGCGCTCGTCTACTACCTCATCTTCGGCCTGCTGATCGGCACCAGCCGCGGGGTCGAGGACTATGTGCCCTTCCTGGTCACCGGTGTCTTCATCTTCACCTTCACGCAGAGCTCGGTGATGGCCGGCACCCGCGCGATCTCCGGGAACCTGGGCCTGGTGCGTGCCCTGCACTTCCCGCGCGCCTGCCTGCCCATCTCGTTCTGCCTGATGCAGCTCCAGCAGCTGCTGTTCTCGATGGGCGTGCTGGTCCTCATCCTGCTGGGCTACGGGCAGGTGCCCACCTGGTCCTGGCTGCTGGCGATCCCGGCCCTGGTGCTGCAGTTCGTCTTCAACACCGGCCTCGCGATGGTCATGGCCCGTCTGGGCAGCAAGACGCCCGACCTGGCGCAGCTGATGCCCTTCATCATGCGGACGTGGATGTACGCGTCCGGCGTGATGTTCAGCATCGACGTGATCCTCAAGGAGAAGGCGGTCCCGGCCTTCGTGCACGTCGTGCTGGACTGCAACCCGGCCGTGGTCTTCATCGACCTGATGCGCTTCGCGCTGATCGACAGCTTCACCTCCGACAAGCTGCCGCCGCACGTGTGGCCGCTGGCCGTCGGCTGGGCGCTGGTGATGGGCATCGCCGGCTTCGTGTACTTCTGGAAGGCTGAGGAGCGCTACGGCCGTGGCTGAGCAAGAGGGCGCCGCGCAGACGGCGGACGGAAACCGCGTTCCCACCGTGATCGCGGACGACCTGCACATCGTGTACCGGGTGTACGGCACCGGAGCGGGCAAGGGCAGCGCCACCGCGGCCCTGAACCGCATCATCCGCCGCAAGCCCTCCACCGGGGTGCGCGAGGTGCACGCGGTCAAGGGCGTCAGCTTCACCGCGTACCGCGGCGAGTCGATCGGGCTGATCGGCTCGAACGGCTCGGGCAAGTCGACGCTGCTCAAGGCCGTCGCCGGCCTGCTGCCCGCGGAGCGCGGCAAGGTCTACTCGCACGGCCAGCCGTCGCTGCTGGGCGTGAACGCGGCCCTGATGAACGACCTGACCGGCGAGAAGAACGTCATCCTCGGCGGTCTGGCGATGGGCATGTCCCGCGAGCAGGTGCGCGAGCGCTACCAGAGCATCGTCGACTTCTCCGGCATCAACGAGAAGGGCGACTTCATCTCGCTGCCGATGCGCACGTACTCCTCCGGCATGGGGGCGCGGCTGCGGTTCTCCATCGCGGCGGCCAAGGACCACGACGTCCTGATGATCGACGAGGCGCTGGCGACGGGTGACCGGGCGTTCCAGAAGCGCTCCGAGGCCCGCATCCGCGAGCTGCGCAAGGAGGCCGGCACGGTCTTCCTGGTCAGCCACAACAACAAGTCGATCAGGGACACCTGCGACCGGGTGCTGTGGCTGGAGAAGGGCGAGCTGCTGATGGACGGCCCGACCGACGAGGTGATCAAGGCGTACGAGAAGGAGACGGGCAAGTAGCCCGCTCCGCAGCGCGCCGTACGGCCCCCGCGAGTCCGGCTCGCGGGGGCCGTTGATCGTCACCGAGGCGGCGGCGAAGGTTTTCCGCTGGTCTGGTGATCGTTAACAGATGGTCAACTGGGCCGGAATCCGGAACAGTTCGGGTCGGTTGGATGTTGACCGGATCGTTGCTTCGCGGTTCGGCACCCCCTCGGACGCCGGAGAGATGTACGGCGTAAGCTGTACGGGTACTGAACAGCACAAGTGGCACAAGTCGGGCAATGCGTACCCGTCCTGGCGGCCGGGGATCCGATGGGGCCGGTCGCGGCATGCGGCGTGTCCGAAATGGGATGTTTTGGCTTGGCGGTGTAGAACGGGAGGCGTGACGGCAATGGCTACTGGAACTCTCCGGCCCCGAAGCGCGCCGGGCAGCCTCCGGTGAGCCGAGGGATGGCACGGGCACGCGATGTCCTCGTCCGGCAGCGGATGCCGGACGGCGCCCGCGACGACGACGCGCAGTCGCGCACCGTCCTGGACCAGGCCGCGCACGAGAACTTCCCGGTGGCGCCGTTCTTCCTGCCCCGCGCCTGGCGGCGGGACCTGATGGCGGTCTACGGCTTCGCCCGCCTCGTGGACGACATCGGCGACGGCGACCTGGCACCCGGCGGCGGCGACGCCGTCCGGCTCGGCCTGGACCGTGAGCAGGGGGAGGACCGCCTCGCGCTCCTCGACGCGCTGGAAGCGGACCTCTACCGCGTCTTCAGCGACCGGGCGCCCGGCCCGCTGCACCCCCTGATGCGCCGCCTGGGCCCCACCGTGCGCCGCTGCGGCCTGACGCCCGAGCCCTTCCTCGGCCTGATCGAGGCCAACCGGCAGGACCAGCGGGTCGGCCGCTATCCGACGTACGGCGACCTGCTCGCCTACTGCGAGCTGTCCGCCAACCCCGTCGGCCGGCTCGTCCTGGGCATCACCGGCACCGCCAGCCCCGAACGCGTCCGGGCCTCGGACGCCGTCTGTACGGGCCTGCAGATCGTCGAGCACCTCCAGGACGTCTCCGAGGACCTGCGCCGGGACCGCGTCTACCTGCCGGGCGAGGACATGAAACGCTTCGGCGTCACCGAGCGGGATCTCGCCGCGCCGACCGGGGGCGCACCGGTGCGCGCGCTCATCGCGTACGAGGCGGAACGCGCCCGCGCGCTGCTGAGTGAGGGCACCCCGCTGGTGGGTAGCGTCCACGGCAGGCTCAAACTGCTGCTCGCCGGTTTCGTCGGCGGCGGACGCGCCGCACTCCGGGCGGTCGCGGCCGCCGACCACGACGTGCTCCCTGGACCGCCCAAGCCGACCAAGCTCAGCCTGCTGCGCGAGGTGCGGGCGACATTGCGAAGAAAGGGGTGAGTCGGACCGTGGAGGACATCGCACACGCGTCCGCGCCGGTGCTCGCTGCGTACCGTTACTGCGAGGCCGTGACCGGGCAGCAGGCACGCAACTTCGCCTACGGCATCCGGCTGTTGCCGACCGACAAGCGGCAGGCCATGTCGGCGCTCTACGCCTTCTCGCGCCGGGTCGACGACATCGGCGACGGCCCGCTGGCGGACGAGGCCAAGGAGCGGCGGCTGGAGGAGACCCGCGCCCTGCTCGGCCGTATCCAGGAGGGCGCGGTCGACGAGGACGACACCGACCCGGTGGCGGTGGCGCTGGCCGACGCGTCCCGGCGGTTCCCGATCCCGCTCGGCGGGCTCGACGAGCTGATCGACGGCGTCCTGATGGACGTGCGCGGCGAGACGTACGAGACGTGGGAGGACCTGAAGGTCTACTGCCGCTGCGTCGCGGGCGCGATCGGCCGCCTGTCGCTGGGGGTGTTCGGCACGGTTCCCGGCGCGCCGGACACCGCACGCGCCGCCGAGTACGCCGATACGCTCGGGCTGGCCCTGCAACTCACCAATATCCTGAGAGACGTTCGCGAGGACGCGGGAAACGGCCGTACGTACCTCCCCTCCGACGACCTCGCCAAGTTCGGCTGCTCGGCGGGCTTCCACAGTCCGGTCCCGCCGCCCGGCGCCGACTTCACCGGACTGGTCCACTTCGAAGTGCGGCGCGCCCGTGCCCTGTTCGACCAGGGGTTCAGGCTGCTGCCCATGCTCGACCGGCGCAGCGGCGCCTGCGTGGCCGCCATGGCGGGGATCTACCACCGCCTGCTCACGAGGATCGCGGCCGACCCGGAAGCGGTGCTGCGCGGCCGGGTCTCGCTGCCCGGCCGGGAGAAGGCGTTCGTCGCCGTGCGCGGGCTCTCGGGCTTCGACGCGCGGGCGATCGGCCGCCGGCAGGCGGCGCGGGCGGCGGGCCGGCCGCCCGCGAGGAGGCGCGGATGACGGGGCGGGAACCGGACGGGGCCGACGAGCCCAGCTCAGGGCCACTGCGACGGGCCAAGCGGCGGGCAACCCTCCGCCGGGCCGCTGCGTCCCTGACGACAGTAATCAGGGAGGGCGGATGACATCGCAACGGATGCGGCCCGACCGGCACGATGCACATGAGGCAGGCCGTCCCGATGGGGCGGCTGCGGTGGTCATTGGGGGCGGTCTCGCCGGTATCACGGCAGCGCTGGCGCTGGCCGACGCGGGGCTGCGCGTCACCCTCGTCGAGGGCCGGCCCCGGCTCGGCGGCCTGGTCTTCTCCTTCCGCCGCGAGTCCGCGGTGGGGGAGCTGACCGTCGACAACGGCCAGCACGTGTATCTGCGCTGCTGCACGGCGTACGGCTGGTTCCTCGACCGGGTCGGCGCGCGGAGCCTGGTGCCCCTCCAGGACCGGATGGACGTCCCGGTGCTGGACGCCGACGGCCTGCGGCTCGGGCGGCTGCGGCGCACCGGCCTGCCCGTACCGCTGCACCTGGCGAAGAGCCTGGCCACGTACCCGCACCTGTCGCTCGCCGAGCGGGCGAACGTCGGCCGCGCGGCGCTGGCCCTGAAGAAGCTCGACCCCGAGGACCCGCGGCTGGACGGCGTGGACTTCGCCTCCTGGCTGCGCCGCCACGGCCAGTCGCCGCGCGCCGTCGAGGCCCTGTGGGACCTGGTCGGCGTCGCGACGCTGAACGCCCGGGCCGGCGACGCCTCGCTCGGCCTGGCCGCCAAGGTCTTCAAGACCGGCCTGCTGTCCGACAACGGCGCCGCCGACATCGGCTGGGCCCGGGTGCCGCTCGGCGAGGTGCACGACGCGCTCGCCCGCGAGGCCCTGGAGAAGGCGGGCGTCCGCGTCGAACTGCGCACCCGCGCGAGCGCCCTGGACCGCGCCGAGGACGGGTCCTGGCGCGTGACGGCCGACAACGGCCCGCACGGCCGCGAGCGGCTGACCGCCGGCACCGTCGTCCTGGCCCTGCCGCAGCGCGAGACGCACGCCCTGCTGCCCGCCGGCAGCCTCGACGGGCAGGACCGGCTGCTGGACATCGGCACGGCGCCGATCCTGAACCTGCACGTCGTCTACGACCGGCCGGTGCTGCGGAAGCCTTTTTTCGCGGCGCTCGGCTCGCCCGTGCAGTGGGTCTTCGACCGTACGGAAGCGTCCGGGCTCGCCGCCCTGCCCGGCGGCGCCGGCAGCCAGTACCTGGCCGTGTCGCAGTCCGCCGCGCAGGACGACATCGACCGGCCGGTGGCCGAGCTGCGCGAGCGCTATCTGCCGGAGCTGGCCCGGCTGTTGCCCGCCGCGCGCGGCGCCGCTGTCCGCGACTTCTTCGTCACCCGCGAACGCACCGCGACGTTCGCGCCCGCCCCGGGCGTCGGCCGCCTGCGTCCCGCCGCCCGCACACAGAACCCCGGCCTGTACCTGGCCGGTGCGTGGACCGCCACCGGGTGGCCCGCGACCATGGAAAGCGCTGTTCGCAGCGGCCTCGGCGCCGTTCGCGAGGCACTCACCGAACTCGGCTTCCCCCAGGGCCAGTCGCCCCAGGAGGTGGCATGACCACGAGCACGAGTACGCGCGCTCGCACGAGCACGAGCACCGGAAACAGAGGAGAAACCGTGCATCCGGCTTCCCCAGCTATCGACACCGAGAGCGTCACCGCGCTGCTGGAGCGCGGGCGGCGGCTCGCCACTCCCGTGCTGCGTGCCGCCGTGGACCGGCTCGCGCCCCCCATGGACACCGTCGCCGCGTACCACTTCGGCTGGATCGACGCCGCCGGACGGCCCGCGGACGGCGACGGCGGCAAGGCCGTGCGCCCCGCGCTCGCGCTGCTGTCGGCGCAGGCCGCCGGACAGCCCCCGGAGGTGGGGGTGCCCGGCGCGGTCGCCGTGGAGCTGGTCCACAACTTCTCGCTGCTGCACGACGACCTGATGGACGGCGACGAGCAGCGCCGCCACCGCGACACGGTGTGGAAGGTGCACGGCCCGGCCCAGGCCATCCTCGTCGGCGACGCGCTGTTCGCCCTCGCCAACGAGATCCTGCTGGAGCTGGGCACGGTCGAGGCCGGCCGCGCCACCCGCCGCCTGACCGTCGCCACCCGCAAGCTCATCGACGGCCAGGCCCAGGACATCTCCTACGAGCACCGCGAGCGGGTCACCGTCCAGGAGTGCCTGGAGATGGAGGGCAACAAGACGGGCGCGCTGCTGGCCTGCGCCGTCTCCATCGGCGCCGTCCTCGGCGGTGCCGACGACCGCACCGCCGACATCCTGGAGCGCTACGGCTACCACCTCGGCCTCGCCTTCCAGGCCGTCGACGACCTGCTCGGCATCTGGGGCGACCCGGAGGCCACCGGCAAGCAGACCTGGAGCGACCTGAGGCAGCGCAAGAAGTCGCTGCCCGTCGTCGCCGCCCTGGCCGCCGACAACCCGGCCGCCGAACGCCTCGCCGGCATCCTCGCGGCGGACGCGAAGAAGAGCGAGGACGAGATCGCCGACTTCACCGAGGAGGAGTTCGCCTCGCGCGCGGCCCTCATCGAGGAGGCCGGCGGCCGCGAGTGGACCTCCCAGGAGGCCCGCCGCCAGCACGCCACCGCCATCGCCGCACTGGACGAGGTGGACATGCCCGCACCGGTCCGCGCGCAGCTCGTCGCGCTCGCGGACTTCGTCGTCGTACGAGAGAGATGATCCCTATCGACCCGACCTAGATCGCAGTCGCCGGCCGGTGTCCTCGCCGACCTCTTCGGTACGGGCGCCGGCCGACGGAATCCCTGAGCACGCTTCACAGAGTTCACTGCAGAAGGGGAAGCCATGACAGCGACGACCGACGGAAGCACCGGGGCGCTGCCGCCCCGGGCCCCTTCGGCCGGCGACGCCACCGCCGAGACCACCGAGAACGACCCGGCCGCCCCCACGAGCACGACCGCCGCCGCCCGCCGCGCCGCGGCCCGCGCCACCGATCACCTGCTGTCCGTCCAGGACACCGCGGGCTGGTGGAAGGGCGACCTGGAAACGAACGTCACCATGGACGCCGAGGACCTGCTGCTCAGGCAGTTCCTGGGAATCGGCGATCCGCGCACCACCGAGGCCGCCGCCCGGCACATCCGCGGCGAGCAGCGCGCCGACGGCACCTGGGCCACCTTCCACGGCGGGCCCGGCGAACTGTCCGCCACCATCGAGGCGTACGTCGCCCTGCGGCTGGCCGGCGACGAGCCGGACGCCGCCCACATGGCCAGGGCCGCCGCCTGGATCCGCGAGCACGGCGGCATCGCCGCCGCCCGCGTCTTCACCCGCATCTGGCTGGCCCTGTTCGGCTGGTGGAAGTGGGAGGACCTGCCCGAACTGCCGCCCGAGCTGATCTACTTCCCGAAGTGGTTCCCGCTCAACATCTACGACTTCGCCTGCTGGGCGCGGCAGACGATCGTGGCACTGACGATCGTCTCCGCCTTCCGCCCGGTGCGGCCCGCGCCGTTCGCCCTGGACGAGCTGCACGCCGACCCGGCCCGCCCGAACCCGCCGCGGCCGCTCGCCCCGCCGCACACCTGGGACGGCGTCTTCCAGCGGCTGGACAAGGGCCTGCACCTGTACCGGAAGGTCGCCGTCCGCAAGCTGCGCCGCTCGGCCCTGCGGGCCGCGGCGAGCTGGATCATCGAGCGCCAGGAGAATGACGGCTGCTGGGGCGGCATCCAGCCGCCGGCCGTCTACTCGATCATGGCGCTGCACCTGCTGGGGTACGACCTCAAGCACCCGGTGCTGCGGCAGGGCCTGGAGTCGCTGGACCGTTTCGCCGTATGGCGCGAGGACGCGGACGGGGCCCCCGTCCGCATGATCGAGGCCTGCCAGTCCCCGGTGTGGGACACCTGCCTGGCCGCCATCGCGCTCGCCGACGCCGGACTGCCCGCCGACCACCCGCAACTGGTCAAGGCGGCCGACTGGATGCTCGCCGAGCAGATCCGCCGGCCCGGCGACTGGAGCGTACGCAGGCCGCAACTGCCCTCCGGGGGCTGGGCGTTCGAGTTCGAGAACGACAACTACCCGGACATCGACGACACCGCCGAGGTCGTCCTCGCGCTGCGCCGCATCCAGCACCCGGACCCGGAGCGCGTCGACGCCGCCGTGCAGCGCGCCGCGCGCTGGAACCTGGGCATGCAGTCCAAGAACGGTGCCTGGGGCGCCTTCGACGCCGACAACACCAGCCCGTTCCCCAACCGGCTGCCGTTCTGCGACTTCGGCGAGGTCATCGACCCGCCGTCGGCCGATGTGACGGCCCACGTGGTGGAGATGGCCGCCGACCTCGGGATGGCGCACGACCCGCGGGTCCGGCGCGGCATCCGCTGGCTGCTCGCCGAACAGGAAGCGGACGGCTCGTGGTTCGGCCGCTGGGGCACCAACTACATCTACGGCACCGGCTCCGTCCTCCCGGCCCTGGCCGCCGCGGGCATCCCGGCCTCGCACCCGGCGGTGCGCCGCGCCGTGCGCTGGCTGGAGCGCGTACAGAACGAGGACGGCGGCTGGGGCGAGGACCAGCGCTCGTACCAGGACAAGGCGTGGGCGGGCCGCGGCGAGTCGACCGCCTCGCAGACCGCGTGGGCGCTGATGGCGCTGCTCGCGGCGGGCGAGCGGGAGAGCGCGGCGGTCGCGCGCGGGGTGCGCTGGCTGGCCGATACGCAGCGCGCCGACGGGTCCTGGGACGAGCCGTACTTCACCGGTACGGGCTTCCCCTGGGACTTCTCGATCAACTACCACCTGTACCGGCAGGTCTTCCCGCTGACCGCCCTCGGCCGTTACCTCAACGGCGGACCGGCCGGCGCGTCCCGGGAGGCCTGATGCCCGTGTCGCGCAGCGCGAAGGCCGCCCGGGAGGGGCTGCGGGCCCTGCCGGACGGGCCGCCGCCGCTGCTGCTGGCCTGCGCGCTCGGCATCGAGCGGTTCGCGCTGCGCGGCGGCGACCACAGCGGCGCGCCCGCGCCCGTGGTCACGCTCCGTACGGGCATGGGGCCGCGCGCGGCGGCGGACGCCGTCCGGCACGTCCTGCGGGACGGCTCCGCCGCCGCGCGGGTCCCGGTCGTCGCCACCGGCTTCTGCGCCGGCCTGGTCCCCGGCATGCGGCCGGGGGACGTGGTCGTCGCCGACGCGGCGAGGGGCCATCTGCCCGGCGGGCCGGACGTGCCCTGCTCCGGCAACGGTCCGCTGCTGCGGGCCCTTGAGGAGCGCGGTATGACCGTGCACACCGGTCTGCTGCGCGGCTCCGACCACGTCGTACGCGGCGCGGAGCGGGCCGGGCTGCGCGCCGGGGGCGCCGTCGCGGTGGACATGGAGTCCGCCGCGACGCTGGCGGCCGCGACGCACGACGGTGAGCGTCCGGTTGCGGCCGTACGGGTGATCGTGGACGCTCCAGAACATGAACTTGTCCGAATCGGCACTTTGCGCGGTGGAATGTCAGCCTTCCGTGTGCTGCGCTCCATCCTTCCTGTCTTCTTTGAATGGCACCGTTCTTTGCTGCTCCCCAGGAGGTGAGCCAGATGGCCATGCCGCTCCGTCAGTCCATCCGGGTCGGTACGTATCTCTTTGAACAGAAAGTGCGCAAGCGGGAGAAGTTCCCGCTGATCGTGGAACTGGAGCCGCTCTTCGCGTGCAACCTCAAGTGCGAGGGCTGCGGCAAGATCCAGCATCCGGCCGGTGTGCTCAAACAGCGCATGCCGGTCGCCCAGGCGGTCGGCGCGGTCCTGGAGTCCGGCGCGCCGATGGTCTCCATCGCGGGCGGCGAGCCCCTGATGCACCCGCAGATCGACGAGATCGTGCGGCAGTTGGTGGCCAAGCGGAAGTACGTCTTCCTGTGCACCAACGCCGTGCTGCTCCGCAAGAAGATCGACAAGTTCACCCCCTCGCGGTACTTCGCGTTCGCGGTGCACATCGACGGCATGCGCGAGCGGCACGACGAGTCGGTGGCCAAGGAAGGCGTCTTCGACGAGGCGGTCGAGGCGATCAAGGAGGCCAAGCGGCGCGGCTTCCGGGTCACCACCAACTCCACCTTCTTCAACACCGACACCCCGCAGACCATCATCGAGGTGCTCAACTTCCTCAACGACGACCTCAAGGTCGACGAGATGATGCTCTCGCCCGCCTACGCCTACGAGAAGGCCCCCGACCAGGAGCACTTCCTCGGCGTCGAGCAGACCAGGGAACTGTTCAGGAAGGCGTTCGCGGGCGGCAACCGGCGCCGCTGGCGGCTCAACCACAGCCCGCTGTTCCTGGACTTCCTGGAGGGCAAGGCGGACTTCCCCTGCACGGCCTGGGCGATCCCCAACTACTCGCTCTTCGGCTGGCAGCGCCCCTGCTACCTGATGAGCGACGGGTACGTCCCCACGTACCGGCAGCTGATCGAGGAGACCGACTGGGACAAGTACGGACGCGGCAAGGACCCGCGCTGCGCCAACTGCATGGCGCACTGCGGCTACGAGCCCACCGCCGTCCTCGCCACGATGGGCTCCCTGAAGGAGTCCCTGCGCGCCGCCCGTGAAACCGTCGCGGCGAACCGCGGGTGACGTCATGCGGACCGGTGAACCTCCCGGAGGCGGTGCGTCCGCCACCGGTGTAGCGCTGGGCATGCCCGAGATACCGGCCCGGCCGCTGGCCGAGCGGCGCGTCTCGCGCCGCATCCAGGTCGGGCCGGTACCGGTGGGCGGCGGCGCGCCCATCTCGGTGCAGTCGATGACCACCACCAACACGGCCGACATCGGCGCGACGCTTCAGCAGATCGCCGAGCTGACGGCCTCCGGCTGCCAGATCGTCCGGGTCGCCTGCCCCTCGCAGGACGACGCGGACGCGCTGCCGGTCATCGCGAAGAAGTCGCAGATCCCGGTGATCGCGGACATCCACTTCCAGCCGAAGTACGTGTTCGCCGCGATCGACGCGGGGTGTGCGGCCGTCCGGGTCAACCCCGGCAACATCCGGCAGTTCGACGACCGGGTGAAGGAGATCGCCAAGGCGGCCTCCGACGCGGGCACCCCCATCCGCATCGGTGTGAACGCGGGCTCCCTCGACCGCCGCCTGCTCCAGAAGTACGGCAAGGCCACGCCGGAGGCGCTGGTGGAGTCGGCTTTGTGGGAGTGCTCGCTGTTCGAGGAGCACGGTTTCCGGGACATCAAGATCTCGGTCAAGCACAACGACCCGGTCGTCATGGTCAACGCGTACCGGCAGCTGGCCGCGCAGTGCGACTATCCGCTGCACCTGGGCGTGACCGAGGCCGGTCCGGCCTTCCAGGGGACGATCAAGTCGGCCGTGGCCTTCGGTGCGCTGCTGTCGGAGGGTATCGGTGACACCATCCGGGTCTCCCTGTCGGCGCCGCCGGCCGAGGAGGTCAAGGTGGGGCTGCAGATCCTGGAGTCGCTGAACCTGCGTCCGCGCCGTCTGGAGATCGTCTCCTGTCCGTCGTGCGGCCGGGCCCAGGTGGATGTGTACAAGCTGGCCGACGAGGTGACCGCGGGTCTGGAGGGCATGGAGGTGCCGCTGCGTGTCGCGGTCATGGGCTGTGTCGTCAACGGCCCGGGCGAGGCGCGTGAGGCCGACCTCGGTGTGGCGTCCGGCAACGGCAAGGGGCAGATCTTCGTGAAGGGCGAGGTCATCAAGACCGTCCCGGAGTCGAAGATCGTGGAGACCCTCATCGAAGAGGCCATGAAGATCGCGGCGGGCATGGAGTCCGAGGGAGTGGTGCCCGGCACCCCTGATGTCGTCGTCGGCTGAACCGTACCGGCTGAACCCGTAGGGCCGTACTGGCTGTACCCGTAGAGGGGGACGAAGCATGTCGATGCTGGAACACATCCGCGAGCCGCGCGACCTCAAGGCGCTTCCCGGGGACGCCCTCGGCGCACTCGCCGAGGAGATCAGGCAGTTTCTGGTGCACGCGGTGGCCCGGACCGGCGGCCACCTGGGACCCAACCTGGGCGTGGTGGAGCTGACCATCGCCCTGCACCGGGTCTTCGACTCGCCGGCCGACCGCGTCCTGTGGGACACCGGCCACCAGTCGTACGTCCACAAACTGCTGACCGGGCGCCAGGACTTCTCCAAGCTGCGCGGCAAGGGCGGACTGTCCGGCTACCCGTCCCGCGAGGAGTCCGAGCACGACGTCATCGAGAACTCCCACGCCTCGACCGTGCTGGGCTGGGCCGACGGCCTCGCCAAGGCCAACCAGGTGCGCGGGCGCAGCGACCACGTTGTCGCCGTCATCGGCGACGGCGCGCTGACCGGCGGCATGGCCTGGGAAGCGCTCAACAACATCGCCGCCGCCAAGGACCGCCCCCTCATCATCGTCGTCAACGACAACGAGCGCTCCTACGCCCCCACCATCGGCGGCCTCGCCAACCACCTTGCCACTCTGCGCACCACCGACGGCTACGAGCGCTTCCTGTCGTGGGGCAAGGAGATCGTGCAGCGGGCCCCCCTCGTGGGCCGCCCGCTGTACGAGTCGCTGCACGGCGCCAAGAAGGGGTTCAAGGACGCCTTCGCCCCCCAGGGCATGTTCGAGGACCTGGGACTGAAGTACGTCGGCCCCATCGACGGCCACGACATCGCCGCCGTCGAGTCCGCGCTGCGCCGCGCCGCCCGCTTCAGCGGGCCCGTACTCGTCCACTGCCTCACCGAGAAGGGGCGCGGCTACCGCCCCGCGCTGGAGGACGAGGCCGACCGGTTCCACACGGTCGGCGCCATGGACCCGCTGACCTGCGCGCCCGTCGCGCCGCCCGGCCCGCCGTCGTGGACCTCCGTCTTCGGCGACGAGATGGTGAAGATCGGCGCGGAGCGCCCGGACGTGGTCGCGATCACCGCCGCGATGCTCCAGCCCGTCGGCCTCGCCGAGTTCGCCGCGGCCTTCCCCGACCGTACGTGGGACGTGGGCATCGCCGAGCAGCACGCGGCGGTCTCCGCGGCCGGGCTGGCCACCGGCGGCCTCCACCCGGTCGTGGCCGTGTACGCCACCTTCCTCAACCGGGCCTTCGACCAGGTCCTGATGGACGTGGCGCTGCACCGGTGCGGCGTCACCTTCGTCCTCGACCGGGCGGGCGTGACCGGCACCGACGGGCCGAGCCACAACGGCATGTGGGACCTGTCCGTCCTCGGCGTCGTCCCGGGCCTGCGGATCGCCGCGCCGCGCGACGCCGGGCAGCTGCGTGCCCAGCTGCGCGAGGCCGTCGACGTGGACGACGCGCCCACCGTCCTGCGCTTCCCGAAGGAGTCGGTGGGCGAGCCGGTCCCGGCGCTGGAGCGGACCGGCGGCGTGGACGTCCTGGCCCGCGGCGAGCGGGCGGACGTCCTGCTGGTCTCCGTGGGCGTGCTGGCACCGGTCTGCCTGGGGGCCGCGGAACTGCTCGCCGAGCGCGGCATCGGCGTCACGGTCGTCGACCCGCGCTGGGTCAAGCCCGTCGATCCCGCGCTCGTCCGGCTGGCGGCGGACCACACGTCGGTGGCGGTCGTGGAGGACAACTGCCGCAGCGGGGGAGTGGGGGCCGCGGTCGGGCAGGCGCTGCGCGACGCGGACGTGGACGTACCGCTGCGCACCTTCGGCATCCCCGAACAGTTCCTGGCGCATGCCAAGCGCGGCGAGGTGCTGGCCGACATCGGACTCACCCCCGCCGAGATCGCCGGGCGGATCAGCGCCTTCCTGGCCCGCAAGCAGAACGGCTAGCGCCTTTCTGGCCCGTAAGCAGAACGACTCGTGACGGAGAACGGCCCGTGACCGGATTCGACCTGACCAAGCTGCTCGCCGAACGCGGCGCCGAGCGCTACGACCTGCACGCCAAGTACATCAACCACCAACTGCCGCGCATGCTGCACACGATCGGCTTCGACAAGGTCTACGAGCGGGCCGAGGGCGCCTACTTCTGGGACGCCGACGGGCAGGACTACCTCGACATGCTCGCCGGCTTCGGCGTCATGGGCCTCGGCCGGCACCACCCCGTCGTACGGCAGGCCCTGCACGACGTCCTCGACGCCCGGCTCGCCGACCTCACCCGCTTCGACTGCCAGCCGCTGCCCGGCCTGCTGGCCGAGAAACTGCTCACCCACACCCCGCACCTGGACCGTGTCTTCTTCGGCAACAGCGGTACGGAAGCCGTCGAGACCGCCCTGAAGTTCGCCCGCTACGCCACCGGCAGACCCCGCGTCCTGTACTGCGCCCACGCCTTCCACGGCCTGACCACCGGCTCCCTCTCGGTCAACGGCGAGAACGGCTTCCGCGACGGTTTCGCGCCGCTCCTGCCGGACACCGCCGTCGAACTGGGCGACCTCGCTGCGCTGGAACACGAGCTGCGCCGCGGTGACGTGGCGGCCCTGATCATCGAGCCCATCCAGGGCAAGGGCGTCCACCCCACGCCGCCCGGCTATCTGCGCGCCGCCCAGGAACTGCTGCACCGCCACAAGGCGCTGCTCATCGCCGACGAGGTGCAGACCGGCCTCGGCCGGACCGGCGACTTCTTCGCCTACCAGCACGAGGAGGGCGTCGAACCGGACCTGGTGTGTGTGGCCAAGGCCCTCTCCGGCGGCTACGTCCCCGTCGGCGCCACGCTGGGCAAGGATTGGATCTTCAAGAAGGTCTACTCCTCCATGGACCGCGTCCTGGTGCACTCCGCCAGCTTCGGCTCCAACGCCCAGGCGATGGCCGCGGGCCTGGCGGTCCTGGCAGTCATGGAGGACGAGGAGATCGTCGCCAACGCCCGCCACACCGGCGACCTGCTCCGTACCCGCCTCGCCGCCCTCACCGACCGCTACGAACTCCTCCACGACGTCCGCGGCCGCGGCCTGATGATCGGCATCGAATTCGGCCGCCCCCGCTCCCTGAGACTCCGCGGCCACTGGACCATGCTCCAGGCCGCCCGCAAAGGCCTCTTCGCCCAAATGGTCGTCGTCCCCCTCCTCCAGCGCCACCGCATCCTCACCCAGGTCTCCGGCGACCACCTGGAGGTCATCAAGCTGATTCCGCCCCTGACGATCGGGGAGAAGGAGGTGAACCGCTTCGTGGACGCGTTCACGGAAGTGATGGATGACGCGCACCGGGGCGGGGGGCTGATGTGGGACTTCGGGAGGACGCTGGTGAAGCAGGCTTTGCAGGGCGGGTGAGCCGGGCCTTTCGCCGGTCGGGCGGACGATGCCGCCCACCCGTCCGGACGGGTGGGCGGTCCGGTCAGCGCCGGAACAGGCAGATGACGGCCAAGCGCTCGCCGGACAGTGCCTTGCCCTCGCCGACCGCCAGATGTTCCATGTGCCACCCCAGACTCTCGATGGCTTCGATCTGATCGTTGAGCCCGGTCATCGGCGCGGTGACCATGCTGTTGGTCATCGCTTCGATGAACTTGAACACGAAGACATGGCGGCCTTTGTCGATCGCGTTGCGTGCCGCCTGCTCGGCCGATTCGGCCTTGGCCTTGTTGATCAGGCCCATGGGCCCCTCCCCGTCAGTACGCCGCGGTGCGGTCGAAGCGGGTGATGTTGAGCTTGATGCCCTGGGTGCTGTGGAGCGTCGTGATGTCCTCGCCGGTCGACGTCTGACCGGGCTGTACGTCGGTCACGAGCTCCGTGCTGTTGGCCACGCGGGTGCCGCTGGAGTCGACCGCCTCCCAGTCGATCTGGTAATTGGATTTCTTTCCGCTGGTGTTCTTGACCGTCCACACGACCCAGATATCGGTGATTCCGGCTTGTGAGCGGTCATCGAGCCGGAAGCGGGTGAGATCCGCGCGTTCGTTGTTCGACGAGGAATCCGCTTTCTTCTCCTGCTGCGTCTTTTCGGAAGCGGATGGGCCCGTCGGCGCGGGTGTACTGCTGTTGTCGGTGCCGCACGCGGCGGTCAGGGCGAGTCCGGCTGCTGCCGTCGCCGCGACGAGTGGTGCCGTGATGAAGCGGCGATGATTGCTCATGGCTGTGCCTCCTTGCCGCTGCTCTCATCATGCGCCGCGCGGAAAGGAGGGTCCAGACGATAGAGGTATTCATTGTGCCTTTTGCCAGGCGCGGAGAACGACAGGGGCAGGCGGGGACGGCGCGCTTCCGCCGTCCCCGCCTTTGGCGCCGCTCAGTCCTCCAGCAACTGGAACCGCAGCCGCTCGCGCGTCGCCGCGGAGAGCTTGAGGCCCTCGCTCAGGTAGTTCTCCGTCGAGCCCCACGTCGTCTCGATGGCCTCGAAGGCCGCGGCGAGGTATTCGGCGCGGGCGTCGAAGAGGGGGGCCAGGAGCTCCATGACCTCGGGGGACATGCCGGCCGGCGAGTTGTCGGAGCGGCGGACCTTGTAGCGGCGGTGGGCGGCGTTGGACTCCAGGTAGTCGGCCTCGATGGCCGCGCGCTCGACGCCGACGGCGAGGAGGGTGACGGCGATGGACAGGCCCGCGCGGTCCTTGCCGGCCGCGCAGTGCATGAGGGCGGGGACGCTGTCCTCGGCGAGTGCGTGCAGCACACGGCTGTGGTCGGCGGTGCGGGTGGTGATGATGTGACGGTACGTCTCGGCCATCCGGCCGGCCGCCTTGCCGTCGCCCAGCGCCGTCCGCAGGTGGCCCAGCTCGCCGTCGCGCACCATCGCCCAGAACTCGGCGCCGTCGGCGGGGTCGGTGAGCGGGATGTTCACGTTCCGTACGCCGGGCAGCGTGACGTCCGGGCCCTCCAGCTTGATGTCGGCGGCGTTGCGGAAGTCGAAGACGGTGTGCAGCCCGAGCCCGGCGAGGAAGGCGGCGTCCGCCTCGGTCGCCGACGCCAGGTGGCCGCTGCGGAACAGCCGCCCCTTGCGCACCCGGCGCCCGTCCACGGTCGGCAGGCCGCCCACGTCGCGGAAGTTGCGTACCTCCGCGAGCTCGGAGTCGGTCGACGGGACCTCCGGGGTCTGCTGCGTCACGGGCGCTCCTCGGGATCGGTCGCCGACGCTGCTCGTCGACGAGGCGGGCCACTCCGACGATACGACATGGGTGCAGTCGGCATCCGGGCCGGTCGCGGGGTGTCCGGGGTGCCGGGGCGGCCACGCGCCGGCCTGCCCCGCCCGCACTCCGTGGCGTCCTCTCCGTACCCGGAGCGCACCCCGTCTCCGCCCGCCTCCGGTCACCACTCCCACCCTCCGATCGACCGGAAAACGCCGTTTATCCCGGTCATTTCTTATTCCGACTTGAGCAGAATTTGACCAGGTGGCATTAATCACCCCACGTCAACCCCTGGTTACGGTGGCGTAAGTCACTTCCGGGGGTGAAGTATGTCCTGACGTGGCAGACGATTCGAAGAAGATGAGCAGTGGCGCGGACGGCGCCATCGGGTCGTACGCAGCCGTCGGGGACAGTTTCACCGAGGGGGTCGGGGACCCCGGCCGTGACGGGGCGTACATCGGCTGGGCGGACCGGCTGGCGGTTCTCCTGTCGGACCGGCGTGCGGAGGGGGAATTCCGGTACGCCAACCTCGCGGTCCGCGGGCGCCTGCTGGACCAGATCGTCGCCGAGCAGGTGCCGCGCGCCAAGGAGCTCGCGCCCGACCTGGTGACGTTCTGTGCCGGCGGGAACGACATTCTGCGTCCGGGCTCGGACCCGGACGCGGTCGCCGAGCGGTACGAGGCGGCCGTCGCCGATCTGCGGGAGACGGTCGGCACCGTGCTGCTCTGCACGGGGTTCGACACCCGCGGCGTACCGGTGCTGCGGCATCTGCGCGGCAAGATCGCGACGTACACCGCCCACGTGCGGGCGATCGCCGACCGGCACGACTGCCCGGTGCTGGACCTGTGGTCGCTGAAGTCCGTACAGGACCGGCGGGCCTGGAGCGACGACCGGCTGCACCTGTCGGCCGACGGGCACACCCGGGTCGCGCTGCGCGCCGCGCAGGTGCTGGGTCTCGATGTGCCGGCCGACCCGGACCAGGCCTGGCCCCCGGAGGCGGAGCGCACCCCCGCCGAGGCGCGCCGGGACAACATCCAGTGGGCGCGTGAGCATCTGGTGCCGTGGATCGGCCGCCGGCTGCGCGGCGAGTCCTCCGGTGACCACGTCGAGCCGAAGCGGCCCGACCTGCTTCCCCTGTAAGGGGCCGCCGTAAAGGTCCGCTTCCCCTGTGGAGGAGGTGCCGGGGCATCCCCGCCTGTCCCGCGTACCGCACCGCCGCCGCCCGCTTCTCAGCGCGGGCGGCGGTTTCAGTGTGCGGTGGGGGAGCCGTACGGCAGGTCGGCCCATACGGTGCGGCCGCGGCCGGCGGGGCCGGGGCGCACGCCCCAGCTCTCGGAGAGGGCGCCCACGAGGAACAGGCCCCGGCCGCACTCCTTGTCCACGCTGCCGGGCTGCGCGTGGGGCGTGGAGCCGCCGCGGCCCTGGTCGGTGACCTCCACGCGCAGGAACGCGCCGAGCACCGTCAGTTCGCAGTCGACCTTTTCGCTGTCGGTGTGCCGTACCGCGTTGGTGAACAGCTCCGAGACCACCAACTCGGCGTCGTCACGGACCTGTTCCGCCGCGCCCCACTCGTGCAGCACAGCGAGAACACGTCTGCGCGCCTCCGGTACGGAGGTGCGGCGCGCCGGCAAGTGGAACGCGTCCCGGAGACGCTCGGCGATGAAGCCGCCACAGCGCCCTAACGAAGGAGCGTTGTCGGAGGAAGCCACTCCGCAACTATGTGCGATGTTGCTCACCGATGGCAAGGATCAATGTGTAATTTGCAGAATCGCATGCACAGTCTGTTCGGGTCTGCTGACGACATGACACACTGCTGATCACTCATGTTGGTTGGAGGGGATCAGAAGTGGCGGATGCACGGTCGGGTGGCGCTCCGACCGTCCTGCGGGTGGTGCTCGGCAAGCGGCTGCAGGACCTGCGCGAGAAGGCGGGGCTGTCCTACGAGCAGGCGGCCGCCGCCCTCGATGTGACGCACGCCACCGTGCGGCGCATGGAGAAGGCCGAGGTCGGCCTGAAGATCCCGTACGTGGAGAAGCTGCTCGCGACCTACGGCGTCACCGACCAGGACGAGATCGACGGCTTCCTGAAGCTGGCCCGCGAGGCCAACCGGCCGGGCTGGTGGCACAACTTCCGGGACGTGCTGCCCGAGTGGTTCAGCGCGTACGTGAGCCTGGAGAGCGAGGCCAACCTCATCCGCGGCTACCAGCCCCACTACGTACCGGGGCTGCTGCAGACCGAGGAGTACGCCCGCGCTGTGCTGCACGCGGGCCAGCCGCACGCGCCGCGCGAGGAGATCGAGCGCTCGGTCGCGCTGCGCATGGAGCGGCAGTCGCTGCTCACCCGCCCGGACGCCCCCATGCTCTGGGTGGTCATGGACGAGACCGTCTTCCGGCGCCCGATCGGCGGTCCCCGGGTGATGCGCGACCAGATCGCACGGCTGGCCGAGGCCGCGGCCCTGCCCAACGTCCGGTTGCAGATCATCCCGTTCGCGGCCGGACCGCACCCCTCGATGTACGGGCCGTTCAGCATCTTCCGCTTCCCGATCCCGGAGCTGCCGGACATCGCGTACGCGGAGAACCTGGTGGGCGCCGTGTACTTCGACCAGCGCGACGACGTCTCGACCTTCCTGGAGGCACTGGACCGGATGTGCGCGCAAGCCGCGCCGGCACAGACCACCGAGGCCCTTCTGGGCGGCTTTCGCAAGGAGATCTGAACCATGGATCGCATACGCATCTACAACGGCATGCCCGCCACCGACCTGGGCAGCGACGGCTGGCACAAGCCGTGGAGCGGCGGCAACGGCGGCGAGTGCGTGGAGGCGCTGCGGCTCGGGGACGGCCGGGTGGCGCTGCGCCAGTCCACCGACCCGGGCGGCCCGGCCCTGATCTACACCCACCGCGAGATCAAGAGCTTCATCGAGGGCGCGAAGGCGGGCGCGGCCGACTTCCTGCTCACCGCGGCGCCCTGCGGGTGCGGCTGCGGCACTGATCGGAGGACGGCGTGAAGGAAGCGGAATTCTCCCGGGCCGTGGTCGGCTCGTGGGACGAGGACGGCTCGCGGGGGCTCCAGGACGCGGCGGCCTTCGCGCCCGAGGAGATCGACACCAGCCGGCCGCACCCCGCCCGGATGTACGACTACTACCTGGACGGCCGGGACAACTACGAGGTCGACCGCCAGGCCGCGCAGCGCGTCATCGAGGCGCACCCGCAGGTGCGGCTGAGCGCCCGCGCCAACCGGGCCTTCCTGCACCGCGCGGTGCGCGAGGTGGTCGCCGGCGGCATCCGGCAGATCATCGACATCGGTACCGGCATCCCGACCTCGCCCAACACCCACGAGGTGGCCCGCGAAACGGCACCCGGCGTCCGGGTCGTCTACGTGGACAACGACCCCATCGTCGCCACCCACGCGGGCGCGCGGCTGACCAACACCGAGGGCACCGGGGTCGTCCTGGCCGATGTGCGCGACCCGGAGGCGCTGCTCGCCCACCCGACCGTGCGCGAGCTGATCGACTTCGACCAGCCGGTGGCGCTGCTGCTGGTGGCCGTCCTGCACTTCGTCCGGGACGACGAGGACCCGGCGGGGATCGTCGCCGCGCTGGCGCGCGCACTGCCCGCGGGCAGCGTCCTGGTGATGTCGCACGCCACGGGCGAGCCGTACGAGGCGTACGAGCAGGGCCGTACGGACGAGCAGGCGCGGGACGGCGTCCTGGACGTCTACAAGAACGCCACGGCCACCTTGAACCTGCGCACCAAGGCCGAGGTCGAGCCGCTCTTCGGCCCGTTCGACCTGCTGGAACCGGGGGTCGTGCGGGTGCCGCTGTGGCGCCCGGACGGGCCGCCGCCCGGCCCGGAGGAGCTGAACAACATCATCTTCTACGGCGGGGTGGGCCGGAAGCGGGGCTGAGGGGAAGGGCCCCGGGGCCGGCCGCGGCGGCCCCGCGGTGGACCCCAACCCTCCTCTTCCGAACGGTGGTTGACACTGCCGCCCGGTGCGCTGAAGGTGAGAGACCTCGGACGGGTGGAAGCGTGGTGGCCGCGCGACCGGTACCGGTGACAGCCCGACGTGCGCGGCCGCCCGGGAGCGGGACGGGGGGGGACAGATGCCGGAGGTCACGGGGGGAGCGGAGCGGCACGCGGTCGTCATCGGCGGCGGGCTCGCCGGGATGCTCGCCGTCATCGCGCTGCTGGGGCACGTGGACGCCGTCACCGTCGTCGAACGCGACCGCTACCCGACCGGCCACGCCTTCCGCAAAGGCGTCCCCCAGGCCCGTCACCTGCACGTCTTCCTCAGCGGCGGTCTGCGCGCGCTGGAGGAGCTGCTGCCCGGCACGGGCCGCGCCTTCACCGACGCCGGGGCGCGCACCCTCTACCCGCCGCGCGACCTGGTCACCCGTACGGTGCTGGGCTGGCAGCACCGCTTCGACGAACGCCGCCACGGATGCCTGTCGGTCACCCGCCCGGTGATCGACGGCGTCGTACGGGACCGCGTCCTGCGGACGGCCGCCGAATCGGCGACCCGCCTGGAGGTGCTGGAGGCGACCGAGGCGATCGGCCTGACCGGCGACGCGAGGCGGGTGACGGGCGTACGGGTACGGGCACGCGGGGAAGACGCCGGCCGCGACGGCGGAGCCGGCCCGGCCGGACGGACCCTGCACGCGGCGCTCGTCGTCGACGCCTCCGGCCGCACCTCCAAGGCCCCGCAGTGGTACGCCGATCTCGGCCGCCCCGCCCCGCGCCAGGAGACCGTGGACGCCGGGATCGCCTACGCGACCCGGATGTTCCGCCCCACCGGGCCGGCCGGCGCCCCGGACATGGGCGTCAACATCCCCGGCCGGCCGGGGTGTCCGCGCGGCGCCGTGTACGTCCCCGTCGAGGACGGCATCTGGCTGCTCACCGCCGCGGGCGTACGCGGCCACCACCCGCCCACCGACGACCAGGGCTTCGCCGACTTCACCGCCACGATCGGCGACCCGTACATCCACGGCCTGCTGCCGCACGTCGAGCCGGTCTCGCCCGTCTACGGCTTCCGCGACACCGCCAACCGCCGCCGGCACTTCGAGCGGCCCGGCGGCGTCCCCGAGGGCTTCGTCGTCCTCGGCGACGCCAACTGCACCTTCAACCCGGTCTACGGGCAGGGCATGTCGGTCGCCGCGCTCGGCGCCCTGGCGCTGCGCCGCATCCTGGACTCCGGCGGCGGCCTGCGGCCGGGGCTCGCGAAGGAGGCACAGCGGGCGGTGGCGCGCGCCTCCGACGCCGCCTGGAGCACCGCGGTCGGCGCCGACCGGCCGTACGCGAGCGGCCCGGACGCCCGCGCGGGCCTCGTCGAGCGGCTGACCTCCTGGTACGTGCAGCGGCTCCTCCTGCGCGCCGTCGCCGACCCCCTCCTCGGCGCCGCTTACCGCGACGTCCTGTGCCTGACCGCGCCGCCGTCCCGCCTGATGGCACCCCGCACCGTCCTGCGCACCGTCCTGCTGCCGCTCCGGCCCGGCCTCAGCGCCCCGCCGACGGACGTGGTGCCGCTGCGGCGGGCGGCCTGACCGTACCGGCGACTGCACGCGCGGACGCGTCGATGGCCCCCGCTCGGCAGGAACAGACTGACCGTGCCGGTGGCAGGCGGCGCCAGGATGCCGAGCGCCGGAGCCGGCACTTCGGGCAGTGACAGGGCCAGGCGCAGGAAGGCCACCAGCCGCACCCCCGGCCGGAACAGGTGCGGGGCGGCGCGGGCGACGGGCGGGGGAGTTCGGCGGGGTCGGCCGGCCGGGCCGGTACGGCGGGTTAGAAACTCCCGGGTGTCCCGGCCGGGGGAGGCTTTCCGCCGCCCGGGGAATCGTCGTGATCCGGCGGAGAGGTCTGGGCCCTGACATGAAGGCAGGGCCGTACGGTCCGGGCGCACAGGGGGAGCGGTACGGCCGCGCCGCGCGGCGGGAGCCGGGGCGCGGAGCCGGAGCCCGTCGGAAACCACTCCGCCCGTCCTGGAATGCGCCGGGCGGCCGCGTGGTTCGGGACGGTTGGGGAACACGTGTCGTGTCCGGGCGCCGTGGGACCCGTGGCCGGTGCCACGGCGCCCGGACGCCGGCGTGCCGGAACCCGTCGCCGCGGCGGTCCGTTCACTGCGCGGCGACCCGTTGACAGCGCTACCGCCCGAACCATGGAGGTGCCGTGCCCGGCTACCGACCCCGCCGCCAGACCCCGTCCGACCCGCCCGCCGCCGGGCGGTACCCACTGCGCCGACCCGCCGTCTTCGGCGCCTGGCCCACCGGGGAGCGGCTGGCACGGATACGCCGGTCCCCGCAGTTCGTGGACGGCCAGTTCCGCAACCCCCTGCCGACCCGGCAGCTGCTCCCGGGCTCCGCGCTGCCCATGGCCCGTACCCAGTTCGCCCGCGAGGGGCGGCTGCGCCGGGCGCCGGTCGGCCGCATCCCGGTGCACCGGCCCACCGCGGCGGACTGGAGCGAGCCGCCCGCCTCCGGGCTGCGGCTGACGTGGATGGGGCATTCCAGCGTGCTCGCCGAGATCGACGGGCACCGGGTGCTGTTCGACCCGGTCTGGGGCGAGCGCTGCTCACCGTTCACCTGGGCGGGGCCGAAGCGGCTGCACCCGGTGCCGCTCCCGCTCGGTGAGCTGCCCCCGGTCGACGCGGTGGTGATCTCGCACGACCACTACGACCACCTCGACATGCCGACGGTCAAAGCCCTGATCCGTACGGGCACGCGCTTCGTCGTACCGCTCGGCATCGGCGCCGACCTCGAACTGTGGGGCGTCCCCGAGGAGCGGATCACCGAACTGGACTGGCACGAGTCGGCCGAGGCCGGCGGCCTGACCCTCACCGCGACGCCCGCGCAGCACTTCTGCGGACGCGGGCTGCGCGGCCCGCAGCACACCCTATGGGCTTCCTGGGTGGTGGCCGGCCCCACGAACCGGATCTTCCACAGCGGCGACACCGGCTACTTCCCGGGCTTCGCCGGGATCGGCGCCGAGCACGGCCCGTTCGACGCGACGATGATCCAGATCGGCGCCTACAGCGAGTTCTGGCCGGATGTGCACATGACCCCGGAGGAGGGGGCGCGGGCCCATCTGGACCTCCAGGGCGGCCGGCCGACCGGCCTGATGCTGCCGATCCACTGGGGCACCTTCAACCTCGCGCCCCACCCTTGGGCCGAACCCGCCGAACGCACCATGTACGCCGCCCGCACCGCCGGCTTCCCCTGCGCCGTCCCGTACCCCGGCCGTCCCTTCGAGCCCGCCGACGAGCCCGCGGTGGAGCCGTGGTGGCGGACGGTGGCCCTCCCGCCGGTCCACGGCTGGCCCTCCTGGCCCGCCCGGACACCGGCCACGGAGGAGGTGTTCGAAGTGGCGGGGTGAGCAGCGGCCGGCCCGGGCCCCCGAGATCCAGGTACGACAGCTTCCGGCCGTCCGCCATGAACATCCCATGCACGGCGTGGATCCGAGGAGAGCGAGGCCCGGCCTGCGCTGGCCGCACGGACCGGCTCCGCCGGCGCGGTGCCCGGCGGAGCCGGTCCGTACGGCGTGTCAGGCGCGCCGCCGGACCCACAGGGGGGTGATGACGGCGAGCAGGACGGCTGCGATACCGATCTGGAAGATATGGCGGATCCAGTCGATACCGCCGGTGTCGCGCACGCCGAAGGCGGTGGCGAGCGCGTTGCCGGCGACCGCGCCGACCATGCCCAGGATGACCGTCAGCCACAGGGGGACGGGCTGCCGCCCGGGCACGACCAGCTTGGCCAGCAGCCCGATGACGAGCCCCGCGATGACGGCCCACAGGAACGACACGACGACTCCTTCCGGTTGGTGATGCGCCCTCGGACACCTGTGCGCGTGCCCCCGCAAAGCCGCTCTACGCCCCGCAATATGACCATTCGGTCACCAACCTTCACGTCCCGCTCAGAAAACGGTCACTTGCCGGTATGGTCCCGGAAAACGGTCGATGCCGTTCGTCTTCCGGACATGGAAGGACGTAACGGCACGTCTCTCCAGGGGGTTTGATGTTACGTATGAAGCGCGCACGCCGTCGTTTCCGTCCGGCCCTGATCGCCGCCACCGTCGCGGCCTCGCTCGCCCTGCCGCTCGCCGCCACCCAGCCGGCCTCCGCCGCCCCGGGCGGCGCGGCCGCCACGGCGCCGGCCGCGCGGCCCGCGCCGGCCGCCTCGGAGCGTACGGCGATGTACGCCCGGGACCACGACGGTGTGCTGTGGCAGTACTCGGGCACCGGCTGGGCGAAGCCGCCGTTCCAGTCGCGGACGAGAATCGGCCGTGGCTGGGACCGGTATGTGAAGATCACCTCGCTCGGGGGGACGTCGGCCGACGGCACGGGGGACGTGGCGGCCGTCGACCGGGACGGGAAGCTCTTCTTCTACGAGGGCAGCGGCATCCCGTACGCGCCGTTCAAGGTGCCCCAGGGCATCGGATACGGCTGGGACCGGTACATCAGCATCACCGGCGCGGGGGACGCCGACAACGACGGCAAGAACGACCTGGTGGCCCGAGACGCCGACGGCGGTCTCTACTTCTACGCCGGTACGGGCAACCCCTCCGCCCCGTTCGCGAAGCCGGTGCGGGTGGGCGGCGGCTGGCAGGTGTACGACCACCTGACCACCTTCGGCGACGGCCTCCTGGCCCGGGACACGAACGGCGTGCTGTGGCGCTACCGGGCCACCGGCTCCAGCGACCCCCACCGGCCCTTCGAGCCCCGGGTCCGCGTGGGCGGCGGCTGGAACGTCTACGCCGACTTCGTCGGCATCCGGGACCTGGACGGGGACGGGCTGCCCGACCTGGCCGCCCGCGACCTCGGCGGCCAACTGTCGGTCTACCTGGGGATGCGCTACCAGGGCGAGGTCGTGCCCGACAGGGCCATTCCGATCGGTGGCGGCTGGGACACCTACGACCTTCTGTTCTGACCTGTGCCTTGAGCACTTCCGGCCGGTCCGGGCACGGTCCGTCGCACGCCCGGGCCCTCCGGGGCCCGGGCGCCGCGTCGGCTCGCTGAACATGGGCAAGGCGCTGAGGGAAGGCTAACCTTGATCTTGTGACTCCGGTTCACCAGCTCGCCGGCGCGGCCGGTTCCGCCCTGGACGCGGCGTACGCGGCGTACTTCGCGTCGATCGCCCAGGCCGACGCGTGCCGCGACGGCACCGTACGGCACCGGCTGCGCCCCGAGGTGGGCGACGGCACGATCGAGGTGACCTCGCTGCGCAGCGGGTTCCGCGTCCTCCGGTACGACGTCGCGTTCGCCGGAGGCCACCAGGTCCGGTTCGCCTTCCCGGGCGACCACTTCGAGCTGGAGCACTGCGTCGACGGGCGCATGCACATCAGGGAGACCAGCACCGGCGCCGGTGACCTGCGGGCCAACTCGGTGTCGCTGAGCCCCCGGTGCGCCACCGACGGCATCATCGCGCACGGCGACGGCGAGCGGTACCGAGCCGTGTCGGTCACCGGGACCTGGACCGGGCTGGAGTCCTACCTGGGCGGTCTCGGCGCGGGCGCCCTGCCGGCCGTCGGGCCGGACCACATCGCGCGCGAGCGGTATCTGGGCCGGTCCGCCGCGCTGCGCCCGGCGGCCGGACCGCTGGAGGAGATCTTCCTGCACCGGCGTTCGTCCCCGGGGCGCCTGCTGTTCATGGAGTCGCGGCTCGTGGCGGCGATGGCGGCGCTGGTCGACGGACTCACCGTCACCGCGCCGCCCGCGGACGCCCAGGGCTCCCTCGTCCTGGACGACCACGAGGTGGCCGCGCTGCGCCGCGTCCCCGACCTGCTGTGGCGGGCACGTCACGCACCGCCGACGCTGGCCGAGCTGGCCCGCGCGTCGTCGATGTCGGTCCGGCGTCTGGCCACCGGGTTCCGCGCGCTGTACGGGACGTCGGTGATGGACTACCACCGGCGCCGCTGTCTCGACCGGGCCGCGGCGCTGCTCGTGGAGACCGACTGGCCGGTGGCCCGGATCGGCCACGAGGTCGGCTACGCCTCACCGAGCAATTTCGGCTACGCCTTCCGGCGCGACCGGGGCACCACGCCCGCTCAGTTCAGGCGGGCGCACTCCTGACGCGCGCGGGCGGGCACGTGCTTGCACGCGCGCGAGGCGGGCACATTCCTGGCGCCTGGCGGGCGAGTGCGTTCCTGACGACTGGCGCACGCATGCGCTCCTGACGGCCCGGGCGTAGGCGTCGAGGCTTCCGCGGCGGGTGGGGACCGCGCTCCACATTCCCGGGCTCCGCGCTCCACACCATGGCGATGTCCCGGTGCGGAAGATAGGGCGTGGAGCGGCCCGTGCCGTACGTGGTGACCGGCGGCGGCCTCGGCGGTGCCGCGCCGTGCCGTGCCCTCGGCGCCGCGGCGGTACCGGACGGGCCGCCGTCTCCGTGCTGCCCAACTCGCCGCTATCGAAGTGGTGTTGGCCGGGTCGGCAGGCGGCACCGAGTCGGTTCCATCGCGTGGCCGGATCGGCAGCCGGGGGTGGAAGTAAGGTTAGGCTTATCTTACTGTTCAGTTATCCCTCAGGCACCTTCGGATGGAGACCGATGACTGTCAGCATCGATTCCGCGCCCGCCCGGACCGGAACGGGGCGACTCATCATCGTCCTCGGCGGGCTCTCGGCGGTTTCGCCGTTCGCCATCGACATGTACGCGCCCGGCTTCCCCGAGATCGTCGGCTCGTACGGCACCTCGAAGACGGCCGTCCAACTGTCGCTGACGGCCTGCCTCATCGGACTCGCCATCGGCCAGATCGTCCTCGGACCGGTCAGCGACGCGATGGGGCGCCGGCGCCTGCTCCTCGCCGGATCCGGCATGTTCACCGTCTTCTCCCTGGTCTGCGCGGTCGCACCGACCATCGCCGTCTTCGACCTGGCCCGGCTGCTGCAAGGCGTCGCGGGCGGTGCGGGGATCGTCATCGGACGGGCCGTGGTCAGCGACCGGTTCACCGGCACCCACGCGGCGCGCCAGCTCACCACGCTGAGCGTGATCGGGTCGACCGCGCCGGTGCTCGCGCCGGTGGTCGGTGGCCTGATCCTCGATATCGGCTCGTGGCGCCTGGTGTTCGTGGCGCTGGCCCTGACGGGGCTGCTGCTGTTGCTGGCGGTCCGGTCCTGGGTGCCCGAATCGCTGCCCGTCGAGCGGCGCCGGACCGGCGGCCTGCGGGCCGTGTTCGCCGCGATGGGCGGCTTGCTCCGCCGCCGCGAACTGGTCGGCTACCTCCTCGTCATGGGGTGCGGACTGGGCGCCCTGTTCGCGTACATCAGCGGCTCGCCCTTCGTCTTCCAGAACATCTACGGCCTGTCGCCCACCGGCTACAGCCTCGTCTTCGCCGTGAACGCCGTCGGCACCGTGGCGGCCGGTACGGTCTTCGGGCGGCTGGCCGGGCGCGTACGTCTCAACAGCCTGCTCGCCGTCGGCGTGGCCATCACCGTCGTCTCCCTGGTCGTGCTGGTGGGGCTGCTCTCCCTCGGCATCAGCACGTTCCCCACCACCTGGGCCTGCCTGTTCGGGCTGACCTCCGGGTTCGGGCTGCTGCTGCCCGCCTCGACCACCATCATCCTCGCGGTCGGCGGCGACGCCCCGGGAGCGGCTTCCGGTCTGCTCGGCGGCGCCCAGTTCGTACTCGGTGCCGCGGCCGCGCCGCTTCCCGGCGTGCTGGGCAACACCACCGCCATGTCGACGGCCGTCGTGGTCCTGGGCTGTGTCCTCATCGCCGCGGTGGCCCTGGTCGCGCTCGCCCGCCCGTGGCAGGGCCATGGCGAGCCGGCCGGTACGGCCTGAGTCCGCGCCGCCACGTCCGCAGCACCGTATCCGCAGCACCGTGTCCCTCGGCGTAACCGAGAAGGGGAAACCCGTGACCAGTACGGAACGTGCCTCGACAGCGACTGTGCGAGAACCCTCGCGAGAAACCCGACAAGAAACCCCGCAAGGAACCTTGCAAGAAACCCTGCAAGAACTGGAGATTTCCCGCGCCTGCCCCTACTCCCCGAATGCGCAGCACATCGCGTTCCAGCAGCACGGCCGCCCCGTCAAGGTCAGCCTGGCGACCTTGGCGCCGGGGGCGCCGGTCTGGGCGGTGAGCAACCACGCCGATATCCGCACCATGCTCAACGACCCCCGCTTCAGCGCCGACCGGCAGAAGCAGGGCTTTCCGTTCCAGGTCGACGGGCAGCCGGGCAACTTCCGCCGGACGATGATTTCCATGGACGGGACGGAACACCGCGAAGCCCGCCGTGCCGTGACCGGTGAGTTCACCCTGAAACGCATGAAGGCCCTCCAGCCACGGATCCAGCAGATCGTGGACGACTGCATCGACACGATGCTGGCCGGTCCCAAACCGGCCGACCTGGTCAGCGCGCTCGCGCTCCCCGTACCCTCGCTGGTCATCTGCGAGCAGCTCGGCGTGCCCTACGAAGGCCACGCGTTCTTCCAGACCCGGTCCCACATGCTGTTGCTGCGCGGCGCTTCGGCGGCGGAACGGCTGCGCGCGCTGGACGAACTCATCGCATTCCTCGGCGACCTCATCAGCGAGAAGGAGGCCGAGCCGACCGACGACCTCCTCGGGCGCCAGATCGTGAAACTGCGCGAGGCGGGGACGTACCGGCACGAAGACCTGGCGCGCATGGCCTTCCTGCTGCTGGTCGCCGGACACGAGACCACCGCGAACATGATTTCGCTCGGCACCATGGCCCTGCTCGACCGCCCCGAGGACGCGGACGCCCTGCGCGCGGATCCGAGCAGGATTCCGGCCGCGGTGGAAGAACTCCTGCGGTACTTCACCATCGCCGAGTTCATTCCCACACGCGTGGCGACCGAGGACGTGGAGCTGGGCGGCAGCCTGATCAAAGCAGGCGATGTCCTCGTGGCGCTGTGCAACGTGGCCAACCGCGACCCCTCGGTGTTCCCCGACGGCGACGCACTGGACCTGCGACGCGGAGCCCGCCACCAACTGGCGTTCGGCTTCGGGGCCCACCAGTGCCTGGGGCAGAACCTCGCCAGGATGGAGCTGGAAATCGTCTATTCGACGCTGCTGCGGCGTATACCGACCCTGCGCTCCGCGATACCGACCGGCGATCTGCCGTTCAAGCACGACGCGGACATCTACGGTATCCACGAATTCCCGGTCACCTGGTGACCGGCGCTGAACCCTGCACGCCGGCGGGCCCGACTCGAACCGAAGAGAGAGTGAGGATGTCATGTGCGGCATAACGGGCTGGGTGGATTTCGAGCGTGATATGCGCGGCGCGCGGGACGTGCTGCGCGGCATGGCCGACACGATGGCCTGTCGGGGCCCGGACGCGCAGGGGTACTGGACGGGCCCCCATGCGGGCCTGGGCCACCGGCGTCTTGCGGTGATCGACATCGAGGGCGGTGTCCAGCCGATGACCGCCGAGCACGACGGCCGCACGCTGGCGGCCGTCACGTACAGCGGAGAGGTGTACAACTACCGCGAGCTGCGCGCGGAGCTGCGGGCGCTCGGGCACCGGTTCCGCACCGAAAGCGATACCGAAGTCGTCCTGCACGCCTATCTGCAATGGGGTGCGGGCATGGTGGACAAGCTGAACGGCATGTTCGCCTTCGGTCTCTGGGACGCGCGCAGCGAGGAACTGGTGCTCGTCCGCGACCGCATCGGCATCAAGCCGCTGTACTACTTCCCGACGGAGCGCGGGCTGCTGTTCGGCTCGGAGGCCAAAGCGATACTCGCCCACCCCGAGGTGCGCCCGGTCGTGGACCAGGACGGGCTGCGCGAACTGGTGGCCTGCGTGAAAACGCCGGAGCACGCGATCTTCCACGGCATGTACGAGCTGCGCCCCGGCCATCTGCTCCGCTTCGGCCGCACGGGACTGCGTACCCAGCGGTACTGGGCACTTGAGGCGCGCGAACACACCGACGACCTGGACACCACCGTACGGACGGTGCGCGAACTGCTCGAAGACATCGTCGAGCGCCAGCTCATCGCCGACGTCCCGCTGTGCACCCTGCTCTCCGGCGGGCTGGATTCCAGCGTGGTGACCGCGCTCGCCGCCCGTTCGCTCGCCGCCCGCGGCGCCGGTCCGGTCCGCTCGTTCGCCGTCGACTTCGCCGACAACGAACGGGACTTCACCGCGAACGTGGTCCACAGTTCCCCGGACGCTCCCTTCGCCGCGGAAATGGCCGGCCACGTGGCCGCCGACCACACCAATCTGGTGATTTCCCTGGAGGAACTCACCGATCCGCACATCCGCGCCCTGGTGCCGAAGGCATACGATTCGCCCGCCGCGATGCTCGGTGACGGCTACGCCTCGCTGTACCTGCTGTTCCGGGCGATCCGCGAACGGTCGACGGTGGCCCTGTCCGGCGAGGCGTCCGACGAACTGTTCGGGGGCTACGGGTGGTTCCACGCTCCCGAATTGCGCGACGCGAAGACGTTCCCCTGGGTGGCCGCCGGATACGACCTGGTCCCCATGCTGGCCGGACTGATCGACCCGGGACTGATCGCCGATCTGGACATCGGGGGATACCGTGCCCAGCGCTATTCCGAAGCGCTGGCGGAGGTACCGGTGCTGCCCGGCGAAAGCCCGGAGGAGCGGCGGATCCGGGAGGTGAGCTATCTCAGCATCACCCGTTTCGTGCCCCTGCTGCTCGACCGGAAGGACCGGATGAGCATGGCCGTCGGCCTGGAAGTGCGGGTGCCGTTCTGCGACCACCGGCTCGTCGATTACACCTTCAACGTGCCGTGGCCGATGAAGTTCTTCGACGGAAAGGAGAAGAGCCTGCTGCGGGCGGCCACCCGCGACCTCCTTCCGCGAAGCATCGTGGAGCGCAAGAAGAGCGCGTATCCGATCAGTCACGACCCTCGCTACGATGCCGCGTTGCGCGCCGAGTTCGAGAAGCTGGCCGCCGACTCCAACGCGCCGGTCCATTCCCTCATCGACCACGGCGGCGTACGGCGGCAGGACGGGGACGGCTGGCCGTACCGTATCGGTCTGGAATTCGTGGTGCAGCTCAACAGCTGGCTGGAGAATCACGAATTGAAGCTCTGACGCCGGGGCGAGGCCGGGGATCCGGTCAGCACCGACCCTGACCATTCTGACCGTCACCTGACCCAGCTGACCGCCGTCCGTCCTGTCGGTGTCCCGCGCGTCCGGCTTTCATGGGGGCACGGACTGCCGGCCAGGGGGGGAAGGTGAGCGGTGCGATGACCGCCGAGTCAGCCTTACGGGCGTCACTGGCCGCCCCCGGACCCGGTGCCGTACGACAAGGCCGAGCCGTCACCGTGCCGATCAGCGAGCTGGACCTCTCCTGCCCGCTGCGCAGCGGCGGACAGGATCCGGAACACGTCAGGACGCTCGCCGAGCTGGACGCCGCACTGCTGCCGCCCATCCTGGTGCACCACCCGACGATGCGTGTCCTCGACGGGGCGCACCGGGTGCGGGCCGAGCTGCTGCGCGGCGGTACGCACATCCGCGTGGAGCTGATCGAGGGCACGGAGGAGGAGTGCTTCGTCCTGGCGGTCCGCTCGAACGTCGGTCACGGCCTCCCGCTGTCCCTGGCCGACCGCAAGGCGGCGGCCGCCCGCATCCTGCGCGCCTATCCGCAGTGGTCGGACCGGTCGGTCGGCGGGGTGACGGGGCTGTCCCCGAAGACGGTGGGCGCCGTCCGGCGCCGTTCAGCCGAGGAAGATCCTCGGCTGAACGGCGGGGGCCGGCTGGGCCGGGACGGCCGTACGTACCCCACCAGCGTCGCCGAAGGGCGGCTGTACGCCAGCAAGCTGATCGGCGAGCGGCCGCACACGCCGCTGCGGGAGATCGCCAGCCGAGCGGGGATCTCCCTGGGCACCGCCCAGGACGTGCGCAAGCGCCTGGAAAACGGGCAGGACCCGGTACCGGCGCCGCGGGGCGGAGTACGGCGGGTGGCCGGTTCCGGTGGGGACGGGGTCGGGGTCGGTGCCACCGGTTGTACCGGTGGCCATGGGTCTGGTGCTGACGGTCCCGGAAATTGTGGCCCCGGTGGTGACGGTCCCGGAAATTGTGGTCCCGGTGGTGACGGTCCCGGAAGATGTGGGCCCGGTGGTGACGGTCCTGGTGGTGACATCGGTGACCGCCGTACCGGTCCGGACCTGCCGTACCCGTCGTTGCCCGAGCGGCTGCGCCCGCTGAAACAGGACCCCGCGCTGCGCTCCACCGATATGGGACGCGCGTTGCTGCGTCTGCTCAGCTCCCATGAAATCCCGGTGACCCATTGGCAAGCCCTCGTTGACGGTGTTCCGCCGCACCGCGCGAGGGCGGTGGCCGACATAGCAGGCCAGTGCGCGCGCATATGGCAGGAGTTCGCCCGGGAAATGGCCGGGCGGGCATCGGAAGGCTGACCGGGAAAGCCCCGCCGTCCCGCCGGGTGAGCCGGACCTGGCGTACGTCCCGATGGGCCCAAAACGCTTCCTCCGTAAGGCCGTTACGCGTTCACCGGCTTGAACACCGGCGTTCCGTTGACACCCACCCCGGCCTCCCAGAGCATCTACCCGGCCGGGCGTTCGCTCGCACGGTGCTACGGCAGCGCGGAACCGGCCGCGCACGCCGCGAATTGGCGAAGGGATCGTGAGCCCGATGGCGACACAACCGCCGCAGATCGACCTCTCCGTAACCGAGCCGCTGGAGGCGGCAGTCGACGAGACCACCGCGCTGGCCCGGTATCCGGGACTGCGGGAATTCCGGGCCACCCTGGGCGGCACCCCGCTCGTCGAAGTGCCCGGGCCGCCCGGCGGGGCGAAGATCATGGCCAAGTACGAATTCCGCAACCCGTCCGGCTCCGCCAAGGACCGCCCCGCGTATTCGATGCTCTGCCGCGCCATCAACGCGCACACGGACGAGGACGGCCCGCTGAAGGTCGTGGACTGCTCGGGCGGCAACATGGCCCGCGCGCTGACCGGGCTCAACGCGGTCACCGGAATTCCCGTACGGGCCGTGATGCCGGATTCCGTACCGCAGAGCCTGCTGACCCACCTGACCGAGCGGGGAACCGCCATCGACCTGGTGCCGGCGTCCGAATTCCCGCTCGCCATCATGCAGCGGGCCTCGGAGATCGCCGCGGAGGACCCGAGCTGGACGCTGCTGGCCCAGCACCGGAACATGGCGAATGTCGCCGCGCACCAGTTCTTCACCGGCCGGGAGATCGTGGGCCAGCTCGACGGTGTACGCCCCGCCGCCGTGGTCGGCGCGGTGGGGAGCGGCGGCATGATCGCCGGTGTGGCGCGGGCGCTGCGGGGTATCGCCCCCGGGCTTTCCGTCATCGGCGTGACACCGGCCGAACTGCCTTACGGGACGCCCGGACCGCCCAACGCCGAACCGAAATTCGCCGGGGCCGGCGGATTGACGTACGGCATGCGCCAGCCGTTCGTGGAGAAACTGATCCCGGAATTCGAGAGTGCCCAGGTCTCGCACCGCGAAGCGCTCACGGCGATGTACGACTTCTGGAAGGAGACCGGTACCAGGATCGGTTCGTCGGCCGGTGCGAGCTGGCTGATCGCGCGCGAGAAGGCGAAGAACCTCGGCCCCGACGAGACCGTGGTCACGGTTTTCGCGGACGCCGGGTCGAAGGAGGACTGGGAGAGGGCAGAAAGCATGGGGAACTGAGCCATGCTTCAGTCGCAGCCCGACCGGCCCGTCGACCGGACACCTGCCGAAGGGACACAGCCGGACCGCAAACAGCCGGACCGCAAACAGTCCGACCGCAGACAGTCCGACCGGAAACAGCCCGGCCGTGCACCGAAAGCGGCCGCCGTCCCGTTCGGCGGCCGGCGCACCGGGGGCGGTCCGCTGTCCCGGATGCTTGAGGACATCGAGACGACGCTGGCCCGCGACCCCTCGATCACCTCCCGGGCGGAAGCGGTGTTCCACTCCACGCTGCCCGCGCTGTGGATCCACCGCGTCGCGCACCGCCTGTACCGCCGGCGCCACCGGATAGCCGCCCGCGTACTGACCAGCTGCGCGCGGGTGCTGACCGGCATCGAGATCCACCCGGGCGCGCGGATCGGCCGCCGGCTGTTCATCGACCACGGCACCGGCGTGGTGATCGGCGAAACCGCGGTCCTGGGGGACGACGTCACCATCTACCAGCAGGTGACCCTGGGGGCGGTGGGATGGTGGCGGGACAAGCTGCGGCCGAGCGGCGACCGGCGCCACCCCCGGGTCGGCGACCGGGTCACGCTCGGCGTGAACGCGACCGTCCTCGGCCCGCTGTCCATCGGCGACGACGCCCTCATCGGCGCCCACGCGCTGGTGCTCGGCGACGTGGCGGCGGGGGGCCGCGTCATGGGCGAGCCCACCGTCGCCCGCCCCCGGAAGAAGGCGGACCTCCGGACCGACAGCGCCTGAACCGGGCGCGGCGGGCGGTTCACCGGCGTCGACGGGCGACCGACGCCCCCGGATCTCGTAGAACGAGCCGCCCTTTTCCACGCAGTCGACCTCGCGGTACATGCCGGTGTCGACGTAATCCTGGCGCTCTTCGCTTTCGCAGGACTGCTCCGAGGAATACCGCCCGCCGCCGGCGACCTCCCAGTCGCCGGCGGGAGCGGTGTTGGACGTCAGCGGAATGGAGAGCGCCGCTGCACCGACGGCGAGACCGGCAGTGACACGGGTACGCCATGATTCCGGACGTAATTCCTCGCTGCGCACGGGGACTTACGGAGTCGGCCGACTCCGGGCACGCAGAAAGCGGAATTCATTGCCCTCCGGGTCGGTCAGGACACGCGGGCGCCGCCCGGTGCCGGTCCGGCCGTCGTCGGCGGGCCTGGCGCCGAGCGCGAGCAGCCGCTTCAGCTCGGCGTCCAGGTCCCGGTCGGTGGCGGTGACGGCGATGCGCAGGCGGAGCTTCCCGGGCCTCGGGTCGCTGCTGGGGCTGAGGACGAGAGTGGGGCGCGGGCCGCCGAAGCCGGTGCCGGGCGGGCCGATCTCGATGCTGCCGTCGTCCTCCCGGCCCAGTTCCACGTAGCCGAGGACGCCGCTCCAGAACGCGGCGAGCCGCTCGGGCCCGGCGCAGTCGATGACCAGCTCGCTGATGCGGCATGCCATGCCGTCAGTGTACGGAGTACGGGACGGTCCGGCGGCAACGTTTCAGTCCCCGACCAACGCCTTCACCAGCCGTGACATCGAGGGCCGCGGGTCGGGCGCGCCCGGCCGGCCGGTCATCAGGAGGTGGTGGGCAGCGCCGACGACGGCGAGTGCCACGGCTTCGGGATCGACGGTTCCCGCCACGCGGCCGAGACGCTGTTCGGCCTTGAGGTAGCCGGTGACGGCCTCCTGGATGGCGTCGAATCCGGGGGCTCCGCCTTCCAGGGCCTCGCGTATGCGCAGCGTGGCGGTGGGGCGGGCCATGGCGAGGCCGGACAGGGACGGGCCGCCGGACGCGAACAGCGCGAGCGTGACGGCTTCGAGGTTCCGGGCCACCGTGCCCTCGCCGACGAGTCCCGACAGGGCCCGCGCCTTCGCCGCCGTACGCGCGAAGCGGTTGAGGCACAGTTCGGCCACGAACTCGTCGAACCCCGCGAAATGCGCGTGTAGCAGCCCTTTGGCGCAGCCCGCCTCCGTGGTGACGGCCCGGCTGGTGAGCGCGCCGGGGCCGTCCCGTTCCACGATGCGCTCGGCGGCCGCGAACAGCCGCTCGCTCACGTCCGGCGTCGCCACTCCGCGCGGTGACATGGTCCTCGTTCCTCGCTTCCGCCGTCCGGCCGTCGTCCCGCCTCCGGGGCGGTCAACTGCGTCGATGGTACGGGAGATTGCGGGTTTGGGCGTATGCCCATACTGTTTGGGCGCGTGCCCATTCCGCTTGAGTGCGCTCCCATTTCTGTCGTCCCGTACCGGAGGCACCCGTGCCGGACATCGTCAACACCGAGCAGGCGCAGGCCTGGAACGGTCCCGAAGGGGTCCACTGGGCCCGCAACCAGGACCGCTGGAACGCCGTGAACGCAGGCTTCAACGGTCCGCTCCTCGACGCCGCGCGGATCGCCGGGGACAGCCGGGTCCTGGACCTCGGCTGCGGCTCCGGCCAGACCACGCGCCTCGCCGCGCTCAGGGCACCGCGGGGGCACGCGACGGGTCTCGACCTGTCCGGCCCGATGCTGGCCGAGGCGCGGGCCCGCGCCGGGCGGGAAGGCGTCGCCAACGTTTCGTTCCTGCAAGGTGACGCGCAGACGTACGGCTTCGAGCCCGGCGCGTTCGACGCGGCGATCAGCCGCTACGGGGTGATGTTCTACGCCGATCCCGTGGCGGCCTTCGGCAACGTCGGCCGGGCGCTGCGGCCCGGCGGCCGCCTGGCGTTCGTCTGCCCGGCCGACGCCGCGCTCAACGAATGGGTGGCGGCCATGGCGGCGCTGCGCGACATCGTGCCGGTCGGTGACTTCGGGCGGCCGGGGCTGCCCGGCATGTTCTCCCTGGCCGCCCCGGACCGTATCCGCGAAGTCCTCACCGCGGCCGGATTCACCGGCGTCACCGTCCGGCAGGCGGAGGCGTACGGGGAGTGGGGCCACGGGGCCGCCGACGCGGCGGACTTCGTGCTGGGCACCGGGCCCGGCCGCCATCTGATGGAGCAGGTCGGCCCGTCCGCGCGCACCCGGGCCCTCCGCACCCTGACGGACCATCTGCGGGCCCACGAGGCGGCGGACGGCACCGTACGGCTGCTCAGCACGTCGTGGCTGGTCACGGCGGACCGCCCGGCGGTCCCGTGACTCGTCGCCACGGGGCACACTCGGCCGGAGTGTGCGCGGCCGGTGCGCGCTCCGTCGGTCGGGCGCCGCGACGGCGGCGGCAATCCCGGGCAGTGGAACGGCAGTTCGGATGAATGCGCACTGGCGTGCGGGGGCGCCCCTCGGGGGGAGGTGGCGTGGGGTAGCGAAACGCCGAAGTGCGTCCAAGTGCCACCCCCGTAACAACTAGCGTGCGTGCTCCGCGAACTGCCGAGGGCCGATCCGGAGGGCGCCGATGCCTGCTGCATTCCCCCAGGGGACTCCTGCCGTCCAGGAGACCCAGGGTTCCCCGGGCTCCCCCCAGAGGGCGGAGTCCGTGCCGGCGGGCCCCCGGCGCCGGGAGCGGGAGGGCGGGCGGCACGGCCGGGCCGCGTTCCCGGAGACGGCCGCCGACTCGGCGATACGGGCCCGCCTGGTGCGGCTCGCCGCCGTGCCCTGCCTCCTGGTCGCCGCCACCTGTTCGGCCGCCACGGCCTTCGTCGTACGGGTCGGCGGTGCCGAGCTGGCCGGCCGCGACTGGGTCGTCCTGCTCGGCGCCGGCGCCGTGGTGTGCGCCGTCGTCACGGTCGCCGGCACCGCGGCCAACAACGAGGCACGCGCCGCCGTCGCCCGCCACGCGCGCCTGCGCGAGGTCTGCGCCCGCGGACAGCACGACCTCCACGACCTGCTGGACCGGATCCGCCAGGGCGAGTGGCTGCCGCGGTGCGAGCGCGAACCGGCCGCCGCGCCGCCGCCCGCCGGTGACGCCCTCGACCTGCTCGCCCACGAGGTGGCCGAGGCGGGCCGGGCGGCCGAGGCGGCGGTCCTGGAGGGGGTGGCCATCGCCCGCGGCAACGCCAGCGGCAACGAGCAGAAGGTCGAGGTCTTCGTGAACCTCGCCCGGCGCCTGCAGTCCCTGGTCCACCGCGAGATCGAGCTGCTGGACGAGCTGGAGAACCAGGTCGAGGACCCCGACCTGCTCAAGGGCATCTTCCACGTCGACCACCTCGCCACCCGCATCCGCCGGCACGCCGAGAACCTCGCCGTCCTCGGCGGCGCCATCTCCCGCCGCCAGTGGAGCCGCCCGGTCAGCATGACCGAGGTGCTGCGCTCCTCGATCGCCGAGGTCGAGCAGTACCCGCGGATCAAGCTGGTGCCGCCCATCGAGGGCACGCTGCGCGGCCACGCCGTCGCCGACGTCATCCACCTGCTCGCCGAACTCGTCGAGAACGCCACCGTCTACTCCTCGCCCCAGACGAGCGTCCTGCTGCGCGCCCAGCTGGTCACCGCCGGCCTCGCCGTCGAGGTCGAGGACCGTGGCCTGGGCATGTCCCTGGACGAGCAGACCCGGATGAACGGACTGCTCGCCGACCCCGACCACGTCGACGTGGCCGAGCTGCTGAGCGACGGGCGCATCGGGCTCTTCGTCGTCTCCTCGCTCGCGCGGCGGCACGGCATCGTGGTCCGTTTGCAGGGCAACATCTACGGCGGCGTGCAGGCCGTTCTCGTCGTGCCGAAGGGCCTGCTCGGCCCGGAGACCGCGCAGGGGCAGGGCGACGAGCCGTTCGCGGACGCCGGGGACATCGACCTGACGGTCCCGGAGCCGCGCTCCCTCCCCGGCGCCGACGCGGCGTCCCGGTACCGGAGCGGGTTCGACGGCGACGGCGCCGACGACGACCCGCACGGACCGCGCCGGCGGCTCGTCCGTGCCGCGCACGGTGCGCCGGTGGGCCCGTCCGCCGAAGGCGCGTACCCGGACATCGTGTACGGCGACGGAGTGTGGCCCAGCGCCACCGACACCCCGCACACCGGCACCCGCGCCGTGCACGCCGGCGCGGCACCGGCCGACGGGCCGCACCCGACCGGCGCGCACCGTGCCCCCGACCCCCTCACCGGCGCGCACCCCCTCACCGGCGTCGAGCCGCACCCGGACCCGCACCACCCCGCCCCGCACCACCCCGCCCCGCACACCGCGGCCGACCCGGGCCCGGTCCTCATGCCGCCCGCCCCGCCCGCCGCGGACGACGGCGCCCGCCCCAGCCTGCCGCGCCGCCGCAAGCAGGAGCACCTGGTGCCCCAGCTGCGCGGCGACCCGATCCTGCCGTCCGCTGGACGCCGCGACGGCAAGCCCGAACCCGAGCACGACCCCGGTCTGATGGCCGCGTTCCGCCGCGGCATCAGCCTCGCCGACGAAAGCTACGGCAGTCCCGCCGACCACGACGGTTACGACCGTTACCGGGCCGGTACCGAAGCCGGCCACGACAGGACCGACCCCCGCCGAGGAGACGACCGCGACCATGGTGAGTGACGTGCACACGCAGGCACATGCCCTGCAGGGAGGCCAGCACACCGACCTGTCCTGGCTGCTGACCGGACTCGTCAACCGCGTACCGCATGCGACCAGCGCGCTTCTGCTGTCCTCCGACGGCCTGGTCAAGGCGGCGCACGGCTTCGACCCGGACAGCGCCGACCACCTGGCCGCCCTCTCCTCCGGGCTGTACTCCCTCGCCCGCAGCGCCGGGGTGCGCTTCGGCAACGGGGACGACGTGCTCCAGGTCGTCGTCGAGCTGGAGACCACGTTCCTGTTCGTCTCCACGGCCGGGTCCGGCGCGTGCCTGGCCGTGCTGGCCGGCCGGGACGCCGATGTCGCCGTCCTCGGCTACGAGATGGGGATGCTGGTCAAGAGCGTGCGGCCGTACCTCGCGACGCCGGTGCGGCAGCAGGCCCGCGCGGGCGGTCGCTGAGGATGGGCGTACGGCGCCGCCGCAGAGCGGGCCGCGAGATCCCGTGGCTGGACGACGAGGCCGGCCGCCTGGTCCGCCCGTACACGGTCAGCAACGGCCGGACCCGGCCGACCGCGCACTTCGACCTGCTGACCATGGTCATAGCCACCGGCAAACGGCCCGTCACCTGCCAGGGCCCCGACTACGCGCAGGTGCTCGGGCTGTGCGGCGGCCCGATGTCGGTCGCCGAGATCGCCGCGCACATACGCCTGCCCGCCGTGGTCACCAAGGTCCTGCTCGCCGACCTCGTCGACTGCGGGGCGCTCGCCGCCCGCGCGCCCGTCCCGGTGGGCGTCTGCGGGCCGGACTCCCCGAACCGTACCGACCGAGCGCTGCTGGAGGCGGTGTTGCATGGACTACGCAAACGGCTTTGACGCCCTGTCCGCCGATGCCCGGCTCCCGTCCGCCGGCCACCCGTCGTCCGCGGACCCGGCCCCGGGCCCCGCCGACGACCCCTTCCCGCTGGCGCTGAAGATCCTCGTCGCCGGGGGCTTCGGGGTGGGCAAGACGACCTTCGTCGGAGCGGTCAGCGAGATCGAACCGCTCAGTACGGAGGAGCTGCTCACCCAGGTCAGCGTGGGCACGGACGACCTGGCGGGCGTCGAGGACAAGAACACCACCACGGTCGCCATGGACTTCGGCCGGATCACCCTCGACCGGGAACACGTCCTCTACCTCTTCGGCACCCCGGGGCAGCACCGCTTCTGGTTCATGTGGGACGAACTGTCCAACGGGGCGCTCGGCGCCGTCATCCTCGCCGACACCCGCCGCCTGGACCAGTGCTTCGCCGCCGTCGACTTCTTCGAGCGGCGCGGCATCGCCTTCGTCGTCGCCGTCAACGAGTTCGACGGCGGATACCACTACGAACCGGACGAGGTGCGCACCGCCATGGACCTCGACCCCGGCACCCCGGTCGTGCTCTGCGACGCGCGCCAGTGCAGTTCGTCCACCCATGTCCTGGTCTCGCTCGTCCGGCACCTGCTGTCCCCCGTCCTCGCCGCCACCCCGGAGCTCCCGTGACCCGACCCGTCCCGCGCGCGTCGTACGCCTCCTACGACCCCACGCGCCATCTGCTGCTCACCCCGGAGGACCACGAGGCGCCGGCCCGCGTCGCCCGGCTGCGCGAACTGGGCATCGGCGACGCGCCGCTGCCCGCCTTCGACGAGTTCGCGCGCAAGCTGGCCCGGACGACCCAGGCGCCGTACGCCATGGTCAACTTCATCGACGAGCACCGGCAGTACTTCGCCGGGCTCTACACGCCCGACAGCGACCGGGCGCCCGTCGAACTGGGCCCCGCCCCGCCGAGCGCCCAGCCCGGCCGCGTGATGGCCCGCGACCACGGCTACTGCCCGCACGTCATCGTCCGCCGCAAGGCGCTGGTGCTGGAGGACGTCTGCGACTACCCGCGCTTCGCGGGCAACCCGGTCGTCGACGAGATAGGCATCCGCTCCTACCTGGGCGCCCCGCTCATCGACCGTACGGACATGGCGCTCGGCACGGTCTGCGTGGTGGACCTCGAACGCCGCCCGTGGGGGCGCGAGGGCCTGGAGACCATCAAGTCGATGGCCGCCGAACTGGTCGAGCAGATCCACCGCATGGAGCGGCAGCAGGCCGAGGAAGGCTGACACCACGCACCACGGAACCGAAGCCCGTACCGCTTCTCCCGGACGCGGCCGCCGGGAGGAGCGGCACGGGCTTCGGCGTGCGGTACGGCGCCACGGCGGGCTAACCGGCCGGCTGCAACGCCGTCCGGTCGCGCAGGCGGGTGACGGGCGCCGCCGCCCCCTCGTCCGTGTCCTCCGCCGCCTCCCTGCGCACCACGTCCGACAGGCGGCTGGACCATTCGCCCTTGGCGGTGCCGAGCGCCAGCTCGCCCAGGCGCAGCAGCTGGATGTCGGAGGTCCCGGCCGGGGCGAAGATGTGGTGCGCGTCGCGCAGGTAGCGCTCCACCGGCCGGTCCGTGAACAGCCCGCAGGCGGCGTGGATGTCCATCGCGTCGCGTGCCGACTCCAGCGCGGTCTCGACGTTGACCAGCTTGGCGTTCATCAGCTCCGCGTCGCACGGCAGTCCTTGGTCGAGGAGGTGGACGGCGTGGTAGGCGGCCAGCCGGGCGAGCAGCAGCCGGGACTGGATCCGGCCGAGCTTGATCTTGATGGTGCCGAGGTCCGCCAGCGGGTTGCCGTATCGTTCCCGCTCGGTGCAGAACCGCGAGGTCTCGTCCAGTACGGCCTGGTGGATGCCGAGCGACACCGCGGTCAGGTTCGGCCGGCCGTACAGCACGCTGGAGGAGTACGCGACGGCCAGCCCGTCGCCCTCGCGGCCGAGGAGGCCGGCCGCCGGCACCCGGCAGTCGTCGAAGAACAGCTCGCCGAAGCCGAAGCCGTGCAGCCCCATCGCCTGCCGCTGCGCGCCGGCCCGGACGCCCGGCCGGTCCGCCTCCACCAGGAACGCCGACAGGCCCGAGGGGCCTTCGCCGGTGCGCAGGACGACGCCGTGCAGGTCGCCGATGTGGCTGTTGCCGACGTAGATCTTGCGGCCGTTGAGGACGTAGTCGTCGCCGTCGCGGACCGCCGTGCCGGTCATGCCGAGCACATGGCCGCCCGACTGCGGCTCGGTGACGGCGATGGTCGGCAGGCACTCACCCGCGGCGATGGCCGGCAGCCAGGTCTTCTTCTGCTCCTCGCTGCCGAAGTGGATGATCTTCGCGGCGCCGAGCTGGGACGCCTGCACCATGGCGCCCATGGCACCGCTGACCCGCGAGAATTCCTCGATGACGAGGGTCTTGGCCAGGTGTCCGGCGCCCATTCCGCCGTAGGCGCGGGGGATGGTCGCGCCGATCCACCCCTGGCGGGCGATCAGGCGCGGCAGCTCCCGGCATACCGTACGGGCCGCCTCCATCCCGGCTATCCGGGGCCGGACCTCGCTCTCGGCGAAGTCCCGCACCCGGCGCCGGAGCGCTTCGTGCCGCTGGTCGGTGAAGTAGCGATGCAAGACGAGCCTCCTTGGCTGAACGCCCCCGCGCTGTGCTGCTGCTCGCTTCGCCGGACGGCGCACTCCGGGCGTACGCCGCCGGTCTCCCTGGCCCTGCCGGGCCGTCATCGGTGGCTTACCTCGTGCAATACCCGTTGGCATACCTGCTGCACAGCGCATAAAACATCAACTCCGTGCATTTATGCGAGCAATAGGAGTGCGATGACCACATTCACCACCCCTGTGGTTTACGGTGCGTGGAGCACGTCCGGCGGTGTTCCCCGGAGGGTGGCGAAGGTCGGCGCGAAGGCGGGGCCCGCGGCCCCTCCCACCCCGCCGTTCCTTGGTCCCGTACCCCGCCGACCATGGAGTCCGTCCGACCGAGGAGGCACCTCATGACCGACGACCTGTGTCTGGGCGTCATCGGCTTCGGCCTGCGCGGCGATCTCGCGCTCACCGCCCACCGGCCGGGGTACGGCGCCCGGGTCGCCGCGGTGGCCGACACCGACCCGGACGCGCTGGCGTACGCCACCCGGCGCCTGCCCGGTGCCGAGGCGTTCGCCGATCACCGCGCGCTCCTGGACCATCCGGGCCTCGACGCGCTGCTGGTCCTGACCCCCGACCACACCCACGCGGACCTGGCGTGCCAGGCCTTACGCGCGGGCCGCCCCGTCTTCGTGGAGAAACCCCTCGCCATCTCCGTCGAGGACTGCGACACGATCCTGCGGACCGCCCACGACACCGGCACGCGCCTGTACGTGGGCCACAACATGCGCCATATGCCGGTCATCCGGCTGATGCGGGAACTGATCACCCGCGGCGACATCGGCCGGGTGCGGACCGTATGGGTACGCCACTTCGTCGGGCACGGCGGCGACTACTACTTCAAGGACTGGCACGCCGAGCGGCGCCACACCAACGGACTGCTCCTCCAGAAGGGCGCGCACGACCTGGACGCGCTGCACTGGCTCGCGGGCGGCTACGCGCGCCAGGTCCAGGCGCTGGGCGACCTGATGGTGTACGACGACCCGGACATGCGGCGGGCACCGGGCGAGCCCCGCCCGGAGGACTGGCTGGAGCACGACGCGCACTGGCCGCCCGGGAGCCAGCGCGGCCTGAGCCCGCGGATCGACGTCGAGGACGTCTCCCTGGTCAACATGCGCCTGGACAACGGGGTGCTGGCCGCCTACCAGCAGTGCCACTTCAGTCCCGACTACTGGAGAAACTACACCGTCATCGGCGACGCGGGCCGCCTGGAGAACTTCGGGGACGGGCCGGGCGGTTCGGTACGGGTGTGGAACTCCCGCCAGTCCGGCTACCGCGCCGACGCCGACGCGGTGTACCAGCTGCCGGCCGGCGAGGCGGACGACGAGGCGGGGCACGGCGGCGCCGACCCGCTGCTGGTGGACGAGTTCCTGCGGTTCGTCCGGCACGGCGGGCGCACCGACACCTCGCCGGTCGCGGCCCGGATGGCGGTGGCGGCGGGCGCCCTGGCCACCGCCTCGCTCCGGGACGGCGGCACCCCGCGCGAGGTGCCGCCGCTGGACCCGGTGCTGGTGGACTACTTCGAGCGGGGCCAGACCAAGGAGGAGTGAGGACGCCCGCCCCCGGGCGCCTCAGCCCCCGCAGCAGGAATCGCGCCGGTGCCGCCGCCCCACCGCCAGCCAGTCCGCCTCCCGCGCCGCGGCCCGGGCCGCGCGGGCGGTGGGCGCGGGGAAGGCCGCCACCAGGTCCCGCTGTTCGTACAGCCGCCCGCCGCGCAGCACCGCGGCCGTGCGGACCAGCGAGTCGAAGTCGGTGAACGGGTCGCCGTCCACGATCGTCAGGTCGGCCAGCTTGCCCTCCTCCAGGGTGCCCAGGTCCCGGTCCGCGCCGAAGACGCGGGCCGGCAGCGCGGTGGCGGTGCGCAGGGCCTGCGCGGGGGTGAACCCGTAGCGGTGCAGGGCGCGCAGCGCCAGGTGCAGGTGCAGGCCGACCGGCGTCAGCGGCTGGTCGGTGCCCAGCGCGACGAGCCCGCCGCCGCGCAGTACCCGCCGGTAGACGCCGACTTCGGTCTCGATGTCGCCCAGCTGCTTCGGGGTCGGCCGGTGGCCCGCGTTCTCCCGCACCAGCGCGGCGTCCCACGGCGGCATGAGCGTCCCGACCCGGGCGTCGTCGGCGAGCCCGGGGTCGGCGCCCAGCAGCACGGAGGCGGAGAACGGGGTGGCGATGAGGTGGAAGTCCGTGGCGGTGTAGATCTCCTCCACGTCCTCGTACGCGTGCCCGGTGACGGAGACCGCGTGCCCGAACTCCAGGCGCTGGGTGGCCTGGAGGTGGGTGGTCAGGTCCTGGCCGAGCTGTACGCCGGGCGACAGCAGGTGGCTGCCGGAGCGCACCCCCAGCCGCTGGTGCGCGAAGCGCGCGGCCTCCGCCATGATCCAGCCGGGGGCCCGTACGTACGTCTTGACGAAGTCCCAGTCGAGCGCGGCGCCCCGCTCCAGCGACCGGCGCAGGCCCTCGCGCGTGGTGTGCGCGCGGCCCATACTGTAGGCGACGCGGCTGCCGTCCAGCAGTTCGCCGCAGGCCAGCAGCCGCGGCCCGGCGAGCGTACCGGCGCCGGCCGCCTCGCGGACGCGGGCCTGTTCATAGGAGAAGCCGCCGAACGAGACGGCCGTGGTGATGCCGTAGGCGAGCTGGAGCGCGGTCTGCCGGCCGCCGTACGTCGTCTGCCACGGGTGGGTGTGCGAGTCCCACAGCCCGGGGACCACCGTCCGCGCGGAGGCGTCGACGCGGCGCGCGGCGCGCCGTCCCGCCGCCCGGGCGTGCGGTTCGACGGCGGTGATCCGGCCGTCCCGGACGACCACGTCGACGTCCTCGCGCACCTCCTCGCCGGTGCCGTCCCAGAAGCGGCCCGCGTGCACGACCGTGTCCCGGGCGCGCGGGGCGCGGTGGTCCAGATCCACCTTGACGGTACGGGCGGGCCCGCCGTCCACCCCGGTCAGCCGCAGCCGGCCGGCCGAGAGGTAGAGGAGGGTGCGGGAGTCGCCGGACCAGGACGGGTGGTCGGCGCTCTCGTCGGTCAGCCGCCGCGGGGCGCCGTCGGGCGTGCCGTCCGGCTGTACGGGCAGCACCCACAGCGCGGATTCGGCGATCAGCGCCAGCCACCGGCCGTCCGGGGACCACACGGGACCGGAGTCGTAGCGGTCGGCGATGGACAGCAGGGTGGTGCCGGGGCCCGGGGTGTGCAGCCGGTCCCGCCCGGTGCGGGTGTCGACGATCCGGATGAGGTTGTAGCCCTCGCGGAAGCGGCGGTTGAGGCGGTTGCGGTCGCAGAACGCCAGGTAGCGGCCGTCCGGGGACCAGCTGGGCCGGCCCGGCACCCCGCCGCCGCCCAGCGGCTCGGCGGCCACCCGCTCCGTACCGGCCGCCAGGTCCCGTACGACGATGTTGCCGGACATGTCGATCGCGGCCAGCCGCCCGCCGTCCGGGGACAGCGCGGGCTGTACCCGGCCGCCTTCGGCCAGCACCGTCTCCGCGCCGGTGGCCAGATCGTGCCGGCGCACCGCGAACAGCCCGTCGCGGTCGTCGGCGTACAGCAGGGAGCGGCCGTCCCGGGCCCAGCTCGGCCCGAGGACGTACCGGGTGGGGTCGGCCCGTACGAGACGCCGCGGCCGGCCGCCCGAAGTGGACGCCACCCACAGCGAGTTGAGTGCGGCGAAGGCCACCTGCCGTCCGTCGGGGGAGAGCGCGGGCAGGTGCACCGCGCGCACCGGCCGGACGCCCGTGCGCTCGAAGCCGTAGTCCTTGACCTCGTAGCGGGGGCGGGGCACCGGCAGTTCGGCCTTGAAGTCGATGGTCTCCGCGGCGTCCGGCGCCCCGGGCCGCAGGACGGTGAATCGGCCGCCGACGGTCAGCAGCAGTTCCTCGCGCGAGATCCAGCGCGGCGGTACGGGCTCCACGTCCCCGTCCACCGCGACCTCCGCGCCGTCCACGACGAGCGCGCAGGTGGCGCCGGGGCGCTCGGTGGTGCGCAGATAGGCGAGCCGGGCCGCGCCGCCCTTCGCGGCGGGCGCCACCGCCGGGACCATGACCTGGCCGCCGGAGGTGTCGGTGTGCTCGGCCGTGACCTCGCCGCCGCCGTCGGCCCGCACGGACGCGACCGTACGGCTGTCGAGGGCGGTCTCCGAGGCCGTGCCGCGCACGAACCACAGCCGTGCGCCGTCCGGCGACCAGGTGGGGTCGAAGTCCTCCCAGGCGCCGTCCTGAAGGGGGCCCCGCTGTCCGGGCCGCCCCGTGACCTGGGTCAGCTGGTGCGTGCGCACGTCCAGGACCCAGATCCGGTACGGGCTGCCCGCCACCGGATCACCGCCCCGCTCGGAGGCGAAGGCGAGCCGGGTGCCGTCCGGCGACCAGGCCGGGCCGCGGTCGTCCCACGGCCCGTCGGTCAGCTGCCGCAGATCCGTGCCGTCGGGGCGCAGTGTCCAGATGTGGAAGCCGCCGCCGCGGTACGCGCAGACGGCGACCCGGCCGCCGTCCGGGGAGAAGACCGGGCGGGTGGGCTCCAGATCCGGCGGCGTCAGCGCGCGGGCCTCGCCGCCCCCGCGCGGCACGGACCACAGGACGTTCTGGATCTCGGCGATCAGCCGGTCGCCGGCGGGGGAGAGGGTGGCGGCGCCGTTCGTGGCGGCGGTGAAGGAGAGGGTGGGCAGGCCGGTGGCGCCGGCCGCGTGGGCCGCGTGGGCGAGCGGGCCCGGCAGTCCGGCCAGGCCGGTGACCGCCGCCGCCGAGGCCGTCCCCTGCAGGAATCTGCGCCGCGAGAAGGGCCGCGGCGGGCGCGCGGCCGGGGAAACTTCCTCGGATCTGTCCGTGGTGTCCAACGGTCCTCCAGCAGTGGGGGGTTGCGCGGGTGGGTCGCCGACGATGGAACGACTGATCGTGTCACGCGCGGTCGGCCGGAGGTCAACACTTACCGGGGAGTGTCTGAGGTGCGTCCCAGAGGTGGCCGGGTGCCGGGGCGGGGGAGCGGCCGGAGGGGAGGCCGGGGAAGAAGCCCGGGAAGAAGCCGGAGGAAAGGCCGGGGAGAGAATGTCGCGGGGAGCCCTCGGCGGTGGTGTCCGGCGGTGGTCTACTGGTGGCGGTCTACTGACGGCGGCCTCCCGGCGGCGGTCTTCGCCGGGTGCTCGCCGCGTCCGCCACCGCAGCCTGCCTTCCGTACGCCGTCCCGGCAGTCAGGAGAACGCGTCATGCAGCCCGTACAGCAGGACTTCCACCAGGCCGCGGACGCGGTCCGCGTCGCCACGTACACCTGGCAGCCGGAGTCGGGCCGGCCCCGCGCCCTGGTGCAGATCGCCCACGGAGCGGCCGAACACGCCCGGAGGTATGGCCGGTTCGCGCGCTTCCTCGCCGGACACGGCTATGTGGTGATCGCCTCCGATCACCGGGGCCATGGCGCCACCGCCGCCTCCACCGGCGGCCTCGGCGTCGCCGGGGACGACGGGTGGCGCGCCATCGTCACCGACCTCAAGCACATCGGCGACCGGGCCGCCGCCGCCCATCCCGGCCTGCCGCTGGTCCTCCTGGGCCACAGCATGGGCTCGATGCTGGCCCGCGACTACGCCCAGGAATACGGCGCCGACCTGGCCGGACTGATCCTCACCGGCGCCTTCCGCAGCCTGCCCGGAGCCGAGATCGAGACCAGCGCCGCCGCCCTGGAGGCGGAGATCGCCGAACGCGGCCGCGCCGCCCCCTCCGATTTCGTCCCGCGCCTCTTCAGTTCCTTCAACGACCCGTACGAGCCCCGCACCGGCTTCGAATGGCTCTCCCGCGACACCGCCGAGGTGGACCGCTACGTGGCCGACGAGCACTGCGGCTTCCCCTTCGGCGCCGGGCTGGCGCTGGACTGGGTATGGGCGGTCCGCAAGGTCAACGACCCGCGCGACCTGGCGCGGATGCCGCTCGGGCTGCCCGTCCACATCGCGGTCGGCGACCGGGACCCCTGCAACCAGCGGCTGACGCACGTCGCCGAACTCCTGGAGGACTTCCGCTACGCGGGCCTGCGCGACCTGTCCTGGCGGGCCTACCCCGGGGCCCGCCACGAGATCCTCAACGAGACCAACCGCGACGAGGTGCAGCGGGACCTGCTGGCGTGGCTGGACGAGCGCGTGTAGGCGCCGGGCGGCGTACCGGTCACGGAGGACCCGGCCTCACCGGCCGAGGAAACCGGTGATCCGCTCGCGCAGCGACCGCGCGTCCAGGCCCTGACCCGCCAGGTGCTCGTCGATCTGCCCGTAACGGCGCAGCTCCCGGCGCCCGACACCCAGGCCGAGGACGCGGTGCGGCACGTGCTCCAGCGCGTCGTTCGCGTGCCGGGTCGAGGTGCCCTCGTGGTACGGCTCCACGATCACCACGTCCGCGGCCGTGGCCCCGGCCACCGCCGTACGCAGCGCCGCGTCGTCGAAGGGCCGCACGGTCGTCGCGTAGAGCACGGTCACGTCCAGGCCCTCGGTGGCGGCGAGGACGTTGTCCAGCATCGGACCGACCGCCAGAACGACACCGTTCCGTCCTTCGCGCACCGGCAGGAACCGCGCCCCGTCGACCGGCCGCGCCGCCTCGTTGCTCTGCGCGGACAGCCGTACGTAGACCTTGTCGTCACCGGCCGCGGCGGCGTGCCGCAGCAGCGTCTCCGCCTCGTCCGGGTGCCCGGGGACGTGCACGGTCCAGCCGTCCAGGCTGTCCAGCAGGGCGATGTCGCCCGGCGCCATGTGGGTGAAGCCGCCGGCCGGCCAGTCGTAGGACCCGGCGGCGCTCACCAGCACCCCGCCCACGCCCTGGTGCCCGAAGTCCAGCTTCACCTGCTCGAAGGGCCGCTCGACCAGGAAGCTGGCGAAGGTGTGCACGACGGGCCGCAGCCCGGCCAGGGCCAGCCCGCCGCCCACGCCGACGAGCAGCTGCTCCCTGATGCCGACGTTGACCACCCGCCGGGGGTGGCGCTCGGCGGCCGTGCGGAAGCCGTCCACGCCGATGTCGGCGAGCACGACCGCCAGCCGCGGGTCCTCGTCCAGCAGCTGGGTGGTGACCGAGGCGAAACGTTCACGCATGGTGTCCATGAGGTGGGTCCTTTTCAGAAGCAGGTAAGAGTATGTGGGGCGCGGGTTCGGGTGCCGGGCGGAGGGTGCGGGGCCGGGCGTGGGTACGGGTGCCGGGCGGCGGGATCAGATCCCGGGCGCGGGTTCAGGGCCGGGCGTGGCTCAGGGCCGGGCGTGGCTCAGGCCGCTTTCGCCTTCGGCTTCGGCTCGCCCGCGTACTCCTTGGCCTCCACCCGGGCGACCACCGCGTGCGGCCGGTCCGGGTGGGGCAGGGTGAAGGCCGCGTACAGCGCTTCGTGGTCGCGGCCGTCCACGGTCGTCGCGGACCAGCCCGCGGCCTCGAAGCGCGAGGCGATGCCGCCGCTCCAGCCGTGCGTCGCCGAGGAGTTGTCGATGACGAGCGTGTGCAGCCGGGACAGGCCGACGGCACCCGCGTACGCGATGGCCTCGTGGTTGCTGCCCTCGTCCAGCTCGGCGTCGCCGATCAGCACCCAGACCGCCGGGTCGGTGCGCCCCTGGGCGCGCAGGCCCAGCGCCGTGCCCACGGCCAGCGGCAGCCCGTGTCCCAGCGAACCGCTGCCGATCTCCGCGCCCGGCACCAGCAGCCGGTCCGGGTGGTGGCCGAGCGGCGAGTCGTACGAGCCGAAGCCCGGCAGCCACGCGGTGGGGAAGAAGCCCTTGGCGGCGAGCACCGCGTAGTAGGCCATCGGGCCGTGCCCCTTGGAGAGCAGGAAGCGGTCCCGGTCCGGGTCGTCGGCGGTGGCGGGGGAGACCCGCAGCACCCGGTCGTAGAGCACCCAGAGGGCGTCGAGGGTGGAGGTGGCGGCCGGGCCGTGCTTCTCGTCCCCGGTCATGTGGCTCATCAGCCGCGGGAGCGCGGCGAAGTCGTCGAGCGGCGCGGCGGTGGTGTCCTCGGCCGCGTCCCTGGTCGTGTCCGTGGTCGTGTTCGTCATGGCAGGAAGCTTGCAACTTCAAGCGCGCTTGAAGTCAAGCGGTAATCTTCGGGCATGACTTCACCCCACGACCGCCTCCCGATCGGGGAGCTTGCCGGCCGCAGCGGACTGGCCGCCTCCGCGCTGCGGTACTACGAGGAACGGGGACTGATCCACTCCGAACGCACCAGCGGCGGCCAGCGCCGCTTCACCCGCGCCACGCTGCGGCGCGTCGCCTTCATCCGGGCGGCCCAGGTGGTCGGCCTCTCCTTGGAGGAGACCAGTGCCGCCCTGGCCAAGCTTCCGCAGGACCGCGCCCCGAACGCGGCCCAGTGGAACAGCGTCGCCCGCACCTGGACCCGCCGCATCGACCAGCAGATCGCCGAACTGGAGGAACTGCGCCGCAAGTTGACCGGCTGCATCGGCTGCGGCTGCCTGAGCCTGCGCAAGTGTGCTCTCTACAACCCCGGCGACGCGGCGGCCGGGAGCGGGGCGGGCGCCCGCTATCTGCTGGGCGAGCGCCCGGACACGGTCGGCGTCGACGCGCCCGGCGTCACACCTGACCGGGCTTGAAGACGTCCTGCTCCACGAGCAGCTTGTCGATCCGCGCCTTGTCCACCCGGTTGGTGACCTCCTCGGCCTCCTGCCGGTCCCGTACGCACTTGGCCAGCGTGAACGCCGACGAGACCACGAAGATCAGCCCCAGCCCGAGGAAGCCCCGCTCCCAGGCGCCCACGGGCAGCTTGACGATGCCCACCATCAGAGCCACCAGGGAGAGCCCGAACGAGATCGCGGACTGCACGAAGAAGGCGGTGGTCGTCGGCCGCTGTATCGAAGGAGTGGTCATGCGCGTAGCGTGCCGCCGCCCGCGCGGGGACACATGAGTACGCGTACTCATCCCCGTCCGCCCGGCCCGCCACCGGCTCTGCCCGGGCCCGCCACCGGCTCTGCCCGGGCCCGCGCCCGCTCCGTCCCCGCCCACCGGCCCGCCCCGGTCCGCCCGGCCGGCGGCTCGGCCGGAACCCGGCAGTGGACACCCCCTGACATGCGGTATTGTTCTCGTGCACGGCCGCCCGGGACGAAACCCCGGACCGGACGGGCATCGGGACGTGGCGCAGCTTGGTAGCGCACTTGACTGGGGGTCAAGGGGTCGCAGGTTCAAATCCTGTCGTCCCGACCAGCGTTTTCGCAGGTCGTAGGCCGTTCTCGCAGAGATGTGAGGGCGGCCTTCGCGGCGTTCGGCTCCGGTGCCGGCGACGGCTGCCCGCCGGACGCCCGCCCCGGCCCCGGTCACCCCATCTTCGATTCCTCGGAAACAGCCCCCTGTTTCCGCTGTTTTCACTGTCCGTAAGTGGACTGGTGCGCGTTATTCCTCGCGTGACAGGATGCGGGCTGCGGTTTCGGCGGTGCCAACTGCGTGCGGGGCGCGGGCGGCCGGGATCCGGGGGAGCGAAGCCGGGGGGCGGATGCTATGGGGGGCGTGCGGGCCGGGAGCGGGGCGCGGAGCGTGCGTGGGCGGCGCCGGGGGCGTCTGTGCGCGGGCGCGCGGGCCCGGCGGGTCCGGCACCGCTGTGAGCGGGTGGTCAGGGAACCGGTGCTGCCGGACCGGACCGACCTGGCGGGTGTGTGCGACGCCGTGGCGGCGTATCCCGGGTGTCCGGTGCGGATCGTGCCGATACGGCTGAACGGCCCGGCGTCCGGGCTGACGGCCCGTACCGACGACGGGTACTGGATTTCCTGCGAACTCCGGACCAGCGCCTGGCAGCGGGCGCACATCGTGCTGCATGAAATCGGCCGTCTGCTGCTCGACCCCGCGGCGCCCGGCGTGACCGGCCGTGACGGCTCCGCGCCCCGGGCGGCGGAGGTGCCGGGCGGGCTGCCCATGGCGCGGGTGGCGCCCTCGCCGGTGTACCGAGGGCCGGAGCCGACGGGACGGGCCGCCGGACTCGCCGCCGCGTCGGCGCCCGCGCTGCGGCACCGGCGCGACGGGCGGCACGGCCCCGCGGACCGTGGGGCAGACGGCAACGGCGGGCAGGGCGGCGCCGCGTGTGGCGCCGGTACCTGGTGACTCGGACGGGGGATCGAGTGTTTGACGTGCTGTATCTGTGTTTCGGCGGAGTGGCCTGGACCGTCGTCGTCTTGAAGACGCGCGCCTGGCTCCGCGGCCGAGGCAACGCCGACCTGGGACTGACGTGCGTGATGGGCGCCGGCGCGGCGACGGTGTTCGTCTTCTCCGCCCCCGGCGTCTACCGGTGGTTCGACCGGCTGACCGGTGTGTCGAACCTGGCCATGGTCTTCCTCTACTCCTCGGTCGTGGTCTTCGCGGCCGGCGCGTTCGTCCTGCTGCTGCGCTGGAGCGGCGGTACGGGCGCGGAGGGCCGCGCGCGGGTCCGGTCGCGGTCCCGTACGGCCGTGACGGCCGTGGCCGTGGCCTGGGCGGTGGCGGTCACCTCCTTCGTCGTCGGGCGGCCGGACGACGTGGAACACCCCCGCGACCTCGGTACGGCCTACGCCGGCTCGCCGGGGGTGATGACCTTCCTGGTGCTGTATCTGGCCATCTTCGGCACCAGCCTCGCGGGCCTCGGCGCCCTCTGCCCGCGCTACGCCGGCCGGCTCGGCGCCTCCTGGCTCGCGCGGGGGCTGCGGGTGCTGGCCGCCGGCTGCTGGCTCGGTCTGGCGTACTGCGCCTGCAAGCTGGCCGGCCTCGTCCTGTCCTGGGCCGGGTACGCGGCGCCGTGGCTCTCCAACGGCGTGGCGCCGCTGAGCGCTTCGGTCGCCGCGCTCCTGGTGCTGGCCGGGCTCGCGCTCCCGGCCGCGGGCTCGCGGGCGTACGCCTGGCGCCGCATGCGCCGTCTGCACCCTCTGTGGAAGGACGTCACCGCCCAGGCCCCCGAGATGGCCGCGGGCGGCCCGTACTGGGGCGGGCGGTGGCCGTTCGCTGGCCTCCAGCGGCGCGCCGACCGGCAGATGGCGCAGATCCGGGACGTCCAGCGCGGCATCCGGCGGTACGTGGAAGCGGACACCGTCGACATCGCCCGCGAACGCGGGCGTGCCGTGGTGGCGGACGAACGGCAGCTGGCGGCCGTCGCGGAGGCCGCCGCGCTGCGCCGCGGTCTGGAGAACCGGGCGATCGGCCTCGTTCCCGTACCCGGCGCGGAGAGCGTGGTGGTAACGGCGGAGGGCGAGCGGCCGGGGGAGCGGTCCGGTACCTCCCCTGAGCGGCGCCCGACCGCCCTGCCCAGCGGCCCGCCGCCCGGCACGGCCGCAGAACTGGTTGCGGAAGCCGAACTGGCCGCGGAATACGAGCACTTGGCGCGCGTCGCGGACGTCTACTACTCGCCGCTGACCGACACCGTTCTCACCGAACTGCGCCAGCGGAGCGCCATGCAGCGGCACTGAGCCGGTGCGGGCGGCACCTTCCGCGGTCGGCCTCAAGGCCCCTGTCCACCGGACTCAAGGCCCCTGTCTAGAGTCATGGACCATGCAGAACACCGCCGAGACCGGCCCCGACGACCTCATCGACGTGACGCAACTCCTGGACGATCCGCACGCCGGTTACGCGGTCCTGCGGGAGGCCGGGCCCGTTCACCGCATCGCCGGGCCCGATGGACAGCCCGCGTGGCTGGTGACGCGGTACGAGGATGTGCGCCGGTGTCTGTCCGATCCGCGGCTTTCGCTGGACAAGCGGAACGCGCGGGGCGGCTATCGCGGGTTCGCGCTGCCGCCCGCCCTGGACGCGAACCTGCTGAACATGGATCCGCCGGACCACACCCGGGTGCGCCGCCTGGTGGCCAGGGCGTTCAGCCCCGCGCGGGTCGAGAAGCTGCGGGAGCCCGTGCGGCGGATCGCGGACGGGCTGCTGGACGCGGTCGCGGACGCCGGCCGGGCCGACCTGATCGCGAGTTACGCCGGTCCGCTGCCCATCATCGTCATCTGCGACCTCCTGGGCGTACCGGAACGGGACCGCCCGGACTTCCGGGCCTGGACGGACGCGCTGATCACGCCCGACCCGGCCCGGCCGGAGCGGGCGAAGGAGGCCGTGGGGGCGATGATGCGCTACTACACGGGGCTGATCGCGGCCAAGCGGGCCGCGCCGGGGGACGATCTGCTCTCCGACCTGATCCTGGTGCGGGACGGCGCGGCGGCGGAGGGCGGTCCGGGCGACCGGCTCGGTGAGGACGAGCTCACCTCGTTGGCGTTCCTGCTGCTTTTCGCCGGTTACGAGAACACCGTTCACCTCATTGGTAACTCTGTCCTCGCCCTGCTCGATCACCCCGAACACCTCATAGCGTTGCGTACGAATCCAGCCGAACTATCCGGGGCCGTGGAAGAGTTCGCGCGCTACGACGGACCGGCCTCGCTGGCCATCCGCCGGTTCCCCCTGGAGGACGTGGAAATCGGCGGCATACGGGTGCCCGCGGGCGAGAGTGTGCTGCTCTCCCTTGCCTCGGCCAACCGCGACCCGCACCGTTTCCCCGACCCCGGGACGTTCGATCCGGGCCGCGACGCGGCGGGTCAGCTCATGTTCGGGCACGGCATCCACCACTGCCTCGGCGCGGCCCTGGCGCGCATGCAGACCGAGACCGCGCTGACCGCTCTCATCAGCCGTTTTCCCGGTCTGCGGCTGGACGTGCCGCGGGCGGAACTGCGGCATCGCCGCACCTTGCGCGCACGTGGCCTGATCTCGCTCCCCGTCGCCTGGTAGTTGCAGGACGAACAAGTTTTTGAGGCATAACCGTTCCTGCATGCGGTAGAAAAGGTCGTGAGGCCCGCCCGGTGTGCATCCCCCGTCGCACCGGGCGGGTCCTCGTGCGTACGGGGCGCATGCGGTAGCCGCCCGTGAGTCTTTGGCCTTGAATCCTGGCTCCCGGCCCCACCCCGGCCCCGCTTCGGTTCCGCCTCCGGATCGGCCGCTGCCCCACCCCGGCCCTCTCCGGTCTTCTTCGCGCTTCGGCCGACTGGCGTAGGCCCGTCTGCGGCCGAAGTGCGGGCTTCCTAGCGTGAAGACATGGCACTTGACACGCTTTTGTCCCGGAATGCCGGTGCGCTGGCCGTCATCGCCGCCACCGGTCTGACCCTCACCTCCATACCGGCGACCGCCCACGCCGAGGAAGCGGTGGGGGCCGGGGCGCCCGCGCTGCCCGTCGGGCTGTCCGCCCGCTCCTGGGCGGTGACCGACGTCCGTACGGGCGATGTGCTGGCCGCCCGGAACGCGCACCAGCGGCTCGCGCCCGCCAGCACCCTCAAGACCCTGTTCGCGGTCACCGTCCTGCCGAAGTTCCGCGCGGGCGCCGTCCACAAGGTCACCGCGAAGGAACTGGCGGGCATCGGGCCCGGCAGCAGCCTCGTCGGCATCCAGGAGGGCCGCGGTTACCAGGTCGCCGACCTGTGGCGCGGTGTCTTCCTGCGCTCCGGCAACGACGCGGTGCGGGTGCTCGCCTCGATGAACGGCGGCTGGACGGCCACGGCGAAGGAGATGCAGGCCAAGGCGCGGCAGCTGGGCGCCCGCGACACCACGGTGCGCTCCCCGGACGGGTACGACAGTCCGGGGCAGGTGTCCTCGGCGTACGACCTGAGCGTGTTCGGCCGCGCGGGGCTGGCCAACGCCGACTTCGCCCGGTACTGCGCCACCACGACGGCCCGGTTCCCCAGCAAGGGCAGTCCCTCGTTCGAGATCCAGAACACCAACCGGATGCTGTCCGGCTCGAACGGGATGCGGCGCTACCCCGGCATCGTCGGCGTCAAGAACGGCTACACCAGCAACGCCGGCAACACCCTCGTCGCCGCGGCGCGGCGGGGCGGCCGCACCCTGCTGGTCACCGTGATGAACCCGCAGTCCGGGGCCTCCAACGCCGTGTACAACGAAGCGGGTTCGCTGCTGGACTGGGGCTTCAAGGCCGTCGGCAAGGTCCGCCCGGTCGGCTCCCTCCAGGCCGCCGCGGCCGCGCCGGGCGGCAGCCGGGTCACCGAGGGCACGCGGAGCGAGGCGGAACGCCACGCCGCCACGGCGCGGCCGGTCGCCGCCCAGGTCTCCCGGGAGGCCGGACGGCGGACGGACACCACGCTGTGGGCGGTCGCCTGCGGCTTCGCCTTCGCGCTCGCCGTCGGCGCCGTCTTCGGCTGGCGGATGTACGTACGCGGACGGCGGTCACCCGGTGACGACGCCTGACCGGCGACGGCGTCCGGCCTCACGGCCGCCGCCCGGGCGGGACCGTACGGCCACCGCCCCGGCTCCCGGCCGTACGGCCGCCGCCCCGCCCGGACACCGCACCGTCGCGCGCTGCACAATCGAAGCGTGAATGTGACGCGACGCGATGAGGGCGGGGACCCGGCCTGCTGGCTGGACCAGGTGTGCCCGGAGTGCGGCCGGATCTCGGACCGCCCGGAGGAGCCCGGCTGCGAACACCGCGGTACGGGGACGGAGGCCGAGGCCGCGACGGCCACCGGGCCCGGGGCCGGGGCCGGCCGCGACAGGGATGCCGAGGGCCGGGCCCGCAACGCCCGGCCGCGGGACGGTCTGGGCCGCCCGCTGCCGTACGGCGCCCCGGGTGTGGACCGCCAGCCCGAGGGCGTCGAGCGAAGTCCCCGTCAGGCGCTCGCCGAAGCCCAGGACCTGCTGGACCGCGGTCTGCCCTTCCACGCCCACGAAGTGCTGGAGGACGCCTGGAAGGCGGCCGCCGAGCAGGAGCGGCAGCTGTGGCGCGGCCTCGCCCAGCTCGCCGTCGGCCTCACCCACGCCGCCCGCGGCAACGCGAAGGGCGGCGCGGCGCTGCTGCTCCGGGGCGCGGGCGCCATCGCCCCGTACGCGGACACCGTTCCGTACGACATCGACGTCCCCGGCCTGACGGCCTGGGCCCAGGGCCTGGCGGACCGGCTCGGCGAGCGCGACGAGCCGGTCGCGGCGGCCGGGAACGCGCCGCGCCTGTGTACGGGGGAGGTCCGGGCCGCGGAATAGCCGGCGGCCTCACCCGGTCAGCGCACCACCGCCGGGGACGAGCCGCCGGCCACCCGCAGCGCCGGAGCGCCGCTGCCGTCCGCCGGTACGGTCCAGATGTCGCTGCCCTTGCCGCCGTTCCCCGGCAGCGCGTAGGCCAGCGTGCGGTCGTCCAGCCAGGCCGCCTGGTCGTCCACGCTGCGCTGCTCCGCGACCGGGTGTTCCCGCATCGTGCGCAGGTCGAGCACGTACAGCCGCCAGGGGTCGCGTGCCCCCTCCCGCACCCGCTTCTTGAAGGCGAGGCGGGTGTTGTCGGGGGAGAGGGACGGGCACTCCAGGTTCTCGCGCAGGGTGCGGGCCGCCCAGCGGCGCAGGTCGCCCTCGACCAGGTAGGTGCGGCCCTTGGTGGAGACCGTGGCGTAGAAGCGGTTGTCGTCGCGGGCGAAGGTGACGCCCCAGTAGTTGACGTCGGGGGAGTGGTAGCGGCGGCCGTCGAGGGTGAGCGGGATGTCCTCCATGTTCTTGATCAGGTAGCCGGTGCGGGTGTCGAGGATGGACGTGCGGGTGGAGAAGGACGTGGTGGCGTAGGAGTCGCCGGTGGCGAACATCGTCCAGGACAGCATCCGGCCGGAGGCGGAGACCCGTGCCCGGTTGGGGATGCCGGTGAGGGCGATCCGGCGCTTCTCGCGCAGCCGCCCGTCCAGGACGACGGCGTACGCGGCCGGCGGGATGCCGGGGCGGCGCCGGAGGCACAGGGCGGTGCCGCCGGCCGCGTAGAAGCGCTCGCAGGCGGGGCCGCCGGTGGTGCGGCGGTCCGGCGCCGGGTCCGCTTCCGCGTTCATCGCGGCGGCGCCGTCGGCGGACGGGGCGGCGGCCACGCGCGCCACCCGCCCCGCCCCGTCCCCCTCCCGCGTACTGCGGAAGTACAGCTGCCCCCGGTCCAGGCCGAACGCCGACGGCGGATCGGCGGGTTCGGCGCGCCGGGCCGCCGAGACCGTGTAGACCACGGCGACCGTGGCGAGTACGGCGGTGGCCACCGCGATGGCGAGGACGCGGGCGCGCAGGGACGGCCCGCCCGGTCCTCTCCCGCGGGCCGTGCCCTCCGCCGGGGCGCCCGCCCTGTCCGTCACGACCACGACGACCGCCTTTCCGTAGTACGAGGAAGCAGCGCGGCGGCGCCCGCCAGGGCCGCCGCGAGGACGATGACGGCGGCGACCAGCGCGGGCCCGCTGCCCCACAGTGTCCAGGCGGCGCCGAACCCCGCGGCGGCGAGCAGCCGGCTCAGCGCCTGGCCCGTCTGGAGCAGCGCCATGCCGCTCGCCCGGCGCGCCGCCGGGAGGGCGGGACCGGCCAGGGCCATCAGCACGCCGTCGGTGGCCGCGTAGAAGACACCGACCAGCCCCAGCACGCCGGCCAGCAGGACGATGCCGTCGCCGACGGTCAGCAGCAGGACGTAGGCGGCGAGCAGGGCCGCGTGGCCGAGGAGGAAGGGGACCCGGCGCCCGATGCGGTCGCCGAGCCGTCCGGCGGGCACGGCGAGCAGCAGGTAGACCGCTGCCGTGCCGAGCGGCAGCAGCGGGAACCAGCGCACCGCGAAGTCCAGCTGGCGCTGGAGCAGCAGGTAGACGAACGAGTCGCCGATGGTGGCCGCGCCCAGCAGGGCGGCGGCCAGCATGATCCGCCGGAAGGCGGCGTCCCGCAGCGGCTCGGTGATCCTGGCGCGCAGCGGGACCCGCGGCCCGGCGGGTACGGCCGCCGGGCCCAGGGCGCCGCGCCCCGGTACGAACGCGACCAGCAGCAGCACGCCCAGCAGCCCGACGCAGAAGCTGACGACGAACACCGCGTCATAGGCGTCCGCGGTCGCCCACAGCAGCGCGAACGCGGCCAGCGGCCCGAGCAGCGCCCCCGCGGTGTCCATCGCGCGGTGCACGCCGAACGCCCGGCCCAGCTCGTCGGGCGGGCTGCTGAGTGAGATCAGCGCGTCGCGCGGGGCGGTCCGTACGCCCTTGCCGATGCGGTCGGCGGCCAGCGCCGCGCCGATCCCGGCCGTGCCGCCGCCCGCGAGCAGCAGGCCGAGCCGGGACAGCGCGGACAGCGCGTACCCGGTGCCGGCCACGAGCTTGTGCCGCCCGCCGCGGTCGGCGGCGTGCCCGCCCAGCAGCCGTACGAGCGCGGTGACACCGTTGTAGAGCCCGTCAAGGAACCCGAACTGGAGCGGGGACAGGCCCAGTTGGAGGACGAAGTAGAGCGGCAGCACCGCGGTGACCATCTCGGAGGAGATGTCGGTGACCAGGCTGACCGTGCCGAGCGCGAGCACCGGTCCGGCGACGCGGCCGCGCGTCAGCTGCGAGGTGGCGGCGGCCGCGCCGGTGGTGGCGAGATACATGGCGGGTGGGTTCCGGCCCGGTCAGTGGCACCGGTAGGACGGGCTGCTGTCCTTGGTCTTCCCGTCGGTGCCGACCAGGTCCCAGGAGAAGCCGTCGTCGGTGAAGTTCAGCTTGACCACGCCGAAGGTCTTCGTCAGCCGCTTCTCGCTGTTCGGCTGGACCTCCTCGATCTTGTACGGGTTGGCGCCGCCCATCCCGGCGAGCAGCTCGACCAGCCCGTCCGGGTCGGCCTTGCCGTCCGGGTCCTGCGGCGCGAAGCGCTCGTAGTGGTGGTCGTGCCCGTTGAGGACCAGCTCCGCCTTGGCGTCGTACAGCAGCTTCCACACCGAGCGGCTGACCGGCTGGTTGCCGTGCTCGCCGGAGGAGAACAGCGGGTGGTGCCAGTAGGCGGCCACGCACTTCTTGGAGTTGCCGGCGAGGTCGTCCTTGAGCCACTTGGTCTGCGCGGAGTCCAGGCTGTTGGAGTCCAGCGCGACGAAGTGCCAGTTGCCGTGGTCGAAGCTGTAGTAGCTCTTGCCCTTCGGGTAGGCGACGGAGCCGAAGTAGGACTTGTAGCCGGACAGCTTGCCGGCCGGGTCGTACGTCTCGTGGTTGCCGGCCACCGGGTGGGTCTTGGCCTTGAAGGCGCCCCAGGACGTGTCGTAGTACTTCTGGAAGTCCTTCAGCCGGGCGTCGTCGTACTGGTTGTCGCCCATGGTCAGCACGAAGGCCGGGTCGATCTTCTTGACCTGGGCCGCCGTCTTCGGGTGCACACAGCTGCTGCTGCTCGCGGTGCACCGCTCGGCGATGTCCCCGGCGGCCACCACCGTGAAGCCGCCGGCCCGCGCCGCCGGCCGGTCCGGCGCGGCGTCCGCGCGGCCGGCCGGCGACCACAGCAGCGCGCCGCCGACGAGCGCGAGGACCGCGCCCGCGGCGGTGGGTATGCCGGTGCGGGGGTTGGTCAGGAAGGGCCGGGCCGGGCGGGTGCTGCGGGACTTCGCGGCGCGGGGGGTGGGCGTCATGTCCGTCTCCTCGGTCGGCGGGGGGGTGCCGTTCGGAGGAATCTTGACGACGGCGCATGTACGCGTCAATGCATCCGGCAGAGAATAGTTAGGAAACTTTCCTACTCACTTCCGTCCGTGCCCCCGCCCGCCAACTCCGCCTCGTAGAAGCAGAAATGATCCTTGATCCGCGCGACCGCGGACTTCGGCGCAGGGTAGGCCCACGCGATGTCCTCCGGGCCACCGGAAAGTGACCAGTAGGAGGCGTCTCCCTTGAACGGGCAGTGCGTACGGGTCCCGGACGGCGTCAGCAGCTCCGTCCGGACGTCCTCCGGCGGCAGGTAGTAGCGCACCGGATAGCCGGTCTCGTGGAGCAGCAGCGGGCGGCGGCTGTCGGCGACGACCTGGCCGTCGTGGACGACGCGGACGTGGTCGGTGCCCTGTTCGACGGTGATGCGGTGGCCTGGTACGGACGGCATGACGGGTTCCTCTCCGGACGGGAGTGCGGTACCTCAGGGTCGCACCACGGGACGGCCGGACGGCCGACCCCGGCGACGGCGCGCCCCCGGCGACCCGGGGACACGCCGTGCAACGCCGCCTACACCTCCCGGATTCCCCGTCCCGCCCACTCGGGCGCCGGCCCGGCCAGCGCCGCCAGCCGCTCCCGCGCGGCGCCGGGCAGCGGCGCGGCCCGGCCCTCGCCCCGGTGGACGTGCAGGGCGAAGATCTCCTCGGTGGCCACCGGGTCGCCGGACGCGTCGCCCACGTACATCTCGTGCGCGAACCGCACCTTCTTCGTGCCCACGCCCAGCACCGTCGTCCGCACGGCGACTTCGGCGCCGCGCGGCACCTCCGCCAGATAGCGCACATGCGCCTCGACCGTGTAGAGGGAGTGGCCGGTGCGGTCCCGGTAGGCCGCGTCGAGTCCGGCCGCGTCCATGAGGGCGTCCGTGGCGAAGCCGAAGACCAGGACGTAGTACGCCTCGGAGAGGTGGCCGTTGTAGTCGATCCAGTCGTCCCGGACCGTCTGCCGGAACAGCGGCGGGCGGCCCGCCGTCGGGTGCGCCGTCACCGGGCGGGCCCGTCCAGACGGCCGGTCGCGCGCAGCACGTCGATGACGCCCTGGTCGCGCTCGGCGACCAGCTGCGCGTACGTACGGCCGCCCGCGGCCCGCTCGCAGCCGTCGACCACCGCGTCCCGCAGTGCCCGGTCCAGCTCCGGCGCTTCCAGCCGGGTCCAGGGGGACTTCAGCGACGGGCCGAAGTGGTCGAGCATGTGGGCCATCCCGCCCTCGCCGCCGGCCAGCGCGAACGTCAGCATCGGGCCCATGAACGCCCAGCGCAGCCCCGGCCCCTCGGTGATCGAGGCGTCGATGTCCTCGACCGTGGCCTCGCCGTTGGCGACCATGTGCAGCGCCTCGCGCCACAGGGCCTCCTGGAGCCGGTTGGCGATGAAGCCGGGCAGCTCGCGGTCCATGGTGATCACGGACTTGCCCGCCGCGCCGTAGAACTCGGCCGCCCACTCGACCGCCGCGCGGTCGGTCCGCTCGCCGCCGACGACCTCGACCAGCGGGATCAGATACGGCGGGTTGAACGGGTGCCCGACCACCAGGCGGCCCGGCGTGGCGGCCGTGGTCTGCATCTCGGTCATCGGATAGCCGGAGGTGGACGAGGCGATGACCACGCCGGGCGGGGTGGCCGCGTCCAGTTGGGCGAGCAGGTCGCGCTTGAGCTCCAGCTGCTCGGGGGCGCTCTCCTGGACGAACTCGGCGCCGGCGACGGCCTCGGCGAGGGTCGGCGCCATGGTCAGACGGTCGGCGGAGGCGCCCTCGGCCGGGCCGAGCTGCTCCAGGGCGGGCCAGGCGGCCGTGACCAGGCGGCGCAGCTTGTCCTCGGCGTCCGGCGCCGGGTCCCAGGCGGTCACGTCGTAACCGCGCGCGAGGAAGTGGGCGACCCAGCCGCCGCCTATGACGCCGGCGCCGATGCACGCCACGCGGCGTACGGAGGAGGGAGGGGTGGGGGACACGGGAACTCCTGGGGGTGGGGAAGCGGGTACGGCGGTACGGTCCGGCGTCAGCCGCGCGGCCTCAGGCCGAGGCGCGCGCGGGCCTGGTCCGGGGTGGCGACGCTCGCGCCCAGCAACTCCGTGATTTGCACGGCGCGTTCGACCAGCTGCCCGTTGGTGGCCTGGACGCCCTTGCTCAGATACAGGTTGTCCTCCAGGCCCACCCGTACGTTGCCGCCGAGCAGGATGGACTGCGCGACCCACGGCATCTGCATCCGGCCGAGCGCGAAGCTGGCCCACTGCGCGCCCTCCGGGAGCATCGCGACCATCGACTGGAGCACGCCCGGGTCGGCCGGCGCGCCCCACGGGATGCCCATGCACAGCTGGAAGACGGCCGGGTCGTCGAGCAGCCCCTCGGCGAGCAGCTGCTTGGCGAACCACAGCTGCCCGGTGTCGAAGATCTCCAGCTCCGGCCGGACGCCCAGCTCCTGGATGCGCCGGGCGCCCGCGCGCAGCATGTCCGGGGTGGACACGTACAGGCTGGAGCCGTCGCCGAAGTTCAGGGAGCCGCAGTCCAGGGTGCAGATGTCGGGCAGCAGTTCCTCGACGTGCGGCAGCCGCTCCAGGCCGCCGACCAGGTCCGTGCCGGGCAGGTGCCGCAGCGGCTCGTCCGGGTCGACGACGAGGTCGCCGCCCATCCCGGCGGTCAGGTTGACGACGACGTCGGTGCCGGTCTCCTTGATCCGCCCGACCACCTCGGCGTACAGACGGGGGTCGCGGGACGGGGCGCCGGTCTCCGGGTCGCGTACGTGGATGTGCACGACGGCGGCCCCGGCCGAGGCCGCCTCGACGGCGGATCGCGCTATCTGCTCGGGGGTGACGGGCACGTGCGGGGAGCGGCGCACGGTGTCGCCGGCGCCGGTCAGCGCGCAGGTGATGATGACCTCGTTGTTCACGGCGGATTCCTTGGGGTGAGTGAGGGGCGACTACGGGTCCACGGGCGTCAGTTCGCCCTCGACGAAGGCGAGCAGTGCCGCGTGCATGCTGTCGGGGGTGGTGCTGTCCGGCGCGGTGGCGAGCACCTGGGTGGCCAGGCCGTCGATGAGCGCGGTCAGCCGCAGCGCGGTGGACTCGGGGTCCACGGGACGGAAGACGCCCTGCTCGACGCCCCGGCGCAGCACATCGGCGACGGTGGTCCGCCACTGCCGGTAGTAGTGCTCGTGCAGTCGTCCGACGGCGGTGGAGCGGGCGGCCTGCGCCCACAGGTCGAGCCAGACCAGCCACTGGCGCCGCTGCTGTGCGGTGCGCGGCGTCTGGAGCGCGATCAGGTGCAGCAGTTCGGCGCGCGCGTCGGGCGCTTCGGCCAGACCCGCCGCACGCCGCGCGGTGTCCTCGTCCATGCACCAGCGCACGGCCGCTTCCAGCAGTTCGTCGCGGCCGGGGAAGTGGTAGTGCACGGCGGCCGTGCTGGTGCCGCAGGCGGCGGCGATGTCGGCGACCCGTACGGCGTGGAAGCCGTGCTCGGCGATCAGCCGGACGGTCTCCCGGACGATCTGCAGCGGGCGGCCGCCCTCGGGCACCGCGGCCGGCTCCCGGCCGCGCGCCGGTGCCGGGGACCCGGCGGGCGAGCCGAGCAGCCACGCCACGTCCACGCCGCCGATGTCCGCGACGCGCACGATCTCGGCGAGGGTGAAGCGCCGGGTGCCGCCCAGCGACCGGGACAGCTTGGAGGGGTCCATCACGATCCGCCGGGCGAACTCGCGGCGGCTGCACCCGAGGCGCTCGACCACCTGCTTCACGCGGTCGGCCACGTCGCCGTCGTCGGCGATCCGGGTGCCGGGGTCTTCGGTCATGGTCCGGGACCGTAACAGTGCGTTGAGGAAATCTCAACGAGGTGGAGGAGGGGCGGCGCGAGACCGCGATTTTCAACGGTTTATGCGTCATGTTGCGTACTGACTGATGCGCAAGTCAGGGCGAGCCCGACCGGCCGGGCCGCGGCTGCCCCACCGCCCGTAAAGCGGAGGAATGTGGCAAAGTGGCGGACATGGCTGACCGGGGTGCGAAGCCGTCGGCCGTGTCGGTGCCGGACGACTGGCCGGCCCACCCGGACCTGACCCTGGCCCTGAACGGCATGGGCGGCTTCGACTGGGACCTCGACAGCGGCCGTATGCACATGGACGGCTCCGCTCTTGAGGTCTTCGACCTGCGGCCGGAGGAGTACGACTCCGATCCGGCCACCCTGGCCTGCCGTCTGCCGCCGGACGAGGCGGCCCGCCTGGACGCCGTCGTCACCCGGTCCCTGAAGGACGGCAGCGACTCCTACGGCGCCTACTTCCGCGTCCGGCTGCGGGACGGCGCGGTGCGCTGGACCCACACCCAGGCCAGCATCCGCCGGGACGAGGACGGCCGGGCGCGCCGCGTCATCGGCGTCGTCCGGGACGCCAGCCAGGAGTACGCCCAGGCCGCGGAACGCGCCCAGGCGCACGCGCGCAGACTGCGCAACACCGGCCTGGTGGAGCGCACCACGGCCGCGCTGGCCCACGCCCGCACCGTCCGGGACGTCATCGACGTGCTCGGCGACGACCAGGCGCTGACCCGGCTGGGCGCGCGGAACGTCATCGTCGGCCTGGTCGAGGCGGGCCGCATCCGGGTGGTCCACGAGGGGCAGGCGGGCAGCTTCGTACCGCAGCAGGAGGTGCTGCGGGTCGAGGACGAGTACCCGATGAGCGAGGTGGTGCGCACCCTCACGCCCTGCTTCATCCGCTCCCGCGCCGAGTTCGCCGAGCGCTACCCCGCGCTCTGGCCGCACCTCGAACGGATGGACTTCGGCTCCGCCGCGTATCTGCCGCTCATCGCGCAGGCCCGGCCGATCGGCGTGGTGGGGCTGTTCTACCGCTCGGAGAACCCGTTCGGCGTACAGGAGCGCAATCTCCTGCTCGCGCTCGGCTCCAGCGTCGCGCAGAGCCTGGCCCGCGCCATGCTCTACGACCAGGAGCACGACCTCGCCGAGGGCCTCCAGCAGGCCATGCTGCCGCGCCGCATCCCCGGCATCCCCGGCGCCCAGATCGCCGTCCGCTACCGCGCCGCCCGCATCGGCCGGGACATCGGCGGCGACTGGTACGACGTGATCCCGCTGCCCGAGGGCCGGGTCGCCGCCGTGATCGGGGACGTCCAGGGGCACGACACCCACGCCGCGACCGTCATGGGCCAGCTGCGCATCGTGCTGCGCGCCTACGCCGCCGAGGGCCACGCCCCCGCCACCGTCATGGCCCGCGCCTCCGCCTTCCTCGGCGAACTGGACACCGACCGCTTCGCCACCTGCACCTACGCGGAGGCCGACCTGACCGCCGGCACGGTGCGGCTGGTGCGCGCCGGACACGTGGACCCGCTGCTGCGGCACGCCGAGGGCCACTGCCGCCGCCTGGAGGTGACCGGCGGCCTCCCGCTCGGCATCGCGACCGGCTTCCGGGACCTGGACTACCCCGTCACCACCGTCCACCTGGCCGTCGGCGAGACCCTCGTCCTGTACACCGACGGGCTGGTGGAACAGCCCGGTGCCGACATCGAGGAGGGCGTGCGGCACCTGGCCAGAGTGGTCCGCGACGGCCCGCAGGACGTACAGCGGCTGGCCGACCGGCTGTGCGACCTGGCGGCCGAGCGGCCCGGCGACGACGACATGGCGATGCTGATCCTGCGGCGCGGCGGCGAGCCCGTCGCACCGGCGGCCGGCCGGCTCCAGCAGCACGTCGCACCCGACGACCCCCAGGGGCTGTCCGCCGCCCGCCACATGATCCGCTCCGCGGTACGGGCCTGGGGCGCCCGGGAGCGCGCCGAGGAGGTCGAGCTGGCCGCCGACGAACTGATCACCAACGCGCTCCTGCACACCGACGGCGCGGCGCTGGTGACCGTACGGATGCCGCACGGCACCGACCGGCGACTGCGGCTGGAGGTGGCCGACCGCTCCAGCGCGCTGCCCCGGCGCCGCGACGCCGACGAGGCCGCGATGTCCGGCCGCGGGCTGCTCCTGGTGGACCGGCTGGCGGATGTATGGGGTGTGGAGCCGCGCGGCACCGGAAAGTGCGTATGGTGCGAGTTCGACTGTCCGTGACCGGCCGATCGGACCGTACGGGAAACGGGGAGCCGTCCGGCCCGACCGGCCGCCGAGCGAGGGGACACGCGCCATGGGACCGGTGCCGGCGCAACAGTGGGGCGACGCCCGCCAGACGGCGGCGCGCCTGGACGCGGAACACGTCCGTGCCATCGCCCTGACCTGGGTGGACAACGCGGGCATCACCCGTACGAAAACCGTGCCGACCGCCCGGCTGGCACCCGCCGTCCAGCGCGGTGTCGGCATGTCACCGGTCTTCGACGTCTTCACCTCCGACGACGCCATCACCACCTCCGCCCACCTCGGCGGCCCCGACGGCGATCTGCGGCTCTTCCCCGACCTGGAGCGGCTCACCGTCCTCGCCGCACAGCCCGGCTGGGCCTGGGCACCGGTCGACCGCTACGACCAGCTCGGCACGCCCCACCCCGGCTGCCAGCGGCAGTTCGCCCGCCGCATGGTGGAACGCGCCGCCGACGCGGGCCTGACCCTGCGGATGGGGTTCGAGACCGAATGGGTCGTCAGCCGGGCGCCGGTGCACGACCGGTGGCCGGCCGGGGCGGCGGACGGCGGGCGCCTCGACGGGGCCGTGGGCACCGGCGAACCCCTGGAGTACCCGTGCGCCGGCCCCGCCTACGGCATGACGCGCGTCGTCGAACTCTCCGACTACCTCCGCGATGTGGCCGAGGCGCTGGCCCTCCAGGGCGTGGAGGTGTTCCAGCTCCACCCCGAGTACGCGCCGGGCCAGTTCGAGGTGTCCACCGCACCGGCCGACCCGCTGCGCGCCGCCGACGACCTGGTGCTCGTCCGCGAGACCGTACGGGCCGTCTCGCTGCGGCACGGCCTGCGCGCCAGTTTCGCGCCCTCGGTCGTCGCCGGTCAGGTCGGCAACGGCTGCCACCTCCACCTCAGCCTGCGCCGCGGTGAACGCAGCCTGCACCGGGACCCGGACGCCCGGTGGAGCCTGGACCCGGACGCCGTACGCTTCCTCGGCGGCATCCTGGAGGCACTGCCCGCCCTGCTCGCCGTCGGCTGCCCCTCGCCCGCCAGTTACCTGCGGCTGGCTCCCTCCATGTGGGTGGGCGCCTACCAGTGCTGGGGCGTGGAGAACCGGGAGGCCGCGCTGCGGCTGGTCATCGGCGCGCCCGGCGACCCGGACGGCGGGCACGCCGAGGTCAAGCCGTTCGACGCCGCCGCCAACCCGTACCTCGCCGTCGGCACGGTGATCGCCGCCGGGCTGCACGGCCTGTCCGCGGGCGCCGAACTGCCGCCGCCGGTCAGCGGCGACCCGGGCGCCCTGGGCGTCCGCGAACGCGCCCGGCGCGGCATCGTCCGCCTGCCCGCCTCGCTCACCGAGTCCACCGACCTGCTGGCCCGCTCCGGCACGCTGGCCGAGGCCATGGGCGAGGTGCTGCACGGCGCGGTGATCGCGGTCCGCCGCGCCGAGGCGGCGCACTTCGCCGACATCGGGCCCGAGGAGATCGCCGCCGCGACCCGCTGGAGGTACTGATGACCACCTGGAGGCACCGATGACCACGGCCGGACCGGGCGGCACCGGCGCTTTCGACCTGCCGCCGCTCGTCGACCAGCACTGCCACGGCGTGCTGCGCGGCGCCCTGTCGGCCGCCGACTTCGAGTCGTACCTCACCGAGTCCGACCGGCCCGCGGCCGCGGGCACCACCTTCTTCGACACCCAGACGGGCTTCGCCGTACGCCGCTGGTGCCCGCCGCTGCTCGGCCTCGCACCGCACTGCACACCCGGCGAGTACCTCGCCCGGCGGCGCGAACTGGGCGCGGCCGAGACACGGCGCCTGCTGCTGGGCGGCACCGGCATCGGCACGTACCTGGTCGACACTGGCCTGCCCGGCGACCTCACCGGAGCCCACGAGACGGCCGAGGCGGGCGGCGGCACCGGGCACGAGATCGTCCGCCTGGAGACGCTCGCGGAACGGGTCGCGGCGGGCGTACGGGCGGCGGGGGAGGAGGCCGCGGACGCGTCCGCGGAGGTGTTCACGGCCGGGCTCGCCGACGCCGTACGGGACGCGGCGCGCACCGCCGTCGGCTTCAAGTCCGTCGCCGCCTACCGCCACGGGCTGGCCCTGGCCCCCGAACCGCCCACCGCCGCCGACGTGGCGACCGCCGCCCGCACCTGGCTCGCGACGGGCACCCACCGCCTCACCGACCCGGTCCTCCTGCGCCACCTGCTGTGGCTCGCCATCGCCACCGGCCGCCCCCTCCAGCTGCACACCGGCTTCGGCGACCCCGACCTGCGCCTGCACCACAGCGACCCGGCCCTGCTCACCGACTTCGCCCACGCCACCGCGGGCACCGGCACGGACCTGGTCCTGCTGCACTGCTACCCGTACCACCGCCAGGCCGGCTACCTGGCCCACGCCTTCCCGCACGTGTACGCCGACGTCGGCCTGTCCCTCGGCCACACCGGCCCGGGTGCGACCGCCGTCCTGGCCGCCTTCCTCGAACTGACCCCCTTCGGCAAACTCCTCTTCTCCACCGACGCCTACGGCCTCCCGGAGCTGTACACGGTCGGCAGCGCCGCCTTCCGCACGGCACTGGAGGAGGTGCTCGGCGGCTGGGTGCGCTCCGGCGCCTGGTCGGCGGCGGACGCGACACGGGTCGCGGGGCTGGTGGGGGCGGGCAACGCGCGGCGGGTCTACGGGCTTTCGGGAGGGTGAGGCGGGGCCCGGCGGCCGTCCGGGGCGGTGTGGAACACCTCACGCAGGTAAGTGGCAAACCCACCGACCATGCTTTACTGCCCCGTGACTCCTGCCATATCCCCCTCCACACCGAAGTCCCGTCCACCGCTGCGCGCCCGCGTCTTCGCCGACATCACGCCGCTGCGCACCTCGGTCCACTACCGCCGCCTGTGGTTCGGGAACACCGTCTCCTGGGTCGGCCAGCAGATGACCGCGCTGGCGGTCTCCCTCCAGGTGTACGACCTGACCGGCTCCACCTTCGCCGTCGGCGCGGTGGGCCTGTGCTCGCTGGTGCCGCTGATCGTCTTCGGGCTGTACGGCGGTGCCATCGCCGACACCGTCGACCGCCGCAAACTGGGCATGTACACCGCGGTGGGCGCCACCGTGCTGTCCGTGGCGCTGGCCGCCGCCGCGCTGCTGGACGTGCGGCAGGTCTGGGTGCTCTACACGGTCGTCGCCCTCCAGGCCGTCTGCTTCGCGATGAACTCGCCCGCCCGCTCGTCGATGATCCCGCGCCTGCTGCCGCCCGAGCAGCTGCCCGCCGCCAACGCCCTCAACTCGCTCACCAGCAACCTCGGGATGATGGGCGGGCCGATGCTGGGCGGTGTCTTCGTCGGCCTGTGGGGCTACCAGGCCGCGTACCTGATCGACGTGGTGACCTTCACCGCCGCCCTGTACGCGATGTGGCGGCTGCCCGCCATGCGCCCCGACCACGGTGACGAGGGCACGCCGCGCCGGCCCTCCGTCCTGGAGGGGCTGCGCTTCCTGGCCACCCGGCCGAATCTGCGCATGACCTTCTTCGCCGACCTCGCGGCCATGGTGCTGGCACAGCCCCGCGCGCTGTTCCCCGCCGTCGCCGTGCTCTGGTTCGGCGGTGACGCGAAGACGGTGGGGCTGCTCGTCGCGGCGCCCGCGGTCGGCGCGGTGCTCGGCGCGCTGTTCTCCGGCTGGCTCGGTACGGTCCGCCGGCACGGCCTGGCCATCCTGGTCGCGGTCGTCGCCTGGGGAGCGGCCGTCGCCTGCTTCGGCCTCACCCGTCACCTGTGGCTCGGCCTGTTCTTCCTGGCCGTCGCCGGGTGCGCCGACACCATCTCGATGGTCTTCCGCGGCACCATGCTCCAGGCCGCCGCGCCGGACCGGATGCGCGGCCGCCTCCAGGGCGTCTTCATCGTCGTGGTCGCCGGCGGGCCCCGGCTCGGTGACTTCCTGGCCGGCTCGGCGGCCGACCTCGCCTCACCTGCCGCGGCGGTCGTCGGCGGCGGCCTGGCCTGCGTCGTGGCGGTGCTGCTCCTCGGCCTGTGGCGGCGCGACTTCGCCCGCTACGACGCCCGCGACCCGAAGCCCTGACGAGGGCTGCGGTGCGTTGGCCGGGCGGCGCAGTATCGCGGTGGCGAGGTCCAGGAAGTCCCGTACGAGGCCGGTGCAGTTGCCCTCGGGTGCCGCCAGGCAGGTGCCGACGGGCGGGGCGTCGGTGACGGGCAGGTAGACCAGGCCGGGCCGGGAGTACGAGCCCGCGACGCTGAGGGGGACGAGCGCGATGCCCTGGCCGGAGGCGATCAGCTCGAACTTCTCCTCCAGGGAGGACGTCCGCCGCGTCCGGACGTCGAGGACCGGCTCGCCGTCGAGATCGGCCGAGGTGAGGGCGGGGCGGCCGGCGAGCGGATGCGTCACGGGCAGGCACGCGACCTTGGTCTCGTGGCCGATGGGGACGGTGCGCAGCCCCGTGTCGTCGAAGGGGTGCCGGAGGTACCCGACGTCCGCGCGGCCGTCGCGCAGCGGCGCGTCCCGCTCCCACCAGCGCAGCGGGAAGACATCGATCGCGACCGCCGGGTGGCGCGCCGTGAACGCCCGGATCGCGTCCGCCACGTGGAGGCCGGGCGAGAAGGCGACCACGAGCCGCTGTGCGCCCCGCCCGGCCTCGTGGACGCGCCGCAGCGCCGTGTCCACCACCGCGGTGATCCGCGGCGCCTCGTCGTACAACCGCCGCCCCGCCGGGGTCAGTTCGACGCTGCGCGTGCTCCGCGTGAACAGCGCGCAGCCCAGCTCCTGTTCGAACGCGCGGATCTGCCGGCTGAGCACCGGCTGGGCGACGAACAGCTCCTGTGCCGCCCGGCCGAAGTGCCGGTGCTCGGCCACCGCGCGGAAGTAGCGGAGCTTGCGCAGGTCCAGATCCATGCCGTGACGGTATCAATGCGGTCGCAAGGGTATGGGACGCCCGGACGGGCCGTCCGAAGACTGGGGTTCCCGCTCGTCATGCCGTACGACGCCGATGACCCACGAACAGGAACCCCATGACCGGCACCCGCAAGACCGCCCTCATCGTCGGGGCCTCCCGGACCCTGGGCCTCGGGCTCGCCGCCGAGTACCTCCGCCGTGGCTGGGACGTCATCGGCACGGTCCGCGGCGGCGGGCGCACCGGACTGCACGACCTCGCCGACACCGCCGGCGGGCGGCTGACCGTCGAGTCGCTGGAGATGACCGCTCCCGAACAGATCTCGGCCCTGCGCGACCGGCCGGCGCCGCGCTCCCTCGACCTGCTCTTCGTCAACGCCGCCATCACGCGGGGCGACATCCCGATCGGCGAGGTCCCGGCGGAGATGTTCACCGAGGTCATGCTCACCAACGCGCTCGGCCCGATGCGCGTCGTGGAGTGGCTGCGCCCGCTGGCGGCGCCGGCCGGGACCATCGGCGTCGTGTCCTCCGACCAGGGGAGCGTCAGCCTGAACACGGACGGCGGGCAGGACCTGTACCGGGCTGGCAAGTCCGCGCTGAACCAGCTGATGCGCTGCTACGCCGCCCGTTACGCCGGTGACCCGCGGACGCTGCTGTTGATGGACCCGGGCTGGGTGCGTACCGAACTGGGCGGTGCCGAGGCGGAGCTCAGCGTGGAGGAGAGCGTCCCCGGGGTGGTGGAGACGATGGAGAGCCACCGGGGGAAGCCCGGCCTCCACTTCGTGGACCACCAGGGGCAGGTCGTGCCCTGGTAGGCGCGGCGACCGGGCCGTGCCTCCGGAGCGTGGAGCGGCCGGCGGCCCGTCCCGTGCGGGCCGCGCCCCGTCACCGCCCCGTCACCGCCCGCCGCCCGGCCAGCTCCACTCCTCGACCTCCGGCAGGTCCGTGCCGTGCTCGCGGATCCAGTCGTGGTGGCGCTGCCGTACGTCGGCCATCGCCTGCCGCACCCCGGCGGCCCGCACGGCCAGCCCCGGCACCCGGTCGATGACGTCCATCACCAGCCGGTAGCGGTCCAGGTCGTTGGTGACCACCATGTCGAACGGCGTGGTCGTGGTGCCCATCTCCTTGTAGCCGCGCACGTGCAGATGGGGGTGGACGGCCCGGCGGTAGGTGAGCCGGTGCACCAGCCAGGGGTAGCCGTGGTACGCGAACACCACCGGCACGTCGTGCGGCAGCAGCGCCTCGAACTCCCGCTCCGTCAGCCCGTGCGGATGCTCCTCGTTCGGTTGCAGCCGGGTCATGTCGACGACGTTGACGACCCGTACGGACAGCTCCGGCAGGTGGGCGCGCAGCAGCGAGGCGGCGGCCAGCGTCTCCTGCGTCGGCACGTCACCGGCGCAGGCGAGCACCACGTCGGGGCGGGTGCCGGGCCGCTCGGTGCCCGCCCACTCCCAGATGCCCGCGCCGCGCGCGCAGTGCGCCCGCGCCTGCTCGATGTCCAGCCAGTCGAAGCACGGCTGCTTGCCCGCGACCACCACGTTGAGCACGTCCCGGGTGCGCAGCACATGGTCGGCCACGCACAGCAGGCTGTTGGCGTCCGGCGGCAGGTAGACCCGTACGGTGTGCGGGTCCTTGTTGAGGATGTGGTCGACGAAGCCGGGGTCCTGGTGCGAGAAGCCGTTGTGGTCCTGGCGCCAGACGTGCGAGGTCAGCAGGTAGTTCAGGCCCGCGACCGGGCGCCGCCAGGGGATGGAGCGGGCCGCCTGGAGCCACTTGACGTGCTGGGAGGCCATGCTCGACACGATGTGCGCGAACGCCTCGTACGAGGAGAACAGCCCGTGCCGCCCGGAGAGCACATAGCCCTCCAGCCAGCCCTGGCACAGGTGCTCCGAGAGCACCTCCATCACGCGCCCGTGCCGCCCCAGGTGCTCGTCGGTGGGCTCGGTCCGCGCCTGCCACGTCTTGTCGGTGGCGGTGTACACGTCCTGGAGGCGGTTGGAGGCCGTCTCGTCCGGGCCGAACAGGCGGAAGTCGCGCCGGTCCGCGGTCCGCTCCATCAGGTCGCGCAGCAGGCCGCCGAGGACGCGGGTCGGCTCGTGCATCTGGGTGCCGGGCTTGTCGACGGGCACGGCGTACTTCTCGGGGTCGGGCAGCGGCAGCGTACGGACGAGGCGGCCGCCGTTGGCGTGCGGGGAGGCGCCGAGCCGCCGGTCACCGCTCGGTACGCAGGCCAGCACCCGGTCCACCGGGCGGCCGTCGCCGTCGAAGAGTTCGTCCGGCGCGTACGAGCGCAGCCAGCCCTCCAGCTGGCGCAGGTGGTCCGGGTTGTCGCGCACCCCGGACAGCGGCACCTGATGGGCGCGCCAGGTGCCCTCGACGGGGGTGCCGTCCACCTCGCCGGGGCCGGTCCAGCCCTTGGGGGTGCGCAGCACGATCGCCGGCCAGCGGGGCCGTTCCCGCTCGTCGCCGTCCCGGGCGGCGCGCTGCGCCGCGCGGATGCGGTGCAGCGCGGTGTCCATGGCCGCGGCCATGTCGCGGTGCACCTGCGCGGGATCGGAGCCGGTGACGAACAGCGGTTCGTGGCCGTAGCCGCGCAGCAGCGCGTCCAGCTCGTCCTCGTCCAGCCGGGCGAGGACCGTGGGATTGGCGATCTTGTAGCCGTTCAGGTGCAGGATCGGCAGCACGGCGCCGTCGTGCCGCGGGTCCAGGAACTTGTTCGCGTGCCAGGAGGCGGCCAGCGGCCCGGTCTCCGCCTCGCCGTCGCCGATCACACAGGCCACCAGCAGATCCGGGTTGTCCAGCGCGGCACCGTACGCGTGCGAGAGCGAGTAGCCCAGCTCGCCGCCCTCGTGGAACGAGCCCGGCACGTTCGGCGCGGCGTGGCTGGGCACCCCGCCGGGGAACGAGAACTGCCGGAACAGCCGCGCCATCCCGGCCGCGTCCCGCGAGACGTCCGGGTTCAGCTCCCCGTACGTGCCCTCCAGCCACGCCCCGGCGAACACCGAGGGCCCGCCGTGCCCCGGGCCCCACACGCACACCGCGTCCTGCCCGTGGGTGCTGATGACCCGGTTGACGTGGGTGTAGACGAGGTTCAGGCCGGGGCAGGTGCCCCAGTGCCCGAGCAGCCGCGGCTTGATGTGCTCGGGCCGCAGGTCCTCGGTGAGCAGCGGGTTGCCGGTCAGGTAGATCTGGCCGGCGGCGAGGTAGTTCAGCGCCCGCCAGTGGGCGTCGAGATCGAGCAGATCGCTTTCGGTGAGCGGGGTCGGCGACTCCATCGGGGCCCTCCGTCGGGGGAAAGGTGATCAGGGAGCGCCTCTCCACCGTACGGGCCGTCATGCACGGGCGCCGCACATATCGGCCGTACTGGCCCGTTCGGCCGTTTTCGTACGCCGGAGGACCCCGGCGCCGGGCCTGGGGGCTCTGGCGCCGGTCCGCCGGGTTCCGGTGCCGGTCCGGAGGTCGTCGGTGCCGGTCAGAGCAGCACCGGCGTCAGGTCCGGGTCCTCGAAGCCCGCGTCGTCGAACGGGTAGAGGGGGCGGGCCACCCGGTGGTGCCCCAGCCGCAGCAGGTCCTGGTCCACGCCGCCGGGGGTGAGGGCGAGCAGCCAGTCGGCGGCCAGCTCGTGCAGCTCCGGCTCCAGATAGCCGATCTTCACCACGACGATGTCGTACGCGGCCGGGTCCAGCGGGGCGAAGTCGGCACGGGTGTGGAACGGCGTGCGCCGCTCGGTGAGGACGGCGGTCACCCCGCCGCAGGTCACCACGGCACCGCGGCCGCCCCCGTCGTACGCGGGGTTGCCGCGCGGGGCCCCGGGCGCGGGCGCGGCGGGCTCCCGCAGGGCGGTGACGGTGCCGGTCAGCTCGTACGGCTCGGCGTGCGGGCCGGTGCCCGCGCTGACGTGGCCGCCGACCTTCAGCGTCACCCGCGCGCCGGCCCCGGCCTCGAAGCACGCGGCCACGGCCGCCGGGTCGGTGATGCCGGGGTGCAGCGCGGTGACCCGCCCGCTCGCCAGGTCCTCGTGCGCCAGCAGACGGCCCAGCATGTACGCGAGGTCGCCCGCGCCGCCCGCGGTCGGGTTGTCGCCGGAGTCGCTGATCAGGAACGGGCGGGCGGAGGACGCCACGGCGCGCGCTATGCAGGTGTCGGCGTCGCCGGTCGGGCCGGCGAAGACGAAGCCGCGGCGCACGTCCCAGTACTCCTGGGCGATGCTCCGGGCCTGGGCGAGCGCCAGGTCCGGGTCGTCGCCGGTCACCACCACCGCGGCCCGGCAGCGCTCCTCGTCGGCCCAGGCGTACCCCACCCACACGGCCGCGTCGACGATGCCGTCCAGCGCCTCGACCGCGGCGAGCCTGCCGTAGAGGGACTTGGCCGGCTCCAGGCGGGTGCTGGTCTTCTCGCCGGGCAGCAGCACCGGGACCTGCACCCAGGCGCGGTACGGGCGGCCCTTGCCGGACGCCAGCCGTTCGACCAGCTTGCGGGCGGCCCGCTCGCGGGTCTCCCAGGCGTCCTCGTGCGGGGCCAGCCGGTGCGCGGTGAGCAGGTCGAGGTGGCCGGCGAAGCGGCGCGAGACGTTGCCGTGCAGGTCCATGGCGGCCGAGATGAGCGCGTCGGGGCCGAGCGCGTCCCGTACGGCCTCGGTGAGGTCCGCCTCGGCGTCGTCCAGGCCGGTGACGCTCATGGCGCCGTGGATGTCGTACACCAGGCCGTCCAGCGGCCCGGCTTCCCGGACGCGGGTGACCAGTTCGGACTTGATCCGGTCGTACGTCTCCCGCTCGACGGGCCCGCCGGGCAGCGCCACCGCGTGCACCAGCGGCACCCACTCCACCTCCGTCCCGAAGCCGCCGTCCGGCCGGGTCCACGCGTAGCGCGCCAGCAGGCCGGCGCCACGGGTGACGCGGAAGTCGTCGTACGCCGAGCGGTGCGGGCAGAACTGGCTGGACTCGATGGCCATGCCGCCGATCGCGATGCGCATGTCGGTGGTGCACCTTTCGTGGGGAGAGTCTTCGTGGGGGTGTCTTCTCGGAGAGGCGTCAGGTCCGTACGAGCGGCAGCCCGCCGCCGGCGGCCAGTTCGCGCAGTGCGGCGTGTCCGGCACCGAGCAGGCCCGCGTCCGGGCCGCGGCTCGCGGCCACGATGGACAGCTCGCTCGTGGCCATCGGCAGACAGCGCTCGTACAGCACCCCGCGCACGGCCGCGACCAGCGGTTCCGCGGCGGACAGCGCGCCGCCCAGCACCACGGCCTGCGGGTTGAAGAAGTTCACCACCACGCCCAGCACCGCGCCGATGTGCCGCCCGGCCTGCCGCACCAGGGTGGTGGCGTGCGGTTCGCCGTTCTCGACGAGCCGCAGGATGTCGGTGGTGGAGTCCGCGCCGGTGCCCCGCTCGCGCAGGGCGGCGGCGATGGCCGCGCCGCTGGCCACGGTCTCCAGGCAGCCGATGTTCCCGCAGGAGCAGGGGCGTTCGGCGGCGGCGTCCACCCGTACGTGGCTGATGTCGCCGGCGCAGCCGCGGGCGCCCCGGTAGAGCCGGCCGTGGCTGATCACCCCGGAGCCGATGCCGCGGCCCGCCTTGACCACGACCAGGTGCCGCAGGTCCGGGTGGGCGGCCCGGTGCTCGCCCAGGGCCAGGACGTTGGCGTCGTTGTCGACCAGGACCGGCAGGCCGGTCCGCTCGGCGAGCCGGTCGCGCAGCGCGTACAGATGCCAGCCCGGCATCCGGGACGGGGCGATGACCCGGCCGGACGCGGGATCGACGGGCCCGGGGAAGCCGACGCCCACCCCGCACACGGCGCGGCCCGCCGCGCGCTGCCGGGCGGCCAGCGCGGTCAGCCGCTCGGCGAGCAGGCCGACGGCCGGTTCCGGTCCGGCCGTCAGGTCGAAGGCGCACTCGTCGATGTCGTAGCCGGTTCCGGTCAGGCCGACCGCGCCGGTACGGATGTGGTGGCTGCCCAGGTCGGCGGCGAGCGCGACGGTGCCGCCGTCCGGGACGCGCAGCAGCCGCGGGCGGCGCCCGCCGCGCGAGGCGCCTTCCCCGGACTCGGTCAGCAGCCCGGCGTCGACCAGTTCCTGGACGCGGGCGGAGACGGTGGAGGCGGCGAGCCCCAGTTCCCGTACGAGGTCGGCGCGCGAGCGGGCGGTGCCGGTCGCGACGAGTTCGAGGACGTGCGCGGCGGAGCCGGGTTCGGTGGTGGTCATGGCGGGATCTCAGCGGCGGTCATCTACGGCGCCCTTCGCGGAGAACGTCGGAATACGGTCCTGGTCTTTCTTCGGCAGCCGAACAAAGACCAGGGAGCAAGTGGCTTTCAGTCCACACCAATTGGCGATGTTCTGCCAGACCCTTGACTTCTTTTCCCGGCCGTCCGTACTTTTCTCGCACTCTTCCACCGGCCGACCTTCCGGAGGCAGCATGGGCCCGCGCAGCACCCGCCGACGCGGCCCCGTCCACGCCCTGCTCGGCGCCCTGGCCGCACTGCTGCTGGGCGCCGCCACGCTCACCGGATGCGGCCCCGAGGACGGCGCCGTCACCAGCCTCGGAACCACCGGCGGCACCCGCGTCGAGGGCGGTACGGCCACCATGGCGCTGCCGCCCGCCGCCACCCCCAACTGGATCTTCCCGATCGGTACGGCCGGCTACCTGGCCTCGTACAACAACGCCGTACAGGACCTGCTCTACCCGCCCCTCTACACGGCCGAGAAGGAGGGCGCGGGCCTGACCATGGACAGCCCGCGCAACCTCGCCGAACAGCCCCGCTACAGCGACCGCAACACCACCGTCACCATCGCGCTCAAGAAGGGCTACCGCTGGTCCGACGGGACGCCCGTCACCAGCCGCGACGTGGAGTTCTGGTACGACCTGATCAAGCACGACAAGGAGGAGTGGGCGGGCTACTCGCCGGGTCTGCTGCCCGACAACGTCAAGAAGTTCGAGGTGCTGGACGACCACACCTTCCGGCTGCGCCTGGACCGCCCGTACAACCCCGCCTGGTTCACCGGCAACCAGCTCCAGGATTTCACCCCGCTGCCCAAGCACGCATGGAACCCGCACGACGAGAACCCGAAAAAGGTTTTCGCGCGCCTGCTGGAACACGCCGGGAAGCTCTCCGAGTTCGCCACCGACCCGCTCTGGAAAACCGTCAGCGGACCCTGGCGCATCGAGAAGTGGACCACCTCCGGACAGGTGTCGCTGATTCCCAACAAGCAGTACGGCGGCCCGGACACACCCCATCTCGACCGCGTCGTCCTCAAACCGTTCACCACCGCGGATTCCGAATTCAACGTGCTGCGCGCGGGCGGTGTGGACTACGGCTACATCCCGCCGTCCGTGACGGCCCGCTCCGCGAGCTTCGAGAAGCTGGGCTACCGCGTCGACCCGTGGGAAGGCTGGGCGATCACCTACATCGTCCTGAACTTCAACCACCCCACCGCGGGCCCGCTGCTCCGCCAGACCTACCTGCGCCGCGCCCTCCAGCACCTCATCGACCAGCGGGCGATCTCGGACGTGGTCTGGCACGGCAGCGCCGAGCCCACCCGCGGCCCGGTACCCGCCGGGCAGCTCGACCGCGACCCCTTCCCGTACGACCCGAAGAAGGCGGAAGCGCTGCTCACCGCGCACGGCTGGCAGCGCACCGACGGACGGCTGCGCTGCGCGCGCCCCGGCACCGGACCGGACCGGTGCGGCAAGGACATCACCGCCGGGCAGCCGCTGCGCCTGGAACTCCTCTCCCAGTCCGGCTCCACCGAGACGTCCAACACCGTGCAGGAGATCAAGTCCGCCCTGGAAAAGGCCGGCATCACCCTGGACATCCGGCAGCAGCCGCTGAACACCGTCCTGGGCACCACCGTCCCCTGCAAGACGACCGAACCGGTCTGCTCGGCCTGGCAGCTGGGCTTCTTCGGGACGCAGGGCAGCTGGTACTTCCCGACCGTGGCCAGCGGCGAATCCCTCTTCGCCACCGGCGCGCCCTCCAACATGGGCAACTGGTCCGATCCGAAGGCCGACGAACTGATCAGGAAGACCGAGTACTCCGACGACCCGTCCGCGATGCGCGACTACGCCCGCTACACCGCCGATCAGGTGCCCGTCCTCTGGACACCCAACCCGGCCTACCAGGTCTCCGTCATCCGCAACGACCTGCGCGGCATCGACCAGAACCCCACCCTGAGCCTCGCGCCGCAGGACTGGTACTTCGTCAAGAAGGGCGGTACGGGCCGGTGATCCGCTTCCTGGCCAAGCGCCTGGCCCAGGCCGCCGTCGTGCTGCTGCTGGTCTCCGTCATCGTCTTCGTGCTGCTGCACCTGCTGCCCGGCGGCCCGGCCCGCGCCATCCTCGGCGTCAAGGCCACCCCGGAGGCCGTCGCCCACTTCAACCACCAGCAGGGCTACGACCGTTCCCTGCCGCAGCAGTACGTGATGTACCTCGGGCGGCTGCTCACCGGCGACCTGGGCGCATCCTACAAGCTCAACCAGTCCGTCACCTCGCTGCTCGGCGAACGCCTCCCCAAGTCCGCGCTGCTGGCCGGACTGTCGATCGCGCTCGCCGCCGCGCTGGCCGTACCGCTCGGCGTCCTCCAGGCCGTACGCCGCGGCGGGGCCGCCGACCACCTGCTCACCGGCGCCGCCTTCCTCGCCTACGCCACCCCGGTCTTCTTCCTCGGCCTCGTCCTCATCCTCGTCTTCAGCCAGCAGCTCCAGATCTTCCCGGCCGAGGCACCGCAGGCCGACACCGTCGGCGGTCTGCTCGCCGACGCTCCCGCGCTGGTCCTGCCCGTGGTGACCACCGCGCTCGGCATCATCGCCGCGTTCAGCCGCTACATGCGCTCGGCCGTCCTGGACAACCTCGAAGAGGACTACGTGCGCACCGCGCGCGCCAAGGGCCAGTCGAACGCCCGCGTCATGGCCCGGCACGTGCTGCGCAACGCGCTGATCCCGCTCGCCACCCTCCTCGGGCTCTACCTCCCCACCCTCTTCAGCGGCCTCCTCGTCGTCGAGTCGATGTTCAACTACCCGGGCATGGGGCTGCTGTTCTGGAACGCCGCCCAGGGCTCGGACTTCCCCGTCCTGCTCGGCGTCACCCTGGTCGTCGGCGTGGCCACCGTGCTCGGCTCACTGATCACCGACATCGCCTACGCCGTACTGGACCCCCGCATCAGGAGCGTGTCGTGACCGCACCCTTCATGGACGCGCCCAGCAGCGACGGGACCGCACCAGCAGCCGGCCCCGCCGACCCCGGCGCGGCACCCGCCGCCCCCGGACCGCCGCGCCGCACCCTCGCCGTCTTCACCCGCAACAAACTCGCCCTCACCGGCGCCGTCGTCCTGCTCGGCCTGCTGGCCCTGTGCTACCTCGGCCCGCTCCTCCACCCCACCGACCAGACCCACACCGACCTCTCGCAGGCCAGCCTGCCGCCCGGCAGCCCCGGCCACCTCCTGGGCACCACCGACCTCGGCTACGACATGCTCGGCCGGCTGATGTACGGCGGGCAGACCTCCCTCGAAGTCGGCCTCGCCGCCGGGCTGCTGGCCACCCTCTTCGGGACCGTCTACGGCGCGGTCGCGGGCTACTTCGGCGGCTGGGCGGACGCGGTCATGATGCGCGTCACCGACGCGGCGCTCGCCATCCCCGCGCTGTTCCTGCTGGTCGTGGTCGCCGCCATCGTCACTCCCGGCAAGCCCGTACTCATCCTGATCATCGCCTCGGTGGCCTGGCTGTCCCCGGCCCGCCTCATCCGCGGCGAGGCGCTCGCCCTGCGCAGCCGCGACTACGTCCACGCCATGCGCCTGATGGGCGGCGGCGGGACCCGGGCCGTCTTCCGGCACATCCTGCCCGGCGCCGTGGGAACCGTCGCCGTCAACGCCACCTTCCAGGTCGCCGACGCCATCCTCTACGTCGCCTACCTCTCCTTCCTGGGCCTGTCCGTCCCGCCGCCCGCCGCCGACTGGGGCTCCATGCTCTCCGCCGGCATCACCTACACCCAGGTCGGCCACTGGTGGCTGATCTTCCCGCCGGGCCTGGCCGTCGTCCTCGTCGTCGCCGCGTTCAACTTCATCGGGGACGGCCTGCGGGACGCCTTCGACGTGCGCCTCCGGAAGAGCTGAGGAAGGGCCCATGACCGCCGACCCCCTGCCCGCGACCGCCCGCCCCGCGCCCGGCACCGCCGCGCCGCTGCTGGCCGTCGAGGACCTGCACGTCGAGATCACCGGCCGCGACCGCACCGTGCACGCCCTGGACGGCGTCAGCCTCGACCTCGCCCCCGGCGAAGCCCTCGGCATCGTGGGCGAGTCCGGCTGCGGCAAGACCATGACGGCGCTGTCCGTCCTCGGCCTGCTGCCGAACGGCGGCCGGATCACCGGGGGCCGCATCCTCTTCCAGGACGGCACCGGCGGCCCGACGGACCTCGCCGCCGCCCCCGAACCCGTCCTGCGGGACGTGCGCGGCAACACCATCGGCATGGTCTTCCAGGACCCGCTCACCTCCCTCAACCCGACCACGACCATCGGCGCCCAGGTCGCCGAACCGCTGCTGCTGCACCGGGAGACGACCCGGCGGGACGCCTGGGCGAAGGCCGAGGAGACGCTGCGGCTGGTCGGCATGCCCCGGCCCGCCGAGCGGATGCGGAACTACCCGCACCAGCTCAGCGGCGGTATGCGCCAGCGCGTCGCGATCGCCATGGCCCTGGTGTGCGAGCCGCGGCTGCTGATCGCCGACGAGCCGACCACCGCCCTCGACGTCACCACCCAGCACCAGATCCTGGAACTCGTCGACGACCTGCGCGCCCGCCTCGGCATGGCGATGATCCTGGTCACCCACGACCTCGGCGTCATCGCCAAGCGGGTGGACCGGGTCGCGGTGCTGTACGGCGGCAGGGTCGCCGAGCGCGCGGGCGTACGGAGCCTGTTCGCGGCGCCACGCCACCGGTACACCGAGGCCCTGTTCGCCGCCCTCCCCGAGCGCGCCACGGCCGGACACACCCCCCTCGCCACCATCCCCGGCCTGCCGCCCGCCCTCCTCACCCGCCCCGTCGGCTGCCGCTTCGCACCGCGCTGCGCCCATGCGACAGCCGAGTGCCGTACGGAGGAACCCGCCCTGGCGGGGGACCCGGGGCATGCGTACGCGTGTTTCCACCCGGCCGCCGCCGAGCCCGTGGCCGCAACGGAGCCCGCAGCCGTCGTGGAACCCTCGCCGGACCGCCGCCCCGCCGACCCCGGCATCCTCCTCGACCTCGACAACGTCACCAAGCGCTACGCCCTGCACGCCGGGCCCTTCGCCCGCCGCAAGGGCGCCCGGGAAGTCGGTGCCGTCGCCGGGGTCAGCCTCACCGTCACGCGCGGCGAGACCTTCGGCATCGTGGGCGAGTCCGGCTGCGGCAAGTCCACCCTCGGGCGGCTGGTCGTCGGCCTGGAGCCGCCGACGGACGGCACGGTCCGCTTCGCGGGCCGCGACATCGGCGCCCTGTCCCGCCGCGAACTGCGCGCCCACCGCCGCGAAGTCCAGCTGATGTTCCAGGACTCCTACGCGTCCATGGACCCCAGGATGCGCGTCGGCACCATCCTGCGCGAGCCGCTGGTCATCCAGGGCATCGGCGACCGTGCCGCGCAGCAGCGGCGGGTCGCCGCCCTCCTCGACGACGTGGGCCTGCCGCGCGGCGCCGTGGACCGCTACCCGCACGAATTCTCCGGCGGCCAGCGCCAGCGCCTCGGCCTGGCCCGCGCGCTCGCCCTCTCCCCGTCCCTCGTCGTCGCCGACGAACCGGTCTCCGCGCTCGACGTGTCCGTACAGGCGCAGATCCTCAACCTCATGCGCGACCTCCAGCGCGACCGCGGGCTGACGTATCTGTTCATCTCCCACGACCTGGCGGTGGTCCGGCACCTCGCGGACACCGTCGGCGTGATGTACCTGGGGAAACTGGTCGAGACCGGCCCGGCCCGCGAGGTCTTCGAGCGGCCCCTGCACCCGTACACCCGAGGGCTCCTCGACACGGTCGACGCGCCTGGTCCGTCGGCCCCCGCCGCGGGCGCGCCGCTGACCGGCGAGACACCCTCGGCCGCCGCGCCGCCCTCCGGCTGCCGCTTCCGTACCCGCTGTCCGGCGGCCCGCGCCCGCTGCGCGCACAGCGAGCCGGCACCCACCGAGCCGGCCGGGCCGGGGCACCGCGTCGCCTGCCACTTCCCCCTCGTGGCGAGCCCCGGCCCGGTCAGTAGCGGGTGATCGCCGTGGGGCCGGAGTCCGTGCCGATCGCGATGTGCGGCCGGGCGGCGGGCCGCACCCAGGACACGATGCGGGCCATCGCACGGGCCGGTACGGACACACAGCCCGCCGTCGCCCCACGGCCGTCGACGTGCAGGAAGATGCCCGCGCCGCGGCCGCGCACCGGGCGGTGGTAGTTGAAGCCGACGACCAGGGCCCGGCTGTACTGCCTCGGATAGCCGGCCAGCCGCTCGGCCTCGTCCGCCGCGCAGTCCGGCGGCCGGGGATCCACCCACCGGTTGTACGCGGCCGAGGCGTTGTCCTGGCACCACCACGAGGAGGCGCGCACGGGACGGTACGGGACCGTCGTACCGGCCGGGGCCTTCGCGAGGCCGAAGGCGAACGGCAGGTCGTACAGGCCGGTGGGGGTGGTCGAGGTCCCCTGTTCGCGGGTACGGCCCTCGGCCAGCCCGTTCGCCCCGAACCGCGCGGGTGCCGTACCGACCCGGTGCCAGCGCTTGCCGTGCCGCTGCCACCAGCTGACCGTGCCGGCCGTGGAGCGCGGGCCCGGGGCGCGGGCCGTGATCAGCTGGCTGCCGCCGCCGGTGTCGGCCATCCGGGCGGGCAGCGGACGCCCTGCCGGGGCGACGGCGGCCGGCGCGGAGGCGGGGGAGCGGGGCACGGCCGGGGCGGAGGCGGGCACGGTCAGGGCGAGCGCGGCGGCGCAGGCCGCGGACGCCAGGGTCCTCGCGGAGGTCATGAACGCAATGTAGGGCTCCGCGGTGCGCGCGGAGCCGAACGAACCGGCCAGGCCGCCCGGAGGCGACCGTGCGGGCGAGCGCCGCGCAATCCACCGGGCCCCGGGGAGATAGACCGGCGAAACCCGGGTACCGGGGCCGGAGAATCACATGTCGACCGACTTGGGAGGTCTGCTGTGGAGCGGCAACCGATACCGCACCGTACGCACGAGCCCGGACAGGAGCGGGAGCCCGTACCGCCGACGCCCACACCGACCCCGGGGCCGGGCGGACCCGAGCCGGGTCCCGGCCCGGGCCCCGCACCGGGACCGACGCCGGGGCCGCCGGTGCCGGGGCCGCCCGACCCCGTACCGCCGCCGCCCGCGCCGCAGCCGCCGACACCCAGCCCGGACCCGGTACCGCGCCCGCCGGGACCCGACCCGGTCCCGGAGCCGTCCCCGGCGCCCGGCCCGCTCACGTAGGACGCGGCAGCCCGCGCCCCCGCAACGCCCACCCGCCACCCCATGGGAGGTGCTTCCACATGGCCATCGCCACGGTCAACCCGGCCACCGGCGAGACGCTCCGGACCTTCGACGCGCTCGACGCGGGCGGGATCGAGGAACGGCTCGCCCGGGCCGCGGAGACGTTCCGCGGCTACCGGACGACGAGCTACGCCGAGCGCGGTGAACTGCTGCGCAACGCCGCCGGCCTGCTGGAGGCGGGCCAGGACGGCATCGCCCGCACCATGACCACCGAGATGGGCAAGCCGCTGGCGGCGGCCCGCGCGGAGGCCGCCAAGTGCGCGAAGGCGATGCGCTGGTACGCCGGGCACGCCGAGGAACTCCTCGCCGACGAGGTGCCCGACCCCGGCGATGTGAAGGACGCGGGCGCCACCCGCGCCTATGTGCGCTACCGGCCGCTGGGCACCGTCCTCGCCGTGATGCCGTGGAACTTCCCCCTCTGGCAGGTCGTCCGCTTCGCCGCGCCCGCGCTGATGGCCGGCAACACCTGTCTCCTCAAGCACGCCTCGAACGTGCCGCAGACCGCGCTGTACGCGGAGGACCTGCTGCGCCGGGCGGGCTTCCCCGAGGGCTGCTTCCAGACCCTGCTGGTCGGCTCCGGCGCGATCGAGGACATCCTGCGCGACCCCCGGGTCGCCGCCGCGACGCTCACCGGCAGCGAACCGGCCGGCCGCTCCGTGGCGTCGATCGCCGGCGACGAGATCAAGAAGACGGTGCTGGAACTGGGCGGCAGCGACCCGTACATCGTGCTGCCGTCCGCCGACCTGGACGCGGCCGTGCGGACGGCGGTCACCGCGCGCGTGCAGAACAACGGCCAGTCCTGCATCGCCGCCAAGCGCTTCATCGTGCACACCGACGTCTACGACGAGTTCGCGGTGCGCTTCACCGAGCGGATGGCCGGGCTGACCGTCGGCGACCCGATGGAGGAGACGACCGACATCGGCCCGCTCGCCAGCGAACAGGGCCGTTCCGACCTGGAGGAACTGGTGGACGACGCGGTACGGCGGGGCGCGGCCGTGCTGTGCGGCGGCAGGCGTCCGGAGAAGCCGACCGCGGGCTGGTTCTACGAGCCGACCGTCCTGGCCGGCATCACGCCGCAGATGCGCATCCACCAGGAGGAGGCGTTCGGCCCGGTCGCCACGCTCTACCGCGTCAACGACCTGGACGAGGCGATCGCCACCGCCAACGACACGTCCTTCGGCCTCAGCTCCAACGCGTGGACCCGCGACGAGGCCGAACAGGACCGTCTCATCCGCGACATCGAGGCCGGCGGCCTCTTCTTCAACGGCATGACCGCCTCCCACCCCGCCCTCCCCTTCGGCGGCGTCAAGCGCTCCGGCTACGGCCGCGAACTCGCCGGGCACGGCATCCGCGAGTTCTGCAACGCGACCACGGTGTGGCACGGGGCGTAGGGCCTTCGGGACACAGGGGCCCGGGGCGTGGCCCCGGGCCCACGGCGCGCGTCTCTAGCGCTCCGGCACGTCCTTGACGAACACGAGGCCGTCGATGTCCGTCAGATGCGCCGGACTCAGCGACGCGTAACCGAACCAGGGCGACTCACGGGAGACGGGCGGCGTGTCGCCGAGGGCGGCGGCCAGCCGGGCGGGGTCGACGAGGTACCGGTCCTCCGGCAGCGCGTACAGCAGCCCCTCGACGGTGTCCGGCGGCGGGGTGCCCACTCCCCGGTGGCGGATCGTGCCGAGGGCGGTGGCCACGAACGCGTAGTCCTCGCCCAGGCGGGCGTTCACGAGTGCGCCGGCGCTCCACCACTCCAGCAGCGGGTGGTCCCACATGCGCATCGTGCTCTTGGGCCGCTGCAAATGGCTGTTGTGGGCGAAGGCCAGGACCGGGCCCCGCTCGGCGAGGGCGAGGAGGTTCTCGGCCATCATCGCATCCCGTATGCCCAGCAGCCGTGTCATACGGTCCGGGCTGGTGTCGGCCATCCAGTAGTGGTAGCGCAGCAGGCCGGTGGCGGTGCGGCCGTACAGCCGCGCCCGGTCCCAGCCGTCGCGTGAGGTCGCCGGGATCAGGTGCGGTGTCTGCTGGTCCAGCACCGCCACCAGGTCGTCGGCCAGCAGCCGCAGCTCCCTGGCCTCGGCCGACCGCCCCGCGGACCGGGCCGGGTCCGTCATCGCGGCGGGCTCGGTCCACCGCTCGTCGGGGCCGAGCAGACGGTCGAGCGTACGCGCGGTGCAGGGGAGCAGGTCCGCGTCCACATGGGCCGCGAGGTAGCCGTACAGCGCGATGAGGGCCCGCCGGGGGCTCTCGGCGTTGGTGATCTCCAGCGGGCCGTCGAACCCGGCGAAGCGCAGCCGTTCGGACCGGGGGCGGCCGTCGTTGAAGTCCCGCATCCAGCGCACGAGTTCGCGGTTGGCGGCGGACGCGCCGAAGCCGTGGCTGAACCCGCGCTCCATGACCTCGTCGAGGGTGCCCGTGCCGGAGACGACGTGGTCGTCGACGGCCAGGCCCAGCAGGCAGTCGCTCTCGATGGCGATCGTCCGGTAGCCCTCCCGCTCGACGAGCTGCCGGAAGAGCGCGTTGCGCACTTCTAGCAGTGTGTCCTCGCCGTGGGTGGGCTCGCCCAGGGCGAGCACCCGCGGCCGGGACGGGAGCAGCGCCAGAACGGCGGCGGCGTCGAGCGGGCGGGCGGTGTCCTTGAGGGGGGTGCCCTTGGTGTCGGTGTCCATGCCCTCAACGCTATCGTTGAACGCTCTGTGTAAACTTTCCCGAACTCCCGCCCGCGATATGGTCGGTTGCATGGGACGCAACCTTCAAACGGGCGATCGGCTCAGGCCGGTTGACCTGGCGCGCGCTCACGGCCTGTCCACGCAGGCCGTCCGGAATTACGAGGAGGCCGGCATCCTCCCGGCCGCCGGACGCACGCCCAGCGGCTACCGCACCTACACCCCGCTGCACGCGCGGGCCCTGCGCGCCTTCCTCGCCCTCGTACCGGGCCACGGCCACCGGACGGCGACGGCGGTCATGCGGGCGGTGAACGAGGACGCGGCCGAGGAGGCGTTCCGCCTCGTCGACGAGAGCCACGCCCAGCTCCTCGAAGACCGCCGCACCCTCCAGGCCGTGGAAGCCGCCCTGCGCGACCTGGCCGCCACCCCGGCACCCGAGCCGGCCGCGGGTCCGAGGACGAGCGGCACGTTCATCGGACCGCTGGCGAAGCAGCTCGGCCTCCGCCCCGCGACGCTGCGCACCTGGGAGCGCGCCGGCCTCGTACGCCCGCGCCGCGACCCCCTCACCGGCTACCGCGTCTACGACGCGGCCGACGTACGGGACGCCCGCCTGGCCCACCAGCTCCGACGAGGCGGCTACCTGCTGGAACAGATCGCGCCCCTGCTGGACCGGGTCCGGGCGGCCGGCGGCCTCGAACCCCTGGAGGCCGCCCTGCACGACTGGCGCGGCCGCCTGTCCGCCCGCGGCCGGGCGATGCTGACCGGAGCCGCCGAGCTGGACGCGTACCTGCGCGAGCGCGAATGAGCCGCCGAGGGCCGCGGTCGCCGCCCGGCCCCGCCCTCATTCCTCCTTCGGCAGCGCGAACTCGCACCACAGCGCCTTGCCGCTGCCCCTCGGCTCCGCGCCCCAGGAGTCCGCGAGCGCTTCGACCATCATCAGGCCGCGTCCGGAGGTGGCGGTTTCGCCGGGGGTGCGGCGGCGGGGCCAGCGGCTGGAGCGGTCCTCGACCTCCAGGCGGACACGGCGGCGGGCGCCGCCCGGCACACCCGGGCGCGCGGGCAGGAGCTCCACCGTGACCAGCGCTCCGCTGTCCGTGTGCGTCAGCGCGTTGGTGATGAGTTCGGTGGCCGCCACCTCGACGTCGTACGCCAGGGAACCCGCCCGCCACTGGTCCATCGTGCGCCGCAGCATCGCCCGCACCTCCGAGGCGCCCGAGGGGTCCGCCTGGTGGACGTGCAGCCGCAAGCGCGGGGTGGTGGGGGCGGCGCCGGCGCAGGGGTGGCGGTGCAGGAGGACGAGGGCCATGTCGTCGGCGGAACCGGACCGTGCCCACAGCTGGTCCGAGAGCCGGTCGGCCAGCGCCTCCAGTTCGGCCGGCCCGTCCCGCACGGCCGCGGCCAGCGCGTCGATCCCGGCGGTGATGTCCTCGCCGGGCGTCTCCACCAGGCCGTCCGTGCACAGCAGGAGCCGGGAGCCGGGCTCCAGGAACAGCTGGGTCTCGGGGAAGTGGTCCTGGCCGAACGCGGTCGCCAGCCCGAGCGGCAGCCCGCCGCGCACCGGATGCCAGTCGGTGTGCCCGGCCGCGTCCCAGATCAGCGGGCCGAGGTGGCCGGCCCGGGCCACGTGCAGCGCCCCGGACTCCAGGTCCGCCTGGACGTACGTGCAGGTCGCGAACCGCTCGGTCTCCAGCTCGGCGAGGAAGCGGGAGGCCCGTACGAGCACCGTCTCCGGCGTGTGGCCCTCGGTGGCGTAGGCGCGCAGGGCGATCCGGAGCTGGCCCATCACCGCCGCCGCGTGCGTGTCGTGCCCCTGGACGTCACCGACCACCAGCCCGGTCCGCCCCTGGGGCAGCGGTATCACGTCGTACCAGTCGCCGCCGATGTCCCGGCCGGTGCTCGCCGCGTGGTAGCGGACGGCGACCTCGCCCCCGGCGATGTCCGGGACCAGCCGCGGCAGCATCGTGGCCTGCAACCCGGTCGCGAACTCCCGCTCCTGGTCGAAGAGCATGGCCCGCTGGAGCGACTGGGCCACGACACCGGCCAGCGCCAGCGCCAGGTTCCGGTCCTCCGCCGTGTGCTGCTTCGGTTCGGCGTTGAACAGGCCGAGCGCCCCGACGACCCGGTCCTGCGCCACCAGGGGCAGGAAGACGGCGCTGCCGGTCGGTATGCGGTCCAGGTACGGGCGCAGCCGCGGATAGCGGGCGATCAGTTCGCCCCGGGACGACAGGAACGCGGCCCGGCGCGAGAGGGCGGCGTCCGACAGCGGCAGCGTGTCGTCCAGCCGCGAGGCCATCATGTCCTCGGGCGTGGTGCCGGGCAGGCCGGTGATGGCGATGACCTCGAAGCGGTCGTTGTCGACCAGGCCGAGGATCAGCGCGTCCGCGCCGAAGCGCCGGGCCCCGCCGGTCCCGGTCAGCACCCGGGTCACGTCCGCGACCGACAGGGCTCGGGAGAGCGCGGCGGTGGTCTGCTGCACCATGGCGGTCTGCCGCTGCCGGTTCTCCTGGAGGGACCGCAGCAGCACCGAGTCGGCCAGTTCCGTCCCGGCCTCCCGGACGAGCCCGACGATCCGGTACGGCCGGCCGTCCCCGTCGCGCAGCAGGTGCCCCTGGGTGTGCGTCCACCGGGGTGTGCCGTCGCGGCAGTGGACGCGGAAGTACACGCCGTACGAGGGCGCCCCGTCCTGGATCGCCTGGGAGACCGCCGCGTCGAGCCGGTAGCCCTCCTCGGGCGGAATGCGGGCGGCCAGCGAACCGGGCCGCCCGTCGTACTCGTCCGCCCGCAGGTCGAAGACCTCCAGCCCGCACGCGTCCAGCTCCAGCGTCCCGCGGTCCAGGTCCCAGTCGAAGGTGCCGGCCCGGTTGAGGGCGAGGCGGTCGGCGAGGGCGATGGGGTCCAGGGGCGGCGGCGGACCGGTGCCGTCGGCACCGGCGCCCGGGCCGCCGGCCCGGTACGGTCCGCCGTCGCGGCGCGGGTCGTACCGGCTCAGCTCGTACCGGCCCGGCGGATACGGCGCGCCGTTGTGTCCCGTCATGGTCCGCCCCGCCCCCGTGCCGTCGTCGGCCGGCCACCGGCCACCGAAGGCGCGCCGGCCCCGGCCGCCCACCGGACGGCCGGGACCGGCGACGCCGGGGCCACCACGCCCGCCGCTTCCGTTCGCGGTCCGCCCGAGGGGGACCATCGCAACCGGGAAGCGGCCATGGGCTCACAGTAGGACGGGGGGCGGGGTTGCGCATTTCGAGGGGCGGGCGGGTGCCGTTACCTCGTTCCCTGCACCCGCCCGGCACGTCCGGATCCTGCGTGTCGAATCCCTCGACAGCTGAACGGGTCTCCCCCAGGCGGCCGCCCCCGCACTGCCGCCCCCGCCCTCCGGCTAACTCACCCCCGCAGACATCCCCGCGCGCACCCCCGCCACCGGCCGTGTGGTCCGTGTCCGGTGGGCGAGTCGTGCCTTCTTCGTCGCGGTGTCGACCGTGTACGCGTCGATCGTCATCGCGCCGGCCGACACCTTCAGCACCATGAACCCGTGCCGGGCGAAGTCCTGCCAGGCGGCCGGGTGGGTGAAGTGCGCCCTGCCGTCGCTCGTCTTGGAGGCGGCGCCGCAGACGAGCTGACGGGTGCCGCGGGTCCGGTCGGTGGGTTCCAGGATCTGCAGGGTGTGGTCGTGGCCGGACATGATCACGTCGGCGCGTCCGCACACCACCTCCTCGTACAGCTCCTTGAGGTGGACGCCGCTGGTGTAGTGCCCGACGACGAAGCCGTCGTAGGAACCGGCGCTGCCGTGCTTGCCGTTGTTCAGGTACGGGTGGTGGCCGAGCACGATCTTCCAGCGGGCGCGCGAGGCGCGCAGGGCGGCGTCCAGCCAGCGCCGCTGCTCGCGCATGTAGGGGCCGTTCCACCGGTAGTGCGGGTCGAGCTGTACGACGGAGGAGGCGACCGGGTTGGTGTCGAGGGCGAAGAACTCGACGAGCGGGCCGTCCTGGGCGCCGCCCGCCGGAAGGGCGACGTTGTAGTAGCGGCCGGGCATGTACCAGCGGCGGGACGTGGCGGCGTAGGCGACTTCCCGGTCGCCGCGCGACGGGTCGCCGCCGCTGCCGGGCACCAGCCCGGAACAGTCGTGGTTGCCGAGCACCATCAGCCACGGCACGTCGATGCCGGTGTTGGGCCGCTCGAACTTCTCCTCGAACTCCGAGTCGTGGTCGGACTCCGGGCCGTTCTCGTAGAGGTTGTCGCCGAGGCCGACCGCCAGGCCGACGCCTTCGGCGCGGCAGATCTCCCTGGCCGCCGCGGCGACCGCGTACTGCTCCGCCTTGCCGGTTCCGGCGTCGCCGGTGACCAGGACGGCGTACGCGCCGGACGGGCCCGGCGCGGACGGCAGCGGGAAGCGGTCCGGAGCGCCGGTCCGCGCGGCCGCGACGGCGGGTTGCGCCCTCCCGAACGGCAGCGCGGCCAGCGCGGCGCCGGCCATCGCGCCGCCCAGCAGCGTCCGCCGGTGCACACCGGGTGCCGGGGCCGCCGTGTCCGGCGTCGCGTCCGGTACGGCGGCGTCGGCCGGGCCGGGGCCCGCCGTCCGCAGCCACTGGTCCTCGGTCAGGTCCGCCCGCGGCGGGATCAGCTCGCACATGGCTGGCTTTCTCTCACGGGTGACGGGGCAACTGGTGACGGAGCGATGAACGCCGTGTGGACGTATGGGGAGGACGGGGTGGGGGAGGGGGCGGGGCGTGGTTCCGCGGCCGGTCGGCAGGGTGTGGGTGCGGCATCCCGGTCAGCGGCCCCGCCGGGCCAGCCGGCGCAGCGTCCGGCCGCAGTGCCGCGCGTACAGGCGCTGGAACAGCGGGACCACCGGTCCCGCCAGCCGTGTGTACCAGCGGCCCGGCACGCTGAAGGCCGTCATCGTGAACCACACCGCGCCGTCGGCCCGCATCTCCACCACGAACGACTCCTCACCCCGCTGCGGATGTCCGGCCAGCGTGCCGTACGCGAAGCCGATGCGCTCGCTCTCGTACTCGCTCCATACCACCCGGCACGGCGCCCACAGCCGCAGCGGGCCGAGTCCCAGCGCGCATTCCACCCGGACGCCGGGCGCGGCCTCCGGGGCCGAGGCCCGCACCCGTACGCCCGCGGCGCGGTGCATCCGGAAGCTGGTGACCGCGTGCCCCGCCGCTTCGAGGACGGCGCGGCCGTGGCCGAGGTAGGTCGCCTCGTGCAGATGGCGGTATCCGCCGGGCAGCGGGTGACGGCGGGTGGCGCCTTCCTCGGGGTAGTTGAAGGGGGCGGGGGCGGGGGTGGTCATGCCGGGCCTGCTTCCTCTGGTACGGGTGGGTGTGGTGGCCTTCGGGGGGCGGTCGTACGGGTACGAGGCGGTCATACGGGCGCGGGAGCGGCCGGGCGGGACGCGGCGGGCTCGTTCCGGAGGCGGTGCCAGGCGAGCAGCGCGCACAGGGCGAAGCCCAGCGCGTTGCCGAGTCCGTGGGTGGCCGCCATCCATGCCAGTGTGGGGTGCGGGACGCCGGTTGCCTCGCCGAGCGCCCAGCTCAGGGCGAGCAGCATGGTCGCGACGAGCACGGCGGCCGAGCCGCCGAGCAGCGCGCGGGTGGTCCGGTCCGGCGCGGTCGTACGGACGTCCCGCCAGGTGACCAGGGCGACCAGCCACATGCCGGCGGTCAGGACCACCGCGCCGGCCAGCTCGGCCCAGTCGTCGACGAAGTAGCCCGCCAGGACGAGCAGGGTCCCCACCGGCACGCTGAGCGCGGCGAGCGGCCCGGCGCGGCCGGGGCGGGCGGCGCGGCAGACCAGCCCGGCCACCAGCGCGGCGGCGAACCCGGCGAAGTGGAAGTGCGGCACGGTCAGCGAAAGGATCTCCAGGTCGAAGCCGAACAGCTGGTGGCCGGAGCGCTCGGCGACCAGGGCGGTGCCTGCGACGGCCGGGGTGACGAGCGCCGTCAGTACGGCGATCTCGCCCGGGGCGAGGCTGCGGGTGCGGGCCAGCCGGCGCGGCGCGTACAGGGCGAGGACGACGGTGGCGAGCGCGTAGCCGGCGGCGAGCACGGTGGCGGCGGCGCCGCGGGGCAGCCAGAGCGAGACCGCCCCCGCCGCGGCGGCAAGGGGCCAGCGGCGCCGCAGCCACCGCGTACCGGGTTCGCCGAGCAGCGCTAGGCCCGTCGGGACCACGACGAACATGCCCAGCATGACGATGAGATCGACCAGTGCGGTCACGATGCCCCCAGATGCGTCACGGGAAGCGGGTTTGAACGCGTTCAACCCGTCACGTCAGACAGTACGTGACGGGTTGAACGTGTTCAATGCCGGGTCCGGGGTGTCAGGGAGGCCGGGGACGACAGCGGGTGCTCAGCGCACCCGGCCGTCCCACTGCCACGCCGTACGCCGGGGCAGGCCGGGAAGCGCGGTCCGCCCCGTGCACCACAGCAGTACGTCGAACGGACCGTGCCCGGCAGGCGCGTCCGGGGCGTCCGGGAAGAGCCGGGTGAGGACGGCGGTACTCAGGTCGTCGTCCGGTGCCCAGGCCGGGCCCTGGGCAGGCGCGTGGGTGATGTCGTAGGTGTGGAGGAGCAGTTCCGTGATGCCCATGGCCGCGAAACCGGCGGCGTCGGCATGTCCCCACGGGTGCCAGGCCCGGACGTCGGAGGGCGTGTCGCGGACCGTGGACCCGAGGAGGGAGGCCGCGATGCGCAGCCCCTCCAGGCAGGCGGGGAGCGGCGCCTGCGGGTCGAGGGAGGCGAAGAGGGTGATGTAGCGGTCGGTGGGGCGGGCGATGAGCAGTCCCGCGTACCCGGTCAGCCCGAGGGCGAGGTGGTCGAGGGTTTCCCGGCGGGTCCATTCCAGGCCGTGCGCGGGGCGCGACCAGTCCTGGCCCGCCCTTTCGAGGAGGGCGTCCAGACAGGCGTCGGTGGCGGCGGCCAGGAGGCCGGGCCAGGAGGCGGCGGGTGGTGCGGGGGCGGAGGGTGCGGCGTGGGGCGCGGTCGTCATCGGGCGTCCGCCGCCTTCCTGAGGGTCTCGACGACGCTCGCGTAGCTGCTGGAGCCGTGGCCCGCGGCGCGGGTCCGCTCCATGGTGGACCTGAGCAGTTCGGGCAGCGCGTTGTCGACGCCGCGCGCCGCCGCGGCGTGGATCAGGTGGTCGATCGCGGCGATCTGGACGTCCACGGTCGCGTCGTCGCCCGGGTAGTGGCCGGCGTCCACCTGGGGCGCGTACGTGGTGAGGAAGCCGGTCACCGCGCCCAGCCAGCGGATCGCCACCGGGGTGAAGGCGGTGGCCGGGGTGCCCTCCGCGCCGACCAGCGCGGTGCCGTGCAGCCAGCCGGTCATGGCGGCCCACATCAGACCGAGCAGGGCCGCGTCGTACAGGGACGCCAGCCCCGGGCCGGTGCCCAGGTACAGCGGGTCGCCCAGGGCCGCGAGGACCGGACGGTGGGTGTCGAGGACCGCGCGCTCACCGCTGTAGAGGACCATCATGTCCGGGCTGCCGACGCCCGGAGGAGTGGTCATGATCGCCCCGTCCAGGTAGTGCGCCCCGTGCGACCGCGCCCACGCGGCGGCTTCCGCGGCCTGTTCCGGGGAGCCGGAGGTGAGGTTGACCAGGGTCCTGCCCGCCAGCGAGTCCGCCACCGGGTCGAGGACGGTGTGCAGGGCCGCGTGGTCCAGCACGCAGGCGATGACGAGGGGGCTCGCCGCGACCGCCTCCTCGGGCGTCGCCGCCACCGCGGCCCCGCGCTCCGCCAGCGGACCGGCCTTGTGCGCCGAACGGTTCCACACCGTCGTCGCGTGGCCGCCCTTCAGCAGCGCGCCGGCCAGCGCCGTCCCCATCGAGCCCAGCCCCAGCACCGTCACGGCCGCCCGTTCGCTTCCCATGTGCGTCTCCTCGTACGTCCGCCGGTGTCCGGGACCCGGCGGCTGATCACGTACGGACCACGCTCGCAGCGCGGGAAGCCCCGGACCAGTGACAGCGGTGACGGCCGGCACCAAATTCCTGCCACCTCCGCGAGGTGCCTATCCTGCGGGGATGAGCGCTGGTTCCGTCGCGGTCGTCGTGACCGAGGAGATCGGGGTCCCCTCGTGGGACCTGTACGAACTGAGCATCCCCTGCACCGTCTTCGGCAAGCCGCAGCCCGACCTGGCCGACCCCTGGTACGACCTGCGGCTGTGCGGCACGGGGGAGCGGGGAGGCACGGACGGGCCCGGGGGCGCGGCCGGGCTGGCGCTGCGCACGCCGTACGGGCTCGACGATCTGGCGGGCGCGGACACGGTCATCGTCCCGTCGGTGCCCGACCCCTGTGTGGAGGAGGGCGCCCCGCTGCCGCCGGGGCTGGTCGCGGCGCTGCGCCGCGCGCACGACGCCGGTGCGCGCATGGTGTCCCTGTGCACCGGCGCCTTCGCGCTCGCCGAGGCCGGGCTCCTCGACGGGCGCCGCGCCACCGCCCACTGGATGCACACCGCCCAGCTCGCCGAGCGCTACCCGAAGGTGCGGGTCGACGACTCGGTGCTGTACGTGGACGACGGCGACGTGCTCACCAGCGCCGGGCTCACCGCGGGGCTCGACCTCTGCCTCCACCTGGTGCGGCGCGACCTGGGCGCGCACGTCGCCAACCAGCTGGCCCGCCGCATGGTCGTACCCGCCCACCGGCCCGGCGGACAGGCCCAGTTCATCGACCTGTCCGTACCCGCCGCCGACGACCAGGGCCTGGCCCCGGTCCTGGCCTGGGCCCGCGCCCACCTGGACCGGCCGCTGACCGTCGAGGACCTGGCGGAGCGCGCCGCGCTCAGCCCCCGGACGTTCTACCGGCGGCTCCAGGCCGCCACCGGCACGACCCCGCTGCAATGGCTCCTCGACCAGCGCCTGGCGCGCGCCCAGAGCCTGCTGGAATCGACGGACCTGCCGGTCGAGAAGATCGGGGAACTCAGCGGACTGGGCACGGCGAACAACCTGCGCCACCACTTCCTCAAGCGCGTCGGGGTCTCGCCGTCCGACTACCGGCGGGCGTTTCCCCGTACGGCACCGGACATGCCGCTCGCGGGGTGAGGCGCGGGAGCCGCGGGCAGGGGCCGGCGCCCCTCACGTCTCCATGGCCCCGTGCCGCCCCGCCCCCGCGGCGAAGCGCGCCGCGCCGGCCATCGCCTCGGCCAGGACGCCCTGCCCGTAACGGAGTTCCCGCGCCATGGCGGCCTCCTCGGACAGGCCCTCCTGCGCCAGGAGGGAGGCGCGGTCGCTGCGCACGCACGCCTGGGGGAAGCGGGCGATGGCGGCCGCCAGCTCCTCGGCCTCGGCGCGGGCCCGGCCGGGCGGGACCACCCGGTTGGCCAGGCCCATCTCCAGCGCCTCGGCCGCGCCCACCGGCCGCCCGGTCAGCACCATGTCCAGGGCGCGGCCGGTGCCGACGATACGGGGCAGGCGCACCGTACCGCCGTCGATCAGCGGCACGCCCCAGCGGCGGCAGAACACCCCGAAGACCGCGTCCTCCTCCGCCACCCGCAGATCACACCACAGGGCCAGCTCCAGGCCGCCCGCCACCGCGTGCCCCGCGACCGCCGCGATCACCGGCTTGTCCAGGCGCATCCGGGTGGGGCCCATCGGCCCGTCGCCGCCCGCCGCGACCCGGTTGCCGCGCCCGGTGCCGATCGCCTTCAGGTCGGCACCCGCGCAGAACGTGCCGCCCTCGCCCCACAGGACGGCGACGTGCGCCGTGTCGTCCGCCGCGAAGGCGCGGAAGGCGCCGGCCAGCGCGGCGGCCGTCGCGCCGTCCACCGCGTTGCGCGCCTGCGGCCGGGACAGGATGACGGTGGTCACCGGGCCGGAGCGCTCGACGCGTACGGGCCGCGCCGCCGGGCCGTCGCCGCTCATCCGGCCGCCTCCGTACGCGCCCGCTCCAGAATGGCCGTCAGATCGGCCGTGGCGGGCAGCGTCCCGAAGGCGTGCCCCCACTCCCCGTCGAGCCGGGAGGCGCAGAACGCGTCCGCGACCGCCGGGTCGCTGTGCTGTACGAGCAGCGCGCCCTGGAGCGCGAGCGCCATCCGCTCCGCCAGTGAGCGGGCCGCGCGCTGCGCCCGGTCCGGGTCGCCGAGTGTGCCGAGCGTCTTGCGGACGCCCGCGACGGCCGCGTCCAGCCGCCGGTCGGCGCCCGCCGCCGCGTCCACCTCCGCGAAGTACGCGTCCAGCGAGGCCGGTTCCTTGGCGAGCGCGCGCAGCACGTCCAGGGCGGCGACGTTGCCCGAGCCCTCCCAGATCGACAGCAGCGGCGCCTCGCGGTAGATGCGCGGCATGCCCGACTCCTCCACGTAGCCGTTGCCGCCCAGGCACTCCAGTGCCTCCGCCGCGTGCGCGCTGCCCCGCTTGCACACCCAGTACTTGCCGACGGCCAGCGCCAGCCGGCGCAGCGCGGCCTCGCCCGCGTCCCCGGCCTGCGCCTTGTCCACGGCGGTCGCCAGCCGCATCGCCAGCGTCGTCGCCGCCTCGGACTCGATCGCCAGGTCCGCCAGCACCGCCCGCATCAGCGGCTGTCCGGCCAGCGCGCGGCCGAACGCGTGCCGGTGCGCGGTGTGGTGCAGCGCCTGCCGCAGCCCGGCGCGCATCCCGGCCGCCGAGCCGATCACACAGTCCAGCCGCGTCATGTTCACCATCTCGACGATGGTGCGCACACCGCGCCCCGGCGCACCGACCGGCCAGGCCACCGCGTCCTCGTACTCGATCTCGGCGGAGGCGTTGGAGCGGTTGCCGAGCTTGTCCTTCAGGCGCATCAGCCGCATCCCGTTGCGGGTGCCGTCGGGCAGGACGCGCGGCAGCAGGAAGCAGCTCAGCCCCTCCGCCGTCTGCGCGAGCACCAGGAACACATCGCTCATCGGCGCGGACGTGAACCACTTGTGGCCGGTGATGCGGTACGTGCCGTCGCCCGCCGGCACCGCCCGCGTCGTGTTGGCCCGGACGTCCGAGCCGCCCTGCTTCTCCGTCATCGACATGCCCGCGATCAGGCCCGACTTGCCCAGCGGGGGCCGCAGTCCGTAGTCGTACGTGCGGGACGCCAGCAGCGGTTCGTACCGCGCCGCCAGGTCCGGCTCGGCGCGCAGGGCCGGGACGGCGGCGTACGTCATGGAGACGGGGCAGCCGTGCCCCGGCTCGGCCTGGGACCAGACGTAGAACTTCGCCGCCCGCACGAGATGGGCGCCGGGCCGGGGGTCCGCCCACGGCGCGGCGTGCAGCCCCCGCTCCACCGCCACGGTCATCAGCTGGTGCCAGGCGGGGTGGAACTCCACCTCGTCGATCCGGTGCCCGAAGCGGTCGTGGGTGCGCAGCCGGGGCGGCTGCTCCTCGGCCATCCGGGCCTGCTCCTGCACCGCTTGCGACCCGGCGAGCGCGCCCAGCTCCCGCACTTCCGGCTCGCCCCACCCGGCGCCCGCGCGGCGCAGCGCCGCCAGCAGGGCCGGGTCGTCCGCCGCGCTGAACCCGGTCAGCGGCGGCGCCTGATTCACGACTTCATGGGTGAGGGTCATACCGCGGACGTTACAGAAGCAGGACAGGCGTGGGAAGACTGTAATGGGGTGGGCTGGCATAGAGTTCAGGATTCGTGGCGGCCCGACCGGCCGCCGGACTTCGAGGGGGCTGGAACGTGCGGGGACGGGACCGGGGCACAGCGGCGCGGGGTGCGGGCCGCGAGGCGAGGGCCGGGAGCGGACGGCGGGTGCCGCTGCTCCTGGCAGTGGCGGCCGCCGCCTATCTGCTCGATCTGTGCAGCAAGGTGGCCGTGGTCGAGGAGTTGGAGAACGGCGCCCCCGTCAAGGTGCTCGGCGACTGGCTGGAACTGCTGGTGGAGCGCAACCCCGGCGCGGCGTTCGGCATCGGGGAGGCGACCACCATCCTGTTCACGGGCATCGCCGTGGCCGTGGTGGTGGTGATCGTCCGCCTGGCGCGCAAGCTCTACAGCGTCCCCTGGGCGATCGCGCTGGGCCTGCTGCTGGGCGGCGGACTCGGCAACCTCACCGACCGTCTCTTCCGCACCCCCGGCGACTTCCGGGGCGCGGTGGTCGACTTCATCCACGTACGCGGTTTCAGCATCATGAACCTCGCCGACTGCGCGATCGTCTGCGGCGGCATCCTGATCGTGCTGTTCTCCTTCCTGGGGTGGGAACTGGACAACCGGGCAAAGGCGGCGAAGGAGGAACGTGCCGCGGCCCCGGACGGGGCGGTCCCCGGCGACGCGGCCCGGTGAGCGGCTCCCCGCCGGGGCGGGCGGCCCGCACCGGCCCGCCGCGCACCTCCTAGGATGCCGCCCGATGGACCACGACACCTCCGTACGCGACGCCGCGGCGCGCCTCGGCCTGCGGCCGCTCACCGCCCGCTCCATCGTGCTCAGCACCCTCCTCGGCCACCATCCGCCCCGCCTGCCGGCGCGCGCCCTGGTGCGGGTCGGTGAGCTCTTCGGCATCGCCGAGGGCACCGTCCGCGTCGCGCTGTCCCGGATGGTGGCCGCGGGGGACCTTCAGCAGAAGGAGGGGACGTACGGACTCACCGAACGGCTGCTGGAGCGCCAGACGCGGCAGGACGAGAGCCGTACGCCGCGCACCCGGCGCTGGGCCGGGGCCTGGGAGATCGCCGTGGTCGCCGCCGAAGCGCGCCCGGCCGCGGAGCGGACCGCGCTGCGCCAGGCCATGGCCGTACTGCGGCTCGCCGAACTGCGCGAAGGAACCTGGCTGCGCCCCGGCAACCTGGAGCGCGGCCGTCCGGACGTGGCCGCCCGGCAGTGCACCTGGCTCACCGGCGCTCCGGACGGCGACCCGGCGGAGCTGGCACGTGGCCTGTGGGACCTGGACGGCTGGGCAGAGCGGGCCCGCGCCCTGCTGGCGGCGCTGTCCGACGCCACGTCACCGGCCGGACGCTTCACCGTCTCCGCCGCCGTACTGCGCCACCTCCTGACCGACCCGCTGCTGCCGGACGCCCTGCTGCCCGCCGACTGGCCGGGCACCGAGCTGCGCAGCCGTTACGACGCCTTCGAGGCGGAGCTGCGCGATCTGCTGCGGCAGTACGTCACGCCCGGCAGCGCCGCCTGAGCGCTGCCGGGCGTGACGTACGCAGGCCTCAGTGGCCCTCGAACAGGAAATCCAGGAAGAGCGTCGCCGACAGCAGCGCCGCGCTGCCCCCGGCGGTGAGCCCGTTGCGGGTCATCCGCGAGTCCAGCCGGACGAACGCCTTGCGCCCGCGCGGGGTGCCGAAGCCGCCCGACGACAGCACGTCACGCGCGTCCATCTGCACCGACAGCAGGCCCTGCGAACCGCCCCGCTGGAGCAGGGTGGTGTCGTCGAGGGTGGACAGCAGCGCCAGCAGCGCGTCCATGCGGGCCGTCACCTCGGAGGCGCCGGCCGCGCGGGACTGGCGCAGCGCGGGCAGCGCCACGCCCAGGACGTTCGGGAAGCCGGAGCGGGCCTGGCCGACGGCGCCGGGAACGCCGTAGTACTGCCGGGCCCGGCCGCCCGGTGACCGGCTGGCCGCGGGGGCGCCGCCGTCCGGCAGGCGCGCCAGTGTGGCCGCCGCCTCGCAGGTCTCCACGTCCGAGCGGCAGTTGGTGGCGGCGGCACCGGCCACCAGCAGGCCCACGGACCACAGCGCGCCGCGCTTGCCGGGAGCGCCCGGGCCCGCCTGGAGCGCGCGCTGCTCGCCCGCCCGGCCGATCCGCCCGAGCTGTTCGCGCAGCCGGCGGTCCAGCGGCCTGCCCATGGCGGCCTCGGCCATGGAGGCGAAGGGGGCGTGCAGCAGCTCGGCGGCGTGCAGCGCGAGCGGGTCCGGCTTGGGGGCGAGCACCGTCTGCGCGGTGCAGGCGGCGACTGCGAGATCGGCGAGCCGCAGCGGAAGGGGACGGTCCGGGGAGGGGTGCGGGACCGTGTGCAGGACGGGGCGCTCGTGCACCGACGGTACGGCGTCGCGCGCGGCCTCCGGCCGCAGCCTCCTCATGAGCGACCGGCCGCGGACCGCGGAACGGGTTGAAGAAGTTGAAGTAGGAGTACCCATCGGATCGCGCTCCCTCCGTGTTACGCCACGCCCTCCCGGATCCCTCCCAAAAGAGTACGGCTTCGCCCGCACGTCCGACGCTCCGCCCCCTGGTCTGTCCGGTCCGCGCCCCCGCGCCACGGGCTCCGGCCCACCGCACGGCCGCTGCGGCGCCCCACGCCGGTACTTGGCGCATCCTCCAATCCGGCTCGCATCTGCCAGGTACATTCCCACGGAGTAATTGCAGATGAGAGAGCTTCTGCCATACGGTGCCGCATATGCAGTCCTACACGATCGGCCAGGCCGCACGCCTGCTCGGCGTCAGCCCCGACACGGCCCGCCGCTGGGCCGACGCCGGCCGCGTTCCCACCCACCGGGACGAAACCGGCCGCCGGCTGATCGACGGCCGCGACCTGGCCGCGTTCTCCACCGAACTCGCCAAGAACGGCGCCACGGAGGACGACACCTCCCACACCTCGGTCCGCAACGCCTTCCCTGGCATCGTCACGGCGATCAAGCTGGGCGACGTCGCGGCACAGGTGGAGATCCAGGCCGGACCGCACCGGCTGGTCTCCCTCCTGACACGGGAAGCGGTGGAGGAACTCGGACTGGAGGTCGGTATGCGGGCCACCGCCCGCGTGAAGTCGACCAATGTCCATATCGACCGCGCCTGACGCCCGCCGCCGTCCCGCGTCACCGCCCCGCGTCCCCAAGGAGCCGATCCCGATGTCCCGCACCCTCGGCGTCACCCGGCGCCGTGCCCTCGCCGCCGCCCTGACCGTCGCCGTGCTCGCCCCGCTCGCCGCCGCCTGCGGGGGCGGTGACGACTCGTCCGCCGCGGACCGCGGCAAGACCACGATCAAGGTGCTCGCCGCCGCGTCCCTGACCGACGTGTTCGCCAAGGCCGCCGACGCGTACCACAAGGAACACCCGGACATCACGGTGAAGTTCTCCTTCGCCGGCTCGCAGCAGCTCGCCGCCCAGGTCAACCAGGACTTCCCGGCCGACGCCCTGGTCACCGCGGACACCCGGACCATGGACGGACTCAAGGGCAAGACCGCCGAGCCGCGGATCATCGCCAGGAACCGGCTGGTGATCGCCACCCCGGAGGGCAACCCCAAGCACGTCAAGGGGCTGGCCGACCTGGCCGCCACCAAGAAGCTCAAGGTCGTGCTCGCGGCGCCGGCCGTGCCCGTCGGCCGCTACAGCAAGAAGGTCCTGGACCGGCAGCACGTCAAGGTCCAGCCGCTCTCGCAGGAGCAGGACGTGCGCGGCGTGCTGAGCAAGGTCGAGCTGGGCGAGGCGGACGCGGGCATCGTCTACGCCACCGACGCGATGACCGCACCCGACAAGGTGGACGCCGTGCAGATCCCGGACGAGCAGAACGCGATCGCCGAGTACCCGGCCGCCACGCTCAAGGTCTCCCGGCACGCCGAGGAGGCGGACGCGTTCGTGAAGTGGCTCGGCGGCGCCCAGGCGCAGAAGATCCTGCGCGACGCGGGCTTCCAGCGGCCGTAACGGAGCACGAGCCGCGACCACGCCATGCTCCGCGATGCCATGAGACGCGACCGCAGGCCCGGCGCCGAACACGACCGGGCGCCCGCCGACGGCCGGGGCCGCACCCCCGGCACGGAGCCCGGCCGGGGACCCGGCGCCGGGCGTGCCCTCCTCCCCGGGCGCGCCCGCCGCGCCGCCCCCGGCCGGCGCGCCCCGCTGGCCCTGGCCGTGCCCGCCGTGCTGGCGGTGGCGTTCCTGCTGGTGCCCATGGCCGGCATCCTGGCCCGCACCTCCTGGGGCGACATCGGCACCCACCTCACCTCCGACGGGGTCGTCGAAGCCCTGCGGATCTCACTGGTCGTCTCCTGCTGGGCGCTCGGCCTGTCCCTGCTGCTCGGCGTGCCGCTCGCCTGGCTGCTGGCGCGCGTCGACTTCCCCGGCAAGGCGCTGGTGCGCTCCCTGGTACTGCTGCCGATGGTGCTGCCGCCGACCGTCGGCGGTGTGGCGCTGCTCCTCGGCTTCGGGCGGCGGGGCCTGCTGGGCGGCTGGCTGGAGAGCTGGTTCGGGGTGCAGCTGCCGTTCCACACCGCGGGCGCGGTGGTCGCCGCCACCTTCGTCTCGATGCCGTTCCTGGTCATCAGCCTCGAAGGCGCGCTGGCCGGGCTGCACGCGCGGTACGAGGAGACCGCCGCCTCGCTCGGCGCCGGGCCGCTGCGCGTCTTCGCCACCGTCACGCTGCCCATGGTCGCCCCCGGGCTCGCCGCCGGAGCCGCCCTGACCTGGGCGCGGGCGCTCGGCGAGTTCGGCGCGACGATCACCTTCGCGGGCAACCTGCCGGGCGTCACCCAGACCCTGCCCCTCCAGGTCTACCTGCTCCTCCAGGACAGCCCCGAGGCCGCCACCTCCGTCTCCCTGCTGCTGCTCGTCGTCGCGATGGCCGTTCTGGTCGCCCTGCGCGGCCGGTGGGCGGGCGGGGGCGGCCCGGTGCGGGGGCGCACGAGCGGCGCGGTGACGCGTACGGACGCGGAGGGCGGCGGAGTGCCGGATGCCGACGGCACGTGGCCCGACCACATGACCGGCGCATCCGCAGCGCCCGGCGCGTCCGCCACCCCGGCCCCGTCCGCAGCCGCCACCGCGCACACCGGGGCCGCCGACGCGGGCCCCACCGCTCCCGGCGGCCCCGGCGACGGCGCCAGCACCGGGCGGTGGCCGCTGCACGCGGACGTCACGGGCTTCAACCGGCTCACCCTCGACGCCGCCCCGGGAACCACCATCGCCGTCGTGGGCCCCAACGGCGCGGGCAAGACCACGCTGTTGCGCGCCCTGCTCGGCCTCACGCCCCGGGCGCACGCCGCGCTCAGACTCGGCGGGCGCGAGGTGACCACGCTGCCGCCGCACCGCCGCGACGTCGCCTGGGTCCCGCAGGACGGGGCGCTCTTCCCGCACCTGACGGCCCTCGGCAACACGGCGTACGGGCTGCGCGCCCACGGCACCGCCCGGGCCGAGGCCCGCCGCGAGGCCCAGCGCTGGCTGGACCGGCTCGGCGTCGGCCACCTCGCGCACCGCCGCCCCGCCCAGCTCTCCGGCGGCCAGGCCGGACGCGTCGCGCTGGCCCGCGCGCTGGCCGCCCGCCCCCGGCTGCTGCTGCTCGACGAGCCGCTGGCCGCCCTCGACCAGAGCACCCGCGCGCACGTACGGCACACCCTGCGACGGCACCTGGCCGGATTCGGCGGCGTCTGCCTGATGGTGACCCACGACCCGGTCGAGGCGGTCTCGCTCGCCGACCGCGTCCTGGTCCTGGAGGACGGGCGCGCCCTCCAGGACGCGGCTCCCGCCGAGGTCGCCCGGCACCCGCGCTCGCCGTGGGTGGCGCGGATGCTGGGCCGCAACGCCTGGTCCGGCACGGCCACCGGCGACGGCCTCCGGCTCGCCGGCGCCGGTCGCCTGGTGGCCGCCGACCCGCTGCCGGAAGGCACCGCCGCACTGGCGATCATCGGCCCGGAAGCGGTCTCCGTACACCGGCAGCGCCCCTCCGGGAGCCCCCGCAACGTCTGGCCGGGCCGGGTACGGGAGATCACCGCGCTCGGCAGCCGGCTGCGCGTCCTGATCGCCTCGCCGCAGGTGCCCGATCTGGTCGGCGAGATCACCCCGCAGGCCGCGGCGGAACTGGGGCTGGCCGAGGACACCGAGGTCTGGGTGAGTGTGAAGGCGACCGAGGTCACGCTCGTACCGGTGTGACCCGGCGCCACGCCCTCCGTGAACCGAAACCCTCCCCCGGGATGGCGGGGGTGCACCGCGCCGGGGTCCGTGCGCGGTGTGTGCGGACCCCCGCCGCGCGCGGCCCGGGCTCCCCGGTGCGCTCCACGGAGACCCCCGGCTCGGACAAGCGCTCGATACGCCCGGGCAGGCCATGCGCGCCGCCTTCGGAGGTGCGCCCCTACCCGGCACACGGGGGCGCCATGCGGAGCCGTCGGCCTCCACTCCGGCGGCGTGGTGGCAGCCCGCTCGGTGCGGACGCTCCCGCGCGCTCTGACCATGCCGACCGTGCCCGTGGTTGTCTCGTACTCGTCGAATTCATGACGGCCCGGAAAGCGCAGCGCGAGGACCGGTGAAACCGCGGGAGAACATTCCGCGGAAAAGCCGGAAAGGGCGTGTGCCGACGGAATGTCATGCATCCCCATGGCCGCCGGGAAACCGCGCGGTGAAGGACGGGAGCACATCGATGGAATATCCTCAGGGATCGGAAACGAGCGGACGCGGTGAGGTCCGGGGGCGCGGGGCCCGAGGGGCGACGGCGGCAGTGGTCCTGCTCGCCGCCGGCGCGTTGAACGTGGCGGCCGAAGGGCCGGCCGAAGCCCGCGGCGGTGGCACGTGGGACCGCCTGGCCGGGTGTGAGAGCGGGGGCAACTGGCGGGCCGACACCGGCAACGGCTTCTCGGGCGGGCTGCAGTTCGCCCACTCCACCTGGCGCTCCTTCGGAGGCGGCAAGTACGCCTCCCGGGCGTCGCGGGCCTCCCGGGCCCAGCAGATCAGGGTGGCGGAACGGGTGCTGGCGCGCCAGGGCTGGGGGGCCTGGCCGGCCTGCTCGGCCCGCCTGGGACTGCGCTCCGGGACGCGGCACAGCGCGCCGGAGGCGAGCGTCCCGCGGTCCGCGCCGCGCGCCGGATCCCCGGCCCGTACGGGGAGCAACGGCCGGGCCCACGAGCGGCTGCGGCACCGCAAGCACCGGTACGGCAGCCAGGACGGGCGGTACAAGCAGTACAAGGCCCGGCCGCAGCGGAAAGCCGGTGGCCAGGTCGTGGTGAATCCGGGGGACACGGTCAGCGGAATCGCGTATGCCCACGGCTGGGGATGGCAGGAATTCTACCGCCTGAACCGCCGGGTGATCGGGGCGGACCCGAACATCATCTACCCGGGAATGCGACTGGCCGTTCCGCGGCCCGGCGCCGGCTGAATCCGATAGTCCGGCCGCAGGCATTTCCTTCCCACCCTTCCGGGAATTCTCCGTGACGAATTCCCCGGAGCGGCGGCCCGGCTGGGGGCGGGCGGGCCGCCGTGGGAAGCGGTGGGTTCCGGCAGGCCGTCCGTGGCGCCGCGGACGGCCTGCGCCGGTCGGCCGGAAGGAAGGGTACCCCGTACGTCCCGATGATGACCGGGTCCCTCTCGCGTAGGACCCGAGGCATACGGCATGACCAATCCGCGGAGGGATTCGCCGGGCCCCCGTCGCCTCGTAGCTTCGTGATCAAGCACATGCTGATCAGGAGGCCACGGAACACATGTACGGCAAGGCATTCGCCCCGGAGTACCAAGGCGAGCTGGGTGCGGCCCTGAACGTGAACTCGTCCTACGAGGACGTGCTCGCCACGGCCGCCCGCGCGCGGCGAGACGCCCGCACCGACCTGGAGCGCGCCCGGGCCTCGCTCGCCGTCGCCGAGGCCAACCGGCGCCTGGGACGGGTGGACGACGCGCGCACGGCCTGGCACGAGAGCTACCGCAGCGCCCGTGCCGCCGGCGACCGGGGCGCGATGTCCTGGGCCCTGTGGAGCGGCGGCACGCTCGCCCGGCAGTGCGGCTCCCTCGCGCTGGCCCGCAGGCTGCTGGCCCACGCCGTCACCCTCGCCGACGAAGGCGGGGACCGCCTGGCCCACGGCTACTCGCTCGCCGGGCTCGCCGAGACCGGCCGCATACAGGGCGACTACGAAGCCGTCGCCGACCTGCACGAGCAGTTGCTCGCCCAGGCACGGGCGCACGGCGAAACCCGCCACATGGTGTGGGCGATGTCCGGCATCGCCCAGATCCACCGCAACACCGGCGACTACGCCAAGGCCCTGGAGCTGTTCGAGGAGGCCGCGCGGACAGCCGACGACGGCGATGACGCCCGGGGCCGCGCCTGGTCGCTGCGCGGCGTGGCCGACGTCCTGTCCGTACAGGGCGCGACGGAACGGGCCCTGGCCCTGCTCACCGAGGCCGAGACGATCTGCCGCACCATGGACCTCGCGAGCGCCCTCGCCTACAACCACAAGATGCGCGGCAACGTCCTCTTCCGGGCCGGGCGGTACGCCGAGGCGTGCGAGGTCTACGCCGGGGCACTGCGCGAGTTCGAGGAGATGCGCGAGCCGCGCGGCACCGCCCTGTCCCGCCTCGGCCTGGTCAAGTCCCGTTCCCGGCTGGGCGGTTCGAAGGACGAGACGCTCGCCGAACTGGACGCGCTGGAGCGCGAGTTCGGCCGGATCGGACTGCGGCACGCCCGCGACATGGTCATCGCCTTCCGCGCCGAACTGCTCCCGTCGGCTTCAGGAAGTCCCGCAGCTCCGTACGGTGCCACCACGCACCGGTCTGCCGCCGTTCCCGCCACGTCGTGAAGCGGTACTGGAACAGCCGGGCGCGCACCAGCGCGGGCGGCGCGTCCGGGAACGGGTTGTGGCGCAGCAGCCGCAGCGTGTCGGGGTCGTTCGCCAGCAGGCGCTCCACGAACGGCCCGAACCAACTGCGCGCGTAGGCGGGGGAGAGCGCCGCGAACCACATCAGCCAGTCGAGCCGGAGATGGTACGGCGCGTACTGGCGCGGCATGCGCCGTACGTCGCCCGGCTTGCCCCGGAACCCGTACTCCCGCCACACCGCGTCCGGCGAGGCCACCGGCGAGTCCGTGCCCTCCACCACGATCTCCCGGCGCACCCGGGTGACGCTGCCGAACGCCCCGTAGGAGTTGACCAGGTGCAGCGGGTCGAAGGAGGTGTTCATCACCTGCTGCCGGGACAGCAGGTTGCGTACGGGCCGGTAGCTCCGGTAGGCGACGAAGGCGGTGAGGAGCACGCTCAGCACGCCGAACCAGGCCGGGGTGGCGGCGAACGCGGGCGGCTCGGCGATCCAGGACCCGTCCACCGCGGACAGGGCCAGGACGATGGTCAGCCAGTTCAGCCAGGCGAAGTTGCCGGACAGCACGAGCCACAGCTGCGTCACGACGATCCCCAGCGCCGCCCAGCCGGCCACCGGCTGCGGGGTGAACAGCAGCACCGGCAGGCCCAGTTGCGCGACGTGGTTGGCGGCCGTCTCGACCCGGTGCAGCGGCTTGGGCAGCCGGTGGAAGAACCAGCTCAGCGGGCCCGGCATGGGCTGGGTCTCGTGGTGGTAGTACAGGCAGGTCAGATCGCGCCAGCAGTGGTCGCCGCGCATCTTGATCAGCCCGGCCCCGAACTCCACGCGGAACAGCAGCCACCGCAGCAGCCACATGACGAGCACGGGCGGCGCGATGTCGTCGTTGCCGAGGAAGACGGCCAGGAAGCCGGTCTCCAGCAGCAGGGACTCCCAGCCGAAGCCGTACCACGTCTGCCCGACGTTGACGACGGACAGGTACATCGCCCACAGCACCGCCCACATCGCCATCGCGGCCCCCAGCGGGACGGCGTCCGCCGCACCGGCCGCCACCGCCAGGGCCAGCAGGGCACCGGCCCAGCACCACAGGGCGAAGAACCGGTCCGAGTAACGCCACTGGAACACCGACGGCGCCTTGCGGAACGGCACCCGGCGCACGAAGTCCGGCACCGGCGTCATGCCCCGCTCGCCCATCAGCGCGCGGAACTGCCGCGCCGCCGCCACGAACGCCACCAGGTACAGCACGGCCAGCAGCCGCTGGAACACCAGCCGGCCCAGCCACACGTCGCTCTCCGTCAGCCAGTCCACAGGACCTATCCCTAGCACCGCCGGGGCGCCCTGCCGCCGGTCCGGCACGCGGCGCGCGCGAGATGTACCGGACCGCCGCACCGTGCAGGCTGGAGGCATGCCCGAACTGCCGGAAGTCGAAGCCCTGCGGGAATTCCTCGACGGCCACGCCGTCGGCCGCGTCCTGGAACGCGCCCAGCCGACCGCCGTCAACGTGCTCAAGACCTACGATCCGCCGCTGACCGCCCTCGAAGGCGGCACGGTCACGGCGGTGGCGCGGCACGGGAAGTTCCTGGACCTCACCGTCGGCGGCCTGCATCTCGTCGTCCACCTGGCGCGCGCGGGCTGGCTGCGCTGGCAGGACGCGCTGCCGCAGGTCCCGCCGCGCCCCGGCAAAGGCCCGCTGGCGCTGCGCGTACGGCTGAGTGCCGACGGGGACGGCCCGGCGCCCGGCTTCGACCTCACCGAGGCCGGTACGCAAAAACGCCTGGCCGTCTACTGCGTGACCGATCCCGCCGAGGTCCCCGGCATCGCCCGTCTGGGCCCCGACCCGCTCGCCCCGGACTTCACGCGGGAGGCCCTGGCGGGCCTGCTCGAAGGGGAACGGCGCCAGATCAAGGGTTTCCTGCGCGACCAGAGCGTGCTGGCCGGAATCGGCAACGCCTATTCGGACGAGATCCTGCACGCGGCCCGCATGTCGCCGTTCAAGCCCGCGGCCCGTCTCGACGCCGAGGACACGGACCGGCTCCACACCGCCGTACGGGACACGCTCACGGCAGCGGTGGAGCGGGCCCGGGGCGTGGCCGCCGGGCAGCTCAAGAAGGAGAAGAAGAGCGGGCTGCGGGTGCACGGCCGGACCGGCGAGCCGTGCCCGGTCTGCGGCGACACCATCCGCGAGGTCTCCTTCAGCGATTCCTCGCTCCAGTACTGCCCCACGTGCCAGACCGGCGGGAAGCCGCTGGCCGACCGGCGGATGTCCCGGCTGCTGAAATAGCGCCCGCGGCCGGAGGCGAACCCGCCGTCCGCCGGTTCCCGGGCCCCGCGCCACGTCCCGTACGGCAAACGGGTGACGCCGGGCAGGCACGCGGCACCGGCTTCTGCCCGGGGCGGTCCCAGGCAGAATCTAGGCATTACCCCCGACTTGCCTCTATTACCGGTAAATGTCGAGCGCGCATCCGTCGCGGTCGTTAATCTGGTGGACGACGGACGACCTGTCTGGGAGATGCCAACACCCTTGGCCCGTCGCGGGAAGCGCCACGAACCCTGGCAGATGTCCCGGTTCGTACGAAGGCGCCACCGCGTCGGAAGTGTCCCCTTGATGAAGGAGTGCGTGGTGGCATTGGAAAACGCGCAACGCAAAGAGCCGCGGCCCAAGCGGAGCGAGCGACCGGGCCGGATCAGGGAAGTCCGCAATCTGGAGGTCTGGGGCCGCTGTGTCCCGGTCAGAGTCGCCGGCTGCGACGACGACCCGGCCGAGCCCCACATCTTCCGCGGCATCGACTGACCGCCCCGGCGCACCGGCCGACCGGCCTCCGCGGGCCCGGGCGCCCGCGGACACCGGCCGGCCGCCGTCCTCCCGGCGCCGCCGGAGGTTCACGGTCGGCGGCCCAGCAGGCACAGCAGCCGGGTCAGGTCGTCCGCCCCGGGCGGCGGCGTGACGGGGTCGGCGAACATGGACGTGGCCGCGAGTTCGTCCGCGTACGGCTCGACCTCGCGCAGCGCGGCGCTCGCCAGCTCCGGCGGCAGCCGCTCGTCCGTGCCGATGGCCCGCGACAGGTCCCAGGAGTGGACCACCGCGTCCATCGTCATCTGCGAGCAGTAGGCCGCGGCCGGGCTATCCCCCGAGGACAGGTGCACCGTCCGGTCCAGCGCGCCCGGCTCGGAGAACGCCGCCACCGCGGCCACCGCCGCGCGGTCCCACGCCCCGGCCGGGTCGTCGCCGAGCCGGTCGCCGTCGTAGTCGTCCCCCACCTCCTCGATCGTGGCGCCGTCCCGTACCAGGCGCGGCACCCACAGCTGTTCCACCGTCAGGTGGCCGACCAGATCGCGCACCGTCCACTCGGCGCACGGCGTCGGGTCGTCCCACTGACCGGCGCGCACCCGGTGGACCCGGCTCCCGAACAGGGCGATGGCCTCACCGTGCCGGCGCAGCAGCACAGCGTGGTCACCCGTTCCGCCCTTTCCGGAACCGTTCGTGTCCTTTTCGTGTTGGCTCATGTCCACCGAGGATAGAAGCGGGTACGGCAGCGACCGCGGCGCGACGCACGGTCGTGTTCACGACGGACACAGCAGGCGCGGCCGCCGCTCCGGCGCCGGGAACACCGACACAGATCGTCAACTGATCGACTCTCCTGGGACTGGTCGCTGAGCTGGTCCTGCGTAGGGTTTTCAAGGCGGCGGCGTGCGGCATTCGCGCACTCCGTCCACTGCCGCGCCGAGTGTTCAGGCGCATCCACGAGAGAAGGAAACATCCCCATGCGCGCCCTGGTGGTCGATCACGGCGAGGCCGGACCCGTCCGGTTCGCCGATGTCGATGAGCCCGTGCCGTCCGGCGACGAGGCGTTGGTCGACATACGGCACATCGGTCTCAACTTCGGAGAGCTGAATTACGTGGACCAGTGGCCGGCCGGCGCTGTGCACGGTCACGACGCGGCCGGCGTCGTGGTGCGCGCCGCATCCGACGGCTCGGGGCCACCCGAAGGTACGCGCGTCGCGCTGGGGATGTCCCCCCACGCGTGGGCGGAGCGGGCGGCGGTCAGCACCGCCTCGCTCGGCACCGTCCCCGAGAGTGTGGAGCTGGCCGACGCCGCCGCGCTGGGGATCGCCGGAGTCACCGCACTGCGGGTGCTGCGCAAGCGTTCCGTGCTGGCGCGCGACGTCCTGGTCACCGGCGCCAGCGGGGGCGTGGGGCACTTCGCCGTCCAGCTGGCGGCGCTGGCGGGCGCCCGGGTGACGGCACTCGTGGGTTCGCCGGACCGGGCCGCCGGTCTCCGCGAACTCGGGGCCGAACAGGTCCTGACCGACCTGGCCGGGACCGAGTGCCGGTTCGACCTCGTCCTGGACACGGTCGGCGGGCCGCTGGTGGCCCAGGCGTGGAGTTCCCTCGCCGAGGGCGGCACCATCCACCTGGTCGGTTACTCCTCGGGACAGGACACCACGTTCCCGTCCGGGACCTTGTTCGGCTTCGGCGAACCCCGCACCATCGCCACCTACGGCGACATGACGCCGACCAGCGGGGAGCTGACGGACCTGCTGGGCCTCATGGCCGCCGGGAGGCTCTCGGCGCCGGTCGGACTGCGGGGCGACTGGCAGGACGTGGACGACGCCGTCCGGGCACTGTTCGCGCGGAAGGTGCACGGAAAGATAGTTCTCGACGTGGTCTGACACCCGTCGACGAGAAGGGAACGATGGACGTACTCGCGGAGGCCTTGCGCGTATCGGGTGCGCGAGGGGCGCTCGGGGTCGTACTGAAGGCCGGAGGAACCTGGGGCCTGAGGCTGGAGTCCTCCCCGGCAGCGGCACTGCACGTGGTCTCCCGTGGCGCCATGTGGCTCCACGTCCCGGGCGGGAGCCCCCTGGAGGTGCGGGCAGGGGACGCCGTCCTGTTGGCGCCGGGCACCGCCCACGGGATAGCCGGCGGGGCGGGCACGACGCTGAGTCCCTGTGACCGGAAGGCGGCGGACCAGGCCCTCACCGACGGCAGCGCCCTGCACCTGGGCTCCACGCCGGCGCAGACGGAAGTGCTCGTCCTGCGCTATGAGCAGGACCCGGAGGTGAGCACGCCGGTGCTCACCTCCCTCGTCCGGCCGATGCACGTCACAAGCCGGGAGAACGCACAGCTCAAGAACACCGTCGAGCTGCTCACGGCGGAGCTCGCCCAGCCGCAGATCGGTACCACCGCCGCCGTCAACAGCATCGTCGACCTGCTGCTCGTCCAGTTCATACGCGTCTGGCTGGCCCGCCACCCGGAGGAGCGGCCCGGCTCATGGCTGGGCGCGATGCGCGATCCGGTCGTGCGCGACGCCCTGGCACGGGTCCACGCCCGACCGGAACACCCCTGGACCACCGAGGCACTGGCGGCCGCGACGGCGGTCTCCCGGACGACACTGTCCAGGCGCTTCCGCTCCGCGCTCGGACAGACGCCGGGCGCCTACGTGACGCAGTGGCGCATGGACCTGGCGTCCGTCCGGCTCCGCGACACCGACGAGCCGGTCGAGTCGGTCTCCGGCGCGGTCGGCTACGCCTCTCCGCACGCTTTCAGCCGGGCCTTCCGACGTGCCCGCGGCATGTCCCCGGGCGAGTACCGTTCGCGAATGCGCACGTGATCGCAGGCGGGTGATCACCGGCGACACGTGAGCACACGTGCGGTCCGGGCGGGTGGGTGAGGGCCACGCGCCTCCTCCGGCCTCGACCGGTGGGCTCGCATGGTGAGGTGTCGCGTATTCCTCGTTGAGGTTGGTTCCGGCGAAGACGGCGGGCCGCCCAGCCGGGGACCGTGATCGGGGGCGACGCATACCGCCGATTTCCGTTCGGATGCTCCCCGAGGGCCAGGAGCCTCGCCGGCGCCCCGCCCCCTCCGCTGCTGACGGCTTGTCAGCACCCTGGCGGGCAGGCGGAAGCACCTGTTCAATGGGCGCGAGCCGCAACTGTCTGGAGGCTACATGGACGTCGCCGCCACGCCCCCCGCCATCCGCTGCGCCGGGGTGGAGCGCTCGTACCCCGCGTTCCAGGAACGTGCCGCGCGCATCGCGTCCGGCCTGCGCGCCCTGGGCGTCGAACCCGGGGAGCGCATCGCGATCGTGCTGCGCAACGAACCCGCGCACCTGGAGATCGCCGCCGGGGCGGCCCGGCTCGGCGCCTCGGCCGTCCCCGTCAACTGGCACTTCCGGCACGACGAGCTGCGCCATGTGCTCGGCGACAGCGGCAGCAAGGTCGTCTTCGCGCACACCGACCTGCTGCCCGGCGTCGCCGCCGCGCTGCCCGGCCGGGCCCGCCTCGTCGAGGTGCCGGTGCCCGACGGCGTCGCCGCGGCCTGCGGCTTCCCGCGCCCGCCGGTGACCGGCGGCCACCCGCTCCTGGACACCTGGCTCGCCGGGCACCCGCCGCTCGCCGGGGCCGCCGCCCGCCGCCCCTCCACCGTCATCTACAGCTCCGGGACCACCGGCCGCCCGAAGGGCGTGCTGCGCGATCCGGTCGGCGAGGAACAACTCGCCGAATCGGTGGCAAAGTTCCTCGAATACTTCGCGGTGCGCCCCGGCGGCCGCACCCTGATCCCCGCGCCGCTCTACCACGCCTCACCCAGCCAGCACGCCGTCCTCGCCCTGGCCGGCGGCCTGGACATCACCCTGATGCCGCGCTTCGACGCCGAGGAGTTCCTGCGGCTGGTCGAGCGCCACCGCATCGAGCAGACGCAGCTGGTGCCGACCATGTTCGTACGGCTGCTGCGGCTGCCCAAGGAGGTCCGCGAGCGCTACGACCTGTCCTCGCTCACCTCCGTGGTGCACGCCGCCGCGCCGTGTCCGCCGCACGTCAAGCACGCCATGATCGACTGGCTGGGGCCGATCCTGCGCGAGTACTACGGCGGCAGCGAGACCGGCGCCGTGACCTGGTGCGACAGCCGGGAGTGGCTGGCGCACCCCGGTACGGTCGGCCGGGCCGTGGAGACCTCGGCGGTGGCGGTCCTGGGCCCCGACGGGGCGCCGCTGCCCACCGGCCGCACCGGCGAGGTCTACCTCAAGCCGGCCGACACCTGGCCGCAGTTCACCTATCTCGGCGACCCCGCCGGGCGCGCGGCGATGGAGGCCGAGCGGATGCCCGGCTTCGTCACGATCGGCGACATCGGCCACCTCGACGCGGACGGCTACCTCTACCTCAGCGACCGCCGCAGCGACCTGGTCATATCCGGCGGCGTCAACATCTACCCGGCCGAGATCGAGGGCTGCCTGCTCGGCCTCGACGGGGTGCGGGACGTGGCCGTCTTCGGCATCCCCGACGAGGAGTACGGCGAAGCGCTCGCCGCGCACGTCCAGCCGGAGCCGGGCGCCGGGCTCACCGCCGAGGACGTACGGGCCCAGGTCGCCGACCGGCTCGCCTCGTACAAGGTGCCCAAGGTGGTGGTCTTCGAGGAGAGCCTGCCGCGCGACGAGTCCGGCAAGCTGTTCAAACGGCGGCTGCGCGAGCCGTACTGGGCCGGGCGCGACCGCGCGATCTGACCGGCCCGGCCGCGCGCCCGCTCACAGCCCGCCGCGCCGCATCAGCTGCCGCACGATCACCTCCTTCTGGATCTCGTTGGTCCCCTCGCCGACGATCATCAGCGGCGCGTCGCGGAAGTACCGCTCCACGTCGAACTCGGTGGAATAGCCGTACCCGCCGTGCACCCGCACCGCGTCCAGCGCGATGCGCATCGCCGTCTCGGACGCGAACAGCTTCGCCATGCCCGCCTCCAGGTCGGCCCGCCGCCCGCAGTCGTACGTCCGCGCCGCGTGCAGGACCAGCTGGCGCGCCGCCGACAGCGATGTGGCCATCTCCGCCAGCAGGCTGCCGACCGCCTGGTGCCGCCAGATCGGCCTGCCGAAACTCTCCCGCTCCCGCGCGTACCGTACGGAATCCTCGAACGCGGCCCGCCCGACACCCACCGCCCGCGCGGCGACCTGGATACGGCCGATCTCCAGCCCGCGCATCATCTGCCCGAACCCCCGCCCCTCCTGCCCGCCGAGCAGCGCGTCCCCGGGCACCCGGAAGCCGTCGAACGCCAGCTCACAGCTCTCCACGCCCTTGTAGCCCAGCTTCGGCAGATCGCGCGAGACGGTCATCCCCGGACCGTGCTCGGCCAGCAGGACGGACATGCCGCGGTGCGCGGGATCGGCCGCCGGGTCGGTCTTCACCAGCAGCGCGATCAGTCCGGCGCGGCGGGCGTTGGTGATCCAGGTCTTGGCGCCGTGGACGACGTACGTGCCGTCGGCCGCGCGGCGCGCGGTGGTGCGCAGCGCCTGGAGGTCCGAGCCGCCGCCCGGCTCGGTGAGCGCCATCGCGGCCCGCACCTCACCGGTGGCCAGCCGCGGCAGCCAGCGCTCGCGCTGCTCCGGCGTGCCGTACCGGACGAGCAGCGAGCACACCACCGTATGGCCGCCCATGGCGCCGGCCAGGCTCATCCAGCCGCGCGCCAGCTCCTCGGTGACCAGGGCGAAGCACGGCGCGGAGACGGCGGCGGGACCGTACGGGGCGGGCACCGCGAGCCCGAAGACACCGAGCTGCTTCATCCGCTCGACGAGCTGTTCCGGGTAGCGGTCGGCGTGCTCCAACTCCCGCGCCGCAGGCCGCACATCGCGGTCCACGAAGTCCCGGACGACGTCGACGACGGCACGTTCTTCGGGGGAGAGCGGATCGTGACCGGACATGGTGCGGCCTCCTTCGGCGGGCGGTGCTCGCGGACGTGCTTCACCTACCCGTACGGGGGCTGCTGTCGGCCGGGCCGGTCAGCCGGCGGCGGGCCGCCGTACGGAAGGCGGCCACCAGGCGGCCGCGGTCACCGGCGCGGGTGGCCAGGACGACATGGCTCGGCTCGGCGTCGCGCAGGGGGATCGCGGCGAGGTCGGGGCGCAGCCCGTGGGCGAGCGGCCCGGCCGAAATGGCCACCGCCTGGCCCGCGGCGACGACTTCGAACTTGTCCTCCAGGCCGTCGATCAGCGGGCCGACGGGCGCCGGGCGCCCGTCGGGCCGGGGATCGATGCGCCAGAAGGCCTCCCAGTGCGGATCGGCCCTGCGCAGGCGGGGCACGGGCTCGTCGGCGATGTCGTCGAACGTGACGGATTCCCGGCCGGCGAGCCGGTGGTCGAGCGGTACCAGCAGCATCCGGGGCTCGTCGTACAGGACCGTCACATCCAGCCGGCCGGTCGCGAACGGCAGCCGGCTCACCAGCGCGTCCACCCGGTGTTCCAGCAGCGCGGCGCGTACGTCCTGGAGGCCCACGTGGAGGGTGCGCACCTCGGCGTCCGGGTGCCGGCGGCGCAGCTCGCGCACCGCCGGGGTGACGACGACGCCGGTCGTGTATCCGACGGTGACACGGGTGGGCTCGGCGGCGGCGCGTGTGACGGCCGCGGCCTGCGCGGCCGAGCGCAGCAGCGCCTCGGCGCGGGGCAGGAAGATCTCCCCGGCCTCGGTCAGCCGGTTGCCCTGCGGGGTGCGGTCCAGCAGCCGGGCGCCCAGCTGCCGTTCGAGGTTGCGTATCTGGCGGCTCAGGGACGGCTGGGTGATGCGCAGGGCCTCGGCGGCGCGGCCGAAGTGCCGGTGCTCGGCGACGGCCGTGAAGTAGCGCACCAGACGCAGGTCGAGGTCGGGTGGGGGCGGGGGACCGGACATGCCCGAAGCGTAACCCCGCACCCGCCGCGATTTTCCTCTGCGTATCCCCTGACCAGGCGCGATGCCCAATCCGCATGCCGCCATGCGCAACAGGCCTTGGACCGGGACCGGGCCGCCCGCGGACGATGTGACCACCGGCCCGGAGCCCCACGCCGGGCTCTCGCGGGCCGGATCCGCACGCCATTTCACGCAAGGAGCGCAGCATGCGCGTATTCGTCACCGGAGCGACCGGATTCATCGGAACCGCGGTGGTACGGGAACTCCTCGGGGCCGGGCACACGGTCCTCGGCCTGGCCCGCTCGGACCGGGCCGCCGCGGCGCTGACGGCCGCCGGCGCCGCGGCGCACCGCGGCGCCCTCGACGACCCCGGCAGCCTGCGGGACGGGGCGGCCGCGGCGGACGGCGTCATCCACCTCGCCTACCACCACGACTTCTCGGACCAGGCGGCCTTCCACAGCGCCGCCGAACTGGATCTCAGGGCCGTCGAAGCGCTCGGAGCCGCGCTCGAAGGCACCGGCCGGCCCCTCGTGGTCACCTCGGGAACGCTGATGCTCGCGTCGCTCGCACCGGGCCGTACCGCAACCGAGGAGGACGTGCCCGGACCCGGCGCGGACGGACCGCGGATGGCGTCGGAGAACGCCGCCAGGTCGCTGGCGCGGCGCGGCGTGCGCACCTCGGTCGTACGGCTCGCGCCGTCCGTGCACGACGAGGGCGACCGGGGCTTCGTCCCGCGCCTGATCGCCACCGCCCGCGAGAAGGGCGTCTCGGCGTACGTCGGCGACGGCTCCAACCGCTGGCCCGCCGTCCACCGGCGCGACGCCGCCCGCCTGTTCCGCCTGGCCCTGGAGTCCGCCCCGCCCGGCACGACCCTCCACGGAACGGCCGAAGAGGGCCTCCCGTTCCGCGCCGTAGCCGAGTCCATCGCCCACGGCCTCGGCCTGCCCACCACCACGCTCACCCCCGCCGAGGCAACCGCCTACTTCGGCTTCCTCGGCTCCCTCGTCCCGCTCGACAACCCCACATCGAGCGCCTTGACCCGGAAACAACTGGACTGGGAGCCCGTCCACCCGGGGCTTCTGGAGGACTTGGAGGCGGGAGACTACTTCCGGGAGGGTGTGGGGCTGACGGGCTGAGGTCGCCTCTCGTGTGGAAGGTGCCGGGGGAGTAGCGCGGGGGTGTCCGTCGGGGGGGGCCGGTGGTCCGGCCCCCCGGGAGCCGTTCCGCTCAGCCCGCCTCCCCGTTCGGGACGATCTGGAGCTTGCGGCCGGTGCCCAGTTCGAACGTCTTGAGAGCCTCGGCGTACTGGTCGAGCCCGAAGCGGTGGGTGATCATCTTCTCGCAGTCGATGACGCCCTTGCCCAGCATCTCGACCGCCCGGCCGTAGGTGTGCAGGATCGCCATGCTGCCGACGATGCGGATCTCGTCGTTGTAGATCCGGAACGGTGAGAACCGGGCCGTCTCCTGGTCGGGCGCGCAGCCGAACTGCTGGAACGTGCCGCCGCGGATGGGGCGGGTCAGGCCGTCCTCGATGGCGCGTACGTTTCCGGTGCAGTCGGTGACCACCTGCCAGCCCAGCGGATGGTCGGCGGTCAGCGCGTCCGCGCTGGTGGCGACCGCGTCGGCGCCGAGTTCGCGGGCGACCGTCAGCCGCTCCTCGTTGATGTCCACGACCGAGACGGAGGCGGCGCCGGCGCGCTGCGCGACCTGGAGGTAGAGCAGGCCCATGGTGCCCGCGCCGTAGATCAGGAAGTGATCGCCCAGCTTGGGGCCGACGAGGTCGAAGCCGCGCAGGATGGTGGACAGCGGTTCGATCAGCGGGGCGTGGCGGAGGGCGACGGTGTCCGGGAGGCGGTAGCAGTTGCCCGCCGGGACCCGGACGTACTCGGCGGCGGCGCCGTCCATCGTGATGCCGATGGTGCCCCACTTCTCACAGAGGTTGCCGTGGCCGATGGCGCAGAAGTGACAGGTGCCGCAGTAGACGGCCGGGTCGGCGGCGACCGCGTCGCCCTCGGCGAAGCCGGTCACCGCGGAGCCCACCGCCACCACCTCGCCGGAGAACTCGTGCCCGGGGACGACCGGATACCGCGTCGGCCCGAACTCGCCCGCCAGCATGTGTACATCGGTGCCGCACAGCCCGGCGGCGGTGACCTTGAGCACCACGTCGTCCGGGCCGGGCACCGGGTCGGGGACCCGGCTGACGGACAGTTTGTTCGGCTCCTCGATGACAACCGCGCGCATGGGGGTGACCGCCTTTCGGAGGGAGGGGGTGGGCGGGGCGGGAATCAGGCCGCGGGCACGTCCGGGGACGTCAGGTTGCGCGCCTCGACCTGCTTGATCTTCTCCACCTTGGGCGCGGAGCCGCCCCCGGCGAAGTCGGAGACCAGCCAGTGCTCCAGGCACACCAGCGCGGCCTCGACCCCCATGGTGCGGCTGCCGAAGCAGGCCACCTGGGCGTCGTTGGACTTACGGGCGCGTTCCGCGCTGTAGCTGTCCGGGATCTGGGCGGCCCGGATGCCGGGCACCTTGTTGGCGGCGATGGCCATGCCGATGCCGGTGCCGCAGACCAGGACGGCGCGTTCGTGTTCGCCGCGCGCGACGCTGCGCGCCACCCGCTCCGCGACGTCCGGGTAGTCCTCGCCGTCCGTGGCGCTCAGGTCGGTGACCCGGTGGCCGCGTGCGGCGAGGTAGGCGGCCATCGCGTCCTTCATGGCGATCGCGGCGTCGTCGGCGCCGAGGGCGATGCGGTACGTGTCCTGCACGGTGAACTCCCTAGGGGCGGAGGGGAAGCGGGGCGGGGGCGGTGGCCGCGGCGACTTCTTCGAGGACCCGGCGCAGGCTGGCGGTGTCGTGCGCGAGGCGGCCGAGGAACAGGCCGTCCACGCTGCCGGCCAGCCGGCCGAAGGTGCCGGGTCCGGCGGTGCCGCCGTAGATGACCCGGCCGGGTACGCCGTGGTCGCGCAGGCACCCGCCGACGGCGGTGGCCACCGTCCGTACGTGCTGCGCGGGGGCCGGTTCGCGGGCGCCGATGGCCCAGACCGGCTCGTAGGCGACGATCACCTCGCTGCCGGGCCCGGTGCCGCCGAGGGCCGCCCGCACCTGGACCAGCGTCTCCTCGACGGCCTGTTCGGTTCCGGCGTCGTGCCGCTCGCCCGCGCAGATGACGGGCACCAGCCCGGCCCGGGTGGCGGCGCCGGCCTTGGCGGCCACGGTCGCGTCCGTCTCGCCGAAGTGCCGGCGCCGCTCGGCGTGGCCGACCTCGGCGTAGCGCGCGCCCGCCTCGGCGAGCATGCCCGCGGAGACCTCGCCGGTCCAGGCGCCGGTCTCGGCCCAGTGCACGTTCTGGGCGCCGTACGCGATGTCCGTACCGGACAGCAGTTCCCGGGCGTCGGCCAGGGCGGGGAAGGCCGGCAGGACGAACAGGTCGACGGGGCGGGGGAGTGCCGCGAGTGCGCCCTGGAGCGCGGCCACGTCCGTGAGCCACTTCCGGGTCGCGGCCAGCCCGAAGTAGAGCTTCAGGGACACACCGACGACCGGGCGGCGGCCCGTTCCCGGGGGCCCGAAGGCCCCGGAGGACCGGGCCGCCGCCGACGTCGCGTGCTCAGGGATCACGTCGTTCATGATGCTTGAAACAAAAGCACATGTGAAGTTCTCAGATCAAGACGTTATGTTCTTCAGGTTCGCGAGATTTCTGTGATGTGTGGGAGGGGGTGAGGGGAGTCGTCAGGCCAGCGGCTTGGACAGGACGGCCTTGCGGTGGCTGAACGTCTCGATCGAGTACCGGCCGTGGTAGCGGCCCATCCCGCTCTCGCCGACGCCGCCGAACGGCAGGTCGGAGACGGTCAGATGGGCCACCGGCAGGCCGAAGCCGAGGCCGCCCGAGGAGGTCTCCCCGGTCAGCCGCCGCCGGGTCTCCGCGGATTCCGTGAAGGCGTACAGCGCCAGCGGCTTGTCGCGGTCGTTGATGAAGCCGATCGCCGCGTCCAGGTTCGCCACCTCGACGATGGGCAGGATCGGGCCGAAGATCTCCTCGCCCATCACCGGCGCGTCGGGCGCCACCCCGCCGAGCACGGTCGGCGCGATGTACTTGCGGTCCCGGTCGTGCGTGCCGCCCACGACGGTGCGGCCCGAGCCGAGCAGCCCGGTCAGCCGGTCGAAGTGCCGCTCGTTGACGATCCGGCCGTAGTTCGGCGCGGCGGCCGGGTCGTCGCCGTAGAGCGCGGTGACGGCGCGCGCGAGGGCGGGCTCCAGGCGGGCGGCCGTCTCCGGGTCGGTCAGGACGTAGTCCGGCGCCACGCAGGTCTGGCCCGCGTTGAGGAACTTGCCGGCCACCAGCCGGGCGGCGACCGCGTCCGGGTCCGTGCCGCGGTCCACGAAGGCGGGCGACTTGCCGCCCAGTTCCAGGGTGACCGGGGTCAGGTGCTTGGCCGCCGCGGTCATCACGATCCGGCCGACGGTGCCGTTGCCCGTGTAGAAGATGTGGTCGAAGCGCTGCTCCAGCAGGGCCGTCGTCTCCGGTACGGCGCCTTCGACCACGGCGACCGCGTCCGTGTCCAGGAAGCGGGGCAGGAGGCGGGCCACCGCCGCGGAGGTCGCGGGCGCCAGCTCGCTGGGCTTGGCGACCACGCAGTCGCCGGACGCCAGGGCGCCGACCATGGGCGCGAGCAGCAGTTGCAGGGGGTAGTTCCAGGGCGCGATGACCAGGACGACGCCCAGCGGGTCGTAGACCGTCCAGGCTTCCGCGCCGTCCAGGTGTGGCGGCACCGGCGCGGGCTCGGGGCGCAGCCACTCCTCCAGGTGGTCCAGCGTGTGGTCGATCTCCCGCAGCGTGAAGTCGATCTCGGTGCGGTACGCCTCGGCCTCGCCCTTGCCCAGGTCCGCGCGCAGCGCGGCGGCGAAGTCCGGGCCGTGCTCGGTGAGCATCGCGCGGAGCTGCCGCAACTGGCCGGTGCGCCACTCCAGGGGCTTGCTGCGGCCGGTGCGGAAGGTGGCGCGCAGCCGTGCGACCACGGCGGCCGGCTGCTCGGGGGTGCTGCTGGTCATGGTGACTCCGATGCGTACGGGGTGGAGCGGGCGGGGCGGGGTGGCGGGGCCCGCCGGAGGTGATCGCTTGACAAGGTCAAGTACCCGTTCCATGTAAATACCAACGATTGCTGAAGTCAAGTAATCCGCTCTACCCTGGTCCCGTGTCCGAGACCACCGCGCCCACCCCCGACGACCTCGTGGAGCCGGTCGCCCGCACGGTCCGCGGCTACTACGACGACCTCGCCGCCGCCGCGCTGCGGCACGGCCTGAGCACCGCGCAGGCCCGCGCGCTCATCGCCCTGGACGAGCCGCTGTCGATGAGCGCGCTCGCCGGGCACCTGGTCTGCGACGCCTCGAACGCGACCCGGCTCATCGCCCGCATGCGGGAGCGCGGACTCGTACGGTGCGAGGCCGCGCCGCGGGACCGGCGGAGCAAGGTGGTCACCGCCACCGAGGAAGGCCGGGCGCTCGCCCGCCGCGTACGCGCCGACATGCACGCCGTGCACGACGCTCTGAGGGCCCTCGGCCCCGAGGAGCGCGCCGCCCTGCTCCCGCTGCTGGAACGCCTCGGCGCACTGCTGGACCGCTGAGGCCGCGGCGGGAACCCGGCGGTGGGCGCCGGGGCGGCCCCGGCAGGCCCAGGGGCGGCCCCGGAGGGTTACGACCCGTCAGGATCCCGCTAAAGTCGGATGAATACCCGCTGGTGGATGGGCCGGTGCGGGCTGTTTCGGGCTGGTCGCCCCCGGGTTCGGGGTGCTGCCCCAAGGAAGGTTCGGGGCCGGGCGCCCCAAGGGTCGGGGCCGGGGAGCCCCAGGGGAGGACGTAGATCCACATGAGTCGCCGCTCCAACGGATTAGTGGCCGTCTGGGCCGAGGCGCAGCGTCAGCAGCAGCGCCGGCAGGAGGCCCAGTGGCGGGCCGGTGAACAGGCCCGGCGCGACCAGGAGCGGCAGCAGCGCGACACCGAGCGCGCCATGGCCAGGATGCAGCGCGAACGGCAGGCCGCGTACCGCCGACAGCGCGAGGCCGACGCCCGCCGCCGCACCGAGGAACTGGACGCCCGCATGGCGGAGCTGTCCGGCCTGCTCGCCGACGGCTGCCGGGCCCCCGCCTTCACACCCGCCGCGCTGCGCCGCCCCGAGCACGTCGAGCCGTTCGCGCCCGGCCGGCTGGCCGTACCCGTACCGATGCCCGACCCGGCCGCCTACCAGCCGCAGGCCGGCGGCTGGGGTCTCGGCGGCGGCCGCCGCGCGCAGGAGGAGGCCCGCGCGCGCTACGAGCGCGACTGGCACGCCGCGCAGGCCGCCGAAGCGCAGCGGCTGCGTCAACTGGAGGACTACCGGCGGCAGTACGACCAGTGGGCCGCCGGGCAGCTGGCGGAGGTCCGGAACCACAACACCGCCGTCGAGGACCTGCTGAGGGGGCTGCGCGACGGCGATCCCGACGCGGTGGTGGAGTACTTCTCCGCCGCGCTGTACGCCACCGGCCGCCCGCAGGGCTTCCCGCGCCGCGTGCGCGCCGCCTACGACCCGGCCGCGCGCCAGCTCGTACTGGACTGGGAGCTGCCCGGCTTCGACATCGTGCCCGAGGCCAAGGCGGTGCGGTACATGTACGCGGCCGACCAGGACAAGGACGTCGCCCGGCCGGTCACCCAGCGGCGCTCGGCCTACCGCGACGTGCTCGCCCAGTCCGTGCTGCTCGTGCTGCACGATCTGTTCGCGGCGGACACCACGGGCGCGCTCGACTCGGTCACGGTCAACGGCTTCGTGGACGACGTGGACCCGGCCACCGGCCGCCCCGCGCAGATCTTCCTGGCCACCGTCACCGCGTCCCGCGCCGCCTTCGAGCACCTGCACCTCGCGCAGGTCAGCGCGGTGGAGTGCCTCACCGACGGGCTGCGCGGGCAGTTGTCCGCGCGCCCCGACCAGCGGACCCCGGTCCGCCCGGCGCGGCAGCCGGGCGAGGTGGGCGGCGGTGTGGTCACCCACGGCGGCGAGGACGAGCCCGACCTGTTCGCGATGGACCCGATCGCCTTCGAGGGGCTGGTCGCCGAGCTGTTCCGGGCGATGGGCATGCAGGCGCTGACGACGCAGCGGTCCGGGGACGGCGGCGTGGACGTGGACGCGCTCGACCCCGATCCGATCCGCGGCGGCAAGATCATCGTGCAGGTGAAGCGCTACCGCAACACGGTGCCGCCGACCGCCGTACGCGACCTGTTCGGCACCGTGCAGTCCGAGGGCGCCAACAAGGGCGTGCTCGTCACCACGTCCCGCTTCGGCCCCGGCGCGCACGCCTTCGCCAACGGCAAACCGCTCACCCTCGTCAGCGGCCCCGAACTGGTCGACCTGCTGGCCCGCCACGGACTGCGCGGACGCCTCGGGGACGCCGCGGTCCCGGCCCAGCGCCCCGCGCCCGCCGAGGAGGGCGCCGGGCGGACGCCCGAGGCCCCGGAGGAGGACGGCGCGGCGGGCAACATCCTCGGCATGAACTGGTCCGGCGGCGTCGCCCTGGACGTCTGCGCGCTGGTCTGCCAGGGCAACCGCGTCCTGAGCGACGACCACTTCGTCTTCTACAACAACCCGCGCACCCCGGACGGCACCGTCCGGATGCTCTCCGGCTTCGCCCCCGACCGCGCCGCGATGCAGGTGGTCTTCGAGGCGCTGCCCGCCACCGCCGACCGGCTCGTCCTCGTCGCGGCCGTCGACCCGGAGGCCGACCCGCACGCCGACCTGTCCGGCTTCACCGACGCGCGGATCCGCCTCGTGGACGAATCCGGCGCGGAACAGGGCCGGCTGGAGGTGTCGGACGGCCGCCCCGGCGAGACCGCGCTGGTCCTCGGCTCGTTCCGCCGCCGCGCGAACGGCGACTGGGACTTCGTCATCGGCGGCAAGGGGTACGAGGGCGGCCTGGAGGCGCTGGTGCGGGAGTACGGGATCGAGGTGGCCTGAAAGGGGCGTCGGCCGGGGCGCCCGCGGTTCGGGCGGCGCCCCTCACACCCCCGCCAACGACGCCAGCACCGCCGCCACCTCCAGTTCCTCCGCCCCGTCCGGCACGTCGCCGTGGTCGGCGCACCACAGGGCGTTCTCCACGGTGCGCGCCGCCGCCCAGGCCGACAGGCGGGCCGGGTCCTCGCCGAGGGCGTCGGCCACCAGGGCGAAGCGGTCGCGCAGGACCGGGCGCGGCTCGGGGTGCTCGAAGGGGTCGTCGATCTGTTCCAGGAGCGGCCACGGGTCGTATCCGGGGTCGCCCACCATCGGCTTGGGGTCGATGGCCAGCCACGGGCGGCGCCGGGCGGACAGGACGTTGCCGGGGTTGAAGTCGCCGTGCACCACGACCTCGCGGGTGGCGGTGGCGGGGAGTTCGCGCAGCAGGCGGACGCCGAGCCGGACCAGCCCGGGGTCGTAGCCGGGCCGCAGCCGCGCCATGCGCTCCTCGACCGTGTCGGCCCACTCGCCGCACACGTCGGCGACCCGCTCCAGCTCGCCGTCGGGCGGCGCGGGCGCGGACCACAGGCCGCGCAGCAGGCCGGCGGCCAGGAGCAGCCGTTCGTCCGGAGGGAGGTCGCTGTCGTCCAGTTCCTCGCCCGGTGCGCACCGCTCGATCAGCAGCGCGTACCGCTCCCGGTCGTGCCGCAGCAGCCGTACGGCGCCGTCGCCGTCCCACGCGCGCAGGGCCGCGGCCTCCCCGGCGGCCTCGCGGTGCGGCCAGGTCACCTTGAGCACCGCCGCGCCGCCGTCCGGCAGCTCCACCGGGGCGACCCACGAGCAGCTGCCGCCGTGCAGCGGCGCGCCGAGCCGTAGGTCCCACTCCTCCTGGAGGGCGCGGACGGTGGCGGGCAGGGCGTCGAGCCACGCGCGCCCGGAGGCGGTGCGTCCGACGGTGGCGTACATGGGGAGGTCGGCGGGGAAGAGGTCCGCGCTCAGCGGGGCTTGTCGGGCCATCCCGGCAGCGTAACGGCGCGACGGGGCCCGGATCGAACGGATTGTCCGCGGGCGGCGGGGCCCGGTGGCGGGTGCCGGGCCCGGCTCCGGGCGGGCGTGCGAGCCGGTGCGCCTCCGGCCGGGGGACGGTGCGGGGCCAGCGGAGTCTCCCAGTCGGTTAATCCGTTTATTACGGCATTTGTGCTGTTATGCGTCAGGGCATGAGCCTGCACCGACCGTACGGCGCCGTCCTCCTCCTGATATCGCTGGCCGTGGGCTGCGCCGCCCAACAGGGCGCCGGACGGCCCGCCGCCCGGACGCCCGGAAGCCCCGGCCCCGCCGCGCCCCAGCACTCCGGCCACCGGGCCTCCGCGGGCTTCACCCTCGCCGCCTCCGGGGACGTGATCGCCTCGTACCCTTCCGTACTGGACACGGCGCGCCGGGACGCCGGAGGCGACGGCTACGACTACCGGCCCCTCCTGGACGGCGTGAAACCCGTCATCGAGGGCGCCGACCTGGCGATCTGCCACCTGGAGACGCCCTTCGGGCCGGACGGCGGACCCTTCACCGGCTACCCCGCCTTCAAGGCGCCGCCCCAGGTGGCCGACGCGCTCAAGGCCACCGGCTACGACTCCTGCTCCACGGCCTCCAACCACACCCTCGACGACGGCGCCGACGGCGTCCGGCGCACCCTCGACACGCTGGACCGGGCCGGGATCAAGCACGCCGGCTCCGCCCGGGACGCCGCCGAGGCCGCCCGGCCCGCGCTGCTGAAGGCGCCCGGCGGGGCGCGCGTGGCGCAGCTCTCGTACACGTACGGCACCAACGGCGTCCCGCTCCCGGAGGGCAAGCCCTGGTCGGTCGACGTCATCGACGCCGACAAGATCATCGCGGACGCGCGGGCCGCCCGCCGGGCCGGGGCCGACGTCGTCGTGGTCAGCCCGCACTGGGGCACCGAGTACCAGACCGAGCCGGACGCGCAGCAGCTGAAGGTGGCCAAGGCGCTCACCGCGTCGCGCACCGGCGGCCGACCGGACATCGACCTGGTCATCGGCACCCACGCGCACACCCCGCAGCCGTACGAGAAGCTGGCCGGCACCTGGGTCGTCTACGGCATGGGCGACCAGATCGCCGGGATCATGGAGAAGCCGCGCGGCAACTGGGGCACCATCGCCCGCTTCCGGTTCGAGCCGCCCGCGGGGGAGGGGCAGCGCTGGCGGGTCACCAAGGCCGAGTTCATCCCCCAGCTCTCCGCCCACGGGCCGCCGCTGCGCATGCTCAACCTCGCCGCCACCGGAGGCCACGAGGACGTACGCGCGGGCATCCGCGAGGCGGTCCTCAGCCGGGGCGCGGCCGCCGCCGGACTGACGGAGGGCGGCTGAGGAGCCGGTGCCCGGACCCCGGCCGGCCCCGGGACGGTTCCGCGATGTGAAACCCTGAGTACGGCCCGCACCGGACGTGCGCACGACGGAGGCGGGCGCGCCGGGCGGCCGCTCCGCCCGGCGCACGGTGACGACGTGACGACGGTGCGGGACGCGGAAGGGGCGTAACGGCGGTGGGTGAGAGTGCGGCCGTACGGCCCCGCAATCCGCGCGGGCAGGGCGAGCGCCTGCGGGAGGAGCTGCTGCGCGCCACCGAGCGCCTCCTCGAAGAGGTCGGCAGCGAGGACGCGCTGTCGCTGCGCGCGGTGGCCCGCGAGGCGGGCGTCGCCGCGCCCAGCATCTACCGGCACTTCGCCGACAAGACCGAGCTGGTGTGGGCCGCGCTGGAGGTCAGCTACGAGCGCCTGCGGGCGGCGATGGCGGAGGCCTCGGCCGCTGCGGGCACCGACGACCCGGTGGACCTGCTCCGCGCCCAGCTGCGCGCGTACTGCCGCTACGCCGTCGACCACCCCGCCAAGTACCGCCTCCTGTACGAGACCCGGCAGACACCCGTCGAGCCGGAGCGCCTGGCCGGGCACCCGGCGGGGCGCCTCGTGCGGGGCCTGCACGACGCCCTCACCGCCTGCGAGGCCGCCGGGTGGCGGGTGCGCGGCACCCGCGAGGAGGCGCCGTACGTGCTGTGGGCCGCGGTGCACGGCCGGGTCATGCTGTGGCAGGTCATGCCCAGCACCAAGGACACCGGGCGGCTGTACCGCTATGTGGACGAGATCCTGCACCTGCTGATGGAGCGGGACGGCTGAGACGGGAGCCGCCGTACGGCATGGGGCCCGCCTTACGGCAGTCGTACGGCACGGGGTCCGTCGTACGAGCCGCGCCCCCGTACGGGCCCGGACCGGCCGGAATCCGGCCGGCCGCGACGGCCCGGAGCCCGACCCGCTACAGTTGCCCCATGCATCGTTCGTCGTGTCTGACCTGGTGGCGCTCCCCGTAGGAGCGGCCACTGCTCAGCATGACCGGGCCGTTCGAATGGACGGCCCTTTCGCGTTCCCTGGTCCGGGGTGCACCCGCCGTCCTGCCGGCGGCACTCACCCACCAGGAGAAACCATGAGCCCTACGCCGCACGCCACCGCGAGCACCCTCGCCACCGAAGCCGCTCCCGCCGACACGCTCGGCACATCCGTCGCGCAGGCCCGCAGCGCGGAGCTGGAGCGGCTGATCCGCGCGGACCCGGGGCGCTTCCGGGTGCTGACCGGGGACCGCCCGACCGGCCGGCTGCACCTCGGCCACTACTTCGGCACCCTGCACAACCGGGTCCGCCTCCAGGACCTCGGGGTCGAGATGATGGTGCTGATCGCCGACTACCAGGTGCTGACCGACCGGGACGTGGCCGACCAGCTGCCCCGGCACGTCGAGGACCTGGCCCTGGACTATCTCGCCGCCGGCGTCGATCCGGCCCGGGCCACCGTCTTCACGCACAGCGCGGTGCCCGCGCTGAACCAGCTGCTGCTGCCGTTCCTCAGCCTGGTCTCGGTCGCCGAGCTGAACCGCAACCCCACCGTCAAGGACGAGATCGCCCACTCGCGGCAGTCCGCCGTCAGCGGCCTGATGTTCACCTACCCCGTCCACCAGGCCGCCGACATCCTCTTCTGCAAGGCGAACCTCGTCCCGGTCGGCCAGGACCAGCTGCCCCATCTGGAGGTCACCCGGACCGTCGCCCGCCGCTTCAACGACCGCTACGGCAGGGGCACCGCCGTCTTCCCCGAGCCGGAGGCCCTGCTGTCGGCCGCGCCGCTGCTGCTCGGCACCGACGGCACGAAGATGAGCAAGAGCCGCGGCAACGCCATCGCGCTGGCCGCCGGCGCCGACGAGACGGCCCGGCTGGTCAAGGGCGCCAAGACCGACTCCGAGCGGCACATCACCTACGACCCGGCCGGCCGCCCCGAGGTGTCCTCCCTCGTCCTGCTGGCGGCCCTCTGCGAGGACCGCGACCCCCGGCAGGTCGCCGACGAGATCGGCCCGGCGGGCGCCGGGGCGCTGAAGAAGCGCGTCACCGAGGCGGTCAACGAGCACCTCGCGCCGATCCGCGCCCGCCGGGCCGCCTACGAGCGGGACCTCGGGTACGTCCGGCAGGTGCTGCGGGAGGGCGAGGCCCGCGCCAACGCGATCGCCGACGCCACCCTCGACGAGGTGCGCCGCGCCATGAACGGCCGCCGCTGACGGCGCCGCGCCGGACCTCCCGGCCGGTGCCGCGGGTTCGGCGGACAAGCTCCTTGCCGGGCGCTCCGGGGGCTGCCTAACGTGACGGCTGCCGGGGGGTGCGGGCGTGCGGGCGGGAGGGCCGGATGGGGCGCAAGGAGAGGCCGCTGGACCCGGACGCGGGGCCCGTGGAGCGGTTCGCCGTCGACCTGCGGGAGCTGCGGCGCAAGGCCGGTCCGCTCACCTACCGGGACATGGCCGGACGCGTGCCCTACTCGGTGGCGACCCTGTCCCGGGCGGCCTCCGGCGAGCAGCTGCCCTCGCTCGCGGTGACCCGCGCGTACGTGGAGGCGTGCGGCGGCGACGTGGAGGAGTGGACGGCGCGCTGGCACCGCCTCGCCGAGGAGACCTTCGTCCGTGCGGCGCCGGGCGACACGGACCGCCCGTACCAGGGGCTGGCCCGCTACGAGCCCGGCGACCGGGAGAAGTTCTTCGGGCGCGAGCGGCTCACCGAGGAGCTGCTGCGCCTGACGGGCGGGCACCGGCTGGTGGCCGTCCTGGGCCCGTCCGGCAGCGGCAAGTCCTCCCTGCTGCGCGCCGGGCTCATCCCGCGTCTCCAGAGCCCTCCCGCCGACGGCCCGTGCCCGGCCGCCATCCGGACGTTCACCCCCGGGGCCCGGCCGTTCGGCACGCACCGGCAGCTGTTCGCCGCGGCCGCCGGGCCGGGCGACACCTGGCTGGTCATCGACCAGTTCGAGGAGGTGTTCACCCTCTGCCGCGACCCGGCTGAGCGCGCCCGGTTCCTCGACCTGCTGCTCGACGCCCAGGACCCCGCGCGCCGGCTGTGCGTGGTCCTGGGCCTGCGGGCCGACTTCTACGGCCACTGCCTCCAGCACCGCACCCTGGCCGAGGCACTGCGCCACACCACCGTGCCGGTCACCCCCATGAGCCCCGCCGAACTGCGCGAGGCCATCGTCAAACCCGCCGCGGCGCACGGCCTGATCGTCGAGCGCGCGCTGACCGACCGGCTCATCGAGGAGACCGCCGACCAGCCCGGCGGCCTGCCGCTGCTGTCGCACGCGCTGCTGGAGACCTGGCGCCACCGCCGCGGCCGGACGCTGGCCCTGGAGGTGTACGAGGCCGTCGGCGGCGTGCAGGGCGCCATCGCCCGGACCGCCGAGACCCTGTACACCCAGCTCTCCCCGGAGCAGGCCCGGCTCGCCCGCTGGGCGCTGCTGCGGCTGGTCACGCCCGGCGAGGGCGCGCACGACACCCGGCGGCCCGCGGACCGCGCCGAACTGGACGCGGCGACCTCGCCGGGCATCACCGTCGTCCTCGAACGCCTGGCCAGGGCCCGCCTGATCACCCTGGACGAGGACACCGTCGACCTGGCGCACGAGGCGCTGATCACCGCCTGGCCGCGCCTGCGGTCCTGGGTGGACGCCGACCGCGACCGGCTGCGGCTGCACCGCCGGCTGACGGAGGCGGCCCGTACCTGGGAGCGGCTGGGCCGGGACGCGGGCGCGCTGTACCGGGGTACGCAGCTGACCGCGGCGCAAGAGGCCTTCGCCGACCCGGCCGACCTGACCGCCTCGGAGCGGGACTTCCTCGCCGCCGGTGCCGCCGCCCGGCGCCGGGAGGCCCGGCGGCGCAAGGGCGTCGTCGGCGCGGTGGCCGTCCTGGTGACGCTGACGCTGGTGGCCGGCGTGCTGGCCTGGCAGCAGAGCCGGGCCGGGCGGGCGCGGCAGGAGCAGGCCGCGGCGCGCCGGGTGGCCGCGGTCGCGGAGAGCCTGCGCGCCTCCGAGCCGGCCAAGGCGCGGCAGCTGTCCGTCGCCGCGTGGCGGATCGCCGAGACCGCCGAGACCCGTTCGGCGCTCACCGGCGCCTGGACCCAGCCCCTCGCGGACAGCCTCGACGTGGCCGACCGCGACGCCCTGGCGTTCCTGAGCGCGGACGGGCGCACCGTGGTCACCGCGGCGCCCGGCCACCTCACCGTCTGGGACGTGCGCACCCGGCGGAAGGTCAGGACGACCCCGGGGCCCGGTACGCGGGCCATGACGGCGGTCGCGATGAGCCCGGACGCCCGGCTGGTGGTCTTCCAGCTCACCGGCCGCCGTCTGGCGCTGTGGGACGTCGCCGCGCGGCGCTGGACCGGCCGGACCCTGGACGCCTCGGACCAGTGGGGCGTCCAGTTCAGCCCCGGCGGTGCCCGGCTGCTGATCCAGACCGCGCGCACGATCCAGGTGTGGGACACCCGGGACCAGCATCTCCTCGTCGAGCGCCCGGCGTTCCCGCGGCGCGGCCGTGAATGGGAGAACGTGGCGGCCATCAGCCCCGACGACCGGCTGCTGGCCGTGTGCTCGCCGGGCGGCACGGTCGAGCTGTGGGACGTACCGCACAAGAAGCCGCTGCCCGCGCCGTGGTCCCGGGCGCGTGCCGGGGAGTCGTGCACCCCGCTGAACGGCCGCTTCAGCCCCGACAGCCGGACCTTCGCGCTGGTCACCCGGGACGGGCTCCGCAGATGGGAACTGGCGACGGGGCGGGAGCTGCCGAGGGTCGCGCAGTCCCCCTTGGGCACCGTCACGTTCAGCAGGGACGGGAGGTTCCTGATCGGCAGGAGTCCCGGTGAGGTGCTGGTGTGGCGCACCAGCCAGGTGGACCATCCGGTCTTCCGGGGCGCCATGTCCGCCGACGGGCCGGCCGACATCGTCCTCGACGGCGGCACCCTGCGCTACCTGGCCGCGAATCAGGTGCGCAGCCTCGACCTCACGGCGGCCGCCACCTCGCGGTGGGCTCCGGCGGCAGCGCAGAGCGCGGCGTTCAGCCCGGACGCCCGTCACCTGGGCCTGGTGTGGACCCGGGGCCCGACGGCGCGGTTCGAGACGCGCGACACCCGGTCCGGCGCGGTCGTGGACAGCCCCACCGACATGCGGCTGCCGCCCCAGACCCCCCGGCGCAAGGGCCAGTTGCGGATCGAGCCGGACGAGGTGCTGTCCTTCAGCGCCGACGGCACGCGGGTGGCCTACGGCGTGACCGGCGACTACGCCGGGAACTGGGACCTGTCCCCCGGCCTGGTCGCGGTGCGGGACGTGCCCGGACACCGCACCCTCGCCGCCTTCGCCGGCGGGCAGGACAACAGCCCCACCGAGGGCGCCGTCCTCAGCCCGGACGGCTCCCGGCTGATCACGTCCTCGGTCCGTTCGGTACAGGTGTGGGACATCGGCAGCCGGCGGCGCGAGAAGTCCCTGTCCGTCTCCGGCGGCTCCCCCATGACCCTGCGTCCCGACGGACGGCTGCTCGTCACCAGGGGGGAGATCGTCAAGCTGCCCGCGGGGACACCGATGCCGCGCCGGCTCACCCGGCAGGACACGGCGTACGCGTTCAGCCCGACCGGGAACTCCTTCGCGGTGGGGGAGGAGACGGGCAACGTCACCGTGTGGGACGGCGACATCCGGCGGCGGTTCGGCCAGTTGCCCGCTTTCACCGGCGGCCGTCAGCAGCAGTGGCACGAGGCCGTCTCGGCGCTGGCCTTCTCCCCGGACGGGAGGACGCTCGCCGTGGCCGGGGCCTACGGCAGCCTCCAGTTGTGGGACGTGCCCTCCCAGCAGCCGCTCGGCTCCGCCCTGCCGACGCCGGGCGACAAGATCCTGGCCCTCACCTTCAACCGGGACGGCACGGCGCTGTACGCCGCGGGCCAGCACGTCACGCTGACGACCCACCGCATCGCGCCGGACGCGCTCGTCGCCGACGTGTGCCACCGTGCCGGCGGCTCGCTGTCCCGCGCGGACTGGGAGACGTACATCCCCGAGGTGCCGTACCGGAAGGTGTGCTGAGCCGGGCCTCCCGGCGCTCGCGCGCCCCGCCCACCCCCGGCCGTCGCACCCGTGCGTTACGCATGTAAGTTTACGGGCGTTAGGTGAACGTCCGACACCGGGCGCACGCCCCTGCCCGCGTGCTCCCAAGGAGCGACATGACCCCCTCTCCCGCTTCCCCCGCCCCCGCCGCCGCACCGGCGCTCCCCGTGCAGCCGCCGCAGGGCTGCCCGTTCGACCCGCCGGCCGAGTTCGCGCGGCTGCGCACCGAGGCGCCGCTGTCCAAGATCTCGCTGCCGGACGGCACCGAAGCCTGGCTGGCCACCCGCTACGCCGACATCCGCGCCATCCTCGGCGACACCCGGTTCAGCTCCGACACCACCCGCCCCGGCTACCCGCTCAGCGGCATGACCGGCGGCGCCACCACCGAGCACCGCGGCTTCATCCGCATGGACCCGCCCGAGCACACCCGGCTGCGCCGCATGGTCACCCGGGAGTTCATGGTCAAGCGCGTCGAGGCCATGCGCCCGGAGATCCAGCGCCTGACCGACGAGCTGTGCGACGCCATGGAGAAGCGCGCGGGCCAGGACGTGGACCTCGTCGAGGCGCTGGCCCTGCCGGTGCCCTCGCTCGTCATCAGCCTGCTGCTCGGCGTCCCGTACGACGACCACGAGCTGTTCCAGCGGCTCACCGGCACCCTGCTGTCCCGCACGGTCACCCACGAGGAGCGCGAGGGCGCGCGGGAGGAACTCCGCTCCTACCTGCACCGGTTGGTGAGCGCCAAGGAGGCCGCGCCCGGCGACGACATCCTCGGCCGCCTGATCACCGAGCAGCAGGTCCCGGGCGAGATCACCCACGACGACGTGGTGGCCTTCGCCGCCCTGCTGCTCATCGCGGGCCACGAGACCACCGCCAACATGATCGGCCTGAGCGCGCTCACCCTGATGCGCGACCGGGAGACCGCGGACCGGCTGCGCGCCGAACCCGCCCTGATCCGCGGCGCCGTCGAGGAACTGCTGCGCTTCCACAGCATCATCCGCAACGGGCCGCGCCGCGCCGCCACCGAGGACATCGAGATCGGCGGGCAGCTCATCCGGGCCGGGGAGGGCGTCGTGGTGGCCGTGCCGTCCGCCAACCGCGACCCGGAGGTCTTCGCGGACCCCGACGCGCTCGACGTGTGCCGCCCCAACGCCCAGCACCACGTCGCCTTCGGCTACGGCATCCACCAGTGCCTCGGCCAGGCCCTGGCCCGCGTCGAGCTCCAGGTCGTCATCGGCACCCTGCTGCGCCGCTTCCCGGAGATGCGGCCCGCGGTCCCGGTGGACGAGATCCCGTTCCGCAGCGACATGGCGATCTACGGCTGCCACACCCTGCCCGTCACCTGGTGACACCCCGCCGACCGTTCCCCTTCCCCTTCCTCCTCAGGAGTCTCCTGCCATGAACATCACCCTCGACGCCGACAAGTGCTGCGCCGCCGGACAGTGCGTCCTGGTCGCCCCCGAGGTCTTCGACCAGCGCGACGAGGACGGCATCGTCGTCCTCCTGGACGCCGCGCCGCCCGCCGACCAGCACGACGCCGTCCGCGAAGCCGCCGCGATCTGCCCGGCCGCGGTCATCAAGGTGGACGAGTGAGCCCCCGCCGCATCGCCGTCGTGGGCGCCTCGGCGGCGGGTCTCGCCGCCGCCGAGGCCCTGCGCCGCTTCGGCTGGACCGGCACCCTGACCCTCGTCGGCGACGAACCCCACCCGCCGTACGACCGCCCGCCGCTGTCCAAGCAGCTCCTCCAGGGCGCCTGGCAGCCCGACAAGCTGCACCTGCGCGCCGCCGACCAGCTCGACGCGCTCGGTCTCGACCTGCGGCTGGGCACCCGGGCGACCGGCCTGGACACCGCGACCCGCACCCTCACCCTGGACAGCGGTGAGCGGCTGGCCTGCGACGGCGTGATCGTCGCGACCGGTGTCGCGGCCCGCACCCTCCCGGAGGCGGCCGGGCTCGACGGTGTGCACACGCTGCGCACCCTGGAGGACGCGCTCGCCCTCAAGGAACGGCTGTCCGGCACCGGACACCGCCTGGTCGTCATCGGCAACGGCGTACTGGGCTGCGAGGCCGCGGCGGTGGCCCGCGAGCTGGGCCACGAGGTCGCGCTCGTCGGGCGCGAGGCGCTGCCGATGGCCCGTACGGTCGGTACGCAGATCGGCGAGCTGCTGGCGGCCGAGCACCACGAGCGCGGCGTCCGGCTGCACACCGCGGCCGTCGACGGCTTCGAGGCGGACGGGGACGGGCCCGCGCGGCGGGTGACCGCCGTACGGACGGCCGACGGCACCCGGCTGCCCGCCGACACCGTGCTCGTCGCCATCGGCTCGGAACCGGCCGTCGGCTGGCTGCACGGCGACCCGGCCCTGGACACCACCGACGGGCTGCGCTGCGACGCGTACTGCGCCGCCGCGCCCGGCGTCTACGCCGCCGGCGACGTGGCCCGCTGGCAGCACCCGGTGCACGGCCGCGACCTGCGCGTCGAGCACCGGATGAACGCCACCGAGCAGGGCATGGCCGCCGCCCGCAACCTCCTCGCCGAACTGGCGGAGTCCCTGGAGGGGGACGAGGCACTGGCCCCCGCCGCGGGCCGCGAGCGCCGCCCCTTCACGCCCGTGCCGTACTTCTGGTCCGACCAGTACGGGCTGAAGATCCAGGCGTACGGCGTGCTCGGCGGCGCGGACCGGTCCGAGGCCACGGTCGTGGACCCGGATTCCAGGAAGGCCGTCGCCCTCTACGGGCGCGACGGCCGGGCCACCGGGGTGCTGGCGATCGGCCTGCCGCCCCGCCAGGTCAGGGGCCTGCGGGCACTGATCGCCACGCCCGTCCCCTGGGAAGAGGCTCGCGAGGGACTGCGCAACGCCCTCGCGTGACGGCTGCCGCGGGCCCGTCCCCGATCCCGACCCCGACCGTGGGGACGGGCCCGCGCGCCGCCATCGCACGGTGACCGATCATGGAAGGCATGACCGACTCGTACGTCCGGGTGCGCGGCGCCCGTGAGCACAACCTCCGCAACGTCGACGTGGACATCCCGCGGGACACCGTCACGGTGTTCACCGGCGTGTCCGGCAGCGGCAAGTCCTCGCTCGCCTTCGGCACCGTCTACGCCGAGGCCCAGCGCCGCTACTTCGAGTCGGTGGCCCCCTACGCGCGCCGCCTGATCCACCAGGTCGGCGCCCCGAAGGTCGAGGACATCACCGGGCTGCCGCCCGCCGTCGCCCTGGAACAGCGGCGCTCCGCCCCCACGTCCCGGTCCTCCGTCGGCACCGTCACCACCCTCTCGAACACCCTGCGCATGCTCTTCTCGCGCGCCGGAACGTATCCGCAGGACGCGCCGGAGCGGCTGGACTCCGACGCCTTCTCCCCGAACACCGCCGCGGGCGCCTGCCCGGAGTGCCACGGGCTCGGCCGCGTCCACCGGGTCACCGAGGAGTCGCTCGTACCGGACCCCTCGCTGTCCATCCGGGACGGTGCGATCGCCGCCTGGCCCGGCGCCTGGCAGGGCAAGAACCTGCGGGACGTGCTGGCCGCGCTCGGTCACGACATCGACAAACCGTGGCGGGACCTCCCGGCCGCCGACCGGGACTGGATCCTGTTCACCGACGAGCAGCCCGTCGTCACCGTGCACCCCGTACGGGAAGCCGGCCGCATCCACCGGCCGTACCAGGGCCAGTACCAGAGCGCCAAGCGCTACGTCCTGCACACCTTCGCCGACTCCAAGAGCGAGACCCTGCGCAAACGCGTCCAGCGGTACCTGGTCTCCGCGGCCTGCCCCGCCTGCGGAGGGCGGCGGCTGCGGCCGGAGGCGCTGGCCGTCACGTTCGCCGGACACGACATCGCGGAGCTGTCCGGGCTGCCGCTGAGCGGCCTGGCCCAGCTGCTGCGGCCCACCGCGGAGACGGCGGGGGACGGGGTGGCGCCCGCCCTGGCCCGGGACCTGGTCGCCCGTATCGACGTGCTCACCGAGCTGGGCCTGGGCTACCTGAGCATGGACCGCGCGGCCCCCACCCTCTCCGCCGGGGAACTCCAGCGGCTGCGGCTGGCCACCCAGCTCCGCTCGGGCCTCTTCGGTGTCGTCTACGTCCTGGACGAGCCCTCGGCGGGCCTCCACCCGGCGGACACCGAGGCGCTGCTCACCGTGCTGGGGCGCCTCAAGGAAGCGGGCAACACGCTGTTCGTCGTTGAGCACGACATGGACGTCGTGCGGCAGGCGGACTGGATCGTGGACGTCGGTCCCCGGGCGGGCGAGCACGGCGGGCGGGTTCTGCACAGCGGGCCCGTCGCGGACCTCGCGCGGGTCGCCGAGTCCGCGACCCGGCGCTTCCTCTTCGACGGCACGCCGCCGGCCCCGCGCCCGCCCCGCGAGCCCAGCGGGGAGCTGTCCCTGCACGGCGTCACCCTGCACAACCTGCGCGCGGTGGACGCCGCCTTCCCGCTCGGCGTCTTCACGGCCGTCACCGGCGTCTCCGGATCCGGCAAGTCCACCCTGGTCACCCGGGTCCTCGCGGACGCCGTCGCGGACCACCTGGGCGCCGGGCCGGAGGAGGACGAGGAGAGCGCCGCACGGGCGCAGCTCGCCGGGGCCAAGGGCCTGGAGGCGGTCGACCGCCTCGTACGCGTCGACCAGAAGCCCATCGGCCGCACCCCGCGCTCCAACCTCGCCACCTACACCGGCCTCTTCGACGCCGTACGCAAGGTCTTCGCCGCCACCGACGAGGCCCGCGCCCGCGGTTACACGGCGGGCCGCTTCTCCTTCAACGTCGCGAGCGGGCGCTGCGAGACCTGCCAGGGCGAGGGCTTCGTCGCCGTCGAGCTGCTCTTCCTGCCCGGTACGTACGCGCCCTGCACCGCCTGCCACGGCGCCCGCTACAACCCGGAGACCCTGGAGATCACCTACCGCGGCCGCACCGTCGCCGACGTGCTCGGCATGACGGTCGACACCGCGGCGGACTTCCTCGCCGACGTACCGGCCGCGGCCCGCAGCCTGCGCACCCTCCAGGACGTGGGCCTGGGCTACCTGCGGCTGGGCCAGCCCGCCACCGAGCTGTCCGGCGGCGAGGCCCAGCGCATCAAGCTCGCCACCGAGCTCCAGCGCGCCCACCGCGGCCACACCCTCTACCTGCTGGACGAGCCCACCACCGGCCTCCACCCGGCCGACACCGAGGTGCTGCTGCGGCAGCTGCACGGGCTGGTGGACGCGGGCAACACGGTGGTGGTCGTCGAGCACGACATGGGCGTGGTCGCGGGCGCCGACCACGTCATCGACCTGGGACCCGGCGGCGGCACGGCGGGCGGGCGCATCGTGGCCGCCGGCCCCCCGGCCCGGGTGGCGGCCTCGCCCGGCAGCCGTACGGCGGCCTACCTGGCGCGGCGCCTCGCGGGCTGACCTGCGACGACGGGGTGGGCCGGGGTGTGGTCGGCGGTCCGGTGACCGTCGGTTAATGTACCCAGGTCAATGCAGCGACACCGACATCAAGGGGGCACCCCGTGGCAGACATCGAGGCGGCGAAGGCCGCGTTCAGCCGGTTCGACGCGGACGGCGACGGGCTGATCACCGCGGACGAGTACAAGCGGGCCATGGCGGAGATGGGCGACCCCTACGTCACCGGCCCGGTCGCCGAGGCCGTCATCGCGGCCAAGGACGCCAACGCCGACGGCAAGCTCTCCTTCGAGGAGTTCTGGAAGTCCCTCCAGGGCTGACGACCCCCGGGACGCCCCCGCGCCCGCACGGGCCGCACACGCGGCCGGCCACCAGGCCGGCCGCGTTTTCGTTTGCGCCGCCTATTGCGTTCATAGATTTCCCCGATCAATGCCTTTTCCATGGGTGACCGGCGCCACTCATGGCCCTTTCCAAGTGACCGGCGCCACCTTTTCGGGCAGCCCCCGGGTTATTGGGTGACGCGGGCCACAAGGGTTTCCGTGAACTGGCTGGAAAAGGCTTCCAGGGGCCATTTCAAGCGGTTTTCGGCGACTGCCGCGCAGGGCCCGGAAAGTGACGCGCAGCACGGGACTTCAGTCCCGTACGGCCCCGCTTAGTAAAAGAGCACCGCACGGCCGTGGCCCGGCATCATGGACTGAGACGGTGCCGGACGGGCCTTTCTACGTACCCGGGCCGTAGTGAGGCCCCGTCGCAACGCTATTGCTTTCCAATTTCGGCGTCGCTAATCATTGCTGAGGCGCCGGGTTGGAGCTCGCGTAAATCCCTCGGGGATACGCGGTCAGGCCACTCGGTTCATGTGCCGCCAGTGGCTTCCTGCTCGTACCTCCTGCCAATGGCTGCCGCCCACCCATTTCAGTGATTGGAAGAGGAATCCCCGCATGCCCACTCCCACCCTGCTCCGCTCCGTCCGCGTGACCAAGACCCACAAGCTCTCCGTCGCCGTGCTGGCCGCCGCCGGCGCGACCGCGGCCCTGGCGGTCCCCGCCGCGACCGGTGACGCGCACGCCGCCGCCGCGCCGGCCGCCGTCAAGAAGGTCTCCGCGAACGGTCAGCCCGCGGGTGCGAAGGCCCAGCCCGCCGAGTCCAAGGCCGGCGACGCCGAGGAGACCGCGACCCTCGCCGACTCGGTCAAGGTCACGGCCGTGGCCGCCCAGGGCCACACGGCCCGGGAGGCCGCCAGCCGGGCCGCCGACCGCAAGCCGGTCGAGCCGGCCAAGCCGAAGTACGCGAACAACCTGGACGGCTGGATCAAGGAATCCCTGGCCATCATGAAGGAGAAGGGCATCCCCGGCAGCTACGAGGGCCTGCACCGCAACATCATGCGCGAGTCCAGCGGCAACCCGAAGAGCGTGAACGACTGGGACATCAACGCCAAGAACGGCATCCCGTCCAAGGGCCTGCTCCAGGTGATCCAGCCGACCTTCGAGCGCTACCACGTCGAGGGCACCGCCAACGACCTGTTCGACCCGGTCGCCAACATCACGGCCGCCGCCAACTACGCCGCCCACCGCTACGGCTCCATGGACAACGTCAACTCGGCGTACTGAGCCCGGTGAGCAGGCTCGCGCGACCCCCGTGCCGCACCGCCCGGGACCACCCGCCCGGGCCGGGCCGGCCACGGCCGCGACCGCACACGAGAGCGCCCCAGGACCACGGTCCCGGGGCGCTCCGTCGTGTGCGGGGAAGCCGTGCGCGGGCCGGCGGTCAGAGCCGCCCTTCGCGGTCCTCCAGGTCGTCGATCTCCCGCTCCGCCTTCGCCAGCTCGGAGCGCCGGCGGGAGTACGCGAAGTAGACGACCAGGCCGATCAGGAACCACACCGCGAAGCGCGCCCAGGTCTGCCACTCCAGGAACGTGATCAGCCAGAGCGAGAAGACCACGCCGATCGCGGGCACCACCGGCATGCCGGGCGTGCGGAACGTGCGCGGCAGGTCGGGCCGCTTGTAGCGCAGCACGATCACCGAGACGCACACCACCACGAACGCCAGCAGGATGCCGATGTTGGTCAGCTCGGCGGCCTCGCCGATCGGCAGGAACCCCGCGATGGCGGCCGAGGCCACGCCCACGATCCAGGTCACCCGGGTGGGCACGTGCCGCCGCGGGTGGGTCTTGGCGAACCACTTCGGCAGCAGCCCGTCCCGGCTCATCGAGAACCACACCCGGGTCACGCCCAGCATGAACGTGAACATCACCGTGAGAATGCCGATGATCGCGCCGATCGCGATCACATCGGCCAGACTGCTCAGCCCCACCGACTTGAACGCCGTGGAGAAGCCGCTCTCCGGGTCGATGTCCTTGTAGTTCTGCATGCCGGTCAGCACCAGGCACGCCAGCACGTACAGCACCATCGAGATCAGCAGCGAGTACAGGATCGCCTTCGGCATGTGCCGCTGGGCGTCCTTCGACTCCTCCGCGGCCGTGCTCATGGCGTCGTAGCCGAACACGGCGAAGAACACCGTGGCCGCGCCCGTGAAGGCACCGCTGACGCCGAAGGGGAAGAACGGCGTGTAGTTCCCCGTCCTGATGTGGAAGAGGCCCACCCCGATCACCAGCAGCACGACCAGGACCTTCAGGCCCACGACGATCGTCTCGAAGCGCGCCGCGTTCTTGATGCCCAGGGTCAGCAGATACGCGATGAGCAGGCACAGCACCGCGGCGAACAGGTCCACCCGGTGCCCCTCGCCGGTCCCCGGCGCCCCCAGCATCCAGGCGGGCAGCTCCACCCCCATCTCCCCGAGCAGGAAACTGAAATAGCCGGAGATGCCGATCGCGACCACCGCCACGATCGCCGTGTACTCCAGCAGCAGGTCCCAGCCGATGAACCAGCCCGCCAGCTCGCCGAGCACCGCGTAACCGTACGTGTACGCCGAGCCCGCCTTCGGGATGAGCCCGGCGAACTCCGCGTACGAGAAGGCCGCCGCGGCGCTGGCCACGCCCGCCACCAGGAACGACAGCAGGACGGCCGGGCCCGCCTTGCCGTTGGCGACGGTCCCGGCGAGCGTGAAGATGCCCGCGCCGATGATGCCGCCGACGCCGATGGCCGTGAGCTGCCACAGCCCGAGCACCCGGTTGAGCTGTTCGCCCGAGCCGCCTTCCGTCTCCTGGATGAGTTCGATCGGTTTACGCCGCCACACTCCCTGCCCCGCGCGCATACCGCACCACTTCCTCTCCGTCGTCGGCCGACGGCCGATCATCATGGCCCTTCGGGGGCGGCAGGGGAAGGAGATCCACCGGTGCGGCGGAGTGGAACCGGGAAATCCGGGCACCCAGGGCGTGAGCACGGACAGGCGGCTCGTACACCGGAAGGCTGAAGGAGCGGTCATGACGAATCACACGTACCGGGTGACGGAGATCGTGGGCACGTCCCCGGAGGGCGTGGACGCCGCGATCCGCAACGGCGTCCAGCGGGCGGCCCAGACGCTCAGGGGCCTTGACTGGTTTGAGGTGAAAGAGGTGCGCGGCCACATCGTCGACGGGGCGATCGAGCACTTCCAGGTCGGGCTGAAGGTCGGTTTCCGGCTGGAGGACGCCGGGCAGGACTGACCCGGGCCCGCGGCACCCGCCCGGACCTGGGGCCGGGCGGGCGCCGTGCCGACACCGGTCCGTACGGTTCACGAGTACCGCGTGACCAGCCCCCGGCGGCGGAAGGACGCCAGCATCCGGCCCAGGAAGAACAGGGCCAGGACCAGCAGCGCCGCCGTGCCCAGCGTGGCCACGGCCAGTTCGTGCCACGGCGTGGGCCCGTCCCCGGCCAGCGCGCGCCCAGCGGCGAAGACATGGGTGGTCGGCAGGGCCTCGGCGACCGGGCGCAGCGGCGCCGGGAGAGTCGAGACCGGGTAGAACACCCCGGACAGGGGCATCACCACCGACAGCCCGCCCCAGACCAGGGCCTCGGCGCCGCTTCCGTACCGCAGCACCAGCCCCACCACCGCGAGGGCCACCGCCCAGCCGCAGAGCAGCAGCAGCGCCGCGACGGGAATCAGCCCCAGGCCCAGCGTCGTCACGTCGAAGGCGTACGCGGCGAAGGCCAGCGAGGCCACGGCGAGGGTGCTCAGCGCCGTACGGACCAGGGCGAACAGCCCCACCCCTGCCAGGTACTCCCAGCCGCGCAGCGGAGTGCTGAGCAGCCCGATCACATTGCGTGACCAGGTCTCCTCCAGAAAGCCGGTGGCCAGGGAGATCTGCGTCTGGTGGACCAGGTGCCACAGCACGGTCCCGCTGAGCAGGAACACCGCGAGCGTGGGACCGGTGCCCAGCTCCGCGGCGCCCCCGCCCGTCTCCGTACCGCCACCCGCCGCCTTCGCGGCGAACAGGCCGATCGAGCCGTACAGCAGCGTGTCGACGACCGGCCACACCAGCACGTCGAAGATCCGGTGCGGGCTGCGGCGCAGCACCAGCCAGTGGCGGCGGGCGACGGCGCGGACCCGGTGCGCGCCGGCCGCGGCGGGACCCCGCAGTTCAGGTGCGTCCGTGGCACTCATGCGGCACCGGCCTCCGCCCGGTTCCGCCCGGCGCGCTCGCGGTCCCGTTCCTCCGCCAGGTGCAGGAAGACCCCCTCCAGGTCCTGCTGCGCGAACTGCCGCGCCACCTCCTCCGGTGTGCCGTCCGCGGTCACCCGCCCGGCCGCCAGGAAGACCACCCGTTCACACAGCCGCTCCACCTCGACCATGTCGTGGCTGGTGACCAGCAGCGCGGTGCCGTGCCGGGCGCACAGGTCCAGCAGGCCGGTGCGCACCCGCAGGGCGATGTCCGGGTCCAGGGCCGCGGTGGGTTCGTCCAGGATCAGCAGCCGGGGCGTGTGCAGGGACGCCTTGGCGATGCCGACCAGGGTGCGCTGGCCGCTGGACAGCTCGGTGCCGATGGCGGTGGCCAGGTGGCCGATGCCGAAGTGCTCCAGGGCGTTCTCCACCGCCGTGCGCGGGGCGCGCAGCCCGTACAGGTCCGCGTACAGCCGCAGGTACTCGCGCACCCGCAGCCGGTCGGGAAGCGGCAGATAGCCGGCCGCGAAGCCGACGCCGCGCATGGCGGACGACCGCCCGGCGGGCAGCCGGTGGCCCAGCACGTGCACGCTGCCGGCGTCCGCCTCGACCGCGCCCAGGCACATCAGCAGCGTGGTGGTCTTGCCCGCGCCGTTCGGGCCGAGCAGGCCGACCCGCTCGCCCTCGCGCACGACCAGCCGCACGCCGTCCACGACCCGGCCCCGGCGGTACTCCTTGACCAGGCCGTGCGCTTCCAGGACGGGCGGCGGCGCGGTCATGCGACCGCCCCGGCGGACTCCGGACGGCGCACCGGCGACCAGACGCGCTCGGCGCGCAGCGGTCCGCGCCGGGCCAGCAGGCTCCCGTGGTCGGCGGCCAGCGGCGCGAGCTGCGAGCCGTAGCAGAGCACCGCTTCCCGCTTGCGGGCCCACGCGTCGTCGTCCAGCACCAGGTCGTGCGCGACATCGAGCTCGTAGCGGGTCAGCAGGTCCTGGTAGGAGAGCCCGTACGTCCGGTCGCCGCTGAGGGCGCGGTCGGTGTCCGGGGTGCCCCACTCGGGCAGGTGGCCGGTGTACGGGAGGTCGGCGTACAGCAGCGGCAGCGGAGCGCCCAGCCGGTCCAGGGCGCGCAGGGCGCGGTCGCGCACCCGCCGGTGGTCGGCCTGGTTGGTGCCGATGGGCAGCAGGACGAGCGGGAACGGCGTCGGCAGGGCGCCCAAGTAGGCGTCCACGCCCGTCAGTTCGTCGCTCTCGCCGTACGGCCCGTCGGGGTGGTCCAGGACGGCCTGGTCCACGCCGAGCAGGTCCGCGGCCCGCGCGTCCTCGGCGAGCCGGGCGCGGTGCGCCTCGGCGGCGGTGGAGAAGCCGCAGGTGCTGTCCCACCACGAGACGGGGTGGTGGGCGGCGGGCGCGCCGCCGTAGACGGTCACCACCGTGACCGGGGCGGGGAGCCGGGGTATCAGTCCGGCCAGGGAGAGGACGGCGTCGTCGAAGTGCGGGGAGAGGATGACGGTGCGCGGCGGGGGAGGCGTCATGCGGGTTCCTTAGTGCGGGTTCTTTGGTGCGGTTCCTCGGTGCGGGGGCTGTGCGGTGGTGAGTACGGGGGTGAGGGCCGCGTCCCACGCGGCGTCGTCGCCCTGCCAGCGGCCGGGTGCGGCGGCGACGGTGCCCCAGGTGATGCCGGGGCCGAGCCGGCCGGCGTCCGGCGGCGCGGTGCGGCGCAGCCAGTGCAGGGCGAAGCGGTGGCCCGGGTGCTCGGCCGCGATCACGGCGCGGAGCCGGCGCAGATCGGCGGCGGTCAGCTCGTCCCAGGCGTCGTGGTGGACGTACAGCACCCGCGCGCCGGAGCCGGCCAGCTCCCGCCAGCGCCCGGCCAGTGCGGTGAACTTCGCCCGTACGCGCGGCAGTTGTTCATCGATGTCCCGCTGGGTGAGGGGCGTACCGGCGCCGGCCGCGGGATGGAACTCGTGGTAGAAGCGGATGTCGCTGCCGCGGTCCAGAGCGCACCGGCCGTCGTCGAACGGCTCGACCAGCCCGGGACGCAGCACGTTCCGGAAGCCGTCCGCGACGGCCTCCACCACCGACTCGAAGTCGAGGTCCAGCCAGTCGAAGAAGTGGGCGCGGGTGACGCCGGTGATACGGCGGATCTGGTAGGTGGACTCGCAGTGGTAGCCGAGGCCCACGCAGTGGTCGTACCCGCCGCCCGCTCCTCGTCCGTACCCGCCCGCGCGGTCCGCGCCCCCGGCCAGGGGGCGGGCGCCGGTCATGTCCGCAGCGGGCCGCGCCAGGCGCGGCCCGACAGGTACTCCGCCGCCGCGGTGGCGTTGGCCAGCCCGGCACCCCGGGTGAACAGCGTCGCCGGGGCGTCGTCGGGCAGCGGCCGGGCCGGGGCCAGCCCCATGTCCACGGTGATCAGGTCCGGGCGCCGGGACCGCAGCGCCCGCAGGACGGCGCGCTGCCAGGGGTCGCGCTCCGCGTCCCGGACCACCACCGCGAGCGCGCCGCCGCCGTCGTCCGGCGGCAGGCCGATCGCGGACGGCTCGGTGCCCGGCGCCACGTCGGTGGCCGAGGCGAGCGCCCCGAGGCCGCGGAGCGGGGCGTCCAGCCCCCACGGCGCCTCGCCCACCGCCATGTTGGCCACGGTCGCCAGCCGTACGGTGTGCAGGCGGCGCCCGTCGGCCGCCCGGGGGACGCCGTGGACGAGCAGGGCCCGGCGGGCCGCGACCAGGCCGACGGGCTCACCGCCGGACAGCGGCGGGCCGGTGGGCGCTCCGGCGCGCCGGGCCGGGTCGGCCCAGGCCCGCAGCGACGCCACCCGGCAGGCGGCCTCCGCCACCCGCTCCAGGGTCAGCGTGCCCCGGTCCAGCGCCTCCTGGACGGCGTCGTGCACCTCGGGCAGCAGCTTCTCGCCGTCGGTCGCGCCGAGCACCACGAGGTCGGCGCCCGCGGCCAGCGCGGCGACCGCGGCGCCTCCGTACCCCCAGCGCCGCACGATCGGCGCCATCTCCAGCGCGTCGGTCAGTACCACGCCCCGGTAGCCGAGCCGTTCGCGCAGCAGGCCGGTGACGATCCGCCGGCTCAGCGTCGCGGGCAGGCCGTCCAGGTGCGAGAGCCGGATGTGACCGGTCATCACCGCCTTGGCGCCGGCCGCGATCCCGGCGCGGAACGGCGGCAGGTCCACCGCCTCCAGGGACGCGGCGTCCCGGTCGATGTCGGGCAGTTCGGAGTGCGAGTCGGTACGGGTGTCGCCGTGGCCCGGGAAGTGCTTGACGGTGGCGGCCACGCCCAGCTCCTGGATGCCTTGGACGCACGCCGCGGTGTGCCGTGCCACCAGGTCCGGCCGGTCGCCGAAGGAGCGGACGCCGATGATCGGGTTGTCCGGGCGGGAGTTGACGTCCGCGCAGGGCGCCAGGCAGAGGTTGACGCCCTCGGCCCGCAGATCGCGGGCGATCGCCGCGCCCACCTGCCGGGTGAGCGCCACGTCGTCCACGGCGCCGAGGGCGTGGTTGCCCGGGTGGACGCTGCCCCGGCGGTAGTCGAGCCGGGTCACGTCACCGCCCTCCTCGTCCAGCGCGATCAGCAGGTCCGGGCGGGCCGCGCGGAGCGGAGCGGTGATCTCCTCGCGCAACGACCCGGCGCCCGGCGGGAAGTTGGTGCCGAACAGGCCGACGCCCGCCAGCCCCTCGTCCGCAGCGCGCAGGATCCACCCGGCGGGCGATCGGCCCGCGTAGGCGGGGAGCAGGCAGGCGTTGACCAGGGCTGTGTCGGCGCGCATGGGGGGCCTTCCGGTACGGGGGAACGGCGGCAGCCGTGCGGAACGGGACGGCGGTCGGATGCGACCCGGTGAGGATCAGCCGTCGGTGCGGCGCAGCACGAGCCCGACGCTGCCGCGCTTGCTCAGGTACGCCCGGCCGCCGCAGACCGGCTCCACCCGGGGCGTGACGAGGCGGGTCTCCTCGACCGTCCGCCACACCGCGGAGGCGGCGAGCCACGGCCGCAGCCGGGCCTCCAGCGCCTCCGGCTCCAGGGCGAGGAACAGCAGATCGGCGGGCAGGTCGTCGAGGAGCGCCGGGTCCTGGCCGTAGTAGAGCATCTCGATCAGCAGGTACGCGGCCCCGGCCGGGCCGTCCTTGGCCAGCTCTGCCAGGCCCTCGGAGCCGACGCGGACGGCCGCGGTGCCGTCCTGCGCGGCGGCGAGCCGGGCCCGGAAGTGCGGGTTGGGCTCGGTGGCGTACACGGAGAAGCCGTCCGCCGCGAGCCGGGACGTCAACGCGCCCTCGCAGGCGCCGACTTCCACCAGCGGCGGCCCGCCGGGCGCACAGTGCCGCCGTACCCACGCGGCGGTCGCGTCCAGCCGCCGGGCCTCGTACGGCGAGGTGGCGAACTCCCACGGGTCCACCACGGCGGCGGCCTCGTCGTCCAGGCTGGCCAGCAGCGCGAAGAGCCGTTCGCGCTCGTCGGGGCCGGCGGTGAAGAACCGCTCGGTGGCCGGGATGCGGGGCGTCCGCACCATGAACTGGGGCGATGTCGTGTCGAGCAGCGCGGCGGCCGCGCCGTTGACGAAGTCGAGTTTGGCGGCGATCTGCGCACGCCCGAGCGGGCGGTCGAGGTCGCTGACGAACTGGAGGTACGGGGAGTAGCCGACGGCGTGCCACACGGTCGGCACCGGCGTGCCGCCGGACTGCCCGGCGGCGTCCGCCAGGCCGGCGCAGGCGACGGCGGTGTCCCGGCCGACGCGGCCCCGGCTGCGCCGGTTGTCGGCGGGCGAGTGGGTCCACACGCGGGCCGGGCGGCCGCCGGCGGCCCGGCGCACGAGATGGGCGAGGGCGTCGGGGCCGGGCGAGACGGCGTCGTCCTCGGCGGGCCGTACGTACGGCGCGAGCAGCGCGAGGCGTTCGGCGGGCGGCAGGCCGACGGGCAGCGGGAGGATGTCGCCGCGGTCGGCGAGGACCACGGCGGCCGGACCGCCGCCGGGGTCGGGGTCGGTCAGGACGGAGAGGAAGTCGAGGACGGCGTCCTCGACCCGGAGTACGACCACGATTTCGATCATGGACCGGTCCCAGGTGCGGAGCTGGCGGGGGAGCGAAGCGGGAACCGTACGGCCAGGTGCGCCGTACGGAAGGGACCCTAACCGTCCCCACCCTTGTGGTCCAGACCAATGTGGTTGACGTTTGCATTTCGGCCGGTGCGGTGGCCGGTAATCGCCCTCGGGGCCCGGATGCTCCGCGGCCCCGGCCGCGGACCGTCCGTCACGGACCGTCCGTCACGGACCGGGCGTCATGGGCAGACCGTCATGGACCGGCCATCACGGACCGGCCGATACGCGTCGCCCGTCACGGGACGACCGTCACCGGCCACCGTCCCGCCTTGACCAGCCGTACCGCCACCGACCCCATGATCCGGTGCCCGGCGGACTCCGAGGCGCCCACCACCACGGCGTCCGCCGTCAGCTCGTCGGCCATCTGCACCATGCCCGAGTACGGGTCGCCGCGCAGCGTGTGGAACTCCCAGCGCAGGTCGTACGTCCCCTGCGCCCGCTCCGTCGCCGCGCGGATCTCCGCCATCAGCTCCTCGGCGACCTCGTTGGTGGTGTCCACGACCGGCGCCCCCATGGCGGCCCCGGCCGGCAGCACCGGCTGTACGTACACCAGGGCCAGCTTGGAGCCCTGCCGGCGGGCCAGCCCCGCCGCGTAGGCGGCGGCGCGCCACGACGAGTCCGACCCGTCGACGCCGACGACGATGACCTTGGGACCGTCCGTACCGCGCTCGAACTGCGCGGGCGTGTTCTCCTCCACACCAGGAGGTTATCGGGCACCGCCCTCCGCTTTCCCGCCGGGCCCGCGCACCCCGGCCACTCCGGCCGGGGTGCGCGCCGCCCGGATCAGGAGCCCGCGCCGCCACCGCGCTCCGGCAGCACCGGCCGCCAGGGCGCGAAGGCGCTCGCGTCGCGCGGCAGCATCGCCGCCAGCTCGGGGCAGTGCCGCAGGATGACGGAGTTCATCCCGCCGCGCGCGATCCAGTCCATGCCGAGCGGGGTGTAGAGCTCCGGCCGGAAGTCGACGGTCAGGAACCGGTCCGACTGGATGCGGCGGGTCGCCATCAGGATGAAGATCCGGAAGGCGGTGTCGCTGAAGCCGAAGCCCTCCGGCGGGTTCTCCGCGAACAGCCCCACCATCGTGTCGACCTCGTCCACGTCGCGGTAGACCTCCCGGAGTCGCGCCACCGTCTCCGGGTCGGAGCTGATGTCCTCGAAGCGGCGCACCCGCCCCTTGTGCAGCCCGGCGCGGAAGTCGTTGTAGCGCGGCACGCCGCGCCGCCGGGTCCGGACGAGGTCCACCACCGACAGGTCGATGATCTCCCCGTCCCGCTCGAAGTGCGTCAGCGCCTTCGGGTAGTTGTGCAGCGTGATCGCGCCCGGGTGGGCGATGCCGAGGGAGTACAGCGTGTCGGTCAGGCCGGTCTTGCGGGCCACCGCCTCCGCCGCCGTGCCCTGGATGTCGTCGAAGGCGACGGTCTCCAGGCGCTGCCCGAAGCGGTGCTCGCGCAGTTCGTAGTCGTCGGGGATCAGCGGGTGCATCCGGTAGACGGTGACGAAGTCCTCGGTCAGGGAGTACGGCACCTTGTGGTGGTCCGGCAGCGTCTGCGGGATGCCGCGCAGCGCGTGCGCCTCGACCAGCCACAGCCCCAGCTTGCTGAGCCAGTTGTCCGGCGGGCCCTGCCAGTTGGTCCGCAGCCCGATGTCGATGGCCTCGGTGGCCAGGATCGCCGGCGTCCACTCGACGGTGTGGATCTTCGCGATGAGTGCCGAGACGATCAGCCGGGCGGTGTGGTGGACGCGGTCCTGGCTCATCCTCGGGTACTCGGCGTGCAGCGCGTCGCACAGCGCGTTGTGCTCCCGGGCGAAGAGCGTGTGCATGACGCTCAGGCCCAGCCACCAGTTCTCGTTGAAGCCGGTGAGCGGGATGCCGTTGGCGCCGACCGGCAGGTGCCCGTCCTCCAGGCGCAGCTTCGGGCCGTCCGGCTCGCGCAGCGCCCGCGCGGTGGCCTCGTCGCCGCCGTACACCTCCGAGCCGTCCCACCACGGCGAGGCGGTGTTGGTGAACAGCAGCGGCGGCTCGCCGGGCCGCTCCACACCGATGTTGTCGGCGAACCGCATCACGTCCTCGGGCGGGCCGCCCGGCGTGTTGGTCCAGGCGCTGCCGGGCGGCATCGGGATCTCCACCGACCGCTCGCCCGTCTTGTACCGCCGGTGGTTGACCCAGTCGTGCACCTGGAACTGGATCCACGCCGCGGCCAGGATGTTCAGCGAGGACGCCGGCCGGAACGCCGTACGGTGCAACAGCTCGCGGGCGACGGTGACCGGGTTCGGCACGTCGTACAGGTCGGGCCGGTGCACCGGCGCGATGTTGCGGCCGAAGGCGGACCCGATCGCGCCCATCCCCGGCTCCGAAAGATCGGTGGAGGAGCCGTCGTACGTACGGGCCGTCCGCGCGCCCTCGTCCACCCTCTCCGGCACCGGCACGGCCCGCGGCGGCGCCTCGGGGACCTCCGTGTCGATGAGGTTGTACCGGCGCAGCGCCTGCCGCAGCGCCACCAGGTTCAGCAGGCTCAGGTCGAGCGGCAGCTTGTGCCACGGCACGTACTGGTTGACGGCCCGGAAGGCGGCCCGCACCGGCACGCCCAGGACGGTGTTGCGCAGCGGCTCCTCCGTACGGAACCGGGTGCCTAGCCGGTGCCCGGCGCTCGCCCGGTAGGCGGCCTTGCGCGCCCGGTTGAGGTTCCCCAGCGGGCGGAACCCGTCCGTCGTGTGCCACGGGTTGAACGCCGTCTCCTCCACCCGGCGGGCCGCGGCACGGGCCTCGGCGGTCGTCACGTCCTGCCGCGGAATGGCCAGCCGCCCCACCGGTACCACCGGCGCGTCCGCCTCCCGCCAGGGCGCCGCGCCGTCCTCGACGGGCGTGTGCTTCTCGTTCACGAACCGCTGCACACACAGCTCGAACTCGACATCGGCCAGCGCCAGCCGCCCCGCCAGCTCGTGCCGCAGCAGGTCGGGGTCGTGCCGGTCCGGGCGCGGCGCGGGGGCGCCGCCCGGCGCTGGCCGCAGCTGGTAGCGCACCGGCCCGGCCTCGCCCCACATGATCGCGCCACGGCTCCAGTACGTCTCCCGCGCCAGCGACCCGACCACGTGCCGGGTGGCCGCCTGCACGTTGCGGCGCATCCGCGCGGCCGTACCCCAGCCCACCGCCAGCGGCAGCTTCACCAGCAGCCCGAACGCCTTCTGCACCGGGTTGCGGGCCCCCGCCATCGCCTTGGCGAACGCCACGAACTCCCGCGCGTCGCGCGCGTGCGACACCGGGAAGTTGGTGGCGAGCAGATCGTGGGTCTCCTCCGCCGACACCTCGACCCGTACGGCGATGCCCCGGAGATCGGGCGCGATGTCCGGCTGCGCCGTGCCGCTCGCGTTCGACAGCCGGACCACCGCCGGGTACTGCGCGCCCGGCTGCACCCAGCCCGAGGCCAGCGACGCGGGCAGCGACTCGTCGAACCGCAGCCGGGCGTTCTCCACCCCCAGCGCCGCCTTCGCGTGGAAGGCCCGCTCGACCCTGCGCGCCCCACGCCCCCGGTTCTTGAGCTGCACCGCCATCAACTGCCGCGCCAGCTCGTCGAAGACCACCCGCTCGGCCTCCGGACTGCCGCCCTCGTACGTCTCGTACTGCGTGTGGCTCACGGTGTCGGCCATGGCGGGCACCCTCCGTACGGAAGAAGGGCGCAAGACGCTACTCGCCTCCCGGGCGGGCGGACAGGGGGTGTTTCGGGCGGAGTGCGGGATCTCGGCGGGGACGTCCCTTTCCGTGGGGGTTTCCGGAATCGGGGGGCGCGCGGAAGCCCCCGTGTCTCGGAGCGTGGGACGCGATGTGCCGTCCCGAACTTCTGGCGGGCGAGCGGAGCGAAAGCGGTGACGCGCCTTCAGTGCGTCAGCTATCGTGAATTCGATTGCGATGGGCGTTCGCTGTTGTTGGCGACGCCCGCAGTGACGACGGGGGGTGCGGTGATGTCCGCGGGAACGGTTCCACGTGATCGGCGCTGCGCGTACGCGCTCCCCTGGCCTGCCGCCGCCGGATGGGCCCGCCCGGAATAGGGCCCTCGCCGTGCGGCTCCGCCGAGCCTGTGTCCGGCCCGCGGAGGGCGGCCTGTCCTCCGGCCGGCGCCGGAAATCCGTGGAGGGTACGTCATGTACGCGTTGTCTCATGGCTCCTGCGCCCCGCCGTGTCCGTGGGAAGGGGTGCTGGCCGACCTGGCGCCCCGGCTCTTCGCCTCGTTCACCCGCGCCGATCACCGTGCGAAGGGCGTCCAGTACCTGCGGGGCCTGCTCACCGCCCCGGGGCGCAAGTCGATCGCCAATATCGCCCGCTCCCTCGGCGACCCCGCGTCGGCCCAGCGCCTTCACCATTTCATCCATGACGCCCCGTGGGACTGGTGGCCGGTGCGCGCGGCGCTGGCGAGGTGTCTGTCGGACATCGCGGCCCCACGGGCCTGGGTGGTGCTTCCCCTGCTCATCCCCAGGAGGGGACGGCACGCGGCCGGCGTGCACCGCAGGTTCCTGCCCGCCTCCGGTCAGCTGGTGAACGGCCAGCAGGCCCACGGACTCTGGTATGCCGCGGGCGCCCTGAACGCACCCGTCGACTGGCACCTCCAGGTGCCCGCCGAGGGGCGATTACCCCCCGGGCCCCGCGGAACACCGGCCTCGCCGGACGCTTCCGGGCCCGTGGCGACGTTCGAAGCGCCGCGCGGGTTCTCCGCCGTCCCGGTGCTGTGGGACATCCGTGCGCATGAGGCGGCCGGCCTGCGCCGTGCCCTCGAAGGGCCGCAGCGGCCTGTCATGGTGAGCTTGTCCGGGGAGTGCGCCCTGCGGCTGGTGGCCCCTTCCGGACGTTCCGTCCCGGACGCGGCGGTGCCCGTCGCAGAGATCCTGGCAGCTCCGCAGGCCGCGCGGCTCACCACGGCTCCGGTCGCTCCCGGGGTGCGGGCCCTGACCGTACGGGCCCTGCTCCCGCGGCCGCCCGGAGAGGCCGCCGGGCCGGAGATCGCCCTGTACGCCCAGTGGCGCCCGGGAACGTACGAGCCCGGGGAATACTGGGCCACCACACTGTCACGTACGCCCGTGAGCGAGCTGTACCAGCTCACCCGGCTCGCCGCCCAGGTGGCCCGGGACAGCACCCGCACAGGAGCCGGAACCGGACTGCGGGATTTCAAAGGCAGGTCCTTCGACGGCTGGCACCGCCATATGACGATGGCGTCGGCCGCTTACGCGGCCGTGAAACTCGGCGGTATGTCCGGCCGGATTCCGCAATGATCCGAATGCAGGCAGCCGTGACGCCGTTTCCCGGCCGTCCGCCCGAATTCTGGACCAGCGGTACCGCAATTGTCCCTGACCGGTTCCGGAGGAAAGGGACGGTATCGAGGTTGTGCGGGTAATCGTGTGCGACATGTGCAACCGTAGCCGTGCCGGACAACGGAAGTTGACAGATCCGTTGTGACCGAGAGCATGTTGTCGGCCGTCCGCGGCACCTCTATATTCGGCCGGGCCGCCGGCGACTTCGACGGTTCGCCCATGGGGCTTCCCCGGCATTTCCTTTTCCATCCCCGCGTTTTTCTCGTTCTTCTCGACCGGAGGGCCGGCCGACGCGGTACCCGCGGAGGCAGCGGGCTCACGAGGGAACGCTCACGCCGGACCGCCGGGCGCGCCGGCGACCTCGGACTCCGCCCTCCGCACCGCCCCCGGTCTCCTCCCCCCCCGGTCCGCCCGCGTCCGTGGCAGGCGCACCCCGCCACCGGCGCCGTGGCGGCGGACGACGGTCCCGCGCAAGAGGACGGACGCACCGCCCTCGCGCGGCCCCGACCCAGAGAGGCACCACACAGCCATGTCCCTCGTACCACCGACCGCGCCTTCCGCCACACCGACCCCGTTACAGGCCAGACTGCCCTCGTTGACCGGGCTGCGGTTCATCGCCGCGGCGCTCGTCTTCCTCTTCCACGCCTCGTTGACGTACATGCCGATGAATCCGTTCGCGGACGAGGGGATCGCGGAGGGGTTCCACTGGCTCTTCAGCAAGGCGGGCTGGATGGGGGTGAGCTTCTTCTTCGTGCTCAGCGGTTTCGTGCTGACCTGGTCGGCCAGACCGCAGGACACCGTCACCGCCTTCTGGCGGCGCCGCCTGCTGAAGATCTTCCCCAATCACCTCGCCACCTGGGCGCTGGCCATGGTCCTCTTCGCGGGCGTCATGACCCCGGCCGCGGCCTGGCTGCCGAGTCTGTTCCTGGTCCATTCCTGGTTCCCCGACCCCGCCGTTCACCTGAGCGCCAACCAGCCGGCCTGGTCACTCTGCAGCGAGCTGCTGTTCTACCTGCTCTTCCCCTTCATCGTCCGGCCCCTGCTGAAGATCCGGGCGAACCGGCTGTGGGGGTGGGCCGCGGCCATGGTCGTGGGCATGGTGGCCGTACAGCTGGTGACCGACTTCCTGGCGCCGGCGAGCCCGCCGGCGCCCGGCACCCCGGTGACGGTCTGGCAGTGGTGGATCGGCTACAACTTCCCGCCGCTGCGGCTGTTCGAGTTCGTCCTCGGCATGCTGCTGGCACGCCTCGTACGGGAAGGCCGGTTCCCCGCGGTCCGTATCCTGCCGGCCACCGTTCTCGTCCTGGCCGGCTACGCCCTCGCCCTGGCCGTGCCCTTCCTCTACGGCCTGAACGTCGCCACCATCGTGCCCGTCTCGGTCCTCATCTGCGCCGTGGCCATGGCCGACACCAGCGGCACCCCCACGGTGCTGCGCAGCCGCACCATGCAGTGGCTCGGCGAGGTCTCCTTCGCCTTCTACCTCGCCCATTACGTGGTGCTGTACTTCTCCCGCACCGCCCTGATGGACCGGCGGGTGTACGGGGCCGCCGCCGCCGTGGCCGAGATCGCCGGCACCTTCCTGGCGACGCTGCTGCTCGGGTGGCTGCTGCTGGTGTGTGTGGAGCGGCCCGTCATGCGCCGCTGGGCGCGTCCCCGCCGTGCCCCCGCCCCCGCTCCGTCCGCGCCCGCGGAGCCTGCCGTGCACGCCGGCGGAGCGCGTGTGCCGCCCTTCTGACGAAGAGAGGAGGCACTGCGACGGAGGGGTTCTTCAGTCGCTCCGGAGCGCGGCGATGGCACGTTCCAGGAGGCTGTGCAGCTGCTGCCGCTCCTCTTCGCTGAACGCGTCGTCCAGCCGGCCCTCCACCGAACAGATCAGTTTGTCGGCCTTCTTGAACAAGGACCGGCCCGAGCGCGTCAGGCTGGAGACCAGCACCTTCTGATGCACCTGCGAAGTGGTGCGGGTGATCAGCCCCTTGCTCTCCAGGTTGTTCAGGACCGTGGTCATCGTCTGCGCCGTGACCATGCACTCCCGCGCCAACTGGGCTCCTGACAAGCCGGGCCGGCGGTGCAGCACCAGGAGGGCCACGTACTGCGGCACCGTCAGGTCCACGGCGCGCAGGACGTGGCTCTTCTCGCTGATCAAGTGCTGTTCGGCGCGCTTGATGAGATGCCCGGTCCGGTCGTTGAAGGAGTCCTCGGGGCTCGCGCGCCGGGCATCCGCCGCTGGTGTCTGTGTCATGTCCTGCTCTCCGTGAAGGTCCGGTGGGACTCTATATCGCGGCAGAGCCGCTTGTGCCCGGCCCGGGACCCGGCCCGCGGTGCCGTACGTCTGCCTCCGGGACCGGGGCGGGAGCCGGGGGAGAGCGCCGGTCGTGGCGGCCTCCGGCATGCCGTGCCTGTATCAGGTCTTGTATCAGGGTTCGTTCCTGAATCAGCTTACCGCCGGCCATCTGTGTGCTGTCACCAGGCGACTCGCCGCCGGGGGCGGGGTGGCGGGGGCTCCGCGAGACGCGTACCGGAGGGCGGCCCGGGGGCGGGCCGGGCCATGGCCGTGCGTGACAGGGGTGCCGTCTGTATAAGGATCCTGATAGTCTCTCGTGCACTGGTTCCCTCCGCCCCGTCGGTTCCCGGGGCGGACGGGCCCTGACCAGCCCGTTGCTGACGCGCGATCAGAGAGAGGGTGAGCCGCACATGGCGTCGGGCGAGACCGGACCGTTCGGACGGGCGGGGGCTTCCCGGCCCGGCCGGCGGGCGAGAGGGTGCGCACGCCGCCCCTGCTCACCTCCGGCCCGCGTACGGGGCGTTGGGGCGCCGCGGGTGCCCGCGCCCGGCCGCGCGACGCCCAACGCACTGGTTCCGTATGCCGGTTGCCGTCCGAGTGGAAGACCGCGCAGTGGTACGCCGAAGGCCGTGCCTCCCTCTCCGGGCCCGGCTCGGCCGCCCGGGGTGCCCGCCCGCCGCCGTCCGTGACCGGACCGATCGCACATCCCCAGCCGCACTCACCGCCGGCGCCGTTCCCCCGTGATCACACGGCGCCGGCGGTGCAGTGCCACGAGCACGCCCCACGCCGTTCCGGAGGCGGCGTATCCCATGTCCTCAGCCCTCAGCGCCTCGCCCCCCACCACCCGCCGGCGGGCACCGGTCGTCCTGCTGGCCGCCTGCCTGTCCGCGTTGCTCCTGCCGTTGTCCATGACCGGTGCCTCGGTGGCCCTGCCCAGCATGGGCGCGGAACTGCACGCCTCCCTGGCCTCCCTGCAGTGGGCGATCAACGGCTACAACCTCGCCTTCGGCTGCTTCGTCCTGGCCGCGGGCTCGCTGGCCGACCTGGTGGGCCGGCGCCGCATGTTCGCCATCGGCACCGGCCTGTACGCGGTGGGCGCACTGGTCTCCGCCCTGGCCGGTGACATCCTCCTGCTGGACATCGCGCGGACCGCCTCCGGCCTGGGGGCCGCCGCCGCCCTGCCCAGCGGCAGCGCGCTGCTCGCCCAGACCTTCGAAGGCCGCTCCCGCGCCCGTGCCTTCGGGGTGTTCGGCACCACCACCGGCATCGGCCTGGCGCTGGGCCCGACCGTCGCGGGCCTGCTCGTCGGCGGCTTCAGCTGGCGGGCCGTCTTCCTGGTCCCCGCGGTGATCGCCTTCATGGTCGTCGCGCTGACCCCGCTGATCCCCGAGTCGCGCAACCCCGCCGGCGGCCGGGTGGACAAGAGCGGCACCCTCACCTTCACCGGTGCCCTGCTGCTGCTCATCTACGGCCTGGTCGAGGGGCCGCAGGCGGGCTGGGGCAGCCCGCTGGTACTCGGGGCGTTCCTGGCCGCCGTGGCGCTGCTCCTCGCGTTCGTCGTCATCGAACGCCGCCAGGAGCACCCGATGTTCGACCTGAGCCTGCTGGCCCAGCCGCAGTTCCTGGCGCTGTGCCTGACCGCGGTCGTGGTGGTCTTCGGCTTCACCCCGCTGCTCGTCGCGCTCCCGACCTACTTCTCGGCGGTGGACGGGCTCACCGCGCAGCAAGCGGGTCTGACACTGATCATGCTCACCGGGGCGACCCTGGTCTTCCCGGCGATCGCCGGCTTCCTGACCCGCTGGATCCCGGCGAAGGTGCAGCTCGTCGTCACCATCGTGCTGATGGCGGCCGGCGCGGGCTGGCTGACGGTGATCGAGCCCGGCTCGTCCCACGGGGCCATCTTCGGACCGCTGCTGCTCCTGGGCATCGCCACCGGCATCTCCTTCGGGCTGCTCGACGGTGCCGCGGTCAGCAGCGTCCCGGCAGGGCGTGCGGGGATGGCGGCGGGCATGTTCAACACCATGCGCCTGGCGGGCGAGGCCGCTTCCATCGCGGTGATCAGCTCGTTGCTGGTCAGCTTCACCCGCGGCCGCCTGGACGGCGCACTCGGTTCGTTCGACACCCCGTACGCGGACGACCCGGCCAGGGCCGCGAACCTCCTGAACCAGGGGGACATGGGCACGCTCACCCAGAGCGTGCGGCCCGAAACGGCCCGGCAGGCCTTCACGGACATGGCCGGCGCCGCCTACACCGGGGCTCTGCACACCGTGCTGTGGGTGCTCTTCGCCATGTTCCTCGTCGCCGTACCGGTTGTGGCGCTGCTGCTGCGCGAACGGCGCAAGCCCGCTACGGGGAGCAGTGCCGACGTCGTCCCGGCGACGGCCGGTCCCCGGACGGAACAGACGCAGGAATCCAGCGGCGTCGGCTGAGTTCTTCCACGCCCCCGCCGGCAATCCCGTGGCACGAACCGCCGTGCGCCGAGTGCGCCGCTGGTTCGCGCCGATCGGGACCGTCCCCCCGGACGGCACCAATTCCGGCAAAAGGTGAGGGGTGCCGAGCGAAAGCGGCCGCCAGGCCATTGCCCGGCACTTCTTACGTCCCGGCCCATCCGTCCGACACTGTCATTGAATGGTCACCTGTTACGGGCTCGCCGGTCGCCGGCCTCTCGGCTTATCGGGCCGGCGGCAGTTTTGACAAAGTCATGCGCGGCGGCGACTTTGAGGCGATTTTACATGGTGGCGGTTGTAGTTGACCACGCACCAATATAGTCTTCGGAGTTGGTTGGCGCGCGAATGTAACTGCCGACCGGACGGCAGGCGCGTAGGGGCCGAGCCAGGGCTCACACGGCTCTGGGCAAGGGGGCAGGTATGTGTAAGCAATTAGTGGGTGCGGGGCGCATCGGCATATGTTGTCGCGCCCGCCCGAGACAGGAGGAGCGGCGAAACGGCCGCTGTCCGCGACCTGTCCCTCCCCGTCGTGCAGGGCAGTTCCCGCTTGTGGCACCCCGGCCGGATGCCACAGACCGGACGAACCCCGAGAGGCGGGACGAGCGGGCAGGTATCTGCGCAACCCGCTCCGACACGGTCGGCGAATGCGTCGCCTTCTTCCGTGATGTGACCAAGTGCGTGCGTCCTTCGCACGAATTCACCCGTCACCCGGGCACGACCACGCCTGGGCTTGCCGAGCTGGCGCGCTCACAGGCAAGACCCTGAGGCGAACGTCCGCCTTTCACGGACGGCTCCGTCCGGGGCCGGCGAAGATGCCGCCTCGATGCCTTCTGCGTGCGCGGGCGGTACGCGAAGGAATCAGCCGGCCGAAGAGCCGCCCGGCGCCCTGAGCGCCGCCGTCGCGGTCCTGGCCGTCGCGGTTCCTTGCCGCCCGGCCGGAAATTTCCCGTCGAGTCCGGCGCCCCGTGCGTGGGCCGGAGTCATTTCCCTCCAGGAGTTCCGTACGGGCCTGCCTCCGGGCCGCTTGCCCGTACGGGGGAGTGCGCTTGCTCTCCCGACGCTGAACTCTTCCGGATCGCGGAGCGGCGAACGAAGGGGGCACTTTCAGGACAGGTTCCGGAAAACGGTGCGACGAAGGCAGCAACAGCAGATCTCTGATCGACTGTCGGGGGAAGAGAATGCCTTACAGCGGTGAACTGCATTCACCGAGCCCTGTGGAATCGGCCGAGGGTACGAAGGACGGGACGCCGGCCTCGCGCGGTGCCGGTGCCGGCCGCCTTCCGACGCAGTACGTCGAGCTCCGCTCCCTGGTGTGCGGGAGCTCCCCGAGGCTGGGCGGGCCGGACCCGCGGCACGTCAGCTTCCTCGCGGACTGCGACGAGCCGCTCCCGCCGATCCTCGTTCACCGCGGTACCGGTCACGTGATAGACGGTGAGCACCGCGTGCTGGCCGCCCGCCAACGGGGCGACGAGAAGATCCTCGTGCACTTCTTCGACGGGAACGAGAGCGACGCGTTCCTGCTGGGCGTGCGAGCGAACATCACACACGGCCTCCCGCTCACCCCGGCGGACCGGAGCGCTGCCGCCCAGAGGATCCTGAGCCTCTTTCCGGCCTGGTCGGACCGGGCCGTCGCCCGGGCCACCGGAATCTCCGCCGCCACCGTGGGCGCGATCCGCCGGCGTACGACTGATGAATCCGAACGGTTGAACACCCGGCTCGGCCGCGACGGGAAAGTGCGTCCGCTCAGCACCGCGGGCGGGCGGCGACGTGCGGCCGAGCTGATCAACGACAATCCGCAGGCCTCACTGCGTGAGGTCGCCCGGGAATCGGGGATCTCCGTGGCCACGGTGCGAGATGTGCGCCAGCGGTTGTCCCAGGGGCGCAGTCCGGTCCCCGACAAGCAGCTGAGGAAGGAAAGCGGGCAGCACACCACGGTGACCGGGTCCGCCGGGGCCGGACGAGCGGACCGGAGCAGCGAGAGGCCGCCGGCGGTCATTCTCGAACGGCTGCGCAGGGACCCGTCGCTGCGCTCGCGGGGCATCGGCCGCAACCTGATCAAATGGCTGGGCGCACAGGTCAACGGCGCCGACAAATGCAACAACGTTGTGGAATGGGTGCCGGCCCATTGCGCCGCCCTGGTGATCGAAATGGCGCATGGCCTCGCTCGGCAGTGGTCCAGCTTCGCCGAGGCGCTGGAATGCCGTTCCAGGGCTGATCAGTAGCAAAGCTCCCCCCGCCATGTGATTTCTGGCGCCGTACGGTCCGCACCGTATGGCGTGTCACTCTACGCGCAACCCTGGCCTGTTCGAGCCGAGCCGTGGGCCGATTCCCGGGACCCCGCGAAAGGCCAGTGCGGTCAGTGCGGTCGGACGCCCGCAGGTCCACGCCGGGCTGCGCGTTCTCTGCCTTTGTGCAACCTGCCACGGTGCATGGTCGAACGGCGCCCGATGACCGGTCTGCCCGCCTTGGGGCATGCGGACGGGAATGGTGTTTCCAGGATTCCGGGCCGCGCCGTACACAAACGCCTGACGGGAGACGAACATTGCCTCCTGCGGGGCGGAATCCGCTCGGCGGCGCACTGTTCAACTTCCGCCGGCCACGTGGCCGAACAATTGCGCCGCAAGATAATCTGAAGTCCAGCGCGTCGCAGAATTACCGCAGCAGTCGGTCCGTTGGGAAGCGCCCGTACCGCGCGAGGAGGTAGCGCGCCGGCACGCTTATTGATGCCCGCCGCACCAGGATTTCTCATCATCGATTCATCGATGCGGCTGACGCCGCCCCTGCCTTTTCCGGACCGGGGCCGGCCGTCCTTTCCCACGGAATAACCATCCACGACATCACAAGCCTGCCGAATCTCGATGTACCGGATGAGGGTTCCCATGAATATTCTCGCCCTGCTCCACAGCCCCCGGCCGTCAGGAAACGACACGACGATCCGCCGGATCGCCGCGCATCTGTCGGCCGGCGGCCACCGTGTCACCCTCGTGCCCGCGCCCGACGACACGCACCGACTGGCCCGGGTGGCCAAGGAGAACGAGACCGATCTGCTCATCGGCACCCATGCGCTCTTCAGCGGGGAAGCGTTCCTGAAACTCGACCTTCCGTACTTACTGATCTTCGCCGGAACCGACCTCAACGAGTTCTCCCTGGAAGAGGAGTACCTCACGGTCATGACGGAGGCGGTGGAGCGCGCGTCCGGCCTCATCGCTCTCAACGAGAACTTCCTGTACCGATGTTTGTCCCTCTGGCCGCAGACGCAGGGCAAGGTGCACCACATCCCGCAAGCGGTCTGGACGAAGCCCTCCGCCTTCTCCCTGCGGGAGAAGCTGGGGCTCGCCCCCGAGGCCGAGATGTTCCTGCTGCCGTCCGGCTTGCGGCCGGTGAAAGACCCGCTGTTCCTCTTCAGGGCGGTCAGCTCCTGGCACGAGGAGAACCCGCGCGTCCACCTCGTCATCACCGGAACGAGCTATGACCCCGACTTCGAGGGCATCGTGCTGCGGCGTATCGCGAGCAGCCGGGGCATCACCTATGCGGGCGTCCTGCCTCCCGAGGACCTGCACGCGTCCATGCGCGAGGCGACAGCGCTGGTCAACTCATCGCTGAGCGAGTGCAGCCCGAACGCCGTCCTCGAAGCCATGGAGCTGAAATGCCCGGTCCTCGTCCGTGACATCCCGGGCAACGCATGCCTGGTCGAACACGACGACACCGGGCTGGTCTTCGCCACTCCGGGCGAGTTCCGCGAACAGGCGCAGCGGCTCGTCTCCGACCCGGCCCGGGCCGAGCGTCTGGGGCAACGCGGACAGGACTTCGCCCGCAAGTTCCACGGTGTCGGAGAGGAGCGCGCGGCGTACTCCGCGCTCATCGACTCCCTCGGCATTTCCGCTCCCCCCTCCGTTCCCCTCGAAAACAGGAGCCCCATGCGCGAGCACATCGTCCAGGCGGACGGCGTCGACATCTGTGTGGAGACGTTCGGCGCACCTCAGGACCCGGCGGTACTCCTCATGGCCGGCGCGTCGGATTCGATGCTCGTCTGGCACCGGGACTTCTGCCGGAGGCTGGCCGACGGCGGAAGGTACGTCGTGCGTTACGACCACCGTGACACCGGCCGTTCGACCAGCTACCCCGCCGGGCGGCCGCCGTACACGCTCCAGGACCTGGCCGCGGACACCACGGCCCTGCTGGACCGTCTGGACATCAACACCGCGCACTTCGTCGGCATGTCGCTGGGCGGCATGCTGGCCCAGCTCGCCGCGATCAACCATCCCGACCGCGTGACCTCACTGACCCTGCTGTCGTCGAGCCCTGGCGTCACCGACCCGTACCAGCCGGATCTGCCGTCGCCGACGCTGCGGCTCAGCATCGCACTCGACGACATCCCGGAGCCCGACTGGAGCGACCGGGCGGCGGTGACCGACCACCTCGTGGCGACCCGGCGATGTCTGGCGAGCAGTACGCGCGCGTTCGACGAGGCCGCCGCGCGGCAACTCGCCGGCGAGATCTTCGACCGCGCTCCCGACGTCCTTCCCGCCACGAGGAATCACCTCGTCATGGACCGGGGCGAACCCTGGCGCCCGCGGCTGGGCGGGATCAAGGCACCGACTCTGGTGATCCACGGAGTCCAGGACGAGATGTACCGGATGGCGCACGCCGAAGCACTGGCCGCGGAGATTCCGCACGCCAAGCTGTTCCCGCTGGACGACGCCGGCCACGAACTGGCCCGCGCCGACTGGGAAAACGTGATCACCGCGATGCTTCAGCACACGTCCTGATCACCGACACGGTCCGTGCGCACCTGCCCTGCGACGCGGACGAGCGCCCCGGGCAGGTTTCTTCACGCGGGAACCGCCGCAGCTCCGCGGCCCGCCGGCTACAGGAGGAGTCACTGTGTACGACTACGTCATCGTTGGTGCCGGCGCGGCCGGCTGCGTGCTGGCCGCACGGCTGAGCGAAGACCGCGATGTCACCGTCTGTCTGATCGAGGCGGGGCTCGGGGACGAGGGCTGCAACATTCACGTGCCCCTCTACTTCCCGCGGCTGTTCGGCGGCTCCTGCGACTGGAATCACCAGTCGGAGGCGGAGGAGTTCTGCGACGGGCGCCGGATCAATCTGCCGCGGGGGCGGGTCGTCGGCGGCTCCACGTCCATGAACGCCATGATCTACAGCCGTGGCCACCGCGCGTACTACGACGCGTGGAAGCGGCCGGACTGGACGTTCGACAAGCTCCTGCCGTACTTCAAACGGGCGGAGAACAACGAGCGGGGCCCCTCGCACTACCACGGCGCGGACGGCCCTGTGACGGTATGCGACCCCCGCTCCGGCAATGTGATCTCGGAAGCGTTCGTCACAGCCGCGGTCGCGGCCGGATACCCCTCCAACAACGACTTCAACGGCCCGGTCCAGGACGGTTTCGGCTTCTACCAGCTCACCCAGAAGAAGGGACGGCGCTGTAGCGCCGCGACGGCCTATCTGCACCCGGCGAAGGACCGCCGCAACCTCACGGTGGAGACGGGATTCCAGGCTCACCGGGTGCTGTTCGAGGGGAACAGGGCGACGGGGATCCAGGGCCTGCGCCGTGACGAGGTCGTCGAGATCCGCGCGGCGCGCGAGGTGATCGTCTCCGCGGGCGCGTACAACTCGCCGCACCTCCTGATGCTGTCGGGAATAGGCCCGGCGGAGCACCTGCGGGAACACGGAATTCCCGTGGTGGTCGACCAGCCCGAGGTCGGCCAGAACCTCAGCGACCATCCGCACGCCCTGCTGGTGTTCACCCACCCGGAGCCGGTGAGTCTGCTCAATGCCGCCGATCCCCGGGCCACCGAACAGTTCTTCCAGGAAGGCACGGGGCCGCTGACGTCGAACATCTCGGAAGCCGGCGGGTTCGTCCGGTCGCGTTCCGGTGTGGCGGCACCCGACCTGCAGTTCCACGTGGCGCCGACCATGTTCACCAAGGACGGGCTCACCACCAGCCATCACGCGGTCTCCTTCGGCGCGGACATCCTCGACGTGCAGAGCAGGGGACGAGTGAGCCTGTTCTCGGCCGACCCCATGATGAAACCGAGGATCCAGCACCACTACTTCTCGGAACCGGAGGACATGGAACTCGCGGTGACGAGCCTGCGGCTGTCGCTCCACATCGGGCGGCAGAAGGCGCTGGCGCCGTATGTGCGGACGCCGGTGGAGGCCCCGGCTTCGGAGTCCGAGAAGGACCTCCGCTCCTACGTCCGCCGTCACGCGTCAACGGCCTTCCACCCGGCCGGTACCTGCGCCATCGGCGCGGTGGTCGACGAAGAACTGCGGGTGCGCGGAACGGAACGCCTGCGCGTCGTCGACACCTCGGTCATGCCGACCATTTTTTGCAATCCGACCGCGCCCACGATCGCCATCGCGGAGCGAGCGGCGGACCTGATCCGCGATATGGCACCGCTCGGCTAGGCGGGCGAGCACCGACGAAGACGGACGCGGAAGTTGTGGACGAAGGAGGAGACAGCAGTGGCCGATCTCAAGGGAAAGTCCTGTGTGGTGACCGGTGCGGCAAAGGGGCTGGGGCGGGCCACCGCGGCCTTGTTCGCCGAATCCGGCGCTCTGGTGACGGCGACCGACCGGGACGAGGCGGCGCTGCGCGAACTGGGCGAAGCGCTGGCGAAGGAGGGCCATCAGGTCGAGACCGTGGCCGGTGACGTGGCCGACCCGGACGACGCGCGCCGCATGATGCGCTCCGCCGTCGAACGGTTCGGACGCCTCGACGTACTGGTCGCCAACGCCGGGGTGATACCCATGGTGAACGTCCTCGACGCGACCGCTGACGACTGGGACGAGGTCATGCGGATCGACGGCCGAGGCATGTTCTTGACCTGCAAGTACGCGATCGAGGAGATGAGCCGGGCGGGTGGCGGTTCGATCGTCTGCCTGTCCTCCGTCTCGGGACTGGCCGGCCAGGCGGGGCAAGCCACCTACGGACCGGCCAAGTTCGTGGCGTCCGGGCTGACCATGCACCTGGCCGTCGAGTGGGCGGCGCACGGTATCCGGGTCAACGCGGTGGCGCCGAGCACCACGCGCACCGAATGGGTCCGCCGGCTGGCCGAGGAGCCGGGCGGCGCGGACCGTCTCGCCGAGATCGAACGGATCCATCCGATGCGGCGGCTGGGCGAGCCGCGGGAAGTGGCCGAGGCCATCGCGTTCCTCGCCTCCGACGCGGCCTCCTTCATCACGGGCGTCGTGCTGCCGGTGGACGGCGGCTATCTCGCCCAGTGACCGGCCGGACTGTCGGCGCACGGCCGTCCGGGCCGTTGCCGCCCGGCCGCCGGCCGGCTCCGGGTACCGCCATGACGTACCCGGAGCCGGACCGGCGGGGCGCCGCCGGCGTCATTCCGCGCGCGAGGGCGCGGCCGCGGCGCGGCGCGCGGGCTCCTCGGCGCGCGCGGCCGTCCGGGAGATGGAGCCGGTGCGGCCCCGGTCCAGAAAGCCGGCCAGCAGCGCGACGAAGAGACCGAGCATCGTGAGGACCGCCCCGGCCACGGCCGTCGAGGGCCAGCCGAACCCTGCCGAGACCACCGCGCCGCCGAGCCAGGCGCCTCCGGCGTTGGCCAGGTTGAAGGCGGACTGGTTGGAGGCGGAGGCCAGCGTCGGAGCGTTGTGAGCCTGGGTCATCACCAGCATCTGGATCGGCGTGACCGACCCGAAGCCGACGGCACCCAGAACGACCACCATGATCAGCGTCGGCCAGGTGTGATGCAGCGCGAAGGTGAAGACCAGCAGCGCGACCGCCAGGGCGGCGAGTGCTCCGTAGAGGGTGGGCCGCAGCGCCCGGTCGGTGAGCGGGCCCGCGGCCAGGGCGCCGAGGGTCATGCCGATGCCGAAGAGGGCCATTACCCAGGTCGTCGAGGACTCCGGCAGCCCGGTCACCCGGGTGGTCAGCGAGGCGAGGTAGCTGAAGACGGTGAACACGCCGCCGAATCCGCAGACGGCGGTGAGCAGGCCGAGCAGCACCTGGCGGTTCCACAGGGCGCGCAGCTCGTCGCCGAGGCCGGACCGTCCTTCCTCCGGAAGTTCGGGGACGAGCATCGCGATCGCGGCCATGGCCAGCAGACCGATGGCGGTGACGATGAGGAAGGTGGTGCGCCAGCCGAGGTGCTGGCCGATCGCGGTGCCCGCGGGAACGCCGAGGATGTTGGACACCGTCAGGCCGAGGAACATCACGGCGACGGCACGGCCGCGGCGGTGCTCGGGCACCAGCCGGGCGGCGACGACCGCGCCCAGGCCGAAGAACGTGCCGTGCGGCAGTCCGGCCAGCACCCGCCCGACGAGGAGGGTGCCGAAGCCGGGCGCGAGGGTGGAGGCCAGATTGCCGAGGATGAGCAGCGCCATGAGGGCGAGCATCATCTTCTTCCGCGGGACGCGGGCGCCCAGCGCGGTGAGCAGCGGCGCGCCGATGACGACGCCGATGGCGTACGCGGAGACCAGGTTTCCGGCGGTGGGTACCGACGTGCCCAGGTCACCGGCGATGTCGGGCATCAGCCCCATCACGACACATTCGGTGGTGCCGAACCCGAAGGTCGAGATCGCCAGGGCGAGCAGGGCCAAAGGCATGGCGCAGGAAACCTTCCCGACGGAGATGGTCAAGGACTGCCGGCCCGCCGCCTTCGACAGGGCACAGGCGCCGGGCCGTACGGAGGAGTTCGCCCACGTCCGTGCCGATGTCCCGCGGCGGCTTCGACGGGCTCGTGCGGACGAACACGGTGACCGGACCATCGATTGTCCCCAGCAGCCGATATCGCGTGTCAAGCAGAAGACGGCCCGACAGTTGCGCTCCGACCGGGGGCAACGCCCGTACGCGGGTGCGGGCAGGGCGTCCACGGCGCGTACTCCCGGCCGTGGCGGACGCGCCGGCACGGCGCATCCGCCGGCGGGGCGCGGAGCGGAACCGGCCCGCTCCGCACGGAGGTCAGACGAAGGAGGGGCCGGTGATCCAGTTTTCCCGCGCGGCGAAGGTGTGGACGTAGCGCGGGTTGGTGAACGTGCCCAGATCTTCTTGTACGCGCTGGAACCCGGGGGAGCGCAGCGCGGCGTGGAGGGTGGGAACGTCGGCGAAGCTGAACTGGTACACGCAGTCCAGGGGGGCTTCCCCGACGGCGTACAGGGGGTCGCGGGTGAAGCCCTGCCGGTACCGGATCAGGCCCGGGACCTGGAGGGCGACGCCCGCGTGCCGGCGCCTGCTCCGCTCACGGAACTCCGCCAGCGGCATGCCCTCCCGGCGCTTGGTCAGGAGGAAGAGCTTGGCTTCCGACGTCCGGTCGGTACGGGGCGGGCCGGGAAGCACGATGTGCGGGTCGGTGTCGAGGCCGAGGGTGCGCCAAAAGGCCGCCCACCGGGGCTCGTCGGCCCGCGCGCCGTCGAGGAATTCCGGGGTCTGCAGGGAAGCGAGCTGCCGTTCCTCGTCCGGCAGCCAGATCTCGGCGACGCCGCACCACCGCGGGTCGCCGGATTCTCCCGGCAGCGGAATGCGGGTGCCCACGCTGTACTGCTGGATGTGCGGAATCCTGCTGGCGTAGCGGGTCGCGTGTACGTCGATCCAGTAGCGGTGGAAATCCTGCTCGGAGAGGCCCGGCTTGGGATAAGCGAAGATCAGCTGGTGGATCATGATGTCTCCGGTTGCCGAAGTGAACTGTTCCGTACGGCAGGTCTTCGTGCCGCGGTGCGCCGGAGTTCCCATGGGGACGGCGGACGGCTATTTCCTCCGCGCGCGGCGCTGCCCGGCGGTGCGGCCTGCTCTGTCAATGGAAGCGGCCGGGGAATCGGGGAACAATGTTCGGAAGCGGATCGTCGGTGACTTCAGCGACTCGACGAAGTAGGTCATGCGGAGAGGGCTTCGGTGGCGGAGTCGGGGTAGGCCACTCCCAGGGAGTCGTACGCATAAGCTGCCGAGACCAGGGTCATGTGATGGTGCCAGCCCACGAACGACCGGCCTTCGAAATCCTGCATCCCGTAGTTTTCCCGCAGGTAGCGGAATGCCTTGGCACCGTGCGTATAGGCGCCGGCCAACTCCATGAGTTTCCGCACGTCCCGCTGGGCGAGGTTGGTCAGCCACATGCGCCGGGCCCGGTGATGCGCGGCCGACCATTCGGCCAGGATCCGGTGCGGCATGGCGCCGGCCGAGGAGGAAGTGGGCAGGCGGATGAGCGAGGAGAGCACATAGTTCCTGCGGCGGTCGGCCGTCCGTATCGGGGCGTGCGGCCCTCTGGGCAGCATGTGCTGCCGGACGGTGGTCGTCCGGGCGGCCGGGCGCTGTCCCGGTGCTCCGGCGAGGGCGGGGGAGGGCGAGCCGTGGATGCCGGGGATGACGCTGAAATCGGGACCGACCTCCACCAGGTAGTCCTGTCCGCGGTCGTCCAGGCCGACGATCAGGGCGGCCATGTCGTCCAGCTGCTTCAGGTCCGCCACGACGGGGCCCAGCGTGATCCCGTGGGCGGTGGCGTCGTCGACCATGTCCAGTACCAGCTGGGCCCTGCTCTTCGCCCGGACCGTGTCCGGGATCCGGGCGCGCTCCCGGCGGCGGGCATCCTTGATCCACTCGTCCTGGAGGTGCAGCCGCCAGTCGATCGGAACCGCTGCCCACTCCCCGGTCCGGATCAGGCCGATCCCCACCTGGCAGTTGACGGTGCGCTCTTCGGCGGGGATGTACTGGCGGGAGACCCCCACCGAGTGACGTCCGTTCTTCGGTATGACCGCCTCTCGTACGGCGGTGTAGTGAGGAGTCATCATGTGCTGTGCGACTTCGGCCAGCCGGGTCCGCACCGGAGTCCAGTCCCAGGGGCTTTGATTGACGAATTGCTGTAGCGACTGGGTGGCGGTCTCGGTGCCTTCGTCCAGCAGCCGGCTTGCGATGCGGCGGATGCTCTTTTTCCCCGTGACCTCGATGAGCCCCTGTAAATACACCTTTGCCCATCGGCGCTGATCCGCCCGTGGAAGGGATTCGAAGACACTCCGGATGAAACTCCCCATGGGGTCGTCGGTGCGACGCGAAGCAAAGCTGTACGACGAGTGGGCAGCACTCATCTCTCATTCCTTCCCTGCTGGCGAGGAGATGCGGCAACTCGCCTATCATGCATCACTCTTTGACCCGTGCAACGCGCACATAACGAAGTCGAAGATTGCTACTCTGCGTCACTTTTCGGCGGTCCTGCATTCCCGGCCGAGGGTCTTGGGCGAGCCGAGGGCGGAGTAATTGGCGGGTAAAATCTGCAAGCCTCCCCGGCGCTCCGAGTTTAGGTATGGCGGGCGCCGGATACGATTGATTGTTTTTGTTGCGGGGCGGGGTGGCCGAGAGGTTCCGGTCGTGCGGTCTGTGCTGGTCTGTCCCGGTGGGGGAGGGTCGGGAAGACGATGACCGAGGTAAAAGAGAGTGGCATGAAGTCGGCGTCTCGACGACCGGAAAGGAAAGGCGTTCCTGAATTCTTAATTCTTTCCGGCGCCGTCCGGGAGCGTTCTTCTGTGCAGCCGTGGTCGCCGGTTGATTCATTTCGGGGAACAAAAGGAAACGGCCGGTGCGATCGGCCGCGGATACCGAGGTCGTTCTTCGCGGCTGAAGCCGCCGCGCTACCTCGGTGACCGGTGAACCGCCGGCCCCCGGGCGCGGGTGCGTGAGGCGCGGCCGAGGGGGCTGGGGCTCCCGTCATGCCCCGGGCCAGGGAGTTCTCCGGCGTCGGACAGGCGGCGGAGTGCCCGGACCGTTCATCCGGCCTGTTCAAGGGATTCCCTTGGAATTTTCCGGGAGAACATGTGTGCGGACAGGCTCGCGGAGCGAGGGGGAACCGGCGTGTGAACCGTGCCTTCCGCCCTGCCGTGCCCTCCGGCCGTCGGCCCGAACCGGCCCGTACATAGGGGCACTTCGCTAGCGCGGAGGGACAACGGCAATACCCGCCCCTGCCCGCTCGCATTGAGAGACCGAAGTGATACGCCGGAGTTTGTCACACATCGCATGGCGGGGCGTGAAGCACCTCGGGCCCGTACGTCCAGGGCTGTTGACAGGGCCCTCGCCGCCGTCCGTGATGCCGCGTGTGCCGGAGCGGTGCCCACTTCGGCACGGCTACTCCGGTGACGCGTCCCGGGCGATACCGGCTCGCCCTGAGGACGTCACTCAGCGCACACGCACACCGTTCGGGCGGGGGCGAACGACATGGGGGACTGGCCCACAAAAGGTGTGGGCCAGTCCCGTTCCCGGACTCAGGACCGGGGGATTACCCCAAGTCCGGGAGCTTTCCCGGCTCCTCGCGGGCCGGGCACCGCGCCTGCCGGAAGGAGCGCGGCGGTCCTCATCCCGCCGAAGCGGCCGTCGGCGTGCGCGCTTCCTCGCTCCGCTCCGGCACCTCGCCGCCGCGCGAGGGCGACAGCATCGGGACGAAGGCGAGCGCCAGCACGGCCAGCGCGAGGTTGACGCCCAGGCCCCAGACGAACGAGTGCGCGGCGGCGTATACGGTGCCGAGCAGCGCCGGCCCCAGGGCCGATCCGATCTGGATACCGGTTTCCAGCACCCCGGAGGCGGAACCGGCGTCCCGTTTGGGCACCCCGGTCAGCACGATGTTGATGAGCGGGGTCAGACCGAGCCCTTCACCGAAGCCGATGGCCGCGAACGACGCGATGACGGCCGCTTCCGGCAGGTCCTCGCCGTAGTGCAGCGCCGCCGCCAGGAGCGCCACGGTGCCGAGCACGTTGACCACGTACCCGATGGTCAGGACGTGGTGTCCGACCCTCGGCTGGATCCTCGGGGCCACCAAGGAGGCGATGCCGAAGAAGAGGGCCAGCGGGGTGAAGACCAGACCCGCTTTCAGCGGGGAGAAGCCCAGCGGGCCTTGGAAGTGGAGCGAGACGAGGAAGAACAGTCCGGTGTTCCCCGCGACGAAGGTGAGGGAGAGCCCCGCACCCGCCCGGAACTTGCGGTGCCGCACCAGTTCGGGATCGGCCAGCGGCAGCCCGTTCCGCCGTTTGGTGCGGTTCTCCCAGTACGTGAAGGCCCAGCCCCCGAAGACGGCGAGGACCATCAGCGCCAGCAGCGCCGGACGGCCGTGCTCGCCACCGCCGAAGATCAGCGGCGCGATGACGAACAGCAGGGTCACGGTGAGCAGCAGCACACCGATGAGGTCCAGGCTCGGCCGCTCGTCCTTGCGGTCCCTGGGCAGCAGCATCAGCGAGCCGAGCACCGCGGCCAGCCCGAACGGAAGGTTGATCAGGAAGACCGTCCGCCAGGACAGGCCGGCGATGTCCAGCGTGATGAGCAGGCCGCCGAAGGTCTGGCCGATGATGGTGGCGATCCCGGTGACCGCGCCGAAGACGCCGAAGGCCATGGCCCGGTAGCGGCCGGAGAACTCGATCTGAATGATCGACAGGGTCTGCGGCAGCATCAGCCCCGCCGCGACGCCCTGGAGCACGCGGAACGTGATCAGGGCGCCCGGAGCCCACGCCAGCGCGCAGGCCAGGGAGGCGGCACTGAAGGCCGTCACCCCGATGACGAAGAGCCGACGGTAGCTGAAGAGGTCGCCGAGCCTGCCCCCGGTCACCAGCACCAGGCCGAAGGCGAGGGTGTAGCCCGAGACGACCAGTTCCATCTCGGTGACGGTGGCACCCAGGTCGGCGCGGATCGGCTGGAGCGCCACGTTCACGATGAACAGGTCGAGTTCGACGAGGAACGTGCCCGCCAGGACCACGATGAGCTGTAGCCACTGGCGCAGGGCGGGACGGGGTTCCCCCTGCGGGGGTGCTGTGCGGTCAACCATGTCGATCAAGTCTCCTGAACCCGGTCCGGGCCATCAACAGCGAACTGCGAATGAATCGATAAGCGGGATTGATGAAACGGGTCCGGCGCGTACGACGTTGTCGGCGCGGCCGCCGGTGGTGCCAGTGGTGCCGGCACGGCCGCCGACGGTGCCGCTGGTGCCGGTACGGCCGCCGACGATGCCCCCGACGGCGGCCGCCGCGCCGGCCCCGGTGCCCTACGGGGTGAACGAACCGTCCAAGAGCTCCTGGGCCACGGTCCGGTCACCCGTCTCCAGCGCACGGCGCACGGCCAGGTGCGTGGCCGGCTGCCCCACCGATTCCGCGCCCAGAAGACGGTCGCCGCGGAAACAGAGGACGGAGAATTCCCCACGGGCCGGGTCCCCCCGGACCACCGTGCGGTCGTGACCTCCCGTCAGCCCGGCGATCTGGAGCCGGACGCCCGCCTGCCGGCTCCAGAACCAGGGCACCGGCCGGTAGGGGCGGGCCGTGCCGGTCAGCCGTGCGGCCACGCAGCGCGCCTGGTCGACGGCGTTCTGGACGGACTCCAGCCGGACCGGCGCCGTGGCGAAGGGGGTGGGGAAGCGTGCGCAGTCGCCGATGGCCGAGATGTCCGGCGCGGACGTGCGCAGCAGGGCGTCCACGACGATGCCGTCGTGGACGTCGAGCCCGGCGTCCTCGGCAAGGTCCGTGTTCGGCTCCACTCCTATCCCCACGAGCACCAGGTCGGCCGGCAGGCGCCGGCCCGAGGCGGTCTCCACACCCGAGACCGCGTCGGTGCCGAGGAAACGGGCGACCTGCTCACCCAGTTCCAGCCGTACGCCACGGGCCCGGTGAGCCTCCGCGAAGAACGCGGAGGTGACGGGGGTGACGGCACGCGCCATCACCCGCTCGTGCGCTTCGATCACCGAGACCCGCACGCCCAGCGCGGTCGCCGAACTGCTCACCTCCATGCCGACGAAGCCCCCGCCGACCACCACGAGCCGGCCCGCGGACGCCAACCGCTCCCGCAACACGTCGGCTTCGGCCAGGGTGCGCAGGCCCACCACCCCGGGAAGGTCCGCGCCGGGGACCGGCAGGGAGCGGTTGCGTGCGCCCGTGGCGAGCACCAGGTGGTCATAGCGCAGCTCCGTGCCGCTGCGCAGCAGGACCCTGCGGTCGGAGGGCAGGACACGCACCGCCGGGTCGCCGGTGAGCACCTGTACGGACTTCTCCGCGTAGTACTCCGGCCCGTGCAGCCGGACCGCCTCCGGTCCGCTGTGGCCGGTGAGGTAGCCCTTCGACAGGGGAGGGCGCTGGTAGGGCAGCGCCGTGTCGTCACCGACCATGACGATACGGCCGGTGAAGCCGTTGCCGCGCAGCGAGGAGGCGAGCTGGGCTCCCGCCTGGCCGCCGCCGACGATGGCCACGGTCGCGCCGGAGTCCGGCAGGTGAGGTGCCGTCACGTCAGTCCTCCCGCTGCCGTTCGGGCAGCCTGACCTCCATGCCGTCCAGTGCGGGCGACATGAACAGCCGGCAGCTCAGCCGGCTGTTGGCGGCGCGCGGCGCGTACGCCATGTCGAGCATGACGTCCTCGTCCTCGCTCATCGCCGGGGCGGCGGCGAGGTGTGCCGATTCCACGTAGACGTGGCAGGTGGCGCACATGGCGGCGCCTCCGCATTCGGCCACGATGCCCTCGACGCCGTTGGCGAGGGCGGCCTCCATGACGCTGGTTCCCGGCGCGGCCTGCACCGTGCGCGTGGAGTCGTCGGGAAAGCGATAGATGATCTTCGGCATGATCAGGTCCTTGGGGGAGGGAGGGTCGGATGGCGCGCCCGGTCGGGGCGGCGGCGCCGTCACGCCCGGGCGCGGACGGCCGCGGCCTCGATCTCCCGCACGATGCGGTGACCGGGGCCGAAGACACCGACGGCGATGTCCCGAGCCGTCCTGCTGTCGTGCCCGAGGAGGTCGGTGCGGGCGCCGGCGTCGAGGAGCACCCGCGCGCACTCCTCGTGGCCGTGCCACAGGGCGTCGTGGAGCGGGGTGTAGCCGTTGGTCGCGCCCTGATGGTCGATGTCGGTCCCCGGGGCGCGGACCAGGAGCCCGGTGATGTCGGCGTGGCCCATGTACACCGCCTTGTGCAGCGGCACCGCGCCGAAGGTCGGCTCGACGGCATTGACGTCGGCGCCCGCGGCGATCAGCGCCCGGGCGATGTCGGCATGTCCGTCCCGCGCCGCGACGAGCAGCGGTGTGTGCCCGTCGTTGAATCCATTGACGACGGGTGACACCTCGTCGACATCGGCATTCCGCTTCAGCAGTCGCTCCACCTCGGCGAGATTTCCTTCGGTGACCGCACGCATCAGCGCCTGCCCCGCCGCTGCCCGCTCGTCCTTCTCGATGCGCCGGCGCATCGCGTCGGCGATGGCGAGCAGCTTCTGCCGTTCCGTGCCCTCGCTGTTGGCCCCCAGCTCGTATTCGACGCGCTCCCGCAGCGAAAAACCGTAGTGGGTTTCCAGATTCACCATCGCGTTCTGCTCCAGCAGATATTCCACGATGTCGGGCCACTTGTACCAGAGGGCGTCCATCAAAGGCGTGTGCCCCGTGGTGGGACCCGCCGCGTCGATGAAAGAACCGGCCTCCACCAGCAGGCGCACGGTTTCCAGGTCGCCGCCCTGTACGGCCTTGTGGAGGGCGGTGGTACCACCGCGGCTGTCCACGGCGTGGACGTCGGCACCGGCGCCCAGCAGGTGACGTACCACAGCCGAGCTTCCCTGACCTGCGGCTATCGCCAGCACCGGCAGGCCGGTCGCCTGTTCCCGGACGTTGGGATCGGCGCCCGAGCGCAGGATCGCGCTCACGTGGTCCGCGTCACGGCGGCGTACCGCGTCGATGAGAGAGCTGTGCATGACGAGTTCCTTTCGCGGAATCGGAGAACCGCCGGGCGAAACGTCGGGCGAAACGCTCGGCGGCCTCCAGGGATACGGAATACCGCAAGGCGCGATATGTCCTGGGCCGCTCCGGTGTTCAGTCAACCGGCGCCGCGCCGCGGGCGGCAAGCATCGCCGCCCGGGGGACGCCGACTCGGCGAACTTGACGAAATACCCGGGTCCGGCCATCGGGCGGCGACGGGAAACCGGAGCGGCGCTCCGGCCGCGCATTCCCGGTCGAGTTGCCGGAGTGGGCAATGCGGCGCCACATTTCCTGGCCGCTGAAAGGCGCGGCTGTTCCACTGAATCCGCCACAAGTCCCGGAAAGCGACACGCGAAAGCAAGAGCGGGACGACGACCGACCGACGAAATGGGTGAGCCTTGTGCAGACTGATGTGGGACAGCGCGCCGTCGTGCTCGGCGCGGGTATCGGAGGCCTCTTCGCGGCGCGGGTGCTCGCGGACGAGTTCGCGGAAGTCGTGCTGGTCGACCGCGACCGGGTGACGGGAGTCCGCACGCCGCGGCGTGGCGTGCCCCAGGGGCAGCACTCGCACGCCTTGCAGGCCCGTGGCCTGCGCATCGCGGAGGACCTGTTCCCCGGCCTCGTCGACGCGATGGCCGCCGACGGCGCGGGCATCGGGGACGTACTGGAGAACGTCTCGTGGATCGTCAACGGCAGGCAGCTGAGCCGCCCCGCGTCGCGGCTGACCGCGGTGACCGCGAGCCGGCCGTTCCTGGAGCGCCACCTCCGCGAGAGGGTGGCGGACCTGCCCAACGTCACCTTCCGGGAAGGGCACAACGTCCTCGGCCTCGACACCACCCCGGACCGCACCCGGGTCACCGGAGTGCGGGTCCTGCCCGGGGACGGCCAGGGCGAGGAGGAGACCCTGACGGCCGCGGTGGTCGTCGACGCCACCGGGCGGGCCTCGCGCACACCCGCCTGGCTCCGGGAGCTGGGCTACCCGCAGGTGGCCGAGGAGCGCCTGAACATCGGGCTCGGCTACACCAGCCAGCACTTCCGGATCCCCGGCGAACTCCCGGACGGCGACATCGCCATCAACGACGTGGCCTCCCGGGAACTGCCGCGCGGTGCGGCGCTCGGCCGTATCGACGGGGACCGGATCATCGTCACCGGCTACGGCATCCTGGGCGACCACCCGCCCACCGAGTCCGCGGGGTTCCTGCGCTTCATCCGCTCGCTGTCGAAGCCGGACATCCACCAGGTGATCAAGGACGCCGAGCCGTTGGACGAGCCGGTGCGCTACCGGTTCCCGACCAGCCTGCGGCGCTACTACGAGCGCATGGACCGGTTCCCCGACGGGCTGGTGGTCCTCGGGGACGCCGTGTGCAGCTTCAACCCGGTCTACGCCCAGGGCATGACGGTCGCCGCGCTGAGCGCGCTGGTGCTGCGCCGGCACCTGCGCGCGCACGGGCCGCTGCGGCCGTCGGCGTACTTCCGGGACATCGCGCGGGAGGTGACCGACGGCACCTGGGGCCTGATGACCGTCTCCGACCTCCGCTTCCCGGGAGTGGAAGGGCCGCGCACGCTGCGGACCCGGCTGCTCCAGGCGTACACGCGGCGCGTCCAGGCCGCGGCCACCAGGGACGGCGAGGTGGCCGGCGCCTATATGCGCGTCGTGGGCCTGCTGGAGCGCCCCGACGCCCTGCGGCGGCCGCGCATCGTCCTGCGCGTGCTGCGACACGCACTGGGACTGCGGGCGTCCGCCTGAGGTCTCGCGCGAAAGCGCCGTAGCGGGGCAACGGCCCGCCGGGGCGGACGGCAGCCGATACGCGTGCCGTACCGGCCCCGGCGGCCGGGCTCAGCCGGAGCCGACGGTGTCCCGCACCGCTGCCGCCTCCGGGCGCGGGGCGGCGGGCTGCCGGCGTCGCTCCCGTACGTACTGCGCGGCCATCGCGAGGAAGGCCTCCACGGCGGGCCTGCGGTCCGACTTCCGCCGTACCAGGGCGACATCGGCGGGCGGCAGGTCGTGGATCGGGACGAACGCCACGTCCGGGCGGGCGTAGAAGTCCGCGGTGGACTGGACCATCGGCGCGAGGCCCTGCCCCGCGGCGACCAGCGACAGCACTTCGTGCACCGTGGCCACCGGGTGGCCACGGTGGATCGGCTTGCCCGACGGGGTGCGCGGCGGGGACTGCGCGTCCCACCAGTAGCGCGGCGCGTTGCCGGCGGCGGAGAAGACCTGCTCGCCCGCCAACTGCTCCACCGAGATGGACTCCCGGGCGGCCAGCGGGTGCCCGAGCGGCACCGCGAGCGTGCGCGGCTCCGTGGACATCGTCGGCCCGACCTGGAGGTCGTCCTCCCGCACCGGAAGCCAGTGGCTGAGCACGTCGACCTCTTCGCGCCGCAGCGGACCGAGCGGGTCGGCGATGTGCACCTCCCGCAGTTCGGCCGCGCAGTCGGGGTACCGCGCGCGGAACTGCCGGACCACTTCGGGCACCACCATCGTCGCGCACAGGAAACCGACCCGGAGACCGCCGTCGACACGGCGGGCGCGCGCACGCGCCTCACCGATCGCGTCGTGCATCTCCTGGAAGGCGGGGGCGATCCGCTCCCGCAGGGACGCGCCCAGCGCGGTGAGCCGTACGGCCCGCGTCGTGCGCTCGAACAGCGGGCCTCCCACCCGCCGTTCGAGAGAACGGGTCAGCTGGCTCACCCGTGCCTGCGAGACCATCATCCGCTGTGCCGTCCGGCCGAAGTGCAGCTCCTCCGCCAGGTTGAGGAAGCATTCGATCTCCCGGAAGTCCATCGCTCCTCCCACCCCACGGATTCCCCACCGGAACCGCCACGGACCGCCGGCGCGGCGGCACGTCACGCTCCAGGACACTCGTACCGGCTCCACCGTCCCGCAGCGGTGTCCTGACGTGCAACCGCGGCACACCTCCTCGCACACCTGAAGCGGCGGTACGCGCGCCGCGGCGGCCAGGGAAGCCCCGTTCGGCCACCGGGCCGGGTGGTTCACTGGGCGCATGGAGTTCGCCATCTCGACTTTCGTGACCGATGAGGGAATCCGCCCCGACGCGCTGGGCCGGGCCCTGGAAGAACGCGGCTTCGACGCGGTCTTCCTCGCCGAGCACTCCCACATCCCGGTGGGGAGCCGAACCCTGGACGGCGCCGCGCTGGAGCGCAAATTCCACCGCACCCTGGACCCGTTCCTCGCCCTGACCGCGATGGCGTCCGCGACGACGCGCCTGCTGCTGGGTACGGGCATCGCGCTGCTGATCCAGCGGGACACCCTCCACACCGCCAAGGAGGTCGCCACCCTCGACCTGCTCTCCGGCGGGCGGGCGCTCCTGGGGGTCGGTACGGGCTGGAACCGGCAGGAGATGTCCAACCACGGCACCGACCCCACCACCCGCGGCGCCCTGCTCGACGAACAGATCGACGCGTTACGCGCGCTGTGGACCCAGGAGGAGGCCGAATACCACGGCAAGCACGTCGACTTCGCCCCCGTGTACATGTGGCCGAAACCCGTGCAGCGGCCGCACCCGCCGGTCTACATCGGCGGCCACAGCCCGGCGGCCCGCGCCAGGTTCCTCGCCCGCGGCGACGGCTGGATGCCGCTCGACGTGACCCCTGACGACATCCGCGAGGTGCGGGCCGAACTCGCCCGGCGGGGGCGGGACAAGGCGAACATCACCGTCCCCGGCAACGACGTCGAGACCTTGCCCGCCTTCGCCGAGGCCGGGGCGGACCGGGCCCTGCTCGCCCTGGAGAGCATGCCCGAGAGCGACACCCTGCGCCGTCTCGATGAACTGGCCGAAGTGGTCGAACGCTATCGGCGGTGACCCCGGGCGGCGGCGCCGGCCGCCGCCCGGAGGGGCGGTGCCGGGCAGGCGCACCTACCCGGCACCGCCCTCCCCTGAGAACGGCGGAAGCCGGTCGACGTAGGCCACGGTCGGCTCCAGTCCGCCCTGGCGCAGTGCTTCGCGGATCGCGGGCCGCGCCCCGTCCACGAGCACATCGGCCCGTGCGGACAGGCGCTGCTGCGCCAGGGCGAGACAGCGCACACCGCCCGGCGTGATCGAGGTGAGTTCCTGCGCGCGGACGACCAGCCGCCGGGGGCCACGGGCCACCGCCCGGTCGACGAGCGAGCGGAGCACGGGAACGTTCTCGTCGGTCACCGCGCCCACCACGGTCAGCAGGACGGTGCCGTCTGAAAAGCCCAGGTAGGCCTCACATGCCATCAGTTGTTCCTTCCGGTCGGCAGGGCGGTGAGCACCACGAGGGAGTGCTCGGCCACGGACAGGGGGCCGGCGGGCTCCAGCGGTTCCTCCTCGCCCGGCGGGTGCGCGCCCACGCCGTCGGCGGCACTGTCGGCGAAGACGTGCCAGCGCGTCCCCGCGGGCGCGGGGGGCGGCTCGACCGTCATCGGGTGGTCGTGGGAGTTGGCGGCCAGGAAGACGGCGTCGTCCTCGCCCCGCGCGGTCCGCTCGTACAGCAAGGCGCACAGGAGCAGCGAGTGGGCGGACCAGTCCGGTTCCCACGGGCGCCGGCCGTGCCAGCTGACCGGGGGGTGGACCCAGCCGGCGGGCGTCCCGTCCGCCGGGAACCGGGCGCGCCGCAGCAGCGGGTGCGCGCGGCGGAAGGCCAGGCACCGGCGGACGAAGGTGAACAGGTCCGCCTCGCGCTCGCGCAGCCCCCAGTCCACCCAGTTCCACGCGGTGTCCTGGCTGTAGGCGTTGTTGTTTCCCCGCTGGGTCCGGCCGAATTCGTCCCCCGCGGGGAACATCGGCACCCCTTGGCTCAGGAGCAGCAGCAGGAAGGCGTTCCGCGCCTGGCGTCGCCGGAGCCGCCGTACGACCGGATCGGCACTGGGCCCCTCGGCCCCGCAGTTCCAGCTGTCGTTGTCGGCGATGCCGTCCGCCCCGCCCTCGCCGTTCGCCTCGTTGTGCGGGCGGTCGTAGGCGGACCAGTCGGCGAGGGTGAAGCCGTCGTGGCAGGTCACATAGTTCACCGAGGCGGCCGGGCCGCGGTCGGGGAACAGGTCGGGGGAGCCCGTCAGGCGCAGGGCCAGATCGGCGGCGGTGCCCGGGCGGCCGGTGAGGAACCGCCGTACGGTGTCCCGGAACCGCCCGTTCCACTCCATCCAGCGGCCGAAGGCGGGGAAGGCGCCGACCAGGTCGGCGCCGGTGGCGTCGGTCGCCTCGGCGATCAGCTTGCAGTCGGCGAGCACCGGGTCCTCCGCGATCGCTTCGAGGAGGTACGGGCGGTCCTGCAAGGCGCCCTCCCGGCCGCGCGCCAGAATCGGGGCCATGTCGAAGCGGAAGCCGTCGACGTGGAACTCGTGGGCCCAGTACCGCAGGCTCTCCAGGATCAGCGAACCGGTGCGCGGGTGGGCGCCGTTGACGGTGTTCCCGGTCGCCGTCAGGTTCAGATAGCTCCCGTCGGCCGCCCGCAGGTAGAAGGCGTCCTCGTCCAGGCCGCGGAAGCCCAGTGCCGGGCCGGCGGGCCCGCCCTCACCGGTGTGGTTGAAGACCACGTCCAGGATGATTTCGATGCCGGCCCGGTGCAGTTCCCGCACGAGTTCCTTCAGTTCCCGGGCGGCTTCCGCCGGTTCGGCGGCGTAACCGGCCTTGGGCGCGAAGAAGCTCACGGGGTTGTAGCCCCAGTAGTTCCGCAGCGGCGCCCCGGTGTCCGGTGCGTGGAAGGTGTTGTCCGTCTCGTCGAACTCGAAGACCGGCAGCAGCTCCACGCAGTTGATCCCCAGCTCCCGCAGGTAGGGGATCTTCTCCCGCAGTGCCGCGTAGGTGCCGGGTGCGGGCACGCGCGCGCTGGGGTGCCGGGTGAAGCCGCGGACGTGAACCTCGTAGACGACCAGGTCCTGCGGCGCGATGCCGGGCCGCCGGTCCTCGCCCCAGGCGAAGTCCCCGGAGGCGGCGGACGGCAGCGCGGAACGGTACTCCGGACGCCGGCCCCAGTGTTCCGCGCCCACCAGACGCCGGGCGTACGGGTCGACCGGCACCGTCTTCCCCTCCTCCTCGCCGGCGCCGAAGACCCGGTAGGCGTACCGCACCGGCCCCGGCTCCAGGCCGTGGACCGTCATCGTGAAGACCGCCCCGGTGCGGTGAGCCCGCGGGAAGGGGATCTCCCACTCCGCGTCCCCCACCGTGAGCAGCAGATGGACGGCCTCGGCCCGCGGGGCGGAGACCGCGAAGCGGATGCCGCCGGGAACCGGGTGCGCGCCGAGCGGCGTCGCGGCGCCCGGGCCCACACGCAGCGCTCCCCGCACGGGCACGGCAGCCCTCATCGCCGGTCCTCCCGTACCGGAACGAGGCGCACCCGCACGGTCAGCCGCTCCTCACCGGCCGGCAGGGCGACGGCGAGGGCCTCGGGGTCGAAATCGTGGTACGGCATGCCGTTGACGGAGACCCGGTCCAGCCGGACCCGGTCGGGGGGCAGCAGGTCGGGTGCGACGCGCAGCACGTTCTGCGGGTACCGCGCCCCCTGGTGGGGACGGAACCACAGCTCCAGGGGCTCGTGCTCGTTGAGCAGCCGCGTGTACACCTCCGCGAGGTAACACAGCTCGGCCGTGTGGTACATGCTCATGGCGTGGCTTCCCTTGAGGCGCTCGTTGCCGACGAGATACGGGATGCCCTGGGCGGTGACGGTGGCGTGGACACCTCCCTCGTCGTGGTCGAGGAAGAAGGCGTTGTAGAACGCGGCCGCCTCGCGCGCCTGCTCCAGGAACCGGGCGTCGCCGGTGTGCCCCGCCAGGATCAGATAGGCCAGGACCGCCTGCTCCTGCTGCCACCACGCCTTGCGGTCGTGCCAGACGAAGGCGTGCCGCCCGTGTGCGTCGGGCCGGCGTTCCAGCAGGTCGTACCAGCCGCCGCGCCGCCGGTCGCGCCCGACGGCGGGCAGCCGCCGGGCCAGCCGGTGCGCCAGGTCCCGGTACTGGGGCTTGGGCAGCAGACCGTGCATGCGGGTCAGGTTCCAGGCGATCTTCAGGTTGTGCCCGACGACCGCACGGTCCCGCTGCCAGCCCCACGTGCGGTCCGGGCTCCAGTCGCCGTGGAAGCGCTCCTGGACGAACGGGCTGTCCGGGTCCGGCATATGGGCGGTGATCATGTCGAAGGTGTGCTCCAGCATGCGGGCATGGCGTTCCTCGCCCGTCGCCAGATACAGGTTGATCAGGTAGGCGGGGGCGTGGTCGCCGATGGAGTTCCAGTTCTTGCGGGAGCGGTTGCCCCCCAGCGCGGGGTCGTGCGGGCTCAGGCTCACCGGATCGATGTGGGAGTAGTGGCCGCCCAGGAGACGGTCGGCGAAGTGCCGCTCGAAGAGCCGCACGGTGCCTTCGATGTCGTGCAGCAGCCGCGGGTCGCCGGTGACCCGGTAGGTCTGGGTCAGCCCGACCAGGGCGTAGATCTGCTCATAGGCGGGGACGGCCTGGTGGTCGTCGCCGAACTCGGAGGCGAACAGCTTGCGTTCGCGGCTCCCGGACCGGTCCACGCCGTGGTACCAGTACAGCACCCCGGATTCCGGGTCGTGGAAGCGCAGATGGTCGTGCAGGTACCGCGATCCCCGCTCGGCGACCTCCAGGAAGTCCTCGTCGCCGGTCATCATGAAGGCGGTCGCCATACCGTAGACCAGTCGCGAGATGGTGTCCGTCTCCTGGACGTGGTGACCGCTCCGGCCGCCGCCGGCACGGATCTCCGTACGGTAGTGGTCGAAGTCGGCCGGTCCGGTGCCGAACTGGGCACGCCGGTAGAAGCGCGCCAGCTGCCGCAGCTGCTCCACCCACCAGCCGGGGGTCTCGAAGGCGAACGCCCGGCCGCCCTCACCCGCCACCGTCAGGTGCCCGGCCTGGTAGGAGAAGCCCCCTTCGCGCTCGGCGTGGACCGGGCCGTGACTGAACAGGAACCGACCCGGGCGCAGCACCTCGTGCAGCCGGCCCGAGACGTCCTCGTACGGCGCGCCGAGGTTGCGCAGCAGCTGCGCGGAGGTGGCACCGGTCAGGCGCAGGGTCAGCGGGCGGCCGTCGACGCACCGCAGGCGGATCCAGTCGCTGCCGAGGTCCACCACGGTTCCGGCGACCGTGTCCGAGAAGGAGAAGTCCGTGCCCGGGGAACCGGCCTCCGCACCGGTGTCCCGCACGTCCGGGGCCCTGGTCACCGGACCGCCGCCTTCCCGGGCGCGGAGAGCAGCCCGATGACCGCGCGGGCCAGCAGGTGGCACTCCTCGACGGTGCGGCCGGTGACCAGGTCGCGGTCGACGACCAGGTCCTGGTCCAGGTATGCGGCGCCCATGTTCCGCACATCGCCGATGAGGTTGTTGTGGCAGGTGACGGTGCGGCCGGCCAGCAGCTCGGGGGCGGGCGTGGCCAGCAGCAGCCCGTGGCAGGAGAACGCCTTGACCAGGCCGGGGAGGCGGAAGGCACGGCGCAGTACGGAGACCGCGGGCGCTTCCTCCCTGGCGTGCTCGCTGTACCGCAGCCGGTCCGCGACCATCCCGGAGGGCACGATCAGCGCGTCCAGGCGGGCCAGTTCGGCGATGTCCAGGCTTTCCAGGTCGCCGTCGACCTCCAGGGGCGCCCGCTGCTCGTGCCCGGTGAAGGTGAGCGCGGGGTTGCCCCACAACCGGGTGAACAGTGTGACCTCGGCGCCCTCCTCGGCGAAGCGCCTGCGGTAGTAGGTGATTTCGTCCTCGACGAAGTCGCTCTCCATGAGAATGCCGATGCGTTTGCCGGGCAGCCGGGGCGTCGGCGCGGTTCCGGTCATTTCTGTCGCTCCTTGTCGGTGGGTACGAGGCGGCGGCGCCGTGGGCCGGGACCGTTCACGCGGCCAGGCCGGCAGCGGCTTCCGCGGGCGGGGGCGGCCACTCGTGCACGGTCAGCAGCCGCACCCGCGGCCCGCCCTCCTGCTGCACCAGGGACCAGAATTCGGTGAACTCGCGGCGCCGCGCGCACGAGGTGCCGTGCGTGCCGCCGGACCGTCCTTCCCAGACCGCGTCGACCTCCGCCTCCGCGTGCAGCGGTGAGCGCAGGCGGACGGACATGTTCTTGATCACGAGGCTTTCGCCCGGCTGCGGGCCGCGGCGCGCCGCGTACCAGGAACGGAAGTCGGCGGCGGTGCGCAGGGTGTGCCCGGGCAGGTGCACCGCCAGGCCACGGTCGGCCAGATACGGCACGAGGTGCTCGCTGTCGCGGCCATCGGCCGGCGCCGTGTGCCACAGGGTGATGACCTGGCGCACCGACGCCTCGGACAGGGTGCTCGTCGGGAGCGTTGCCATGGTTCAGCTGTCTCCTTGGTGTGCGCGTGGTCAGTCGATGACCAGGTCGACGAGGAAGGGGCCGGGGTGGGCCCACATGGCGGCCACCGCTTCCTCGATCTGGTCGGTGCGCTCCACGCGGCGCCCTGCCACGCCCAGCGCCGCGGCCAGGTCCGTGAAGCGGATGGCGGGGCGGGAGAGGTCGAAGGCCTGCGGTGCCGCGTGGGAGGGCAGCCCCACCTGCCGCCAGTACTGTTCGATGTTGTGGTCCAGCAGCCGGTAGCGGCCGTTGTTGCAGACCACGAGCTTGGCGTCGATGCCGTGACGGGCCGCCGTCCACAGCGCCTGGAAGGTGTACATACTCGCGCCGTCGCCGGAGAACCCGACCACGGGCAGCTCCGGGCGGGCCAGTTTGACGCCCAGGGCACCGGGGATGCCCACGCCGAGCGAGCCGCCCCGGGTCTGGAAGAACCGGCCGGGCGTGCGGGGCGGGAGGTACCGGGCCAGGGGCGCGCCGGCGGTGAGCGCCTCGTCGAAGACCACCAGGTCCTCGGGTGCCCGCTCCGCCAGGTGCCGTACGAAGCCGTCGAGCACCGGGTCCTGCGAAGCGCGCGCCGCCGGACGGCCGGTGCCGGGGGGAGCGGGCGGCACGGCGACCGCCCGGTCGGGGGACTGCCGTGCCAGCTCGGCCCGAAGGTCCGCCAGGGTCGGCCGCGGGTCGGCGACGATCCCCAGGTCCACGGGGAAGTTCTTGGCGATCTCGTAGGCGTCCAGGTCGATGTGGACGATGCGGGCGTCGTCGCGGAAGGGGCTGTGCAGGGAGGGGAACACCTCCGGGAAGACGTACGTCCCCACGATCAGTACGCGGTCGGCCTCCGCCACCACCCGCTGGCTGTCCTCGCCGAACATGTGGCCCAACTGCCCGCCGTACAACGGGTGGGTGGTGTCGAAGTTGACCTCCGAGGAATTCACCCCCCACACCTGGGCCCCCAACACCTCGGCCACCGCGCGCAACTGCTCCTGCGCGCCCGCGGCCGCCACCCCGTCGCCCATCAGGATCAGCGGCGCGCTGCCGCCGAGCAGCAGCCGGGCGGCCTGTGCCGTCAGCTCCGGCTCGGGTGCGGTACGGGTCCCGGGCAGCGGGGTCGGCAGGGCGGGCTCCGTGGTGACCTGGTCCATCACGTCCGCGGGCAGCACCACCACCACCGGGCCGCACGGCGGCGTCATCGCGATCTTCGTGGCGCGCCGCAGCACGCGAAGGACCGACGAGGGGTCGATCACCCGCGTCGCGTACTTGGTGACCGGCTCGGCCATCCCCACCAGATCCGCGGCCATCTGGGCGTCCATCGCGTCGTACCGCACCCCGGCCTCCCCGACGAGGACGACCAGCGGCGTGTGTCCGCGCATCGCCTGATAGAGCATCCCGATGCCGTTGCCCAGGCCGACCCCGCTGTGGAGCTGGACCAGGGCCGGCCGCCGGGCGGCGCGGGCGTACCCGTCCGCCATTCCGACCGCGACGCTTTCGTGCAGCGCGAGGATGTAGTCCGTGGCCGCGTTCGACCCGGCGTCCAGGAATCCCTGCTCCACGGTGCCGGGATTCCCGAACATGTAGCGGATGTCGTCGACCGCGAACTGCTCGAACATCGCGGCCTTCCCTGGCCTTGCTCGCATGACTGACTCCTAGTGCCTCGGTGTTACCAGCCGTACCGGCGCAGACCGTTTTCCAGGACCTGGACCAGCAGTTCGCCGGAAAGGACCGAGTCGGGGGTCGAACGCGCGGTGATGAAGGGATAGTCGACGATCACCGAGGTTTCCTTGCCGACATTCCCGTGGAATTCCCCGTCCGGCCCGGTGGCATCGCGCAGGATGTACTCCAGCGGGTACGGCGGCGGACCCATGTTGAAGTCCACTCCGACAAAGCCCGTGCCGTCCTTGTAGTCGTACTCCTTGGGGTGGCCGGTGACGTGCCGGCCCGCCAGCAGGCTCGCGCGGGATTCCCAGTCGCGGGCGAAAGCCAGCGCGGCCACGCCGTAGCACTCCGCGAGGACGGGCTTGTCGGCCGAGACGAATCCCAGCAGCAGTTCGTGCAGCCGTTCGTTGTTCGCCAGGTCTACGATGGGGCCGCTGCCGCCCACGATCACCAGGGCGTCGAAGCTGCTCACCAGGTCCGAGACGGCCGTGTCCAGGTGCCGGTGGTACTGCTCCAGGTCCCGCAGGTGGTTGATGGAACTGAAATAGGGCCGCTCGGGAATGAGGTCGGCCAGGCTGAGCGGGTGGTTCAGCCGGTCGGACGCGTCCAGCGCCTGGGCGCGCCGGGCCATGTCGCGGGTGGTCACCGAGCGGCCCAGGGGCGGGTCGACGTAGTGCGGGTCGAGGCTCGGCGGAAGCGCCTGCGGGCGCTTCCCGGTGGGGGTGGCGAAGGTCGTGCGGTAACCGCGGGCGTCGAACGCCTCCACGGGACCGACGAGTTCCTCCCCCCAGTAGCCGAACTCGGAAAGGATGACGAGAACACGCTTGCTCACCAGTGCTCCTTGGTCGGATCAGCGGGTGGACCGCTGCCGGCGTCCGCCCCGACGGCGCGAATCGACCGGCAGCAACTCCGAGTGAACGGGACCCGATTACCGGCGGCAATGCGTCGCGGTGTCCGCGGCCGGACTCCGCCGACTTGACGATATGCGCCCGGCCGGGCCGGTGCCGGTGCCGCCGGGTGCGCGAAGCCAAAAAACCCGCGCCCGCCGGATTGCAGACGAATTCCAGGCGTCCGGACGAAGTGACCTGACGTAGTGAGAAACAGTGCTGGCTCCCCCTTGACCGGAGCCTGCATATTGGAATCTCCCCGGAGCTGACCGGAGAATTGTCGACGGAGGGGATCCGTATGACCGGGCGAATCGTCATCGAGAAGGTATTTCCGGCTGCCGGCCGGAGCAGCGGTCCGGCCAAGGCAGTGGTGGGGGAGCTGTTTCCCGTTGCCGCGACCATCTGGAAGGAGGGGCACGACGCGCTTGGCGCGGTGGCCGTTTGGCGCAGTCCCGAGGGCGACGAGAAACGCGTCCCGATGCGGCTGACGGACGAGGGGACCGACCGCTGGCAGACCGGCGTCACCGCGCATTCCGTAGGGGAGTGGACCGTACGGATCGAGGCGTGGCGGGACCCGTGGACCACGTGGTGCCGAGCGGTGCGGACCCAATTGGCGTCCGGCCGGACGGCCGGTGAACTGGCCAACGACCTGGAGACCGGGGCGCGGTTGCTGACGAGGATGGCTGCCCTGTGGGACGCGCACGACCACAGGTGCCGCACCGGCCTCCTGGAGGCGGCGGGCAGCCTGCGGGACACCCGGCGGACACCGCGGCAGCGCGCCGCGGCCGCCCTCGGCCGGCGCGTACAGCATGCGGCACGACAGCGCCCGCTCCGGGAACACGTGACCTCCACCGCGCCACACCGCGTGTGGGTGGACCGCCGTCGCGCCCTTTTCGGCGCGTGGTACGAGATGTTCCCCCGCAGTACCGGCGGCGTGGACGAGACCGGCCGCCCCGTGCACGGCACCTTCGCCACCGCGGCCGCCGAGCTGCCGCGGATCGCGGCGATGGGCTTCGACGTCCTGTACCTGCCGCCCATCCACCCGATCGGCACCGTGCACCGCAAGGGCCGCAACAACGCCCTCACCGCGGACGCCACCGACGTGGGCTCCCCCTGGGCCATCGGCTCACGGGACGGCGGTCACGACGCGGTCCACCCCGCCCTCGGCGACCTGGCCGGCTTCCGCGACTTCGTGCGGCAGGCCCGCGCGCAGGGCCTGGAGATCGCCCTCGACCTGGCGTTCCAGGCCGCACCCGACCACCCCTGGGTGACGGAGCACCCCGAGTGGTTCACCACCCGGCCGGACGGCTCCGTCGCCTACGCCGAGAACCCGCCGAAGCGCTACGAGGACATCCATCCGCTCAACTTCGACGACGCGCCCGAGACCCTCTACGCGGAGCTGGAACGCGTCGTCCGGTTCTGGATGGAGCAGGGGGTGCGCATCTTCCGCGTCGACAACCCCCACACCAAACCCGCCGACTTCTGGCACCGGCTCATCTGGCGCATCAAGGGCACCGACCCCGACGTGCTGTTCCTCGCCGAGGCGTTCACCCGTCCCGCCGTGCTCAAGGGGCTGGCCCGCCTGGGGTTCAGCCAGTCCTACACCTATTTCACCTGGCGCACCGGCCGGGAAGAACTCGCCGATTACCTGCGGGAGCTGGCCGGGGACGCACATTTCCTGCGCCCCAACCTCTTCGTCAACACCCCCGACATCCTGCCCGTCCACCTGCACCACGCCGGTCCCCAGGTCTTCGCCGCCCGCGCGGCGCTGGCCGCCACCGCCGCCCCTGCCTGGGGCGTGTACGCGGGCTTCGAACTGTGTGAGAACGTCCCGCTGCACCCCGGCAGCGAGGAATACCTGGATTCGGAGAAATACCAGCTACGGCCCCGCGACCCGGCCGCGGCCCGCGCCGCGGGCACGTCCCTGGAGTCGTGGATCGCGCTGCTCAACCGCGTACGGCGGGAGCACCCGGCCCTGCAACAGCTGCGGCACCTGCGCATCCTCGACTGCGACAACGACCGGATCATCGCCTACTCCAAGCACGACCCGGTCAGCGGGGACACGGTGCTGTGCGCCGTCAGCCTCGCACCGGACCAGCCCCAGACAGGCGTGATCACGCTGGCCCCGCACGTCGAGGGGACGGCGCGCGAAACGGACGTCCACGCGCACGACGCCCTCACCGGGCGGCAGGTCCGGCTGGGCAAGGAACACCACGTCCGCTTCGGCCCCGGCCACGGCGTCCTGCGCGTCCTGGCCTGGAACAGCCATGAGTGACCGCAAGGACCCGGAGATGACCGCACCCCGCCCCGCGCCCCTGCCCGACAACGCTCCGGCGCAGCCCGAGTGGTTCAAGACCGCCGTCTTCTACGAGGTCCTGGTCCGCTCCTTCTACGACGCCGACGGCGACGGAGTGGGCGACCTGAAAGGCCTCCTGGCCAAGCTCGACTATCTCCAGTGGCTGGGGATCGACTGCCTGTGGCTGCCGCCCTTCTACGAATCCCCGCTGCGGGACGGCGGCTACGACATCAGCGACTACCGGGCGATCCGGCGGGAGTTCGGCACCATGGAGGACTTCCTCGCGGTGCTGGACGCGGCGCACGCCCGCGGCATGCGCGTGATCACGGACCTGGTCGTCAACCACACGTCCGACCGGCACCCCTGGTTCCAGCGCAGCCGGCAGACCCCGCACGGCCCCTTCGGGGACTTCTACATGTGGGAGGACGACAACCGGAAGTACGCCGACGCGCGGATCATCTTCGTCGACACCGAACGCTCCAACTGGGCGTGGGACGAGACACGCGGCCAGTATTACTGGCACCGCTTCTTCTCCCACCAGCCGGACCTGAACTACGACAACCCCCGGGTCCAGGACATCATGCTCGACACCGTCCGCTTCTGGCTCGACCTGGGCGTCGACGGCTTCCGCATGGACGCCGTGCCCTACCTGTTCGCCCGGGAGGGCACCACCAGCGAGAACCTCCCCGAGACCCACGACTTCCTCAAGCGCGTACGGAAGGTGGTCGACGAGGAGTACCCCGGGCGGGTGCTGCTGGCCGAGGCCAACCAGTGGCCGCAGGACGCGGTGGCCTACTTCGGCGACCCCGCCACCGGTGGCGACGAGAGCCACATGGCCTTCCACTTCCCGCTCATGCCCCGCCTGTTCCTGGCCGTACGCCAGGAGAACCGCGCCCCCGTCACCGAGGTCCTCGACCGTACGCCGCCGATCCCCGCGGGCGGCCAATGGGCGATCTTCCTGCGGAACCACGACGAGCTGACCCTGGAGATGGTCACCGACGAAGAGCGCGACTACCTCTACGCCCAGTACGCCACCGAGCCGCGCATGCGGGCCAACATCGGCATCCGCCGCCGCCTCGCCCCGCTGCTCGGCAACGACCGCAGACAGCTCGAACTCCTCACCGCCCTGCTGCTGTCGCTGCCCGGCTCCCCGATGCTCTACTACGGCGACGAGATCGGGATGGGCGACAACATCTGGCTCGCCGACCGCGATGCCGTACGCACCCCCATGCAGTGGGCACCGGGCCGCAACGGCGGCTTCTCCCGTGCCGCTCCCGCGTGCCTGTACCTGCCGGTCGTCGCCGACGGCATCTACGGGCCGCAGGCCCGCAACACAGAGACACAGCTCGCCGACGCGTCCTCCCTGCTGCACTGGGTCCGGTCCCTGATCCATGTCCGCCGCGACCACCCGGTCTTCGGCCTGGGCACCTACCGCGAGATCGGGAGCACCGATCCCGCCGTGCTGGCCTTCGTACGCGAACCGGCCGACGCGCCCGGGGCGGCGGAGACCGTGCTGTGCGTCCAGAACTTCGCCCGTACCCCCCGGCACACGGAACTCGACCTGCGGGAGTTCGCGCCCGGCCCGCTCACCGAACTGACCGGCGCGACGCCCTTCCCGGCCGCCGGCCCCGAGCCGTACCCGCTCACCCTGCCCGGCTACGGCTTCTACTGGTTCACCCTGCGCCCGCGGACGGAGGACACATGACCACCACCCTGCCGCAACACATCGAGACCGCGCTGGGCGCGTGGATCCCCTGGCAGCGCTGGTTCGCCGGCAAGGGACGTGCCGTCCTGGGCACCACGCTGGCCTCGGCCGTCCCCCTGACCGGCTCGCGGGGCACCGGTCCCGCCGGGTTCCTGGCCCTGGTGCACGTGTGCTTCGCCGACGGACAGGCGGAGACCTACCACGTGCCCCTCGGCGTGCGTGCCCGCCTCCCGGCCGCGCTGGAGCCGTACCTCATCGCCCGGCTGGAGGACACCGCGGTCTACGACGCCACGGGCGACCCGGACCTGGCCTCCCGCCTCGTGGAACTCATCGCCCGTAATCACCACACCTCCCGGGTCCGCTTCCGGGCACAGGGCGGGCATTCCCTCGTCGCTCCCACGGGCACCGAGCGGACCCGTCCGCTGGGTGTGGAGCAGAGCAACACCTCGATCGTGATCGACGACCGCTATCTGCTGAAGCTCTTCCGCCGTATCGTCGCCGGTCCCAACCCGGAGCTGGAGGCCCTGGCCGCACTCCAGCGGGCCGGCAACCGCGACGTGCCGAGGCTGCTGGGCAGCGTGAGCGGACGGCAGGGCGCCGACGAACTGACCTATGGCCTGCTCCAGCACTACGAGCCGGACGCTGACAGCGGCTGGGACCTGGCCTTGCGCAGCATCCTGCTGGGCGACGCCCCCTCCGGCGGCCGGACGGGCGGCTTCCCCGGGGCCGCCGCGCAACTGGGGGCCACCGTGGCCGGCGTTCACCGCGACCTCGCCGGGCAACTGCCCGTCGCCGTCCTGGACCGGGCGGGCCTGGAGCGCCTGGCCGTGCAACTGAGCAAGCGATACGTCCGGGCCTGCTCCAGTGCTCCGCAACTGCGACGGTACGCACCTTCCGTCCACTCGGCCTTCGCGGCGGTGGCCGCGCTCCCCGGCCCCCTGCCCGTGCAGCGTGTCCACGGCGACCTCCACCTGGGACAAGTCCTCCGCGGTCCGCGCGGATGGCTGGTGCTGGACTTCGAGGGCGAACCGGCCGTCTCCCGGGAGGAGCGCACCGCCCCCACCTCCCCCGTCAAGGACCTGGCCGGCATGCTGCGCTCCTTCGATTACGCGGCCCGGCACGCCCGCCGCTGCCCGTCGGCGCCGCCCGCCGACGCCGTGCACGCGTGGGCGGCGGCCTCCCGCGAAGCCTTCCTGGCGGGCTACGCCGCCGTCACCGGCCTCGACCCGGGCCGCTGCCAACCCCTCCTGCGCGCCTACGAACTGGACAAGGCGGTCTACGAGGTGGTGTACGAGACCCGCAACCGGCCGGCCTTGGTGGACATCCCCCTGGCGGCGATCGAACGCCTGACCGCCGCACCGTGCTGAGCCGGCCGGCGGCAGGCCGCGCCGGCGACATGACCAGGCCGCACGCTCACCCTCGGAAAGGCGGAACAGCCGTGCGTGACAAGCGCCGAAAGATCTACGAAATAGTCGAACCGGAGCAGAAGACCTGGTGGGAGGCGAACCGGCACAAAGTCATGTTCGTGGTCGGCTGCCTCCTGATGTACCTGCTCCTCCAGGCGTGCGACAACGCCCTCTCCACCGGCCCGCAAACGCGCCCTGCCGCCCATACCGCGACGGCGGGCACCTGAGGCCCGGCCGTGCCGACGAACAGCTCGCCGGGCCGGGTGCACCACCCTTGCGGTCCGAACGCCACGCGCCAACCGGAGGAAAAACCATGGGACGGCAGTTCGCGGGCACATGCGGCGCCGGCCGGAGACGGCCCCGGCTGCGCGGACATTCCCGTATCGCCCGGGCAGGAGTCGGCAAATTCGGCCTGGGCCTCTTGTGGGGCGCCGGCATGTGGGTCGGCAGACGGCTGGGCGACCTCATGGACCAGTGGTGGAACTGAAGGGCGGGCGACGCCTTCCCGTAGCGCCTCGGCCGTGGCCGTCCACGGCCGGGCCGCTCACTCGGACATGCCGTCCGCCGGTTCCGGCGGCCACACCCCCGCCGCCAGGACACCCAGCACATACGCCTTCGCCACCAGCGCGGCACGGCCCTGGACGCGCCAGCGGCGGGCCAGACGGGTGAGGTGGTAGTTGACGCCGTCGACGGTGAGGCCGAGGTGGCTGCCGATGGCGGCGGTGGTGGCGCCGGAGGCGGCCAGCGCGAGGATACGGGTCTCCACGGGGCTGGCCGCGTCCCGCGCCGGGGCCGGTGCGGGCGGCGTGCCGTCGTGCACACGGAGCAGGGCCAGCAGGGCGGGCGGGGACTCCGACGGGTCGCCGACCGGATCGACCGTCAGCTCGCCCTCCCGCGCCACGCCGTCCGTACCGGCCCGCCACCGCACCTCGACCGGGTAACGGGACCTGCGGCCCAGGCGCACCGCGTCGATCACCCGGTCTATCTGCGCCTGGGAGCGGGGCCGGAAGAGGTCCAGCAGATTGCGGCCGCGTAGCTGCCCCGGGGCCGCGCCCCACTCGACGGCCATCGCCGGATTGGCGATCAGCACCTCGCCGTGCGCCGTGCACACCGCGATCGGCACGGGGATGCGGTCCAGCAGGATCAGGAAGTAGTTGCGCCACGGGCCCGCCGAGCCGTCCGCCGTCGCGTCGTCCATTGCCCCTTCTCCGGTCCGGCCGCAAGAGCGGACAGCGAAAAACCACTGCACAATCATGCAGTTACCCGGCGTCGCAGGGTACCCGGAGCGGGTCACGCTTGAGTCATGACCGACACGATCCCGTTCGCAGCAGCCGGCGCCGCGGTGCGCCCGTCCGAGGAGGTGCCGGTCGTCGACCTGTCGGCCACCGGTCTCACCGGCACCCCGCTCCAGCAGGCCATGGACCTGGCCCGCGAGCACGGCCCGGTGTACCGGCGGCGGCTGCACGGCCACGAGGCGCTGTTCGTCTCCTCCCTCGACCTGGTCACCGAACTGGCCGACGAGGACCGTTTCGCGAAGGGCGTCTCGATCGCCCTGGAGAACGTCCGCGAGTTCGCCGGCGACGGCCTGTTCACCGCGTACAACGACGAACCGAACTGGGCCAAGGCACACGACATCCTCATGCCGGCCTTCGCGCTCGGCTCGATGCGCACGTATCACCCCGCGATGCTGAAGGTCGCCCGCCGGGTGATCGGCAGCTGGGACCGGCGCGCGGCCGACGGCACACCCGTCGACGTCCCCGACGACATGACCCGCATGACGCTCGACACCATCGGCCTGGCGGGCTTCGGCTTCGACTTCGAGTCCTTCTCCCGCGCGACCATGCACCCCTTCGTCGAGGCGATGGTGCGCTGCCTGGAGTGGAGCATGAAGCGCCTCGGCCGGAAGCCGGACGGCGACCACCGCGAGCAGGACGCCGCCTTCCGGGCCGACGCGGACTACCTCGCCTCGGTCGTGGACGAGGTCATCGCCTCCCGTACGGGGGAGGGCGGCACCCCGGACGCGGCGGCGGGCGACGACCTCCTCGGCCTGATGCTCGGCGCCACCCACCCCGCCGACGGCACCACGCTCGACCTCGCCAACATCCGCAACCAGGTCATCACCTTCCTCATCGCGGGCCACGAGACGACCTCCGGCGCGCTGTCCTTCGCCCTGTACCACCTGCTCAAGGACCCGGTTGCGCTGCGCATGGCACAGCGCGAGGCGGACGAGCTGTGGGGCGACGCGACCGACCCGGACCCGTCCTTCGAGGACATCGGCCGGCTGCCGTTCACCCGCCAGGTCCTCAACGAGGCGCTGCGCCTGTGGCCCACCGCCGCCGCCTTCACCCGCCAGGCCCGTACGGACACCCTGCTCGGCGGCCGCGTCCCGCTGAAGGCGGGCCAGCTGGTCACCGTCCTCACGCCGATGCTGCACCGCGACCCGGTCTGGGGCGACAACCCGGAGCTGTTCGACCCCACGCGGTTCGCGCCGGAGGCCGAGGCGGCCCGCTCCCCGCACGCGTACAAGCCGTTCGGCACAGGAGAACGGGCCTGTATCGGCCGCCAGTTCGCGCTGCACGAGGCGACCATGCTCCTCGCCATGCTGGTGCACCGCTACCGCCTCATCGACCACTCCGACTACCGCCTGACCGTCAAGGAAACCCTCACCCTCAAGCCGGACGGCTTCACCCTCACCCTCGCCCGGCGCACCCCCGCCGACCGCGCGGGCCTGCGCGCGGCCCTGGCCGTACTGCCCGGCGGGACGCCGGAACCGGACGACACCCGGCCCGGCACCGGCGACGGCCTGCCCACCCGCGCCCGCCAGGACACCGGCCTCCTGCTCCTCCACGGCACCAACTACGGCACCTGCCGCGACTTCGCCGAGCGCATCGCCGACGAGGCCACCGGCCTCGGCTTCACCACCGAGGTCGCCCCGCTGGACGCCGCGGCCGGCGCCCTCCCCACGGACCGCCCGGTCGTCATCGTCACCGCCTCCTACAACGGCCGGCCGACCGACGACGCGGCGCGCTTCGTCGCATGGCTGTCCGGCGACGGAGCCCGGGCCGAGGGCGTCCCCTACGCCGTCCTCGGCGTCGGCGACCGCAACTGGGCCGCCACCTACCAGCGCGTACCGACCCTGCTCGACGAACGCCTGGCCGCCCTCGGCGCCGAGCGGCTCCTCCCGCGCGGCGAGGCCGACGCGTCCGGCGACCTGAACGGCGCGGTCCAGGCGTTCACGGCCGCGCTGCGCACCGAACTGCTCGTACGCTACGGCGACCCCGCGACCATCGGCGCGAGCGCGGCGGCCGACGCCACGGACACGTCCTACACCGTCCGCGAGGTCACCGGCGGCCCCCTGGACGCACTCGCCGCCCGCCACGGCCTCCAGCCGATGACCGTCACCGAGGCGTACGACCTCACCGCCCCCGGTCACCCGCGCGTCAAGCGCTTCCTGCGCCTCGCCCTCCCCGAGGGCGTCACGTACCGTACGGCCGACCACCTGGCCGTACTCCCCGCCAACAGCGCGGCGGCCGTCGAGCGCGCCGCGCAGGCGCTGGGCGTATCGCTGGAAGCGGTCCTCGACATCCGCGCGGGCGCGGGGCGCGGTGGCCGGGACACGCTCCCCGTGGACCGTCCGCTCACGGTACGTCAGCTCCTCACCCACCACCTGGAGCTGACCGCCCGCCCCACTGCCGCGCAGCGGGCGGTGCTCGCCGACCACAACCCCTGCCCGCCCGAGCGCAGCGCCCTCCAGGCCGTCCCCGACGACGATCCGCGCACCACCCTCGACCTCATCGAGGAGCACCAGGCCCTGCGCGGCGCACTGCCCTGGCCGGTCCTCCTCGACCTGTTCCCCGCCCTGCGCGTCCGCCACTACTCCCTCTCCTCCTCGCCCGCCGTCGACCCCCGGCACGCCGACCTGATGGTCTCGCTGCTCCCCGGCGGCACCGGCTCCGGCCATCTGCACGCACTGCGGCCCGGCGACACGGTGCCGGCCCGGGTCCAGCCCTGCCGGGAGGCCTTCCGCCTCGACCCGGCCGACCCGGCCCCGGTGATCCTGGTCGCGGCCGGCACCGGCCTGGCCCCCTTCCGGGGCGCGATCGCCGACCGCCTGGCCGCCGTACCGGACGGCGAACCGGCGCCCGCCCTCCTCTACTTCGGCTGCGACGCGCCGGACGCCGACTACCTCCACGCCGACGAGCTCCGGGCGGCCGAAGCGGCCGGGGCCGTGTCCCTGCGCCCCGCGTTCAGCGCCCGCCCGGTGGACGGCTGCCGCTACGTCCAGCACCGCATCGCCGCTGAGGCCGACGAGGTGGGCGCCCTGCTGGACGCGGGCGCGCGGGTCTACGTCTGCGGTGACGGCAACCGCATGGCCCCCGGTGTACGGGCCGCCTTCCGCGAGCTGTACGCGGCCCGTACAGGTGCCACGGAGGAGGAGGCCGAGGCCTGGCTGCAGGAACTCACCGCGGATGGGCGGTACGTGGAGGACGTCTATGTGACGGGATGAGGTGCCAGCGCCTCGGCGCCCCGAGCGGCTGCCCGGCAGGCGATCCTGCCGGGCAGCCGCGCCCCACCCGTACCGGCCCCCGGCCCATACCGGTCCTCACCCACACCGGCCCCCGCCCGGGGTCTGGCTCTCCGCCCCGCCCCGGCGGCATCGTGGACGGTGGCGGCGCGGTTCCGCGTACCGCCGGACGGCGATTCACCTGGGGGCGCCATGACCAATGCGCTGATCATCGGCGGCGGGATCGCGGGCGCGGTGACCGCGATGGCTCTGCAGCAGGCGGGGATCGAGGCGGAGGTCTTCGAGGCGTACGAGAGCGGTGCCGACGATGTGGGCGCGTTTCTCGTCGTGTTCGCCAACGGGCTGGAAGCCCTGCGCGTCATCGGCGCGCACGGACCGGTCCTGGCCAACTCCTTCCCCGCCGAGCGGGTGGAGTTCCTGAGCGGTACGGGCAAACGGCTCGGCGAGCGGCCCCTGGCGGGCACCGCCGACGAGACCGCCCTGGGTCCGCGTACGCTCACCCGCGCCACCCTCTACCGGGTGCTGCACGAGGAGGCGCGCCGGCGCGGCATTCCCGTACGGCACGGGAAACGGCTCGTGGCCGCCGAGACCGTCAGCGACCGCCGGGTGGTGGCCTCCTTCGCCGACGGCAGCCGCGCCGAGGGCGACCTCCTGATAGGCGCGGACGGCATCCACTCGGTCGTCCGCAAACTGATCGACCCGGCGGCGCCCCGCCCCCGCTACACCGGCCAGAACACCGTCTGCGGCTACACCCGCGACATCAAACCGCCGTCCGCGCCCGACACCTACACCATGATCTACGGCCGGCGGGCCTTCTTCGGCTGCACGGCGGCGCCGGACGGCGAGGTGTGGTGGTTCGCCAACGTTCCGGGCCCCGAACGCTCCCGCCGCGACCTGGCCGCCGTCACCGCCGACCAGTGGCGACAGCGGCTCCTCGCGCTCCTCGACGACGACCGCACCCCGGCCGCCGCCGTCGTCCGCGCCACCGGCGAGCACCTCATCGCCTCGCACGCCTACGACCTGGCCGTCACCCCGAGGTGGTACTCGGGCACCATGGTGATCATCGGCGACGCGGCACACGCGGCCGCGCCCAACGCCGCGCAGGGCGCCTCGATGGCCATCGAGGACGGCATCGTCCTGGCCAAGTGCCTGCGCGACCAGCACGAACCCCGGCGCGCCTTCGCCGCGTACGAGGAACTCCGCCGCGCCCGCGTGGAGCGCGTGGTGGCACACAGCGCACGGATGGCCCGCCGCTCGGCGCCCGGGGCGGTACGCCGACTGGTCCGCGACGTGATGCTGCCGCGCAGCGTCGGACGCGGGGGAGACGGCGCGGATGAATGGCTGACCGGTTATCGCGTCGAGTGGTGAGGGCGTTCGCCGTCACGGCAATGGGCCGGGTGGAGCGATGCGGAAGTCACATGGGTACCGCTGGTGGCGTACGGCTCGCCACCGTACGCCACCAGTGATCACCGGTCGGAGGTCAGGAAACCCGCGGCCAGGCGTGGGTGCCGGTCGCGATGTTCCCCTTGCCGTCGCCCTTGTAGAAGTTGAAGCGCTGCTGGTTGCTCCACAGCGAGCCGACGTCGGTGTTGCCGTCGCCGTCGAAGTCGCCGGCCAGCAGGATCTGGGTGCCGCTCCAGCCGTTGTCGTGCCACATCGACACGCCCTCGCTCAGGCCGCCGCCGGCAGCGCTGTCGTAGCGGGTGTAGCGGGTCAGACCGCCGACGCTGGTGACGGAGACGATGTCGTCGCGGCCGTCGCCGTTGAAGTCACCGGTGGCGATCTTCTTCATGTGCTGCCAGCTGGCGTCCCGCCACATGTTGCGCTTCGTGCCGTTCAGCGCGCCGCTGGGGCCGGCGTCGTAGGCGTACAGGGCACCCTTGGGACCACCGCCCCACACGGCGAGCAGGCCGTCGCGGTCGGAGGTGCCGGACCTGAAGCGGACGAGCTGGAGCATGTCGTTCCAGTTGGTCTTCTCGTCCACCCACATCGGCTTGTTCGGGGCCAGCGTGCCCTTGGAGTCGCCCGCGTAGAAGCGCAGGGAGCCGTTGCCCCACACGGCGGCGATGTCGGCGTGACCGTCGCCGTTGAAGTCACCACCGATGATCTTGGTGATGCCCTTCCAGCCGCCGTCCTGCGCCCACAGTGGGCGGCCGTACTCGAAGGTGCCGTCGGTGCGGCCGTAGAAGGTGTGGAGGTTGCCGTCCTTGGTCACGGCGGCGACGTCGGTGCGGCCGTCGCCGTTGAAGTCGGCCGTGGTCAGGACCGAGGTGACGTCCGGGACCAGGGTCGACAGGCGGATCCGCTGAATCCAGCCGGCGACGTCGTCGGTACGGGCGATGACCGCGCCGTTGCGCTTCTCGTCCTCGTGGCCGAAGCAACCGCCCTGCCACGAACGGCTGCTGACCCCGGCGAGCTCGTAACGGCCTTCGTGCTCACGGAGGACCGGGCCGCCGGTGTCACCGGCGCAGACGGCGGCGCCGTCCGAGGCACCGGCGATGCTCGCCGAGCCGTCCTGCACGGCCTGCAGCGAAAACTTCGCGCTGTGCAGGCGGTCGGGAACCCACTGGTCCTTGGTACGGCCGTAACCGCTGACCGTGAGCTCCTCACCCTGACGCGGGGCGGTGGTGCCGACAGCGGCGGGGGCGATCCCGGTCACGGGCTTGGCCAGCTTGGCCATGACCAGGTCCCGGTCACCGTGCGGAACCAGCTCGACGACGTCCGCGACGCTGCCGCCGGCCTTCGTCAGGTCTGTGCGGCCGATGGTGGCGGTGGTCTTCAGCTTCGGCGCGCCCGCGGAAACCTTCGGCCCCTGCGCCGGATTGTCCGCGAAGCAACTGGCGGCGGTGGCCAGCCACTGCGCGTCGACCAGCGTCGCGGAGCAGCTGCGCGTGCCGTTGCCGATGTCCAGCTTGGCGGTGAAGGCGTACGCCTCGTCCGCGGCGGCGCCGCCGGTGACGGCTTGGGCGGGGGTGGCGGCGGTCAGTGCGCCGGTGACGACGACGGCGGTGAGAAGCCCGCTTGTCCGCGCTGATCGCGGGCGTCTGTGCAACATGTGAGTGCTACTTCCAGAAAAAACGTAATTACAGTGGGGCGGAGGCCCCTTGGGCGCTCGCAGTGCGGCATCAGTGCCTGTACGCACTTCGTGCCTGGGGAAGGATCAGCGGTGCGCCGTTCGGGGGCAGCGCGGGGAGAAGGAACGATCAGCCCTTGACGCGGAGCTCGATCAAGGTTGCGGCTTTGGCGCCGGTGCCCAGGTTGCCCTTGCCGAGTTCGGTCAGGTCGTTCTTCTTCAGATCGACGGTCTGGGTCTTGCCTTCAGAGGTGACCTTCGCGCTGGCGGTGTGCCCTTCGTTCTCCCAGATTCCGATCAGTTCGGGTACCTCAAGAGTCAGGTAGCCGTTCTTTCCGGTCACCTTGAAGCAGTAGTTGCGCCACTTCTGCTTCTTGTCCGCCATCACTTCAAGGTCGGGGGAGTCCTTGCAGTCCGCCAGGATTATGTGACCGTCTCCCTTGACGAGCTTGAGGCCCTTTTCCTGGAGAATCTTGTCGGCGCCGGGGTAGCCGAAGTCCTCCACGGCGAACGGCGGAAGAGCGGTGTCTTCGATGTGCTGCGCGGATTCGCCCGCCGGCTGCGGGGCGGCCTGGGCTACAGCAAAGCCGCAGACGCCTGTGAGGGCTGTGGTGGCGCCAAGGAGGCCGATGAATGTTGTCTTGCGTGGGCGAAATACCACAGGAAAGTCCTTACGGGAAATCCGCGGCAACAAGCCGGGCCGCGAAAGAATGTAATCGACAGGAAGTGATGAATGTATCACCCATGCGCTTCATCGAGGCAATCGGGGTGACTGTATAACAAATCGGGCACGACGGTGGTGTGGCGTACAACCCTGGGCCTGCTGAGTACGCACTTGCCTGACCGATATGCTGGTTCGACGGGCGCTCAACGCCGTAACCGTCGATGGTGGGACCGGCTGCCTTCGCGGCGAAGCCGCCGTCCGCCGACGAAAGTCGTTCCGCGGTGTTCGGCAGGGTGATGCAGGGCGCGCGCGCCTCCCACCAGGGGGATCGTGCTGCTGGTGCCGCTGCGAGTTAGGGCAGGATTTGGGCACGGCTGTATAACGTGAGTCGCTGCCGGCGGACATGTTTTCGTAAGTCCGCTTTGCCGGTCGCCCGTCAATGGATGATAACTTGAGGTGTCATCGGTGCTTCTTCTGCCGGTTCACGACATCGGTTGAATGGCGAAAGGCGCCGGCTGGTCAACGGCTTGATTGCCGGATCGGCCGCCTTGAGCGGGCCGGCAAGAGGAAAGCCCTGCACGCCAGGACACCGCGCGCGTAGCTGCACTTCCTAAGACCCGAACGAGCTCATTGGCCATGCCAGTTATGCTCGCCGGGCCGGCGTTTCAGCAACGCCCGGCAGGTAAGAAGGGTTAAGGCTGTGAAATCCAGAAAGAAGTGGCAGCGCGGTATGCGTGCTGTGAGCACAGGCGTGCTGCCACTGGCACTCGTTGCGCAGATGGTCGGGACGAACCCGGCTCATGCGGCGGAAGAAAAGGGCGGGGGCGTTGACCCGATACCCGACACCGCTCGCGGCCGGGTTGTCCAGTTGTGGAAGGACGGCGGACCAGGGCTGAGGGCTTCGGCCGAAACCGCGCTGCTGGGGTCCGAAGAGGACGTACAGCACTTCCTGGAGAGCGGCAAGGACAGCGGCCGGTACCGCGATGAGTACATCGCGGCCGTACAGATTCACTCTGTTGCCGGCCGTAATCTGCAAGCAGCAGCCAAGAAGGCGCTGCGTGGGTCGCGGGAAGACCTGCACGCCTTTCTGAAGGAAGGCTGGAAGGACCCGCTGGAGGCGGACCAGCGGACCCGGGCCGTGCAGGTCGTCAGTATCGGCGGCCAGAACGTGCGGGAGGCCGGAAAGCAGGCCTTGAAGGGTTCGACCGAGGACGTCCGCGCGTTCCTGGAAACGACGCAGTACGAGGCGCGTGAGGCGGATGAAAGGACCCGCGTCGTTCAGCTGATCAGCGTCGGCGGACCGGCGACCAAAGCAGCCGGCAAGGTCGCCTTGCGCGGAGGGCCGCAGGACGTCCACGAGTTCCTCGAGGTCGGCCGGCAGGTGGCCCGGGCCCGGGACCAGGAGCGTGCCTCCATCGAGGAATTGGCGCAGGAAGCCGAGGAGGCGGGCAAGAAGGCCAAGCAGGAGACCGATGCCGCCAAGGAGGCCTCCGATCGCGCGGTCGAGGCCTCGGACTTGGCCAAGGAAGCTGCGGCGAATGCCGCGAATGAGGCCGAGAAAGCAAGACAGGGGTCCCAGGACGCAGCCGGTGCTGCCGCGGTAGCTGCCGAGGCGGCGCGAGGGGCCGCGCGCGCCGCTCAGCGGGCGATCGGCGCGGCCCGTGCCGCCAATGCGTCGGCCAGGGTTGCCGCCAACGCCGCTGCGCAGGCGGCGGCAGCAGCTGCCGGTGCGGCCAGCGCCGCTTCCGGTGCGCGTAACGCGGCCGCGGCAGCGGCCTCGGACGCGGGCAAGGCCGCCGACGCCCGAAAGGCGGCGGAGGTCGCCCGGGATGCCGCCAAGGGCGCGGAGAAGGCGGCGCAGGCCGCAGACCAGGCGGGCAAGGCATCGGCTGCGGCGGGCCAGGCCGCGCAGCACGCTCTGAGCGCCAGCGCGAATGCCGATGCGGCGGCCAGTCAGGCAGTGCGGGCAAGCGGATTCGCCGATGCCGCCGACTCCCACGCTGCTGAGGCGAAGGCCGCGGCAGCCCAGGCCAAGCGGCATGCCCGCGAGGCTTCCAGCGCGGCGCAGTCCGCCGTGACGCTGGCCAACCGCTCCGCGGCGGCGGCGTACCGGTCGCGGGACGCGGCCAACAGGGCGGCCGGCCACGCGAAGAAGGCAGCGGAAGAGGCCGAGAAGGCTGCCGAGCACGCCGGCGAGTCGGAAAAGGCCGCGGCCGAGTCGGACCGGCACGCCACTGACGCCCAGGCCGCGGCCGACGATGCGACCGCAGCGGTCAAGGAGGCCGGAGAGGTCCACGCTCTGGCCCGCCAGGCCGAGGAGGAAGAGCTCAAGAACCGTACCTCGGCCGCGATGGAGCAGGCCCGTGACCTGAAGACCGCGGACGACGAGCTCAAGGAGCAGCAGGAGCGAGCGGTCCAAAAGGCCAAGGAACTGGACGCGGAGGCCACCCGCCTGGCGGACAAGGCGGCCGAGCCGGGCACCGACGCGAAGGAGATGGCAGTGCAGGGGCGCAAGGCAGCGCTGCTGGCACTGAAGGTCCGGGGACCGTGGAGCAAGGCCGCCGCGGAGGTGGCGCTTGCCGGCTCCGACGATGCCATGCGCGAGTACGTGCGCAGCGGCTGGAAGAAAGCATCCGACCAGGACAATCGGGCGCGTGTCGAGTTCCTGGCCGAAGAGGGATTCTCCGAAGCGCTCAGGTCGGCCGCAGAGAAGGCGCTTCAGGGCGACGCCCAGCAGGTCGACGACTTCCTGAGCACCGGCCAGCACGAGGCGGCTGCCGCGGTCTACCGCACCAGCGCCGTACAACTGTCCAGCGTGGGCGGTTCGAACGTGCGCGAGGCCGCCAAGGCCGCGCTCAAGGCCGGCACGGCCGACGAACTGCTGAAGTTCCTGTCCTCCGGTCAGTTCGACGCCCGTTTGGCCGATGACCGTATCCGCGCCACGCAACTGGCCAGCACGGGCGGTCCGGAGCTCCGGGCCGCGGCAAAGATCGCCCTGGTGGGGCCGCCCCAGGCGCTGCATGACTTCGTCCAGGTCGGGCAGTACAAGGCAGCCCGCAAGGATCAGTTGGCAGCCACTCATGATGCGGACATCAAGCGTCTGATCGCCGATGCTTCAGGGGTGGCGGCCACCGCGCAGCAGAACGCGCATCTGGCCAAGGAATGGTCGCTGCGCGCCAAGAAGGCCGCTGCCGAGGCGCGAGATGCCGCCAACGCGGCCCAGAAGTCGGCCAACGAGGCCAGCACCTACGCCGAGCAGGCGCGCAAGTCCGCCAAGGACGCCGAGGCATCCGCCGCCCAGGCCGCCCAGTCGGCCAAGCAGGCTCGGGCCGCCGAGGCCGACGCCAACCGGGCAGCCGCCCGGGCCGTCAGGTCGGCCACCAGTGCGCAAAGCTCGGCCAACTGGGCGCGTGGCTCCGCCGACGAGGCATGGAGCGCGGCCAAGCAAGCGCGGGCGTCGGCGACGGCTGCGGGCAAGGATGCGGTAGCGGCCAACCAGGCAGCCACCGAGGCCTACACCACCGCCGTCGAGAAGCAGCGGGCGGAAGAAGCCGCCTGGCGACAGGCGGAGGAGGCGCGGAGAAAGGCCGCGGAGGACGAGCCCGACGACGGTGAGCCGGACGACGGCTGGCCGGGGTGGGTACCGGGCTTCGTCAAGGACGGCGTGCAAAAGGCCGGTGACATCGGGGATACGGTCGCGACCTACGGCTCGGCGATCCTGGGCAATGGTGACATCTGGGCCGGACTCGGCGAGACGTTCCTCGGTGTTTTCGCCATGGGCGTGGGCGGCTCGGGTGATATCGCCGGTGGCGCGGTGTGCTTGTCCGGAGTCGGCTGTCTGGTCGGTGCCCCGGCGATTGCCGCGAGCACGACGCTGCTGGTCGGCGGAGCCGCCGCCATCGGTGACGGCGTCGGCCGCTTCAACGACGGACTCGGTGTGGCGTTGCGAGACGCCCGCAGCAAGGCCGGCGTCACCCGCAAGACCGACCCCGGCCCCAAGGAAGCTCCACAGACTCTTCCCGCCTTTCCCAAGGCGCAGAGGGCTAAGCCGAAGACGCCCGTCCAGGGTGGCGGAGGCCTTCGCAAGCGTTGGAAGGACCCGAAGGGCACCATCTACGAATGGGACTCCCAGCACGGAACGGTGGAAAAGTACAACAAGGATGGGAAACATATGGGAGAATTCGATCCCAATACGGGGGAGCAGACTAAGCCGAGGGACCGTACACGCAAGGTGGAGAAGTGAGAATTCTCGTCACTGAGTACCGCAGGGACTCTGATTTCCCGGAACGGGAGACGGACGTTACGCACATCGGCCTGCAGGCCGCCGCCGAACTGGTGGACATCCCGGTTGACAGGTTTGCCGACGTGTACCCCTTGAGCGAGAAACAGTTGGAAGCTTTGCGGAAGCTCACAAGAGAGACGTTCGATCCGGATGGCCACGAGTATTTCATCGAGGCCGTAGAAGGTTAGTTCCGTCCGGTCCGTCCGAGGTGGGCTCCGGCGTTCAGCCGGAGCCCACCTCGGCGCTTCATTGTTTCTCGGATGAGAGGCAGGGCGGTCAGCCCGAGGCCCGGACGCACTGGTCTTGTTGATTCCCGAGTTCAGGGCTACCGCTCGTTCGCCTCCCGCAACTGCACCACCACCAACGCCACTCCCGCCAGCACCACATTCCGTGCCGCCGCGTCCAGCCCGTTCCAACTCTTCGACTGCCACATCGCGAACCATTCCCCGCCTATCGCCATGAACCCGGCGCCGAAGAGCAGCAGCACCATGAGCAGTCCGACGGTGCTCAAGCGGCGTGCTCCCGCGTATCCGGCGCCCCCGCGCACCTGTCTCGCCCACAGCGCCGTTGCCGCGATCAGTACCAGCGCCGTCACGGTCTCCCAGGTGATGATCAGGACGTAGGCGATGTTCTGGAGGGTGGGCGATTCTATGGACCGCCACATCAGGTCGGGGTCCTTGAAGGTGGTGTCCATGGCCAGGACGTGCTGGACGAACGCCTGGTTGGTGCCGAAGTCGGTGATGTTGCCGAACGCGACGAGCGCCATGTAGAGCGCGACCGTGCCGGTGAGCGCGGTGGCCGCGAGCGGGAGGGGCTGGAGCGGTCTGGCGGCGGGCATTCACGGTCTCCCTGGCCTGCGGTGGAGTGGTGTCTTCGGCACTTTACGGGGGGTGTCAACCGCCGTGTGCCGTCCGTCCGGGCGGTGCTCAGCGCCGGGTCAGCGCCAGCACACTCAGGCCGAACATCAGGACTCCCAGGGGGAGATGCACCGAGGGGACGTGCGCGATGCCGAGCACGACCTGGACCGAGGCGAGCGCGAGGAAGCCTGTCGCGTGCCAGACGGGCCGGGGCGAGCCACCGCCCGGTTTCCACGCCAGTACCGCCGCGAGCACGTACAGCATCGACGTTCCGTACATCACGCGGGCGCCGACGCCGTGCAGCGTCTCTCCGTAGGGGGAGGTCAGCAGCAGTCCGGCGGAGACCGCCTGGAGGAAGAGGGCCAAGGTCTGCAAACAGATCGCTGTCCGCAGGAACGCGGATCCGCGCTGTGCTTTCGTCGTCGTTCTCACCGCAGTGGCCATGTCACGGTCCCCTTTTCCGCCCTAGGGCAGTGGATCGGTAAGGTCTCACCAGCCCGACGACGCGGGCCTGCGAAAGGTAAGGCGAGGGGGCCGGAAGAGTGGGGACTGCCGGGTCCGGCACAGCAGAGGCAGCCGCTGTACGTCGCCAACTGATCAATGTCGCCTACCGGTTGCTCGGTTCGCTGACCGAGGCCGAGGACGCCGTGCAGGAGGCCTATGCGCGCTGGTACGGGCTGCCCGGGGACAGGCAGGCGGACATCTCGTCCCCCGGCGCCTGGCTGACGACGGTGACCAGCCGCATCTGCCTGGACCTGCTCGGCTCGGCGCGGGTCCGCCGCGAGCGCTATGTCGGCGCGTGGCTGCCCGAGCCGGTGCCCGACCGCGCCGGGCGCGGCCACGCGGGCGGCGCCGGTCCCACCGGCCCGGCCGACCCCGCCGACCAGATCGTTCTGGACGAGTCGGTGGCCATGGCCTTCCTCGTCGTGCTGGACTCGATGACGCCCGCCGAGAGGGTGGCGTTCGTCCTGCACGATGTCTTCCGGTACCGGTTCGCCGAGGTCGCCGGCGTACTCGGCCGGACCCCCGCGGCCTGCAAGCAACTGGCGGCCTCCGCCCGGCGGCGGGTCGGCGCCGCGCGTACCCCGGTGGCGGCGACCGGCCAGGCCGACGTGGTCCGGCGCGTCAAAGAGGCGTGGGAGGCCAGGGACATCGCGGCCCTCGTCGGTCTCCTCGACCCCGCCGCCGTGATGGCCGCCGATGGCGGCGGTGTGGCCGGTGCCGCCCTGCGCCCGGTCGAGGGAGGCGCGCGCATCGCTCGGTACATGGTCGCCATGGCGGAAAAGGCCCCCGGACTCGAACTGCGGGAGCGGTCGGTCAACGGTGTGCCGGGCCTGGTGGCCCAGCGTGCCGGTGTCGTCATGACGGTGGCCTCGTTCCATGTCTCCGGCGGGCGCGTCACCCGGATCTGGGCGGTCCGCAACCCGGAGAAGCTGCGGCCGTGGGCCGGGGAGGGATAGCCGACCGCCGCTCGGCGGTACGGCACCGGCCCGGCGGCAGGGCTTCGGCTGTCCGGCAGCGGAGCGTCAGCCGCCAGGCAGCGGAGTGTCAGCCGCCCGGCAACTCCGCCGTGGCCACCAGCACCGTACGCGCCGGCACCGTGCACACGTCCCCCGACTTCAGCGAGGCCGACGCCGCGGGGGCGCCGTCCGGTGCGGTGGTGTCCAGTACCACCTCGTATACGGCCCCGGGCCGCCCGGGTACCGGGAAGTCCACCGCGTCCGCGCCCGAGTTGAGCAGCGCCAGGACGTCGGTGTCCGGTTCCGCGGCGCGGTCCCCGGCGAGGAGGAAGGCCAGGAAGCGGGTGGCCGGGTCCTGCCAGCGCGCCTCGCTCATCGGGCGGCCGTCGCGGTCGTACCAGGTGATGTCGGGAGGGTCGCCGGAGCCGGTCAGGAAGGTGGTGCGCTGGAGCACGGGGTGCGCGCGCTGGAGGGCCACGGCCCGGCTCACGAAGTCGGTGAGCGGGGTGGGGGACGACCAGTCGTACCAGCTCGTGTCGTTGTCCTGGCAGTAGGCGTTGTTGTTGCCCTTCTGCGTACGGGCCAGTTCGTCGCCGCCGTACAGCATCGTGCAGCCCTGGGAGAGGAGGAGCGTCGCGAGGAGGTTGCGGCGCTGGCGTTCGCGGAGGGCGACGATGGCGGGGTCGGATGTGGGGCCCTCCACGCCGTAGTTGGCGGAGCGGTTGTCGTCCGTGCCGTCCCGGTTCTGTTCGCCGTTGGCCTCGTTGTGCTTGCGCGCGTATGTCACCAGGTCCGTCAGGGTCATGCCGTCGTGGCAGGTGACGAAGTTGATGGAGGCGTCGGGGCCGCGCCGCTCGGGGGCGTACAGGTCGGAGGAGCCGGCGATCCGGCTCGCCAGGTCGCCGACGGCGGGGCGGCCCCGCCAGAAGTCGCGCACGGTGTCGCGGTAGCGGTCGTTCCACTCGTTCCAGCCGGGCGGGAAGCGGCCCACCTGGTAGCTGTCGGGCGCGCCCACGTCCCAGGGCTCGGCGATGAGTTTGACGCGGCCCACGACCGGGTCCTGGTAGAGCAGGTCGAAGAAGGCGGCGAGGCGGTCGACGTAGCCGTACTGGCGGGCCAGCGTCGCGGCCAGGTCGAAGCGGAAGCCGTCCACGTGCATCTCGGTGACCCAGTAGCGCAGCGAGTCCATGATCAGGCGCAGTACCTCGGGGCGGCCGGCGTTGAGGGTGTTGCGGGTGCCGGTGGTGTCGAGGTAGCGGGACGGGTCGGCGGGGTCGAGCCGGTAGTAGATCTCGTTGGCCAGGCCCCGGAAGCACAGCGCCGGATCGTCCGGCGGGCCCTCGGCGGTGTGGTTGTAGACGACGTCGAGGACGACTTCGATGCCGGCGGCGTGGAGGGCCTTCACCATGGTCTTGAAGTCGGTGATCTGGCCGCCCTCGTGCCCCGCCGAGCTGTACGCGGCGTGCGGCGCGAAGAAGCCGATGGTGGCGTAGCCCCAGTAGTTGGTCAGGTCGCGGTCGAGGAGGAACGGCTCGGAGAGGAATTGGTGCACCGGCATCAGTTCGACCGCGGTAACGCCCAGGCGGGTCAGGTGCTCGGTCACGGCGGGGTGGGCCAGGCCCGCGTAGGTGCCCCGCAGGGGCGGTGGGACCTCGGGGTGCTGTGCCGTCATGCCCTTGACGTGCGTCTCGTACAGGATGGTTCGCGACCAGGGGTGGCGCGGTGGCCGGTCGTCGCCCCAGTCGTACGCCGTGTCGGCGACCAGGGGCAGCAGCGTGCGGGTACCCGTCGGCTTGAGCACCTTCGCGTACGGGTCGAGCAGCAGCCGGGACGGGTCGAAGCGCAGGCCGCGGCCGGGTGCGAACGGGCCGTGCGCGCGGTAGCCGTAACCCTGGCCCGGCCGCGCGCCCGGCACATACGTGTGCCAGATGTCGCAGTCCACCGCCATCGGGACCCGTCGCTCGCCGCCCTCGTCGAGCAGGCACAGTTCGACCGCGCCGCCGTACGCGCCTGCCGAGGAGTGGACCGCGAAGGCGGTGCCGGAGCCGTCCCAGTGGGCGCCGAGGCGGTGGGGATCACCGGGCGAAGGGTTCACGCGGGGAGTGGCCATCAGTCGTAACCGCCGAACATGAAGAGGGACGCCCGCTGGTCCGCCGGGTTCATCAGCCCGTGCAGATTGCCGCCCTTGAGGAGGGCCAGGTGGCCGGCGGGCAGGCGCCGTATCTCGAAGGAGCGCACCCGGCTGCCGGAGTCGGCCCAGTCGCCGACCACCATCAGCCCGTCGCCCTCCAGCATCAGGAAGACCTCCTGGTTGTCCCGGTGCCGGTGCAGGCCGATGCCGCAGGCCGGGTCCAGGACGTGCAGGTCCATGTAGGTGACGGCGAGGAAGGGTTCCACGTCGCCGCTGGCGTGGCCCTTGCGGCCGAACGCGTCCAGGTTGTACGGCTCCAGGCTCCGCCGCAGGTCGTCGGTGCCCGCCCAGCGGCCGTACTCGCTGAAGAGCGTGCGGTATTCGAGGAAGCCGACGCCGCCGTGCGGGTTGGGGCTGGTGCCGACGCCCAGGTAGTGGTCCCAGCCGCGGATCTTCATCTCGAAGCCCAGGCGCATCGACCCGGAGGGCGGGTCGGCCGAGCCCGCGCCGTCGGGGCTCGCGGTCCAGCGCAGGTCGATGTAGCAGGGGAGTACGGGGTGCATGGCGTGCCGCGGGGCGACCAGGCGCAGGTCCTGGTTGGTCATCTGGTCGCGGAGGAAGTCCTGGCCCAGGCCGGTGACGAGGTCCGGGCGGGGCTGCAACAGGCCGGAGTCCAGGGCCGACCGGCCACGCGGGCCCAGCAGGTCGTGCAGGCCGTCGCCGACCCGGCCCCACAGTTCGACGGTGTAGAAGTCGGTTTCCTCGTCGTACGGCACCCGGACGGGCACCGGCCGGCTGCCCTGGACGGAGAGCACACAGCCGATGGTGTCGCCGAGCCGGCCCGCCTCGCGCCACAGCGCGGAGTCCGGGCCGCCCCGGTAGGACAGCTGGAGGAACGGGCCGCGCCAGTCGCCGATCTCGGCCCAGCCGCGCACCGCCCGGGTGTCGGCGAGGGTGAAGTCGCGGACGTTCTGCTTCTGGAAGTCGTTCTTGTCGTCCTGCTGTTCCGGGTCGAGCTGGTCCTGGTGGGGCGAGGTGGGCCCGTACAGCTGGAGGGTGCGCAGCGGGAACAGGTGCTGGAGCGAGGCGGGTTCGTACTGCTCGCGCTCGGCGGCGAACCGGGTGCGCTCGACCAGGCCCAGCAGCTTCAGCAGCGGGTTGGCCTCCGCGTAGTCCGGGGGCTTGACCGGGTCGACGCGGAAGACCGAGTCGGTGTGCACGATCGTGGGCATCGCGGGGCCGCCTCAGGTGGTGTGGTAGAGGAACGCGACGAACTTCAGCGGCTCAGTGCCGGGGTTGCGGATGCCGTGCACACCGCCGCTCTTGGTGTAGAGCACGCTGCCCGGCTTGACCGGCAGCTCCCGGCACTTGACCGGACCGACGCCGAAGACCGGCCGCTCGACCAGCGGGTAGGCGGCGGTCGTCGGGTCGTCGCCGTCGCTCATGTACGCGGTGCCGGTGCCGGAGACGACGTAGTACAGCTCCTCCGAGCCGATGTGCCGGTGGGTGCCCTCCACCGCGCCGGGCGGAATCGTCACCTCGTGGAAGAACACCAGGTCGCTGCCGAGTTCCCGCTGGAAGAGCCAGCGCATCTGCACGATGTTGTCGTCCCGGCGGTCCGGGTTGCCCTCGTCGGTCATGGCGTTGCGGTAGTTGACCGGCTGGATCTGCGACGCGTCGGGGATGAAGAAGCCGCGCTGGAAGTCGAGGAGGTAGTTGCTGTCGGCGACGGTGTTGCGGGGGTCGCTGGGCTCCTGCGTACGCGGCTCCTGGTGGGAGCGGAGGTAGGCGTTGTCCCACTGCGGGTTGCCCAGCCGCTGGCCCGTCGGGTACAGCACGCCGTCCTCGCGGAACGCCATCGCCACCTCGGTCACCGAGCCGAGCAGCGGGGACAGCTGCGGCACCCGGGTGATGGGCGCGTCGCGGCCCATCAGCGGCAGCACCCGGTGGTCGTGCGCGGTGCCGTCCGGCGGCTCCAGCGTCTCCCAGATCTCCGCCGCGTACGCGCCGATCACCGGATCCCAGTGCAGCGTGACGAGCGCCTCGGCGGAGTCCGCCGGGTCCTCGCCGGTGACCTTCAGCCAGGCCTTCGTACGGGGCCCGAGGCGCCGGCCGAACTCCCTGGCCTGCTCCACGAGGCGGATGCCGGAGTACTCGATGCGCAGCATGGGGCACAGCTTGGTGCCGCCGAGGAAGACATCGCCCTTGATGGCGGTGCCGTCGGCGGAACCGCGCACCTCGGCGACGTAGTAGCGGTAGCGGGAGGAGCGGGTGGCGTTGAGGTAGCGGGCGTGGTAGATGCGGTCGGGGTAGAAGACGACGCGGAAGATCTCGTTCTCGGGGTGGGTGAAGACGTCGTCGAAGCGGCTGTCCATGTCACGTCCTCCCGACCCGGTCGAGCAGTACGTCGCCGACGCGGAAGGAGTTCGCCTCGATGGTCAGCGTCGGGTTGGCGCTGCCCGAGGTCGGCATGAACGCCCCGTCGGTGACGTAGAGGTTGTCGAAGTTCCAGGCCCGGCAGTCGGGATCGAGGACTGAGTCGGCGGGCTCGGTGCCGAACCGGGCGCCGCCCAGTACATGGTTGGCGATCCGTACCACCGAGCCGCCCACCGACCCCGAGCTGACGTCGCGGACGTCACCGCCGCGCACCAGGATCTGCCGGCACTGCTCGGCGAGGGTGTCCATCAGCGCCCGGTCGTGCGGGTGCCAGGTCTTGATGATGTACGCGACCGGGCGGCCCCACTTGTCGGTCACGCTCGGGTGCAGCTCGATGCGGTTCTCCCGCTGCGGCACCTGGTTGGCCATGAACGCCACGGACAGGCGCCGCCCGAAGCTGTCCTCCAGGTAGTCCTCGAAGCCGTTGCCGACGATGCCGGTGTCGTAGAGGTAGCCCTTCCACATGTTGTCCATGTCCATCGCGTGCCAGGTGCGGGCGAGCGAGAGGGGCAGGGCGCCGTCGGAGGTGTTGTTGTAGATCACGCCGCCCGCCCACAGGCCCTGGGCGCGGAACCACTCGGGGCGCGCGCAGTGGTCGGTGGCCCAGTCCGAGTCCAGCGTCCTGGACTTGTCGGCGCGCTCCGGCACGATGCACTGGGCGCCGCCGAAGCAGTGCGTCAGGAAGTAGCGGCCCAGCAGGCCGTTGGCGTCGACGCGCTTGTCGAAGGCCGGGTCGAGCAGGCCGGAGAGCTGGAGCAGCCGTACGGACTCGATCGCCGAGCAGGCCACGACGACGGTCCCGGCGCTGATCGTGCGGGGCCGGCCGCCGGGGTCGCGGTAGTGCACCTTCGTCACGCGCGGCCCGTCCGCCTCCAGGTGGGTGACGGTGCAGTTGGCCCGCAGGTCCAGGCCGCCGCTGCCGTTCACCTCGCGCAGCGGCGCCAGCAGCGACACCCAGACGTTGGACTTCAGGCCCAGCGGGTCGCCGTAGCGGTTGACGAACGCCGTCTTGATGCTGTCGGCGTCGGCGGGCACCGTACGGCCGCTGGGCGCGTGGTCGCGGGTGATGACCGCGAGCGGGGTGCGGTAGCGGCGCATGCCGAGCGCGTCCATCCCGGCGGCGGCGTACGCGCTGATCGGGTTCGGGTCGAGCGGCGGCTGGTAGTGGTCCTGGGACGGAACCTTGGCCTGGCCGTCCCAGGTTCCGTTGATGCCGACCAGTTCCTCGGCCCTGGTGTAGTACGGCTCCAGCGCGGCGTAGTCCAGCGGCCAGTCGCGGGCCTCCCGGCGTACGTCGCCGCCGGGGTCGTCGCGCAGATCGCCCCGCGACGCGTTGAGCGTGGCCAGCCGCAGGTCCTCGGGGGTGAAGCGGGGCGACACCCCGCCGTACAACTGCGTTCCGCCGCCGACCACCTGGGCCGTGTAGCCCTCGATGGTGACCCGGTCCCGGCCGTCGCTGTCGCGGTAGACGTGCGGCTCGTCGTTCAGGTCCGGCTCCACGTGGCTGGAGAAGAACGACTCGCCGGTGTTGGCCACGCCCTGGACGGTGATGCGCTTCTCCGACCCGGTGGCGAAGCACTCGTCCCGCTTGAAGTCCGACAGGCCGCCGGGGCTCTGCGCCTGGGTGCGCAGCAGCGGCCCCTTCTCCAGGACGACGACCCGGTGGCCGGCCCGTACCAGTGTGTGGGTGAGCGGTGCGCCGCCCGCGCCACTGCCGATGACGACGACCGTGGCACTCTCCCCGTCCATGCCGTCCCCCACTCAGCCGCGATAGTCGGTGTTGTGGCCCAGCGGCGACTCCAGCGCCCGCCGCCAGTCGAAGAGCGTGGTGTCCCGCGCGTCCCGGAACCGGCTCTCCAGATACATCCAGCCCGCCGCGCCGGAATTCCCGCCGTGTTTCGGGTGGACGAACGCACCGGTCATGGCGTGCCGGCGCAGAAGCAGCAGGAAGTACCGGGGGCTTCCGTAGCGGGAGTAGTCCCAGCCGTCCACCTTCTCGGTTTCCATCTGCCGGTAGAGATCCGCGTACATGTCCGGGGGCGCGGCCGCCGGATCGAGTCCGCCGAAACGGGACCGCAGGATTTCCCCGATGATTTTGAGGCAGGTGTGGTAATCATCGGCGTTGTGCTGTTCCTGGCGGGCGATCAGCTTGTCGATGTAGTTGACCGTGCCCACCTCGTCGTCCAGCTGATAGGCCAGCGGGAATTCCTCGCCCCGGCCCGCGCGGTCCAGCGACTCGTACACCCCGCGGATCAGCCGCCGGTTCTCGTCGAGCCGGAAGGGCAGCAGGTGGCGCACCAGCCGGCCCAGCAGATCGCGTTCGGTGCGGCTGAGCGACAGCGGCACGGTGCAGGCGTCGGTGAAGAAGCGGGACCACGGCTCGCCGTTGTCCAGGACGGCGCGCTGCGGGTTGACCGGGTCGAGCACATACGCCCCGTCCACCGCGAACTTGTACGTGTGCACCTGCCCCTTCGGCACCCGCACGGTGACGGCCCAGAAGCCGGTCGCCTCGCCCGCGAAGACCAGCGGACGCAAGGGGACGGGCGAGTGCAGCGGCCCGAACGTGCCCAGTACGGCCACCGAGGCGGGGGCGGCACGGCGGCCGTCGTAGACGAAGGTGACGTCGTTGTACGGATACGAGGAGACCGCCGACGCCCCGTCCCAGTGCGCGTCCACGACCGGGAAGCGCCACGCCTCGCAGATCGCCGCACGGTCGTCGCCGGGCGCGTACTGCCCGAAATCATGGCGCGCGTCCCGGCTCTCCCTGGCGAGGTATTTGGTGCAGTGATTCAGTATGTACTGATCGTCCTTCTCGATGACTTCGATCTTCACCGCGCACCCCCGGGAACGTCGTGCGGTGCAGTGCCATTGAACGTATTGCGCGCGACGGGGGTTGTCCACGCCGACGGCGGACGCCGTATCGTGCCCCGTATGCGCGCCGCTTGGTACGAGAAAAGGGGCCCGGCGCGAAAGGTGTTCCGGGTGGGGGAACTGCCCACTCCCGAGCCGGGCCCCGGTGAACTGCGCATCCGGCTGGCGTTCTCCGGAATCAACCCCGGGGACGTGAAGAAACGGCAGATCCGGCCGGGCGCCGCCACCCCCGATTTCCCGCTGGTCGTGCCGCACAGCGACGGCGCGGGGGTGGTGGACGCGGTCGGCGACGGGGTGCCCGCCGCCTGGGTGGGCCGCCGCGCCTGGTGCTCGTACGCCCAGAGCTACCGGCCGCAGGGGACCGCCGCCCAGTACACGGTCGTCCCCGAGGGCTGCGTCGGCGCCCTGCCCGACGGCGTGCCCACCGAGCAGGGCGCCTGCCTGGGCATCCCCGGCATCACCGCGCACCGGGCGCTGTTCGCGGACGGCCCGGTGACCGGCCGGACGGTGGTGGTGGCGGGCGCGCTCGGCAGCGTCGGCCGCGCGGCGGCCGTCCTGGCGCGCCGGGCCGGTGCCCTGGTGGTCGGCACGGTCACGCGCCCGGACCGGCTCGGCGAGCTGCGGGAGCTGGGGGTGGACCGGGCGGTGAGCACGGGGAAGGACGTGGTGGACGCCGTGCTCGCGCTGACCGGCGGACGCGGCGCCGACCGGATCGTCGAGGTCGCCTTCGACACCGACGCGGACCTCGACGCGCGCCTGCTCGCCCCCGGCGGCACCATCGCCGCCTACGCGACCGGCGACCCCGCCCCCGCGCTGCCCTTCTGGCCGCTGGCCTTCAAGAACGCGACCGTGCGGCTGCTGGGCTACGACGACTTCCCCCGGGAAGCGGTACGCCTGGCCCTCCCCGACATCACGGCGGCGGCCGCCGCGGCCGCGCTGCGCTACCCCGTAGCGGCCGTCCTCCCCCTCGACGCCGTCGCCGAGGCGCACGAAGCCGTCGAGCACCCGACCAGGCCGGGCCGGGTGCTGCTCGCCCTGCCGGGCTGAGGGGCCGGGGGCGTCCTCCGGCCGGACCCGTCCGGTATCGCGCGGCTGCGCCGAACGGCGTACATACCCGCGCGGAATGCGGGCACCCGGGCCGATCAGGGCAGGACCCCGAGGTGAGAGGAGACGCAGATGGTGGCGGAGAGCCGTAACGGGCGACGGCCGCGCGTGGTGATCGTGGGGGCGGGCTTCGCCGGGTACGAGTGCGCCCGCACGCTTGCAAAGAAGGCCCGCGGCGCCGCTGAGATCGTGCTGGTCAACCCCAACGACTACTTCCTCTACCTGCCGCTGCTGCCCGAGGTCTCGGCCGGGATCCTGGAGCCGCGCCGGGTGTCGGTGTCGCTGACCGGCACGCTGCCCGGCGTGCGGCTGGTCCTCGGCCAGGTCGGCGGCGTGGACCTCAAGGGCCGCCGCGTCGAGTACACCGACCCCGAGGGCCGTACCGGCTCGCTCGGCTACGACCGCCTGGTCCTGACCGTCGGCAGCGTCAACAAGCTGCTGCCCATCCCGGGCGTCGCCGAGCACGCGCACGGCTTCCGCGGCATGCCGGAGGCGCTGTACCTGCGCGACCACATGACCCGGCAGATCGAGCTGGCGGGCGCCGCGGAGGACCCCGCCGAACGGGCCGCCCGCATGACCTTCGTCGTGGTCGGCGCGGGCTACACCGGCACCGAGGTCGCCGCGCACGGCGTGACCTTCACCCGTTCGCTGGCGCGCCGCAACGCCGGGCTGCGCGGCGCGCCGCAGCCCCGCTGGATCCTGCTGGACCTCGCCGACCGGGTGCTGCCGGAGCTGGACGAACGGCTGTCGCGCACCGCGCACCGGGTGCTGAGCAAACGCGGCGTCGAGATCCGTACCAAGACCTCCGTGAAGGAGGCCACCTCCGAGGGGGTGCTGCTGGACGACGGCACCTCGGTCGACACCCGCTCGCTGATCTGGTGCGTCGGCGTACGGCCCGACCCGCTGGTGGAGTCGCTGGGGCTGCCCACCGAACGCGGCCGGCTGTGCGTGGACGAGTTCCTCGCCGTGCCCGGCCATCCCGAGGTGCTGGCCTGCGGCGACGCGGCCGCCGTTCCCGATCTGACCCGACCGGGCCGGACGACGCCGATGACCGCCCAGCACGCCCAGCGCCAGGGCAAGGTCGCGGCCCACAACGTCGCCGCCTCCTACGGGCAGGGCGAGCCCCGCGCCTACAAGCACCACGACCTGGGCTTCATGGTCGACCTCGGCGGGGTGCAGGCCGCCGCCAACCCGCTGCACGTCCCGCTGTCCGGCCCGGTCGCCAACGCGGTGACCCGCGGCTACCACCTGATGGCGATGCCCGGCAACCGCGTCCGGGTCGCCGCCGACTGGCTGCTGGACGCGGCGCTGCCGCGCCAGGGCGTCCAGCTCGGCCTGGTGCGCTCCTGGTCCGTGCCGCTGGACACGGCGGCGCCCGAACTGGCCCGGATACCGGCGGACGGACGCGCGGGGGAGCGCACGACGGCGCACGACACGCCTGAAGAACCCCGATGAGCGGAAGGAAGCCGATGACCAAGCAGAACGACCCGGGCGCGGACACCGCCCGGTACGAGCGGCTGCGCGAGCTGGGACAACAGCTGCGCGTCGACTCCGTACGCGCCGCCGACGCGGCCGGCTCCGGCCACCCGACCTCCTCGATGTCCGCGGCCGACCTGGTCGCGGTGCTGCTGAGCGAGCACCTGCGCTACGACTTCACCGACCCGGAGAACCCCGGCAACGACCACCTCATCTTCTCCAAGGGCCACGCCTCGCCCCTGGTGTACGCGATGGGGAAGGCGGCCGGGGCGCTCACCGACGAGCAACTGCTGACCTTCCGCAAGAACGGCAGCCTGCTGGAAGGGCACCCCACCCCGCGCATCCCGTGGGTGGACGTGGCCACCGGCTCGCTCGGCCAGGGGCTGCCCATCGGCGTCGGCCTCGCGCTGGCCGGCCGCGACCTGGACCGCGTTCCGTACCGGGTGTGGGTGCTGTGCGGTGACAGCGAGATGGCCGAGGGCTCGATGTGGGAGGCGTTCGAACACGCCGGGTACGAGAAGCTGGCCAACCTCACCGCGATCATCGACGTGAACCGGCTCGGCCAGCGCGGGCCCACCCGGCACGGCTGGGACCTGGACGCCTACGCGCGCCGTATCCGCGCCTTCGACTGGCACACGATCGAGGTGGACGGCCACGACGTGGCGGCCGTGGACCGCGCGTACGCCGAGGCGGTGGCCACCACCGACAGGCCCACCGCGATCATCGCCAGGACGCGCAAGGGCCAGGGCGTGCGCGAGGTGGCCGACCTGGAGGGCAAGCACGGCAAGCCGCTGAAGGACGCGGCGGAGGCGATCGAGGAGCTGGGCGGCGTCCGCGACCTGAGCGTCCAGGTGCACGGGCCGCGGGACGCCGAGTCGCGGCTGCGGTCCGGCGGCGGCGAGCCCGAGCTGCCCGACTACAAGGTCGGCGACGCGGTCGCCACCCGCAACGCCTTCGGCGAGGCGCTCGCCGCGCTCGGCGCCGTCCGCGGCGACGTGGTCGCGCTGGACGGCGAGGTCGGCGACTCCACCCGCGCCGCCTTCTTCGCCGACGCGCACGGCGACCGGTACTTCGAGTGCTACATCGCCGAGCAGCAGATGGTGGCCGCCGCGGTCGGCATGCAGGTACGCGGCTGGGTGCCGTACGCCACCACCTTCGCCGCCTTCCTCAGCCGCGCCTACGACTTCGTCCGGATGGCCGCCGTCAGCCGGGCCGACCTCAACCTCGTCGGGTCGCACGCGGGTGTCGCCATCGGCGAGGACGGGCCGTCGCAGATGGGCCTGGAGGACCTGGCCGCGTTCCGCGCGGTGCACGGCAGCACCGTGCTGTACCCGTGCGACGCCAACCAGGCGGCCCGCCTGACCGCCGCCATGGCCGGCGCGCGCGGCATCCGCTACCTGCGCACGTCCCGGGGCGAGAGCCCGGTCATCTACGGCCCGGGGGAGGACTTCCCGATCGGCGGCAGCAAGACGCTGCGCGCGACGCCCGACGACCGGGTCACCATCGTGGCCGCGGGCATCACCGTCCACGAGGCGCTGGCCGCCGCCGACACCCTGGCCGGCGAGGGCGTGTCCGCCCGCGTCATCGACCTGTACTCCCTCAAGCCGGTGGACCTGCCCACGCTGCGGGAGGCCGCCGAGGTCACCGGGCGGATCATCACCGTCGAGGACCACCACCCCGAGGGCGGCCTCGGCGACGCGGTACTGGACGCCTTCACCGACGGCCGGCCCGTGCCGCGCCTGGCCCGGCTCGCGGTACGCACCATGCCCGGCTCCGCGTCGCCGGAGGAGCAGCTGCGGGCGGCCGGGATCGACGCGCAGGCGATCGCGGCGACGGCCCGGGGGATGCTCACGGAAACGCCGTAAGCACGCGGGCACACGTATGCGCCGGTGGCCCCGGACCCCGCGACGGGCCCGGGGCCACCGGCCGTTCACCCGGCCTCGCGGATCTCCTCCGCGCCCTTCTTGTCGAGCGCCGCGCGCACCAGGGCCGCCGCCAGCACGGCGGGGTCGGTCTTCCCGGCGGCCTTGAGCAGCGCGTCGGGGGAGGACGGCAGGCCGACCCGTTCCGCGCCCTGCATGGCCTTGGCGTCCAGGTACGGCGCGAGGTCCGTCCAGACGGCCTGGGCCTCCCGCAGGAAGATGTCCGTACCGGCGGGCCCGAGCCCGGGGACCTCGCGCAGCAGCGAGCGCAGCCGGCCGGTGTCGCCGTCCGCCGCCTCGCGCATCCGGCGCAGGTCGCCGCCGTACTTGTCGAGCAACAGCTCGGCGCCGTCGCCCAGTTGGGTCGCGGTGCGTTCGTCGTAGCGGCGGTAGCCGCCCTCGCCGAGGGCGTCCACCCGCTGCTGCCAGGTCGCGTCCTTCATGCGCCGCGCGGTCCGCATCCCGGCCCGGGACAGCGCGCGGCTCGCCGCCACCGCGATGCCGGCCTGGATGCGGGCGCTGAGCAGGCACGCGAGCACCAGCAGCTGGTACAGCGGCTGCGGCGTGTCCTTGATCCGGATGCCGGCCTCGTCGGCGTAGGTCCGGCCGTAGGTGTCCAGGAGGGCCCTGACCCGGGCGCGGTCGCTGCTGCTCATGGCCGGCCCCCGGGTGTCATGTCGTCGAGCGGTGTATCCACGGTGTCCACGATGCCGTACATGTCCTCCACATCCCGGTTTGCTGGCCCGGCGCGGCGAATCCCGGCCCGCGTACCCACCCGGTGGGCGGACCATCCGTCAACTCCCGTACGCTGCTGCCTCGACCGGAGGGGCCGGTGATTCCGGAGCCACCAGGGGCGGCCGGGGGACCAGGGAACGAAAGCGGGGGCACATGAGCAGAACACGGTGCGCGGGAACGGCGGCGGTCGCGGCGGCGATGGTCGTGGCGCTGGCGGGCCCGGCCGGCGCGGCGCAGCCCGCCGGATCGTACGGCGCCACCACGTCCGTCGGCGTCCACAACGCCTACGAGAAGGCCAAGTACCCGTACTTCGCCGACGCGTTGGACTCCGGAGCGAGCCTCCTCGAACTGGACGTGTGGACCAACGCGCTCGGCAAGTCCTGGCGGGTCTCGCACAGCAACCCGCTCGGCAACAACAGCAACTGCGTGAACGCCGCCACCGCGGGCGAGCTGCGCACGAAGAAGCGCGACCAGGACCTCGGCGGCTGCCTCGCCGACATGAAGGCGTGGCACGACGCCCACCCCGGCCACCGCCCGATCACGGTCAAGGTCGAGATGAAGGACGGCTTCAACGACAAGGGCGGCCGGGGCCCGGCGGCCTTCGACACGCTGGTCCGCTCCCGGCTGGGCGACGCGGTGTACGGGCCCGGCGACCTGGCCACCGGCCACCACGACCTCGACGAGGCCGTACGGGCGAACGGCTGGCCCACCCGCTCCGCGCTGAACGGCAAGTTCCTCTTCGAGCTGATACCCGGCACGGTCGAGGAGAGCAATCCGCTCGACAAGCTGTGGACCGACCGCGAGTACGCCACCCACCTGAAGAACCTCGCCGCCCAGGGCAAGCTGAACCAGGCCACCGCCTTCCCCGCGGTGCACGGCGCGGCGGCGGGCGACCCGCGCACCCGCTACACCGAGACCGCGCTGCGCCCCTGGTTCGTGGTCTTCGACGGCGACGCCGCCACGTACCTGAAGAACGGCATCGACACCGGCTGGTACGACGACCGCCACTACCTGCTGATCATGACCGACGCGCACAACGTGCCCCCGGTCATCGACGGCACCAGGCCCACCGAGGCCGAGGCGCTGGCCCGCGTCGACCAGCTGGCCGCCGCCCACGGCAGCATCGTCACCGCCGACTGATACCCGCTGCCGAAGGTCCTCAAGACGGTGGTGCCGCGCGGCGCGTGAGCCGTGCGCCTCAGGCGCCGTCCGCCGTGGCCCGGCGGTACAGGGCGGCGATGTCCGGACCGAACCAGCTGCTGTAGGAGGTCTCGTCGTCGCCGCCCTCGTCCAGGCCGCCGATCACCCCGGTCACCGTGCCCAGGCCGGTGTCCGGGTCGACGGCGGTGAGCATCGGGCCGCCGCTGGTGCCGTTGGGGAAACCGGCGCAGTCGAAGCGCAGCTGGCCGGGCAGGGCGGTGGTGGTGTTGCGGCAGCCGACGGGGGTCTCGCGGTCGTCGGGATAGCCGACGGTCCGCGTCGGCAGGCCGCCGGGCGGCGAGAAGCGGATCCGCTCGGCGCCGGTCAGATCCTCGACGCGCTGCCCGGTGGGGCCGCCGCCGCGCGCGCGGCGCACCCGCAGGAACGCCACATCGTGGTCCTCGTCGCGCCCGTCGGCCCAGCGCGGGTCGACGACGATACGGGACGGCACCCACACGCCGTACGGCACGACCCCGTCGTGGTAGCCCGGCGCGAAGACCAGATTCGTCCGGAAGCCGCCGTCGTAGACGCAGTGTGCCGCCGTGACGACCAGGTCGCGGGTCGCGGAGTGCACCACGCTGGCGGTGCAGTGGTGGTCGGCGTCGCCGTCGTGGCCGGGCGAGAAGAGCGGGCCGACCGGGGCGGACACCCCCGTCGGGGCGGCCTCAAGGGGCCGGGAGACCGACGGTTCGGCCGACTCCCCGCGTACGGCCGTGTCCTGGCCCGCTGTCGTACGGACGGTGGCGCGCGGCGGTGCGGGGCGCTCGGTGTACGGGCCGGAGAGCAGCGCGTCGGCCGCCGCGTCCCCGTCGGCGGCCCCCTCGGCATACGAGCCCGTGGCCGGGTCGCCGGTCGCCAGATACCCGCCGTGCGCGAAGGCCCGTACGGCCAGAACCGCGCCGGCGCAGGTCAGACCGAGCACGGCACAGAGGCCGAGGGCGGCGGCGCGGCGGCGGGTGCGCGGTGCGGCCGGGGCCGGGGCCGGATCCGGTGGTTCTGCGGCGCCGTCACGCTCGGTCGTGCTCACCAGCAGATCATACGGTTCCGGGACGGGGGCTTCTTTCGGGGGCCGGGAGCCGGGGCCGGGGCTGTTGGCCGGGGCGTGGGCCTGCGGTCGTGGGCCTTGGGCCGGGGGCCGGCCGACCCTTGTCCTGGGACCGCTCTTCCACGCCCGTGTGGCTCAGGCACCCAGCGCGCGCATCAGCATCGGCCACGACGCGACCAGCTCGCGTTCCCAGTAGGGCCAGCTGTGCCCGCCCTTCGAGGCGCACACGGTCGCCGGGATGCCCAGCCGCGCCAGCTTGGCGCGCAACTGCTGGTTCATGCCGTACACGGCACGTTCGACGGGGTCCTGCGTGCCGTGTACGGGCGGGTCGGTGCAGCGCGCGGGCGACGGGGCCGGCGGGGTGTCGCCGTTGCCCCAGGACCAGCCGGGGCCGCCGTCGGTGGTCCCGTCGCCGTACGACAGGTACAGCGGGGTCCCGCGCAGCGACGCCGCCTGCTCCACCGGGCTGTTGCGCTTCCACAGCCACTGCTGCCGCAGGTCGGTCGGGTCGTCGGTGTCGAACGGGTAGCCGGGCTCGCCCCAGACGCGCTTCCAGTCGGCGAGGCAGGTCAGCGCGCCCAGCTTGACGCCGTCCGGGCCGGACAGGCCGCCGTCGGTGGACCGGTACAGGGGGCTGACGGCGCCGCTGTACGAGGCAGCCGCCCGGAACATCCCGGGGCGTGCCGCGGTGAACTTCAGCGCGCCCAGCCCGCCCATCGACAGTCCCGCGACGGCGCGCGTCGTGCCCGCGCGGTAGTCGCGCTCCAGCAGCGGCCGCACCTCGTCCAGCAGGTACGTCTCCCACGCCGGGGAGCCCCAGGCGCCGTAGTTGTACCAGTCGCTGTAACTGCTGCACCCGCTGGTCTCCGGCATGACCACGAGCACGTCGCGGCCGGCGGCCAACTGCTCGACGTGGGTGTTGTCGGTCCAGTCCCGGTGATTGCCGCCACCGCCGTGCAGCAGCCACAGCACCGGCCACGTGCGGGAAGCGTTCTTCGACCAGCCCTTCGGGAGCAGCAGCCGCACCCACTTGACCGGCGCGCCGGTCTCGGGGGAGGAGATCCCGAGATCGAGCATGCGGTCACCGACCGGCACTTCCGCGACGACGCGGGCGGGATTGCGGGCCGACGCGTGGGCGGACGCGTGGGCCGTTGCGTGGGCGGGTTCGTGAGTCGCATCGTGGGCCGGACCGCCTGCCGCGTGCGCGGGCACGCCCGTCGCCGGGACGGTGAGCAGCGGCAGCAGCAGGGCGAGGACCAGGTCCGTCCAGCCCGCGCGGCGCGGCCGGCGAATGCGTGGGAAATGCCGCAGCTGCATGATCACGCTCCCGTGTTGTGCCGGATCAGCGTCTCGGCCAGGCCGTGTTCGTCGGGGAAGTCCATCGGGACGATGCCCAGCCCCGTCCAGCCGCGCGCCTCGCCACCGTCCAGGAAACCCTTCACCTTCGGGTTGAGCCGGTCCGCGTTGGAGCGCGGCGGCAGCAGGGCGGCGGTGCTCACGTAGTTCACGAACAGCTTGCCGGGCTCCCTGACGGCCTTGCGGAACTGCGCCTCCACCAGCGGGTACTTGCGCAGCGGTTCGGCCATGTAGTCGTCCTGGACGTCGAAGACGCGCGGGTCGGCGTAGCGCACGCCGGGCAGTCCGTCCGAGTCGGCGAGCAGCACGACCTTGCCGCGGGCCTGCCCGAGCGAGGGCAGCGTGCCGTCGAGCCGGAACAGCGGGCGCCAGCCCTTGCCGTCCAGATAGATGTCGAAGATCCGCCGGAACTCCGCCGCGCTCTCCTCGGAGTACTCCTGCTTGACCCGCATCAGCACGGTCTCCGAAGGATGCGCCTGGAGGAACGCCCGGCACGCCACCAGCACATCGCCGAACATCAGGTTCTGGTAGAACGCGCCGTGGTGGATGGCGAAGACCGAGTCGACGGCCCGGCAGCGTACGTCCAGGAAGCGGATACCGCTGTCCAGCTGCTGGGCGATGGTGGTGTTCTGGCAGGCGACCCAGGGGCCGCCGTGGCGTGCCCCGGAATCATGGGTGCCCGGGATGGAGAGCCGCCGCATCGGCGTGCTGTCCGGGAGGGCCTCCATCCAGTCCTGTACGGAGACGGAAGTGGCGGCGGGCCGGGGGCGCGCGGCGGTACGTCCGGTGGGCGGGGCGGCTGTCGCGGCGGCCTGCCCGTTCCCGGCTCCCACCAGCGCCCCCGCGGCCGACACCGCTGCCGCGCCCTTCAGAAACCCCCGCCGGTCCATGCGCCCACCCCGTTCTCTCCGCTGCTTCGCCGCTCCGCTGCTCTGGCGCTCCGCTGCTCTGCCGCGCTCGCGCGAACAGATGATCGCAGCATCGAAGCACAGGTCGGGCACGGTGAACAGGGTGGCGAAGGGTTGTGCGGTGCCAACGCCCGTGCCGTGCGCGGGATTTACATGGTTCAGTCGTCCGGCGGGCGCTCGTGGGGCGGTGGCGTGAGGCCGGGCCAACGGCCGAGCATCCGGGCGCGCATCGCGTCGGCGAGACGGCTCAGGCCGCGCAGATCATCGCGGTCCGCGGTGAGCCGGGCGACGACGCCGAGCCGGTACGCGAGCCGCTGCCGCGCCGTGACCGTGCCCCACCCCCAGTCCTCGTCGGGCAGCCGGGCCAGGTGGTCGGTGGCCCCGCGGTGGGCGCGCTGCACCAGCGCGTCACCCCGCACGAGCCAGCCCGCGCACGCGTCGACCAGGTCGCCGGGCGGCGCGCTGCCGGTCGCCGCCTCCCACTCCCTTCCGTACGCCGCTTCCGCCTCGCGCAGCAGCGGTTCGGGCGTGGCCGTGACGCACCAACAGGTCGGGAAGCCGACGCGCAGGTACGCGAGTTCGGTGAGGCCGTTGCCCAGACAGGACTGCTCGAAGTCGATGAAGCGGATGCCGTCCGGCGCGTGGAGGTCGTTTCCGGGGCACGGGTCGCCGTGCAGCAGGGCGTGTCCGGGAGCGGAGCCGAGCCGGTGCAGCAGGGCCGCCAGCTCGGCGGCCGTCCCGTCCGGGACCGGGGCCGCGAGGCGGTCGGCGAGGGAGAGGAAGGAGTCGATGTCCGTGGGGACCGGCCCTGGCCAGGCGGGCAGCGGCGGTGTTCCGCCGGCCGGTGCGGACACGGTGGCCGCGTGCAGCCGCGCCAGCGCCGCCGCGTACCCGACCACCCAGTCCGGCGCGGGCCGCCGGTGGTCCACCCGCTCCAGCACCAGGACGCGCGCGAGCGGGTCCGTGCCGAGCAGACGCGGTACGACGGGTGGCGTCACCCGCGAGGCCAGCCGCAGCGCGGCCACCTCACGGGCGTACCGCTCGTCCGCGTCCGCGCCGTCGACCGCCTGCTTGACCACCGCGGGCGCGCCCCGCAGCTCGACCCGCCACACACGGGAGCGCGGACTGCTGCTCAGCCGCACCGCGTTGCGGGCCGGGCCGAGGCGGTCCCGCAGAGCATCCGTGAAGGGCAGGTCCGGCGACCTGCCCGAGCGGTCCGGCAGCTCCGACGACATGGGCGCATGATCGCACGGGCTTCCGGGACGCCGCCGCTTTTTGCCGTGCCGCAGCGTCCGTCACAACCGCGGGAAGAGGTCCGTGAACGGATCGGCGGAGGCCGAAATGCCGCGGCTGAACGGCGCGTCGAAGTCCCACACCAGGAACAGCAGGAAGGCGATCAGCGCGCTGAAGAGGGCGGCCATCAGCAACTCGCGGCCCGACCGGCGGATCTGAAGCGTGAAGATCAGCCCGATGGTGATCGCGGCACCGGTGATCAGCCCGAACCAGACCACCGGCGGCAGCGTCGGATCGACGCTGTCCGCCCGCGTGTTGCGGGCGCTGTCGGCCGCCGCGACCTGGTCGAGCAGCGGCTGGTAGGACTGGCTCTCGTAGTCGTCGCGCGGCCGGTAGTCGGTCACCGAGGCGCGCACCTTGTCCAGCAGCTCGCCGCCCCGGTCGGTGACCTGGCCCTGCTCGGACATGGCCGGCCACTCCTTGTGGACGACGTACGAGACATAGGCGTCCACGTCCGCGCGGATGCGCTCCCGCGCGTCCGCCGGGTAGGCCCGTACCCGCTCGCTGACCTCGTGCAGGGCCTGCGCCTCGGCCCGTACGGAGTCCTCGGCCGCGCCCCGGGCCTCCCACACCCCGGCGATGGCCAGGCCCAGGACGATCGCGTACACCACCCCCACCATCATCACCATGTACTCGATGACGTCGGGCGTCTCGGACGGGTCGTCGTCCTCGCCGATGCGGCGCTGCCTGAGGACCGTGATGGTCAGCACGACGGCGCAGACCGCGGCCATCGCGATGGTCAGTACCAGCCATTCCGACATGGGGGTGGCCTCCTACGAGGAACGGTGCCCGGCGGAACCGGACGACCTGGACGAACGGGGGCGCAGCGCGGCGGCCGCCAGCACGGCGGGCGCGGTGAGCAGCAGCATGGTCGTCACGACCGAATGGCCGTGCTGCTGCTTGCGGGCGGACGGGACGTACTTGCGGGGCAGCGCGACCGAGGGCGTCGTGGACGGTGTGGGGCGCGGCGATGTGGGCCGGGCGGCCGGTGGCGGCGGGGGCGCCGTGGATGCACTGGGCGCGGGCCGGGGCGGTGTGTGCGTCGGCCCGGGAGCGGCGGGGGCGGTCGGCCGGGGACGCGGGCGCGACGGGGTGGGGGTGGGCGTGGGCCGCGGGGTGGGTGGGGTGGTGAGCGTGGGGGTGGGGGTCGGCGTGGGGGTGGGCTTGGGCGGCCTGGTCGGGGACGGTGTCGGGGTCGGAGTAGGAGTAGGGGTCGGCGTGGGGCAGTTCCAATGCCAACCCCAGTTCGCGTCCCAGTCCCAGTCCCAACCGCAATGCCAGCCGCAATTCCCACCCCAGCCCGGCGGCATCGGCCGGCCGGTCGGCGGGCGACCCGGCCCGTCCACCCCGGCGCTCGCGCAGGCGTCGGCGGGCCGGGCCGGAGCGGCAGGCGATCGTGCGTGGGCTCCCGCGGGCGCCGACATCATCACGAAAGCAGCCAACAGGGGTAGTAAAAGCGCAGGTTGGACGCTGCGGAAACGTTGCGATCCCTTCACGCCGTCATGCTGCGCAGAGCGGACCGCCGTCAGCCGTCCAGCGGGCCCGATTCCCCCGAACGGATGTAATACCGTACGGTCGCCTGCGTGAGAGCAGCCGACGTGTTCACACCACGGACGTACGCCACCGGGATTCCGTACGAGCTCTTCCGCGAACTGCGCGCGACCCGGCCGGTGTGCTGGATCGAGGAGCCGGCCGTCGACGGCTGGCCCGCCGGGACCGGCTACTGGGCGGTGCTGCGGCACGCCGACGTCAAACACGTCCTGCGTACGCCCGGGATCTACTCCTCGTACCTGGGCGCGACCCAGATCCGCGACCCGGACACGGAGGAGGACCTCGCCTTCGTCCGGGCCATGATGCTCAACCAGGACCCGCCGGACCACGCGCGCATCCGCCGCGTCGTCGCCGCGGCCTTCACGCCCCGCGCGGTACGGGAGTTGGCCGAGGTCATCGACGCGCGGGCGCGGGCGCTGGTGGAGGCGGTGGCGCGGGCGGGGGAAGCGGACTTCGTGACCGTGGCCGGCGACCTCCCGGTGTGGACGCTGGCCCACGTCATGGGCGTCCCGGAGGAGGACCGGCAACTGCTCTTCGACTGGTCGAACCGCGTCATCGGCTACCAGGACGACGCGTACGCCGACTCCAGCACCGCCGACCCGGCCGGTCTCAGCCCGATGGGCCGGGCCGCCCTGCGCCACCGGCCCGCACCGGCGCTCCGCCCGGACGGACGCCCGGTCAACCCGCGCTCGCGCCGCGCGCTGGCCGACATGTTCGCGTACGCCCACGCGCTGGCCGAGAACCCGCGCCCCGGAACGGTGATGGCCCACCTACGGGAAGGCGGCCTGACCAGTGCCGAGTTCGAGAACATGTTCTTCCTCTTCGCCGTGGCCGGGAACGAAACGCTGCGCAACGGCATTCCGGGCGGCCTGCTCACCCTCCTCCAGCACCCGGACCAGTTCGCGCTCCTTCGCCGGAATCCGGCACTGACCGACAGCGCGGTCGAGGAAATGCTGCGCTACTGGCCGCCGGTCATCGACTTCCGCCGTACCGCCACCCGCGACACCGAACTCGGCGGACAGCGCATCCGCCGCGGCGACAAGGTCGTCGTCTACCACGCCTCCGCCAACCGCGACGAGACGGTCTTCCCCGCCCCCGACCACTTCGACATCACCCGCACCCCCAACGACCACCTCAGCTTCGGCTTCGGCCCGCACTTCTGCCTGGGCAGCCACCTGGCGCGCGTACAGATGCGGGCGGTGCTGCGGCATGTGGTGGCACAGCTGCCCGGCCTGGAACTGGCGGGGGAACCGGTCCGGCTGGTCTCCAACTTCCAGAACGGGCTGCGGAGTCTGCCGGTCAGGACGAGTTGAAGCCACCTGCCGCTCTCATTTCACCGCCCGCGCAAGCAGCGCGCGTTCGTGACTCCCGAACGTCCATTGCCCGGAACGGCAGGCGTGCAGTAGGCAGCCCCCATGACTGATCTTTTGCCGGCTGAGCAGCCGGAAGCGGGAGGCCGTGCCTTCTACAGGCGCCTCGGCGACGGCCGCCACGAGAGCAGCACCGCCACCGCGGGGCCGTGAAGCCCCGAGACGCGACACGCCCTGCACGTCCAGGTGCGCACCCCCCCGCTCCGGTGGACGTACGGAGCTGGTCGAAGGCGAACTGACCTCGGGCGGCGACACGGTGATGCTGGCCCGGGCTCGGCGAATCGCCGCCGCCCAGGTGCTGTCGGCCAGGGTGAGTGCGCGGGTCAGCGGAGTGTCCGGTTCGCCGGACACCAGGGGATGCGCTGGCGTGCCCAGGTCGTTCCCGGGCCGGGGGTGTCGAAGTCCTTGCCGGGCTCGAAGCGCCATTCCATGGCCGGCGATGTAGCCGTCCAGGTACGCGCCGTCCATGGTCTGCGGCGCCTGCGGTCCGGGCAGCGGTCTCCTTCGAACTCGACCATGTCGCTGGTGGCTGGTCGTTGGCTCCGTCGTTGACGGACACCTCCGGAGCGCGAGGGGCCTCGCGTTCCGCAAGTGGTCGGGCTGAAAACGCACCAGGCTGTTTGTAGGCGGTGAAAGCGGACAACTTTGGAAAGTCTGATTTGACTCTTTTTAAGAGAACATTAAGACTTCCCTGGCGTTCGTCGTGTACACGTCCAGGTCGCCCGTACGGGGGGCTAGAGGGGTTCCTGATAACAAAAATGCATAAGAACGACATTAGCCCTGTGCGTACCGGTTCCGCCCGCGCCCGGCGTCTCGTCACGCACGGAATCGTCACCGCCACGGCCCTGGCTGCCGTCACCGGCATCGCCGCTCCGGCCGGCGCCTTCGCCGCTCCCGCAAGCGCGGTGAGTGCGGCGGACGTCATCCGCACCAGCGAGAAGGACCGGGTCGACGCGGCGTACAAGCTCGGTTTCGAGGTGACCTCGGAACAGCTCGGGATGAGCGACCGCGACTTCATCATCGTGCTGTGGGAGCACGCCAAGGACGCCGGTGACAAGCTGAGCGCGGTGCGCCAGGCCGCCGAGGAGGCCATCGCCAGCACCTCCGCCGATGACCACGTCCGCTTCATCACCACCGGCGTCGGCGAGGCGCGCGAGGTCGACCGGAAGCGGGAGGAGGAGCAGGCGGCCGCCGACCGCATGGCGCGGACGCTCAAGTCCCAGGCCCTGATCGCGGTCGGCATTCCGAACAGCCCGGACCTGCTGGCGCTCAGCGACGACAACTTCATCCGCGCGATCATGAAGCATGACGCCGCCGGACCGGAGGTCAAGAAGGCCGCCTCCGACGCCCTGGGCGAGAAGGACACGGCCGTCTGGCGCGAGTTCATCTCCAACGGTGCCCGTGAGGCCCACGACCGCGACATGGAGAACGAGCGCAAGGAGCTGGAGCAGAAGAACCGGGAGGAGGCCGAGCGCCGCAAGGAGCTGAACGCCCGCAACAGCGCCGCTTCCCTGTTCCGCGTCGTGCCCTCCGAGGCGATGCTGAGCCTCGGTGACGACGACTTCATTCGCGAGCTGATCCGCCTGACGCCGGTCGAGGCGCAGCGCTCCGAGCTTTTCGTTGCGGCCCAGAAGGCGTTGAACAGCTCCGACGCGGCAAACTGGAAGATGTTCATCCACTCCGGTGCCGCCCAGGCCTACAAGCGTGACGCCGAGATCTACGCCAAGAAGATCGCCGACAAGCAGCGCGAGGACGCCCTTGCGATCCAGGCCCAGGCCGCGAAGACCGGCGTGCGCCCCAACCTCGTCGCCGCGGCGGAGAAGGCGCTGAAGGGCGGGCCCGAGGCCGTCTCCCGTTTCCTTCTCGAAGGTCAGCACCGTGCCCTGCGGCAGTCTCTCCAGGCACCCAAGCTGAGCGGCTGGTACATCCGTCAGTCCAGCGTCGACGGCGGCGAAACCTTTGTGACTCCGGTGAACGCCAAGAGCAAGGAAGCCGACCGCGAGGACGCCACCTGGGTCGTCAAGGACGCGCTGGCCGGCGGGCCCGGCTGCTACTCCTTCGAGTCCGTGCGCAAGCCCGGCTTCTACCTGTCGCTGAAGGACCTCCGGGCGCGGATCGCTCCGAACGACCGCACCCCGCAGTTCGCCAAGGACGCCAGCTGGTGTGCGCGCAAGGCCCTCGCCGGCTCCGGCACGTCCTTCGAGTCCGTGTCCAACAAGGGCCACATGCTGCGGCTGTACAAGGGAGACCTCTACGCGGCCGTCAAGAACGGCAAGCACGGCTACGACACGGCCAAGGACTTCGAGCAGGAAGCCACCTGGAAGATCTCCACGCCGCTCGCGGGCTGACCGACTCACCGGAACCACCCGGCGTCACCGACGCCATCAGCTTGAACAGAAGAACGGAACTCACGATGTCCCGGCCCATCCGAGCCGCGCTGGCCGCGGCCGCCGGTCTCACCGCACTCGTCGGTGGTGCGACCACCGCCCACGCCGCCCCGGCCACGTCCGCCGCCTCCACCCCGGCCGTGGTGAAGCTCCAGGTCGCGCACAGCGGCAAGTGCCTCACCATCGCCGGCGGCAGCTTCCGCAACGGAGCCAACGCCGAGCAGTCGACCTGCGTCGACGGTCTCGACAACCAGGTCTTCGAGCTCGCACCCGCCGGTGACGGAACCTTCGAGGTACGGGCCAAGCACAGCGGCAAGTGCCTCGAAGTGCGCGGCGCCGGAACCAAGGCGGGCGACAACGTCTGGCAGTGGTGGTGCGGCCAGGGCGACCATCAGCGTTGGCGGTTCCGCCTGGTCGAGGTCGCCGAGGAACAGTTCGAGCTGCGCCCCGAGCACGCGCCGAACCTCTGCCTGGAGGTCAAGCACAGCGAGGCGGCCGACGGTGCCAACGTCGAGCAGTGGAACTGCCACGGCGGCGACAACCAGCGCTGGCGCATCCTGCCGGTGAACGCCTGACGCGTCGCCTGCCGACCGCATTCACCTGAGTGACGACAACACTGTGAAGAAAGAGATCCACACGATGGCACGGATCACCCGAGCCGCGCTCGCCACGGTCGGCATGGTCGCCGCGCTGGCCGGCGGCACGACCACCGCCCACGCGGCAGGCGCCACTCCGGCCCCGGTCGCGGAGACCGTCCGGTTCCAGTTCGCCCACACCGGCAAGTGCCTGGACGCCTCCCCCTACACGGCGGAGGACAAGATGAAGGTGCAGCAGCTCACCTGCAACGGCAACGACGCCCAGAAGTGGCGCGTCGTACCCGCCGCGAACTCCACCTTCGAACTGCGTAACGTGGTCAGCGGACGCTGCCTGGAGGTGCGCCGGTCGCAGCCCCAGTCCGGTGCCGAGGTCTGGCAGTGGCCCTGCAACGGCGGCAAGCAGCAGCACTGGCAGTTCGGTCTCCTGGACCCGGTCAACAAGCTCTACGAGATCCGCCCCACCCACACCGGCGACCAGTGCCTGGACATCGGCCACGCCCAGGACACCGAAGGTGCCGCGATCTGGCAGTGGAAGTGCAACCAGGGCATCGCCCAGCAGTGGCGCATCCAGCCGGTCAAGTGACCGGCTGAGCCGTGCCCTTCGGGGCACGGCGGACGCAGGCCGTGAAGAGATGGTGCCGCGCCGATCTGGCGGGGCGGCACCGTCCTCACGTCCGCACTTTTCACGTAACCGGCTGCAGCCGTGCAGTGCTGCCTGCCGAACTTCTTCTCCGAGGGGACTTGAGTGAAACGTCAGTGGTGGATCGCCCAGGCGTTGACGTGCAGCGTGCTGGCCGGGGCGAGCGCCGTCGCGGGAACGGCACCGGCGTGGGCCGACGCTCCGGGGGGCGTTCCGGCAGCCCGGAGCGGAACCTTCGCCCAGGCCTCCGACGCGACCGCGCTCATGACCGCCGAGGCGGCTGAGAACGCCCGCAGGGAAGTGCGTCGCCTCGCGACGTCGCATCCGCTCGCGGAGGTCCGCGTATCAGCCTGGAACGCACTGCGGAGCGAGGACCCGGAGGCGATCGCGAAGTGGTTCGCCCCCGACGGCGGTTACGACTACGCCCGTGGCCGGGCGCGGACCACCAGGGCCCGCAACAAGGCGTTCATCGAGCGGGTCATCCGTACCCACACCAAGAGTTACTCGCCCGAGGTGCGGTCCACTGCGGAGCGGGCGCTGAAGGGCACCCCCGCCGACCAGGCGGCATTCGTCCGCACGGGATACGCCGAGGCCCAGAAGCGCGACCGTGCCCAGCGCGAGGCCGATACCCAGCACAAGCAGGAAGTCGCCGAGGCCGAGCGCGAGGTCGTGCGCCGTCTCGCCCAGGACGACCCGGGCGAGCAGGTACGGACGGCGGCGCAGTGGGCCTTGCGGCCCGGCGCCACGGACGAGGACATCGCGGAGTTCTTCGGCTACGGCTGGGTTTCCGGTGCCACGCTGGACCTGGAGAGCCGCCGGTCGCGGATCGCGGACGCGGAAACGGTCCGGCACCACACCCTGACCCGTCTGATCCAGGAGGCCGCGGCGGCCGAGGAGGCGGTCAAGGGTGCCGCCGACGCGGCGAAGGCCAGGGCAGAAGCCGAACGGGCCTGGCAGGCGGTTGCCGAGCACGCCGACGCCGCACGCAAGGCGTGGCTGGCCGAGCAGGGTGCCGCCCAGACCCAGACGGAGAACTGGCGGGCCGTCGCCGAGCGGGCCAGGAACTCCGCCGACGGCATCTGGAAGAACATCAACGAGCCGGCCGAGTCCAACCGTGAAGCGTGGGCCAAGGAGCAGGCCGACGCCGCCGAGTCGGCCGCCTTCTGGCAGAACATGTTCGACCGGGCCAAGGAAGGCGAGAGCCGGTCCAAGGGCTGACCGTCCCTTCCGCTCCCTCCATGCCGCCATTCCCGGCTTTCGTGCTCCTGCCCTGCCCGGATGCTCCCTGCATCCGGGCAGGGCAGGGTTCATTTCTGTATCCATTGACCGAGGGGGGACCTTCCCTTGATAGCCAGATTCCGGCCCAGAGCCGGACGGTCACGCACGCGCGTGACCGCAACCATGAGCAAGGCCGTCTCCGCGGTGGTCGCCATGGCGGTGCTCGGCACGACGGCGACCGAAGCCGTGGCTGCCGTTCCCGCCAAGCCCACCGAGAAGTCGTCGTTCGCCCAGGCGATGGCGACGCTCGACGCGGCCACCGCGTCGCTGCCGAAGCCCGGTGCCACGACGAAAGCGCCCGGCCCGTCCCGGCTGGACCGGATGAGCGCGGACCGTGACCGTCAACTCGTCGAGGACTTCGCGGAATTCGACGAGGAAGAGGAAGTCCGCGAGGCCGCCAAGAAGGCCCTGGAGAGCGACGACCCGAACGCGATCCGGGAGTTCCTGGAGCACGGCGAGGCCGAGGCCCGCAAGCGGGCCAAGGACAAGAAGAACGGCGACGACGCCGAGAACCGCAAGAAGATCGAGGCGATGCGCGGCACCGGCGGGCCGCACTTCAACGCCGAGGTCGAGCGCGTACTGGATGCCAAGGCCACCGCCACCGACCGCGCGAACTTCCTGGCATTCGGCGCGCAGATCGCGCGTGACCAGGACGCGAAGGACGAGAAGACCGCCAAGGAGCGGGCGGCCGAACTCCGCAAGCGTGTGGAGATGCTCGCCACGGTCGGCGGTCCGCAGGTGAAGGCAGCGGCCAAGGCCGCACTCGCCTCCAACGACGACGCGGTCATCGCGGAGTTTCTGGAAAAGGGATACCTGGTCGCCGCGCGCAAGGACGCCGATGACCAGGCGGCCCACGAAAAGGCCCTGAAGGACGCCCAGGAAGCCGCCGAGAAGCTTCGGGACCTGGCTCGGAAGGCCGCTCGCGCGGCCGAGGCCCGTACCAAGCTGATCGGCCACCACGGGGAAGCCGTCAAGGCCCTCAAGGACGCGTCCAACGCCATGACGTCGGCCGCCGCGACCGCGCGTGAGGCCGACCGGATGCTCTCGGCCGACCGGGCCGGCAAGCGCCTGTCCTCGTACGAGCAGGTCAAGGCCGAAGCGGCCCGCCAGGTGGAGTACGCCACCCACGCGGCCAAGGCCGCCCAGGTCGCGGCCGCCCAGGCCAAGATCCAGGCCGACGAGCTGGTGGACACCGGGCTGACCCACGGCGTCCAGTGGTCCGAGGTCGCCTCCGGTATGGCGGCCGCCGCGGACGCGGCGGTCAAGGCGAGCGAGACCGCCCAGCACGCCGTGGACGCCACGGCCGCCGACGCAGCCGCGCTCAACTCCAAGAACGCGGCCGAGGCGCACGAGCAGCAGGCCAAGCAGTGGCGTGCCAACGCCGAGCAGCACGCCAAGGCGGCGGCTGCGATGGCCGCGGCCGCCGAGAAGCAGGCCAAGGTCGCGGCCGATGCGGCCGCCCGGGCCAAGACGGCCCGTGTCGAGGCGGAGAAGGCCGAAGCGGAGGCGTGGGAGCACGCCAAGAAGACCCGTGCGGCCCGCCTCGAAGCCGAGCGTCAGGCGAAGATCGCTGCCGAGCAGCGCCAGATCGCCGAGCGTGAGCGCAAGCTGGCCGCCGAGGCCCGCGCCCGCGCCGAGCGCGAGCGCGACGCCGCCGCCGCGGCACGGGCCCGCGCAGAAGCCGAGGCCCGTACCGCCTCCGCCCTTCGGGCCCAGGCCCAGGAGGCCGCCGCCACCGCCGCCTCGGCGCGCGCGAGCGCCGCCGAGAAGGAGGGCATCGCCGCCAAGGCCGACGAGAAGGCCCGGAGCGATGAGCGGGCAGCTCACGAGGCCCGGGACAAGGCCTTCCAGGCCGAGCAGAATCACCGGGCCGCGGAGGCCAAGGCCAAGGCCACCGAGGCGATCGCCGCCTCCGGCCGCGGCACCCTCAACGCCGCTGAAGCCCGTGCCGCGGCGGACGGCGCCCGCCAGGACGCCAATGCCGCGGGCGCGGCGGCCGGTCAGGCGCGCAGCGCCGCCGACGGCGCCAGCGGTGCGGCCGTACGTTCCCGTGCCGCCGCCACCGAAGCCGCCGGGCACGCCGCCCGGGCCCGTGCAGCCGCGGCCGAGGCCGGCGCGCACGCCGCCAAGGCCAACGCCGCAGCCAACAAGGCCGAAGCTGCCGCTGCCGCGGCCAATGCCGCAGCCAACAAGGCGGAGTCCGAAGCCGCCCTCACGCACGCTGCGGCGCAGCGCGCCAACGCGGCGGCCGCCGAAGCCACCGCCCAGGAAGCGCGCGCGGGCATCGCTGCCCACGAGTCCGCCCGCCTGGCCGGGCTGGCCGCGATGGAGGCCAACAACGCCCTCCAGGCAGCCAACCGCACCAAGGAAGAGGCCGACGGAGCGGTCCGCGAGGCCGCGATGGCCAGGCTCCAGGCCACGACCGCGGTGCAGGCCTCCGCGGCGGCCCGCAGCACCGCCGCCGGCATCGCCGACCCGGCCAACACCGCCATCGAGCTGACCGCGCCCTTCACCGGCTCGGACGTCGACGCGGACTTCGCCACGCAGGTGGCCAAGGCCGCCCTGGAGACCGGTAAGGAGCAGGTCGAATCGGCCGAGGCCAAGGCCGTCGAGGCACTCAAGGCCGCCAAGGCCGCCGAGGACGCCGCCAAGCGCGCCAACGCCCAGGTGGCACCCGCCTTCAAGGCCGCCGCCGAGGCGGCGACCTCCGCGGCGAACGCCGCACGCTCGTCCGCCAACGCCATGAAGTCCGCCGCCCAGGCGGCGGACGACGGCGCCAAGGCCCGCGCCGCGGCAGCCAGCGCCAACAAGGCCGACGCCCAGGCCCAGGCCGACGCCAAGGCCGCCCGCCAGGCCGCCAACCAGGCCTACGCGGATGCCAAGGCAGCCCGCGCCGCAGCCAACGCGGCCGAGGCCGAAGCAGCCCGCGCCCGCGGCGCCGCAGCCGAGGCCACGCAGCACGCCAACGCTGCCGCCGCCGCCGCTTCCAAGGCCGAACACGAGGCCTCGGTCGCCCAGAGCGCCGCCACCCAGGCCGAAAACGACGCAGCCGCCGCCAGCAAGCTGGCCGACTCCGCCGAAGAACACGCCAAGTCGGCCGAAGCCTTCGCGAAGAACGCCAACAAGTACGCCCAGGAAGCGAAGGAATCCGCAGAAAAGGCGGAGGCGTACGAGCGGGAGCAGGAGCGGAAGCGGCGCGAGGAAGCGTTGAAGGAGGAAGGCGGCAAGGGTGAATCCGAGCAGCTGAGTGCGGGCGAGCAAGCAGCTCTCAAGGCCGCCGGCATAACGCCTGAGGAGTACAAGGCAGCTCTCGAACTCGACGACAAGGGGTTCCTCGGCTTCCTCAAGGAACACGGCGCCGAGATCCTGGTCTCCCTCCTCGGCCTCGACGACGTCAAGGCATGCTTCACCAAGGGAGACATCGAGGCTTGCGTCTGGACGCTCATCGGTGCGCTTCCCTGGGGCAAGGCCTTCCAGGCCATCAAGGAAGCCCCGGCAATCGGCAAGGCCCTCTACCGGACTGTTACGGGTATCGGCAAGTTCATCGAGGGGTCCGACAAGGCGAAGAAGCTGATCCGCAAGAGCAAGGACATTCTGGCGAAGCTCAGCGGGTCACCCTGCTTTGCGGGGCAGAAGAAGAACAGTTTCACGCCGGAAACTTTGGTGGTGATGGCTGACGGTTCGCGTAAGAAGATCAAGGATGTTCAGGTCGGCCAGCAGGTTCTGGCCACCGACCCGATGGCCGGCCGGACTGAGGCGCGAGCAGTCACCGATGTGATCGTCGGTGAAGGCATGAAGAACCTGGTAGAGGTCACCGTCGACAGTGATGGCGCAGCGGGCGATGCCACGGGAACGCTCAAGGCCACCGATGGCCACCCATTCTGGGTCGCCAACCGAGGGGAGTGGGTGGACGCCAAGGACCTCAAGACGGGTGACAAGCTTCGCGCCTCTGACGGTGTCCTGCGTGAGGTTGTTGGCCATCGTGCCTGGACTGAGGCGCGGAAGGTATACAACCTCTCTGTGGCGGGTATTCACACGTACTATGCGCTGGCGGGTGAAACGCCGGTCCTGGTGCACAATTCGACCGCTTGCGAACTCGATTCCCGTGGTTGGCCTATCGCGACCATGGACAACTGTAAAGAGTGCGCGAAGAAGATCAAGGAAATAATCGGTGGCGAAATATATGAGATGAAGGATTCTCTCGGAGCGAAACTCGGGCCGTCCAAGCGTGATCCTCATGGTACGTGGCACGAACACTTTGTAGTGGTCAAGGACGGTAAAGCATACGATGCTTTCACCGGGGCGGACGGCATGGATCTGGACGCCTATCGCCGTCAGTGGGAATACTGGGAATACATCAAACTGGACAAGCGGCCGGATCTGGGGTAAGGGATGGAAGTTCGGGAGCTCTGCTTTCACTTGAGGAAACGTCGTCGGATGTATCTTCTCGATGATCGATTCTCAACCGCGGTCGCCTTCGTCGAAGGCTTCAGCGCGGCCCATGACGAAAATCCGTTGAACGGATTCCAGGAATGGGTGTGCAGGCGGATGGTCGGCGGGTACTCTTCTCGTCACTGGGCGTATGTACTCGCCTCCGCTCAGGTGCCCGGGATGGCTGATGGCAACATGTCCATCGATCGAATCCCTCACGAGTTGGAGAATGGCCTGATCGAGATGATGCTTGACCTCCTTGAGGAATTCTCGAACCGGCCTGTTAGCTGAGATCTACGAGTCAGAACGGTCCCGGCGCCGCCGGGATCAGCACCGTCCGAGTCAGATGGTGTAAGAGCCGTGGAATGCAGAAGCCCCATCGGACCGCTTCCGGTGGGGCTTCTGCGGTGTGTGACGGGAATATCAGCGGACGGCTGCTGTGGCGGGCGGTCGTCGATGCGTCTCGAAACGGCTGAGGGCGCTGTCAGAGTGCGTACGGCTTGCGTGGGCGGCGGAGTAGGCGGGACCTGTGCATAGATGGTGGCGGTGATGCCGATGCAAGCGTGGTCGGCTAGTTCCTTGATTACGGCGAGCCGACGGATCGGCGGTATGGCGTAGGAGCCTGCCGAAGCCCCTTCGGCAGGTCCCGTCATGCTGGTGCGACAACGTCATGCGCAAGGTATGCAGACGATAGAGGTCGGCCACCGTCCAAGTTCGCCCATCACCCCACCCTTCGTCTCATCCGCCCCGCACAGCCAACGCAACCCCGAACCTCTCCGCCTCATCTGTCCACCACCGGCTCATCTTGAACCCGGCGGCGCCCAGTTCCCCCCGTACGCCTTCCTCCCGGAACTTCGCCGAGATCTCCGTCCGGATCTCCTCACCCTCCGCGAACGGCACCGCCAGATCCAGCGCCGGCACCTTCACGGTCAATTCCTTCTTTGCGCGCAGCCGCATCTCGATCCATTCCTGCTCCGCGTTCCACAACGCCACATGCTCGAAGTCCGCCGGGTCGAAGTCGGCCTCCAGTTCTCGGTTGATGACGTTGAGGACGTTCTTGTTGAACTCGGCGGTTACGCCTGTTGGGTCGTCGTAGGCGGCTACGAGGGTTGCCTCGTCCTTGACGAGGTCGGTGCCTAGGAGCAGCGCGTCGCCGGGGGACAACAGGTCGTGGGCGGCGCGGAGGAACGTGGCTCGTTCCTCGGGGAGGAGGTTGCCTATGGTGCCGCCCAGGAAGGCGAGGAGGCGCGGGCCGGGGGTGCCGGGGAGGGCGAAGCCCTGTTGGAAGTCGGCCACCAAGGCGTGGACGGTCAGGGTGGGGTGGAGGGCCAGGAGGGATGCACCGGCGGCGGTGAGGGCGGATTCGCTGACGTCGACCGGGACATAGGTGTGCAGGTCCGTCAGGGCCGCGATGAGGTGGCGGGTTTTTTCGGAGGAGCCGGAGCCGAGTTCGACCAGGGTGCGGGCGCCGGTGGCGGCGGCGATCTCGGTGGAACGGGTGGTGAGGATTTCGCGTTCGGCGCGGGTCGGGTAGTAGTCCGGCAGTGTGGTGATCTCGTCGAAGAGTTCGCTGCCGCGGGCGTCGTAGAACCACTTGGGCGGGAGTTGCTTCGGTGTGCGGGTCAGTCCGTGGGCGACGTCGGCGCGGAGCGCGGCGGTGGTGGCGTCGGCGGGCAGGGTGCGGGTGACGGTGAGGGGACTCACTCGGCGGGCTCCTTGAGCGGGGTGAGAAGGACGTCGGTGGGCGTGGCCGCGAGCAGCGTGTACGGCGGGACCTCGGTCCAGTGGGGGGAGGCGTCGTACGGCTCGGAGGCGACGGTGATGCCGCGGCCGGGGTCGGCGAGGTGGAACAGGGAGTCGCCCCAGGTGGTCGCGGCGATGGTAGCGCCGTCGGTCAGGAGCAGGTTCAGCCGGGCGCCGGGCGCGGCGGCGGCAACTTCCGTGACGGTGTCGGCCAGGGCTTCGGCGGGGTCCATGCCGGCGCTGAGCCGGTGGTGCACCAGGGCCCAGATGAAGGCCGAGTCGCAGCGGGCCTGGAGGGAGAGGAGCCGGTGCGGGGGAAGTCCGGCGGCCAGGCCGGACAGGGAATCGGGCCAGCCGGGTACGGCGCCGTTGTGGCTGAACAGCCACGGCCCGTCGGCGAACGGAGCTGCGGCCGCCTCGGCGTCCGCGCCGGCGAAGGTGGCGTCCCGTACGGCGGCGAGCAGCGCGGTGGTGCGCACCACCCGGCACAGATCCAGGACGCCGGTGTCGGCCCAGATGGGCCCGGCTCTGCGGTAGCGGGCGGGCACCGGGTCGCCGGGCGCGTACCAGCCGACGCCGAAGCCGTCCGCGTTGACCGTGCCGTGGACCTGGTGCCGGGGCTGCCAGGACTGGCGGTACAAGCCGTGGGAGGGTGCGGTGATGAGGTGGCCGAGCGGCACCTCCGGGCCCAGGTAGGCGAGGTGACGGCACATCAGCATCGCCTCCCGGGGGCGTGTGGGCCTGCGGGCGTGTCCCCCGCCGGGGCCGGGCCCGGGGCCAGGGCCGGAGACAGGGCCGGGCCCGGGGCCAGGGCTGGGGCCGGAGACAGGGCCAGGGCCCGAGACAGGGCCAGGGCCAGAGCTGGGGCCGGTGCCGAAGCTGGTGCCGGTGCCGGTGCCGGTGCCGGTGCCGGGCCCCTCATGCGCCCGCCGTCCCGGCGTCCCGCGCCGTGCGGAAGCCGGAGAAGATCTGGCGCCGTACCGGCAGGTCCCAGTTGCGGAAGGTGCCCCGGCAGGCGACCGGGTCCACGGCGAAGGAGCCGCCGCGCAGCACCTTGTACGGCCCGCCGAAGAACACCTCCGAGTACTCCCGGTAGGGGAAGGCGGCGAAGCCGGGGTAGGGGAGGAAGTCGCTGGCCGTCCATTCCCATACGTCGCCGATCAGCTGGCGTACGCCGAGCGGCGACTGGCCGTCCGGGTAGCTGCCGACGGGAGCGGGGCGCAGGTGCCGCTGGCCCAGGTTGGCGTGAGTGGGGCCGGGGTCCTCGTCGCCCCACGGGTAGCGCCGCGACCGGCCGGTGGCCGGGTCGTGCCGGGCCGCCTTCTCCCACTCCTCCTCCGTGGGCAGCCGCCGTCCCGCCCACCGCGCGTACGCGTCGGCCTCGTACCAGCTCACGTGCAGCACCGGCTCCTGCGGCGGCACCGGCTCGGTGACGCCGAAGCGCCGCCGCAGCCACTGCCCGCCCTCCCGGTGCCAGAACAGCGGCGCGTGCAGCCGGTGTTCGCGTACGTGGTCCCAGCCCTCGGGGGACCACCAGCGCTCGTCGTCGTACCCGCCGTCCTCGATGAAGTCCTGGTACGCGCCGTTGCTCACCGGCGTGGTGTCGATGAGGAAGGCCGGCAGGAGGCGGCGGTGCGCGGGGCGCTCGTTGTCCAGGGCCCATGGTTCGGTGGAGGTGCCCATCGTGAACGGGCCGCCGGGTACGAGGACTTCGGTGGGCAGGATGCCGTCCGATGTCACCGGCGGCTCGGGGGCCGTGAGCACGGCCGGGCCGCGGCGCAGCTGGTGCGTGATGAGCATGGTCTCGTCGTGCTGCTGCTCGTGCTGCGCGATCATGCCGAACGCGAAGCCGGAGTCGAGCAGTGGCGCGCCGCGCAGTGGACTGCTCTCCAGGACGTCCAGTACGCGGGTGCGTACGTCCGTGACGTAGCCGTGTGCTTCGGCGGGCGGCAGCAGCGGCAGGGACGGGCGCTCGGCGCGCGGGTGTTCGAAGGCGTCGTAGACGGAGTCGATGTCCGGGCGCAGCGCCTCCTGCTTGCCGACCGCGCGCAGCAGCCACTGCTCCTCCTGGTTGCCGATGTGTGCCAGGTCCCACACCAGCGGAGACATCAGGGGCGAGTGCTGCGCGGTGAGGTCGTGGTCGTCGACGCAAGTGGTCAGCAGGCGGGTGCGGTCGCGCGCGGCGAGCAGCGCTCGCGCCGCGCGTTCCCGGAGCGATTCGGGATCGTGGGTCACAGGCTGTCCTTCCCAGGGGTGAGCTCGTCCTCGTACGCGGCGTACGGCGCTGCCGGTGACCCGGCGGGCGGCGCGGGCACGGGCGGTTCGGGCGCGGGCACGGGTGGCCGGGCCTGCGGCGCGGCGGGGGCGGCCTCGTCCACGTGCGCCTCGTTCGCGCGCGTCCTGTCCGCGTGTGCCTCGTTCGCGCGCGTGCTGTCCGCGTGTGCCTCGTCGGCATGCGTGCTGTCCGCGTGCGCCTCGTTCGCGTACGCCCCGTCCGCGTACGCCCCGTCCAGCAGGTCGTCCGCCGGGCAGCGTCCGCGCGCCACGTACTGCTCGGTGAACCGGGCGACCGCGCCGGTCACCTCGGCCGAGGCGCCCAGCCGGGGCAGCGCCTCCTGCGCGATGGTGAAGCAGGCGAGCGCGGCGGCGTGCAGCTCGGGGTCGCTCAGCGCGCCACGGGTGGCGTGCCGCCACAGCGGGTTGCGCGGCGCCGGCCGCGCGCCGGCCGTCTCCGCGAGCGGCTTGACCACGCGGTACGCGCTCTCGGCGGCCCCGGGGTCGTCGAACAGCGCGGCCGTGACGGCCAGCGGCACGATCCAGCCGCCGTCCCCCGGCTGCGCGTCGATCATGCGCAGTTCCAGGTGGCCGCGCGGGCGTACGGGCGGGAAGAGCGTGGTGACGTGGTAGTCGAGATCCTCCTCGGTGGGCGGGCGCGGCGCGCCCGTGCGGATCCAGTCGCGGAACGTCAGCCCCTCGGGCGCGTCCCACGGGCCGTCGTCGCTGCGTACGCACATCACGGGCGCGTCCAGTACGTACCCGGCCCAGGCGGTGCGCGGGTCGGGGCCGTCCGGCGGGGCGAGGGTGCGGGCCGGGTCCATCTGCGACCACACCACCTGGCGGGTGGAGCGGTATCCGGTCGGGCAGCCCTCGCTGACCGGCGAGTTGGCGAAGGCGGCGACCAGCACCGCACCCAGCAGGTGGGCCAGTCTCCAGCGGCGGCCGAGCCCCAGCGGGCCCGGCTCCTCGTGGCCGGCGTCCACGCAGACCTGTACGGAGGCGGTGCCGCACATCATGGACCGGCCGGCCGGGCCCCAGCGGTCGAAGTACGCCTCCATGGCGTTGTACCGGGGATCGGTGAGGACCCGCCGGGGCGGGTGCCAGGGGTTGTGGCCGTGGCCCGCCATGCCGAGGCCCAGCTCCCGCATGGCGGGGCGCACCAGGGCCAGGTCGGCCGAGACGGCCTCGATACAGGCGGTGAGGGAGGCGGCGGGCAGCGAGCTGAGCTCCAGCTGTCCGCCGGGTTCGAAGGTGAGGGCCGACCGCAGGGGGAGGGCACGCAGTGCGGTGGCCGCTTCGCGGTGTCGTACGGGGTCGACGGGACATCGGGGGTTGCGGGCGTCGTGCACGAGCCATTCGATCTCGACGCCTATGTGGCGGGGTGGTCCGGTCTTGAAGCAGATGCCCCGCAAGTGGGCCTCCAGCTCCGCCTCCGTGACCGACGGACGTGCAGGCATGGGCTCCAACTCCTTCGGGCCGGGACGGCGGCTGCCGTCCGGCGGCGGAATGGCCGCCCTCCACCCAATCGGGTGCGGGCGGTGCGCTCAAGGGCACATTCTCGTCGGCCCGGCGTCCGCGCGCGAGGGCACATACCGGTGCCGGGCCGCCCGGAGGGCCGCTGCGGCCACTGCTGCCTGGGAGTTTTCGGGGAGGAAGAAGGTGCGATTGCTTCGATTCTTTGTGCGAATTTGAGATGCGGTCAGGTGCGGACCGGTGTGTCGCTTCAGCTGTACGGCTTCCACCGGGCCGGTGTGTCGCTTCGGCTGTACGGCCTTCACCGGCCGGTGTCCCTTTACGAGCCGTACGGTCTCCATCGCCGGTGTCCCTTTGCGGGTCGTACGGTGTCCACCCGGTCGGCGCCCCTCTGCGGGCGTACGGTGTCCATCGCGCCCGGCCTCCCCCCACAAGCCGTACGACATCAGGAGGCCTCCACCGCCAGTTGGACGGCGAGGACCGCCCCGGCCAGGACCGTCCCGTCGAGGACCGCCCCGGCCAGGACCGTCCCGTCAAGGACCGCCCCGGCCAGGGCAATGCCCACGCGCAGCAGAAGAGTGCCGCGCCGGCCGGCCTCCCGTACGATCCACTCGGCCGCCGGTACGGGAACGAAGGGGCGCGATGACGAGAACGGGACGGGGCGGGCGCGGCGCGGGGGCGCGGCCCCTGGCGGTGTTCGATCTGGACGGCACGCTCGCCGACACCGCGCACCGCCAGCACTTCCTGGAGCGCAGGCCACGCGACTGGAACGGCTTCTTCGCGGCGGCGCCCGACGACCCGCCGCTCGCGCCGGGCGTGGCGCTGGCCCGGGAGAGCGCCGAGGACTGCGAGATCGTCTACCTCACCGGCCGTCCCGAGCGCTGCCGCCGGGACACCCTGGCCTGGCTCGACCGGCACGGCCTGCCCGGGGGCCGCCTGTACATGCGCCCGGACAACGACCGGCGCCCGGCCCGCCACACCAAGCTGGAACTGCTGCGCCGCCTCGCGGGCGGCCGCGACGTACGCCATGTCGTGGACGACGACGAACTGGTCTGTGCCGCCTGTGAACAGGCGGGCTTCCCGGTCGTACGGGCCCGCTGGGCGGCGCCTTCCGCCGAACTGAAGGACGCGCAGGAGCGGGAGGGGCGGACCTGAGGCGGTAGGGAGGCGGCGCGTCCCGGGCGGTGCACGGTTTACCGGTCGCGTCGCTACGGTGGCGTATCGGCGTCATTCGCCGTGCCCGCCGGCCGTCGTCCTTCCTCGCGCCACTCGCACCCCTCGAACCGGAACCGCCGCGCGGCCTCGGCCGCCCTCACGCCCTGCGCGCGGCCCGGAACCTCGTGGACGGCGCTGACGCCCTCCGTCAGGAGACGGCGGGCGTCGGCGGTGTCGCGGAGCAGGGCCGCGTAGACGTGGATCCGCGCGTCCGGGATGCGTGTGGCGCGTTCGCGGCTCTGGAGGAGCAGGACCGGCTCGTGGAGCGCGAAGCGCAGTGCGGTGACCGGGGCGCCGGACTTTCGCGCGATGGCCGGCAGCCGTTCGCGGCCCCGGGGCAGGACGTTCGTCGCGTCGATCACGGCGGTGCGCCCCTCGTGCAGCCGCTCGGCGACCCGGCGGTCGCGCTCCTCGAAGACCTGCGCGCCGACCGTGCCCCGGTCGGCACCGGGGCCGAACAGCTCCTCGGCGATGGCGTCGCTCGACACCACGGCCGCGGCGGGCAGCCGGCCCTGGGCGACCAGTGCCCCGGCGAAGGCGCTCTTCCCGGCGGCCGGCGCTCCGACGAGCAGCACCGGTCCGGCCGGGACCAGCACGGAGGTCTCCATCGCGCCGTCATCCACCGCCGTCCGCGCGGGGTGAACGCCCCGTCCGTGCCAGATGGCGGCGGGCCTTGGCGCGGTTGCCGCACCGCTCCATGGAGCACCAGCGGCGGTTGTGCGCGGGGGAGCGGTCGACGAAGCGCAGGGCGCAGCCGTCCGCGCCGCACACGCGCACCCGCCGGACTTCGGGCGAGGGCAGAAGTGCCACCGCGTCCTGCGCGACCAGGGCGAGGCCCGCGGCCAGGTCGGCGGAGGCCGGGGCGGGTGTGGTGGTGGGCATCAACTTGCCGTTGAGCACGGTGAGTTGAGGGGCGGGAGGTGGGTGGGCGGCCGCTGTGCTGTTGAGGAGGGCCAGGTCGGCGGGGGCGGGGAGCGCGCCGTCGGCCGCCGCGAGCACCGCCCGGTCCAGCGCGTCGCGCAGCTTCCGCGCCAGGTCGAGCGCGTCCGCGTCCCGCGCCGCCGGGCGGGCCGGGGCGGTCGTTCCCGTCCACTCCAGCCACCGTCGCAGGTCCTGCGGCACGGCCAGCGTCTCGCGCGGTACGCGCGCCCGGTCCCGCAGCGTGTTGACGAAATCCAGGCACAGCCGCCCGCCGCACCGCGACCACACGTCATCGCTCGACATGCTTGCCACTGTACTAACCCCCTGAGAGGGTTAGTGCGGCGCGGGCCGGGGAGCGGCCCGGCGCTTTGTCGGCTGTGGAACTGCGTGGGAGGCAACAGGTGGCGGACGGTACGACCGCAGGCGGTACGACCACGGGCGTGGCCCAGGTGAACGGCGTACGGCTGCACTACACGAGGGCGGGCTCCGGGCCGCTGGTCGTGCTGCTGCACGGCTGGCCGCAGACCTCCCGCTGCTGGTGGCCGGTCCTCGGCGAACTGGCCCGCCATCACACCGTGGTGGCGCCCGACCTGCGCGGCTACGGCCGCAGCGACAAGCCGACGGCCGGTTATGACAAGCGGACGATGGCCGCCGACATGGCCGGTCTCGTCGAGTCGCTGGGCTTCGGCCGGGCCAGTGTCGTGGGGCACGACCGGGGCGCGCGGGTCGCCCACCGCTGGGCGCTGGACCGGCCCGAACAGGTGGAGCGGATCGCCGTCCTGGACATCGTGCCGACCCGCGAGGTGATGCGCCGGGTGGACGCGACCATCGCCTCCGGGTACTGGCACTGGTTCTTCCACCTCCAGCCCGACCTGCCCGAGCGGCTGGCCGGCCAGGACGTGCGCGGCTACCTGGAGTACTTCTTCGAGCGCTGGACCTACAACCGGCACGCGCTGACCGACGAGGCCGTGGACGCGTACGTGGCGGCGTTCTCCCGCCCCGGCGCGCTGCGCGCGGGCTTCGACGACTACCGGGCCGTGGAGGCCGACACCGCCCTGGACGACGCGGACTTCGCCGAGGGGCGGCTGCTGACCGTACCCGTACTGGCCCTGTGGGGAGCGGCCGGCCTGCCCGCGCGACTGCCGACGCTGGACATCTGGCGGGACCACTCGGCCCGTCCGGAGCAGGTCACCGGCGCCGAGATCCCGGAGTGCGGGCACTTCATCGCGGAGGAGGCGCCGGAGGCGCTGCTCGCGCATCTGCGGGACTTCCTGCCGGGGGCCGCGTGATGTGGCGCCGGGACTGTGCTCATGTCCGCCCGCAGGTCAGCAGGGCGGTGTGGGGGAGCGCGAGCAGCCCGTCCGGGCCCGTGAACTCCGCGCACAGAGCGTCGTACTGACGTCTGGCCTCGGTGACGACCTCGGGCGGTTGGCTCACCAGGATCCGCCCAACCGACGCCACCCCGGCGGCGGGCCCGCTCCACCACTGCTCGGCCGTGGTCCGGTGCTCCCAGGCAAGGGTCTCGCAGCGGACGCCGGTGAGGCCCGCTTCGCTCAGCAGGCGGGCGAAGCCCCCTTCCGTACGCGGGAAGTCGTCCTCGGGGGCGAGCGTGGGCAGTCCGGCGGGCCGGGAGACGCCCGCGGCCTGAAGGGCGCGGCCGAACAGGGCCTGGCCGGGCGCCGGCGGGGTCGCCCAGACGGTGAGCGCGATCCGGCCGCCCGGCCGGGTGACCCGGCGCAGTTCGGTGAGCGCCGCGCGGGGGCGTCCGACGTGGTTGAGGACGAAATTGCCCACCACGGCGCCGAAACGGCCGTCGGCGAAGGGGAGGCGGGGCAGCGCGGCGACGTACACGGCCGCGTCCGGGGCGGTCTCCGCCGCGCGAGCGGCCATGCCGGGGTCCGCGTCCACGGCCGTCACCGCGGCGCCCCGGTCGGCAGCGGCACGGGCGGCGGCGCCGGTTCCGGTTCCGGCGTCGAGCACGCGCAGGCCGGGGCGCAACTCTGCCGCGTCGAGCAGCGCGGGTACCGGGTGGGCGCAGAGCGGGGCGAAGCTCCGTTCGTACGCCGCGGCCCGCCCGGCCCAGGCCCGGCGCTCCGCCTCGTCGAAGGGCGTGGAGATCGTCACAGTGCCTCCGTCCGTGCGCGGTCCGCGGCCGATGCCCCGTCAGGGCCCGTGGGCCCGCTGCCCGGCATACGGGCCGCCCGGCCCGCTGTGAGTGGTGCGGAAGGCCGGTGCCGAGGGAACCGGATGCCGGCCCTCCAGAAACTTGTCATAGACACCAAGACGCTATTGGATCAGGACCCCGGGGTGCGTACTATGCGCCATAGTTGATCAGTCAAGAATCGGACTGCCTGATTCCGTATCCTGGTCGACCGTGCCGTGCCGATGCTGAGAGGTGGTCACGCGTGGGACCCGAGCTGACCGTTCCGCCGACCTGGTCGCCCCTTCCCCCCGCCCTCCATCCCCGGCACCTGGAGATCGAAGCCCGCACGACGGCCTGGGCGAAACGGTTCTCCATAGGCTCCGACGAACTGCGCGGGCGCCTGGTCACCCATGGGATCGGCGGCTTCGCCGCGCGCATCCTGCCCGACGGCCGCGAGGAGGTCGTCTCCCTGCTCGCCGACTTCGTACTGTGGCTGTTCGGCGTCGACGACGGCTACTGCGAGGAGAGCGACCTCGGGCACGACCCGGGGGAGCTGACGGGCGTACTGCACCGGCTGCTGCGCGTCGCACAGAACCCCGAGTCGCCGACCCTGCCGGGCGACAGCCTCGCCGAGGGGCTGCGCGACCTGCGGCACCGGGTGTCCCGGTACGGCACCGCGGGCCAGGCCGCGCGCTGGATCGACGCCCTGCGCGAGTACTTCTTCTCGGTCGTGTGGGAGGCGTCCTACCGGCGCTCCGGCGCCGTGCCGAGCCTGCCCGACTACACCCTGATGCGCCTGTACGACGGGGCGACCTCGGTCGTGCTGCCGATGCTGGAGATGGGGCACGGCTACGAACTCCAGCCGCACGAGCGCGAGCACACCTCCGTGCGCGCCGCCGCCGAGATGGCCTCCTTCATCATCACCTGGGACAACGACATCTTCTCCCACCACAAGGAGAGCCGCGGGACGGGCTATTACCTCAATGTCCTGAAGGTGCTGCAGAACGAGTACGGCATCTCCCAGGACGAGGCGCTGACCGCGGCGATCGCCCAGCGGGACCGTGTGATGACGCTGTTCATGCGGCTGAGCGCGCACCTGCGGCAGCAGGGCAGCCCGCAGCTGCGCCAGTACCTGCACAACCTGGGCACATTCATCCGCGGGTCACAGGACTGGGGCATCACCTCCCGGCGCTACACCACTCCGGACGACCCGGCCCGGCTGCCCTCGACGCTGCGCTCCACGCCCACCGACAACAGCCGCGCGCCCCTGGACATCCCGGTCATCTCCTGGTGGTGGGGCCTGGTCCCGGACGACGACGCGGTGCCGTACGAGACGGCGGAGGAGGCCCGTAGGCCTGCTGGGACGCTGTCGGCCACCGCCTGACCCCGGCGCGCGGTACTCCTCGTGGCTTCCCGGCGCCTGTCACTCCGTCGGGTCGTCCGGCCGCTCGCCGAGCCGGTTACGGCTCGTCAGCGACCGCTGGAGACGGCTGAGCGCGCTGCTCGGTGACCGCTTGCGCAGGGCGGCGCGCGCTGCGTTGGCGCCGGGCGCGCCGTGCACACCGCCGCCCGGGTGCGCACCGGCCGACGCCAGGTAGAGGCCCTTGACCGGCGTCTCCGGGCGCCCGGTACCCGGTACGGGGCGGAAGACGAGCTGCTGGTGCATGGCGGTCGTACCGCCGTTGATGGCGCCGCCGTGCAGATTGGCGTCGAGGGCCTGCAACGTGGGCGGCGCCAGGATGCGCCGGGCCCGGATACGGCTGCGGAAGCCCGGCGCGTACCGCTCCACCTGCTCCTCCACCCGGTCCGCCATCGCCTGCCGCTCGCCGTCGTGCCAGGCGCCGGTGATGCCGTCGTCCCCGGCGTCCGCCCGCACGTCGTGCGGTACGTGGGTGTACGCCCAGGCCGACTCCGTACCCGCCGGTGAACGGGTGGCGTCGGCGGTGGTCATCTGCCCGAACAGGGCGAACGGCCGGTCCGGCACCCGGCCCGCCGCCAGCTGCGCCGCGAACCGGGTCAGCTCGTCGACGCCGTCGGCCAGGTGCACGGTGCCCGCGGTCGCCGCCTCGGGCGCGGTCCAGGGCACCGGCCCGTCCAGCGCCCAGTCGACCTTGAACGTCGCGAAGTCCCACTGGAAGCGGCGCAGGTCGGCCAGCAGTCGGGCGGGCAGGTGCCGGGCGTCGATCAGCTCGCCGTAGAGGGACGGTACGGAGACGTCGGCCAGCACGGCACGGCCCGCCGGCACCGCCTCGCCGCCCGCGGTGCGCACCGCCACGGCGCGGCCCGCCCGTACGACGACCTCGGTGACGCGCTCGTCGCAGCGCAGCACACCGCCGCGCGCCTCCAGCCGCCGTACCAGGGCCTCGGTCAGCGCCCCCGCGCCGCCGACCGGCACCGGGAAGCCGTACGCCTGGCCGAGCATGGACATCAGCCAGCCGAAACCGCCGCTGCCCGCGGCCTCCGGCGCGAGATCGGCGTGCAGGGCGTTGCCCGCGAGCAGCAGCCGGCCGCCCTCGCCGCCGAACTCCTCGTCACCCAGGCGCCGCACGGGCAGCACCAGTGTGCGGGCCAGCCGCAGACCGCCCGCGCTGTGCAGCCGGGCGGCGAGCCGGGCCGTGGCCACCACCGGCGGGAACGGGGTGAACAGGGCGTTCAGGATGTCCGGCCCCACCCGGTCCCAGATCTCGCACAGGCGCCGCCAGGCGTCGCCGTCGCCCGGCGCGAAACGCTCCAGTCCGTCGGCGGTGGCCGGCATCCGGCGCTCCAGCACCGCGCACCGGCCGTCGGCCAGCGGGTGGGCCAGGACACTGGGCGCGTGGCTCCAGCGCAGCCCGTGGTCCTCCAGGCGCAGCGCGGCCAGTACCGGGGAGGCGGCTGCCAGCGGATAGAAGGAGCTGCACAGGTCGCTGACGTAGTCGGGGTGGACGCCGCGGTCGCTGCGGACCGCGCCGCCCGCTTCCGGCTGCGCCTCCAGGACCTCCACGCTCCAGCCCGCGTCGACCAGCAGATTGGCGGCCACCAGCCCGTTCGGGCCCGCGCCGATCACCACCGCGTCCGGCACGGCCGCCTCCTTCCCGCCGCGGCCGGAGCCCGTACGCCCGCGTGTCCCGTCATCGGGCCGCCTCCCGCGGCTGCCGGGCGCCGCTTTCCACGAGCCTGGCCAGCCGCCGGAGCATGCTGCGGTGCCGCAGCTGGAACAGGGCGTCCAGGACGGTGTTGTGCAGCAGTCCGCCGGGGCCCTGGAGCGGGTGCTCGTCCATGATCACCAGGGCGTGGTCGCCCCAGGGGCGGATCTCGATGGCGATCCGCGCGGTGCCCAGCGCGCCGCTGTCCACCTCCAGCTCCAGCTCCCTGGGCGGCTCGCAGCGCCGCACCACGGTCCGGCCGCTGAGCGACCACGGCCCCACGTGCACGCTGTAGCTGATCGCCGAGCCCAGCTCCGGCCAGACCCCCTCGCACGGCCGCGACCGGTACGGACCGACCACCCATTCCTGGTACCGGCCGCCGTCGGCGAGCACCGCCCACACCGCGTCGGGACGCGTCTTGATCAGCTGATGTCTTACCGCCATGCGGTCTCCAACGTCGGGGGAAGGGCACCGGCGTCGCCGGCCGGCCCGGCCACGTCCTTGCGCTGCGGGCTCCGGGACACCGCTTCCGGGTGCCCACGGCTCGCCGGATCACACAGGCCTTCCCGCTGCCACGGCGTTACGTTGGACCGACCGTTCCCGTACCGGCCGTCCCGTACCGATCAGTCCTGTTCCGCTCTCTCCCGTACCGGCCGTCCCGCACCGACCGTCCCCGCACCGGCCGTCCCCGTACCGGCCGGGCACCGCACGCAGACCGTGGAGGACCGACATGAGCCGCGACCTTCCCCTGCTCGGGCGCACGGCCGTGGTGACCGGCGCGGCGCGCGGCCTGGGAGCGCACATGGCGCGTTCACTCGTCCGGCGGGGTGCCGACGTGGCCCTGCTCGGGCTGGAGGAGGACGAGCTGGAGCGGGTCGCGGCCGGTCTGCCGGGACACGCCGCCCACTGGCCGGTGGACGTGACCGACGAGGACGCGATGGACCGCGCCGCCGCGCTCGTGCAGCGCCGCTTCGGCCCGCCCTCCGTCGTCGTCGCCAACGCCGGGGTGGTGGCGGGCGGGCCCTTCCTCGACACCGACCCGGCCGTGTGGCGCCGGGTCGTCGAGGTCAATCTGATCGGCAGTGCGGTGACCGCCCGTGCCTTCCTGCCCGCGCTGCTGAGCACCCGTGGCTACTTCCTCCAGGTCGCCTCCCTCGCGGCGCTCGGCCCGGCGCCGATGCTGTCGGCGTACTGCGCCTCGAAGTCGGGGGTGGAGACCTTCGCGCAGGTGCTGCGCGCCGAGCTGGCGCACCGCGGTGTGGGCGTCGGGGTCGGGTACCTGAGCTGGGCGGACACCGAGATGGTGCGGGCGTCCGACCGCCGGGCGGCGCTGCGGGAACTGCGCGCGCACCTGCCCTGGCCCGCCTCGAAGACGTACGACGCCGCGCCGGTGGCCGACCGCCTGGTGCGCGGCATCGAGCGGCGGTCCGCCGCGGTCTACGCGCAGCCGTGGCTGCGGGCGGGCCAGGCGGTGCGGGCCGTCCTGCCGGGGATCGTGACCGAGGGCTCGCGCCGCGTGTTCCTGCGCCTGGCCGGCCGCGCCGACCTCACGGCGTCCGGCCTGCTGGGGGCGGGCGGCCGGGCGGCGGAGGCGGCCGGGGACCGCCGTCGCTGACCGTTCGCCGTACACCCGGACGGCGGGCCCGGAAGCGGCCGTTCGGCGCATTCCGCGCGGCAGGCGGGCGACAGCCGGGACAGGCTCGGGGCATGGATCTTGCATCGGCTGCCCGGGCGCGGCTCGGGATCGCGTTCCTGCTGGCGGCGTCCGGGGTGGCCGCCGCGCTGCCGCCCGGCGCCGCGGCCCAGGGCCGTACGGGTGCCACGGCCGCGCACCGGGCGCCCGTCACCATGCCGCCGCCCGCCACCGGGGACGGCGGGACCGACGGCACCGGAGGGGCGTCCGGAACCACCGGAGGGGTACACGGAACCGCCGGAGACGCGCCCGGCACCACCAAAGAGGCATCCGGAGCCACCGGAGACGCGTCCGGAGCCAAGGCGCCCGCCACAGAGACCGGCCGTACCGTCTCCGCCTGGCTGCCCTACTGGGGCGACACCCGGGGCGCCTACCGCGACGCCCTCCAGCACGCCGCGCAGCTGCACACCGTCAGCCCCTTCTGGTACCGGGCCACCTCCGCCACCACCATCAAGGGCCAGCCGGGCGCGGGGGACCGGCAGGTCGTCGCCGGGCTGCACAAAGCCGGCATCAAGGTCGTGCCCACCGTCAACGAGTCCATGAACGCCGCCACCATGGCCGCCCTGCTGCACGACCGGGCCCGCCGCGGCGCGCACGTCAGGGCGCTGCTGCGGCTGGTGGCCTCGCGCGCGTACGACGGCATCGACCTCGACTACGAGACCATGGCGACCACCGGCACCGCCCGGATGCGGGACCGCGTGCGCACCGGCTACGCGCTGTTCGCCGACGAGCTGTGCGCCAGGCTGCACGCCCGGGGCAAGAGCTGCGTGATCACGGTCATGGCGCGCACCGCCAACTCCGGCAAGGCCTACGACTACGCGCGCCTCGGCAAGGCCGCCGACCGGGTGCGGATCATGGGCTACGACCTGCACTGGGCCGAGGGCTCCCCGGGGCCGCTGTCCTCGCTCGCCTGGTACGAGGAGTTCCTGCGCTACGCCACCGGCACCGTGCCGCGCGACAAGCTCGAAATCGCCTTTCCCGGTTACGGCTGGGACTGGACCCGGGGCGTCAAGGCCCGCGCCAAGCACCTGACCTGGAAGGAGGCGGAGGCGCTGCGCCGCCGCAAGGGCGTGGCCTACCGTTTCGACACCAAGTCGGGCACACCGCACTTCACGTACCGGGCGGGCCGGGCCGTGCACGACGTGTGGTACCAGGACGCGCGCGGTGTGGCGGCGCACCTGCCGCTGCTGCGGAAGTACGGTGTGCGCAACGCCGGTCTATGGGCGCTCGGGTTCGAGGACCCGGGGTTCTGGAAGGTGCTGCGCGGCGAGTAGCCGCAGCGCCGCGTCGGACGGCGAACCGGGCCGCGCGCTGTACATCAGCAGGCCCTGCCCGGAGCCGTCCGGCGTCTGCATCAGCTCGAAGTCCAGCTCCATCGCGCCGACCAGCGGATGGTGGAACAGCTTGGTGCCGAAGGTGCAGTTGCTGACCCCGTGCCGGGCCCACAGGGTGCTGAACTCGGCGCTCTTCATGGACAGTTCGCCGATCAGGGCGGCCAGCTGCCCGTCGTCCGGGTACTGCCCGGCCGCCATGCGCAGCGCGGCGACGGCCCGCCGGGTCTCCGTCTCGCGGTCCGGGTACAGCTCGCGGGTGTGCGGGTCGAGGAACAGCAGCCGCTGGGTGTTGGGGCGGTCCAGCGGACGCCCGGGGCTCGCGTGGTCCAGGTGCCCGGCCAGCAGCGCGTGCCCCAGCGGGTTCCACGCCAGCACCTCGAAGCGCCGGTCGAGCGCCACGGCCGGCACCCCGTCCAGGGCGGCGAGCAGCTGGAGCACCCCGGAGCGCGCCTTGTCGGGCCGTACGGCCGGGCGGCGGCGGGCCTTGGCGGGGCGGGCGAGATCGCGCAGGTGCGCGCGTTCGTCCGGGCTCAGCCGCAGGGCGCGGGCCAGCGCGTCGAGGACGCCGTCCGAGGCGTTGTGGCTCTGGCCCTGTTCGAGCCGGGTGTAGTACGCGACGCTCACCCCGGCCAGCTGGGCCAGCTCCTCGCGGCGCAGGCCCGGCACGCGGCGGCGGCCCCCGTAGGAGACCAGGCCCACGTCCTCCGGCTGGAGGCGGGCGCGGCGGGTCTTCAGGAAGTTGCCCAGCTCGGCAGGTGTGTCCATGGCCGCCAGTGTCGTACACCGGCGCGTGCTGAGCCTGACCCTGCCGGTACCAGGATCCGGACGGCGGGCGGTTCCTCCGGGACGGCGGACGGCTGGTTCCCCCGGGGCGACGGGTGGCTGGTTCCCCCGGGACGGCGGACGGCCGGTTCCTCCGGAACATCGACTGTTCCCCTACGGATACCGACCGCTTAGTATGCCGATGGCCGCGGGGTTGGCGCCCCGCGCTCCCCGCGTACCCGAGGGCTCTGGAGGCACCGGTGAAGGCATGGCGCGTACACGAGAACGGCGAGCCTCGCGAGGTGATGCGGCTGGAAGAAGTGCCGGACCCACAGCCCGGGCCGGGGCAGCTGCTGCTGCGCGTGCGGGCCGCCGACGTCAACTTCCCGGACGCGCTGCTGTGCCGCGGCGAGTACCAGGTGCGCCCGCCGTTCCCGTTCACGCCGGGCGTGGAGATCTGCGGCGAGGTGCTCGAAGCGGGCGAGGGCGCGTCCGCCGAGGCGGGCGCCCGGGTGCTGGCCCAGCCCCCGCTGCCGGACGGCGGTTTCGCCGAACGCGTCCTCGTGGACGCGGCCGCGGTCCGTCCCGCGCCGGACGCCCTGGACGACGCGGAGGCCGCCGCGCTGCACATCGGCTACCAGACCGGCTGGTTCGGCCTGCACCGCCGGGCCCGCCTCCAGGCGGGCGAGACCCTGCTCGTGCACGCGGCGTCGGGCGGCGTCGGCAGCGCCGCCGTGCAGCTCGGCAAGGCAACGGGCGCGCGGGTCATCGGCGTGGTGGGCGGCTCCGGGAAGGCGGCCGTCGCCCGGGAGCTCGGCTGCGACCTGGTGCTGGACCGGCGTACGGACGACATCGTGGCCGCCGTCAAGGAAGCGACCGGCGGCCGGGGCGCGGACGTGGTCTACGACCCGGTGGGCGGCGACGCGTACGCCAAGTCCGTCAAGTGCGTGGCCTTCGAGGGCCGCATCGTGGTCGTCGGTTTCGCCAGCGGCGCCGTACCGACCCCGGGCCTCAACCACGCCCTCGTGAAGAACTACACGATCCTCGGCCTCCACTGGGGCCTGTACAACACCAAGGACCCGGCCGCGGTCGACGCCTGCCACGAGGAACTGGCCAAGCTGGCCGCGCAGGGCGTCATCAAACCGCTGATCGGCGGCCGGGTGCCGCTGTCCGGCGCGGCCGAGGCCGTGCAGCGGGTCTTCGACGGCACCACCACCGGGCGTCTGGTCGTCGTCCCGGGGCTGGAGGGCGACGCGGCATGACCGACAGGACCAGGGAAAGCGGACGCCTGGACGCCGGCGAACTGCGCCGCCGCACGGCCGACCTGCTCGTATCGTGCCCGCCGGCGGAGACCGCCCCGCTCGACTTCCTGCGGGCCCGTTTCGACGCCGGGCTGGCCTGGGTGCACTTCCCCCAGGGGCTGGGCGGCCTCGACGCGCCGCGCGCGCTTCAGGTCGTGGTGGATGCCGAGTTGGAGGCGGCGGGCGCGCCGGACAACGATCCGCGCCGCATCGGCATCGGCCTGGGCATGGCCGCGCCCACCATCCTCCGCTTCGGCACGGACGAGCAGAAGCGGCGCTTCCTGCGCCCGCTGTGGACCGGCGAAGAGGTCTGGTGCCAGCTGTTCAGCGAGCCCGGCGCCGGGTCGGACCTGGCCGCGCTCGCCACCCGCGCCGTACGGGACGAGGACGGCACCGGCTGGGTGGTGGACGGCCAGAAGGTGTGGACCTCCGGCGCCCACCAGGCCCGCTGGGCGATCCTCATCGCCCGTACGGACCCGGAGCTGCCCAAGCACCGCGGCATCACCTACTTCGTGTGCGACATGACCGACCCCGGCGTCGAGGTGCGGCCGCTGCGGCAGATCACCGGCGAGGCCGAGTTCAACGAGGTCTTCCTGACCGGCGTACGGATCCCCGACGCGCACCGCCTCGGCGCGGTGGGGGAGGGCTGGAAGGTCGCGCAGACCACGCTCATGAACGAGCGGGTGGCGATCGGCGGCGCCCGGCAGCCGCGCGAGGGCGGCATGATCGGCGTCGCCGCCCGGGCCTGGCGCGAACGCCCCGGGGCCCGTACCCACGACCTCCACCAGCGGCTGCTGCGCCACTGGGTGGACGCCGAGGTCGCCCGCCTGACGGGGGAGCGGCTGCGCCAGCAGCTCGCCAAGGGGCACCCCGGGCCCGAAGGCAGCGGGATGAAGCTGGCGTTCGCCCGGCTGGCCCAGCAGATCAGCGGCTGGGAGGTGGAGTTCCTGGGCGAGGACGGGCTGGCCTACGACGACTGGACGCTGCGCCGCCCCGAGGGCGTGGACTTCACCGGACGCCAGGCCGGCTACCGCTACCTGCGCGCCAAGGGCAACTCCATCGAGGGCGGCACCTCCGAGGTGCTGCTGAACATCGTCGCCGAACGCGTCCTGGGCCTGCCGCCCGAGCCGCGCACCGACAAGGACGCCGCCTGGAAGGACCTTCCCCGATGACCGCTCCGAGCGGGGCCGCGGCCCCCACCGAACCGGCCCCCGCGCAGCCCGGCACCGACCCCGACCTCCTCTACTCGGAGCCCGAGGAGGACCTGCGGGCCGCCGTCCGCTCGCTGCTCGCCGACCGCGGCGGCCCGGCCGCCGTCCTCGCGGACCTGGAGAGCGGCCGGGCGTACGACACCGGGCTGTGGCGGCCGCTGGCCGCCGGCATGGGCACCGCCGGGCTGCTGGTCCCGGAGAAGCTCGGCGGGCAGGGCGCGAGCGCCCGCGAGGCCGCCGTCGTCCTGGAGGAGCTGGGCCGCGCGGTGGCCCCCGTCCCGTACCTGACCAGCGCGGTGCTGGCCGTGACGGCGCTGCTCGGCTGCGAGACCGACCGCCCGGAGGTGACCGCGCCGCTCGCCGCGCTCGCCGCAGGGCGCGGCGTCGGGGTGCTCGCGGTGCCGCTGCCGACGGCCCCCGGCACCCTGCCGGAACCGTCCGTACGGGCCGACGCGGACGGCCTGCTGACCGGTGAGGTGACCGGCGTCGCGGACGCGGCCGCCGCCGACATGCTGCTCGTACCGGCCGACGGCCCGTACGGATACGCGCTGTACGCCGTGGACGCGTCGGCCGGCGGCGTGCGCGTCGCACCGGGCGTCCCGCTCGACCTGACCCGCGTACCGGCCCGGATCACCCTCGACCGTGCCGCCGGGCGGCTGCTGGCCGGGCAGGACACGGCCCGTGCGGCGGTGACCGGGGCGCTGCTGACCGGGGCGGGCCTGCTCGCCTCCGAGCAGCTCGGCATCGCCGAATGGTGTCTGACCGAAACCGTCCGGTACACCGCGCAGCGCACCCAGTTCGGCCGCCCCGTCGGCTCGTTCCAGGCGCTCAAGCACCGGATGGCCGCCCTCTGGCTCGATGTGGCCTCGGCCCGCGCGGCGGCCCGCAACGCCGCCGACGCGCTGGCCACCGGCGGCCCGGACGCGCCGGTGGCGGTGGCGGTCGCCCAGGCGTACTGCGCGCCGGTCGCGGTGCGCGCGGCGGAGGAGTGCATCCAGCTGCACGGCGGCATCGGCATGACCTGGGAACACCCCGCGCACCTGTTCCTCAAGCGCGCCAAGGCCGACGAGATCGCCCTGGGCACGCCGGGACGGCACCGCGCGGCGCTGGCGGAACTGGTGGACATCCCGGCTCCGTAACCGCCCCGCCCGCGCGCAGCCACGCCCCGTACAGACCGGTTCGTACCGCTCTGTACGGGGCGTCGTCGTGGATGCCGCCGAGGGTGACTAACCGATCGGTCAGCTAACTGACCGATCGGTTAGTCTGCTGTCGACGCGCCGCGGCACAGGGTGGCGCACGACGACAAGGGGGTATGGCATGGAACGCACGACGTGCTGTGTGGTGGGCGGCGGACCGGCCGGGATGATGCTCGGGCTGCTGCTGGCCCGCGCCGGGGTACGGGTGACCGTCCTGGAGAAGCACGCCGACTTCCTGCGCGACTTCCGCGGGGACACGGTGCACCCCTCGACCCTGCGCCTGCTCGACGAACTCGGCCTCGGCGAACGCTTCGCGCGCCTGCCCGCCGGCCGACTGGACGAGGTGCGCATGCGCCTCGGCGACCGGACCGTGGTGGCGGCCGATCTGCGCCGCCTGCCCGGCCGCCACAAGTACATCGCCATGGTCCCGCAGTGGGACTTCCTCGACCTCCTCGCGAACGCCGCCGCCGCGGAACCCGCCTTCACCCTGCGCATGCGCGCCGCCTGTACGGGCCTGCGCACCGAAGGCGGACGGGTGACCGGGGTGCGCTACCGGGACGAGCACGGCACCGAACACGAACTGGCCGCCGACCTCACCGTGGCCTGCGACGGCCGCGACTCGGTGGTGCGCGAACTGGCCGGACTGCGGCAGCGCGCCTTCGACGTGCCGATGGACGTGTGGAACGTCCGGGTCCCCGCGCCGGGGGACGGCCGGGTCTTCATGCGGGCGGGCGACGGGCAGTTCGCGGTCACCATGGACCGGGGCGACTACTGCCAGACCTCCTACCTGATCAAGAAGGGTACGGACGCCGCGCTGCGCGCCCACGGCATCGAGTGGTTCCGCGAACGGCTCGGGGCGCTCTTCGGCTGGGGGCCCGAGGTGACGGACGCGATCGGCTCCTGGGACGACGTGAAGCTGCTCGACGTGTCGATGGGCATGCTGCGCCGCTGGTACCGGCCCGGCCTGCTCTGCCTCGGCGACGCCGCCCACACCATGTCGCCGACCGGCGGCGTCGGCGTCAACCTCGCCGTGCAGGACGCCGTCGCGGCGGCCCGCCTCCTCGCCGGGCCGCTGCGCCGCGGCACGGTCGGCGTACGCGACCTGGCCCGGGTGCAGCGGCGGCGGCAGCTGCCCGCCGCCGTGGTGCAGAAGAGCCAGATCGCCGAACACGAGTCGCTGCTGCGCCCGGCCCTGGAGGGCACGCTCGACCCGGACCGCCTGCCGGTTCCGCTCCGTCTCCTCCAACGGCTGCCCGTGCTGCGGACCGTGACGGGGTATCTCGGCGGCATCGGCATCCGGCCCGAGCGCGCGCCCGCCTTCGCGCGGGGGTGACGCGGCCGGGCGCGGGCGGTCCTGCCGGACGCGGGCGGTCCTACGGGGTGCGGGCGGTTACGGGTCGCGGCGCGTGATCGCGTCCAGGGTGAACGCCTCCAGCTCGTCGGCCGCCGCGTCGAGGTCGTAATCGGGGTGGGCGAGCCAGTGGGAGACGACGCCGTCGATCGCGCCGCCGATCGCGAGCGCCACCGTGCGGGTGTCGAACTCCCGCAGCTCGCCCGCCTGCTGACCGGCCGTCAGCAGCGCGGCCAGCTCCTGCCAGCGGTTTCCGGTGTCGTGCCGGCCCGGCGTCTTGAGCCTGGTGCCGCCCGCGTCGTCGAGCAGCATCTCGGTGATGACGCGCACATGCCGGCGGTTGGCCTGCTGGTAGCCGATCATCGCGCGGACGTAGGCGACGACGGCGGCCCGCGGCCCGGCCGCGCGGTCCACCCGCTCCCGTACGTACGCGGTGAACTCCGCCAGCACGTGCGCCAGGGCGGCCCGGGTGAGGTTGTCCTTGGAGGAGAAGTGGTACAGCACGGCGGCCTTGGAGAGGCCGGCCCGCTCGGCGATCGCGGCGAGCGAGGTCGCCGGATAGCCCCGGGTGGAGATCAGGTCGATGGTGCAGTCCACGAGCTGCCGGCGGCGCGCCTGCTCCGTGAAGGTCGGGGTACCGTCCGCCCGCGGGGCCATCGCGTCGCCACCCTTGCCTTTCCTCGTACGCCGGTCGGTCCTCGACCGTACACGGGCGGCGGTCAGCCGATGAGGCCGAGGGGTCCGCTGACGTCGCTCTCCGCGCCGTCCTGGGTGGTCACCTCGACCGTGTACGAGGTGCCCGGCGGGACCACGGGGAGGGTGGCCAGGGCCTCGCCCGCCCGCTTGCTGCCCGCCTTCGGTGCGACCAGCGACAGCCGGTCGTGCCCGCCGGACGGCGTGCGGGCGCTCAGCCAGACGTCCACCTCCTTCCCGGTGGTGTTCGTCCACTGCACGAGCAGGCTGCCCGCCACCTTCGCGCTGGAGCCCGCGGCCGGCGTCCGCACCTTCAGGGGCGGGTCGGCGGCGGCCGGGGCGGCGGCCGGTCCGGCCGCGAGCGCGGCCGCCGCGGTGATGGTGGCGGCCGCGACGGTTGTCGCCCTGGACTTGGCCGTACGCATGATGACCTCCGTCGTGTCGGGGGCGGTCGGTGCGGAGCCTGCCCGCGCGGCGAGATCATCACCGGGCCCGGCGCGACGGCCACCGGACCGGCGGTGTCTGAAGGGACACGGCGCCGCATCCGCGGGACACTGTGTCCGCGTGGCGGTGCCGTCCAGGCGGCGGACCGGCCGCCGGTGTCCGTTACGTATCCGTTATGTGTCGAAAGTGGGGTTCCGGTAGCGTCGTACTCATGAAGATCGCAACCCGGCGCTCCCCGGTCTCCCGAGCGGCGCTCCTCCAGCGTCCGCAGGCCGGCCCAGCGCTCTTCCTGGCGGCCGTCCTCCTGGCGGTGCTCACGGCCGCGGCTCCCGGCGCGCGGGCCGCCGGCGGGCTGGACGAGGCCGCGGCGGCCCTGAAGAAGGGGCCGGTGTACGTGGATCCGCGGGCCTCCGCCGAACTGTCGGCCGCCGACGCGGGGGCCCTGGCCAAGAAGATCAAGGACTCCGGGAAGCCGGTCTTCGTCGCGGTACTGCCCAAGGCCCCGGAGTACCGGCCCAGCACCCTCCTGAGGGACCTGCGGACCAAGACCGGCATCAGCGGCGTCTACGCCGTCGAGCTGGGCGACCGGTTCAACGCCGCCGCCGACGGGCGGGTAATGTCGCGCAACGCCGTACGCAACCTCGTCGGCGCGACCCAGCGCTCCGACTACGGCAGCACCAAGGAGCGCCTGGACAGCTTCGTGGACACCGCGACCCAGCAGGCGTCCGGCCACGAGCCCGCTTCCTGGGGCGGCGACGGCGCCGGCGTCAGCACCGGCGCGCTCGTCGGTCTGGGCGCACTCGCGGTCATCGGCGGCGGTGGCGCGTTCGCGCTGGTCCGCCGCAACAAGAAGAAGCGCGCCGAGGAGGAGCGGGCCGCGCTGGAACAGCTGCGGGTCGTGGTGGACGAGGACATCACCGCCTTCGGCGAGGAGCTGGACCGCCTCGACTTCCACCCCGGCGAGCCCGGCGCCGACGACGCGATGCGCGCCGACTACACCCACGCGCTGGACGCGTACGAGAACGCCAAGTCGGCGATGGCCCGCGCCGAGCGCCCCGGCGACGTCGAGCAGGTGACCAAGGCCCTGGAGGACGGCCGGTTCGCGCTGGCCACCCTGGCCGCGCGGCGCAAGGGCGAGCCGCTGCCCGAACGCCGGGTGCCGTGCTTCTTCGACCCGCGGCACGGCCCGTCCGTCGCCGACGCGCAATGGGCCCCGAACGGCGCGGCGCCGCGTACGGTCCCGGTGTGCGCCGCCGACCGGACGCGCCTGGAGGAGGGGCAGGAGCCGATGGCCCGCACGGTGCAGACCGAGTACGGGCAGCGTCCGTACTGGGACGCCGGACCGGCCTACGGCCCCTGGGCGGGCGGCTACTTCGGCGGCGGCATGCTGCCGGGCCTGCTCGTGGGCACCATGCTGGGCAGCGTCCTGATGAGCCCGGCCGCCTACGCCTCCGACTTCGGCGGCGGCCCGTCCGGCGCGGAAGGCGGCGACGTCTCCGGCTCCGACTTCAACCCGGACGACTTCTCCGGCGGCTTCGGCGGCGGCGACTTCGGCGGTGGCGGCGGCTTCGGCGACAGCGGCGGAGGGTTCGGCGGCGGGGACTGGTGACGGCTCCGGAGCGGGCTACGGCCGGCCGACGGCGGCCTCCCGTACCCGCTTCGCGCCCAGGAACCGCGCGTACCGGGCCCGCTCCGCGAAGTCCGCGTACGACCACACGGCGGGCCGCCCGGCCTCCTTGCACAGGTGCAGCACCTGGTCGGGCCCCAGGTGCACGCCGACGTGCGCCCCGTACCCGGCGGGCCGCCCCGGCACCTCCCCGGCGTCGAAGAGCACCAGGTCCAGCGGGCGCGGCGGCGCGGCCCGCACGGTCGCCGCCGTGTCCGCCCACAGTTCGGCGGAGCGCAGCGGCGGCACCGTGTGCCCGAAGTGGCGGAGCACGGCGTACGCGTAGAGCTGGCAGTTCGCCCCGGCGGTCACGTCGTGCGGACGGCGGCCGGGCAGCGGGGCCGCGCCGGGGTGCCGGGCACCGGCGTACGGCACGTCCCGGAGGGCGGCGGGCAGGCGCGACAAGGGATCGGACGGCAGGCCCGGCAGGCGGTCGGAAGGCATCCGCTCATGATGGCGGGCGCCCGCCGGGCAGGGGCGGCGGGACCTCCGTTTCTCACATGTTGTTTAATTGCCTGCGCTTTGCAACAACAGACGATCTTCAGCAGGGAGTGGGCATGACGGCCCGGTCGATACGGTCAGCGGCCGCCGCACTGGCGGGAACCATGGCGTTCGGGGCGGCGGCCTGTTCCACGCCGTCCGACGGCAAGGGCGGCGCGGCCGGCGCCCAGGACTCCGCCGTGGTCGGCATCGCCTACGAGCCGGAGTCGCTGAGCCCGCTGCTGGGCTACGGCAAGGACGGCAACTCCAAGATCTTCGACGGGCTGCTCACCCACGACGCGGACATGAAGCTCCGGCCCGCGCTGGCCGCGAAGCTGCCCGAGGTCTCCGACGACGGCAGGACGTACACGTACACCCTGCGCGACGGCGTGACCTTCAGCGACGGCAAGCCCTTCACCGCCGACGACGTGGTCTTCACCTACGAGACCATCCTCGACGAGAAGACCAACAACGCCTCCAAGGCCGAGCTGGACGCCCTGGAGAAGGTCGAGAAGAAGGACGCCCGCACCGTCGTCTTCCACCTGAAGTACGCCTACGCGCCGTTCGCCGAGCGCACCGTCCTGCCGATCGCCCCGAAGCACATCGCGGGCAAGCAGGACGTGAACACCGGGTCCTTCACCACCCATCCGGTCGGCACCGGCCCGTACATCCTCACCAACTGGTCCAAGGGCGAGAAGCTCACCTTCAAGGCCAACCCGCACTACTGGGGCGGCGCGCCCAAGGTGAAGAACTTCACCATGGCGATCATCAAGGACGACGACGTGCGCGCCACCCGGCTGCGCTCCGGCGACCTCGACGGCGCCATCCTGCCGCCCAACCTCGCCGCCACCTTCAAGTCCGCCAAGGACATGAAGACCCTCTCGGCCAAGACGTTCGACTACCGCAACGTCACCCTGCCGACCGCGAACGAGGTCACCGGCGACAAGGCGGTCCGCCGGGCCCTGGACATCGCCGTGGACCGCAAGGCCATGGTGGACGGCATCCTCGACGGCGCCGGCAAGCCCGCCTACGGACCCGTGCCGACCGACAGCCCCTGGTTCGCCAAGGGCACCGAGCGCGTCCACGACCTGAAGAAGGCCGAGCGGATCCTCGACGACGCCGGCTGGAAGAAGGGGGAGAACGGCATCCGCGAGAAGGACGGCAGGCCCGCTTCCTTCAAGCTCTGGTACCTCGCCGGGGACAAGCTCCGCCAGGAGCACGCGCTCGCCTTCGCCTCCGACGCCAAGAAGGCCGGCATCGAGGTCAAGGTGGAGTCCGGCCCGTGGGAGGCGATCCAGCCGAACATGAAGACCGACGCAGTCCTCGCGGGCGGCGGCAGCCCCGCCGACCCGGACTTCGACCAGTACCTGCTGCTGCACTCCTCGCTGGCCGGCGACGGCTTCAACAACATGTCGCGCTACGACAACCCCAAGGTCGACAAGGCGCTGGTGGACGCCCGCCGCACCGACGACAAGGCCGCGCGCAAGGCCGGGTACGACACGGTCCAGCGCGAACTCGCCGACGACCCGGCGTACATCTTCCTCACCCACATCGACCACCTGTACGTGGTCAAGGACCGCTGGAAGGACCTCACCACCCAGGTCGAGCCGCACGACCACGGCCTGGCCTCCGGCCCGTGGTGGAACGTAGAGGACTGGCAGCCCGCGAAGTGAGCCGCCTCGCACAGCTGCCCTGGGAGCCGATGGCGCGGATGACGGGCCGGCGGGCGCTGCTCGCCGTGCCGGTCCTCCTCGCCGTCACCCTCGGCGTGTTCGCCGTCGCCGCCGCCGCGCCCTTCGACCCCGTCAAGGCGTACGCGGGCACCGCCGGCCTGACCGCCTCCCAGGAGAACCTGGACCAGATCCGGCACAACCTCGGCGTCGACCAGCCGCTGCTCGGCCGCTGGTGGCACTGGCTGACCGGGGCGCTGACCGGCGACCTGGGCGACTCCGCGACGCTGCGCGCGCCCGTCTCGCAGGTGATCGGCGAGCGCATCGGCTGGTCGGTGCTGCTGTGCGCGCTGGCGTTCGTGATCGCGATCATCGTGGGCACGCTGCTCGGCGTGCTGGCGGCCCGGCGGCGCGGCTCGCTGCTCGACCGCGCCGTCACCTCCGCCGCGTACACCCTGGAGGCCGCTCCGCCGTTCTGGCTCGGGCTGCTGGCGGTCTGGCTGTTCGCGCTGAAGCTGGGCGTGCTGCCGGCGGGCGGGCTGACCGACACCGGCAGCGAGGTCGCCACGGCCGGACAGATCGCGCGCCACGTGGTCCTCCCGGCGCTGGTGCTCGCCGTCTCGCAGCTCCCGTGGTTCGTGCTCTACGTACGCCAGGGAGTCGGTGACGCCCTGGAGGAGGATCCGGTGCGGGGCGCGCGGGCCCGCGGCCTGAGCGAACGCACCGTCCTGCTCCGGCACGCCCTGCGCTCCGGCCTGCTGCCGGTCCTCACCCTGATCGGCTCCCGGGTACCGGAACTGATCACCGGCGCGCTGCTGGTGGAGACCGTCTTCAGCTGGCCGGGCATCGCCGCGGCCACCGTCCAGGCGGCGACGAGCGTGGACTTCCCGCTGCTGGCGGCGCTCACGGTGCTCGCCACCGCGGCCGTGCTGGTCGGCAACCTGCTGTCCGACCTGTTGTACGGACTCGCCGATCCGAGGGTGGGCTTCGATGGCTGAGACGCTGAGGACGAACCGGGAGACGGCCGCGCCGCCCGCCGCCCCCCACTGGCACCAGCGCACCGCCCGGCGCGGCGGGCGCGGCACCCGCACCCTGCGGGTGCGCACCTCCGCCGTCCTGGTGGCGGCCATCGTCCTGGCCGTCGTCGCCGTGCCCCTCCTGTTCCCCCTGGACGGGCAGGCCGTCGACCTCGCCGCCAAGCTCCGGGCGCCGTCCGCCGCCCACCCGTTCGGCACCGACGAGGTCGGCCGCGACCTGCTGCTCCGCTGCGTCTACGGCCTGCGCGTCTCGCTGCTCGTCGGCGTGGTCGCGGCGCTCGCCGCCACCGTCATCGGCACCGCCGTCGGCGCGCTGGCCGGGGCGCTCGGCGGCTGGGCGGACCGGGCCGTGATGCGCGTCGTGGACCTCTTCTCCTCCGTGCCCCACCTGCTGCTGGGCATCTTCATCGTGGCGATGTTCCGGCCCGGCGTCTGGCCGGTGATCATCTCGGTGGCGCTGACCCACTGGCTCTCCACCGCCCGCATCGTGCGGGCCGAGGTGCTCTCCCTGCGGTCGCGCCCGTACGTCGACGCGGCCGTCTCCGGGGGCGCCTCACGGTGGCGGGTGACCGTACGCCACCTGCTGCCCGGCGTCCTGCCGCAGGCCGGGCTGGCCGCCGTCCTGATGGTGCCGCACGCCATCTGGCACGAGTCCGCGCTCTCCTTCCTGGGGCTCGGACTGCCCGCCCACGAGGCGAGCCTCGGCAACATGGTCAACAGCGCGCGCAGTTCGCTGCTCGCGGGCGACTGGTGGCCGACCCTCTTCCCGGGCCTGTTCATCATCGTCCCCACGCTCGCCATCGCGGGCCTGGCCGGTGCCTGGCGCGAACGCATCAACCCGCGCCGCCGATCGGAGCTGATGCTGTGACCCCGCCGACCACCGTCCCGTCGCCCGTCCTGTCCGTCCGCAACCTGTCCGTACGGTTCCGGATGCGCGGCGGGCGGCACGTCGCCGCCGTCACCGACGCGTCCTTCGACCTCGCGCCCGGCCACTGCCTGGCCCTCGTCGGCGAGAGCGGCTGCGGCAAGTCCGTCCTGGCCTCCGCCCTGCTCGGGCTCCTCCCGGGCAACGCGGAGACCGCCGGCGCCGCGCACCTGGACGGCGTGGAACTGCTCACCGCCTCCGAACGCGAACTGTCCCGCTCGGTGCGCGGCCGCCGCATCGGCCTGGTGCCGCAGAGCCCGGCCGCCCACCTCACGCCCGTACGCACCGTACGGGCCCAGCTCGAAGAGACCGTCCGGGAACTGACCGGCACCCCCAAGCACGCCCTCCGGGCCGCCGCGGAGCAGGCCGCGGAGCGCGCCGCCTTCCCCGCCGGGCACCTCGACCGCCACCCGCACGAGCTGTCCGGCGGCCTGGCCCAGCGCGCCGCGACCGCCCTCGCGCTGGTCGGCGACGCCCCGCTGCTGCTCGCCGACGAGCCGACGACCGGCCTCGACCGCGACCTCGTGGACCGCACGGTCGACGAACTGCGCCGCCACATCGACGCGCCCGGGGACGAACGGGACGGCGCCGGCCGGGCGCTCCTCATGATCACCCACGATCTGGCGGCGGCCGAGCGGATCGCCGACCGGGTGGCCGTCATGTACGCCGGCCGGATCGTCGAACTCGCCGACGCCGCCGACTTCTTCGGCACCCCGGGTCCCCGCCACCCGTACGCGCGCGGCCTGCTCGACGCCCTCCCGGACCGCGCCTTCACCCCGATCCCCGGCATGCCGCCGGAGCTGGGCGCCCTCCCGCCGGGCTGTGCCTTCGCCGCCCGCTGCGACCGGCGTACGGACGTGTGCGCGACCACCGTGCCCGCCCTCACCGACGGCACCGCCTGCCACCACCCGCTGAAGACACCGGCGGCCGCCGCGCCCGGGGGAGCAGCCCGTGCTTGAACTCCGCTCGATCACCGCGGGCTACGACCGCGACCACCCCGTGGTCCGCGACGTGTCGCTGCGCATCGCGCCCGGCGAGGCCGTCGGCCTGCTCGGCCCCAGCGGCTGCGGCAAATCGACGCTGGCCCGGGTGGCGGCCCTGCTGCACCGCCCGGACGCCGGCACCGTCGTCCTGGACGGCGAGCCCGCGACCGGCTACCGGCACCGCGCCTCGCGCGCCCAGCGCACCGCGTACGGCGTCGTCTTCCAGCAGCCCCGCCTGTCCGCCGACCCCCGCCTCCGCCTGGCCGACCTGATCACCGAACCCCTGCGCGCCACCGGCCGCCGCGCCGAGGCCCCCGCCCGCCTGGCCGAACTGGCCCCCGCCGTCGGTCTCTCCGGCGACCTGCTGACCCGCCGCCCCCACGAGGTCAGCGACGGCCAGCTGCAACGCGCCTGCCTGGCCCGCGCCCTGGTCCTGCGCCCCCGCTGGCTCATCTGCGACGAGATGACCGCCATGCTCGACGCGTCGACCACGGCGGCCCTGGTGGCGGTGGTCGAGGACTACCGCAGCGAGTCGGGGGCGGGACTGCTGGCGGTGGGGCACGACCGGGTGCTGTTGGAGCGGTGGTGCGGCCGGACGGTGGGGTGGGACGAGCTGGACCGCGGGTGACCACCGTGCGGGCGGACGTCAGCTCTTGACGGCCTCCGCGATCAGCAGCGCGGCCTGCTCGGGCGTGCGGTGCGTGGTGTCGATGACCTCGGCCTCGGCGTGCAGCCACGTGCGGGCCGCCTCGGCGTAGGGCTCAAGATACTGGAGACGGAACGGGGACGGGCCCATGACCGTGTCCCCCTCGATGCGCCGGCGGAGGGTGTCCTGGTCGGCGTGGAGGACGAAGTGCCGTACCGGAACGGTGTGTTCGGCGAGGCCCGTGCTGATCTCCCGCCAGTACTCCTCGACCAGGACCGTCATGGGCATCACCAGGGTGCCGCCGGTGTAGTCGAGCACGCGGCGGGCGGTCTCGACCACGAGCGGCCGCCACGGCGGCCAGTGCTGGAAGTTGCCCGTCCAGGGCAGCCCCGGTCTGATGTCCATCAGCGTCTCGCCGACCTTCTCGGCATCGAACACCCGGGAATCCGGGATCAGCTGCTGCACGAGCGCGCCGGTCGTCGTCTTGCCCGCGCCATGGGTGCCGTTGAGCCATACGATCATGGATCCGACGCTAGCGGGGGAGCGGCCGGGGAGACAGGCGCAGCGGAAATCCGGTACGGGATCCGGCCCGTTGTCAGTGCCCGCTGCGATAGTCGGGGCAGTGGCGACGCATGGTCCTTCCGTTCCGTCTGTTCCACCCGTCCCTCGTTCCGTCCGAGAAGGAGCCGCTGATGTCCGTCCGAAGAGTCGTGCCCGACATCCATTCGCAGGACATGGAGGGGAGCCGGGAGTTCTATGGGCTGCTCGGGTTCGAGGCGGTGATGGACCTGGGGTGGGTGCTGACGATGGCGTCGCCGGAGAACCCCACCGCGCAGGTCATCCTCATGACCGAGGACCGCGGTGCGCCCGACACCCCGCCGGACCTGAGCGTCGAGGTGGATGACGTGGACGCCGTGTACGCCGCGGTGGTGGCCGGTGGGGCGACCGTCGTGCGGGAGCCGCGGGACGAGGAGTGGGGGGTGCGGCGGTTCTTCGTGCGGGACCCGAACGGGAAGGTGGTGAATGTGGTGAGCCATCGCTGAACGTCCGCCGGGCCTCACGCCGAGCCGTAGCGCGCCTGGATCTGCCGGCGTACGGCCTTGCCCGTGCCGGTGCGGGGGAGGTCCGGCGCGATCACGGCGGAGCGGGGGATCTTGAACGCGGCCAGGCGGCCCCTGAGGGAGGCGAGGACCGCTTCCGGGTCGAGGGCCACGCCCGGTGCCGCCACCAGGACCGCGCGGCTGACCTCGCCCCACTCCGCGTCGGGTACGGGGATCACGGCGCAGTCGGCGACGTCCGGGTGGGCCAGCAGCGCGTGCTCGACCTCGGCCGGGTAGACGTTCTCGCCGCCTGAGATGATCACCTCCTTGAGGCGGTCCATGACGGTCAGCCCGCCGTCCGCGTCGAGGTGCGCGACGTCGCCCGTGCGGAGCCAGCCGTCCGCGAGCGCGGCCTCGGTCTCCCGGGGCCGGTTCCAGTAGCCGGTCATGACGTTCGGGCCGCGTACGAGGAGTTCGCCGGTCCGGCCGGCGGCGGGGTCCGCCCCGGCGGGACCGCTCGGGCCGGGGGCCGCGACGCGCACGTCGGTGAAGAAGTGCGGCACTCCGGCGCGGGGTGCTCCCGCGTGCGCCGGTCCGGCGTCGGCACGCCCGTGCTGCGTCAGCAGGACGCCGGGGGCCGCCTCCGTCAGCCCGTATCCCTGACGGAGCGTGAGTCCCCGCTGTGCGTAGGTGGCCGTCAGGGCTTCGGGTACGGGCGCGCCGCCGCACACCAGGGTGCGCAGGGACGACAGGTCGGCGTGCGGCCACCGTGGGTGATCGGCCATCCACCGGAACATGGTGGGCACACCGAACAGGGACGTGACGCGGTGCCGCTCGATCGCCCCGAGCGCCGCGCCCGCGTCGAAGTACTCCATGAGCACACACGTACCTCCCTTCAGCAGCACCGGCAGGGCCTGCATGCCCAGCGCCGCGGCGTGGTAGAGCGGCGCCGCGACCAGGGCGACCTCGTCGGCCGTCAGATCCTCGTCGATCAGGACGTTGACGGCGTTCCAGGTGAGGTTGGCGTGGCTGAGGACGGCGCCCTTGGGCCGTCCGGTGGTGCCGGAGGTGTAGAGGATGAGGCAGGGGTCGTCGGCCGCCACCGTCGCGGGCCGTTCGCGGGGTGCCCCTCCGTTCCGTACGGCCGCTTCGTCCGCGTTCGGTACGGCCGCCTCGTCCACGTCCACCACCGTCACCCCCTCGACGCCCGCAACCCTCACCCGGCTCCCGGACCGCAGCAGCACCCGGGCCCCGCAGTCGGCCAGCTGCCAGGCCAGTTCCGGTGGGGTGAGCCGTACGTTGAACGGGACGAACACCGCGCCCGTCAGGCCCGCGGCGAACAGGGACGCCAGGAAACCGGGCCGGTTGGGGCCGAGGAAGCCCACCCGGTCGCCGTGGTGCACGCCGTGTTCCCGCAGGACGCGGGCGATGCGGGCGGCGTGTTCGTACAGGCCGGCGTAGCTGACCGGTGCGCCGTCGTGGACGAGCGCCGTGCGGTGCGGGGTGCGCCGGGCCCGCCGTAGGGCCCAGGTGCCGATGCCTTCGTCGTCCATGTGCCGGTTCCGCTCCGTTCGCCTCGGGGGTGGTGAGGGGGTGCCTCACCCGTGCGGGTGAGGCGCGTAGTGACGAGATATCACCGATGGTAATTTAATAGTGACGCTATGTGTTCGACGAGTGGGGAGGCTGCGGTGACCGCAGGGCCCGGTACGGCACTTCTGATGGACGCGCGGATCCGCCACAGCCCCGAGGCCGAGCGCATCGACACCCGCGGCGAACCCCCGGTGTGGCGCGCGGAGCTGCCCGACGGCTCCACCGCCTGGGTCGCGTCCGGTTACGACGCCGCGCGCGAGGTGCTGACGGACACCGGCTTCGCGAAACCGGCCGTCCGGGGCGGCGAGCGCTGGACGGACTACCTGGCCTTCACCGACAAGGAGGTCACCGACACCATCGTCCGCAGCATGCTCAACAACGACGGCGACCTCCACCGGCAGCTGCGTGAACTGGGCGCGTCGGCGTTCACGCCCGACCGTGTGCGGGCCGCCACCGACCGCGCGGAAGCACTCGCCGAGACCCTGCTCGACGAGATCGCCGGCCGCGGCCGCGCCGACCTCGTCCACGAGTTCGCCCACCCCTTCGCCGTCCGGGCCATCACCGGACACCTCGGCTATCCGCCCGATTTCGTCCGGCGCGCCCTGGAGCTGCGGCGCTGGGGCCCGTCCCCGCTGTTCGATCCCCCCGGCTCCCCGGACCGCGTGCGGTACGCCGCCGACCGTACGGCCATGAGCGAGCTGATGCGCGACCTGGTGGCCTTCCGGCGCGACAGCCCCGGGGCCGACGCCGTCAGCGCGATGATCGCGCACGCCGACGCCGCGGGCCTGGACGAAGGGCAGCTGACCTCCACCCTCTTCCTGCTCCTCGTCTCCGCCTACGAACCGGTCGCCGACTTCCTCACGTCGAGCCTGTACGCGCTCTGGCACCGCCCCGACCTCCTCGCCGACCCCGACCGGGTGACCGGAGGACTCGGCGAACTGCTGCGCTACACCTCCCCGCTGGCCGCCACCATGCCGCGCTTCGCCACCCGGCCGACGGAGCTGTACGGCGCCCGGCTGGAGCCGGGGGACGCGGTGATCGTGCACCTCGCCCTCGCCAACCGCGACCCCCGCCGCTTCACCGCCCCCAACCGCCTCGACCTCGACCGGGACCCCGGCCAGGACCTGGTCTTCGCGCACGGCCCGCACTTCTGCCTCGGCAGCCAGTTCGCGGCCGGACTGTGCCGTACGGCCCTCGGCGCCGTGCTGCGCCGCCTGCCCGGGCTCGCCGCCGCCCGGCCGCTCGACACGCTGCCCTGGCAGCGCGGCTCCACGGGCGGCATCACCCACCTGCACGTCACCGCGGGCCTGACGGAGCTGCCCGTCACCTTCCAGCCCCGGCATGCGGTGGCCTCCTGATGGCGCGCGTCACCGGCCTGTCGGTCCTCACCGCGTACGGCCACGGCCCGGACGCCCTCTGGAAGGGCCTGACCTCCGCGACCCCCGCCACCACACCGGTCACCCGCTTCGACACCGCACGGCACAGCGCCCACCACGCCGCCACCGTCCCCGGCACCCCCGACCCGTTCGCGGAGCTGGCCCACCTCATCGGCGAGGCCTGCGACCAGGCGGAGCTGACCCCGGCCGACCGGGCCGCCACACCCCTGGTCCTCGCCCTGCACGCGGGCCCCGACACGGCGGCCCTGGCCGTCGAGCTGGCGGGCGCCTGCGGCCTGCGCGAGGCGCTCACCGTCCACACCGCCGCCTGCGCGGCCTCCAACACCGCCGTCGCCGAGGCGTCCCATCTCATCGCGGCCACCGCCGAGCGGCGGGCCGTGGTGGCCGGCGCCAGTTTCGTCGACGCGAGCATGTTCGCCGCCTTCGACAGCGCCGGCATCCTCGCCCCCAGCGGTGTCTGCCGCCCCTTCAGCGCGGGCCGCGACGGCCCGGTGCTCGGCGACGGCGCCGCCGCCGTGGTCCTCGAACGCACCGGCACCGCACCGCCGTGGGCCGTCGTCCGCGGCTGGGGCAACGCCGCCGAGGCCCACCACATCTGCCGCCCGCACCCCGACGGCCGGGGCCCCGCCGCGGCCGTCGCCACCGCGCTGCGCCGCGCCGGGCTCACCGGCGACCGGATCGGTTATGTGAACGCCCACGCCACCGCCACCCCGGCCTTCGACGCGGGCGAGGCCGCCGCCATCGTCGGCGCGCTGGCCCCGCACGGCGCACGGATCCCGGTCAGCTCCACCAAGGCCCTGCACGGGCACTGCCTGGAAGCCTCCGGCCTGGTCGAACTGGCCGTCTGCGCCCTCGCCTTCCGCCACGGCGAGCTGCCCGTCAACGCCAACCACCTCGGCCCGGACGAGGACTGCCCCCTCGACCTCGTGCTCGACCCGGGCCGCGCCCCGCAGTCCCGCTACGCCCTCAGCCTCAACAGCGGCTTCGGCGGCGTCTGCACGGCCCTCCTCCTGGCGATGCCGTGACCGAAGTCCGCCCCGTGCCGCACGACGTCATGCGTGCGGGCAGAGCCCCCGAGGACGCCATGGAACCGACCGTCGAAACCCGTGCCCAGTGGCCGCCCCCGGACGACCCGGAGGCCCGCCTGCCGGAGGTGCCGCGCTTCGAGACCTCCGCCTTCGCGCCGCTGCTGGTGGCCGTCGGCGAGCGCTGCCTCACCGACCGGTACGGCACGCCCCCGCTGCCCCCGGACACCGGCCCGCGCACCGCGCTCGTCCTCGCTGCCACCCGCGGCGACCTGGTCACCCAGGCCGCCATCGACCACGCGGTGACCGAACGGCGCCAGGTGCCCAAACCGCTGCTGTTCCAGAACGTGCCCTCCACGGCGCTCGGCCACCTCAGCGTCGTATGGGGCCTGACCGGCCCGCTCGTCGCCACCCTCGCCATCGGCGACCCGCTCGCCGCGGCCCGTGCGACCGCGGCCCGCCTCCTCGCGACGGGCGACGCCGGCCAGGTCCTGGCCATCGCCGCCGACCCTGCCGACAGCCCGGAGGCACCCGGCAGGGCCTGGGCCCGCCTGTACACGACCGGCGGTCCCTGAACCCCACCGTCCCGGCGTCCCGCACCGAACCTCTCCAAGGAAGACGATGCCCTCGACCCTGCGACCCCCCACCGCCGAGCTGACGTTCCCCTCGCGCCTGACCCCCGAGGCGCTCGAAACCGCCGCCGGGCCCGTCACCGTACGGCTCGACGACGACTCCCGTAAGGCCGTCGCGCGCTGCCACGACTACCTACACGCCTGCATGAACGAGGGCCGTGAGATCTACGGCACCACCACCGGCTTCGGGCCCCTGGTCGTCTTCGCGGGCCAGGACGAGGGCACGGACCAGTGCGAGAACGTGCTCAGCCACCTGGAAGTCGGCCAGGGCCCGGACCTGGACCCGCCGGTGGCCCGGGCCACGCTGCTCGCCCGCCTGTGGAGCCTGGCCCGGGGCCACTCCGGCGTGGCCCCCGCCGCCGTGGACGCCCTGGTGGACATGCTCGGCACGTCCTTTGCGCCGGTCATGCCCGAGTACGGCTCGGTCGGCGCCAGCGGCGACCTCGCGCCCCTGGCCCACGCCATCCGCTCCCTCCAGGGGCGCGGCAACGCCTATCTCGGCGCCATGCGCATGCCCGCCGCCGAGGCCCTCGCCGCGGCCGGGCTGCGGCCGCTGGAGCTGACCGGCCGGGACGCCCTCGGCCTGGTCAACGGCACCTCCGTGACCGTGGCGGGCGCCGGCCTCGCGCTCGCCTCGCTGCACCGCTCGGTCGCCGCCGGAACCGCGCTGACCGCCCTGCTCGCCGGTGTCCTCGGCTGCCGCCCCGACTTCACCGCCCCCGAGATCTTCGAGGCGCTGGGCCACGACGACACCGCGCACCGCGCCGCCGACCTGCGCGATCGGCTCACCGGCCATGAGCCGAGCGGAACCCGCGCGCTCCAGGAGCCGTACACCCTGCGCTGCGCGCCGCACATCCTCGGAGCGGCGGAGAGCAGTCTGCGCCACGCCCGCCAGGTCGTCACCGACGACCTCAACGGCATCAGCGACAACCCGCTCTTCTTCCCCGAGCGCGATGTCGTCGTCCACGGCGGCAACTTCTTCGGCCAGCAGGTCGCCTTCGTCGCCGACCTGATGTCCATCACCGCCGCCCAGCTGGCCAACCTCGCCGAACGCCAGCTGGACCTGCTGATCGACACCCGGCGCAACGGCGGCCTCAACCCCATGCTCGCCGAGGACCCCGGCCGCGACCACGGCGTCCAGGGCGTCCAGCTCGCCGCGACCTCCCTCGTCGTCGCGATGCGCCGGGCGGCCACGCCCGCCGCCATGCAGAGCGTCCCCACCAACTGGCACAACCAGGACATCGTCCCGTTCGGCATCCAGGCCGCGTTCACCGCGCTCCGGCAGGCCCGGACGCTGCGCCTGCTGCACGGCTCGCTCGCCGTCGCCCTGTACCAGGCCGTGCGCGTCGGTGCCCGGCGCCCCACCGCCGACGCCTGCGCCCGCCTCCTGGACGCCCTCGAACCGACCGTGGCGCCGGACCGGCCGTGGGCGGTGTCCGTACGGGAAGCCGCCGACGTGCTCGACCGCGCCTGCTGACCGTCCGTCTCAGGGCCGCGGCACCACCATCACCTCGGTGCCGCGCGCCCGTACGGCCCGCACTTCCGACGCCGGCAGCCCGTCGTCCACCACCAGCAGGTCGAAGTCGGTCAGCGGCGCCAGCGCGTACAGCCCGCCCTTGGTGAACTTGGTGTGGTCGGCGACCAGCACCCGCCGCCCGGCGCTCGCCATCATCGCCCGCTTGACCTGCACGGTCTCCGGCGAGGTGTGGTAGCAGCGGCCGTTGGTGACGGCGGTGGTGGACAGGAACAGCACATCGGCGCGGAACTCCCGTACCGCGTCCGCCGTGTGCGGGCCCATGAACGCGTCGTACGCCGGGAAGTAGGCGCCGCCCAGCGTGATCAGTGAGATGCCGGGCTCCTTGGCGAGGGTGGTGACGGCCGGCAGCGAGTTGGTGATGACGGTCAGCGGCGTGTGCTCGGCGAACCGGTGCGCCAGCAGCAGACAGGTGGTGCTGTCGTCGAGCAGGACGGTCTGGCCGGGCACCAGCAGCGTCGCCGCCGCGCGCGCGAGGGCCTGTTTGACCGGCGCCATGACCGCCATCCGGTCGGCCACGCTCCCGTGGAACTGCGCCGACGGCAACCCCGTGGCGCCGCCGCGCACCTTGCGCAGCCAGCCCTGTGCCTGGAGCGCGTCCAGGTCGCGGTGGGCCGTCATCAGGCTGATCCCGAACTCCTCGGCGAGGTCCGCGGTGCGCACGAAACCGCGGGCGATGACCGCCTCGCGCAGGCGCCGCCGCCGCTCCTCCTGGACTTCGAGCCGGTCCATGGTGCCCCTTCCGGTGCCGTACGGGTGCGCGTGGCGGGCGGCGCGCACCGTCAAGCCGTGTGAATTCGCCGCGTTATGTTCGCACGGACTTAACGTGGCGCGCGTGCCGGACGCGGCCCCCACAAGCGGTTCCCGTACGACGCAACATGGCAGGCCACCGGCCCGATGCGAAGATTTCCGGCCACCATTGACCATGGTTTCGGCCGGACTGTTGCATCGGCTGCGTCCGCTCCGCAGCCCTCCTGCCACCGCCTGCCGCCGTGCACGCAGGCCTCCTGCCGCCGTAGAAAGGGGAGATTCGATGAAGAACCCTCTCCCGCGTTCACCGATCACACGGGTGATCACCCGTGTGGGCATCCCGCCGACCCTCGCCCGGGGCTACCTGGGCCTGCTGCTGTTCATGATCGGCGACGGGGTCGAGTCGGGCTACCTCTCGCCGTACCTGATCGACCGGGGCGTCCCCGAGCCCCGGGTGGCGCTGCTGTTCACCGTCTACGGCATCGCGGCCGCCGTGGCCGCCTGGCTCTCCGGTGTGCTGGCCGAGCTGTGGGGCCCGCGGCGCGTGATGTGGGCCGGCCTCGTCATCTGGGGCGCCTTCCAGATCGTCTTCCTCGCCGCGGCCGTCCCGCTGGGCAGCTATCCGCTGATGATGCTGGGCTACGGCCTGCGCGGCCTGGGATACCCGCTGTTCGCGTACGGGTTCCTCGTGTGGATCGCCGGGGTCGCGCCGCGGGCCCGGCTCGGCACCGCCATGGGCTGGTTCTGGTTCGCCTTCACCGGCGGCCTGCCCACCCTCGGCTCGCTGGTCGCCGGCGGCCTCATCCCGCACATCGGCGCGTACGCCACGCTGTGGGCCGCCCTCGTCCTGGTCGCCGCCGGCGGCCTGATCGCCCTACTGCTGGTCCGCGACGAGCACGGCGGCAAGCGGCCCCGCACCGAGGGCGACGGCCCGCTGGCCACCTTGGCCGGCAGCGTCACCATCCTGTGGCGCAACCCCCGGGTCGGCACCGGCGCCCTGGTGCGGACCATCAACACGGCCTCGCAGTTCGGGTTCTTCGTCATCATGCCGGTGCACTTCACCCGCACCGTCGGCTTCACCCTCACCCAGTGGCTGCACCTGCTCAGCGCCATGTTCGCCACCAACATCGTCGCCAACCTGCTGTGCGGCCTGATCGGCGACCGGATCGGCTGGCGCCGCACCATCGCCTGGTTCGGCGGCGCCGGCTGCACGGTCAGCACGCTGCTGCTGTTCTACGTACCGCAGGCGGCGGGCGCGAACTTCCCCCTGGCCCTGGCGGTGGCCGCCTTCTACGGCGCTACGCTGGCAGGGTACGTCCCGATATCGGCCCTGATGCCCTCCCTGGAGCCGCGGCACAAGGGCCAGGCGCTGGCGGCGCTCAACCTGGGCGCGGGCGCCAGCACCTTCGTCGGACCGGCCGTCGTCGCGGCGTTCGCCGGGCCGCTCGGCGTCGAAGGGGTGGTCTGGATCTTCGCGGGGATGTACGCGGTCAGTACCGCGCTCACCGTCTTCCTGAAGCTGCCGGACGAGCCGGGCCCGGCACCGGCGCCCACCGCCGCCACCGCGCCGTCCGCCTCGGCAGCGGCGTGAAAGGACGCACCCGATGTCCGTACTGACCATCGATGTCGGCACCACGATGATCAAGTCCGTGGTCTTCGACGACCGCGGCCGGGAGATCGCCGTCTCCCGGCTGGCCACCGAAGTGCTGCGCCCCCGCCCGGGTTGGGCCGAACAGGACATGGACGCCGTCTGGAACGCCGTCGTCTTCACCGTCCGCAACGCGCTGTCCGAACTCGCCGCCCGGCCCGGCCCCGCCGACCCGGTGTGGCTGGTCTCCTTCACCGCCCAGGGCGACGGCGCCTGGCTGGTGGACGACCGCGGCCGCCCGACCGGCCCCGCCATCCTGTGGTCCGACGGCCGCGCGGGCGACCTCGTCGGCCGGTGGCAGCAGGACGGCGTCCTGGAGACGGCCTTCCGCCGCAACGGCTCGCTGACCTGCGCCGGCATGCCCAACGCGATCTTCGCCTGGCTGGCCCGGCACGACCCGGACCGGCTCGCCCGCTCCCGCTCCGCGCTCACCGCCGCCGGCTGGCTCTTCCTGCGCCTGACCGGGGTCACCGCCATCGACGAGTCCGACGCCTCGGCGCCCTTCCTCGACCACGCCACCGGCGCGTACGACCCGTACCTCCTCGAACTCTTCGGACTGACCGCCCACGAGCGGCTGCTGCCGAAGGTGCTGGGCGAGCACGAGCGGATCGCCGAGATCACCTCCGAGGCGGCCGGCCAGCTCGGGCTGCCCGCCGGGCTGCCGGTCGTGATGGCCCCGTACGACATCGCCGCCACGGCGCGCGGCGTCGGCGTCGTCAACCCCGGCCAGGCGTGCAGCATCCTCGGCACCACGCTGTGCACCGAGATCGTCCGTACGAGCGTGGACACCACCGGCGAGCCGTCCGGCATCAACATCGCCTACCGCGGCCGGGAACGCGTCCTGCGCGCCTTCCCGACCCTCAACGGCGCCGAGGTGCTCGGCTGGGCCGCGCGCACCCTGCACCTGTCCGGGCCGCCGGAACTGGCCCGGCTGGCCTTCGAGTCGGAGCCGGGCGCCCGCGGGCTGATGTTCCTGCCGTACCTCTCCCCGGCGGGCGAGCGGGCGCCGTTCCTCGACGCGCACGCCCGCGGCGGATTCTGGGGCCTGTCCCTGGAACACACCCGCGCCGACATGGCCCGCGCGGTCTTCGACGGCCTGTCGCTGGTGCTGCGCGACTCGCTGGCCGCCTCCCGTACGGAGGTCACCGAGCTGCGGCTGTGCGGCGGCGGCGCCAACAGCGACGCGTGGTGCGCGCTCATCGCCGACGCGACGGGCGTGCCGACCGCCCGCTCCGGCGACACCGAACTGGGCGCCAAGGGCGCCTTCCTCACCGGCCTGGTGCTGTCCGGCGCCGAGTCCAGCATGCACAGCGCAGCCTCCAAGTACGTACGGATGCGCGCTAGTTGGGAGCCCGACCCGGAGCGCACCGCCCAGTACGCCGAGCTGTACGAGGACTTCCTGCACTGGCGCGCCCTCGCCCGCGAGGCGGGCTGGCGCCCCCGGGCCGGCCGCACCGCGGCAGCACCCGACCGGCCCCCGGCCCTGCCGCCCCGGACAGTCGCACCACCAGAAACCCCCGCCCTAGGAGTTCCGCACCGTGTCTGACGCCCTGACCGCCGACGCCGTCTGGCTCGGTCTCGACCTCGGTACGCAGAGCGCCCGCTGCGTCGCCGTGGACGGGACCGGGCAGCTGCTCGCCGCCGCCTCCTGGCCGCTGACCGGCCACCGCGACGGCAGGCGCCACGAGCAGCGGCCCGAGGAGTGGTGGAGCGCGCTGTCGGCCGCCTGCAGCGAAGCCCTCGACGGCATCGATCCGTCCCGCGTACGCGGCCTCGCCCTCGACGCCACCTCCGGCACGATCCTCCTCGCCGACGCCGACGGGACGCCGCTCACGCCCGGCCTGATGTACGACGACGGCCGCGCCGCCGACGAGGCCGCGGCCGTCAACGAGGCCGGGGGAGCGGTGTGGCGGGACCTCGGCTACCGCAGCATGCAGCCTTCCTGGGCGCTGCCGAAACTGCTGTGGCTGCTGCGGCAGGACCCCGAACGGGGCCGGCGGGCCCGGCTGCTGCACCAGCCCGACCTCATCACCTGGCGGCTGACCGGCCGCCAGGTCCCCTCCGACGCCGGCCACGCCCTCAAGACCGGCTACCACCTCGCCGAGGAGCGCTGGCCGTCCGCCGAACTGGCCCGGCTCGGCGTGCCCGAGCGCGTACTGCCGCAGGTCGTACGGCCCGGCACCGTCCTCGGTACGGTCTGCGCCGCCGCGGCCGAAGCCACCGGCATCCCCGAGGGCACCGCCGTCGTCGCCGGGACGACCGACGGCTGCGCCGCCCAGATCGGCGCCGGCGCCCTCGCCCCCGGCGCCTGGAACTCGGTCCTGGGCACCACACTCGTCCTCAAGGGCGTCAGCCCGCACCTGATCCGCGACCCGCACGGCGTCGTCTACTGCCACCGCGGCCCGGACGGCACCTGGCTGCCCGGCGGCGCCTCCAGCTCCGGCGCGGGTGTGCTGGCACGGCACTTCACCCCGGAGAACGGCGACGACCTCGACGCGCTCACCGCCGAGGCCGAGCGCCGCGGACAGGACTGGGACGCGATCACCTACCCCCTGGTGTCGGCGGGGGAGCGCTTCCCCTTCCGCGCCCCCGACGCCGAGCCCTTCACCCTCGGCGACGTCCCCACCCGCGCCCAGGAATTCCACGCCTTCCTGCTCGGCGTCGCCTGCGTCGAACGCCTCTGCTTCGACTACCTCGACCACCTCGGCGCCCCCGTCGACGGACCGCTGACCTTCACCGGCGGCGGCGCCCGCAACGCGTACTGGTCGCAGCTGCGCGCCGACCTGCTCGGCCGCCCCGTCCACCTGCCCGAACAGGCCGAAGGCGCCCTCGGCATGGCCGTCCTCGCCGCCACCTCCGGCGGCGTCACCCTCCAGGAGGCCGCCGCGGCCATGGTCCGCACCGGCGCCCCCGTCACCCCCGACCCGGCCCGCACCGCCCGCCTGCTCCCCGCCTACCTCCGCTTCCTCGACGAACTGACCCGCCGTGGCTGGCTCGACCAGACCGTGGCCGACCACGCCCGCAGGAGGACCGCACAGTGACCGACTTCATCCTCGTACGCCACGGCGAGACCGAGTGGCACGCCGAGAACCGCTACGCCGGGCTCACCGACGTGGCGCTGACCGGCCGCGGCGAGGCACAGGCGGCGGCCCTCGCCGACTGGGCCGTCACCGCCCGCCTGGACGCCGTCTGGTGCTCCCCGCTGTCCCGCGCCCGCCGCACCGCCGGGCCCGCCGCCGCGGCCTGCGGCCTGACCCCGCACGTCGACGCACGCCTCTACGAGGTGGACTTCGGCCGCGGCGAGGGCCTGACCAGGGACGAGATGCGACGCCGCTTCCCCGAGGAGCTGGCGGCGTTCCTCGCCGACCCGGTCGGCCACCACCTGCCCGGCGGCGAGGACCCGCGGGCCGCCGCCGTACGCGCCGCCGACTGCCTCGCCGACATCGAGCGCGACCACCCGGACGGCCGCGTCCTGATCGTCGCCCACTCCACCCTCGTCCGGGTCCTCCTCTGCCACCTGCTGGGCATCCCGCTCGCCGACTACCGGCGCGTCTTCCCCCAGCTCCTCAACGGCGCGCTGACCGAACTGCGCCTCCGCGACGGCCAGGCGGCGCTGCTGCGCCTGAACGTTCCCGCCGTCCCCGCGCCGGTCACCGCACCGCTGCACTGAGCCGCACCGCCCCCGCACACACCCCAGGAGAAACACCCCATGAGCAGCCCCACCGTCCTCGCCGCCGGCAACCACTTCATCCTCCCGAGCCTGCTCACCGAGGCGGTCACCGAGGCCACCGGCGGCGCGGTGACCGCCGGACAGATCCGGGAGCTGCGACTGCCCTGGCCGCACACCCCGCTCGGCAAGGTCGCCGAGGTCGACGAGGCGTCCGGTACGGAGGACCAGCTCATCGAGGCGCTCCGGGGCGTCCGGATCTGCGTCACCGAGCACGCCGCGCTCACCGAGCGCATCCTCGCCCACTGCCCCGAGCTGGAACTGTTCTGCGTCGGGCGCGGCGGCCCGGTCAACGCCAACCTGGACGCCGCCACCCGGCACGGCGTCGCCGTCTGCTACGCCCCCGGCCGCAACGCCACCGCCACCGCCGAACACACCCTGACCCTGCTCCTCGCGGCCGCCCGCGGCGTCGGCGACACCCACACCGACCTGCGGCAGGGCGTCTGGCGCGGCGACTACTACGACTACGACAAGTGCGGCATCGAGATCGAGGGCACCACCGTCGGCCTGATCGGCTACGGGGCGATCGGCAGCCGCGTCGCGAAGGTGCTCGCCGCCATGGGCGCCCACGTCCTCGTCCACGACCCGTACGCCGCCCCCGAGGCGCTGGCCGGCATCGCCGAGCAGGTCGGCCTGGACGAACTGCTCGGCCGCTCGCGCATCGTCTCCCTGCACGCCCGCCTCACCGACGAGACCCGCGGCATGATCGGCCGCGCGCAGCTCGCCGCCATGCCGCGCGGCTCCGTCCTGGTCAACTGCGCCCGCGGCGCGCTCCTGGACTACGAGGCGGTCTGCGACGCGCTGGAATCGGGCCACCTCAGGGGCGCCGGTTTCGACGTCTTCCCCGAGGAGCCCGTCCCGGCCACGTCCCGCCTGCTGACCGCGCCCGGCGTCGTCCTCACCCCGCACATCGCGGGCGGCAGCCGCCAGGTCGCGCACAAGGCCGCCCGTATCGTCGCCGCCGAGGCCGCCCGCTTCCTGCGCGGCGAACCCCTCGCCCACTGCGCCAACCCGGCGGTGCTGGGCAACTGACCTGGATACGCCGGAGGGCCGCCCCCGCCAGGGGACGGCCCTCCTTTCGTGTCGGCGTGCCTACCGGCGCCGCACCAGCGGGAACGGCAGCGTCTCGCGGATCGACAGACCGGTGAGGAACATGACCAGCCGGTCCACGCCGATGCCCAGACCACCGGTCGGCGGCATCGCGTACTCCAGGGCCTGGAGGAAGTCCTCGTCCAGCTCCATGGCCTCCGGGTCGCCGCCCGCCGCCAGCAGCGACTGGGCGGTCAGCCGGCGCCGCTGCTCGACCGGGTCGGTCAGCTCCGAGTAGGCGGTGCCCAGCTCCGTACCGAACGCCACCAGGTCCCAGCGCTCGGCGACCCGCGGGTCCTTGCGGTGCTGGCGGGTCAGCGGCGAGACGTCGGTGGGGAAGTCCTTGTAGAAAGTGGGCAGCGTGGTCTTCTCCTCGACCAGCCGCTCGTACATCTCCAGGACGATGTCACCGCGGCCCATCTCCGGCTTCACCGGCACCCCGGAGCGCCCGCACAGACGGCGCAGCGTGTCCGGGTTCGTGTCCGCGTCGACCTCCTCGCCCAGGGCCTCGGAGATCGCGCCGTAGACCGTCTTGACCGGCCAGATGCCCGAGATGTCGTGCTCGACGAGCTTGCCGTTCGCGTCCGCCTTGCGCGCCGTGGCGCTGCCGAACGCGGCGACCGCCGCCCCCTGGATCAGCTCCCGCGTCAGGTCGAGCATCACGTCGTAGTCGGCGAACGCCTGGTACGCCTCCAGCATCGTGAACTCGGGGTTGTGCTTGTAGGAGATGCCCTCGTTGCGGAACGTGCGTCCCATCTCGAAGACCTTCTCCATACCGCCCACGCACAGCCGCTTCAGATACAGCTCGGGGGCGATGCGCAGGTACAGATCGAGGTCGTAGGCGTTGATGTGGGTCTGGAACGGGCGGGCGTTGGCGCCGCCGTGGATCTGCTGGAGCATCGGCGTCTCGACCTCCAGGTAGCCGCGCTCGATCAGACCCTGGCGCAGCGCCTGCACCGCGGTGCTGCGGGCCCGCAGGTTGTCCCGCGAGTCCGGCGAGACGACCAGGTCCACGTAGCGCTGGCGGACCTTGGCCTCCGGGTCCGACAGACCGCGCCGCTTGTCGGGCAGCGGGCGCAGGCACTTGGCCGTCAGCCGCCAGTGGGTCACGAAGACCGTCAGCTCGCCGCGGTCGCTCGCGCCGACCTCGCCCTCGGCCTCGATGTGGTCGCCCAGGTCGATGTCCGAGCCGAACCGCGCCAGCTCGTCGGCGCCGGTGCCCTCACGGGTCAGCGCCACCTGGAGGTCGCCCGACCAGTCGCGCAGCACGGCGAACAGCACGCCGCCGTGGTCCCGGGTGAGCAGCACCCGGCCGGCGATCCGTACGACCTTGCCCGTACGCGTACCGGACTCCAGGTCCGGGTGCTCGTCGCGGACGTCGCCCAGCGTGTGGGTGCGCTGCACACCGACCGGGTACGGGTCGACGCCCTCGTCGCGCAGCCGCTCCAGCTTGCGGTGCCGCACGCGCACCTGCTCCGGCAGCGCCGCCAGCTCCCGCTGACGCAGCTCCTCCTCGGTCGCCGGGGGCTGCTCGACCAGGCCCAGCTCGTCCAGCGACGGCAGGTGGGCGGTGGTCGCCGGGGTCAGCACCCGCTTCTTGCGGCCCTTGCCCCACAGCTTGCCCAGGCTCGGCACGGCCACGAAGCCCTCGGCGATGCCGGAGGCCAGACCGATCCGGGCCAGGGCGCCGGTGTCCGCGTAGCACAGGAAGCGCGGGTACCACTCGGGGGCGTACTTCGCGTTGGAGCGGTACAGCGCTTCGAGCTGCCACCACTTGGAGAAGAACAGCAGCAGCTTGCGCCAGACCTTCAGGATCGGCCCGGCGCCGATGCGCGCGCCCTCCTCGAAGGCGGACCGGAAGACCGCGAAGTTCAGCGAGATGCGGCGCACGCCGAGCGCGCCGGCGTGCGCGCACAGCTGCGCGACCATGTACTCCATCACGCCGTTCGGGGCGCTGCGGTCCCGGCGCATCACGTCCAGCGAGATGCCGTCCTTGCCCCACGGCACGAACGACAGCAGCGCCATCATGTTGCCGTCGCCGTCGAACGCCTCGGCCAGCAGGCAGTCGCCGTCCTCGGGGTCGCCGAGCCGGTCCAGCGCCATCGAGAAGCCGCGCTCGGTCTCGGTGTCGCGCCACGCGTCGGCCCGGTGGATGACCTCCTGCATCTCCGCGTCGGACAGCTCGGAGTGGCGGCGCACCCGGAAGGTGGCGCCGGTGCGCTCGACACGGTTGACCGCCTGCCGGGTCACCCGCATCTCGCGGCCGTCCAGGTCGAACTCCTTGACGTGCAGGATCGCCTCGTCACCGAGTTGCAGCGCGCTCAGACCGCTGCGCGCGAACGCCTTCGCGCCGTCCTCGCTGGCGCCCATGACGGCCGGCTGCCAGCCGTAGCGCCCGGCGACCTTGAGCCACTCCTCGATGGCCGGGCCCCACGCCTCGCGGTCACCGACCGGGTCACCGCTGGCCAGGCAGACGCCGGCCTCCACACGGTAGGTGACGGCGGCCTTGCCGCTGGGGGAGAAGACCACGGCCTTGTCGCGGCGGGTGGCGAAGTAGCCGAGCGAGTCCCGGCCGCCGTAGCGGGCCAGCAGCGCCCGGATACGGGTCTCCTCGTCACCGTGCAGCGCGGCCTCCATGCGCTGCGACCGGAAGAGCGTCAGGGCCGCGTTCAGCAGCGCCAGCGCGCCGAACAGTCCGAGCAGGAAGATGATCCAGTGCGGCGGGTGCCCGTGGAACTGCCGGCCGCTGAGCGTACCGCCGCAGACCCGGTCGGCCGCCCACAGCAGCCGGTTGGCGGCGCCGTGCTCCAGGCTGCCCGGGAAGAGCGAGACCAGACCCCAGCCGACGAGGATCGACACCGCGAGCCCGGCGACCAGTACGCCCGCGGCGCGCCAGAACGCGCCGCGGCGGGTGACCGCGTAGAACTCGCGGTGCGTGACCAGCAGCAGCACCAGCGCGGCCGTGCACAGCACCAGGGAGAAGTAGTACTCCGGGTAGCCGTCGAGCACGAGCAGCGCGTCGGTCAGCGTCACCAGCACCATGTAGACGACGGCGAACCACAGGGCGACCCGTTTGCGCGCGGTCATGGCCGCGGCCAGCAGGAAGAGGAAGACCGCGTACGCGAGGTTCGGCTCGACGACGATGGTCAGGGTGTCCAGCCAGTAGATGACCGGTTTCAGGCCGCGGCGCAGCGGCCCGATCAGCGCCGTGACGGCGCAGAACAGCCCCAGAAGGCTGAAGAAAATGGCGAAGCCGTTGGGCACGCGGCGACTGAAGCGCGCCCACGCCGTTATTTGGTCCTGGTCCTGCACGGTGCTCATTCCGTCACATTAGGCTCTGTAGGGGGTCAGGTGCTCGATGGGAAAGCGCTCTTCTTCTGCCACTGGGTCCAGTCGACCATCCAGTCCCCGAGACCGTTGTTCTCGGCCGCCCTCCCCCGTACGGAGGAACCGGTGACCTCGAACGGGTCGCCGACGCGGACCCTGGCGTAGAGCCAGTCGGCGTCGGCGTCGGTCAGCCCGATGCAGCCGGAACTGTCGTTGACCCGGCCCACCTTGCCGGCGTTCCACGGCGCGGCGTGCGCATAGGTCCCGGAGTCGGTGAGCTTCATGGAATCGCGGACCGTCTTGTCGTACGCGTCACCCAGCCCCACGGTCTCGGAGTTCATGTTGATCGTGCCCTCCTTCGCCATGAGCGGGAAGACGCCCGTCCAGGTGGAGTGCTGCGCGTCCGGCCGCCCGGCGGAGAAAGGCATGGTCTTCACCTCCTTTCCGTTCTCGGTGAACGTCAGGCGCTTGCTGTCCAGGTCCACCTTGATCACATGGCCGGCGCCGATGGTGAAGTTCAGGTCGTAGTCCTTGGCGAAGTACCGGCCGCCGCCGGAGTCCACGCCGTTCAGGTCGGCGCGCAGCCCCACCTTGGTGCCCGGCTTCCAGTACTCCTTCGGACGCCAGTCCACCCGGTCCTTGCCGGACCAGTCCTTGACCCAGCCCCAGGCGCCGGGCGTGCCGTTGTCGGTGGTCACCTTCAGGTGCTTCTCGACGGCGGCCCGGTCGGTCACCGGGAAGTCGAAGGTGATCGAGACCGGCTGGGCGATCCCCACGACGGCACCCTGCGAGCCGGGGCTGAGCACGACCTTGTTGAGCTTGTCCGCCTTGGCGGTGGTCAGTGACTCCTTGACCTCGTTCGTGCCGCCCCGCGCGTTGCGGGCCTCGGCCGCGACGGAGTACCTGGTGTCCGGCGCGGTCGGCTCGTGGGAGGTCCACACCCGGCCGCCGTCGCCGAGCCCGCCGGGCAGCCGGCGGCCCTTCGGGTCGGTCACGACCACCTTGGTCAGGCTGCCGCCGGCCGCGCTGACCTGGAGTTTGTCGCCCGCCTGCACGGTTTTCGTACCGTTCGCCGCGCCCAGCGTCACCCGCACCGGAGCGCCCTTGGACGCGGACGCCGCCGGGCCCCCGCAGGCGGCGAGCGCACCGACGCCGAGCAGCGGCACCAGTGCCAGCGCGGCCCGCGCGGCGCGCGGCGGCCGACGGCGGTGCGGAGTGGGGGCAGGACTCATGGGGGGAGCTTTCGGAGAGCGGGTCCGGCGATGTCGGCCGCTAAGACGCGAACCATCGCCGATGCGTTGCGCTGCGTGACGTGATCCACGACACGCCCGCGCCACCGGCGCGCGGCGCGTCCGCGCGGTGGCGTGATCCTGTCCGGTGTCTTCGGCGCGCTCCCGTCGGCTCCTCCCGTCCACCGCTCCGTCGGTCGTCCTGTTGTCCCCGTACCCCATGCGTCCTGTTGTTCCCGCACCGTTGACGACGACCCCGCCCGCCCCTACGGTTCCCGCGTGTATCGCTTACGGGCCGCTCTGGCGGCGACAGCAGCACTCCTCCTCACTCTCACGGCGTGCGGGGACGACGGCGCCAAGGCGGGCGGCGACGGGCCCGACAGCATCGAGATCGGCGCGCTCTCCATCGTCGACACCGCCCCCGTCCACCTCGCGGTGTCGCACGGCTTCTTCGCCAGGAACGGCATCTCCGCGAAGATCACTCCCGTCCAGGGCGGCGCGAACAGCGCCCCCGGCGTCGTCAGCGGCCAGTTCGACTTCGGCTTCAGCAACACCACCACCCTGCTCACCGCCCGTGAACAGGGACTGCCGCTGAAGGCCGTGGCCAACGGCGTGTCCTCCACCGGGCAGGCCGGGCCCGGCAAGGACTACAGCGCCATCCTCGTCCCGAAGGACAGCTCCATCCGGTCCGCCAGGGACCTGCCCGGCCACAACATCGCCGTCAACCAGCTCCAGAACATCGGCGACACCACCATCCGGGCCGCGGTGCGCAAGGCCGGCGGCGACCCCGGCAAGCTGCGCTTCACCGAGATCCCGCTGCCCGACATGGCCGCCGCGCTCGCCGCCGGACGGGTGGACGCGATCTGGACCGTCGAGCCGTTCCAGACCCAGACCCTGGACCAGGGCGCCCGGGCCGTGTGCTGGCCCTTCGCCGAGGCCGTCGACAACCTCTCCGTCGCCATGTACTTCACCAGCGAAAAGCTGCTCCGCGAGAACCCGGACCTGGTCAAACGCTTCACGACCGCCATCAACCAGGCACTGTCCCACGCCCGGACGCACCCCGAGGCGGTACGCGAGGAACTCCGCAAATACACCAAGATCCCGCCCTCGGTCATCCACCGCATCGTGCTGCCGAAGTGGCCCACCGAGATCAACCGCGCCTCCGTGCAGACCGTCGCCGACCTGGCCCGTAAGGACGGCATCCTCAAGCGGCCCGCCGACGTCGGCGCCCTGCTGCCGTGACCCGTCGCGAGGCGCGCGCCGGGGCGCCGATGAGCGCGCCGCGCGCCGCCGGGCTCGGGCTCCTGGGCCTGGCGTGCCTCTTCGCCGTCGCCGAGGCGGTGCCCCGGCTCGGCCTGGTCGACCCGCGCCACCTGCCGCCGGCCACCGCCATCGTGCGCCGCCTGGTCACCGAGCTGGGCGACGCGGCGCTGTGGACGGCGCTCGGCGAGACCCTGCGGTCCTGGGCCGTCGGACTCGCCCTCGCCTGCTGCCTGGCCGTCGCCCTCGGCGTGCTCATCGACGCCGTACCGGGGCTGCGCGCGGCCACCGCCTCCACCATCGAGTTCCTGCGCCCCATCCCGTCCGTGGCGCTGATCCCGCTGGCCACCCTGCTCTTCGGCGCCGAGAGCGGCTCCACCCTGCTCCTGGTGGTCTACGCCTCCTTCTGGCAGGTGCTCATCCAGGTGCTGTACGGCGTGGCCGACGTGGACCCGGTCGCCCGGGAGACCGCCCGCAGCTACCGCCTCGGCCGCTGGGCCCACCTGCGCCACCTGGTGTGGCCGACGGCCCTGCCGTACGTGATGACCGGCGTACGGCTGGCCGCCGCGGTGGCGTTCATCCTCGCCGTCACCGCCGAACTGGTCATCGGCAGTCCGGGGCTCGGGCTGCGCATCCAGCTCGCCCAGTCCGGCGGCGCGGTCACCGAGGTGTACGCGCTGATCGTGCTGGCCGGGCTGGTCGGGGTCGCGGTGAACGGGGTGGTCCGCGCGGTGGAGCGCCGGGTGCTGGCCTGGCATCCGTCCGTACGGGGCGAGGTGGCGCGGTGAGTCGGGGGAGCGCGGAGGGGCCTGAGGGCGCGGGAAGTTCGGGGAACGCGGGAAGTTCGCGAAGTTCGGCGAGCGCGGGAAGTTCGGGGAGTTCGGGGAGCGCGGAGAGGCCGGGGAACGCGGCAGGGAAGCGGTCCGCGGGCTCGCTGCGGCGCGCGGGGCTGCTGAGGCGTGCGGGCCCGCTGCGGCGCGAAAGTCTGCCGAGGCGCGCGGATTCGCCGCGGCGTGCGGGGCTGCTGGAACGCGCGGCCCGGCGCCTGCTGCGCGTCCTGGGCCTGCCCGTGCTGCTGATCCTCGGCTGGTGGGGCTACAGCGTGGCCGAGCCCACCTTCTATCTCCCGACGCCCGGCCGGGTCGCCACCGCCTTCACCGAGGTGTGGTTCTCCGCCCGGATCACCGAGGACGTGCTGCCCAGCGTGGGCCGGCTGCTCACCGGCTACACGCTGGCGGGGCTGCTCGGCGTCGGTCTCGGCGTGGCCATCGGCTCCTCGCGCCCCCTGCGGGCCGCCGCCGAACCCGTCCTGGAGTTCTTCCGCGCCGTGCCGCCGCCGGTCCTGGTGCCCCTGATCATGCTGCTCGCGGGCCTGGACACCACGATGAAGGTGCTGGTCATCGTCTCCGGCTGCGTATGGCCCGTCCTGCTGAACACCGTGGAGGGCGTCCGCGCCGTGGACGAGGTGCTGGCCGACACCGGCCGCTGCTTCGGGCTGCGCGGGCCCGCCCGGCTGCGCCACCTGGTGCTGCCGGCGGCGAGCCCGCAGATCATGGCGGGCCTGCGGCAGGCCCTGTCCATCGGCATCATCCTCATGGTCATCGGGGAGATGTTCGCCAGCACCTCGGGCATCGGCCACACCGTCGTCCTCTTCCAGCGCGGCTTCGCCATCCCCGAGATGTGGAGCGGCATCGTCGTCCTCGGACTGCTCGGATTCGGCCTCTCGCTCGCCTTCCGGGCCGCCGAACGCCGCATACTGTTCTGGCACTTGGCGCGCGGCGAGGAGCGGGGGCGGCATGCTTGAGATCACCGGCCTGGGCAAGACGTACGAGGGGCGCGGCGGCGTCGAGGCACTGCGCGAGATCGGCTTCCGGGTCGACGGCGGCGACCTCGTCTGTGTCGTGGGGCCGTCCGGATGCGGCAAGACGACCCTGCTCAAGTGCGTCGCCGGGCTGCTGTCGCCGACGACGGGCGAGGTGCGGGTCGCGGGCCGCCGCGTCACCGGCCCGCCGCCGGGCCTGGCCGTCGTCTTCCAGGAGTACGGACGCAGCCTCTTCCCCTGGTTGACGGTGCGCAAGAACGTCGAACTCCCCCTGCGCGAGAAGAAGGTCCCCGCGCCGCGCCGCCGCGAACTGGTCGAAGGGGCGCTGGCCGCCGTCGGCCTGGCCGACGCGGCGGCGGCCCACCCGTGGCAGCTGTCCGGCGGCATGCAGCAGCGTGTCGCCATCGCCCGTGCCATCGCGTACGAGCCCCAGGTGCTCCTGATGGACGAGCCGTTCGCCGCCGTGGACGCGCAGACCCGCGCCGAGCTGGAGGATCTGCTGCTCACCCTGTGGCGGCGGCTCGGGGTGACGACGCTGCTGGTCACCCACGACATCGACGAGGCGGTCTATCTGGGGCGGCGGGTGATCGTACTGTCCTCGGCGCCCACCGTCGTCCAGGAGGACATCGCCGTCGACCTGCCGGCCGACCGCGACCAGATCACCACCCGCTCCGCCCCGCGCTTCGCCGAGCTGCGCGCCCACGTCTACGCGCAGATCAAGCAGGCGAAGGACCGGACGGCGAAGGACCGGACGGCGGAGGACCGGACGGCGGAGGACCGGACGGCAGAGGACCGGCGGACGGCCGAAGAGACCACCCCGGCCCGGCAGGCGCCTTCCCCCTCGCCTTCCCCCGCGCCCGCGCCACGGGACCTCAGCAGGGAAACAGATCACCGCACACGATGAAGGCCAACAGCAGCACCGAGCACAGCACCTCGATCGCACCGACCACCGCCACCCGCACGTCGCGCCCGGGCAGCACCACGGCCCGCAGCAGGAACACCACGAACGGCACCGCCAGCCACGGGCCCAGGAAGACGGCGGCCACCACCGCGAGCCCGTGGTAGACGGCCGACGCCACCCGGAAGGCCTCGCTCCCGCGCTCGCGGATCATCGTCTTCACGTAGAGCACGGTCCCGGTGAAATACAGCAGACAGGCCGCGGCGGCCGGCCAGGCGCCGGAATCGATCGTGCCGCTGCCCAGCCGGTACGAGACGAGCAGCATTCCGCAGGCGGGCACCACCGCGATGATTCCGTTGACCGTGGCGCGTTCCTCGTTGCGGTACGCGTACACGATATTCACGGCGAAGAACGGTGCCGCGCACAACGCGGCGAGCAACAGCCAGGGATGCGCCACGGCGAGCGGCACGGCGCACAGGACGAATGCCGTACCGAATCCGGCCAGCGGCGCCAGGTGCCGGCGCGGCGCACGGGGATTGCGGGAAAGGCGGCGCAGCCGCACGTATTGCTGGCCGTGGAACGCCGTGCAATAGGCCAGCAGCCACGCGGGCAACAGCAGGGCGTGCCAACCGACGAACCCGCCCAGCAGGGCGCCTGCCAGGAAAGGTACGAGCAGCATGGCCCAGGCGCCGTGCTGGTTCGGTATCCAGCGGCGCAGCACGCGCCGCCCCCGCGATGTGCTCATGCCACGAATATATGGGGTGCGCAAGCCGGGCCGGGCTGCCGAAGGGCCGGGACCAACGGCCCGAAATCCGAGGTCGGCCGCCTCGGAAGACCACGATCGGCCCCCGTCACCGGCCCGTACGGAAAGCGGAATGCGCCCGGAAACGACGGCCGCCGCCCGGTGACCCGCAGTGATCACCTGTATGGCGCACCCGCGAAAACCGGGGAAAAGGGCCCGAATACGCCAAACTGGCGCCCGTTGTCGTCCGTTCGGGCGGCGGGTGAGGAGGTTTGTCGTGGCAATTTCGATCTCGGTCGTCGTGCTGCTCGTCGTGCTGACCGTCGTCTTCCTGCGCAGCGGGCGGCTGAAATTCACACACGCCCTCGTCTGCATGCTGCTCGGTTTCTACCTGGCGGGCAGCAGCCTGGCCCCGGACATCCAGAACGGCCTGTCCGGCGCGGCGGACGTGGTCAGCAGCGTCCGGCCCTGAGCTTGTTCCGCGAGGTCACGTCCGACGAGGGCTCCGGGCCGCCCGACCGGTGCGCGGAACAGGCTCAGAACGGAACGGCCAGCCCGGCCTCGCGCAGTCGAAGCAGCGCCAGGTTCATACATGCGGCAGCCGAGGCCCCGTCGGCCCGCAGCCCCATGGACAACGGGCCACCACCGGCGGCGAAGGTCCACGCCGGCCGACCTTCCCGCAGGCGCTCCGCATCCACCCGGATCATGGCCCCCACACCCTGCTCGCCGAGCCATTCCAGGATGAGCAGGGTCACCTCCTCGACACCGCTGTCGGGGTCGAGCTCGGGCCACCGCCCCTTTGACTTGCTCATGGCCGTGATCCTACTGAGCGCCCCGCCGAGCCTGTACGCGTGTGATCGAAAGCCGGGCCGCCCCCCGAACGCCCCGAGCGCGCCCGCACCCCGTGCCCCGTGCCCCCGTCAGCCTCGCGCGAAGACCCCGATGGCGTTCGGTACCGGCCGTTCCGCGCCGCCCGAGGGGTGGTTGCGTACCGTCGCGCCGGGGCTGCCCGGTTCGCGGGTGACCAGGGTGGAGGAGCCGCCGCCGTCCAGGTTGACCGCGTCCCGGGCGCCCAGCCGGTCCATCAGGTCGGCCAGTTCGCGTACGGTCATACCCGCCCGCCCGGGCGCGCCGTCCAGTGCGAGCAGCAGCAGCCGGCGGCCGTGCGCGCCGACGCCCGCCGAGGTGCGGACGGCCGGGGTGACGGTGTCCAGGCCGGCCAGCGGCTCCGCGTCGCGGACGATGGGGAAGCCGCCGACGGCGAAGCGCAGCGGTACGGGCCGACGGGCGGTCAGCCGGTGGCTGATCCGCACCGGGTCGCCGACGTGCAGCTTGCGCAGCTGCCGGGCGCCCTCCTCCCGGCCGACGAGCGCCGTCGTACCCCGGGCGATGCCGCCTCGGCCCGGGATCTGCGCGACCCCGGCCACCCGGCCGCGCCGGACCGTGACCTCGTACGTCTCCGTACTGCACGGTGCCGCCCGGTCGGTGTCCGTGCCGCAGGTCGCCCGGACGCGCGAGGTGGTCCCCCACTTGTCGGTGAACGCGCCGATGCCGTTCACCGGCAGCGCGTACTGGTTCAGGCCTTTCAGCGGCAGCGCGCCGTCGGCGGTCAGCGCGGAGCCGCGCAGGGACAGCCGGTCCAGCCGGGCGCGGCGGTCGTAACCGACGCCGATGACGTCCCGGGTGTCGGTGCCGGGCGGCAGTGCCGGGCCGAAGCGCTGTCCGTCGGGCACCGCCGCCTTCAGGTGCCGCCCGGCGGCGATGGCCGGGCCCACCGGGGCGCCGGTCGCCTCCACACCGGGGTGCTGGGCCTCGGAGATGTTGAAGAAGTCCGCGTTGACGGCGGCCACCGCGGCCCGCGCGTCGGCCAGCCGGGAGACCGGGGAGCGCGCCCCGACCGCACCGGGGTACAGCAGGTCCACCCTGACCCGGCGGTCGGTCAGATCCACTTCCACGAGGTGGCCGTGCGCGGTGCCCCGCCCCACCGCTACGTCGAAGGCGCGGTACGTCACCCCGGGCGCGACGCCGACTGCCGGCCCCAGGCGCGGGGCGCCGCCGTGCGTGGCGGTGGCACCGGCCGCCACTCCGCTTCCGGCCAGTACGCCCCATGCCGTCAGCGCCGTCAGTACCGCCCGTGCGCGAACGAATCGATTCTTCACGATCCCCCCAGACGTTCCGGTAACGGTCCCATGGGTGCGAGACGCCCACTATGGCCCCCGGGTATCAGAAATCCGTACAACCACCGAACGGTCGCCGTGTCGCCTCCCGTCACCCGGATGCCGCACGTTCGCGCCGGGAACGACGACCGCTCCTCCGGTCCAGGGGCGTGGCCACGGCCCTGGACCGAAGGAGCGGGAAGCTGAACGGGGACGGGGCGCGTCTGGGGGGCCGCACCGGCGCGGCGGGGCCGGACCGTGCGGAACGCGCGGGTGGTGCGGCCCGGGTCAGGCCTGGGCACCCGCCGGGGGGGTGGTCGGGCAGATCACACGGGTGGCGGGGGTGAAGAAGGTGCCCTCCTTGGCGGGCAGGCCGCCGGCGAACTCGGTGTAGATGTACGAGTAGAAGGCGACGTCGGGGTAGCCGCAGGAGGAGTCGGCGCCGATGGTGTAGGTCATGGTGACCTTACGGGTGGCACCGGGGGCGATCGGCACGGAGTACGTGGCGCCCGCGCCCGCCTTGCAGGTCACACCGGGGTCGGCCGTACAGGTCTTCCAGGTGTACTTCAGACCGCTCGTCGAAGAGGTCTCCCACGTGGGCTGGAAGGACTGCCACACGAAGCGCACATCGGCGGTGCCGGTGTTGGTGAACGTCATGGTCAGCGTGACGTCCGAGCCGGGCGTGGCCTGCGTCTTGTCGACGGTGAAGGCCAGCGCCGGGGTGTCGGCTGCGGACGCGGGGGAGGCGGCGCCCAGGCCGAGGACGGAGACGACGAGGGCGAGGAGGGCGGCGAGGCCGGCCCTGCTGAAGATGCTCGTTGTTCTGCGCATGACCAGGGAGCGTAAGGCGTGATCCGCTCTTTGGGGCGGTTCCGGGAGAACCTGTTTTTTCGACCGAAAAGCTCTGGCCATGCCCCAAATGGCGTGGTCGCGGCTGGATTTCCGCGAAGCGGCCGAATACGGATGCCGGGCACCGCCGACCGGAACGGCCACCACCGGGCGCGGCACACCATCCCCCGAAGCGCGCCGGACGCTCCGCAACCGAGCCTCCCTGAACGGACAGCGACGGTGAGCACCCAGACCCGGCATCGCCGTTGCGCCCACCGGCCAAGGCGAAATCCCAGGCCGTACGCGGCAACGCCGCTCCGCCTGTGACGCATGTGTCCGGTGTGCCGAGCGGGCCTACAGCGACAGCACCGGACGCGCGACAGTGAGTGACAGCCTCCGCCACATCCCCACACCACCGCACCCGCGCAGCGCGGCGGCACCGGAAGCCGAGGCGCGGTGGACCGATGAACCCTTGTCCGCCCACCGGTACACCCGGGGCCTCACCCGGCCTGGCGGAAACCCACCACACCACAGAGCCGGAAACCGCGGTCTCCTGCCCCACCCCCCTCTCCTGACACCCCGTCACCTTCCGTGCGACATGGTCTTCCAGGCTCAACGCGCCTTACGGGTCAGGTCGTCGACGGCCTGAAGACGAGCCGGGACCGACGCACGCCGCCCGCCGCCCCACCACGGTGGCGGGGCGGCGGGCGGATGTCGGTCGGCGGCGTCGGCTAGTGGCCGATCTCCACGTCCTCCAGCACGCCCAGGGCGTCCGGGACGAGTACGGCTGCCGAGTAGTAGGCGCTCACCAGGTAGTTGATGACCGCCTGTTCGTTGATGCCCATGAAGCGGACGGAGAGGCCGGGGCGGTACTCGTCGGGGATGCCGGTCTGGTGGAGGCCGACGACGCCCTGGTTCTCCTCGCCGACGCGCATGGCGATGATCGAGCTGGTCTGGTCGGGGTTGACGGGGATCTTGTTGCAGGGGAGCAGCGGGATGCCGCGCCAGGCGCGCACGGCGGTGCCGCCGAGCTCCGTGGTGGCGGGGTAGATGCCGCGGGCGTTCCACTCGCGGCCGATGGCGGCGATGGTGCGCGGGTGGGCCAGCAGGAACTGCGTCTTGCGGCGCCGGGAGATGAGGTCGTCCAGGTCGTCGGGGGTGGGCGGGCCGCTGCGGGTGTGGATGCGCTGCTTGAGGTCGGCGTTGTGCAGCAGGCCGAACTCGCGGTTGTTGACCATTTCGTGCTCCTGGCGCTCGCGCAGCGCCTCGATGGTCAGCCGCAGCTGCTGGTCCAGCTGGTTCATCGGGTCGTTGTAGAGGTCGGCGACCCGGGTGTGGATCTTCAGCACGGTCTGCGCGACGCTCAGTTCGTACTCCCGCGGCGCCACTTCGTAATCGACGAAGGTGCCCGGCAGCGCGGGCTCGCCGATGTGGCCCGAGGTCACGTCGATGGCCGCCTCGCCGTGTTTGTTCTGCGGCGGGATCTGGGCACCGCGGTGGCGCTCCAGGTGGTCGCGCAGGCCGGGGGAGCGGTCCGCGAACTCTTCGTACGCGGCGCGGGGCAGCGTCAGTACGGTCACCCGCGTGACCGCCCGGACCGTGTGCTCCCAGACCGCGTCCGGTGCCAGCAGTGCCGTTTCGCCCAGGTGGTCGCCGTCCGCGAGGACGCCGAGGACCGTTTCGTCGCCGTACTTGCCGGTGCCGATACGGTTCAGCTTGCCGTGCGCGACCAGGACGACCCGGTCGGCCGGGCGCCCCTGCTCCACCAGGACGTCACCGGGCGCGTGCTCCTCCTGGACGAATCGGCCGGCCAGCGCCTCCAGCACCTCCTGGTCGTCGAAGTCGCGCAGCGGCGGCAGTTCCCGCAGTTCCGCGGGGATGACCCGGACGTCGGAACCGGTGCTGGTGAACTCGACCCGGCCGTCTCCGAGGGTGTGCGTCAGGCGCCGGTTGACGCGGTACGTGCCGCCGGAGACCTGCACCCACGGCAGCACGCGCAGCAGCCAGCGGGAGGAGATCCCCTGCATCTGCGGCACGGTCTTGGTCGTGGTGGCCAGATTGCGTGCCGCGGCTGTCGCCAGGCTGGTGCGCGCCGGGTCGGTGTCCGGGGTGGCGCCGGGTCCGGACGTCGGGTCCGCCGATGTGGTCATGGGGGTTTCACCTGTTCCTGTGGGTCGTGGGACGGTCAGGGCCGCGGGACGGACGCGACCGTCCCGCGGTACGCGGCCGGGGAGGGCACGGGGACCGCGCGCGGGGCCGCGGAGGTCGCGCCGGGATTCACGGGGTGTCGGCCATGGGAAACGCGGGAGCGTCATTTCTCGGCAAACGGTTCTTCAACCGATTCCCATGGCTCGAACGGGGGTGGTTCATTGGCCGGTCTGCACGTCCTCCAGAATTCCCAGCGCGTCCGGCACCAGGATCGCGGTGGAGTAATAGGCGCTCACGAGATAGTTGGCGATGGCCTGGTCGTTGACGCCCATGAACCGGACCGAGAGCCCCGGCTCGTATTCGTCCGGGATTCCCGTCTGGTGCAGCCCGACGACACCCTGCTTCTCCTCGCCGGTACGCATCACCAGGAACGAACTGGTGCCGTCCGCGCCGACCGGAATCTTGTTGCACGGAAAGATCGGGACCCCGCGCCAGGAGGGCAGCGAATGCCCCATGAAGTCGACCGCCGTCGGATACAGGCCACGGGCGCTGCACTGCCGGCCGAAGGCGGCGATCGCCTTCGGGTGGGCGAGCAGGAACGTCGGGTCCTTCCACACCGTCGCGAGCAACTCGTCCAGGTCGTCGGGGGTGGGCGGGCCGCTGCGGGTACGGACGCGCTGCGTCAGGTCGGCGTTGTGCAGCAGGCCGAACCCGCGGTTGTTGACCATCTCGTGCTCCTGACGCTCGCGCAGCGCCTCGATGGTCAGCCGCAACTGCTGCTCGACCTGGTTCATCGGGTCGCTGTAGAGGTCGCCGACCCGGGTGTGGGCCCGCAGCACCGTCTGCGCCACGCTGAGTTCGTACTCCCGGGGTTTCAGCTCGTAGTCGACGAAGGTGCCGGGCACCCGCGGCTCGCCGTGGTGGCCGGAGGCGACCTCGATGGCCGACTCGCCGCTGGCGTTGCGCGGCGGAGCGCTGCCCGCGCCGGCCGTCGCGAGGTGGTCGCGCAGCTCCCGCGAGCCGTCCGTGACCTCCTGCGCGTCCTGCCGGGGCAGCTCCATGACGGTCACCCGCGTCACCGCGCGGTAGGTGTACTCCCATGACGCGGCGGTGTCGGTGAGCGGAGCGTCGCCGAGGTGGTCGCCGCCGGCGAGTGCCTCCAGGACCGTTTCGTCGCCGTATTTCCCGGCGCCGATCCGGTCCACCCGGCCGTGCGCGATCAGCACCAGGCGGTCGGCGGGCGTGCCGGCGGCCGCGATCACGTCGCCCGGCGCGTACTCGCGCTGGACGAAGCGCTCGCCGAGCGCGCCGAGCACCGCGGTGTCGGTGAAGTCGCGCAGCGCGGGCAGTTCGCGCAGTTCGTCAGGGATGATCGTTACTGCGGTGCCGGAGACGGCGAAGTCCACCCGGCCGTCGCCGACCGTGTAGGTCAGCCGCCGGTTGACGCGGTACGTGCCGCCGGAGACCTGCACCCAGGGCAGCAGCCGCAGCAGCCAGCGCGAGGAGACGCCCTGCATCTGCGGCACGGTCTTGGTGGTCGTGGCCAGATTGCGGGCCGCGGCCGTCGTGAGGCTGGAATTCTGCGTTTCGCCCTCGGGGCCGGAAATGGTCTCGTCCGTAACCGTCACGGCTGTGCCACCAATCTTGGAAGGTTGGAAAGAGGACGGCGGCCGGGGCCACGGCCGTTCGCGAGACGAGGTCCGTGCCGCTCGTCGCACTGAACATAGGCGTGTCGTTTTAATCCGGGCAATCACTCGAACGAGTGGCATGAAAAATAATGGAGATGGACAGGTTTAATGGAAGCCGTTGCTGGAAAGTGTGCCGGGGTGATTCCGGTCGCGCACCCGTCGGCCAGCGGCGGGAAAAGGCGTCGAGGTGACGGACCGGGTTATTCTCCGGAGAGCTGCCGGGAAACGGCGGGTGACCAGGGCCGGCCCAGCGGATCGTCGAGGACGGCGCGCAGGGCGGTGTGCGCCGCGCCGAGCAGCGGCCCGTCGGCGCCGTGGCGGGCGGCGGCCACCCGTATCCGCGGCGCGGCCCCCGCGTGCGGCGCGAGGGCCGTACGGGCCGTCAGTTCCCCCTCCAGCGACGGCAGGAGCCAGGGCGTCAGCCGCGCCAGCGCCCCGCCGAGCAGCACCGCCTCCGGGTCGAGGAGCTGCACGGCGCCCGCGAGCGCGATCCCGAGCGCCGCCCCCGCGTCCCGCAAGGCGGCCGAGGTGGCTCGGTCACCGGCGGCGGCGCGCTGGGCGAGGAGTTCGACGCGCGCCCGCGGACCGGGGTGGCCGGCCGCCGCACGCCCGGGGTCGAGACCGGCCGCCCGTAGTACCGCAGCTTCCCCCGCGTACTGCTCCAGGCATCCCCGCGCACCGCAGCCGCACGGCCGCCCACCGGGATACACCGGTACGTGCCCCAGCTCGCCCGCGAAACCCCGTACCCCGCGCAGCAGCTGACCGTCCACGACAACCGCGGCGCCGATGCCCACCTCCGCCGAGACGTGGAGGAAGCCGGGCGGCGGCGCTCCATCGCCATCCGGTCCGCCGCCGAGCCACAGCTCGGCCAGTGCGCCGAGGTTGGCCTCGTTCTCGACGGTGAGCGGCTCGGGCGCGTCGGCCAGGGCACGGAGCACCGGAGCCGGATCGACGTTCCGCCAGCCGAGGTTGGGAGCGTGCACCACGGTCGTCGTACCGCGCGCCACCAGCCCCGGAACCGCGACCGTGAGTCCGGCGGGCCGCAGGTCCAGCGCCGCGATCCGGTCCGTGACCTCTGTGATCATCCCGGCCAGACGGCGCAGTACGGGCCCCGGCTCGCCGCTCCCGTCGGCGGCATCGGCCGCCACCCGGGCCCGTATCCGCCCGCGCAGGTCGACGGCGCACACCGCGAGGTGGTCCACACCGATCTCGGCGCCGATCCCCGCGGGCCCGGTGCCGCTGACGGCCAGTCCGCTGCCCGGCCGCCCGCGTCCGCCGGTCGCCGCCGGACCCGTCTCGACCAGCAGACCGGCCCGCAGCAGGGCGTCGACCAGCGTGGAGACGGCCGTCCTGGTCAGCCCGACCCGTGCCGCGACACCCGCCCGCGACACGGGCCCGTCGGCGGCCACGGCTCCCAGGACCCGCGCCAGGTTGCGGCGGCGGATGCCGTGCTGTGTGTCGGCGCCGGGAGCGGTCACGGGGCAGCTGTGACGGGCGGTATGGACGGGGCGAGCGTGTCGATCATGTGGGTCGGGGTTCTCCCGGGGACGTCGGGTGAGGAGAGCTGGGTAGGCGGGCGGAACGGCCGTCAGCCGGCCGCATCCGGCCGCCCGGGCCCGAGCGCCCCGTACATCTCGGCGATCGTCATGTCGGCACACCTTCCCAGGCTCGTCAGCAGCCCGGTGCAGCTCTCCGGGGCCGCCCCGGGTGCGGCGGGGTCGGCGTACTCCTCCAGTACCAGGTAGGCGCCGGGCTCGGGGAGGGTGAACCAGCGGTAGGTCGGGCTCACCGGCTCCGGTCCGGCCGCCTCGTGCAGCGCGGTGGCACTCCGCTCGATGCCGTCCTGCCGGCGGTCGCGGACATCGAACCGGGCACGAACAAAGATGCTCATGCCCGGCACCCCATCACAACTCCCGCGCCGGCGGTACGGCGGCGTCCGAATCCGTTCTGCGGATCCGGATTTCCGGCCACCGTTCTCCAGGCGGAATCCGGAATCCGTCATGCTCCTGGCGGCGGGCGGAGCCCGAAACCTGTCATGCTCCGGCAGCGGGCCCATCACCGGTCCCGTACATCCCCAGCAGCCCTTCTCCCGCAGCGAGCGTCTCCGCCAGCCGTTCCCGAGCCGCCGTGTCGCACGGCACCGCCGGGTATTCGGCACCGCGGGCCGTCCCCCACCGCCTGGCCACCGCCGCCGGGTCCTCGCCCAGCAGCAGCCCCGCCGCCTGCGCCGCCGCGCCCAGAGCGACCAGTTCGCGGGCCTCGGGCACCACCACAGGGCGCCCCGAAAGCCGGCGTACGGTGTCCCGCCAGGCCCGGCCGCGCGCCCCGCCGCCGATCAGCAGCAGCGGCACATCGGCCGGCAGTTCCTCGTCCACGATCCGGTCCAGCGCCTGGAGCAGCGCGAAAACCGCTCCGTCGTACGCCGCTTGGAGTACCTGACCGCGTGTCGTGTCGTGCCGCAGGCCGTGCAGCAGCCCGGACGCGTGCGGCAGGTCCGGTGTGCGCTCGCCGTCCAGGAAGGGCAGCATCACCGCCGATCCGCCGGGCTCCACGTCCTCCCGCTCCAGGCCGAGCAGGGCGGCGACCCGGTCCACGGCCAGCGTGCAGTTCAGGGTGCAGGCCAGCGGCAGCCAGCCGCCGCGCGCGTCGGCGAATCCGGCGACCGTGCCCGTGGGGTCGCCGGGCGGGCGCCGGTCGGACACCGCGTAGACCGTGCCCGAGGTGCCCAGGCTCAGTACGGGCCGGCCGGGGCGCAGGCCGAGCCCCAGCGCCGCCGCCATGTTGTCGCCGGTACCCGCCGCGACCAACGCGCCCTTCGGCAGCGGCAGTTCACCGGACCGTACGGTGCCCGCGGCCTCGCCCGGCCGCGCCACCCGCGGCAGGGCCTTCGGGTCCAGGCCGACGTGCCGCAGGATCTCCTCGTCGTACGCCTCGTCGGCCGGTGACCACCAGCCCGTACCGGACGCGTCACCGCGGTCGGTGACCGCCTCGCCGGTCAGGCGCTCGGTGAGGTAGTCGTGCGGCAGCCGTACCGCGGCCGTCGCGTCGGCCGCCGCGGGCTCGGTCTCGCGCAGCCAGGCCCATTTGGTCACGGTGAACGCGGGCAGCGGCACGCTGCCCACCCGCCGCGCCCACGCCCGGGGCCCGCCGAACTCGGCCAGCAGGCGCCGCTGCTGGGGCGCCGACCGTACGTCGTTCCACAGCAGCGCCGGACGCACCGGACGCCCCGACGCGTCGAGGGTGACCAGGCCGTGCTGCTGGCCGCCGACGGAGACGGCCGCCGCCTGCCGCGCGGCGTCACCGCACTGGCGCAGCGCCTCGCCGAGCGCCTGCCACCACTGCTCGGGATCGCTCTCCTTGCCCGCGCCGGAACCCGCGCCGCCGGAACCCGCGCCGGAGTCCGGGCCACCGGCGCCCGTACCGCCGCCGACCACGTGCGGCGCCTGCCCGCGGGCGACGACCTCGCCGGTCGCGGCATCCACCACGAGCGCCTTGGCGGACTGGGTGGAACTGTCCACGCCGACGACCAGCGGTCCCGCTGCCTGTGTGCCCATCGCGTTCTCCTTCCGGACCGCGGGGCGGCCTCGCCGGTCGCCGGGCAGCACGCCCGTCGGAGGGCTTTCCCGGCGTGCTGCCGCATATTAGTTTGGGCCCGCCGCAATTTGTAAAGCGCCATGACGAATTGGTGAACCGGCCGAGGGAGCAGCGATGAGCTACCAGCCCGTGCCCGAGGACAAGTTCAGTTTCGGTCTGTGGACGGTCGGCTGGCAGGGCCGCGACCCGTTCGGGGACGCCACCCGCCGCCCGCTCGACCCGGTCGAGACCGTCCACCGGCTGGCGGACCTGGGCGCGTACGGCGTCACCTTCCACGACGACGACCTGATCCCCTCCGGGTCCGGCGACGTCGCCCGCGAGGCGGCCGTCAAGCGCTTCCGCCAGGCGCTGGACGCCACCGGGCTGACCGTCCCGATGGCGACGACCAACCTCTTCACCCATCCGGTCTTCAAGGACGGCGCCTTCACCGCCAACGACCGCGGCGTGCGGCGCTACGCGCTGCGCAAGACCCTGCGGAACATCGACCTGGCGGCCGAGCTGGGCGCCCGTACGTTTGTGGCGTGGGGCGGGCGCGAAGGCGCGGAGTCCGGCGCGGCCAAGGACGTGCGCGCGGCCCTGGACCGGATGAAGGAGGCGTTCGACCTGCTCGGCCAGTATGTCGTCGAACAGGGCTACGACCTGCGGTTCGCCATCGAACCGAAGCCCAACGAGCCGCGCGGCGACATCCTGCTGCCGACCGTCGGCCACGCCCTCGCGTTCATCGAGCGGCTGGAACGGCCGGAGCTGTACGGCGTCAACCCGGAGGTCGGCCACGAGCAGATGGCCGGGCTGAACGTCCCGCACGGCATCGCGCAGGCCCTGTGGGCGGGCAAGCTCTTCCACATCGACCTGAACGGGCAGTCCGGCGTCAAGTACGACCAGGACCTGCGCTTCGGCGCCGGCGACCTGCGGGCCGCCTTCTGGCTGGTGGACCTGCTGGAGACCGCGGGCTACGACGGCCCGCGGCACTTCGACTTCAAGCCGCCGCGCACCGAGGACCTGGACGGCGTGTGGGACTCCGCGGCCGGCTGCATGCGCACATACCTGATCCTCAAGGAGCGCGCCGCGGCGTTCCGCGCCGACCCGGCCGTCCAGGAGGCGCTGCGCGCGTCCCGGCTGGACGAGCTGGCCCGGCCCACCGCCGGTGACGGGCTCGCCGCCCTGCTCGCGGACCGTACGGCGTACGAGTCCTTCGACCCGGAAGCGGCCGCCGCCCGCGGAATGGCCTTCGAACGGCTCGACCAGCTCGCGATGGACCACCTGCTGCGGGCGCGCTGACCGCCTGGGAGCCCATCGGCGCGCGAGGCGGACTCACCCGAACAGCTCCCGCAGGAAGCGGATCTCCGCCGCCCGCTGGTGCCCGCCCCCGCCCTCGTGCCCGTTGAACCGCCACAGCCGCAGCTCCTTCGCGCCCGCGTAGTGGTGGTACGCGGCGAAGCCGGTGGAGGCGGGCGTGACCGGGTCGCGCAGCGCGGTCCCGAAGAGAGCGGGGGCGCTCGCGCGCGCCGCGAAGTTCAGGCCGTCGAAGTGGTCGAGCGTGTGCAGGGCGGCGTCCACCTCGGTGCGGGCGCCCGCGAGGTAGCGGGTCAGCTCGCCGTACGGGCCCTCGTCGGTGATCTCGACGGCACGCCGGATGTGGGTCAGGAACGGCACGTCGATCAGCGCGCCCGCGAGCCCCGGCACCAGCCCGGCCACGGCCAGCGCGATGGCGCCGCCCTGGCTGCCGCCCGCCACCACGACGCGCCCGGCGTCCACCGCCGCGTGCCCGCGTGCCGCCGCCACGGCCCGTACGCCGTCGGTGTAGACGCGGCGGTAGTAGTAGCCCTCGGGGTCGAGCAGCCCCTCGGTCAGCTTCCCGGGCACGCCCGGGTTGGCGGCGGCGACCGGGTCGGGCGTGTCGCCGGGGCGGTTCGGGCCGCTCTGACCCCGGGTGTCCATGACCAGCGTCGCGTAGCCCGCGGCCGGCCACAGCAGCCAGTCGTGCGGGTGCATGCGGCCGCCGCCGTACCCGAGGTACTGCACGACGCACGGCAGCGGCCCGTCCGCCGCGCGCGGCATCAGGAACCAGCCCTTGACGCGGTGCCCGCCGAAGCCCGAGAACTCCGCGTCGCAGGTGTGCAGCAGGGCCAGGCCCGCGTCGGTCTCCGTGAAGCACGCGTCCAGGCCGTACGCGGCGGTCTCGTCCAGCGTGCGCCGCCAGAACGCGTCGAAGTCTTCGGGCTCGGGCAGCGGGGGCCGGTAGGCGCGCAGCTGGTCCAGGGGCAGGTCGACGAACAAGCGGTGCCTCCAGGTCGGGTGCGTGCGGCGGGAGGGGAACCGCCCGGCCCCGCCGCGTACCGGGCGTGCAACCTGTCGGTGAGTCACGGTCCGGAACCGTCGAAGGGTTACGGCTGCTGCTCCCCGGTCTCCGGCTCCGCCACCTCGCTGATCCCGGCGGCCGCCGGATCGAGCACCCGGGCCAGGAACGTCCGGGTCCGCTCGTGCTGCGGATCGGCGATCACCCGCTCCGGCACGCCTTCCTCGACGATGACCCCGCCGTCCATGAACACCACCCGGTCCGCGACCTCCCGCGCGAAGCTCATCTCGTGCGTGACGACCAGCATCGTCATGCCCTCCTGCGCGAGCCCGCGCATCACCGCCAGCACGTCGCCGACCAGCTCCGGGTCGAGCGCCGAGGTCGGCTCGTCGAAGAGCATCAGCTCCGGCTCCATGGACAGGGCGCGGGCGATGGCCACCCGCTGCTGCTGGCCGCCCGAGAGCTGCGCCGGATACGCGGACTCCTTGTCGCTCAGACCCACCCGTTCGAGATTGGCGCGCGCCACCCGTTCGGCCGCCGCCCGGTCGCGGCGCAGCACCCGCCGCTGCGCGATCGTCAGGTTCTCCAGCGCGGTCAGGTGCGGGAAGAGGTTGAAGGACTGGAAGACCATCCCGATACGGCGGCGGACCCGGTCGATGTCCACGTCCGGGTCGGTGACCTCGGTGCCCGCCACGGTGACCCGGCCCGCGGTCGGCTCCTCCAGCAGGTTCACGCAGCGCAGCAGCGTCGACTTGCCCGACCCGGACGGGCCGATGACGCACACCACCTCGCCCCGGTCCACCGAGAAGTCGATGCCCTTGAGGACCTCCAGCGCGCCGAAGGACTTGTGCAGCCCCTCGACCTCGATCGCCCGGCGTGCCGTCACCGGCTCCTGGTCGGTGTGCACGGCGGTCACCTGGCCTTCGCGGTACGGGCCTCCAGCCGCCGGACCAGGTGGCCCAGGGGGAGGGTGATGACGAGGTAGAGCAGGCCGGCGATGAGGATCGGCGTCAGGCTCTTGTGTTCGTTGAGGGCGTCCCGCCCGAAGTTGGCCAGCTCGAACTGGCCGAGCGACAGGCCCAGCAGATAGACCAGCGAGGAGTCCTTGGTGAGCAGGATCAGTTCGTTGGTGAGCGGTGGCAGCACGATCCGGAACGCCTGCGGGATGACGATCGACCGCATCGCGCGGCCCGGCGACATCCCCAGCGAACGGGCCGCCTCGGTCTGCCCCTTGGGCACGGCCTGGATGCCGGCCCGGATGGTCTCCGCCATGTACGCGGCGCCGACCAGGCCGAGCGACAGCATCACGGTGATGTTCATGTCGAGCGCGACCTCGAAGGCGAGCGGCACACCGAAGCCCAGCGCGATGAACACCAGCAGCGCCGGCACCCCGCGGAAGAACTCGATGTAGACGATGGCCAGCCAGCGGTACGGCGGCACCTGTGAGAGCCGCATCAGCGCCAGCACCAGTCCGAGCCCCAGCCCGAACCCGAAGCCGAGCAGGGTGTACTTGACGGTGTTGACCAGTGCGGTCGTGATGATGTCGGGGAACAGCGCCTTGGCGACGTCGATGTCGAAGAACGCGTGGCGCAGCGTTCCCCAGTCGGCGACCAGGGCGAGCACGAGCACGGCGGCGGCCAGCACGGCGTACTGGACGCCGCGCACGAGGCGGGCCCGCTTGCGTCGGGACAGGGGCATCGGTGTGCGGCTCCTCATCCTGGCTGCGGTCAGCCCTGCTGGGGCGCGGTACCGAACCACTTCTTGTAGATCTTGTCGTAACTGCCGTCCGCGCGTGCTTTCTTGAGCACTTCGTTGATCTTCTTGCGCAGCGCGTCGTCACCTTTGCGCACGCCGATCCCGTAGTGCTCGCCGGTGTGGAACTCGGCCGTCACCGCGGTGTCCGGGTTCTGCCTGACATAGTCGAACAGCACCCCGTTGTCGTTGATGCCCGCGTCCACCTGCCCCGTCTTCACGGCGGTCAGCAGCAGCCCCAGGTCCTCGAACTCCACCAGGTCGACGCCCTGTCCGTGCTTCTTGGCGTACTCGGCGCCGGTGGTCGCCTTCTGGTAGCCCAGCTTCCTGCCCTTGAGGTCCTCGACCTTCTTGTAGGACTTCCCCTTCTTGGTGATCAGCGCCTGGGTGGCCTCGAAGTACGGGTCGGAGAAGTCCATCACCTTCTTGCGCCGGTCGGTGATCGTCATGCCCGCGGCGGCCAGGTCGCACTTGCGGATGTTGAAGTCCTGCCCGGTCTCGATGCCTTCGAAGGGCGTGTTGACGATCTCCTGCGGCACCTTCAGTTCCTTGGCGACCAGGTCGACCAGGTCCACGTCGAAGCCGACGATCTTGCCGCCCTTCTTCACCTGGAACGGCGCGTACGGCAGGTGGGTGCAGGTCTTGAGGGTGCCGGGGGAGACGAGCTGGATGCCGGAGGCCGACTTCCCGCTGGAGCCCGCCGGAGCCTTGGTGCTCGTGCACCCCGCGGCGAGGAGGGCGGTGGCCGCGACGAGCGCGGCGGTGGCGGACATCGATGCGCGAACGGACACAGGTCCTCCGGATCAGGACGCGGCCAACACCTACCGGTCGGTGGTGAGTTGGCTGCATCCTGCCACCGACCAGGGCCGCTGTCGCCGCCACCGGCGGTTGCGACCGGGTAACGACCCGCCGCCGTCCAGGGGCGTACGGCTTTGGGGATCAGCCCGCCAATTGCCGGGCCAGCGCGGCCACCGCGTCCGGCCCCACCCGGCAGCAGCCGCCGACGAGCCGGGCCCCCGCGGCGGTCCAGGACGCGACGCGGTCCGCGGTGAAGGCGGGCGTGCCGCACCACGCGCGTGCCTGCGCGTCCCAGCTCTCGCCGCTGTTCGGGTAGACGACCACCGGCTTGCCGGACGCGCGGGCCGCCACGGCCACGGCCCGGTCCGCGTCCTCGGGGGTGCAGCAGTTGACACCCACCGCGATCACCTCCGGGACGTCCGAGGCGAGCGCGAAGGCATCCGCCAGCGGCTGCCCGGCCCGGGTGTGCTCCCCGGCCGCGCTGAAGGACAGCCAGGCCGGTACGCCCAGCCCGCGGACCGCCCGCAGCAGCGCGCGCGCCTCGTCCGCGTCCGGTACGGTCTCCAGCGCCAGCACATCGGGCCCGGCGGCCGCCAGCACCTCCAGGCGCGGGCGGTGGAAGCGCTCCAGGCCGTCCACCGACAGCCCGTAGCGGCCCCGGTATTCGGAGCCGTCGGCGAGCATCGCGCCGTACGGACCGGCCGACGCGGCGACGTACAGGGGTCCCGCGGCGCCGGCCGCCATCGCCTGCCGCGCCGCCTCGCGCGCCAGCTCCACACTGCGGCGCAGCAGCTCGGCCGCCTCCGCCGCCCCGACGCCGCGCGCGGCGAAGCCCTCGAAGGTCGCCTGGTAGCTGGCGGTGATCGCCACGCGCGCTCCCGCCTCGTAGTACGCGCGGTGCGCCGCGACCACGGCGGCCGGGTCCTCGGCCAGCAGCCGGGCCGACCACAGCGCGTCGCTCAGGTCGTGTCCGGCGGACTCCAGCTGGTTGGAGAGCCCGCCGTCCAGGACGAGCGGGCCCGCGGCGAGGGCGTCGGTGAACGAAGGGGCGGCAGCGGTGCTCATGCCGCCCAGCCTCTCACCCCGCCCGGCTCACTCCGCCGGTACGGCCTGGATGTCCAGCTCGACGCGGATCGTGGCGCCGATGGCGGCGATGCCCCGGGCGAGCATCTTGCGCCAGTCGAGCGTGAAGTCCTCGCGGTGCAGCTCGGTCACCGCGCTGCACGCCGTCCGCGTCTCGCCGCCGATCCCGGTGCCGATGCCCAGGTAGCGGGTGTCCAGCTGCACCGACCGGCTCACGCCGTGCAGGTGCAGCACCCCCTGCACGGCCCACCGGGAGCCGCCCTTGTGCACGAACCGGTCCCCGGCGAACTGGAGGTACGGAAAGCGCGCCACGTCCAGGAACTCGGCCGAGCGCAGGTGGTCGTCGCGCATCTTGACGCCCGAGTCGATGCTCGCCGCGTCGATGGTCACCTCCACCCGCGAGTTCCGCATGTCCGGCGCGATCCACAGGCCGCCCTCGAAGTGGTTGAAGCGGCCGTGGATCTCGGCCAGCCCGATGTGCCGGGCGGTGAAGCGGATCGACGAATGGTCGGGGTCCAGCCGCCACTGCCCAGGGGCGGGCAGCGACGGCACCGGGGCCGGCTCCAGTTCCAGCGTCCGGGGCGCGGTCCGCTCGCCCGCGGTGACCACGCTGTCGAACCGCTCGGGCCGGAAGCCGTCGCAGGTGACCACCACGTGGTACGCGGCGGGCGCCAGCGTGGCGGTGAACATGCCGTTGGGGTCCGTCTGGCCGCGGGTGACCTCGGTGCCCTCGGCGTTGCGCACCGATATGCCCGCCCCGGCCATCGGCAGCCCGACGGGGTCCTGGACGCTCAGGTCCAGCGCCCCGGCGCCGCGCGGGATCGGGGCCGGGGCGGGGGCACTGCGGGCGGAGCGGTCACGAAGGCGGGTGAGGATGGCGAGCGCCATGGCAGGACGGGGCCTCTCGGTCAGTTGTGTCGAAAAAGGTGCATCTCCATCCTGTCATTGGTTTAGACCGCTGAGGACGACACCTGTCAATACCCGCCAAAACGTGAAATTCATCGCATCGTCCGCAGGGCGACGGCGAACCGGGCCGGCGCCACCGTCAGCTCGTACTCCGGCAGCACTCCGGGACCGCACGACCGGCTGCCGATGCCGTGCTGGGCGTGGTCGAGGTGGAGCCGGACCCGGTCGCCCGGCGTCAGGTCGGTGGTGTGCCGGGCCGCGTCCGGCTGCTCGCCCGTCCAGCGGCGCGCGGTGAACCAGAACGCCGGCTCGCCCTCGACCCGCAGTCCCGAGCCGTCGCTGCGGGCCGGCTCCACCCACCGGGTGCCGATCCGCGCCCCGTTCTCCCGCGGACGCACGTACGGCGTCTGCAAGGCGTCCACCGGCATGGTCCACAGCCCGGTCCGCGCCGCCGCCCTGGTGTCCGGGTACGCCTCGCCCGGCCCGCCGCCGTACCACCGCGCCGTCACCAGGCTGCCGCACAGGCCCATCCGGACGCCGAGCCGGGGCAGCGGGCAAGGCCAGTCCCCGTACGGCCGCACCGACACCTCCAGCCGCAGCCGCCCGCCGTCCGCGCTCCACCGGTAGTCCGCGTCCAGGGCCGGCCCGGAGCCGGCCGGTGCCACCCGGGTCCGTACCACCAGCGCGTCCCGTCCGCATTCGACCGCCGCCACCCGGTGCCGCAAGTGACCCGGTACGCGCAGGTCGTCCCAGTCCGCGTCGTCGAAGTCGGGCCGGGCGAAGGAGGTGTCCGCGCCGCGGGCGGTGGGCGAGAGCCGGAAGCGCCACGCCCCGTGCAGCGACGTCCGCCGCGCGTCGGAGCGGGCGTCCAGGCGCGCGGCGGACGGCAGCCGCTGCCGGGGGACGGGTCCTCGTAGTACGGGAGGGGGTGCGGTGTTCCGGTGACGGGGTGCTCGGCGCCGGCGGCGGAGCGGCGGCCGACGTGCTCGGCGTCGGGCGGGGGCAAGGGTCCTCCTCGCTGCGTGGCACGGCAGGGGCGTGGGGGATCACGCCAGCGATCCACGCGCGGCGCCGTCGCCGCGACCGGATACGGGTGATTGACCGGTGAAGTATTCGTACGGGGGCGTACCTTGTCCCGAGCGCCCGCATTCGTGCCGTCGGACGGGGTCCGGCAGCCCGGCGGTACGGGGCCGTCGGGCTGGTCCGGAGTCCGGCGGAACCGACCCGGCCGGGACCCGGCGGTACGGGCCGACGGACTTGTCAGGGACCCGGCGGTACGGGCCCGACCGGCTCGTCGCGTACCCGGCGGTACGGACCCGACCGGCTCGTTCCGCACCCGGCGTGAGAATTCGCCGTCCCCGGGCACCCGGGCAGCATGAACGATTCACCGAAGAACCCGGACCCGGCACCGGAGAGCACCGCCGGCCTGGAGCCGGGCGGCGGCGTGCCGCCGGGCGAGACGCCGCCCGCCGAGGGCAGCACCCCGGACGCCGGGCCGCTGGAGACCCACAACCCGACCCGGGGCTGGTCCAAGGGGCCGCTGCTGGTGCTCGCCGTCGTGGTCGTCCTCGTCGCGGCCTTCTTCATCGCCCGCATCTGGGGCGCGTAGGCCGCCGAGCCGCCGCAGCCGGGCACGGACCGTACGGTACGCACCCGGCCGCGGCGCGCCCGCGTCAGGCGGACGGCTTGCGCAGCGGTCCCGTGTAGTCCCGGAACAGCAGGATCCGGCCGTCCCGAATGCGGAAGAACTGCACCGAGCGGCCCTCGAACGCGTCGCCGCGCCCCACCCCCTTGCTGAGCGTCTCCGCGACGACGACCTCCGGGTCCTCGGTGCGGTGCACCGCGAGCGTCACCAGCGTGTCGACGCGCAGCGCGCCCATCGCGGCCCGCGCGAAGGCCCGGATCGCCTCCCGGCCCTCGATGCGGTCGGGCACGTCCGGGCCCGCGAAGGGCAGTTCGATCACTCCGTCCGGCGCGAACAGGTCGGCGAAGGCGTCCGCGTCCTGCCCCGTGACGGCGGCGCGCCGCTGTTCCAGAACGTCCAAGGGGCTCACAGCAGGCACGGTCCCTCCGATCGGCCGCACACCGGGCCGGCGGTCCGTGCGCCGGCCCCCTGACGCCGAGCAGCGTAGCGCCGCGCCGCGCGGAGAGTCAGCCGTACGGGTGCACGGGCAGCGGCCCTCTCACGGGGAGCCCGCGGAGTCCTCCGTCCCGCCGCGCAGCGCCGCGAGCGCGGCGGCCGGATCCTCGGCCGCCGGGCCCGCCGGTGCCCACTGTCCGCGCTCCTTCCGGTACGGCCACCAGCACCCGTCGCGCCCGTACCTGAGCTGGGCGTCGTCGCCGGTCACGGTCCACCGGTTGCGGTCGCGGCGCAGGCGTGGCGGCGGCTCGTCCTCCCAGGCGGCGGTGAGCTGGGCCGCGGCGCGCGCCAGGACTGCCGGCTCCGGCGTCCACTCCTCCTCCAGGACCGCGAGTGCCTTGACGCCGCCGTACTCCCACGCCCGTACGGCCAGAGCCAGCCCCTTAGCCGTACGTCCGGAACCGGCCGCCAGTCGCGCCGCGATCCGGGGGTCCGGACCGGCCGCAGCCAGGCGTACGGCGTCCTGCGCGCAGGTCAGCGGCGCCTGCGGTGGGCTGTCGGCATGGCCGGGAGACAGCGCGCCGACGAGCATGCGCTGAGCGCGCGCCGCCGTATCGCTGATCAGAAACTCCAGCGCCGCCACCTCCACTCCGGGCGCGGGATCGGTTCCGCCACCGAGGGCGGGCGCGGTGCCCGGCTCGTCCACATAGGGCGGAGGCGCGGGCAGCGGCGGCAGGATGTCCCGGGCCGCGTACGCCTCCGCCGCCGGTATGCCGTCGGCTTCCGCCGGTTCCGCGGCCTCCCCACTGGACGCGTACTCCTCCGCGGCTTCCCGCGCGCGCGAGGCGGTACGGGCCTGAAGCTCGTCCAGCAGCTCCCGTTCACCTCGTCCGCGCATCAGCAGCAGCACGAACGGGTCCTCGTCCAGCAAGCGCGCCACCTGATGGCAGAGCGCGGCGGTGTGAGCACAGTGGTCCCATGCCCCGCAGCCGCACTCCGCCTCCAAGTCGCCGATTCCCGGCAGGAGTTCGATGCCAGCCGCTGTCGCGTCCTCCACCAGGTGCGGAGGCATGTCGTGGTCCAGCAGCGCCGCGATGTGCCCGGCCCGGTCCGCGACCAGGTCCAGGAACCGGTCCCAGTCCGCACCGTCCAGCTCCTGGAGCAGCACGTCACAGCGGTGCCGCGTACCGTCGCGGTCCTGGACGACCGCGGTGATGCGGCCGGGCCGTACGGACACCGCCCCCACCGCGCCCGCCCGCGCGTGCCGGCGGCCCTGCTTGACCTGCTGGCCGTCGAGCGCGCTGTCGGCCAGCGCCTTCAGCCAGGCCAGACCCCACCAGGTCTGCGCGAACGCACGGCCGCGGGCCGGCGGCAGAGCGGCGAAGGTGCGCTCCCGGGCGGGTTCCGGCCGGCGCGCGTCCCGGTGCGCGTCCTCCTGGCGGCCCGGGTTCCCCCGCATGCCGTTCGTCTCGGTCATCGCTCGCTCCCTCGCAGTGCGACCAGGTCCGCCAGCTCGGCGTCGGTGAGTTCGGTCAGGGCGGCCTCGCCGGAGCCGAGCACCGCGTCCGCCAGCCGCTGCTTGCGCGCGAGCATCCCGGCGATCCGGTCCTCGACCGTGCCCTCGGTGACCATCCGGTGGACCTGCACCGGACGGGTCTGGCCGATGCGGTACGCGCGGTCGGTGGCCTGCGCCTCGACCGCCGGGTTCCACCAGCGGTCGAAGTGCACGACATGGGACGCCCTGGTCAGGTTCAGGCCCGTGCCCGCCGCCTTCAGCGACAGCAGGAACACCGGTACGTCACCGCCCTGGAAGCGCCGCACCATCTCCTCGCGCCGCGCGACCGGGGTGCCTCCGTGCAGCAGCTGCGTCGGCACCCCGCGCGCCGCCAGGTGCGTTTCGAGCAGCCGCGCCATCCGTACGTACTGCGTGAACACCAGCACGCCCGCGTCGTCCTCGGCGAGGATCGTCTCCAGCAACTCGTCCAGCAGCTCCACCTTCCCGGACCGGCCCGCGATCCGCGGCCGCTCCTCCTTCAGGAACTGCGCCGGGTGGTTGCAGATCTGCTTGAGGGAGGTCAGCAGCTTGACCACCAGGCCGCGCCGCGCCAGACCGTCCGCCGCCGCGATCTCGCCGAGCCCCTCGCGCACCACCGCCTCGTACAGCCCGGCCTGCTCGCCGGTCAGCGCCACCGCGCGGTCGGTCTCCGTCTTCGGCGGCAGCTCGGGCGCGATGCCCGGGTCCGACTTGCGGCGGCGCAGCAGGAAGGGCCGGACCAGCCGGGCCAGCCGGTCGGCGGCGGCCGGGTCGGCGCCGCCCTCGACGGCCGTGGCGTAGTGCTTGCGGAAGCGGCCCAGCGGGCCGAGCAGGCCCGGCGTGGTCCAGTCGAGGACGGCCCACAGCTCGGACAGGTTGTTCTCGACCGGGGTGCCGGTGAGCGCCACCCGGGCGCCCGCCGGGAGGGTGCGCAGCGCCCTGGCCGTGGCCGAGAAAGGGTTCTTCACATGCTGGGCCTCGTCGGCGACGACCAGTCCCCACCGGGTGCCCGCCAGCTTCGCCGCGTCCAGCCGCATCGTGCCGTACGTGGTCAGCACGAACTCGCCGTCCGCCAGACCGTCGAGGCTGCGCCGGTCCGCGTGGAAGCGCCGGACCGGTGTGCCGGGCGCGAACTTCTCGATCTCCCGCTGCCAGTTGCCCATCAGGGACGCCGGGCAGACGACGAGCGTGGGGCCGGCGGCGGCCGGATCGCCCTGCCGGTGCAGGTGCAGCGCGATGAGGGTGACGGTCTTGCCCAGGCCCATGTCGTCGGCGAGGCAGCCGCCGAGGCCGAGCGAAGTCATCCGGTGCAGCCAGCCGAGGCCGCGCAACTGGTAGTCGCGCAGGGTGGCGGCCAGGGCGGGGGGCTGGGCGACGGGGGGTTCCGGATGCGTACGGCCGGCCGCGTCCCCGTCCGCCACCGCCGGACCGGCCGTGTCCGCCGCGGTGAGCCGGTAGTGGAGGCGGGCCAGCCAGCCGGACGCCTGTACCTCCACCCGGGCGCCGTCGTCGGTCTCGGCGGTCCCGGTCAGGGCCGCGCCGAGCGCGTCGATGGGCGTCACCTTGCGGTCCTGACGGTCCCGGGCCGTGCGCAGCGCCTCCGGATCGACCAGCACCCACCGGTCGCGGAGCCGTACGAGCGGCCGCCCCGCCTCCGCCAGCCGGTCCAGTTCCGCTTTGCTGACCTCCTGGTCGCCGACGGCGAAGCGCCAGCTGAAGGAGAGCAGCGCGTCGGCGGAGAGGAAGGACGGAGTGTCGGACGCCGTACGGTCGGAGCCGGGTTCCGGATCGGTGCGATTCCCGCTTCCTCCTGTGCCGTACGGCGCGCCATCCTCATCGGGCGGCCCCACCACGGCCCGGGTGCTGAGCCCGCGTACCAGATCCGTGGGCCAGTGCACCTCCACACCGGCCGCGGCCAGCGCGCGGGACGCCGGTCCGAGCAGTTCGGCGATCTCCTCGTCCGCGAGGCCGACGGAGTCCGGTACGGCGGCGGACAGCAGGGGCGTGAGCGGCGCCCAGGCCGCGGCGGCGCGGCGCAGCGTGAGCAGGGTGTCCATCCGGGCCCGCGGGCCGAACGCCTGCCCCGCGGGCGTGGTGCCCGCCCACGCCTCGGACGCGTCGGCGACCCGGGCGGGGTCGGCGAGGTCGTGCAGTTGGAGGACGGCGGTGAAGCCGACGTTCTCCGGGACGGTGGGCCGGTCACCGTCCGGCCCGGACAGGCCCGTGACTTCGATGCGCAGGGAGATCCGTACGCCCGCGTCGTGCCCGGCCGCCACGTCCGCCGCCCACGGGCGCTGTTCGGGGATGTGCTGCGGCTCCGGCGCGGCGAAGGCCGGCCCGCCGGTGACGAAGGGGGCGGCGGGGGAGCGGGGCAGCCCGTCCGCCACCGCGTCCAGGAACTCCCGTACCAGGCGCTCCGGTTCCGGCAGCAGTACGGGACCGGTGGTGCCCGGGAGCGGTACGGCGTGCGCCTGGGGCGGCAGCGACGCGGCCAGCTCGCGCAGCCGCTCGGTGTCGGCCGGGTCGAGCGGGCCCACACGCCAGGCGTCGTGACCGGAACGGCTCACTCCGGGCAGCAGCCGCCCACGGGCGGCCAGTTGCAGCGCCAGCACGGCGGCCGAGCCCCAGAAGGCCGCGGCCGGGTCGGCGGCGGCGGCCGTACGGGCGCGGGTGAGGACGGGCAGGGCGGCGGCGACGGGCAGGACGACGGCGGGTACGTCACGGAGTTCGATGCCGTGGTCCGTGCGGTGGTCGGTGCTGTGGCCCGTGCGGTGGTCCGTGCTTCCGGTGGTGGTTCCCGCGCCGGGAACGGGCACGGCGACGGTCAGCGACTGCACCGGCGGCCCGGCGGTCCCGGTGCTTTCGGTGGTCCGGGGGCTTCCGGTGGCATGGGTGCTGACGTCGACGGGTCCGCCGTCCGGCCGCCAGAACGCGATCCGTCCCGTACGGGGCGGATCGGCCGGGAGGAAGACCGCGGCCCGGCGCGCGAGCGCGGGCGGCGGAGCGGATGGTGCAGCGGGAAGGGTGACCACGTGCAGCTAGCTCCTCAAGTTTGACTACTGCGACCGGGCCGCCCGAGGGTACAGCATGACCGGGCGTAACGGCGAACGCCCCCCCGCAGCCCACCGCTCCGCTCGCCGACGCCGATGGAAGCGCCCACACGCCGAGGGAGGACGGCGGCAAGAAGACCATGGCGAAGAAGACGGTAGTGAAGAAGAAGGCGGCCGGGGGCCGCCGCGCGGACTCACTGCCGCCGCAGACCTCGATCCGCCGGTCCGAACTGCTGTCACAGCGGCAGCGTCTCGTGCGCCGGTCACGGTGATCCTGATCGGCTGCGCGGTGGCTCAGGAGAGGACCAACGGTTGTCGAGGCAGCGGGCCGGGCCCGTGTCAGGCCGTCAGAAGCGCGGAGATGAACAGCCACAGCGGGATGAGCATCAAGAGGACCGAGAGAACACCGAAGAACGTCAGCACGATGCCGCGCACGGTGAGCCACTTGTCGCGCAGTCCCCTGACGCGGGTCGGGGACAGCGGGTCGTAGGTCACGTCCACCGGCCCTCTTTCGCCCTTGCGCCCGTGGCCGGCCGTCTGGGTGACGACCATGCGCTGGCCCTCCAGGGTCCGGAACTCGTACACGGGGTGCCACTCTCCCGAGTCCTCCCCGGCGCTGCGCCACGTGTAGTCGCGGATGCGGCCGGGGACGGTGATGCCGCGTCGTCGCAGGATCAGGGCGTCGCGCACCACCTCGGTCCAGCCGAAGTACAGCATCAGCCAGCCCGCAGGGCCGTAGAGCATGATGAAGCCCACCAGGTCGCCGATCCCGGCTTCGGCGCCCTTGTCCCCGGCCACGGAGAAGAACGCGAGATAGGGGACGACACCCAGGGCGATCTTCGCGCCCGTCGGCAGGTTCGACAGCCGCGGAATGCGACGGCCGACGGTCTCTCTCACCACGTGGGTGGGGCCCTGCCCCGGAGCCGGCAGGCGCGTCAGGGCTGTACGCAGCCGCCGGACGAAGGCATCGGCGGCGGTGGCGTTGCGCGTGATGAGCGTGAAAGCGCCGTCCTGGGTGGCATCGCCGGACAGTTCCAGAAGGACGCGCCGACCCGTGTACTCGACGCGGTCGATCGCCGCCAGCGGCACCGTCCAAGTGGTGCGACCGCGCACCACCCGCACCACATACGCCTCCAGTCGGAAGTCGATGCCTCGCCCCCGCAACACCACTTCCGGTATCCGTCCCATGCCCAAGATCATAAATGCTGGTAAACAGCACGTTTGACTCCCTGGGCAGGGCAAAGGCACCCAACACCTGGTGCAGTCGGCACCGTGCTCGTACCGCGCCGGTCCCGGGCCGGCAGCCGGCCCGGGACCAGGTCCTGGCGTTCGCCTTCCGGGCCGGGAAGGGCGGGAAGGTGGCTGGTGCCGTGTGCACCCCGGCCCGGGGGCGGGTCAGAAGCGCACGTCGGAGCAGGCGTAGAAGGCGTTGCCGGTGTCGGCGATGGTCCAGACGCCGAGGATGAGGTGCCGGCCGGTCTTGTGGGGCAGGACGCCGGCGTGGGTGACCGTGGAGCCGGGCAGACGGCCGCCGAAGGGCACCGTGAGGAAGGGCTGCGGGTCCAGGTCGGCCCTGGTCAGCGGCTTGGTGGGGTCCCAGCCGTCCTTGGTGATGTAGTAGCGGAAGTCGGTGGTGGCGTGGCGGGCGGTGATCCGCCAGGTGAAGTTGTGGCTCTGGCCCGCGGTCAGCTTGGTGGCCGGCCAGTTGCCGCCCCGCGGGTCGTCCAGTTCGGAGAAGCGCCCGATGCCACCCGCGCAGATGCGCCCGTCGGCGGGCCCGCGCGCGGGGAACCCCTTGGGCCCCTCCACGCTCGGCGGCTCCCACTGGATCTGTCCGCAGTTTCGGACGGTGCCGTTGCCGCACAACTGCTGGCGGCTGACGGGCGAGTCGGTGTAGCCGTGGCCCTGAGCACTGCCGCTGGTGGCGAGCAGGGCCGTTCCGGCGAGGCCGAGCCCGAGGAGTAACGAGGTGAGCTTCCTGCGCATGATGGGCTCCCAAGTTCCGGGGGTACGGATGGGACGGACGTGCACCTCGATGCACTGCCGGGGCGGACGGTGACGAGGTCGCGCCACGGAGACAACGGAGGCAACGGGGGACAACCGGAAGGCACACGTCCGACGCGGTCTAGACCAAGTTCGAGGCTAGCCCGACGATTTGAGCATGTCCATATCAAAGACAGGGTCGTCGGGTCACGCGGAGCGCCCTGGCCACCGCGGTCCCAAACAACACCTCACCACCACCCGGAACCGGCTTCCCTCCCGCTCCCCACCACCACCCGACCATCGGCGCCCGCGCCCCGGCTCCGCGCCCTTCGGGCTATACCGGCGCCAACGGCGCCCCTGCTCGGTCTGGTTCGCCCGCCGCGCCTCGGTTCCGGCCTCCTCGGTCTGGCTCGGCCCGGCCCGGTCGGCGTGCTGCTGCTGTTTTCCGGCAGGGCCTGCTCCACGGCCGGAGCGCGGCGAGGGCGAGCGCGGACGCCGTCGCGGCCGGGTCCGCCTCCGGCTCGTCCGGCTCCACCAACTGCCGGAGCCGCTGGCGTGCAGCCTCAATGCCGGTGTTCAGCGTCGCGAACCGGGTCGGCGAAGTCCCTGGCGCGGCTACGGACGGCACGTGCGCCGAGTGCTCGTCCTGGAAGCAGCAGCGGAGGAAGTGGGTTCAGCCTGCCTTCGATGTGGCGCGCCCTTCGTGTGGCCGCATTTCGCCGGAAGCATCCAGGGCGGGCCGCGACGCGGCGGCGTCGCGGCCCCCCCGGGCACGCACGCCGCCGTCTACGCGGCCGGAGTGAGTTCGGCGCGGCCGAAGAGCAGGGCGTAACCGGTGGGTAGCTGCTGGATGACGCGGGTGATCAGGTCGGGTCCGGCGTAGGCGGCGACGGCGGAGAAGACGGAGCCGGTGTCCCAGCGGGTGGTGGCCAGGGAGGCGCCGGTGCGGGCGGCGAGGTCTTTGACGAAGGCCCAGCCGGTCAGCGGTTGGGGGTCGGGGATCTGTTCGGTCAGCACGCGTGCGGCTTCCCAGGGCAGGCAGGCGGCCAGATCGACGCGTTCGTCGCCGGTGAGCTGGCGCCCCAGTCCGGCGAGAACCAGGCGGACGGCTTGGTCGGCTCGCTCGCGGGTGGGGTAGGCGCCCTCGTAACGGACCTTCTCCAGCATCTGCACGTATGCCGTCCCGTACAGCTGCTGGGGCGGTGCGCACTGGTCGGAGAGCACTGAAGTGGTTGCCTTTCTTGTTGTGGCCGGTGTCCGGGCACCGGCGTGCGGGATGGTCAGATGGGCTGGGGGCGGCCGAAGAGCAGGTCGTAGCCGTCCGGGAGCTGGAGCAGGATCTGGCGCAGCAGGTCCTCGCCGGCGGCGTCGGCGACGGTGGACAGCACGGCGCTGACGTCCCAGGCCGCGGTCTGCTCGGTGGCGCCTTCGATCCACGCGGCGGTCGCCCGGACGAACCGCTCCGGGGACAGCGGCTCGGCGCTCTGCAGCGGGTTGAGCAGGATCAGGGCGAACGCCTCGGGCAGGCGCGTCGCCAGCTGGGCGCGGACGTCGCCGATCAGATGTGCGCCGAGGAGGGCGAGCACCACACGGGCCGCGCGCTCGGCTTCCTTCAAGGTGTCGTATTCGCCGCGTTCCTTGACGTGGCCGAGGAACGCTTCGCATCGCAGAGTCATCTCGGCCGCCACCCCTTTTCCTTCGGACTGCTCACGGAGGTGCGGAGAGCGGAGTGAGGGGGAGATCAGGTGCCCGCCCTCCGCACCCGTCCGGCTGATGTCAGCCGGAGACCTCCTTGCGGCCGGATCCGGCACCGATGGAGATCTTGCGGGGCTTGGCGCGCTCGGTGATCGGGATGCGCAGGGTGAGCACGCCCGCGTCGTAGTCGGCCTGGATGCGCTCGGTGTCGAGGGTGTCGGCGAGCGCGATCTGGCGGGAGAAGACGCCCAGCGGCCGTTCGGACACCTCCGTCCGCACGTCGCCGGCCTCCGCCACCGGCCGCCGCTCGGCCTTGATGGACAGCCTGTTCCGCTCGACGTCGATGTCGATCGCGTCCGCGGTGACGCCCGGAAGGTCGAAGGCCATCACGAACTCGTCGCCTTCTCGGTAGGCGTCCATCGGCGGCGCCCACGGCCGGGACCAGGTGCCCGGGCCCATCAGCTGCTGCTCCAGCCGGTCCAGCTCACGAAAGGGGTCAGTGCGCATCAACATCGTGAAAACACCTCCAGCGAGTCCAGGCCGTTGCTGCCAATGCGCCTCACGGACACCGTTGTAACATGTCATCCAATGGATGACAAACATGATGTCGTCATCACGATGACAACCCGAGGGAGGTGCCCGTGACCGCAGCCGACCAGCCGTCCGCCACCAGCACGAACGCCCACAGCCCGGCGTCATTTCTCGCCGCCGCGGCGGCTCTCAGCGCCATAGACGACGCCCTGCGCGACGCCCAGCGAGAGTCCCCGGACGCGCCCGAGGACCCCGGACCGGGACCGGAGCAGGCGCTGGCCTCCCTGATGTTGCTGCGGCAGGTGCGCGAGCAACTCGCCGGGTGGGAGACCGGTCTGATCGAAACGGCCCGGAACGCGGGCGCCAGTTGGGCGGACCTCGCCCGTCCCCTCGGCGTCGCCAGCCGCCAGGCCGCCGAGCGCCGCTATCTGCGCGGCCGTCCCGGCCCGGCCGGAACCACCGGCGAGCAGCGCGTGACGGCCACCCGCCAGGCCCGGGCCGCCGCGCGCACGACCGCCGCCCGGGCCCGCGCCAACGCCGCCGACCTGCGCCGCCTCGCCGGCCAGATCACCGCCCTCACCGACCTTCCCCCGGCCGCCCGCCATCCCCTGGGCGAACTCCACGCGGCCCTCGCCCACGACGACCCCTTCTGCCTCATCGCCCCCCTGACCGCTGCCCGCCCCCACCTGGCCGCCGCCCACCCCGATCTCGCCGCCCGCATCGACAGGCTGGTGACTCGATCGTGATCGGCTCGGAAGTCCTCGCTGGTTCGGCTGGAGGCCGCCCCGCCCCGCAGCCTGGCGGAAAATCGTGCCGCAGCGGACTGAGAGCTTCCGCGCGAAGGCACGGGAGTTCACGTCCGGATCACCACACCGGGATGAGGCGCAGAAAGCGGGCCGCCGGTTGACGATCCGACAACCAGCAATAGGCCGCACACTGGTGGCGCGGGACACCAGCGCGCCATGAAGCGCTGGCGGCCCGCTGGGCGAGGCGTTGGCCAACGGTCGGCCTCGGTCTCGGCAGCCACCCGTCGACGGCGGCCGAGCAGGTCGGGCACCACGCTCTCGCAGAGCGCGTAGGCAGCACCGGAGTGCGTCACATCGCCTTCCCTTACCTCCTTACGGGCCAAGCGTCGCAGCCTGCTCCGCTGCGAGGGGTCCAGCGTCAGATACGCAGCCGGTCGGTGACCGTGCGCCCGCGGCGTGAGCCGCCCGGCCGGCAGGCCGCGACGACGTCCCCGTCAGCGCACCCGTGGAGACGGCGACGACCCACGCGGGTGGCGGTGCCGTGCCGTCTCAGGCCGGCCGTACCGCCAGCGCCTCCAGCGACCGGAGCAGTCCGGGCAGTTCGGGCCCGCGCCCGACGGGCAGGACCTCGCCCGGCCGGTCGTCCAGCAGGACGAACGCGATGTCGTCGGTACGGGCCACCATGCTCCAGCCGGGCCCGTCCACCCGCAGCGTACGGGCCTCACCCGCCGCGAAGGCCGAGCGGATTCGTCCCGGCGGCGGAGGAGCCGCCACGTACGCACGGGCCTCGGCCAGCGCCCGCTGCACCCCGGCGTGCGGCCGGGTCCCCGCCTCGACGAACGTGACCCCGTCCGCGACCTGTTCGCGCCAGGCCGCCCACTGGAGCGCGATCTCGTCCGCGCCGAGCCGCCGCTGCGCGGGACCCCACCGCCCGGCGTCCGGCGGCCTGAGCACGGCCGGACCGCCTTCCTCCGGTTCGGGATCGTGCGGCGCCGGCACGCCCGGCGCGGCGACGGCGAGCGCGAGCGGCCAGCCGGGGAGCGCCTCCACCACACTGTCCTCGTGCGGCGACAGGTCGTACTCCATCCCGCAGTCCCAGGCCGCGATCGCGCACGCGACCAGCGAGACGTCGTCCGTCACCACCGTCCAGCGCGCGCCCCGCCCGTCCTGGCCGAGCACGAGCCCGTAGCCCTGCTCGTACGGTTCCAGGCCGAGACCGGCGCACACCTCGGGGTAGTCGTCGCCCAGCACGCCCGGGAACCGCGCGGGCGTGAGCAGCACCGCCGTCAGCACCAGCAACTGGTCGTCGTCGGCGCTGTGGGGCGCGGCCCCGCCCGGGTACCCTGCCGCGGACGTACCGGCGCTCTCGGTCGACACTCGGGGCCTCCCCATGCGATGCGCTCCGCCCGGCCGGGCACGTCGCCGTCGGCCCTCTTCCGGGCCGGGGCGCCGGGTCCGTGGCCGGCCCGATCGATGCGATCAGTCGTCGGCGCACCCTAGTTGGCCCGGAGCCGGTTGTCACCAGCCGTACCGTGCGGCCCTCAGGCCACCGGCAGGTTGAGCAGGTCCCGGGCCACCGTCTGCGGTGACTCGCTGCGCTCCCGGGCCAGCGCGATGACCGCCCGGCAGGCCAGCTCGTTGATGCCGAAGGCGAGCGCCTCGGGGGAGACCCACTCGGCCGTCTCGGCGGTGCGTTCGTCGTCGTCCTCCGCGCACGCCGCCACATGGGCCGCCGCGGCCTCGAAGATGTTGTACCGCCGCATCGTGCCGGGTGCCCTGGGCGGGTCCGTGCCCGGCAGGTGTACGGCGACGCGGACGCGGGTGAAGAAGTTCCGAAAACCACGGAACAAATCGGAGATTCCGCGCAAGAAGTCGGTCATCGTGTCCCCCATTCCCGGTGCCCGTTCCGGTCGTTCCAGTGTGCACCGGACGCTTACGATGGGAACTTCGACGACGAAAGGGCGGGTGCTCGGTGCGGCGATATGACTGGCTGAGGGAAATCCAGCGGCTGGACCCGGAGCGGGACTTCCTGCGCATCCACCGCATCACCACGACGTACGAATTCCCGTGGGACGTCGCCCGCGCCCTGGAACTGGCGCTCTACCGCACCTACGCCGTTCCCGCCATCGGCCGCCTGCTCGCCGAAACCGCGGAGCTGACCGACCGTACGCAAAAACGCTACGACGACACCGCGCTCCTCCTGGACACGGTGATCGAGCACGGCTTCGACTCCGAGGACGGCCGTACGGCGATCCGCCGCATCAACCAGATGCACCGCAGTTACGACATCACCAACGACGACATGCGGTATGTCCTCTGCACCTTCGTGGTGACCCCGAAGCGCTGGCTGGACCTGTACGGATGGCGGCGGCTGAGCGAGCACGAGAAGCACGCCACGGCCGTCTACTACCGCACGCTCGGGCGCCACATGGGCATCACCGGCATTCCGCAGAACTTCCAGGAGTTCGAGCGCTGCCTGGACGACTACGAGCACGCGCACTTCGGCTGGGACGAGGGCGGGCGGCGCGTCTCCGACGCCACGCTCGGCATGATGGCGGGCTGGTACGGCCCGCTGGCCCCGGTGGTGCGCGGCGCGAGCATGGCCCTGCTCGACGACACCTTGCTGGACGCCTTCCGGTACGAGCGTCCCAGGCCCGCCGTCCGCGCCGCGGTGCGCGGCGCGCTGCGGCTGCGCGCCAAGTCCGTCCGCCTGCTCCCGCCGCGCCGCCGCCCGCACTACGCCCGCCAGAACCCTGAGATCAAGGGTTACCCGAACGGCTACGTCATCGCCGACCTCGGCACTTTCCCCCAGGGACGCCCTACGGGAGGCTGCCCCGTGCCGCACTGAGCCGGCCCGCTCAGGTGTCCCGGCGCACGGCCAGGGCCAGGTAGCACGCGTCCTCGTCCACGTACCGCACCAGGTCCCACCCGGTACGCGCCAGCAGGGGCCGCAGACGGGGCTCGGCCCGTATGTCGTCGGGGGTGAGCGGGCGCCCCTTCCGCGCCGCCAGCGCGGCGCGGCCGACCGGGTGGAACAGCGCCAGCCGCCCTCCGGGCCGTACGACCCTGGCCAGCTCGGCGAGGCCCGTGCCGGCGTCGCCCAGGTGGGACAGCAGCCCGGCGGCGAAGACCGCGTCGAGCGCGGCGTCCGGCAGCGGCAGCCGGTGCGCGTCCGCGAGCAGGAGGGGCGCCAGCCGTCCCCGTCCGGCCCGCACGGCGGCCTCCAGCATCTCGGGCGTCAGGTCGGCGCCCAGCACCGTACCGCCCGCACCCACGGCGGCCCGCAGGGCGGGCAGCGCCCGTCCCGTCCCGCAGCCCGCGTCCAGCACCCGGTCACCCGCGCGCAGTCCCAGCGCGGCGACGCCGGCCTGATAGGCGGGCCCGTCGTCGGGAAACCGCGCGTCCCAGTCGTGCGCGCGGGGGCCGAAGAACTCCCGCACGTCATGGACCTGATCAGCGTGCCCGGGCGGGCCGGCGGTGTCGTCACTCATACCGGAACTGTAGGGGCCGCGGGTGACACGGGCCGCCGGTGGTGCCGGGAACGGCTGGGGAGCAGCGCGGCAACCGTTGCCTTTCGGTGTCTTACGCTCCCGGCCGCCCGGCGTAATCATGCTTGGCATGACGGACACGGGGAAGTGGAATTTCGTCGACCATTTCGGTGCCGATCCCCAGGGCCTGGCCGACGCGGCGCCTCTGTTGCAGCACGCGGTGACCACCATCTGCGACGCCGGCGGCGGAACGCTGGTGATTCCTCCGGGGCGCTATCGGATGCACAGTCCGGGAACGGCGGTACGGGGGACGGGAGTGCTGGTACCGGATTCCGGAAACCTGACCGTGGTCGCCCATGGCGCCCATGTCTTCCGCAGCGACACGTCCACCATCGACACGCTCTGGGGCGGCGGTTTCTCGCACGACGGATACAACGGCGCGTCCGACATCAGCATCCGCGGCGGCCTGTGGGACGGCGGCGCCAACAATGCGCGGCACCTCGACATGTTCGCCTTCTGCTCCGCCGAGAACATCCTCTACGAGGACCTGGTGGTGGAGAACATCCCCGACTGGCACGCGATCGAGTTCCACGGGATCCGCAACGGCACGGCACGCAACTGCGTCTTCCGCCGCTTCAAGGCCACCACACCGACACGGTTCTTCTCCGAGGCGATAGAGGTGCAGGAGGCGCCCGACGGGACGCACAGCACCAACATCGTCGTGGACGGCTGCTCGGCGGACGGCTTCGGAGCCCTGGTGGGCACGCACACGGCCACGTTCCCCGGCCGGTTCCACGACGGCATCCGCGTGGTGAACAACCGCATCACCAACGCCAAGAACTATGCGGTACGCGCCCAGAACTGGCGCCACGCGGTCATCGCGAACAACATCATGGCGGACTGCAACAGCGGAATACAGGTACAGGTGGACCCGTCCGCGCAGTACCAGTCATGGTTCTGGTCGCAGACCGAGGACATCATCGTCGCGCACAACGTCCTGACCCACATGGGCCTGACGAACCAGCCGGGACAAGGGCCGCGGTACGCCACCATAGGCGTCTACGGAATGTCGGACACCCCCATGGAAAACGTCGTCGTGACCGGGAACATCATCCGCGACTGGGCCAGCTCGAACGGCATCGCGCTGCAATACGTCCACGAGGGTGTGGTCACCGGAAACGTCGTGAAATACAGCCAGGGGGGCGACGGCGCCGCCATACGGTTCACCTCCTGCTCCGGCGGAACGGCCACGGGCAACAACATCCGCTACGCCGGTTCGGGCATCGTCGGCGCCGAGGTGTCCGCCGGAAACAGGATCAGCTTGCGGTGAAGGCCGGCTAGCCGGTCACCCGGGCCAGGGAAAAGCCGTCGTAACCCTTGGCGCCCACGGTCTGCACGGCGGTCGCGGTCAGTTTCGGGTGTTCGGCGATGAGTTCCAGGAAGCGGCGGATTCCGCGGATCGAGGGGTCGGTGCTGCCGGCGTCGGCGACGTCCCCGTGGCGTACGACGTTGTCGCCGACGATCAGGCTGCCGGAGCGAGTCAGTCCGAGGACCCGCTCCAGGTAGTGCGGGTTGTTGGCCTTGTCCGCGTCGATGAAGACCAGGTCGAACGGTTCGGTGTCCTCGGCGGCCAGCTGGGCGAGGCTGTCCAGTGCCGGGCCGACGCGGATCTCGGTACGCTCCGCGAGCCCGGCGCGGGCCAGATTGACGCGGGCGATGTCGGCGTAGGAGGCGTTGGCCTCCAGGGAGATCAGAAGGCCGTCGGCGGGCAGGGCGCGGCCCAGCCATATGGTGCTGTAGCCGCCGAGCGTACCGATCTCCAGGATGCGCCGGGCGCCCTGTATCTGGGCGAGCAACTGGAGCAGCTTGCCCTGGGTGGGCGTCACGTTGATCCGGGGCAGACCGGCCGCCTCGCTGTCGCGCAGCGCGGCCTCCAGTGCGTCGTCGGACGGGACGAGCAGGGAGTTGAAGTAGTCGTCGACGGTGTTCCACTGCTGCTGAGACATACGGCCCCTTCGCCTGTCTAGTTAGACTCGCTAATCAAACTAGCAGGGTGGGTGCGGCTGTCGGGGTGAAATCGGATCACACCCGATGCCGAGCGGACCTGCTGCCGCCCCGCCCCGGCGCGGCGTCACGTCCGGTGTCCCTGTACGTGCAGCGGTGTGAGGTGGTCGCACAGCTCGCACCGCGGTGCGTCACGGGCGGCCCTGATGCCGAGCAGCGGCTCGCCGCAGATGGCGACGAGCGGCCGTACGGGCGACTCCCGCGGGTGGCAGATCCGGCAGACGTTGTGCCAGGGACCGGCCTCGTTGTCGCCCGCGGCGGGGACGGCCGCGATGTCCTCGCCGGTACCGGTGGCCTCATGGGTGGACATCATCAGCCTTCTTTCTCGCGTCCCGCCGGTGCGGCGACCGGCGGGCGGCGCGGGTTTCCCGCTGGAGGCGCCCGGCCGGACGTGGCCGGGGCTCGCCCCCGAAGCGTACGAAGTTGTCAACTCCACGCCACGCTGTGTAGCGAACGGAGTACGGTCCTCGCCATGGTTTTCGAGTCGCGCGACGAAGCCCACGACGTATCCCTACCGCCTGCCGACGAGTCCGCGAACACCCCGGACGACACCTTCATGGCCCTGAAGATCCTGGTGGCGGGCGGCTTCGGGGTCGGCAAGACGACCCTCGTGGGAGCCGTGAGCGAGATTCGGCCGCTGCGTACGGAGGAACTGCTCAGCGAGGCGGGCGCCGCGCTGGACGACGCCGGGGACGTGGTGCGCAAGACCACCACCACGGTGGCGATGGACTTCGGCCGCATCACCATCAGGTCCGGGCTGTCCCTGTACCTCTTCGGGACGCCCGGACAGGACCGCTTCTGGTTCCTGTGGGACGACCTGGCGCGCGGCGCCCTGGGTGCCGTCGTGCTCGCGGACACGCGCCGGCTGGAGGACTGCTTCCCTGCCGTGGACTACTTCGAGAACCGCTCCATCCCCTTCCTGGTGGCCGTCAACTGTTTCGCCGGGACCCGCGCGTACGGGGCCGGCGAGGTGGCGCGGGCGCTCGACCTGGACCGCGGCACCCCCGTGGTGCTGTGCGACGCGCGCGACCGCGACTCGGGCAAGGAAGTGCTCATACGGCTGGTCGAACACGCCGGGCGGGTGTACACCGCCCGGCTGCTGGACTCGGTCGGGTGAGGAGGTGCCGCGTCCCGGCGCCGCGGCCGCAGCGCGACCGGAACGTCAGTCGGCCAGCTCGGCGACCGCCACGACCTTGCCGATCCGGACCCGCACCAGGAGTTCCCCCGGGACGCCGTTGCGCGCCCCGTACTCCTCGGCGCGCTCCTGGCCCATGTAACGGGCCGCGATACGGGTCGCCCAGGCGCGCACCTCGGGGAGGTCGTCGCTCGTCTCGGCCCGGCCCTCCACGATCACGAAGCCGAACGGCGGCCGGTCGTCGTCCACACAGAGCGCGACCCGGCCGTCCCGGGCGAGATTGCGGCCCTTGACCGTGTCGGCGCCGGTGTTGAACACGAGGTCGTCGCCGTCCAGGAGGAACCACACCGGTGCGATGTGCGGGCTGCCGTCGGCCCGTACGGTCGAGAGCTTGCCGGTGCGGGTGCCCTCGGACAGGAAGCCCTGCCACTCGTCCTTGCTCATTTTGCGTGCCATGCCGCCATCCTGCGCCATCCGGCGCGAACAGGCCCCGCGAACCGCGCTGCAGGGCCGGGATGCTTGCCGGGACGGCACCGGTGGGCCAGGCTGGCACGGCAGTTGCCCACGGGGACACGGGGAGGAAACGGGATGGCGGCGAGCAGCGGGCTCGACTGGTTGCTGGACGATCTGACCGAGCGGGTGGACCAGGTGCGGCACGCCCTGGTGCTGTCCAACGACGGGCTCGTGACGAGCGCGAGCGAGCGGCTGGCGCGGGCGGACGCCGAGCACCTGGCGGCGGTCGCCTCGGGCCTGCACAGCCTCGCCAAGGGTTCGGGACGGCACTTCGGGGCCGGGCGGGTGCGGCAGACGATGGTCGAGTTCGAGGACGGTGTGCTGTTCGTGACGGCGGCGGGGGCCGGCAGCTGCCTGTGTGTGCTGGCGGGTCCCGAGGCCGATATGGGACAGATCGCTTACGAAATGGCGCTGTTGGTCAACCGTGTGGGGGAACACCTGGGGGTCGCGTCCCGCCGGCCGGAGGGTTGTCCACAGCCCTGAAGCCGGGGCTTGACGGACTGTCGTACCCCACGGCTATCGTCGTCACTGTCGGTAATGAACCGGCGGGAATCCGCACCGGATTCCGTGACGGACGATGACGGGGGAGTGTGCCATGACGGTGATGTGTGACGGGCGGCGGTTGGCCGCGGCGGACGAACTCCCGGGCGCGGGGGAGACGCTCTCGCCGGGGCAGGCTGCTCGCGAACTGGAGCTTCGCGGCGGCGAGTTCGAGCTGGCGGTGCAGCTGGGGGAGATCGCCACGGTCGCGCCCGATCCCGAGGCGCGGCCCGGCCCGACCGGACCGTGGGGGCGGCGCCGGGTGCCGGTGGAGGAGGTCCGACGGCTGCGGTCGGAGGAGGGCTTTCCCGACACGCTGCGTGAGCGCCTGCGAACGGTCGGCGCGACCGAAGCCGCCGGACTGCTCGACATCGGCCCGGGCCGATTCCTGCGACTGGCCCGCGCGGGCTGCTTCGCCCCGGCCCGCTTCTACGTGAACCGCTACGGCGTCGTGGTCTGGCTCTATCTGGCGTCGGAGCTGACGGAATTCGCCGACCGCGAGCCGGAGCTGCTGCGGGGCCGCATCCCCGCGGTGATGCGGGTCATGCTCGACGGCGGCCAGGACTGGCGCGGCCGCAAGTGGCGCAGCCGCCGGGTCGCCCAGCTGATGGGCCGGGCGGCGGACGGCTGGCAGTCGGCCGCCGTGATCGCCGCCGTCCTGCCGCCGGAGGAGTTGGCCTCGATCGCCGAAGACCCCATGGAACGCTCCGTGCTCCGCCGCCTCCGCCCGTCCCTGGCCCCGCCCGCGATCAGCCCGACGGCGCAGCAGGCGGTGGAGTGGGCGACCGTGGCGGCGGAGTTCGACGAGGTCCTCTGGTATCGCGTGAACCTCACGCGTGCCCTGGACCAGGCTCGCCGCCACCAACCAGCCGCGAACCGCCTGCGTCACCCGACGAGGCCCGCCACCCTTCCGGGCCCGCGCCTCACCCCCACCCACATCCGAACCTCCGCGACCCCGCCCGCACCCCTCCGCCCGACCGCCCCGGCGTCGGCTCCGATCCAGACATCCCGCACAGCGTCACCCTTCCGGATCGAGCCCGACGGGTAGCGGAGATGTCGAACGCGACAAGATTCATGGACGTCATGAGCAGGCGATAGGCCGCGGGCCTGACGTGCGAGGCTGCCTGGCGAGCCGCCGAACACCCGAAGGCCGGGCGGCGGGGGTCGGCCCGGCCGGGTGCCATCCGAGGCCCGCACGGCCGTTGGTGCTACGAGCGTCGCGTCTCGTCACTGTCATCGATGCAGATCGGCGGAGAGGAAGGGGGCGAGGAGCGCGAACAATGCGTCGGGGCGGTCGAGAGGGATGATGTGGCCGCAGTCCTGGAGGTGGTGTCCGACCAGGTCGTCCGCGAGGGGACGGAGCTGGCGTTCGAGCCCGGTGCCGATCGGGTGCGAGCCGATGGCCATGGTGGGCATGGTCAGCCGAGCCGTCGCGACGGCGTCCTGGATCTGCTGCGCGCTGATGGGCAGGGCCCGGTAGTAGGAGAACGCGCAGCGCAGGGCCTCGCTCCCGGTATACGCGCGAACGAAGGCCGCACGGATGTCGTCGGGTACTCCTCGCCCCAGCGTCCCCGCGTCGAGGAACCAGTCGATGTACGGGGCCTCGTTGCCGGCCAGGACGGTCTCGGCGAGGCCGGGGACGGCATGGAAGCCGAACCACCACGGGGCGCCGCCCGCGAAGACCTGCTCGGCCCCGGGCAGGCGGCCGAGCAGTCCCTCCATCACGACCAGGCGCCGGACGAGGCCGGGCCGGCGCAGCGCGAGCAGGACGGCGGGGGCGGTGCCCGCGTCGATGCCGACCACCGCCGCCGAAGGCTCGCCGAGTGCGCCGAGCAGTCCTTCGGCGTCGGCGGCGAGGGTGCCCGCGTCGTAACCCTCGGCGGCACGCGTGCTGGCGCCGAAGCCCCGCAGGTCCGGGGCGATGACCCGGTACTGCCCGGCCAGCCGGTCCATGATGCCGCTCCAGAGTTGCCAGGTGTGCGGGAAGCCGTGCAGCAGGAGCACCGCGGGCCCGTCCCCGGCGATGGCGACGTTGAGTTGGACGCCGTTCGTGGTGACGCGGCGCAGTTGATGTGCGGTGGTGACGGGCATGACAGCTCCTCGGATGGTTACCATTGGTGACCACGACACGATAAGTAACCGCCCGCCCGCTTTCCAGGCGGCACTTTCGAGAAAGGTGGTGAGCCACAGGTGACCACCCGAGGGAATCGGGGCGCCCGGGAGGCCCCGGCCACCGGCCGTGAGGTGCGCGGCGACCTGTTCGACCCTCAGTGCCCGACGCGGCAGTTGCTGGACCGTATCGGCACGAAGTGGACGTCCATGGCCGTCAAGGCGCTCGCCGATGCCGCACCGGACGAGGTGCGTTTCGCGGCGCTGAGACGCCGGATGCCCGGCGTCTCGCAGAAGATGCTGTCCGTGACGCTGCGCAGCCTCACCCGCGACGGGCTGGTGTCGCGCCGGGTCGAACCGACCGTGCCGCCGCGGGTCTTCTACCGGCTCACCGGACTCGGGCTGTCGCTGGAGGCCGCGCTCGCGGTACTGCGGAACTGGGCGGAGGAGCACATGGCCGAGATCGACCGGGCCAATGACGCCGCCGCTGAGGAGGTCGATGAGGGGTAGGACCCGTCGCGAAAGCGGAGTTGTCGGACTGGGCATGCCCTGCGGCAGGTACCGCTCATGTCAGGCTCTGCGGGGCCGCCGCCCCTGGGGGCTGTCGGTTGCCATCGGGAGGCTGCGCAGTGACAGCGCGGTCGCCGGGGGCAGCGGTTCGTTGGCCGGGTCGGTGCGGAACGACTGGAGCAGGTAGGCCACCAGGCGCCGGGACGCTGCACCGTCATCCGGTAGGGCGGTCACCAGACCACAGTGCGCCAGCAGGACCACGGCGAGGTCGGAAGGGCGGAAGTCCGCCCGCAGCGCGCCCGACGCCTGGGCCCTGCGTACCAGGGTCGTGAAGTCCCGCTCGGCTCGCCGCCGGGACTGCGCGTGTTCGGACGTGCTTTCCGGGAAGGCCGCGGCGAACGCGGCCGGGAACCCGCGTTCCTCCCGTTGCAGAGCGCAGACCGTCTCGACCAGCCGCTGGAAGCCCTGCCACGGGTCAGGGTCGGCCAGGGCCTCGGTGAGCGCCCGCTCACAGGCCTCCATCTGCTGCGCGAACGCGCCCCGCACCAGAGCGTCCCGGGTCGGGAAATGCCGGTACAGCGTCGCCACGCCGACCCCGGCCCGACGGGCCACGGTCGCCATCGGGGCGTCGATCCCGTGCTCCGCGAAGACCGCACGGGCGGCGACGAGGACGCGCTCCCGGTTGCGCCGGGCGTCCGCCCGCACCCGGTCCCGGGTTGTGATCCGAGACGATTCCGCCATCACTGTCTCTCGCTTCCGGTCCAATCGGACGATCGCGTCCGTTCAAGAGCTTACGGTCGGTGCCAGATCCCTGTACGGCCCCGGCGGCAAAGGCGGAACGGTGAACGACCGCATGATGAAGGCAGTGCTCTACGACCGCTACGGCGGCCCCGATGTGCTCTACGTGGGCCGCCTGCCACGCCCCGAGCCGGCCCCCGGCGAGATCCTTGTGAAAGTGCGGGCGTTCAGCGTCAACGGCGGTGAACTGACAGTCCGCGCCGGCCGGTTCCGCCTCCTGAGCGGCCGGAGATTCCCCAAGCGCGTCGGCTTGGACTTCACCGGCGAGGTCGCCGCACTGGGTGCCGGAGTCACACGGCTCGCGGCCGGCGACCCCGTATGGGGCATCTTGGGCCGCACCTCCGGCTTCGGCAGCGCCGCCGAGTACGTGGCGGTGCCCGCCGAGCGGGTCGGCCGGCTCCCCGACGGGCTCGACCCGGTGGACGCCGCCGCGCTACCGGTGGCCACCACGGCCATCACCGCGCTGCGGGACAAAGCCGGGCTGCGTCCCGGGGAACGACTCCTCGTCCGGGGCGCGGCGGGCGGTGTCGGCAACGCCGCCGTCCAGCTCGGACGGGCGTACGGCGCCGAGGTCACGGCCCTCGCCCGCGCAGCCAACCTCGACTTCGTCCGCGGGCTCGGCGCGCACGAAGCCGTCGACCACCGGTCCGTGCCGCCGGCTCGACTGGGCCGCTTCGACGTGGTCCTGGACACCGCGGGGACCGACCTGCGGGCCTTCCGGCGCCTCCTGAATCCCGGCGGGCGCATGGTCACCATCGCCTTCGACCCGAAACGGCCCGTAGCGTCGCTCGGCTACCTCGCGGCCGGCACGGTCCACGGACACGGCCGGGTGCGCTTCTTCAGCGGCAACCCCACGCGGGCGGACTTCGACGACCTCGCCCGCCATGTGGTCGAGGGCAAGCTGAGCCCCGCGGTGGACACCGTCTTCCCTCTGGAGGAGACAGCAGCGGCACACCGGGCGCTGGAGGCGGGCGGCGTCCAGGGCAAGTACGTGGTCAGGGTCGCGTAGGACGGCGTCAGGGGAAGCGCTGATCAGCCACTCGTTGATGGCGGCGATGAGGACGGCCGCTTCCTAGCGGAACGCCGGCTTGTCGTATCGCGTGGCGACGTCGCGGTATGTCTTGAGGCGGTTGATCCCGCACTCGACCACGTGCCGCTGTTTACAGTCGTCCTTTCGGTGAAGAGGCCGCCTGGTGGTCCCTTCTGTGAGTCACCCTGCCTGCGGGCACCGGCTGCGTGCGCCTGAACCCGCGGCACGGATAACCACCCCCACAGTGACGCTCAACACAATGCCCTGCGAAATGCCGCACGACATGCCCACGAAATGCCCCATGAAGCCTTGTTATTTGCTGACAGGGAGAGCGTGGCATTCCGCGGGTGTGGCATGCCACAGTCAGGTCATGAAGAAGATCACGGCGCTTCTGTCGCCCGTCGCGGCAGCAACGGTCCTCGTCGCCGGAGCCGCTGCGCCCGCGAACGCGGCACCATGGTGGAACAAGAAGGAAAGGTGCAGCGCGGTCGACCCCGACGGCCGGGAGATACCGACGCGCATCGGCAACGCGGAGCTGGGCTGGAACCACTTCACCGGTCGGCACAACATCCGCAAGTGCGACCTGCTGAACATTCCGATCGGCGGCAAGGTCGACAAGAAGAACGGGGCCAACCTGCAATACGAGGGCATCGCCTCGAACCGCCAGTACGGACGGGTGACCATCATCGTCAAGGCCCGCTACGCGCGGAAGACGGATGACAAGCGTTACGACGCCGGGAAGGGGAATACGATCGGTGTGATCACCGCATACTGCAAGGGCATGCAGAAGTGCCCGAACTGGGTCAATCAGTGACGTACGACCATGAAGAGATGGTGGAGCAGCAGGCCGACGTCACGGACCTGCTGCTCCACCACGTTTACGCGCCTCTCGTCGAGGACCAGCATGTACGGGGCGTCCTCCCGGCACCCCCCGCCACGGATGCCGTGCGCGTCGTCCTCGGCGACAAAGGCGAGTTCGCGCCCGACCGGCTCACCGCCTATGAAATCCCCCTGCGCGCGGGCGATGAACCGCGCACCCCGCACGATGTCGCTGCCCTCTTGCGCGCTGTTCATACGGGAACCCACATCTATCCCCGCGACAAGGTCGGCACCGTCATGGGAATGACCCTGTTCACCGTGGACCCCGCGACCGTGACGCCGGCCCCCTTCACCGACGACGACTGGGCTTTCACGCTCCTGCGCTGTCTCGCCTCCCCGTCCACCGAGGAATACCCGCCGGCGCGCTTGTGCGGCTTTCTGTTCCTGGCCCCGGACCGGCTCCGGCTCTATTTCGGGACCGAACCGGATCTCCCCGGGACGACAGCCGCCGACGTACGTCCCGGTGGCGCCCTCACCGCGCTGCTGGCGGCCCTGCCGTCACTGCTCGACGAACAGCGGCTCACAAAGACCGACACCGACGACCCGCACTGTTCCCGCGTGGTCGACCTCACCGGCTGGTGACCACCGCTGAACCCACTGGTGACCACCGCTGACCGTCGCCGTCGAACGCCCGCCCGAAGCGCCTCATCCGTCCGCCCCCTCCGCATACGGCCGCTCCAGGCTCGGCGCGTTGGTGTGGGGGCGGAGCAGGCCCTCCTGGACGACGGAGACGAGGAGGTCGCCCTTGCGGTCGTAGATGCGGCCGCGGGCCAGGCCGCGGCCCCCGGTGGCGATCGGGGACTCCTGGTCGTAGAGGAACCACTCGTCGGCGCGGAACGGGCGGTGGAACCACATGGCGTGGTCGAGGGAGGCCATGTCGAAGCCGCGCGGGCCCCACAGCGGCTCGATCGGGATGCGGACGGCGTCCAGCAGGGTCATGTCACTCGCGTAGGTCAGCGCGCACGTGTGGACCAGCGGGTCGTCGCCCAGCGGCCCGACCGCCCGCATCCACACCGCGCTGCGCGGCTCCGCGCCCTCGATCTCCTCCGGCGTCCAGCGCAGCCGGTCGACATAGCGGATGTCGAACGGCATACGGCGGGCCATCCGGTCCAGCGCCTCGGGCAGCCCGCCCAGGTGGCCGCGCACCTCGTCCGCGACGGTCGGCAGTTCCTCCGGGGGCGGCACCTCGCGGCGCATCGGCAGCTGGTGCTCGACGCCCGGTTCGGGCCGGTGGAAGGAGGCGGTCAGGTTGAAGATCGTGCGTCCCTGCTGGACGGCGACGACCCGGCGGGTGGTGAACGACCGGCCGTCCCGCACCCGCTCGACCTGGTACACGATCGGCACCCCGGGCCGTCCGGGGCGCAGGAAGTACGCGTGCAGCGAGTGCACGGGCCGGTCGCCCTCCGTGGTCCGCCCGGCCGCGACCAGCGCCTGCCCGGCCACCTGCCCGCCGAAGACGCGCTGGAGGCTTTCCCGCGGGCTGCGGCCGCGGAAGATGTTCACCTCGATCTGCTCCAGGTCCAGCAGATCCACCAGGCGCTCGGCGGGGTTGGTCATGACCGTATGTCCTCCGTCAGGTGTTCCGCCAGCTCAGAGCTGCCCCACATCGGTGACGCGCACCACCGCGCGCCCCTCCTCGTCGGAGGCCGCCAGGTCCACCTCCGCGGAGATGCCCCAGTCGTGGTCGCCGTTGGGGTCGGCGAACGTCTGCCGCACCTTCCACAGCCCGTGCTCGGGCTCCTCCTGAATCTGCAACAGCTTGGGGCCGCGCGCATCCGGACCGGTGCCCAGGTCGTCGTACTCGTCCCAGTACGCGTCCATGGCCTCGCCCCACGCGTCCGCGTCCCAGCCGGACTCGGCGTCCATCTCGCCCAGCTCCTCGACCTGGTCCAGCGCCGCCAGCTCGACCCGCCGGAAGAGGGCGTTGCGGACCAGCACCCGGAAGGCGCGCACGTTCGTGGTGACCGGCTTGACCTCGTCCGCGTGCTCCATGGCCTCCTCGGCCGTCTCCTCCTCGGGGTTGGCCAGCTGCTCCCACTCGTCCAGCAGGCTGGAGTCCACCTGGCGGACCATCTCGCCCAGCCAGGCGACGATGTCCTCGAAGTCCTCGGACTTCAGGTCGTCCGGCACGGTGTGGTCCAGCGCCTTGTACGCGCTCGCCAGGTAGCGCAGGACGATGCCCTCGGTGCGCGCCAGCTCGTAGAACGAGGTGAACTCGGTGAAGGTCATCGCCCGCTCGTACATGTCGCGGATGACCGACTTCGGCGACACCGGGTGGTCGCCGACCCAGGGGTGGCTCTTGCGGTAGAGGTTGTACGCGTGCAGCAGCAGCTCTTCCAGCGGCTTCGGGTACTCGACGTCCATGAGGCGCTCCATGCGCTCCTCGTACTCGACGCCGTCGGCCTTCATCTGGGCCACCGCCTCGCCCTTGGCCTTGTTCTGCTGGGCCGCGAGGATCTGCCGCGGGTCGTCCAGGGTGGACTCCACCACCGAGACCATGTCCAGCGCGTACGAGGGCGACTCCGGGTCGAGCAGGTCGAACGCGGCCAGCGCGAACGTGGACAGCGGCTGGTTGAGGGCGAAGTCCTGCTGGAGGTCGACGGTCAGGCGGACGATCCGCCCCTCCCCGTCCGGCTCGTCGAGGCGCTCGACGATCCCGCCGTCCAGCAGCGAGCGGTAGATCGCGATGGCGCGGCGGATGTGCCGCAGCTGGTTGCGGCGCGGCTCGTGGTTGTCCTCCAGCAGCTTGCGCATCGCCTCGAAGGCGTTGCCGGGCCGCGCGATCACGGACAGCAGCATCGCGTGGGTGACCCGGAACCGTGAGGTCAGCGGCTCCGGCTCGGAGGCGATCAGCTTCTCGAAGGTGTTCTGGCCCCAGTTGACGAAGCCCTCCGGCGCCTTCTTGCGCACGACCTTGCGGCGCTTCTTGGGGTCGTCGCCGGCCTTGGCCAGCGCCTTCTCGTTCTCCACGACGTGTTCGGGCGCCTGCGCGACGACGAACCCGGCGGTGTCGAACCCGGCCCGCCCCGCGCGGCCCGCGATCTGGTGGAACTCCCGCGCCCGCAGGGTGCGCACCCGCGTCCCGTCGTACTTGGTCAGCGCGGTGAACAGCACCGTACGGATGGGGACGTTGACGCCGACCCCGAGCGTGTCCGTGCCGCAGATGACCTTCAGCAAGCCCGCCTGGGCGAGCTTCTCGACGAGCCGCCGGTACTTGGGCAGCATGCCCGCGTGGTGGACGCCGATCCCGTGCCGGACGTAGCGGGACAGGTTGCGGCCGAACTTGGTCGTGAAGCGGAAGTTGCCGATCAGCGCCGCGATCTCGTCCTTCTCGGCGCGGGTGCACATGTTGATGCTCATCAGTGCCTGCGCCCGCTCCACCGCCGCGGCCTGGGTGAAGTGCACGATGTAGACCGGGGCCTGCCGGGTCTCCAGCAGCTCGGTCAGGGTCTCCGTCAGCGGGGTCGCCCGGTATTCGTACGACAGCGGTACGGGCCGGGTCGCGGACCGTACGACCGCCGTCGGCCGGCCGGTGCGCCGGGTCAGATCCTCCTCGAAACGGGACATGTCACCCAGCGTTGCCGACATCAGTACGAACTGCGCCTGCGGCAGTTCCAGCAGCGGGATCTGCCAGGCCCAGCCGCGGTCCGGCTCGGCGTAGAAGTGGAACTCGTCCATGACGACCTGGCCGATGTCGGCGTCCTTGCCGTCCCGCAGCGCTATGGAGGCCAGCACCTCGGCCGTGCAGCAGATCACCGGCGCGTCCGCGTTCACGGAGGCGTCGCCGGTGAGCATGCCGACGTTCTCCGTACCGAAGAGCTTGCACAGGTCGAAGAACTTCTCCGACACCAGCGCCTTGATCGGCGCGGTGTAGAAGGTGACCTCGTCACGGGCCAGCGCGGTGAAGTGCGCACCCGCCGCGACCAGGCTCTTTCCCGATCCGGTGGGGGTGGACAGGATGACGTTCGCCCCCGAGACCACCTCGATCAGCGCCTCCTCCTGAGCAGGGTAGAGCGCGATGCCCTGCTGTTCGGCCCAGCTCGAAAAGGCTTCGAAGAGGGCATCGGGGTCGGCGTCGTTCGGGAGATGATCGATGAGGGTCACGCCCCCATACTGCCTTGGCCGGGTCCGGATCCGACAACCGGCGGGTCGGACCTAGATCAACAAAGGCTACGCTGTGTCGCCGGCCCGGCGTCAGGAATCCGGGCCGCGGGCCCGCTGCCCCTCGACGGACGCCGGGCCCGGTGTCCAGTCAATCCGGGATGGGGAACGACGATGATGGGACCGGCGCACTCGCTGTCCGGGGCCGCGGCCTGGCTGGGGGTGGGTGCGGCGACGGCGGCCGCGGGGTATCCGATGCCCTGGCCGGTCCTGGTCGTCGGCGCGCTGATCTGCGCCGGCGCTGCGCTGGCCCCCGACCTGGACCACAAGTCGGCGACGATATCGCGCGCCTTCGGGCCGCTCTCGCGGTCGCTGTGCGGCGTGGTCGACGCCCTGTCGCACGCCGTCTACAAGGCCACCAAGATGCGCGGCGACGCCCACCGCTCCGGCGGCCACCGCACCCTCACCCATACGTGGGTGTGGGCGGTCCTGGTCGGCGGCGGCATGTCACTCCTCGCGGTGCAGGGCGGGCGCTGGGCGGTGCTCGGCATCCTCTTCGTCCACATGGTGCTCGCGATCGAAGGCCTGCTGTGGCGGGCGGCCCGGGTCTCCAGCGACGTCCTGGTGTGGCTGCTGGGCGCCGCGACGGCCTGGATCCTCGCCGGCGTCCTGGACGAGCCGGGCAACGGCGCGAACTGGCTGTTCACCGACCCCGGCCAGGAGTACCTGTGGCTGGGCCTGCCGATCGTCCTGGGCGCGCTGGTCCACGACATCGGGGACGCGCTGACCGTCTCCGGCTGCCCGGTCCTGTGGCCCATCCCGATCGGCCGCAAGCGCTGGTACCCGGTGGGCCCGCCGAAGGGCATGCGCTTCCGGGCCGGGAGCTGGGTGGAGATCAAGGTCCTGATGCCCGTGTTCATGCTGCTGGGCGGGATCGGCGGGCTGGGGGCGCTGGGGTACCTCGGATAGCGGGGCCGCCCTTCGGGCGCCGCGGCCGGGCGGGGCCGGACCGGACCCCGCCCTGCCACGTCCCCCTACCCGTGCCAGGACCGCCACAACGCCGCATAAGCCCCGTCCGCCGCGACCAGTTCCTGATGGCTGCCGAGTTCGCTGATCCGGCCGTCCTCGACCACCGCGATCACGTCCGCGTCGTGGGCCGTGTGCAGCCGGTGGGCGATGGCCACGACCGTACGGCCGTCCAGCACCCGGCCCAGCGAGCGCTCCAGGTGCCGGGCCGCGCGGGGGTCCAGCAGGGAGGTCGCCTCGTCCAGCACGAGGGTGTGCGGGTCGGCCAGGACCAGCCGGGCCAGCGCGATCTGCTGGGCCTGGGCCGGGGTGAGGGCGTGGCCGCCCGAGCCGACCTCGGTGTCCAGGCCCGCTTCCAGGGCCCGTGCCCAGTCGTCCGCGTCCACCGCGCCGAGCGCGGCCCACAGCTCCGCGTCCTCGGCATCCGTACGGGCCAGCAGCAGGTTGTCGCGCAGCGAGCCCACGAAGACGTGGTGCTCCTGGTTGACCAGCGCGACGTGCGCGCGCACCCGCTCCGCCGGCATCCGGGACAGCTCCGCGCCACCGAGCGTGATCTCCCCGGTGCGCGGCGCGTAGATCCCGGCGAGCAGCCGCCCGAGCGTCGACTTGCCCGCCCCGGACGGGCCGACCAGCGCCATGCGCGTGCCGGGCCGCACCCGCAGCGACACCTCGTGCAGCACGTCCACGCCCGCCCGGTAGCCGAAGCGCACCTCGTCCGCCCGCACGTCCCGGCCGTCGGGCTCGGCCCGCTCGTCGGCGGCGTCCGGCTCGATCTCCCGTACGCCCACCAGCCGCGCGATGGAGACCTGGGCCACCTGGAGCTCGTCGTACCAGCGCAGAATGATCGACACGGGCTCGCTCATCATCTGCGCGAGCAGCGCCCCCGTCGTCAGCTGTCCCGGCGTGAGCCAGCCGCGCAGCACGAACAGACCGCCGAGCAGCAGCACCCCGCCCAGGATCAGCACATGCGTCACATTGACGACCGGGAAGAGCACCGAGCGCAGGTAGAGGGTGTAGCGCTCCCACTGGGTCCATTCGCGGATGCGGCGTTCGGAGAGCCGGACGCGGCGCCCGCCCAGCCGGTGCGCCTCGATGGTGCGCCCCGCGTCCACCGACTCGGTCAGCGCGGCCGAGACCGCCGCGTACCCGGCCGCCTCCGAGCGGTAGGCGTGCGGGGCGCGCTTGAAGTACCAGCGGCAGCCGACGAGCAGCACGGGCAGCGCGATCAGCACGGACAGGGCCAGCGGCGGCGCGGTGACGGTCATCCCGCCGAGCAGCAGCGCGATCCAGACCACGCCGATCGCCAGCTGCGGCACGGCCTCCCGCATCGCCTCCGACAGCCGGTCGATGTCGGTGGTGATACGGGACAGCAGATCGCCGGTCCCGGCCCGCTCCAGCACGCCCGGCGGCAGCGCGACGGACCGTACGAGGAAGTCCTCGCGCAGGTCCGCCAGCATCTGTTCGCCGAGTACCGCGCCGCGCAGCCGTACCAGGCGGACGAACAGGGTTTGGACGGCCAGCGCGAGGACGAACATCCCGACCGTCCACTCCAGGTGGAGGTCGCGCACGCCGTTGCCCAGGTCCTCCACGACATTCCCCAGCAGGAACGGTCCGGCCATGGAGGCCAGGACGGCGACCGCGTTGACGGTCACCAGCAGGACGAAGGCCCGGCGGTGCCGGCGGACCAGCCCGCCCACGTAGGCGCGTACGGTCGCGGGCGAGCCGACCGGCAGGGTGGCGGCCGTCCGCGGGGCGTCCGGATCGTGCTCCGGTGGCGCCAGGCCGATCATGCGGTCTCCTCGATCTGGTCGGTGCCGGTACGGGCGAAGTGCCCGCCGGACGCGGCCCGGCCCGCCAGGGAGGCGGCCTTCGGCCCGTCGTCCTCGTCGGTCTCGCGGGTGACCACGGCGCGGTACGCCGCGCTGCCGCGCAGGAGTTCACGGTGGGTGCCGGTGCCGGCCACCCGGCCCTCGTCGAGGAGGACCACGTGATCGGCGCGGTCCAGCAGCAGCGGGCTGGAGGTCAAGACCACCGTCGTACGGCCCGTGCGCAGGGCGCGCAGCCCGTCCGCGATCCGGGCCTCGGTGTGCGAGTCGACGGCGCTGGTCGGCTCGTCCAGGACCAGCACCTCGGGGTCCGCGACCAGCGACCTGGCCAGCGCCAGCCGCTGCCGCTGGCCGCCGGACAGCGACCGGCCGCGCTCGGTGATGTGACTGGCCATCGGGTCGCCGGAGCCGTCGGCCGAGCCCTGTGCCAGCGCGGCCAGCACGTCGCCGCACTGCGCCGCCGCCAGCGCCTCCTCGGCCCGTACGGACCCGGACGCCGGGATGTCCAGCAGCTCGCCGAGCGTCCCGGAGAGCAGGACCGGGTCCTTGTCCTGGACGAGTACGGCGGTGCGGGCGGCCTCGCGCGGCACGTCGTCCAGCGGCGTACCGCCGAGCAGGACCGACGGCGTGCCCTCGGGCGCGTCGGCGGGGTGGCCGCCGAGCCGGTCGGCGAGCCGCCCGGCCGCGTCCGGGTCGCCGCACACCACGGCGGTCAGCCGTCCGGCCGGTGCGCGCACCCCGCTGGCCGGGTCGACCAGGTCGCCGCCGAGCGTGCCGGGCGCGGCGATCCGCCCGTCGGCGGGCCGGCGCAGCGCCAGCACGCGGGCGGCGCGCTTGGCCGACGGCCGGGAGAACGCATACGCCATGGCGATCTCTTCGAAGTGCCTCAGCGGGTACAGCAGGAAGGTGACCGCGCTGTAGACGGTGACCAGTTCACCGACCCGCACCCGGCCGTCGAGGGCGAGCCCGGTGCCGTACCAGACCACCGCGATCAGCAGGAGCCCCGGGAGGAGGACCTGTACGGCGGAGATCGTGGACCACATGCGGGCGCTGCGCACGGCGGCCCGGCGGACGTCCTGGGAAGCGCGCCGGTAGCGGCCGAGGAAGAGTTCCTCGCCGCCGATGCCACGCAGGACGCGCAGGCCGGCGACGGTGTCGGAGGCCAGTTCGGTGGCCCGGCCCGCCTTCTCGCGCTGCTCGTCGGCGCGGCGGGCGGCGGGCGGCAGCAACGGCAGGACGGCCAGTGCCAGTACGGGCACGCCGGCGGCCACCACCACGCCCAGCGCGGGCTGGTAGACCACCAGCGCCACACTGACGCCGACGGAGGTCAGCGCCGCGGCTCCGAAACGCGAGACCGCCTCGACGAACCATCCGATTTTCTCCAGGTCGCCCGTGGAGACCGCCACCACTTCTCCGGCGGCGACCCGCCGGGTCATGGTGGCGCCCAGTTCGGTGGTCTTGCGCGCCAGCAGCTGCTGGATGCGGGCCACGGACGTGATCCAGTTGGTGATCGCGGCCCGGTGCAGCATCACGTCGCCGACCGCCACCAGGCCGCCGAGCAGCAGCAACAGGCCGCCCGCGAGCAGCAGCCGGGAGCCGGAGCGGTCCACCACGGCCTGCACCGCGATACCGACCGGGACGGGGAAGGCCGCCACGCCGCCGGTGTGCACCAGCCCCCAGCACAGCGCTTTGGTCTGGCCGCCGAGCTGCTGCCGGTACAGCCACCGCAGCAGCCGGCCGCCGGAACGGACGTCCGGGACTCCCGGATCGGCATGGGGAAGGTCGCGAATGTGCATGGTTTCCCAAGGTCAGGGCCGACATGCGGCGCTTCGGGTGTACGGGCGTCGGGCTGGGCCGGGAGCCGGTGGCCGGCCCGCGTCGTCGTGCCGCGGCGGGGCCGCGCGCGGACAGCGGGCGGGGCGCGCCGTGGGAGGGCCATGGAAGACTGGCGCGGCACGGCGCCCTGATTCAACAGGTTTTCCGCGAGAGCGCCCCCAACAGGCCATGTCGGTCGGGCCCGTGACCGCCGCCCGGGTGCCACCATGGGCATCATGCGAACTGCGGGCTGCATGGTACGGAAGGCCGCGGTGGCGGCAGCAGGGCTGGCCCTGCTGGCAGGCTGCGGCACAGGCGGCGGATCGACGGACGGTGAAGGGAAGGGCGAGGGCGGGCGCAAGGCCGAGGCCGCCGCGTACCCGAAGGACATCCCCGGGGTGGGCGGGCGGCTCAGAGCGCGCATCCCCGCCGACACACGGCAGGTCGTCGCCGTGTACGGAAAGGGCGCCGACTCGCCCGACGCCACGCTCGCCCTGTACACGAAGACGGCCAAGGGGTGGCACCGTACGGCCGATTGGCCCGCGCACAACGGCAGGAAGGGCTGGACCACCGACCACCACGAGGACGATCTGCGCAGTCCGGTCGGCGTCTACAGCCTCACCGACGCGGGCGGCGTGCTGCCCGACCCGGGCGCGAAGCTGCCGTACACCCACTCGGCGGCCTTCACCCCACCCCCGTACTGGGAGAAGAAGACCCGGCACGACTTCGACCACGTCATCGCGGTCGACTACAACCGCGTCAAGGGCACCTCACCCCTGGACCCGACCCGGCCGCAGGGACAGAAGAAGGGCGGTGGCATCTGGCTCCACCTGGACCACGGCAGCGGTACGTCCGGCTGCGTCAGCATCTCCAAGGCGGGCCTGGTCACGCTGTTGCGCACCCTCGACCCGCGGCAGCACCCCGTGGTGGTCATGGGCGACACCGGTCACCTGGCGGCCTGAGCGGCGCTTCCGGACGGTGCTTCCGAGTGGCCCGGGCGGCACCGCGCCGCCGGAGCGGTGCGGGGGCCGGGCGCGTCCGCGCGTCCGCCCGGCCCCGCTCCGTCACGCCTTCGGCCTGGGGGAGTCCACCCCCTGCCGCGGCTTGCGCCACAGACCCCGGGTGAAGTCCGGGAACTCCTGCGGCTCGCCCTCCGCCTTGATCGAGGCGTGGCTCAGCATCACCGGCGCGCTCCAGGTGGCCGCGTCGTAGACGTCGAAGTCCGGCACCAGCCCGAGCTGGAAGCACTGCATGATCCGGAACAGCATGATGTAGTCCATGCCGCCGTGGCCGCCGGGCGGGTTGGCGTGCTCCTTCCACAGCCAGTGGTCCCACTCCGCGTACTGGCCGAAGTCGCCCCACTGGTCGTTGCTCTGGTCGGGCTCGATGTAGATCCGCTCCGGGTAGTCCTCGAAGACGCCCTTGGTGCCGCCGAGGCTGTTGATGCGGCTGTACGGGTGGGGCGTGGACACGTCGTGCTCCAGCCGCAGCACCCGGCCCTTGGCGGTCTGCAGGAGGCTGAAGGTGCGGTCGCTCTCGATGTACGACTCCTTCCAGCTCGGGTCGCCCGGCGGCATGTGCGCCGCGCGGTACTCGGCGAGCCCCAGCGCGGGCGTGCCGTAGCTGGACATACGTACCACCCGGTCGCCGCGGTTGATGTCCATGTAGTTGGCTATCGGACCGAAGCCGTGGGTCGGGTAGAGGTCACCGCGCAGCCGGGTGTGCCACAGCCGCCGCCACGGGCCTTCGTAATACGTCGGGTCGAACATCAGCTGGCGCAGGTCGTGGTTGTACGCGCCGGCGGCGTGCAGCAGCTTGCCGAAAAGGCCCGCGTGCGCCATCCGCAGGACGCGCATCTCGTTGCGGCCGTAGCAGCAGTTCTCCACCTGCATGCAGTGCCGGCGGGTGCGCTCGGAGAGGTCGACCAGATCCCAGAGGTGGTCCATGCGCATGGCGGCCGGGCACTCCACGCCGACGTGCTTGCCGGCCAGCAGCGCCGCCTTGGCCATCTCGAAGTGCCAGTCCCACGGGGTGGCGATGTACACGAAGTCGAGGTCGCCGCGCTCGACGAGGTTCTCGAAGTCGTGGTCGCCCTTGCTGTAGACGGCGGGTGCCGGCTGTCCGGCGCCGGTGACCAGCCGGACGGCCTTGGCCGCCTTGTCCTTGACCGGGTCGCAGACCGCCACGACCCGTACGCCCGGGATGTCGAGGTACAGCGGCAGCATGCCCATACCGCGGTTGCCCAGGCCGATGATGCCGACCCGTACCGTGCTGCGCCGCTCGAACGGTACGCCGATCATGGTTTTGTGCTTGCGCCGCGGAGCCGCCGCTTCCCAGGCTGCCGCCGCCGCTCCGGCCGCCTGTCCGGTCCCGGCCGCCGCGGCGCTGCCGCTGCCCAGCCCGGCGATACCGAGGCCGGCCCCCGCCGCCCCGGCGGTCCACAGGACGGAACGCCTGCTGGGTCTCGGCCCGTCGTGCCCGGGGCCCTCCTCCTGGCCGTCGTGCTCGTGGGGCTCGTGGCGCTGCGATGGTGCCTCGTTCATCGGTCCTCCAAAGGAACGGATGGTGCGTGGCGGAAGCGTGAACCTCGCAGAGGACCTTGGCGGGTGAGCGGCACGGGGCACAAGAGGGCCGCCCGGACGGAACGCCTCCGCTCGGGCGGCCGCGGCCCGATCTGATTCGCGCAGCCCGCGCCCGGGTATCCCCCCGCTGGGGGGACGAGGGCGTTCGATTCGCCCCGTAGATGCTCACGCAGGGCTTCGTGCAGGGCTCACGCAGGGCATACCCAGGCCTCCACACAGGGCATACCCAGGCCTCCGCGCAGGGCACACCCAGGGCTCCGTGCAGGGCTCATGCAAGTCTTCGCGCAGCGCACACGCAGGTCTTCACGCAGGGCTCACGCCAGGATCCGCGCAGGGGCCACGCCAGGACCCATGCAGGGCTCCGCGCAGGGCTTCACGCCCGGCTCCGTACAGGGCCTACGCCAGGACCCGCGCAGCCGCCGCTGTGGGCCCTCACGCCCCTGGCCTCACGCCCCTGGCCTCACGCCCCTGGCCTCACGCCCCCGGTCGTCCCACTCCCGGCCGTCCCACCCCCGGCCGTCCCGACCCGGGTCGTCCCACCCCCGGCCGCGTAGCCTTTTCCAGCGCCAGCAGCACCGAGTGATAGCCCCGGCCGCCCGTCGCGTGGTCCATGCCCACCTCGCACATCCGGTTCGCCGACAGGTGCGCGTCGAAGGGGCGGGACGTCACCTCCGCGGCCTCCTTCGCGGTTGCCGCCTCGGTCAGTTCCTTGTGCAGCATGCCGCGGTCGCCCGCGAAGGCGCAGCAGCCCGCGTCGTCCGGGACGACCACCTCCGTCGCGCACGCTTCGGCGACGGCGCGCAGCTGTGCCTCGTCGCCCAGGTGCCGCATGGAGCAGGTCGGGTGGAGTACGGCGGAGCCGACCGTACGACGGATCTCCAGGCGCGGCAGCAGTTCCTCGGCCGCCCAGACCACCGAGTCCACGACGGTCAGTTCCGCGTGCAGCTCCCGGTTGCCGGGGGTCAGGTACGGCACGACCTCGTGGGCGATGCCCAGGGTGCACGAGGACGCGTCCACGACCAGCGGCAGCCGTCCGCCCGCGGTCCAGCCCCAGGCCGCTTCCACGATGCGGTTGGCCATCACCGCGTTGCCCTCGTCGTAGCCCTTGGAGTGCCAGATGGTGGCGCAGCAGGTGCCCTGCACATCGGAGGGGATCCACACCGGCTTTCCCGCGCGCGCGGACACCGCCACGACCGCCTCGGGCAGGGAGGGCCCGTCGAAGCCGTCCGGTTCCCCGAAGATGCGGTTGACGCAGGCCGGGTAGTAGACCGCGCCGGCTCCCACCCGCCGGGTGGCGGGCAGCTTGCGGGCTGCGGCGCCGGGGATCTGCGGCAGCCATTCCGGTACCAGATCGGGCCGTACCGCCTTGCGCGCGGCGCCCGTCAGGGACTTCAGCAGCCGGTCGGCCGGCCCTTCCCCGATCCGGTCGCCGATCTTCGCGGCGGCGGCCACCGCCAGCCGCGCCGACCGCTCCACCGCTTTGAAGTGCCGGGCCGTCAGGGCCGCGGCGCGTTCCTCGGCGGGGGAGTGGCGCCGGTGCCGGAACTCCTTCATCAGCACGCCGGTGTCGATGCCGACGGGGCAGGCCAGCTTGCAGGTCGAGTCGCCCGCGCAGGTGTCCACCGCGTCGTAGCCGTAGGCGTCCAGCAGGGCGCCGGTGACCGGCGACCTCGGGGGCTGGCGCATCATCTCGCGGCGCAGCACGATGCGCTGGCGCGGTGTGGTGGTCAGGTCCTGGCTGGGGCAGGTCGGTTCGCAGAAGCCGCACTCGATGCACGGGTCGGCGACCGCCTCGACCTGCGGAATGGTCTTCAGGCCGCGCAGGTGCGCCTTCGGGTCGCGGTCGAGCAGGACGCGCGGGGCCAGGATGCCGTGCGGGTCCAGGGTCCGCTTGATACGCCACATCAGTTCCGTGGCGCGCGGGCCCCACTCCAGCTCCAGGAACGGCGCGATGTTGCGGCCGGTGGCGTGCTCGGCCTTCAGCGAGCCGTCGAAGCGCTCGACGGTCAGCGCGCAGAACTCGTCCATGAAGGCGGCGTAGCGCTTCACGTCGGCGGGCCGGGCGGCGTCGAAGGCGAGCAGGAAGTGCAGGTTGCCGTGGGCGGCGTGGCCCGCCACCGCCGCGTCGAAGCCGTGCCGGTCCTGGAGCTCCAGCAGCGCCGTGCAGGCCTCGGCGAGCCGGGACGGCGGTACGGCGAAGTCCTCGGTGATCAGCGTCGTACCGGACGGGCGGGAGCCGCCGACCGCGGTGACGAACGCCTTGCGGGCCTTCCAGTACCCGGCGATGAGCGCGGGGTCGCGGGTGAATTCGTTGGTGACGGAGGCGACCGGGGTGACCAGTTCCAGCCCCGCCAGCACCTTCCGCGCGGCCTCCTCCCGGGCGTCGCGCGCGGCCTCGTCGGGCGCGCGGAACTCGACCAGCAGCGCGGTGGTCGTCTTCGGCAGCTCCGCCCAGTCGGCCGGCACCCCGGGCACGCTCACCGAGGCGCGCAGCGTGTTGCCGTCCATCAGCTCGACGGCGATCGCGCCCGCCTCGTTGAACAGCGGTACGGCCGCCGCGGCGGCGCTCAGCGACGGGAAGAACAGCAGGGCGGTGGAGGTGTACCGGTTCAGCGGCAGCGTCTCGAAGACGGTCTCCGCGATGAAGGCGAGGGTGCCCTCGGAACCCACCGCCAGCCCGCGCAGGATCTCGGCCGGTGTCGCGCCGTCCAGGAAAGCGTCCAGCCGGTAGCCGTTGGTGTTCTTGATCTCGTACTTGGCGCGGATCCGGGCCACCAGCTCCGGGTCCGCCTCGATCTCCGCCTTCAGCGCCAGCAGCCCGCGGCACAGTTCGGGTTCGGCACGCGCCAGTTCCCCGTCCGCGGCCGGGTCGCCGGTGTCCACGATCGTCCCGGAGGGCAGCACGAGGGTGACCGAGGCCAGCGTCCGGTACGAGTTGCGGGTGGTGCCCGCCGTCATGCCGGACGCGTTGTTGGCCACCACGCCGCCCAGCGTGCAGGCGATGGCGCTGGCCGGGTCCGGGCCGAGCAGCCTGCCGTGCCGGGCGAGCGCGGCGTTGGCCCGTACGACCGTGGTGCCGGGCCGGACGCGGGCGCGGGCGCCGTCGTCCAGCACCTCGACGCCCGCCCAGTGCCGGCGCACGTCCACGAGGATGTCCTCGCCCTGCGCCTGTCCGTTGAGCGAGGTCCCGGCGGCCCGGAAGACGACATGACGGCCCTTGCCGTGCGCGTAGGAGAAGACCGCGGACACGTCGTCGACGTCCTCGGCCAGCACGACGACCTGTGGCAGGAAGCGGTAGGGGCTGGCGTCGGAGGCGTACCGGACCAGGTCGGAGACGGTGTGCAGCACCTTGTCCGGGCCGAGCAGCGCCACCAGGTCGTCGCGCAGCCGCTCCGGCGTGCCGGACGCCTGCCGGTCCGTCACCCGGTCGTGGTACGGGCCCTCGGTGGCGGCCGGACGCAGGGCCGCGGGCTTCGGTTCCAGCAGGGGCATGACGACGTACCTCCGGTCCGCTCGGCTCGCTCGGACGGCCGCTCCGGCGTCCGCAGCGGCCACCCCGGCCAGTGTTTCAGCAGTGGGTGGCCGCCCCGTCGACGAGGGTGGACAACAGGCCGCCGAGCACGTCCCGCTCCTCGGCGGTCAGTGGGGCCAGGATGTCCCGTGCGGCGGCCCGGCGCGCGCCGCGCAACGCGCGCAGCGTCGAACGGCCGGTGTCGGTCAGCTCGATCCGTACGACCCGGCGGTTGGCGGGGTCCGGCACCCGGCGCACCGCGTCCTTCGCCTCCAGCGCGTCGACCAGCGTGGTCACCGCCCGCGGCACGACCTCCAGGCGCGCGGCCAGGTCGGCCATGCGGGGCGGCGCCTGGTCGCGGTAGTGGTCCACGATGCGCAGCAGCCGGGTCTGCGCGGGGGTCAGGGCGATGTCGAGGTCTTCCATGTGCCGCTGCTGCGCGCGGTGCATGCGGCGGGTGAGGCGCACCAGCTGTTCCGCCAGGTCGGGTTCGGTGGCGGCGGGGTCGGGGGAGGGCATGGCCGGAGGATATCAGGACCTAGTTCATTGTGAATATAGGTAACAATGAACTATGCTCGGCTGCCGCGTGCCCGTGCCGCTTCCGACGATCAAGATCAAGATCGCCGTCACATCTACGACCCCGTACCGCTTCCGACACCTCATCCGAAGGAGCCATGCGCCCCGACGTACCCGAGTGGACCCCGCCGCCCCGGGACCCGGCCCAGCCGGCCCAGGTGCGGCGCATCCTCGCCCTCTTCCGCCCCTACCGCGGCCGGCTGGCCACGGTGGGCCTGCTGGTGGCCGCCTCCTCGCTGGTCTCGGTCGCCTCCCCGTTCCTGCTCCGCGCCGTCCTGGACGTGGCGATCCCCGAGCGCCGCACCGGCCTGCTGACCCTGCTCGCCGTCGGCATGATCACCACCGCCGTGCTGACCAGCGTCTTCGGCGTCCTGCAGACGCTGATATCGACCACGGTCGGGCAGCGCGTCATGCACGACCTGCGCACCGCCGTCTACGCCAAGCTCCAGCGCATGCCGCTGGCGTTCTTCACCCGCACCCGCACCGGCGAGGTGCAGTCCCGCATCGCCAACGACATCGGCGGCATGCAGGCCACCGTCACCTCCACCGCCACCTCCCTGGTCTCCAACCTGACCTCGGTGGTCGCCACCATCGTCGCCATGATCGCCCTCGACTGGCGGCTGACCCTGGTCTCCCTGCTGCTGCTCCCGCTCTTCGTGTGGATCAGCCGCCGGGTCGGCAACGAGCGCAAGAAGATCACCACGGCCCGGCAGAAGCAGATGGCCGCGATGTCCGCCATGGTCACCGAGTCGCTGTCGGTCAGCGGCATCCTGCTCGGCCGCACCATGGGCCGCGCCGACTCGCTCACCAAGAGCTTCGCCATCGAGTCTGAGCGGCTGGTCGGCCTGGAGGTCCGCGCCAACATGGCCGGACGCTGGCGGATGGCCACCATCGGCATCGTCATGGCCGCCATGCCCGCCCTCATCTACTGGTCGGCCGGGCTCGTCCTCCAGATCGGCGGCCCCGCGTTCTCCCTCGGCACCCTCGTCGCCTTCGTCACGCTCCAGCAGGGCCTGCTGCGTCCCACCGTCTCGCTGCTGTCCACCGGCGTGCAGATGCAGACCTCGATCGCGCTCTTCCAGCGCATCTTCGAATACCTCGACCTGCCGGTGACCATCACCGAACCGGCACACCCGGTACGCCTGGCCGAGCCGCGCGGCGAGATCCGCTTCGAGGGCGTGACGTTCTCGTACGACAGCGGTGAGAACGCGGCCGGTACACCGGGCGAGGCACCCGCCCGCGCCACCCTGCGCGACATCGACCTGACCGTCCCGGCCGGCACCAGCCTCGCCGTCGTCGGGGCGACCGGCAGCGGCAAGAGCACCCTCAGCTACCTGGTGCCGCGGCTGTACGACGTGACGGCCGGCCGTGTCACCCTGGACGGCGTCGACGTACGCGACCTGGACTTCGACTCCCTCGCCCGCGCGGTCGGCGTGGTCTCCCAGGAGACGTACCTCTTCCACGCCTCCGTCGCCGACAACCTCCGCTTCGCCAAGCCGGACGCCACCGACGACGAACTGGAGGCCGCCGCCCGCGCGGCCCAGATCCACGACCACATCGCGGCCCTGCCGGACGGCTACGACACCCTCGTGGGCGAACGCGGCCACCGCTTCTCCGGCGGCGAGAAGCAGCGGCTCGCCATCGCCCGCACGATCCTGCGCGACCCGCCCGTCCTCGTCCTCGACGAGGCCACCAGCGCGCTGGACACCCGTACGGAACACGCGGTGCAGCAGGCCATGGACGCGCTCTCCAAGGGCCGTACGACGATCACCATCGCGCACCGCCTGTCCACCGTCCGCGACGCCGACCAGATCGTCGTCCTCGACGCGGGCCGCATCGCCGAACGCGGCACCCACGGCGAACTCCTCGCCGCCGACGGCCGGTACGCGGCCCTCGTACGGCGTGACGCACACCTCGCCCCCAACGGCGATCAGCCCCTGTCCGCCGACCTGACCCACGGGTAAGGTCGGCTCCGACCGCACCGGACCGACCTCGGGAGCGCCCGTGGCAGCCGCCGACCGCACCACCGACCGTTCCGCGAACCGCTCGACGGACCGTTCCGCCCTGACGATGGCCCGGATGCTCGGTGGCATGGGGGCGCTCCACTTCCTCGCCCCCAAGCCGTTCGACGCGATCGTGCCGCGCGCGCTGCCCGGCTCCCCGCGCACCTGGACGTACGCCAGCGGCGCCGCGGAACTGGCGGTCGCCGCCGCGGTGGCCCTGCCGCGCACCCGCCGGGCCGGCGCGCTGGCCGCCGCCGGTCTGTTCGCCGCCGTCTTCCCCGCCAACATCAAGATGGCCCGCGACTGGCGCCACCGCCCCGTGCCCCTGCGGGCCATCGCCTACGGCCGCCTCCCGCTCCAACTCCCCATGGTGGCCTGGGCCCTCCACACGGCCCGCGCCGCGTCCCGCCCCTGACCCCGGGAGCGCGCACCCCTCTAATCTGACCCGCATGCCTCCTCAAGAGCAGCTTCCCGCCTTCGAGTTCGCCTTCCCGGGCCCCCTGCGGGACCGGCTCGTGGCCGCCGTCCTCTCCGGCGCCAAGACCACCACCACGGGCCTGCTGGCCGACTACGAACACGAGGGCGACCCCCTCCCGCAGGCAGGCGAGCGCTACCAGGTACCGGACTCCGACGGCCGCCCCGTGGCCGTCATCGAGGTGACGGAGGTACGGGTGCTGCGCCTGGCCGACGTGGACCTGCGACACGCCGTCGACGAGGGCGAGGGCCACCGGACGCTGGCCGACTGGCGGGCCGACCACGAGACCTTCTGGCACGGCCCGGACATGCGCGAGGCCCTGGGCGACCCGGAATTCAGGGTGGACGACGACACGCTGGTCGTGACGGAACGGTTCCGGGTCGTCGAGCGCCTGTAGGCCGGCACCAGCGCTCACAGCGCCCCCGGATCCACCGCCCCCGCCATCGCCCGGTACCCCGCGTCGTTCGGATGCTTGCGGTCGCCGCTGTCGTACGCGGGCAGGAGGGCGTACGGGTTCGACGGGTCGGCGAGGGCCGTGGCGAAGTCGGCCACCGCGTCGAAGGCGCCGGAGTCGCGTATCCACGCGTTGACCTCCTGGCGCTTGGCCTCGGAAGCGGGAGTGTGGTACTCGGCGCCCTCGAAGGGCAGGAGCGTGCCGCCGATGATCCGTACTCCCGCCGTGCGGGCCTGGGCGATCAGGTCGCGGTAGCCGGCGATGACCGCCTCGGCGGACTGCTCCGGATTCGGCCGGTACGTCGGGTACGCGGCCGGGTCCACCTCGCTGAAGCCGATGTCGTTGAGGCCGGCGAGCACGATGACGGTCCGCACCCCGGGCTTGTCCAGGACGTCCCGCCGGAAGCGCGCGACGGACCGTTCGCCGAACCAGGGTGCGTCGCTGAGCAGCAGATTTCCGCCGATTCCGGAGTTGAGCACGGGGCGTGCCAGACCGGCCTCCGCCAGGCGTTCGGCGAGGGCGTCCGCATAGCGGCGGTCGGTGTCGGTGGTGGAGGAGAAGCCGTCGGTGATCGAGTCGCCGAACGTCACCACGGTGTCCCGGCGGGCCGGGCCGCCGGCCAGTTGCACGTCGGCGAGGAAGTACCAGGAAACCGTGGTCTCGCTGAAGACCGCCGGGTCGGCGGCGGACAACTGGTCGCCGGCGGCGCGGTACGCGGTGGTGAACGCCTGGGCGTGGAAGGTCGCGGGGCCGGTCGGCCGCGCGAAGTACAGGCTCACCGTCAGCTTGTCGAAGGGGGCCACGGGCAGCTCGGCCGCGTCGCTCCAGATCTCACCGCCTGCCGGGACACGGACGGTCTCGGCGCCCGCGAAGGTCAGGCGGCGTGTGGTGCCCGGCCGGACGGCCGCGCCCCGGTCCGTACGGGCGAGGGCGGCGCCGGTGATCTCCAGAGGGGCCGTGCCGTAGCGGTTGGAGAACTTCACCCGGGCCGCGGTGCCGGAGCCGGTGACCCGGACGACCTGACGCACCGTCTGACCGGCGAATCCCTCCTCGGCCCAGTTCTTGTCGAAGCCGCTGCTGGGGCGCTGGACGGCGGTGCTCCAGCCTGCCTGCCACCCGGTGGTGTCGTTCATGACGCTCGCTCGCTCTCTTCCGTGGTTGCGGTGCCCACGAGTCTGCTGAGCGGGCGCCCGGCCACCCAGCCCCTTGGGCTGCGTACGCAGCGGATGCCTACCAACGCCAGGGTCACCCTGCGTCCGAAGGCGGGAGCCGGGGATGGCGAGCGGGTGAGAGGCGCGGTGCCACCCGGCCGGTCGAAGTTGGCGGAATCTTGATCGTGATAAGGCGGAGAGCGTGCCGAGTGGAGTTTCACTCGATCACACCCGGCAAGGCGCACGGCGCACCCACCTCACCCCACAGCACCCACCCCTACGCACTCACGGAGGCGACGTGGTCGACAGCGCACCCACCGGCACGACGGGACCGAGCGGGCACGCGGTGCGCCGGCCGGACCGCCGCGGCGTCCTGGCCGCCACCGCGGCGGCCGGTCTCGGCCTCCTCACCGCGTGCGCCGGAAAGGCGGACGGCGACGCGTCACCGCCCGGCGCGGCACCGCCCCGTACCGCCGGAGCCACGCCCGGCACCTCGCCCAAGGCCACCAGGAAGCGGCCCCAGCTGCCGCGCGGCGGCCGGCAGCTGTTCCCCCGTCACCGGCTCGCCGGCTTCTGCGGCCTGCCCGGATTCGCGGCCCTCGGCCGCCTCGGCACCGGTGACCTGGACGAACGTGCCCGGGAGATCGAGAAACTGGCCCACACCTACGCCGGCGACCGCGAACCGCTGCCCGTCCTGGAACTGCTGGCCACGGTCGCCAACGCGGAGGCGGGTCCCGACGGCACCTACCGTTCCCGAACCGACGCCGACACCGTCCGCCGCTTCCACGCGGCCGCACGCAAGCACCGCGCGCTGCTGCTCCTGAACATCCAGCCGGGCCGCGCCCCGGCCCTGGGCGAGGTCGAGGCGCTGCGCGAATGGCTGGTGCACCCGGATGTGGGCATCGCCCTGGACCCGGAATGGGAGATGGGCCCCGACGAGACGCCCGGCGACACCTACGGGAGCACCAGCGGCCGGGAACTCACCGAGATCGCCCGCTACCTCTCCGGCCTGGTCCGCGAGCACGACCTGCCGGAGAAGCCCTTCGTCTTCCACCAGGTGGCCTCCTCGGTGGTCCGGGACCAGCACGCGTTCCGGCCGCAGCCCGGCGTCGCCGCCGTCAAGTGCGCCGACGGCATCGGCTCGCCGGACCTGAAGCGGGAGACCTGGAACCACCTGGTCGAAGACCTGCCCCGGGGGATGCACACCGGCTTCAAGCTCTTCTACGACGAGGACCCCAAGGGCAGCCGCCTGATGACCCACGAGGAGGTCCTGGCCCTGCGCCCGCAGCCCGAGTACGTGATGTACGAGTAGGCGCCCCCGCCGTGGCGGCACGGGGGCACCGCTCGCACCGCCTCACGCCGGCCGCAGCCGGTACGCGTAGCTGTAGGTCCGGTCGGCCCGTAGCACGTACTTGTCCAGCGGCGGCGCGCCCCACGAGTCGTTCCCGCCGACACCCGTCTGCCGGTGGTTGACGCCGAGCACCGTCTCCGGGCGCCGCTTCAGCTGGTACGGGTGCTCGTGCCGCTCGCTCTCCAGGTCGGACGGCGCGTAGTGCAGGGCGCTCAGCTCCAGCAGCGGCGCGCCGTCGCCCGGCTCCGCGCGCACGGTCAGCCCCGTACCGTCGCGGCCGGTCAGCGAGGCGCTGCGCACATCGGTCACGTTGCCGGTCTGCTGCGGCCGGACGTACGGGCCGAACTGGGCGTCCACGCTGCTGCGGTAGCGGCCGACGAACGCCGCCGTGCGCCGGTCCCAGTAGTTCTCGTGCGGCCCCCGCCCGTACCAGCTCAGGGTCTCCAGCCCGGCCGGTACGGTCAGCAGCGCGCCCACCATCGGCAGGTCGGGCAGCCCGTGGCCCGGTGTGAGCGTGTGCCGTACCCGTACCTCGCCGTCACCGCGCACGGTGAAGACGGTGTCCCAGCGGGAAGCGGTGGGCCGGGTGGGCAGCGTGGCCGTGACCTCGATGGTCACCTCCGAGGCGGACGGCCGCGCGGTCCTCACCCGCGTCACGGTGCGCCGGGCGCCCGCCTCGCGCCAGGTGCGCAGCGTCTTGTGCGCGTCGCGGCCGATGTCGTTGTCCGTGGGCCCGCGCCAGAAGTTGGGCACGGGGCCGGCGGTCAGCAGCGCCCGCCCGCGGTGGCGGTAGGCCGACAGGGTGCCGCTCGCCTTGTCCAGGACGAGTTCGAGGTCGCGCCCGGTCACGGTGACCGTCCGGTCCGACTCGGTGTGGCGCAGCGGCGGCAGCGTGGCGGGGGAGGGCTCGGCGGGCGAGGGGGCGTGCCAGGGGAGCGCGAGCTGTTCGGCGGCGACGCTGTGGCCCGCGTCGGCCCAGGAGGTCGCGTGGCGCAGCACGAAGGAGAGGTTCAGCCAGTACTCGGCTCCGGGGGCGGGCCGTGCGGGCCGGGTGAAGGGGATCCGTACGGTCGTCTGCTGACCGGGCGCGGCCTGCGGTGCGGGCAGCGTGCCGTGCTCGATCCGCTCGCCGTCGCGGGTGACCTCCCAGCGCAGCTCGTAGCCGTCCAGGCCGACGAACAGCTGCCGGTTGGTGATCCGTACCGTGCCGGCGGCGAGGTCGGCGGCGGCCATCCGGACGGCCTGGTAGACCTTCTTGACCTCGTGGATGGCCGGGTGCGGCACGCGGTCGGCGGAGACGATGCCGTTGCAGCTGAAGTTCCAGTCGGTGGGGTAGCCGGGGTGCCAGTCGCCGCCGTAGGACAGGTAGGTGCGCTTCGGGTCGCCGGGCACGGGCAGGCGGATGGCCTGGTCGACGAAGTCCCAGATGAAGCCGCCGTACAGGTTCGGGTAGCGCTCGAAGACGTCCCAGTACTCCTGGAAGTTGCCGGTGCTGTTGCCCATGGAGTGCGCGTATTCGCACAGCAGGAACGGCTTGGGGTTGCCGGACTTCCCGTAGCGCTCCACCTCGTCCGGCTTGGCGTACATCCGGCTCTCGATGTCGGCGACCGCGTTCATGCCCTCGTAGTGCACCGGCCTGGACGGGTCGCGGCGGTGGGTCCAGTCCGCCATGGCCCGGAACGTGCTGCCCTGGCCCGCCTCGTTGCCCAGCGACCAGATGATGACGGACGGGTGGTTCTTGTCCCGCTCGACCATGGAGCGCATCCGGTCCAGACAGGCGTCCCGCCACTCCGGCAGGCTCCCGGGCAGGTGGTCGCGGACCCCGTGCGACTCCAGGTTGGCCTCGCCGACGACGTACAGGCCGTACGCGTCGCACAGCTCCAGCCAGCGCGGATCGGCCGGGTAGTGGGAGGTGCGGACGGCGTTGACGTTGTGCTGCTTCATGATGCGGATGTCCTGGAGCATCCGCTCCTCGGGGACGGCCTGCCCGTGGTCGGGGTCGGTCTCGTGCCGGTTGACGCCGCGGAGGACGACCGGCCGCCCGTTGACGGTGAGCCTGCCGGGCCCGTACGCGACGGACCGGAAGCCGACCCGGCTGCTCTGCACGTCCACGGTGCGGCCCGCCGGATCGGTGAGGGTCAGCACGAGCGTGTAGAGGTGCGGGGTCTCGGCGGACCACAGACGTGGGGCGCGGACGGTGGCCTTCGGCTCGACCGTGGCCTCCGGCCCGTCCCCGAAGCGGACCTCGGCGGTCAGCGGGGCGGGCAGCGCGGGCCGCCCCCGCTCGTCGTACAGCTCCGCTCTCAGCCGGTGTCCGCCCGCCGCCGCCCCGCTCCGGTCGCGCACGGTCGCGGCCACGGTCAGCTCCGCGTCGCGGTGCGCGGCGTCGAGCGCGGTGCGTACGTGCAGGTCCTGGAGGTGCACCGGGGCGATGGAGTACAGATACACGTCGCGGAAGATCCCGGACAGGTCGATCATGTCCTGGTCCTCCAGCCAGCTGCCGTCCGACCACCGGTACACCTCGACGGCCAGCACGTTGGTGCCGGGCCGCAGCCGCTCGGTGATGTCGAACTCGGCCGGGGTGTAGCTGTCCTCGCTGTAGCCGACCCGCTCGCCGTTGACCCACACGAAGAACGCGGACTTCACGCCCTGGAAGGACAGCAGGGTGCGGCGGCCGTCCCAGCTCCCGGGGACGGTGAAGTCGCGCCGGTAGGAGCCGACCGGGTTGAAGCCGTGCGGGACGTGCGGCGGCCGCGGGTCCTCGTACCCGGTCCACGGGTACTCGACGTTGAGGTAGATCGGCTCCGGATAGCCCTCGATCTCCCAGTTGGACGGCACGGTGATGCGGTCCCAGCCGCTGTCGTCGTACCGGGGCGCGAAGAAGTCGCGGGGCCGCTCGTCGGGGTTCCTGGACCAGTGGAAGCGCCAACTGCCGTTGAGGGAGCGGTAGTACGGGGACGCGCGGAACTCTCCGGCCCGTGCGGCCCGGGCGTCGCCGTACGGGATCAGGCGGGCGCGGGCCGGTTCGCGGTTGATCTGGAAGATCCGCGGGTCGGCGTCCCACCCGGTGCCGGGTGCGGCGGCACCGGCCGTGGCGGCGAAGGACCGTTTCTGTGCGCAGAACGCGGCCCACCCGGCCAGCGCTGCGCCGGTGGCGAGGAAGGACCGGCGGTTGACGCGACGTACGTTCATGGAGTCGGCTCCGAACGTAAGGCAACAGGAAGCGTCAGGATCGAACAGCGAGGGGTGCGGCACAAGACGCCCTTCACGCCACTTCCCGCGCCCCGGCACCGGGCCGCGCCCGCCTCACTCCGAGAGCAGCACGACCTCCAGCTTCCGCGGCCCGTGCACCCCTTCCACCCGGTCCAGCTCGATGTCACTGGTCGCCGACGGACCCGAGACCCACGTCAGCGGCCGCGTCGGATCGAGGCGTTCGAGCGCCTGCGGCACCGAGTCGACGACCTGGTCCGGGACCCGGACGACACAGATGTGGTGGTCGGGGATGAGCGAGATCCGGCGGCGCCCCTGGTCGGGCGAGCCGTCCAGGACGATCGTGCCGGTCTCCGCGATGGCCACCGCGCAGCCGGTGACGACGCTGTCCACCGTGTCGAGTCGGCTCGTGGTGCTCGCCGCCCGGTCATCGACGCGGGTGGGACCGGAGGACGGCAGCCACGTCGGATCCAGCCCGGACGGTACGAGTACGGAGCGCGCGCCGTGCTCGTCCAGCAGGCGCGTGACCAGCGCCGTCAGACCGTCCGCTGCGGTGTGGTGCACCAGCGCCCGGTACTCCGCCAGGTTCTCCGCCAACAGCGCCACCCGCTCCTCCGCCGTACGGGAACCATGGGCGCGCAGATAGTCGCGCGGTACCGGCACGTCCTCGGGCCCCTCGTCGCGCGGTACGTCCGCCAGCGCCCGGCGCACCCGCGCCAGCACCACGTCCCGGCTGCTCACTTGCCCCGCTCCTCTCCACGCGTACGCCGCCACCAGTCGCGGAACGACTCGGCCGGCACCGGCGGCAGGTCCCGGGTGTCCGACCAGGCGCGCCCCGGGCCCGGCAGCCGGCGCGGATGCAGCCGCCGGGTGCGGCCCGCCAGCCGCTGGCCCGCCCGCAGCACCCCCGGATGGCCGAAGGCGAACCCCGCCGCGCGCATCGCGGCCCGCTCCGCGGCGTGTCCCTTGGCGGGCTTGAGCACGGTCTTGACCCCGCGCCGCGTCACCTTGCCGCCCTGCACCACCCGCTCCCGCAGGTGCACCAGCACCTCCGGGATGTCGATGGCCACCGGGCACACCTCGTAGCAGGCGCCGCACAGCGACGACGCGTACGGCAGCGAGGCGTCCAGCTCGCTCGCCGTACCGCGCAGCTGCGGGGTGAGGATCGCGCCGATCGGGCCCGGGTACGCCGAGCCGTACGCGTGCCCGCCGGCCCGCTCGTACACCGGGCACACGTTCAGGCAGGCCGAGCAGCGGATGCAGCGCAGCGCCTGGCGGCCGACCGTGTCGGCGAGGGTGTCGGTGCGCCCGTTGTCCAGCAGCACGAGGTGGAAGGTGCGTGGGCCGTCCCCGTCCGCCGTCCCGGTCCACATCGAGGTGTACGGGTTCATCCGCTCGGCGGTCGAGGAGCGGGGCAGCAGCTGGAGGAAGATCTCCAGGTCCTGCCAGGTGGGCACCACCTTCTCGATGCCGACGACGGAGATCAGCGTCTCCGGCAGGGTCAGGCACATCCGGCCGTTGCCCTCGGACTCCACGACGACGAGCGTGCCGGTCTCCGCCACCATGAAGTTGGCGCCCGAGATGCCGACCTTGGCGTTCAGGAACTTCTCGCGCAGGTGCAGCCGCGCCGCCTCCGCCAGCTCGTTCGGCGCGTCGGACAGCCCCTCGGGCGCCGGGCGGCCCCAACGGCCCATCCGCTCGCGGAAGATGTCCCGGATCTCACCGCGGTTGCGGTGGATCGCGGGCACCAGGATGTGCGACGGCAGATCGTCGCCGAGCTGCACGATCAGCTCCGCGAGGTCCGTCTCGTACGCGCTGATGCCCGCCTCGGCCAGCGCCCGGTTCAGCCCGGTCTCCTGCGTCGCCATCGACTTGACCTTGACGACCTCCCGCTCGCCGGTTTCCCGCACCAGCCGGGCGACGATGGCGTTGGCCTCGGCGGCGTCCGCCGCCCAGTGCACCTGCCCGCCGGCCGCCGTCACCGCCTCCTCCAGCTGTTCCAGGTAGTGGTCGAGATGGCGCAGCGTACGGTCCTTGACGGCGGCGCCCGCGGCCCGCAGCCGTGCCCAGTCGTCCAGCTCGGCGACCGCCCTGGCGCGCTTGTCGCGGATGGTGTGGGTGGCGTACCGCAGGTTCGCGCGCAGCCGGGTGTCCTGCGTGGAGGACGCGGCCGCCGCGGGAAAAGCGGGCATGCCGAGATATGTGCCGCTCACCGCGGGCTCCCTTCCGTACCGGCCGGCTTCCGGGCATCCGGCTCCGTGGCGGCCAGGATCTCCGCGATGTGCACGGGCCGGGCCGCCGCGCCCTCCCGCCTGAGCATGCCGCCGATGTGCAGCAGACAGGAGTTGTCGACCGTGCAGACCGCCTCCGCGCCCGTCTCCCGGACGGCCCGCACCTTGTCGGCGCCCATCGCGGCCGACACCGCCGGGTTCTTCACCGCGAAGGTGCCGCCGAAGCCGCAGCACTCCTCGGCGCCCGGCAGCTCCCGCAGCTCCAGCCCCTTGACCTGTTCCAGCAGCCGCCGCGGCCGGTCACCCAGACGCAGCATCCGCAGGCCGTGGCAGGTGGGGTGGTAGGTGACGGTGTGCGGGTAGTACGCGCCCACGTCCGTCACCTTCAGCACGTCGACCAGGAACTCGGTCAGTTCGTACGTCTTCGGTACGGCGCGCGCCGCGGCCTCGGCCAGCTCCCGGCCGTCCCGCCCCTCGGCCGTGGCCCGCTCCGCGATCCGGGGATAGTTGTCGCGGACCATCGCCGCGCACGAGCCGGACGGGGTGACCACGTAGTCGTAGTCCCGGAAGGCCCGGTCGAAACGGCGCACCAGCGGCTCCGTCAGGTGCCGGTAGCCGGTGTTGAACTGCGGCTGGCCGCAGCAGCTCTGCTCCTCGGGGAATCCCACCTCCACACCGAGGCGTTCCAGCAGCGTGATCACTGCCCGGCCGGTGTCCGGGTGGAGCGTGTCGTTGATGCAGGTGACGAACAGTGCTACACGCACGTTGCCATCTCCTTTCGGCCGTCGGGAGCGCTGGCGGCGGGCCGTCCCACCGGTACATGATCACCTGTCGGCTCATCCTGCCCCAGCGGCGGGCCGAGGAGAAGGACCCGGAGCGGAGGACCATGACACGTGCGCAGCAGGCCCCGGACATAACGAGAGCACAAGGACCCGACGGCGCGCCGCGGCGGGTGTCGCAGCTGCGGCAGCTGGCCGCGGCGTCGGTCGGCAACGCCGTGGAGTGGTACGACTGGTACGCGTACTCCTTCCTGGCCGTCTACATCGCCGACCGGGTCTTCCCCAAGGGCACCGGCAACTCCCTGGTGCCGCTGCTGTCCACCTTCGCGGTCTTCGCGGTGGGCTTCTTCATGCGCCCGATCGGCGGACTGCTGATGGGCGCGGTCGCCGACCGCCGGGGCCGCCGCGCCGCGCTGACCGTGACGATCCTGCTGATGGGCGGCGGCAGCCTGCTCGTCGCCGTCGTCCCCACCTACGCGGCCACCGGCGTGCTGGCGCCGGTCGTGCTCGTCGTCGCCCGGCTCGTCCAGGGGCTCTCGGTCGGCGGGGAGTTCGCCGCCTCCACCACGTTCCTCGTCGAATCCGCGGGCCCGGGGCGGCGCGGGCTGTTCTCCAGCTTCCAGTACGTCTCCACCACCGCCGGCCAGCTCCTGGCGTCCGGCACCGCCGCCCTGCTGGCGGGCGTCCTCACCGAGGGCCAGATGGGGCAGTGGGGCTGGCGCGTGGTGTTCCTGATCGGCGCGGTGCTCAGCCTGATCGGCCTGTGGGTGCGCAGCGGGGCGCGCGAGACGCGCAGCGCGGAACAGCGCGCCGCCGCCCGCCCCGGCCTCTTCGAGGCGCTGCGCCGCCACCCCCGGCAGTCCCTGCTGATCTGCGGCATCACCGCGGGCGGCACCCTCGCGTACTACACCTGGACCACCTACCTGCCCACGTACGCGCAGGTCAACGCGGGCTTCGACAAGGGCGAGGCGCTCACCGTGGGCACCCTGTCGCTGCTCTTCTTCACCGTGCTCCAGCCGTTCGGCGGCATGCTCTCGGACCGGATCGGCCGCAAGCCGCTGCTGCTCGGCTTCGCGCTGGGCTTCGCGGTGCTGGCCGTACCGCTGCTGCACCTGGTGACCGACGCGTTCTGGTCGCTGCTGCTGGTGCAGTGCGCGGGCATGGTGCTGCTGACCGGCTACACGGCGGTGGCCGCCGCCGTGAACGCCGAGGTCTTCCCGGCCCGCGTACGGGCCGCCGGCATCGGCTTCCCGTACTCCCTGACCGTGGCGCTCTTCGGCGGCACCGCGCCCTATGTGGGCACCTGGTTCAAGCAGGCCGGGCACCCGGACCTGTTCCCGTGGTACGTGTCCGTGCTCTGCCTGGTCTCCTTCGTCGTCTACCTGACCCTGCCGGAGACCGCCAAGCAGAAGCTGGACACCTGAGGCACGGGTGCGCGCGGGCCGCCGGCAGTCCGCGCGCACCGGGGCGGGACGGCCCGCCCGCAGGATCACGGTCCGGGCGTCACCTGCGGGCGACGACGGCCGCGTTGGCGCCGGGCGCCTCGAACGGCACCTTGCACACCTCGGAGAACCCGGCGTCCCGCAGCCAGGAGCTGTACTCCGCCGCCGTGTAGTTACGGCCGCCCTCGGTCTCCACCAGCATGTTCAGGCTCATCAGGGCGGCCGGCGCGGGCCCGGTCAGATCGTCGTCCACCATCAGCTCGCTGATCACCAGGGTGCCGCCGGGCGGCAGCGCCGCGCAGCACTTGCCGAGCAGGGTGCGGTTGGTGTCCTCGTCCCAGTCGTGCAGGATCATCGACAGCACGATCACATCGTGGCCGCCGGGCAGCGCGGGCTCGGCGAGGAAGTCGCCGGGGTGGGTGCCGATCCGGTCCGCGAGCCCGGCGTCGGCGATGTTGCGGTCCGCGACCGGACACACCTTCGGCAAGTCGTAGACCGTCGCCTTCAGGCCCGGATGCTGCCGGCACAGCTCGATGGCGTACGCGCCGGAGCCGCCGCCGACGTCCAGCAGCCGCGTCCCGGCGGTCAGGTCCACCACCTCGCCGAGCCGCTGCGCGGTCCACGACGACACCGCGTGCATCGCCTCCCAGAAGACGGACAGCAGCCCCGGGTCCTCGGTGTCGAACAGGTGCAGCTGCTTGTCGGGGTCCCAGGTCGTGGGCCGGTTGGTGCGCACCGCCTCGCCGAGCCGGCCCCAGCCCGGGTAGAGCCGCTGGTCCAGCATCCGCAGCCAGCCGCTGAAGTGGTACGGGCGCCCCGGCACCAGATAGGCGTCGGCCAGCGCCGAGTTGACGAAGCGGCCGTCCCCGCGGCGTTCCAGCAGGTCCAGGGCCGCGCAGCCGGTCAGCAGCATCCCCGCGGGCCGGGTGCCGATCTCCAGCTCCTCGGCGCACTCCTCGACCGTGCCGCCGCCCAGCCGGTCGAGCATGCCGAACAGGCCCAGCTCGTCGGCGGTGGCCAGCGTCTTGAACGCCCAGAACCCGGTGGCTAACTGCATCAGCGGAAGCGGGGACGCGGTCGGCGCGACGGGGTGCGGGGATGCCATGGGATGCCTCCAGGGATCGCTATGGGAGTGCTGCGGGGGACGTGCGGGGGAACCGCAGCAGGGGTTCACGGACGCGAACATACGTCCGCATCCGTGATCACTACCACCGCCTGGGGGCCGTCACACACGGAAAACGGGCACCGTGGTGCCCGTTTCCGGCGGCTTCGGGACAATCACCCATGTCAGGGGGCATGGTCGTGCCCGGAGGGACGGCCATGCCCGCCGCCCGTTTCCAGGCTGCCGCCCAGCGCGGCCCGGAGCGGGGCCAGCGCGCTCCGGGACGGACCGGTGACCGACCAGCGGGTGCCGACGAGATACGTCCCCCCGTACGCCTGCGCCTCGGTGAGCCAGGCGCGCTTCTTGGCGTCGCTGCTGAAGGTCAGCAGGCGGAACGTGCCGGCGCCGGTGGTGCAGCCGCCCTCGCGTATCTCCTGGGCGTCGACGATGACTTCGGCGCGGCAGCCGAGCGCGGCGGCGATCCGCGCCAGGGAGACCGGCGGGCCGGTCACGCCGGGGGAGGGGGCCGCGTGCGCGGGGCGCGGGGCGGCCGGTGCCGGACCTCCGTTCGCGTAACCGGTCACCACGATCGCGCAGGACAGGCCGCCTGCCGCGACAAGGAGCAGCCCCGGGCCGGAGGGGAACCTCATGCCGGAATTCCCCTCTCTCACCGGCAGTCGCGGCCGGAATTGATGCAGTCCACGGCCGTACGCATCAGCCGCTGCGGCATCACGTTGATGAAGTCCCCGTGGTCCGTCACCGGGTTGTGCAACTGGTCGGGGAAACTGTCCACCGCGTACCGCGCGTTCGTCGGAACGGCGTAGGTCAGCCGCTGCACCAGCCGGGGAACGGCCCGGAACCCGTCGCGGCACCGTCCGTCGCCGTCCGGGAACACCACATGCGTCCGGTGATTGGCGCTGTCGATGTTGCGCCCGTCCCAGCAGCTGGGAAACGCCAGCGACCGTACGACATTGCTGCCCCGGGGGCAGATCGGATACTTGTTCTTCAGCTGCCGGTCCTCGAAACCGGTGCAGCTCCAGGAGGCGTTCGCGTTGGCCGGTCCGTTCGTCAGCGCTTTCGCGTCACCGGTGAGGTTCCGCAGGAACCGGGGCATGGCCGTGACCTTTTCCGTGCCGGTCCCGTCGAATTCCAGCGACACCTCGGCCGGGCGCAGGATGGTGCCGACATTGCCGTCCTGTCCGCCACCGGGCGCGTCGGCGTCCCGTTCCCGCCCGTTGTCCCGTTGCCGCAGCACCGGCCAGTAGTACGTGGACCGGTCCCCGTTGCCGCAGGTCGTACCGGCTCCGGCCAGTTCCCGGTCGGAGGAGAACGCGTTCGTCGCCAGATTGCCGACGTAGTCGTGCATATGGTGGGCGCCGTTGCTCACGCCAGGCGCCACGATCAGGTTGTCCGGGTTGTTGTGCCGGTTCTCGTTGCGCCCGCATTCCGAGCGGAACGAACCGGAGCCGGCGCCGCGTCCCCCTCGGCCGTCGCCGCGCGTGTTCGGCCGTACGGTTCTGATGTCGACGAAGTCATCGGGGAACGGGCCGTTGTCCGCGCTGTTTCCGTTCCCGTTTCCGGTGCCGGTGCCGGTGCCGGTGCCGGTGCCGTTCCCGGTCCCGGTCCCGCTCCCGTCTCCGTTCCCGCTCCCGCCCCGGGCGGCCTGGGGCGCATTCTGCGCGGTGGTGGAATTCCCCGCCGTCGTACGGCACGCGCTCAGCCGGTCGAGCGCGTCCGGCCGCTCACCGGCCCGGCGCAGCGCGTCCGTGATCCGCCCGATGGTGGCCTTGCGGTCCCGCGCCAGGCCGCGCAGCACCTCGTCCTGCGTACCGGGATCGGCCGACCACCGCCGGAACGCCTGGGCGACCTGCGCGTCCAACTGCCCGAGATTGCGGTTCACTTCGGGTGCCGCCGCATCCGGCAGGCTGCGCAGCCGCTGCCCCACGTCCGGACAGCTGATCGTCCGTCCGGCCACCGTGCCCGTGCCGCCGCCCGCCGGGGCCTCCGCGCCGTCGGCCCCGCGCCCGCCGGGGCCCGCCAGCGCCTGGGCTGCGATCACCGCCGTACCGCCGCACGCGGCCAGCGCCGTGAGGATCAGGGCGCCGCTCCGCTTGGAAAGGCGGGTCCTTTTGTGCGGACGCGCCGTTCGCTCCGCTATCCGTTTGTGCCGTTTCATGTCATCACTTCGCTTCTGATCGCGGGATGGTCCTGTGGCCGTGCCTCTTCGCGGCAACGCGGTCTCGCGGTAATACGTACGCCCGACGCGGCCGTTTCACGGGAACCGGAAAACGGTGGCTCATCGCTGGTCGCCGGTGCTGTACGCAGGGCCGGCCGACGGCCGTACAGGCGGCGCGACCGTGGCCGAGCCGGGCCCACCGGGCGCTTGTCCTGCGGCAATTGCTTCGAAGTCGACCAGTCCGGTCTGTTCCAAGGCCGTAATGTGATCGAGCACGACGGAATTGGCGCGGGTGGCCAAATCCCGGATCATGGCATTCCGGGTGTTCGCCCGCACTTGTGCGACCAGGGAAAACACTGTGCCGTGCGCCCGGCGGGCCAGATTCGTGAACAGCCGCTCATGCGTGTCCCCTTCGGCCGCGTCGAGCTGGGCGAGCCAGCCCTGCTGCTCGGGCGTCGGCTGTCCCGGGAGCGTGATGTCCAGGGCGCGGGCCGTGTCGGCGGCGCGCCGGTTGAGATCGGTGTGCCCCTCCATCAAATGCCGGCCCGCGTGCTTGACGGCCTGCCGTGTGCCGCGTCGCAGCGCCTGCCGGCCCGCGGGCAGTTCCCACAGTCCGGCCTGCCGGACCTTTCTGACGAATTCCCGGTCGAGCGGTGACAAAGGGCCCGACGGCGTGTTCCACACCCCCAGCCCGTCGTCCTGCGCGGCAGGCGCGGAACTCCCCGCCACGCTGCCGCTGCTCGCGAACAACTGCACCGGCAGCAGAATGGCCACGGCCGTCAGGGAAAGCCCGGCGACGACCAGACCCGTACCCACCGAGAACCGCGACCGTACACCGCCGGTCACCGAACGCCGCCGTCCGACGTCGCGCACCGCGCCCTCCTTCTCCGGGGATGGGAAAGGGACGCTAATGCCGGGCCGGGCCGCCTCCGCATTGTTGGCACCAAAGCGACAAAGAACGGCTGTGGCCAAAGGCGGTTGCTAGGGTGCGGGGCCGCGGCGCGCGCCTTCTGCGCTGCCCGGGCCATCGGCCTGAGCCGACGCAGCGGGAGGCATCCGGGAGACACCCGGGGAGACGTCCGGGAGACGCCCGGAAGGTAGGCCCGGAACGTACCCGTGAGACATCGGGCGAACGGGTGATTAGCGGGCGCGGCCGTCACCACCGGGGCCGGGGCGTCAATACCTGTAGCAAACACAGCAACGCTGCCGGTCCGCCGCGGCCGACCGCAGCCGCACGCGAAGGAGACGCTTCCATGTCCGCACCGCGCCGCCTGTTGACCACGGCCTGTGTGACCGCGCTCGCCCTCACCGGGCCGGTGGGCGGTGGGCTCGCGCTGGCCGGAGCCCCGGACGGCCCGCGCCCGGTGCCCGCGCCCCAGGAGGAGCTGACCCGGCTGGGCAAGGGCACCGGAAACTTCTGCCTGACGCCCGGCGCCACCCGCGCCCTGGCCACGGCACACGTACGGCTCACCGCCATCCGCCCGGCCCGGCCGACCGGCACCCATGAGCGGCCGTGCGTCACCACGCCGATCACCGGCGGTGCCGTCAACCGCGCCCTCACCCGGGGCGAGATGTACTTCGACGGCGGCTTCGACTTCACGCGCGGCGCCCGCCACCTGCGGGTCAACCACCTGAAGGCCGACCTCGCCACGGGCCGGGTCTCCGGGGACGTCCGGGGCGCCCGCCCGGCCAGGACGGCGTTCCTGGCGTTCAAACTGGACCGGGAACAGATCCGGCTCGCCTCCGGCAAGGTCAACTCCGGCCGTATCGTGTTCACCTTGACGGACCAGGGCGCCGCGTCCTTCAAGAGCGCCTTCGGAGCCGCGCCGGTCAAGTCGGGCGACCAGCTCTTCGAGGGCGTCGGCTCGATGGAGGTGCGCGCACCGCAGCCGTCGCACACTCAGCGCCCGGCTCAGCAGACGCTCGACGTGTCGCAGTGACCGGGGGCGGCACTGCCGACGGCCGCTGAACGGCGGGCCCACGTCCGGCTGGTGGGGGTCCGCACGCGTACCCCGTGGCGGTACGGCGGGCCCACGCCCGACCGGCGCGGGCCCGCATCCGTACACCCGTGGCGGGACTCCTCAGCCCGGAACGGGCTGGAACGCCTCCGCAGTCCTGGCCGTCACAGCCCTTGCTCCCGCCCCTGCCCTTGCCTCTGTCCCTGGCCTCGCCCCCGCCGTTTCGCCCGCGTCCTCCCCGAGCAACCGCCGAATGTCCCGCACCGCCGCGCGTCCCGCGCGGTTGGCGCCGATGGTGCTGGCGGAGGGACCGTAGCCGACGAGATGGACGCGGTGGTCCCGTACCGCGCGGGTGCCCTCCATACGGATGCCGCCGCCGGGCTCGCGCAGCTTGAGCGGGGCCAGGTGGTCGATGGCGGCGCGGAAGCCGGTGGCGTACAGGACCGTGTCCGCCTCGGCGGTACGGCCGTCGGCCCAGGCCGCGCCGGTCCGGGTGAGCCGGTCGAACAGCGGCAGCCGCTCCAGCACACCCCGTTCGCGCGCCCGCCGCATCGCCTCCGTCATCGGCAGTCCGGTGACCGACACCACGCTCTGCGGCGGCAGCCCCCGCCGGACCCGCTCCTCGACCCGTGCGACGGCCGCGCGGCCCTGCTGCTCGTCGAACGGGCCCTCGCGGAAGACCGGCGGGCGGCGGGTCACCCAGGTCGTCGCGGCGGCGACCTCCGCGATCTCCAGCAGCTGCTGGACGGCCGATGTGCCACCGCCCACGACGATCACGCGCTGCCCCGCGAAGTCCCGCGGCCCCCGGTACTGCGCGCTGTGCAGCTGCCGTCCGCGGAAGTCGCCCTGGCCGGGAAAGCGCGGCCAGAAGGGGCGGTCCCAGGTGCCGGTCGCGTTGATCAGGGCCCGGGTCGCGTACGTACCCTCCGAGGACTCGACCAGCAGCCGCCCGCCCGGGCCGTCGCGCACCGCCCGGACGTCCACCGGGCGGTGCACCCGGAGTCCGAAGGTCTCCTCGTACGTGTCGAAGTACGCGCCGATCACCTCGGCGGACGGGCGGTCCGGGTCCGCGCCGGTCAGCTCCATGCCGGGCAGCGCGTGCATGCCGTGGACCTTGCCGTACGTCAGGGTGGGCCAGCGGAACTGCCACGCGCCGCCGGGCCGCGGCGCGTGGTCCAGTACGACGAAGTCCCGGTCCGGCTCGTACCCCACCCGCCGCAGGTGGAAAGCGGCGGCCAGGCCCGCCTGCCCGGCACCGACCACCACGACCTCGGCTTCCCGCACCCCGGTGTAGTTCATGCTTCTACCAACCGCGGTACGGGCCGGAATCTTCCTGCCCTATCGCGGTCCCCTGCCCGTACCGAGGCACCCCTATCCCTGCCGGGGCCCCTGCCCCTACCGCGGCCCCCTGCCCCTACCGCGGTCCTCCTGCCCCTACCGCGGTCCTCCTGCCCGTACCGCGGTCCCGCTCAGCGGCCCCCGGCGGTCAGCAAAGGCGCCCCGCCCGGCGCGGAGGCCGGACGACCGTTGGCCGCCGGGATGCCGGACCACGGAGGGGGAGCGGCGGGCAGCAGACCCCGGGCGGCCAGCTCGGGCCGTACGCCTTCCCCGAACCAGTACGCCTCCTCCAGATGCGGATAGCCCGACAGCACGAAGTGCTCGATGCCGAGCGCGTGGTACTCCTCGATGCGATCGGCCACCTCCGTGTGGCTGCCGACCAGCGCCGTCCCCGCACCGCCGCGTACGAGACCGACCCCGGCCCAGAGGTTCGGCGCGATCTCCAGGCTGTCGCGTGAGCCGCCGTGCAGCGCGAGCATCCGCTGCTGGCCCACCGACTCGCTCCGGCCCAACGCCTGCTGCGCGGCGGCCACGGTGTCCGGGTCCAGGTCGTCCAGCAGCCGGTCCGCCGTGGCCCACGCCTCCTTCGCCGAGTCGCGCGAGATGGTGTGCAGCCGGATGCCGAAGCGGACCGTGCGGCCCTCTCGGGCGGCCAGCCCCGCGATCCAGTCGATCTTCTGTTTCACCTGCTCGGGCGGCTCGCCCCAGGTGAGGTACACATCCACGTTGCGGGCGGCGACCGGCCCGGCCGCCGCCGACGAGCCACCGAAGAAGATCTCCGGGAGCGGGTCCGGCGGCAGCGCGGTCAGCCCGCCCTCCACCTGGTAGTGCTCCCCGTGGAAGTCGAACGGCGAGCCACCCCACACACCCCGTACGACCTGCAAGAACTCGTCCGTGCGGGCATAGCGCCGGTCGTGGTCCAGCCGGTCGCCGAACCGCCGCTGCTCGGTGGAGTCGCCGCCGGTCACCACGTTCAGCAGCAGCCGGCCGCCCGAGATCCGCTGGTACGTCGCGGCCATCTGCGCGGCCAGTACCGGCGAGATCACCCCGGGCCGGAAGGCGACCAGGAACTTCAGCCGGTCGGTGACCTGGGTCAGCGCCGCCGTCGTCAGCCAGGCGTCCTCGCACCACGTGCCCGTCGGGGTGAGGACCGCCTCGAAACCCAGCTGCTCGGCCGCCTTGGCGATCTGCGCCAGATAGTCGATGTCGGGCGCCCGCACCCCGCTGACCGGGGTGATCCGCTCACGCCGTACCCCGCCGTCGGTGTACGCGTGCCGGTCGACGAGCGTGCGCCCGTCGCCGCCGGTCGGCAGGAACCAATGAAGATGCACGGTCACGGTGTTCAGCCGGCCTTTCCTTGAGAGCTGTACGGGTAGGTGCGCGGCGCCGTGCCCGAGGGCGGCAGGCCGGCGTTGAACCGGGTGTCGACGAAGGACGAGAAGTCGAAGCGGCCCGGGACCAGCTTCAGTTCGGCGAAGGTGTCGGCGATCCGTTGCTCGGAGGCGACGGCCGGCCGGTCCAGGGCGACCGTCACCGCCGTACCCCGCGTACGTTTTACCGCGGCCAGCGCCACGTCCCGCGGCAGCCCGGTCTCCTTGGCCCACGCCTTCGCCCAGGCGTCCGGATGCCGGTGCACCCAGTCCTGCGCCCTGCGGAGCCGGTCCACGTAGTCCTTGAGCGCGGCCGACTTCTTCCCGTCGGCCAGCGCGGCGGGCGCGGCGACCTGGAAGCTGAGCCCGTTGACGACACCCTCCCCGGTGGTCAGCACCCGCGCGTCACTCTGGTCGAGAGCCTGCGAGGTGTACGGGTCCCACACGGCCCAGGCGTCCACCCGCCCGCGGGTGAAAGCCGCCAGCGCATCGGCCGGCTGAAGGTGGTTGAGCGTCACCTCCTGCGGCGACAGCCCGGCCTTCCGGAGAGAGGCGATGAGCTGGTAGTGCGCGGAGCTGCCCTGCGCCACCGCGATCGACTTCCCCTTCAGCTCAGCGGTCCGCCTGATCGGCGAGTCCTTCTTCACTAGGACCGCTTCCCCCGCGGAGGAACCGTGCGTAGCCGCCACCACCTTGATCTTCGAGTGCGCAGCGGCGGCGAAGACCGGCGGCGTGTTGCCGACCCCGCCCACGTCGACCGCCCCGGCGTTGACCGCCTCCAACAGCGGCGGCCCGGAGGTGAAAGTCGACCACTGGATGCGGTACGGCAGGTCGTCCAGCTCCCCGGCCGCCCGAAGGATCGACTCCGAACCGCCCTTCTGGTCACCGACGTTCAGCGTCACCGGTCCCTTCCCGTCGGTGCCGCCGCGGGTGCCACCGTGGCTCCCGTCCGCCCGGGAGGCTCCGCCGCAGGCGGTGGCGGTGAGCAGGAGGAGGGGGAGGATGAGGAGGGAGAGGAGGGGAGAGGCGCGGGGTGGAGTAGGTGGGGATGGTGCTGCTTGCATGGGGTGGTCCGTTTCCGGTTGGTCATGGATGGTGATCAAGGCGTACGAGCGCACGCGGGCCTGTACGGGCCGCGTCTACAGCAACGGCAACCGTCGTCAAGCAACGGCCACCGCCGCCGCGTCCGCCCCCGCCCCTGCCTTGTCGCCTTCCACCTCACTGCCTTTCCCCTCATCGCCTTCTTCCTCATCCGCCTCCACCCCCAAGCGGTCCAGCAACCGTGCGCGCAGGGAGGCGAACAGCGGGTCGTCGACGGCACGTGGACGCGGCAGACCGACCTCCTCCTCGTACGCGATCACGCCGTCCTCCATCACCAGCACCCGATCGGCCAGCAACAAGGCCTCCTCCACGTCATGCGTGACGAGCAGCACCGCGCAGCCGCGCTCCCGCCACAGTTCGGCCACCAGCCGCTGCGCCTTGATGCGCGTCAGCGCGTCCAGCGCGCCGAACGGCTCGTCCAGCAACAGCAGATCGGGTTCGCGTACGAGTGCACGGGCCAGCGAAGCGCGCTGAGCCTCACCGCCGGACAACGTCTTGGGCCACGCGTCCGCCCGATGCCCCAGCCCCACTTCCTCCAACGCCCGCTCGGCCACGATGCGTTCGGTCCTGCCCGGCAGCCCGAGGAGTACATTCCGCCAGACCCGCTTCCACGGCATCAGCCGGGGAGCCTGGAAGGCGACAGCTTTCCGTTCCGGTACGAGCACCTGCCCCTCGATCTCCCGGTCCAGCCCGGCGAGCACCCGCAACAGCGTGGACTTGCCGCACCCGCTCCGCCCCAGTAGCGCCACGAACTCACCGGGTGCCACATCCAACCGCAGCCCATCGATGACGGCCCGCCCACCGAAGGCCCGCCGCAGCCCCCGAACCCGTACAGCAGCACCTCCGTCGGCTACTTCGCCCACCCCGAACCGCCCCTCTTTCCCCACCTCTTCTACTGTCCGGTGAACGTCGGTCGCCATTGCAACAGCAGCCTTTCCAGAGTGCGGACGATGAAATCGGCGAGCAGCCCGAGGACCGCGTACACCACGAGGCACACCACGATCACATCGGTACGGAAGAACTCCCGGGCCTGGTTCATCAGGAACCCGAGCCCGTCATCGGCATTCACCTGCTCACCGAAAACGAGCGCCAGCCAGGCGGTGGCGAGGGAATAGCGCAGCCCGGTCATGGCGCCCGGCAGCGCGCCGGGCAGTACGACGTGCCGGATCAGCCCCCAGCGCCCGAGGCCCAGCGAGGTGCCGGCCTCCACCAGTTGCGCATCCACACCACGAATCCCGGCGTACACATTCAGGTACAGGTGAAAGGCCACCCCCAGCGCGATCAACGCGACCTTCGGCGCCTCACCGATCCCCAGCCAAATAATGAACAGCGGAATAACGCCCACCCACGGCACAGACCGCAACATCTGCACCACGGGATCGACAAGGTCCTCCCCAAGCCGCGACAGCCCGGACACGAGCGCGAGCGCCACCCCGGCGACCACCCCCGCCGCCAGCCCGACGGCGACCCGTTGCAGGGACACGAGCATCGCCGACGGCAACGTCCCGTCGGACATCAGCGTCCACGCCGTACGGGCGATGGTCCCCGGCGAGGCCAGAATGTCCCCCGGCAGCGCCCCGCTCGCGCTGAGCACCTGCCACAACCCGAGCAACAGCACGGGCACCACGGTGCGCCGGAGCCACCGGGGCACGGTCCGGCGCCGGACCGACAGGGGGACGACGGGAACGAGGTCGGGCTGCCTCGTGCGCGGCGGCGGCGCGTCGGGCGGCGCATGGACAGGCGCGGCCTGCACAACAGTCATGAAAGCTCCAGATCAGAAGATGCGCGCCCCCTTCCGCCGTACGTCTGTCCCGGAATCGGCGCACGCCGCGAGGCAGCACGAGGAACCCGGAGGACGGAAAAGGAAAACGCGCCGTGAACGCGCCGTACATCCGGCACGGAAAAAAGGGAGGGAAAAGAAATGCAAGAGGCGCATATCGCCGCTGAACGAGTCCCGCAGACGTCAGCGACGCGATGACCTCAGCCGCAGCAACCGCGCCGACACGCGGCGGACGCCACCCGCAGCAGGTCGATGTGACCGCGCGTGGTGAGCCGGGCTGACGTAGACATGTCGCCGAACGTAGCGGCGCACCTGAAAGCCGGTCAAACATCGTCTCACTGGCTGGACCTTTGTTACGCCGACATTGCTCCCGCCGCGAACACCCGGCTGCCCGCATCCACGCCCCACCCGTACGAAAATGGACTCATGAGCAACGCATTCAAGACCCGGACCCTGGACCTCACGACCGGCACCCAGGAAGCGGTCGCCGACATCACCGGCGACTGCGCCGCCTTCCTCCGCGACGTCGCGCACGGCGCCGACGGCCTTCTGAACGTCTTCGTCCCGCACGCCACCGCCGGCATCGCCATCATCGAAACCGGCGCAGGCAGCGACGACGACCTCCTCACCGCCCTCGCCGACCTCCTTCCCGCCGACAACCGCTGGCGCCACCAACACGGCAGCCCCGGCCACGGCCGCGACCACGTCCTCCCGGCCTTCGTCCCGCCCCACGCCACGCTTCCTGTCATCGACGGGCGGCTGGCGCTGGGGACGTGGCAGTCGGTGTGTTTCGTGGATACGAACCGGGACAACCCGGAGCGGCAGGTGCGCCTCAGCTTCCTCGGCTGATGGGTAGGACGGGACGGTGACCCGCAAGGGCCGATTCCGCCGTCCTCTGAGTTGGCCTGCGCCGGGACCTGCGCGACGTCCTTGACCCGGCGCTGCATACCGCACAGTCCCAGGTGCGTGTGCCGCACATGTCGCAGAAGGTGACATTCCTGGCTGCTCGGCCGCCGGAGCCGTGGATGCCGCCCTGGCCGAGTCCCGCCCTACCTGGGGGGCGTCCGGTCTGATGCCATGGCTGAAAGACCGGATTGCGACACCACCGGGTAGGGGGCGCTGTGGGGACATCCACGCGATGGAAGGGACCGAACGGCGAGCGGTGGAGCTCCGCTGCGAGGCGGCTGGCGCGCTGGCGAGCGGACTCGCAGAACGCGGACCAGCAGTTGGAAGAGATCGCCGCGGACTATTTGCGTGTGCTGCACGAGACGCTTCGTGCCGACCGATCGGTCTTCGGGTTGTACGACACGGCTCGTGCGGCCGGTGAACGGCTCGCCGGTGCCTTGGGCTCGCTGGCCGTCGAGGGCGCGGAGTCGATGGACGCGCTCGTCGCACGTCTCGTACGGGAGGTGGGCGGAGACGGTGGCACGCTCGCCGACGCCGCGGTGCGCAGAGGGGTGGCCGCGGCGGTCCGCGATACCCGGGACACGCATCCCGAATGGGGCGACGCCATGGACGCGGGCGTCGCGGATGGCGGCTTCGCCTGGGACATCCTGTGCGATCTCTACCAGTGGTTCTTCGCCGACATGGTGGGGGAATTCCTCCGGTCCGTTGTCGCCGAGCACGTCACATCGGCCGTGCCGGTGCTTGTCGCGACCGATCCGGAAGGCAGAATCGCCGACTGGGTCGCGGAGGCCGTCGTAGGCCTGGTGCCGAATCCCTGCGAGGAGTACGCCGGAGCGACGGACCTCGCGCAGGCCGCGGACACCGCGCGGGAACCGTCGGCCGTTTTGCCCGGGGGCGCCGAGTCGCTGGTGCCGAAGGCGGTCGGCAAGGTACTCGGCCTGATCACCGGCGGGATCACCGGAGAGCCGGAGGCCGCGGCATGACCGGTCACGACGCTTTCCTGTGGTGGCGTGGTCACCGCGGGGACCGGCCTCGCGGTGACCACTGGAGGGAGATCGGCGAGGAAGCCTTCCAGGAGAAGGAACGCCGTATCACCGGCCGGCATCGCCTGCCCGGCCCGGTCCCCGACTGGGCCGAGGACCTGTTCCGCGTCGCCAGAGCCGCGTTCATCGCCGACAAGTACGTCCGCAGGACCGGCGTCCGGGACCGCTGGACCCGCCGCATCAGCCTCGGCGTGCCCGTCACGGAACACGAACGGTGGCACAGCGCAACGGTCCGTACCCACCTCACCGCACTGCTCCAGATCCTCACCGGGGACCTCTGGAACGTGGATTTCCGCCCTCTCACCGGTTACCAGGTCCAGGAAGCGATGCCCTTTCCCGGCTACCCGCGGGCATCGGAAGTCGCGCTGTTCTCCGGCGGACTGGATTCCCTCGGCTGGGCCGCCACTCGCTCGCGCGCCGATGATCCCCGTCCGCTGCTGCTCGTGATGTTCCGCGAGATCGGCCTGCTGCGTCTCCAACAGCGGGTGTACGAGGCCGTGGAGCGACTGGACGGGCCACGGCCGGTGATGCTGCTGCCAATGAGTCAGACTCCGACGGGCGACGGCTCCGGCCTGCGGCTGGAGACCTCCTCCCGCACCCGCGGTCTGCTCTACGCGGCGGGTGCGATCCGCGCCGCGGCCGCGCACGGAGTGGACACCGTCCACATCCCCGAGAACGGCCAGCTCGCCATCAACCCACCCTTGACGCCCGCACGTTCGGCCGCCTGCTCCACCCGTTCCGTGCACCCGTGGACGCTGGACCGCCTGAACGCCCTGACAGCCGCCGTGGGCGACGCCGACAGCGCGGTGCAGGTGGTCAATCCCCTGGCGCGGTTGACCAAAGGCGAGGTGTGCATGACCGGCCGCGCCGCGGGCCTTGCCCCGGCCGACCTGGAATCCACTCTGAGCTGCGGCAGGCCGCCCGCCCGCCGCAGCGGCGGCCCACCCCTCGCGAACTGCGGCGTTTGCTTCCCGTGCCTGGTGCGCCGCTCCGGGCTGCTCCACGCGAACGGCACCGACGGCACCCGGTACGAGGCCTCGCCATGGTCGGATGACCTGCCCCTCGACCGGGGCACCGACTGGCGCGCGTTGCAGCAGTGGCTGCACGGCCGGTACACCCTGACGGATGTCCTCACCGATATCCCGCTGCCACTCGACTCGGACCCGGCCATGGTGCTCGACCTGATCGGACGCGGGCGGAAGGAACTGGCCCGGCTGCTTCGGCTCTCGGACGCGGCGGGGGCCGCTGACGCGGCGTAGACGACATCGAGCTCGCCCCAGGCCGCCTTGTTGGCCGTGGCCGCTGCCTGCGGCAGGCGGCACTCCGACGGCTGCCGCTACTTCCGCCCGGCCTTCTGCCTTCCCTCGGACCGCCCCTCCACCGGCACCCCCAACGGCCGGGCCAACCCCGAGACCCCCTCGTCCAGCCGCTGCAAATGCCGAAGCACGCGATAGGTGACCGTGCTCGGGTGCGGTGCGCCGGAGCCGTCCGATTCCAGGAGGGAAATGATGGTGGCGCCGGAGGTCACCTTCGCGTCCGTCTTCTCGCCCCGTACGTGCGCCGTGATGGTTTCGATGTTGTGGGCTATGCGCCGGCCCACGCGTTGGAGGCGGGGGTCGGCGGCGATGGTCTTGCTGTAGGGGAGGAGTTCGGCGGTGGCCGCGAGGGAGCGGGCGTGGTAGGCGCTGGTTTCGAGGAGGGCGACGAGGTAGCGGACGGTCTGGCGGCGGACGCGGAGCGGGCTGATCGGGTGGGTCAGGGGGTGGGTGGAGGCGCGGAGGTCGTCCAGGGCGGTGTCCAGGTCGCGGGAGAGGCCCAGCAGGTCGGTGGCGGGGCCGCCGCTGAGCTGGTCGACGGAGGCGGCGACGACCTCGTCGAGTTTGGTCAGGACCGTGCCGAGGAGGTCGTCGGTGCGGCGGTCGGTGTGTACCGGCAGGACGAGGACGGCGGCGATGATGCCGCAGGCGGCGCCCAGGGCGGTTTCCTCGATGCGCAGGATCAGGACGTCGAGGCTGTAGGTGTTCAGGAGGGTGTAGAGCAGGCCGAGCATCGCCGTGACGAAGAAGGACATCAGGGCGTAGGAGAGCGGCGCCGTGAAGAACATGGCGAAGACGAAGAGGAGGATCAGCGCGAACGCCGTCCAGGTGTGGTTGCCGACCAGGCCCGCGAGCGCGACACCGGCGACGACGCCGAGGACCGTACCGACCAGGCGGCGGTAGCCCTTGATGATGATCTCGCCGGTGGAGGCGGTGTTGAGGAAGACGACCCAGCAGGTCAGCACGGCCCAGTACCAGCGCTGGGCGGAGAGGAACTCGCCGCCGACGATGGCGAGCGTGGAGCCCACCGCGATCTGGAAGGCGGCCCGGGTGGTGGGTCGTCGCAGGCCGGTGCGGTCGTCCTCCTCGGGCTTCTCGGCGCCGGCCAGCGCGACGTCCTCGGCGTCGAACTCCTCGCGGGACCGGGTCGTGGCGGGGGTGTCGTCGGACTCGTCCTGGGGGCCGTCGAGCGCGAGCCGCAGGCCCAGGACGGAGCGGGCGGCCTCGCCGATGCCGCGGAAGACGTCCTGGACGGCGATCGAGGCGCGCGGCAGATTGTCCTCGTCGCGGTAGCCGAGCAGCCGGTTGCGTACGTGGGCGACGGCCGTGCCGGAGTGGTCGGACGCCCCGCGGGACACGAGGAGGTGCAGGGCGTTGAGGTCGCGGCGCAGGGTGACGGTGGCGGCGTCCTCGGCCGGCATCTCGTTCTTCGCGGTGGGCAGCGGCGCCTGGGGCAGGTGCAGGGTGAGGGTGTCGGCGCGTTCGGCGGTGCGCGCGTTGAGGAGCAGGACGCCCAGTCGCTCGGTGGCGATCTCGGCGTCGGCGATACGGCGCTGGAGCAGCGAGGCGGTGGCCGGGTCGCGGGTGCCGTCCTCCAGGCGGCCCTGGATCATCAGGGCCGACTCGTGCAGCCGGGCGGTGTGCCGCCGCAGGTCGTCCAGGACCTTGTCCAGCTGGTCGGGGCGGGCGTCGAGCAGTTCGATGTGGGTGGCCACCAGCTGGGCGACCCGGGCCCGGAAGGCGCCGCGCAGCCATTGCAGGATGCGCTGGGGCGTCTCCGGTACGACGGTGAAGCGGACGACGGCGCTGCACGCGAAGGCGATGGCCAGGGTCAGGGCCAGGAGGGGCAGGGCGGACGCGGTGACGCCGACGAACAGGGAGACGAAGTAGGTCTGGAAGCCGATCAGGCCCAGGGCGGTGCCGCGGTCGCCGAACCGGCGGCAGTAGACGGCGCCGAAGATGAGGGCCACGAAGAAGACGTCGCCCGCGATGACCTGGCTGTGCAGCAGCGCGCCGAGGGAGACCGCGGCGAGCGCCACGGGCAGGCCGAGCGCCAGGGTGACGGCCTGGCCGCGCACCTGCTTCTCCTTGATCGCGAAGGTGGCGACCATCGCCGTCATGGCGCCCGCGACCAGGTGGGTGACGTCGGTGCCGAGGACGGCGAGGACGATCAGGGTGAGCGCGATGGCCGCCACCGTCCGCAGTCCCGCCATCAGCCGCAGCAGTCCCGGGTCGGATGCCGCGAAGCGGTCCCACACACCGGTCAGGCCCCGTCGTATCACTGCCCCCACGCTTCCGTACTCTCCCGTCCGTACCACGAACTGCCGACGTCTCTCAGCATTGCACGGCCGGGAATTGGGCCGACCGTGTCCGCCGGTGGCCGCCGGTGTTTGTAGCGGGGTTGTGACGGTCCTGCGAAATGGGTGCCGACCGTACGCCGGGATACGGTAAAGCCCTCCCGCGAACGTAAGAGGAGAGGCTGATGAGCTCGTCCCCGGTCGCCACCGAGGCGTTTACGTGTTTTCTCGCGCAGTTGGAAGCCGGGGGGCCCGGGACGGACGGGGGCGGCGCGCCGGACGGTGGCGCGGGGAACGCGCCGGCGTGGTTCATGCCGGTGGTCGCGGCACTGTTCGACGGGCAGCCCGTCGAGGCCGCGACGGACTGGGCGCGCCGGGTGTACGGGGAGGTCCAGCGCCTGGAAGGGCGGATTCCGTTCGGCGTGGTGCACGACTGGCACTCGCGGACGGTGCTGCCCATGCTGGTGGCGGCGAGCGTGCGGCGCGGCGGTACGGGCGCGGAGCTGGAAACCGTACGCGACTTGCACGAGCGGGCCTTGGCGGGGGAGCCGGGCACGGAAAGCGAGTGGGCCGCGGCACTGGAACCGGCGTTGCGGGAGGTTTACCGGCTCGCTTATGCCTTTGCCGACGCCTTCGCCACGGCGGCGGCCAATGCCCGTGCTTATGCGGCGGTCAATGATTACGGAGAGGAGAGGGCCGAGGAGAGGGCCGGGGAGAAGAGCGAGGGAAAGGCCGAGGAGTTCGCCGCGTATTACGAGGAGCTCAACACCGGTGCCCATGCACGGTCGTTCGCCGACGCCCACGCCCTGGCGAATTCCCGGGCGGTGGCGGCGGCGTACGCGAACGAGGACGCGCGGGCCTATGCCGAGGCGTATCCGGGCGCGTACGTCCACGCCTACGCGCTCGCCGAGGCCAATCGGGAGGTGGCCGACGGCCAGGAGGACGAGCGGTGCCGTACGGCGTACGGGCGGCTGGCGGACGGGCTGGTGGGCAGCTTGGAGAAGTCGGCCGCGTCCTGACCGGCGAAGGAGAAAGTGTTCTGACCGGAGAAGACGGCCAAGTTCTGACTTGGTTGATGGCGGCCGTAGTGCGGCAAAGCGGCATAGCGTTCGGCGGTACAGCGGTACAGCGTTCGGCGGCACAGCGGTGAGCCGCGATCAGGCCCCCAGCACCTCCGACAAGTCGTACCGCACCGGCTCCTCCAGCTGTGCGTACGTGCACTGTTCCGGTTCGCGGTCGGGGCGCCAGCGGCGGAACTGGGCGGTGTGGCGGAAGCGGTCGCCCTGCATGTGGTCGTAGGCGACCTCCAGTACGCGCTCCGGGCGCAGGGGAATCCAGGAGAGGTCCTTCTTCCCGGTCCACCTGCTGGGGCCGCCGGGCAGCCGGCCCGCCGCCTGCGCCTCCTCGCTGGTCCACTCCTCCCACGGGTGGCCCGCGACGGACTCCATCCGCAGCGGCGCCAGCTCCTCCATCAGCTCCTCGCGCCGGCGCATGGGGAAGGACGAGCAGACACCGACGTGCTGGAGGCGGCCGTTCGCGTCGTACAGGCCCAGCAGCAGGGACCCGACGACCGGGCCGCTCTTGTGCGGGCGCAGGCCCGCCACCACGCAGTCGGCGGTCCGCTCGTGCTTCGTCTTGACCATGACCCGCCGGCCCGGCCGGTACGGCATGCCGGTCGGCTTCGCCACGACGCCGTCCAGCCCGGCGCCCTCGAACTGCTCGAACCACTCGCGGGCCACGTCCAGGTCGTGGGTGACCGGCGCGGTGAAGACCGGGGCGGCGACGTCGCGCAGCGCCGTCGTCAGGGCCTCGCGGCGGTCCCGCTGCGCCGTGGACATCAGCGACGCGTCGCCCAGGGCCAGCAGGTCGAACGCTACGAAGGAGGCCGGGGTCACCTCGGCCAGGTGGCGCACCCGGGAGTCGGCCGGGTGGATGCGCTCCAGCAGGGCGTCGAAGTCCAGGCGCCCTTCCCGGGCGATGACGATCTCCCCGTCCAGCACGCAGCGCGCCGGGATCTCCGTGCGCAGGGCCTCGACCAGCTCGGGGAAGTACCGGGTGAGCGGCTTGCCCGACCGGCTGCCCAGCTCGACCTCGTCCCCGTCGCGGAAGACGATGGCCCGGAAGCCGTCCCACTTGGCCTCGTACTGTATGCCGGGCGGAATGTCCGGGGCGGCCTTCGCCAGCATCGGCTCCACCGGGGGCATCACGGGAAGGTCCATGGGGGCGATTGTGCGGTGACCGGTGGGAGCGGACGGCGGCACCGCGCCCGCCGACGGGCGGGGCCTGCCCGTACGGCCTAGCGTGGGTGCATGGCAGAGTCGCTGGAGCTGAGCGCGGGCGGGCGGACGGTCCGGGTGTCGCACCCGGACAAGGTCTATTTCCCGCGGCGCGGCTTCACCAAGGCCGATGTCGTCCGCTACTACCTGAGTGTCGGCGACGGCATCCTGCGCGCCCTGGAGAACCGGCCCACCACTTTGGAGCGCTACCCCGACGGAGTGGAAGGCGAATCGTTTTTTCAGAAGCGGGCGCCGAAGAACCTCCCCGACTGGATCCCCACCGGCCGGATCGCCTTCCCCAGCGGCCGGTACGCCGACGAGATCTGCCCCACCGAGCCCGCCGCCGTCCTGTGGGCGGCCAACCTGGGCTGTCTGACCTTCCACCCCTGGCCGGTGCGCCGGGACCGCACCGAGCACCCGGACGAGCTGCGCATCGACCTCGACCCACAGCCGGGCACGGACTACGCGGACGCGGTACGGGCCGCCCTCGCCCTGCGCGACGTCCTCGACGGCCTCGGCCTCACCGGTTGGCCCAAGACCTCCGGCGGCCGCGGCCTGCACGTCTTCGTGCCCATCGCGCCCGAGTGGACCTTCACCCAGGTCCGCCGCTCGGCCATCGCGGTGGCCCGGGAGCTGGAACGGCGCGACCCGGAGCGGATCACCACCTCCTGGTGGAAGGAGGAGCGCGGCGCCCGGATCTTCGTGGACTACAACCAGACGGCCCGGGACCGCACCATCGCCAGCGCCTATTCCGTACGGCCCTTCCCGCACGCGCCGGTGTCCGCGCCGCTGCGCTGGGCGGAACTGCCCGACGCCGTACCGGAGGACTTCGACCTGGCGACCATGCCGGCCCGCTTCGCCGAGCTGGGCGACCTGCACGCCGGTATGGACGCCCACCCGTGCCGCCTGGAGGCCGCGCTCGAACTCGCCGACCGCGACGAGCGCGAACACGGGCTGAAGGACCTCCCGTACCCGCCGGAGCACCCGAAGATGAAGGGTGAACCGAAGCGGGTACAGCCGAGCCGCGCGAAGAAGTGACGCGGCTCGGCTCCGGTCCGGCTCCGGCCCCGGCTCGGCTCTGGTCCGGCCCCGCCTCGGCTCCGGCTTCGGCTAGGCTCCGGGGCGGTCCGCCAGAAGGCCATCTGCGTGACGCAACACTTCTGGCCCGCCAAAAGGCTTCTGGCCTGCCCAAAGGCCTTCGGCGGCCTGCCCAAAGGCCTCTCGCGGTCTGCCAAAAGGCCTCCGGCCCATCAGAAGCCCCCTACCCGCCGGAAAGCCCCCCGCCTGTCAAAAGGCCCCTCGTACGCACCAGGGGCCACCCGGCCCCTCCGCCGTCGCCGTGTACGCGTCGTCCTTGGCGTCGCGCCCGCCCTGCGCGTGGTTGTACTGGCCCGCGAAGACATGCCGCCCGGCAGGCACCGTCCGCCCCGCTTTGAGGGTCCACCGGTAGACGAGTACGCCGTCGCGCTCGCCCACGGACACCGTGAAGTCGGCGGGGGGCAGCGTGCTCCAGTTCCCCGTGTCGTGCACGCCGCCGGTCTGGGCGATCCGCAGTTCCACGGTGAGCGCGGTCAGCGGGCGCTTCGTCTGGACCGTGACGTTGCTCTGCGCCCAGTAGGCGTTGCTGTGCGGGTCCACGAGGCCGTCCGACCACAGCGGGCCGTCCTCGGTACGCGGCGCGCCGCCGTCCGGGCCGGCCGGTGCGGAGGGCGAGGCCGGGCGCTGCTGTTCGCCGGGTCCGGCCGGGGGCAGCGGACGGACGGTCACCTTCTCCGGCGGCTCCGGGCCCCGTACGGCGGTCGTCACCGCGTAACCACCGGCCACAAGGGCCCCCACCGCCGCGGCGGCCGCGAGGGCGGTCCGTGACCACGGGCGGGCCCGCGCCGGGCGGCGCCGTCGTTCCGTACCGGTGTCGGCGGAGTCCGCCATGCCGCGCTCCACCCGCGCCAGCATCCGTGCGCGGTCCGGTTCGTGCGCCCGCGCCGCCTCGCGCAACCGCTCGCGCAGGTTCTCTTCCGCCATCACTTCCCCCTCCCGGAGAGGTCGTCCGCGGCACCCGTACCCAGGTACCGCTGTAGTTCCGCCATGCCCCGGGAGGTCTGGCTCTTCACCGTACCGACGGAGACACCCAGGGCCAGGGCGGTGTCCCGTTCCGACAGGTCGAAGGCGTGCCGCAGCACGACGCACGCGCGCTTGCGGAACGGCAGCCGTTCCAGCGCCTGGCGTACGTCCACGACCGCGGCCACGTCGGGGCCGTCCGCGCGCTCGGAGCGCTGGGACCAGAACAGGGCGATCCGGCGCCGCTCGCGCACGGTGCTGCGGATCCGGCCGCGGGCCATGTTGGCGACCACGCCCCGGGCGTACGCCACCGGGTGGTCCGCGCCGCGCACCCGGTCCCAGCGGTGCCACAGGGCGAGCAGCGCGTCCGCCGCGAGGTCGTCGGCGGCGTCCGCCTCGCCGGTGAGCAGGTGGGCCAGGCGGGCCAGTTCCGCGTGGTGGCGTTCGAAGAAGGCGTGGAACTCGGCCGACGCGTCACCGGTGGCGGGGACCGGGCCGGTGGTGGCGGCGCTGCGTGGGGTGTTCATGCTCATCGGGAGAGTGGACGGGCTCATGCCGGCCCTTCCGCGTGCGGCGGTGAGGGCCGGTGACCGGGGCGGGGGAGAAGGGTGGGCACGGGGCGGGCTTCCTTGATCGGGGACACTCTGTCAGCCCCTCAGTTGCCGCCGGTCCGGAGAAGGTTGCCGGGGCGCGCGGATTTTTCTGTGGGCGGAGCGGTTGCCGGGGCCCGTCGGCGGCTGTCGGCTGTCGGCTGTCGGTTGGTGGCGGACGGCGGACGGCGGACGGCGGACGGTAGACGGACGGCGGGCGGAAGGTGGAAGGCGACGGATGGCGGACGGCTCGCGGCGCGGCGCGGCCGCCGTACGGGCAACCCTTTTCCGAGCGGCGGCAACCAGGGAGCACCAACCCGGACCGAAAGGGAGGCCGTCCCATGGCAGCACCTGGCCGTCACCGCTCGTCCCGCAAGCGCTTCCTCGTCGCGCTGCTCGCCGCCGCCACGCTCGGCGGCGGAACCCTCTTCGCGCTCGACACCGCCGCCCAGCCCGCACGGGCGGCGGACGGCTGTGCGCCGAACGAGTCCACGCCGATGGGCAAGTACTGGCTCAACAACAACACCTGGGGAGCGGGCAGCGGCTCCGGCTGGACCTGCACCTGGGCCACGTACCAGTCAGGGAACACCATCGGCTGGGGAACCAACCACGACTGGACCGGCGCCCCGGAATCGGTGAAGTCGTACGCGAGCAGCGTGCTGGGCTGGCACTGGGGCTGGAAGTCCAACGCCACCGGGCTGCCCGTGCGGGTGTCCGCGAAGACCCCGGTCCGCGCGAAGTGGTCGTACAAGGTGAAGGAGAGCAGGCCGGGCGCGTACAACGTCGCGTACGACCTGTGGCTGCACGACCGGCCGGACACGGACTGGCGGAGCCGGCCCAAGCACGAGGTCATGGTGTGGCTCGCCAAGGGCGGCGGCGCCGCGCCCCTGGGCACCCGGCAGCAGCGGGTGAAGATCGCCGGTGCCACCTGGGACCTGTATGCCGGCCGGACCGACTGGAACGTGTACTCCTTCGTCCGCGTCGGCAACACCACGGCCTCGGACTTCGACCTGAACGACTTCCTCCAGGCACTCGCCCGGCGGGATCTGGTGGCTCCGGCCGACTATCTCAGCGGGGTGGAAGCCGGTACGGAAGCCTTCACGGGCAAGGCGCAGCTGGATACGTCCGCGTATGAGGTGAACGTCGGCTGACACGGCGGAGGTGACGGGGCGTCGGTTGCGGGATGGTTGCGGGACGGTGCGGTCCTCCGCCGGAGGTGCGGCGGAGCGTCGCCCGCGGGGCCTGGGTACCGTACGGGGACCGTCCGGCCTCGCCGTACCGAACGGTATCGGACCGCACGAGCCACACCGAACCACACTGAACCGCCTGTATCGAACCATCCCGCACCGCACCACCCCGCACCGCACCATGCCGAACCGTGCCGAAAGGATCCAGCGCATGTCGTCCCGCCCAGAGGTGACCTTGCAGGAGTACGTCGTGGCCGGTCCGGAGGCGGGCCCGTACGCGCTGACCGCCGGGCCGGACGGCGCGCTGTGGTGCACGCTCGTGCACCAGGGGTGCGTCGCGCGGGTGACCACGGCGGGAGACGTGACCACCTACCCCTTGCAGACCCCCACCGGCGGACCCACGATGATCGCCACGGGGACGGACGGCGCGCTGTGGTGCACCGAGTTCAAGGAGCACCGTGTCACCCGTCTGATGCCCGGCGACGCCGCCGGGGGCGGTGCGGAGGTGGTGTCCTTCACCCTGCCGACCGCGGACGCCGGGCCCCTCGGCATCGCCGCGGGCCCGGACGGCGCGGTCTGGTTCACCGAATCCGCCGCCGACCGCATCGGCCGCATCACGCCGGACGGCACGGTCACCGAATACCCGCTGCCGGTACGCGGCGCCTTCGCCTCGGTGATCACGACGGGCCCGGACGGCGCCCTGTGGTTCACCGCCAACCAGGCCAACGCGATCGGCCGTATCGACCCGGACGGCGACACCGTGCTCCACGACCTGCCGACGCCGGGCGCGGGTCCGGTCGGGCTCGCGCCCGGTCCGGACGGCGCCCTGTGGTTCGTGGAGATCGCGGCGGGCCGGGTCGGCCGCATCACCACGGACGGCTCGGTCGAGGAGTTCCCGCTGCCGGACCCGGCGTCCCGCCCGCACGCGATCGCCGCGGGACCGGACGGCGCCCTGTGGTTCACCGAGTGGGGCGCGGGCCGCATCGGCCGCATCACCACCAGCGGGCGCGTCGAAGGCTACGACCTGCCGGACCCCGCGTCCGAGCCGCACGGCATCGCGCTCGGCCCCGACGGCGCGATGTGGGCGGCGCTGGAAACCGGGTCGGTGGTGCGGATCGCGGTGGCCGCGGCGGGCGGGCAGCCTGGCCGGTGACCCCGGGCAGGGCGAGCAGCCTGGCCGGTGACCCCGGGCAGGGCGAGCAGCCTCGGCCGGTCCCCGGCCAGGGCGGGCAGCCCCCGGCCGGGGACGCACAGTCCCCGGCCGTCAGCTCTCGGCCGCCGTGATCCACCGGTACGCGGCCTCCGCCGTGAACTCCCGCTGCCCGCCCGGGAAGAACAGCCCGGCGCTGCCGAAGGACCGGTCCGTCGCCGTTTCCGGTACGTACGGGATCGCGACGCACCGCATGCCCGCCCGGTGCGCGGCCTCCGCGCCGGGCGGCGCGTCCTCCAGCACCACGCACTCCCGCGGCGGCGCGCCCAGCCGGCGCGCCGCCTCCAGGAAGATGTCCGGCGCGGGCTTGCCCTGCCCGACCTCCTCGGCCGAGACGAGCACGGTCAACTGCGCGTCCAGGCCGGTGCTGCCGAGCACCGCCTCGATCGCATGGCGCGAGGAGCCGGAGGCCACCGCCAGCGGATGCCCGGCGGCGTGCAGCAACTCCACGAACTTCCGCATCTCCGGGAAGACCTCGGTGTGCGCCCGAGCCCGCTCCAGATAGGCGCGGTTCTTGTCGGCCAGCAGGTCGTCGAGGGGCGCGGCGATGGCGTGCTCCCGCTTGAGCGTCTCCAGCGTCTCGCGGGAGCCGATGCCGATGAAGCGGGTGTGGTCCTCCCAGGTGAAGCCGGTCACGCCGTGCCGGGCGAGCACGCTGCGCGTCGCCTCGAAGTAGTTCGGCTCGCTGTCCACGAGCGTGCCGTCCAGGTCGAAGATCACGGAGGCGGGGGAGCCGGGGGTGGGAGAGCCGGGGCCGGACGCGGCCGAGGCGGGGGAGGTGCTGGCGGAAATGCTCATGGCCCCCAGCATGCCAAGGGCGTCCTCAGCGCTGCCCGGCGGTGCCGCCCACGGCTTCGACCAGCGGCAGCATCCGGTGCGGCACCCGCTCGCGCAGCGCCACCTCGGTCCGTGTGCGCACCACGCCCGGCATGCTGATCAACCGCTGGATCACGTCCTCCAAGTGCGCCGCGTCCCGCGCGACCACCCGGGTCAGGAGGTCACCGCCGCCGGTCGTGGAGAACGCCTCGATGATCTCGGGCACCTCGGCCAGCGCCTCGGCGATGTCCTCCAGGTGCCCCTGGGTGACCTCGATGTGGACGAAGGCGAGCACGGGGTGGCCGAGCGCGGCGGGCGACAGGCGCGGCCCGTACGCCGTGATCACCCCGTCCCGCTCCAGCCGGTCCAGCCGCGCCTGCACGGTGCCCCGGGCGATGCCGAGGATGCGGGCGTACTCCCGCACGCTGGTGCGGGGCTGCTCCAGCAGCAGCCGGAGGATCTTCGCGTCGAGCGTGTCCACGGCCATGGGCCAACGGCCTCCTCGGGGGGCGGGGCGGGGTCCGGTGACTGTACCAATGGCCTGGTGGCGAGGGACGAGGTGAGCCGTTGGCCCGCAGCCCGCAGCCCGCAGCCCGCAGCCCGCAGCCCGCAGCCCGCAGCCCGCAGCCCGCGCCCGTAGTCCGTAGGCCGCCCCCGCAGCCCGCCCCCGTAGTCCGTAGCCCGCGCCCGTAGTCCCTCACCCCTCACCTCAGAGCCCCTCACCCCTCACCCCAGCCCCTCACCCCTCAGCAGACACCGTCGCCCGGTTTCGGGTTGGCCAGCCGGAAGACGGGCCGCAGCTTCAGGCCCGCCCAGGTGCCGAGCAGGGCCGTCGCGCCCCAGATCCACCCGTGCAGGCTGCCGGAGGCGATGCCGGCGAGGTAGGCGCCGATGTTGCAGCCGCCGGCCAGCCGGGCACCGATGCCCATCAGCACGCCGCCCACGACGGCCGCGACCGCGGTGCGCCACGGGGTGCCCCGGTGCAGCGCCCAGGTGCCGCCCAGCGCGGCGGCCACCGCGGCGCCGATCATGATGCCGATGTCGGTGAGGCTCGTCTTGTCGGCCAGCACCGGCCCGGACAGCGCGTGCGCGTTCGCCGGCTTCTGCCAGTACGACCAGGTCTCCGGATGCCCGCCGAGCGCGCTCACCAGCTTCGCGCCCCACAGGCTGAACGCGCTGGTCACACCCCACGCGCCACCGGAGACGAGAAGGACGCCGCCGCCCAGCACCGCCAGTACCACGGCACCGGCCGCCAGCGGCCAGGAGCCGCGCAGCACCCGGGCGGCCGTGGTCCTCGCCGACGGCACCGGGCCGGTCGGCGGCGGGTTGCGGCGCGCCTGGACCGCCCGGCTGACGACCACGATGACGGCCAGCGCCAGGAGGGTGACGGCCCACGAGCCGAACCAGCCGATGTGGTCGGCGAACACCACGGGCTCGTACGCGGGGAGGTCCTTCCACAGGTCGAACTGCCAGGCGGCCAGCGTCGAACCGGCGATGAACCCGCCCAGGGTCAGCACGATCGACGTCTGTCCGGACCCCACCGCGAACAGCGTGCCCGAGGCGCAGGCGCCGCCCAGCTGCATACCGACGGCGAACACGAACGAGCCGAGGAGCAGCCCGACGCCCAGCGGCCCGCCGGACGGCGCGGGGGTCGCGCCGAACAGCCCGGTGCTCGTCCCGATGACCAGGGCGAACAGCGTCGCCGTCGTACCGAGCAGCAGCGCGTGGGCCCGCAGCCCGGAGCCGTTGCCCACGGCGACGAACTGCCGCCACGCCGAGGTGAACCCGAACCGCGAGTGGAACAGGGCCACTCCCAGGCCGAGCCCGAGCAGCAGCAGGACGCCCGGCTTCGCGCCGTACGAGGCGAAGACGAAGCCCGTGAGCGCCGTGGCGATCAGCAGGCCGACGACCAGCGGCACCCGGCGGACCGGCGGCGCCTCGGGGGCCGCCGGGCGGGGCACGGAGGTGGGGGAGGGGGCGAGCAGGGCCGGGGCCGGGCGGGGGGCCTCGACGATCGGATCAGGGGGTGCTGTGGTCACAGCGGGCTCCGTGAAGGTGAGCGGGGAAAGAGAACGGCGGGCGGAGGTTTCCGGGGTGCCTCGGGCGCACGTCGCCCCGGGAAGGTCTCCGGGGGAGCGGAGGAGGATTCACCTACGCCGACACCGTGCCGTACGGCACGGGCGGGCGGGACTCGGCGGGCAGGCCCAGGCGGCGGGCTTCAGCCGCGACAGAGCCCGTCGTCGACGCACCAGGCCGAGTTCGCGAAGAGCGCGAGACAGAGGAGGCGTGCGGGTGCGGACATGACGACGAGGGTAATGCGTGGGGGATGCACGCGGTCAGGGTGTTCCGCGATGTGGACGCTCGGATGAGACGCGTGGGGCGCGAGCGGGGCGCGAGTGAGGCGGAGCTCGGTGCGGGGAGGCGCGGGCGGAGAGGTGCGGACGGGGCGGTGGCGAGGGCAGCGACGGGAAGGCGGTGGCGCAGAGGCGGTGAGGGCGGCGGCGGGGCAGCGGTGAGGGCTGCGGCGGGGCGGCGGTGAGCGTGGGCGATGCGTGCACCGGGCAATGAGCCGCGCCATTGGCCACCTTCTGGCCCGAGACCACCCGTCTCTCCTGGGCCAATGGCTCAGTGTTCAGGGACTCTGTTGAGCCAACGGTAGTGTTGATGTTGTCATAGGCCGGTCGATGGCGCTGCGGATCCGATCCCGCGGCGCTTTTTTGATGCGGAAAACCGGCGCCGCGCGGCGCCGCCGGTCCGCGGCCGGCATACCGAGCTGACTCGCAGAAGGGTGGGAAACCGTGGTGAAGAGGGTGTTCATGGCGCCGGATCCGGGGCGGCTGCGGCTGCGCAGCGCCACCCGGGCCGTCCTGGGCGTCGCGGCGGCGGTGGCCGTGTGCGGCCTCGTCGGGCACTCGCTGGTCGGCGCCGTGGTGGGCGGGCTCGCCGCGCTGCTCGCCCTGTTCACCGTGGCGGATACGACGGTCCGCGGCCAGATGGTCACCACGGCCCTGCTGCCCCTGGCCGGCTTCCCGGTCCTCGCCGCGGCGGCGCTACTGCACGATCACCCCGTCGTCCGGGACGTGGCCTTCCTCGCCATGGTCGGCGTCGGCGTCTACGCCCGCCGGTGGGGGCCGCGCGGCAACGCCCTCGGCATCTTCGCGTTCATGTCGTTCTTCGAGGCGCAGTTCCTGCGTACGGTCCCGGAGCAGCTGCCCGAGCTGTACGCCGCCACCGCGCTCTCCCTCGTGGCCTGCTCGGTCGTCCGCTTCGGCCTGTGGTGCTACGAGCGCCGTACGCCCCCGCCCGCCGCACCGGCCCTCTCCGGCGGCAGGGGACTCGCCCGGGCGACGACCCGCCAGGCGCTCCAGGCGACCGCCGCCGGGGCCTTCGCCCTGCTGGCGGGCCAGCTGATCTCCCACGAACGCTGGTACTGGGCCGTCGGCGCCACCTGGTGGATCTTCGTCAACACCGCCTCGCGCGGTGAGACCGTGGTCCGTGGCTTCCGCCGGATGCTGGGCACGCTGCTCGGCATCCCCGCCGGGCTGCTGATCGCCGTACCGCTGCACGGCGCCGTGGCGCCCACCGCCGCCCTGATCGCCGTCTGCGTCTTCTCGATCTTCTACGCGTCGCCGGTCTCCTACACCTGGAACATGCTCGCGGTGACCTTGCTGGTCGCCCTGCTGTACGGGCTGCTCGGCGTGCTGGACCCCGGCCTGCTCGCGCTGCGCCTCGCCGAGACCGGCGTCGGTGTGCTGAGCGTGATGCTGGCCGTCCTGGTGGTGCTGCCCGTCACCACGCACTCCACGACGGACGCCTGGATCCAGCGCGCCCTGCGCTGTGTGCACCGCTGCACCGCCGAGGCCGCCGCGCGCATCGCCGGCAGCGCCACGGCCGACCCGGCCCCGCTCGTCGCCGAGCTGGAGCTGCTGCTGCGCCGCGTACGCCTCTCGCTCTCGCCGCTGGTGCACCCGCTGGCTCCGATGCGCGCGCGCAAGGAGCGGGCGCGGCGGGTGCTGGCGCTGCTGGACGACTGTGCCCGCGAGGTACGCGGTCTGGCGGCCGTCGCCGCCGACCCCGAGGCCTCGCACGACGCCCGTCTCACCGCCGCCTGCCAGCGCGTGGAAGCCGCCGTCGAAGCGCTCACCACGCCTCAGCAGGCCCGCGAAGCGGCGGCCGCCAACCCGGCCGCCGCCCCGCACCCGCCCGCCCTGGAGCCGGCCCTCGCCCACCTCCACGGCCTGGAACGAGCGCTGGCCGAACTCGCCGCGCCGCTGCGCAGCCACCCACGGGCACCGCTGGCCGACGCCTGAGGCCGGGCGAGCCCTCCTGGCGCCCCCGGCGGGCTGTTAGCGTCGGCGCGTACGCGTACAACTCCGTACGGTGTGTAGGGCGGACGAAGGGCAGGCGGGGAGCCGATGGGCACGACAGGCAACGGGCGGCGGGCGTACATCGGGTCGTTCACGTCGGCGGGCGGGCGCGGGATCGTCACGGCGGCGGTCGACCCGGAGTCGGGGGCCCTGAGCCCGCTGCACGCCACGGACGAGGTCGACGACCCCAGCTACCTCGTCCCCGCGCCCGACGGACGCCACCTGTACGCGGTGAGCGAGACGTCCGACGGCGCGGCCGCCGCCTTCGCGCTCACGGAGGACGGGCCGCGGCCGCTCGGCGCGCCCGTGCCGGTGCGGGGCGCCGCCCCCACCCACCTCGCCCTCTGGGCCGGGCACCTGATGACGGCCAACTACAGCTCCGGCAGCGTCAGCGCGCTGCCCGTACGGGCCGACGGCGGCCTCGCCGAACCGGCCGCCGTGGTCCGGCACGAAGGGAGCGGCCCGCACCCCGGCCGCCAGGAGGGCCCGCACGCGCACGCCGTGGTGCCCGACCCCACCGGCCGCTGGCTGCTCAGCGTCGACCTGGGCACCGATTCCGTACGCGTCTGCGAACCCCCGACGGCCGACGGGCAGCTCGCCGTACGCCACGAAGTGCCGCTGCGGCCCGGCAGCGGACCCCGGCACCTCACCTTCCACCCGCGCGGCGGCCACGCGTACGTCGTCAACGAACTGGCCTCCACGGTCACGCCCTGCCGCTGGGACGCCACCACCGGCACCCTCACACCGCTGACCGAGACGGCGATCCTGCCGCCGGACGCGCACACGGACGCGGATGCGCACGCGGACACGGCCGGGGAGGCGGAGGCGGCGGACAACTACCCCTCCGAGCTGGTCGTCTCGCCCGACGGCCGCTTCGCCTGGGCGGCCAACCGGGGGCACGACAGCATCTCGGTCCTCACCATCGACCCGTCGATGGAGGGGGTCTCCCTGGTCACCACTGTTCCGTGCGGCGGACACTGGCCCCGCGACCTGGCGCTGCACCCCGGAGGACGGCATCTGTACGCCGCCAACGAGCGCTCGGGCGACGTGACCTGGTTCGCCGTCGACACCCGCACCGGCGTGCCGGAACGCGGCGGGGCGATCGAGGCGCCGGCTGCTTCCTGCGTGGTGTTCGTCTGAGAGGGGGCGGGCGGGGCGGGCCCGGTGAGTCCGGGCCGCCGGCAGTCCGAAGCCGCCGGTAAGCCGCAGGGCCGCTCCCCGTACCGGGAAGCGGCCCTGGCGTCATGCGGCGGTCACCGTACCGGCGTGCCCTGGCCCGCCGACTGGAGCTTGATGCCCAGCGCCGACGCGTAGTTCGACAGCACCAGGCGGCCGACCGTGCCGTACGCGCCCAGCGGCTCCGCGGCCGAGCAGCCCGCTTCCGCTGCCGCCGCCCCCACCAGGCCGTCGGCGATCTCGGGACCGATCAGGTACGGGGCCAGGGCCAGCTGCTGCGAGCCCGAGGAGCGCAGTTCGTCGGCCGTACGCGCGATGGCGCCCTCCTCGTCCAGCGCCGCGGCCAGCACCGGTACGGCCAGGCGCGCGGACAGCAGCATGCCGGTGATCCCGGCGGCCTGTACCGCCTCGTCGCCGCCGACGGTGGCGAGGACGATGCCGTCCGCGGCCGTCGCGACCGTGAACAGGCGGGCGCGGTCGGCGCGTGCCAGACCGGCCTCGGAGAGGCGTACGTGCAGGGCCTCGGCGAGCAGCGGGTGCGGGCCGAGCACATCGGTCAGCTCGGCGGCCGAACCGCTGTTCATGATGGCCTGGCGTATGCGCCGGAGCAGCGCGCTGTCCGGTCCGGCCAGCAGCGGGACGACCACCGCGGGCGGGCCCTGCTGCTCGGGCCGCGCACCGTCGCCGACGCGGGCCTTCTGCTCGGCGGCGGCCTGCGCGAGCACGGCCTCCAGCGACGGGTACTCCTCGTCGCCGCCGTCCACGTAGCCGACCCGGGCGTCGAGGCCGGGCAGCTCGGAGCGCGCGATGCTGGTCACCTCGGACGCCAGGCCGCGCGCGGCGGCGGAGGGGGCGCCGGGTACGGCGAGGACCAGGGCGGGCGCGCCCTCGGGCGCGACGACGGGCTCCGGGCGGCGGTGCCGACCGGACTGCCGGGGACGCGGCATTCGTACAGGCAGGCCGGGAGCGGCGCCCGAGCTCGGAGAAACTTCGTCAAAGCGGGGCGAGCCGGGTGCGGGCCCAGTGGGGGAACTCATGGCGTCGCATGCTAACGCCTCATAGGTCCCCCGCGCGGCGGGAGGGTTCGGTCGGGAGGTATCCGTCCCGAATTGTCCCGCGCGGCGTATGGCCAGGTCAGAGGCCGGATCGGGCGGCGAACGGCGACATGCCCGACGGCTCGGCGCGGGGGGTTCCGGCCCGACCGCACGCCTGCCCGCACGCCCGCGCCTCCCGTGTTGTCCCGCGCCCTCGGAGTGCGCCTTGCGCGCGCTGGGGCGGGTGTGCTGCCGCATGGCCTGTGGAGGCGGAGGAGTGCGCCCGGGGTATCGGGTGAACCGTGACAACTTCGGGATTTATGGGGCGCGCGGGGTGTCGCTTCCGATATGCGCGGGCGGTGCAGTACGTCCTGGGCTGCTGTGCTGATCTCGCTGGGTGAACGCTTCGTCCGCGTATTGGACCGGAGGATGCTGTCCGGTGGCGGCCGGACCCCTTGGGCGTCGGCCAGGCCGCACCGGAGAGCGTCGGCCGGCTTGCACCGGAGAGCGTCGGCCGTCCTGCACCGGACCGGGCGCCGTCGGGGCCGCGCCTACTCCGTGACCCGCAGCAACTTCTCGTCCCTGGGCAGCCGCAACCCGTCCGTCGCCAGCGCCGCGGCGACGCGCAGCGCTCCCTCCAGGGGGTCGCCCGCCGCCAGGACCTGCCGGGCGTGCGGGAGCAGCTCGGCGAACGCGGTGCGCAGCGGCGTCAGCAAGGGCTCGCCCAGGTGCAGCAGGCCGCCGGTGAAGGCCACCGCGCTGCCCGCCGCCGGAGGACAGACCGCCGCTGCCGCCTCCACGAGGTGGCGTGCCGCCTCGTTCAGGATCGCCGTCGCCACGGTGTCATGTCCGGCGCAGGCGGCGACCTCGGGCGCGAAGGACGCCAGGACGGCGGGCCGGTCGGTGCGCGGGTACAGGGCCCCGGGCAGGTCCGCCGCCGGGCCGAACACCGCTTCCATACGGGCCAGCAGCGCGGCCGAGCCGCCCGCCCGCCCGTCGTGGGCGCGCAGCGCGGCCTCCAGCCCGGCCCGGCCGATCCAGGCGCCGCTGCCGCAGTCGCCCAGCAGGTGCCCCCAGCCGTCGGCACGGCGCCAGCCGCCCGTCGGCGTGAGGTCGGTGCCCATCGCTATGACGCCGGTACCGGCGGCGACGACGGCGCCCGGCGTCTGGCCGAGCGCCCCGGCGTACGCGGTCACCGCGTCGGCGGCCAGCGCCAGGCGCCGTACGCCGAACGCCTCGGCCAGCGCCGCGGGCAGCTCGGCGCGCAGGTCGTCGCCGAGCGTCGCCATGCCGGCCGCCCCGACGCACACCGCGTCCAGCTGCCGGGCACCGGTGTCCCGCATCAGGTCCTGGGCCGCGGGCACCAGCTGTTTGAGCAGCTGGTGGGCGTCCATGCCCTTCGGGCCGGTGCCGACGGGCTCCTGAGAGGTGTACGAGGCGAGCGGCCGCGCGTCCCCCTCGTCCGCGCGGGCCACGGCGATCCGCAGGCCGGAGCCGCCGGAGTCCACGCCGAGAACATGGCCGGACACCGGACCTGCCGCACCGCCCCGGGACTCAGCCAAGCCCGCGCGCGTCCTGTTTGAGGGCGGTGTCCACGGTCAGGGCCGTGGCGACGACCAGGCTCCGCAGCGGTTCGGGGAGCTGGACGTGGATCTGCAGGACGTAGTTGTCCGCGGTGGTGAACATCGTCTTGGCCAGCCCCTCCCAGGTCTTGGTGATCCGGGCGACCTCGGTGTCGGTGTGGTCGACGATCGCGAAGTTCCAGGCGCGCCAGTTCTCCGCCTTGATGGCGCCGATCTGCTGCCCGCCCGCCATCAACGCGAAGTTGATCTTCCCGATGGCGTTCTGCTGCACGATCTCGCCGACCGGCTGCCCGTCGGGCCGCTCCACCAGCACCTTCGACTTGATGAACTTCGCGGGGCGGGTGAGCGCCAGCTGCGGCTGCCCGTAGGCGTCCCGGATCTCCAGCCGGTGGGTCATGTACTGGTCGAGGCTGGAAACGATCCGCAGCACCTTCTTCGCGGTGCTCTGGCCGACCTGGACGACCGTGCCGAGGGTGTTGCCGTGCTGGTCGAAGACGCTGTACTCGTTCGTCACCTCGATCAGCTTGGCCTTCTGGTTCACCACCAGGACCGGCTCGGTGAACAGCGTCCCGCCGCCCTGGGCGGTGGGAGCGACACCGGCCTGCTGCTGGACCTGGTGCTGCACCCTGCCGGGGTCGCCGCCCGGCTGTCCGTACCCGGGCTGCGCACCCGGCATCGGCTGCGCCATCGGCTGTCCGCCGGGCATCTGCTGACCGGCCGCCTGTTGCCCCACTGCCACCGGCTGTGCCGCCTGCGGCGCGTACTGCTGCGGCATCTGCTGACCGGGGCCCTGCTGCCCGTACCCCTGCTGCCCGTACGGCTGGCCGCCCTGCTGAGGTGCCTGCTGAGCCGGGGCCGCGTGTGCCTGTCCGGGACCCTGGGCCGGGGCCTGGTGGGCGGCCTGCCCCTCATTCGGACCCGGAGTCCGGGGCTGCTGTCCCGGGTGCGTGTGCTCGGTCCACCGGGAGCCGTCCCACCAGCGCAGCCGGTCGGGCGTGCCCTGCGGGTCGGCGTACCAGCCCGCAGGGATGTTCGCGTTCGTCATGCGGGCACACTATCCCGCCGCTCCCGCGGCCTCGGAGAGCCTCAGGGCAGTCGCCAGTCCACCGGCTGGGCCCCCTGCCGCGCCAGCAGGTCATTGGTCCGGCTGAACGGGCGCGAGCCGAAGAAACCCCGGTCGGCCGACATGGGGGAGGGGTGCGCGGACTCCACCGCCGGCAGGTTGCCGAGCAGCGGACGCAGATTGCGCGCGTCACGGCCCCACAGTATGGAAACCATCGGGCGGCCGCGCGCGACCAGGGCCCGGATGGCCTGCTCCGTGACCTCCTCCCAGCCCTTGCCCCGGTGCGCCGCCGGCTTGCGCGGCGCCGTCGTCAGGGCCCGGTTGAGCAGCAGCACACCCTGCCGCGTCCACGGGGTGAGGTCGCCGTTGGACGGCCGCGGCAGCCCCAGGTCGGAGGCCATCTCGCGGTAGATGTTCTCCAGGCTTCCGGGCAGCGGGCGGACGTCCGGCGCGACGGAGAAGCTCAGCCCCACCGCGTGCCCCGGGGTCGGATACGGGTCCTGCCCGACGATGAGCACCCGTACGTCGTCGAAGGGCTGTTGGAAGGCGCGCAGCACATTACTGCCGGCCGGGAGATAGGTACGTCCCGCGGCGATCTCCGCCCGCAGGAACTCGCCCATTCTGGCGATCTGCCCGGCGACCGGCTCAAGTGCCTTGGCCCAGCCGGGTTCGACGATTTCATGAAGAGGTCGTGCAGCCACGACGTCACCCTACTGGCCGCAGGGTGATCCACTTCAACCGATGGCCCGATCCCGGCCGGCTCTTCCAGCCGCTCACCTCCCTTCTTCCTCCTGTCGCCGGGCCCGTCGCACCCGGGCGGTCACCCGACGGCGGCTGCCCGTACGCAGAGCACGTCCGGCAGGTGCGAGGCGAGTTGCCGCCAGGTGTCGCCGTCGTCGGCACTGGCGAAGACCTCTCCGTTGCGGTTGCCGAAATAGACGCCCGCGGGGTCGGAGTCGTCGACGCACAGCGCGTCCCTGAGCACCGTGCCGTAGTGGTCCTCGCGGGGCAGGCCGTCGCCGAGCGGCTCCCAGGTCGTGCCGGCGTCCTCGGTGCGGAACACCCGGCACCGGTGCTCCGCCGGGACCCGGTCGATGTCCGCGGTGATGGGGAAGACGTACGCGACGTCCGCCCGGCGGGGGTGGGCCGCCGTCGCGAACCCGAAGTCGGAGGGCAGGCCCCCGCCGATGTCCGTCCACCGCGCGCCCGCGTCGTCACTGCGGTAAACGCCCCAGTGGTTCTGCAGATAGAGCCGGTCACGGTTCACGGGATCCTGCGCGATCTTGTGGACGCACTGCCCGAACTCCGGGTCCGGGTCCGGCAGGAACACGGCCTTCACGCCGCTGTTCGACGGGGCCCAGCTCGCGCCGCCGTCCGTCGTGCGGAACACCCCCGCGGCGGACACCGCGACCGTCACCGCGTCCGCGTCCCGCGGATCCGTGATCACCGTGTGGACCGCGAGGCCGCCACCGCCGGGCACCCACTGCTCGCGGGTCGGGTGGTCCCAGAGGGGCCGTACGAGCTCGAACGTCTCGCCGCCGTCCGCCGACCGGAACAGCCCGCCGGGCTCCGTACCGGCGTAGACCACGTCCGGAGCGGCCGGTCCGGCGGGGTGGAGCTGCCACACCCGCTCCAGGGAAGTGCCCGTGTCGGGCGGGTATTTGACGGCGGGGCGGGAGGGCTCCCGCCAGGTCTCGCCGAGGTCGTCGGAATGGAAGACCGAGGGGCCCCAATGCGCGCTGTCCGCGCCGGCCAGCAGCCGGGGTGTGGAGCGCCGGGTGTCGATGCCGATCGAGTAGACCGCCTGCGCGGCGAAGTGCGGTCCGCTCAGCTCCCAGTCGCCGCGCCGTCGCCGGCCGATGAAGAGCCCTTTGCGCGTGCCCACCGCGAGGAGCACGTCTGTGGTGTCGGATGCCATGTCGGAACACCTCCGGGACGCCGTTGTCTCCGATACCGCTCAGTCTGCACCCGACCACTGACAACGGCCCTCCGGTGCACTGTCCGCGCAGGTCAGGGCCGTTTTCCGGCAGCTGCTGGAAGGGCGGCCAGCGAAAGGGCGAGGGCGGAAAGGACGGCGGCGGAAAGGACGGCGGCGAAACGGGTGGAGGCGAAACGGGTGGAGGCCCCCTGCCGCCAGGGGGCCTCCACCCTTTCCGCCGCCGTTTCTCCGGCGGCGCCGTGTTCCCTTGTCCCGCCGCGCCGGTCAGCGTTGCTGGTTGCGGCCGATGGTCACCCGGTAGATCGCCAGGACGATCACCGAGCCGATGATGGCCGCGATCCACGTGGAGAGGTGGAAGAACCCGTTGATCGACTCCACCCCGAAGATCACCTTGCCCAGCCAGCCGCCCAGCAGGCCACCGACGATGCCGATCAGCATGGTGACGAGGCATCCGCCCGGGTCCTTACCGGGCATCAGCGCCTTCGCAATCGCACCCGCCAGCAACCCGATCAGAATCCACGCGATGATTCCCATGGCAGCTCACCTCGTTCACAAATAAGATCAAAACGCTTCGACTCTGGTGTTTCCCGGTTTTGCGGATCGAAACACTGCAAGCGGTCAGGATGTCTGTGCGACCGTGCGCGCGCCGACCGCCGCCTCGGGGCCGCCGCCGGCGTCGGCGCGTGGTCCGCCGGGCGTCCGGGCCACGGTGATCCGGGCGGCACGGCGGCCGCCGTCGCGAAGAACCCCGTCGCCGCGTCGATGCCGGAAACCGTGGCGCCTGCGGGCCGATGCCGCGGGTGGCCATGAGTGCGTCCTTCTCCGGCTGTTGGGCGGTGGAACCGCTCCCGCGTCGGCCGTGCCGCGCCTCACCTGCGCCTTCGCCCGAGGCGTCAAAATTCGCTCGTACGGGCGGCGGCGGGCGTCCTATCGTGAGCCGACCGGCCCAGGGCGTCGCCCGGGGGCCGAGCTGTCGGCCGCGGCGATACGGGGGTACGCCGCGGGCCCGGCGGTGTGGCGGCGGCCGACGCGGGCGCCGCGGTACGACGTGCGGGGCTGGACCCATGGGGTCCGGCCCCGTTTCCGTACGCCACGGTCCAGTACGCCCCGTTTCCGTACGCGCCGCATCCCCCGTGCGCGCCGCATCCCGTGCGCCCCGATTCCCGTACGCGCCGATCCCCGCACATGCCGTTGGGTGCGCCGCCCTCCCACGCTTCCCCGCCCTTCCCTGCCCCCGCCCCCGCGATCACCCCGCCCCGCCTGGCCGTCCCGCCCGCCTGCCGCACCCACCCCGCATGTACGAAACCCTTCGTAGTTTGACAGCCTCCGTAGTACGAGGGGTATCGTACGAGGCGTCAAGTTGAAGCAACCCCAAACGCGGGAGTCCGTCGTGAGCGCACTGTTCGAGCCCCTCACCCTCCGGTCGCTGACCATCCCCAACCGCATATGGATGGCTCCCATGTGCATGTACTCGGCGGCGCCGGACGGGCCGGAGCAGGGCGCGCCCAACGACTGGCACTTCCAGCACCTGGCCTCCCGGGCCGCCGGCGGTACGGGGCTGATCCTGACCGAGGCGACGGCGGTGAGCCCCGAGGGGCGCATCAGCCCGTACGACCTGGGGCTGTGGAACGACACCCAGACCGCAGCGTTCCGGCGGATCACCGACTTCCTGAAGGCGCACGGGTCCGTCCCGGGCATCCAGATCGCGCACGCCGGGCGCAAGGCCTCGACCGAGCGCACGTGGGTGGACCGCGGTGCCCCGATCGCCCCGGGCGAGGGCCACGGGTGGCAGCCGGTGGGCCCGAGCCCGCTGCCGTTCGACGACGCCTCCGCCACCCCGGAGGAGCTGTCGGCCGCGCAGATCGAGGAGATCGTCGGGCAGTTCGCCGCGACCGCGCGGCGGGCGCTGGAGGCGGGCTTCCAGGTGGCCGAGATCCACGGCGCGCACGGCTACCTGATCGGTGAGTTCCTCTCGCCGTACACCAACCGGCGCACGGACGAGTACGGCGGCTCCTACGAGAACCGCACCCGCTTCGCGCTGGAGGTCGTGGACGCCGTACGGGCCGTGTGGCCCGAGGAGCTGCCGCTGCTGTTCCGCATCTCGGCGACCGACTGGCTGTCGGAGAACGCGGACGACGAGCGCGAGGGCTGGACCGCCGACGACACCGTGCGCTTCGCCGCGGACCTCAAGGCGCACGGGGTGGACCTGCTGGACACCTCCACCGGCGGCAACGCCCCCGACGTGAAGATCACCGTGGAGCCCGGCTACCAGGTGCCGTTCGCCGAGCGGGTCAAGAAGGAGACCGGGCTGCCGGTCGGCGCGGTCGGCCTGATCACCGAGGCGCAGCAGGCCGAGAAGATCGTCGTGGACGGCCGGGCGGACGCGGTCCTCATCGGCCGCGAGCTGCTGCGCGACCCGTACTTCGCCCGCAACGCCGCCCGCGAGCTGGGCGCCGACCTTCGGATCCCCAACCCGTACCACCGCTCCTGAACCGTGCGGACGCGCCGTGCCGGACCGCCCGGCACGGCGCGTCCGCATGTGCGGTGCGCGCCGGTCCCGGCTTCCGCGCGCCGTCGGCCCGTACGGCAACCGTCGCTGGTCAGCCCCCGGCCGTACCGCCCTGCCTGCGCACCATCTCGTTGATCCAGACGGGTGCGAACGGCGATGTGCAGCCCGCAGAGGTCGGGTAGTCCGTGAGCACTTCCAGGCGCTCGCCGATGCCGATCGCGCGGGCGCGGTGCTCCGCGTGCGCGATCCCGATCTGCGCCAGGCAGTGGTTCATCGCCCACTGGAGGCGGTCCGGGGCGTCCCGCATCTCCGCCTCGATGGTGTCGAGCAGCCCCGCCAGGTCGAGGCCCGCGGGCTTCTTCGCCACGCGTTCGGTGGTCAGCGCCCAGCCGGCGCTCGCGACCACCGGGTCCGGATCGGCAAACCAGGCCAGGCGCAGCTCCTCGGCGTGCGGATTCTTCTTCACCACGTAGTTCACGAGCCAGTCGTGCACCTTGGGTGTGCGCGCCTCGCGCAGCATGCCGTCCAGTTCGTCGCGCCCGAAGGCCTTCGGGCGGCAGATCAGGAGCGCCAGCAGCCGCGCCGCGCTGTCGCCCGTCGCCCAGAGTCCGCGCGCGAGTTCCTGCTGCGTCTTCAGCCGCTTCGCGAGCGCGCGCAGCTTGCCGAGGTTCACGCCGTGATCGTCGCCGTGCCTCGCGTTCACTTCGCGTGTCTTCGGATCCGCCAGCCCGGCCAGCTCGGCCATCACCTCGGGCACCGTGGTCTCGCCCACCGCGGCCTCCTGTCCTTCCGGTCGGAACGCAGCCTACGACGGACGCCGGCTTCCTGGCGTGCGCAGCGGTCGGCGACAGCTACCGGCCCGAAATCCCGCATACCAGACACACGTATCCGGCAAAGTGCCCCATCGACCCACCCCCTGAGCAACGAAAGAGCGGTGGGGTTAGCATCTGAGCACCGCCTAGCTCGAAAGATGGACCTGTGACTGTCAACGAGGACTCGTTCACAAACTGGAAGAACCGCGAGGAGATCGCGGAGTCGATGATCCCGATCATCGGGAAGCTGCACCGCGAGCGGGACGTCACGGTCCTGCTCCACAGCCGCTCCCTGGTGAACAAGTCGGTGGTCAGCATCCTGAAGACGCACCGATTCGCCCGGCAGATCGCCGGTGAGGAGCTCTCGGTCACCGAGACGCTGCCGTTCCTCCAGGCGCTCACCGCGCTGGACCTCGGCCCTTCCCAGATCGACATCGGCATGCTGGCCGCGACGTACCGGACCGACGACCGCGGGCTGTCCGTGGCGGAGTTCACCGCCGAGGCCGTCGCCGGTGCCACGGGCGAGAACAAGATCGAGTGCCGTGCCGGACGCGATGTCGTCCTCTACGGGTTCGGCCGCATCGGCCGCCTCGTGGCCCGTCTGCTCATCGAGAAGACCGGTTCCGGCAACGGTCTGCGGCTGCGGGCCATCGTCGTACGGGGCGGTGGGGACCAGGACATCGTCAAGCGCGCCTCGCTGCTGCGCCGGGACTCGATCCACGGTCAGTTCCAGGGCACGATCACCGTCGACGAGGCGAACAACAAGATCATCGCCAATGGCAACGAGATCCAGGTGATCTACGCCGACGACCCGTCGGCGGTGGACTACACGGCGTACGGCATCAAGGACGCCATCCTCATCGACAACACCGGCAAGTGGCGCGACCGCGAGGGCCTGTCGAAGCACCTGCGCCCCGGCGTCGCGAAGGTCGTGCTGACCGCGCCGGGCAAGGGCGACGTCCCCAACGTCGTGCACGGCGTCAACCACGACATGATCAAGCCGGACGAAACGATTCTGTCCTGCGCGTCCTGCACCACCAACGCGATCGTGCCGCCGCTGAAGGCGATGGCGGACGAGTACGGCGTACGGCGCGGTCACGTGGAGACCGTCCACTCGTTCACCAATGACCAGAACCTGCTGGACAACTACCACAAGGCGGACCGCCGCGGCCGTTCCGCGCCGCTCAACATGGTCATCACCGAGACCGGCGCCGCCTCCGCCGTCGCCAAGGCGCTGCCCGACCTCGACGCGAAGATCACCGGCAGCTCGATCCGCGTCCCGGTGCCGGACGTCTCGATCGCGATCCTCAGCCTCCAGCTGGAGCGCGAGACCACCCGCGAGGAGGTCCTCGACCACCTCCGCAAGGTGTCGCTGACCTCGCCGCTCAAGCGCCAGATCGACTTCATCAGCGCGCCCGACGCGGTGTCGAGCGACTTCATCGGCTCGCGCCACGCCTCGATCATCGACGCCGGCGCCACCAAGGTCGACGGCGACAACGCGATCCTCTACCTCTGGTACGACAACGAGTTCGGCTACTCGTGCCAGGTCATCCGCGTCGTGCAGTACGTCTCCGGCGTGGAGTACCCGACCTACCCGGCCCCGGTGAGCTGACACTCCGGCACCGCCCCCTGTCCGCCGTACCCCGGCGGGCAGGGTGGCTGCCGGCGCCGCCCGGCGTCCGGTCCGGGGCCCGGACCGTCACCACCGTCCCTCCCCGTAGCGCCGGTACAGCTCGTTGACCTCCTGCTCGTCGCGGGTGGCCGAGGACCGAGTGCGCCGGACACCGGCTTCCACGAGAAACACCACCAGCCCGCCGACCAGTACGGACGCGAGCAGCAACACCACCAGATACTCCACCTCTGCCTTCTACCCGCTCCGCGGGAATCCAGCGAAGGCCCGGGGTAGGCGGCCGTATGCCTTACGGGCCGTCAGGCCGAGGGGAGGAAGGAGTACGCGTGGCCGCAGGCGTCGCACGCGAAGCGGCCGTTGAGTCCGTCGTTGGCGGTCTGACAGCGCGGGCACGGAGCCGTGGTGAAGTACTCCGGCCGCCGTACGGCCGGCTCTCCGACGCCCGCGCTGCCGGGCCTTGGTTCAGCCTCCGTCATCCGGACGCTCCACAGTTGCAGGACCATCCGCCGTCCGGTCCTTGGATGACCTGGGCACCACACCGGTTGCAGTACATAGCAGCTCCTCGAAACCACACCACCCCGCGTGCAGCCCGAGTACACCCATCACAACATCAGCACGCCGTTATTTCGGAGAATGTCCGGAAGGGGGCGCGTCCTTTCGGAGGGGGGATGCCGCAGGGGCCTCCACTGTCCGTCACGGTGTCAACGGCCCCACCGGCAGTCGTACCGTAGACGACTTGTCCTGATCTGGGGATCACTTTCGGCCAGTACCTCTCCTGCCGTGCGCCCCGGCCGGGTTCAGCGCCAGACGATGCGCGTGGCCGGATCCGGCGCATACGAGCAGTAGGCCCCGGTCCGTACGCTGCGTTGCAGGTGCAGCCCGAGCACCGGGTCGTGCACGGCAACGCGTTTCACCGCGGCCTTCAGGGCTTTGGTGACGCTCAGACGGGCCCGCTCGGTGTCGGAGGCGGCCCGGCGGTCGCGGCCGCCCAGGCCGACCGCGCCGGCCAGTTGCTCGGTCACCGCGTCGAGTTCGACGCGGGCCCGTTCGGCCCGTCCGGTGTCGTGGAAGCGCTCGGCCTCCTCCAGTTCCTCGGCCAGCTCGCGCAGGCGCCTGCGGTAGGCCGTCTTCGCGCGGGCGTCGAGGGCCGGACCGGCGTCGCCGGTGCCCGGGGAGGAAGGCCATTCCCGTACGCCCGGGTAGCCGGGGGCGGCCGGACCGCGGTCGGCCGCCGCCAGTTCGCGGGCCAGGAACTCCCGGTCGGGTTCGGAGAGCAGCCGGGCCAGGTAGCCGAGACCGACCGTGTGCTTGAGGTGCACGACCAGGCCGTCGTGGTCCAGGGTCCAGTAGTCCCCTTTCCTGCGCAGCGCGGCCTGGTGCGGCACCGCTGTCCCGGATTCCACGAGGGCGCGGGTGCCGCCTCCGGCCGCGCCGTTGCGAGGCGCCTCCGCGGCGGACACCTCCCCGCGGAGGGCTCCCGTACGCGGTGTCTCCCTCCGGGCCGGGGGGAGCGGCGGCGGTGCCGTACCGAGTTCCGCGGCGGCGGCCAGTACGGCGGCATCGAGCGGCCACCGCAGCCCGTGCTCCCGCGCCGGGCCGAAACGCCGGTCGCCCAGTTCCGCCCGCACCTTGCGGATACCGGCCGCCCGCCACCCCTTGAGGAAGGCCGGCAGCGCGGCACCGGACTTCTTCCGCGCCGTGTCCGCGGCTCCGAACAGCGCGGCGGCCCGGTCCCAGTGCTGACGGGACATGGCCAGCATGGCCGCGATCTGGAAGACCTCGGCGAGGCCCCACGGCGCGTCGAGCCGGTGGAACAGCCGCAGCGCCTCTCCCGTGCGGGCACGGGCGTCCCGGACGTCCTCCTGGCCCCACGAAGCGGTGGCGAGGGTGAGGTGGGCCCAGGCGATGCCTTTCGGCTCGCCCGCCTCGTACAGCAGGCGGAACGCGGTCCTGCCGTGCCGGGAGGCCCGCGTGAAGTCGCTCCGTACGACCTCCACCATGGCCAGGAGCAGGTACGACCAGCCCTCCAGCCACGGTTCGTCGGTCTTCAGGGCGACTTCCAGCGACTCGCCCAGCACCTCGGCCGCACCGTCCGGATTGCCCTTGAGCAGGGCGCCGAACCCGAGGCACTGGAGGGCGCACGCCAGGCCGGGCAGGTCGCCGTTGCGCCGGGACAGACGCTCGGCTTCGGAACAGGACTGCCGGGCGCGCTCCACGTCCCCCTGGATCACGGCGAGGAGCCCCAGTCCGTTCAGCGCCCGTACGCGGCCTTTGGCGGTGGCATCGCGGTCCGCGCCCAGCGCCCGTTCGAGCCGGACGCGCCCCTCGGCGTAATGGCCCTGCACGTCCCAGAACGAGGCGAGAGCACCGGCCAGGCACACCGCGTTGTCGATGTCGTGGGAGGCCAGCAGGTATTCGAGGGCCGCCCGGAGGTCGTCGTGCTCGGCCCTGAGACGCTCCAGCCACACCGCCTGGTGCGGCCCGCGAAAGCGTTCCCAGGCCTGCTCGGCGAGGTCGTGGAAGTACGCGGCGTGCTGCGCGGACAGCGACGCGAGGCCGCCGCGCTCCCGTAATCGCGCCAGCCCGTACGCGCGCAGGGTCTCCAGCATCCGGTAGCGGGCCGGGGTGTGCCGCGGTACGACCGTCACCAGCGACTTGTCGACCAGCCGCAGCAGCAGTTCCCCGAGGTCCGCGGTGCCGGCCCCCTCGGCGGTCACGGCCTCGACGGCGTCCAGCGTGAAGGCGCCCGCGAACACCGCCAGCCGCTCGAACAGCCTCCGCTCGGGCTCGCTGAGCAGGTTGTAACTCCACTCCACGACGCTGTCCAGCGTGCGGTGGCGGGGGGAGGACGCCCGGGTCTCCCATGCCAGGAACCGGAAGCGGCCGTCCAGCCACCCGCTGAGCTGCGCCGCGTCGAGCGCGTTGGTGCGCGCCGCGGCCAGCTCGATGGCCAGCGGCAGTCCGTCCAGCTTGCGGCAGATCTCCGCCACCGCCGCCGCGTTGGCGTCGGTGACCGCGAACCCCGGCTCGACCGCGGCGGCCCGGTCGGCGAACAGACGTACCGCGTCGTACCGCAGGACCTCGGCCCCGTCGGCGTGCGCCGGGGGAGTGGCGAGGCCCGTCACCGGCCAGAGGACCTCGCCGGGGACGCCCAGGCGTTCCCGGCTCGTCGCCAGGACGCGGAGGTTCGGGCAGGCGGACAGCAGGGTGAGGACGAACTGCGCGACCGCCTCCACGAGGTGCTCGCAGCAGTCCAGGACGAGCAGCATGTCCGCGTCGCGCAGCCGCTCGACCAGCACCGCCGGCAGGGTCCGGCCCGCCTGTTCCTGCACGCCGAGACCGGCCGCCACGGCGTGCGCCAGCAGCAGCGGGTCGGCGAGGACGGCCAGTTCGACGAAGCGCACACCGTCCCGGTGGCGGGGCGCGCGGCTCATGGCCACCTCGATGGCGAGCCGGCTCTTGCCGGCGCCGCCGGCTCCGGTCAGCGTGACCAGCCGGCCGCGCTCCAGGCGCGCCCCGACTCCGGCGGCTTCCTGACGGCGGCCCACGAAGGTGGTCAGTGCTGCGGGGAAGCCTTCGGGTCCTGCGGCTGACACCATCTTCGACGCTCCAACCGAGTGGCGCATCGTGGTGCACCCCCCGCCGCGAGGATAGGTTCGCCTCCGGCGCCGGAACAACCGAAAGCGGGCTGATTCCCCGCAGCTCACCCGTACCGACCAGGCGGTTGTCCACGGCAGTGGCATCGCTGCCGGTGGCGTGTGGGGCAGGTGGCGTCGCCGGTGAGCGGGGCGCGGACGGCGAGTTGGCCGCGGCGGTCGGTGAGCGGCGCCGGAGCGGGCGTCCGGGCGGATGAACGCGAGGGGGCCGCGGCCCCCGTGAACGTACCGGCCCTACGGATTACGGACCCCCGCGGGCTGCCCGGCCGGGCGTGGTCTTCCCGGTGTTACTTGAATTTTCACGGTGTTCCGCCGCGGTTCACGCCTCTGCCGGCAAGAGCCCCGAGCCGTCGGCGCGCCGGGAACCGCTCCGCCGGCACCGGGGACCGCCCCGTCGGCGGACGGACGCCCGGTGCGTCCCCGTCTCTTCCGCATCCGAAGGAGCCCACGTGCTGGGAAAATCCGTCGAGGCGCAGGCAGCCGGCCCGTCCCCCGCCCCGGCAGCCGCACCGCCGATCGGCCCGCCCGCCACCCCGTCCGCCCCCGATGACCGTCCCGGCGCCCCGGCCGGCGCCGATGCCGTGCTCGCCGCGACGCTGGCGGACGTCCTGCGCGTCGAGCGGGTGCCGCCCGACGCCCACTTCTTCACCGACCTGGGCGCCGACTCGCTGGTCATGGCCCACTTCTGTGCCCGCGTCAGGAAGCGTGCCGACCTCCCGTCGGTGTCGATGAAGGACATCTACCGGTACCCGACGATCAGTGCCCTGGCGACGGCACTCGCCGAAGCCGCGCCCGGACCGGCCGCCCGGGCGCCGGTGCCGCCGCCGGACCCCGCGCCGTCCGGGGCGGCGCGCCCCGTCGGCACCCCCGCGTACCTCCTGTGCGGAACGCTCCAGCTCCTGACGCTCCTCGGCTGCTCCTTCCTCGTCGCGGCCGTCACCGCCACCGGATACGACTGGATGTCCGCCGCGCCGGGCCCGGGCGGCGTCTACCTGCGGGCGGTCGCCTTCGGCGCCGCGGTCTTCCTCGGCCTGTGCGCCCTGCCGGTACTCGCCAAGTGGGTGCTCATCGGGCGGTGGCGGCCCCGGGAGATACGCATCTGGGGCCCGGCGTACTTCCGCTTCTGGGCCGTCAGGACGCTGATGCACGTCAGCCCGCTGGTCCTCTTCGTGGGGTCGCCGCTCTACGTCGGCTACCTCAGGGCGCTGGGCGCGAAGATCGGACGGGACGTCACGATCCTGTCCAAGCACCTGCCGGTCTGCACCGACCTGCTGACCGTCGAAGCGGGCACGGTCATCCGCAAGGACGCGTACTTCACCTGCTACCGGGCCCGCGCCGGAGTGATCCGGACCGGCCCGGTCACCCTCGGGCAGGATGTGCTCATCAATGAGGCGACGGTGCTCGACATCGGAACCTCGCTCGGCGACGGGGCCCAACTGGGCCACGCGTCCTCCCTCCACCCGGGGCAGAACGTCCCCGCCGGCGAACACTGGCACGGCTCTCCCGCGCAGCGTACCGACGTGGACTACCGGACGCTCGACGCGGCCGGACGCGGCGGCCCGCGCGTCACCTACAGCGTGCTGCAACTGCTGAGCGCGCTGCTCGTGTACCTGCCGCTGAGCATCGGCGGGGTGAGCATCCTGCTGGCCGAAGTCCCGCGGCCGGCTACGCTTCTGGACACCGGACCGCTCGCCTTCACGACCTGGTCGTTCTACGGCGAAGCGCTGGTCACCTCGTTCGTGCTGTTCTTCGGCGGAACGCTCGTCGGCCTGCTCGCGGTGACCACGGTGCCCCGGCTGCTCCACCTCTTCCTCGTGCCCGGCAAGGTCTACCGGCTCTACGGGCTGCACTATTCGCTGCACCGGGCCATCGCCCGGATGACCAACGTCAAGTTCTACACCAGGCTCTTCGGCGACAGCTCCTACGTCGTCCCCTACCTCGGGCGCCTCGGGTACGACCTGTCCCGCGTCGAGCAGACCGGCTCGAACTTCGGCACGGAGGTACGGCAGGAATCGCCGCACCTGAGCACGGTCGGCAGCGGCACGATGGTCGCCGACGGCCTGTCGATCATGAACGCGGACTACTCCCGGACCTCCTTCCGCCTGTCCCGCGTCACCATCGGACCGCGCAACTTCCTCGGCAACGCCGTCCACTACCCGCCACAGGGCCGGACGGGCGACAACTGCCTCCTCGCCACGAAGGTCGCGGTCCCCGTGGACGGGCCCGTCCGGGAAGGCGTCGGCCTGCTGGGCTCGCCCTGCTTCGAGATCCCCCGGTCCGTCGAGCGCGACGCCGCCTTCGACCACCTGCGCAGCGGCGATGAGCTGCGCCGCCACCTCGCCGCCAAGAACGCCTACAACCTGCGCACGATGGGTTTGTTCCTGCTGGTCCGGTGGTCGCAGCTGTTCGTGGTCACACTGATCGCCTGGGCCGCCGCCGACCTCTACGCGGTGCTCGGCGCCGTGGCGGTCGCGCTGGGATCCGTCCTCGCGCTGCTCTTCTCCGTCGGCCACTCCGTGTGCGTCGAAGGCGCGGCCACCGGGTTCCGGCGCCAGGCCCCGCGCTACTGCTCGATCTACGCGCCGTACTTCTGGCGGCACGAACGGTTCTGGAAGCTCCACGCGATGCCCCTGCGCTTCTTGAACGGCACCCCGTTCAAGAGCCTGTTCTGGCGGCTGCTGGGCGCCCGGGTCGGCCGGCGCGTCTTTGACGACGGCTGCTTCCTGCCCGAACGCTCCCTCGTCACGATCGGCGACCACGCCACGCTCAACGTGGGCAGCGTCATCCAGTGCCACTCCCAGGAGGACGGCACGTTCAAGTCCGACCGCACCACCCTCGGCGCCGGCTGCACCCTCGGCACCGGAGCCTTCGTCCACTACGGCGCCACGGTGGGCGACGGCGCGGTGCTCGCGCCCGACTCCTTCCTCATGAAGGGCGAGGACGTGCCCCGGCACGCGCGGTGGGGCGGCAATCCCGCCAGGGAGATGCCCGACACCATGACCGAGAAGTGAGGACCCCACGATGGCCAGGTCAGCAGCAGAAGCCGACCGCGAGTTCTGGCGCGGCGTGCTCGGCGGCGGTGGCTTCACCGCCATCCCGAGGTGGACCCGCGACCCCGTACCGGGCCTGGCCGAGCACACGGCCACGCTCCCCGGCGACCTCCTGGAGGCCCTGCGACACGTCGCGGACGAACTGGCGGTGCCGCTCCGCTCCGTATTCCTGGCCGCGCACGTCAAGGTGCTCGCCGCACTGACCGGCGAGCGCGAGGTCACCCTCGGCTACGCCGCGACGGCGGGCGCCCGGCCGCTCCCGTGCCGGCTGACGGCCGCCCCCGGCACCTGGCGGGCGCTGGTCCTGCACACCCGCCGGGCCGAATCCCGGCTGCTGGCACACCAGGACGCGCCGGTCGAGGACCTGACACGGCAACTGGGCCTGGAAGGCCCGCTCCACGAGACGGTCTTCGACCCGCACGACACCGAGGACGGCCTCGCTCCGGCCACCGTCCTCACCACGGGCACCGCCCTGCACCGGGACCGCCCGGCCCTACGGCTGCGCCACCGCACCGACGCCCTCGACGCGGAGTGCGCCGCCCGGATCGCCGGATACCACCTGACCGCCCTCGCCCTGATCGCCGCCGACCCGTACGCCGAACACGACCGGCAGAGCCTGCTCTCCACCGGCGAACGCGCCCTCCAGCTCGAAGGGCTCGCCGGGCCCCGCAGGGAACTCCCGGACCGCCGCGCGCACGAGATCTTCGAACAGCGGGTGGCTGCGCACCCCGACGCCGTCGCGGCCGTCCACGGCGACCGGCGCTGGACGTACGGCGAACTCAATGCCCGCGCGAACCGGATCGGCCGCGCCCTGCTCGCCCGGGGCCTGCGCCGCGAGGGAGTCGTCGCGGTGGTCACCGAACGCAACCTGGACTGGACGGCCGCCGTCCTCGCCGTCCTGAAGGCCGGCGGCGTCTACCTGCCCATCGAGCCGCACTTCCCCGCCGACCGCGTCGCGACCACCCTCACCCGGGCCGGCTGCGGCCTCGTCCTCACCGAACACGGCAGCACGGCCACCCTCGACGAGGCCCTGGAGTCCCTGCCCGGGACCCGGTGCCTGACCGTGGAGGCGGCCTACGCGGAAGACCACCCCGGTCACGACCTCGGCGTCCGCGTCACGCCCGGCCAACTCGCCTACATCTACTTCACCTCCGGGTCCACCGGCGAGCCCAAGGGCGCGATGTGCGAGCACGCCGGCCTGCTCAACCACCTCTACGCCAAGATCGACGACCTGGAGATCGGCCCCGGCCAGGTGGTCGCCCAGACCGCGCCCCAGTGCTTCGACATCTCGCTGTGGCAGCTGATCGCCGCGCTCCTCGTCGGCGGCCGCACCCTCCTGATCGAGCAGGAGGCGGTCCTGGACGTCCCCCGCTTCGTCGACCGGCTCGCCGACGGCCGGGTCAGCGTCCTCCAGGTCGTACCGTCGTACCTGGAAGCCGTCCTGTCCTACCTGGAGCAGCACCCCCGCGAACTGCCCGACCTCGCGTACGTGTCCGCGACCGGCGAGGCGCTCAAACCCGAGCTGGCGCAGCGCTGGTTCGCCGCCCGGCCCGGCGTCGCCCTGGTCAACGCGTACGGACTGACCGAGACCTCGGACGACACCAACCACGAGGTCATGCGCCGCGCGCCGGACGGGCCGCGGGTCCCGCTCGGCCCGCCGGTCGCCAATGTCCGCCAGTACGTCGTCGACGAACACCTCGCGCCGGTCCCGCTCGGCGCGCCCGGCGCGATCGTCTTCTCCGGCGTGTGCGTGGGCCGCGGCTACGTCAACGACCCCGAACGCACCCGCGCCTGCTTCGGCACCGACCCCCACCGGCCCGGCCAACGGCTGTACCAGGGCGGTGACTTCGGCCGTTGGCGGCCCGACGGGAAGCTGGAGTTCCTCGGCCGCCGCGACACCCAGGTCAAGGTCCGCGGCTTCCGCGTGGAGACCGGCGAGGTCGAGAACGCGCTGCTACGGGTGCCCGGCGTCCGCGACGCCGCCGTGGTCGTCGGCGAACCGGCCGGACAGGCCGCGCGCCTGGTGGCCTTCTACAGCGGTCCGCGGCCGGTCGGCGCGGACACCCTGCGCGGCCGCCTGGCACGGTCGCTGCCCGCGTACATGGTCCCGTCGGCCTTCCACTGGCGCGGCGACGGACTGCCGCTGACCGCCAACAGCAAGACCGACCGCAAGGCCCTGACCGCACTCGCCGCCGGACCGGACGCCACCGACGACCACCGCCACACACCGCGCACACCGACCGAACGGCGCCTCGCCGCCGCGTGGGCCACGGTGCTCGGCATACCCGAGGACCGCATCGGCCGCCGCGACCACTTCTTCGACCGCGGCGGCACCTCGCTCGCGGCGGTGAAACTGGCGATCCTCCTGGACCGCGCGGTCTCCCTCAAGGACGTCACCCGGCGGCCGGTCCTCACCGACCTGGCAGGGCTGCTCGACCGCAGGTCGGGCACGGACACCGATACGGGTACGCGGCTGCTGCGCCCACTGTCCGCACCGGACGCCGCCCACGAGGGCGCCTTGGTCTGCTTCCCCGGGGAGGGCGGCGACACGGCGGCCTTCCAACCACTGGCCGAGGCGTTGCGCGGGAGCGGGTGGGGAGTGTACGGGGCCGGACCGGTGACCGCCACGGAACGCGTCGGTCACCTCGTCGCCGAGCTGACCCGGCTCGCCCCGGACGAACTCCTGCTGTGGGGACACGGCTCGGGGGCCGCCCACGCCGTGGAGGCGGCCAGGCAGCTGGAGAAGCGCGGGAAGCGCGCCCGACGGCTGTTCATCGCCGGGCACGTGCCCGATGACATCCACCCACCATCCGCACCGCCGGCGGCGAAGCTGACCACCCCGGTCACCCTCGTCGTCGCGGCCGACGACCCGCGCACCGCCCCGTTCCGGCACCGGTACCGCGCCTGGGAGCTGCTGGCCGAGCACGTCGAGCTGTACGAGCTGACGGCGGGCGGCCACGGTCTCCCGCTCACCAGGCCGGACGACACGGCGCGGGCGGTGCTGCGCGCCGCCGGACTGCGGGCGCCCTCCTGAGAGGGACACCGGAGCCGCGGCCGAACCATCCGCAAGTACTGCCCGTACCACCGAAAGGACGACCACCCCATGCCACCTTCACCCTTCACACCACCCGTCGGCCTCCACCTCGTCCCGGGCACGCCCCCGGTCCTCCTGGCCGAGCCCACCGGCGACGCGGCGAGCTGGGCCGCCGGCCACCGGGACACCCTGCGGGCCCTCGCCGTCGAGCACGGCTGCGTCCTGGTCCGCGGCCTCGGACTGCGGGACGCCGACCAGACCGCCGCCGTCTTCCGGCACCTGGGCACCGGTCTGCTGACCGAGCGGGAGGCCTTCGCGCCGCGCCGCGAGTACGCCGACCGCGTGTACTCCTCCGCCAAGTGGCCGCCCTACCAGCCGATGTGCATGCACCACGAACTCAGCTACACGCTCGCGGCCCCCGGCCTGCTGCTCTTCGCGTGCCTCGGCGCGCCGGACAGCGGCGGCGCGACCGGGGTCGCCGACGCGGCCGCCGTCCTCGACGCGCTGCCGGCCGAGCTGACCGCGCGCTTCGAGGCCGAAGGCTGGCTGCTCACCCGGACCTACAACGACGAGATCGGGGCCACCCTGACCGAGGCGTTCGGCACCGACGACCGCCGCGCCGTCGAACGCTACTGCCGCGGCCACGCCATCGAGTACGCCTGGCAGCCGGACGGCGCCCTGCGCACCCGGCAGCGGCGCGCCGCCGTGCTGCGCCACCCGGTCACCGGCCGCCGCTGCTGGTTCAACCAGATCGCGTTCCTCAACGAATGGACGATGGACCCGGAGGTGCGCGAGTACCTGACGGACGTGTACGGCGCCGACGCGCTCCCGTTCACCACCCGTTACGGCGGGGGCGACCCGATCGGCGAGGACGTCGTACGGCTGCTCAACTCCGTCTACGAGGCGCACACCGCGCGCGAACCGTGGCAGGCGGGCGATCTGATGCTCGTGGACAACGTCCGTACGGCGCACAGCAGGGAGCCGTACGAAGGGCCGCGCGAGGTCCTCGTCGGCATGACCGACGCGGTGCACCTGTCCGCCGGCGCGCCCACGGGGGAGGCGATGGCCTCATGACCGGCACGCCCACCACCGGGGCCGGGAACGCGCCCGGCACACCGGACCGGCCGGGCGCGGTGCCGCCCTTCGCGGCCGTCTCCGGAGCCCAGGTGCAGCGCGTCCTGCGCGGCCGCGAGCGGCAGCTCGTCCGCCTGGTCGAGGACACCTACCGGCTGCACGGCGACGGCCACACGCTCAACCCGCCGTCCTGCTTCCTGCGCTTCCCCGACCGCCCGGACTCCCGGATCATCGCCCTGCCCGCCTCGCTCGGCGGACCGCGCCCGGTGGACGGCCTGAAGTGGATCTCCAGCTTCCCGCGGAACGTGGCGGCGGGCATCCCGCGGGCCTCGGCCGTGCTGATCCTCAACGACCCGGCCACCGGCTATCCGTACGCCTGCCTGGAGAGCTCGGTCATCAGCGCCACCAGGACGGCGGCCTCGGCGGCAGCGGCGGCCGACCGGCTCAGCCGCGGCCGGCCGCGCCCGCGGCGCGCCGGCTTCTTCGGCGCCGGCCTGATCGCCCGCTACGTCCACACCTTCCTGACCGCCACCGGCTGGCGGTTCGAGGCGACCGGGGTGTACGACGTGTCCGCCGAGAGCGCGGATGGCTTCCGCACGTACCTCGAACGCCAGGGGGAACCGGACGCGGACCACACCGGGACCGCGCCGGGCGGCCGGATCACCCTCCACACCGACCCCGAACGGCTGATCCGCACCAGCGACCTCGTCGTCTTCGCCACCGTCGCCGCCCGGCCGCACGTCGTCGACCCGGCCTGGTTCGCGCACCACCCGCTGGTGCTGCACATCTCGCTGCGCGACCTGGCACCCGAGATCGTGCTCGCCTCGGCCAACTTCGTCGACGACGTGGAGCACTGCCTGAAGGCCGACACCTCACCGCACCTGGCCGAACAGCGCACCGGGCGCCGGGACTTCATCGACGGGACGCTGGCGGACGTGCTGGCCGGGCGGGTGCGCGTACCGGAGGACCGGACGGTGATCTTCTCGCCCTTCGGGCTCGGGGTGCTCGACCTCGCCGTCGGCGACTTCGTCCACGGCGAAATCGCCCGCTCCGGCGAACTGCACGTCATCGACGACTTCTTCCACGAACTTCGCCGGTACGGATGAACGCGCCGCCGGTGACGAAGGGGCCGACCGCGTCGGCCCCGGCGAACGACTGAGTGCATTGCGTAACCAGGGGGGAAACAAGTGCCGGTCATATCCATGCCGCTCGACTTCAACGAGGAGGACCTCTATGTCGACCTGCGGGCGACGTTCGGGCATCCGCTCTTCCTGAAATGCGAGGGCTTCAATTTCGCGGGCTCGATCAAACTGAAGGCCGCCACGGAAATGGTGGCGGCGGCGGAACGCGACGGGGTGCTCACGCCCGGAGCCACCCTGGTGGAATCCTCGTCCGGGAACCTGGGGGTGGCGCTGAGCATCATCGCGGCCAGTAAGGGCTACGGATTCCTGTGCGTCACGGACGCCCGCTGCAATCTGTCGGCCCGGCGGATGATGGAGGCGCTGGGCAGCCGGGTGCACGTGATCACCGAGCCGGACGCGCAGTCCGGCTTCCTCGGCGCGCGCATCGCCTACGTCCGCAGCCTGACCGCCTCGGACGACCGCTACGTCTGGCTCAACCAGTTCGCCAACCCGGACAACTGGAAGGCGCACCACCGCCGTACGGCACCCGCGATCGCCCGCCAGTTCCCGCACCTGGACGTGCTGTTCGTCGGCGCGGGCACCACCGGCACCCTGATGGGCTGCGCCCGGTACTTCCGCACCTGGCACCGGCCGGTGCGGATCGTCGCGGTGGACAGCGTCGGCTCGGTCTCCTTCGGCGGCGCCCCGGGCCGCCGGGTGATCCCGGGCCTGGGCACCAGCGTCCCGCCGCAGCTGCTCGACACGTCGTACGTGGACGAGGTGATCCACGTGGAGGAGGCGGACACCGTCCGCGCCTGCCACCGCCTGGCCGGCCGCGGCTTCCTCTTCGGCGGCTCCACCGGCACCGTCGTCAGCGGCGCCGCGAGCTGGCTCACCCGCCACCGCACGCACCGCCTGACCGCGGTGGCGATCGCCCCCGACCTCGGCGAACGCTACCTCGACACGGTCTACCAGCCCACCTGGCTACGGGACCGCTACGGCGACGGCCTGCACGGCGACGGTCTGCTCGCCCCCGACCGGCTGACCGCCGTGCGCTCGGCCTGAGCCGCGCACGCCGTCGCCACCCACCCCGGCCGAAGGACCGTCCACCGGCGGGGGACCGGTGCCGGGCGGCTCGCGCGAGCGGCTGAACGCGCGCGTGAGCCGCCCGGGCGGGGGTACGTGAGCGGTTCCGAAGGTCCGGATGCCGAGGAAGGGTGGACGACGTGCGCAGTGTGGGTGTGGAGGAGGAACTGCTGCTGGTGGACGCCCGGACGGGACTGCCGCGCGCCCTGTCGGCGGCGGTCCTCGCGGCGGCTTCGCGGGATCCGCAGGGCAACGAGGAGGTCTTCGAGAGCGAGCTGCACCGGCAGCAGCTGGAGTTCGCCACCCGGCCCCAGACCGACATGGGCGACCTGGACAAGGAGATCCGGCGGTGCCGGGCGGAGGCGGCGCGCCACGCCGAAGGGCTGGACGCGGCGGTCGTGGCGCTGGCCACCTCGCCGCTGGAGGTGAGCCCGTCCATCGGCGCCGGCGAGCGCCACCAATGGCTCGCGGAGCACTTCGGGCTCACCGCCCAGGAGCAGCTGACCTGCGGCTGCCACATCCACGTGGCGGTCGACTCGGACGAGGAGGGCGTGGCCGTACTGGACCGGATGCGCCCCTGGCTGTCCGTACTCCTCGCGATGAGCGCCAACTCTCCCTTCTGGCAGGGCGAGGACACCGCCTACAGCAGCTACCGGAACCGGGTCTGGGGACGGTGGCCGTCGGCCGGGCCGGTCGAGGTGTTCGGGTCGGCCGACCGGTACCACGAGCAGGTACGCGACATGACGGCCAGCGGCGTCCTCAAGGACGCGGGCATGGTCTACTTCGACGCCCGCCTGTCCCAGGCGTACCCCACCGTGGAGGTACGGGTCGCCGACGTGTGCCTGGACCCGTCCACCACGGTGCTGCTGGCGACCCTGATCCGCGGACTGGTCGAGACGGCGGTACGGCAGTGGCGCGACGGGGTGCCGCCCGCCCGGCACGCGGTGGCGCTGCTGCGCCTTGCGGCGTGGCGGGCCGCCCGCTCCGGCCTGGACGGCGAGCTGATCCACCCCGCCACGATGCGGCCGGCCCCGGCCGAGGCCGTCGTACGGGCCCTGTTCGACCACGTACGCGACGCGCTGGAGGACACCGGCGACATCCTGCCCGTGCAGGAAGCCCTGGCCGCCCTCCTGAAGACGGGCAACGGCGCCCACGTCCAACGGCGACTGCTGCGCCGCACCGGCAGCCTCCAAGGCGTGGTCACCGAATGCGTACGCCGCACGCTCGACTGAGACGCACGGGCCCGGCCCGCGCGGGCGGCCGTTTCCACCGTACTGATCTGCCGCCCCCTTCGGGGACGTGGCCCAGGGGCGCCGACGCGGCGAAAGGTGCGGGGCAGCCGAAACGGCTGCCCCGCACCGGGGTTCAAGCGTCGCGCCGTCGCGGGCGCGTCAGGGATTCGGCGTCAGTCGTTGACGCAGGTGTTGCCGAACGCCGGGTTGAGCAGGCCGACGATGTTGATGCTGTTACCGCAGACGTTGACCGGCACGTGCACCGGGACCTGCACGGTGTTGCCGGACACCACGCCCGGTGAGTTGAGCGCCGCGCCCTGGGCGCCGGAGTCGGCAGCCGCGAGGCCCGCTCCGCCCAGGAGGATGGCGCAGGTTCCCACGGCGGCAGCGGCAGTCTTCTTGACACGCGACATGGATTGTTGCTCCTCGGAATGTGAGAAATCTGGACAGGCGGCCTGACAGGGGCCATGGGGTGCCCGCTGTCCCGGCTGGTGGGCCGCTGTGACCAATCAACCCGATCTCGGTGCTGTCTGTCGTGGGTATCGGAAGGTGTTCACTCTATTTAGGGTGTATCGAATCAGCGTATTAATTCGCCTGGTCCGGGCCGGAACCGGGCCGGTTCCGCCGCTTGCGGAACCGGCCCGTCGTCCGTCCCGGCTCAGCCGCAGCGCCCCGCGGGCCGCGTCCGGGTGACCAGGTCGGTGTAGCCGGTCGTGCCGTCCACCCACACGACCTGCCGGCCGCCGGGCATCGCGGGCCAGCCCTGCTGGCCGCGGTTGCAGGAGACCCGGCTGCGCTGTTTGCCGTCGGCCGAGAACTGCCAGAGCTTGAACAGCGACTCGTTGGTGTACACGACGGTCGGCGACCAGGTGGCGACGGTCACCGCCTCGTCCGTGGCCACGATGTCGTAGCCGTTGAGCGCGTCCGGCCCCTCGGCGGGGCTGAGGTCGGTCACCCCCGTGCCGTCCAGGTTGGCGCGGCGCAGCGCCGCGCGGTCGGATTCGCCGCCCGCGGGCACCAGCCAGAAGACGTGCTGCCCGGTGATCGCGGTCGCCCCGGCGCCCGCCGGTGTCCCGAGCTGGCCCATCTGCGTGCGTTGCCCCGTCTTGAGGTCGAGCGTCTCGACGCCGTACGTGGGGGAGCCGAAGCCGCGGGCGGTGCTGTAGGCGATCCGGCCATGGCTGATGGACGGGTTGCCGGTCCGCACGCCGCTCTCGTCGGTGACGTTCACCACCGTCGGGTCGCTCAGCCGCACGTACCGCACCTTCCGCGTGCTCGGCCGGGACCGGGCCTCGAAGACCACCACGTCGCCCTCGACCCGTACGTCCGTGGCGCCGCGCCGGCTCGACCACAGCTTCTTGACCGGCCCGCCCGCGAGCGGCCGCGCGAGGATGTCCGTGCTCCGGCGGTTGTACGCCTGCCAGACCACCGTCTTGCCGTCGGTCGCCGGGTGCACGTGGTAGCGGCCGTCGTTGGGGCTCATCAGCTTGAGCGCGCCGGTGCCGTCCGCCCGGCCGGCCCAGATCGAGTACGGCTCGGTGCCGTCGTCGTTGGACTTGGCCGCGGCCCACCAGCCGCCGCCCGCGCCGGTGGTCGAGCCGTCCGTGTTGACCCGGCCCAGGAGCGGGTCGGAGTCGACGCCCAGTGCCAGTTCCCAGCCGGGGACGATGCCGTGGGCGTTGAACGCCCGCTCGGCGGCGCGCAGTTGGGTGTCGGTGGCGTGCAGGTCGCGAGCGGCGGCGAGGACGGCGGCGCGGCCTTCGGTGAAGCCGTCCAGGGGGGTGAGGTATTCGGTCAGCGCCTTGTAGACGATTTTGTCGGCGAGCGTCTTGCCGAGGTCCTCGCGCAGGTCCCACAGGGCGCCGGCGAAGATCGTGGAGTTCAGGTGGACGCCGCCGTTGTCCTCGGAGAACGACACGCCCAGGAAGGACTTGGTGGTGGTCCGCCCGTCGTTGAGGTCGCGGACCGCGCACTCGCGCGCGGGCTTGGTCCGGCACAGCGTCTCGCCCAGCAGCCCGGAGTCGGGGCTGTCCATGGGGATGCCGTAGGTGTCGGTCTCGACGGCGTTGCCGAAGTAGTCGGCGATGCCCTCGTTGAGGGCGCCGGACTGGCCCGCGTAGACGAGGTTGGCGGAGTGTTCCACGACGCCGTGGGTCATCTCGTGCCCGACCACGTCCAGGCCGGCGGAGAGCGCGCGGTATTCCGCGTCGCCGCCGCCGTAGACCATCTTGGAGCCGTCCCAGAAGGCGTTGACGTACGGCTGCCCGAACTGCGTCACGCCCACCAGTGAGTTCACGGCCATGCCCCGGCCGTCCAGACTGTCGCGGCCGTGCTGTTGGCGGTAGTAGTCGTAGACCTTGCCGGCCGCCCAGTGCGCGTCGACCGCGCCCGCCTCGGTGGCCTCCGGGCCGAAGGCCGGGGTGGGCGAGCCGAACTCCTGGACGTCGTACGGCCAGGAGGGGGTGACCTCGCTGACGTCCTTGCCGCGCGCGTCCCACGTGGACAGCGTGTTCTTGCTGGAGTCCGCCATCCGGGTGTCGTCGCGCAGTACGTACGCCTTGCGCGACTCCTCGTACACCACGGGGAGTTCGACGGTCTTGCCGTCGTACTTGACTCCGGAGCCCTGGATGCCCTTCTCCCCGGCCGCCGTACGGGCGGCGCCCGCCCGGCCGGTCTTGCGCGCGCCGGGCGCCGTACCGCCCGCCGGGGCCCGGAACGTCTTGATCCCGCTGTACTGGAGCACCGGATACCCGGCTCGCGCGTCCACGTAGACCTCGTACAGCACCGGCTCGCCGGTGACCGGATGCGTGCCCCGGACGGTCACGTGCCGGGTGAGCACGCCCGTGCCCCGCGGGATCACGACCAGGCCGCGCGCGGTGCCGGTCAGCGTCGGCGCGTCCGTGCGGGGCAGGCGCTTGTTCAGGAGCCGCTCGGTGGTCGCGTCGACCGCCCGCTCGATCGCGAGCGCCTCGTCCACCTCGGGTTCCACGTCGGCCGTCAGCCCGGTGAAGTACTTGCCGGAGGTGCCGGTGACGACCCGTTCGCCGCCCTTGTGCTCCATCCGCACCACGTACTGCCCGCCCAGGACGTCCACGCCCCGGTGCTTCTGCTGGAGCCGGACGACCTCGTGGGCGCCCGAGTCCACCGTCCGTACGGGCCGCAGGTCGCGCGCCGGTTCGGCGATGTGGTAGCGGCCCTCCTTCGCCGCGAGGTGGCCGCGCGCCGCGTCCGCCGGGCTGCCGGCGGCCTCGGCCGGTTCCCGGATGCCCGCCACCAGGGCGGGGGTGGCGGTGCGCTGCCCCGGCACCACTTGGCCGGGCCCGGGCGGCGGGCCGGCGGGCGCCGCGCCGGCCGGCACCGCCGGAACCAGCAGTGCGGCGACGCCCACCAGCGCCGCCGCACCCGTCAGACTTCCCCGCACCACGGGCGTCGCCCGCGTCCCCCGTAACCCGCCCGGCCCGCCGGGTCTTTCGCCGCTCGCTCTCCCGTCCCGCGTTCTTCGTTCACGCAAGGTGACCCCTCCCGCCTTCTGCCACATGCCTGGCAGCCGTCACTGACACGGACAGGCATATGCAAGCGGCACCGGTGCACCACCACAACGAATCCGGCAAGTCGATGGACGACTTCCGGACGGGCGGCGACGGGCGGTCAGCCGGACAGCGCGGTATCGGTGATCTGCCGGCCCAGGAGATCGTGCAGCAGGACGGTGGCGGGCAGGGCGGGGTGGAGGTAGACGTGTTCGCGGCGGTGCTGGATGACGGCGAGCATGGTGCGCAGGGTGGCCGTGGCGTCGTCGCGGCGGCCGGCGTGGTGCTGGGCCTGGGCGAGCAGGCCGAGGTGCAGGGGCAGGCGCAAGTGGGAGCGGGAGGGGCGGAGTTCGGCGATCGAGGTCTGCATCAGGTCGAGACCCGTGGCGTCGTGGCCCAGATGGGTCAGGGACCAGCCCTCGGTCAGGCGCAGCATCGCCTTCCAGTACAGGAGCCCGTGTTCCTCCGCCACCCGCGCGCCCTCGGCGCCGGAGGCCCGCGCCGTGTCGGGGTCGCCTTCCCAGGCCGCCAGGACCGCGTCCACGTACAGGGCGAAGCACCGGTCGGAGGGCCTGCTCTCGTACGCGGTCAAAGCCTGCAACTGGCGGCGGCGCCCGAGGGCGGTGGCGCGGTCGCCGAGGATCCAGTGGGTGAACGCGTCGTAGGAGCGGCAGGAGACGCGCGGGTCGTGCTGGAAGGTGCGGGCCAGGTTGCGGCCCTCCCGGGCGAAACGGTCCGCCAGCCCGACGCCGCGCTCCAGTTCCGCGAGCGCCTCCGGCAGCCTGCCGCGTACGTGCAGCGCGACGCCCTTGCCGTACGCGGCGCCGAGCTGGGCCACCGGATGCCGGGTCTGGGACCCGATGTCCCGCAGCAGCCGGGAGAACTGCCCGGACTCGTCATAACGGCCGGTGACCAGGTACGCCGCGCACAGCGCCCACAGCACCGACGGGTCCTCGGGCGTGTGGGTGACCGCCCCGAGGGCACGGCCCCGGCTCAGCGCCGCCTCCGCCTCCGCGTCCCCGTAGCCGCGCACGGTGGCCAGCAGCTGGCCCAGCTGGACGTACAGCCGCTGCTCCAGGGCGCGGGCCGACACGTCGTCGCGCGGCAGCAGCCCGGCCAGGTGGACGGCCCGGCGCAGCCACGTCTCGACCTTCTCGTACGCCAACTGCTGTTCGGCCTGCTCGGCGGCGCGCAGCAGCCGGGGGAGGGCCCGCCGGGCGGGCAGCGCGTCCTGCGCGTGCCACGTGTGGTGTGCCAGCCGCTCGTACTCGTCGTCGCCCAGCTGTCCGCCGCGCTCGCACAGCGCACCGGCCACCCGGGCGTGCAGCTGCTGGCGTTCGTTGCGCGGGAGGACGTCGACGAGCGTCTCGCGGACCAGGGCGTGCACGAAGTGCAGCCGCCCGGGGTGGTGCGGGTCCTCGCCCAGCAGACCCGCCCGGATGGCCGTTTCCAGGGCCGGGGCGACCGGCTCGTCCTCGGTGGCGGTGCGGTGCAGCAGGTCCGTGTCGACCTCGGTGCCGATGACCGCGCACAGCCGCAGCACCCGCAGGGCGGGCTCCGGCAGCCCGGCGAAGCGCTGGCGCAGCGCCTCGCGTACCCCGGTCGGTATCTGCGCCAGCAGGACGTCGGTGGCGCCCGCGTCGTGCAGCCGCCGCACGTCGCCGAGGAGAGAGAGGAGCTGCATGACGAAGTACGGGTTGCCCTTGCTGCGCTCGTGCAGCACGTCGATCACGTCGGCGCCCACCCCGCGCCCGGCCCGGGCCTCCACGAGGGCGGCGACGGCGCTGCGGTCCAGGCCGCCGAGGCGCAGCGATTCGGTGCGGGGGCTGCGCAGCACCTCGGCCAGGGTCCGGCGGAACGTGGCGTCGGAGTCGCCCTCGAAGTCCCGGGCGGTCAGCACGATGCTGATCCGCTGCCCCTGGCGGCGGGTGCCGAGCAGCCGCAGCAGGTCGAGGGAGGCGGCGTCGGCCCAGTGCAGGTCCTCCAGGAGCAGCACCAGCGGGCGTTCGGCGGCGAGCGTGAGCAGCACCTCGCAGACCGCGTCGTGCGTGAGGAACCGCGCCTGCGCCCAGTCGTCCTCGTGGTCCTGCCCGCCGGGGCCCGCCGACCGCTCCGGCATCAGCGGGGCGAGCAGCGCCCCGAAGGGCGCGGTGGCGCTGCGGAACGCGTCCGGCCGGGTGGAGCTCACGCGCCGCAGCACCTGTGTCCACAGCCAGTACGGCGGCACGCCCTCGCCCGGGAAGCAGTGGCTCCAGACCACTTCGAGCGTGTCGCCGCCGTCCTCCAGCGCGGGGGCCAGCTCCATCAGCAGTCGGGTCTTGCCGACCCCGGCGGGGCCCAGTACGCAGGCCACGTGGCCTTCACCGGTGACGGCGCCGGCCGCGGCGGTGACCAGGCGGTGCAGTTCCTGGTCGCGTCCGATGAACGGCCAGGGCGCCGTGGTGTCCTCGGCGGCCGGGCCGTCGTCCGGGGCGGGCACCGTTCCGGAGGGTGCGTCCCGGCCGGCCCCGCGCACCGGCCGCGAGTCCGCCCGGGCGCCCCGGGCCGGCTCCGTCACCGCCGTGCCCCGGGCCGCGGCCCCCGTGTCCGGGTCGTGGGCCGGACTCCGTACGCCCGTGGCCCGGGCCGGTGCCGCCGCGGCTGCCTCGGTAGGCGTGGGCGGATCGGCCCGGGTGTGCCCGGCCGGTGGCGGGTCCGCGGCCGGGGGAGCGGCGGGGGCGGCGCCGCGCGCCGGGCCGCCGTCGTCCAGCTCCTGGCGGAGGATGGCGGTGTGCACCCGCTGGAGCTCGGCGGCGGTGTCCACGCCGAACTCCTCCACCAGGTGCGAGCGCGTCCGCTCGTAGACCTCCAGCGCCTCGGCCTGCCGTCCGAGGCGGGACAGTGCCGTCATCAAGTGGCCGACGAGGCGTTCGCGGGTCGGGTGGTGGCGTACCTCCGGGCCCAGTTCGGCCGCCACCTCCTCGGGGGCGCCGAGCGTGAGCCGCGCCTCCGCGCTGGCTTCCAGGGCGGTGAGCCGGACCTGTTCCAGGCGGGCGGTCTCGTCGGAGAGCGGCGGCTGGGCGCCGAACTCCGTGTACGGCGAGCCCTGCCACAGCTCCAGCGCCTCGGTGAGCCGGTCGCGGGCGCCGCGGGGGTCACGCCGGTCCAGTAAGTGCCGCCCGTCGGCGACCATGCGCTCGAAGCGGTGGGCGTCGATCTGCTCCGGGGCGAGCTGGAGCACGTAACCGGGCGCCTGGTAGCGCAGGACGGACGAGGCGCCCTGGCCCGCTGCCGGGGCGAGCACCCGGCGCAGGTGGGACAGGTGGCTCTGCAGGGTGGCGACGGGGTGCCGCGGAGGGTCTTCGTGCCACAGCTCCTCGATGAGCAGCTCGGTGGGGACGACTCTGCCAAGTCGGATGAGCAGCAGGGCGAGCAGCGCCCGCCGCCTGGGCGGGCCGAGGGGCAGGTCCGCTCCGTCGAGCCGTGCCGACATCGGGCCGAGGACGCGCAGTACGGGCCCGGGGAGGGCCGCGTGCCGCGGAGCGGAGGCGGGGGGCGGGGTGTGGGGTGTGGGCATGCGGGTCCCAATCGTTCTCACGCCGGCGGTTGGGCCAGGGGGGACGTGCCGGGCCGTAACGGGGTCCATCCGGAAAGTGATCATGGCATATGTGGCGAGTCGTTCAAAGATCGGCAACCAGCCATCGGCAAGCGTTCGGCAAGCGGAACGACAAGGAAGCGGCAAGGTGCGGCCAGGTGGCCGGCAAGCGTGCGCCAGCGTCCCGGCAAGGGGGCCGCAAGGGGGCTGACGCACGATGGCCGCCGGCCCGGCCGACGACCGTCGACGGGCCAGGGCGGGTACCTCGCACCGACCGGCAACCACCTCGCGAACAGGGACGACATGCACTTTGAAGGCCACTCGAACGCGCCCGGCGCGCGGACCGGAAGGCCCGCCGCCGCCCCGGGCGTGGCCCCGGCGGACCCGCGGCCGAGGCCTCCGGTGGCGCGATAGCGCGGCGACGGGCCGAGGAAGCTCCGCTGCCCGCCGCTCCGGGACGCCGCCTCCCCGTTGCTCTCCCGTCCACGCCGGACCCGGGGAATTTTTACGGAATCTCAGCTTCGCGGCCCACATCCCGGCGACCGGCGTGCACGCCACCGGCCGTACGGAAAGTACGTCGACCCCTCCACGCCGAGCGCGCGACCGGACACCGCCCTGCCTTCTCCCCACGGAACCAGGACCGAGACATGAACCGGACCCAGAAGATCCAGCAGTTCATCGAAGAGCGCTTCCTCGTCCAATTCGGCGGCGAGGTGACGGCCGACACCGACCTCTTCCAGGCGGGCGTCATCGACTCGTTCGGCTACATCCAGCTCATGTCCTTCATCGAGAACGACTTCGCGCTGCGCGACACGGACGACGAACTGCTCTCCAACATTTTCGTTTCCCTGGCGGACATCGACGCGTTCGTCGCCGGCCTGGCCGAAAACCACGCCCCCGCGGGCGACGGGCGGTGAGGCGTGTCCGTGCCGGAGGACGCGCCGGGCAGCGCCACCCGTCGTACGACCGGGCAGGACACGGGACCGCCGGCACCGCCCGGGCCCGCTCCCGGGCCAGGACACCTTCAGGTGTCGTGGTGGGGGAGCGGCGGCGGCAGGAAGCCGCTGGACCGGAAGAAGGTGAGGTAGCGGTCGAGAAGGGCGGCGTCGGTGGGCGGGCAGACGAGTCCGCTGTCCGCCAGGCCCCGTTCGGTGTTCGCGCGTCCGAGCCGTGGGAAGACACCGTCGAGGTACATCTCCTTCACGCTCATGTCGGACTTGTTGCTGCGGTCCACACAGAGCGAGACGAACGGGGTCGTGGGGCTGCTGGGGTGCCGCGCCACATGCTGCACCAGCTCCGCCACCCAGGCGTCGTAGGGCAGTTCGCGGATGCGGTAGCCCGCCGCCCGCATCCGGGTCAGCATGTCGGCGAGGCGGGCCGGCCGGGGGTTGGTGAGGTGGTAGGTGCGGCCGTCGGCCGGCTCGTGGGTCGCCAGGTGCACCACCGCGGCGGCCAGGTGGTCGACCGGTACGAAGTCCAGCGGCAGCGGCACGTCGGGCGCGACACCGGTCTCCGCGATCACCCGGAAGAGGGAGCTGATCGCCGTCTCGGTGTTGCAGATCCCGGTCCGCTGCTCGCCGGTGACCTCGTACGGACGGTGCACCGTCACCGGCAGCCCCGCCCGGGCCGCTTCCTTCAGCAGCCGCTCGGCGACCCACTTGCTCTCCGCGTACCCCATGGTCAGACGGTCGGCGTGGGCCAGCGGCGCGTCCTCGGCCACCTGCCGCACGCCCGCGGTGCCGAAGCCCGCCAGGACGGCGATGGTGGACAGGAAGTGCAGGGGTATGCGCCGTCCGGCGGCGAGCCGCACCAGTTCCCGCGTGCCGTCGACGTTGGCCGGGCGCAGCGCGGCGTACGGATAGAGGAAGTTGACGCGCGCCCCGGCGTGCAGGATCAGGTCCGCGGTCCCGCCCAGCCGCGTGAAACGTTCCTCGGACAGGCCCAGGCGCGGCGCGGCCAGGTCGGCGGGGAAGCAGGTCAGGCGCTGTCGGTACGGGGCGGTGTCGAGACCGTAGCGGGCGGCGTTGGAGCACACCCGGCGCCGCGCGTGTGCCGCGTCCCGTGCCCGTACGGGGCAGAGCAGCTCGGCGCCGGTGGCGTGGGCGAGCCGGTCCAGCAGGAAGGCGCCCACGAAGCCGGTCGCGCCGGTGACCAGGACGCGCGCCGGGTCGCGCCAGCGGGGGACGGGGCCGCGGACGGGCGGCGGGCGTAGCCCCAGGCGCGCCTCGCGCAGGAAGTCCGCCTCCGCGGCGGGCGCGGAACCGGTCCGGCGTCCGGCGCGGTCGGCCCGCAGCGCCCGGTCCACCGCCGCCGCGTACGCGCCGAGCGTCGGCTCCCGCAGCAGACCGCGGACGAGGGAGGTGCCGTGCGCGGCGTCCATGCCCAGCGCGGTCATCGTCCGCGTAGTGGCCTCGGCGATGAGCAGCGAGTCGCCGCCGAGGTCGAAGAAGCTGTCGGCGGGCGCCGGGCGGACGCGCAGGATGTGCTCCCAGACGTCGGCGAGCACGCCCAGCAGACCGGAACCGTCTCCCGTCGCGCCGCCCCCGGCCTCGGAACCCGCCGCGGACGCCGGGCGTTGCCCGTTTGCGTTCGCGTCGCCGTTCCCGGTCGCATCCGTTTGCCCGGCGGACCCGCCCGCGTACGGCCCGGTGCCGGTTCGCCCGGAACCGGCGCGTACGGCGGTGTCCGGGCGGGAGTCGTCGCGGCCCCCGGGCGCCATCGTCCGGGCCACCAGGGCGCGCCGGTCGACCTTGCCCGCACCGGTGACGGGGAACCGGTCCAGGACGTGGATGCGCGCCGGTACGGCGGGTGCGGGCAGCCAGGACGCCACATACGCGCGCACCTGCCCGACCGCGACCGCCCCGCCGGGGCGCGCCGGTGTCACGAAGGCCACCGGCCGGGCGCGTGCCCCTTCCCCGTCGAGCTCGACGACCGCCTCCCCGACGGCCTCGTGGGAGCGCAGCCGTGTCTCGATCTCGTCCAGCTCCACGCGGAAGCCGCGCAGTTTGACCTGCCGGTCGTGGCGCCCCCGGTACTCCAGGACGCCGTCCGGCCGCCACCGCGCCCGGTCGCCCGTGCGGTACAGGCGCCCGCCGGGGCGGGGGCCGAAAGGATCGTCGAGGAAGCGCTCGGCGGTCAGGACCGGGTCGTTGAGGTAGCCGAGGGCGATGCCGTCGCCCCCGACGAGCAGATCGCCTTCCTCACCGGGCCCGGCGGGCGTGCCGTCGGCGCGCAGCACGTGGCAGGTGGAGTTGGGGAAGGGGCGCCCGATGGGCACGGTGGCCGCGTCGGCGGGCAGGTCGCGGACGACGTACGCACTGGAGACGACGCTGTTCTCGGTGGGCCCGTAGAAATTGACGAGGGTGATCCCCGGGCAGGCGGCCAGCACCCGGCGGCACAGCCGGGCATCGAGCGCCTCGCCGCCCGCCGAGACGAACCGCAGGCCGCGCAGCGCCTCGGGCCGGTTGCGGGCCACGTGGTGCAGCACCCCCGCGGTCAGGAAGGCCACCGCCACGCCCTCCTCGCGCAGCAGCCGCTCCAGCGCGTCCACCGACAGCAGCTGCTCCCGCTCCGCGACCACCAGGCAGGCCCCGGACAGCAGCGCCGTCCAGATCTCGATCGTCGAGGCGTCGGAGGAGCAGCTGTACGCGTGCAGCACCCGCTCCCCGGGCGCGGGCGGCGACAGCCAGGGGCCGGAGGAGGCCAGGCGCACCACGCCGCGGTGCGGGATCGCGACGGGCTTCGGACGGCCGGTCGAGCCGGAGGTGAACATGATGTACGCGCAGTCCTCCGGGGCGGCGGCCCGCGGCGCCGGGGGCCCGGTCGGGTCGCACGCGCCCGCCCCCGGCGCCGGCGCGGTGAGATCGCCCTCGATACAGGCGCGCAGTCCGCGCACCCGGCTGGTGCTGCCCGGCAGCGCGACGGCGACCCGTACATCGGCCTCCTCGGCCATCGCGCGCAACCGGGCGGGCGGGTAGGCGTCGTCCAACGGCACGTACACCGCACCGCACTTGAGGGCGGCGAGGAAGGCCACCAGCGCCTCGGGGCACCGGCCGCCCAGTACCCCCACGGTGCTGCCGGGCCGGACACCGGCGGTCAGCAGCCGCCGGGCGAGGGCGTCGGAACACCGGCTCAGTTCACCGTAGGTCAGGGTGCGGTCGCCGTGCCGGACGGCGGGCGCGCGGGGCGCGGCCCGCGCCCGTTCCTCGAACAGTTCGTGCAGGCAGTGGTCGCGTGGATACGGCGTCACCGTGTCGTTCCACGGTCCGGTCCGGTCCGGCCGGCCGGACGTCTGGGCGGGTCGCGGCATGTCAGTACCTCGCAACGGTCGACGGCCCGGCACGGCCGGGCGGGCAGCGAAAGGGGAGGTCGGCGGAGGGGGAGCCCTGGGGCGGGGCGGCCCGGATCAGCTGAACGCGGCGGCGAAGGAGGCGAAGTCGGCGGTGCGCCACCGCTCGGGGCGCATCCGTACGGTCACGTCGGTGGTGAGCTGGTCCGCCGTGGCGGCCAGGTAGGCGCGGGCGGTCTCCGGCGGCAGATAGCGGTGCGCCAGCGCGGCCCGCTCGGCCGCGTCCACCCGGTCCTCGAAGGCGGTCACCGGGCCCTCGACGCTGACGTACTTGTACGGCGCCGCCTCCCGCTGGACGCAGAGGGAGAGCCGGCCCGCCGCGCGGATGCGCCGGGCCTTGACGGACTTCCGGCCGGTCAGGACGACGATCTCGCCGCCCGGGCGGTAGGCGTACCAGACGGGCACGAGCAGCGGCGGGCCGTCCGGGGCGCCGACGCCCAGCACGGCCACGTGGGCACCGGCGAGGAACGCCTCCCGGCCGGCCGCGTTCATCGCAAGGGACATGTCGGATCAACCCCATCGTGTGCAGGAGGAATCGTGTGCAGGAGAACGGAGCGGGAACGCGGGGAGCGGCCGGGCGGGAAGGGCCGGCCGGCGCGTCCGGCGGGACGCCGCCGAGGGGCGGCCGGCCGGGTGCCGCGTACCGCGCCCGGCCCGTGCGACCGGTGCGCGGCCGGCACCGCGGGGCAGGCCGGGCGGGTCGCCCTGTCCTCCAGGTCACCCGGAAAAGCGGGTGCACTAGGCAATTACCCAGCAATTCGCCGTCGGTGTTCACTCATGCGGATGATGCGGAACGTTCTGGTGAGCAAACGCGAGCCTGCCGGGAGCCGGTGTACCACCGTCCACGCCGCCGTGCGCCCCGCGGTGCCGGTGACGCGGCCCGGCGACAGCGCCCGCACCAACAGCGATCGGGCGGCGCGCAGATGATGCGCGCCGCCCGATGCGGTTCTCTCCCCCCTGGGGGTCAGCTGCCGGTCAGCAACTAGATGCCGTTGGCGAACCGTTTGAACGCGGCCTTGCTGCCCGAGCCCCAGATACCGTCGACCGCCCCGTTGTAGCCCCAGTTCTTCAGCAGACGCTGCAGCGCCTTGATGGTGCCGGACCCGACCTTTCCGTCGATCGCCCCGGTGTAGCCCCAGTTCGCCTTGAGGCAGCGCTGGAACGCCTTCCAGCTGCCCGTGCCCAGCTGCCCGTCGATCGCCCCGGTGTAGCTCCAGTACGTCTTGAGCCAGCGCTGGACCTTCTTGGCTTCCGCGGCGGACAGGCCGAGGTTGTTCACCGCCAGCACGGTGACGGACTCGGCGCTCACCGCCGGCTGGGCCGCGGGCGCGGACGCCGCGAAGCTGGTGCCCGCCCCCGCCAGGCCCCCGGCGGCGATGCCGACGGCGGCGGCGACACTGACGAGGGTCCTCGTCATGACGTTCGGTCGCATTGCGTTCCCCCTTCGGGTCGTGGGGCGCCACCGGCCCGGCCGGCATGCACGCCGTCGGCCGTACCGGTGCGCCCACTGATGGCCGTACAGCGCTGGGGCGACTCCGGTGGTGACGGCCCCGTCCGCCTCAGCGCGGCACGGGGAGAAGCTATCCGCACGGAGGGGTGCTCTTCGTCAACCCACGAAGGGAGTTCGGGGCAACCAGGAGCTGACATCCGCGCTCCATCAACGGTGGTAGCGACGCGGGTTGTACAACTTCCGCGGTATCCCGCCCGGAAGGTTTGCCTGGTGGCGCCCCTTCCGGAAGGACCTACGGGGCTCGGCCGGATGGCCGGCCGGGCGTCAGCGGTCCGCCGTCCGCCGCGCCCGCCACTCCGGCGCCAGCACCGACCAGAGCTCCATGTCGTGCCGCTTGCCCCGGTACAGGTAGCTCTGGCGCGCGACCCCCTCCCGCGTCATCCCCAGCCGCCGGGCCACCGCGATGCTGGGCACGTTCTCCGCCGCGGCCCACCACTCCACGCGGTGGATGCCCCGCTCCTCCACGGCCCAGTCGACGAGCAGCCGTACGGCCCGGGTCACCAGTCCCTTGCCCGCCGCCGCAGGCTCCAGCCAGCAGCCCAGCTCGGCGGTGCCCTGCGCGACGTCCATCGTCCGGAAGAAGACCGTGCCGACCAGCGTCCCGTCGGTCCGGATCCCGTACAGGCGCCCGGTGTCGGAGGCGGCCTTCTCCGCGTACGTACGGAGGAACGCGCGGCACGCGTCCAGGTCGTGGAGCACCTCCGGCAGCTGGTTGTACTGCCCGATGAACTCCCGCCCCCGGTCGATGTGGGCCAGCAGTTCCCCGGCCTGCCAGGGTTCGAGCGGACACAGCTCCGCACCGTCGTCGCCCAGGGATATCGCGAACATCAGCGTCCTCCGTCACCGAAACTGTCCATGCGTGATGGGGTGATCTTTCCATGCCGGGTCCGGTGGCCCTCCGCGGTCCCGGCGACTCAAACGCCCGCTGATGTGCCGCCTTTCGCTATGCCCCGGGTGCTCTGGGCGGCTGCGGCAGCGCCCGCAGCAGGACGGACACCGTGACGGCCAGTGCCAGGCAGAAGGCCAGCGCGGCGGCCAGGGCGGACCCGTACGCGCTCGGGTCGTGGGGTGCGGCGCCGCCCAGCGTGCCGTAGAAGATGACGCCGACGGCGGCGACGCCGACCGAGCCGCCCACCTGCTGGCCGGTGGACAGGATGCCGGAGGCCATGCCGATCTCCGCGGGCCGTACGCGGGCGAGTACGGCATTGAGCAGCGGTGTGACCAGCGCGCCGGTGCCCGCGCCGATCACCAGCAGCGGTACGACGAGGAGCCGGGCGGTCAGCGCGGCACCGGCCTGGAGGACGACGGCGATGGCGCCTGCGTGACCGAGGGCGAGGACGAGCGCCCCGGCCCGCAACAGGCGCCGCCCGTAGGAGGCCAGGCGTCCGGCGACGAGGCTGCCGGCGAAGAAGGCCGCCGCGAAGGGCAGGTAGAAGGCGCCGGCGGCGAGGGTGTCCAGGCCGAGGCCGTCCTGCAAGGTGACGGACAGGACCAGGAAGAAGGAGTTGATCCCGAAGTAGGTGAGCAGGACCAGGAGCATCCCGACCGCGAAGGCGCGGGACCGCAGCAGGCGCAGCCGTACGAGAGGGGAACCGCCGCGTGCCTCCACCCGGCGTTCCACGCGCGCGAACGCGGCGAGGGCGAGTGCCCCCAGGACCGGGCTGAGCCACGTCCACAGCGGCCAGCCGGCCTCCCGGCCCTCGACTAGCGGTACGACGAGGAGGAAGAGCGCGGGCGTCAGTACGGCCGTGCCCGCCAGGTCGAGGCGGCGGGCCTCCGGGGCCCGCGACTCGGGTACGAGGACGGCCGCCAGCGCCAGCGTGAGCAGGCCGACGGGTACGTTCACCCAGAAGATCGGGCGCCAGGACGTACCGAAGAGGTCGGCGGAGACCAGCACGCCACCGAGGAGCTGCCCGGCGACCCCCGCCGTACCGATGACCGCGCCGAGCACACCGAACGCCCGCGCGCGCCGCTCCGGCGGCAGCAGCACCTGGATGGTCGAGAAGACCTGCGGCGACATCACGGCGGCGCCGAGCCCCTGGACGAGCCGCGCGCCGATCAGCGCCCCGGCGCCGGGCGCGGCGGCACAGGCCACCGAAGCGAGCGTGAAGAGAGCCATGCCGATCAGGAAGCACCGCTTGCGGCCGATCAGGTCGCCGAGACGGGCACCGGTGATCAGGGCGACGGCGTAGGCGAGCTGGTATCCGGCGAGGACGAGTTGCACGTCCGCGTCCGAGGCGTGCAGGTCCCGCTGGATGGCCGGGGTGGCCACCAGGACGATGAAGGTGTCCAGTACGGCCACGAAGATGCCGATGAGGACGACGGAGAGGGCGCGCCAGGGGGACGGCGCGGCGTGGGCGTGCGTAGGGGCATGGTCCGCTTCCGTTGCGCGGACGCCGTTTCCGGGGTCTGCCGGTGGCCTGGTGTACGTCATGATCCCGACCCTCGTTGGGGCCCGGACCGCGGTACAGAGGCCGTTTATGCTGGTGGCGGCGGTACCCCTTTGGGGTGTGCCGTAGGAGGACGCACCGCGAGCGGATGGACGGGTGGGGAAGAACCGCGATGAGCGGGCGGGAAGCCAGGGGAAGCGGAGGGCGCGGGGCCGCGCCGGGCGGGGAAGCGATGGCGATCGGCCGGGTGCGGGCATCGATGACCGGCCCGGAGCAGGCGACGGTGGCCGGCCGGGAGCAGCAGACGCCGGCGGCCGGACCGGAGCAGGCATCAACGACCGGCGCGGAGCAGGCAACGGCGGCCGGTCCGGAGCGGCGCCGGGTGCTGGCCGCCTTCCTCCGCTCCCGCCGGGAACGCCTCGCCCCCGCTGACGCAGGCCTCCCGGCGGGCCCGCGCCGCCGTACGCCCGGCCTGCGCCGCGAGGAGGTCGCGACCCTGTCGGGTGTCAGCGTGACGTGGTACACCTGGCTCGAACAGGCCAGGGACATCACCGTGAGCCGCCAGGTCCTGCACAGCCTGGCCCGGGTCCTGTGCCTGTCCCCGGCCGAGACGCGCCACCTGTTCGCCCTGGCCGGCCATCCGCTGCCGGCACCCGACGCGGCACGGGCCGGCGGCCGGCCGTTGCAGCGGCTCGTGGACGCGCTCGACCCGCACCCGGCGTACGTGGTCGCCGCCAACTGGGACCTGCTGGCCTGGAACCGCGCCGAGGCGGGCCTCATCGGCGACCCGGCCCACTGGGGCGATCCCGAACGCAATCTGCTCCGCCTGGTCTTCACCGACCCCCGTATCCGTACGCTCCTGACCGACTGGCCCGACCAGGCCCGTACGCTGCTGGAGCAGTACCGCGCCAGCGCCGACCGGCACACCGGCGACCCGGCGTTCACCCGCCTGACCGCCGACCTCCGCACCCGCAGTCCGGAATTCCGCACCTGGTGGGACACCCATGACATCGCGGAGTTCCGCCCCACCCGCCGCGTCTTCGACCACCCGCGCCTGGGCCGCCTGACCTTCGACTACGTCAAACTCACCCCGGTCGACACGCCTGGGGTCACGCTCGTCTCCTGCATGCCGTCGGACGACGCGACGGCCGGACAGCTGGCGGCGCTGAGCGCGTACGCGGGCGACCGGGACACGCCTTCCCCACCGCACGCCGAAGGCGCGTCCGGCCTCCGGTGATCCCCGCCTCTTACACCGACGAGGAAGTGCTGGATCCCAACAGCCCGTAGTAACGGAAATGGCGCGGCGCTTGGTGGTCATCGGCCATCGGCATCGGCAGCCTTTTGCGGGATCTTCCCTCCGACGCTGTTTCAGCGGCCACCGTCTGTGATTCCGGAGAATTCCACGGTGACCTCAGGAAGCATTGCGAAGCCGCATGGCCGCGCTGAAGGACTGCCATCGCGGCGCCGCGCGGCGGGAAATGGCGGTGGTGGAAATGCATTGACTGAGCGGCGGTCAGAAGGCCGGGCGGGAAGGAATGCTCGTCCCCGAACGCCAACTCGGTCCCGTCAAACCGCAGTACGCCGCACGCACTCCCCGACGACCGACCGCAGGTCCCCCGTCCGCTCCAGCAGTTCCCGCTGTACCTGTGCTCCGTTGCCGCGGTCCATCAGGATGTCGAGGCCTTCTTTGGCGAGCGGCAGGTCGCCGATGTCCTCCAGGGCCTCGCCGACGTGGTCGAGCAGGGCCCGGACCACGGCCTCGGCGGGGGCCGGGGTCCAGGTGAGCGGATGGACGAGCGGGCCGGACAGGCCCGACCGGCCGGCCCGCCAGGTCGCCAGCCGCAGCAGGCCGATCCCGGCGGAGTCCGGCGGCTCGCCCGCGCGCCACGCGCGGGCGGCCGTCTCGACCAGCCCCCGGGTCAGCGCGGCGAGCAGCACCGTGTCGTCGGACTGCAGGCACACGTCGGCGACCCTGATCTCGACGGTGGGGTAGTGGCGCGACAGCCGGGCGTCGAAGTAGATCATGCCCTCGTCGAGCAGGGTGCCGGTCGCCAGCATCTCCTGCACCCGCCGGTGATAGTTCTCCGCGCTCCCGAACGGTTCCATGGGCCCGGAGGACGGCCAGCGGCCCCACACCCGGCTCCGGTAGCTGCTGTACCGGGTGTCCTCGCCCTGCCAGAAGGGCGAGTTGGCGCTCAGGGCCAGGAGGGTCGGGAGCCAGGGGCGGATGCGGTCCAGTACGGCCACGCCCTCGTCGTCGGACTCCACGGACACGTGGATGTGGCAGCCGCAGGCCAGCTGCTCCTGCGCGGTCCGGCCGAACTCCTCCACCAGCCTCTGGTAGCGCTCGTCCCCGCTGAGGGACGGTGTGACGGGCAGGGGCGAGGTGGCCAGGGCCACCAGTTCCGTACCGGCCCGGCGCGCCCGGTGCGCCGCCTCGCCGCGCCAGTGCCCGACCTCGTCGGCCAGGTCCTCGATCAGCGTCCTGGGGCGGGTGGCGATCTCCAGCTGCTCGCGGTGCAGTTCCTTGTCCAGGGTGGAATCGTGCGGGGTCGAGGCCAGTACGGTTCCGGCGACAGCCCGCGGCTGCCCGGAACACGGATCCACCAGGAGCAGTTCTTCTTCCACACCCACGCTCCGCATACGACAGCCTCTCTCGACCGGCGACGGCCAGCAGGACGGGTTTTCGGGCCTGCTGCCATAGGAGACGTTCGCGCGGCACGGCACAAGGGGTCGGGCGGCCACCGAGTGGCGTGATGAGGACGGGGGAGTGCCGCACCGCCTTCGGAGCCGGGGACCGGTCGGCGGCCGTTTCCGGCGCACTCCCTCAACCGCCCAGCATCGCCTGGATCCGCTTCTTGTCGGGCTTGCCCACCGGAGTCAGCGGGATCTCCGTGACCAGGTGCAGCCGGGCGGGCGCGTACATCGTGCCCTTGTGCCGGGTGACGAACTCCCGCACCTGTTCCAGGCCGAGCGGGCGTTCCGGTACGGGGACGACCGCGACGTGCACCTCCTCGCCGGCGTCCGGGCCGCGCACGCCGAACGCCGCGCAGTGGGCGATGTCCGGGTGGGTGAGCAGCAGGTCCTCCAGCTCGCCGGTGTAGACGTGGCCGCCCACCACGATGATCATGTCCTTGAGCCGGTCGACGATGTAGAGGCGGCCCTCGTGGTCGAGGTAGCCGAGGTCCCCGGTGTGCACCCATCCGTCGCGCAGCACCTGCGCGGTCAGTTCGGGCTGCTTCCAGTAGCCGGTCATGGCCTGGCCGGAGCGCACCCGGATCTCGCCCACCGTACCGGCGGGCACCCGGGCGCCGCGCTCGTCGTGGATCGCGACCTCGACGCCGGGGATCACACGGCCGACCGTGGCCTGCCCGTCCTCGGGCATCTTCGCGTGCTCGTCGGGGCCGACGACGGTGACATGGCCCGCCTCGGACTGGCCGTAGCCGCCGAACAGGACGGCGCCGAAGGTCTCGTGCGCCTGCCGCAGCCGTGTCGGCGACGCGGCGCAGCCGCCGTAGGAGATCCGCCGGATGCTGGACAGGTCGGTGCCGGCCAGGGCGGGGTGGTCGAGCAGGCGGTAGATCAGCGGGGGCAGCAGCCACAGGTGGGTGATCCGCTCGCGCTCGACCGTGGCGAGCACCCGGCCGGGGTCGAAGGAGTCCTGGAGGACCACGGAGCCGCCGGCCAGCAACGTGGCGTCGGCGATGTTGCCGGCCACGTGGGCGAGGGTGGTGCAGGCCAGGAAGCGGGGCGGCTCGCCGGCGCCGGTGGAGCCGAAGGCGAGCATGGCCTCGTAGGGGCCGTGCGGCATCCGGACGCCCTTGGGGACGCCGGTGGTGCCGCCGGTGTGGCGGATGCACCAGTCGTCCTCGGGGCGGGCCGCGCTCCGTACGGGGCGGGGAGCGTGCCGAGCGGCGCGCGCCCGCAGGTCCTGGCCGTGCGGACCGGGGCCGAGGGAGAGGACGTACGGGGGCCGCGCGTGGGCCTGCAGGCCTTCGGTCGCGTCCGGCAGCTCCGGGTCCACCAGCAGCAGCGCGGTGTCCACGCTCCGGGCGATGTGCGCCAGCGTCTCGGGGGCCATGCCCTGGTACAGGAACACGGCGCGGGCGCCGAGCAGGTTGGCCGCGTACCGGGCGGCGAGCGCCTCCGGCCGGTTGCCGGAGAGCAGGGAGACGGTGCTGCCGCGCCCGATGTCCCAGCCGCGCAATTCGCGTGCGAACCGGTACACGTCGTCGCGGAATTCCCCGGCGGTTGTCTGCCGGCCGTCCGCGGCGGTGATGACGGGGCGGTCCGGCGCGGCGGACAATACGTCGAGGATCGATTCGACATAGGTACGGAATGCGGTCGTGGGGGAATTCACCTCAACGGCGGCGGTGTCGGCCTCAGTGGTCATGAAGTATTTCTCCCTACGGATGTAGGCGATTACTACTTCTCGGTAAGCTAACAACCGGTTGCCGTATGAAGGTGTCGTGCCGATGAACAGCACGTGATGTCTGAAAAGCGGCTGGCGTGTCGTCCTTGCCCGTGCTGTACGGGTCTGCCGGGCGCGCGGCCACGCGTCCTGGGCGGTACGGGCGTGGCCCGGTGGCGGGACGTCCGTCACGCCGCGCCCGTGCCGCCCCGCCCCTCACGACCGTCCGGAGCCGCCCCGCAGCTGGATGTCGACCTCGACCACCCCTTCGACCGCGCGGGCCAGCCGCGCGGCCACCGGTATCAGCGCGGTGTCGGCCAGGGTGCCGGAGAGCGTGACGATGCCCTCGAAGACCCGCACGGTCAGATCGTGTTCACGGTGGGCGAAGAGCTGGCCGATGACCGTGCGGCGGACCTCCTCGGCGATCTCCGCGTCCTCCCGGAGGAAGACCTTGAGCAGGTCGCTGCGGCTGACCACGCCTTCGAGCCGGCCGACGGCGTCCACCACCGGCATCCGCTTGATGCGGTACCAGGCCATGGTGCGCGCCGCCTGGGCCAGGGTGGCGTCCGCGTGGACGGTGACGGCGGGCGCGGTCATCAGCTCGTCGGCGGTGACACCACCGGACTTGATCAGGGCGTCCAGGACCCGCAGCTGCTCGATGCGCGAGGGGGTGTGGTCGCGGAACTCCTCCTTGGGCAGCAGGTCCGCCTCGGACACCACGCCGACCACCCGGCCCTCGCCCTCGACCACGGGCAGGGCGCTGACCTTCCACTGCTCCATCGTGCGGACGATCTCTTTGAACGGTGCGGCGCGGCCGATGCTGATCACGGTGCGGGTCATCACGTCGCCGACGGTGCGGGGGCTGTTCCCTTGCGTCTCGGGCTCGGGCATCACGGACTCCTCCAGCGCGGGCTCTTCCCCCAGGGTTGTGCCTCGCGGGCCCGTGCACCACACACCGTCCCTGCCGGGCACGGCAGTCGGTACCCGTGCCCGGGCCCCGGGCGCCCGGCCGGGGCCCGGACACAGGTGGTCAGCGCACCCCGCTGCCGTACGGTCCGTACAGGTCCAGCAGCCGGGTGCGCGCGCACCGCAGCCGGTCGCCGATCACCTCGGCGTACATCAGGACGAGGGCGTGGCCGAGCACCGGGTCCTCCTGGCACAGGGCCCGGACCTCCTGCGCGTCGAACTCCCAGGCCCGCACGGGGCTCAGCGTCTCCGCGCCCAGCTGCCAGGTGTACGGCGGGAAGAGCCAGGACCAGCCCAGCGGGTCGCCCGGGTGCAGGGTCTCGACCACCGCGGCGCGGCGGCCGGGCACCCGGATGTCGAGCTGGACCGCTCCGGTCCGGACGATCCAGAAGCGGTCGGCCCTACGGTCCTCCTCGAAGATGCGCACGCCGGCCGGGAAGGAGACCTCCCGCGCCCGTGTCATCAGCCGCTCGCGGTGTTCCGCCGGCAGCGCACCGAGCCGTCCGGTCATCGTCCTCACCGCTCCACCTCCGCTTCCTCCGCCGCGCCGGCGCCTGCGGCCGTCCGGGGCGGGCCGCCGGGCACCGGCGGTTCCCATGCCATCAGCGTCCGCCGCGCGCCGGGGGCCCGGCAGGGGCCGATCAGCCCTGCGGCCCGGCCGAACAGCCCTCCGCCACCACCGGATCCGGACACGCGCAGCGGCCCGTAACCGGATCAGGGCTGCCCTGCCCCGCCGTCCCGCTAGGCCGACGCCGCGCCCTCGCGCGGTGCCGCGGGCCGGTCGACGCGCCCGTGGCGCAACACGTGGACGGTGTCCGTGTACGCGGCGATCAGGTCGACTTCGTGGCTGACGAGGACGAGGGTCAGCCGCCGCGTGGCGCGCAGGTGGGCGAGGAGGTCCAGGACCGCGGCGGCGGTGGCCGGGTCGAGTGCGGAGGTGATCTCGTCGCACAGCAGGAGGTCCGGTTCGGTGGCCAGGGCGCGGGCGATGGAGGCGCGCTGGCGCTGTCCGCCGGAGAGTTCGTGGGGGTAGCGGTGGGCGAAGTCGCCGGGCAGCCCGACGGCTTCGAGGAGGCTGCCGACCCGGGCGGGCGTCTCCTGTGCGCCGACGATGCGGTGGAGCCGGAGGGGGCGGCCGAGGGTGGCGCCGATGGTGCGCGCCGGGTTGAGGGCGCCGAGCGGGTTCTGCGGGACGAACTGGATGCGCCGCTGCATGTCGCGGCCGCGTTTGCGTACGGGCGCGGGCAGGGGCCGCCCGTCCCAGGTGAGGGTGCCGGACTGCGGGACCTGGAGGCCCGCGAGCGTCCGCAGCAGGGTGGTCTTGCCGCAGCCGGAAGGGCCGGTGATGCCGGTGGCGGAGCCGGTGGGGGCGTGGAACCCGGCGCCCGCCAGGGCCTGATGGGTGTGGCCCCGGTGGGTGAAGGCGACGTGCAGGTTCTCGGCGCGCAGGCCTGGAGCCGCTGCGGATGGCTCCGGCGGTGGGGCGGCGGGAGACCGGCGGCCCGTGACGGGGCGTGCGGGGGTGGGCGGCGCGTACGGGGCGGGCCCTGTGGCGAGGGTGACCACCGTATCGGCGCAGCTCTCGACGGCGTACGGATCATGGCTCGCCATCACGACGGCGAGGCCGTGCTCGGTGGCGAGCCGCCGCAGGAGGGCGGTGATCTCGTCGCGGAGGGCGGCGTCCAGGCCCGCGGTGGGCTCGTCCAGCAGCAGTACCTCGGGACGCCGGGCCAGCGCGCGGGCCAGCGCGAGCCGCCGCTGCTGGCCCCCGGACAGGGCGCCCGGACGGTGGTGGGCGAGGGCACCCGGCAACCGGCAGTCGGCCATGACCTGTCCGATCGCCTCCGGCGAGCGGTCGGCGGCCAGTTCGGCGATCAGGCGCCGGGCCGTCATCCGGGGGTTGAGGGCGGAGCCCGGGTCCTGGCCGACGTAGGCGACCTGCCGGCGGCGCAGGTTCCGCAGCGCGGCGGGCGGAAGCGAGAACACGTCCCGGCCCAGCACCTCGACGCTGCCGGAGACGACGCGCGCGCCGTACGGGAGGTCGCCGATGAGGGCGTGCAGGAGCGTCGTCTTGCCGGAGCCGGACGGCCCGGTGAGGGCGGTGATCCGGCCGCGTCGCAGGCCGAGGCTGGTGCGGCGCAGCAGTACGGGCCCGGTGCCGCAGCCGATTTCGAGGTCGGTGACCGTCACGGGCGGCGGGGAGTCGGTCGGGGCCAATTCGCTGTCCTCCGGAGACGGGCGCGGGGCGGCCGGGATCATCGCAGGGCGGCCCTGCGGACGGTGGCGGGTGCCAGGGCGTTGGCGGCGAGGTTGACGCCGACCGCGAGCAGGCCGATGGCCAGGCCGGGCGCGAGGACCGCCCACGGGTTGAGGAGGATGCCGGGTCCGTTCTCGCGGATCATCAGTGCCCAGTCGGCCTCCGGGGGGCGGGGGCCGAGCTGGAGGAACCCGGCCATGGCGATGACGTACACCGCGTCCACGAAGCGCAGGCCGAAGAGCGCGAGCACGGTGGCGCGCAGGTTGGGCAGGATCTCGCGCAGCGCCAGGTGGGCCAGGCGCTCACCGCTCGCGGTGGCCGCCTCGACGAACCCGGTGGCGGCGAGCGGGGCCGCCGCGCCGGCGACGATCCGTACGGCGTACGGGGTCCCCAGCACGACGGCGGCCGCGCTGACCGCGAGCCGGCCGCCGCCGGGCCAGGCCAGCGCGAGGAGCATGATGCCCAGCACCGACGGCAGCAGGATCGCGGTGTCCGCCGCGCGCTCGACCAGCCGCCCCAGCCGCGGACCGAGCACGGCGAAGCAGCCGAGCAGGGTCGCCAGGAACGTGACCACGGCGGCCACCGCGAGCGCGCTCCCGATCAGCGCGCTCCCGCCGTGCAGCAGCCGGCTCAGCACGTCCCGGCCGAGCTGGTCGCCGCCCAGCGGCGCGCCGCCCGTCCCCGCCTCCCCGTACGGAGCGGTGACCGGCCGGTCCACCGGGTGCGCGGCGAGCAGCGGACCGGTCAGCGCCAGCAGGACCAGGAGGAGGGCGGGGACGGCGGGTACGAGGGCACGCGGCCGCGGGCGGCGGGTGCGCGGCCGGGCGGCCTTCGCGGTGGTGCTCATGTGCGGGCTCCCCAGGTCATGCGCGGACTCCGAGCGTGCGGGCGCGTATCAGGTCGGCCAGCAGGAGGACGACGGTGATCAGGGCGGCCGAGCAGGCGACGACGGCCGCGATGACCGGGGTGTCCCGGTCGGCGACGGCTCCGGCCAGCACCGTGCCGATCCCCGGGTAGTTGAACAGGGTCTCCACGACGACGGTGCCGCCGAGCAGCATGCCGGTGGAGGTGGCCACACCGGTGGCGATGGCGGGCCAGGCGCCCGGCAGCGCGTGCCGGAGCAGCACCTGCCGGGTGGGCAGTCCGTCCAGACGGGCCGCCGCCACGTGCGGGGTCGCGGCCTGGTCGGCTAGGGCGCCGCGGACGATGCGGGTGTTCCAGCCGGTCTGCGGAACGGTCAGGGCCAGTACCGGCATCACCAGCATGTGCCACCCGGCGGGCGTGCCGTCGGCACCGGTGACCGTGGCGGCGGGCAGCCAGCCCGTCCACAGCGACAGCACCAGCAACAGGCCGACGGCGACCACGAATTCGGGCAGCGCGAAGGCGGCGGTCGAGGTCAGGTCCACCACCCGGTCCACGACGCCCTTCGGCCGGGCGGCGGCCCAGGTGCCCAGGGCGAGCGCGGCGAGGACGGTCAGGACGAACGCGGTGGAGCCCAGCAGGAGGGTGTTGGGCAGCGGCGCGGAGAGCAGGTCGGAGACGCGTTCGCCGCGCGCCGAGGTGCCGAGGTCGCCGGTGGGCAGCGCGGTGAGCCAGTCCCGGAAGCGTTCCCACACCGGCCGGTCCAGGCCGAGCAGACGACGGCGCGCGGCGACTCCGGCGGCGCCCTCACCCCGCTCCGACGTGGCGGAGGCCGCGTCGCCCGGCAGCAGCTCGATCGCGGCGAATACCACCGCGAGCAGCACGACCAGCAGTGCGACGCGCTTGGCCAGTACGGCCGCCAGCCGCGCGGCGAGGCCAACCGCCCGCCGCACGGCCGGTTCCGGTACGGACCGGGTGGTGTCCTCAAGGGCGCCGCTCCCCGTCACGGGGCGAGCCAGACGTTTTCGAGCTGCACACGTCCGTAACCGGGCAGCTTCGGCAGTCCGCGGACCTTCGGCGCGGCCAGGTCGATGCCGTCGGCCATGCCCCACAGCAGGTAGCCGGACCGGTCGTGCTCGATGCGCTGGAGGTCGCGCAGGGCCGCGGTGCGGGCCGTGCGGTCGGCGGTGGCCAGGACCTTGCGGTACGCGGCGTCGAACTCCTGGTCCGACCAGTCGGTCTCGTTCTGCCCGGCCCCGGTGGTCAGGGTCTTGGAGGCGAAGAAGACGACGGAGTCGTTGGTGCCCCAGTAGTTGGTGTAGAAGTCGCCCTTGAGCCAGGTCTTCTGGTAGAAGGCGCCGGACTCCTGCTTGACGACCTCGATCCTGACGCCGGCCTCCCGGGCCTGGGAGGCGAAGAGGGTGGCGGACTCGGCGAGCCCGGCGACGTCCTCCGTGGTGACCAGCTGGTACGTACGGGAGAAGTCGAACCCGGCGTCGGTCAGCAGCCGTTGGGCCCTGGCCAGGTCGCGCCGCCGCTGGGGGAGATCACCGGCGTAGGCGGGATCGCCCGTACCGAGAATGTCGTTGGCGACGGACCCGTACCCGGACAGCACCTGCCGGACCATCGCCTCGCGGTCCACCAGAAGCTTCATCGCCTCCCGCACCCTGGCGTCGGCGAACGGGCCGCCGGAGGTGCGCATCACGATGGGCATGGCCATGTCGTCGGGGCGGCGGACGACCTGGACGTCCCGGCGGGCCCGGGCGGTACGGGCGGCGACGGCGCCGGCGTTGGACGCCACGTCGATCTGGCCGGACAGCATCGCGTTCGCCATCGCCTGCGGGCTCTGGAACATGGTGACCTCGATGGCGTCGAGGTGGACCGCGCCGCCGTACCAGTCCGTGTTGCGCAGCAGCCGGGCGTTGCCGCCGCGGTACCAGTCGAGCTTGAAGGGGCCGGTGCCGGGCGCCCCGGGGATCTCCTTGTCCGGGGTGTCCTTCTTGAGCACGAACGTGGACAGCCGGGTGAGCAGGGGGAGTTCGGCGTTGGCGTAGTCGGAGACCAGGACGACGGTGCGCTTGCCGTCGGCGGTGATGTGACCGGCCGTGATGCCGGGCAGCCGGGCCGCTCCGGAGGGGGTGCCGCGCAGCCGGCGCAGCGACCAGACGACGTCGTCCGCGGTGACCGGTGTGCCGTCGTGGAAGGCGGCGCCCTCGGCGAGGGTGAAGCGCCAGGTCCTGAGGTCCTTCGAGGGGGTGAAGGCGGAGGCGAGGCGGGCGACGGTGTTGTTGTCCTTGCCGCCGGGCGCGGTCAGCGTGTCGTGGACGAGCGCGATGACGAGGTAGTCGCTCTCGTTGCCCTGGGTGCCGTGCGGGTCCCGGGTGATCGCCGACGTGCGGCCGAGCGCGCCGACGCGCAGGGTGCCGCCCCGGCGTGGTGAGCCGCCGGCGGCGGGCGCCGTACCGGCACCGCCCCCGCACGCCGCGAGCAACGCCGCCGCTCCCAAACCCCCGCCGGTGCACAGCGCTTGCCGCCTGCTGAAGTCCATGCCGCCTCGCTCCGATCGGTGGTCCACTTAGGTTTGCCTACCCTCATGCGAGGGGTTGCCGCAAGGGGGCTCCCTGTCGAGTGCTTCCGTGCGCCGGTGTCAACTGGGCTTTATCGGGCGGGAGTTGAGCGAAGCCGGGCAGGCGCGGGCAAAGCAAAGTGAGGTTTGCCTAACCTAACTGGGCTGAGTAGCGTCGTTACTGTCCGCCGGACCCCGGGTACGGAGCGGCAGCGATGACGCGCCGCGCCCGGACCGTCGAGCGCGCCGCGCCCTGCCCGCGCGGCGTCGTACGGGACCCGATCCCCGACTTCAACGGAAACGGACTGCTTTGACATGACCACGGGAGCCGCACCCGTCCGCCAGCTCACCCCCGCCGACGCCGCACAACTGCGCCGCACCGCCGAGAAGATCCTCGCCGGGTCCGGCCGCGGTACCTCCGCCGCTCCCCGGCTCCTCGCCCGCGTCGCGGAAGCCGCCGCCGCGCTGCCCGCTCCGGTCCGGTGGCAGCTGCGCCCGGCCGGTCCCGACGACGGCCTCTTCGTCCTGCGCGGCCTGGACGTGGACGACACGGAGCTGGGTCCCACACCCGCGGGCTGGGCCGCCGCCGGGGACAGCGGCGCCGTACACGACGTGATCCTGCTGCTGCTCGCCACCGCCCTGGGCAACCCCATCGCCTGGGAGGGACAGCAGGGCGGCCGCTTCGTGCACAACATCGTCCCGGCCCCCGGCCACGAGGCCGAACAGACCGGCGCCGGCAGCGCGGTGCTCCTCAGCCCGCACACCGAGGACGCCTTCCACCCCGGCCGCGCCCACCTGCTCCTGCTCAGCTGCATGCGCAACCACGACCGCATCGCCACCACCGCGGCCGGCGTACGCCGCGTACGGCTCGGCGCGGCCGACGTCGAGCTGCTGAGCCGGCCGCTGCTGCCGATCCTGCCCGACGACGCGTACGCCGAGGCGCGGCACTTCGACGGCGGCCCGCCGCCCGCCGTCCCGACGCTCTTCCGCGCCGAGGACGGCCTGACGCTGCGCTTCGACCCCGCCTACACGCCCCTGGACGAGGCCACGCCCGCGCATCGCGCCGCCTACCGGCGCCTGGAGGCCGAACTGGCCCGGGTCTCGGTGGCGGTGCGCCTCGAACCGGGCGATGTGCTCGCCATCGACAACGATCTGGTCGTGCACGGCCGGGTGCCCTTCCAGGCGCGCTACGACGGCACCGACCGCTGGCTCAAGCGTGCCTCCGTCCGTGTCCCCGCGCGCCGTTCACGCCCCCTGGCCGAGGCATCCGAGCACGGTTACGGTCAGGCCGCCATCGAAGCGCACGCCGGATGACCGCACGCCGGATGACCGCTCGCACCTCCCCGAGGACGGACATGACCGACCGCACCGTGGCCGACCGCACCCGCTCCATATCCGCCGACGACCGGACCCTGACCCTCCTGTCCACCAGCGACCTGGCCGGTCTGCGCATCGACTGCGCCGATGTCGTGAGCACCGTCGAGGACGCCTACCGCACCCTGGCGGCGGGCCGCTCGGACAACCCCCGCAAACTCACCGTGAAACCCGCCGACGGGCACTCCGTCGCGTACGCGATGCTCGGCCGCGACGGCTCCCGTGACGTGGTCGCCGTGAAGACCTCGTACAAACACGGCCTGGACCGGGGCCGCGACGAGCAGCACTACTACACGACGCTCACGCTCTACGACGACACCACCGGCCTGCCGGTCGCGATGCTGGACTGCGGCCGCGTCGGCGCGCTGCGCACCCCGGCCGTCTCCGCGCTGCTGGCCCGCGAGTGCGCGCCGCCCGGCGCCCGCAGCGCCCTGGTCATCGGCACCGGCACCCAGGGCCGCCTGGCCCTCCCGTTCCTGCTCACGACGCTGCCGGACCTGGAACGGCTGATGCTGTCCGGCACCCACCCCGAGGGCATCGCGGCGGTACGGGACGAGCTGCGCGCCCACTTCCCCGGCCGGGACGTGGAGACCGTCACCGACCTGCGGGCCGCCGCGGGCGACGCCGACGTCCTCGTGGCCACGGCCGGCGGCCACACCCCGGCGGCCGTCGAGGCCGACTGGCTCAGGCCCGGCGCGCTGTCCGTCCTCGTGGGGCACGGCCTGGCGCCCTCCACCCTGCACCGCGCCGACCGCGTCGTGGCGACCAGCGAGGCACAGATGCGGGTCACCGGTACGGACATGGCCGGCGAGGCCGGGCGGCTGCCCGCCGCGGACGCCGAGTTCCCGGCCGTCCTCGCCGGTACGGCCACCGGCCGCGGCGCCGCCGAGGAGCGCGTCTTCGCGTACAACAGCGGTCTGGTCGTCACCGACATCGCGCTCGGCCACCGCTTCGCCCGGCTCGCCCTCGACCAGGGGCTGGGAACGCGGGTGGCGCTGTGGGCCTGACCGGATCGCGCCCCGCCGACCTGCCGACCCTGCCCGCCCACACCGACCCCGGCACCGAACGGATCATGGACAGCGGCCTGCTGCACGAACTGTCCCACGCCTTCGACGGACCGTTCCACTTCCTGCTGCCGCACCGCTTCGACGCCAACCTCGCGGCCTTCCGCGCCGCGCTCGACGACGCCGGGGTGGCGGGGCACGTGTACTACGCCAAGAAGGCCAACAAGGCCGCCGTCTGGGCGGAACGCTGCGCCGCCCACGGCGCGGGCGTGGACGTGGCGAGCGTCCCCGAACTGCGCGCAGCCCTCGGCCACGGCGTACGCGGCGAGCACATCGTCGTCACCGGCCCGGCCAAGAACGACGCCCTGCTGCGGCTGGCCGTCCTGCACGGCTGCCTCGTCGCCGTCGACGCCCTGGACGAACTCGACCTGCTCACCACGCTCGCCCTCACCGGCACCGTGCGCCCCGCCCGCCTGCTGCTGCGCCGCCTGCCGCCCGCCCAGCCGCACAGCCGCTTCGGGATGACGGCGGGCGAAGCGGACACCGCGCTGGACCGGTGCGTACGGGCCGGGGACGCCGTACGGATGGAGGGCTTCAGCTTCCACCTGTCCGGATACGCCACCCGGCCGCGCGCCGACCTCGCCGCCCAGCTCGTCGACGCCTGCCTGCGCGCACGGGAACTGGGCCTGCGCGCCGACCGGATCAGCATCGGCGGCGGCTTCGCCGTGGACTACAGCAGCGGCGGCCACTGGCACGCGTTCCTCGCCGCCCAGCGGCCCGAGCACTACCACGCGCACAAGGCGTTCGACGCCGACGGCTTCTACCCGTACCACTCGCCGGTCGCCGGTGCCGACGCGCTGCGCACCGTCCTCGGCACCGTCCCCGACGGAGGCCGTACGACGCTGGCCGCACGCCTGAAGGAGACCGGAACGCTGCTGCTGGCGGAGCCGGGACGGGCCCTGCTGGACGGCGCCGGCGCGTCCGTCTTCCGCGTCCAGGGCGTCAAGGAACGCGACGGCTACCACGTCCTGACGGTCGACGGCACCAGCCTCAGCCTGTCCGAGCAGTGGTTCAACAGCGAGTACCTGCCCGATCCGTACCTGGTCACCCGGGACGGGCGGGCCCGCGGCGACGCGGCGCACCCCGCGTGCGTCGGCGGTGCGACCTGCCTGGAATCCGACCTGCTCACCTGGCGCAAGGTCCCGTTCCCCGCCCGGCCGCGCGTCGGCGACCTGCTGGTCTACCCCAACACGGCCGGATACCAGATGGACTCGAACGAGTCCCCGTTCCACGGCCTCCCGCTGCCGCCCAAGGTCGTCGTGGACCGGCCGGACGCCGCCCGGCCGCGCTGGCGCCTCGACCGGGCCACAGCCCGCTGACCCCTCACACGCAGCCCCGCTGCATCAGGAGCGCACCCATGAACGAAGCCCTCGGGCGCCCCGCCGTGGTCTCCCGCGTCTCCGATCTCATCGGCGCCACGCCGCTGTTCGAGCTGGGCCGCACCGGGACCGGCAGCCGGCTGCTGCTCAAGCTGGAGATGTTCAACCCCACCGGCAGCGCCAAGATCCGGATGGCCCGGCAGATGGTCCTGGACGCCGAGGCCCGCGGCGACCTGCGGCCCGGCGGGCGCATCGTGGAATCCACGTCCGGCAACACCGGACTGGGGCTCGCGGTCATCGCGGCCGAACGGGGCTATTCCTTCACGGCGGTCGTGGACCACGCGGCTTCTTCCGACAAACTACGCGCCATGAAAGCCCTGGGTGCCGAACTCGTCCACGTGGCCGACGACGGGAGCGCGGACCTGGCCACCGCCGCGCGCGAGGAACTGGCCGCGGAGCTGGCCCGCGGCCGGGCCGACACCTTCTTCACCGAACAGCACAACAACCCCAGCAACGGCGTCGGCTACTTCCCCGTCGCCCATGAACTGCACCAGGCCCTGGACGGGGCCATCGACGTCCTGATCGGCGCGGTGGGCACCGGCGGCGGGCTCTGCGGCACCGCCCGCGCCCTGCGCACGCTCGTACCCGGCTGTACGACGGTCGGCGTCGAACCCAAGGGCTCCATCGCCTTCGGCGGCCCCGCCCACGACTACTACCAGTCCGGCACCGGCACGCCCGAAGGCGCCGGGATCGGCGCGCTCGTCGACTTCGACCTGATCGACGAGGGGGTGAAGGTCGGCGACGTGGAAGCCTTCGCCACCGCCCGCGCCGTCGCCCGCGCCACCGGGCTGCTGATCGGCGGCTCGGCCGGCGGCGTCGTCCACGAGGCCCTGGCCCGGCTCCCCGCCCTGGCACCGGGCTCCACCATGGTCGCGCTGGTCAACGACGGCGGCGAGAAGTACCTGGACACCGTCTTCAACGACGACTGGATGCACGCCCGCGGCCTCGTCGACCGCGCGCTGGAACGCGAGACCGACGAAACCCTCACCAAGCTCCGCAGGAGGTGAGGCCCGCCATGCAGCCCGCGACGCTGCTGCGCGACAGCCGCGCGCTGGCCGCCCTCGCCGTCCCCCTCGTCCTCACCCAGCTCGCGCAAGTGGCCCTGACCACCACCGACACCGTCATGATGGGCCTGCTCGGCACCACCGACCTGGCGGCGGGCGGGCTCGCCGTCGTCCTCTTCAACCAGCTGCGCACCATGGGCGTCGGCCTCATCACCTCCATCGGCAACCGCACGGCCGCCGCGGCCGCGCGGGCGGAGGGGACGGGCGCCGACGCGCGCGAGGGCGGCGAGGAGGTCCGTGCGACCGTCCGCGCCGGACTGGCCGTCGCCACCCTCGCCGGACTGGCGGGCGCCGCGCTGATGCTCCTCATCGGCCGCGCGCTGACCTGGCTCGGCCAGGACGCGGAGATCACCGGCCGCGCGCAGCCGATGCTGCTCGCCCTCGCGCCCGGCCTGCTGCCGTGCCTGTGGTTCCAAGCGGTGCGCCAGTTCACCGTGGGCATGCGGCGGCCGCAGGCGCTGCTGCGCATCACCCTCGCCTCCGTGGCCGTCAACGCGTCACTCAACTGGGGCCTCGTACACGGCACTTGGTGGCTGCCCGAACTGGGCCTGCCCGGCGTGGGGGCGGCCACCACGCTCGTGTACTTCCTCTCCTTCCTGGCGCTGTACGCCGCCGCCAAGCGGGACGCCGTACTGGCGCCGCTGCTGAGCCTCACCATCGCCCGGACCGACCGCGCCACCGTCCGCCGCCTCGTCCGGCTCGGTGTGCCCATCGCCGCGACATACGGTTCCGAGGCGGGCTTCTTCTCCGTCACCGCCCTGATGGCGGGCTCGTTCGGGAGCGCCGCGCTGGCCGCGCACACCGCCGTCAACCAGCTCGTCTACCTCGTCTTCCAGGTCGCCGTCGGTCTCTCCCACGCCGCGTCCGTCAACGTCAGCCGCGCCCTCGCGCTCGGCCGCACCGACACCGCCCTGCGCATCAAGAACACCGCACTGGCCTGCGCGGGCGCCGTCATGACCCTCGTCGCCGTCGTCTACGCCACCCTGCCCGGCCTGGTCCTCAGCCCCTTCTTCACCACCGCCGGCCCCCGCGACGCCGAAGCCCTCTCCATCGCCACCCACCTGCTGCTCGTCGTCATGGTCCTGCAGTTCTTCGACTGCGCGCAGAACATCGGCGTCGGCCTCCTGCGCGGCCTCGACGACACCGCGGGCGGCTTCCGCATCACCCTCGTCGGCTACTGGGCCGTGGGCCTGCCCGCCGCCTGGCTCCTGGGCTACGCCGCCGGGCTGCACACCCTCGGCATCTGGCTCGGCCTGCTCACCGGCCTCGCCACCACGGCCGTCCTGCTCCTGCGCCGCTACGGGGTAAGTCTGCGTGCCCGGACGCCCACTGTGCGGACCGCATGAGGAGGGGCCGGGCGATATTCCCGTGCCGTGCCGTCGGCAGCGGTGCACACTCACTCCATGGCGGACATGCGGGCGTTCCGGGAGGCGGTCGGCAGCTGGGCAGCCGGCGGCCCCGGCGGACCGGCGGGCGAGCTGGCGGCGCGGCTGGGGGTGCGGACGGCGGTGCTGCTCGAAGGGCCGAGCGACCTGGCCGCCGTGGAGGCACTGGCCGTACGGCGTGGCCTGGATCTGACCGCCGAGGGGGTGTGCGTCCTGCCCATGGGAGGGGCGATGAGCGTCGGCCGCTACGCCGGGCTCCTCGGGCCGCCCGGCCTCGGTCTGCGTCTGGCGGGGCTGTGCGACGAGAACGAGCAGCGCTATTACGACCGTGCCCTGGAGCGCGCGCAGGCGTCACGCCAGGGCATCCACGTGTGTGTGCGGGACCTGGAGGAGGAACTGATCCGCGCGCTGGGCACGGCACGGGTCGAGGACATCGTGCGGGCCGAGGGCGACTTCCGCGCCTGGCGGACCTTCCTGCACCAGCCCGCACAGCACGGCCGGCCCCGGCAGCAGCAGGTGCGGCGCTTCCTCGGCACGAAGAAGGGCCGCAAGATCCGCTACGGCCGCCTCCTCGTCGAAGCCCTCGGCCCCCAACAGACACCGGCCCCGCTCGACGCTCTCCTCACCGGCCTGTGAGGCGACCGCCCGTCACGGCCACACCACCTGCCGGAAGGCGTACGAGCCGTCCGGCTTCAGCTCGACCAGCGCCAGCGGCTTGCCCTCCGGGTCGCCCTGCTCGTCGAACCGGATCGGCCCGCTGACCCCGTACACCGGCTTGCTGCCACCGATCAGATACAGCATCTGGCGGGTGCTGCTGGTGGTCACCGGGCCGCTGCCCTGCCGGTCGGCGCCCGCCCGGATGGCCACGCCGAGCGTGAGCAGGGCGTCATGGCCCATGATGGCCTGCCCGTCGGACAGTTCGCCGACCGAGCGGTGGATGTCCTTGCGGTAGGCCTCGCGGAACTCCGGCAGCGGGTTCCCGTCGCCGGGATAGGTGGTGAGCCACTGGTCGGGGTGGGCCAGCACGGTGTGGTGCACGGTCAGCCGGCTGCGCTCCCAGACCTTCTGGAAGGCCTTGCGCGCCTCGTAGCTCTCCGGTACGTCGAAGACGCCCACCACGTCGTCCCCGGTGTACACCGAGGTGGGGCAGCGCCGCCCGGCGGCGGCCATCGCCTCGATGAAGCCGCGCAGCGCGCGCCCGCGGCCCGCGAAGTACACCGCGTCCGGCGGATCGGTGCACACCCGGTCGGCGAGCGCCGAGAAGGCGTTGGCGGTGGCGCGGTCGGCCGAACTGTAGGCGAGCCCCATGTCGGTCAGCTCCAGCCCCTGGCGCGCGGCGGCCGCGGTGAAGCCCCGGTTCAGGGACGCGCTGTAGGTGTCCTGTTCGCTGCGGTCCTTGATGGTCGTCACACGGTAGGGCCGCCGGCCGGCCTGCTTCTGCAGCGTCCGCAGATGGCGCACCACCGCCGACGCCTGGTCGGCGTTGGGCGGCGCCACCCGCCAGAACCCGGTCTGCCCCGGCCGGTTGATGGCGTCGGCGGTCACGGTCGAGCCCATCATGGGAATGCCGGCGGCCCGCAGGGCGTCGATCGCGTCCTGGGTGGTCTGCCGGCTCTGTCCGAGCCCGGCCACCGCGACCAGGTGCTGGTCGCCGTCCTTGAGCTCCTTGAGCCGGTCGACCAGCGGCCGCCACTGCTCGGACCCGGTGCCGCTGTTCGCCAGCAGCAGCTTGATCTGCGGCGAGTCGCCGCGCCCGCCGCGCCGCGGGTCGTTCAGCTCGCGCTGGGCCAGATAGGCGCCCTCCAGCTCCCGCCGGATGATGTCGCGCCCCTTGTCGTCGGGGCCCGGCGTCATCGGCTGGAGGTAGGCCACCGAGACCCAGGGCTTGCCGGACTTCGCCACCCGCCGGTTCTCGGCCAGGATCTGCCCCGAGATGTCGCGCAGCGCGGCGTCGAACACATACGACCCGTCGGTCACCCCCACGCACTCGCCGCGCGCCCCCTCCTCGCGCACGCCGTCGGCACACCGTACGAACACCGTGTCGTAGAGCCAGTACCCGCCGGCGGCCAGCGCGCCCGCGGTGCACAGGGCGACGGCGGCCCGCAGCCACCTGCGGGGCTGCGGCTTCGGCACATCGAGAGGCCGGTCGTCGTCACTCATCCCACGCTCACCAGGGCTTCCTCTCGTAGGCGGCCGCCCGCTGCCACAGCACGTCGTGGTCCGTCTCGTCGCTCAGCCGGCCGCTCAGGGTCTGGAGTGCATCGACAATCTTCGGGTACAGCTCGGCCGCCGGATCGCCCAGCGGGTCGGACCACAGCGCCGCGTACGGGTCGGTCGCCGGGTGGGTGGTGATCCATCCGGCGACCAGCAGACGGGTGACCATCACCAGGTCGGGCGGGCCCGGCGCCCGCGCGATCCGGTGCTGGAACTCCGCGCCCGCCGACCGCCCTTGTGCCTCCGCCTCCCAGCGGCGCGGCGCGCGCTGGATCCAGGACAGCTCCTCGCACCATGTCCGCGCCGACCCGTCGCCCCCGCACACGGCGAGGAAGCAGTCGTGCAGATAGGCCGCCGCGCTCTGGACGTCGCCGCCCGCCAGCCGGTGGTACGCGGCCACGCGTCCCGACTCGGCGGCGGCGCCCAGGACGTCGTGGGCGGAGTCCCACGGCGAGATGCCGTCCGGCGGCGCCGGAGCCAGCGACAGCCTGCCGAGCAGCAGCCTGCGGACGACGTCCGGGAGGATGCTGTGCTGGTGGCCGTCGAAGGCGATCCGCTCGGCGTACCGGTCGTCGTGCGCGAGGCGGCGCAGCAGCCGCGGTGGAGCGTCGCCCTGCCGCCACAGGTCGCCGGCGCTCGCGGCCTGGCCGAGAGTGACGGCCGCGGCGGCGCGCGGCAGCGCGTCGAACAGCTCCCGCGGTACGTCCTGGAGGAGGAGTTCCAGCAACGTGTCCGCGACGGAGTGCGGTCCTTCCGGCGCCATCACCATGCGCAGCCGCCGCCCGCACGGCACCTCCGGCGCGAAGTCCTCCAGCGCCTCCAGCACGGCGCGGACGGCCGCCGGGTGGCCGCGCGTCAGCTCGTGGACCGTACGGCCCAGCCACGCCACCGGATGCGTGAGCCCGGCCAGCGCCGCCGGCGGCATCCGCTTCACATACGGGCCGGCCTGCTCCTGCACCTCCGCCCGGTCCAGCGGGCGCAGCTGCGCCACCTCCAGCCGGGCGCCGCCGCCGGGCCGGGTCACCACCCGCGGCACGAACAGCTCCGGCCCGTCCTCCCGCTCCGGCGGCCGCCAGCACGAGAGATAGCCGCCGAGCGGCCGGGGGCCCAGCTCCAACTGCCGCAGCACTTCCGGCGTACGGCGCGCGCACGCCACGACCACCAGGGGGTCCGCCTGTCCCGGAGCGGCGGCCCGCGCCTCGACCAGCGCCTGGAGGAACGCGTCCCCCAGCTCGCTGTCGGCGTTGTCCAGCAGCACCAGGCAGCGCAGCGTGCGGGCGCGGTCGCCGCCGTGCTTCGTGTACGCGCCCTGGAGGTCCGCGAGGAACGCTTGCAACAGCACCGACTCGGCCCGTTCGCGCTGGGCCGCCGTGCCGTGCCGGAAGTGCTGGTTGAGCTCGACGAGCGCGTCCGCCGGCAGCTGGGCGCGCGAGCCGCCGCGCGGGACCCGGCCCAGCCGCCGGTGCAGCCTCCACCACACCCGGGCCCGCTGCCAGCCCTGTATCAGCGGGACGATCGCCGCCGACCAGCCGGGCAGCCCCATCGGCACACCGACCGACGTGACCAGGTCCCGCAGCACCTCCAGCGAATGGTCCTCCGCGCGGCCGGCGCGCAGGGCCTCGCGCATCTGCCCCAGGGCGGCGTCCCGGCTCTCCGGGTCGGCCTCGGCCGACAGCGCCATCAGGAGTACGGCGAAGGACGGCAGGGCCAGCGGAGGGAAGTCGCGGCGGCGCGCGTTGAGCTGGAAGGCGATGCGGGCCAGGACGTCCACCGGGTGGTGCACGCCGTCGTCGAGCGCCGCCAGGTCCAGGGCGGCCGTCGGCGCGCGGCGGCCCCAGGCCTCCAGACGGCCCGCCAGCGCGGTCTTGCCGCTGCCGCGGGGCCCGAGCAGCAGCAGAACGGGATACCGGGCGTGCTCGCCGCGGGCCCGGACGAGCCGCTGCCCGACGAACGTGCGGATCATCACATCACGTCGGGACTGCACCCGTGTCCCCCTCGTGGTCACCGTCGTGAAGGACCAGGATGCAGCAATTCCCGGGGCGCGCAAGGGGTTTCAGGAGTGGGGGACAGGCGTGGGGTCCGTGGGGCCACTGAGGCGCGGCGGGCGGCCCGCGCACCGCCTACCCGCCGTCCCCCTCCTCGTCCGGCACCCAGCGCAGCACGTCCCCGGGCTGACAGCCGAGCGTCCGGCAGATCGCGTCGAGCGTCGTGAAGCGCACCGCCTTCGCGCGGCCGTTCTTCAGCACGGCGATGTTGGCGGGCGTGATGCCGACGGCCTCGGCGAACTCGCCGACCGACATCCGGCGCCGGGCGAGCTGCACGTCGAGGTCGACGACGATCGCCATCAGATGACCTCGGCCATCTCGGTCCGCAGCTCCGTCGCCTTGCGCAGCAGGCCGCGCAGGACGACGACGAGCATCGCGAACGCGGCGCCCACGACGGTGACCGCGCCCGCGGCGGCCAGCGCGCCGACCACGTCCATGCCGTCGTCCGGAGAGGGGATCTCCGCCACCGCGAGATGCCCGGTGACACCGAGCGCCAGCAGGGTCGCCACCCCCGAGGCCCCGATGATGACATCGACCCACCGGAAGGCCCGCGGGGTGAAGATCGCGTCGCGCTCGACCATGGTGAGCAGCATCCACAGGGCGACGAGCCCGGCCTGGACACAGGCGACGACGGCGATCGCCACCGCCGAGTAGGGCACCGCGTACGGGGCGTACGGCGGGAAGCCGGCGACCTCGTCGGCGGCCGTCGCCGGGATGACCACGACCTGGCCGAAGAGGCCCATCAGGAACGCCGCGCCGATGCCGACCTGGAGGGTGGCGATGAGGAAACGATGCATGTATCGATTCTCGATCGCTTTCTATCGAAAATCAATCGGTTCGGGGGGACTGGCCAAGGACGGGGCCGAAAGGGACAGGCCCCTGTCAGTAGCGGCTCCCGGGAATCCCGGCGTCGCGCGGGCCGTACGGCGCCGCGTCCAGCCAGCGCCCGGCGCGGTCCGAGCGGGGCGCAGCGGCGGCGGCCAGCCGCTGGGCGGCGCGGTGCCAGGGGGTGGGGGCGGTGAGGTGGGCCAGGGCCCGGCCCGCGGCGCGGCGGTTGAGGAGCGCGGCCCGGTGGCGGGCGCGCGCGTAGCCGGACACGTCGCCGGTGGCCAGCGCGTCCGTGGCCGCCGCCGCGTCGGCGATGCCCGAGTTCAGGCCGCGCGCGCCGAACGGGGCGAAGAGGTGCCCCGCCTCCCCGGCGAGCAGCACCCGGCCGTACGCGTCGGTGAGGCGGTCGGCGACCACCTGCTGGAAGCGGTAGTGCGAGGACCAGGTCACGGAGCAGGCGTGCCCGTCCGGCAGCAGGCCGGGCAGCCAGTCCGCCGCGGCCCCGCCGAGCGCGTCGGGGTCGTCGTCCGGCCGGCACTGCACGTCCACCCGCAGCCCGCCGCGGAACGGCACGGTCAGCACGTTCCGCCCGGCCATCCGCGGGTCCAGGTAATGGAAGGCGCGCTCCTGGGGCAGCGGATGCCCCGGGTCGTCCGCGAGATCGAGCACGAGGAACGCGTGCGGGGAGCGCGGCCCGTGCAGCCGTACGCCGATGGCCCGCCGCACGGCCGACCGGGCGCCGTCGCAGCCGACGGCGTACGCGGCCCGGAGCACGCCGTCCGGTGTGCCGACCCGCACGCCGCCGGACGACGCGGTGACGCCGGCGACCGGGGTCTGCCAGCGCAGCTCCGCGCCCGCGCGGCGGCACGCGTCCCGCAGCAGCTCCTCCATGACCGGCTGCGGAAGGCTGGAGAAGGGCGCGCGGTCCGCAGGAGGCGGCGTGTACGTACGGTGGTGGACCTCCCGGCCCGCGTAACTCGTGTGCCGAGCGCCCCAGACGAGCCCGCTGCCGACCAGCCCGGCACCCAGTACGGGATCGGCGGCGGCGAGCGTGGCCAGCGACTGCCGGTGCAGGAAGATCGCCCGGCTGCCGGGCCGGGGCGCGTGTTCGGCCGCCGCCTCCAGGACGGTGACGGCCAGACCGCGCGCCCGCAGCAGCAGCGCGGTGGCCAGCCCGACCGGGCCGGCGCCCACGACGATGACGGATGTCGGGACGGTGTCCATGATGGCCTCCTGAGAGCCCGCGCCCTAGCGGGGCAGTCGTCCGCGGGCGACCTTGCCGCCCGCGGTGGTGGGGAGTTCGGGCAGGAACGTCGTACGGCGGGGGATCTTGTACGGGGCCAGGTGCGCCCGGCAGTGGGCGAGGATGGCGGCCTCGTCGGCGGCCCGGCCGGGTCCGGTCGCGATCCAGGCGCGTGGCGATTCGCCGCGTACCGCGTCCGGCATGGCGGTGACGGCGACCGCCGCCACGGACGGATGGGCGGCGATCACCCGCTCCACCTCGGCCGGGTAGACCGTGTAACCCCCGCACAGGATCACGTCCTTGAGGCGGTCCAGCACGGTGACCCCGCCGTCGGCCGTCACCTCCCCGACGTCCCCGGTGCGCAGTTCGCCGCCGGGTGTCAGGACCCGTGCGGTGCCCTCGGGGGAGCCGAGGTAGCCGGAGGTCACGAAGGGCGCGCGGACCAGCAGTTCACCGTCCTCGCCCGTACGGATCTCCGCGTCCGGTACGGGCGGGCCCGACGTACCGGGGTGGTCGGGGTCGTCGGCGGCGGTGAGCGAGGCCAGACCGGCCAGTTCGGTCATGCCCCAGCCCTCGGCGAAGACGGCGCCGGACCGGTCCTGCCAGTCGCGCGCCAGCTGTTCCCCGGCGGGCTGGCCCGCGGAGAGCGAACAGCGCACCGACCCCAGCGGCAGGTCCGCGCGGGCCAGCAGCCTGCGGTACATCGTCGGCACCCCGGCCAGCACGGAGGGCCGGTGACGGCGCAGCGCCTCGGCGACCGTGTCCTCGGTGAAGCGGCTGAGGAGGACGAGGGCGGCCCCGGCGCACAGCGCGGCGTTCAGCACGTTGGTGCCGTAGGTGTGCGCCAGCGGCAGCGGGCTGAGCACCGTGTCGCCGGGCCCCAGCGCGAGGCGCCGTGCGATGTTCTCGCCGCCGAGCCGGACCGCGTCCCGGGACTGGAACGCGCCTTTGGGGCGGCCCGTGGTGCCGGAGGTGTAGGCGAGGGTGGCGATGCCGGTGAAGTCGGCGGTGGGGGAGTGCGGTGGCCCGGATGGTGGCGGGCCGGGGCCGTCCGCGGTGAGGACGAGGACGGAGCCGCTGTCATGGGCCGCGTGGCGGACCTCGTCCGGCGCCGAGGCGGCGTTCAGCGGCACGCTCACGGCGCCCAGCTCGGCCAGCGCGAGGTAATCGATCACCCAGTCGCGGCCGTTGGGGCGGCAGAGCACGGCCCGGTCGCCGGGGCGCAGGCCCGCCGTGGCCAGCTCGGTTGCCCGGTCGGTGACGGCGGCGCGCAGCGCGCGGCGGGTGAGGGGGCCCTGCTCGTCGATCAGGGCGACGCCGGGATGGTGATGGCGGAACATGACGGGCTCGCTTTCATGGTTAGTGGGGGGAGAGGCGGTGTCAGGCGGCGGGCCGCCAGGCGTCCGCGGCGGCGTGCACCGTCCGCAGCACCTCGGCGGGGGTACGGCCGTACTCGTCCAGCAGCAGGCCACCCGGCCGGCTGCCCACCGAGTAGTGGGTGTCGAAGAACGTGCCGATCTCGGCCGCCGCCGTGTCCGTGCCGGGCCGGGGCGCGCAGACCCACGTGACCGGTGTGCCGGTGCAGGCCACCGCCTCGATCAGCGCGGGCAGTTCGGCCAGCATCCGGTCCGGGGCGAGCCGTACGGCCAGTACGAGCCGTCCGGGCACGCGACCGGGGTTGAGCGCCGCACAGCGCGCGGCGACCTCGCGGGGGTGGCAGCCGGGCCGCGGGCGCAGCCCGGCCACGGCGCCGGGGCGCGGGACGCGCTCGCCGTCGGCCGTCCAGTGGACCTGGCCCGCGAGGGCGGGCGGGCAGGCGTCGAGGAACGTCATCAGCTGCGGGAAGTCGTCCAGCCAGGCGGGGGAGCCGGCCGAGGAGCGGTACTCCTCGGCGATCCACCGCGCCTCGCGCGGCAGTACGCCCGGCGGGGGATGGCCGCCGGTGACGACGGTGACGGGCACGCCGGCCGCGTAGTGGACCAGCCCGGCGGCCGCCGCCGTCAGCGCCCCGGTCGCATGGCGTCCGAGATGCAGGAGGAAGGCCTCGCCGTCCGCCGTCGGAGCCAGCGCGCGGTGCGGCTCGGCGGCGGACCCGGTGGCCTGGATCTCCTCGGTGAGCGGACGCGGACGGCCCAGCAGCCGCTGCCGCGGCGGCGGTGCCGGGACGACGACCGGCTGCGGCCGCACGGGAGCCGGTTCGCCGTCCGGCGCCCGGCCGCTCCGCCGGCTGTCCGGCCGCGCGTCGTCCGCCCGCCCGTCGTCCACGAGCCCGGCGGGCACCAGCCGCGGGTTGAACAGCTCCCGGATGAACAGCCAGGGGCGCTCGCCGTCGAGCACCACATACGACTTGAAGACGGCCGGCCGGACGCGCCCGTCCTGCTCCCACCCGGCCACGCCCACCTCGACCAGCCGCCGGCTGCGCATGGCGCCGGTGGCCCGCAGCCCGTAACCGATCGGCGTACGGGGGCTGGTGAGGCACGCGGTCAGTGCCGGGTCGTCCGGGACGAGGCCGACGACGGTGTTGAGCGAGACGGGCGTCAGCGCGGCGTCGGCCAGCGCGGAGCGGCGCACCAGGACCTGTTCGTCGCGGCCCAGGCTCAGGCAGCGGCGGGTCAGCGCGTCCTGCGCGGCGGCGGGCGCGGTGCCCTGGTGCAGCACGCGCAGCCGCAGGGGGGTGGCGAGCGCGGACTCCAGCAGGGTGGTGGTCAGTCCGTCGCTGGCGAGCAGCATCCGGGCCAGCGGACTGGCGAACCGGGCCACGTCCCCGAGGTCGAAGGGGCGCGGGGCCGGCCGGTCCGGGGACCGGTCGCCGGTGCCCGCGCAGCCGTCCGGCAGAGGGCGTTCGGTACTGGGGTACCGCAGGGGGGTGAACACGGTCAGGTCCTTTCCATGAGGGCGGCGGAACCGGGGTCCGCCACCTGGCGGGGGCGGGGGCAGGAAGTGTGGCGGCGGGCGCGTGCCGCGCCGGCCAGCTCCCGCAGCAGCCGGGCGGTGCCGCTCCAGCCGAGGCACGCGTCGGTGACGCTCTGTCCGAAGACCAGCGACGGGCCGCCGGGGTCCTGCCGCCCGGGTACGAGGAAGCTCTCCAGGAGCACCCCGCGCACCGCGGTCTCGCCGTCGGCGACGCGCACCGCGAGGTCTCCGACGACCGCGTGCTGCCGCTCGTGCTGCTTGCCGCTGTTGCCGTGGCTGGCGTCCACCAGCACGCGGGCGGGCAGTCCGGCGTCGGTCAGCAGCCCGGCGGTCCGGCGGACGTGTGCCGCGCCGTAGTTGGGGCCGTCCGCGCCGCCGCGCAGGACGACGTGGCAGTCCGGGTTGCCGCTGGTGCGCAGCAGCGCCACCGGCCCGGCGGCGGACGCGCCGAGGAAGGCGTGCGGCGCGGCGGCGGCCCGTACGCCGTCGACCGCGACCTGGACCGAGCCGTCCGTGCCGTTCTTGATGCCGACGGGCATCGACAGGCCGCTGACCAGGTCACGGTGCACCTGGCTCGCCGCCGTACGGGCGCCGACGCAGCCCCAGGCGACGACGTCGGACAGATAGGCCGAGGTGACCGGGTTGACCCATTCGCAGCCCACCGGCAGCCCGGTCTCGGCGATGTCGAGCATCAGGGACCGGGCCTCGGCCAGGCCGCGGCCGACGTCGGCGCCGCCGTCCAGGCCGGGGTCGCCGACCAGGCCGGGCCAGCCGAGGCAGGAGCGCGGCTTCTCGACGTAGACCCGCATCACCACGAGCAGGTCGTCGGCCAGGGCGGCGGCCGCGTCCCGCAGCCGGGACGCGTAGTCCAGGGCCGCCGTGCGGTCGTGCACGGAGCACGGCCCGACGATGGCGAGCAGCCGGTCGTCCCGGCCGTCGAGGACCCGCACGATGTCGTGCCGGGCGGTCAGGGCGGTGTGCGCCGCGTGGTAGGTCAGCGGCAGCCGCTCGGCCAGCTGGGCCGGGCTCTCCGCCGCCAGCACGCGGGTCTGGCCGCCGGTGGGGCGCACCCGGCGTCCGTCGTGGTGGCGGATGCGGGGGGTTTCCGGGGCGGGGATCGGGGTGGTCATGGTGGTTCGCTCCTCAGGGGTGGAACGGTTCGGCCGGGCCGGGTCGAAGGGCGTCATGACGCGTGACCTCCATGGCCGGAGCCGTGCCCGGAGCCGTGGCCGCCGCCGGCCATGCCGGGGTGCATGTCCATCACCGGTCCGGGCATCACGGTGAACGGCCGCATCATCGCCTCGTCCTCGTGTTCGAGGATGTGGCAGTGGTACATGTAGCGGCCCGAGCCGCCGTCGAACTGCCCCAGCACGGAGACCAGTTGGCCGGACCCGGCGGGCGCCGGCGTGGTGTCGCCGACCCGTACGGTGTCCTTCCAGCCGCGGTCGGCGCCGGTGACGGGCAGCTCACCGGTGAAGGTGACGGGCGTGACGGTGCCGTATCCGCGGACCGTGCCGTCGCCGTTGACGAGCCGCTGGAAACCGCGGGCGTCGTAGTTCTGCCGCCGGGTCTCCTGGAAGCGGATCAGATGGATGTGGAAGGGGTGCACGGGACCGCCCAGGTTCAGGACGTTCCACTGCTCCCAGCCGCCCTCGCGCGCCATGATCGTCGTGGTGTCGTTGAACGTCTCCGCGACCCGGCGCAGCGTCAGCAGCGGCCGCCCCGGCATCCGCACCTGCACGATGCCGTCACTGGGGATCTCCACCGCCGAGGCGTCCTCGACGGTCTCCATCTCCCACATCATCGGCATGCCGGTCGCGGCCGGCGGGGTCAGCACGATCCACCGGTGCTCGTGGTCCGGGGCCGTGGCGTGGCTGAGCCGTACGTACGACGGGCTCAGGCGCGCGGGCAGCGTGAACGGGTCGTCCACCGCCTCGTCCGCGACCCGGAACTGGAGCACCTCGGGGGAGGGCGCCGGTCCGGGCGGATTGGTGGCGGCATCGGCCCAGTGCACGCGCAGGCCGCGCAGGACGGAGAAGTCGGCCAGCACATCGGCGCGTTCGCCGGGCGCCAGGGTCAGGCCCTGCTCCGGCAGCGGCTCCGGCGCGGGCAGCAGCCCGCTGTCCGTACCGATCTGGTGGAACGCCCGGCCGACCAGTTCCCGGTCCACCGGCGTCCCGTCCTCGTGGCACAGGCGCAGGGTGAAGAAGCGCGCGTTGGAGCCGTTGACCATCCGGAAGCGGTACCAGCGCGCGGCCACCTCCAGGTGCGGCTGGACGACGCCGTTGACGACGTTGTACGGCCCGAAGAAGGGCCGGGGCACGTCCTGGTCGTCCCGCAGGACCTTGTGCATGAGCAGGCCGGTCGGCCGGCCGTCCCAGTCGGTGTCCACGTTGCGGTCGCACAGCACGAGCGGGACCTCGTGGACGCCGTCCGGCAGGCCGAGCGCCTCCTCCTCGTCGTCGCGTATCCAGTACATGCCGGCCAGCCCCGTCATCACGTTCAGCGCGGTGATGTTCATGGCGTGGTCGTGGTACCAGAGGGTGCAGGCCGCCTGGTCGTTGAGGTACTCGGAGAGCTGGGTCTCGCCGGGCGGCACCGCGTTGTCGGTCCAGCCGTCGTTGACGCCGCCGGTGCGCGCGCCGTGCAGGTGCACCACCGTCCAGGGCGGCAGCGCGGCCACTTTGCGGTCGAAGGTGTCCGCCCCGTGGTCGAAGCCGGGGCGCATGGTGTTCGCCGGCACCCGCGTCTCCACCTTGATCAGCGGATACGGGCCGCTCAGCCCGTTGGCCCAGGACACCCGCAGCCGGGTGCCGCGCCGTACCTCGATGGTCGGCCCGGGGACCTGGCCCTCGTAGGCCCACATCAGGGACGGGGGGAGTTGCGAGTGCAACGGGATGCGGACGGGACGCGTCCGTACGGTCAGCTCGGCGCGCCCGGTTTCCGGGTCGGTCTCGGGCCGCAGGACCGGCGGGACGCGCAGCGGGTCGAGGAAGGGGGTCAGGGGCGGGGGAGCGGGGGCGGCGGGGGCCTGCGGGACCGGCGGGGTCTGTGGGACCTGCCGGATCGGCGGGGCCTCGGCCGGTGCGGCCGGGGTGGCCGGGGGTGCCGGTTCGGCCAGGGCGACCGGCTCGGTCGGTGCGGCCGGTCCGGTCGGTGCCGTTTCGGTGACGGTGGCCGCTTCGGCGGGGGGTTCGATGAGCTCGGGCATTTCGGGGGCTCTTTTCCGCTCGGTGGGAAGATGACTTCTTCACCGTGCGCCCCGGCGGCCCCGCGCCACATCGGGGAAAACACGTGCCCGACTACTGAACCGGTACGGATACCGAGGCCCGCGCCACTGAGTGCCGGGCGGCCCCGCACCCCTCAGGGTCCCGCTTCCTCAGGGCTCCCCGCCCCCGCCAGCTTCCCCGCCACCGCCGCCCGCGACGACACCCCGAGCTTCGCGAAGACGTGCGCCACATGCGTCTCGACCGTCCGCGGGCTCAGGAACAGCCGCTCCGCGATCCGCTGGTTGCTGAAACCCTGCCGGACCAGCTCGGCCACCTCCGCCTCCCGCCGCGACAGCCGCCCGTCCGCGCGCGCCGCCGTACGCCCGGTCCGCACGCCCAGGCGCCGCTGCTCGCGCACGGTCCGGGCGTGCAGCCCCAGCGCCCCGCACGCGCCGAACACCTCCGCCGCCCGCGCCAGCTCCGTACGGGCCGCGGCCTTCTCCCCGCAGCGGCCGTGCGCGGTGCCCGCCCGCAACCACGCCCGCGCGGCGAACAGCCGCTCGCCCGCCGCCTCGAACAGCTCCGCCGCCCGGCCCGCGTCCCGCGCCGCCGCGGCCGGGCCCTCCTCCTGCTCCGCGTGCGCCCGCGCCAGCGCCCCGTGCCCCGACGCCGCGCCGCCGCCCGGCACCGCTTCGGCCCGGTCCGCCCAGCGCGCCGCCGCCCCGGGCCGGCCGCGCTCGGCCTCCGCGTCGGCCATCGCCTCGCAGCCCACCAGCAGGCAGCTCCGCTCCAGCAGGGGGGACACGAACTCGTCGCACGCGGCCAGTACCTCGCTCCCGCCCGCGTCCACCTCGTCCAGCCCCACCAGGGCCAGGCCGCGCCCGAGGACGCCCAGCCGCGCCCACCACTCCCGGCGGCCGTCGGCGTGCCGGATCGCCTCGTCGGCCAGCGCCAGCGCCGCCGCGTGGTCGCCGGTCCAGCGGACCATGAGCGACTTGACGGCCAGGGCCAGGGCCACGCACTCGTCGGAGCCGAGCAGCCGCGCGGCGTCCACCGCGTCCTCGGCCCGGTCCACGGCCTCCATGAGCCGCCCGGTCCGCCCGTACGTGAACGCCTGCGCGGTCAGCATCCAGGGCGCCAGATAGCTCTGCCCGGTGGCGTCGGCGATGGCCAGGCTCCGCTCGACCATGGCGGCGGCCTGCGGCAGTCGGCCCATCATCGCGTCGATCCAGCACAGGAAGGACAGCGACTCCAGCCACGGGGCCAGTTCGGCGTCGGTGGCCTCCTGCGTCAGCCGTTCGGCGCGGCCCGCGAGGTCACGCGCCGCGTCCAGGTCGCCCGAGCCGTACGCGTGGCCGAGCCGCAGCGTCACCAGCGGCACCCAGTCGTCGGGCGCGGCGCCGGCGCCCTCGGCGGTGCCCCCGGACCGGGCCAGTACGGCGGCCAGCCGGTCCAGCTGCTCGGCGGCGGCCGGGTAGTCGGCGCGGATGAGACTGTCGCCGATCAGCTGGAGGTGGAGCGGGACCGCGTCCGCCTGGTGCTCCGGCGGCACCCGGCCCAGCTCGGCGCGCAGCAGCGCCCGGCCCTCCGCCTGCCGGTTCAGCAGCCGCTCCAGGATGGCGCAGAACCGGGCGGCGCGGGCGCGCTGCGCCCAGGCGTCCGGCGGCAGCAGCCGCAGCACCTCCAGCGCGGTGTCCCGGCCCTGGACGAGCCGTCCGCCGACGCCCTGGAGACGGGCCAGTTCGACGAGCAGGGCGAGCCGGTCGGGCGCGGACCCGGCCGCCGTACCGGCGGGATTCTCCGGAAGCAGGTCCAGGGCGGTCCGCAGCCACTGGGCGGCGGTCACGGGGGAGTGGTACGCGGTCGCGCGGGCCGCCTCGACGAGCACGCCGACGGCCAGCAGGTCGCCGAAGCGCGCCGAGCGGGCGATGTGGCGGGCGCGGGTGACGGTGGGCGCGTCGCGCTCGTCCAGGGCGGCGGCCACCCGCGCGTGCGCGGCGACCCGCCAGCCGGCGCCCGAGGAGGCGTACGCGAGGTGCCGTACGACGGGGTGGCGGAAGCGGAACCGCCCCGGCGTGGGCGCGCAGCGCACCACGTCCCGTACCACCAGCTCGTCCAGGGCCGCGAGGGCTTCCGCCTCGGTCGCCGGGGCGGCCACCGCCACCATGCCCGGTTCGAACTCGTCGCCGAGCGTGGCGGCGGCCTGGGCGGCCAGCCGCGCGCCGTCGGGCAGCGCGGCCAGTTCGGCGGCCAGGGCCTCGCGTACGGCGGCCGGCAGCAGGCCGTCGTCGGCCTCGGCCGGGGCGGCGCTCCCGGCGGGTGCGGCGCCGGCCGGCGCGGAGCGGGCCAGCGCCTCCAGGTAGAGCGGGTTGCCGCCGCTGGCCTCGTACAGCGCGCGGCGCCGCCGGACGCCGACGGACGGGCCGAGGAATTCCCCGGCCTCCTGAAGGGTGAGCGGCGCGACCTGGATGCGGGTGCGCAGGCCCGGCGCGGCGTCGGCGAGCGCCGCGGTGAGCCGGGGGCCCGCCTGCCGGGTGCGGTAGGTGACGGCGAGCAGGATCGGGCCCCGGGGCGCGTGCCGGGCGAGGTGGGACAGCAGTTCCACCGACCCCTCGTCGGCCCAGTGCACGTCGTCCAGGAGGACGGCGAGGCCGCCGGGGTCGGCGAGGGCTTCCAGCAGGAGGCGTACGGCGCGGTGCAGGCGGTAGCGGTTGAGGCCGGTGGTCCCGGCCGCCGCCGGGCCCGGCCCGGGGCCGCCGTCCGACAGGGACGGGAAGACCTCGGCGAGCAGCCGCGCGCTCTCCGCGTCCAGGGCCGCCCGCACCTGCTCGGCCCGGCGGTCCACCTGGTCGTCCAGGGCGTCCACGGCCAGCGACAGCGGTACGTCGTTCTCGTACTCGGTGCCCCGGCCGCGCAGCACGGTCAGTCCGTGCCGGAGCGCGGCCCCGGCGGCCTCGCCGAGCAGCCGGGTCTTGCCCGCGCCCGGGTCGCCGGTCAGTTCCACGAGCCGGAAGTCGCCCTTGGCGGCCCGCTCCGCCTCCGCGCCGAGGAGCCGCACGACCTCCGCGCGGCCGACGAGCGCGCGGCTGCCGTCGGGGGTGGGGGAACTGTCGGACATCGGGCGGGCCGGTTTCGGTCGGGTGGGCGGACGGATGGACGGCGGATGGTGCCCCAATGGAATATTTTGGTATATACCGACTTTTCGGGCAATCTCTCGCGGCGTGGCGGCTCAGGAATGACGGGGCCGACGGCGGGGGAGGAGGAGGCGGGTGCCGTATGCAGCGCCGCATTCCCCTGTTCACCGGCGAAGGCGTCCGGGACGCCGAGGTCACCGTGCACCCGTTCGCGGCCGGTGACGGACTGGGCCTCACCCTGACCCGCTACCGCCGCGCACCGGCCGCCGCGGCCCCGGCGTCCGCGCCGCGCGACGCGGTGCTGCTCGTCCACGGCCTGACCACGTCCAGCGACATGTTCGTCATGCCCGAGCACGAGGACCTCACCAGCTACCTGCTCGACCACGGCTACCCCGACGTCTGGGCCCTCGACAGCCGGATGAGCAACCGCTTCCCGTACGACATGGCGTCCCACCGCTTCACGCTCGACGACGTCGCCCTGCACGACTTCCCCGCCGCGTTCGCCGAGATCCGCGCGCACATCGGCCCGGCGGCCCGGCTGCACGTGATCGCGCACTGCCTGGGCGGCGTCACCTTCGCCATGAGCCTGGCCGCGGGCCTCGTCGGCGGCGTCACCAGCGCGGTCGTCAACAGTTCCGCGCTCGTCCTGCGGGTGCCCCGGTGGTCGCGCTGCAAGCTGTACGCGGTCCCCGGTCTGACCGAGTACGTGCTCGGCCTGCCCTACCTCAACCCCGCCTGGCCGCACGACGCCCCGTACACCCGCGGCCGCATGATCGCCCGCCTGGTGTCGCTCTTCCACCCCGAATGCCGCGCCGGCCCCTGCCACATGGTGAGCGCCATGTGGGGCTCCGGGCGGCCCGCGCTGTACGAGCACGCGCACCTGCCGCCGGTGACCCACGAGCGGATCGCGGACCTGTTCGGCGCGACCGGCGTGCACTACTACCGGCACATCCGGGCGATGGTGCGGGCCGGCCGGGTCGTCAAATACCGGCCCGGCGACCCGGCGTACCGCGACCTGCCCGACGACTACCTGGAGGCGGCGGCCGGCCTGACCACCCCCCTCCTGCTGACCACCGGCGACCGCAACCACGTCATGGCCGACTCCAACCCCGTCTGCCACCGCGAACTGACGGCCCGCGCGCCCGGGGTCTCCCGGCTGCGGATCTTCCCCGGCTACGGCCACCAGGACGTCTTCATGGGCAAGGACAGTGCCCGGGACGTCTTCCCGCACCTGACCGCGTTCCTGGACGCGCACGCGGGGTGAGGGCGGCGTCCGGACGGCCGCCGAACCGCTTTCCGTCAACAGGTGCATTCATGCGCACGCATTGGCTACCGTGGGAGCGACCGCACACCGCCGCACCCCCAGACGTTCCGGCGCCTCGGCCGTCTCGCGCGCTCCGGAGGGCACATGCTGTCCGTACTCCGTCAACGCACCTACCGCCGGCTGTTCACCGCGCAGGTGATCGCGCTGGTCGGCACCGGCCTGGCGACGGTGGCCCTCAGCCTGCTCGCCCACGACATCGCGGGTCCGAACGCCGGGTCGGTGCTGGGGACGGCGCTGGCGATCAAGATGGTGGCGTACGTGGGTCTCGCCCCCGTCATCAGCGCGCTCGCGCACCGGCTGCCGCCGCGGCCGGTGCTGGTGGGCGCCGACCTGGTCCGCGCGACGGTGGCGTGCGGCCTGCCGTTCGTCACCGAGGTCTGGCAGGTCTACGCCCTGATCTTCGCGCTGCAAGCCGCCTCGGCCACCTTCACCCCCACCTTCCAGTCCCTGATCCCCCAAGTGCTGCCTGGCGAAGGGGACTACACCCGCGCCCTGTCGCTCTCCCGCCTCGCGTACGACCTGGAGATGCTGTTCTCCCCGGCGCTGGCCGCCGCGCTGCTCACCTGGATCACCTACAACCGGCTGTTCACCGGCACCGCGGCCGGCTTCCTCGGCTCCGCCGTCCTGGTCCTGTCCGCCGCCCTGCCCGCCGCCACCCGCGCCCCCGCACCCGCCCGCCACGGCCCCGGCCTCCTGCACCGCACCACCCGGGGGACGCGGCTCTTCCTCGCCACCCCGCGCCTGCGCGCCCTCCTGGCGCTGACCCTCGCGGTGGCCGCGGGCGGCGCGACGGTGATGGTCAACACGATCGTCTACGTACGCGACCATCTGGGCCGCGCCATCTCCGACGTACCGCTGGCCCTGGGCGCCTACGGCGCCGGCTCCATCCTCACCGCCCTCCTGCTGCCCCGCCTCCTCGCCCGCACCGGCGACCGCGCGCTGATGCTGCCCGCCGCCTTCACCTCCGCGGGCCTGCTCCTCGCGCTGGCCGCCGCCACCCGGGCCGCGCCCGGCGGCTGGGCCTGGCCGGCGCTGCTGGCCGCCTGGGCCGCCTTCGGCGCCACCGAGTCACTGATCATGACCCCGACCGGCCGCCTGGTGCGCCGCTCGGCCGCCCCCGGCGACCTGAACGCCGCCTTCGCCGCGCAGTTCTCCCTCTCGCACGGCTGCTGGCTGCTGACGTACCCGCTCGCCGGCTGGCTGGGCGCCGGAGCCGGCCTGCCGGCCGCCGCCCTCGCCCTCGGCACGGTGGCCCTGGCGGCGGCACTGGCCGCCCGGCGCCTGTGGCCCGCCCCGGACCCCGACCGTCTCACCCACGTCCACACCGCCCTGGCCCACGGCCATCCGCACCTGGCCGGAGCGCGCCATACGGGTGACGGCTGGCGGCACGCCCACGCCTACGTCATCGACGACCTCCACCGCCGCTGGCCCACGCGGACCGCCGCCGACTGACGGTCCGTAACGCCTACCATGTGCGCATGAGCGCACGCGTGCACACCGCACCTGCACATCCCGCGCAACAACGGGACGACAGCGAACGGCTGGCCACCGCCGCCGCGGTCCTGGCCCTGCTCGCCGACCGCACCCGCCTGGCCCTGCTCCACCACCTCACCGAGGGCGAGGCGGACGTGGCCACCCTGACCACCGCGACCGGCGCCGCCCGCCCCTCGGTCAGCCAGCACCTGGCCAAACTCCGCCTGGCCGGCCTGGTGGCCACCCGCAAGGACGGCCGCAGAGTCGTCTACCGCCTCCAGCACGGCCACCTCAAGCGCCTGGTGGCCGAGGCGCTCAACGTCGCCGATCACAAGATCGGACAGCTGCCGCCGCACGACTAGGGCGGAGGTCGTACAGGTAGGAACGGTCGTTCTTGAAGCTGCGCCAGACGGTGGCCGGGGGCTCGGGGGCATCGGCGCGGCTGTCGAGGGGACGGGCGGTGACGAGGCCGCCGGCGACCTCGCAGTGCCAGCCGTCGGCCGGTGACCAGACGCACCACACGTTCCCGTCCGCCCGGCGGTAGGCAGGGCGGCCGTTGCGCTCGCCGTGGCGTTCGAAGTGGTGGCGGAGCCCGTCGATGTGGCGCACGAAGGTGAAGGATGCCGGTGCCGTCATGAGCCCCATCTCACCGCATCCGGTCGATGTCCCCCAACGATTCCAGCAGGGTCCGCAGATCCTTCGCCATCCGGTCGCGCTGGGCGCGGGTGACGCCGGCGAGCAGGCGGTTCCGGGTGGCGATGTCGTCGAGGAGGGCCTTGTCGACGAGTTCGAGGCCCGCTGCGGTCAGGGTGACGTCGAAACTGCGCGCGTCGTGGGTCCGGCGGGTGCGGGTGATCAGGCCGCGTTCCTCCAGGCGGTCCAGGCGCTGGGAGATGGCGCCCGAGGTGACCATCGAGGCGTGCATCAGCGCGGCGGGGGTCAGACGGTGCGGCGGGGGGCTGCGGCGGAGGGTGGCGAGGACGTCGAAGGCCGCGGCGTCGAGGTCGTGGCTCTTGTAGGCGGCGCGCAACTCCGTCTCGATGATGTGCGCGAGCCGCTTGACGCGGCCGACGACGGCCATGGGGGACGCGTCCAGACCGGGGGCCTGTTCGGCCCACTGCGCCAGGACGCGGTCTACGTGGTCGGTCATCCGCTCAGGCTAACTGCTGCCTTAGCGGTGAGGTAGATTAGCTTAGGGCTAAGCTAGCGTTTACATTCCTGAGAACTGAGGACTGAGGTGCGCCCCCCGGTGCGGCCTACCGCCCCGGACCGTACGCGTCCCACAGCTCCCCGGCGAAGAACCGCCCGAACCGGACCAGCCCGGCGAGCGGAGCGGCTCCCGTGGCGCGCATGGTGGTGAGCTGCCGGACGAAGTCCAGGCGTCCCACGCGCACGACGCCGGTGCATAGTGGCGCCGTCCCGGGTTCTTCGCCCGGTTCGTGCCGCCCCTGGCGGATTTCGACCGCCAGCGTGGTGGTGTCCGCCCACAGGTCGGGGCCAGGGTCGTCGCCCACCTCCTTGTGGCCGGTGAGGGTCAGCGGACGGCCCCGCGGCCCGTCCAGATGGAGGTGGTAGAGCATCCGGCGGCGCCCCGGCAGACCGCTCGGCAGGAAGAGGTTGAACCAGCCGTTCCGTACGGGCAGTTGGCCGCCCAGCGGCTCGCAGTCCACCGTCCCGCGCGCCGCGGCCCGGTGGTCCGGCTCGTCGACGAAGGCGTCCACGTCGTCGACGGTGATGGTCAGACGCAGGGTCAGCGCCGGGCCGTCGGTCAGCGCGCCGCGCATGACCTCGGCGAACGTCAGGGCCGTGGCGGGCGCCGCAGCCGGCCGGTGCGCCTGCCGGGGCGGCCGGTTCTCCAGGAGGCGGGTGCACATCCGGTCCGCCAGCGCCGCGATCGTCAGCGACGGATTGACACCGACGGGTCCGGGCAGCGCGGCCGCGTCCGCCACGTACAGACGGGGATGCCCGTACACCTCGCCGTACGGATCGCAGACGGCCTCCTCCGGGCGGTCGCCGATGGGCGCGCCGCCCACCGGGTGGACGGTGACGACCCGCCGCCACCACCAGATGGGGTTGTCCAGGTACCCCGCCCCCATCCCGTCGGCCAGCTGCCGCATGGTGGCGCGGACGCCCTCGTAGTACGCCCGGCTGGTGGCGGTGGTCCACCGTACGTCCAGCCGCCCGTCCCGCAGCCCCATCACCCCGTCGGGCACGTCGCGGCCCACCCCCAGCAGCGGCAGCACGCCGGGGAAGCCCTTGCCGGAACCGAGCAGGGCGGCGATCTCGCCGGAGAGGTTGCTGTCCGCCGAGCCGAGCGCGCGCCGCACGGCCAGGCCGGCGGCGAGCGTGGCCAGCCGCCCGGCGCCCCCGGCGAGCCGCACGCCCTCCGCGAGCCAGTTCAGGAAGCCCGGATAGCCGCCGTCCTGGACGATGTGCCCGCGCCCGGTACCGTCACCCGCCTCACCCGCCCCGTCCGGCACCCCGACCACCCCGGTGATCACCGGCCCCTGGTCGGGGGGCGGTACCGGTCTGCCCTCGCGCCCGTACAGGAACGTCAGCAGGTCGCCGTTGCCGCAGAACCGGGTGCCCAGCGCGGGGCCCAGCCCGGGCAGCCGCGCGCGGTTGGTCAGCAGCAGGTGGACGGTGCCGTAGGTGCCGGCCGCCAGCACCAGGCGGTCGCAGTCGATGTGGTGCCGCGGCAGGTCGGCGGTGCGCGTGGGGCGTCCCGTGCCGTTCGTGCCATCGGTGCCGTCCGTACCGTCCGTGTCGTGCACGACGTAGCCGACGCGGTAGCCGCCCCCGTCCAGCGGCTCCACCGTCACGGCCTGGTGCCCGGTCCGCAGATCGGCACCGTGCCGGCGCGCGGCGGACAGGTAGGTGTGGTCGAGGGTGTTCTTCGCGCCGTTGTTGCAGCCGAGGTCGCACTCCCCGGTGAGCCGGCAGGTGCCGCGCGGCACACCGTGCAGGTTGCCGTACGGCTCGTCCGCGAGCGGCAGCCCGGGGCCGGGCGGCGCCCCGGCGCGGGGCGCGAAGCTGACCGCGAGCGGGGCCGGGGACCACGGCAGCCCCGCCCGTCCGGCCGCCTCCCGCAGCGCCCGGGTCTTCGGCGTGCGGGCGTAGGGCTCGGCCTCGACCGGGTACGGGACCGGGCGCAGCACCGCCTCCACCGCGGCGTAGTGCGGATCGAGGTCCGCGCGGGACAGCGGCCAGGACTCGTGGCCGCCGCCGGGCAGTTCCTCCCGCCGCACGAACCAGCGCGCCTCCTTGCGGAGCAGCACATTGGCGTAGATCAGCGAGCCGCCGCCCAGCCCGCTGGCGACGAGGGAGTCGCAGCCCCCGAACCGCCAGACGTCGAACAGCCCGTACAGCCCCTCGCTCGGGTCCCACAGGGCCCGCCCCAGCTCGGCCGGGGTACGGGGGAAGCTGCCCGGCGGGTACGCCCGGCCGCGCTCCAGGACGACGACGGACAGCCCCGCCTCCGCCAGCCGGTACGCCGTCACCGAGCCGCCGAAACCGGAGCCGACGACCAGGGCGTCCACCCGTTCGGGCCGCCCCGGTCCGCTGCGTTCCGTCGCCTCGGCCACGCCGTCTCCTCCCGGTTCGGCAGCGGCCGCGCGGAGCCGCGCGGCCGGCCCTCCCAGTAGAGCAACGGTGCGCCGCGGCCACATCCCGAGAGGGCGGCCGGACCCGCCCCGGCCCGGCTCCCCGGCGCGAACGCCGCATCCTCCACCTGCGGTTCTTCCAGGACATGACACAGAGCGCCATCGCGGCCGGGGACGGGCCCGTCCCAGACGCACATGTCCCGGCTGGTCCACCGGCCGCTCGCCCGGACGGGGGCCGGGGGCTCCCCGGCGGCATCCGGAGCAATCCAGCGGATCGGACGTTAGGGCCCGCAACAGCCGGGAACCCGTGAGCCGGCGGCCGGAGCCCGGACCTCCGCGGCGCCCGCCGGCGCCCGTCGGCGGCTCCGGTCACGGCCGGCCGACCAGTACGTACATCTCACATACGTCCCCATGCGACGCAGGGAGAAAGGCGGAACCCATGCCCACTGCACGCGAGATCATGTCCCCCGGAGCCGAGTGCATCGGCGCCGAGGACAGCGTCCTCGACGCGGCCCGCAAGCTCACCGACCTCGGTGTCGGCGCGGTGCCCATCTGCGGTACGGACGAGAAGCTCAAGGGCGTTCTGACCGACCGTGACATCGTGGTCAAGGTGCTGGGCCAGGGCAAGGACCCCGCGCAGACCAAGGCCGGCGAGCTGGCGCAAGGCGAGGCGGTCACCATCGGGGCCGACGACGGCACCGAGGAGATCCTCGCGACCATGGCGCAGCACAAGGTCCGGCGCCTGCCGGTGATCGACGGCCACCGCCTCGTCGGCATGGTCGCGCTGGCCGACGTGGCCCGCTCGCTGCCCGACGCCAAGGCCGGGGACCTCCTCGAAGCCCTCTCGACCGACTGACGGCGCCGCCCGCGCCCACCCGGCCCCGCCGGACCACGCGGACCGTAGGCACGATGGTGTACGCGGCGCGAGCGCACGTCCGTAAATCACCGTGAAGACCGGTTCGAACACGGGTCCGGTTATGGCGCCGCCCCCGCCGTACGGGTATACACGGGCCCAGACGACGGGAGGCACACCATGACCATCGACGGTTTCACGACCTGCCTGTGGTTCGACGGCCAGGCCGAGGAAGCGGCGCACCACTACCTCTCCATCTTCAAGAACTCCCGGCTCGGTGACATCGGGCGCTACAACGAGGCCGGCCCCGGGACGCCCGGTGAGGTGATGGCCGTCGAATTCGTCCTCAACGGCCAGAAGTTCATGGGGCTCAACGGCGGCCCTGAATTCAAGTTCAACGAGGCCGTGTCGTTCCAGGTCCGCTGTGCCGACCAGGAGGAAGTGGACTACTACTGGGAGCGGCTCAGCGACGGCGGTGAAGAAGGGCCCTGCGGCTGGCTGAAGGACAAGTTCGGCGTGTCCTGGCAGGTGTTCCCGGCCGAACTCCTCAGCCTGGTCGGCGACTCCGACCCGGCGAAGGCGAAGCGGGCCACCGAGGCGATGTTCCGTATGAAGAAGATCGACCTCGCCGCCGTCCGCAGGGCGCACGCCGGGGAGGAGTAGGCCCTCGACGGGCCCGTGCGGAGAGACCCGCATGGCCGCCCCGTACGGCTGGGGCATGGACGGACGGAGCGGCCCGCCCACGCCCCGCCGTACGCCCGGCCACCCGATTGGCGGCCCCGGTGATGACGAACCGGACACATCGGGTAGTCAGCTCCCATGTTCCTCGCTGCGCCCACGACGGCCGCGCCCCGGCCGGTCGAACCGCCGACCGCCGCCTCCCACCTGGCCATCGGCATCGGCCCCCTCATCGCGGGCATCGCCATCGTGCTCCTGCTGATCGGTGCCGTCGTGTACGGCTACCGGCGCCGCGCGCGCAACCAGGACCGCCCGCCGCGCGCCCACGCCCGGCCCCGCGGCAGGGCCGCCCGCAAGGGCACCTCGGCGCGGGAGACCGACGGGGTGTCCCGGGACAGCCACGACGGGACGCCGTCCGAGGTCCGGGACATGGGCGAATACGGGACCCGCCCGGGGAACTCCGGCCAACCGCCACCGTGGGACGAGGGAAAAGGCGGCTCGTTCGGCAACGGCTGAGGGACGCCGATGGTGTTCCGCAGGCGTACGGCACGGGCGCGCGTCCGCGCCGGGCAGTTCGCGCGCACCGGCTTCGAGGCGCTCGACCGGCGGCTGCCGATGGCCGAAGGGGGCCGGGCGCTGCTGCGCAAAGCCTTCCCCGACCACTGGTCGTTCCTGCTCGGCGAACTCGCGCTCTACGCCTTCCTCGTGCTCGTGCTCACCGGCACGTACCTGACCCTGTTCTTCGACCCGGTGACCGCGCAGACGGTCTACCACGGGCGGCACACCCCGCTGTCCGGCCTGCCGATGTCCCACGCCTACGCCTCGGCCCTGCACATCAGCTTCGACATCCGGGGCGGGCTGCTGATCCGGCAGATCCACCACTGGGCGGCCCTGGTCTTCATCGCCGCCCTCTGCGTCCATCTGCTCCGCATCTTCTTCACCGGCGCGTTCCGCAAGCCGCGGGAAGTCAACTGGGTCATCGGTGTGACGCTCTTCCTGCTGGCGATGCTGGAGGGATTCGCCGGCTATTCACTGCCCGACGACTCACTGTCCGGGACGGGCCTGCGCACCGCGAACACCATCGTCATGTCCGTCCCCGTCGCCGGCACCTATCTGAGCTTCTTCCTGTGGGGCGGTGAATTCCCCGGCACGGAGCTGGTCAACCGCCTGTACGGGCTGCACATCCTGCTCGTTCCGGGAATCATGGTCGCGCTCATCACGGTGCACCTGATCCTCGTGGTGTACCTCAAGCACACCCAGTGGAGCCGGCGCGGCAGCACCAACCGCAATGTCGTCGGGCGGCCGATGTACCCGCACTTCACCGCGAAATCCGCCGGCCTGTTCTTCATGACCGCCGGTGTGCTGACGCTGCTCGGCGCACTGGCCCAGATCAACCCCGTATGGGAATACGGGCCGTACCGGTCGGACCAGGTCGCCACCGGTGCCCAGCCCGACTGGTACGTCGGATTCCTGGAAGGCGCCCTGCGCCTCATGCCGCCGTGGGAAACCGACGTGTGGGGCCACACCGTCCTGTGGAGCGTCCTGATCCCGGCGGTGCTCCTGCCCGCGCTGTTCTTCCTCGTCCTGTACCTCTATCCGTTCTGCGAGAAGTGGGTCACGCGGGACGGCACCGAACACCACCTGTGCGACCGGCCGCGGAACCGGCCCACGCGGACGGGACTGGGCGTCGCCGGCATCGTCTTCTACGCCGTGCTCCTCGCCGCCGGCGGCAACGATGTGACCGCCTTCGGTTTCGGCGTCTCGGTGAACGCCCTGACCTGGTTCTTCCGCGTGGCCCTGGTGGCGGGCCCGGTGCTCGCGTTCCTGCTCACCAAGCGGATCTGCCTCGCCCTCCAGAGCGAGGACCGCGACGCGCTGCTGGAGGGGGAGGAGACGGGCGAGGTGGCACAGGACCCGAGCGGCGGGCTCGGCGAGGGGCGGCGCGGCCTCTGCGCCGACCGCCGCTACCGGCTGCTCGTCCGCGACGTGCCCGAGCCGCTGCGGCCCCCCGAGGGCGGCCCGGCGCGCCTGGCCCGGCGGCAGCGGGTCCGCCTGGCGCTGAGCAACTGGTACTACCGCGACCGTGTCGACCTGCCGGCCACCCCCGAGCAGCGGGCCCGCGTCGCCGAGCGTACGGCCGGTCCGCAGCGTGGCCCGGACGACTGACCCGGCTACGCGTGGCCGGAGAACTCCAGCACCATGCCGACGACGCCCGCGATCAGCAGACCGGCCCCGATGACGAACAGCCACAGGCCGAAGACCACGCCCAGCGCGGTCAGCGCCACCGCCAGACCGGTCAGCGGGGGATAGGCGCTGCGCGGCGGAAAGAACCCCAGGCCGCCGTACCGCTCGCGCACCTCGGCCTCCTTGCGGTCCTCCGGCCGCATTCCCCGTTTGTGGTGGTTGAGCGTGCAGAATCCGCTCACGAGCGAGGACATCAGGAAAGAGACGGCCAGCGCCGCCGTACCGGCCGGTTCCCGCGACCAGAAGGCGTAGCCGAGGCCCGCCACGAAGAAGAAGGCCGCCACTCCGGCGAAGAGAATTGCCTCGGTCTTCACATGTGCCGCTCTCTGTGCGGATCGGGCGTCGGTTCGGTACTGCCGCGCTGCGGCGCGGGCAGCCGCAGTGCTTCGGGGTGGTGCAGGTCGAAGGCGGGGGAGTCGGACCGTACGCGGGGCAGCGTGTGGAAATTGTGCCGGGGCGGCGGGCAGGACGTCGCCCACTCCAGCGACCTGCCGTAGCCCCACGGATCGTCCACCGTCACCTTGGGCGCGCGGCGCGCCGTACGCCACACGTTGTAGAGGAAAGGCAGCGTGGAAAGCCCCAGCAGGAACGCGCCGGCCGAGGAGAGCGAGTTCAGTACGGTGAACCCGTCGGCCGCCAGGTAGTCCGCGTAACGCCGGGGCATTCCGCTGGAGCCCAGCCAGTGCTGCACGAGGAACGTCAGCTGGAATCCGGTGAAGAGCGACCAGAAGTGGATTCTCCCCAGCCGCTCGTCCAGCAGGCGCCCCGTGAGCTTCGGCCACCAGAAGTAGAAACCGCCGAACATCGCGAAGACCACCGTGCCGAAGAGGACGTAGTGCAGGTGCGCGACGATGAAATACGAGTCGGTGACGTGGAAGTCCAGCGGCGGCGACGCGATCAGCACCCCGCTCAGACCGCCCAGCAGAAACGTGACCAGGAATCCGCCGGCCCACAGCATCGGCGTCTCGAACGACACGCTGCCGCGCCACATGGTGCCGATCCAGTTGAAGAACTTCACCCCGGTCGGCGCCGCGATCAGAAAGGACATCAGGGAGAAGAACGGCAGCAGCACCGCGCCCGTGGCGAACATGTGGTGCGCCCACACGGTCGCCGAGAGCATGGTGATGGCGATGGTCGCGCCCACCATGCCGATGTACCCGAACACCGGCTTGCGGCTGAACACCGGGAGGATCTCCGTGATCACGCCGAAGAACGGCAGGGCGACGATATAGACCTCCGGATGCCCGAAGAACCAGAACAGGTGCTGCCACAGGACCGCCCCGCCGTTCGCCGGGTCGTAGATGTGCGCGCCGAACGTGCGGTCCGCCTCCAGGGCGAGCAGCGCGGCGGTCAGCACCGGGAACGCCAGCAGCGCCAGGATCGAGGTGAACAGCACGTTCCAGGTGAAGATCGGCATCCGGAACATGGTCATGCCCGGGGCGCGCAGGCACATGATGGTGGCGATGAAGTTGACCGCGCCCAGGGTGGTGCTGAGGCCCGACACGACGAGTCCCATGGTCCACAGGTCGCCGCCGGCGCCCGGCGTGCGCAGCGCGCTGTTCAGCGGCGCGTAGGCGAACCAGCCGAACGACGCGGCGCCCTGCGGCGTGAGGAACCCCGACACCACGATCAGGCCGCCGAACAGGAACAGCCAGTACGTCAGGGCGTTCAGCCGGGGGAAGGCCACGTCGGGGGCGCCGATCTGCAACGGCATGACCGCGTTCGAGAACCCGGCGAACATGGGCGTCGCGAACAGCAGCATCATGATCGTGCCGTGGATGGTGAACAGCTGGTTGTACTGCTCGGCGCTGACGATCTGTAGCCCCGGGCGGGCCAGTTCGGCACGCATCAGCATCGCCAGCGCGCCCGCGAACAGGAAGAAGCCGAACGCGGTGACGAGATAGAGGTTCCCGATCACCTTGTGATCGGTCGTGGTCAGCCAGCGGCGCACGGCCCGGCCCACCGTGTTGCGGGGCGCCGCGGCGGCCTCCGTACGCATGACCTGCTCGACCTGGACCACCAGCAACCTCCGCCCGGCCCGCGCCGGAACCCGGCACGGGGACGCCGACACGTACCGCGACGCACGCGCGCGCCGGGCCGACACGCGACCGCTCGCCCGGCACCTGGGACAGCCTGGCATCGGCACGGCCGGGATTCCCGGTGCCCCACGGGGCGGGGCGGCCCGCCGCCACCCGGAAGGGTGCACCGGCGCCCCCGGGGAGGCACCGGTGCGGGACCGTACGACGGCGGACACCGGCGTATCGCGGCCGGATGCCCACGTACGGCTCAGGCCCGGCGCGCCCGCTCGGCGGCCGCCGGGCCACGGCGCAGGGAGAGCAGCCGGAGCAGCAGCCCGGCCGGGTGCGTGGCGGGCGGTGCCTGCTCCGGGGCGGGGACGGGAGCCTTGGTCTGGGCGGTTCCGGGGACGGAAGCCTTGGGCCGGGCGGTTTCGGGGACGGAAGCCGTCTCGCGGGCGGCCGCGGCCGCGGGCGCGGGCGCGGGCTCGGAACCGGCGCCGGCGGTGGTCGCGGGGCGGCCGGGGCCGGGGGCCGGTCCGAAGTCGTCCGAGTCGTACGCGAGGGCGCGCAGGTAGCCTTCCAGCGCGCGTTGGGGATTGATGGGCATGACGCACCTCTCCTGCTGATCGCTGCTGCGGTGTGCGGGAGCGTTCGCGCCTCTCCGGTGCGCGCCGTCAGGGCGCGCCGCGCCGACGGGTTCCGTATGGACCGGTGGCTTCGGAGCGTGGCGGGAACGTGGCGCGGTCAGCAGCGCAGCACGGTGTGGTGCGCGCGGGCGTTGGCGTCGTTGCGTACGCCCGGCATCGGATCGGCCCGGCGGGCTAGGAGGTCGGCAGGCGCGGGGCGGTGCGGCAGCGACGGGGTGAGGGCCTGCGCCGTGGGGGAGCGGTCCGTACGTCCGGCCCGGGCCGCCCGGGGGCCGGCCGCCTGGGGAACGCTGTCGTCGGCGGCGAGTTCGGCCGAAGCGGCGGTGACCTCGGACTGCCCCGGGGCCGGTGCGCACGCCGCGGGCGCCGTACCGCACAGCGCCATCAGCACGGCGACCAGCATCAGGACACCGGCCCGCAGCCGGGTCCGGCGCCTCGGACGGCCATCGTGGGCCGAGCGGCGTCCCCCATGGCTCATATGCGAAGAGTAGTGAATCGATTACTGTCCGCGCATGTCGTCGAACGGGTGAGTTTCGCGCCACGGGAGCCGTTCGTCGTTCCGGAGGAACCGCGTCCCTGGCGGGCGCGGGCGCCGAGTGGGACCGGATGTCGTCCCCCGGTGGAAGTGAGGTGCGGCCCCGGGGTGTCGGTGACATGCGCCCGGGAAAACATCCAGGCGTCGGCCCGCGCGCTCCGCACTTCGCCGCGGAGACCGGCGGCGGACAGGTTCCCGCCCGGCGCCGCCGTCGAGGAGCCGCCAAGTCTCCCGGCCTCGCCACGTCTGGAGGAACCGTGCCCGCGCAGACCCTCCCGCTCCGTCCCGTGCGCGGCCCGCGCGGCCTGCCGTGGCTCGGAAACCTGCCCGCCTTCGGTAAGGACCCGCTGACGTTCCTGACCCGGCTGCGGGACGAGTTCGGCGACGCCGTGACCTGGTCCCTCGGCCCGCGGCGCAGCCTGTTCCTCTCCCACCCGCAGCACATCGCCGAATTCCTCCGCTCCCGGGACGGCGCCTTCGACGTCCTGCGGATCGGCTGGGCCGTGCGGCAACTCGTCGGCGACAGCGTCCTGCTCACCGCGGGGCCCGAGTGGCGCCGCAAGCGCGGGATGGTCCAGCCGGCCGTCCGCCCCCGCCAGGTCCGCCGCTTCGCCCCCGTCATGGTCGACAGCGCCCTCGGGGCGGTCGGCCGCTGGCGCGACGGCGACCGCTTCGACCTGCAACGGGAGATGACGCTCGTCACCCAGCGCGTCGTGCTCCGTACGCTGTTCGGCAGCGACCTCGGGGACCGGACCCGTGACCTCGGTGCCGCGATGGCGGCGGCCGAACGCGCGATCGCCACCGAGATCCGGGGCCTTCCGCTCGTCCTCCCGGACTGGGTGCCCCTGCCCTACCGCCGACGGCATCTCGACGCCGTCGCCGTCATCGACGCCGAGATGCGGCGGCTGATCGGCGCGCGGCGGGCCGGGGCGGACACCGGGGACGGCGCCGGCGCGGACGGCGGGCCCGGCCGGGACGGCGACCTGCTGACCCGGCTGCTCGCGGCGCGGGACGAGGAAGGGCGCCCGCTGTCCGCCAGGGAGGTACGGGACGAGGCGGTGACGCTCTGGGCGGCCGGCCATGAGACGACCTCCACCGCGCTGACGTGGATCTGGTACCTGCTGTCCCGGTCGCCGGGGGCGCGGGCCCGGCTGGAGGACGAACTCGACCGCGTCCTGGGCGGCCGGCCGGCCACCGCCGAGGACTGCGAACAGCTCGTCTGGACCCGGCAGATCGTCAAGGAGAGCCTGCGGATGTATCCGCCGGTCTGGCTCGTCCCCGCCGAGGCCGGGCAGGGCGTCGTCCTGGGCGGCCGCGCCATCCCCGCCGGTACGGTGGTGTGGTGCAGCCAGTGGACGGCCCACCGGGATCCGCGCTGGTTCCGCGACCCCACGGCGTTCCGTCCCGAACGCTGGGGCGACGGTGCCCCTGACATCATCCCCGAACACGCCTGGTTCCCGTTCGGCGGCGGCTCCCGCGGCTGTATCGGCGCCCGGTTCGCCCAGATGGAAGCGACTCTGCTCGTCGCCGCCGTGGCCCAGCGCTTCCGCCTGGACGTCACGCCGAAGGACGTGCCGCCTCGCGTGGGCCTGGTCCTCCAGCCGGCCGTGCCGCTGATCGCCACCGTGCGCGCCCGCCCGCGCCCGTAACGGCATGCCGGCCGAAGCCGACCGTGCACGGCGGTCGCCGCCGGGCCGGGGGTATGGCACGGGCTCTCAGCCCAGAATCCCCAGCTCCGTGTCCGGACGGCAGCCGTAACACGCCTCCACACCCTGCCCGAGGGCGTCCACCGCCTGCTCGCGGCTGATGGCCCGGCCGCGCGCCTGGCCGCACCCGCCCGTATGGACGCGGACGGGGCGCCCGTTGCGGCCGCCGAGCCGCTCGGTCTCCAGCAGCCAGTCGGGCCGCGGCGGCCGCACCGGCGCGGGACGGTTCCGCTCCTGCTGTTCGAGGAACTGGATACGGGCCCGGACCGCGGTGAGCTGCAGGCGCAGCCACGTCTCCAAGGTGCGGAGGCGCGGCAGGTCAGGGGGCAGTTCGCTCACATGTTCGAGTCTAGCCTCCGGGGCACCCCTCTGTGTACGGGCCGGGCCGTCAGGCGTCGCGTCCGCTCGGGGCGGTCGCGGAGGAGGGGGCGGCCGCGGGGGGAGCGGTGGCCGCGCGGGCGTGAGCACGGCAGGTCACCGCGGCGCACAGGAGCGCGGCGGCGATGCCGCCCAGGTGGGCGCGGCTGGAGAGGGTGGAGGTCAGCGCGCATTCCAGGGAGAAGGTCAGCACCGTTCCGTAGATCAGCAGAGGGGCCCGGCAGGCCCAGCCGACACAGATCAGCAGCCCCACCACGGCGGCGGACGGCCCCGTGTCGGCCAGCATCGCCTCGTCCGGGGGGACCGCCAGCGGGTGGCCGGGGCCGAGGGTGAGCAGGAAACGGGCGAACAGCGTCGCCGCCGCCGTGACGACCAGGGAGACGGCCGCCGTGCGCACCGTACCGAGGACGCACTCGGCCACCCCGAAGATCACGATCACCTGGGCGAGGGCGCCCCACCACGGCAGCCCCGGCGCGGGCGCGAAGAGCGACAGCGGCAGCCGCGGCAGCACCAGCCAGAGCGGAACGTCGCCCCGCACCCCGCCGAGCGCCCAGACCAGCCGGGAGCCGGTGTCCGTCAGGACGAGGGCATGACAGGTGATCACGAGGAGTACGGAGGCCGTGGTGAGCGGTACGGCGGCCAGCCGGCGACGGCGCAACGCGGCCCAGGTCGGGCCGGCGACGCGGCGCCACTGCGCGAGGAGGGACCGTCCCACGCGTGCGGCCGGGCCCGGCGCGGGGTCGTGCGCCGCGCGGTCGCCCGGCGCGGCGGTCGGGTGGCCGAAGGCGGGCGGACGAGGTGCCGGGCGGTGCGGCGGTCGCGGCTGGGGCGACGGTGTACGGGAGCGCTGCGTACGGGCAGGCTGCGTGCGGGAAGGCTGGATACGGGACGGCTGCGTACGGGACAGCCGCCGGGGGGAGAGCGGCCGGCGGGAAAGCCGCCGGAGGGCGGGATGCCGTTCGGGCCCCGGCAGGGCCCGGTCCCTGCGCGGAAGGGGCCACCACGCGCCGGTCACGGGTGGGTCCTGGGTGTCATCGAGCCTCCGACGGTAACCGGCGACGGCGTCGCGGTCCGGCGATCGTGATCGGTCGTTCCTCGTTCGCTGCTCACTCGTTCCCCCGAACGGCTCCGGAGGCCCGGCGGCGCCGGGCAGTTCACCCCTTCGCCACGGGTGCCCCGCAAGACCGCGTACATGTCAGCGGTACGGCGGCGGCTGAGCGCGCGTCAGCCCGCCGCCCCGAGGATCCGCCCGGCCATGGCCCGGCGCACCGCCTCCGTCCTGGGAGGATGTCAAAATACGACGTTCCTCGTACAATAGAGATCCCGCCCGAGAACCCCATAGATCCGCGGCTGCGGATCGACCGTCCGGAGCCGACTTCCAGGAGCTGCCATGACGACCACCACGACGCCATCAGCCGACCGGCCCGGTGCCCGCGTCCTGGACCACCCGGACGTCACGGCGATCCGCCTCGAAGACGTGCTGCACGCGCTGGCCGACCCGATGCGGCTGCGGATCGTCCGCTGTCTCGCCGCGGCCGAGGGCGAACTGTCCTGCGCCGGCATCGAGCTGCCGGTCAGCAAGTCCACCTGTACGCACCACTACCGGGTGCTGCGCGAACACGGCGTCATCAGCCAGATCTACCGCGGTACGGCCAAGATGAACGGGCTGCGCCGCGCCGACCTGGACGCGCTCTTCCCCGGCCTGCTCGAACGGGTCCTGGAGGCGGCGGAACTCCAGGACGAGCGGCTGGGCGACTGAGCGGCCGCGCCCGCCCGCGCCGCCCCGTCCGGCGTCCACTGCGTGCTCGTCGCGTCCGGCCCGCTCGGTGACCGCCGTCCCGCCCATCGCCCGCTCAGCGCTCGCCGTCGCCGTCCCGTCCGGCACCCGCTCAGCGCTCCCCGTCCGCGGCCGCCACCAGCAGCCCCGGCCAGTCGGCGATCTTCACGGTCGTCCGCCCCAGCTCGCGGCCGAGCGCGGCCTCCGCCGCCTCGATGCGCAACCAGCCGGGCCAGCGCACCGGCCGCTGCCCCGCCCGCCGCAGCTCGGCCACCGGATCGTCCGGCAGCGGCCGGCGCGCCAGGGCCTCCGCGTCCGCCAGCAACGCGGCCACGGTCTGCTTCGCGCACGGCCGGTTGGTGCCGATCACCCCGGTCGGGCCGCGCTTGATCCACCCCGCCACGTACTCACCGGGGGAGGGCGCGCCGTCCCGCAGCACCCGCCCCTCCGCGTGTGGCACCGTGCCGGTCGCCGCGTCGAACGGCAGGCCCGGCTGCGGCGTCCCCTTGTACCCGACCGAGCGCAGCACCAACTGCGCCGCGATCTCCTCGTACTGCCCGGTACCCATGACCCCGCCCGACCCGTCCGGCACGGTCCGCTCGAAGCGCACCCCGCGCACCCCCGACACCGGGTCGCCGAGGATCTCGACGGGCCGGAGGAAGAACCGCAGGTGGATCCGGCGGCGCTTGCCGTACCCACCCCCCGGCGCCCCCACCTCCGCTCCTTCCGCTTCTCCTCTCACCTCTCCGCCCGCCTGTCCGGCCCAGCCGCGCAGCACCTCCACGTTGCGGCGGTTCACCGCGGGCAGCCCGGCGGAGTCGCCGTACGCCGGGTCCAGTGCCAGCTCCTCGGGCCGTACGACCACGTCCGCGCCCGGCAGCGTGCCCAGTTCCCGCAGCTCCTTGGTGGTGAACTTGGCCTGCGACGGCCCCCGCCGCCCCACCATCCACACCTCCTCGATCCGGCTCTCCGCGAGCGCGCCGAGCGCCGCCTGCGGCACGTCCGTACGCGCCAGTTCGTCCGCCCCACGGGCGAGGACCCGCGCCACGTCCACCGCGACGTTGCCCACCCCGATCACCACCGCCGAGCGCGCGGCCAGCGGGAAACTGTCGCCCGCCGCGTCCGGGTGCGCGCTGTACCAGGAGACGAAGCCGGTCGCGGAGTGGCTGCCGGGCAGTTCCTCGCCCGGGATGCCCAGGTGCCGGTCGGTGGCGGCCCCCACGCAGTACACCACCGCGTGGAACAGCCGCCGCAGCTCCCGCGGGTCCAGCCCGCCGGCTCCCACGTCGACGTTGCCCAGGAAGCGCACGCGCGGATGCTCCAGCACCGTACGGAGGTTGTGCTGCAACGACTTGATCTTCTCGTGGTCGGGCGCGACCCCGTAGCGGACCAGCCCGTACGGGCACGGCAGCCGGTCGAGCACATACACCTCGACGTCCGGCACGGCTTCCTGCCCGACCAGCGCCTGAGCGGTGTAGACGCCACTGGGTCCCGACCCGATCACTGCGACACGAAGCACGAGAGGCCCCTTCCCGCGGAATACTCCCAGGATCGCACCGGCGTGGGAGGCGCGGGAGGTGTGCTGCCGGGGTTGGCGGACGGGCATGCGAGGGGTTCGGGCCGGGCGCGTCGGCCGGGTGCGGCTCGTACGGGAAACGTTCGTCGACCGCGAGAGCGACCTGAGCTGCCCACCCCGGAGGTGAGAGCACGAGTCCGAGGCGGGCGCGCGCGAAACCGGCCCCCTTCTCCCTCCCCCTGCTCTACCCCTCCGCCGCGGCGGGCGAATCGGCCGGGGGCGGGCCGGGAAGTGTCCGAGAAGCGGCGGTCGACGGGCCGGGCGGCGTGGGCGGACCGGCCGGTGGCGGGCCGGGCAGCGGCGTGGGACCCGCCGGCGTCGGAGTCAGCAGCGGCGGCGGGCCTTCCAGCGGCGGCTCCGGACCTTCGCTCGGCGGCACCCCCAGCTCCCAGTCGAGGCCGTACCGCTGGAACAGCTCGGCCCGCAGCCGCGCGGCGGGCATGGGCGCCCCGGGCAGCAGCACCGCCACCACCGACCCCATCAGCAACGCCCGTAGCAGCCGGTAGTCCGTGTCCGCGTCCTTCGAGCCGTACCGCTCGACCGTGTCACGCAGCAGGAACGCCAGCCGCTGCTGCTCGGGACACTGGATGAAACCTTCCGCCGTCAGAATCCCGGCCATGTGCGTACGCATCAGCAGCGGACGCTCCTGCGCCAGCCCCAGGATCGCGTCGATCGCCCGCGCCAGCAGCTCCCGGCCCGCGTCCTCGCCCGTCGGTACGGGTTCGCGCTCCAGGGCCGCTTGCAGCGAGCGGTGCATCAGCCGGTGCACGGCGGACTGCAGCAGCTGCCGCTTGCCCGGGAAGTAGTACGAGATCAGCCCGCGCGCCGAACCGGCACGGCAGGCGATGTCCCCGAGCGTCGTCGCCTCGTACCCGCGCTCGTCCACCAGCTCGACGGTCGCCTGCAACAAGCGCTCCCGGGAACGCCGCCGCAACTCTTCATTGACCGAGGGGCTGCGGGGGGACATGCTGTTAACTCCTGCGTTGACTGGCTGGGAGCCAATATACTCAGCGGGTCTCCGGATGTCCGCCCCGACGCGGCCAGGACTCCGGTCGAGCTGCCCGGGTCGGGCGACGCGGGGGATCGTCCGACCCGGGCGGCTGTGGTGTCACCCGCGCAGCTTCATGGTTTCGCTCCGTGTCTTCCGGGAGTCAGGGGTGGCTTCCCGCAGGGAGGCCGGGGCCCTGGTGCGTGCGCTTGCCGTTGCGAGGCGTGCGGAAGTGGAGCGAGGATGCAGCCTTGTTCCGCCCGGACAGCTTCGGATGTCGGCCGGGACGGTTCTGAGTAGGGCGACCGGAAGACGCCTTACGGTCCAAAGCCCAGGTCAGACGCCAACGCCTCTTTCTGGAGGCCCGGAAAAGCTCACGCTTCTTCGGCGAGTTCGACACGAGCAGGCTCTTCGTCTGCTGGTGGTCCAGGGGTTCGGCTTCGTACGCGGGGACCGACAGTCCGGTGGGGGGAAGAGGGGCCCGATGACGGGGTAGCTCCGCACGCGCGCGAAGTTGCGCCGATGGCCCCTTCAAAGGAGCCGCTCACGAAGCAGCAGGCCATCAACACTTCGACCGGGAGGACCTGGTCGACACTTCGGCCGGGAGGACCTGGCCGGATGACGTGCGTCCCGAGAACCCGCGATTCTGCCAGGGCACCGGCTGACTGGAGCCGGCTCCGGTGAGATCCATCCAGTTCTGGCTGCCCGCTGGTGGCTCCGCCGTATGTCACTTCGTCGGCGTGGGTAAATTTGCCGCCGGGGACACGAGGACCACAGACGGGGACGGGGGACTGGCACGTGGGCTGGCGCGACGAGATCGTCACGGCGCTCGGCGAGTGGGTCAATGTGGAAGGCGGTGCGGGCAAGCAGCCTCGCTGGCAGCGCATCGGCCGGGCGGCACGCACCGGGGACGCGGGGCAGTACACCGTCGATCTCCGCGGCTCCGACATCGGGCCCGATCAGCTCGACAGCCTGCGGCTTGCCGGACCGGAGAACGACAGTGTCGAGACGAACGGCTTCGCGGTCGCGGAAATGATCCAGAACGGCTCTCTGCTGACTTTACGGGTGGCCGAGTTCGCCGACGTGGCCGACCCGCACCTGTGGATGCTGAAGCAGCCGCCCACGTTCCTCGTCGAGGCCCTGCGGGACGGCATCTCCGGCCTCGCCGAGCACCCCCTGGCGGCAGCCCTTGCGGCCGGCCGCCTCGGCGGAGCACCGGCCCACGAGGCAGACCCGCCCGGATTCCACCCCGCGCAATGCGATGCCTACCGGGCCTGCCTCGGAGAGGGGATATATCTGGTGTGGGGCCCTCCGGGCACGGGAAAGACGACCGTCCTGAAGCGTGCCATCGGTGATCTCATCGCCAGAGGCGACCGGGTGCTGCTGGTCTCGGCCACGAACATCGCCGTGGACAATGCTCTGCTCGGAGTGGTGCGGGCCAAGCAGCACGGCCCCGGCGACATCGTCCGGGTGGGCCCACCGCACCTACGGGAGGTGGCCGAGGACGCTTCGGTGTCGCTGCCCTTGATGGTCAAGGCACGTCTGGCGGACACGGCTGCCCGGCGCAGCGCCCTCGAAGCCGAACTCGTCGAGATCAAGCATCGAGCCGAACAGCTCGCCACCCTGGACGGTGGCCTGGCCGGGTTCGACTCCGCTGCCTACTTCGCAGCGCTGAAGCTGCTCCGCACACCCGGTGAAGATCTCGCATCGGCGCGAGCACGATGCGAAGCCGCCGGTCGGCGTCTGGCCGACTCCGAGAGCGCATACCGCGACGCATTGACCGCAGCCGAGACGGCCGCGGCCCGCGACAAGGCTGCGGAGGCGTCGCGTGCGCAGTGGCGCGAGGTCGACCGGCTGTCCGAGGAAGCGGTCCAGGTACGGAAGGCGGCGGAACACCGTGAGGCGGCTGCGCTGCTGGCGGAAGGCGCCTGCGATTCCCTGCGCCAGGAGCTGGCGGGGATAGCGGACAAGGGCGCTGTGAAGAAATGGCGTCTGCGCGAAAAGACCGGCGAGCTGCAGCGGCAGCTGGCCGACGCCGAGCGGGCAGCCGCGTCCGCCGAGCGGTCGGCGACCGCAGCCCGCGCCACGGCCACCACCCACATCGAGGCCCTCGACGCTCGGATCGCAGCCCTGGCCGACACCATCGCGCTCACCCGGGAACAGGCCGCTGACCTGGCGGCCGACGTACAGGCCCGACTGGCGGCAGAGCGGGAGGCCGGACGCCACTACGACAGGTGCAAAGAGGACAAGGCCCGGGCGGAGAAGGCCGCAGAGCGGGCTCAGCGGGCCAGTGAACTGACGGAGCGGGCCGAGCAGCAGGGCTGGCCGGCCCGTTTCGCCCTGGCCGGCCGGCTGCGCCCGGTCGTGGTCGCCGACTCGGCCCGGCGGCCTGAGCTGGAGAAGCAATACCAGGAAGTACAGGAGGAGTACGAGCGTCTCGCCCGCGACGCACAGAGCGAGATCATCAAAAGCGCCAAGCTGGTCGCCACGACCCTGGCCCGGTTCCGGACGAACCGGGCAGTCTTCGAGGGGCCGTACGATGTCGTCCTCGTGGACGAGGCAGGCGCAGCCACCCTGCCCGAAGTCCTGCTCGCCACGGGAAAGGCCGGTCGGACCGCGGTCCTTCTCGGGGACTTCATGCAGCTGGGTGCGGTCATCCCGCCCGAACTCAAGGCACACGAACGCGCGGACATCAAGCGCTGGCTGCTGCCGGACGTCTTCCAGCACTGCGGGATCGCGGAACCGTCCGACGCCCAGGCCCACCCGGCCTGCATCACCCTCACCCAACAGCACCGTTTCGGGCCCGCCGTCATGGGGTTGGCCAATCGCCTCGCGTACGGCGGTGTGCTCACCGGGGGCGGCCAGACACAGGCGGCACGCCCGGCCGACGACCCGGAGATCGTGCTGATCGACACGGACGGGCTGCACGAGCTGGCCAGGGCGCACCTGACCGGAAGCCGCAGCGGCTGGTGGCCGGCAGGCTCACTGATCGCACGGGCACTGGTGGAACTGCACCACGAACTGGGCGAGGAGACGGGCATCGTCACGCCCTACCGCGTCCAGTCCGATGCCACCCTGGAGGCACTGCGCGACGTGGAAGGCCCGGGAGGGGGCGCGCTCGCAGAGGTCGGCACCGCGCACAAGTTCCAGGGCCGGGAGTTCGACATCGTCGTCTTCGACACGGTGGAGGGCGGAGCGGGCAGCCGCGAGCTGTGGATGGCCTGCGCACACCTCCAGCCCGCGGCCAGCAGCTGGCCCCGGGACGGCGTCCGCCTCTTCAACGTCGCTGTCACCCGGGTCAAGACCCGCCTGTACGTCATCGCCAGCGGCGAACGCGTCAAGAACGCGAAACCAGGAAGCGCCCTGGCACAACTCGCGGCACTCATCGGCACCCGGCGTGGCGTGCGCGTCCTCCAAGCCAAGTCCTTGATCACCCCACCGACCGCGCCCCCTGCGTTCCGTGGGGAGTTCGGCACCGCGCTCGCCGAGGTGCTGAGCCGGCACGTCGAAGTGACGGAGATCGACGATGAACGCGACTTCTACCGCACGTTCACCGAGGAGATCCGTCACGCACGGCATTCCTTGTGGCTCTGGGCACCCTGGGTGGCCAAGCGGGTCAGCTCCCTGCTGCCCGAGCTCCGCAAGGCGGCCGACCGCGGGGTACGCATCCGCGTCTTCATCCGGGACGACACCGACCAGCTCCAGAAGAAGCCGGCCAACCAGAAACTCATCGCCGACCTGCGAACCATCGTGGATGTGGTCGTACCGATGAACGTCATGCACCAGAAGATCGCGGTCATCGACGAGCGAACGGTCATGCTCGGCAGCCTCAACGTCCTCTCGCAGAGCTGGACCCGTGAAGTCATGCTGACGATGCGGGGCGCACACTTCGCCCGGAAGCTGCTGGAACACGAGCACGCGGCAGCCTTCGCGGCTCCGCCTCGCTGCGACCGTTGCAGGGGCAAGGAGATCGAGATCCGCCGCAGACAGAACGGCACCTGGGTCTGGCGCTGCTATGCCCCGGCCTGCAAGACCACACCAAAGGGCGGCACGAACGCCTGGACCCAGAATATTCGTTTGGGACGGGCCCGCTAGTGATCTGAGTCAGAGATTCGGTGGCCAGCGCTAGCAAGGACTGCATGGAGGACCATATCGGGGCGCTGGGCCTGGTGCTCAACGCCCTCGTGTTGTTCACCACGCGGTACATGGACGCCGCGGTGAACCAGCTGCGTGCGGACGGCTTTGACGTCCGAGACGGGGACGTGTCCCGTCTCTCGCCGTTCGTTCGGCATCACATCAACATGCTCGGCCGTTACCTCTTTCACCTCCCCGACCTGGCCGGCGGCCTGCGGCCGCTGCGCGACCCTGACGCTGCCGAGGGGTAAGGAAGCCGGGTCGGGGATCCCCGGAGGAGTCTTCTCCTTCCGCACGACCCCGACCGGTCAGCCGAGGCCGAGCTGGTGCGCGGCAGCCTCGACGGTCTGCGCGAGGAGAACGGCAATGGTCATGGGGCCGACGCCGCCGGGGACGGGAGTGATCAGGCCTGCCCGGTGCCGGGCGGTCTCGAAGTCGACGTCACCGACGTTGCCAGGGTTGTAGCCCGCGTCGACCACCACGGCGCCGGGCTTGATATCCGATCCGGCGATGAAGCGCGGACGACCGACGGCGGCGACCAGGACGTCGGCCTCGCGCACGATCGAGGGCAGGCCGACGGTGCGGGAATGGCAGTAGGTCACCGTGGCGTCCCGCCCGAGCAGGAGCATGCCGACGGGCTTGCCCAGGATGGCGCTGCGCCCCACCACGACGGCGTGCTTGCCCGCGAGGTCGACTCCGTACTCGTCCAGCAGGCGCAGGATCCCGCCGGGGGTGCAGGAGGCGAAGCCGGGCAGGCCGAAGCTCATCGCCGCGAAGGAGTGCATGGTGACCCCGTCGACGTCCTTGTCCGGGGCGATCGCCTCGAACGCGGCGCGCTCGTCGATGTGCTTCCCCACGGGATGCTGCAGCAGGATGCCGTGCACCTTCGGATCCGCGGAGAGGGCGCTGATGGTCTCGACCAGGCCGGCAGTGCTCACCGAGCTGGGCAGGGACACGTGGCGTGACAGGATGCCGGCCTTCTCGCACCGGGAACGCTTCATCCGGACGTACGTGACCGAGGCCGGGTCGTCTCCCACCAGCACGGTCGCCAGACAGGGCGCTGTCCCAGCGCGCTCACGCATGTCCGCAGCGGCTGCCGAACCGGTCCCGGTGATGCGTCGTGCAAGGTCGACGCCGTTCATCAGCCGCGCCGGGTGGATGTCAGTCACGTCTCACTCCTGAGCTCTGCACGAGTCGCCCAGGCGCGCGGCAGTGACGTGGATGTCAGGCCGCTTCCCGGTGGTGCTCCACCCCAGCGCCAGTCACGGCCCGCTATCACCTTAGCCGAGCGGGGAGTTGAAGACGGGCTCGGAAAGGGGGGAACGCTCAGCGTCTGCTGTCGCCGGGGGCGAGCAAGGAAGTGACCTCGGCGATCGTCTCGGGGAGGGCTTGAAGTAGCGACGGACATTCTCCGCATTCTTGTGGCGTGACTTCGCCATCAGCATCAGCAGCGACGCGTCCTGCCACCAAGGTGAGTCAGGGCGGAATGGCGGTACGCGTGCAGGTCCCAGCCCGTACCTGGCCCGCGCACGGCGGTGTGCTCATGCAGCGGCGCGCGGGCCTGCCCGTAGAAAAGGCGGGCCAGGCCGGTGTCCGGGCACACGTCGCGCGGGCTGACCACTTTCTCCGGCCGGTGTTCGTCACTCACCGCTGCCCGGGGCCGTGGGACGCCAGGAACGCCCGGATCCTTCCCCGCCTGGTGAAGGACCGCACCCGCGGAGCCCGGCACCGCCGGCCGCTTCACCCCAGGCCGGGACGGTCGGGCCGTCGTAGCTGCGCGACTCACACCAGCCCAGCCACGACAGCACCGCCGCCCGGCGGGCGTTCCAGGTGTTGATCGGCATCGGCGAGCGGCCTGAATCGGCCGCCGAAATAACGGTGTTGGCCGGGCCGCGTAGTCAAGGGCCGTCTCACGTTTTCTCGTGAACCCCGGCCGTCCACAGCTCATGCATGGAAAATACCCTGGTATTCCTTCCCGTAGTTCCCCACCGGTGCCCTCGCGTGACATAACTGAGCGGTATCCGCGAGGAGTTGCCCATAAACAGGGCCGTCCGCTCACGAGCGTCCGGCGCCCGGCGTCCCGGCGCCCCGAGAGAAGAGTAGTCAGACATGAGATGGTTGTCCGTAGGGGTCGTAGCGGTCTTCGGAACCGGAGCGGCCGCAGGGCCGGCCGTGGCGGCCGCGCCGTCCGCCGCCACGCAACGGGCCGTAACGGCCGGCCCGTCGGTGCACTGCACATCGAAGAATGCCGAACTGGCCCGGAAACTGGCGGGCGACATATCCAAGGCGCTGGCCGGCCGGAAGAGCATGGCGTCGCTCTCCTTCTACGACCGGCCGACCGCCACCAAGTGCACTTTCGACGCCGACAAACAGTACGACTCGGCCAGCGTGGTGAAGACCGTCATCCTCGGCGCGCTGCTGTACGAGAAGGGCGGAACGCTCACCGGTACGGAAGACGCCCTCGCCCGCAAAATGATCACTGTTTCGGACAATGCCGCCACAACCACCCTGTGGCGGCAGCTGTCCGACCTGACGGACCCGAAGAAGCCGGACCCGGTCAAGGTGCAGAAATTCCTCGACAAGGCCGGGATGCGTGACACCGTCCTCGACAAGGAAGGGAACTGGGGCCTGACCCAGGTCACCGCGGCCGACCAGGACAAGCTGCTCCGTCTTCTGTCCGGCGACGACGACTCGGTCCTCCGGGCCGGGGCCCGCTCCTACGCACTCGGCCTCATGCGGCAGGTGCAGAGCGACCAGCGGTGGGGGGCCACCGCCGGCGCTCCGGCCGACGCTGTGATCCAGGTGAAGAACGGCTGGTTGCAACGCAGCAGGAATCCCGACGTCCCGGACTTCGACAAGGGGGACTGGAAGGTGAACAGCATGGCCGTTCTCACCGGGAAAGGTTACGACTCGGGACTGGTCGTCCTCACCGAGAACAACCGGGTTCCGGAAGGGCGCCCCACGGCGGACGGAATGAATTACGGCATCGGGACGATAGAGGCCATATCCCGCGCCATATACCGAGCCGTTCATCCCGGGGCGAAACGTTACTCCCCGAGCGCGCCGGCGCCCGCGGCCGTCAAGCCGTCCGCTCAGCCCCCCGTGACCGACTGAACCGTCGGCTCGCGCCTCGTGGCGCGTGTTGATGTGGTGGCGGCCCCGGCCGGAGGGTGGGATGGTGCCGGGGCCGCCGGTTCGGGGACGGACGGCGGGCGTCGGCCGGTGCCTTGAGCCTGGGGAGGCGAGGCGGCCAGGCTGTCTTGCCGTCGTGCAACGTAAGAAGATCTCCGTGATGTGCGGGTGTTCCGTCAGCGGCGTGGGTGGCAGTCGCGGACCACATGACGGCACCGGCACGAAGGTGAGCCCGTCGGCGCGCGCAGCTCGCGTTGTGAGGCCATGCGGTGGCGGCAGCCGGGAGGCGGGTGCGAACGGTGGCCGTGCGGCGTGGTGACGACCGAGGTCTGTAGCGCCGGACCGGTTCCGATATCAGAGGCGAAAAGCAACGGCACCAGTCCGGCTGCCGCCGCCATCGCGCCAATGGCCAACAGCAGGCAAACGGTTCGGAGCATGGGCGTCCCCCTGGCGCGTGCTGGACACCGTCCCGCACACTCGCCGGTCGCATCACTTCTCAAGCGGTCGAAGCGGCCATGGCCGCCGGGCAATCCCGTCCTTGTAGGACGCGGGAAAAGGACTTGAGCCTTCGGCTCGCCTTTTGAGCCCGATCGGGCCCGTTCAGGTTGGCTGCGGGGTTTTCGCCTGCCGGTCGGCAAGCGTAACGGGCATTTCTAAGACCGGTTCTCATTTTTTGCCGTTCGGGGCAAATCCCGTGGTCGGCCACCGCTGTTCTCGTGGTGCCAAGCGACCACGGCTCCGACCCCTTTCGCGGAGAGGCTTGCGAGGCGGGTGCGCACGCTGCTGTCTGGGCGGCCGTTATCTCGTGGCCGTAACCGAAGACCCATACGCCGATGGGCCGGCCTCCCCACGCCCCGCGCCCCGCGCCCCGCGCTGTGCCCTCCCCGCGCCCCGCGCTGTGCCCTCCCCATGCCCCATGCAGTGCCTTCCCCGTGCCCCAACGCCCTCCCCCCGCTTGACCCGTGCTCCCCCGGTGGCCGAATCCCCGCGACCGAATTCCGACGCCCCGGGGGCGCACGACACACCCGCGCGCCCTTTCTCTCAACCATTCGATGTTTGCGCCCCCTGAACGCAAAGGCGCTCCCTTTCGCGCCGTACCGGCGGCGCACGTGCACCTGTTTCGCTTATGGCTGCACACGGCCCTCTTGTTCACCAAGTGCCCTTCATCTCCCACCTGTTCATCTTCCGGAGGAAACGTGCCCGCACCGGACCGTGCCCCCGACCGCGACCCCGGTCCCGACGTGGCGGAGAACGCTTCCGACCCGCCCGCGGACAGCGCGCTCACCAGCCTGAGCACGCAGGCCGCGCGCCAACTGGCGACCACCACCAAGACCCAGCCCCAGATGCAGGCCATCACCTCCCGATGGCTGCTGAAGATGCTGCCGTGGGTGGACGTCAAGGGCGGCACCTACCGGGTCAACCGGCGTCTCTAACTCCGGGTCGGGCGGGGGCGCGTGGAGTTCGAGCACAACGGCGCGGACGACATCAAGGTGATCCCGCGGACCCTCACCGAGCTGCCCGCCCTGCGCGGCTACCCGGACATCGGGGTTCTCACGGAGCTCGCCGGCCGCTTCCGGGTCCGGGAGGTCCGGGCCGGTCAGGTGCTCTTCGAGGCGGGGCAGCCCGCCACCGAGACGTATCTCGTGGTGCACGGCCGCTTCGTCCGTTACGCGGCCGGCAAGTACGGCGAGGAGGAGGTCGTCGGTGTCGTCACGGACGGCGACCAGATGGGGGACGAGGCGATCGGCCGCCCCGACCCGCGGTGGCTGACGTCGGTCCGGGCCGAGACCGCGGGCGTCCTGCTGACGCTGCCCTGGGACGTGATCCGGGAGTTCACCGACCGCGTGCCGTCCCTGGCCGAGCATCTCACCGCGTACGCGGAACGGCAGCGGCGTCCGATGAACCGCCGGGGCGAGGCGGACGTACCGGTGCAGGCGGGACATGCCGGCGAGCCGACGCTGCCCAGCGGCTACGTCCACTACGACCTCACCCCGCGCGAGTACGAACTCTCCCTGAGCCAGAGCGTGCTGCGCGTGCATTCCCGCGTCGCCGATCTCTACAACGAGCCCATGGACCAGACGCAGCAGCAACTCCGGCTCACCGTGGAGGAGATCCGCGAGCGCCAGGAGTGGGAGATGGTGAACAACCGGGAGTTCGGGCTGCTGCACAACGTCGACCACGGGCAGCGGATCAGCACCTGCACCGGACCGCCCACCCCGGCGACATGGACGAGCTGCTGTCCATGCGCCGCAAGACACGGCTGTTCCTGGCCCATCCGAAGGCGATCGCCGCCTTCTTCCGGCAGTGCAACAAGCGCGGTCTGGTGCCGGGTTCGGCCGACGTCGACGGGCACCAGGTCCCCGCCTGGCGCGGAGTGCCGGTCTTTCCGTGCGGCAAGATCCCCGTCAGCGAGACGCATACCAGCAGCATCATCGCGCTGCGCACCGGCGAGGCCGACCAGGGCGTCGTCGGCCTGCACCGGACCGGCCTCCCCGATGAGCACCAGCCCGGCCTGAACGTCCGGTTCATGGGCATCGACCAGGCCGCCGTCATCAACTACCTGGTCACCGCCTACTACTCGCTGGCCATCCTCGTGCCGGACGCCGCCGGTGTCCTGGAGAACGTCCAGCTCGGCCGCACCGCCGACTGACCCGTGAGGTACGGACCATGAACACACCCACGCCCGCCACCGAAACCGCCACCCCGTTCAGGCTGCCCGGCCCGCCCAGCCTCGCCCGCGCCCGGCCGACCCGGCGCGGCGGCGCCGTCCCGGGGCTGAGGTACCGGCCCGTCGCCCCGGCCGACCCGGAGAAGGCCGCGGAGATCGACCGCAGGCTGGAGGACTGGGCCCGGACGCTGGACCTGTTCCCCGCGCAGTGGTCCGGCGACTTCACCGATTTCCAGTTCGGCCGGGCCGTCGTCCTGCAACACCCCGCGGCGGCCGACCTCGAACGCCTCACCGCCGCCGGCAAACTGCTGCTGGCCGAGAACATCGTCGACACCTGCTACTGCGAGGAGGACGAGGGCAAAGGCGGCGCACGCCGTGGTCTGGGCGGCCGCCTGATCATCGCGCAGTCCGCCCTGGACCCGTTCCACGGCACCCGCGACACGGAGGAGGAGTGGCGCCGGGGCGTGCAGGCCGACGGGCCCCTGCGCTCGTACTACTGGGCCCTGAAGGACTACGCGGCCCTCGCCACCCCCAGCCAGACCGACCGGTTCGTCCACGACATGGCCCGGCTGCACCTCGGCTACCTCGCCGAGGCGTCCTGGGCGGAGGCGCGGCACATGCCGCGCGTGTGGGAGTACCTGGTGATGCGGCAGTTCAACAACTTCCGTCCCTGTCTGTCGATCGTCGACGCGGTGGACGGCTACGAACTGCCCGAGGCTGTGTACGCCCGCCCGGAGATCCAGCGGATCACCGCCCTGGCCTGCAACGCCACGACCATCGTCAACGACCTCTACTCCTTCACGAAGGAGCTGGCGAGCGACCCGGACCATCTGAACCTGCCCCAGGTGGTCGCCGCCAACGACCGGCGCGGTCTGAAGGCCGCGTACCTGAAGAGCGTCGACATCCACAACCAGATCATGGAGGCGTACGAGACGGAGGCGGCCGAGCTGGCCGAAACGTCTCCGCTCGTCGAGCGGTACACCCGGAGCCTGTCCGACTGGGTGGCCGGCAACCACGAGTGGCACGCCACCAACTCCGACCGCTACCACCTGCCCAACTACTGGTAGACCGATCCAGTGCACCACGGCAAGGAGTCACCGTTGACCACCGCGCACGTCCCCACCGCACGCCCCGCCCTGCCGACCCAGTCCACGTACCAGGCCCGCGTCGCGGAGTACTGGAACACCGAGGAGAACCCGGTCAACCTGGAACTCGGCAAGATCGACGACCTGTATCACCACCACTACGGCATCGGGGACGCCGACCGGTCCGTACTGGACGAGCCGGATCCCGTCCGGCGCCGCGAGCGCATCACCGGCGAACTGCACCGCCTCGAACACGCCCAGGCCGAGCTGCTCGCCTCCCACCTCGGCGCGCTGTCGCCCGCCGACCGCGTCTTCGACGCCGGGTGCGGACGCGGCGGCGGCAGTGTGGTCGCGCACCTGCGGTACGGCTGCCACGCCGACGGGGCCACCATCTCCGCCAAGCAGGCCGACTTCGCGAACGAGCAGGCCCGCAAGCGCGGCATCGACGACAAGGTGCGCTACCACCACCGCAACATGCTCGACACCGGCTTCGCCACCGGCGCGTACGCGGCGTCCTGGAACAACGAGTCGACGATGTACGTCGAGCTGGACCTGCTGTTCGCCGAGCACGCGCGGCTGCTGCGGCGCGGCGGGCGGTATGTGGTGATCACCGGCTGCTACAACGACGCCTACGGGCGCGCCTCCCGCGAGGTGTCCCTGATCAACGCCCACTACATCTGCGACATCCATCCGCGGTCGGCGTACTTCCGCGCGATGGCCCGCCACCGGCTGGTCCCCGTACACGTCCAGGACCTCACCGCGGCCACCATCCCGTACTGGGAACTGCGCAGCCGGGCCGACCACCTGGTCACGGGCATTGAGGAAACCTTTCTGACCGCGTACCGCAACGGCAGCTTCCAGTATCTGCTGATCGCCGCCGACCGGGTCTGAGAGACGTTCCGGAGCCCCGCCGGGCCGGCCGCGCGCCGCCCGGCGGGGCCTTCGCGCTCCGGGCCGGACCACCGGCGGCGCGACGTTCGCGCCGTCGCGCGTCCCGGGGCGTGCGCGGTCCGGCGGCGCGCGCCGCGCACGCCTTGTTCACCGGCGCCGGTGAGTTTCCGCGCGCCGCCGGTTCCGCCGCCGGCTTCCGGGCACTGTTCCGGTAGCCGAGGTGGCGCCGTTGCCTTCGGGGACGGGTCGTCCGGCAGCGACGGCCGGAAGCACGGGAGCAGCCGTCGGCCGCAACGAGACCACCCTGCGCGAGGCGGTGAACCGATGCCGCACCCGTCCGACACGGCCGCCACCGGACCCGAGGAAGATCCCCAGCCGTTCCCGATGCCCCCGCCGGGCAGCATGGGGCCGCCGCCGCAGTATCCGCGGCTGCGCCGCGAGTGCCCACTGGCCAAGGTCGCCACCCCGTTCGGCGCTCCGGCGTGGTACGCCACGCGCTACGACGACGTACGCGATCTGCTCGCCGACGACCGGTTCATCCGGCCGACCATCGAGGACTGGCCGCCCGGCCCGGATGCCGACCGCGGTCCTGGCCTGCTCACCATGATGGAACTCGAAGGGCCCCGGCACGCGGCCCTGCGCCAAGCGCTGGCACGGCCGTTCAGCGTCCGTGCCGTACGGCGACGACGGCCCGCCCTCCGTGCCGCCGCCGACCACCTGCTGGAGCAATTCACCACCACCGGGCCTCCCGGCGACCTGGTGAGCGGCTTCTGCGAACCCTTCCCACTGCTGGTGACATGCGAGCTGGTGGGCATCCCGTACGACGACCGCGACTTCTTCCTCGCGCCGGCCGACGCCGCGCTCGGCGCGCTGATCACCCTGCCGGAAGGCCGCGAGGCCACCCACCAGCTGCGCGCCTACATGGAGTCGCTGCTCGACCGCCGCCGCCGTACACCGGGCGACGACATCCTCAGCATGCTGGCCCGCGCCTGTGACCGCGGCGCGGTGGACCGGGAGAGCGTGCTGGCCTTCGGACTGTCGATGCTGGTGGCCGGATACCGCACCACCACCATGTTCCTGGCCAACGCAGCGCTGGCCCTGCTGTCCGAGCCGGAGCGGTACGCGCGCTTGCTGCGCGACCGCGCGCTGCTGCCGGCCGCCGTGGAAGAACTGCTGCGCTTCCTCCCCGTACAGAACGGTGTCATCGTCCTCCAGGCCCAGCGGGATGTCGCGCTGCACGGGCGGACCGTACGCGCCGGCGAGGCCGTACTGCCCGTACTGGCCGCGGCCAACCGTGACGAGCGCGTCTTCCCGGAGGCGGACCGGCTGCTGCTGGACCGGCCGTCCAACCCGCATCTGGCATTCGGCCGCGGCCCGCACAACTGCATCGGCGCCCACCTGGCCCGTGCGCAGATGAGCGTGGGCCTGGAAGCGCTGCTGGACCGCCTGCCCCGGCTCCGCCTGACCGGAGAGCCCCCGGCCTGGGAAGACCACTCACCCATCCGGTCCCCGCTCACCCTCCCGGTGACGTGGTGACCGTCCCGCCCGCTCGCACGCGACCGCGAAAGGAAGCCGCACATGCCCGTATCCTCCGAGGAGTTCGATGCCGTCGTGGTCGGCGGCGGACCCGGCGGGTCGACCGCCGCCGCCCTGATCGCCATGGCCGGACACCGCGTACTGCTGCTGGAACGGGAACGCTTCCCGCGCTACCAGATCGGGGAATCCCTCCTCCCGTCGACCATCCATGGCATCGGGCGCCTCCTGGGGGTGGAGGACGAGCTGCACGAAGCCGGCTTCATGCGCAAGCGCGGCGGCACCTTCCGCTGGGGCTCGGCACCGGAAACGTGGACCTTCTCCTTCGCGGACGCCCCCGGCCTCGGCGAGACCGGGGGCTACGCCTACCAGGTGGAGCGGATGCGGTTCGACGCGCTGCTGCTGGACCACGCCCGGCGGGTCGGCGCCGACGTACGCGAAGAATGCGCCGTACGCGCCGTCCACCACCACGACGGCCGCGTCACCGGCCTGACCTACCGCAGCCCGGAGGGCACGGAAGCCGAGGTCCGCGCCCGCTACGTCATCGACGCCTCCGGCAACACCGGCCGCCTGCACACCGCGGCCGGCGGCCGGCGGGTGTACTCCCCGTTCTTCCGCAACATCGCGGTCTTCGGCTACTTCGAGGGCGGACGCCGGCTGCCGCCGCCGAACCAGGGCAACATCCTGTGCGCCGCCTTCGACACCGGCTGGTTCTGGTACATCCCGCTGACCGACCGCCTCACCAGCGTCGGCGCCGTCGTCCACCGCGAACACGCCGACCAGGTACAGGGGGACCCCGAACAGGCGCTGGCCAAGCTGGTGGACCAGTGCGCGCTGATCCGGGACCACCTGGCGGACGCGCGGCGCGTCACCGAGGGGACGTACGGCAGGGTGCGGGTCCGCAAGGACTACTCCTACTGCAACACCCGGTTCTGGGCGCCGGGCGTGGCGCTGGTCGGCGACGCCGCGTGCTTCATCGACCCCGTCTTCTCCTCCGGAGTGCACCTCGCGACCTACTCCGCCATGCTCACGGCCCGCTCGGTCAACAGCGTGCTGGGCGCAGGCATGGACGAGGGACGGGCCTTCGGGGAATTCGAGGCGCGCTACCGGCGGGAATACACCGTCTTCCACGACTTCCTCGCCGCCTTCTACAGCATGCAGGCACCCAAGGACACCTACTTCTGGCAGGCGCACAAGGTGACCGGCGGGCAAGCGGGCGCGCTGGCCTCCTTCATCAACCTGGTCGGCGGCCTGTCCTCGGGCGACCGGGCGCTCATCGACGCGGACCAGCTCACCGGCCGCCTCGCCACCGCCTCACGGGTGCTGGACGAGTCCGCCGACGGCTATCAGGCGGACCCGGCCGGCGACCCGTGGGACGAGAGCCCGATGCTCGGTGAGACCTTCGCCCAGAGCGACGCGCTCGCCGGACAAGGAGTCGCCCGCGGCGACTTCGCGGAGAAGACTCCGCAGTTCCCCGGCGGCCTGGTCGCCACCGCGGACGGCATGCACTGGGCGGAGCCCGCCGGGGAGCCTCCCGGCGATACGCCGTGACCCGCCCGCCGCCGAAGAGCACGACGCGTGGCCTTCACAGGAAACCTGTGGGCAGCCAGTGCCCGATGGCGTGCAGGTGGCGGAGGGCCGCGGCGAAGGAATAGCAGTCGGACAGGGCCGAATGTTCCTCGCCGGCAGCGGGCTTGGGGAGGTTCAGCACCTCCCACAGGCGTCCCGCGTCGGCGGACGCCGTTTCCGGGGCGATGGAGTTCAGCCACGGCCGGATGTTGAGGAACGTGGCGAAAAGGAAGCCGTTCTTCACCTCGTCGCCCCGGGCCCGCGCCCATCCGACGTTCTCTCCCAGGACGACCATGTCGTTGCCGTAGGAGAGAACCGGCATCCCCCGGCAGAAACCCAGGAAGTCGCCGAGCGCTTCCGCCGGGGCGCGGCCCTCGTGGTCCACGTCCTCCTGGGTTATCCCGGTCAGGCCGGTGAAATGGCGCGACAGCCGGGGGTTGGCCACCGGCCGGACCAGTGCTTCGAACTCCTCGACGACACAGCAGTCGTCGTTCAGGCGCAAGGCTCCGATCTGCACGATCTCCCGGAGCTGTCCGGGTGCCGACCAGTCCTGTTCGAGGGAGCCCGGCCAGGACGTGAACTCAAGGCCGAACAGGATGAACTCCGACGAACCGGTTTCCCCGTTCCGGAGAGGGCGGGTCCCGGGTGCGCGGACCACCGCACCGGGCGCCCGCTCCCACGGCGGGAGCGGGCCGCCCGCAGGACGGCTACTCACCTACGGGCCCTGACGCGGGGAGCTGGGCCCAGACCGTCTTGCCCAGGGCGTCCGGAGGGGTCCAGCCCCAGGACTCGCTGAGCCGGTCGACGACCCACAGGCCCCGGCCCCGTCCCGCGAGCGGATCCGGCGGCAAGAGGGCGGGAGCCGTGCGGCTGGAGTCGGAGACGGCACACAGGATGCCGGCGTCCTCGTGCGCCAGCGCCAGCCAGGCCGCGCACAGCACGTCCGACCCCGGCCCTTCGGCGGCCGTGGGGACGGGAGGGGCGTGCCGCAGGGCGTTGCTGACGAGTTCGGAGACCACCAGGGCCGCGTCCGAGACGACCGACGCGCGGATGCCCCACCCTTCGAGCGTGGTGGCGGTGAAGCGGCGGGCTTCCGCGATGGTGCGGTAGGCCCCGCTGAGCGCGCACACGGCGAAGTGCCGCTCCGGACCCGGCTCCGTGTGGAGGACGTCGTGCACGGTCGGTGCCGGATGTGTCGTCATCACGATCTCCGCGAGAGGGCTCGTCGGGGGCTGGGCCGCGCTGTCGGGGAGGGTTAATATCGCGGTCGGCCGTGTTCCACTGCAAGTACATCTGCAATTGCAGCGGTAAGTACGGCCGCACGGCGCCTGTTTCACGCCATACGCGCACGGGCCCGTACCGGTCCCAGGAACACCTCCGGCAAGGGGAGAACCAAGTGGAGACATGGCCCAACGGCACCCGCGCCAGTGCCCTCGACGGCGCGGTGTGGCGCAAGAGCCGCCGTAGCAACCCCAACGGCAACTGCGTTGAACTGGCCGTTCTCGCCGGCGGCGGGGTGGCGGTGCGCAACTCCCGGGATGCCGGGGGACCGGCGCTGATCTATACCCGTGACGAGATCGCGGCCTTCGTCCAAGGGGCCAAGGACGGGGACTTCGACGACCTGGCCGGGCTCGGCTGACGCATATGTCGGCCGGATAGTTACCTCGGCTGTACGAGCCCTGCACGCGATGGAACACTGGACGTCCGCCCTACCGACAGGGGAGCCAGCATGACCGCCGCGCAGCCAGGCCGCATCCCGCCGCCGCGCCCGCACATCGAGCACCCGCGGGGCGGACCGACGGTGCTGCGGATCGTCCTGGGCACCCAGCTGCGCCGGCTGCGGGAGGCGGCGGGCATCACCCGCGAGGCGGCCGGGGACGCCATCCGCGGCTCCCACGCCAAGATCAGCCGCTTGGAACTGGGCCGGGTCGGCTGCAAGGAACGCGATGTGGCCGATCTGCTGACGCTGTATCAGGTCACCGATCCGGCCGAGCGCGCCGAATTCCTGGCGCTGGCCCGCGGCACCAGCACGCCCGGCTGGTGGCACCAGTACAGTGACGTCCTGCCCGGCTGGTTCGAGACGCTCATCGGCCTGGAGGAGGCCGCGGCCGTCATCCGCACCTACGAAGTGCAGTTCATTCCCGGGCTGTTGCAGACGGCGGAGTACGCCCGTGCGGTGTGCCGGCTCGGGAACCTCTCCGAGCGGGAGGTCGCACGCCGGGTGGAACTGCGGCTGCGTCGGCAGGCGCTGCTCACCGCGCCCGGCGCGCCGCGGCTGTGGGCCGTGATCGACGAGGCGTCCCTGCGGCGTCCGCTCGGCGGCCCCGACGTGATGGCGCGGCAGCTGCGGCACCTGCTGGAGCTGACCCGCCTGCCCCACGTCACCGTACAGATCGCCCCGTTCCACCTCGGCGGACACGCGGCGGCGGGCGGCCCGATCACGATCCTGCGCTTCCAGGAGCCGGACCTGCCCGACATCGTCTACCTGGAGCAACTGACCAGCGCTCTCTACCTCGACAAGCGCGACGACGTGGACCACTACCTCGCCGTGATGGACCGCCTCAGCGCCCAGGCCGAATCCCCCCGGGCGAGCCAGGAGCTCCTGGAGCAGCTGATCGAGGGCGCGGAACGGGACTGAGCACCGGCCTCGGGGAGCGACGCGGTCGCCGGTGCTCGGCGTGCGGGGCAAAGGCGAATTGCCGGGCGTGGTGAGCGGCACCGGATGCGGTCGGTCCATCAAGGCGCTGTCGTCGGCGCGTTCACGTACCACCTTCTGCAGCGCTGATCCGCACGCAGTTCCTTGATCACCGCCGTGTGCCACACGCCTCAGCGCTTGCGCGCCACCCCGCCGTACTCGATCCACTCCTGGGTGAGCTGCTTCGGGCCGATGTCCGCGTCCGGCTTCCAGGTCGAGACTTCGACCAGGCCCGGTTCGAGGATTTCCAATCCGTCCAGGAACGCGGCGAGTTCGGCGGCCGTGCGCACCCGGCCCCACTGGCCGTGGGTGTTGACCCGCATGAACTCGGTGACGAAGTCGCGGGTGGCCCGGTCCTCGCTGACGAGCTGGCACACGACCAGGAAACTGCCGGGGGCCAGGCGCTCCGCGACCCGCCTGATCAGGGCGGCCGGGTCGTCCTCGTCGGGGATGCAGTGCAGGACGGACACGAACAGGGCGGCCACCGGCCGGTCGAAGTCGATCAGGCGGGTCACCTCGGGGTGCCCCAGGATGCCGTCGGTGTCGCGCATGTCGGCCTGGATGACCGCGGTGTTGCGGTTCTCCTCCAGCAGCGCCCGGCCGTGTGCCAGCACGATGGGGTCGTTGTCGATGTAGACCACCCGCGCGTCCGGGGCGACCCGCTGGGCGACCTCGTGGACGTTGTCCTGGGTGGGCAGACCTGAACCGTGGTCGATGAACTGCCGTACGCCCTGTTCCTCCGCGAGCCAGCGGACCACCCTCCGCAGGAAGCGGCGGTTGTTGACCGCCAGGGCCCGGGTGCTCGGCACGACCTGGTCCAGTTCCTCGCACGCGGCACGGTCCACGGCGTAGTTGTCCTTGCCGCCGAGGTAGTAGTCGTACATCCGCGCCACGCTCGGGATGGTGACGTCGATGGTGTCGGCCAGCGGCCGCGCGTCCTGACTCATTCCCTGCTCTCCCGTCGTCCGGGCACCCCGCCGAGGCGCCGTGGCCGGCCGCTCCCATGGGAGGTGAGCGTGCCGCCAGGGCGTCCAACATACCCAGCCGCGGGCGGGTGTCGCAGGCCTGTGAGCACACTCCGGCACACGTCAGGTGCGTGTCGGGCGCCCGCGCCGGGACAGCGGTGCGGTGCAAAGGCAAGGGCCGAACGGCCCTGATTCGGCGGTACGGGGCGTCGGACGCTTATACATCAGCCGTACCGGGGGAAGCGACCAACTTATACCACGGACCACCGTGCAATCAGGTTCTCATTTGTGGTGTTTGCCATTACTTTATTCTGCGCGGAAGATCTTTTTACCTGATCGTGCTTGCCCCCGTCTGCGCTTCAGCCTGTACTGTTGTAAATGGCGTATGCGAAATCTTTTGCTCGCCAAAAGGGTGCGTGGGGGTGCTTCTGGTGACACGGGGGAAGCTTTTAGGTTCCGTCATTCTGGTGCCGATGCTCGCATGGACCGTGCGGCTCGCCATCTCCTCGATCGTCCCCTCTCCGCTTGTCCTGACGGAACGGCCTCGGCCGAATTTTCCGACAGGTCCGACCAAAGAATGCAGAAATGTTTCTGTGTGCTGGAGGGGCGAATGGATAACAAAGTCATCACCGTCCTCGTCGTCGACGACCAGACCCTGCTCAGGGAGACGCTGTGCGACGTGCTCGCCGCCCAGCCGGACATCAAGGTGGTCGGCGGCCTGGCCAACGGGGAGGCGGCGGTGCACATGGCCGGCGAGCTGCGCCCCGATGTCATCCTGCTGGACGGGTCGGAGCCGTACGGAGTCGTCTGCGGCGTCGAGGCCATGCACCGGGTGTCGCCGCGTTCCCAGTGCATCATTCTGACCTCGTTCCACCATCCGGCACTCGTTCAGCAGGCGCTGCAACTGCGCGTGAGCGGATTCCTCACGAAGAATTTACGGCGGGCTGAGGTGCTGGCCGCGATCCGTAGTGTGACCAGTCATCCGGGGCAGATATTCATGTCCGTACCAAAGGAAAGCATGGCGGCGCTGCCGCATACCTCCACGGCGCGTCTGTCCGCCCGCGAGCTACAGATAATGGAGAACGTGGCGCGCGGCCTGAGCAACAGCCAGATCGCCGCCCGGCTCACCATCACCGAAGCCACCGTGAAACGTCATCTGAGCAATGTTTTCGAAAAGCTCGGAGCGGTTTCCCGGATCGATGCCGTGAACAAGGCGAAATCCATGCTGATCCTCGGATTCTCCCGGAACACCGGCCCGTACGCACGGCAGGACGGCCCGTACCCACGGCCGGAGGTCCGCCTCCAGGTACAGGCCGGCACCTGAAAACACCGGACCGTGCCCCGCGACGGGAAACCGCCGCGGGGCACGGTCCGGTGCCGGTTCAGACGCGCTTGAGCACGTGCAGGATGTACTCGTCCCGGTTGAGCGGGTTGGGCCCCTCGGGCCGCGGCCGCACGGGCGGCCGTCCGGCCGCGGGCCGGTAGCCCCGGTGCTCGGCCACGAACACCCCCTCTCCCTGGGTCAGTCCGGGAACCCGCTGGTTGAAGTCGTGCACGAGGCTGGTCGGCATCGTGCCCTCCAGCCGGAAGACGTCCCCCTCGGCCGTGGGCACGCCGGGAGTCGCGCCCAGCTCGGCGAGTTTCGCCAGCACCGGGCTGAGCCGGGTGGCGGGCACCTCCAGCTCGAAGGCGCTGACCGGCTCGTGCACCTCGGTACCGGCCTGCCGGAGCGCGTCCATCAGGACCAGCGGCGTGGCCTTGCGGAAGTCGTCGGCCGCGCTGACCGGGCTGGCGAAGCCGGTACGGGTCAGGGTGACGGCGCAGTCGGTGACCTGCCAGCCGTACAGACCGTGCCGCAGGGTGGTGTGCACCGTCTCCTCGATGGCCTTGTGGAAGGCCAGGGGGAGCGAGCCCAGTTCCACCGCCAGGCGGAAGGTGATGCCCGCGCCCGGCTCGGCCGGCCCGACGCGCAGGCCCACGGTCGCCCAGAAGTAGTTGTGCGTCCGGGTGTCCAGCTCGATCAGCGCCTCGCCCGTCCCCACGGGCTTCTCGATGCAGACCGTACGGGTCGGGTCGAAGCGCACACGTACGCCGAAGGACTCCGCCAGCGTGCTGCCGAGGATCTCCTTCTGCACCTCTCCGTAGAGGCGGACCACCGCGCCGGCCGCGTTCTCCTCGTCCTGGCGCAGATCGATCGAGGGGTCCTGCTCGTCCAGCATGCGCAGCGCGGCGTGCAGCCGCCCGGCGTCCGCCGGACGCTCCGGCCTGATCACGGTCTCCAGGCTGGGCGGGGCGAAGAAGTTCCGCGGCGGCGGCCCGTCGAGGTGCCCGGCCCGGTCGCCGACCCGTACGTCCTTCAGGCCCCACGCCTGCGCGATGTCCCCGGCGGTCGCCCGGACCTCCCGGGTGGCCGACCCGTGCTCGAAGACCCGCAGCGCGGTGATCCGCCCGCCGTGCTCGGTGACCCGGCCGGTGTGGTCGACGCGGTGCAGTGTCACCGGATCGCGGGTGCCCAGCGTCCCGGAGACCAGCCGCAGATACGCGACGGCCTCGCCGCGCGCACCGCGGTCCACCTTGAACACGGTGGCCCGCAGCGGCTCGTCCCCCGAGTCGTGCACGGACGGCAGCAACTCGCGGATCCCGCGCACCAGGTGGTCCAGACCCTCGCCGGTCAGCGCGGACCCGAAGAACACCGGGTGCACCAGACCGCGCGCGGTCTGCGCGGCCAGTTCCTCCGCGTACTCCTTCTCGGTCAGCACCCGTTCCTCGTCCAGGTAGGCGGTGAGGAAGGCGTCGTCGTGGTCGGCCAGCAGCTCACCGACCCGGACGGCGAAGTCCGGGTCGGTGTCCGGTCCGAGCGCGGTCGCGCGGGCCCGCGGCGTGCCGGCGTCCGCCACGGCGGACAGCGCCACCGCGGCGGGGGTGAGCCGGTCGCGGATCTCCCGCAGCACACCGTCGGGGCGCGCGCCGCCCCGGTCGATCTTGTTGACGAAGACCAGCGTGGGGATGTCCAGCCTGCGCAGGGTCCGCATCAGGATGCGGGTCTGCGGCTGGACGCCCTCGACGGCCGAGACGACCAGGACCGCGCCGTCGAGCACCGCGAGGGCCCGCTCGACCTCGGAGATGAAGTCGGAGTGCCCCGGGGTGTCGATGAGGTTGACCTTGAGGTCGTCCAGGACGAACGTGGCCACGGCGGACCGGATGGTGATGCCGCGCTGCCGCTCCAGCTCCATCGAGTCGGTCGTCGTGGTGCCGGCGTCCACGCTGCCGGCCTCGTCGATCACTCCGGTGCGGTGCAGCAGGCGCTCGGTGAGGCTGGTCTTGCCGGCGTCAACGTGGGCCAGGATGCCCAGATTCAGCTTGTTCATGGAGGGGGTTCGGATTCCTCTGCGTCGTGATGCGGACCTTTCCTGCCGGATTCGTGGTCGCCTGCCGCATCGTTCCGCCCTCTCTGACGTAGCTCTGATCCGCCCGGTGGGGACACACCCACGGGCATGATCACGGTAGCAAGGGCCGCCACGGAGGGTCAGGGCTTGACGGCGACTATCAGCCAGTCGCCGAGGAGGTTGTCGATCCGCTCCGCCTGCCGCACCCGGAAGCCGGCCTCCTCGATCTCCGCGCGGTACTCCGCCACGCTGCTGGACGAGCTGTCGCCGCGGATCAGGCCGTGGTTGAGGCGTTGCAGCACATCGTGCACCGTCGTGGTGGCCGGGTCCGTCATCAGGTCGTAGACCACCAGCGCCCCGCCGGAGGGCAGCGCCTCGTGGATGCGCGCGAGGAGTTTGCGCCGCTGCGGTACGGGCCAGTCGGGCAGGACGTGCCCGGTCACCACGGCGTCCGCGGACGGCAGCGGATCGGTCAGGAAGTCGCCGCCGTGGAAGCGGACGCGGCCTTCCAGGCCGCGCTCACGGATCAGCTCGCCGGCCAGCGGCGCCAGCGCGGGCAGGTCGAACACGGCGCCGCTCAGGTGCGGATGGGCCAGCGCCACCCGCGTCGCCAGGTTGCCCCGGGCGCCGCCGATGTCGACGAAGGACCCGTACCCGCTCCAGTCGACGCGGCGCGCCAGCTCCTCGGCGGTGAAGGAACTGAAGGTGTCGAAGTGCGCCATGACCTGACGGGCGCGGTCCGGGTCCTCGTAGTGCTTGGGGTACGCCTCGGGCCCGTGCGCCTCGGCGCCGGAACCCGCCTCGCCCTCCTGGAGCGCCGTCGTCAGCCCGGCCCATACGTGGTAGTGCTTGCGGGCGTGCTGCAGGACGGTGCCGCCCAGGTACTCGGGGGCGCCGGACACCAGGAACGCCTGGGCCGCGGGCGCGTTGCGGTAGCGGTCGCCGTCCGTCTCCAGCAACTCCAGCGCCACGAGCGCGTCGAGGAACTCCTTGGCCAGCGGATGGACGATCCGCAGCCGGTCCTTCACCTCCCCGACGGTCGCGGGTCCGTCGGCGAGCAGGTCGAACAGGCCCAGTTCCACGGCGCTGTGCAGGGCCTTCGCCTGGTGGTAGGCGGTGGTCAGGTGCAGCAGCGAGCGGGCCTGGGCCACGGGTGCGAGCGGTGCGGTGGTCATGAATCTCCTTGGCCTGGAAGGGGGACGGGGCAGGGAACCGGGAGCCGGGCGGCGCGCACGGAGGGCCGGGCATCTCCCGTGGCGGGCCGGGGGCTCACACGGCGGGCGGCCCGAACCAGGTGCGCAGGGCGTCGGTGAGCCCGTCCGCACCCGTCTGCGGGGCCGCGGTCCAGCAGATGTAGCCGTCGGGCCGGACGAGCAGCGCGGCCAGCCCGTCCACCGCGGAACCGGGCTCCGCGACACCCTCGGCCGCGACCAGGTCCACCCGGTCCTTCCACGCCGCGGCCTCGTCGCCGAGCGCCTGGTCGGAGCCGAGCGTCAGCAGGACGCCGCGCGCCGCGTGGAAGTACGTGCTCAGTTGCCGCGTGCCGCCCTCGGTGACCAGCGGCAGGTCCGGGACGCGGCGCCCCAGCAGCGGGTGCTCGCCCGGCATGGAGTACCGCACGTCCAGCGCCGAGATGAGGCCCGCCAGATAGCGGTTGGTCTCCGGGACGTGCAGCAGCTCGATCATCAGCTCCCGCAGCCCCTCGAAACGCGGGTCCGGGTCGATCAGCACCGCCTGTGCGCGGGTGTTGCGCAGCACGCCCGCGGCGACCGGGCGGCGCTCGGCCTCGTAGGTGTCCAGCAGCTCCGGCGGAGCCGTGCCCGCGATGGTCGCGCCCAGCTTCCAGCCGAGATTCACCGCGTCCTGGAACCCCAGGTTGAGGCCCTGGCCGCCCGCGGGCAGGTGGATGTGGCAGGCGTCGCCCGCCAGCAGGACCCGGCCGTCGCGGTACCGCTCGGCCTGGCGCGAGGTGTCGGTGAGCCGGGACAGCCAGCGCACGTCGTGCATCCCGAAGTCGCTGCCGGCCACCTCGGTGAGCGCGGCCCGCACGTCCTCCTCGGTGACCGGCGCCCGGCGGTCGGCGTAGGGCCGGTCGAAGAAGGCGACCGTGGCCCGGTAGATGTCCGGCTCCAGCGGGAAGGCGGCGAACCAGGCGCGCAGGTCGTGCCGCATGACGCCGTAGGGCCGCATCGGGCCCATGCCCTCCCCGTGCGGCAGTTCCTCGCGGAACCGGGCGTCCGCGATCACCGCGAACATGTGCGGGTCCTGCCCGGGGAAGTCGATGCCGAGCAGTTTGCGTACGGTGCTGCCGCCGCCGTCGCAGCCCACCAGGTACGCGCACTCGACCTCGTACGGTCCCTCGGGCCCGGTGACGGAGACGGTCACGCCGTCGGCGTCCTGTGCCAGCGACGTCACCGCGTGCCCGCGCCGCAGCTCGGCCCCCAGCTCCAGGGCCCGCCCGGTCAGCAGCTCCTCGGTACGCACCTGGGGGACGAACAGCGCGTACGGGTGCCGGGTGTCGAACGACGAGAAGTCCAGGGGGACTCCGAGGCTGGCGAAGTTCCCGCCGCGCAGCTTCGGCGCGTCGGCCTGGAACTGCTCGCCCAGGCCGCGCATGTCCAGCAGCTCGACGGTGCGCGCGTGCACACCGAGGGCCTTGGAGAAGTCGACCGGCTCCGCCAGACGTTCCAGCACCAGGGTCCTGGCACCGGCCAGGCGCAGTTCGCAGGCGAGCATCAGGCCGGTCGGCCCGGCGCCGGCGATCACCACGTCGTACCGCATACACGCTCCTCGGATCAGTGGGTTGCCGCCGAGCATGCTGACCGCGCGCACTCAAGGCACCGTCCAGCCGGAATCCGGAGCGGGAGGCTCGAAGTGGGCTCGAAGCGGGGTTCGTAGCGTGTCCGGGACCCTACGGACACCGAGGACGCCCATGCCGTTCACCCAGAAGGAAATCACCTACCTGCGCGCGCAGGGCTACGGCCGTCTGGCGACGGTCGGCGCCTACGGAGAACCCCACAACGTGCCCGTCTCGTTCGAGATCGACGAGGAGCGCGGCACCATCGAGATCACCGGCCGGGACATGGGCCGCAGCCGCAAGTTCCGGAACGTGGCCAAGAACGACAAGGTCGCCTTCGTCGTGGACGACGTGCCGTGCCGCGACCCGGAGGTGGTCCGGGCCGTCGTCATCCACGGCACGGCCGAGGCGCTGCCCACCGGCGGCCGGGAGCACCGGCCGCACTGCGCCGACGAGATGATCCGCATCCACCCCCGGCGCATCGTCACCTGGGGGATCGAAGGGGACCTGTCCACCGGGGTCCACGCACGCAAAGTCACGGCCGAGGACGGAGGACGGCGATGAGGGAACTGCCCGATTTCCCGTGGGACGTGCTCCTGCCGTACAAACGGCGGGCCGCGGCCCATCCCGACGGGCTGGTCAACCTGGCCCTGGGCGAACCGGTCGACGCCACCCCCGACGTGGTGCGCGCCGCGCTCGCGGCGGCGGCCGACGCGCCCGGCTACCCGCCCACCGAGGGGACGCCCGCGCTCCGCGAAGCGGCGGCCGCCTGGCTGCGCCGCCGCCTGGGCGTGCCGGTGGACCCCTCGGCCGTACTGCCCGCGGTCGGCACCAAGGAGCTGATCGCCTGGCTCCCGGCGATGCTGGGCACCGGCCCGGGCGACACGGTGGCCTTTCCGCGGCTGGCGTTCCCCACCTTCGACGTCAGCGCGCGCCTCGCGGGCGCGCGGGGCCGGCCGGTGGACTCACCGCTGGAGCTCGGCGGCGAACCGGTGAAGGTGGTCTGGCTCAACTCGCCGTCCAACCCGGAGGGCCGGGTGCTGTCCGTCCCCGAACTGCGCGAGATCGTGGCCTGGGCGCGGGACCGGGGCGCCGTCCTCGTCAACGACGAGTGCTACATCGAGTACGGGTGGGACCGGCGGCCGGTGTCGCTGCTGGACCCGGCGGTGTGCGGCGGCAGCCACGAAGGCCTGCTGGCGGTCCACTCGCTGTCCAAGCGGTCCAACCTCGCGGGCTACCGCGCGGGCATCTGCTCGGGCGACCCGGCCCTGGTCGCCCGCCTCCTCCAGGTGCGCAAGCACGCCGGGCACGCCGTCCCGGCGCCCGTACAGGCGGCCATGGTGGCCGCCCTGGAGGACGACGCCCACGTCGAGCGGCAGCGGGACCGGTACACACACCGGCGGCGCGTGCTGCGCACGGCCCTGGAGGGGGCCGGGTTCCGCGTCGAGCACTCCGAAGGCGGCCTGTTCCTGTGGGCCACCCGGGGCGAGCAGTGCTGGCCCGCCGTACAGAAGCTGGCCGACCTCGGCATCCTCGTCGCACCCGGTGCCTTCTACGGCGAGGCCGGTGAGCGGTACGTACGGATCGCGTTCACCGCGACCGACGAACGCATCGCCGCGGCCGCCGCCCGGCTGACGTGACGGCGGACACGGAGGCCGCCGGGGTGCCCGCCGCACGGGCGCCCCGGCCGGTGGCGCTGCTGCTGCCCGGCCAGGGGTCCCAGTACCGGCGGATGGCGGCGGGGCTGTACGCGGCCGAGCCGGTCTTCGCCGAGGCCGTCGACGAGGTGCTGGGCGCGATGGGCGCCGAGGGCGCCCGGATGCGCGCCGACTGGCTGGCCGAGCGGCCGGACCTGCCGGTGGACCACGTCCTGCGGGCCCAGCCGCTGTTGTTCGCCGTCGATCACGCGCTGGGCCGGCTGGTGACGAGCTGGGGCATCCGCCCGGTGGCGCTGCTGGGCCACAGCATCGGCGAGATGGCGGCCGCGACGCTCGCCGGGGTGTTCTCGGTGCGTGACGCCGCGCGGGTGGTGCTGGACCGGGTGACGCGGCTGACGGCGGCGCCCCCGGGCGGCATGCTGGCGGTGGCGGAGTCCGCCGCGTCGCTGGAACCCTTCCTGGGCGGCGGGGTGGTGGTCGGCGCCGTCAACGCGCCGCGGCAGACCGTGCTCGGGGGACCGGAGGACGCGCTGCGGGCCGTGGGGGAGACCCTGCGGGCCCGCGGCATCGCCGCCCAGCGGGTCCCGGCGCTCAGCCCGTTCCACAGTCCGGCGATCGCCCCGCACGCCAAGGGCGCCGAGGCGGTGCTCGCGACGGTGGAACGCCGGCCGCCGCGCACCGTGGTGCACTCCTGCTACACGGCGGCACCGCTGACGGCACAGCAGGTCGCCGACCCCGCGTACTGGGCGGCGCATCCGGTGGACCAGGTGCGCTTCTGGCCCGCTCTGGACGGGCTGCTGTCGCCCGGCGGGCTGGTGGTGGTCGAGGCGGGACCCGGCCGTACGCTGTCCAGCCTGGCTCTGCGGCACCCCTCCGTACGCCGCGGGGACTGCGCGGTCGTACCGCTGTCGCCGAAGCGGGCGGGCGGGCCGGAGGACGACCGGGTGGCTTTGGGAGAGGCGATGGACGCCCTGCGGGCCGAGGGGTACCGCATTCCCTGAGGGGTGCGGAGCGACGGCCGGTACCGGTCAGAAGCCGTCGTCCTCCGCCTCGGCCTGAGCGATCCGCGCCCGTACGTCCGGATCGTCGGCGATGTCCGGTGGGAGCTTGGTCCTCGCGTCGATGCGGGTCGCGAGGACCTGGCTCGTCGCCACCGCCGCGTCCGTGAGATCCGCACCGCGCAGGTCGGCTCCGTCCAGGTCCGACTCGCTGAGCTCCAGGCCGGCCAGGTTCGCCCGGTACAGGTCCGCGCCGCACAGGTCGGTGCCCCACAGGTCCGCGTCGCGGAGGTCCGCGAACCGCAGGTCCGCCATGCGCAGGCCGGCGTCGGACAGCTCCGCGCCGCGCAGGTTCGCCCGGGCCGGCGTGGCCTCCCGGAGGTCCGCCTCGCGCAGATCCGCGTCGGCCAGGTCGGCGCGCGCGAGCCGCGCGCCCCGCAGGTCCGCGCCGCTCGGATGCGCGCCCCTCAGGCCGGCGTCACGGAGGGTCGCCCTGCGCAACTGGGCCCGCCGGTGGTCGGCGGCGACGGGGGACGTGGGGTCCCGGCCCAGTTCGACACCGGGAAGGTGGGTGGAGCGGAGGCCGGGGACGAAGGAGCCGTCGTGGGCGGGGTTCCGGCCGCTGATCACGTCGAGCGCGGCCAGGACATCGGGTGGCACCTGCTTGCCGCCTTTCGGCGGGGTGCCGGCATGCGTGCGGATGTAGGCGGCCAGGACGTCGGCGATGGTGGGGTGGTCGCGGGGGCGGTCCTCCATGATGCGCTGGAGAGCGTGGATGCCGCCCTGGCGCACGTCCACCGCATCCTCGCCGAGCCGGCCCACGGCCGCGGTGTACCGCCCGGTGATCTGCCCTTCCTTCGTGGCGCTCGGCTCGTCCCGGGCGATCCGCAACTGGTTGCTCACCTGGCGGTCGGAGAACCACAGGCTCAGCACGGCGACGACGGAGGCGAGCAGGACCGGCGCCAGCTCGACCAGGCGGGGCCGGTCCGGCTGCGGACGCCGGCGGACCCCGGCCGGTGGCGGGCCGCTCCCGGCCCGGGAGGAGCGCCGGACCACGCGGTGCAGCTGGTGAGTCCGTCGGTCGCGCATGCCGCCATTCGACCGCCGTCGCGGGCGGGCCGTGGCGGGTTCCGCGAAAGCCGTGCGGACGGGCGCCCCGGGATGCTCCCGGGGCGCCCGCTCACCCGTGCGTGCCTACTCCTCCTCCACCACCGCCACCGCCCGCGTCCACCCCGCCCCCGCTCCCGCGATCTTGAACGGGAAGCAGGACACCAGGAACCCGTCCGGTCCGGGCAGCGCGCCGAGGTTGTGCAGCCGCTCGATCTGGCAGTACTCCCGCTCCCGCCCCACGAAGTGGGCGGGCCACAGCACACCGCGGTCGCCGGTGCGCTGATACTCCTTGATCATGTGTCCGAACGGGGCGTCGAGGCTGAAGGCGTCGGTGCCGATGACCCGGACGCCGAAGTCGAGCAGCAAATGGGTCGCCGCGGCGTCCAGACCGGCGAACTCGGTGAAGTACTCCGGCTTTCCGGCCCGTTGGTCGGCGCCGGTGTGCAGCAGCACGATGTCGTACGGACGCGGGTCGCGGCCCGCCTCGTCGAGGGCCCGCCGCACCCGGTCGGCACCGATGGCGCCCACCGGCTCGTCCGTGAGGTCGAGCTTGAGGCCCGGCCGCAGAAACCAGTCCAGCGGCATCTGGTCGATGTGCCGCGGTGTGCCGTAGCGCGCGCGGGACCCGTAGTGCGACGGGGCGTCGACGTGGGTGCCGGTGTGGGTGGTCAGCCGCAGGGTGTCGAGGGACAGCAGTTCGCCGTCCGGGAGGTCGGCCGGGTCGAACTCGATGCCGTGGTGGCGCCGCATCCCCTCGGCCATGTGCCGGCCGCCCTCGGCCGGGGTGAGGACTTCGTGTTCGACCGGGTCGACCTCCCACCGGCCGGCGTCCACGGTTGTCGACAGATCGATGATGCGCATGTCGGTCCCTTCCGGACGCCTACCGCAGGCAGGCCCCGCCGTCCACGGTGAGCACCTGTCCGTGCAGGCCGCCGGCCTCGGGGCGGCACAGCAGCGCCACCACGTCGGCCACTTCCGCGGCGGTGGCCAGGCGGCCCGTCGGGGTCCGCCGCAGCAGGCCCTCCAGCACCGGGGCCGGTACGGGGTCGGACGCGCCGCCGTCGATCTTCCCCGCGGCCACCGCGTTGACGGCGACGCCCTTCCCGGCGAGTTCCACGGCCAGGTACCGCACCAGCGTCTCCAGGGCCGCCTTGGCCATGCCCAGACCCGCGTAGCCGGGGACGACCGTCCGGGCGCCGATGCTGGAGACGGCCACGATGCGGCCCGTGTCCGCGGTCATCAGGGTGCCCAGGCGCGCCGCCCCGTACAGCAGCGGCCCCACCGCCACGGCGCCGTCGCCCAGGTACTTGCCGATGTGCGGGGACGCGGTCGGCGCCGGGTGGAAGGAACCCGCGGCGTGCACCAGGACGTCCAGCCGGCCGTGGGTGCGCCGGACGTCCTCCAGCAGCCGCACCACACCGGCGGGGCGGCCGATGTCCGCGCGCATCAGCCGTACCTTGCCGCCCGCTTCGGACAGTTGCCGTTCGGCCGCCAGCGCGCCGTCCTCGTCGTGCGCGTAGTTGAGCAGCACCTCGCTGCCCGCCGCGCTCAGTTTGCGGGCGACGGCCAGTCCGATGCCGCGGGTGCCGCCGATGACCAGTGCCACCGAACCGCTCGCCGCCGGTGCGCCGTTGATCGCTGTCATACGCGTGTCCTCCTTGGTCATTCGGTCGTCACGCCCCGGTGCGTGCCGTCCGGCGCGGGCCGGCCGGCCGGGTCACCGGCGCCGGGCGCGGTGTCCTCCGGGAGCAGGTGCAGTGCCTGGAGCCGGGCGGCCAGGGTGCTGGTGCCGGACCGCTGCCCCTTCGCGGCCAGATAGCCGTCCGGCCTGATCAGCGCCCAGCCGCCGGAAGGTACGCCGAGGGCCTGCCGCAGTGCGCCGTCGGGGTCGGCGAGAGCGGGGCCGTCCTGGCTTTCGTGGGGGACGACGGTGCGTATCTGTACGGCCCGGCCGTACCGCGGTGCCAGCTCCGCGGCACCTCCGTCATCGGCGAACAGCAGAAGCAGCCACCGAGGATCGGTCAGCGCCTGCCGCAGCGCCCGGTGGCCGGGGTGGCGCGCCACGTCCTGTTCCGTGCACGCGACCAGGTGCCCGGGGCGCACCCCTGCCGCCCCGTCGGCCGTGCCGTACGTCAGCGGACCGTCCGCGTAGTGCAGGGCGAGGCCGGACATCCCCGCCATGATCCGGTGCTCGACGCGCCGTTTGAGCGGGCGCACCGCCTTGAGGAAGGACAGGCCCACGGGCATGGCCACCGGCGCCACGGCGTTGCGCAACGCCACCAGGGCCGTGGCCGTGCGCGTCGAGGACAGCAGCCTGCCGCCCACCGGGACGCGCTCGGCGGCGTAGGTGTCCAGCAGGGCTTCCCGCGCGTGTCCGCGCACCACGTCCGCCAGCTTCCACGCCAGGTTGTAGGCGTCCTGCATGCCGGTGTTCATGCCCTGGCCGGAGGCCGGGCTGTGGACGTGCGCGGCGTCCCCGGCCACGAAGCAGCGGCCGGAGCGCATGGCGGTGATCATGCGCTGCTGTACGCGGAAGACGGAGACCCAGGTCGGCTCCGAGACCGCCACCGGGCGCCCGAGACCGCGCGCCAGGGACCTGCCGAGCCCGCGCCGTACCGCCTCCGGATCGGCTCCCTGACCGGCGTACTCGGTGTCCACCGCGCGCCACTTGCCGGGGTCGGGGAACGGCACCAGCAGCACGGTCCCGGAGCCGGTGTGCACCAGGTGGTTGCTGTCGCGGGCCAGATCGGCGTCCAGGACCACATCCGCGTTGAGCCAGGTCTGCGTCGCGTCACCGACCAGCCGCAGCCCCAGCCGTTCGCGTACGGTGCTGCGGGAGCCGTCCGCACCCACCAGCCAGGGCACGGTGACCTGTTCGGAGCGGCCGTCACGGCGCAGTTCGGCGTCGACCCGGTCGCCGGAGGGCGCGCAGTCGGCCAGTTCCACGCCCCACTCGATGCCGACACCCAGCCCGGCCAGGCGCTCGCGCAGGATCTCCTCCGTACGGACCTGGTCGAGCATCAGGCTGAACGGGTAGGCCGTGGGCAGCCTGCCGTAGTTGGTGTCGAAGCGGATCAGCTCCCGGCCGCGCAGGTGCACGGTGAAGTGGACGACCGGCCGGCCCCGCGCCACCAGGGCGTCCGCCAGGCCCATCTGGTGGCACGCCTCCAGGGTGCGCGGATGCACGGCCAGCGCCCGGCTGGTGGTCGCCGGGCCGTCCGCCCGGTCGATGACCCGGACGCGTACGCGCCGGCGGGTCAGCTCGTGCGCCAGGGTCAGGCCGACCGGCCCGGCGCCGGCGATCAGCACCTCCGGGCCGTCCGCCTCAGGCGGCATGCGGTGCCTCCGCGAAGCGCTTGGCGAGCGCCAGGGTGGCCGCGCTGTTGCCGCCGACCGCCGCGCGCACCCGGGCCCGCGCGTCGGCCGCCGTGGCGTCCGCGCCGAGGATGCCGGGGACGGCGGCCTCGTTGATGCGGATGGTGTGCCGGGAGGTGACGAGCAGCCCGTCCCCGGTGTCCCGTATCGACCACTCGCCGGTGTGCAGGGTCATCAGCGGCGGGGTGCCGATCTGCTTGTAGACGATCCGCCGCTCGTCGGGGAAGCACACCCGCACCGACTCCGTCGTGTGCTCCGAGCCGTCGTTGGCGCGGGTGACCATGGTCATCACCTGCACCCCCTCGGACGGCTCGGTGAGGTCGAGCCGGGACACGTGCGGCAGCCGCTCGGGCCACTTCCCCGCCTCCGCGAGGAACGCGTACACCGCCTCGGCGGGGGCGTGCACCGTCTCGGAGTCCTCGAACGAGAACAGCAGTTCCGCGTCGGACCCCGCGGCCTCGGCCAGCGCCTTGATGTTCGCCAGCTCGGTACGGCTGTTCCGGTCGGTCGCGGTGGTGATCCACTCCACGTCCTCCGGGCGGTCGTCGACCGCGGCGAACGTGTGGTGCAGCGTCAGCTCGCAGCGACCGCCCGGCCGCTCCTCCAGGACCCATTCACCGCTCATCGCGGCCACCGGCGGGGAGCAGACCTCCTGCCGGAACCGGACGCTGCGCCCGTCGGGGGCCAGGGCGCGGTGCGACGTCCAGTGCTTGACCTCGCCGTTGGCGGTGGCCCAGATCCGCAGCCGCTCGCTGTGGGCGTCGAGCTCCGTGCGCTCGACGTGGACGGTCGGGGTGAAGTGCCGGGGCCACTCGGCGGCGTCCCGGATCAGCGCGTACACCCGGTCGGCCGGGGCGTCGATCTCCGTGCGGTGCACGGCGCGGTGGGATGTGGGTGCGGGCATGCGTCGTCGGTTCCTCTCGGGTGTTCGCAACAGCGGAGCAGGGCGGTGACGGGGCGGCGGGTCAGTAGATGCCCAGCCCGCCGCAGACGTTGAGGGCCTGCGCGGTGATGGAGCCGGCCTCCTCGCCGACCAGGTGGCCGACCAGGGCGGCCACCTCCTCGGGGGTCGAATAGCGTCCCAGCGGGATCTTGTCGTTGAAGCGGGACAGCACGTCCTCCTCGGTGGTGTCCCAGGTGGACGCGTACGCCTGCCGTACGCGGACGGCCATCGGCGTCTCCACGTAACCCGGGCACACGGCGTTGACGGTGACCCCCGTGGGGGCCAGCTCCTTGGCCAGCGCCTTGGTGAAGCCGATCAGGCCCGCCTTCGAGGCCGAGTAGGGGGCGCCCAGCGGCACGCCCTGCTTGCCGCCGGTGGAGGCGATGCTGATGATCCGCCCGGCGGCGCCCGCCCGGTCCAGCCCGCCGGTGGTCAGGGCCTCCCGGGTGACCAGGAAGGCGCTGTTGAGGTTGGTGTCGATCACGTCGTACCAGAGCTCGTCGGGGATGCGCGCGGTCACTCCGCCGCCGCTGCGCCCCGCGTTGTTCACCAGGACGCTCAGCGGCCCGAACCGGTCGACCGCGGAGCGCACCACCCGCTCCACCGACTCACGGGAGCGCACGTCCCCCTCGCACCCGGCCACCTCCAGCCCCTCGTCCCGCAATTCCTTGACCACGGCGTCGACGTTCTCGCGGCTGCGGGCGCACAGGAACACCCGCAGCCCGCGGGCGGCGAGCGTCTTCACCACGGCGAGCCCGATGCCGCTGGTGCCGCCCGTCACCAGGGCGGTCCTGGGCGTGGCACTGGTAGTCATGGCCTTGTCCTCCGGTGTTGTGGTCTGCGGTGGGCGCGCTCGCGCGACGCCCGTCCGGCCGGGTGCGGACACAGGCTTCGCCTCGCCCGTCCCGTACGCCCCAGCCTGCAAGGGCCCGTTCGAGGCTGGACCGACCGCGGTTGGGGCCGTCTCCGTGCGGCCCGGCGGGGCGATCACGGACCGAACACGGCTCGAAGAACGGTCGAAGGCCGGCTGCCACGCTCACGCCGAGCGGCCGCCCCCAGCCCGGCCGCCGGAGAGGAGAGTCGTATGACCGCCCCGGAACAGCCGTCCGGCGTCCCCGTGGACGCCGCGCTCCACCAGGAGATCCAGCACTTCTACGGACGCCAGATGCGCTACCTGGACGAGGCGCGGGTCGAGGAGTGGGCCGGCACCTTCACCGAGGACGGCGTCTTCGTCGCCAACGCCCATCCCGAGCCGTCCGTCGGGCGGGCCGCCATCGCGGCCGGGGCCCGCAAGGCCGCCGCCCTGCTGGCCGAGCAGGGCGTCCAGCGCCGCCACTGGCTCGGCATGCTGGAGGCCGACGCCTGCGACGACGGCACCGTCCGCGCCCGCACCTACGCCCTGATCATCAGCACGCCGCGCGGCGGCCAGGCGGCGGTGCACCTGAGCACGAGCTGCGACGACGTGCTCGTGCGGGAGGACGGCCAACTGCGCGTACGGCACCGCGAGGTACGCCGGGACGATCTGCGGCCCGAGTAGTGCAGCCCCGACCCGCGAGCGAGAGAGGAGCCGGGCCCATGGCCGAGCGCCACCCCGACGCCCCGCAGGACAGCACCGCCGAGGGGCCGCCGCTCGACGTGCTGGCGCAGTTGACGGGCGGCCCCCGCATCGACGACCTGCTGTCGCGGGCGGCCCGCCGCGCCCCCGGGCGGCTCGCGCTGAGCGGCCCCTCCGGGGACCTGACCTACGCGGCCCTGGAGGAGCGGGCGACACGGTGCGCCGCCGCGCTGCGCGAACTGGCCGGCGGGCCCGGCGCGGTGGTGGGCATCGCCGCCGTACTGGACACGTCGTTCGCCGTGGCGTACTTCGGTGCCTCCCGGGCCCAGCACGTCAGCGCGATGTTCAATCCGCTGCTGCGCGAGGAGCGCCTGACGCATGTGCTGCGCTCCGCCGGGGCGCGGACCGTGCTCGTCCCGCCGGAGATGTACGCGCGGATCCAGGCCGTACGGGGGGACCTGCCGGCGCTGCGGACCGTGGTGCTCACCCACCGCGAGGCGGGGTTCCAGGAGGCCACGGCGGAGGTGCCGGCGCTGGACGAACTGATCGACGCGGCCCCGGCCACGGCGCCGTCCGCCGGCCGCGACCCCGAGACCGTGGCCAACCTCCAGTTCACCAGCGGCACCACCGGCGCTCCGAAGACCGTCATGCTCACCCACCGCAACCTGACGGTGAACGCGGCCCAGACCGCGTACGCCCACCGGCTCACCCCCGAGTCGGTGCTGCTCAACACCCTGCCGTCGTTCCACCTGATGCACCTGAACATCGCGGTGACCGTCGGCGCCACCCACCTGCTGCGGCCCGGGGACGACACCGTGGCCGCGCTGCGCGAGAGCGCCCGCCACGGCGCGACGCACCTCTACAGCCTGCCGGTACGGCTGGCCCGGCTGGCGGCGGACGACCGGCTGCCGGAGCTGTCCGTGCCCACCCTGCGGGCCGTGCTCTCCGGCGGGTCGGCCCTGCCCGCGCGGACCGCCGACGTCCTGGGCGAGCACTTCGGCGTCCCGGTCGTCCAGGGGTACGGGCTGGCCGAGACCGCGCCGTCCACGCACTTCGACGACCTGGACCACCCGGTGGCCGGGTCGTCCGGCAGGCCCGTACCGGGCACCGCCTGCCGGATCGTGGACCTGCGGACCCGGGCCGTCCTCCCGGTGGGCGGCCGCGGCGAGATCCAGGTCAAGGGGCCCCAGCTGATGAAGGGGTACCTCGGCCGGCCGCGGGAGGAGTCCGTGGACCCGGACGGCTGGTTCTCCACCGGCGACATCGGCGAGACGGACGCCGAGGGGCGGCTGTTCGTCGTCGACCGGGTCAAGGACGTCTTCAAGTGCGACAACTGGCTGGTCTCGCCCCTGGAGATCGAGAACGTGCTGGCCCGCTGCCCCGGCGTGACGGACTGCGCGGTCTTCGACCACCCGGACGAGTTCAGCGGCGCCGTCGCGCACGCGCTGGTGGTGCTGGCCGACGAGGCCACCGACCGCGACGCCGTCGTCCGCTTCGTCAACGATCAGCTGCCCTACTACCAGCACATCAAGTACCTCGACGTCGTACGGCACATCCCGCGCTCGCCCACCGGCAAGATCCAGCGCCGCGACCTGCGGGAGCGGACCCTCGGCGGCACCCGGCCGCACACCCCGAGCGCCACCCACCACACGAAGGGCACCTCCACCATGTTCACCTTCATCAACCGGTTCACGGTCCGGGGCGACGCCGCCGAGTTCGAGAAGCGGGTCGGCGAGATCACCGCCCACATGGCGCGGCAGCCCGGCTTCCACTCGCACCGCCTGCTCCGCTCCGCCAAGGACCCGCAGGTCTACGTCGAGATCGCCGAGTGGGACGACGCCGAGTCGCACGGCCGCGCGGTGCGCACCGAGACGTTCCAGCAGGCCGTACGCGAGGTGCAGAAGCTCGCGAGCGCCGACCCGGCCCCGTTCGTCCCGGTCACCGCGGCCGGCTGACGGCACACCGCCGCGCCGACCCCACCCACAGCCACAGAAAGGCAGTCCACCGTGACCAGCACCTCTCCCACGGCGCTTCCCCCCGCCGTCATGCGGCTGCGCGAACTCGCGCTGAGCGCCGCCTGCGCCGCCGCCGTCCGCGCCGCGGCGAGCCTGGGCGTCGCGGACGCCCTCGGGGACGAACCCGCGGACGCCGGCACCCTCGCGAAGGCGGTACGGGCCGACGCGGGCGCCCTGGAGCGCCTGCTGCGCGCCCTGGCCTCGTACGGCGTCTTCACCGAACTCCCGGACGGCCGCTTCGAGCACACCGACGCCTCCCGGCTGCTGCGCGAGGACGCCCCGCGCGGCCTGCGCTACTCGGCGCTGTGGGCGACCGAGCCGTGGACCTGGGCCCTGTGGCCGCACCTGGCGGACGCCGTGCGCACCGGGCGGGAGGAGTTCACCGGCCTGTACGGCACCGAGTTCTTCGACTGGCTGCACACCGCCGAGGCCCGCGAGTCGGCCGAGGTGTTCGACAAGGCCATGACCCAGTCCAGCGTGCTGTCGGCGAAGGCCATCGCCGAGGTGCTCGACCTGGACGGCGTCGGTGCCATGGTGGACATCGCCGGGGGCCAGGGCATGGTGCTCGCCACCCTGCTGGAGAAGTACCCGGCGCTGCGCGGCACCCTCTTCGACCTGCCGAAGGTCGTCGCCGACGCCGACCCGCGGCTGCGCGAGGGCGGCGCGCTCGCCGGGCGCGCGCGGCTGGTGGCCGGTGACTGCCGGCAGTCGGTGCCGGAGGGCGCCGACCTGTACCTGCTGAAGAACATCCTGGAGTGGGACGACGAGAGCACGGTGCGGACCCTGCGCAACGTCGCCAAGGCGGCCCCGGCCGGGGCGCGCGTCGTGGTGGTCGAGAACCTGGTCGACGGCAGCCCCGAGACCCGGTTCACCACCGCCATGGACCTGATGCTGCTGCTCAACGTCGGCGGCAAGAAGCACACCAAGGCGGGGCTGAGCGCGCTGGTGGAGCAGGCGGGGCTCCAGCTGGAGGAGGTCCGCCCGGTCAACTCCTACCTGCACATGTTCGTGAGCAGGGTTCCCGCGTAGTCGCCATCCGTACGGCAGCTGTACGACGAGACCCCCGGCCGGGTATCCAGGCCGGGGGTCTCGTCGTACGGATCTCAGACGGCGGCGGGCTCGCCCTCCTCGAACAGGTCGGAGCGGACCCGCAGGGCCTGGTCGCCGTAGGCGATGCGCCGCAGGACGGAGCGGTACGCGGGCGTGCGCGAGACCAGCATCGCCGCCTTCGGCCGGACGACCGCGGAGACGCGTCCGGTCGACAGCATCATCCGGCTCTGCATCACCTGCACGCGGGTCGCCCGCTCGGTCTCCGGGCGGCGCCGTGCCGCGACCGCGTTCAGGACGCGCTCGCTCAGGTCACGGCGCCGCAGGCCCTCGCACAGCACCGGGTGCGCGGCGACCGCGTCCTGGACGGCGAGGTTGATTCCCTGGGCACCGATCGGACTGTGGGTGTGCGCGCTGTCCCCGATGAGCAGCAGCCCGTCCCGCGCCCACCGCCGTGCGGAGCCGGCGAACACGTCCAGCAAGGACACGTCCTTGAAGCTGTTCACCTGCTGCTCCACCTCGTCCGCGTACTCGGGCACGGCCGCCCGGACGCGCTCCTTGACGTGCGCGAACCCCCGCTCGGCCAGCGCCTGGTAGCCCTTGTGGGGCAGCGTCCAGCCGAGCTGTACCCGGTCGGGGAAGGACGTGTAGGCCAGCACCGGGCTGCCGCCGGCCCGGAAGATGCGCACCGTGCGCGTGGCGGGCGCGGTGAGCTTGCACCACAGCACGTCCTGGTCGAACAGCTCGATGCGGTCGTACGGGATGCCGGCCAGCTTGCGGACCGTCGAGTACCGCCCGTCCGCGCCGACGACGCAGTCCGCGCGCACCACGTGCCCGTCCGCCCCGCCGCCGCACACCACACCGCGTACCACGCCGCCCTCCTCCACCAGCCCGTTGACCTTGGTGCTGGTCAGGCAGGTGAACCGCGGGTGGGCCCGGCAGCGCTCCAGCAGATCGGTCAGCAGGTGCTGCTGCGGCAGGCTGAGCAGGCAGTTGTACGGGCCGGGGAGCCGCCGGTAGTCCCCGTTGATCAGGGTTCTGCCGTGCTCCTCCAGCCGGAAGCCGTCGTGCTCGTGACAGCCGCGCCGCTTGGCTCCCTCCAGGACGCCGAGCGCGTCGAGCAGGGCCTGCCCGCCGGGCTGGAGGATCTCGCCCCGGTAGGCGCGGTCCAGCGAGCGGCTGCGCTCGACCAGCGTCACCCGCGCCCCCGAGCGCAGCATCAGCAGCGCCAGGGTCAGCCCGGCCGGGCCGCCGCCGACGACGCACACATCGGCGTGCGTGTCGTCGGCCGGCGGCCCCGCGCGGCCGGTCACAGCTCCAGGCTGACGCCGTACTCGGCCAGCCAGGTGTTCATCCACAGCACCAGCTCCAGACTGCCGCGGTCGTACGGTTGGCTGACGGCGCCGACCGGCCGCCGCAGCAGGTCGCGCGCCCGTCCGAGGTCCAGCAGTTCGCGGACCGGCGCACCGGTGTCGGCGAGCAGCGCGGCCAGTTCGTCGCGCAGCAGCTGTTCGTAGACCGGGTCCTGCGTGGCGGGGTAGGGCGTCTTGACCCGGGTGACCACCGACTCCGGCAGCAGGTCGCGCACCGCGGCCCGCAGCAGGCTCTTCTCCCGGCCGTCGAAGGACTTCATGGCCCACGGCACGTTGAAGACGTAGTCGACCAGCCGGTGGTCGCAGAACGGCACCCGCACCTCCAGACCGGTCGCCATGCTCATCCGGTCCTTGCGGTCCAGCAGGGTCTGCACGAAGCGGGTGAGGTTGAGGTAGGTCACCCGGCGCAGCTCCGCCTCCCGCGCGTCCTCGCCGGGCAGCACGGGCACCTCCGCGCGGGCCTCCGCGTACCGGTCGCGCTGGTAGCCCGGCAGGTCGAGCTTGTCCAGCAGCTTGCGGTCGAACAGGCCCCGGCCGCCGAAGTACCGGGCCGAGCCGGCGGTCAGCCACGGGAACGTACCGGCGTCGATGGCCGCCGACCGGTGGAACCACCGGTAGCCGCCGAAGAGTTCGTCCGCCGCCTCGCCCGACAGGGCCACCGTGCAGTGCCGCCGCACCTGCCGGAAGAACAGGTACAGCGACGGCCACATGTCGCCCCAGAAGGCCGGGGGCAGGTCGGTGGCCCCCAGGACGGCGGCGCGCACCTCGGGCGCCGCGAGATCCGCGCTGTCCAGCACCACTTCGGTGTGGTCCGCCGCCACGTGCCGGACCATCTCCCGGACATACGGCGCGTCCGTGTTGCCCCGTACGGCATCCGGCCGGAACCGGGTGCCCGCGCCGGAGAAGTCCACCGAGAACGTACGGACCGGTCCTTCGCCCGCCCGCGCCGCCAGCGCCGTCACGGCCGACGAGTCCAGTCCGCCGGAGAGCAGGGTGCACAGCGGCACGTCGGAGACCAGCTGCCGGTGCACCGTGTCCGTCAGCAGCTCGCGCACCGTGGCGACGGTGGTCTCCAGGTCGTCGGTGTGCTCCCGCGCCTGGAGCGTCCAGTACCGCCTGCGGGTGACGCCGGTGCGCCCGACGGTGACCAGCTCGCCGGGCAGCACCTCGTGCATCCCCGAGAAGACCGTCCGGCCGGGGGTCTTGACCATGTCCAGCACCTCGCACAGGCCCTCGGCCGTCACCCGGCGCCGGAGCGACGGGTGCGCGAGGACGGCCTTCGGCTCGGAGCCGAACAGCACACCGGTGGCGGTGGGGTGGTAGTAGAGCGGTTTGACCCCCATCCGGTCGCGGACCAGCAGGAGTTCCTGCCGGGCCTCGTCCCACACGGCGAACGCGTACATGCCGTTGAGCCGGTCCACCAGGCCCCGGCCCCACCGGGTGTAGCCGTGCAGCACCACCTCCGTGTCGCAGTGGGTGCGGAAGCGGTGCCCGTGGGACTCCAGCTCGGCCCGCAGTTCACGGAAGTTGTAGATCTCCCCGCTGAACGTGATGACCTGGCTCGTGCCGTCCGGCAGCGTGCTGTGCATCGGCTGCCGCCCGTGCGCCGGGTCGATGACGGCCAGCCTGCGGTGGCCGAGGGCCGCGTGGCCGCCGGTCCACAGGCCCGCGTCGTCCGGGCCCCGGCAGGCCATGGTGTCCGTCATGGCCCAGGCCGTCGCCCGCTCCTGCGTCAGATTGCGTTCGAAATCGATCCAGCCGGCGATTCCGCACATCGGCCGGTCCTCACTTGTCCCGCGCGGCGCCGCCCGCGGACGGGGACGCGCCGGTGAGCTCCGCGTTGGTCATCTCGATCAGGGCGCGCGGTGTGGTGGCCTTCTCCACCGCGTCGTCACCGAGCCGGACACCGTAGTCACGCTCGATGCGTCCGACGGTGTTCAGCAGCGCCAGCGAGTCGTAGCCGAGGGCGTCGAAGGCGACGTCCTCGACGTCCCCTCCCAGGTCGACCGATTCCTCCTCGCCCGCGCACTCGCGCAGCAGGGTGAGCAGATCGGCAATGGTGAGCAGGGTCATGACAGTCCTACCTTCCGGGAAACGGAGAACGAGGGGGACAGCGGCCGGCGCGGATGCCGGGCCGCGAAAGCGTGAAAGAGAGTGGGGAGCGGCGGCTCAGTCCCGGCCGCCGACCACCATCGCGGAGTTGAACCCGCCGTGACCGCGGGCCAGCACCAGCGCGTGCCGCAGGCGCGCCGGCCGGGGAGCGCCGGTCACCAGGTCCAGCGTGTCCGGCACCTCGGCGCCGTCCACGTGCACCGTCGGGGGGACGACCTGGTCGCGCAGCGACAGCAGCGCCGCCGCCAGGTCCAGCGAGGCGCCGCCGGCCAGCAGGCGTCCCGTCATCGTCTTCGGCGCCGTCACCGGCACCCCGCGCGGGCCGAACTCGGCGGCCAGCACCTGTGTCTCCACCGCGTCGAGCGCCGGGACGCCCATCGCGTCGGCGAAGACCACGTCCACGTCCGCCGGTCCGATCCCGGCGTCCTCCAGCGCCAGCCGGAGCGCTCTGCGCAGCCCCGGCTCCCGGCCCGAGCCCGGACGGGGGTCGAAGGTGGCCGCGTACCCGGCGATCCGCCCGTAGACCCGCGGCGCACCCCGCTCCGCGGCGGCCCGGGGATCCTCCAGGACCAGCAGCGCCCCGCCCTCGCCCGGTACGTACCCGGAGGCGTCGGGGGAGAAGGGGAGGTACGCGCGGCGCGGATCGGTCCGGGTGGTCAGCCCGCCGGAGCGGGTCATGCACAGCCAGCCCCACGGGCACAGCGAACCGTCCACACCGCCGGTGAGCATCAGCGGCGTCCCGTCCCGTACGTGGCGCCGCGCCTTGGCCACCGCGTCCAGCCCGCCGGCCTGCTCGGCCACCAGCGCGCCGCCGGGACCCCGCATGTCATGCCGGATCGAGATCTGACCGGAGTTGACCGGATAGAACCAGGCGAAGGACTGGTACGCGCTGACATGGGCGCCGCCCCTGCTCCACAGGGCCTCCAGCTCGCGCTGGCCGAAGTCGAAGCCGCCCGCCGACGCGGCGGTGACCACCCCGGCCGCGAAGTCGGGCATCGTCCGCGGGTCCGCGCCCGCGTCGTCCAGCGCCTCCTCGGCCGCGACCAGCGCGAGCCGGGTCATCAGGTCGGTCTGCGGCAGCAGCCGGTTCGGCAGCCGCGCCGGGTCGAAGTCCGTGATCTCCCCGGCCAGCGAGGAGGTGTAGCCGGACGGGTCGAACCGGGTGATCCGGCCGATGCCGCTGTCGCCGCGCAGCGTCGCGGCCCAGTACCGCTCGGTGCCCAGCCCGTTGGGCGCGACCACACCGAGGCCGGTGACCACCGGGCGGACACCGCCGCCGGGACGGCCGGTGCCGGTTACGGGAGCGGGGGCGAGCTGTCCGGTCACCACTGCCTCCCCGGCTCGGTGAGCACGATCGCGCTCTGGAAGCCGCCGAACCCGCTGGCCACGGACACCACGGTGGACACCGCCGCCTCCCTGGCGACCAGCGGCACATAGTCCAGGTCGCAGTCGGGATCCGGCTCCCGCAGGTTCGCGGTGGGCGGGATCACCCCGTGCTCGATGGTCAGCGCGCTGGCCGCGACCTCCAGCGCGCAGATGGCCCCCAGCGAGTGGCCGATCATCGATTTGATGGAGCTGATCGGGACGGAGTACGCGTGCGGGCCCAGGCTCCGCTTGAACGCCGCCGTCTCGTGGAGGTCGTTCTGCTTGGTCGCCGAGCCGTGCGCGTTGACGTAGTCCACGTCCGAGGGATCCAGCCGCGCGATGTCGAGCGCGCGGCTGACCGCCTCGGCCAGCTCCCGCCCGTCCGAGCGCAGCCCGGTCATGCTGTACGCGTTGCACCGCCCGGCGTACCCGGCGATCTCCGCGTACGCGCGGGCCCCCCGCCGCCTGGCGTGCGCGTACTCCTCCAGCACGAAGAACGCCGCGCCCTCGCCCAGCACGAAGCCGTTACGGGTGCGGTCGAACGGCCGGGAAGCGGTCGCGGGCTCGTCGTTGCGCGGCGTGGTGGCCTTGATCGCGTCGAAGCACGCCACCGTGATGGGGGAGATGGCGGCGTCGGACGCCCCGGCCACCATCACGTCGGCCGCGCCGTCGCGGACCAGGTCCGCCGCGTGGGTGAGCACGTCGATGCCCGAGGTGCAGCCCGCCGAGACCACCCCGGCCGGGCCCTCCGCCTCGGCCAGCCAGGCGATCTCCGCCGCCATCGACGAGGGCACGAAGTAGTCGTACAGATACGGCACCCCGTGGGCGTCGTCCACCTGCCACAGCCGGCCCTCGTCGCTGACCACCGCGTACTCGCGGTCCAGGCTCATCGTCATGCCGCAGGCGGTGCCCGCCATGACACCGGTGCGCAGCGGGTCCGCCTCACCCGTCACACCGCTGTCCGCCAGCGCCTCCCTCGCCGCCACGTACGCGAACTGCATGGTGCGGTCCCAGGCGCGGACCTGCCGCTGGCTCAGCCCCTCCGCCGCCGGGTCGAAGTCGCACTCGGCCGCCACCTGGGAGCGGAAGGGCGAGGCGTCGAAGGACGAGATCGGGCGGGTGGCGGTGCGCCCCGCGGTGAGCATCTCCCAGAACGGTTTGGTGCCCACGTCTCCCGGAGCCACCACGCCGATCCCTGTGATTACGACGCGTCGCGCGTCATGGGTCTTGGACACTGAGTCTCCTCTGCCGTCGTCGCGCCACCGGGGGCGGCACGAGCGCGTCGAGGCACAGCGTGACCTTCGGACCTCAAGGCGGTTTGGAGGCGGATTCGACGCCCGGGCCACTCCGGAGGGCGGGCCGGGCACCCGGCCGGGGCGTGGCGGCGGTGCCTCAGGCGGACTGCCGCCCGGCCGCGAACTCCGTCGCCGGACGGGCGTCCAGCTTCTCCCGCAGCCGTCGCAGCACCGAGATCGCGACGCGCAGGTCCTCGACCGGGATGTCCTCGGCCAGATACTCCAGCCACCGCCGCTCCAGGGGACGCAGGCCGTCCAGCGCCTGCCGGCCGCGCGCGGTGAGCTCGACCAGCGGGCTGCGCTGGTCCTGCGGGTTGGGCCGGGTCGTGACGACGCCCTCGGCCTTCAGCCGCTCGACGGTCTGCTGGACCGCCTGCCGCCGCAGCCCCCGCTCGCGGGCCAGGCGGGCGACCGTCGAGGGACCGCTCAGCAGCAGTCCGGCCACCTGCCAGCGTGCCGAGGTCAGCCCCGCGTGGGCGGTGAGGCTGTCGCCTTCGCGGAGCAGGCGGCCGTTGACCGCGAAGACCTCGGCGGTCACCTCGATCAGGGCGTCCAGGTCAGGGGCTGAGGAATCCATGGCCACAGCGTATGTCCTCGCCCGAGAACGACAAGGCCTTGTCAAAACCTCGCGCGGTGATTACGCTCGGCACCCGGCCTCGGCGCCGATGGTGAACAACGTGTGGGTACGGGGCCGGAACCGCCGGCCTGGAGAGTGAGGAACCGTGTCATCCGCAAATCCGGGCCCGGCGGGCGCGGCGGACCAGGCAGGCGGGGCGTTCACGCATCGGCAGATCCTGACGGCCATGTCGGGACTGCTGCTGGCCGTCTTCCTCGCGGCGCTGGACCAGACGGTCATCGCCACCGCGATGCGCACCATCGCGGACGACCTCCAGGGCCAGACCGAGCAGGCCTGGGCGACGACGGGCTATCTCATCGCCTCCGTCCTGGCGATGCCGTTCTACGGCAAGCTGTCCGACATCTACGGGCGCAAGCCCATGTACCTGATCTCCATCGTGGTGTTCATCGGCGGCTCGGTGCTGTGCGGCACCGCCGGCTCCATGTGGGAGCTGGCCCTCTTCCGGGCGATCCAGGGACTGGGCGGCGGCGGGCTGATGTCCCTGCCCACCGCGGTGGTCGCCGACCTCGCCCCGGTGCGCGAGCGCGGCCGCTATTTCGCCTTCCTCCAGATGGCGTGGGTGGTCGCCAGCGTCGTCGGCCCGCTGGCGGGCGGCTTCTTCGCGGAGGCCGGCCAGGTGTTCGGCGTCGACGGCTGGCGCTGGGTGTTCCTGCTCAACGTGCCGCTGGGCCTGCTGGCCCTGGTCACCGTGCGCAAGGCCCTGAACCTGCCGCACGAGCGGCGCGAGCACCGCATGGACGTGCTGGGCGCGGCGGCGCTGGCGCTGTTCCTGGTGCCCCTGCTGATCGTGGCCGAACAGGGCCGGACCTGGGGCTGGGGCTCGCCGGCCGCCCTCGTCCTGTTCGCGCTGGGCGCGGCCGGGCTGGCGGTCTTCATCCCCGTCGAGCTGCGGCGCGGCGACGAGGCCATCCTGCCGCTGGGGCTCTTCCGGCGCGGCGGCATCGCCCTGTGCTCCGCGGTCAACTTCACGATCGGCGTCGGCATCTTCGGCACGGTCACCACCCTGCCGCTATTCCTCCAGATGGTGCAGGGGCGGACCCCGACCCAGGCCGGGCTGGTGGTCATCCCGTTCATGCTGGGCACCATCGCCTCCCAGGTGGTCTCCGGCAAGCTCATCGCGTCCTCGGGCCGGTTCAAGAAACTGGCGGTCGTGGGCCTGGGCTCGATGGCCGGAGCGCTGCTGACCATGGCCACCACCGGTGCGACGACCCCCATGTGGGTCATCGTCCTGATCGTCCTCTGGCTCGGCGTCGGCATCGGCCTGTCCCAGACCGTCATCACCCTCGCCATGCAGGCCTCGGCCCCCAAGAGCCAGCTCGGCGTGGCGAACGGCGCCTCCGGCCTGTGCCGGCAGATCGGCGGCTCCACCGGCATCGCCGTCCTGTTCTCCGTGATGTTCGCGGTGGCACTCGGCCGCCTCGCCGACCTGCTGCACACCCCGCGCTACGAGCGCCTCCTGACGGACCCGGCGATCACCGGCGACCCCGCCAACCATCGCTTCCTGGACATGGCCGGGTCCGGGCAGGGCGCGGGGATCAACCTCGACGACACGTCCCTGCTGGACGGCATCGACGCCCGGCTGATGCAGCCGGTGACGGAGTCCTTCGCCCACGGCTTCCACGTCATGTTCCTCGCCGGGGGCGCGGTGCTGCTGGCCGGTTTCGTCATGACCTGGTTCCTGCGCGAACTCCAGGAGGAGACCGCGCCGGAGGAGGAGCGGCCGGCCGAGAGCGGCGCCGGGGCCAAGAACGGGCCGCTGCCCGCGTCGGACGCCTGACCGTACGAAGACGGGCCGCGGCGCCCGTACGGCGCGCTCCGGTGCGGGGAACGTCCGATTCCCCGCACCGGAACGGCCGGTTCCCGGCTCCCGGCCGCCCGTGCCGGGGCGGTCTGCCACCAAGGTTGCAGTTTTTCCTTCCGGTTTCCGCTGCCGGGCTGCACTTCCGTTGCCTTCGCTTGGGCCCCCGTTCCGCCGCCATTAGCGTCTGGATCCGTTCGGCCGACGGTGTGACCACAGATTCAGCGGAGGCGGAAGAGACCATGGACTTCAAGGCACTGGGCCCCATCCGGGCCGTCAACGGCCGGCTGGCCTACACCCCGAGCGCCCCGAAAGTGAAGCAGGTGCTCGCCCTGCTCGTGATGCGGGCCAACCAGATCGTGAGCCTGGAATCCATCCTCGACGAACTGTGGGGCGACGCCCTGCCGCGCACCGCGGTCACCACCGCGCAGACCTACATCTACCAGCTGCGCAAGGACTTCATCGAGGAACTGGGCGTGGACCCGCAGGAGCGCGCCATCGTCACCGCGCCGCCCGGCTACCTGCTGCACACCCCCGAGGAATCGCTCGACACCCACCACTTCGCACGCCTCGCCGACCGCGCCCAGGCCTGCTACGCCGCCCGCGACGCCGACGGCGCGCTCCACTGGGCCGAGGAGGCGCTGGCCCTGTGGCGCGGCACCCCCCTCGCCGACGTGCCCTGCGGCCGGGCGCTGCGGGACTACGTCAGCAACCTCGACGAACGGCGCGTCTCGGTCCGCAAACTCCGCATCCAGGCCGCCATGGGCCTCGGCCGCTACGGCGAGCTGATCACCGACCTGCGCTCCCTGGTGATGGAGTACCCGTACGACGAGTGGTTCCACGCCCAGCTCATGCTGGCCCTCGGCAAGGCCGGCCGCCGCGGCGAGGCCCTGCACGTCTACCACAAGGTCCGCCGCCTCCTCCGCGACGAACTCGGCCTCGACCCCTCGCACGACCTGCAACGCGCGCAGGAGGAGGTGCTGAGGTCGGCGTCTTGAGGGGGAGGGGCGGTGACCTCACTGGCCGATCTGGGAGATGCCGTTCGCGAGGCTGCCCACCACCTCCAGGATCCAGCGGCCGAACCCGGTCTGGGCGACCAGCACGCCCAGTGTCAGGGCGAGCGCCACGGTCACGCTCTGGTCGACCCGGCTTCTGGCCTGTACACGTCGGCGTATGAGCAGAAAGACGATGACGGCGAGCAATACCGCCACGTTGATCGTCAGCACCGGCAGCTCCTCCCGTCGGACGGACACGTCCGCGCATCCCTGTGTAGCCCGAACGAAAAGGGCGGGAGGTGAGGTTGGTCAGGGTTGGCGGCATTGCGCCTCTCCGGCCGAATCGTTCGGGCCACGCGAGGAAGCTGTGCCGCCGTCCGCGTCCAGGACCGTGCCGGCACGCCCCGCACCCGGCCCCCACCGGCCGGGTGCGGACGGCAGACCGGCACGTACCGGGCTCAGACATCCACCGGCAGCCCGGGCAGCAGCTTCTCCAGGGTGATGGGGAAGTCGCGGACGCGGATGCCGGTGGCGTTGTACACCGCGTTGGCGACCGCGGCGCCGGCTCCGCAGATGCCCAGTTCGCCGACGCCCTTGGCACCGAGGGCGTTCGCCCGGGCGTCGTGGCCGTCGAGGATGACGGCGTCGACGTCGGGGACGTCGGCGTGGACCGGGACCAGATAGTGCGCCAGGTCCCGGGTGACGAAGGCGCCGGACCGCGGGTCGACGACGGCCTCTTCCTCCAGGGCGGCGCCGACGCCCCAGATCATGCCGCCGATCAGCTGCGAGCGGGCCGTCTTCGGGTTGAGCGCGCGGCCCACCGAGAACACGCCGAGCATCCGGCGCAGCCGGATCTCGGCGGTGTCCGCGTCGACGCCCACTTCGGCGAAGTGGGCCCCGTAGGTGTGGATCGAGTAGGCCGCGTAGTCCGGCTCGTCGCCCATGAAGCGGGTCTCGCCCACCGCCTCCAGCCCTTCGGGGTGGTGGCGCCGGACGAGCGCGCCCAGGGGCTCGGACGCGTCGCCGACGCGTACGTGGCCGCCCGTGAACACGGCGTCCGCCGGGGGCAGGCCGTACAGGGGAGAGTCCGGGTCGGAGCGTGCCGCGTCCAGCAGTCGGGTACGCAGGGCCGCGCAGGCGCGGTCCGCCGCGGTGCAGGAGTTGGCGGCGCCCCACGAGCCCCCGGACCCCCAGCTGCGGGGGTAGCCGGAACGCCCCAGTTGGATCCGCACCCCGTCGGGCGGCAGTCCCAGCCCGTCGGCCGCGACCTGGGTGAGGACGGTGTACGTGCCGGTGCCGATGTCGGTCATGTCCGTGCGGACGACGGCGGTGCCGTCCGCCTCCAGCCGTACCCGTACCGCCGTCGGCCCCTGGAAGTGCCCGCGGATGGCGGCCGACATGCCGTAGCCGACCAGCCACCGCCCCTCGCGCACACTCGCCGGAGCCGCGGGGCGGTGCTCCCAGCCGAACCGGCGCGCGCCTTCGCGCAGGCAGTCGACCAGGTGCCGGTCGCTGTACGGCACGCCGCGCTCGGGATCGACGGCGGGCTCGTTGCGGATGCGCAGTTCGACCGGGTCCATGCCGAGCGCGTCGGCCAGTTCGTCCATCGCCGACTCCACCGCCAGCAGGCCGGGCGCCTCGCCCGGGGCCCGGACGTCCGCTCCGCGCGGCAGGTCGAGCGGCACCAGCCGGTGGCTCGTCGCCCGGTGGGGCGCGGCGTACAGGCTGCGGCTGGTCGCGGCGGTCTGCTCGGCGTACTCCACGTCGGGGCTGGTGTACAGGGTGACGTCGTGGCCGATCGCGGCCAGCCGCCCGTCGCGCCCCGCCCCCAGCCGGACCCGCTGGCTGGACGTGGGGCGCAGGCCGACGAGCTGGAAGAGCTGCTGCCGGGTGAGTGCGACCTTGACCGGCCGGCGCAGATCGCGCGCGGCCAGCGCCGCCAGGATCGTCTCGGCGTGGACGCCCAGCTTGGAGCCGAAGCCCCCGCCGACGTACGGCGAGACGATGTGGACCCGCTCCGGGGCGATGCCGAGCGTGGCCGCGACCGAGGCCCACGCCGCGTCGACGATCTGGCAGCTGACGTGCACGATCAGGTCCTCGCCCCGCGGCTCCACCAGGCACGCGTGCGGCTCCATCGGCATCGAGAACTCGTACGGCGTGGTGTAGCGCCGGTCGATGCGGACCGGCGCGCCGGCGAACCCGGCGGCGAAGTCCCCCACCGCGGTGTCGGTGGGGAGCCCGGCGTTGACCGCTTTGGGGGCGTACGCCTGGGCTGCGTGCGCGGCGAAGTCGAAGCGTCCGCGCTCCTCGGCGTACTCCACGTGGATCAGGCCGGCCGCGCCGCGGGCCTGCTCGAAGGCCGTGGCCACGACGAACGCCACCGGCTGGCCGTGGTGGCGGACGTCCGGGCCGGTCAGCACCGGCTGGGCCCGCCAGTACTCGAACTGCACGGACTCGTCGCGGGGCCCCTGCGCCGGGGCGTTGCGATGGGTCAGCACCATCCGTACGCCGGGAGCGCGTTCGGCCTCGGCGGTGTCGATCCGGGTGATGCGGCCCTTGCCGACCGTAGCGCCGACGACGACCCCGTAGAGCGGCTGTCCGGCCTCCCACCGCTCGTAGGCGTAGGCGGCCCGGCCGGTGACCTTCGGCGGGCCGTCGACGCGGTTCCACGCTCGCCCGGTGATCATTTCGCCTCCTCGGCCGGACGCCCCGGCCCGGCCGCCTGTGCCAGCGTCCGGCACAGTGTGCGCCGGGCCAGTTCGATCTTGAAGTCGTTGTGTCCCCGCCCGACGGCGTCGCGCATCGCCGCTTCGGCGGCGGCGCGGTACGTGGCCGTCGTGGCCGGCCGGCCCCGCAGCGCGGCCTCCGCCTCGAAGGAGCGCCACGGTTTGGGCGCCACCCCGCCGAACGCCACCCGCGCCGCCTCGACCGTGCCCCGGTCGGCCGCGACGACGGCCGCCACGGAGACCAGCGCGAACTCGTAGGACGCCCGGTCGCGCACCTTGCGGTAGAGCTGCCGGCCCGGCGGCGGGGGCGGCAGCAGCACGCCGGTGATCATTTCGGCGGGCCGCAGCACGGTCTCGATGTGCGGGGTGTCGCCCGGCAGCCGGTAGAAGTCCGCGATGCCGACGCGGCGTACGGACGCGCCGGGACCGAGCAGCTCGATCTCCGCCTCCAGCGCGGTCAGCGCGACGGCCATGTCCGAGGGGTGGGTGGCGATGCAGGAGTCGCTGGTACCGAGGACCGCGTGGATACGGTTGAACCCGCCGATCGCCGAACACCCGCTCCCGGGCTGCCGTTTGTTGCAGTCCGCGGCCGTGTCGTAGAAGTACGGGCAGCGGGTGCGCTGCATCAGGTTGCCGCCGGTGGACGCCTTGTTGCGGAGCTGGCCCGAGGCGCCGGAGACCAGCGCCCGCGTCAGCACCGGGTAGCGGGTGCGCACGCGGGCGTCGGCGGCCACATCGGAGTTGGCCGCCTGGGCGCCGATCCGCAGGCCGCCGTCCGGCAGCTCCTCGATGTCGCGCAGCGGAAGGCGGCTGATGTCGACCAGGTGGGCGGGACGCTCGATGCCGAGCTTCATCAGGTCGAGCAGGTTGGTGCCGCCGCTGATGAACGTGGCGCCGTCCCTGGCCACCGCGGCGACGGCGGCCTGGGCCTCGGTCGCCCGCTCGTACGTGAAGGACCTCAACCCGGGCCTCCTTCCGCCGCGCCGCGGATGGCCGCGACGATGTTCGGGTAGGCGGCGCACCGGCAGAGGTTGCCGCTCATCCGCTCGCGGATCTCCTCGTCGGTCAGCGCGATCCGCGGGGCGGCCACGTCGGCCGTGGCGTGGCTGGGCCAGCCCGCCGCCACCTCGCCGAGCATGCCGACGGCCGAGACGATCTGGCCGGGCGTGCAGTAGCCGCACTGGAAACCGTCGCACTCGATGAAGGCGGCCTGGAGGGGGTGCAGGTCATCGGGGCCGCCCAGCCCCTCGATCGTCACCACGTCGTCGCCCTCGTGCATCACGGCGAGCGTCAGGCAGGAGTTGACGCGCCGGCCGTTGACCAGCACCGTGCAGGCGCCGCACTGCCCGTGATCACATCCCTTCTTGGTGCCGCCCAGGCGCAGCCGCTCGCGCAGCGCGTCGAGCAGCGAGGTCCGCGGGTCCACCGCGAGCCGCCGCTCCTGGTGGTTGACGTACAGCGTGACCGTCGGGAGCCGGTCCTCCTCGTCCTGGCCCGGCCCCACGGCCTCCGTGACCGAATCGCTCATCGCAGCCTCGCGGGTGTCGTCCGGATGGTGGGTGCCGCCCCGTCGGGCGCGGCATTCGTCCTTAGATTCCCGCGAAGACCCGGGTTTCGGGAGGGTTCCGTCGGAGACCGTTTCGCCGCCCGGGGACCGCCATTGTCACGGCCCGCCGGTCTCGACCGGGTACGGCACGTACGTACGCCGGTCCGGGTCGATGGCCGGCCGCCCGCCGGCCGGGGGCCGCGCCCGCTGGGCGCAGTCGCGCCGTTCGCAGATCCGGCAGCCCAGGCCGATCGGTGTCGCGGCCCGCGGATCGTCCAGGGCGACGCCCCCGGCGTAGACCAGCCGGTGCGCGTGGCGCAGTTCGCAGCCGAGCGCCACGGCGAACTCGGCGCGCGGCGCGTGGTGCCCGAACCCGCCGCGGGTGATGGTCCGCGCGATCCAGAAGTACCGCTTGCCGTCCGGCATTTCGGCGACCTGGGTCAGAATGCGGCCGGGCGCGGAGAACGCCTCGTACACCGTCCACAGCGGGCAGGTGCCGCCGAGGCGGGAGAAGTGGAAGTCGGTGGCGGACTGGCGTTTGGAGATGTTGCCGGCCCGGTCGACCCGCAGGAAGGAGAACGGCACGCCCCGGCGGCCGGTGCGCTGCAACGTGCTCAGGCGGTGGCACACCGTCTCGAAGCCGACCCCGAAGCGGGCGGACAGCATCTCGATGTCGTAGCGCACTTCTTCGGCGGACCGGTGGAAGGAGGCGTAGGGCATGAGCAGGGCTCCCGCGAAGTAGTTCGCCAGGCCGATGCGGGCCAGCGCCCGTGACTCCGGTGAGGTCAAGTCGGCGGCACCGTCCGCCAGTTGACCGAGCAGCGGCCCGTGTTCCAGCAGGGCGAGCTGGGTGGCGAGCTGGAAGGCGCGCCGGCCTTCGCTGAGCCAGGGGGAGAGGAACAGCAGCCCGGTGCCGGGGTCGAAGCGCCGTGCGTCGGCGGTCCGGCCCGCGGCCGCCTCGACCACCCGGACGCCGTGCCGTTCGGCGAGCCGTACGGCGAGCGCGTCGGCGGTCCGGCCCGGCCGCAGGCCCAGGGCTTCCGCCGTCCACTCGGCCTCGGTGTCCAGGGGCTCGAAGTGGTTGTGGTGGGCGTAGAAGAAGTCCCGTACCTCGTCGTGCGGCTCGGCAGGGGGCAGTAGTGCGCTGCCCGAGCCGGGGGAGGCGAGGGCGGCGGCCTGCTCGGCGGCGTCCCGGTAGCGGCGGTGCAGCGCGACCAGGGCGCGGGCCACCTCCGGGTGGTCGCGGGCGGCTTCGGTGATCTCCTCGGGGGCGGGCAGCGGCACCCCGCACGCCTCGTCGGAGAGCGCGGCCCGCAGATCGGTGGCGAGCCGGTCCTCACCGGCCTCGGAGAAGAACTCCGTGTCGACGCCGAACACCTCCGCGATGCGCAGCAGCACCGGGGCGGTCAGCGGGCGCTGGCTCTGTTCGAGCTGGTTGGCGTAGCTCGTCGAGATGCCGAGGGCGCGGGCCATCTCGACCTGGTTCATGCCGTGCTCGCGGCGCAGCCGGCGCAGCCGGGCATGGGCGTAGACCTTGCGGTCGGCCGCTCGTCGGGCCATGCCGCACCTCCCGTGGCGGGCCGCCGGCAGCGGTGCCGGAGCGGCGGTTCTTGCGAACATAGCATCCGCAGAATTCGCAGTCTTCGCGGATTCACCCGTGCGCGCTGTACGGATTCCGCAGATTGGAACGGTGGTCCGGCGGACGCGGGAGGGGCAGCCTCGGATACGTCAGCACCGTCCGGCAGCGCACGAGGAGTCCCGTGTTCGAGCACCACGTCCGAGTCCACCCCAGCGCCGACCGGCTGCCGCGCGAGGACCAGCTCGCCTGGAAGCTCGCGGCCGTGGCCACCGCCACCGGGGAACTGGACGCCGACAGTGTCACCATGGCCGTCAACCGCGTGATCGACAACGCCTCGGTCGCCGTGGCCGCCCTGCTGCGCCGCCCGGTCGCGGTGGCCCGCGCGCAGGCCACCGCGCACCGCGGAGCCGCCCCCGGGGCCTCGGTCTTCGGCACCCGTGTCCGGGCCTCCCCGGAGTGGGCCGCCTGGGCCAACGGCACCGCCGTACGGGAACTGGACTTCCACGACACCTACCTCGCCGCGGACTACTCGCACCCCGGCGACAACATCCCGCCCCTGCTCGCCGTCGCCCAGCACACCGGCCGCACCGGCGCCGACCTGCTGCGCGGCATCATCACCGCCTACGAGATCCACGTCGCCCTGGTCAAGGGCATCTGCCTGCACGAGCACCGCATCGACCACGTGGCCCACCTCGGCGCGGCCACCGCCTGCGGCCTGGGCGCCCTGCTGCGCCTGCCCACGGAGACCGTCTACCAGGCCGTACAGCAGACGGTGCACACCACGACCGCGACCCGGCAGTCCCGCAAGGGCGAGATCTCCAGCTGGAAGGCGTACGCCCCCGCCTTCGCCGGCAAGGCGGCGATCGAGGCGGTCGACCGGGCGATGCGCGGCGAGACGTCCCCGTCGCCCGTCTACGAGGGCGAGGACGGCTTCCTGGCCTGGATGCTCGACGGCCCGGACGCCGACTACACCGTCCCGCTCCCGGAGCCGGGCGAGCCCCGGCGCGCGATCCTCGACACGTACACCAAGGAGCACTCCGCCGAATACCAGGCCCAGGCGATCATCGACCTGGCGCGGCGGCTGCGCGAGAAGATCCCCTCGCCGGAGCGCGTCCGCTCCGTGGTGCTGCACACCAGCCACCACACCCACCACGTCATCGGCTCCGGCTCCCACGACCCGCAGAAGTACGACCCCACGGCCGGCCGGGAAACCCTCGACCACTCGGTGCCGTACATCTTCGCCGTCGCCCTCCAGGACGGCACCTGGCACCACGAACGCTCCTACGCGCCCGAGCGCGCCCGCCGCCCGGAGACCGTCGAACTGTGGCGGCGGATCACCACGGTCGAGGACGCGGAGTGGACCCGCCGCTACCACGACCCCGACCCGGACCGCCGCGCCTTCGGCGGCCGCGCGGTGATCACCCTGGCGGACGGTTCGGTGATCGAGGACCAGCTCGCGGTCGCCGACGCGCACCCGGCCGGTGCCCGCCCGTTCGACCGCCCCGCCTACGCGGACAAGTTCCGCACCCTCGCCGGGAACGCCGTCACCCCGGAAGGCCAGGACCGCTTCCTGGCCGCCGCCGAGCACCTGGCCGAGCTGACCGCCCCCGGCCTGGACGGCCTGTTCCCGGCCGTCGACACCGAGGCCGTCGCCGCGTACGACGCGAGCCTGCCGAAGGGCCTGTTCTGATGCTGCACACCCGCACCACCCCCGCCGAACGCCGCCGCGCGCTGCGCGAAAGGCTGGCCACCGGCCGCCTGCTGACCGTGCCCGGCGCCCTCAACCCGCTCTCCGCGCGCCTCATCCAGGACACCGGTTTCGAGGCCGCCTACCTCTCCGGCGCCGTCCTCGCCGCCGACCTGGGCCTGCCCGACATCGGCCTGACCACGTCCACCGAGATCGCCGCCCGCGCCCAGCAGACGACCCGGGTCACCGATCTGCCCGTCCTCATCGACGCCGACACCGGCTTCGGCGAGCCGGTGAACGCCGCCCGCACCGTGCAGCTGATGGAGGACGCCGGGCTGGCCGGGCTGCACCTGGAGGACCAGGTCAACCCCAAGCGCTGCGGCCACCTCGACGGCAAGACCATCACCTCGCGCGAGGAGATGGTCCGCCGGATCAAGGGCGCCGTGGACGCCCGCCGCGACCCGGACTTCCTGCTGATGGCCCGTACCGACGCCCGCGCGGTGGAGGGGCTGGACGCGGCGATCGACCGGGCGAAGGCGTATGTCGACGCCGGCGCCGACGCGGTCTTCCCCGAAGCCCTCGGTACGCCTGCCGAGTTCGAGGCGGTCCGCAAGGCGGTCGACGTACCGCTGCTCGCGAACCTGACCGAGTTCGGCAAGACGCCCCTGCTGGACACCCGCACCCTGGAGAACCTCGGCTACGACATCGCCCTGTACCCGGTCACCCTGCTGCGCCTGGCGATGGGCGCCGTCGAGGACGGCCTGCGCACGCTCGCCGCCGAGGGCACCCAGGAATCCCTGCTGCCGCGCATGCAGACCCGCTCCCGTCTGTACGGACTCCTCGGCTACGAGGACTACGCGGCCTTCGACTCGGCCGTCTTCGACTTCACCCTCCCGCCCGGCACCTGACCCCGGGTCCTTGGCCCAGGGCCCCGAATCCGAGGCCCTGGGCGGCCCCCGGCCTTTGATCCCCGGCACCTGACCCACGAAGGCAGGCACCCCCATGTCCACCACCGCGCCCGCGGTCCACCGCGGCCTCGCCGGTGTCGTCGTCGACACCACCGAGATCTCCACCGTCATCCAGGAGACCAACTCCCTGACCTACCGCGGCTATCCGGTCCAGGACCTGGCCGTCCGGTGCTCCTTCGAGGAGGTCGCCCACCTCCTGTGGTACGGCGAACTCCCCGACGCGGCCCAGCTGCGCGCGTTCCAGGCCCGCGAACGCGCCCTGCGCCCCCTGGACCGCACCACCTCCGAACTGCTGGCCCGGCTGCCGGAGACCTGCCACCCGATGGACGTGCTCCGTACGGCCGTCAGCTTCTTCGGCGCCGAGGACCCCACCGAGGACGACGGCAGCCCCGCCGCCAACCGCGCCAAATCCCTGACCCTGCTGGCGAAGCTGCCCACCGTGGTCGCCGCCGACCAGCGCCGCCGCCGGGGACTCGTCCCCCTCCCGCCCGACCCCGAACTCGGCTACGCCGAGAACTTCTTCCAGATGTGCTTCGGCAGCGTGCCCGCCCCCGAGGTGGTCCGCTGCTTCGAGATCTCCCTCGTGCTCTACGCCGAACACAGCTTCAACGCGTCGACGTTCACCGCCCGCGTCGTCACCTCCACCCTCTCCGACCTCTACAGCGCGGTCACCGCCGCGATCGGCGCCCTCAAGGGGCCGCTGCACGGCGGTGCCAACGAGGCCGTCATGCACATGCTGGAGGAGATCGGCGACCCGCGGCGCGCCGCGGAGTGGCTGGACGAGGCGCTGGCCGCCAAGCGCAAGATCATGGGGTTCGGCCACCGCGTGTACAAGCACGGCGACTCCCGCGTGCCGGTCATGCAGGACGCGCTGGACCGCCTGGTGGCCCGCGCCGCCGACCCGGAGACGACCCGGCTGGCCACCCTGCACAGCGCGCTCCGCACCGCGATGACCGGCCGCAAGGGCATCCACCCGAACCTGGACTACCCGGCCGGCCTGGCCTACCACCTGATGGGCTTCGACACCCCGGCGTTCACGCCGATCTTCGTGATGAGCCGGATCACCGGCTGGACGGCCCACATCACCGAACAACTCGCCCACAACGCGCTGATCCGGCCCCTCGCCTCGTACGCGGGACCGAACCAGCGGGCGGTGCCGGGGGCGGCCGGGTAGCGTGCCCGCTTCCCGGCCGCCCCCGGGCCGCCGCACGGGCCCCTCAGCCCGCGCCACCAGGTCCCTCAGCCCTGGCCGTAGGGGTGGAATCCCCGGCCGGTCTTCCGGCCGAGGAGCCCCGCCTCCACCATCCGGTGCAGCAGCGGCGGTGGCGCGTACAGCGGCTCACGGAACTCGGCGTGGAGGGACTCCGCGATCGAGGCGACGGTGTCCAGGCCGATCAGGTCCGCGAGCTTCAGCGGACCCATGGGGTGGGCGCAGCCCAGTTCCATGCCCGTGTCGATGTCCGCGGCGGTGGCGAAGCCGGACTCCGCCATCCGGATCGCGGCCAGCAGGTACGGGACGAGCAGCGCGTTGACGACGAAGCCCGCCCGGTCCTTGGAGCGGATCACGGTCTTGCCGAGCACCCGGGTCGCGAAGTCCTCGGCCGCGGCGGCCGTCGCCGCCGAGGTGTGCAGCGAGGTCACGACCTCCACCAGCGGCAGTACCGGAACGGGATGGAAGAAGTGCAGGCCCACGACCCGGTCCGCGCGGCCGGTCGCCATGCCGAGCCGCATCACCGGGAGGGAGGAGGTGTTGGTGGCCAGCACGGCGGCCGGATCTTCGACGATCTTGTCCAGCGCGGCGAAGACCTCGGTTTTCGCGTCCGGGTTCTCCACCACGGCCTCGATGACGCACTGCCGGTCGGCCAGGTCCTCCAGACTGCCGGTGAACACCAGGCGGGCCAGCGCGTCCCCGGCCGCGGACTCCGCCAGCCTGCCGCGCCGCACCGCGCGGTCGAGCGACGCCGCCACCCGGTCCCGGGCGGCCCGGGCCGCGACCGCGTCCACCTCGCACACCACGGTGTCCAGCCCGGCCCGCGCGCACACCTCGGCGATGCCCGCCCCCATCTGGCCGCCGCCGACCACACCGACCCGCCGGATGTCCGGGCTCATGCCCCGGCCTCCGTCCGCCGCACGAGGTGGCGCGCGTACGCGTCCGGGGTGAAGAACAGCGGCAGTTCGCCCGCCAGCGCCGTCCGTTCGAAGAGCGCGCGGACCTCCTCCACGGGCGCCCACGGGTACTCCGTACCCAGCGCGGCGGCCTCCTCGTCCAGCAGCCGCAGCACCGTCTCCCGGTCGATCACCCGGTGCCGCAGCCACTGCCAGATCTGCGCCCGCGCGAACTCGGCGGCGGCCGCGTCCTCCGTCAGGCCGTACAGGGCGACGGCACCCTCGCCGCGCAGCCAGGCGGCGAAGTAGCGCAGCGCGACGGCGATGCCGGTCCGCACGCCCTCCGGGGTGGGCGGGCTGCTGATCCGGCGTACCGACAGCAGGTCGGCGGGCGTCACGTGCACGTCGTCGCGGGTGCGGTCGAGCTGGTGGGGCCGGCCGGCGAGCACACCGTCGAAGACCTCGCGGCACACCGGCACCAGGCCGGGGTGGGCCACCCGGGACCCGTCGAAGCCGTCCTCCGCCTCCCGCTCCTTGTCGAGCCGGACCTTGGCGAGCGCGGCCTCGTTCGCGGCCGGGTCCTCGCCGGGGACGTGGGCGGCCAGGCCGCCGATGGCATGGGCGCCGCGGCGGTGGCAGGTGCGGACGAGCAGTTCGGTGCAGGCCCGCAGGAAGGGCGCGGTCGTCGTCACCTTCGCCCGGTCCGGCAGCAGGAAGTCGGTGCGGTGCCCGAACGTCTTGATCAGGCTGAAGAGGTAGTCCCGGCGGCCGGCGCCGAGACCCGCGCTGTGCTCGCGCAGCTCGTGGAGGATCTCCTCCATCTCGAACGCGGCGGTGACCGTCTCCACGACGACCGTGGCGCGGATGGTGCCGCGCGGTATGCCGAGCAGGTCCTGGGCGAGGACGAAGATGTCGTTCCACAGCCGGGCCTCGTGCCGGTTCTCCAGCTTCGGCAGGCAGAAGTACGGGCCGCGTCCGGCGTCGATCTGCCGCTGGGCGCAGTGGAAGAAGTACAGACCGAAGTCGGCGAGGGCGGCGGGTACGGGCCGGCCGCCGTACTCCAGGTGCTCCTCGTCGAGGTGCCAGCCGCGCGGGCGGACCATGACGGTGGCGAGCCGTGCGGGCTCTCCGAGCCGGTACTCCCGGCCCTCCGGCGTCACGAAGTCGATCCGGCGCTCGACGGCGTCGAGCAGACTGAGCTGGCCGCCGACGATGTTCTCCCACGTGGGGGAGGTGGCGTCCGCGAAGTCCGCCGTCCACACCTGTGCCCCGGAGTTGAGCGCGTCGACGGTCGTCCGGCGCTCGGGCGGGCCGGTGATCTCCACCCGCCGGTCGGTCAGGCCCGGGGCCGGCGGCGGGACGCGCCAGGACGGGTCGGCGCGCACCGCGGAGGTGACCAGGGGGAAGTCGAGCGGCGAGCCCGACGCCAGGCGCAGCGCCAGCCTGCGGCGCTCCTTGAGAACGTCCCGGCGGCGGTCCGTGAAGGCGTCGGCCAGCCGGCCGACGAAGTCCAGGGCGGCGGGGGTCAGGATCTCGTCGTGCCGGTGCCCCGGAGCGGCGAGGACACGGACACGGTGGGTCAGTGCGCTGGTGAGCATCGGTTCTCCTGGGGAAGGGGGAGGGGAGGGGCGGACGGGGACGACCGCCCGCCTCTGCGCCCGGGCGGAGGGCCGGTCCGGGCGGACGGCCGGGCCGCCGGGGCCCGGCCGGGACCGGCCGCGTGGAGCGCTCAGTGGAACTGCTCCTCCTCCGTGGAGCCGGTCAGTGCGGTGGTGGCGGAGGCGGGGTGGATGGCGCCGGCGACCAGGTCGAAGTAGCCGGTGCCGACCTCGCGCTGGTGCTTGACGGCGGTGAAGCCCTGCTGTTGGGCGGCGAACTCGCGTTCTTGGAGGTCGACGTAGGCGGTCATGCCGTGTTCGGCGTAGCCGCGGGCGAGGTCGAACATGGCGTGGTTGAGGGAGTGGAAGCCGGCCAGGGTGATGAACTGGAAGCGGTAGCCCATCGCGCCCAGCTCCCGCTGGAACTTGGCGATCCGGTCGTCGTCCAGGGCCGCCTTCCAGTTGAAGGACGGCGAGCAGTTGTAGGCCAGCAGCTGGTCGGGGTACTCGGCGTGGATGGCCTCGGCGAACTCGCGGGCCTGGGCCAGGTCGGGGGTGCCGGTCTCCATCCACAGCAGGTCGGCGTACGGGGCGTACGCCAGGCCGCGGGCGATGGCCGGGGCCATGCCGTTCTCGACCCGGTAGAAGCCCTCGGCGGTGCGCTCGCCGGTGCAGAAGCGGGCGTCGGTCTCGTCCACGTCGCTGGTCAGCAGTGTGGCGGCGAGCGCGTCGGTGCGGGCGATCAGGACGGTCGGCACGTCGGCGATGTCGGCGGCCAGCCGGGCCGCGTTGAGGGTGCGGATGTGCTGCGAGGTCGGCACGAGGACCTTGCCGCCCAGGTGGCCGCACTTCTTCTCGGAGGCGAGCTGGTCCTCGTAGTGGATCCCGGCGGCCCCGGCGGCGATCATGGCCTTGGTCAGTTCGAAGGCGTTCAGCGGGCCGCCGAAGCCGGCCTCGGCGTCCGCGACGATCGGCACCAGCCAGTTGGTGGCGTCGCCGCTGCCCTCGGCGGTGGCGATCTGGTCGGCGCGCAGCAGCGCGTTGTTGATGCGGCGCACGACCTGCGGGACGGAGTTGGCCGGGTACAGGCTCTGGTCGGGGTAGGTGTGCCCGGCCTGGTTGGCGTCGGCGGCCACCTGCCAGCCGGACAGGTAGACGGCCTGCAGCCCGGCCTTGACCTGCTGCACCGCCTGGCCGCCCGTCAGCGCGCCCAGCGCATGGAGGTAGTCCCGCTCGTGCAGCTGCCGCCACAGCCGCTCCGCACCCCGCCGCGCCAGCGTGTGCTCCTCCCGCACACTGCCCGACAGCCGGACCACGTCCTGCGCGCCGAAGGTCCGCTCCACACCCCGCCACCGCGGATCGGACGCCCACCGCCGCGCCAGTTCCACGGCCGCCTGCGTGCTCGCCTCTGCCATGACCGTCTCCTCGTGCTGTTTCGTCTGCCAATCCGTGTGTCGCGCCGCCACGGAAATGGCACTGCGTGTCTCTATTGGGGAGCGGCCCGCCGTCGTGCCGTGCGGCGAGGTGAGCAATGCTGCCGGTGCGGGCTGCCGTCCACGCCGGGGTCTCCGACGTCAGGGCGGAAATCGTGCCCCGGTTCCGGGCGGCTGCCGCCGGGCCCGGCGGGCCGCGTGGACACCACCCTGGCACTGGCACTGAGTGCCAACAAGGGGGTACGCATGCCAACCTTTGCGAATCTTCCGGCCGGGTTCTGCCAAGGTTGCGAAGGGAGTTGGGACGGGGCACCCGGGGCCTGTCACCTCACTCGGGCGCCAACGGCGCGCCCGCTCCACGACCATGGCCGCACCGACCGGACCGCGTAGGGAGCACGCCCACACCCGGCAGTACGTGGGACGCCACCCGCGCGCCGATGGCGTCCGCCGCGCGGGAGACGAGGCCCGCGGTCATCACCGAGGTGAAACGTCCCGGTGGGAGGCGCCCGACGGCTTCCCCCGCGCGCGTCCGGCGGGTGCCCCGCCCGGGTACGGCCTCGTGGCCCATCGATACTCCAGCTGCCCGGATCCGGCGCGGCGGGAAGGACTCCGGCCACGGGAGCGGTAGACGATGTACGGGCGGAAGACGTACCCGAGGGGCGCGGTGAACGCGTGGACCAGGCGGCTGAACGGCCACAGGGCGAACAGCGCCATGCCGAGCAGGGCGTGCAGCTGGTAGACGAAGGGCGCCCGGGCCATGGCGCCGACGTCGGGGTCGAGGGCGAAGAGGCTGCGGAACCAGACCGAGACGCCCAGCCGGTAGTCGTAGGGGTTGGTGACCGTGGAGGCGGTGGCCAGCAGACCGGCGAGCAGGACGACGGCCAGCAGGGGATACACCAGGCGGTCGCTGCGGCTGGTCGCGGCGCGGACGGCGGGCACGCGCAGGCGGCGGTGGAGGAGGACCGCCAGACCGGCGACGGCGGCCACGCCCGCCAGGCCGCCGATGGTCAGGGCCGTCAGGTGGTACAGATGCTCGCTGACGCGCAGCCGCTCGGTCAGCGCCTCGGGAACGAGCAGGCCCATGACATGACCGCCGGCGACCAGGAACAGGGCGTAGTGGAAGAGCGGCCCGCCGATGCGCAGCAGACGGGACTCGTGGAGCTGGCTGGAGCGGGTGGTGAAGCCGAAGCGGTCGTAGCGGTAGCGCCAGGCGGTGCCGGCGATCAGGATGGCCAGGACCAGGTAGGGCAGCACTCCCCACAGGGCGATGTGCACGTGGGTCACCTGCGGGCTCCTTCGGTACGCGGCGATCCGGCGGCGGGAAAGGGGTCGAGGCCCACGTTCTCGGTGGGTGGCCCGGAGCGGGCCAGGCCGAGGGCGGCGGCGCGGTCGGCGGCCGCCGGGGCCGGGAGGGTGCCGCGCACGGCACGCAGCACCTCCGCGTAGGGGCTCCGGTGCGTTTCCAGAGCGCGGCCGAGCAGTTCGAGGGCGGGCCGGTGCTCGCGCAGCAGGGCCAGTCCGGGTTCGGGACAGCGCGCGCTGAATTCCAGTACGGCGGGGAGGAAGTCGGGCAGTTCGCCGCCGCCCGGCTGCCAGCCGTGGGCGCGGTACAGGCCCTTGAGTCGGGCGAGGGCCGCGCCGCGACGGCGGGTGTCGCCGTCGGTGTAGTACGTCAGGTGCAGGGTGCGGCGTCGGCTGCGGTCGAAGGTGAGGACGTAACGGGCCGCCAGGTCGAGTGGCGGTACGGTCCGGGCGTAGGCGCAAAAGCGCACTAGCGCGGCCGGTGGCTCGCCCGGCAGCGCGCGCATGGCCTCGGTGACGGCGGCCAGCCGTACGGGCCAGTCGCCGTCGGGATACGTCAGCAGCAGGGAGGCCGCCTGATGGACGGCGGGACGGACGGCGGTCACCGTTCGCTCTCCCGGCGGCGGGGGAACAGACCGCGGGGCAGGCCCTTGCCGTCCCAGTTCAGCAGATTGACCCGGCCGCGCAGTCCGTCCGACGCCGCGACGGGTTCGGGGGCCGGCGGGGCATGGAAGGAGTCCATGCCCGGCAGGCCCGCGTCGTACATGCCCGGACCGCCGTCCCCGTCCAGACTGCACCCGCCGTCCGCCGTGTCCGGGGGAACGGTTCCGGTGTAGCTGGTGGGGATCACGTAACGGTCCTCGTACTTGGCGAGGGCCAGCAGCCGGTACATGTCCTCGATGTCCCGCTCGCCCAGGCCGACGCTCCGGGCGATCGCGGGGTCCCGGGGGTCACCGAGGTTGATGCGGCGCATGTGGGTACGCATCGCGGCCAGGCGGCACAGGGCGGCTTCGACGGGGGCGGTGTCGCCCGCCGTGAAGAGCTGCGCGAGGTAGTCCAGGGGGATGCGCAGCGCGTCGATGGCGCCGAAGAGGCTGGCCGGGTCCTCGCCGTCGTGGCCGCTGCGGGTCAGGGAGTCGACGATGGGGGACAGCGGCGGCACGTACCAGACCATGGGCATGGTGCGGTATTCCGGGTGCAGGGGCAGTGCGACGCGATACGTGTTGATCAGGGCGTACACGGGGGAGCGGCGGGCGGCGGTGATCCAGTCGTGCGGGATGCCGGATTCCTCGGCGGCGCGGGCGATGCCGGGGTCGGTGGGGTCGAGGAAGCAGGTGAGCTGCGCTTCGTAGAGGTCCTTTTCGTCGGTGACGCGGGCGGCTTCGCCGACTTTGTCGGGGTCGTAGAGCATGACGCCCAGGTAGCGCAGTCGTCCGACGCAGGTTTCGGAGCAGACGGTGGGCTGGCCCGCTTCGATGCGCGGGTAGCACAGGGTGCACTTTTCGGCTTTGCCGGTGTGGTGGTTGAAGTAGACCTTCTTGTAGGGGCAGCCGGTGACGCACATGCGCCAGCCGCGGCAGCGGTCCTGGTCGACGAGGACGATGCCGTCCTCGATGCGCTTGTAGAGGGCGCCGGAGGGGCAGACGGCGACGCATGAGGGGTTGAGGCAGTGTTCGCAGATGCGGGGGAGGTAGAACATGAAGGCCTGCTCGTATTCGAGGCGGACCCGTTCGTTCATCTTCTTCAGTACGGGGTCGTCGGCGAGGTGGTCGGGGCCGCCGCCGAGGTCGTCGTCCCAGTTGGGACCCCAGGTGATGTCGGTGGGGCGGCCGTCGATGAGGGAACGGGGCGGTGCGGTGGGCAGGTCGTCGCCGAGGGGCGCGGTGGTGAGGTTCGCGTAGTCGTACGTCCAGGGCTCGTAGTAGTCGCTCAGGGCGGGCAGTTCGGGGTTGGCGAAGAGACGGGCCAGCCGACGGGCCCGGCCGCCGCTGCGGGGTACGAGGCGGTCGCCCTTGAGCCGCCAGCCGCCCTTCCAGCGCTCCTGGTCCTCGTAGGCGCGGGGGTAGCCCTGGCCGGGCCGGGTCTCGACGTTGTTGAACCAGACGTATTCGGTGCCGGAACGATGGGTCCAGGTCTGTTTGCAGGTGACCGAGCAGGTGTGGCAGCCGATGCACTTGTCGAGGTTCATGACCATGGCCACCTGGGCCATGACCCGGCGGGTGGGGGGTGTGCCGCGAGGCATGTCAGTACTCCACGTTCTGCGAGCGGCGCCGGATGGTGGTGACCGCGTCCCGCTGGTTGCCGGTGGGGCCGTAGTAGTTGGCGGCGAAGGACAGCTGGCCGTAGCCGCCGATCAGGTGGGTGGGCTTGATCAGGAGCTTGGTGAGGGCGTTGTGCACTCCGCCGCGCCGGCCGGTGGCCTGGGATTTGGGCACGTTCACCAGGCGTTCCTGTACGTGGTACATGAACACGGTGCCGGGCGGCATCCGGTGCGAGACGACGGCCCGTGCGACGACCACGCCGTTGGCGTTGACCGCCTCGATCCAGTCGTTGTCGGCCACCTCGATCCGCGCCGCGTCCTGGACGCTGAGCCAGATGACCGGGCCGCCGCGGGCCAGCGTCTGCATGAGCAGGTTCTCCTGGTACTCGGAGTGGATGGACCACTTCGAGTGCGGGGTGACGTAGCGGACCGTCACCGAACGCTCGCTCTCGCCCCCCGCCGGAGGGTGCTCGCCCAGTGCGGCCAGGTCCAGCGGCGGCCGGTAGACGGGGAGCTGCTCGCCGAGTTCGGCCATCCAGTCGTGGTCGAGGTAGAAGTGCTGGCGGCCGGTGAGGGTGTGCCAGGGCTTGCGGTGCTCGGTGTTGATCGTGAACGGCGCGTACCGGCGCTCGGGGCCCTCCTTGCCCGACCACTCGAAACTGGCTCCCACCTGCACCGGGCGCGCCTGGGTGTCGGAGAAGACCACGCGCCGTTCGGCGACCGAGGCGGCCAGCTCCTCCAGTCCGCTGTCGGGACCGCAGCGTTCGGCGAGGCGCGCGAACCCCTCGGCGGCCAGCCGTCCGTTCGTGGTGCCCGACAGGGCGAGGATCGCCTCGCACAGCTTCACGTCCGTGTCCAGCAGCGGGCGGCCGCCCGCCGCGCCGTCGGCGGCCGTCCCGCACCGGTCCGCCAGCCACCTGGCCTCCGCCCGCGGGTACACGGTCACACCCTTGACGGTCATGCCCGCCTCCTCGGCCAGCGGCCCCAGGCTCGCCAGCTTCGCGGCCACGGCGGTGTAGTCCCGCTCGACGAGCGCGAACGCCGGCAGGTTGTGCCCGGGCCGGGGCGGACCCGCCTCCCGCCAGTCGGGCACCGCTCCGCCGGGCTGCGCCGTCTCACCGGGCGTGTCGTGCATCAGCGCGGTGGCCACCAGATCGTGCCGGGTGTTCAGGCGCCCACGGGCCAGTTCGCTGAGCTTCGACGCCAGGCCGTGGAAGATCTCGAAGTCGGTACGGGCCTGCCAGGGCGGAATGATCGCGGGCGAGAAGGCGTGTACGTACGGGTGCATGTCCGTACTGGACAGGTCGTGCTTCTCGTACCAAGTGGCGGCGGGCAGGATCAGGTCCGCCATCAGGGTCGTGGAGGTCATCCGGAAGTCCAGCGCCAGCAGCAGGTCGAGCTTGCCGCGCGGCGCCTGCTCGTGCCAGGTGACGTCGCGCGGCCGGGCCCCGGGAGGCGCTTCTTCGGCGCTCGCGTTGTCGTCGGCGCCCAGCAGGTGCCGCAGGAAGTACTCGTTGCCCTTGGCGGAGGAACCGATCAGGTTGGCCCGCCATACGGTCAGCACCCGGGGCCAGTTCGCCGGGTCGTCCGGGTCCTCGCACGCGAACCGGAGCTGCCCGTCCCGGAGTTGGCCGGCGACCCACTGCCCCGGTTCGCTCCCGGCGGCGCGGACGCGTTCCCCCAGGGTCAGAGGGTTCTCGCTGAACGTGGGAGCGGACGGCATCCAGCCCAGGCGGGCGGACTGCGCCACCAGGTCAGCGGTGTGCCGGCCCGCGAACAGACCGCGACCCGTCGCGGAGGCCAGCGCGTCGGCGCGGTAGGACTCGTACCGCCACTGGTCGGTGTGCAGGTACCAGAACGGTGTCCCGGCCATCTGCCGCGACGGCCGCACCCAGTCCGCCGCGCTCTGCAACTGCTGCCACCCGGCGTACGGGCGCACCTTCTCCTGACCGACGTAGTGCGCCCAGCCGCCGCCGTTGACGCCCTGGCAGCCGGTCAGCAGCAGGAGCGTCAGGAAGGACCGGTAGATGGTGTCCGAGTGGAACCAGTGGTTGGTACCGGCGCCCATCACGATCATGCAGCGACCGCGCGTCTTCTCCGCGGTGTGTGCGAACTCCCGCGCCGCCCGTACGACAGCCCCCGCCGGAACCGAGGTCAGCGTCTCCTGCCAGGCCGGGGTGCACGGCACCGCGGCGTCGTCGTACCCCTGGGGCCACTGCCCCGACAGGCCCTGACGGTGCACTCCGTACCGGGCCAGCAGCAGATCGAAGACGGTCGCCACCCGGCGGCCGCCCAGCTCGCGCACCGGCACCGCCCGGCGCACGGTACCGGTGTCACTCTCCGCGCCCCGGTCGAAGCGCGGAAGAACGACCTCCACGCTGGTGGCGCCCTGCTCTCCATGGAAGCTGAGCAGCGGGTCCACGTCGCCCAGGCCGAGATGCCAGCGGCCCGCGCCCTGCTCGGACCACCGTTCTCCCAGCGTGCCGGGCGGTGCCACGGGAAGACCCCGCCCCGCGTCGAAGACCACCGGCTTCCACTGCCCGGCCGTCCCGTCCTGCTCGTCCTCGCACAGTCCCAGGGCGGCCGCCGTGACGAACTTGCCCGGCACGAAAGACGTGCCGCGCGGCTCCAGTTCGACCAGGAAGGGGAGGTCGGTGAAGGCCTTGACGTAGTCGGTGAAGTAGGGGACCTGGCGGTCGACGAAGCATTCGCGCAGGATGACGTGGCCCATGGCCATGGCCAGTGCGCCGTCGGTGCCGGGGTGGGGGTGCAGCCATTCGTCGGCGAATTTGGTGGCGTCGGCGTAGTCGGGGGAGACCACCACGACCTTCTGGCCGCGGTAGCGGGCCTCGGCCATCCAGTGGGCGTCCGGGGTGCGAGTGACCGGCACGTTCGAGCCCCACAGCATCAGATACGCCGCGTCCCACCAGTCGCCGGATTCCGGGACGTCGGTCTGGTCGCCGAAGACCTGCGGGGAGGCGATCGGCAGGTCCGCGTACCAGTCGTAGAAGGAGAGCATGGGCGCGCCGAGCAGGGCCATGAAGCGGGCGCCGACCGCGTGCGAGGCCATCGACATCGCGGGGATGGGGGAGAACCCGGCGATCCGGTCCGGCCCGTGGCGCCGGAGGGTGTGGACGTGGGCGGCGGCCGCGATGTCCAGGGCCTCGTCCCAGCCGATCCGCACCAGGCCGCCTTTGCCGCGCGCCCGCTGGTACCGGCGGCGCTTGTCCGCGTCTTCGGTGATCTCGGCCCAGGCCGCCACCGGGTCACCGAGCCGGTCCCGTGCCTCCCGGAACATTTCCACCAGCACGCCGCGCGCATACGGATAGCGCACCCGCGTGGGGGAGTAGGTGTACCAGGAAAAGGACGCTCCGCGCGGGCATCCCCTGGGCTCGTACTCGGGGCGGTCGGGGCCCACCGACGGGTAATCCGTCTGCTGCGTTTCCCAGGTGATGAGTCCGTCTTTGACGAAGACCTGCCAGGAACAGGAGCCCGTGCAATTCACGCCGTGGGTCGAGCGCACCACCTTGTCGTGCGCCCACCGCTCACGGTACGGCGCGTCGTTGACCTCCTGGTCCGTACGGAAGACGGCCCGCTGGTCCGATGTCGTCGTGGTGCCCTGCAACTGCCGTCCCAGCCGCAGCAACCGATCCGCCGCCGCGCCCGCCACACGTTCCGTTGTCCTGCGTGATCCGCGATGCGCCACGGCCCGACGTCCCTTCTCTCCGTAGCGGCACCCTGTGACCGTTCAGTGGGCAGGGCGCATTTCCGGCCCAATTTTGAACCTGGAATCGTTCCTCGAACCACATCGCCGGGCACAATTGGACAGAGTTATACACAAGCTTCCATCTGCTTTGCTCTACATGCCGCACGCATATGCAGAGAGCGAATGCCTGTTTGTTTCGAGAGGAGAATGACGCCGGATATATGTTTTCCGCGACAGGCCGAGTCGGAGGCTTCCGGGCCTGCGGCGGTCCACGGGGCCCGGTGCCGTCCTTGAAGTTGCCGCAGCGGCAGCCGCTACCGTCCTGCCCAGGGCCGGAAAGCCGGCCCAGCCGAGAGATGCGTGAAGGGAACGCCGATGGCCTGGCCGATCGCCGAGGTGGCGCGGATGTCCGGTGTGACGGCGCGGACCCTGCGTCACTACGACCACATCGGCCTGCTGCCGCCCGCGGGGACCGCCGCGAACGGTCACCGCTACTACGAGGAGCGGCAGTTGCTCCGGTTGCAGCAGATCCTCGTCCTGCGGGAGCTGGGCCTGGGGCTGGCCGAGATCGGCCGGGTGCTGGCCGCGCAGGTCGACGAGCTGGCGGCGCTGCGCGGCCACCACCGCCGGCTGCTCGCCGAGCGCGACCGGCTCGACGCCCTGGCCGCGACCGTCTCCCGCACGATCGGCGAACTGGAGGAGTCCAGGAAGGACGGCACCGCCATGGTGAGCATCAACCGGCCGGAGAACCTGTTCGAGGGCATCCGGCCGCCGCAGTACCTGAAGACCCTGCGCGACTTCCCCGAGCTGGCGGCCGCCGTCGAGCGGCACAACGCGGGGCTGAGCGAGGCCGGGATCGAGGCCGACCAGCGCGAGCGCACGGCACAGATGGTCCGGCTGGCCGAGCTGCTGGCCTCCGGTGTGCCGGCCGGCGCCGAGCCGGTGCAGGCCGAGATCGGCCGGCAGCACCGGACGCTGGTCCGGATACGGGAGGTCAGCGCCGAGGAGTACCGCGCGATCGGGCGCGCCTGCGTGGACAACGAGCACTGGCGCGCCGCGTACGAGTCGATCGCGCCGGGCCTGGCCGCGTACCAGCGGGACGCGATCGAGGCGTATGCGGCGGCCCGGATGAGCTGAGGGGCAGCCCGGACAGGCGAACGGCCGCACCGGGTGCGGCCGTTCGCTGGGGCGGGGCCCGTTACACCCGGGTCTGGGTGCCGATGGTCGGCGCGGCGCCGTTCTTGTAGAGGGCGATGAGCTTGCTGAAGTCGAACGGCCGCTGGTCCACGCAGGTACAGCGGTAGGTGTCACACGCGTCGCAGCCGACCGTGCACGGCGGCTGGACGTCGGGGTTGCCCTGGTTGTGGTCGCGGGTGGCGTCCCAGCCGGAGAGGGCACCGAGCTGGTGCTCGTGGGCGAACTCGACCAGGCTGCGCTGGTTGTCGAGGGTGAAGACCCGCTTGTTGATGTTGCAGCCGAACATCGGGGTGGCGCCCGTACGGTGCCAGACCTTCCCGGCGTCCCAGGCGGTCCACAGCGAACCGATCTGGCCGTGCATGGCCTTCAGACCGATGACGCAGCACTCGTACATGTCCGGCGGCGCGCTCTGGCCGAACTCCATGAGCATGCCGTTGATCAGGCCGGGCTCGATGCCGGCGGCGGCGACCTTCGCCAGGAACTTGACGCCGACCGGGCTGAAGCCCGCCGAGCCCTCACCGGGCTGCGCGTCGGCGGGGAGGGTGTAGGAGATCTTGAGGCCGGGGTGCTTGACGAGGAGCTGGGAGATCGCCGCGGTGTGCCGCAGGTGCGCCGCCTCGTCGGACAGGAAGTCGCCCTCGAAGTCGAAGTCGATGCGCGCCACCCCGTAGTTGCGGAGGAACGCCTCGTACTGCTCGACGATCCTGGGGACGCTCGTCTCGACGGCTTCCAGGGGCCGGCCGGAGGCGCCGCCGCAGGAGAAGGCGACCCTTCCGCCGCTCGCGGCCAGCTGCTCGATGTCCTTCTTGCCGTACGAGCTCTGGTCGACCTCCCAGTCGGGGCCGTCCTGCCCGGCCCACGCCAGCTTCTTGTTGTTGTTGGCGACGATGAAGCCCAGCATGAAGCCGTCCACGCCGGATTCCTGGGCGTACTGGGGCAGGCTCGGGTTCGGCCAGGCCATGTAGTCCACGTACGGCGCGCGCGGCATGTCCCAGGGGCCGCCGTCCGGGAGCTTGTCGGTCGTGGTGAACTCCAGCGGCTGCGACGGCTCGGAGCGGTTCTCCGCCAGGTCCACGGCCGTGACCCGGACCGTGTACTTGGTCGTCGGGGTGAGCCCGGAGATCACCGCGGTCTCGTCCTTGACCCGCAGCGGCTGCGCGCCGCCGTACGCCACCTCGTAGCCCCGCACGCCGATGTTGTCGGTGGACGGGTTCCAGGAGAGCGTGACCTGCGTCGGGCCGAGCGTCTGCGTGTGCACGTTGCCCGGCGTGCCCGGCGGCGTCCGGTCGTCCGGCACATCGGCCGGCTGACCGTCGATCTTGAACTCGGTCGGCAGCGGGCCGGGGCCCGGCTTGGACCGGGAGAAGCCGAGCCGGAACTCCTGGACGCCGCGGTTCGACGGGACGGTCTGCCGCTCGGGCACCAGGCGCCCGGTGATGATGTTGCCCTGCCGCTGCCAGACGAGCCCGTAGACGTTGGTGACGTTCTGGTCCGACTGCACGCGGAAGGAGATCTCCGGGTTGACGAGTGGTTCGCTTTCGAAATTCCAGACCGTGGCCTTCATGGTGCCGTACCACTCGCCAGGGGATTCCCATTCCGGTGTGACGTACTGCTTTGGCATGTCCACCCCTTGTTCTCGACGTCTGGTTCCGGTGTGTTCCTCCCCCCGTTGCGACAGGGAACCTAGGCACGGCGAATAGCGGCGTCAATCACGGAATCCGGCCAGTGGCGGACCGGCCGGAAGAACACGCGAGGGCGGTGGAATTACGCCGTCACCGGGCCGCCGGGACGGATACGGAGGGTGTCCGTCCGCCCGCCGGATGCCCTGCCGCCTGGGGAACCGGCGGCGCGGGGTGCTGCCGCCGATGACGCTCCGCCTTCACCGCAGGCCCGCACGCGGCCCGTGCCGGCTCCGGAATGCGATGGCACCACCGGGTCGTAACGGCTGCGAGGTGAGGGGGCGGACAGTGAGACGATTGAGCGCGCCCGAACAAGCCCGTTCCAATTCCCGGAAGGGTTCGTGACGGCAAGGCGGAATCGCCGCAAGCGCGGTGCCGGGGGAGGGGGACAGGAAAGTGGGAATTCAACTACCGTGCGGCTGGGGCCGCACCGTACGGAAGGCGGTCGGCGGGGGCCGGAGTCGGCGGTCCGGCCCCCGCACGGAGAGACTGGCAGCCTCCCTTACACGGACTCCCGGTAAGCCCGGAACGCCCGTGTCGCCACGAATCCCATCACCGCGACCGCCGCCGCGAGCAGGGCCAGACGTCCCTGGACCGTGTTCCGGCCGGCCCCGGCCCTGACCGGGGGTTCCTTCCTGCCCATGGAGTAGGTCCTGATCAGATCGACGGCTTCCAGAGCCGTTTCCGCATGCCGAGGCGCAACCATCGCCGCACACCTTTGTCGAAGACCAGGAAGGTGTGACTCCCACCTTCCTGGTGCCATCGGACACGAGGAGGCTGAACGGCGAGGGCGGAACCCTACGGTGAGATGTCGCAGCAGAAGCCGACAGGGCCCTCGAACGGCTGCAAGCGGGACTGCGAGCGAGGCGTTCGGGCGGCCGTTGGTCATGCCGCGTGTGCGACGGGGTACTGGTGTGGCGTCCGTACGCGTTCGGTGCGCGTACGGAACGGACGAGAGCCGGGGCCCGGACCCCGGCCGTGCGCACCGGACGAAAGGCGGAGATGGAAGACCTGCTCTCCGCGGCCGTGCCCGCCCCCGCCGTGCTGCGCGACTACGCGTTCCTCGGCGACGGCGAACGGGGCGCGGTCGTCGGCCCGCAGGGCGAGGTGGTGTGGCTGTGCGCGCCGCGCTGGCACGACGACGCGGTCTTCTCCGCGCTGATCGGCGGGCCGGGTCACTACACCGTACGGCCGCGGAGCGCCTGGCGGGTGCGCGGCGGCCACTACGAGGACGGCACGCTCATCCACGTCAGCCGCTGGGTCACCGACGAGGCCGTCATCGAGAGCCGGGAGGCCCTGGCCCTGCCCGCCGCCCGCGACGGCCTGATGCTGCTGCGCCGGGTGCGCGCCGTGCGGGGTGACGCCCGCGTCCACCTCGTGCTCGACCCGCGGCCGGGGTTCGGTGCCGGGACCCTGACGGAGGGCCGCGACACGCCGGACGGCCACACCGCCCAGGGCGGCGGCCTGCACGTGTGGTTCGGCGGGGCGGCCCTGAAGCGCCGCCCCGGCGGTGGCCGGCAGGCCGCCTTCACCGTTCCGGAGGGGCAGGAGCGCGACCTCGTCCTGTACATCGGCCGGCGGCCGCCGGACACCGCGCCGGATCCGCGGCGGCTGTGGCGGGAGACGGAAGCGGCGTGGCGCGAGGCCGTACCCCGCTGCCTCGACACCGCCGCGCCCCGCGACGCCCGGCACGCCTACGCCGTACTGCACGGACTGACCAGCGGCTCCGGCGGCATGGTCGCCGCGGCCACCACCTCCCTGCCCGAGCGTGCCAAGGCCGGCCGCAACTACGACTACCGCTACACCTGGATCCGCGACCAGTGCTACGCCGGGCTCGCGGTGGCCGCCCACGGCCCGTACCCGCTGCTGGACCAGGCCGTGCGGTTCGTCAGCGCGCGTCTGCTGGAGGACGGCGACCGGCTCCGGCCCGCCTACACCGTGGACGGCGCCCCGGTCGCCGACGAACGCCCGCTGCCCCTGGTCGGCTATCCGGGCGGCAGCGACTTCGTCGGCAACCGCGCGGGCCGGCAGTTCCAGCTCGACACGTACGGGGAAGCGCTGCAACTGTTCGCGGCGGCGGCCCGGCACGACCGGCTGGACCGGGACGGGCAGCGGGCGGCGGAGGTCGCGGTGCGGTGCGTCGAACAGGACTGGCGGCGACCGGACGCCGGGATCTGGGAGCTGGAGAAGCGCTGGTGGACGCATTCACGGCTGAGCATCGTGGCCGGGCTGCGCGCCCTGGCCGACAGCGTTCCGGGCCCGGCGGCGCGGAGCCGGAGCGAGCTGGCCGACGCCGTGGAGACGGAGACGCGACGGCGCTGCCTGGGGCCCGACGGCGTGTGGCGGCGCGCGGAGGACGACGCGGGCGCCGAGGGCGCCCTGCTGCTGCCGATGGCCCGCGGCTGCCTGCGCCCGGACGACCCCAGTACGTACCGCACCCGGCGCTTCATCGAGGAGCGGCTGGCCCACGACGGGTACCTCTACCGGTTCCGCCACGACGACCGGCCGCTGGGCGAGGCCGAGGGCGCGTTCCTGCTCTGCGGGTTCATGATGGCGCTGGCCGCGCATGCCGGAGATGACCGGGTCGGGGCCTTCCGCTGGTTCGAACGGACCCGCAGCGCTTGCGGTACGCCGGGCCTGTTCGCCGAGGAGTACGACGTGGAGCAGCGCCAGCTGCGCGGGAATCTGCCGCAGGCGTTCGTGCACGCCCTGCTCCTCGAAGCGGGGGCCCGCCTGAACGGGCCGGATGCCGCCTGACCCGGCCCCGGCCCGGGGCGCGGCCATCCACCGAACGGCGTAACGGCTGCCGGGAGAACGGCACGGTCACGGTGACCGGGAGAACGGAACAGATGCGGCAAAGAGGGTAGAGCCCGCGTGGCGCGGTACCCGATGAGCAGCGGAATCCGACGCTGGAGCCGCCGTCGGACGTCAGGGAACAGGAGGACGCCTCGTGGACAAGGAACCGGACGCAGGCCGCCGCACGCGCGCGCCGGGCGGCGCGGAGGGCCGGGACGGCGGCGCGGACCCGGCCGCGCTGGAGGCCGCGCTGCGCCGGCGCGTGGACGGCGAGGTCCGCTTCGACGCCGGCAGCCGCGGCGCGTACGCGACCGACGGCTCGAACTACCGCCAGGTGCCCATCGGCGTGGTCGTACCGCGCACCGTGGACGCGGCCGTCGCCGCCGTCGCGGTCTGCGCCGAACACGGCGTGCCGGTGCTCTCCCGCGGCGGCGGTACGAGCCTGGCCGGGCAGTGCGCCAACGCCGCCGTGGTGATCGACTGGACCAAGTACTGCCACGGCCTGGTCTCGGTCGACCCGGAAGCACGTACCTGCGTCGTCGAGCCCGGCATCGTCCTGGACGAACTGAACCGCCAACTGTCCGACCACCGGTTGCAGTTCGGGCCCAAACCCTCGACGCACAGCCACTGCGCGCTGGGCGGCATGATCGGCAACAACTCCTGCGGCGCGTCGGCGCAGGCGTACGGCAAGACGGTCGACAACGTGCGGCGGCTGGAGGTCCTCACCTACGACGGCGCCCGCTTCTGGGTCGGCCCGACCTCGGACGAGGAGTACGAGCGGATCGTCGCCGAGGGCGGGCGCCGGGCCGAGATCCACCGGGGACTGCGCGACCTGGCCGACCGCAACCTCGCCGAGATCCGCCGCGGCTACCCGCGCATCCCGCGCCGCGTCTCCGGCTACAACCTCGACTCGCTCCTGCCGGAGAACGGGTTCGACGTCGCCCGCGCCCTCGTCGGCAGCGAGGGCACCCTCGTCACCGTGCTGCACGCGGAGCTGGAGCTGGTGCCGGTCCCCGAGTACGAGGCGCTGCTCGTCATCGGCTATCCGGACATCGCCTCCGCCGCCGACGACGTACCGAAGGCCCTCCAGCACTGCGAGCCCAGCCAGCTCGAAGCCCTGGACGGCCGGATGGCCCAGCTCATGCGCGAGGAGAACGCCCACACCGACTCCCTCGACAACCTGCCCGCCGGGGAGAGCTGGCTGCTGATCCAGTTCGCCGGGGACTCCCGCGAGCAGGTCGACCAGCAGGCGCACGGCCTGCTGAAGGCCATGGGACGCGACGAGGACGACGACAACGTGGCCTTCTCCGACGACCCGAAGCGCGAACAGAAGATGCTCCGGGCCCGGGAGGCGGGGCTCGGCGTCACCGCCCGCCCGCCGGACGGCCGCGACACCTGGGAGGGCTGGGAGGACTCCGCCGCACCCCCGGAGCGGCTGGGCGACTACCTGCGCGACCTCACCTCCCTCCTGCGCGAGTACGGCTACGAGCACGCCACCCTCTACGGCCACTTCGGCCAGGGCTGCGTCCACACCCGGATCCCCTTCGCCCTGACCTCCGCCGACGGCATCCGGGACTTCCGCGACTTCCTCTTCCGGGCCGCCGAACTCGTCACCTCCTACGGCGGGTCCCTCTCCGGCGAACACGGCGACGGGCAGTCGCGCGCGGAACTGCTGCCGGTCATGTTCGGCGACCGGCTGGTCCGGGCCTTCGGCGAGCTGAAGGCCCTCTTCGACCCGGACAACCGGATGAACCCCGGCAAGGTGACCAGCCCCTACCGCGTCGACGAGAACCTGCGCCTGGGCTCGCACTGGCGCCCCACGTACGGCGAAACCCACTTCGGCTACCCGGAGGACGACCACGACTTCACCCGCGCCGTCCTGCGCTGCGTCGGCATCGGCAACTGCCGCAGCCACCGCGGCGGCGTGATGTGCCCCTCGTACCGCGCCACCGGCGAGGAGGAGCACTCCACCCGCGGCCGCGCCCGGCTGCTGTTCGAAATGCTCGGCGGCCACGCGGACTCGGCGGTGACCGACGGCTGGCGCAGCACCGAGGTCAAGGACGCCCTCGACCTGTGCCTGGCCTGCAAGGGCTGCAAGTCCGACTGCCCGACCGGCGTGGACATGGCCACATACAAGGCCGAATTCCTCGCCCACCACTACAAGGGACGGCTGCGCCCGGCCGCGCACTACGCGCTGGGCTGGCTGCCCCTGTGGGCCCTGGCCTCCCGCGCCGCGCCCCGGCTGGTCAACGCGGCCCTGCACGCTCCCGTGATCGGCGGCCTCGGCAAGCGCCTGGCGGGTGTCGCCACCCGGCGCGACGCGCCCGTCTTCGCGGAACAGTCCTTCCTCCAGTGGTGGCGCGCGCAGAACCGGCCCGAGCCCGACCCCGCCGACCCCCGCACCGTCGTGCTGTGGCCGGACACCTTCAGCACGTACTTCCACCCGAACATCGCCCGGTCGGCCGTCCGTGTCCTGGAGGACGCCGGATTCCGGGTGACGGTGCCCACTCAAGCCGTGTGCTGCGGGCTGACCTGGATCTCCACCGGCCAGCTGGACACCGCCAAACGCACGCTGCACCGCACGACCCGGATCCTGCGGCCGTGGCTCGAAGCCGGTACGCCCATCGTCGGCCTGGAACCGTCGTGCACCGCCGTCTTCCGCGCCGACGCCCCCGAACTGCTGCCGCACGACACCGACGTGCAGCGCCTGGCCGACCAGTTCCACACCCTCGCGGAACTGCTGGTGCGCCGCGCCCCCGACTGGCAGCCGCCCCGACTCGCCCGCGCCGCCACCGTACAGACGCACTGCCACCAGCACGCCGTCATGAAGGCCGACCCCGACCGGGAGCTGATGCGCCGCGCCGGGATCGACGCCGACGTGCTGGACGAGGGCTGCTGCGGCCTGGCCGGCAACTTCGGCTTCGAGAAGGACCACTACGACGTGTCCATGGCCGTCGCCGAACAGGGCGTCCTGCCCGCCGTGCGCGCCACCGCCCCCAGCGCCCTGGTCATCTCCGACGGCTTCAGCTGCCGCACCCAGATCGAGCAGTCCGGCACCGGGCGGCGGGCCCTGCACCTGGCCGAGGCGCTCGCCCTCGGCCTGGACGGCGCCGCGCCCGCCCACCACCCGGAACGCAAGGTCCCCCGGCCCGGTGTGCGCCCCCGCGACGCCCGGATGATCACCGCGGCGGCCGTGGCCGCGGCGCTCGGCTGCGGCGCGGTGGCTCTCGTCCGGCGCCGTACCTGAGCCACGGCCGCCCCGGACGGTCAGCCGGGGCGGCGTACGAACACGTCGGCGGCCGCGTTGGTGTCACCGGGCACGAGGTCGGCGGCTTCGGAGGTGAAGGCCACCGCCTCGCCGCCCCGGGTGACCGAGCCCGGAACGGCCCGTGCGGCCGGGCCGACCGCGGTACGTCTACCGGTACGCACGTCCAGCAGCGTGAGCCGGTCCTCCTCGGACAGCAGCACCTTCCGCCCGTCGCCGCTGACCGCCACCGCGGAGGCACCGGCCGGCGCGAGCCGTACGGTGGTGCCGGTCCGCAGATCGCGGAGGTAGGCGTGCCGGCCGGGCGCGGTGGTCCCGGGGACCAGGTTGCCGGACTCGGAATCGAAGAGCACGTGGCGGCCGTCCCGGCTGATCTGCGCCAGCCGGCTCCGCTTGTCGTCCTGTACCCCGTCCAGCGGTACGTCCACCTGCCGGACGGTCCCGTCGATCCGGTCCTTGACGAAGATGTCGTACGCGCCGCCGCGCGGACCGGTGGCGAAGGCGAGCAGCCGCCCGTCGCCGCTGAGCGAACCGTTGCTGACGGACGGATGGCCCGTCGGGGTCTGCTGCGGGTCGATCCGCTCGTCGGTGCCGTCGGTCAGGTCCCGGACGAGCAGCCGGGCGGGCCTGTCCGGGTTGCGGCTGCCGATCGTCACGGCGGCGTAGCGGCCGTCGGCGCCGAGCGAGTCGACGCTGCTCAGCTCGGCGCTGCTGACCTGGGTGCTGCGGCCGGTGACCCGGTCGTGGACGTAGGCCGACGCGTAGCGGGTGCCCGACCCGTAGCCGACGTACCGGCCGTCGTCACTGATCGCCGTATGGCTGCCGCCGTACGACTTGGCCCCCGGCACCCGGGTGACCTGCCCGGAGGCCAAGTCCTTGAGCAGCAGGGCCCGGTAGTGGTCGGCGCCCAGGTTCGGCGCGGCCGACCAGAAGGCGACGTACCGCCCGTCCGCGCTGATCGACGCCCCGTCCGACAGGCCGTCCGCCTGGCCCCCGTCCGAGGTGGTGCTCACCCGCTCCGTGCTTGCCGCGCCTGCTGTGGGCCGGGCCTGTGCCGTGCCCGGCAGCAGGGCGGCGGCACAGGCCGAGGTCACGACCGCGGCAGCGGCCGCACGCGTCACGCGGGACGTACGCCCCGCGCGTAAGAGCCGTCTCATGGTCACCCTTCGAAAGAGGAGGTCACGTCCGCCCGCGCACACGGGACCCGCTCATCAAAGAGGCACCGGACGCCCCGGGCAATCAGCCGATTTCCGTACAACCAAGAGATGCCGTGGAGCGTCCGGTGGCCCGAGGGCGCGCTCAGCCCGTGCGCTGACGCCGCCGCTCGTCGTCGGGGTGCGTGCGGTGCGCTTCGTCCTGGACGAGCAGGGAGAGCAGCGACGCGACGGTCAGGCCGGCTTCGGCGGGGTGGCGCAGCACCTTGCCGGGATCGATCTCGTAGATGTTGCTGCGGCCCTCGCGGGTGTGGGACAGGTACCCGTCGCGCTCCAGGTCAGCAATGATCTTTTGAACAGCGCGCTCGGTCAGCCTGCAGTGGGCGGCGATGTCCCGGATGCGGGCGTGGCGATTGTCCGCGATGGCCGCCAGCACCCGGGCGTGGTTGGTCACGAACGTCCACCCCGTGTGCGGTTCGGGCACTCCGTTCTGCGACTCGGACAGTCCATCCATGGCGCCAGTCTAGCGACCTTGCGTTCACGTGTCCCTAAACACGTACAGTATTTCGTGTATTAGTTGACGTGTGTCCCTCGGTCGGCAAGTCTGGAGGGAAGCGGCCCAGCCGATGACGGGAAGGAATGGCCATGCCGGAAGCTGCGCCCTGGGCGTCTCCTCCCCCCGAGGCCGTCACCGGAGCCGACGGGAACGGCGGCCCGCCGGCCGCGTACCCGCCCCGTCTGACGCGGCTCGACGCCTTCCCCGGCGACGGCCGGACCAGGGTGGCCGTGCAGGGTGAACTGGACCTGGACGCCTGCGAGGAGATCGGACACGACCTGTACGAGGCCCTGAGCCGGTCGGTCCGGGGGCTCGACCTCCACCTCGACGCGGTCCCGTTCTTCGACTGCGCCGGACTGAACATGCTGCTGCGTCTGCGCACGCGGGCCCTCGCGCAGGGCAAGACCGTCGTCGTCCGCTCCAGCAGCCGCGCGGTCGAAAGGCTCCTGGACCTGACCGGAGCCCGGAAGCTGTTCATCTCCCCGCGGCCGTACGGTCCGTGCGTCCCGTGTCCCACCGTCGACGGCGCGGTCCCGCACCAGGACCGTCAACAGGACGCGCACGAGGACTCCCGCCAAGGGCTGCCCGCGGAAGTCGCCCAGCTGCGCCGCGCCATGCAGACCCGCCCGGTCATCGACCTGGCCCGCGGCATACTGATGGCCACCTTCACGCTCAGCCCCGAGGCGGCCTGGGCCGTGCTGGTCACGGCCTCCCAGAACACCAACACCAAGCTGCACTTCCTGGCCCGGGACCTGGTGGACAGTGTGCAAGGGGGCGCGCTGCCGGAGGCGGTACAGGAGCAGTTGGCGGCCGCGGTGGCCAAGGCCAGGGCGGCTCCGTCGCGCCCGGCCGCCGGCGAGTAGCCGCGGCCGGCGGACGGCCGAGAACAGCCGGGCCGCCCCTGTCACGTTTCGCCGCCGCGAAGTGTCCCGATGGGCAGGCGAAGAGAAAGGCAGGGCGATGTCGGTTCGTCACGGTGCGGTCGGGTCGGGGGCGGGACATGGATGAGCACACCAAGGACGCTGGGGACGCCGAGGGCCCTGCGGACGCCGGGGACACGTTCACCGAGCACCGCGGACTGCTGTTCACCATCGCCTACGAGATGCTGGGCAGTGTCACCGACGCCGAGGACGTGCTGCAGGAGAGCTACCTGCGCTGGCGCGCGGTCGATCCGGCCACGGTCCGGCACCCGCGCGCCTACCTGGTCCGTACGGTGACCCGGCAGGCCCTCAACCACCTGCGCGCGGCCCGGGCACGGCGCGAGGACTACGTGGGCGCGTGGCTGCCCGAGCCGATCCGTACCGCGCCCGAGGCGAGCGACGACGTGCTCCTGGCCGAATCGGTGTCGATGGCCATGCTGCTCGTCCTGGAGACGCTGAATCCGACCGAACGCGCCGTGTTCGTGCTGCACGACGTGTTCGGCTACACCCACGGTGAGATCGCCGCGTCGGTCGGCAAGAGCGAGGCCACCGTGCGGCAGACCGCCCACCGCGCCCGCCGCCACGTCCACGCGCGGCGCCGCCGTTTCGAGCCGGACTCCGACGCCGCCCGGGAGATCGTGCGGCGGTTCCTGGACGCGGCGGCGACCGGCGACGTACAGGTGCTGATGGACCTGCTGGCGCCGGATGTCGTGCAGATCTCCGACGGCGGCGGGAAGGCGGTTGCCGCGCGCCGCCCCATCGTCGGCCGCGACGAGGTCGCCCGGTTCATCGTGCGCGTGGCCCGTACGAGCCTCAAGGGGACCCGTATCGAACCCGCCGCCTACAACGGCATGCCCGCGGCACGGTTCCTGACCGACGGCGTACTCGACTGGCTGCTGACGGTCGAGATCCACGACGGACGGATCACCGGCCTCTACGGCATCCGCAACCCCGACAAGCTGCACCGCGCCGACGCGGTGCGCCCGCTCGACAGGAAGGGACCCCGGCCGTGGAAACCGTGACCGTGGAACGCGTCATCGCCGCCCCGGTGGACGAGGTGTTCGCCTGGCTCACCACGACCACCCACTACACGCGTTCACCGCTGGCACTCCGCTGCCGGCTGACCCGGCACGGCGCGGGCGCGCCCTATGGGGTCGGCGCGGTGCGCAGCCACCTCTGGGCGATCGGCTGGTTCCGTGAGCGGATCACCCGGTACGAGCCGCCGTACGCCACCGAGTACGTCGTCGAGCGCAGTTGGCCGCCGTCCCGGCACGAACTCGGCCGGATGACGTTCACCGAGGCCGACGGCGGCACCCGGGTGTGCTGGACCACCCGCGCCGAAGTGCGTCTCCCGCTGCTCGGCGCCCCGCTGACCCGCCTCCTCATGAGGCCGGTCCTCAGCCGTACTTTCGGCAACATCCTCGCCACGGCCGAGGCCGCGCTGACCCGGGATCAGCCGGGCAGCGCGGTGAACTCGTAGCCGTTGCGCAGCAGCGGACCCTCGGAATCGTCGGAGGCGCTCATGGTGTCGTGGGTGACCGAGTAGGTGAATGTCTGCGGGTTCCGCTTCATGGAGAGCAGGTACCCCTCTCCCTTCATGATGTCCGGGGAACAGGTGCGTTGGCTGAGACGGGTGGGCTCCCACATGGTCAGTGTGTCGCCCTCGAAGACGGCCTTGCTGGTGAAGTCGTTGCAGCCCAGGTTCCCGATGACCGTCCCGTCCTCGTGGAAAATGAAATACGCGCTCTTCGGCAGGTCCGGACCGTAGCTGTCGCCCACGCTCAGCCTGAGCACCTGCCAGCGCCGGCCGTAGAACCCCTCGGGCTGCTGGAGTTTGATCGCCACGTAGTCGCCCTGCTGGTTCTTCAGGTCCAGCGTGAGGTTGTCGACCCGATGGGCGATCGTCAGCGGACCGTCGAAGACCTTCCGCAACCGCTCCGCGAAGGCGCGGTTCTTCGCCGGGCACCCGCCGTCCTCCGCCGCCTGCGTCCACTCCCCACCCAAGGTCAGCGCACTGTCGGTCAGGGTCGTGGACCTGCGGAAGGGCACGCAGCCGTCGTTGCCCTTGACCGTGTTGTCGTAGTCGAACGCCATCCAGGAGGCGGCGTGTGGCGGCGCGCTGATCTCCCGGCCGTCAACGGTGACCCACTGGACCATCCAGCGCGCCCCCATCAGCAGCCCGCCCGCTCCGCCCGGCCCCTTCTTGGTGGGCGAGGCCGAAGCCGGCTCGGCCCCGGCGGTCTTCCCGCCCTCGCTTCCCGCTGGCGACGGGCCGCACCCGGCGACGGTGAGCAGGGCGGCGAGCAGGGCACCGACGGCGGTACCGGCTCGACGTACTCGACGTATACGCATACGCAAGATCGTACGGACGTCCGGGACCGCCGCCTGCTTCCGACGGACACCAAGAGATCAAGAGGGCAACCATTTCGCCGCGCCGGTGGTCACCTATGAGGCGCAAGTATGTGCGAGTACACGCATGAGCATGTACCTGCGCCGTACGAGCCGAAGCGTGAACCACCGCACGACAATCGACGAGCGTGCCGTTCCGGCGGAACGGCACGTGGGACCCGAAAGGTCTGCTGGATGAAGATTCGCCGCGCCCTGACGGCCGCCGCAGCGGCTGCCTTGATAGCGCCCGCCGCCGTACTGACCGTGCCCACCGCCGCGTTCGCGACCGGAGCGGCGGGGTCCGGGACGGGTTCCGGTACGAGTGCTGCTGGTACCACGGGCTCCGTTACGACGGGTTCCGCGGGCGCCTCGGAGGAGGCGCAGCGTCCCGGTCGGGCCGGTGACACCGGTGGGACGGGTTCGGGCGGCACCACCGAGGGGACGGGAACGGGCGGTTCGACCGCCGGTACGGGGGGTTCGACTGCCGCTACGAGCGGTTCACCTGCCGGTCAGGGCGGTTCGACTGCCGGTACGGGAGGTTCCGTCGGTACGGTGGGTTCCACCGGTACGGGAGGTACGGACAAGGGTACGGGGACGGTCACCGGCGGTGGCCGCACCTCCGGCGAAACCGAGGGCCGGACCTGCGACTTCGAGTCCGACCAGCTGCGGGTGACGGTCAACGGCCTGCCGTCCCGGCTGGCGGCGGGCGGCCCCTGGACCACGTTCACCATGCGGCTCACCAACACCACCGGTAAGACGCTGTCGGAGGTGCAGCCGTTCCTGTACGTGGCCTCGGCCGAGGACGTCGACCGGCCGTACTGGGAGCTGGACACCGAGTACCGCGACCGTAGGACGGGGGAGTGGAAGACGTTCCACGACGCGTCGCCCCAGACCCTGTTCGGCTCCTTCGCGATCGGCCCGCGCAGTGTCGTCACGCTGACGCTGCGCACCCGCGTGGTCAAGGACGCCAAGCCCGGCACCGGGTACGTGCTCGCCGCGGGCGACTTCCGCAACCGCGACGGCTCCTGTGGCTCGGCCAAGGAGGAGTGGTACGACTTCACCATCCTGCCCGCCGGCGCGAAGCCGACCGAAACGCCGGGCAAGCCGGGCAAGCCGGGCGGCGGCACGGCCGAACCGACCGCTTCGGCCGAGCCCAGCGCGAGTGCGACCCCCGGTGGAACCGCGGGCGGTTCGGGGTCGGGCGGCGGTCTCTCGGCGCAGGGCGGCGGCCACCTCGCCGCGACCGGTTCGTCCTCCGCGCTGCCGGCGATCGGCCTGGCCGGCGCGGCCGCGGTCGCCGTGGGCGCGGGTGCGGTCTTCGCCGTACGCCGCCGCGAGCCCGCGACCACCGGCACCGGCGCCACGGACGCCACGGCCTGAGCGATCGCCGCCGGTTTCCTCGTTCCTCTTGACCGACCGCGCTGCGAGCCGGGATCGGGACCGGGTTACGACCGGTACCGCGAGCCCGGTTCCGAGCCGAGCCATGAGAAAGAAGTCCCCATGAAACTGCGTCGCACCCTGTCCGTCTCGGCCGTGACGGCCGCCCTGATCCCGATGGCGGTGGCCGCCGCCCCGGCCACCCAGGCGGCCCCCGCCCCGAAGATGCCGACGTGTTACGACGTCGACACGGCCTACGGGCAGTACCACAACAACTTCTTCGCCGGCCGGTCCTTCGGCGCACCCGACATCGTTCGCCTCGGGGACCAGTGGCACGCCTTCACCGCCACGCTCACCAACGTCTCGAAGAAGGAACTGAAGTCCTTCAGCCTGCGGGCCAGGGTGGACAGCAACGTCTACAACGACGGCGAGCACGGCCTGAGCCCCTACGCCGACCTCCAGTACTGGGACGCCGGGAAGCGCGAGTGGCAGACCCTGCGCCAGGGCGACGCCGCCACGGGCCGCATCCCCGGGCCCGGCACGCTCAAGCAGCGCGAGTCCGTGCACGTACAGCTGCGGTTCCGGGTGCGCGAAGGACTGTCGGACGACCAGTCCTACGACTCCTACGCCTACCTCTACGGAACGTTCGTCGACCGGTACCGCGGCATCGACTGCACGACGACCGGTGTCACCGGGGCCGACTTCAATCTCCGCTGGAAGTGAGGCCGGCCGCCTGCCGTGCCGGACGTCGCGTCTCCGGCACGGCGGGCCGCCCGGTCAGTCCCACCAGAAGTCCCAGTGCCCGGCGCCGACGAGACCTTCGGCGTGAGCGGCCAGGGTGGTGGAGCCCTGCCACACGAGATCCGGGCAGAAGGCGAAGTGTTCCGCGGCGACGAGGAGCGCTTCATCGGTGGATATCGGCGGTGCGGCGACGCTGAGGTGAAGGGTGTCGAAGCCGACCGCCACCACGCGCGCCCCGAACCGCCGCTCCCAGTCCCGTACGACCGCCGCGTACTTGCCCGTGTCGTTGTCGTGATTGGCGGGGCCGCTCCAGCCGACGGCGGCGAGCGCATCGGCGCCCCGGCCCGCGGCGACGAGCCCCAGGCGTATGTACGGCCTGCGGGCGGCGAAGGCCCCGGCGAACTCGGCGGCCACTGCGTCGGGATGCCGCGCGGGCTCCCGGCCGGGCGCGAGACCGGGCCACTCCTCCTTCGCGTACGTGTCCCACCAGGCCGCGAGGAGCGCGGCCGGGCCATGGACTTGCGGCGAGGACATGTCGTCCGGATACAGCTCGCCCGTGGCCCAGGGCCGGAACTCGCCCTCGTCGTCCGGCCGGAGCGGTTCGAGCAGCAGCGGCCACAGCCCGGACCCGGCGTGCTCCGCGCGCAGACGCGTCCACAGCTCACCCGCTCCGGACACGGCGTCGTCGCTCAGCCACAGGGCCGCTGTGTCACCGTCACCTTCGGAGGCGACCGTCCGGCCGGGTGGGAGCACGATTGCACGAGGCAAGCACAGTTCGACGTTCACGCTGTGCATGCTAGGGCCGGGGTGTGACAACGTCCCGGGGGCGGCTTCCCGTACAGTCGGCGGCAGGGTCTTCTGCGCGCCAGAGGCAGGCGATCGCCTGCCCGTCCCACTCGCCTGCGCATCACGGAACCGGTGCCTTCAAACCGGTGCGTGTCATAACTCGGGAGCGTGCGCATCACACCGCGCTTTCGCCACAGGAATTCACGCCCCCGGCGTACCACACGTCACCGCGAGCCCATCATTGTGATGATGCGCTCAGCACTCTTACGGTTGCGGCGCGGCATCAACCGCTCGCGGGAGCGAAGACGCAAATGCTTTCGCATGGCGTCGGTCCGGTCCCGTGATCCGCGTTAACCCTTCCGGGAAAAGGAGTGCGACCATGACGTACGAGCGCCCCACACTCACCAGGGCCGGCGGCTTCCGCAAGGTCACGGGCGTCAAGAACACCGGGCCCAAGGACGTTCTCGGCGGCAAGCAGCTCCTCTGACGCGACCGGTGCGGAGCCATTGAGCGGACCCGTTGTGCGGAGCCGTTGAGCGGATCCGCACCATGCCCCGGACCGGGCCGGCCTCCGCGCCGGCCCGGCCTGCGACCGACCGGGCCCGCCCGCCGATGCCCCCTCCCGCTACCGACGTCACTTCGACCGAAGGCCGTAGCCGTGGAAGAGTCCCTGTCATTGTCGGCCCTGCCCAGCTGGTTCGTCGTCCTGCCCGACACCGACGCGGCCGCCGCGGTCGCCGCGAAGGCACTTTCCCACGCGACGCACAGCCTGCGACACGCGTCCGGCAGGCCCTGGCTGGTGGGCCGGTGGACCGACGAGTCGGCCGTCGTGGGAGTGCACGGCAGGACCCGCGTCGCCGTGATCGGGGAGCATTCCGTCACCCTCCGGGAAGCCCGGCGCGCCGCCGCGGCAGCAGCCACCGCCGCGTCGCTGACGGCCCTGGACCGGCACAGCGGCACATGGGCGGGCAGCTTCCACCTCGTGGCCAGCTCAGGTGGACACGTCCGGGTGCAGGGCGGAGTCGTCGATCTGCGGCGGGTGTTCCACGCCGAGACCACGCCTCCGTTGTCGGCCCGGGTGAGCGTCGCGGCCGACCGGGCCGACGTGCTGGCCGAGCTGGTCGGTGCGGAGCTGGACGAACGCCGTATCGCCCTGGAACTGCTCACCTTGGGCGTACCGCACCCGCTGTCGGGAGCACCGCAGTGGCGCGGCGTCCACGCGCTGCGCGGCGGCAACTGTCTGATGCTCGATGCCGGCGGACGAGCGCGGGCAGGCCGGTGGTGGTCACCACCCGACCCCGACGTTCCGCTGACGGAGGGCGCCGTGCGCCTGCGTGAGGTGCTGACCGCCGCCGTTGATGTGCGGACGCGGGGACGTGACCTGGTGACGACGGACCTGGGCGGCCTGGACTCGACCGCCGTGTGCTGCGCCGCGGCGCGCGGGGAGGCGAAGGTCGTCGCGTACACCGCCGCACTCCATGACGAACTCGGTGACGACGTGCACTGGGCACGGCAGACCGTCCGGGCCCTGGGGGCGGTCGAGCATCACGTCGTACCCGCCCAGGACACGGCCCTGACGTTCGACGGTATCGATACGCTCCAGGACATTCTGGATACGCCCAGCATGCTCACGGTCGACCGCAACCGCCGCATGCACCTCCTGGGCCGGGCGGCCGTCCGGGGGTCCGGACTGCACCTGACCGGGCTGGGCGGCGATGAACTCCTGGCCGGAACGCCTGCCCGGCTGCACGCCTCGATATCCGCTCATCCCTTCCTCACCCTGAGGGACCTGCGGGGATACGCGGCCAAGTACCAGTGGCCCCGGCGCAAGGTGCTGAGCCAACTCCTGGACCGCCGCTCCTACCGGTCCTGGCTCGCCCGGGTCGCCCGTGACCTGACGGAGCCGGCGGCCGCCGCGGACGAACCGCTGCTCGACTGGTCCGTACCGCCCCGGATGCCGCCCTGGGCAACGCCCGAGGCCGTCGCGGCGGCGCGCGAGCTGCTGTCCGCCTGCCTGCCGGACGCCGAGCCGCGGGGGAGGGGCCACGGTGAACACCGGGAACTGGCCGCGATGGACGGTATCTCCCAGTGGACCCGGCACATCGGGCAGATGGCGGCACCCCTGGGGATCACCGTGGCGGCACCGTACTACGACGATCGTGTCATCGAAGCCTGCCTCGCGGTCCGGACACCGGACCGGATCACCCCTTGGCGGTACAAACCGCTGATCGTCGAGGCCATGCGCGGCATCGTGCCCGAAGCCGTCCGCACCCGCGACACCAAGGCCAACGCCACCTTCGAGGAAGAGACCGGGCTGCGGCGCCACCGCGCCCGGCTGCTGGCACTCTGCGAGGAATCCCGGCTGGGCCGGCTCGGCCTGGTCGACGTGGGTGTCCTGCGGGAATGGTGCCGCCGCTCGCTGTCCGCGGAGACGGAGAGCTATCTGCTGCATCCGACCGTGGCCTGTGAAGTGTGGCTGCGCTCCCGCGACATGACACCGGCACCGCCCGGCCCCTGACCGAACAGGAGAGGTGACGGCGATGTACGCGCTGAAACCCGGTGTTCTGCTGACCGAGACCGAGTACGGCATGGCACTGCTCGACCAGAAGAGCGCCGAGTACTGGACCCTCAACCCCACGGCAGCAGTCGTCCTCCGGACCCTGCTGGACGGCTGCGGCATCGACCAGGCGGTGGAGGAACTGACCGGACATTACGAGGGTGTCGACACCGACCTGGCCACTCAGGACGTCACCCGCATCATCGACGACCTGCGCTCGGCGGGCCTCATCGCACCGTAGCCACCGCACCGGGCACACGTCCGGCCCCCAGGGAAGAGGTACGCAATGTCGACGCCGGAAGCGGTCCCCTACCGCCCTCGCTCCGTCCCCTTGGCCCGCCGCCTCACGGCCCGGGTGGCGGTGGGCTGCGCCCATGTACTGGCCACCCAGCCGCCCGGCCGTATCCGCGTCGTTCTGGGCTGGCTGCGGCGCGGGGCGAAGCCCGCCACGCTCGCCGAGGCCGCCCGCGCCCGGCAGACGGTCCTCGCGGTGAGCCTGGCCGCCGGAGGGAGCAAGGGATGCCTGCCACGGTCCCTGGCCACGGTGCTGCTGTGCCGTCTTCACGGGCAGTGGCCCGCCTGGTGCGTAGGAGTCCGCGCCCGCCCGCCGTTCGCCGCACACGCCTGGGTGGAAGCGGAGGGGGAACTCGTCGGCGAGAACGTACCGGCCTCCTACTTCCAGCGCTTCTTCACCGTGGAGTGAGGCCGTGACCACCGCGCCCCCGGCCGACACCCGCTGTACCGACGGCCCGGCGCACCCGGCGCACCCGGCGGAACAGTCGGCCGGCCTCGCAGGCCACGGCTCCGCGTGGTCCGGCCTCCGGGCTCTCGCCGGCCACCTCCGGCCACAGCGCGGACGCATGCTCGCCGGTGTCGCGCTCGGCCTGCTGGGCAGCGTCCTGGGGCTGGTCCAGCCGCTGGCGGCCAAGCACGTCATGGACCTCGTCGGCCACGGGCAGCCGACCGCCGGGCCTGTGGCCGTCCTCAGTACGCTGGTGGTGGCCGGCGGACTTCTCGCGGGCCTCGGCCACTATGTGCTCGACCGCTCCGCCGAGTCCGTCGTCTGCGCCGTCCGGCGCAGGCTGACCCACCTGCTTCCGCGCCTGCGCGTGCCGGTGATCGAACACACCGAGCCGGGTGATCTGATCGCCCGCGTCACCTCCGACACCGCACTGCTGCGACGCACCGCCCCCCAGGCCGTGTCGGCCGCGGTCACCGGCACTCTGATCACGGTGGCGACCGTCGTGATGATGGGACTGCTGGACGCCGTCCTGCTCGGCGTCACCCTCACCGTGATCGCGTTCGTCGGCCTTGTCGTCATGGTGGTGACGCCGCACATCGGCCGGGCCACCCGGCACACGCAGGAAGCCGTCGGCCGCATGGGAGCCGGGCTCGAACGGACGCTGGGCGCGCTGCGCACCGTCAAGGCGGCGGGCGCCGAACAGCGGGAGACCGCGGCACTGCACCGTGCGGCCGAACACGCCCGCCGTACGGGCGTCCGCGCCGCCGCGTGGGAGGCGGTGTCCGCGACCCTGTCGGCCGTCGTCCTCCAGGTCTGCTTCCTGGTCGTGCTCGGAGTGGGCGGTGCGCGCGTGACCTCCGGCTCCATCGGCGTCTCCACGCTCGTCGCCTTCCTGCTCTACCTCTTCGCCCTCACCCCCAGGATCGGCCAACTGGTCGAAGGAGTCGGGCAGTTGCAGATCGGGGCGGCCGCGGCCGTACGTATCCGGGAGGCCGAGATGCTGGAGGCCGAGGCAGCGGAGGGCGGGGAAGCGGGGACCGAGGGAGCGGAGGGGCGTGGCGACGAGGCCGTCCCGGCCCCGAAGCGGTCTCCCGGCTCTCATGAACGGCACCGGGACCGGCACCCCGCCACCGTGGCCTTCCAGCAGGTGCGCTTCGCCTACCGGCCAGGTCTCCCCGCGGTTCACCGCCATGTCTCCTTCGCCGTTCCGGCCGGAGGCGTGACGGCGATCGTCGGACCGTCCGGCGCGGGCAAGACCACCGTCTTCGCTCTCATCGAGCGCTTCTACGAGCCGGACGCCGGCCGCGTGCTGCTCGACGGCAGGGACATACGCCGGTGGCCTCTCGCCGAGCTCCGCGCCGCCATCGGCTACGTCGAACAGGACCCGACCGTCCTCGCCGGAACCTTGCGCGACAACCTGACGCTGGGCGCGGACGACGCCACCGACGAGCAGATCGCCCACGTCCTGCGCCTGGCCCGGCTCGACACCGTGACGGGCCGTCTGCCGCACGGTTTGGACACCCAGGTCGGCCACCGCGGCAGTCGGCTCTCCGGCGGCGAGCGGCAGCGGGTGGCCATCGCCCGGGCCCTGCTCCGACGGCCGCGGCTGCTCCTTCTCGACGAGGCCACCTCTCAGCTCGACGCGGCCAACGAGGCCGCCCTGCGTGCGACCGTCACGGACACCGCACGTCGCACCACCGTCCTGGTCGTCGCCCACCGCCTGTCCACCGTGACCACTGCCGACCGCATCCTGGTCATGGAAGCCGGCCGGGTGCGGGCACGGGGAACCCACGCCGAACTGATGGCGCACGACTCCCTGTACGCCGAATGGGCGAGCACACAGCTGATCGCCTTCCGCCGGCGTCACGGCCCTTCGGCTCCGGTTCCGGAGAGCTGATCTCCGCCCCGTAGGGCTGATCCCCGCCCCGGAGGGGGAAGCCGTGGGGGAGACCGTGCCACTGAAGGCCGCTGCGGTCGGCCCTGAGGTCACTCCGCCCCCGCCCGCACGATCATCTTCCCGCTGTTCGCACCGCCCAGCATGCCGAGAAAGGCGTCCACGGCGTGGTCGAAGCCGTCGACCACCGTCTGCACGTCCACGACGCGGCCCGCCTGGAGGTGGGGGACGAGGAAGTCCTCCAGTTCGCGCTGGGCGTCGCGGTGGTTGCGGACGAGGACGCCCTCCAGGCGCAGGCTCTTCTCGACGATGTCGAAGAGGTTGCGGGGCGCGGCGGGCGGCCGGGCGCTGTGGTACTGCGCGATCGCGCCGATCCAGGCGATGCGGCCGAATTCGCGCAGGCCCCGGATGGCGCCCTCCAGGTGGTCGCCGCCGACGTTGTCCAGGTAGACGTCGATGCCGTCCGGAGCGGCCTTGGCCAGCAGGTCGCCGACCGGGCCGTCGTGGTAGTCGAAGGCCGTGTCGAAACCCCACTCCTCGGTCAGCCGCCGGACCTTGGCCGGCGAGCCCGCGCTCCCCACGACACGGCCCGCGCCCAGCAGCCGGGCGAACTGGCCCGCCGCGCTGCCCACGCCGCCCGCCGCCGCGGAGACGAAGACGCTCTCACCGGGCTTCAGGAGTGCCGTACGGGTGAGCGCGACGTAGGCGGTCAGGCCCGTACCGCCGAGCACGCCCAGGTAGGAGCGGGCCGGTACGCCCCGGTGATCGGGCAGGACGCGGATCTCGTCCGGCGTCACCAGGGCGTGGGTGCGCCATCCCTTGCGGTGGAAGACGAGATCGCCCTCCCTCAGGCCCGGCGCACGGGACGCGGTGACGCGCCCGATGGAGCGCCCTTCCAGCGGGGCGTGCAGGTCCCAGCCACCGTCCATCAGCTCCCGCATGTACGGGTCGACGGAGAGATAGACGTTCTCCACCAGGGCCTGGCCCGGGGCGGGGTCGGGGACGGCCTCTTCGGTGAAGGCGAAGTTCTCGGCGGTCGGGAAGCCGTCGGGGCGCGAGATCTGGTGGACGAAGCGGGCGGCCGTGCCGGTCATGGGGGCTCCTGGGAGGGGAAGGGGGTACGAGGCGGTGGTACGCGGATGATCTTCGGCCGCGCTCCGCTCACCGTAAGGAGCCGTGGCCGCCGTGGGCAGGGGTCCGCGTCGATGGAAGCGCGCTTTCCATGAATGCCGCTCATGGAATACTCGCGGCATGAACGACCTCGCGCCGCACGAGCTGCGCATCCTGATCGCCGTCGAGCGGGAGTGCGGCTTCACCGCGGCGGCCGCGAGCCTGGGCATGACCCAGTCCGCCGTCTCCCATGCCGTACGGACCTGTGAACGCAAGCTCGGGGCCGTGCTCTTCGACCGCGGCCGGCACGGCGCCCGCCCGACCGCCGCGGGCACCCGGGCGGTCGCCTACGCGCACCGGATCGTGCGACTGCTGGAGGCGATGGGGCACGAGGTGCGCGGCGCCGGCGACGGGGCGGTCACCGGCCCGCTGCGCATCGCGGCGTTCCGCAGCGCCGCCGCCCACCTGCTGCCCGCCGTACTGGAGCGGCTGACCGGCCGCCACCCGGGCCTGTCGCCCGAGGTGCGGATCGTGCGGGAGATCGGCCGGGGCACCGCGGGAGAAGTCGCCGACGGACGGGCCGACCTGGGCATCGCCACCCTGGACGGGGCGGGCCCGCCGCCGGGCCTGGTCGGTGCCCGGCTCTTCGAGGAGCCGTACGCGCTGGCGCACCCGGCGGGCGGCGCGCACGTCGACCCGCGGACCCTGCCGCTGATCGACTGGGACGAGAACTGCGGTTCGTACACCCGCGAGTGGTGGGCGGGCCAGGACTGGATACCGCCGGCCACGATCCGGGCCGAGGACGACACCGTGGTGCTGTCGATGATCGCCCGCGGCATGGGCATGTCGATCATGCCCATGCTGACCCTGGCGGGCGCGCCCGCCGACGTCACCGTCACCCCCCTGACACCGTGGCCGCCCCGGCGGGAAGTCGGTTACGTGACCACGCCCGAGGCGGCCGAGTCGGCGGCGGTACGGGCGCTGATCCGCGAACTCCGGTCGGCCGGGCCGGCCCCGGCCTGGAACGACGTTGGGCAGACCGCCGTGCGCCGAGCCGTGCCGGCGGTCAGGCGCGCCGGAAAGCCCCCGGCGTGATGCCGTACACGCGCTGGAACCACCGGCCGAAGTGCGCCTGATCGGCGAAGCCGCTGACCGAGGCCGCGTCGGCGGGCGTGACACCGCTCGTGAGCAGGGTGCGCGCGTGACGCAGACGCAGTTGCCGCTGGTAGTCGCTGGGCGCCAGGCCGTACTCCGCGCGGAAGGCACGGTAGAGGGCGAACCGGCTGCACCCGGCAGCCTCCGCCAGGCGCTCGGCGGTCAGCGGCTCCAGGTAGGCGTCGTCCAGGAGTGCGCGGGCCCGCCGGGCGGCCTGGCGGCGCGCGCGGTCGGCCGGGGTCCGGACGCGTACGGGAGCGGCGACCGCGGACGCGCCGCGCCGCGCCATGGCGGTGACGGCCGCGGCCAGCCGCTCGTCGCGCACCAGCGGATCCGCGGGACCGGCCAGCGCGGCGTGCAGCCGGGCGAGGGCCCCGGCGAGCGCGTGATCGGTCAGTACGGGGTCCGGGAACAGCGGCAGGGCGCCGGTACGCCCGTCCGTGGCGTCGCTGATCATGTCGCTGACCACGGACGGGCCGATGTGCACGATGCGGTACCGGTACCCCAGTTCCGCCGCGGCCCGCCCGTCGTGCACCTCGTCCGGGTTGAAGGCCATCACCATCCCGGCGCCGCTGGTGTGCTGGCCGCCCCGGCAGCGGAAGCGCTGTGCGCCGGCGTCGGTGATGCCGAAGGAATAGGTGTCGTGGCTGTGCGGCGGATAGACGTGATCGAAGAAGTGCGCGTGCATGGCCTCCACGGGGCGGTCCCCGTCCCGCCAGTAGCGCACCCAGCCGTCGGCCCTCGTCATGCAGGCATTATGGAAGACGCGCCTCGTTGGCGACGTGTGGGGTTCCAGGGACCCGGGACGACGGTCGGTTCGCGGCGTTTTCGCCGAGTGATCTCGCGCAGGTGCGGCCACGCGTGGTGGCCGCCGGGCCGGACCGGGCATGGTTTGCCGTGCTGATCCGGTCCGTCGGCTGCGTACCCGGCTTCCTCATCCCGCGGCCCCCGCCGGACGGCCCCCGCCGGACCGGCTCCCGTACCGGCGGCAGAGTGGGCTTCGAGCGCGGCCTCGCCCGCCGACCGAGTACGCCAGGACCTCGACCACTGAACCGGCTCGCAGCACGGGGCTCTTGGCAGCAGGGGACTCGCTGCGCTTGGTGGCGAAGTGCTGACGTGCCGGTGCGGGCCGGGCCCCTCTTCGCGCCGGGTACGTCGACGACGGGCTCTCAGACGTGACAGGTGCCTTTTTGGATCTCGGATGCGTCCACGGCGATGTTCTTCTGGCAGTTCATGCTCTTCCCGACGATCTCAAGCACTTTGCCGATCACCGTGGTGTCGCGGGGGAGGTTCGGGTGGGTCACGCCCTGGACCTCGTGATTGGTGCCCCAGTTCAGATGGGGTGTCGAGCAGCCCATCAGTGTGTCCGCTTTCGAGCAGATGGAATGCGCGCGCGCAAATCTCGCGCTGTCCACTTCCCTGACGAAGTCGGAGTCCAAGAGCGCGCATACGGATGCCCATGCTTTGCCTGTCGCCATGAGAGTGCCCGCCAAGCAGTACTTCTGCGACTGGCCCAGTGTGGCGATGTTCGCCACCTTCCCCAGGCTGAGGAGCGCCTCCACCAGGTCTTTCTTGCCGCCGAAGTTGTTCGGGCCGCCCAGGGAGATCCAGCTCTGCAGATTGACTCCTCTGGCCATCAGCCGCGTGGGGATGCTGCCGAGCGAGTGTCCGACGAGCACCACGCGTCGGCCGCCGAACCTTCCTTGGACTTCCTGGTGCAGGTCTGCCGCGGTTCCCGTGAGCTCGTCGCGCCAGTCGTACTCCCAGGCGTCCAGGTCGCCTTCCTTCCAGCCTGCGTCCAGGAACCTCTTCTTCATGTTGCTGAAAGCACCGGCGCTGTCGTTCATGCCGTGGACGAAGACGATCGCAGGGACCTTGGTGTTGGTGGGGAGCGAGTAGCTGGAGATGTTCTTCGAGTTGATCTCCGTGGACCCGTGGAGCAGTCTCACCTCCTCGTGCTGCCTTTTCCCGCTCTGGACCGCCAGACGCCCGTTCCGTCCGATGAGGAACCTGCCGAGGGGGTCTTTGTGGTTCGTCTCGGTCCAGATGGATCCGGTGTCTTCCAGCAGCAGTTCGCTGCCCTCTTTCGAATCGCTGACCGAGCGATCGTCGATCCGCAGAAACTGGGAAGCGGGGCTGTAGTGGGTCAGTTTCACCGTGGCGTACCTTGCCTCCTGCTTCACGACGGAAACCCGCCATGTCACGGCCTCGTTTTCCTGCGCCGTCTGTGCGGGGCCCTTGTAACAGACGCCCTTGGGGCCGCAGAGCTTGAACGGGCCGTACAGGTCCTTTTCCCCGTCGAGGGGCAGTGCGCGGGAGTCGTGCCGCGGCAGGGTACCCGTATGCGCAGAGTAGGCCGGGGCGGTGGCCCCGCCGAAGACCGTCAGCGCGACGGATATGACGCCCGCGGTGATGCGTGACCAGCGAAGAGCTTTCATCGCCTTTCCTTCCGAAGACAGCGCGTAACGCGCAGACAGGCGCGCGGAAGCGGGAGAACCAGCTGGCTTGCGCCCGCTCTGCAAGTAGCTCACATACCGCATCGGCGCACCTGCGCAGTGCTCGGTTCGGGTGACGAAGGCCGAGGACCGCGGGAGGCCGCGCCCGCGGCGATGACGTCCGTGCGCCGGCTGGTTATGAGAGGTGGCCGAAGGCTCGTAACTGTCGTAGACCTTCATCTCTGCTGAGCACTGCCAGGGCGCGGACCCGCAGGACATGCGGACCATCGAGTACGCCCCGCACCAGGGCACCGAGATCTACCGGTTGATCACTTCGGCGGCATTTGCGGCGCCCACGACAAGAGCACGCAAAGCTCCAAGGCCCCCGCAGCGCTCGCTCGTGACCAATAGCGTCGCCATCGCCCTGCGAACCGCTGACACCAACACCGCGATGAGGCAACCCAGCCAAGTCCGACAATAGGCCAAGTCACTCGTTCAGTGCTTACCGGTCGGGTCAGGATTGCGCGCTGCACCAGGTGGGGTAACGCACTGGTTGACGTCACCTCAGGAAAGCAAACCCCGTGCCGGACATCATTGATGGAGTCGTCGACGCCACCGGCACGATCCTCTCCGCATTCGGTTTCCAGGCCAGCCACCAAAACGATTCCATGGTCGTCAACCCCGCCCCGGCCAGGCGACGGCCCTGACCGGTAACGGCAACGGAGCACGGGGGACGGCCCCTTCTCGTTCGTAGCGGTCGGACGGTCCTGCGACCGAACCGCTCTCTGCCGAGGAACAGCGGCGTGTTCTTCAGACGACCGGGGTCCAGCCAGGGCCCGGCCGCCACTGCTGCCTGCGAAGGGCTGCGGCCACTGCCCGCTCAGAGTCCGCCGCACCGGCCACCAGGTGACACTGCCCTGCAAAGCAGGGACGTGCCCGTACTGACATGCGCAGCCACACGACGGAGACCGTGACCGACACCGCCCAGGCGAAGGGCGAAGGGGTCATCGTCCAGCAGGGAGCGGTCCCGTCCTTTCCCGCGGAAACCGGCACCCCAATCACACGAGCCACAGGCGCAGCCATACGGCGGGAAATTCCCGCTCCACGGCGGGAACTCCCCGCCACCCCGACTCGGCTGGTTCCGGCCGAAGAAAGAGGTACAGGAAATGACCGAGATGGACCGGCGACGGTTCTTGCGAGACGCGGCCCTGACGGTGGGGGCGGGGATGCCGCTGGCATTCTCCGGCCGTTCCTCGGCGTGGGCCGAGTCACTGACCCGCCCGCCCGTCGAGGCACGGGAAGCGCTCCCACGCTCCGGCGACCTGGGCGGGGTGCGCGCGGCGACCGTCCAGTGGATGAGCCGTATCCCGGACGACACCGACATCCGCGGCATGTCGATCCCCGGCACACACGAGTCCTGCGCCCGTTACGCCGGCGGCAGCGCGGGCTTCGCCCAGTGCCAGAACCGGCCTCTCGACTGGCAACTGCGCGCAGGAGTGCGCTACATCGACATCCGCTGCCAGAACTGGCACGACTACTTCACGATCCACCACGGTCGCTACTACCAGGAGATGGTGTTCGGGCAGGTTCTGCAGATCTGCGCCGATTTCCTCAAGAAGTATCCGACGGAAACGGTCCTGATGCGTGTGCAACAGGAACACTCGACCGACAGTGACAGGTACAAGAGGATCTTCAAGGACTATCTGGACAAGAAGGGGTGGCGCTCGTACTTCCACATCAGCAGCGGTTTCCCGACGCTGAAGACGGCGCGGGGAAAGATCGTGCTGATGACCGGCTGGCCGTGGGTGGAAGAAGGCCTCAGGTTCTCGGACGACAGCCAGTTCTCCGTCCAAGACCTGTACAAGGACCCCACCCTGGCAAAGAAGAAGAACGCCATCGACGCCCATTTGCGGGCCGCCATCTGGCAGTTCAACGGAAACAAGATGTACGTCAACCACCTCAGCGCCAACGGCGTGGGTGGCAGCACGTGGACCCCCTGGAGCTACGTCAAGGACCTCAACCCCTGGACACGCAAGCTCCTCGAAGGGCAGTACTACTACAAGACGCACCGGACCGGGGTGATCGCCATGGACTATGTCGACAGTCCCGACGCGAACTGGGACGCCGGCGACATCGACATGACCGCCTCGGTGATCCGCCTGAACACCTTCAAGCGCCCGACCCTCCAGGTCGGCAAGTCCTATGTGATCTGGAACCGGGGAACCGGAAAGGCCCTCGACGGGGGAACTGCCCAGACGTCCGTCGTCCAGTGGACCTACAGCGGATATCCCCAGCAGCGGTGGACACTCGAAAGGGCGGACAACGGCACCTACCGGTTGCGCTGCGAGCGCAGCGGCAAGTGCCTTACCTGCCACCCCGGTAGCGGAGCAACCCAGGAAAACGGCTACCACTGCACCTGGCACATCACCCCCCACTCCGACGGCGACGGCTTCCAGCTCAAGCTGGACACCACGGGTACGTATCTCCACACTCCCGGCAACAACAAGGGCAGCGGCGTGCAGCCGAGCCTCGGCAGCAACGGGACGCAAGACGAGTGCCGCTGGGTGTTCGACGAACGGGTTCAGGTGCAGTGAGAGCGCCGTGGTGACGCGGTTCCCGCCTGACGCTCGGGACGGGTTCCGCATCACCTCGACGTCGCGGCCGACGGGCGTGTGCCGCGCCAGTGGGCCGACGAGCTTGGCGGTGGTGCCGGGGTGACGGTCGACGCCCCCGGCTGCGGGGGCGCACGTAGTCAGGGGCGGGCTTCGAGCACCGGGCGCCCGGCGCCGTAAGCCGCGGCCATGGGGGAACTGCCGGCGGTGACGAACGTCTTGATGCCCGCCAGGTACGTGTCGCGGTCGATCAGCCCGCTGCCGTCGGTGTCGAGGGCGTCGAAGGCCGCGGCGGCATCGGGCCCGGCGTTTCCCGCCGCGGTGCGCAGGCGGATGAACTCGTCGCGGTTCAGGCGCCCGTCGGCGTCGGCGTCGGCGATGTCGAACAAGGAACCCAGCGCCGGCCGGCAAGAGCGTTCGAAGGTCTCGTGCCCCACCCAGGCGCGGTACTCCTCGAAGGTCACGCGGCCGTCGTGGTCGGCGTCCATGTCCGCGAAGACCGCCTCGTGGGCGGCCCGCGCGGCGGTGACGACCGGATGGTGGGCGTCGCGGTCCATGGCCGCCGCCACGCGGTCGACCCGGGCGAGGTATTCCGTACGGGTGATGGCACCGTCACCGTCCACGTCCAGCATGGCGAAGATCCGGTGCTGCGGAGAGTCGGACAGGGGATGGGGCACGGCGCTTCCTCCCGGCTGCTTCCATGGCTTTTCAGTCGTGAAGATACCCACGGAAAGCATGGAAAACGCACATTTCGTTAGTGACGCGCAAGAATGCTCATAAGGGAGCGGAACCGTGTGCCCGTGGGCAATCGGGCGGGAGGCTGCTGGATCCCCGACGGGCTGTCGGGAGTACTTGTCATCGTTTCGGCGGCGCGTCGGCGTTGGGTGGGAGCGATGCGGGCTCGGCGGGTCCGCCGCGAGCAGGCATGCGGCGTGTTTCCAAGGGGGCCCCTTGTCCGATGGCGTACAGGTCCGCCGGGACAGAACCGGTCCGGGTCCTGTGCGCCAGGGGCGGAATAAGCCCTTCTGTGATCATTTTTGGCCAGTTCTGGGCTCCCGCCGCCACCCCCGTGGCCGCTACGTTCACCCCTTGACCGAACACACGACCAGGGGGAAAGGGCAGCGATGCGCCCCATAAGACCCGTCAGTCGCACCGGCAGATCACTCATGGCGGTGACCGCTACGGCGGCCGCCTGCGCGGTCGCCGCCATGGGCCTTGCCGCCTCACCGGCGGCTGCAGCGCCCACCAGCACGACGGCGCAGACGCCCGCGCCCGGCGATACCTGTACGGCGGCCGACCTCGGCACACGCCACCCGTACATCAAGTCCACCGAAGTGTCCCCGACGATCACCCACTTCAAGGGCTGGTACGTCACCGAGGGCACCACCGGCACCCAGACCGTCACCACCACCACCCAGACGACCATCACGGTCTCCGTCGGCCTCAGCGGCAAAATCGAGGGCGGTTTCGGCACCGAGGCCCTCGGCAAGGTCGGCGCGAGCCTGGGCTTTGACGTGAAGGCCGACTACACCTCCACCAGCACCGAGTCGAATGCGGTCACGTGGAACTTCAACCAGCCCGGCTACTACGGCGCCTACAAGGGCACCAAGAAGGTCACCGGTACGTACACGAGCCTCAACTGCAACCGTGTCCAACAGGGCGACGGCAGGTGGGCGTTGAAGTGGATCGAGGGGCCCGACGGAGGCAACTTCACCACCTACACCACCCTTGAGGAAGGTGCGGTGCGCTGCCAGGACAAGGTGCCCGCGGGCAGCATCATGGCCAAGGCGCAAAGCCTCCTCGACTGCGGCTCGGCCGCCGCGAAGGCCGCGCACGCGGCGGGTGCGGTGGCGCCGACGGCGAAGCAGGTGCGGGACCGCCTCGTGCAGCGCCCGGCGCTCGCCGGCGGCACGTCCGCCGAACAGTTCAAGGCCACCGGGCGCGGCGCGCGGGCCGCTCTCGACTGCCAGGCCGAGGTCTACAAGATCGCCGTACCCGGCAAGCCCCTGTCCTGGGGCGCGCCGCTCCTGGCGTCCGACGGTGTCCGCCTGCGACCCTCGTCGATCTTCAGCGCCCACCTGGACAACTGGCGCCTGTGCAATGTGACGGAGCGCAACGGGGTCATCGAGGCGTCCTTGTGGAACTGGGGCAACGGCGGGTGCGCGACCATCGCCGGGCAGAACGCGGGCACCGAACGGGCGGTCCTTCAGACGGCCACCTGCGCGGAGGACGACCTCCAGCGTTTCTACATCTACCGTGACGTGCCCGGCAGCTCGAAGATCGGTGTGCAGAACAAGTACACCGGCTCCATGATGGGCCACGACCGGTATGCGGACGGGGAGTTCATACGCCAGTACTCCAGCGGCCGGCAGGACGGTACGGGTACGTACACCCTGATCGGAGTCTGACGGCCCGCATCCCGTGAGCGGCCCCGCACGTGAACCCCGGACCCCGGGTTTCGTGCGGGGCCCTTCGCGTCCCTGCTCCGAGCCCGGCCCCAAGGCCGGAACGGGGCACGACCGTGGTGACCCGGTAGCCCGGTAACCCCCTTCCGCCAGTATTCCGCGAGATCGTCAAAGGCCCGTCGGCGAGCACTGCGACCCCCCGGCCGCTGAAGGCGCACCAGCGTTCAAGACCCGTCGGGGCCATGGCCGCCACAGTCGTCCCATGACGAGAACGAAGGGCCCGAGCAGCCCGTATCTGCTGCTGTCGATCACCATGGTGCTGTGGGGGAGTGCTTTCTCCAGTTCCAAGTCGGTGGTGGAGCACGTGCCGCACACGGTGGCCGCCCTGTTGCGCTTCGGAGGCGCCGCGCTGGCGCTGCTGGTGGTGGTGGCGCTTTTCGGGAAACGGCTGGGGGCGGGCGGACAAAGACTCCGCCGCGGGCCGCCGGCCGCGCCGCCCTGGCAGGCATCGTCGGCGTGTTCGCCTACAACGGGTTCTTCTTCTGGGGGCTGTCGCTGGCGCCGTCGCTCGACGCGGGCATCCTCATCCCGGTCATGAGCCCCGTACTGGTGTGACCCCTCGGAGAACTTGCCCTCCGACCTGGGGAAACGGCGTCACCACCTGGTCAACTGGGAGAGGAGTGGGAAACGGGGGCCTCCAGAGGCCCTCCGCAGCCTGGTAAAAATCGGTCCCACCGCTCTTGCTGCGCCTCGACGATGTCCTGCTCCATCTTCGGGGTCAGGTTGCCGTACAGGCCCCGGACACCGGCGATCTCGTGCCCCATGCGGGTCTCGATGGCGGTGTCGCAGTGCCCCTCCTCTTCGAGGCACTCCTTCATCCAGTGCCGCAGCCGGTAGATCGGCCACTTTCCCACCGAGAACTCCTGCACCGGCGGGATGGCCGGCCGCACGCGGTCCCGGCGGGCCGCGCGGGCGGGGGACCCGTCCCGGATCGGCCACCAGTAGTCCGGGCCGAAGTGGGCGCCCAGGAGGTCTCCGCCGTTCATCGCGGGGAACGACCACGGCGAGGGGTGCGACGCCGCGAGCGCCTCGTGCATCGCCGTCAGGAAGGGCGCCTGGACGAGGGTGCGGTGGGAGTCGTACTTCGGGGCGGTGAGCGCCTTCTTCCCGTCCACCCACTGGTGCTGGAACTGCACCCGGGTAGCGGGCATCGTCGCGTAGCGCTCCCGGGATTCTTCGCGCTGCTCCGGGTCGGGATCGGAGGCCGGCCAGGCGGGGGAGGCGTAGATCTTCTGCAGGCCGTACATCTCGCCGGGGCGCATCCCTTGAAAGGCCGCGTGCCAGATGTAGGTCCAGCCGGTGAAACCCCACACGGTGTACGCGTTCACGGCGAGCTGGTAGACCGGGCCCATGGCCAGCGGACGCTTCTTCTTGCGGACCTTCTTGACATACCGGCCGCGGCGAGGAGTGGCCGGCGGGATGGGGGTGTCGGTCCGGAGCCGGTATCGCTGCACGGCATCGGTCATCAACATGCCGAAGACCATGAGGATGTCATCGACGTAGGTTCGGGCCAGTTCGTGGTGCCGTACCTTCTGGTTGAGCGCGTTTTTCCACGCGATGTACTCCGGGGTTTCGATCTCGTTGACGCGGTGCGTGCCCCACTGCTTGTTGATCTGAGCCGTGAGAATGGACCGGTATGTTCTGATGGACCCGTGGCGGAGGTCCTGGTCCGGCAGCCAGATTTCCAGGCTGTATGTGTGCATCAGGATGTCGCCGCGGCTCTTGGCCACGCGCGTGCCGTGACGGACCTCGTACTCACGGTCCGCACCGTAGTTGTATGCGGTTTCCTCATTGTCGAAGCCGCTCTTGCTTTCGTATTTCTTCTTGCCGTTCTCCAGGTACTCGCCGGACCACCATTTGACCCGGCATTTGTTCCCGCGCCATTCGACGTACGGCATGCCGCCCCCGAACCTGCTGGGTGGTCGCAGACGCCACCCACTCCGAGTCCCCTCCGCGGTGACGGACAGCAGCACTGGCTGCCCGAGGTGCTACCGCTGCGCTGACAGCCCTGCGCCTCCGGGGCGCTGAGGGGGCCAGCGGGGTCTCGTTTCGTGCTGCCCACGGTATACCGCCCGGAGGAAAGTGCCGGTGCGCTCGGCACGAGGAGGTCCGCGGCGGACTGCTGTGATACGTGCGTCACGCAGGGCGTTCGTGCGGGACGGCTTGATCAATGCGACAACGGCAACCGGTGCGGTCGAGGCGAGGCCGACGGGAACGGCTCCATGGAGCCGGGGGTGCCGACCACCTGCCCTACATCAGACCACCCAATATGAAATGTTCTCGGCGAATGCCCGTGAACCGGGGCATAGCTGCGACTGCGCCATCATCACGCCAAGGCGACGGGGTCGAATCAGCATCACCCGTCTGGCCACCGACCCGCACCAGCAGAAGGCCGCCACCATGAGCTTCGCCCTGCGGCCCGACTCCTGGAAGTGGAAGGTCGGCTACGGCCGGGAGACCGTACGGCTGACCCTCGACCTAGCCTACACCGATCTCGGGCTCCACCGCGAGTGGGCGGCGCGGGCCCCGCGCAACGAGGCACTCGCCAAGACACGGTTCGCCGCTGGCATGGTCGAAGAAGGGCACATCCGCGGGCACGTCTATGTCCGGGAAGCGTGGCGCGGCTCCATCACGTACGGGATCCTTAGGGACGAATGGGCAGCTCAAAACGAGCCCGGTAGACGGGCGTTGCGGGCGGCCTGCCCCATCGGACTCACGAGAGACGCCCTCACCGTGACCGCACCCCTCACCGTCCAGCGCCACCGCCGGATCATCGACGTCCACCTCCTGCTGATCCGCGACAGCCAGGTCCTGCTCACCCTGCGCCAAGGCGGATACGCCTCCGGGCAATCGCAGGTCCCCTCCGGCCACCTCGAAGCAGACGAACCCACCGACCACGGCACCGTCCGCGGGGGATGGGAAGAGATCGGCGTACGCGTCGACCCGGGCCACCTCGAACTGGCCCACGTCATCGACCACCGTGCCCCCGGAGAAGACCCCCGCTTCGGCATCTTCTACCGGGCCCACTCCTGGGACGGCGAACCGTACAACGCCGAGCCCGACAAATGCGGCGGACTGTCCTGGTTTCCTTTCGACGGCATCCCTGAGCAGACCGTCCCTTACCACGCCGCCGCGCTGCGCCACATCGCCACCGGCCGCATCAGCAGCAAATACGGTTGGGACCTTGGGCTCTGAGCTGCTCTGACGTACGACCCTGGTTGGCGCTGGGTTGTGCGATACCTCATGTGACCGTTAGGCCCTCCTAAGCTGCGCGGGTTTCGCTCGTCGGTGTGCCCGAGACCGCGGCTTTCCCCCGCTCGGGTGATGAGGGGAAGGCGCTCGGGGTATCGCGTAGCCCTACAGCATCGCGCCTGGGGCGCGTTCCGGTCACCGTCATGCCAGAGGGTGTCTGGCGAGGTCTCCGACGCCAGCCGAAACGCCGTTCTCGTGGCCGGAACACCCGCGACTGCAGGAAGAACCTCACGGACTGGCGCGGACGCGACCGCCACGGCGGAACACCCCCGCCCCTGCGGGGAAGGCCGGTACGTGTCCCAGGCAACGCCCCTCGATGCCGAAGCACCCCCGCGCCTGCGGGGAGGATGCCACCCCGCACAAGCGCACCATCACCGTGGCCGGAACACCTCCGCGCCTGCGGAGAGGACCCGCGCCCGGTTGTACTCGGTGTACGCCCGCGCGGAACACCCTCGCGCTTGCGGGGAGGACGCCATGACCGAGGTCGCGCTCATGGAGAACGCCGGAACACCCCCGCGTCTCCGGGGAGGACACAGGCCACATGCCTCACATGCCTGACACCCGTGGAACACCCCACGTCTGCGGGGAGGGCCCCGGCAAGACGACCACCACCGTGGTGTTCGACGAAGCACCCCGCCCCTGCGGGGAGGACCAGGATCTTGACGACGGCGGCCGCCATCAGGTCAGCTCCGAAGCGCCCCCGCGTCTGCGGGTAGGGCCGGAACGCGAACCACCACTCGCGCGGGACCGGCGGAACACTCCCGCGTCTGCGGGGAGGACTCGTACGACGGCATGAGCCCATCCCTGGAGGGCGGAACGCCCCCGCGTCTGCGGGGAGGACTCGTACGACGGCATGAGCCCATCCCTGGAGGGCGGAACGCCCCCGCGTCTGCGGGGAGGACTGGCCCATGGCACGGGTCGTACGGATCGCCTGCGGAACACCCCCGCGCCTGCGGGAAGGACGCCTACCGGCCCCCTACCTACCGCCCTACCGCCGAAGCACCCCCGCGCCTGCGGGGGGGGGGACCTCGCCGTACTGGACGTGACGCCCACCGTGAGCGAAGCACCCCCGCGCCTGCGGGGAGGACGGAGATCACCAGAGCATGAGCCCTCTCGCGATCGAAGCACCCCCGCGCCTGCGGGGAGGACACGAGCGAAAGGAATCCACGATGCTCCACCACCGAAGCACCCCCGCGCCTGCGGGGAGGACAGAACAGGAACGCGGCTTCGCAGGTAGGCCGCCGGAACACCCCCGCGCCTGCGAGGAGGACAAGAAGGCCACGGCCTAAGTGTTGCAACGATGCGGAACACCCCCGCACATGCGGGGAGGACAAGACGGGGCACCTGGAGGAGCGCGCGATTGGCGGAACGCCCCCGCGCCTGCGGGGAGGACTGGAAGAAGTGGCCCCCGCCTGTGCGGCCTGGCGGAACACCCCCGCGCCTGCGGGGAGGACGTGATCTCCGCGTGTTCCACGACCAAGGTGGCCGGAGCACCCCCGCGCCTGCGGGGAGGACGTCACAAAAAAGTCCCACGCCACGCCCGGTAACGGAACACCCCCGCGCCTGCGGGGAGGACTTCCAGGCGTTCGGCGGGGAAGCCCGGCTGTCCGGAACACCCCCGCGCCTGTGGGGAGGACCTAGCCACCGAAGCCCAGGAGATGGCCTCGGACGGAACACCCCCGCGCCTGCGGGGAGGACCGGTACTGGGAGACCGAGACGTTCCTGGCCGACGGAACACCCCCGCGCCTGCGGGGAGGACTCGGCAGCCGTGAGACTCACGGACGGGCCCGGCGAAGCACCCCCGCGCCTGCGGGGAAGGCCCGGCGCCGGACCAGCTCACCTACACCGCCGACGAAGCACCCCCGCGCCTGCGGGGAGGACGACGTGTCCGACCCGAAGCGGCTGTCGGTGGTCGGAACACCCCCGCGCCTGCGGGGAGGGCCTCGAAGTTCGGCGCAGCACCCCCACGTCGGCCGGAACACCCCCGCGCCTGCGGGGAGGACGACGTGTCCGACCCGAAGCGGCTGTCGGTGGTCGGAACACCCCCGCGCCTGCGGGGAGGGCCTCGAAGTTCGGCGCAGCACCCCCACGTCGGCCGGAACACCCCCGCGTCTGCGGGGAGGGCGGGCAGGAAGTCAGGATTCACGCGTGCCTCACCGGAACACCCCCGCGCCTGCGGGGAGGACAGGCCATGTCCTTGCTTCGCGGCGGCCACAGCCGAAGCACCCCCGCGCCTGCGGGGAGGACGGCGAGCGGAGGAGTTCCCCGACGCCCCTCTTCGGAACACTCCCGCGCCTGCGGGGAGGACACGCCCGTGCAGTAGCACCCGGACCTCCTACGCTGGAACACCCCCGCGCCTGCGGGAAGGACGCCTTGGCGACCTTGTAGGTCTCGCGGGCCTGCGGAACACCCCCGCGCCTGCGGGGAGGACGTCGGCGACGTCCTGGAGGTCGCGGCCGATCACGGAACATCCCCACGCCTGCGGGGAGGACGCCTGATTGCCGCCGCGCCAATCATGCGCCAACGGAACACCCCCGCGCCTGCGGGGAGGACTCCACCGTGTCCTCCGGGCCGTCCACCGGCGTCGGAACACCCCCGCGCCTGCGGGGAGGCCCCCCCGCGCCGGACGACCCGCGAGACATCGTCGGAACACCCCCGCGCCTGCGGGGAGGACGCCAAGGCCGGGCTGACGGCGAAGGACAAGACCGGAACACCCCCGCGCCTGCGGGGAGGTCCGCTCCGCGGCCACCTCGTGTGCCTCCCGGACCGGAACACCCCCGCGCCTGCAGGGAGGACGCTCCGGCCACGTCCGTGGGCGTCGCTGCCCGTGGAACACCCCGCGCCGGCGGGGAGGACATCGGATCCCGGGCCAGAACGCGGGCGCGGATCGAAGCACCCCCGCCCCTGCAGGGAGGACCCCCGAGGATCGCGCGGGCGATGGCGACGGCCGTCGGAACACCCCCGCGCCTGCGGGGAAGACGGGATCGTCTCCCAGTTGACCAAGACCGTCTACGAAGCGCCCCCGCGCCTACGGGAGGACTGGAGCGGCTGCAGCGCGACTGCCGGGCCGTCGAAGCACCCCGCACCTGCGGGGAAGACGACCAAGCCGCCGCGCAGCTCGCCGAGCACTATGAAGCACCCCGAGCCTGTCGGGAAGACCATCCGTCCGCCGACGGCGATCAGTTCGGCATTGAAGTACCCCCGCGCCTGCGGGGAGGACGGCCGCCACCGCACGGACCGGTTCTCCACCGTCGGAACACCCCCGCGCCTGCGGGGAGGACTCCTGCTCCTGCCTCTTCCACCGGGCCTCTGCCGGAACACCCCCGCCCCTGCGGGGAGGACCACATCGAACACGTCGCCCTGGACCCATATGGCGGAACACCCCCGCGCCTGCGGGGAGGACTTCGGCGGCGAGAAGGCCAGTCCCCGCGAGGTCGGAACACCCCCGCGCCTGCGGGGAGGACGATCAGGTTCACGTGGCGCCTCCGTCGTCGGCCGGAACACCCCCGCGCCTGCGGGGAGGACCCTAAGGTGGAACCGCGATGGTGCCCCGCCTGCGGAACACCCCCGCGCCTGCGGGGAGGACGAAGTGGTAGACCGGGTTGGCCGGGTCGGTGGCGGAACACCCCGCGCCTGCGGGGAGGACTCATGCCGAGTTCGCCCCGCCGCCGGCGTCGGCGGAACACCCCCGCGCCTGCGGGGAGGACGTGAGCGTCGCCTGATCCGGGGTGTCACTGGGCGGAACACCCCCGCGCCTGCGGGGAGGACTCTTCCTGACCTGCGACTTAAAGGGGGCTTTGCTCGTTCTTTGCCTTTTGTGTGCCGGTCATGCGGATGAGAGTGAGGCCGTCGAAGTCGATGGGGGCGCGGCGGCGGGTGCCTGCGGTGCGGAGGGCGTAGCCCTGTTCGGTGTCGGCAGGGTGGACGAGGAGGGCGGCGCCGTCTCCGACGGTTTCGGTGACGGCTTGCCAGAGTTGGTCGCGGACGCGGGCGGATACGGCGCCGACGAAGATGCCTGGGACGACTTCACTGGTCCAGCGGCTGAGGGCGCCTCGGAGATGGTCGGGGACGGCTGTGGTGGCGATGACGAGCAGGGAAGGCATCAGCGGTCGCCGCCGGCGTAGTTGACTCCGGCGGGCAGGGTGCCCTTTTTGGGGTCCCAGAGGTGGACCATGTCGACGTCGTGGCGTTCGCTGTGGTCAGCGGCGGTAGTGGCTTCTGGGGTGAGCAGATGCTGGGTATCGCGGACGATGCGGGGCAGCAGGCGCAAGAGGCGGAGGTTGTCGCGAAAGCGGCGGCGGGCTTCCTGCTCCGGGTGGGGCGACTGGTGCAGGGCGAAGGCCAGGGGAAGGGTGGTTTCGGCTTTGTAGAGGTCGGCGATGTCGTAGACGAAGGCGTGCTGGGTGCCGGCGTGGACGAAGCCGAGGGCGGGGGAGAGGCCGAGGGCGAGCAGGGCGGCGTGCACGATGCCGTAGAGGCAGCTGTTGGCGGCGGACAGGGCGAGGTTGACGGGATCTTGCGTATCCCATTGGTCGGGGTGGTAGTTGCGGCGGAAGCGTCCGATGCCGTGCTGCTGGGCGAGGATTTTGTAGAGGGCCTTCATGCGCTGTCCCTCCATGCCGCGTAGTTGGTCGAGGTCGACGGTGGTGGGCAGGTCGGCGTCGGCAAAGCGCATTTCGTACATGCGGCGGGCGATGTGCAGGCGGCGGTCGGAGTCGGCCCAGGCGGTGGTCTGGAGTTCGAGCCAGTGAGTGGTCAGGGAGTCGGGCAGGATGCCGGCGTACGTGCGAACGCCTGCCGCGCCGACGCACACGACGGTGGTGCCGTGGCGGGCGAGGGTGGTCAGGGCGGGTGTGGTGATGGAGACGCCGGGGCCGAGGAGGAGGCAGGAGAGGGCGGCGGTGGGGAGATAGACGAGGTCGGTGCGGTCACCGGCCTGGATCTGAGCGCAGACACCGGTGTCGTCCTGGACGACGCGGACCATGTCCAGATACAGGAAGGACAGGGAGTCAGCGACGCGCGGCAGCATGGCCAGGGTGGGGGCGGCGAGCCGTCTGCGGGCGTCACCGCCGTTGCGGGGTGTGCTCATCGGGTGGTTGCGGGGGCGAGGCTGAGGAGGCCGGCGCCGTAGGGTTTGGCTCGGCCGACGCCGGTGGTGAGGGCGTGGGTGAGGGCGGCGGGATCGGTGATGGTGGCGGTGCCGTCGTAGCGCAGGAGGCTGTGGCGCATGGAGGACGCGTCTTTGCCGTGCGGGCGCACGGGCTGCAGCGGGGTGGGGATGAGGGTGTTCAGGTGGAGGCCGGCGTCGGCGGCGCGGCGGGTCCACCACTGGTCGGCGTCGGCTCCGGCGAGGGGGATGATGCGGCCGCGTTTGCTGCCGGCGGACTTCGGCAGGAGTTCGCGTTTGGAGGGGTTGACGACGATGCGGTAGCGGACGGTGAGGCCTTCGCGCAGCGCCTGGAACATGGGGGCGAGGCTTTTGACCTCGCCGTGGCCGTAGCCGTCGCGGAGGCGGGTGAGGTCGAGGTGGCGGGCCTGGACGAGCAGGGTGCTGGCGGTGTCGGTTTCGTCGATGCGGTAGAGGAGGCCGGCCTGCTGGCGGGCGCTGTGGCCGAGGTGGTCCGGGACCAGGCGCATGGCGGTGCGGTGCATTTCGGTGGCGTCGCGCAGGTCGCGCTGGACGTCGCGGCTGTGCGGGTTGAGCCGGATGCGCGCGAGCAGGGGGTGGTCGGTCATGCGTGGTCCCGGGCGTAGTCGATCAGTCGGGGGAGCAGGGTGTGCTGGGGGCCGGCGAGGGCGGCGGGGAGCTGTTCGGTGGTGCGGTGCAGGGTGCGCGAGCCGTAGGCGCGGGCCTGGGGGGAGAAGCTGAGCGGGATGTCGTTGACGCTGACAATGTCGGCCTCGGCGCCGGGCTGTCCGTTGGTGGGCGGGTGTTCGTAGAGGAAGGGGACGGCGAGGGTGGTGGTGTCGGGGTCGGTCGGCTGGTTGGTGCGGCTGAGCGGGACGCGGGTGAGCAGTTCGGTCTGGGGGTTGGCGGCGTGGGTGTGCAGCAGGAGCGGCGGCCGAGGTAGGGGGCCCAGCAGGGGCGGCGCAGGGCGCGGGCCAGGCGGTCGATGGTGGGGTCGGGTCCGGAGACCGCGACGACGAACACCGCGTCGGCCAGGTAGTGGCGGCGGGTGATGACGGCGGCGCCCTTGTTGCTGCCGCCGCTGGTGGCCGCCGTACGGGAGGTGGGCCGGCCGCCGCCGGCGGTGTGGTAGTCGATCAGCGGGACGCCGGGCCGGTCGATGCGGATGGTGAACCGCAGCGGCCGGTAGCGGTGCAGGGCGCCGCTGTCGTCGCGGCTGATGCCTTCGGCGGCGGCGAACATCCCCGTCAGGGCGGAGCGGGTGGGAAACGGCGCCGTGTCGCGCACCGGGGCGAACGCGGAGCGTTCCCCCCAGGACTGCAGTGGTCCGGCCAGGCGCAGGATCAGTGCGCTCATGCCGGCTGCCCGGGGGCGGGAAGGGCGCTGTCGACCGCGGCTTGGGTGAGCTGGTCGAAGGAGTCGTGGGCGTCGCCGATCCCGGCCAGCTGCTCGTCGGGGGCGATGGTGGTGTGGCCGTGGAAGCGCCGGCGGCGCTGGCCGGTCAGCCGGTTGATCTGCGTCGCGTAGGAGGCCAGCGCGGTGCGCGAGGCGGGGGAGAACCCGCCGCGGCCATCGGCGGTCACGGGCGTTTCGAAGGCGGCGGCCAGCGAGATGGGACGGTGCTCGCGCACGGCGAGGTAGGCCAGGTCGGGCAGGGTGTACGGGGCGGTGCTGTTGCGCTTGGCCCGGGGCAGGGAGACCTTGAGAACCTGCACCACGATCGGCGCCAGCGCGGCCAGCGCATAGCCCAGACCGGCGTGGCGGAAGGCCGACTTGGCCTTCGCCACCTCCCCCGGATCCCCGCCGGCCAGCAGGTAACGCACCCCGCCCACCGTCAAGAACACCGTGGCCAGCCCGGCCAGGATGCCCATCAGCCAGGTCCGGAGGTTGGACAGCACCTGGCCCACCGTCGCCAGCGCCCACACCCACCGCCCCGGCTCCGCGGCCGGCGCCGCCGCCACCAGAACCGCCACCGCTGCGACCGCGCCCACCATCGCCCACCACCGCTGCCGCGGCACCGGGCGGCCGCGGCGGGACGCCGCGCGCCGCCGAGGCGACGGGTGCGGACGGGAACCGGGCGGCATGGCCTCCTCCAGGAGCGGCGGGCGGGGCTGAGAAACCCCTCATCTCCTAAGGCCGGAAAACGCCGCCGATTTATGCACCGGCACCGAAGATTCTTCGGAATCCTCGCCGCCGTCGTAACGTGCGGGGCGATACGCGGTTCTTGGGGCCCCTGGGCAGGCGGCGCGTCCCGGCACCGGCCTCGTGCCAGGGATCGTGGCCGGTGGCGGGGGTCCGTCCCGCAGGTAGGTGACCAGTCGGCGCTCGGCCCGGCGGCGCCGCGCATACACGCCCTGCACCGCAGCCGCGTGCTCTTGTGCCCAGACGAGGACCGGCGTGCGCTCCAGCCGGGTCGCCCCGATCAGCTCGGCCTCGGCGGGAGTGAGCACCGCGGCGCCCACCGCCCGGGCCAGCACCAGATCCGGATGCCCCCACCCCGGCCGGGGCGGGGCCGGACCGAAGCGCGGCGCCACCGGCACCGGCGCAGCCAACGCCTCCGTCAGTGCGGCGAATCCGGCCCGCCGCGCCGCCCACACCAGCCGCAGCAGGACGTGGGACCGGCCGATGTCGACGGTGGCCAGGGCGGCGAAGAACCCGGCCAGCACCTCCGCCTCCGCGTCCTGCACATCACTGGGGTAGCGCGCCGCCACCCAGGCCGCCACCCGGACCAGCGCCGGCAGCGCCATCCCCGCACACGCCACCGTCCAGCACCCGCCCTCGGCCCGGGCCCGCGCGACCAGATGCGCCCACACCGCATCACGCACCGCTGCCGGGCACTCCGGCCGCAGCAGCAGTCCCCGCAATTCGCCCAGCCCCAGCACCCGGTCGGGCAGACCGGCGAAGGCCGTCCCGTCCACCGCCAGCGGGCCGGACCCGCCCGCCAGGCGGGCGAACTCCTCCCGCACCAGATCCAGCGGCAGACGCCGGTACCTCCGATCGCGCGTTCGACGGGCTGCGGCCATCGGAAGCCTCCTTCGGCACGGGCAGCAGAACAGCCACAGCACACGCCACCAGCGCCAAGAAACCGCCAGCAGACACCTAAAGGACGCTGAGGCAGCCCTGCACCGCTGCTTAACCGCGGTTTAACGACCCAGATCGAACGACCATTCGCTGCGCAACGTCAGCCCGCGGCGCACACGACAGCATCCACAGACTTTCTCCACCACCCCGCGAGACAGCGTGCCCTGCAGAGCTGGTTCGTGCCGCGACCGATGCTCCTGTTCCCCTGATGGGGGTTCGCTGCCTCCCGCGGGCACCGGGTATACACCCGCGCGCCGCCGGTACCTGCGTCCGGTGTACGTGGCGGTGGTGCGGGAGCAACCCCGCGCGGGCGGGGACCATGCGCCACCAGGTCGCGGCGTACACGTCGGGTCTGGGGAAAGCCCCGCACGCCCGGGGACCACGGCACGTACGACACCGCGGCCTCCTTAGCGCGGGGAACAGCCCCGCACGCGCGGGGACCACCGAACAACGCCTCCCAGGGCAGACCGAGTTGGGTGTGGCTCTCGCGCAGTGAGGTCGTCGGTCAGGCCGTGAGCTTGTAGTTGTGCTGGTCGGTATGGGGATAGAGGCGTTCGCGATCCCTCTCGACATGGAATGTTCAGTACTCCGGGAGGCTCCCTGTTGCGGATCACGGCCCGCAGGGTGAGGACGGCTTCGGCGCCGGGGATGCTCCAGCGGGAACCGGTGATGTCGAGTCTGCCCGCTATGAAATGGCGTGCCGCTCCCTTGATGACGCCACTGGCGATCGGCCAGCCAGCTTCCAGGGACTGGTCGTAGTGGGTGAAGTCGGTGTTGTTGGCCAGGTAGTGGCAGGCCCGGTCGGCGGCGGTGCGTTGATCGTCGGAAAACTGTCAAACCTGTGGATCGTGCGTTCTAGAGGCTGTCCCGTAAATCACCAGGGACGTGCAGGTTGAGCTGCTCGTTTGCTTGTCATCCGGTGAGGGTCAGGTTGTGCAGGCGGGCGATGCCGAGCATGGCGTGGTGGGCGCCGTGGCCTCTGAGGCGGCAGTCGCGCAGGATCTTCCAGCTCTTCATGTGAGCGAAGGCGTGCTCGACGCGGGCACGGACCTTGCGGTGGGAGGCGTTGTGCTCTTCCTTCCAGGCGGGCAGTTCTTCGTCCTTGCGCCGGCGGTAGTGCGGGATGGTCAAGCCGGTACCGCGGTAGCCGCCGTCTGCGATCACCATGGGGGTGGTGCCGACGGCAGCCTTCGCGCCGGAGTCCTCCCAGGCCCGGCAGTCGTTGCGGTTGCCGGGCAGCGGCTTGCCGACGGCGACGACCAGGCAGGAGTCGGCGTCGATGACGACCTGATGGTTAGTGGAGTAACGGTAGTTCTTGCTGGAGGCGGCCACGGCCCGGTCGCGGGTGGGGACCAGCGTGCCGTCCACGATGAGCACGGTGTTCTTGCGGAACCGCCGCCGGGGTTGGAGGGCGAGAGCCGGTCCGAGGTGGCCGACGATCCGGTCGGCCGCGGACTTGGAGATGCCGAAGAGCGGGGCGAGTTGGCGCAGGGTGAGGTTGGTGCGCCAGTACGCGGCCACCAGCAGCACCCGGTCCTCAAGCGGCAACGACCACGGCCGGCCCTTGCGGACCGGATCGGCGCCCTCGCGCCGCAACGCGGTGATCAGCTTGTTGAACTGCCGTGGGCTCAGCCCGGTGAACGGACCTATCCACGAGGGATCCGACGCCTTGATCACACCAGCCACGGCAAGATCGTCTCACCTCTGACCGGCAGTTACGGGACAGCCTCTAGGATCCCGGGATGAGTGATGAGCTTCTTCGACTTACGATCCTGGGGTGCGCGACGCCGTACCCGAGCGTGGACAACCCGTGTTCGGGCTATCTGGTGTCGAACGGCGACAGCCGGATCTGGGTGGACGCGGGGAGCGGGACGCTCGGCCCGCTCCAACGGCACGTGCGGCTGGACGAGCTCGACGCGATCTGGATCTCCCACCTGCACGCCGATCACAGCGCGGACCTGCTCACCGCGTACTACGGCGCCCTTTACGCGGACATCCGCCTGGCAGCGCCGATTCCCCTCTTCGGCCCGCCGGGAACTGCCGACCGGCTGGCCGGATTCCTCACCAACACATCGGCCCGCAGTCCGATCGAATCCGCCTTCGCTGTTACCGAGTTGCACGACGGGCATCAGGCGACCATCGGCTCGTTGCGGCTGACCAGCCGGGCGGTAGCGCACGGCATCCCGGCGTTCGCCGTGCGCATCGAGGCGGCCGGCAGGTCGCTGGTGTACTCCGGGGACACCGCGCCGTGCCCGAGTCTCACAGAGCTGGCCGAGGGATGCGACGTGCTGCTGTGCGAGGCCGAGAGCGCACAGGCGCCAGCCGAGGGTGACCAGGTGCACCACACACCCGAGGACGCCGGCGACACTGCCCGCGCGGCCCGGGCGGACCGGCTGGTCGTCACACATGTCGGCCGCTTCCTCACCCCGCAGCAGGCGGTGGCACGCGCCTCGGCCCGGTTCGACGGTCCTGTCGACTACGCAGCCCCTGGTGCCACCTTCACGATCGGTCAGGCCACGACCGCCTCGGTACGCTCGAAGAGCTGACCGCGTTCGAAGATGGTTCCGGATCGGACGAGGGCGACGAGGTGGGGTGCGGTGATCGCGCGCCAGCGGGCCTGGGCGGACTCGGCGAGCTTGAACACCATCGCCAGGGTCGCAGCCGGGCTGCCGGCGCCGCGGGCGACCTTGGTCCGCAGCTTTACTGTGCTGAAGGTCGACTCGATCGGATTTGCCGTGCGCAGGTGGACCCAGTGCTCGGCCGGGAAGTCGTAGAACGCCAGGAGTTCACCGACGTCGTCGGTGATCTTCTTGACGGCCTTGGGCCACTTCGCGCCGTAGGCGCGCCCGAAGTCCTTCACCGCCTTCTCTGCGTGGTCGCGGTCCTCGGCGTTGTAGATCTCTTGCAGCGCCCTCTTCGCGCCGGGCTGGGCCGATTTCGGCAGCGCGTCGACCACGTTCCGAGTTTTGTGAACCCAGCACCTTTGGTGTCTGGCCTGCAGAAACACCTGGGTCAGGGCCCGCCACAGCCCAATGGCCCCGTCGCCGACGACGAGCTCGGGATCGCGCATGCCGCGCCGACGGCAGTCCCGCAGGAGGCCGGCCCAGGACTCGGTCGACTCGCGCAGCCCCTCGGCGAGCGCGATCAGCTCCTTGCTGCCGTCGGCGCGCACGCCCATCAGGGCCAGGACGCAGGAGCGGGACACCTCAGGCGCGAACACCATCGCGTCCACGACGCCCCCGACCAGGCCGGATACACCCTCGCGGCGTGAGACAGCCCGGACTTCAGCCGGGATTTTCCAGAAAGTCCTCGACAGCGGCGGCGAACTGCTCCGCAGCGTCGTGGTGCACGACATGCCCGGCGGGCAGCTCAAGCAGATGCGCCTTGCCGGCACGCCGGGCGATCATCTCCCGGGCATGGCCGGCGGCCAGCTCCTCGCTACTGGTTCCCCGGATCAGCAGGGTGGGGCAAGCCACCGCTGCCCAGTCCCGCCAGTGCTCTCCGCTCAGTGCCTTCTGCGACGCCACCGTGTCCTCGACATAGAAGGAGAACCCCCCAGCAATCGCCCGCGCGGCGGAAGCAACACTCCAGATAGACCGCCACCGGCCCGAGCGCGCTCACCAACTCCTGCCGCGACGGCGTCTGGCGGGGCAGGCGCAAGGTGAACGACCAGTCGCTGTCCACGACCGCGCCGATGTCCTCGACGATCAACGCGGAGACCCGGTCCGCATGCCGAGCGGCGTATTGGTACGCGTTCACGCCACCCAGCGAGTGGCCCAGCACCGCTACCGCACCCAGGCCCAAATGCCGATGCCAGACGGCGACATCGTCCACGTAGTCGTCCCGGTCGTAACTCTCGCCACGATCAGACTCACCGTGACCACGCTGATCGAGAGCGATCACCCGCCACCGCGGCGCGAGCGCCTCGGCCAAAGGCGCAAACGCCGACGCCTCGTTGTAATGCCCGTGCAAGGCCAGCAGCGGGGCCCCCGGCCCACCGAAGTCCACATACGACAGTCGCCGCCCACCGGCCATGAAGAACTCACGCATGATCCGGATGCTATGCGCTACCACTGACACCGGCGCTGACCAGCCTCTTCGCCCTCACTCGAAACGAGCTACACCCGACCGAGTTCAGGGAACAACCCCGCACGCGCGGGGACCACCACGCGTCGCACGGCACCGTGACCTGGTTCCCGGGAACAGCCCCGCACGCGCGGGGACCACGAGGACATCGACCGGCAAACCCTGGCGACGGCGGAACAGCCCCGCACGCGCGGGGACCACGGCCGCCGCGTCGGCGAGAGGATCGCCGATCAGGGAACAGCCCCGCACGCGCGGGGACCACAGGATGTGGTCCAGGCGCAGGGGGGTGGGTTCGGGAACAGCCCCGCACGCGCGGGGACCACATCCGCGCGGAGATGCTGCCCGCGCTCGGTGGTGGAACGGTCCTGCACGTGCGGGGACCACTCCGGAGTGGACGCGGTACAGGACGGTGACGCGGGCACAGCCTCGCACGGGCGGGGGCCACTGCGTGGCGATGATCTTCCCCGAACAGGGGGGATCAACCCCGCGCGGGCGGGGACCACTCCTTAAAGAGTGCGACGACGCGCTCCGAAAAGGCATCAACCCCCGCACGCGCGGAATCAACGGGGTCTCCCTCCTGCGCTATGCGGCGCCTCCGGGAGCAGCCCCGCATGCGCGGGGACCACTGGGCTATTCGCTCGGCGCAACACAAGGCCCAGGGGGCACCCCCGCACGCGTGGGGACCACTTGGCGGTGACGCGCGCGGTCTTCGACGTCCAGGGAACAGCCCCGCACGCGTGGGGACCACCGTACCTCGTGATCATTTTGGTGGCGTTGGCCGGGAACAGCCCCGCACGCGCGGGGACCACCGAAACGGCGACCGTCACGGGTTACGGTCTCGGGGAACAGCCCCGCACGCGCGGGGACCACAACCTCGCGTGGGCCGGGCGCCGTCACCCGGCGGGAACAGCCCCGCACGCGCGGGGACCACCAACGCAGGGCCACCGTGTGGGGGTCGATGCCGGGAACAGCCCCGCACGCGCGGGGACCACGCGGCGATCGCGATGCTGATCAGGACGATCGGGGGAACAGCCCCGCACGCGCGGGGACCACGCAATCGTCGTGGCCTACCAGCGTGTCGGATGGGGAACAGCCCCGCACGCGCGGGGACCACCGGTGGCGGGCCATGTGGGCGAAGCGGGGGTCGGGAACAGCCCCGCACGCGCGGGGACCACGATGCCGCGGCGTGGAAGCGCTACCGGGGCGGCACAGCGGGCCAGGGAACAGCCCCGCACGCGCGGGGACCACGATGGTTTCCGCCTCTTGCGCCCTGGTGGCGCGGGAACAGCCCCGCACGCGCGGGGACCACATCTGCGCGTTGACACCCGCCTTGCCCGCACTGGGAACAGCCCCGCACGCGCGGGGACCACACACGCTCGACGAGGTCCGGCGCTTCCGCGACGGGAACAGCCCCGCACGCGCGGGGACCACGACAGGACACGTGCACACCGGAGCCAGGAGCAGGGAACAGCCCCGCACGCGCGGGGACCACAGGCCGTGACCAGCGGCTTTGTCAGGCGAGGGACGGGTTTTTACTTACTTCCAGGGATTCCGACATAACAGGCATATATTCTGGCATTGGCGGGCTGCTCCATTCATGTGGGACGCGGGCTGGGGTGGTTATCGGCGGCCGTATTTGCGGCGTTGGGCGGCTTTGCTCCAGTTCTGTTTCGGGGGCTGGGGCGGGCGGCCGGTTTCCGGTGGGGTGGTTCGGGGGGCTGGGCGGTGGAGGAGGGTGAGGCCTTCGTGGTCGGTGGGGTGCCAGGCGTGGTGGTGGGTGCGGAAGGTGAAGCCTTGTTCGGTGTCGGTCTGGTGGACGAGGAGGGCGCGGCCTTTGTCGGAGTACTGGCGGACTTCGTCCCACAGCAGGTCGCGGATGCGGGCGGTGGGGGAGCCGAGGAAGACGCCGGGGGAGATTTCCAGGAGCCAGCGGGCGAGGAAGCCGCGCAGGCCGGCGGGGCAGTTGGCGAGGATGATGACGGTCACCACAGCACCTCGTCGCCGTAGTTGCGGCCGCTGTCCAGGCGGGTGTCGCCGTCCGACTGCAGGGTCATGCGGTCTTCGCGATCCATGGCGTCGGGGGCGTCGTTGTGGTGGAGGAGGGTTTTGATGTCGTTGACGCAGCGGTCGAGGAGGTTGGTGTCGTTGATGCGGGTGCGCAGGGCGCGGCGGGTGCGGGAGGCCACGTCGTCGAGGCCGTCGGCGGCGGCGTCGAAGGCGGCGGGGATGGCGGTGTCGGTTTTGTAGAGGTCGGCGATGTCCAGGACGAAGGAGCGTTCGTGGCCGGAGTGGACGAAGCCGAGAGCCGGGGAGCAGCCCAGGGCGGTGACGACGGCGTGGGCGATGCCGTACAGGCACTGGGCGGTGGCGGTGACGGCCTGGTTGGGGGCGTCGCCGGCGGCGAAGTTGTCGCGGTGGTAGTCGCGGCGCTTCCAGGGGACGCCGGTGCGGGCGGATTCGCGGCGGTAGCAGTCTTTGAGGCGGCGGCCTTCCATGGACAGCAGGTCCTGGCGGGTGCGTCCGGTGGGGTCTTCGTCGGGAAAGCGCAGGTGGTACATGGCGCGGGCCACCTCCAGCCGGGTGCGCTGGTTGGCCCAGGCCGTCGCTTGGGCTTCGGCCAGGGCCGAGGAGCGGGTCAGGGCGCGGCCGCCGGCGTAGAACCGTACGCCGTGCTCGCCGACCCAGAGCACGCCGGCGCCGCATTCGCCGAGGACGGACATGGCCTGGTGGGTGATGCGGGTGCCGGGGCCCAGCAGGAGGGTGCCGATGGTGGCGGCCGGGATGTGGGTGGTGCCGTCGGTGTCGGTGGCGGTGATGGCGTTGTCGTCGCGGTGCACGGTGCACCGTTCCAGATAGATGAAGGAGAGCCGGTCGCCGACCCGGGCCAGTTCGCGTGGGGTGGAGGTGCTGCGGCGGCTGACGGTGCTCATCGGCCGCCTGCCGCGGCCAGCGTCATCAGGCCGCAGCCGTACGCCTTGGACTTGCCCCATCCTTCGCCACCCGGGCGACCCGGGACCAGCTCCGCACGGGGCCCACCGAGGGGCCGTGCGCCATGACAACAGCTCCAAGGGGACCAACCCCACGCAGCGGTAGGCCGGCCAACTCTTCCTCGACTATGGTGATTCATCACTCCAAGGGAGAGTAGAGGCAAGGGGAGGGCTCATGGCGGAGGTGCCCGCCCGTGCAGATGACGCTCGGCCCTTAGGACCGGGTGTGTTCCCTGGCCCTCCGGATGTCTGTGAGGAACTGAGCGGTATCGCCCTGCTGGCAGCCCTGGAACAGCGCTTTGTCGAGGGGCTTGTTCCGCCTCGCGAGCCGCAGGCCATCATTCATCCGAACGGTTTCGTCAAGTTGCCGCTTGCGCAGACCGGCGACGGTGCCACCAGGTTCTTTTTGCATGTGTGGCACGCGGACAGTATGGATGCCGACGTACATGACCATCGATGGGCATTTTCTTCCCTCGTATTACGCGGCGAGGTCTCCCATACCTTGACAGACGTGACTGTCACCTCCGGTGGTGCTGGCCGTAAGAGGGATGACGAGGGCGTCGAGAGGGCGTTCCCTGTGGCTCGTTACAGGCTTGTCGGCGGCAGGCATTGCTTCGACATGTCACGCGGGGAGACTGCAGTCGTCGATCGCAGGAATACTCATGTCCTTTCCGCCGGACGGAATTACGGGATGGAGGCATTCGTCTTTCATCGGGCGCATGCCCTGGCCGGTGCCATGACGCTTGTGGCCAGAGGGGCACCGCAACGGCAGTACTCCCGCGTGTTGTCGGATGGCGAGACACCGCTTCCCGCGATGAAGCCGTGGCGTTGCCTTGACCACGATGAAAGACGGCAGCACTTGCGCGATGCCTTGGCGGTGTTGCGGTGAGTGGCCCGCTTCCGGGGCGCCCTGGTTCCTCCGGCCCCGGGCCCGAGGAGCCGGACGCGCTGTTCCGTCGGGAGGCGGTTCTGGTCGCGGCTGTGCGCATCGATCAAGCGCCGAATGACACGTACACCCCTGGGCCGCTCGAACGCCGCTGGCGGGTAGGGCGCCCTAACGAGGTCGTGTCACATGCCGATAGGCGTACCGCGTACACCAGCCCCCAACTCGTACCCCTGCTGTGGGCGCCTGATGTGCGGTGGCACAGGGAGTGGGAGGAGGCGGCGGTGTCTCCCGCCGGCTTCCGACTCAACGCCATCGAATTGGTCAGGCTCGGTGGCTCGATGAACGCCGCGCTCATGGATATGGAGACGCCTGCGGCAGCGAATGGCGTGGCCCTGTTGCACGGCACGCTTCCTGCTGTTCGACCGGCGGACTTACCCAAGGCTCTGCAGTTCTGTGTGGACATCGACAGGCAGCACCGTCATGGCGCGCAGCGTCAATGGGTCTCCGGGCAGTTGCCGAACGGTTGTCGCATCGCTGAAACGCAGCGCAAGATGAACCACGGTGTGTTCGTCACCGCACGGCGTGAACTGCCACGTCTGGACGAGAATTCGGGACTTGACGCGGCCGGGCAATGGCTCTGGAAATTGCTCAACACGACGGAGTACGCGCTCCCGATCGAGGCGGGGGAAGAACTGGAGGAGTCACGGCTCCGGCTCCCGGCCCATGTGCGGGGGGTGGCGGGTGCGCGGGGGCTGTGCATGGTGGGGACTGCGGCTGACCCCAACCCGGAGCAGGCGTCGGATTACCAGTACTACGACGGTTCCAGCTATCACCTGTCGACTCTGTACGCCGACGCGCTGGCACTGGCCGGCCTGCAGCAGATCGTCCTCGACGCGTTCGGGCGGGAAGTGGCCCGTATGGGGGAGAGCGAGCCCTTGCGCCGCAAGGTGGGGCAGATGGAACGGGACCTGCTCATCTTCCGCCGCAGTTACTGGGCCGCGGACTTCGGACGTCAGGCCGCGTGCACGGCGATCGTGCGGAACGTGCGGCGAGGCTGCGGGCTGCCCGAAGCCCTGCAGAGCCTGGTCACTGACTTGGGCGAGCTGGCCAGGCAGGTGCAGGCGGCCGAGACCGAGACGACCAACGCCATCCTCGGCCTGCTGGCCGCGATCGGCCTCCCGCTGGCGACCGGGCTGGCGATCTGGCAGGGCCTGTCGCAGGCGGACGCGGCATCCTTGTACCGCACGTTGGGCATCACCTGTCTGACCACGGTGCTGCTCATGATCGCCTTTCCTGGCCTGCGACGTCTGTTCACTTCTCTCTTCCACCGCCGCAGGCGGCGGCGGTGAGGCCCGCGTTCCTCTGGCCGCCCCGGCACGCGCCGGGATTTCCGACGGGCTGCCCGGACGCGGGGGATGTCCTCGGCCGGGTCGCCGAGGAGTGTGGGCGTGGGCACGTGGTCACCATGGCCGTCGTGACCAGCGCGCTGCGCGCCACTGTGGAGGACAGCGGGGACCACGACGCCGGTCTGCGCCGGGTGCGAGACAGTCTTGCGCTGGTGGCAGACGGTACGCGGACCGGCCGGTGGATGGCCTCGTACTACGGCAAGGACCTGGTGCTCACGTGTCCCGGCGCGGCGGGGCCTCCCCGTTTGCGGTTCGGTCAGGCGGTGCGGCACGGGTGGGCATGGAAGCGGGTGCGGCTGGATGGCGATGTCGGGCAGCGACGTGAGTCCTTGCTGTCCGCCTGCTACGAGGTGTCGATGGCTGCCCGGCTGCGGCGTGACCGCCCCGACCTGAGGGAGGCTCGCAGCGCACCGGTGATCGACCGGGCTCGGCACGCACTGAGCCCGGTGCAGGCCGCGTCGCTGCTGGCCGGAGTGCTGGTACGGCCTCTGGGCGGCGCTGGCGGTGCAGGCGGCGCCGCACCCGGCGAGGATCCACGGCTGCCAGGCGTGCCGTCGGCCGACGGCTGGGCCGGAGCCGTCGCGGCGCGCACGCCCGCCGATCATTACGCGGTCACGGACGTGCACGACATCGAGTGGGGCACCATGCGTCGCGCTGACGGCGGGCGTCTCACCGAGGGCAACGCCCAACAGCTCCTGCCCCTGGCGGAGACCTGGTGTGCCGGAAGGCTGGACACGTCCGCGGTTCTGAGTACGGCGTACCGCCTCCGCTTGGCTCGGGAGACGGACCTGGCGGAACACCTGCGCGCTCTGAGTGACGCCGTACGGCCGAACGGCCGCCTGTACGCGACCCTGGGCGACGGACTCAGCGGGTTGGTCCCGGACGAGGCGACACTCCGGACGGCCGTTTCCCTGGCCAACCGGCGCACCGTGGGGCGCATGCACAGCGGTGCCGGCATGGCCCCCATGACCTCTATGGATGTCACCGCAGTGCGCGAGCGCGCTCACTTCAGCCTCCATGTGACCAAGACGTTGAAGGGGGCCGCGGTCCCGCAGGCCGAGACGCATGCATTCGGACAGTCACTGGACGCCGAGGCGACCACGTACGCGATGGACTTTCTCACCGGCCTCGCGCGTGCGGGAGAAGGACAGCCAGGTCATCACCACCTGCTCCACGCCCGGCGGTGGCGTGACTGGTGGTTGGAGCACCTGCCGCTGTCGGCCCACCGCGCCTTCTCACGCTTGTGCTGAGGTAGATCGCAGGCTCGCGCTGCCGGTGGTGCAGCGCCGAAGGCCCGCAGAGGGCGGCCGTGTTCGCTCAGCAGGGGGTGCTGGAAGGGCAGAGGGCGTTCCAGCGCCACGCGTCGGGACTCCATACCGCGTCCATCGGATCGGTCTTTCCCCCCGGCACGGGCTCCGGGCAACGCAGTACGGGCTCCCAGAAGCGCGCCAGTTTCCCCGCCGCCTCAGGCAGGCGTCCGAACGGAAGCCGATCCACGAACGTGGCCGTGTCCCAGAAGTCGAGCCACTCGGCGGGTGGCGTCGGGAGGCGGTCGGGGGGAGTGCGGCCGTGCTCCGTCATCTCGGTGACCAGGTCTCGGCGCAGTGCGGCCAGCCGCAGGGGAGGGAAGGCGGGGTGAGCGACGGCGAGGAGCATGTCGGCAAGGTCACGCCAGTGGGTGTTGATGCGGCCGCCGCTGCGCAGTCGGCTGTAGCGCACGAGTTTCTGCGTCAAGAAGCGGTTTCCGGTGATCGACGGCACGGTGACGGCCCCTGCCGGACCAGGGAAGTCGAGCCACGTGATCTGTTCCCGGGTCAGTCCCTCTGCCTTCTGCGCGAGATTCAGGCCGAGGAGTACGGGCGGCAGCATCTGCGGCCCCCTGATCTCCACCAGCGCCCGGTGCACCGCGGGCGACGAGCCGGAGCTGAACACGACCGGCTCGTGGCGGACCACGTGCAGCGACTCTCCGCGCGGACCGGGCGGCAGCATGCTCGGTACGAGAAGACGTTGTGCTGCTGCCTTCGCCGGCACGACAAGGTCGAGGTCGTTGGGAAGGCGGAAAGCCGGACCGATCCACGCGGACAGCGCCGCGGAGCCCTTGAGGTACCAGCTGTCGGAGGCGAGCGCCGTGCGGAGGCTGTGCAAGGTGATCGCGAAGGCCAGCACATGGTGACGGTCCGCGAGGGGACGGGAGCCCCAGCCAGCGCCGAGGCCGGAGCCGCACATGTCGTGTGACGTCGTCTGGTACTCCCTTGCTTCCACGTCACAACAGGGTAGTCACCTGCGGCAGATGGCTGTGGCGAGGGGCGCCTTGAGCCAGCCAGCGGCGCATGCGCGGTGTGGGCGGGTGGGTGTGCTGCTGTCCGCGTAACACGTCGACCCGGAAGGCGATTTCGCGGAGCGGGAGGAACGCGGATCGGTTACCGGCCGCCGTCAACGTGTCGGGTACAGCGGGGACAAGTCCCGGATGTCGCACCGCAAGGGGCAGCAGGCGGGCGGCTGTGAACGCGTCGGGTGGCGAAGCGCCCAGCAGCTCCTTGGCGGCCGTTTGTCCCAGAGGTGAGTGGACCGCCCGGTCGATGTAGTGGACGGCGCGCGGAAGGAGACCAGGACGATCCCGGACCGCGTTGACGAGCGTCCGGCTGACTGTGTCAGCCGGCGGGGTACGGGACAGCGCGAAGCGCAGAGCGCGGACATCGCCGTCGGCCAGACCGGCCTGCCATATCTTTTCGGCGCTTCCCTCGATGACACGGGCGGACCCAGCGAGCACGGACGCGGCCGGCGTGACCGTGCTCTTCTCTGCCGAGAGGCGTAGTCCGAGTCGCTGAAGGGCGTTCGCCGCAGCAGCGCGGATGCCGTCGGCCTCGGCCTGGTCGCGTACGAAGACGTGGAGGTCGTCGCCCCAGCGCGCCCAGCGGCCCGGTGCGAGGGCCGCCACCGTGTCGTCCAGGGGGGCGAGCACCGCCGTAGCGAGTCGATTGGCCCAACGGTGCCCCGGCAGCAGGCTACGACCGGCGACGGCGTGCAGGGCAGTGAGGGCGTCGGCCAGTCCCTCGGTCATCCAAGGCGCCTGAACCAGGGCGTCCAGTGGGACGGACCGGCCGAACCGATGCACGTCGAGGGCGAGAACCAAGGGGAGGTCGGCGCGGGCGGCCAACGCTCGCAGGTGGCGCTGCCGCGCCTGGTAGGCGGGTCGGTACTGCCAGCTCAGTGAGCGGTAGCTGAACACCTCGGGACGCGGCACATGGACGCTCAGTGCCTGCTCGGCGAGATGGAGCATGCGGGCACGAGCGGCACACGAGATGATGGGGACGACTTCCACGCGCCGAGTGAGCGGAACCCGTAGGCGGCCGACGTGGAGCGGCTCGTCGTCGAGCGGCCGGCCGATGGACAGGAGGTGGCGGACGTCTGCGGCGCCGAGCGCGTCCGGTACGTAGTCCGTGAGCAAGTCCCCGTCGAAGGCGGCGGGAAGGGCTGGTACCGGGAGCGTCTCCTCCGTCATGGAGGCAGAATGGCACACCCTGTTAGGGGCATCGCAGCGGCCTTCTCGCCGCGGAACGCCGAAACTGTGTGGGGGAGTGGTGACCGGAGAAACCGGCGACCCGTGCGACGGGAACGTCGAGCGGCAGGTGTGGTCACTGATCGGCAAGACCGCGAAATACGCGGGCGGAACCGAGAATCTGCTCCTCTCCCACATGCTCGATACGGCTGCGGTCGCGGAACGCATCTGGGACGACTTCCTCGCGCCTGCCACCCGCGACATGCTGGACCGGACGGCCGGAGGGGCCGGTAAGGGGCGCGAGCTGCTCATGTGGCTCGCCGCCCTGCACGACCTGGGCAAGGCGACCCCGGCATGGCAAGGCAAGTACCCCTCGGCGGCGAAGAGGGCCCGAGAAGCCGGGCTCACCTGGCATGAGCCGACTGTCACGCGCTACCAGTGGGCACATGAGCGTGCCGGTGGCTTTCTCCTGAGACGCCTGTTGACTGGCGAAGGGTGGCCGGCTGAGCACGTGGAATGGGTCTGGCCACTGACCGCCGGACACCACGGCTTCTTCCCACTGCCCAGTGCGCTCAGGCCGCCCCCGCCGACGCGCGGCCAGGCGGAGGGGCGCGGGCGGTGGCCCGTGGTCCAGAGCGCCTTGCTGCGGCTGGTGGGTGAGTTGCTGGGACTGGAGCCGGTGAGCCAACTGGTGCCTGCCGAAGTGCCGACGCGCGCTCTCCAGTTGCACCTCGCCGGCCTCATCGCGATGGCTGACCAAATGGCCAGCAGTAAGGAGTACTTCGTCGGTATCGACGACCCTGCCAAGGTGACCCTCGACGGGGCACGTGAGCGTGCGGCCAAGGCATGGAGGGCTCTGGGCCTGCGGCGTGGCTGGGACGGTCTCTCCGTACCTGACGCCGAGGGGTTCGAGCGGCGGTACGGGGAGCCGCTGCGGCCCGTACAGCAACTGGTGGCCGAGACGGCACGGACGATGCCCGCTGCCGGAATGTTGATCATCGAAGCTGCCGCGGGGGAGGGAAAGACCCGGGCGGGTCTCATGGGCGCGGAGATCATGGCGGCTCGTTTCGGCTTCGACGGAGTATTCGTCGGTATGCCGCGCTGGTCGACGGCCGACCCCACGTTCCGTGACGTCCGGGAGTGGGCTGAGACCACGCAAGCGGGTCTGGGCGCACAAGTCGCTCTGCTGCACCTGTGGGACAACTTCGCTCCCGAGTGGACGGCTCTGTACCACGCGACCGCGGAGCAGCGAGCGGCGGCAATCGGCGATTGCGGCGAAGAACGCGCTGGCCAACAGGGGGAGTTGGCTGACGAGCAGGGTCCTTCTTCCTTCTTCTTCGGCACCGGGCGCGGGCTGCTGTGCCCGTTCGTGGTCAGCTCGGTGGACGAGTTGCTGTACGCCGCCGCGCGCAGCAACTGGGCGTCCATGCGGATGGCCGGCCTGCTGGGCAAGGTGGTGGTCCTGGACGAGGTGCACGCGACAGACGTCCACGGCTTCCAGTTCCTTCAGGAAGGACTGCGCTGGCTCGGGCAAGCCCGTGTCCCGGTGGTGCTGGTGTCGGCGGCGCTGGCAGCCGGGCAGCGCCGGCAGGTCGCGGACGCCTACCTGGCAGGGACGACCGGCCGAGCGGAGTATGAGGGCGGGCCGCTCCCCGAATCAGAGGGCGTGGCGGAGCCCGCCCCCTCGGGCGGCCGTGCCCGCGTCACAGCGGTGTGCACGTCGCCTGGCGATGGGGCGTCTCCCGTCATAGGGGTGAGGGGCTGTGGAGGCGTCCGTCCCGACCGGGTGTACGCCGTCGAGATCTGTTCCGAAGACGTGTCCCACCCCGATACCGAGGCCGCCGACGCGGCTCTCGCCGGTCGGCTCGCGGAGGAACTGTCGGCCGGCGGTTGTGCACTGGTGGTACGCGAGACACCGTCGCGCGCCCAGGCCCTCTACCAGGCGGTACGTGACCACGTCGGCTTGGACGGTGCCGTCCTGCTGCACGAGCAGATGACCGCACGGGACCGCGCGCAGCGCACGGACCACTGCCTGCGTGTCCTTTCCCCGCGTGACGGTGGCGAGAGGCCGTATCGGCTGGTGGTGGTCGCCACGAGGGTCGCCGATCAGTCCTTCGGCGTCGATGTCGACCTCCTGGTCACGGACCTGGCTCCGGTCGATCTGCTGCTCCAGCGGATCGGCCGGCTGCACCGCGCCCCGCACCGCGAGCGGCCCGCGCGGCTGCGTACGCCGCGCGTTCTGATCACCGGGATGGCCACCGGCGACGCGTCGTCGAGCGGGGTGGGGGACGCCTCAGGCCCGCCCCGGCTCCTGGGTGACTGTGAGCAGCGGTACGGCAGGTACCCGCTTCTGATCGCCGCCCACCTGGCCCTGGAAGCAGCGCGTGGCACGGGCACGCCCTGGAAACTGCCCAGCCGGACCCCGGACCTGGTGGCGATGGGGTATGACGACCCGCCGCCCCTGCCTGACACCTGGCGTGAGGCGGCAGAAGCAGCGCAACGAGAATGGCGGGACGTACGGGATCGCCGTGCCGACCAAGCGCGCCGCCTGCTGTTGTCCCGGCGCGGCAACGGCGAGGGAGGCACTCTGGCAGGTCTGCATTACGTGGCGGCACCCGTGCTGCGTGGTGGCCGAGGCCTGTCGGCACTCGTGCGCGGTGAGCAGCCGTCGGCGGAAGCTGTGGTGGTGGTCCGGGAGGCCGGGGCCTACCGCATGCTGTCGGGTACGGCCTTGGGCGACGGCGGAGGCGTGCCCGCAGAGCTTGTCGACGAGCTCCTCACCCACACGATGGAGCTTCCCGCGAAGTACGCCCCCACGGAGCCGGTCGTGCTGCGCCCGTTGGCCGCGTGGGTAAAGGACAAGCACGGCCGACTCAAGAACCGTAACGCACTGGTGTTGGACGCCCGGCACCGCGTGGTGCTCGCAGGACGCCGCCTGCGGTATGACGCTGACCTGGGCCTGGTCGACGAGGGCCCCGCGGATGGGCGGTAGATCCGGTGCAATCGCTCATTTGCCCGTGATGTGAGCCGGAGATGTGGAAAGCTGACTTGGCACCGCAGTTCGGGCGGTGACGGCCGTGTCGAGGGGGATGCGCGTTGTGGAATCTGCTGGACGAACCGTGGCTGTCTGTGCGCAGACGCCCGGATGCCGAGCAGGCCGGGAACCATCTGTCCGCGCGCCCGTCCGACATCAGTGTCCGTGAGCTGTTGCTCGGTGCCGATCTCTACGCCGAGCTCTTGGTCGACTTCACGACACAACGACCGGCGATCTACCGCCAGTTACTGTTGCCCCTGGTCGTGGATGCCCTCGGCTTTCCCGAGGACGCGACTGCGTGGGGGCACATGTTCACCGTCGGCCGCTTCAGCGAGGCGCAGCGAGAGCGTCTGACCGCCTACCTCGACGCCCACCACCACCTCTTCGACCTCTTCTCCCCCGATGACCCCTTCGCCCAAGTGGCCGGTCTCACCACTTCGGGGGATGCGACCAAGAGTGCCGCCGTGCTGGTCGCCACCGCGGCTCTGGGGAACAACGTACCGCTGTTCTCCTCCCGTACCGAGGGCGATCGCCTGGCACTGACCCCGGCCCAGGCAGCGCGCTGGCTGCTGCACGTCCACTGCTGGGACACCGGTGCGATCAAGACCGGAGCGAGCGGCGACCCGGACGCCAAGGCGGGGAAGACCACCGGCAATCCCGTCGGACCCCTCGGCCAGCTGGGAGTCGTCATGCCTCTGGGCACGACGGTCTACGAGACCCTTCTGCTCAACATCCCGTACGGCAGGCAGCCCCTCAGGAACGACCTCCCGCAGTGGCGGCGTCGCGCCAAGGAGGGAGACGTGACGACGACACTTTCCTGTGCGACACCCGCTTGGACCACCCGGGCCGCCCGAGGCCTGCTCGACGTGTGGACCTGGCAGGCACGGCGCGTACGCCTCGTCCCCGAGACGACGTCCGAAGGGGAACTACGCGTTTCGCGGGCCGTCGTCGCCGCCGGTGACCGGCTGCTCCTCGACGTGGATCACGAGCCCCATACGGCCTGGCATGTCGACAGCGCGCGCACCCGGGCCCGACGGTCCGCACAGCGGGGAGAGCGGAAAGGGGAGGGTAGAGAGCGGAAGGGGGAGGAGAGTCACTTCCGTCCCGTACGGCACCGGGCGGGGCGAGCGGCCTGGCGCGGACTGGACGCGCTGCTGGCGGTGGGCAAGTCCACCGTGGAGGAGCACGCCAAAGAGGAGACCGACGGCTTCCACACCAGCATCCTGTTGAGCCAGCTCGTCGAAGTGTCCGACTACCTTCCCGTGGGCTACGGCGCGCAGGTTGAGCTGACCGGTACCCGCTACGGGACGAAGCTCGGCAATATCGAAGACGTCTACCACGACGAGATTCCGCTGCCGCTCGCCGCGCTGCGGCCTGACAGCGACGTCCGCGGCGCTCTCCTCGGGGTCGTCGAACAGGCTGAAGAGCTCGCCCGAGCCGTCAATGCCCTGGCCGCTGAACTGCGCCGTGCAGCCGGAGCGCCACCGCCGCCCCTTGGCGCATGGCAGTACCCGGGCGAGACATTGCTGCACGCCCTCGACCCACTGGTACGGCGGCTCCTGGTGGGACTGCGCGAAGTAGGCGAAGAAGACTTCGACCGTACCGAGGAAGGTCTGCTCGCATGGGAGGAGCGGGCCTACCGAGAGGCTTGGCGAATCGCTGACGACCTGCTCTCGGCCAGCAACGCGGCATCCGCCTTCACCGGCCGGGAGGTCAAGGGCAGAGACGGCCAGAACCGGATCGCGCGCGAGAGCAGCGCCGAAGCCTTTTTCAGGGCCAACCTCTACAGAATTCTCTTCCGCCGCACTGCCCGCCGGCAGGCGCGGGAGGACACCACCGACGACTCGCTGACCACGGAGCAGTGACCACCGTGACCAACCCTCCACCCCCCGCCCCGAAGAACACCGCAGTGGACCGACTGCCCTATTGGCACCGTTATCTTCAAGCCGACGGCAACTGGATTCCGTCGGTGCGAGACAACGGTCCGCCCGGTGAGGAACTGGCGGATCTGAGGTCGGGGCTCGGTCAGCCGGCCGGTTCGGTGATGGCGCTGTGGCCGTACTACGCCACGAGAACGGACGGTGATCTCACTCCCGAGCTCCATGCGGAGCACGGTGCGGTGACGCTCTACGGCCTTCATCAGCAGGGCCAGAGACACCCCATGCATCGGAGGCACGTCAATCTTGGTCAAGCACTACGCAGGCTGCGCGACAGCGGGAAGTTCCTCGACAGCGCCCTCGACCGCAGAGTCGAGGCCGCAGCGACCACCACCTCCGTCCCAGCCCTGCTCTACCGGCTCCGCGGCCTGATCACCCAACTGCGCGGGCAGGCCATACCGCTGGATTACGACCAACTCATGCGCGATCTGAGCATGTGGGAGAAGGCGGAACCGCGGAAGTGGGTCCGCAGCCGGTGGGGCCTGAACTACTACGCGCGCGGCAGCCAAGAGAGCACCGGTAACCGCGATGCCGCGGCAGCAACCGAGGCGGACCGGAACACTTCGACCGTGCCACCCGGAAGCTGACCGTCCCGCTGCCCCCGACCGACCGACCATCCGTCCGACCCGACCGGAGCCTCCGTGACGCTTCTCCCACCCCGCCTGTACGTCGACGTACACATCCTGCAGACCGTGCCTCCGGCCAATCTCAACCGCGATGACCAGGGCAACCCCAAGGAGGCCTACTACGGGGGCACGCGCCGTTCGCGAGTCTCGTCGCAAGCATGGAAGCGCGCCACCCGCATGCACTTCACCGAGCACATGCCCGCGGACGACCTCGCAACCCGCACGCGCCGGGTCGCGAGCGCTCTGACCAGCGTCCTCAAGGTACGCACCGGACTGGCCGAGGAGCCCGCGAGCAGGCTCGCGGACGCCCTGCTGGCACCGCTGAAGATCAGCGCGGGGCGCAAGAAGGGCGACACCGCCTATCTGCTCTTCTACGGGCGCCGCCAGCTCGACAACGTCGCGGGACTGGTGAGCGACCGTGCCGCCGAACTTGCCGCCCTCGACGACAAGGAGTTGCAGGCCGAGGTCGAGAAGCTGGCGGTGGAGGAGCAATTCAGCAGCGGTCATCCCCTGGACGTGGCACTCTTCGGCCGGATGGTGGCCGACATCGCCACACTGCGCGTCGACGCCGCGGTCCAGGTCGCCCATGCCCTTTCCACCCATGCAGTGTCCCTGGAGTTCGATTACTTCACCGCCGTCGATGACCTCGCCGAGGAGGAACGGGAAACCGGAGCCGGGATGATCGGTACCATCGGATTCAACTCCGCGACGCTTTACCGGTACGCCACCGTCAGTCTCCCGCAGCTCCGGGAGAACCTCGGGGACGATACCGCCGCCATCGAGGGAATCCGCAAGTTCGTCACCTCCTTCGCCCGCTCCGTGCCCAGCGGGTACCGCAATTCCTTCGCGCACCAGACGCTGCCCAGCCTGGTGTCGGTCGTCGTACGGCCCGACCAGCCGGTCAATCTCGTCACTGCGTACGAGGACCCTGTCGCTCCCTCCGCCGGAATTGCCGCGGAGTCCGCTCGCCGCCTCGCCGCCGAGCACCGCACCGCCGTCGACGGCTGGGGCGACTCTCCTGCCTTCACCGCGGTCTGCCACGCGTTCCGCGACGAGACGGCGCAAGCACTGGAAGAGGCGTTCGGGCCTGCCGGCACTTTCCCGGAGCTGCTCAACGGCCTGGATGAGCACCTGTCCAGCGCGATCGCCGAGGCGGGACGATGACTCTCCCCGCAACCGACGAACCCGGCCGCACCGCTCCCGACGACCGGTCCGTCCTGGTGCTGCGGCTGGCGGGGCCTCTTCAGTCCTGGGGCGCTCAAGGTGCCTTCAACGTCCGCGACACCAGGCCCGAACCCACCAAATCCGGTGTCACCGGACTTCTCGCGGCGGCTCTGGGCCTTCCTCGTGGAGCGCCACTGGACGAGCTGACCGCCCTCCGCATGGGCGTGCGAGCCGATGTCCCGGGCACTCTGCTGCGGGACTACCACGTCGTCAGTGACTTCCGCGGAACGCCGTTGCCCCAGGCCGGTGTCTCGGCCAAGGGCACGCAGCGGTCCACTGCACCCGCCAAGTACACCCACGTCACATCCCGCTACTACCTCCAGGACGCACTGTTCGTCGTGGCGCTGGAGGGCAGGCCCGAGCTGCTGCACCGGCTTGTCGCGGCTGTGCGGGCACCGCGCTTCTTTCTCGCCCTCGGCCGTCGATCGTGCCCGCCTACACAGCCCATCGTCCTCGGCATCGAGAGTGGACGCCTGGAGAGCGTGCTCCGCGACTTGCCCTGGCAGGCATCGGATCGGGCGAAGAGCAACTATGCCTACAAGCTGGGGCGCCGACGCGGCCTCGACGGACCGTTCCGCCCCGCGACCGTGCCGTGCTCGGTGACGCTGGAACACGCTGACGGTGACGACGTGCTGCAGGACGTACCACTGTCCTTCGACCCGCACGACCGCGCGTTCGTGGGGCGCAGGGTACGCCAGGAATGGCTGCGCATCCCCACCGGCTTCTCCCACCCCGACGCCACCACGGAGATCGAGGCGGGCGAGGACATACACGACCCCTTCGAACTCCTGGGCCGGTGAGCAGATGCCGTACCTGTCCCGTATCCGCATCAACCCGCTGCGCGCGGAGAGCCGACGTTATCTGGAGAGCCCGCACACCGTACACGGAGCCGTCATGGGAGGCCTGCCGGGCACGGCGACCGACGAGCGGCCACTGTGGAGGATGGACTCCGACGACCCGCACCGTCCGCACCTGACCGTCCTCACCCGTGCCCGCCCAGACTGGTCGCACATCGTGGAGCGGGCGGGCTGGCCGGACGCGGACGGGGAACACGCTCTGGTACGTGATTACGCCCCCCTGCTCGCCCTCATCGAGCCGGGCCGCGAGTTCTCCTTCCGCCTCACGGCCAACCCCGTGCAGAATTCACCGACGCCCATCTCTCCCACGGCCGCGCAGCGCAAGCGCATCGCCGCGGAACAGGCCCCCGTCCGCCGGCGCGGATTCCGGATGGCTCACCGTACCGCTACCGAACAACTCCGCTGGTTCCTCCAGCGAACCGAACGCTGGGGCTTCGCCGTACCGGTTTCGCGCACGGACCCCCCGGCGGCCGGCATGGAGGTCGAACATGCCAACTCGGCCGCGTTGGGCCGCACAGCCACGCAGGCTCCCCCCGACCGGGCCGACGCGGTCCCCCGCGAGGTACGCATCACGGCCCGCCACCGACGCACCTTCGCGAAGAACGGCCGCGGACCACGGGTCGTCATCAACAGCGTCACCTTCGAGGGCCGCCTCCGGGTCACCAACGCTGAGGCGCTGACGCACCACTTGTTGAACGGCATTGGCCCAGCGAAGGCATACGGGTGCGGATTGTTGACCTTGGCGCCGATCAAGGGCGTGGCAGCTGGATGATGGCGACTTCGTCAGAGCTCATGCTTGTTGAGGGCGGCTCCAAGCGTCTCGCAGACCATAGCGACGGAGCCAAGGACTGTCAGTGACCAGACGGTGGTGGGCGCCATCTGCTCCTGCATGATCCGGATAGCGCAGGCACTGCTGGCCATGAAGCTCCAGGCGGGGAAGCAGGGCATTGAAATCGATAAGTTCAGATGGTTGGGTTTGGTGTGAGCATGCTTTGTCATCGCAGGTGCCGCTCCACAATCCGTCGTTAGCTGAGGTGTTCCATGCAGTGTCCTGGTCGGTGGTAGGTAAGAGGGCGCCCCTTGGGGGATGACGTACTAGGAATACGTGGGGTGCTGTAGGTGCCCCGGAGCGGCGTTTGTTTATGGACGGGACTACGGCATGATGCATGTGCCGTCCCTGAACGGGCCAGGGGTGTTCCGACCTCGGCTAAATCGCCTAGGTGGTCCCCGCCGCGCGGGGTTGAAATCCCACTGGCGGCCGTGTGGAAGCGCTCTGGCGGTGACTACAACGGCCGCCGCAGGGACTGGCTGGTGGCGGGTGACGCGTGGCAGACACCGATTTGTGCATTCGCTTGAAGGGGCCCGTTGAGCAGTACGGGGGCGACCCCGGCAACTGCCGACGCGACCGCCGCCTGCGAGCGGCGAGGGGATCCGGACAGGCGGGAAGCACCCAGATCTCGGTGGTGATAGAGGCCCGGATGCGGAGTTCGCCCTGAGCGCGGGGGACCGCGCGATCCCGTTTGGGGCTAACCCCCGCATCCGCGCGGAACACAGCTCGAGCAGCCCCGCGCGGGCGGGGACCACACAGGTTCGTCACGTACCCGTGGATCTGCACCGAGACCAACCCCGCACGCGCGGGGACCACGCCCAGCCGAGCCCGAAGGGGTTGCCGAGCCAGGGAACAGCCCCGCACGCGCGGGGACCACGAGGCGATCTGTGCCCAGGCCGACCCCGAAGTGGGAACAGCCCCGCACGCGCGGGGACCACTCTCAGTCTCCGGAGGCTGGGACGGTACGGCGGCCACCGGTTTGGATGGTGGCAGCTCGCACAGTCACGACAGCAACGCCTTCGCGCCGACGTGGATCAACCTCAATAGCATCGAGTTTTTCCTCGACTGAGCGCTGTGTGGGCCGGGCGGCGTGCTGGGTGCTACTGCCAGGGGGAAGGCCGCCGGGGGAAGATTTCTGCCATGATTTCTCGGGAGCGCTCGTCCGGTACTTGGGGAGCCTGGTACCCGGATTTCCGCACATGGTCGAGGAAATCGGCTGGAAGGGCAATGTGGTAACGCGAGAGGTAGTGCACGAGATCGACAGGCCAGACCCATTCGCCATCCGTCATCAGCGACCCGGCGCCACCGATCCACTCGTCTCCGGAAATGGCGTCACGCTCCGCGCCCATGGTGCTGTAGATTTCCTCACCTCCTTTGAGGTAGGACAGGACCCGGTCCTCGTCAGGCGCTGGCGGGCCTTCTATGGCCAAGGTCAGTGACTCGCTGTAGACAGCGGGGTCGCCGTCCTCGTTGCCTTCTGCGAAAAACCCTACTCGGCGGATCATCGTTCCTCGCAATCGTGGATGTCAGTCAGTGATGGGAAGGAATATGCGCCAGTATCCGCCCTTGTCGATGACGGGTTCCTGAATCCCCAGCTTGCGGTCCACTCCCATGCGGTTAGTCGGCGCATAAACACGGACACCCAGTTCATTCGCCACTGACTGCCCCAGCGGCTCGGCTCCAGCACCCGAGTGGCAGGAGACCAGTCGCACAGGACCGCCGGTGTAGTTCGGGTTGTTGCGGATTGCTTCCACTACCTGATGCGGGCTGATGTGGTAAGTGGTCTTCATTTTACCCGCTGGGTTCATGTGCCCGGCGATGAATGTACCTTCATCCGTCCCGTGCACCACGATGTCGTGAAGGCCCGGCACACGTCGCACGCGCTCGGCGTTCGACAGGGTGCGGGTGTCGTAGCCAATGGTGGTCGTCTGCTTTCCGTGGTAGATCGGATGACCGGACGGCAAGACATCGTCACCTGCTCTGGCGGGCGGGGCCATGGCGTCCGAGCTCTCCGCCCGGTACAGCTCCCAGGTGCGCCGCTTGCCCATCTGGTCAAGGGCAGGGCGGAGTTGGAGGCCGTCCAGTTTCATGCCGCTCAGGACGTTCTTGATGCCGCCTGCGTCGGCCACGGCCCTGGCGCCGCGGGCGGCCCCGCCGAAGGCTCCGCCGAACAGCAGGCCGGAGGTGCCGGCGTCCTTGATCTCGGCGAGGTTGATGCCGTGCTGGTCGCCGAGGAGGTTGCGGCCGCCCTGGGCCACCACCACGTCCACGGTGATCGCCTCGACGCTGCCGATGGCGGCGGTGGCCAGCACCGTCCCGGCGATCTCGGCGACCGTGGCGGAGACGGCCACCCCCGCCATGCCGGCCGCGGCGATGATCGCCTCGGTGGCACCGGCCGCCGCGATCTCGCTGATGCCGCCGGTGAACAGCGCGAGCGCCGTCCCGGCGACCAGTACCGCCCCCGCGATCTCCAGTTCATGCCGGATCTTCGTCTTGGCCTCGTCGATCTGGTCGGCGAACTTGTCCAGCGCCTTGGCCATGTCCCGTGCTGCGGACGCCACATCGTCCAGGTAGCCCTTGCCGCCGCCGTGGTACTTGCGCCAGAACTCACCGAACGCCTCGATGCCCGGGCCCTTGTTGTTGTCGATGACGTCCTGGGCAGGCTTGTGCGCCGCGGCAGTGACGTCCTCGACATCGTCGGCGAACGTCCGCCAGGCCCGGGCGGCCTCTCGCAGCTCGTCCTCGTCTCCTTCCGGCCACCACATGCCGGTCAGGTCCTGGACGATCTCCTTGGCCTTGTCCGCCGCGCTCATCGCCCACCCCCGTCCCGGAAGCCGGAGGATGAGGAGCGGTCCGCCTCTTCGTGGTTGTCCGCCATGTCCTTCATGGACTTGGAAATACTTTCCAATCCCTTGACCAGGGCTTGGGCGGCCTTTTCTATTTGCTCGCGGTGCGGGGCGTAGACGTGCTGGAACTTCTGGCCCTGTTCGTCATTCCCCCACGGCGAACCCAGCCCGTCCAGTGACCCCTTCAGCTTTTGCGTCGCCTTCGCCAGTGCGTCCGCCTCCCGGTGGAAACGCGGTGCCGCGGATTTGAGCTGGTCCGTGTCTACGTCGAAGCCGTCACCGGCCATAGGTCCCCCCAGAAACTGTGCTTTCGCGTGTTCCCACAACCTATCGCGAGCCACTGACAACGCTTCAGTCGCTTCTACTGGAAGACGTTCACTGCTCAAGTAATCAGTCGTGTTCATATACCGCAGGGTGGCCGGAACTCCTCGGCACTACATGGCCGTTTGCTGCGCAGTGAGAGAGCGAGACCTCATGACATTGCCCATGACGGCAGACCAGTTCCTCGCGGCATTGCGCGCCGAGGGCTGCCAGGTACGGGAGTACCGCAGCTGGCGGACCCACCACCGAAACCGCCGGGAGTGTGCACGGCGTGATGATCCACCACACCGCCTCATCCGGCCCTCTGGCCTCTGTGGAACTGTGCTACGACGGCCGCCCCGGTCTGCCGGGCCCGCTGTGCCACAGCGTGGGCACCGAGGACGGATTGATCTGCGTGGTGGGCCACGGCCACGTCAATCACGCGGGCTTGGGGGACCCCTCGTCCTGCAAACGGTGATCGCAGAACGGTCCCCGCTCCCGCTGCACCGGCAGGCCACCACAGACGGCAACGTCCGCTTCTACGGCCTGGAACTGGTCAACCGCGGCACCGGCACGGATCCGTGGCCCGAGACGCAGCTCGACGCGGCCGTGCGGTGGGCTGCGGCCCTCCGCCGCCGTCACGGCTGGACACAGTGGCTCGGGGCCTACCACGTGATTGGCGGGACCGGACAGCCGTGTCTGGTCCTCGTGTGCCCCGTGGTGGGCCTGGCAGTGTTATTGCCCCTTCCATCAGGCGTGGGGGCCCTCATCTTCGGATAGCTGTCATTACACGTGCTGATCGCCAGAATTTGACCTCGCAGAGCTCCACGCTGGGGTACCACGATCCACAGCTCAAAGTTCGCCGCACGACTCATGGGACGACCAGGCACAGGGTGCCGTTGTCGTTGGCCAGGGCCGGAAGGCTCAGCCCCATCAGTACCGTGACGCGCTCCTGAACGCCGGTCCAAGGCCGCCGGATCCGCCTCTCCCCTGGGCGGCCCGGAACCGGACCGCGTGATCAACTGGGAAAAGATTGGGAAATCGACGCGGCATGGTGCGACGAGCAACCACCGCGAGCTGCTAGAAACAGCGCGGAACGGTCGTGTGTGCGCGGACGCACGGTACATATCTCCGGGCCCGTTCGTCACCCGCCGGCTGCGTTGCCGCCGCGCCCGAACGGCCCCCGACCGACGGCGGTGGTCATGCCAAGCTCTGACAGGCGAACCAGCGTTCAAGACGTGTGGAGCCCACCGCTGCCACAGTCGTCCCATGATCAGGACGAGGGGCCGGAACAGCCCGTATCTGCTGCTGTCGATCACCATGGTGCTGTGGGGGAGTGCCTTCTCCAGCTCCAAGTCGGTGGTGGAGCACGTGCCGCACTCGGTGGCCGCGCTCCTCCGGTTCGGGGGTGCGGCCTTGGCGCTGTTGGTCGGGGTGGCGCTCTTCGGGAAGCGGCTCGGCCAAGCGAAGGCCGAGCCCTCGTCCCGGGCCGCCGTCCGCGCCGCCCTGGCAGGCATCGTCGGCGTGTTCGCCTACAACGGGTTCTTCTTCTGGGGGCTGTCGCTGGCGCCGTCGCTCGACGCGGGCATTCTCATCCCGGTCATGAGCCCCGTACTGACCAGCCTCTTCCTCCTGCTGACCCGACGGGAACGGGCATCGAAGGCGCGCCTGGCGGGACTCGGCCTCGGACTGGCCGGTGCCGCGATCTTCTTCCTGGGCGCGGGCGGCAGCGCCCACGGCAGTCCGACACGGCTCGCCGGGGACGCGCTGTTCCTCCTCAGCGCGGTGTGCTGGGCGGCCTACACCCTCGCCGGCCCCCGCGTCCTTGCCGGCATCGACCCACTGCGCGCCACCACGTACGCCACCTGCGCCGGGGCCCTGCTGCTGGGCGTGGTCGCGGCCCCCGACCTTCCGGACGTGGACTGGGGCGGTCTGCCGTCCGCCGTCTGGCTGAACGCCGCCTACCTGGCGCTGGGCGCCGCCGCCGTCGCCAACCTCCTGTACTACCGGGGCGTCGCGGCCGTGGGCCCCGCCTCGGCCTCGCTGATGATGTTCACCGTGCCGGTGGTGAACACGGTGTGCGGCGTCCTGTTCCTCGGCGAGACCTTCGGCACCGTACAGACGGTGGGCGCCCTGGTGCTGCTGACGGGCGCCGTGCTCGCCGCGCTGCACGGACGGCTCGCCCGGCGGAAGGGCACGGCGCTCGTTCCCGAGAAGGCGGGCGAGGGGCGGCGGGTCGCCGAGCGGACTGTCAACAACGCTCATGAGCAATACAGCTAGGCCGCGTTTTCGGATCATCCTGGGCCCGCGACGTTCCCCCCCCCGGCTACCGCTGGGAGGTGCCCACATCACCAGACGCCGCGGGCTGCTCCAGGCCGATCCACAAGACACGACCTGGGACTTCGGTCCCCGTTTCCCCGGCCGGGACACGCCGCCCCGCTCGCGGTGTACGGCACGACGGTCGTCACCGCCGGCTCGCTCGGCGAGAGTGGCTGGGGCGGACCGCGCATCGGCTGGATACGGGCTGACGGGGAGGCGGGCGGGACGGTGGCGTTCCGGCCCGTGCCGGTACGGCGGCCCCGGCCGTACGGCGCTCGGCCGATAGGCGGAACCCGGTGGGGCGTACAGGATAAGAAGTGCGTGGCGCGGTACCTGACGAGGGCGGGTGGGCATGGGTTTGCCCGGTGGGTTGTGAGGAACCCTCAGGGCCGAGGAGGAACGGTTCGGTCCGGGTGCGCGCGTGTGCGGCCGGCGCTGTCCGGAGTGCGTGCCGGAAGGAGGATGCAGTGACAACGCAGGAAACCGTGTCCGCACCAGGCGGGGTGGTGCTCGACGGCGATCTGGAGCTGCCGGACTCACCGCGTGCCGTGGTGCTGTTCGTCCACGGCAGCGGCAGCTCGCGGCGCAGTCCGCGCAACCGCGCGGTCGCCCTCGCGCTGCGCCATTCCGGTCTGGCCTCGCTGCTGCCGGACCTGCTGACCCCGCAGGAGGCCGAGGCGGACGCCGTCTCCCGGCAGCACCGCTTCGACATCCCCCTGCTGGCCGAGCGGGTGGTCGCGGCGGTCGACTGGCTGAGCGAGCACCCGGCGACCCGGGAACTGCCGCTGCACCTGTTCGGCGCGAGTACGGGCGCGGCGGCGGCCCTGGTGGCGGCGGAGCGGCGGCCCGCCCGGGTCCGGTCCGTGGTGAGCCGCGGCGGCCGGCCCGACCTGGCGGAGGAATCGCTGGAACACGTACAGGCGCCCGTGCTGCTGCTCGTCGGGGAGCTGGACACCGACGTACTGCGGCTGAACCGCGAGGCGGCGGCCCGGCTGCGGGCGCCCTGCGAGGTGGAGATCGTGCCGGGCGCGAGCCACCTCTTCGAGGAGCCCGGGACCCTGGAGCGGGTGACCGAGTCGGCCCGGAACTGGTTCCTGCACCCGCCGGAGCCCGCGGGCCACCACAGGAGCGGCGGCGATGTCCGCTGAACCGGCGGCGTCCGGCCTGGAAACGATCCGTGAGGCGGCCGTACCGCTGCCGGACCCCGGCGCGCTGGACCCACTGCTGGACCGGATCGGTGACGCCCGCTACGTCCTCCTCGGCGAGGCGTCGCACGGCACCGCCGAGTACTACTGGTGGCGGGCGCGCCTGACCGAGCGGCTGATCGCGGAGAAGGGCTTCTCCTTCGTCGCCGTCGAGAGCGACTGGCCCGACTGCCTCGACCTGCACTGCTCGGTCACCGCCGAGCCCGGCGCGCCCGAGGACCCGCGGGAGGTCCTGGAGCGCTTCCGCCGCTGGCCGCGCTGGATGTGGGCCAACACCGACGTGGCCCGCTTCGCCCGGTGGCTGCGCGAGCACAACACCGGCCTCGCGCCCCGGGAGCGGGTCGGCTTCTACGGCCTCGACGTCTACAGCATGTGGGAGTCGCTGGACGCGGTGCTGGCCTACCTGCGCGAGCACCACCCGGACCACGTCGAGCAGGCGGTGGAGGCGTACCGCTGCCTGGAACCGTACGAGCAGGACCCGCAGAGCTACGCCCTGGCGACCCGGATGCTGCCCTCCGGGTGCGAACCCGAGGTGGTCCGCCTCCTGGTGTCGCTGCGCGAACGCGCCCGGCGCCCGGAGGGCGCCTCGTCCGTCGCGGAACTCGCCGCGCTCCAGAACGCCGAAACCCTCGCCGGGGCGGAGCGGTACTACCGGTCGGTGGTCCACGGCGGACCCGAGTCGTGGAACATCCGCGACCACCACATGGCCGACACCCTCGACCGGCTGACGACCCACCACGGCCCCGGCGCCAAAGCGGTGGTGTGGGCCCACAACACCCACGTCGGCGACGCCCGGGCCACCGACATGGCCGCCGCCGGACTGGTGAACATCGGCCGGCTCGTACGGGAGCGGCACTCCGCGGACGGCGTCGTGCTCGTCGGCTTCGGCTCGTACCAGGGCACGGTCGTCGCCGGCAGCGAGTGGGGAGCGACACCCCGGGCCGTGACCGTGCCCGAGGCCCGGCCGGGCAGCGTGGAGGAACTGCTCCACCAGGTCTTCCCCGAGGACCGGGCCCTGTTCGTCTTCCCGCCGCGGGACGCAGCCACCGGCCGGCACCCGGAGGTCCCGCGCCCGGCCGGCTGGTCCGGCACACGACGTGACCACCGGGCCATCGGCGTCGTCTACCGGCCGGAACGCGAGGCGTTCGCCAACTACGTGCCGACCACGCTCGACCAGCGTTACGACGCCTTCATCCACCTGGACCGCACCCACGCCCTGACTCCGCTGCACGCCGAGCCGCCCGCCACCGGTGAGGCCGAGACCTGGCCCACCGGCCAGTGACCCGCGCCCCGCCGCCACCGCCCCCGAACGCCCCTCCCGACCGAGGGCAAGGAGCAACCATGCGCTTCACCGACCGCCGGCACGCAGGCCGGTCCCTCGCCCAGTGGCTGCGCTCGCCGGACGACGACACGGCCGACGCCGACGAGGCCGCCGCGTGGCCGTACGGGGCGGCCGACCCGCTCGTCCTCGCACTGCCGCGCGGCGGCGTCCCGGTGGCCGCGGAGGTCGCCCGGGAGTTCCGGGCACCCCTCGACGTGCTGGTGGCGCGCAAGATCGGCGTACCCGGCTCGCCCGAGACCGGCATCGGCGCCATCGTCGCCGAGGAACCGCCCGTCTTCGACCGGCGGGCCCTGCAGTTCCTGGGCTTGTCCGAGGACGAACTCGCCCCCTCCGTGGCCCGCGAACGCGCCGAACTCCACCGCCGCGAGGACCTCTACCGCCGCGGCCGCCCGGAGCCCGCCATCACCGGCCGGACCGTGCTCCTCGTCGACGACGGCCTCGCCACCGGCCTCACCGCCCTCGCCGCACTGCGCCATCTGCGCCGCCGGCAGCCCGCCCACCTGGCCCTGGCCGCACCCGTCGGCTCCCGCAACGCCGCCACCGAACTGTCCGAGGAGGCCGACCGGGTGCTCGTCCTGCACCAGCCGGACCACTTCCGGGCGGTCGGCGAGTGGTACGACGACTTCGGGCAGGTGAGCGATGACGAGGTGATCGCGCTGCTGGGGACGTCGCCTTCCATGGCGTGACTCGCCACCCTAGGGCGGACGATCACCCGTGACCGGGTACCACTCCGGCGGACGGTCATTCCCGTACGGGAACCGCGTCACCCCGCTCCGCGCCCCGCGTCAGGCGCCGTACGGCGAGCATGCCGCCGACGCCCGGCAGCAGGGCCAGGCCGACGGCCGTCGCGGTACGCCGGGGATCACGGGCGGTGGCGACCACGGTGAAGAGGTAGGCGCAGCCGTGCAGCGGGCCGGCCAGGGAGGAGATGGCGGGCAGGTGCGCGGTGGCGAGGTTGCCCAGCAGGACGATGAGCGAGGCGAGTTCGACGGCGGCGGCGATGCGCAGGGCCGGGCGGTCGCGGCGCACGGTCACACCCCCGTGGTGGAGCCGGGACGGATGATCATCAGGACCGTCACCACGGCCCACAGCAGGTTGAACGTGCCGGTGAGCATGGCCAGCCGCGCGGTGGCGCCGCGGTCCACGGGAGGCCCGGAGCCCTCCAGCCGGCCGAGCATCCGCTCCTGGCCCGGCAGCACCAGCAGGGCCAGCACCCCGGCCGCGGCCGCGGTCAGCACGATCGAGGCGATCAGCCAGGCGTCCCCGAGGACCCCGAGGCTGCTGGCGGTGGCGAAGCCGAACACCGGCACGGCCATGCCGAGGGCGGCGTAGACGCGGCAGACGCGGTGCAGCAGCCGTACGCCGGACCGGCCGGCGGCGTCCGGCCCGGCCGCCTGCGCACGGCGGACGGCCGCGGGGAACATGCTGGCCGCCACGGTCACCGGCCCGACCGCGATGATCGCGGCCAGGACGTGGACGGCGAGGAGGAACTTGGTCACCGGACGGCTCCGGACCGCCGAGTGGCTTCGTCGACAGATTGGGACATGGCGGGGTGCTCTTTCTCGTCGCTCAGGCAAGGACGGGCGGCGTGCTGCCGCGCCACCGCCCGGGAACGTGCCGCGTCAGGCTAGGCCGGGCCCGGACCGGCACCCCAGGGGCTGAAATGACAATTTCCAACGGGTTCCCGCCACTCGGTCCCGCCTGGGACGACCGTCGGCCCACCCCCACGACCTGGGCATGTGCGACCGGCGGCTTCTCGTTTACCGTGTCCGGCATGCATACGGTGGCGGTCCTGGTGCTGGACCAGGTGGTGGCGGCCGACATGGCCTGCCCGATCGACGCGTTCGGGCGCGCCCGGCTGGCGGACGGGCGCAACCCGTACCGGGTCCGGGTCTGCGCACCGGAGCCCCAGGTGGACTCCGAGGCCTTCACGATCGTCGCGCCGCACGGCCTGGAGGCGCTGCGGGACGCGGACACGGTCGTCGTGCCCGGCTGCTCGGAGGCCGCCGCGCCGCCCGGCCCGGAGGTGCTCGACGCGCTGCGCGCTGCCGCCGCCGCGGGCACCCGCATCGCCTCCATCTGCACGGGCGCGTTCATCCTCGCCGAGGCCGGACTGCTGGACGGGCTGCGCGCGACCACGCACTGGGTGGCGGCCGACCTGCTGGCCGAACGGTTCCCGCGCGTCGACGTACAGCCGGACGTGCTCTACGTCGACAACGGCCAGATCCTGACCTCCGCCGGGGCCGCCGCCGGGATGGACCTGTGCCTGCACATCATCCGGCGGGACTTCGGCTCGGCGGTCGCGGCGGACTCGGCGCGGCTGGCGGTGATGCCGCTGGAACGGGAGGGCGGGCAGGCGCAGTTCATCGTGCACGCGCAGCCGCCGGTGCCGCGGGGCTCGCTGCTGGAGCCGGTGCTGAAGTGGATCGAGGACCACCTCGCCGAGGAGGTGACCCTCGCCGAGCTGGCCGCGCTGAGCGGGCTCAGCGAGCGGACGTTCAGCCGCCGCTTCCGGGAGCAGACGGGCACCACACCGTTGCAGTGGCTGCTGCGTGCCCGGGTACGCCAGGCGCAGTTCCTGCTGGAGACCACCGACCACGGCGTCGAACGCATAGCCACCCAGGCCGGTTTCGGCTCGCCCACCGCGTTCCGCGAACGGTTCAAGCGCGTCGTCGGGGTGACGCCGCAGTCGTATCGCTCGGCGTTCCGGGCCAACGGGTCCTGATGGCAGAAGGGCGCTCCGTGTCCTTCAGGTCGTGAGCGGACGAGTGGGGTTGGGGGATGGGGGAGGGGAGTTGGCGGGCCGGGGGACGGGTGGCGCGCTCACGTGCCCTGGATATGGATACGGGGACGCCTTCGTACAGGGACACGGGCGCGCCTTCATGCAGGGACGCCGCCTTCATGCGGGGACGCGGGCGTGCCTCCGTGCTGGGACGCCGCCTTCGTGCGGGGACACGGGCGCCCCTCTGCGCAGGGACGCGCTGGTGCCGCTGCTGGGGTGAGCGGCGGCGCCACCGAACGTCCCGCGTGCAACGGTCCGGTCAGCCGATGCCGTTCCGCGTCGCGGCGACCGCCAGCGTGCTGTACCGCATCGTGAAGCCGCCACCCACCGCGTCGACGGCCGCCCCGATGCCCGACAGCACCTTCTCCAGCTCGGCGGGGGAGAGCCGGATGTGGCCGCCGGTGGTGGGGACCTGGTCCAGCCACGCGTCCCGGGTGTACGTGTGCTCCCAGTCGAAGCGCCAGTGCTCCGGAGCGCCGTACGCGCCCGCCTTCCGTATGCCGTCGGCCACCTGGTCGCACAGTGCGCCGTACGCGTCCGCGGCCGGGACCGACCACTGGCGGGCGGCGAGCGAGTCGGGCATCAGCCGGCGGTAGACCTCGGCGAAGGACGCCGCCAGTTGGGGCGGAGGGCTGCCCGCGTTCCAGAACACGGCCAGCAGACCGCCGGGCCGCAGCGCCTGCGCCGCCTTGGCGGGCCCGGCCACCGGGTCCACCCAGTGCCAGGTCTGCCCGGAGACGACGGCGTCGAATGTCCGGCCGGCCGGTTCCCAGGCCTCGAACGCCGTGATCTCGGCTTCGAGCCCGTGCCGCCGCGCCAGTGCGGCCATCCGCGCGTCCACGTCGAGGCCCAGCACCTGACATCCGGCCGCCGCGAACTGCCGGGCCACGATGCCCGTACCGCAGCCGACGTCGAGTACATCGGTGCCGCGCGCGACGGTGTCGGGCGCGGCGGTGTCGTGGACGGCGGTGTCGTGCACGGCGGCGAGAATCCGGTCGATCAGGGCCCGGGGGTAGCGGGGACGGGCCCGGTCGTAGCGTTCGGCGTCCGCGCCGAACGACTCGGCCACTTCTCGGTGCCGGTGCGGCGCCGGAGCGGGGTGGCGCGGCTCCGGAGCGGGCTGGCGCGCCGGTTCCCGGGCAGGAGGGAGCGAGCCCTCCGACGGTATAGTGGGCATGTGCCCACTATGAGTGGGCGAGTGCCCACTCGTCAACGGGGTGCGCGGGACGCACTCCGGCGTACGGAGAAGGAGACACACGGTGCCGACAGGGGTGGCCATCCGCGACGCACGCGAGCAGCTCTTCGACGCCGCCGAACGCGTCCTGCTCCGCGACGGGCCGAGCGCGCTCAGCAGCCGCGCGGTCACCACGGAGGCGGGCTGCGCCAAAGGCGTGCTGCACCGGCACTTCGACGACTTCGACGCCTTCCTCGCCGAACTCGTACGGGACCGCATCGCCCGGATGGACGGCCGCGCCGCCGCGCTGCGCGACGCCGCCGGGACCGGTACCGTCGTCGACCGTCTGGCCGAGGCGCTGACGGACCTGTTCGGGCCGGTCGCGGTGGCGATCGTCGGCCTCGTCACCTCCCGGGACGAACTGCGCGCACGGCTGCGCCGCACCACGCCGGCCGGCATCCCGCTGCTCACCGAAGCCGCCGCCGCCCTGGCCTGCTATCTCGCCGCCGAACGCGAACGGGGCCGCATCGCGCCGGACGCCGACATCGACAGCCTCGCCCCCACACTCATCGGCAGCGGCCATCTGCTCTTCGCCGACCGGATGGGGGAACGGCCGGGGGCCGAGGCGGTGCGCAAGGTGGTGGCCGCGGTGATGGGCGGGGTCGTGCGGGATTAGGTGAGGGGCCGGCGGAGTGGCTGCCGGGCCCTGCCGGGGTGACGGCAGGGGCCTCCCGGGCGGCCGGGCGCCGGCCCCGCTCACCCGGTCGGCGGATTCCCGCGGGCGGGTCTGCGGGACTCGCTCCGGCGCGCAGGGCCCCGGGAAGCCGTGTGCAGCACACTGGCGGCATGGATCACAGCAGTCAGCCGGAGGAGGCGTCCTCGCGGAGTTTCCCGCCGCGGCCGGAGAGCGTGGCATCGGCCCGGCGCTTTGTGCGCGCCGCCCTGGCCGGGGCTGATCCGCACGCGGTGGGGACCGCCGAGCTGCTGGCCAGCGAGCTGGTGACCAACGCGGTGCTGCACGCGCGCACGGAGATCGCGGTGTCGGCCCGGGCCGTGGACGGGGAGGTCCGGGTACGGATCGGCGACCGGCAGCCGTGCCGCGCGCTGGTGCCGCAGCGGTCTCTCCCGTACGCCGGCCCCGGGCAGGGGCTGGCGCTGGTCGAGGAGCTGGCGTCCGCCTACGGGGTCGAGAACGGCGACGAGGGCAAGACGGTGTGGTTCGCCCTGCGGCGCGACGAGCGACCGCCCCCGCCGCACGGCTGGCGGACCACCACCGCACGTACCTGCGGCCCGACTCGTACGGTGACCCTCGTCGACCTGCCGGGCGCGCTCTACCTGGCGGCCCAGCGGCATCAGCACGCACTGCTGCGAGAACTGACCCTCGCCGCCTTCGCCGGAACGGACACCGGCGTGCGCCCGGAAGACCTCGCCGTCGCGCATGACATGAACAACGTACTCAGCGCCGGCATGACCGCCGCGCTGGAGGAACAGTCGTCGGTCGCCCACACCCACTCCCTGGACCTGTCCCTTCCGGCGGACGCCGCGCGAGCCCTGCCGACGCTCCGTCAGGTGCTGGACGCCGCCGAGCGGCTGGCCCGGAACGAACGCCTGCTGGCCTGGCCGTCGCTGCCGCACAACCGGGTCTTCCGCCAGTGGCTGTTCGACCAGATCGCCGGCCAGTTCGCCGGCGGGCCGCCCACCGCGTGGACCGTGATCCCCCGCGAGCCGAGCGCCAGCCCCTCGGAGCTGGTGCCCTGGGACGCCAGCCACGCCTGGGCCAGCAGGGTCCCCACCATCGCCGCCGACGACGAGAACCGGATCATCGTGGCGAACGGGCCGGCCGCGGACCTGCTCGGCTGGCAGACGGGCGAGCTGGTGGGTGAGCGGCTGACCGTGCTCATCCCGGAGCATCTGAGGAAGCGCCACATGGCGGCGTTCACCCGACTCCTGCGCACCGGGCAGCCGCACATCCTGGGCCGCTCGGTACCGCTTCCGGCGCTGCACCGGGACGGCCGGCTGGTTCCCGTACGGCTGTTCGTCCAGAGCCAGGGCACCGCGGACGGTCGTACGGTCTTCGTCGCGCAGCTCGCCCCCAGAACGGCTCCTCCCGTACCCGCGCCGCTGTCCCCAGGGGAGGACCGGGCCGCGTCGCCGGAACAGCCGCACGGGCCGGACCTGTTGGAGGAGCCGGAGCGCGTCGCTACGAGCGCGGGCGGCGACGCGGGCGACGGGCCGGCACTGGAGCGCAGGCTGCTGGCCGACATCGGGGAGTCGCTGAGCAGCACACCGAACCTGGACGAGGGACTGCAACGGGTCTGCAAGATCCTCACACGGCGGCTGGCCGACTGGTGCATGGTGGACCTGCTCAACGACTTCGACCAGTTGGAGAGGTTCTGCGTCGCGCACCACGGCCCCACGCCCCTTCCGGCCGAGGCGTACGCGGGCAGGCTCCCGCCGGTGACGGGGGCCGCGCGGGGGCCGCTGGCCCGGGTGCTGCGCGGCGCCGGGCCATTGCTGCTCACCGAGCCGCCGGCGCCGAGCGAGGTCAGAAGCCCGCTCGACGCGCACTACGCGGAGCTGTTCGAGCGGGTGGGCGCGAACAGCGCCGTCGTCGCACCGCTGCGGACCCGCGGAGCCGTCTTCGGCGCCCTGACCCTCGTCCAAGCCGGCCGGAACCGGCCGTTCACCGAGGATTCGCTGCCCCTGATCGGCGATCTGGTCCGCAGCCTCGCCCTCGGTGTGGAGCACGCGCGCCTCTACCAGGAGACCCGGCACATCGCCGAACGCCTTCAGCGCTCCCTGCTGCCCGTACTACCCGAGATCGGGCATCTGCAGATGGCCGCCCGTTACGCGCCGTCCTCCACGACCGCGCAGATCGGCGGCGACTGGTACGACAGCTTCGTGGTCCCCGGCGGGCAGACGGCCGCGGTCATCGGTGACGTCGCCGGGCACGACCTGGAGGCGGCCGTCGCGATGAGCCAGCTGCGCAGCATGTTGCGCGGCATCGCCATCGACCGTCAGGAGCCGCCCGCAGAGGTGATGCGACGCCTGGACATGGCCAACCACACCCTGTCCCAGGAGGCCACCGCCACCTGCATCTACGCCCTCGTCACGGGTCCCCCCGACGGTCCCTGGGAGCTGAAGCACTCCTCCGCCGGGCACCTGCCGCCGCTGCTGACCACGCGCGAAGGCGACACGCGCTACCTCGACGGCGGTTCGGGCCTGCTGCTCGGCATGGACCCGGACCTGCCCCGTCCCAGCGCCACCGACGCCCTCCCGGCCCACTCGACCGTCCTGCTGTATACGGACGGTCTCATCGAGCGCCGCGACGAATCCCTCGACCACGCCATGGACCGGCTCCGCCGGCATACCGCGGCCCTGGCCGGCGAACCCCTCGACGTCTTCTGCGACGAACTCCTCATCGGGCTGAGCGCCGACAGCGCCGACGACATCGCCCTGCTGGCAATCCGGCCGGTGCCGCAGGTCTGAAGCGCTGGGCGGCGGCCCGCACCCCGAACGGCCTGGCTCCTCGACACCGGCGACGGACGGCAGGCCGTGGCCTTCGGCGACGACCTGCACACACCGGTCCAGACGGAGCACCCGGACTGGCAAGTGCTCCTCGACCACGACCGGCGGGAGGTCGAACGCTCACGGCGCCGCCTCATCGCACACCTCACCCAGGACGGCGTCCTCGGCTTCGGTGCCCACTTCGCCGACCAGCAACTGGGCACGGTGGACGCGGACGGTCGGTGGCGTCCGTGGGTGGGGTGAAGGCCCGTTGTCAGTGGCTGGTGCCACACTCCCGGGATGCACCACGACTCCCTCGAACTGCGCCAGCTCACATCGCCCCGGATGGTCGACGCCCGGCTCCGTCAGGCCCTGATCGGCTGCTGGGTCGATGTCACCAACGCCGGTGGGGCGGCCGGCTTCCCGTTCCCGCCCATCGACGCCCGGCAGGCAGCGCCCGCCCTCGATGCCATTCTCACCCGCCTCGCCCCTGACACTTGCCGCCTGCTCGTGGCCCTGATCGGAGGAGAGGTGGCGGGCTGGCTGAACCTGCGCCGGGACCCCTTCGCCCTGATCGCGCACTGGGGGACTCTGCACCACGTCCAGACTCACCCCCGCGTCCGCGGGCGGGGTATCGGTGCCGCGCTGATGGAACAGGCTCGGCAAATAGCCCGGGACGAGATGGGATTGGAGCATCTGCACCTGGCCGCACGCGGCGGAGTGGGGCTGGAACGCTTCTACGGCCGGCTCGGCTGGAAGGAGACAGGCCGCTGGCCCGACGCCCTGCGCTTGGCCCCCGGAGACGACCGTGACGAGGTTCTCATGATCCTTGCGCCCCTCTGAGCGGCGCGGTCAGGTGCCACGGACTCCAGCGCCTCGCCGGCATGGCCCGCGGCCGCACCGAGTCCGTCAGGTATCGATCGCGAGGCGGGGCCGGTACGTGTACGGAGTCGTGGTGGTGAGAGCGGTGAAGCCCAGGCGCTCCAGGATGGGGCGGCTCTGGCTGGACGCGTCGACCTGGAGGTAGTGGTAGCCGCGCTCGGCGGCGATGCGGGCGCGGAAGTCGATCAGGGCGCGATAGATGCCGCGGCCGCGCCAGGCGGCCACCGTCCCGCCGCCCCAGAGCCCGGCGAAGCCGGTGCCCGGGACCAGTTCCATGCGGGCCGCGCTCACCGGCACGTCGCCGGCCATGGCGACCACGGCTACGACCGTGTCCGGCTGCTCGGTGAGCTGCGCCAGGAGCCGCTGCCGGTGCCTGGTGCCGTCCGTACCGAACGCCGCTGCCTGGACCCGCGCCATCAGCTCCACGCCGGCGGCGTCCGTCACCGGGCGCAGCTCGATGCCCGCGGGGAGCGCGCCACCGGCGGGAAGGCCGGCGATCGGGGCGACCATGAGGGTCTCCGGTTCCCCGGGGACGAAACCGGCGGCCTCCAGCCGATCGGCGAGGTCGTGCGGCTGGTCGTGACCGTACAGCTTCCACTCGAACTCCCGTCCGAGCGCAGTGTAGTGGCCTGTCTGCTCCGCGATGGCCCCGTCCACGCGGGACCGGTCCAGCGCGGACCACAGCACTCCGTTCCAGGCGGTGTCCGGGCCGGTCTGGCGCACCACGTCCCCTACCCGTTCGACGTACGCGCCGGGGGCATCCGGTGGTGCGTTCTTCCTCATCCGGTCGTCGAACACCGCGAGCATCGCGTCTTGGTCCATGCGCGCATGAGACCACCAGGGCTGTGGTAGGGCAATCGGTTATCGCGCCGCGGGCTGTGTCAGTGTATTCATGGCCGAAATGCCTCATTGAGCTGGTCCCCGCAGTCGAAAGGACGACTATGGACCACCGACGTTCCCTCCGGCGCACTGAAGCGAACACAGCAGCGACTGGAGCCGGACCTGCCCTCCCCGCCCATCTGGCCAGTGCCGCGGCTCACCCCTCAGGCCGGGCCGGATCCGTCGGTTCCCGCGCCGACAAGCGAGACGTCTTCTTCGTCCACGGCTTCCGAGGCCACAACAGCATCTTCGGCGGACTGAAGGACGAACTCAGAAAGGCGGGCTACTCCGACTCCAAGTTCCACGACTTCGGCTGGAGCGCGAAGGAGCGGCTCACCCCGGTAGCCAAGCGATTCCGTGATTTCGTGCGCGAGAAAGCGCGGGGCGAGGTGGACGTTGTCTCCCATTCGACCGGTGCCGCGATCACCCGATACGCCCTCAAAGGCTACCGGCACATGCTGACCGACCACGAGTACAACCTTCTCGACCCTTTGGGGGACCAGATCCGCGTCTGGGTCGGTCTCGCAGGTCTCAACTATGGCACGAGAAACTACGGTGCGAGTGTCGGCGGTGTCTGGTATCCCTGCCTGAATGACATGACGCCTTCCGACCAGTACATGAAGAATCTGAACTCCGGCACCCACGCTCCCGGCCCCACGCGCTACCTCACCTACCGATCGACCTCGGACGAACAGCTTGAGGACTGGACGATGAAGCTCGACGGGGCCGAGAATCGGGTCATCCACGGTGCGTCACACGACGGGGTCCCCAACAATTCGGACGTCAAGGCGGGCGTGGTCAAGTTCATCCAGGAAACGTCCAACAGGTACGATCCGGCGCTCCCTGCCATCGGCGGGACCTATCTCCTCATGAACATGGCGACAGGCATGGCCTTGGATGCCGGTACCGCGCAGGATTTCGTGGTCCAGTGGCCCAAGACGACCAGCAGGCAGCAGAAGTGGACGCTTGAGCAGGGTTATGCCGATGGGATCTATACCCTGCGCAACAACTATTACCGCGGGCCTCGCTACCTCAGATGCGCGCCGGGGCAAGGAGCCACCTCGGGAGATTCCGCCTTCGGCTACCACTTCTGGCAGATCAAGAAGACCGACGGAAAGGGGTTCCTGCTCTACCAGGACAATCTCGGACGGTATCTGCACATTCCGCACGGTGACAAGACCAAGGGCAAGCATGCTGAGCTCGATAACGACGTCCAGTACAGCTGGTACGCGTGGGAATTCGTCGGGGTGCCGTACGGTGGTTGAAGGTCACCCGGTGAGCGGCACAGGTGAGCACCCCTGACCCCGTCCCCGCCCACCCGGCCCGGCCTCTTCCGTCTTTCTCAGAGCAGCGGCATCGCGGCCTCCAGGGCGGTCGCCATGTCGAACGAGCGGGGGCGGTCGGCGGGTGGCAACGCGGGACCTCCTCGGGTTTTGGATCGGAAGTTCCATTTCGCCCTTCGCGCGCCGTGACCGTCAATCCTGTCGGGGGTGAGGGCGAGGGTGAGGGCGGGGGGCGGTTTTGAGGGTGGGGCGGTTTGTGACGCCCGCCGTCGATGGCGTATGCGTACCGACGGATCGCGTATGCGTACCGACGGCCGGTTGGCCGTATTCGGGCGGGCGTCGGGTCGCGGTCGCCGTGGAGCGGGCCCAGGGTGGGGGTATGGCCGCGCCGATCACCGTGCACCGGCCGTCCGCGAGTGGCGGACGGCGCGTTTCCGTGCGTACGGCAGGGCTCGATGCCGACCTGGGTGTGGCGTACTCGGACGCCGATGTGGAGGAGTTCCTGCGGCGTGCCGGCCTGCCGGAAGGAGTGGCGCTGCTCGATGACCCGACGTGGGTGGACTGGAGCGGCGACCGCGGATGGGATGCCGGGCGCTGAGGGGGCGGCCCGGTGGGGCGGTCGCCGACGGGTGCTCCTCGCTCACCCGTTGTTCCGGGCTCGCCCGTTGCTACGGGGAGTCGTGTTCACCTCTCCACCTCTCCACCTCCAAACGACCGGTGAAACAGCAGGCCACTGGAGAGGTGTCGAACGGCCGCGCCTAGACTCCCCCTGGCACCGGACCGTCGTGGTGCCGTATGACCGTAAGGAGCAAGGGTGTTGGACCAGGGATACCCGGCGGACCGTATCGACACCGGTACGGCGCACTCGGCGCGTGTGTACGACTACATCCTCGGCGGCAAGGACCACTACGCCGTGGACCGCGAGGCCGGTGACGCGATGTGCCGGGAGTGGCCCGCGCTGCCCGTACACATGCGGGCCAACCGCAAGTTCATGCACCGCGCGGCCCGTTACCTCGCCCAGGAGGAGGGCATCGGGCAGTTCCTGGACATCGGCACCGGGCTGCCCACCTCGCCCAACCTGCACGAGGTGGTCCAGGGGATACGGCCCGACGCGCGGGCGGTGTACGTCGACAACGACCCGATCGTGCTGACCCACGCGCGGACGCTGCTGACCGGCTCCGCGGAGGGCCGGACGGCGTACGTCGACGCGGACATGCGCGACCCCGAGGCCATCATCGGCTCCGCGCAGTTCCAGGAGCTGCTGGACCTGCGGAAGCCGGTCGGCCTGATGATCATCGGCATCCTCCACTTCATCCTCCCGCCCAACGACCACAGCCTGGTGCGGCGCCTCCTGGAGCCGCTGCCCGCGGGCAGTTTCGTGGCCATGACGATCGGCACCGCCGACTTCGCGCCGCACGAGGTCAACCGGGTCGCCGACGAGTACGCGCGCCGGGGCATGCCCATGAAGCTGCGGACGCGGGCCGAGGCCGAGGCGTTCTTCGCGGGGATGGACCTGGTCGCCCCCGGGCTGACGCAGGTCCACCACTGGCGCCCGGACGCCGACCAGGAGGAGGTCGACGACCGGGACATCGCCATGTACGGGGCGGTCGCCCGTAAGACCGCCTGATCCTTCGCCGCCGTCCGGGGACTGCGCCCCGGCCACCCAGGTGCCTCCGTCAGCATGCGGCGGTCGCCGGGAGCGGGTGTGCTGAAGACGTACGTAGCTGATTCACGATCTAGGAGCGATTCGCATGCGTATACGTCTCAGCCTGGCCGGCGCGGCGCTGGCCGCGGTCACCGTGGTCGCCGGGGCCCCCGTCGCCGGAGCGGCCGACGACCCCGGGGTACCGCCGAAGACGAACGGTCAGGCCACTCCGAAGAAGGACACGGCGGCTTCCACTCCGAAGAAGGACACGACGGCTGCCACCCCGAAGAAGGACACCGCGGCCGCGACCCCGAAGAAGGACACCGCGGCCGCGACCCCGAAGAAGGACACGGCGGCCGCGACCCCGAAGAAGGACACGGCGGCTGCCACCCCGAAGAAGGACACGGCCGCCACCGACACCAAGAAGGACCCGGCGGCCACCGATACGAAGAGGGACACGGCGGCCGCGGACACGGCGACGGGCAGCGCTCCCGATCCGGGCTTCGCCGCGGTTCCCGCCGGCAACCGGGAACTCGTCGGGCGCATCATGACCGGCCTCGGCTGACCCGCCTCGGCTGAGCGGGCGTTCCCCCGTTCGGGGACGCCGGCGTCAGTGGTTCCTCGGCGCCGGCGTCCCTCGGCGTGTGGTGCGGCCGTGGTGCTCGGCGGCGGGCGGGAACGGAAAGCCGACCCCAGTAGTTCCCCGGTCAACAGCCGTGAGGCCTGGACCGCTTGAGGGGACACTGTTCATGAGCAGCGAGAGCCGCTTCGCCGGCAAGGTCGTCATCGTCACCGGCGCCGGATCCGGTATCGGGGCCGCCACGGCACACCGTTTCGCGCGCGAGGGCGCCACCGTCGTCGCGGTCGGGCGTACGGAGGAGAAGCTGCGCAAGACGGTCGCCGAGGCGCCCGGCGGTTCGGCCGTCGTCGCGCGCGTGGCGGACATCTCCGACGAATCGGCGGTCGCCGCTCTCGTCGAGGGGGTGATCGGCGACCACGGCCGGCTGGACGTGCTGGTCAACAACGCGGCCGTCGCCACCGGCGGCACCGTCGAGCACACCGACACGGCCAGTTGGCGCCAGACCATGAACGTCGACGTGGACGGCACCTTCTACATGTCCCGGGCCGCCGTACCGCACCTGCGCGCCGTCGGCGGCAGCATCGTCAACGTCGGCTCGGTCTCCGGCCTCGGCGGGGACTGGGGCCTGGCCGCCTACAACGCGGCGAAGGGCGCGGTGGCCAACCTCACCAACGCCATGGCGCTCGACCACGGGGCCGAGGGCATACGGGTCAACGCCGTACACCCGAGTCTCACCGCCACGGAGATGGCCGCTCCCCTGCTCGCCGACGAGTCCCTGGTGGCCGCGTTCCAGCAGCGCATCCCCATGCGGCGGCCCGCCGAGCCCGGCGAGGTAGCCGATGTCATCGCCTTCCTGGCCAGCGAGGACGCCCGGTTCGTCAACGGCGTGCACATCCCCGTCGACGGCGGTCTGAGCGCGTCGTCCGGCCAGCCCCGTATTTTCTGACGCCCCGTATCTTCTGACGCCCCGTAACTTCCACCGCCCCGTAGCTTCTGACGGCCCTTGCCTCTGACAGCCCCGTATCTTCTGAGAGGGCGGACGTGGGAGTACGGCGACCGACCGGCGGAAGGCCGGTGCGGGCGCCTTCTCCGCGCGCGAGAAGACCGGTGGTCTCATCTCATATTAGTAATTGCCCGATAGAGCGAATGTAGGGATATCGCTCATCTCTCTTGGGCATCGCGCCAAACGAAAGAGTGCTCCCTGCATCCGCCTGGTCGGCAGGCGTCGCGCGAATGCCACCCGCGCCGCCGCCGAGTCCCCGCCGACCGGTGCACGCGCACCGGCGGGACGGCTCGTGAAGCCCTCCCGGACGGACACGGAAGTGCGGGACACCTGCCAAGACGCCGGGCGTTCAGCTGGACGACGCTGCCCGGGTCGCGGCGAAATCCTGGTGAGCGTTTCCACGCGTTGGAGGAGGGGGATGGCCGCCGACCGTCGTGCAGCCAACGATGACCTGCGGGCGCTGCTCTCGGCAGCCGGCTGGACCTATGAAGCCCTGGCCAGAAACGTCAACGCGCTCGGCGCCGAGAACGGCATGCGGCTGCGCTACGACCGCACCTCGGTGGCGCACTGGCTGGCCGGATCGGTTCCCCGCCCGCGCACCCGGGCCCTGATCGCCGAGGCCTTCGCCCGCAAACTCCGCCGCCCCGTTCCGCTCGGGGCACTGGGCATGGGGAAATCAGCCGCCCCCGATGTCCTCGACAGCGTCGATGTGTACGGGCGCAAGGGCGCCGACGGGGAAACGCGCGCGGTGACGCTGCTGGCCGTGCTGTGCGGAATGGACGCCGATCCGGTGCGCCGGTGCCTGGTGCAGGAGTCCGTTTACATCGCCGCGGAAATCGACGCGGACACAACCGGGTGGCCGGGAAGGAGCGCCGGAAGCTCCGCAGCCGAACGGCCTTCGTCGCGGGAAAGCCCAGGCCGGCCGGGAGGCGCCGCGGGGCTGCGCAGCGCCACGGACTTCTTCCGCCGAGCCGGTGACTTCGGCGGCCGCCACGCCCGTTCGGCCCTGGTGTCCTACCTCCACGACGATGTCGTCCCCCGGCTGCACGCGGGAGGCCACGCGAGCACGTACCTGCCGCTGCTGGCCGAGGCGGCGCGGCTGGTCCACGTGCTCGCCGGCATGTACGTCGACGATGTGCGCAACGGCGCGGCCCAGCGCTATCACCGCGCCGCTCTCCTCCTGGCCGCCGAGGCCGGTGACCGTACGACGTACGCCGTCGTGCTGCGGAGCATGAGCGGCCACGCCCTCGACCTCGGCCACCGCCGTCCGGCCCTCCGCCTGTCCGAGGCGGCCCTGGCCATCGCCGCGGCCGACGCGCCGCCCGAGGTCCGGGCACCGCTGCTGGCCCAACTCGCGCTCGCCCAGGCCGCCGTCGGGGACCGGCGCCGTGCGCTCGCCTCCCTGGCGAAGATGGCGCGACAGCAGCACGAGATGCCCGATCCGCGTACGTCAGAGCGTTGCGTACCCGGTTCCTCCGAGGCCGCGCTCACCTGCCGGAAGGGGCGGACGCTGGCGCTCCTGGGGGACCGGGCGGCGGCGATCGCCGCCTTGCGCGCGTCCTTGGAGCAGCGTTCGGCGACCGCGTATCTTCCCTGCGCGCTCACCCGCGCGGAGATCGCCCGGCTGCTCCTCGCCGACGGCCGGCTGGAGGAGGCGTGTGCGACCTGGCACCGGTTCCTCGACGACTACCTTCATCTGCGCTCCGGCCGCGCCGACCGCATTCTCGCCGACCTGCGCGGGGAACTGCGGGTGCACGCCACGCGCCAACCGGCCCGGTCCCTGTTGCGCCGGATGGACGCGGTGATGCGGAACGCCGGGTGAATTTCCGGCGTACGGGCGCCCGCTGACGCGCCTTTGCCGCACAACACGTTCAACACCCCGCGGTCGCCGATTCGGAGTGAGCGCCTTTCGGGACGTGAACTCATGGAGGGGGCGCCGGATTTCCCGCCGATGAGCCAGAGAGGTTGCGCGCCATGTACTGGACGACGCCGACGAGCCGGAGCGCGAGATCCGGGACGCCCGCCGGGATCACGAGACGCGGAAACAGCCGGAGTTCGTCCCGTCGTGGAAACAGCGGCAGCTCGCCCCACGCGTAAGCGGGACAAGCGAAGCAAGCGAAACAAACGAAGCAAGCGAAACAAACGAAGCAAGCAAGTATGCCGAGCGAGCGATGTAGCTGTGGTGAGTGCGTCCGTCCGGCGCATCCCAGGAGGTCGCGAAGACCCTCCGGCCGCGTCGGCCGCCCCACGGGACGCGGCCGGAGACCGGGGGGCGCGGGGTTCCGTGGACCATGGCGGGCCACCGCGGGCCACCGCGGCGCTCGGCACCGTCGAGCAAATGAACCGCGAGAGCCGTCGGAAGGCCGCCGGCCCCTTCGAAGGCTCCCCGTTCGCGTCGGCCGTACGGGCCGCGCTGTACCAGCCCGCCACCGTCGCCACCGTGAGCACCGTGAGGACCTGATGACGTACTTCGGATCGTCCGCCGCCCGTTCCGCCGACGCGGCCGCCGGCCCCGGGCGGGTCCTGCTCGCCTCGCCCCGCGGCTACTGCGCGGGATCGGACCGCGCCGTCGTCACCGTGGAGAAGGCCCTCGACCGGTACGGGCCGCCGGTGTACGTCCGTCAGCGGATCGTCCACAACACGCATGTGGTCCGCGCCCTGGAACGCCGGGGCGCGGTCTTTGTCGAGGCGGCCGACGAGGTGCCCGAGGACGCGGTCGTGGTCTTCTCGGCGTACGGCGCCGCCCCCGAGGTCCACACCGAGGCGGCGCGGCGCAGGCTCACCACCGTCGACGCGACCTGCCCGCTGGTCACCAAGGTCCATATGGAGGCGCGGCGCTTCGTCCGCGAAGGCTACGACATCCTCCTGATCGGCCACGAGGGCCACGAGGAGGTGATCGGCACGATGGGCGAGGCGCCGGACCGCATCCATCTGGTGGGTGGCCCCGACGACGTCCCGTACCTCCAGGTCGCGGACGAGGGGCGGGTGGTCTGGCTGTCGCAGACGACGCTGTCGGTGGACGAGACGGCGGTGACGGTCCACGCGCTCAAGGCGCGGTTCCCCGCGCTGCTCGGCCCGCCCGGCGACGACATCTGCTATGCGACCCGCAACCGGCAGGCGGCGGTGCGACGGCTGGCCGGCGCCTGCGACCTGGTGCTCGTGATCGGCTCCCGGAACTCGTCCGCCGCGGCCCGGCTGGCCGAGGTGGCGGTCCTGGCCGGTGTGCCCACGGCCCATCTGGTCGACTGCGCGGAGGAGATCGACCCGGCCTGGCTGCGCGGGATGTCCACCGTGGGGCTCACCAGCGGCGCGTCGGTGCCGGAGATCCTGGTCGCCGAGGCCCTGGACCGGCTCGCCGCGCACGGCTTCGACGACGTCGAAGTCGTCCGCGCCACCGACGAGCGGCAGCCCTTCACACCGCCACGCGGGGGCACGCGCCCCTGAGCGTCATGCCTTTGAGGCCACGCCTTCGAGCGCCACGCCCCTGAGCGCCGTGCTCTGTGAGCCGGTCCGACGGTACGGTGCCGGTCCGTCGGTACGCAGTTGGTCCGTCGGTACGGTGCCGGTCCGTCGGTATGGAGTCGGCCCGTCGGTACGGAGCTGGTCCGTCGGTACGGTGCCGGTCCGTCGGTACGGAGCCGGTCCGTCGGTACGGAGGCGTCCCGCCCGTACGGAGGCGCCCCGCCCGTACGGAGGCGTCCCGCCCATACGAAGGCGCCCCGCCCATACGGAGGCATCCCCCCAACCCCCAGCTCACCCCCGCCCCGCCCCCCGCTCCGGCCGGAAGAGCACCCACAGCAGGAAGGGGCCGCCGAGCACGCTGGTGACCACGCCGACGGGGATCTCGACGGGGGCGATCACCCGGCCCAGCGCGTCCGCCCCGGCGATCAGGGCGCCGCCGACCAGTCCGGAGGCCAGTACGGGTACCCGCGACCGGCCGCCGAGGCGGTCGGCGAGCACGGGGGCGGCCAGCGCGACGAAGGCGATGGGGCCGCCGATGCCCGCCGCCGCGCCGGAGAGCACCACCGCGAGGGCCAGCGCCAGGGCGCGGACGCGGCGGACGGGCACGCCGAGTCCGGCGGCCGTGTCGTCGTCGAAGCGCAGCAGTTGCAGCCGGTTCCCGGCGGCGAGGGCGAACGGGAGCAGGACGAGCAGGAGCAGCAGCAGCGGTGTGCCGACCGACCAGTCGCGTCCGCTGAGGCTGCCGACCGTCCACAGGAAGACGCCGCCCGCGGTGTTGTCGTTCTGGCGGGACATCACGAGGTCGGTGACGGCGCCGACGACGGTCGAGACGCCGATGCCGACGACGAGGACGCGGTGGCCCCGGTGGCCCGCGCCGCCCGCGCACAGGACGACCAGCGCGGCGGCCAGCACGGCGCCGACCGGTCCGAGCCACCACTCACCGATCATGCCGGTGGACGAGCCGACGACGGAGGCGACGACGGCCGCGGTGGCGCCCTCGTTCACGCCGATGATGTCGGGGGTGGCGAGCCGGTTGCCGGCCAGCGTCTGGGTGAGGCAGCCGGCGATGCCCAGTGCCGCGCCGACCAGGACGCCGACGGCGATCCGCGGCAGCCGGAAGTCCTGGACCAGTATCACGGTGGCGGGATCGCCGGTACCGAACAGGCCGGCGAGCGTTTCGGTGAAGCCCATGCCGGTGGAGCTGGCGAACGTGCCCAGCGCGACGAGGACCAGGATGAGCGCGCCCAGTGCCACGGCGACCAGTGAGCCGCGGCGGGGGAAGAGCCAGGAGAGGGCGCCGGTCCGCAGGACGAGGCTGTCGGGCGGGGTGACGTCCGGAGCCGCCGAGGAAGTGGGGGAGGGGGTACGGGCGGCCGTCCCGCCGTCCGCGATCGGGTCCGTCATGCCGTGCCTCCCGCCGTGGACAGCCGCCGGGAGCGGGCGATCCAGATCAGCAACGGGCCGCCGACGAAGGCGAGGAGGACGCTCACGGGGGTATCCCAGGGGCGGATGGCGACGCGGGCGAAGATGTCGGCCGCGATCATCACGTCCGCGGCGATCAGAGCGGAGAGGGCGAGCTGCGCGGCCATCCGCGGGCCGGTGACGGCGCGGGCGGCGTGCGGGGCCAGCAGGCCGAGGAAGGCGATGGGCCCGGCGATCGCCACCGCCGATCCGGCCAGCAACGTCACCGCCCCGGCGACGACCACGCGGATCAGGCCGGGGCGGTGCCCGAGCGCCCGCGCGCCGTCGTCGCCGAGCGCCAGGGCGGCCAGCGGACGGGCGGAGCCGAAGGCGACCAGCAGGCCGGTGACGACGAGCGGGATCAGCGGGTAGGTGTCGGAGGTCTTGACGCCGGCCAGGGAGCCGATGGTCCAGTAGCGGAAGGTGTCGAAGGTCGACTGGGTGCTGAGCAGGACGTAGGAGGTCATGCCGTGGAAGGTGGCGCCGAGCGCGGAGCCTGCCAGCACCAGCCGCAGCGGTGACGCCGCGGCCCGGCCCGAGGCCGCCAGCAGCAGGACCACCGCGCTGGCGGTCATCCCGCCGGCGAGCGCCCAGCCCAGCAGGGCGTACGAGGACCGCACCCCGAAGTAGGTGAGGCCGATGACGACGCCGAGCGCGGCGCCCGAGTTCACGCCGAGCAGTCCGGTTTCGGCCAAGGGGTTGCGGGTGACGGCCTGGAGGAGGCAGCCTGCTGCGCCGAGGGATACGCCGACGAGGACGGCGGCGAGGGTGCGCGGCAGCCGTACGTCGAGCACGGCGAGCCGGAGTTGGGCGTCGGCGCGGGCGGACGGGTCACCCATGAGGAAGTCCCAGGCGCGCGCGACGGGGCTGGAGCCGGTGCCGATGAGCAGGGACAGCACCATCAGGACGGCCAGCAGCGCGGTCAGGGCGACGGCGGCGGTCAGGATGCGCCGGCGGGGGCCGGGCGGCCGGGTCGAAGGGGGCTCGGTGCCGCCCACGGGGGCCCCGGTCTCTTGCGCAACCAACATAAGGTTAGCCTAACCTAAGGCTCAATCGGGGCTTCGGTCGCCCGCCGGACCGAACGCCACGGCACTTCCGGCATGCCCCGAAACCACCGTTCCGTCACACGCCGCTCCGGCGCCGGACTTCACCCTTCGGAGACCACAGACATGTCCACGCACTCCTCGCCGCGCGTCCGCCTGACCGCGGCGGCCGCCGTCACCACCGCCCTGGCGCTGGCCCTCACCGCCTGCGGAGGGGACCAGGCCGGCGGTTCGGGGAAGGCGAAGACCGGCGGTGCCGGCAAGGTCACCGTCACCGACGCCACCGGCGCCGAGGTCGAGGTGCCCGCCAAGCCCGCCAAGGTGGTGGCGCTCAGCGAGATGGACCTCGACTCCGCGCTGGCGCTCGGCGTCAAGCCGATCGGTCTGACCGCGGGCCGCGGCCAGAAGGGCGCCCCCGAATACCTCGCCGAACGCGCGGCCGGCATACCGGTCGTCGGCGCCGTCACCGGTCCCGACATCGAAAAGGTGCTGCGCGCCAAGCCGGACGTCATCCTCGCCGGACAGCTCGCCGACCAGAAGGTCCTCCAGCAGCTGAAGGCCATCGCGCCGACCGTCGTCACCATCGGCAAGGACAAGGACTGGAAGAAGGCGCTCGACCTCACCGGCCGGGCCCTCGGCAAGCAGAACGAGGCCAAGTCCTTCGTGGCGGGCTACGACGCCAAGGTCGCCGAGCTGAAGAAGAAGCTGGGCGCGCACGCCGGCGCCACCGTCTCCGTCGCCCGCTACTCCGCCAAGGGCACCGCCGTGATGCAGCAGGGCGTCTTCATCAGCGACGTCCTGAAGGACCTCGGCTTCAAGCGGCCCGGCATCCAGAACGAGCGCGGCCAGGGCCACTCCACCCCGATCAGCGACGAGGACATCCGGCAGATCGACGCCGACTGGCTGTTCATCGGCACCCTCGCCGCCAAGGGCAAGGACGCCGACCTGTTCGCCGAGCTGAAGGACAAGCCCGCCTACCGGCAGCTCGGTGCCGTCCGCGACGGCCACGCCACCGAGATCGACGGTTCCAAGTGGACCAGTCTCGGCGGCGGTCTGGCGGCCATGTCCGTCCTGGAGGACATCCGCAAGGCCATGGCCCGGTAAGGCCGTGACCCAGTAACGGACGGCACCGCCACCGGCCGGGGAAGCGCCCCGGCCGGGTGCCCGCCCCCGGCCGTCCGCCGACGTACGGCCCCTTCCCGGCCGGCCCCGCCGGCCACACGCTCAAGGAGAACCGACACGCCATGGCACTGACCATCGATCACCTGCGCGCGGATGTCGCCGATGTGCTCGGGGAGGACCCGGCCGACATCCCCGTGGACGAGAACCTCGTCGACTACGGCATGGACTCGGTCCGCATCATGGCGCTCCTCGAACGATGGCGGCGCGACCACGACACCCGGGCCGGCTTCGTGGACCTCGCCGAGCAGCCCGCCATCGAGGCGTGGGCCCGCATTCTGGGCGTCGCCTCGTGACGGCGCCGGTCGACACCGGTACGGACACCGGCACGGCCTCCGCCGCGGACCGCCGTGGCACCGGCACGGACGGCCCGGGCGCCGGTACGAGCAGCCGTGACACCGCCGACGGCCTGCCGCTGACGGCCGCGCAGACCGGCCTGTGGTACGCACAGGCCCTGGACCCGGCGAGCCCCGCGCAGAACACCGCCGAATACCTGGAGATCCACGGGCCGGTGGACCCGGCGCTGTTCTCCGACGCGCTGCACCAGGTGGTCGCCGAGGCCGACGCGCTGCGGGTCCGTATCGTCGATACCGACGGAGGGCCCCGTCAGCTACCGCTGACCACCTGCCCCGCGCCGCTGCCGCTGCACCTGGCGGACCTGCGCGCGGAGGACGATCCCGACGGCGCGGCACGCGCCTGGATGCGGGCCGACTTGGCCGAGCCGTTCGACCTGGCCGCTGGGCCGCTGTTCGCGCACGCGCTGTTCCGGGTCGGCGAGGAGCGCTGGCTGTGGTACCAGCGCGTCCACCACGTCGTCATGGACGGCTTCGGCTATTCGCTGCTGGCCCGCCGCACCGCCGAGGCCTACACGGCGCTCGCGGCCGGTGAACCCGTGGGCCCCAGCCCGTTCGGACGGCTGACCGACCTGGTGGCCGAGGACGTCGCGTACCGCGCGTCGGACACGTACGAGGCCGACCGCCGGCACTGGAACGAGGCGTTCGCGGACCGGCCCGAGGCCGTCAACCTGGCCGGGCGCACCGCGCTGCCCTCCCGCACCCACCTGCGCCGCACCGCGCACCTGGGCCCCGAGGCCACCGACCGGCTCAAGGAACTGGCCTCCTCGGTCCGCGCCACCTGGCCCGATGTGCTGCTCGCCGCCCAGGCGCTGTACCTGTCCCGGGCCACCGGCGCCGAGGAGGTCGTCCTCGGGCTGCCCATGATGGGCCGCATGGGCTCGGTGGCGCTGCGCGTCCCCGGCATGGTCATGAACGTACTGCCGCTGCGGCTGACCGTGAGCCCGGCCGCCACCTTCGCCGAACTGGCGCGCCAGGTAGTCCTCGGCATCCGGTCGGCCCGCCGCCACCAGCGCTACCGGTACGAGGACATCCGCCGCGACCTCGGACTGCTCGGCGCGGACCGGGCGCTGGTCGGGCCGCTGGTCAACGTGATGCCGTTCGACTACGGCCTGGACTTCGCGGGCGCCCCGGCCACCGCGCACAACCTGTCCACCGGACCGGTGGACGAACTGACCGTCAACGTCTACGACCGCGCCGACGGCCGTGGTCTGCGCCTCGACTACGACGCCAACCCGGCGCTGTACGAGGAGGCGGACCTCGGTCACCACCAGGAACGGTTCCTCGACCTGCTCTCCCGGCTGGCGCACGCCGACCCGCACGAGCCCCTGGGCACACACGGCATCGCCACCGCGGCCGAACGGGACCTCGTACTGGAGACGTTCAACGCCACCTCCCGCTCCCTGCCGCCCACCACCCTCATCGGCCCCATCGAGGCCCAGGCCGTCCGCACCCCCGGCGCCACCGCGCTGGTCCACGGCGACACCGTGTGGACCTACGCCGAACTCGACGCCCGCGCCAACCGGCTGGCCCGGCACCTGGCGTCCCTCGGCGTGCGCCCCGGCACCCTGGCCGCCGTCGCCGTACCGCGCTCCGCCGACCTCGTCCTTGTCCTGCTCGCCGTCCTCAAGGCGGGCGGCGCCTACCTGCCGCTGGACCCCGACTACCCCGCCGACCGGCTCGCGTACATGCTCGACGACGCCCGGCCGGTGTGCGTGATCACCGACCGGGAGGGCCGCGTACCGGGCGACGGGCAGGTGCCGGTGGTCGTCCTGGACGGCCTCGACCTGACCGCCTACCCCGGCACCGTCCCGCCGCGCCCGCTCACCCCGGACCACCCCGCGTACGTCATCTACACCTCCGGCTCCACCGGCCGCCCCAAGGGCGTCGTCGTCGGCCACCGGGCCATCGACAACCGGCTGCGCTGGATGCAGGGGCAGTACGGCCTGGAACCGGGCGACCGGGTGCTCCAGAAGACGCCCTCGGGCTTCGACGTGTCCGTGTGGGAGTTCTTCTGGCCGCTGCGCCAGGGCGCCACGCTGGTGGTGGCCGACGCCGGCGGCCACCGCGACCCCGCCTACCTGGCCCGCGTCATCCGTGAACAGGCCGCCACCACATGCCACTTCGTCCCGTCCATGCTCCAGGTGTTCCTCGCCGAACCGGACGCGGCGACCTGCACGGGGCTGCGCCGGGTGTTCTGCAGCGGTGAGGCGCTGCCGCGCGAGACGGCCCGCGAGTTCGCCCGGACGCTGCCCGGCGTCGGACTGCACAACCTGTACGGCCCCACCGAGGCCGCCGTCGATGTCACGTACCACGCCTGCGCGCCCGACGGCGACGGACCGGTGCCCATCGGGGCACCCGTGTGGAACACCCGTCTGTACGTCCTGGACGCGGCCCTGCAACCGTGCCCGCCCGGCGTCCCCGGCGAGCTGTACCTCGCCGGGACCCAGCTCGCCGACGGCTACCTGGGACGGCCCGGCCTGACCGCGACCCGCTTCGTCGCCGACCCGTACGGGCCCGCGGAAAGCCGTATGTACCGCACCGGCGACCTGGCCCGCTGGACCGACCGCGGCGAACTGCTCTACCTCGGCCGCACCGACCACCAGGTCAAGCTGCGCGGCCAGCGGGTCGAACTCGGCGAGATCGAGGAGGCGCTGGCCGCCCTGCCCGCCGTCGGCGCGGCCTGCGCGGTGGTGCGCGAGGACCGGCCCGGCGACCAGCGGCTGACCGGCTACGTCACGCCCGAGAGCGGCGACGGCGCGGCCCCGCCCGACCCGGAGGAGCTGCGCGACGCGCTCGCCCGCACGCTGCCGGAGCACATGGTGCCCAACAGCGTGCTCGTGCTGGACGCGTTCCCGCTCAGCCCGAACGGCAAGCTGGACCGCAAGCGGCTTCCGGCCCCCGCCTTCACGTCGGGGCCCGGCCGCGCCCCGCGCACCCACCGGGAGGAAACCCTCGCCCGGCTGTTCGCCGAGGTGCTGGGCCTGCCCCGGGTCGGTGTGGACGACGCGTTCTTCGACCTGGGCGGTACCTCGCTGCTGGCCGCCCGCCTGATGGGGCGGGTCCGTGACACGCTCGGCGTGCAGCTGGCCATCGGCGCGCTCTTCCAGGACCGCACCCCGGCCGCGCTCGCCGCCCGCCTGGACGGCGACGGGACCGGCGGTTCCGTCGGTTCCGGTGCTTCCGGCGGGGACGCGCTGGACGTGCTGTTGCCGCTGCGCCAGGCCGGCGACCGTCCGCCGCTGTTCGTGCTGCACCCGGCGGGCGGCATCAGCTGGTGCTATTCGGGCCTGCTGTCCCGGCTCGACCCGGCGCAGCCGGTGTACGGCCTCCAGGCTCGCGGCCTGGCCCGCGAGGAACCCCTCCCGGCGACGATGGAGGAGATGGCCGCCGACTACGTACGGCAGCTGCGCACCGTGCGGCCGCACGGCCCCTACCGGCTGCTCGGCTGGTCCGTGGGCGGCGTCCTCGCCCACACCGTGGCGGTGCGGCTCCAGGAAGCGGGTGAGGAGGTCGAGTTGCTCGCCCTGCTGGACGCCTACCCGTCCGACCAGTGGCGCGACCAGGCCGTACCCAAGGAGACCGACGCGCTGACCGCCCTGCTGCGGATGGCGGGCTTCGAGCGGACGGACGAGCTGACGCGGGAGGACGTCCTGGAGACGCTGCGCCGCGAGGGCAGCGCGCTGGCCGGGCTGTCCGACCGGACACTGTCCGCCGTCGTGGACATCGTCGTCAACAACGCCCGCCTCATGCGGGAGCACCGGCACCGGGTGTTCACCGGCGACGTGCTGTTCTTCACCGCGGCCGCACCGCGCGCCGAGGACTGGCTGTCCCGGCGGGCGTGGATGCCGTACGTGAAGGGCGAGCTGGCCAACCACGACGTGGACTGCCTGCACCCGCAGATGACGCAGCCGCGCTGGATGGACCGGATCGCGACGGTGGTCGCGGCGCGGCTGGCCGAGCTGGACGGCTCAACCGGCCCGAACAGCGCGCGCGTTGGGGGCGGTGCCGCTCCGGCCGGGACGCCCGCCCTCAGTACGCAACTTAGGTAAGGCTAAGCTAACCTTTGATCGTGTCGGGTGGATCCTCCCCGACCTCCCTCCCGCCTGCCTCCCTACGAGGAGTGAAGACCATGAACGCCACCAAGACGCCGCGGTCCCGCACCGCTTCGCGCCGGCTCGTCCGCCGCGCCACCGCCCTCGCCGTCGCCGCGGGCAGCGTCCTCGCCGTGAGCGGCACCGCGGTCGCGCACGACCGGCACCCGCACGGCGGAGCCGCGCACCAGCCGTCGTACCGCGTGGACACCGCCCCACTGGCCACCGGCCTCTACCAGTCGGCCTACTCCGAGCGGCACCACGTCCTGTGGGCGACGACCGCCGTCGGCCGGCCCCCCGTCACGCAGTCCAGACTGCTGAAGGTCGACCCGAAGACGCTCAAGACCGAGGCCGCCTACACCCCGCCGGTCACCGACCAGGCCACCGGCGCGGTCGAGGCGGTCTACGGCGTGGCCGTGGACGACGAGCACGACACCGTGTGGACCACCAACACCCGTAACAACTCGGTGGCCGTCTACAGCCAGCGGACCGGCAAGCACCTCGCCACCCTGCCGGGCGTCGCGCACGCCCGCGAGGTCGTCATCGACAAGCGCCACGACCTCGCCTGGGCCAGCGGCTTCGGCGACGGTTCCGTCGTCGCCTTCGACACCCGCACCTTCAAGGAGAAGAAGCGGGTCAAGGTCGAGGGAGCGGGCACCGCCGGGCTCGCCGTCGACACGCACACCGGCACCGCCTACGCCACCGACCTGACCAACGACCGGATCATCGCGGTCAGCCCGTACAAGGCCGAGCCGCGCTTCATCCCCACCGGTGACACCCCCATCGGCATCGACCTGTCCGCCGACGGCCGCACCGCCTACACCGCCGACCAGGCCGCGGGCACCCTCTCGGTCGTCGACCTGCGCAAGGGCGAGGTCACCCGGACCGTGCGCACCGGCGCCGGCGCCCTCTCCGTCGCCGCCGACCACCGCTCCGGCCGGGTCTTCGTCGCCAACCGGGGCAGCGGCACCACGACCGTCGTGGACCCGAAGAAGGGCACCGTCCTGGCCGACCTGGCCACCGGCCCCAACCCGAACCACGTCACGGTCCGCCGCGGCACGGCCTACGTCGTGGACAAGTCCGCGGCCGGCGCCGACCGCGTCGACTCGGTGCACCGCATCAGCCTCACGCGCTCGCGCTGAGGCCGCGGGCGTACGGCGGTCACTGCCGCCGGGCGTTCCCCGTCAGCTGCTCGCCGAGAGCGCTCCGCCGGTACAGCACCTGCCGTCCGTGGCGGGCCCGGGTGACCAGCCCGGTCGCGTGCAGGACGCGCAGGTGCTGGGACACGGCGCTGGGCGTCACCCGGAGGCGGCGGGCGAGTTCGACGGTGGGCAGCGACTCCTCCAGGAGGGCGAGCAGCCTTGCTCTGGGGCCCCGTTGTGCCACCGCAGGTCGGGGTGCATGTCGGCGAAGAGCAGCCGGGCGCCGCCCATGGCCAGTTGCCGCGCGCGGTACGTCATGTCGGCTTCCGCCACGAGCCGCAGCTGCGGCCACCACGGCCGTACCGCGATCTCCCAGTAATCCCGCAGAAGCTGACAGACGGCGTTCCGGAGCCGGACGACGGGCGCGTCGTCGGCCGAGGCGGCATCGCGCAGCGGTTCGGGGAGCGGGTCCGGCGTGTGGGTGGCCGGCAGGTCACGGCGCACCGCGTCCGCCGGTGTCCCGCGGACGCGGGCCAGCTCCTCTTCGAAGGCCGGGGCGAAGCCCGCGGGCCTGGGGGTCGGGAAGTCCGGCAGGGTCAGCCGGCGTGCCACCAGGGAGAGCAGCAGGGCCGTGTCCAGCGTGCCGAGTCCGCCGAGAACGGACCGGCGCCACGGGAGATGCAGTGCGAAGAGGCCCGGACCGTGCAGGACCCGCAGGCTGAACACGGTCTCGTGCAGAGGGGACACGGCGAACCGGGTGTCCGCGAGATCCTCGACGCCGAGCGCGAAGCTGATCATCAAGCCGTACGCTGCATCGACACGGGCCCGACCCGGTGAACGCCGTGTGCCTGGCCGCCGTCCTCGTCTCGGCCGCGATCCTCGCCGTGGGCGCCCGCGGCGGCACGCCGGGCCTGGCCGCGCTGATCCTCGGCACCCTGCTCCTCGACGTGGCGATGCAATCCGGCCTGGTCGCCAACCAGGCCCGGGTCCACGCGCTGCGCCCCGACGCCCGCAGCAGGCTCAACACCGCCTATATGGCCTGCGCTTATCTGGGCGGCAGCGCGGGTTCCTGGCTGGGACGCGTGCCTGGAGCCGGGCCGGGTGGTGGGGCGTGTGCGCGCTCGCCGCGCTTCTCGCCGCGGTCGCGCTGATCCGCCACCTACGGGCGCTGTACGCGGCCCGGGCGCGTCCCCGTCAGCCGGCGGCGGTCCCGGCCGCCGCCCCCGGGCCGAGCAGCGCGCACAGCCCGTCGGCCAGTTCCGTACGCCAGCACAGGTAGTCGTGGCCGCCGTTGTACTCGCGGTAGACCGCGTCCTTATAGCCCTTGGCCGCCAGGGTGTCGCGCAGCCGCCGGTTCGCGGGCAGGGCGACCCACTCCTGCTCGCCCGCCGACAGCCGGAACCGCACCGGCAGCCGCGGGGACGCCGCGATCCGGTCGGTCAGCCACTGGGCGCCCGGCCCGTCCGGCCACCAGAAGGAGCCGGACTGCGCCAGGACGCAGCCGAACCGGCCGGGCGCGGACACCCCGGCGTACGCGGCGGTCAGGCCGCCGAGGCTCTGGCCCGCCACGACGGTACGGGCCGGGTCGGCGGTCAGCGGCAGGTCCGCGGCGGCCCACGGCAGCAGCTCGTCCGCGAGGAACCCGGCGAACCGCGGGTCGCAGGTCATCTCGGCCCAGCGGGCGTCCGCGCCCAGCGACTCCGGCAGCAGCGCGGCCAGCGGCGGGATCCGGCCGTCCGCGATGAGGTTGTCCAGCAGGGTGGCCACCCCGAGCCCCGGCTGCCACATCTCTCCGTCCAGGAGGACGAGCACGGGCAGTTCGGCGCCCGGTTCAGCGCCGCCCGGGGGCGCGTACCGCCACACCCGGCGCGCGTTGCCGAGCCGGGCGCTGTGCACCGTGTGCACGGAGACGCTGCCACGGGGCACGCCCGGCCGCTCCCGCCACTCCTCGCCGCGCGGCGCGTCGGGCAGCGTGACGCAGGAGGCCGGGGGCCCGCCCCAACGGCTCGCGAGCGTCTGCGGGTTGAGGGGATCGAGGCGCCGCTGCGTGCGAAACCACGGCCAGTACGCCTCGTCGTCGGCGGCGGGGCCGTCGCCCTCGTCCACACACAGCGTGTAGGTGGCGTGCCAGTCGCGGCGCATCCGTACGGACCAGTGCCACACGTCCGTGCCGGGCACGCGGTCCATGAGGTTGCCGGCCGGATCGCGGGGGTCGGCGAGCTTGTTGGGCGACACCAGGACCGCGCGGGTGGCGGCGGAGCCGCGCCACAGGAAGGTGACCAGCGCGTGGTCAGCGGCGCCCAGCGGGTCCGGCCCGACCAGCGGCGTGCCGTCCCGCCGCACCGCCTGCCAGAAGTCCGCCCCGGACATCGCGGCCGCCCGGCGGACGGTCCGCTCGTCCGTGACCCGCGGCACGGGGGAGGGGCGCGGTACCCGGGGAGGACGGCGCGGCGTGTCGGCGGGCGGGGCGGCTGCGATCATCGGGGCGGTCTCCGTGTCCGGGGCGCGATGGCGGGCGGTCGATAAGGTAAGGCGAGCCTTACCTTATCGTTTCGTGTCCTATCGTTCCGCGCGCCGCATCATCCACAGCGTCGGCCCGCCCTCCGGCAGCTGCACCTCCTGGAGCACGGTGAAGCCGAAGTGCTCGTAGAAGGGCAGATTGGCCGCCTTGGAGGACTCCAGATAGACTGGCAGGCCCGCCGCGTCGGCCTTGGCCAGCCCCGAGCGCAGCAGGGCGGCCCCGTGCCCCTGGCCCTGGGTGGCCGGGTCGGCGCCGATCACCGCCAGATACCAGTGCGGCTCCTGGGGTGCGTGCTCGGCGGCGGCTCCGACGATCTCCCGGAACACGGGCCCGCGGTCGCCGAGGAGGCCGTCGAGCTCCCGCAGCGTCTCCTCGTCGGGAACGGCCTTGTCCCGCGCCTCCGGCGGCACCCAGAAGGCCGCCGCGGCCCCGGTCCGCTCGCACACACCGTGGTGGGCGTACTGCTTGGTGAAGATCGTGGTGAAGTAGCGGCCCAGCCGCTCCTCGCGCGCGTCCTCGCCGGGCAGGAACCAGTGCATCATCGGGTCGTCGTCAAAGGCGCGGGCCAGAGCGCGACTGATCTGCGGAGCGTCGTCGAGCGTCGCTGCCGTCGGCGTGTTCGTCATCGACATACGGGTCATTCTGCACCTCGATGATCTTCGACGGCGGGGCGGGGTCGGGTTGCCTCCGAGGCCCACGCGGCCGCCGTGCGCCCCCAGTTGGGCACGGCGCGCCCCGCGCCCTGTCGGACACCCGCTCCCGCCCGCCCCGTTCAGGGGCCGTCACGGCGAGAAGTAGGCCCCCGGCGGCACCCCCACCACCCGCCGGAACGCCGCCACGAACGCGCTCGGCGACGCGTAGCCGACCCGCGCGGCCGTGGCCGCCACCGTCGCGCCGCCCGCCAGCAGCGGCATCGCGGCCTGGAGGCGCACCCGGGTGCGCCACTGCCCGAACGGCAGCCCCGTCTCCGCGGCGAACGCGCGGGCCAGCGTCCGGGCGCTCGCGCCCACCTCCGTACCCCACTGCGCCAGCGTCCGGTCGTCCGCCGGACACGCGCGCAGGGCACGTGCGACGTGGCACGCCCGCGGGTCCCGGGGCAGCGGCGCCAGCACGGTCGCCACCGACAGCGGCACCAACTGGTCGAGCGCGACCGCTTCGGCCCGCTGCCTGGCGGCCGGGCTCAGACCGTCGTCGGCCAGGTGCGTGATCAGCTCGCGCAGCAGGGGCGAGACGCCCACGACGGTGGGCACGGACCAGTCCACCGGGCAGCGGTCGGGCCGGCACCACAGGCTGCGGCCCAGCACCGGGCCGGACGCCCCGGTCGCGTGCTCGGTGCCGGCCGGTATCCACAGCGCCATGGTCGGCGGCAGCACCCAGGTGTTGCCCAGGGCGCGCACGGCGATGACCCCGCGCTCGGCCCAGGCCAGTTGGTGGGCCGTGTGCCAGTGCCGTCCGTACCACTGGCCGTCGTCGACCGCGTGGCTGCCGACGACGACGGCGGCCTGCGGATACCCGGCGCGCGGCGTCAGCTGTCCGTATCGCGACAGGACATGTCCCCCTACCTCGTGGTGGACATCCTCCGCGCTTCCTAGCATCGCCGTATGACCTCCATGAATCGGTTGCACCAGTGGATTTGCAGCTCCGGCAAGTGGGCCCGCGGGGTCGAGCAGAGCCTGCTGCCATGGGCCCTCGACGGCGTGGAACTCGGCGCCGCCACCCTGGAGATCGGCCCCGGCTACGGCGCCACCACACGCGTGCTGGAACGGCGTGTGCCCGGCCGTCTCAGCGTCCTGGAAGTCGACGCGGACTTCGCGAAGGACCTCCAGGAGACGTACGGGGAACGGGTCGAAGTGGTGCACGGTGACGGGGCGTCGATGCCGTTCCCCGACGGCGGCTTCGACAGCGTCGTGTGCTTCACCATGCTGCACCACGTGCCGTCCCCACAACAGCAGGACCGCCTCTTCGCGGAGGCCGGGCGGGTGCTGCGCCCCGGCGGCGTCTTCGCGGGCTGCGACGGCCGCGCGAGTGCCGGGTTCCGCCTGCTGCACCTGGGCGACACGTACGTGCCCGTACCGCCGGACACGCTGCCGCGACGGCTGCGCGCCGCCGGGTTCGGGCGGGTGGACGTCACTTCCGCGAAGGGCCGGTTCCGCTTCCGCGCGGTACGGGACAGCTGACCCGGTGACGCCCGCCCGCGGGGGAGGCGAGCGTCACCGGCGCAGCAGGAACACGTCCTCGGTGCCGTTGGTGTCACCGGGCACCAGGTCCGTCGCCCAGGAGGAGAAGGCGATCCGCCGGGCGTGCGCGTCGGGCGCGGGCGGCCCGTGCCGTCCGGTCCCCGGCGCCAGCACCCGTCGCGTACGGCCCGTTGCGAGGTCGCGCACGCTGATCCCCGTACCGTCGTGGAAGACGAGGTGCCGGCCGTCGGCGCTGAAGACGCCCGCCGATGTGCTCCCGCCGGGCTCGGTGGCGTCCAGCCGCCGGGTCGTGGCGCGGCGCAGGTCGCGGACGAAGACGTTGTGGCCCTGGTTGGTGTCACCGGGTGTGATCTTGTCGGAGCGGGTCTGGAAGAGGACGTGACGGCCGTCGGGGCCGATGCCGGCCAGGGTGGACATCCGGTCCGAGGGCCCGGCTCCGTCGTACGGCACATCGGCCTGCTGTGTCCGCCCGGTCTTCCGGTCGGTCACGTACACGTCCTGCACCGGCGGCCCGGACACCTTCGACACGTACATCCCGTACGCGACGAAGCGGCCGTCCGCGCTGATCTTCGGGTTGGTGGCGGCCCGGGCCCAGTCGGCCGGCGGGGCGCTCACCCGCTCGGTGACCCCCTTGACCAAGTCCCTCACGTAGATGCGCACTTCGCCCAGCACGCCGAGCGGGTACCACGGCTCGTCGTCCGCCACGAAGGCGACGTAGCGGCCGTCCGCGCTGAGGGACGGGCTCCGGGAGACGATGCCGTAGCCCTCGTCCAGGCCGACGTTCGCCTTGACGGTGCGGCCGGTGCGCAGATTCCGTACGTAGACGTCCGCGACCTCGCCCGGCGGGCCGGGCCGCCCGTCGTCGGTGTGCGAGACGGACGCGAAGGCGAGATGGCGGCCGTCGGCGCTGAGCGCGGGATCATCCGTCCACGCGTCGGCGGGCGCGCCCACGTCCCGGGCACCGACCCGGTTCAGGACGCCGGTGCGCAGGTCCTTCCAGAAGACCTGCGGCCGGTACTTCCTGCTGTCCGGCGCGAAGTTGGTGGCCTGCGAGGTGAAGGCGGCGATGCGGCCGTCGGCGCTGAGGGAGGGGGCGTACGAACGGCCGTCCCCCTGGGCGCCGTTGGCGGTGACACTGATCCTTTCGATACGGGGCGGACCGGCCGCCGCTGCCGGAGCCATCGCGGCCGTCACACCGCCGGCCGCCACCACGACCGCCGCCAGCCCCGAGAACAGCACGGCTCTGCCACCCATGATCCCCCCAGAGCGACCGGCCCCCGGCCCCGCACCGGAGTGCCCCGGAACACCCTCGCACCGCCGGTGACGGAGAGCCCCTGCTCTTTCAGGCCATCCCGTCCGCCGCCGCGACGCGCCGGTGCGTACCGTCCCGCGGCGCGTGCGCGGCTATGCGGCAGAAGGCGCGTCTCCGTCCGGGGCCGCCGGTCCCCGGCGCTCCGTTCCGGCGCCGGAAGGCCCGCCACCGGCGCTGTCGGTCGTACTGTCCATGGCGGCGCGCCGTTTTTCGGCGAGTTCCCTGGCCAGCTTTTCCGAGAAGAGGCGCATCTCCGCTTCCGCCCTGAGGTCGAACACGATCCCTCCCTGTGGTCCCCGCGGCCCGGCCACCTGATACTTGGCCACTTCCGTGGGACGGCGGACGGCAAACGACACGGACGGGCCCGCCGTGTCGCCGGTTGGCGCACCTTGCGCGTATGGCGCCCCCGGCGTACGCCGTGCACCGGGCCGACGGCCCGCCCGCTGCGCTACACCTTCCCCGACCTCCGCTCCAGGAACAGCAGCCAGGCCAGATACGCGCCGCCGCCCACCCCGGTGATCACGCCCACCGGCAGGATGCCCGTGCCGGAGACGCGCTGGGCCGTCCAGTCGGCGAGGGTGACCAGGACGGCGCCCATCCACGCCGCGGGCAGGACGTTGGGGCCGGGGGAGCGGGTGAGGCGGCGGGCCAGTTGGGGGGCGGCGAGGGCGACGAAGGGGATGGGCCCCGCGGCGGCGACGGCGAGGGCCGTCAGGCCGGTGCCGGTGGCGAGGAGGGCCAGGCGGCTGCGTTCGGGGGCCACGCCGAGTGCCGCCGCCGTGTCGTCGCCCATCTCCAGCAGGCCCAGGCGGCGGGTCAGGGCCAGTACGGCGGGCGCCAGGACGGCGACGCCGAGCGCGGCCACGCTCACGTCGGACCAGCCGCGTCCGTTGAGGCTGCCGATCATCCAGGTGGCGGCCTCGGCCGCCTTGCCGAGGTCGGCCCGTACGTACAGATAGCTGGTCAGCGAGCCGAGGACGGCCGAGCCGCCGATGCCGACGAGGACCAGCCGGTAGCCGTGCACACCGCGCCGCCAGGCCAGCAGGTAGACCGCGGCGGCGGTGGCCAGGCCGCCGAGCACCGCGCCGAGGGCGATCTGCGCGGTGCCGGCCTCCAGGAGGATGACGGAGACCAGAGCGCCGGCCGAGGCGCCGCTGCCGAAGCCGATGACGTCCGGGCTGCCGAGCGGATTGCGGGCCAGCGACTGGAAGACCGCGCCGCTCATGCCCATGGCGAAGCCGGCCAGCAGGCCGTCCAGCACCCGGGGCAGCCGCAGGTCCGTCACGACGAAGTCGGCGCCGGGCGGACCGTCACCGAAGAGAGTGGCGACGACTTCGGCGGGGGTGAGGCGGTAGCTGCCCGTGCCCAGGGACAGGACGGCCACGACGGCGCCGGTCAGCGCCAGCAGCCCGCAGATGAGCAGGGCCCGGCGGCCCAGGCGCAGGGACAGCCCGCCGCGGGTGCGCAGCACGGTGGGGCGCGGCGCGGTCCGGCGTACGGCGGGGATACGGACGGTGTTCACAGCTGGGCCACCTTGCGCCGCCGGACGAGATGGATGAACACCAGGCCGCCGCAGAACGCGGTGACCACCCCGACCTCGATCTCGGTCGGCGGGGCCAGTACCCGGCCCACGATGTCGGACCCGAGCAGCAGGACCGGGGCGAAGACGGCGCAGTACGGGAACAGCCACCGGGTGTCCGGGCCGCAGAAGGCCCGGACCGCGTGCGGGATCATCAGGCCGACGAACCCGATCGGGCCGCAGACCGCGGTGGCGGCACCGGACAGCAGGGTGATGGCCACGATGGACAGCACCCGGGTCCGGCCCAGCCGCGCGCCCAGGGAGCGGGCGGTGTCCTCGCCCAAGGCCATGGCGTTCAGCGGGCGGGCCACCGCCAGCGCCAGGACGGCGCCCGCGAGCAGGAACGGCAGCGCGGTCGGCAGCAGGTCGCCGCGGCGGCCCGCGAGCGTGCCGACGGACCAGTGCCGCATGGTCTCCAGCGCGCCCAGGTCCGTCAGTTGCAGCCCGTTGACGTAGCCGAACAGGGCGGCGTTGACGGCGGTGCCCGCCAGGGCCAGGCGTACGGGGGTGGCGGCCCGGCTGCCGCCGAGCGCGTGGACCAGGACGGCCGCCACCCCGGCGCCCGCCAGCGCGAACCACAGGTAGCCGGTGAACGAGGTGACGCCCAGCACGCTGATCGCGGTGACCACGGCGGCCGAGGCGCCCGCGTTCACACCGAGGAGCCCGGGGTCGGCCAGCGGGTTGCGGGTGAGGGTCTGCATCACGGCCCCGGCCAGCCCGAGCGCGGCACCCGCCGCGACGCCCAGCGCCGTACGCGGCAGCCGCAACTCCCGCACGATCCGGTCGTCCGCGGTACCGGTCCACCCGAACAGGCCGTGCCACACCTGGTCGAGCGGGATGGCCTTGGCGCCCACGGCGATGCTCGCCAGCACCACGGCGGCCAGCAGCGCCAGGCCCAGCAGCAGCCCGCCGGCCCGCACCGCCCGGCGCCCGGCGGGCGGCGCGGCCGGGGCGGGCGGGGCGGTGACCGGCGCGCTCACGGTCGTCGTCACGCGGCGCTGCCTTCCCGGGCGGCCCGGTGGCGCACGCACTCCTCGTACGAGGGCAGCAGCCCCAGCCGCTCGGCCTCCGCCAGGGTGGGCGCGGCGGCGTCCTTCGCGGACAGCACCGGGGCGGCACCGGCCGGCCAGTCGATGCCCAGGTCCGGGTCCAGCGGGTGGATGCCGTGCTCGCGGCGCGGCTGGTAGCCGGTGGAGCACAGGTAGACGACGGTGGCGTCGTCGCTCAGGGCCATGAAGGCGTGCCCGAGCCCTTCGGACAGGTACACCGCGCTCGGCCCGTCCTCGTCCAGCGGCACGGCTTCCCACGCGCGGTAGGTGGGGGAGCCGGTCCGCAGGTCCACCACCACGTCCAGCACGGCGCCGCGTACGCAGGTGACGTACTTGGCCTGGCCGGGCGGCACCTCGCTGAAGTGCACGCCGCGCAGCACACCGCGGCGCGAGACGGAACAGTTGGCCTGTGCCAGCGCCGGGGCGAGGCCGGTCGCGCCGGTGAACTCCGGCTGGGTGAACCACTCGTGGAAGGAGCCCCGCTCGTCCCGGTGGACGAGCGCTTCCCGGACCCAGGCTCCCTCGATGCTCAGCGGGCGCACGAGACGGCTCCTTCCAGCGTCGCGGTCACCGCGGCGAACTCGTCGGCGAGCGCGACGCGCCAGTGCCGGGGCGCGGGCAGCCCGGCGGCGGCCCAGCGGTCGTGGCCCAGCACGCTCCAGGAGGGGCGGCGGGCGGGGCGGTTCAGCGCGGCGCTGCCGGTGGGGCGTACGCGGTCCGGGTCGGCGCCCGCCAGCCGGTAGACATCGCGCGCCAGGTCGTACCAGGTGGTCAGCCCGCCGGCGGTGGCGTGGAAGACGCCCGGGCGAGCGGGCCCGCGCCCCAGCGCGAGCAGCCGCCCGGCCACGTCGCGGGCCGGAGTGGGCTGCCCCGTCTGGTCGTTGACGACCTCCACGGTGGCGCCGCGCAGCGCGCGCTCGGCCATGGTCCGTACGAAATTGCGGCCGTGGGCGCCGTAAAGCCAGGCGGTCCGCACGACGGTTCCGGTGTGCGGCAGCGCGGTCAGGACGGCGCGCTCGCCGGCCAGCTTGCTGCGGCCGTACGCGGTGCGCGGGGCGGTCGGCGCGTCCTCCGCGTACGGGGTGGTGGCGTCGCCCGCGAAGACGTAGTCGGTGGAGACGTGCAGCAGCCGGGCACCGCGGCGGGCGCAGGCCAGGGCCAGGCCGCGCACCGCGTCGGCGTTGACGCGCCACGCCTGCTGCTCGTCGGCCTCGGCCGCGTCCACATCCGTGTACGCCGCGCAGTTGACGACCACGGTCGGCCGGGCCCGCCGCAGGGTGAACTCCACGGCCCGGGTGTCGGTCAGGTCCAGGGACCGGCGGTCCAGCGGCAGCGCGCACTCGCCCTCGGCGGCCAGCAGCCGGCACACCTCGCGGCCGAGCATCCCGCTCGCGCCGGTGATCAGCCAGCGGTTCACCGGGCGGCACCTCCCAGGGCGGGAGCCGCGGGGGTCCACCAGTCGGCGTGGTCGCGGTACCAGGCGACGGTCTCGGCGAGCCCGTCCTCGAAGGAGTGCCGCGGCACATAGCCCAGCTCGGTGCGGATCTTCGTCCAGTCCACCGAGTAGCGCCGGTCGTGGCCCTTGCGGTCGGTGACGTGGTCGACCCGGTCCCAGCCGGCGCCGCAGGCGGCCAGCAGCCGTTCGGTGAGTTCCCGGTTGCTCAGTTCGGTGCCGCCGCCGATGTTGTAGACCTCGCCCGGACGGCCGCCCTCCAGGACCAGGCGCAGCGCCCGGCAGTGGTCGTCGACGTGCAGCCAGTCGCGCACGTGCAGCCCGTCGCCGTACAGCGGGACGCGCCCGCCCGTCAGCAGCCGGGTGGTGAACAGCGGGATGACCTTCTCGGGGTGCTGGTAGGGGCCGTAGTTGTTGGAGCAGCGGGTCACCGACAGGTCCAGGCCGTGCGTACGGTGGTGGGCCAGGGCGAGCAGGTCGGAACCGGCCTTCGAGGCGGCGTACGGCGAGTTGGGGGCCAGCGGCTCGTCCTCGGTCCAGGAGCCGTCCGCGATCGAGCCGTACACTTCGTCGGTGGAGACGTGCACGAAGCGGGCGATGCGGTGCCGGACGGCGGACTCCAGCAGGACCTGCGTCCCCAGCACGTTGGTGGCGGCGAACTCGGTGCCGCCTTCGATGGACCGGTCCACATGCGACTCGGCGGCGAAGTGCACCACCGCGTCGTGCGCGGCCAGCAGGGAGTCCACCAGCGGCCGGTCGCGGATGTCGCCGTGGACGAAGGAGAACCGCGGGTCGCCTTCCACGGGGGCGAGGCTGGCGCGGTTGCCGGCGTAGGTCAGCGCGTCCAGGACGGTGACGTACGGCCCGCCGCCGGGGCCTTCGGCGGCGTCGGGGCCGAGCAGGGTACGGACGAAATGGGAGCCGATGAAGCCGGCTCCGCCGGTGACGAGGATTCTCAAGGCGTCAGTCCAAGAAGGGGAACGAACGGGGGTGGGTGTGCGGACGCGGCCTCAGGGCGCTATCTGCACCTGGCTGTGGTCGCCGAGCACCAGGCGGTGCGCGCGGGGCGCGCGGGCGGCGCCGCTCATGCGGACCATGCGGCCGATCAGCGAGCCCTCGATGCGGCCGGCGTTCTCGATCCGCGAGTCGTCCAGGACGATGGAGAACTCCACCTCGCTGCCGCTGATCACACAGCCGTCGGCGACGGAGGTGGAGGGGCCGATGTAGGAGTCGCGGACGACGCTGCCCGCGCCGATGACCGCGGGCCCGACGATCCGGGACCGTACGACGCTGGCACCGGCCTCGATACGGACCCGGCCGACCAGTTCGCTGTCGCCGTCCACGTCGCCCAGGACGGCGGACGGCAGGTCCTCCAGCACCGTCCGGTTGACCTCCAGCATGTCGGTGACGTTGCCGGTGTCCTTCCAGTAGCCGGAGATGACGGTGGACCGCACGGCGCGCCCGGCGTCGACCAGCCACTGGAGGGCGTCGGTGATCTCCAGTTCGCCGCGCGCGGAGGGCGAGACGGCCCGTACGGCCTCGTGCACGGCGGGCGTGAACAGGTAGACGCCGACCAGCGCCAGGTCGCTGCGCGGCTCGCGCGGCTTCTCCTCCAGGCGCAGCACGCCCCCTTCGGGGCCGAGTTCGGCGACGCCGAAGGCGCTGGGGTCGGCGACCTTGGTGAGCAGGATGCTCGCGTCGGGGCGGGAGCGCCGGAACTCCTCGACGAGTTCGGTGATGCCGCCGACCACGAAGTTGTCGCCGAGGTACATCACGAAGTCGTCGTCGCCGAGCCAGTCGCGGGCGATCAGGACGGCGTGCGCGAGGCCGAGGGGCTGCTCCTGCGGGAGGTAGGTGACGCGGGCGCCGAAGCGGGAGCCGTCGCCGACGGCCGCGCGGATCTCCGCCGCGGTGTCCCCGACGATGATGCCGATGTCGGTGACACCGGCCGCGACCAGGGACTCGATGCCGTAGAAGAGCACCGGCTTGTTGGCGACGGGGACGAGCTGCTTCGCGGCGGTGTGGGTGATGGGGCGCAGTCTGCTGCCGGTGCCTCCGGAGAGGACAAGTGCCTTCATGAGCGGGTCATCCTTGCGGGGTGAGGGGCGCGGGTTCGGCGGACGAGTGGTGGTGCCACAGCCGGGCGTACGGGCCGTCGGCGGCGAGGAGCTGCTGGTGGGTGCCTTCCTCGGCGATCCGCCCGCCGTCCAGGACGACGATCCGGTCGGCCCGGGCGGCGGTGGCCAGGCGGTGCGCGACCAGGACGGTGGTACGCCCGGTGGCCAGGCGGTCCCCGGCGTCGAGCACCGCGCGCTCGGTGGCCGGGTCGAGGGCTGCGGTGGCCTCGTCGAGCAGCAGCAGCCCGGGGTCCACGAGGTGGGCGCGGGCCAGCGCGATCAGCTGGCGTTGCCCGGCCGACAGGTGCTGCCCGCGCTCGCCGACGGGCTGGCGGAAGCCGTACGGCTGGGCGGCGACCGCGGGCAGCGCGCCCACCGCCCGGACGGCCTCCTCGACCTCCCGGTCGGTGGCCTCCGGGCGGCCGTAGCGGACGTTGCCGGCGATGTCGCCGGTGAACAGGTGGGCCTCCTGGGGGACGACGCCGAGCCGCCGCCGGTAGGCGGGCGGGTCGTAGGCGCGGACGTCCGTGCCGTCGACCAGGACCCGGCCCTCGGTGGCGTCGTGGAAGCGGGCGAGGAGCTTGACGACGGTGGACTTCCCGGCCCCGGTCGCGCCGACCAGCGCGACCGTCTCGCCGGGCGCGACGCGCAGGCTCACCCGGTCCAGCGAGGGCCGCTCGGCGCCCGGGTAGCGGTGGGTGACCTCGCGCAGCTCGATCGCGCCGCGCAGCCGGTCCGGTACGGGCTCCGGCTCGGCGGCGGGCCGCACGGAAGGCGTCACGCGCAGCAGGGCGAGGGTGCGGCGCAGGCTGACCGACGCCTGCTGGTAGCTGTCGAAGGCGAGCGACAGCTGCTGGATGGGTGAGAAGAACATGCCGAGGAACAGGGTGAAGGCGACCAGGACGCCGGGGCTGAGGCCACCGTCCGCGACGCGGTGGGCACCGGCCAGCAGCACGGCGGCCTTGGCGAGTTCGGCGGTGAGGTTGACGCACGGGAAGTACACGGCGGCGTAGCGCTGGGCCCGCAGCCGGGCGGTGCGGTAGTTCTCGGAGAGCTTGCCGAACGCCTCGGCCGTCTCGCCCTCGCGGGTCTGGGCCTGGGCGACGCGCAGCCCCGAGACGTTCTCCTGGAGGCTGGAGTTGACCTCGCCGATGCGCTTGCGCGCGTCGGTGTACGCCGCGGAGGACAGCCGCCAGAAGACGGCGGTGGCCACCGCGATCAGCGGGACCAGGGCGAGCGCGGTCAGGGCCAGCGGCAGGTCCACGGCGAGCATCGCCGCCACGGCGCCGCACAGCGTGGCCAGGGCGGCGACGGAGGTCAGCAGGTGGGTCTGGAGGAAGGCGGAGAGCGCGTCGATGTCGTTGACCATGGCGGTCATGATCTGGCCGCCGCGCTCCCGCTCGTAGAAGTCGAGCCCGAGTCGCTGGAGATGGGCGAAGGTCTTCACCCGCAGTCCGTACAGCACCCGTTCCCCGGCCCGCCGGGTGACCCGCGCCTGGCAGGTGAGCACGCCCCAGCCCGCCGCGACGACGAGCAGCGCGATCAGGGCGGTGGCGGCGAGCACCGCGCCGTCGCCCGCGCCCACCCCGGCGTCCAGCCCGTGCCGTACGAGCAGCGGCAGCGCGAGGGAGGCGAGGGAGTCGGCGACGACGAGCAGCAGGCCCAGCAGCAGCGCGGCGCGGACCGGGGCGAGCAGCCGCCGGAAGCGGGCGTCGGGGTCGGGGGCGCGCAGCCGGGCCTCGTCCAGGCGCGGGTCCTCGGCGGTCTCGTCCATCGCGGCGTCCGGGGCCGCACCGGTCGGGGGCTCCGGCCACAGCTCCGGAGTGACGCCCTGGTCCGTGGTGTGCGGGGCGGCGGTGACGCGTACGTCGAGGGAGTCGCCGGGCCCGGCCAGCAGTTCGCGGAACAGCGGGCAGCGCCCGGTCAGCTCCTCCTGGGTGCCGGTGTCCACCACGCGGCCCTCGTCCAGGACGGCGATGCGGTCGGCGAGCCGGAGGGTGGAGCGGCGGTGTGCGATCAGCAGGGTCGTACGGTCGCCGGTGACGGCGCGCAGGGTGCGGTGGATGGCGGCCTCCGTACCGGCGTCCACGGCGGAGGTCGCGTCGTCCAGGACCAGCACCCGCGGGTCGGCCAGCAGGGCCCGGGCCAGCACCACGCGCTGGCGCTGCCCGCCGGAGAGGGTCAGGCCGCGCTCGCCGACCTCGGTGGCGTAGCCGTCCGGCAGCGCCTCGATGAACCCGTGCGCCTCGGCGGCCTCGGCCGCCGCCCTGACCTGCGCGTCGGTGGCGTCCGGCCGGCCGTAGGCGATGTTGTCGCGGACCGAGCAGGAGAACAGGAAGGGCTCTTCGAAGACCACGCCGAGGGTGGAGCGCAGCTCCGCGAGCGACAGGTCGCGTACGTCGACGGCCGCGCCGGGCGGGCCCACGCGCACGGAGCCGGCCTGCGGGTCGTAGAAGCGGGGGAGCAGCAGCGACACGGTGGATTTGCCGGAGCCCGACGGGCCGACCAGGGCCAGCGTCTCGCCGGGCCGGACGGTCAGGGACAGGCCGTCGAGCACCGGGTCGCTGGGCGCGTAGCCGAAGCGCACGTCGCGCAGTTCCAGGCCGGCCGGTCCGGCGGGCAGCGCGACCGGGTCGGCCGGTTCGGTGATGTCGGGCCGGGCGTCGATGAGTTCGTAGACCCGCTCGGCGGCGGAGCGCGCCTGCTGCGCGGTGACCAGGAAGCTCGCGAACAGCCGGGCCGGTCCGGCCAGCAGCGCCAGGTAGGCGGCGAAGGCGAGGAAGGTGCCGGGGCCGATGGTGCCGCGCAGCGCCAGCCACCCGCCGAGGGCGAGGACACCGACCTGGCCGAGCGCGGGCAGCGCCGAGAGCGTGGCGGTGGCTCCGGCCTGGATACGGGCCACCCGCATCCGCCGCCCGAACAGGCCGCGGGCGGCCCGGGCCAGCCGCCCGACCTCGCGGTCCTCCTGGCCGAACCCCTTCACCACCCGGACGCCGGTGACGGCCTCCTCGACCTGTTCGGCGAGGTGCGCCGCGCCCGCCTGCGCGTCGCGGGTGGCGGGGACGAGCCGGGCCCGGCTGCGGGCGGCGGCCCACGCGGTGGCGGGCACCACGGTCAGCGCGACCAGGGCGAGCGGGGCGCACAGCCACAGCATCGCGCCGACGGCGACGAGGAAGAGGGCCGAGGTGCCCAGCGGGATCGGCAGCATCCCGAGCATGATCTGCACCTGCGTCAGATCGCTGTTGGCGCGCGAGACCACCTGGCCGGTGCGCAGCGCGTCCTGTTTGACGCCGTCCAGGCGCTGGAGGGAGTCGAACACCTCGGTACGCAGCCGGTGCTGGACACCGAGGGCGAGTTTTCCGGCGGCGTACCGGCGGGTGAACTCGGCACCGAACTGGACCAGGGCCAGCCCCGCCATGGCGGCGGCCAGCCAGCCGATGCGGCCGGTGTGCCCGGCCACGGCGTCGTCGACACCGAGCCGGGCCAGGAGCGGTCCGATCGCCTCAAGGCCCGTGCCGCACACGGAACTCACGGCGACCGCGAAGAGCAGTCGGGGGTGGTGGCGGCACGCGGCGCCGAGCCTGCGCAGCCAGCCGGGGGGCGTTGTTGATCTGCTGAGCACGTGGTTAGCTTAGGCTTACCTTAGTACGGGTCGCCACCCTGGTTGCGTGACCTGTCCCACACCCGACGTTCCCCGCCCCTCGCCACACCACCCGTACCCCGCGGGCCTCCTGACGGCCCGTCGGGGAGGAAAGCAGGTTGTCGATGCGTGTCCTGTTCGCCGGGCCGCCCTTCTTCGGGCTGCTCTACCCGATGGTTCCGCTGGCCCAGGCGTTCCGCGCCGCGGGCCACGAGGTCCTCGTCGCCACCTGCGGACGGGCCGTCGGCCACGCCGCCGCGGCCGGACTCCCGGCCGTCGACTGCGCGCCCGGCACCGACCCCGACGCCCTGTACACCGCCATGGAGAAGAACCGCCGCGGCAAGCCGCCGGCCCCGGGGGAGCGGAACACCCCGCCCAAGGGCAAGGGCTTCTCCTTCTTCAGCGACGAGATGGCCGACACCATGGTCGGCATCGCCCGCCACTGGCGGCCCCACCTCGTCGTCCACACCCCCAACGGCGTCGCCGGGCAGCTCGTGGCCGCCGCCCTCGGCATCCCCTCGGTCCTGCACGCGGTCGGCTTCGGCCACACCGGCCGGCACGTCGCGATGATGAACGACGCCCTCGCCGACGGGTACGCCCGCCACGGCCTGGCCGGGCCCGCGCCGATCGCCGCCTGGCTCGACGTGACCCCGCCCGGAATGAGCGTCACCGTCGAACCGCACCGCCGCCATCTGCGGTACATCCCGTACAACGGCGGCGGCGAACTGCCCCACTGGCTCTTCGACCAGCGCAAACGCCCCCGGATCGCGGTCACCCTCGGCACCGTCCGCCCGGTCGTGGACGGCGTCTCGCCCATCGAGTGGGTCATCGACGCCGCGCGCGTCACCGACGCCGAGTTCGTGCTCGCGCTCGGCGGCGCCGACCTGTCCGGGCTCGGGCCGCTGCCCGAGAACGTACGCCCCGTGGAGTGGACACCGCTCGGCGCGCTGCTCGCCGGCAGCGACGCCACCATCCACCACGGCGGCGCCGGCACCACCCTCACCGCCCTGGACTCCGGCCTGCCGCAGCTCGTCCTCGGCGAGGGCGCCGACCGGCCGGCCAACGCGGCGGCGGTCCAGGCCCGCGGCTGCGGCCTCGTCCCGGCGGACCCGTCCGCCCTCGCGGGCCCCGACCGCCCCGGACGCGAGCTGGTCCGGCGGCTCCTGGAGGACGAGACGCTGGCCACGGCCGCCCGCGAGACGGCCGAGGAGATGGCCGCCATGCCCAGCCCGGCGGACACGGCGCACCGGCTGGTGGAGCTGGCCCTCGCGCACGGAGCGCCCTGATGACCCGCACGAACGGCGGCGCCCCCGCCGCCTCCCCGGCCACCCCGCCCCGAACGCCCCGCCCCCACCCGGCCGAGACCGCGCAGAGCCCGCGGCTGACCCGCCTGGCCGCCGAACTGGCCGCGGCCGGCTCGCCCCGCGCGCACGCCGCCGAGCTGGCCCGGTTCTGGGCCGAGGCGGCGGCCGCCGGCACCCCGCTGACCGAACCGCTCGACGGCGACCCCGAGCACCGCGCCGTCACCTTCCTGTGGCGCGGCGACCCCGCGACCCGTCAGGTGCTGCTGCTGGTCAACCGGCTGATGGACCGTACCGACCTCACCACGAGCCTGATGCGGCACCTGCCCGGCACGGACGTGTGGCACCTGACCTACCGCCTGCGCACCGACCACCGCGGCTCGTACCGCATCGCCCCCGACACCGAAGGGCGGCCGCCCGGTGACCTCGGCCGACTGGCCGCCACCGGCGTCCGCGACCCCCTCAACCCGCACACCGTCGCCACCCGCTGGCACGGCCCGCCCGGCTCCGTCTTCGAACTCCCGCACGCCCCGGCCCGCCCCTGGCCGCACCCTCCCCGTCCCGGCACCCCGCGCGGTACGGTCCGGCGCCACCGGATGCCCAGCGCGGCGCTCGGCACGGAGCGCGAGGTGTGGACGTACGAGCCGGTCACGCCGGACAGGGACCGCGCCGACGGGCACACCCTCGTCCTCCTGGACGGCGACATGTGGTTCGGCCAGCTGCGCCTGGAAGACATCCTCGACGGCCTGATCGCCGACGGCGCGATCCCGCCGCTGACGGTGCTCGCCCCGCACGCCGTCGACAACGCCACCCGCGCCCGCGAGTTCGGCGGCCGCCCCGCGTACGTCGACTTCCTCGCCGGGGAGCTGCTGCCCTGGGCGGCCGGACACCTGCCGGTCGGTACGGACCCGGCGCGCACGGTCGTCGCGGGGCAGAGCCTGGGCGGGCTCACCGCCCTGTACGCCGGGTACGCCGCGCCGCACCGCTTCGGCAACGTCCTGGCCCAGTCCGCCTCCCTGTGGTGGCACCCGCCGGGCGAACAGGCCGGGGAGACGGCGTGGATCACCCGGCGCTACGCCGAAGGCGCGCCGCGTGCGCTGCGCGTGCACCTGGACGTGGGGCTCCACGAGTGGGGCATGCTCGAACAGACCCGTGACCTGCGCCGGACGCTCCGCGCCGGCGGCCACACCGTCACCGGCGCCGACTTCAACGGCGGCCACGACTATGCCTGCTGGTCCATCGCCCTGGCCCAGGGGCTGATCGCCCTTCTCGGGCCGGGCGCCCCACCCGCGCCCACCGAACCCCCGCCGGCTACCGGATCCCGCTGACCACCCCCCTTCCGCACACCCGAGGAGCACCCCCGATGCGTTACCGCCGCCCCGCCGCCCTGCTCGCCGCCGCCCTGGCCGGCGCCCTGACCCTCGCCGGCTGCGGGGACGGAGGCGGCGGTGGCAAGGACGGCGCCGACGGCAAGGCGGGCGGCTCCGGCACCCGTACCGTCACCGACGCCAACGGCCAGAAGGTGCGGGTGCCCGCCGCCCCCAAGAAGGTGGTCACGCTCAGCGAGCCCACCCTCGACGCCGCGCTCGCCCTGGGCACCCGGCCGATCGGCGCCACCAGCGGCCGCGGCCAGTCCGGCGTGGCCGGCTACCTCGCCCCCCGGGCCGAGTCCGCCGAGATCGTCGCCAACACCGCCGAACCCGACCTGGACAAGCTCGCCGCCCTGCGGCCGGACCTGATCCTGCTCGACGAGACGGTGGGCGCCAAGCGCGTACAGGACAAGCTCCGCCGGATCGCCCCCACCGTGCTCACCGCCAAGCTGAACGCCCCCTGGCGGGACGCCTTCACCGCGACCGCCGACGCCCTCGGCAGGAAGGCGGACGGCGAGAAGTGGCTCACCACCTTCGACAGCCGCCTGAAGAGAGTGAAGGACGGGCTCGGCCCCAACGCCGGGGCGGTCGCCAGCGTCATCCGCTGGCAGAACGGCGCGCCCTCGGTCGTCGGCAAGGGCAAGGGCCACGTCGGCGACACCCTCGCCGCCCTCGGCCTCAAGCGGCCCGAGGGCCAGCAGGGCGCCAGCTCCGGCCACAGCGAACCGGTGAGCCTGGAGCGCCTGGACACCGTCGACGGCGACTGGCTCTTCCTCGGCGCGCTCGGCGACCGGGCCGCGGGCGACAAGGCACTCAGGGAGGCCACCGCCGTACCGAACTTCACCAAGCTCAAGGCCGTCGAGAAGCACCACGTCGTGGTGATCGACGGCTCCGCCTGGAACAGCTCGGGCGGCCCGCTCGCGGCACAGGCGGTCCTCACCGACGTCGAGAAGGCGCTGGCGAAGAAGAGCTGAGCCGGGTGGGGGCGGGGGAGTACGGGCTCACGGCCTCCCCGCCCCCGCCTCCCGAGGGCTGACGAACATACGGATGTCGTCGGCCGCCCACAGCACGAACCGTTCGACCGGCGTCACCTCGTGCCCCGGCACGGGCCGGAAGCGGAAGCGCCTGAGCAGGACGGCCAGGACCAGTTCGGCCTCGACCGTGGCCAGACCGGCACCCTCACAGCTGCGCGGCCCGAACCCGAACGGGATGTACGCCAGCCTCGGCCGCTTGGCCACCTCGTCCGGCAGGAACCGCTCGGGTACGAACTTTTCGGACTCGGGCCAGTGGTCGGGGTTCAGGTGGACGGCCCAGAACGGATAGAAGATCACCGTCCCGGCCGGGACCTCGTGGTCGCCCAGGACCAGCGCCTCGGTCGTCTCCCGCGCACCGTACGGCCCGGGCGGGAACAGCCGCATGGCCTCCTTCAGGACCATGCCCAGATACGTGAGGCGCCGCAGGTCGGCGTACTCGGGCACCGCGCGGTCGCCGAGCACGCGGTCCAGCTCCTCCGCGACGCGTCCGGCCGCCTCGGGATGGCGCCCCAGCAGATGCAGGGTCCACGAGACGGCCACCCCGGTCGTGTGGTGCGCGGCCAGCATCGTCATCATCACGGTGTCGCGGATCCGCGCCGCGCTCTCCCCGGCCGCCACGAGCGCCCCGATCAGATCGCTCCGGTCGGCATCCGTACCGCTGCCGGGCCGGTGCGCCGCCACCACCCGGTCGACCGTCGCCCGCAGAGAAGCGAGGGCCTGCTCCGCCCGCCGGGCGCGCTCCTCCTCCGTACCCGGCACGGGCACTTGATAGAGCCGCCCCAGATACTCGGTGAGCACCTCCTCGAACGCCGCGACCACCTTCTCCGGATCCGCCGCTTCGCCTCCCAACGCGTACGCACCGATCATCCGCAACGACAGCTCGGTCAGATCCTTCTGCAACGCGACCGGCTCGTGCCCGCCCTGCCCGGCCCACCGGTCCGCGAGCGAAGTCACCAGCTCGGTGAACCGCCCGAAGTGCCGTTCGTGCGAGGGCCGCCCGGCCAGCACCGACAACAGCAGCCGACGCCACGGGGTGTGCTCCTCGGCCGGTAACACCTGCAAATTGCCCGCCTCGCACAGCGGCGCCAGAAACTCGAACAACCGCTCCGGCCGCTTGTCGATATGTGCCGTGGCCTCCAACAACACCGGATCCGCCACCGACACCGCCATGTCCGCGCCCGGCAGCTGAAACCGCACCACGGGGCCATATGCGGCATGCAACTGCAACTGATACCGGTGCAGCCCACCCGCCGCCGCGACGGCGCCCAACCCACCGTCCGCCCGGGGCTCGGGACCAGGGATGCGCGTGCCCACGTCTCGCCTCCTAGCTGACAGGCAGCTTCACGCCGAGGCGCTGCAGTCCGCCGTTACGTGCCGGGCGACCAGCGTCGGTTCCAGTGTGCGCGGCGGTTGTGTCTCCAGTAAGGGGAGACACAAGGACCCATTGAACGGGAAACACAAGGACGAGGCCCGTGAACGGCGCCCCTCCCTGCCCACGGTCGCGGCCCGGCCCCGGAGGAACCGGTTCCCACGCACCCTGTTTCCCCTGTGGTGAAGTGCTGCTCCAATGGTCTCAACTGACTGCTGGGTATCGGGGGTTGCTCACCGTGTACGTACGTGATCTGGTGCGCGAAGTGGTGGCGGAGCACGCGGCACACGAACTGCCGCTCGTCGACAGCCTGCGGAAGCTGGACGACGAGCGGGTCATCCGCGTCCTCACCGGCCGGGGACGGCGGCGCGAACCGCTCGGCTTCGGATACGCGGAACTGACCGCGCTGGTCACGCCCGTGGTCTGGCTGGTCCTCGACCAGGCGGCCCGCCGTACCGTCGACGCGGCCATGGAGAACGTGACGGCGCGCGGCCGGGCGGGGATGCGCAGACTGTTGCGCCGGACGCGGACCCGGACGCCGGCCGCTCCCGACCGGGTGCCGGCCGGGCTGGAGCCCGCCGAGCTGGCACTCGTACGGCGACAGATCCTGGAGCGGGCGGCCGAGCGCGGCATCGACCGCCGGGAGGCGGAGGCCCTCGCGGACGGCGTCGTGGCGCGGATCGCCATGGCCGGCGGGGAACAGCCGGCGGCGGCCGACGGACCGGCCACCCCCACCGCCCTCAGTGGTCCCACCGCCCTTACCGACCCCACCGCGCCCACCACCCCCGGCACCCGCCGACCACCCGGCGCCTCATGAGAGCGTTCACCGCGCCCAGGAGCGTCACCGGAACCGGGGCCCGCTTCGCGTTGCTGATGGTGCTGGTGACGGCGTCGAGCGTCCCCACCTTCAACATCCTCCTGTCGAACGTCCGGGACCGGGACGACAAGGGCGCGTCCCAGCTGCGCGGCACCATGGGCTGCCTGTACGCAGCGGGTTTCGACCCGACGCGCGGTGACCTGGACAACCTCCTGGCGACCATGCGACGGGGCGGGCTCCTGTCACAGTGCCTCGCGGAACACGCCGAACGGCCCTACCCGGGACTGCTCGCGACCCTGGCGCTGTTCGTCCTGGCCGCGCTGGTGTACTGGTTCCTGCCCGCGGTACGCGACCGTCGGCGCCGCACCGTGGCGGTCGGCGAGGTCGACGCCGACGGCACGCTGGGCGCGGAGCTGGCCGCGCTGCACGAGCGCACCGGAATCCGCTCGGCCCTGCGCTTCCGTGTCGACCCGGCCCGGATGACGTCCGGGGCCGCCGTCTACGGCCGTACCGGAAGGTACACCGTCTGCCTGCACGCGGGCCTCTTGGCGCGGCGCGGCACCGACCCCGAGGGCTTCCGCGCCGTGGTCCTCCACGAACTCGCCCACGTGCACCACCGCGACGTGGATCACGCCTATGCCAGTACGGCCCTGTGGCGGGTCTTCGTCCTGTTCGCCCTGCTGCCCACGTTCGCGGTGGACGCCTGGACCACCGTCCTCGCCCTGTCCGGCACCGACTCACCGTGGTGGCCCGACGCCGCGAACGTGATCTTCGCGTCCGTCGGGTCCGGGCTGCTGCTCGCCGGGCTGGTCCACCTGGCCCGGGCCGACCTGCTGCGGCGGCGCGAGCTCTACGCCGACATCCAGGCGGTCGAATGGGGTGCCCACCCCGCGACCTGGAACCGGCCCGATCCGCCCGGTACCGCGTCCGTGACACCCCTGCTGTACCGCTTGACCGCGCCGCTGCGCACCCACCCGGGCTGGGCGGAACGCCGACGGGTGCTTGCCGACACCGGCCGCCTCGCCCGGGTCAGCCCGCTGGAGATGTTCCTGACCGGCGCCTCGGCGGCACTGCTGGTCAGCTCGCTCGGGACGCTCACCTTCCTGGGCGCGCGCCGGCTCCGGCGCGGCCGCCGGACTCTGGCTGGGCTGTGGACTGCTCGTCGGCGAGCTGGTCGAAAGCGGGCGCTACCGCGTCGACTGGTTCCTGCCACAACCGCAGTACCTGCTGGCGTTCCTGGCCATCGCGGCCGTCCCCACGGTGTGGTGGTCGCAGACCCTGCGCCTGTGCCTCGGCCTGCCCAAGCGGGTGCAGCGCCGGGCGGCCGCGGTGCTCTGCGCGGCCGTGACCGCCGCGGTGCTGTGGAGCGGTCTGTGGTGGTGGGAACTGGGCGGCAGGCGCATCGCGCTGGGCGGCGGCGACATCGGCGGGGGACTGGCCGGGTTCTACGCCAGGACCGTCCCCGGCTTCTGGCACGACTACACCATGGACCTGTCGGGCCTCTCCTGGGGGATGGCGCTGATCACGCCGTTGCACCGGGAACGGCCGGCCGGCGCCGCGGCGATCCTGATGTGGCTCGTACCGCTGGTGCTCCTGCTCCTCCAGCGCGCGGGCACGCGCCCACGGGTGCGCCGGACGCTGGGCGCCGGTCTCGCGGGCGGGCTCATGGCCTGGGCGGGCGTGGCCCTGGCGTCGTTCATGTTCCACCTCCAGCGGCCCGGCACGCCCAAGGAACGGGCCGGCCCCTTCCTCGTCGTCCATATGTGGTGGACGATCGTGGCGGTCATGGCGGCCAGTCTGCTGACCGCCGCACTCGTGGCGGCGTTCTCCCGGCGGCACCAACTGGTACGGGCACTGATCGCCGCGCAGGTCACCCAGCTGACGGCGTACGCGGGCGTCTTCCTCCTGTACGCGGCCGACGGCTGTCTCGGCCCGCTGAACACGGTGTTCGACGGCTGCCAGTGGCATGCCGGGAACGGCTTGCGCGTCGGTCGCACGGTCGTCCTGCTCACTTTCATCAGCACTGTCCTGGGGGCGGGCTGTGCTGCCTTGGTGGGGATGGGGGCGGCGGAAGCGGTCCGGCGGGTGCGCATGCGGGCGCGGGCAAGGGGGAGGGTGCGGGGACGGCGGGCGGCCGTGGGCGGTTCCGCCCGGGCGGATGTCCCCGTCCCGGCCCTTGCGGCGGACGTGCCGGCACGCAGGGCCTCGATATTCCTCAGAGCAGGTACGGTCCTGGCCCTCGGCGCACCCGCCGTGTTCTTGGCCGCTGTCGCGACGAACGCGTCACCGGCCTCCTCGGCCATGGCGTCCCGGCTCCTCCAGGAGTCGACCGAACCGGCCAAACAACCGGGCAAGCAACCGGGCAGGCATCCGGGCGGGAACGAGCCGGACCGCACCCCGCCGAATTCCGAGTCGTCCAAGCTGCGTTCCTGGCAGACCTGGTCCTGGCTGAACAACGGCGGCGCCGTGCACGCACAGCGGATCACCCGCGCCGTGCTGGCCCTCAACACCGAAATCCTGAGGACCGCCGCGAAGAAACGGCACGCGAACGGAAAGGTCGACGCGGACGAGAAGACGTTCAACCGTCTGTGCGGCGCCTTGGACGAACGGGCCGCAGAGGCTGCGGGCTATTTCCCGGTACCCGTACAGGACCTGCAAGGACCATGGTCGGAGGCGCTGAGCCGGTTGCGCCACGGAGCCCGGAACTGCCGAACGGTCTCGGTCCCGCCCAAGGGCAGCCCACCCCGAACACCCGCGGAGCGCGAACGGCTCTTCACCACCTCCCTCAACGAAATCAGCGAAGGAATGCGGGACATCGGCAACGCGTACCGGAGCATCTACCAAGCAGCCGACACACACGGGAAGTGAGACGGCGGAGCGGGTACGGACTCAGCTCCACCGGAAAAGCCACCGGGACCAGTGCCTTCGGCCGGTAGGCGGACGCCCGGTGCCGGAAACCCGCCGACCGTCGCCGCGAGCGCCGAAGACACCCCACGGCGGCGGCTGGATTCCGCACGGCTTCCACCTCGCCCCGCACTCCCACGCACTGGTCCACCTCACCCACGGCTGGCCGGTCACGGAGACGGCGGCGGAGGGCACGCCGGCCGCATCGGCCCGCCGGGGCCGGGGCTCAGCGGCGCAGGGCGGTCTCCTGGTGCATGTGCGAGAGCTTTTCGGGGTTGCGTACGGCGTAGAGCCCGGTGATCAGGCCGTTGTCGACGCGTACCGTCACGACCGTGTCGATCTCGTCGTCCAGCCGGAGGACCAGCGCCGGGTGGCCGTTGACCTGGGCCGGCCGCAGTGACCCCGCGGCCATCTTGCCCAGTCCGGCGGCCAGCAGGCGGGCCACCTTGTCGGCCCCGACGATCGGCCGCAGGACGGCCTGCCGGATACCGCCGCCGTCGCCCAGGAGGACGACATCCGGTGCGAGCAGGTCGCACAGGCCCTGGAGGTCGCCCGTTTCGACCGCCCGCCGGAACGCCTCCAGCGCGCCCTGGGCCTCGGCCGGGGACACGGCGCCGCGTGGCCGGCGGGCCGCGACGTGGGCCCGGGCCCGGTGGGCGATCTGGCGGACCGTGGCCGGGCTCTTGCCGACGGCTTCGGCGATCTCGTCGTATCCGAGGGCGAACACCTCACGCAGCACGAACACCGCCCGCTCGGTCGGCGCGAGCGTCTCCAGCACGAGGAGCATCGCCGTCGACACGCTGTCCGCCAGTTCGACGTCCTCGGCCACGTCCGGCGTGGTGAGCAGCGGCTCGGGCAGCCAGGAGCCGACGTAGGACTCCTTGCGGCGGCCGAGCGTACGCAGCCGGCCCAACGCCTGGCGGGTGGTGATCCGGACCAGGTACGCACGCTGTTCCCGTACCGAGTCGAGATCCACTCCGGTCCACCGCAGCCAGGTCTCCTGCAGGACGTCCTCGGCGTCGGCGGCCGAACCGAGCATCTCGTAGGCGACGGTGAACAGCAGGTTCCGGTGGGCGATGAAGGCCTCGGTGGCGGGGTCCACCTCCCCGCCGCCTGAGGGCCGCCCGGCCGGGTTCGCTTCGCCCTCGCCGTGTTGGTCCGCGCCTTTGCCGGGCTCGCTGGCCACCGCTTGCTCCTGTCTGTCCGTTCTCGATTGCGTTACGCGCACAAGACGCCGGTCCCCGCGGTTCTGTGACACCGGAGTGCGGTGGCGCGCGTCACACGGCCGTGCTGTCACAAGGAGCGGCGCGCCGGCATCTGGTGGGTGTTCGGTTCGAAGCCACGAGTGAGGACGACATCATGGACGCCCGGTTCAACCTGTTCGAGAACGAGCTCGCCGCCAAGTTCGCCAAGCGGTTCGCCAACACCGGCCTGGTGGTCCACCGGTCGCCGCTGGCGAAGTCCACGCAGGAACTGGTGGCGCTGCGCGTCAGCCAGATCAACGGCTGCGGCTGGTGCGTGGACGCGCACACCAAGGAGGCCGCGGCCGCCGGTGAGACCGCGGTACGGCTCAGCCTGGTCGCCGTCTGGCGCGAGGCCACCGTGTTCACCGAGGCCGAGCGGGCCGCGCTGGCGCTCGCCGAGGAGGGCACCCGGCTCGCCGACGCCCACCAGGGCGTTTCCGACGAGACCTGGGACCAGGTGCGCAAGCACTACGACGACGACCGGATCGCCGCGCTGGTCTCCCTGGTCGCCCTGGTCAACGCGGCCAACCGGCTCGCCGTGATCGTGCACCAGAAGGGCGGCTCCTATGAGCCCGGCATGTTCGCCGGGCTGACGGACTGACCGGCAGGCGCACCGCACCGCACCGCGGCCCGGCCCGGATCCGATCGGTTACGGGCCGGGCCGGGGTGCGGGCGGGGGTGTGCGATTCTCCCCGTGCGATCGGAAAGCGACGCCTTCGGGAGGAAGGGGCCGCGGTGAAGTCCAGCAGATCGGGGATGAGGCCTTCGGCGTGCGAGATGAAGATGCCGTGTTCTGCTCCGGCGTACGCCTGATAGGCGGTGTCCGGCACCAGTTGGGCCAGGAGGCGCCCGCACCGGCCGATGGGAGCTGAGGCGACGGCGTCGCCATGGATGGTCAGGGCCGGCGCCTGCGCCACCGCTCTCCGCGCGGAGGCGGCCGCCGGCCCGGGGAGATTGGTCTAGTCCCATCTTGGTCCAGACCATTGACATGCTCCTGTCCGTGCGGGAATTTCTTTCCGGCTCCGTCATCCGTACGGGCCGGTCCCGTCGTCGGTACGGGACCCGTGGTCATCCCCCTCGTCGGTTGGACACAACACCCATGAGACGCATCCCCTCCCTGCGCGCGGCGTTCACCGCCGCCGTCACCGCGGTCGCGGCGCTCGGCCTCGCCGTGACCGGTGCCGGCGGAGCGTCGGCCGCGACGCCCCTCCCGGCCCACGTCTTCGCCCCCTACTTCGAGGCATGGACCGGCCAGAGCCCCGCCGCGATGGCCGCCGAGTCGGGTGCCAAGCACCTGACGATGGCCTTCATCCAGACGGCCCGGAAGGGTTCCTGCACACCGCTGTGGAACGGCAGCACCAGCATGCCGATCTCCCCGGCCACCTTCGGCGCCGACATCAAGTCCATCCAGGCCAGGGGCGGCGACGTCATCCCGTCGTTCGGCGGGTACACCGCGGACACCACCGGTACCGAGATCGCCGACAGCTGCACCGACGTCCAGCAGATCGCCGCCGCGTACGAGAAGGTCATCACCACCTACGACATCAGCCGCCTCGACATGGACATCGAGGTCGACGCGCTGGACAACACCGCGGGCATCGACCGGCGCAACAAGGCCGTCAAGCTCGTCCAGGACTGGGCGGCGGCCAACGGCCGAAAGCTGGAGATCTCCTACACCCTGCCGACGACCACGCGCGGCCCGGCGGCCAACGGAGTCGCGCTGCTGCGGAACGCGGTGAGCAACGGCACCCGCGTCGACGTGGTCAACCTGATGACGTTCGACTACTACGACAACGCCGCCCACGACATGGCGAAGGACACCGAGACCGCCGCCCAGGGCCTGCACGACCACCTAGCGCGCCTCTACCCGGACAAGAGCGACGCCCAGCTCTGGGGCATGATCGGCGTCACCGAGATGCCCGGTGTCGACGACTTCGGCCCGGCCGAGACCTTCACCCTGGCCAACGCGCGTCAGGTCTACGCCTGGGCCACCGCCAAGAAGATCAACACCCTGTCGTTCTGGGCGCTCCAGCGCGACAACGGCGGCTGCCCCGGCGGCCCGGCCTCGGACAACTGCTCCGGCATCGAGCAGCAGACGTGGGACTTCACCCGTATCTTCGCGCCCTTCACCAGCGGCTCCAGCACCCCGCAGAACGACTTCTCGGTGACGGCGGAACCCGCCGCGGGGTCGGTGACCGCCGGCGGTACGGCCACCACCACGGTGCGGACCGCGGTGACCGCGGGCGAGGCGCAGAAGGTGAATCTGACCGTCAGCGGTGTCCCCGCGGGCGTCACCGCCGCGCTCAGCCCGGACTCCGTCACGGCGGGCGGCTCCGCCACCCTGACCCTCGCGACGACCGCCGCGGCGGAGTCCGGCACCCACCGCGTCACCGTCACCGGCACCGGACCCGCTGGCAGCCACACGGCGACGTACACCCTGACCATCACCGGCGGCAGCGGCGGCCGGTGCACGGCCGCGCCCTGGGCCGCCGGCACCGTCTACACCGCCGGTCAGCAGGTGTCGCACAAGGGCCACACCTGGAAGGCCAAGTGGTGGACGACGGGCGAGGAGCCCGGCAGCACCGGCGAATGGGGCGTCTGGCAGGACATCGGCTCCTGCTGACGTACGTGTCGGCTGTCAACGGTCGGGGTACACGGCCCGGTTCCGCCATCGGGGCCGGGTTCGTCCTCTCCGGGCCGGCCGACTGCGACCACCGACCGTGGATAGCGCCCGTGCACCGCTCTGCTGCCAATGTGCCACCATGGGTCAGGTTCCGTGGGCTGGTCGGATGCGAGCGGCCTGGCCGACTTGGCGCGGAAGAGACGAGAAGGATCCGGCGGGGCAATCCCGGTGGAAGCCGAGCGCCGCGACGCTCCGAGTCGTGGCAGTACCTATACCCTGGTGGCGATCTCCCCCAGCGGGCAGAAGCACTTCCTCACCACCTCACCACCACTGTCCATGTGAGCAATCCCGAGTCCGACTCCCACACCGCCAGCACCGCCCTGCACGCACCCCGCGTCGAAAGGCCCAGGGAGACCGGCCGCATCGTCTTTTACCCAGGACGGGCTGAAGGCTTTCGACCACTTCGACACACCGGCGACCGTCCACGCGAAAGAGGCCAACGTGGCCACGCTCGTCGTCGGCGGGGGCGGTAAAAGGCGGTTCGAGTCCGCCCTGCTACCACTGCTGCTGAGCAGCGTCTGCCGCTGCCTGTGCGTCTGCTGCGGCTTGTGCGTCTGCTGCTGCCTGTGCTGCTTGCTGCTGTTGGGCAGCGTCTGCTGCGACCTGCGCTGCATACTGCTGCTCAGCCTCATACCGCTGCTGATCAGCGTACGCCGAATCCTGCTGCTGGCGCTGGCGCTGAGCGTCATCATCCGCCGACTGCTGAGCCCGCCTCTTCTCCTCCTCTTCCTCCTCCCTCCGGCGGCGAGCCCACCACTCGTCATCCGCCTTCCGACGGCGAGTGGCTTCGTCACCGTTGTCGCCGAACGTGCTTGGCATGTCAGCTCCTTCGCGGTTGTCATTCCGCATCAGCCTGCTACTCCTCGCCCATGAACGCCATGCCGCGCAACAACCGTCACACAACCCCTATGTGTGCCGTATGCCATCCGCACGGTCACCGCCGACTATCTGCCCGACCACACCGCCGAAGCGGGCCGGACCGCCACCTTCGACGGCGACGCCGCCCGGCCCCGGAAGGTGGCTTCCGGCGGAGTTGCTACCCGGGCTCGTCGGTGGTGGTCGACCGGACGAGAGAGCCCTCGTAGGCGGAGGGGCGCTGGACGAAGGGGCCGGTGGCGGACGGGCTGGACGAAGACGACTGGGACGTCGACCGGGACGTGGACGCCTGCGTATCCGTGCTCCCGGTACCTGGGTTCGGGTTAGGGGCAGGGGCAGGGTTTGAACCCGGGTTTGCCGGGAGTTGTTCGGACGGCTGGGTGCCCGCGGGCTTCTCGTCCACAGCCTGTTCCTCGGTGGAGGCTTGTGTCGGTGTCGGTGTCGGTGTCGGTGTCGGTGTCGGTGTCGGGGGCGGGGAGCTGTCCGCGGGGCCGCTGGACCGGTGCGCCGTCTCTGCCGTCTCCGTCCTCGGGGCGGGCCGGGTGGCCGGGCTCGTGGCGGCTGAGCCGTTCGACGGCGCGGGGGCGGCGCGCTCCGGACCCGTACGGTCGGCGGGCGCACGGCCTGACGGGGCGCCACCGGACGCCGGGGGAGCGCCGCGGTGCTCTCCCGACGAGGCCCCCGACGAAGCCGGAGAACTCCAGGGCACCTGCGCCATCGGGATCTCGGCGCCGCCGCTTCCGTACACGACACCGAGGCTCAGCGCGAGCGCCACCAGGCTGTTCACCGTGATGCGGCGCCCGAGGCCCGGCGCGTTGCCCGGTCGGCCCGGGCGGCCGGACGAACCTCCGGACCGGCCACCGGGCCCGCTGCCGGACCGGCTGCTCCGCCCGCCCTTGACCTCCGTCACGGCCCCGCCGTCGGCGGGGCGGCTCGCGGACACCAGGTCGAACCTGTCCCGCACCGCGTCCATGACCACATCGGTGAACGCGAAGGGCGCGACCGCCGGGAACCAGCGGGCGACGCTGCGCTTGGCGTTGCCCCCACAGGTGAGGCACTGGCCCGTGTGCCGGGTGACGGTGCGGCACACGGCGTCCGGCAGGGCTGTGGTGCTGTCGCGGTCCGGGTCGGCGAGGAAGCGCTCCAGAGCGTCCTTGGTGCGCCGCGCCCGGTCGGCTGCCGCGGGGCGCCCCGCTTTCTCGGCGGCCGCGGCCTGTGCGGTCCAGTACGCCACCGCTGACGTCAGGATCTCCGCCAGCCGGCCGCACGCCTCCCGGTTGCGCGGATCCTTGGCCAGCACATTGGACCTGAACGCCTTCCGCAGCGCCTCGTTGTCCTCCTTGGTGGCTCCGGTGGCGCGCCCGAGCCGGTGTGCCAGCGCGTCGCCGGTCAGTTCCTCGCCGACGTACAGGTCGTGGAAGCGCTGCCTGCCGGGACCCTGTGCCACCGCGATGTTCCTGATGAGCGTCAGGGCGCGGTGGCGCCGGGCCGCGAAGTCGGCGTCGTCCGCGGCGATCTGCCGCTGCCGGCGGGCCGTCTTCCGGCCTGTGGTCTCCTCCCAGCCGTCCAACGGGGCCCCGGTGGCCCGGTCCCGCTTCCGCCGCTGCTGGGCGCAGCGCCGCCAGGCGATCCGGTGGAGCCAGGCCTCCAGGGCCTCCGGGTGTTCCAGGTTCTCCAGCTCCGCCCAGGCCGTGAGGAAGGTTTCCTGTAAGGCTTCGCGCGCGGCGTCCCGGTCGGGAAGCAGGCGTTTGAGGCAGAAGCCGTACAGGCGTTGACGGTGGGTCGCGTAGAGCCTCTCGAAGAGGGCGCTGCGGGTCCGCCGGTCGGTGGTGGACTGGAAACGCCTGACCAGGGCGGCGTCGTCCGCGTCGGCCACCGGTGCGCTGATGCCGGAGAGTACGGTCACTGCTTCACCCCGTCCGTCTGTTCCGAGCCGCGGCCGGAACACGAGCGTCGCACGCGGGCTCGTTCGGCGATCCGCCACGGGCGGGGCGCACGGGCGGGCGCGCAGTACGCATGGTAGTGCGAGGGGCGCGGACGGAACGCGAGTGCGCCGACGAGGGCGTCGGCGCACAACACCAGCAGGTCCCTGGGTGTGCCCGGGGGCAGCAACAGGTTCGCCAGGGCCATCACCGGGCCCAGCAGTGCCACCCGCACCGCGCCCGGCACCAGCCTCCGTTTCATGGTCCTTCTCCTTCGTACGCTCAGGGTGAGAGACGGTCGAAGGAGAAGGGCGCGCAGAGGGGGCCGTTGGGGGCACTTCCCCCGAAGATTTTTCCGGCACGGGGCGGCGGCGCCCCCTCCGGCTGTCAGGCGCCGGTCGTGGGTGCCGTGCCCAACGGAGCCGCCGTCGCGGTACGAAGCCACCATGAAGACATTCGGAGCCGGCGGCGTTCATGCAATTCGGAATGGGCGCGGTCTAATTCCGCGCCCTCATGGGTGTCGCGCACAAAAGCCCGAATGCTGTGGTTTCCGTCGATCTATTCGCGCAGCGGACCGCCCGCGCGGTCCGGGTATTTCCGCGTACGGGTGGAGAACCCGCCCCGGCACAACGGCCGGAACGGTCGGCGTGAACAGCCGGGCGGAGTGACGGCGCTGGACGTGACCACGCGGTCGCCGACGACCGCGGCGCCCGGCGCGGGCAGGGCCCGGGGGGCGGCCAGGAACCGCGCCGGTCGCAGCAGCGCCGGCGGCGCGACGGAACGCCGGTGGGGCCGCGGGCGGATGGGCAGGAGGCTGAGCAGCACCGGGCGACGCTCCAGGAGACGGGCAGGCCCGGTCGGCGCCAGGGACGAGAGGGCCGGCCGGGCCTGGTGGGGGTACACCCGACAGTGCAGCGCACCGCCCACCGGAAAATCCCTAGTGTGCCGGTCGGCCGGGCGCCACGGACCGCGTCGGGGCCGGTGGCACCGGTGGCAACGGGCCACGAACGCGCGGTGGCGGCACTCGGGAATTCCCTAGAGTGCCCGGAATTCCTTGACACCGTGACCGGCCGCTTGCCAGCGTGCCGATTACCCAGCGTCCGGGACCACGGCATATCCGATGTCATCCGGTGCCCTTTCGGGACCCAGTAGCCAAGAGGTCAAGCAGCCGACTCGGCTCTGCGTTTGGGCGGTGTGTTTCATGCGGAGGAGAGGAATGAGATGTCCAAGCGTGCGCTGATCACCGGAATCACCGGGCAGGACGGCTCCTATCTGGCCGAGCACCTGCTTGCGCAGGGATACCAGGTGTGGGGCCTGATGCGGGGGCAGGCGAATCCCCGCAAGTCGCGGGTCAGCCGGCTCGTCTCCGAGCTGAACTTCGTCGACGGCGACCTGATGGACCAGGCCAGCCTGGTCTCCGCGGTCGACAAGGTGCAGCCCGACGAGATCTACAACCTCGGCGCGATCTCCTTCGTGCCGATGTCCTGGCAGCAGGCCGAACTCGTCACCGAGATCAACGGCATGGGCGTGCTGCGCATGCTCGAAGCGATCCGCATGGTCAGCGGTCTGAACGGCTCGCGCAGCGCCGGCGGCAGCCAGATGCGCTTCTACCAGGCGTCCTCTTCGGAGATGTTCGGCAAGGTCGCCGAGACCCCGCAGTGCGAGACCACCATCTTCCGGCCGCGCAGCCCCTACGGCGTGGCCAAGACCTACGGGCACTTCATCACCCGCAACTACCGCGAGTCCTTCGGCATGTACGCGGTCTCCGGCATGCTGTTCAACCACGAGTCGCCGCGCCGTGGCGCGGAGTTCGTGACCCGGAAGATCTCCCTGGCGGTGGCCCGCATCAAGCTGGGCTACCAGGACAAGCTGTCCCTGGGCAACCTCGACGCCGTACGCGACTGGGGCTTCGCGGGGGACTACGTCCGCGCCATGCACCTGATGCTCCAGCAGGACGAGCCGGGCGACTACGTGATCGGCACCGGGGAGATGCACTCGGTCCGCGACGCCGTCCGCATCGCCTTCGAGCACGTGGGCCTGAACTGGGAGGACTACGTCAGCATCGACCCCTCGCTGGTGCGCCCGGCCGAGGTGGAGATCCTGTGCGCGGACGCCGAGCGCGCCCGTACCCAGCTGGGCTGGGAGCCCACCGTCGACTTCCCCGAGCTGATGCGCATGATGGTCGACTCCGACCTGCGCCAGGCGTCCCGCGAGCGGGAGTACGGCGACCTGCTGCTGGCCGCCAGCTGGTAGCCGGACGCACGGGACACCCCGGGGCGGTGGGTGTCCCGTACGGCTCCGGCGCGGCGGGACCGCCGTCGCGCGGAGCGCGAACACTAGGTGATTTCCCGCGTTCCCCCCTGTGGAATGGAACCCAGGACCACCGGGCCGGTGTCCGGCCGCCGCACACCGGCGCCGGCCCGGTGCCATCGCGAGGAGGAGGAACCAGCACCATGACGACGACCACGGCGGACGGCCTCTGGGCCCGGAGCTACCACCCGGCGCCGGACCGTCCGCGCCAACTGGTCTGCTTCCCGCACGCGGGCGGTTCGGCCTCGTTCTTCTTCCCCGTGTCGGCACAGCTGGCGCCCGTGGCGGAGGTGCTGTCGGTGCAGTACCCGGGCCGCCAGGACCGGCGCACCGAGACCAGCCCCGACGACATCGGGACCATGGCCGACCTGGTGTACGCGGCCCTGCGGGAGCGGCTCGGATCGCGGCCGACGGCGTTCTTCGGACACAGCATGGGCGCGATGGTCGCGTTCGAGGTGGCGCGGCGGCTGGAGGCCGACGGCGGCGAGCTGACGCACCTCTTCGCCTCGGGGCGGCGGGCGCCCTCGCGCTACCGCGCGGAGAGCGTCCACCGGCGCGACGACGAGGGAATCGTGGCCGAGCTGAAGCTGCTGTCCGGTACGGACGCCGCGCTGCTCGGCGACGAGGAACTGCTGCGTATGATCCTGCCGGCGATCCGCAGCGACTACACCGCGGTGGAGACCTACCGCTGCGACCCCGGGGCGGCGATCAAGGCGCCGATCACCGCGCTGACGGGGGACGACGACCCCAAGACCACACTGGAGGAGGCCGGGGACTGGCGCGCGCACACCACGGGCGCGTTCGACCTCAAGGTGTATCCGGGAGGCCACTTCTTCCTCAGCTCGCAGGCTCCCGCCGTCCTGGCGCTGCTGCGTGAACACCTCACCAGCGGAGAGGAGTTCACCAACTAAGGCGACCCTGGCCACGCAGACTGCCGATCATGTACTGTAGCGCACGTCGGACATCACTCTTTAGGGTGATTTACAACATGACGTGGTGACGCCCCGTCACATATGTTGTGTCTCTGGGGTGCGAGGAGCTCTATGGTGCAACGCCGGAGCGTCACACCGTGCGCGGACAGCGGTCTGGTCGGCCGGGCCGAGGAGATCGGGCTGCTCGGCCGCCTCGCCCGTGATGCCCGTTGGGGAACCGCGGGCTCGGTCGTCGTGTCCGGTCCGACCGGTGTCGGCAAGTCCGCCCTGCTCCGTGCCTTCCTGGACGGGGACGCCTGCCGGCACGCCACAGTTCTCCGCGGCACCTGCGAGGAGAGCACCGCGGGCGAATCCTTATACGCCTTGCGCACGCTGCTCGGACCGGCCGCGCGTGACGCCTCTCGCGACGACACCGCCTGCCGCGCCCTCCTCGCCCTGACCCCCGGCGCACTGGCCGACGAGCCGCCGCACGCCCCCGTCGTCCAGCGCGCATTCCACGACCTGTACCGCCTCGCGGCGAACGAACTGAGCCGCCGCCCCCTCGTCCTGGCCCTGGACGACGTCCACCACTGCGACGAACTCTCCCTCCGCTGGCTGGACTTCCTGCTGCGCAGGGCGGACGGCACCCCCCTTCTCGTCGTCCTCACCCAGCAGGCCGAGGGCACGGCTCCCGCGCGCGGCGTCCCGGCCCACCGCGCCCTGGCGGACCTCACCGCCCACCGCCGCACCACGACACTGCGCCTGCGACCGCTGACCGAGACGGACGTCGCCGAGGCCGTACGGCAGTCCTTCCCCGCCCCTGTCGCCCCCGTCTTCGTCTCCCGCGCCTGGGCCGTGTCCCGGGGCAACCCGTGCCTCCTGGACCACCTCCTGCGGGAGCTGCGGGCCGAGGGCGTCGGCTCGGGAGTGGTCGGCGCCGACCGGATCCCCGAGGTCGGCGGACGTGTCCTGGCACGCTGGGCGCACACGTTCCTGGACCGCCGGCCGGCCTGGGTCGGCGAGGTCGCGCGGGCGGTGGCGGTCCTCGGCGAGCAGGGCGCCGACCTCGTGGGGCCCCTGGCCGCCGTACCCGCCGATGTCGTCGAGGACGCCCTGACGGTGCTGCGCGGGGCCGGGCTGCTGGCGCCCGGCGGCAGGCACTTCACGGACGGCGCGGTGCGCGCGGCGGTGCTGGCGCCACTGGACGCGCACGCCCTGGTGTGCCTGCGCACACGGGCGGCCCTGCTCCTGAGCGACACGGGACGGCCCGCCGAAGAGGTCGCCCGCCACCTCCTGGTGCTGCCCTCGGTGTCCGAGCCCTGGATGCCCGGTGTCCTGCGGGAGGCCGCCGTACGGGCCGGGGCGCGCGGCGCCCCGGAGGCCGCGGCCCGCTACCTGTACCGGGTCCTGGAAGTGGACCCGGGCAGCGTGGAGGTCCGCGCCCGGCTGGCCGCGGCGCTCGCCGAGACCGACCCGCCCGAGGCCATGCGCCTGCTCCGCGGAGCGCTGGCGCCCGGCGTGGACATCCGGACCAGGGCGCGGATCGCCGCGCAGTTCGGTACGACCTGCCTGGCCGCCCGCGAGGGCTCCGCCGCCCTGGGCATGCTCGAAGAGGTCCTGGACACCCTCGACGCCGAACTCGGCCCCGACCCCCTGCCCGCCGACCGGGAACTGCGTACGCTCGTCGAGTCGGTACTGCTGATCGTCGGCAGCCACAGCCGCAGTACGTTCGCCGGGGCGCGGAAGCGCGCCGCGGCGATGACCGTGCCCGAGGGCGACACCCCGGCCCAGCACCAGAAGCTGGGGGCGATGGCCATACTGAGGGTGTTCGACGACGAGGCCGATCCCGGACCGGCGGTGCAGTGCGCCCTGCGCGCGGCCCGCTCGCCCCAGCTGCCCCTGAAGAACTGGTCGCTGATCAACTCCGGGTTCGTACTGGCCCTCGCCGACCGTACCGACGACGCGCTGCGCGCGCTGGACCGTCTCCTGCGCCACGGCCGGGAGAACTCCGCCGTGTGGACCTACTCCCTGGCCCTGTCCATCCGCGCCCTGGTCCTGCACGGCCTGGGCTCCCTCCCGGACGCGCTCGCGGACGCCCGGAGGGCGGTGCAGATCAGCGAAGCGGAACGGTGGGGCGAGACGGTGGCCCTGCCCCGCCTGGCCCTGGCCGGCGTGCTGGTGGACCGGGGCGAGGCCGCGCGCGCCGAGAAGCTGCTGGCCGGCATCGACCCCGTATGGCGCGACCAGTACGTGTGGACCTGCCACCGGTACCTGATGGCCCACGGCCGTGCCCGTCATGCCCTGGGGGACCCCGAGGGCGCGCTGGCACTGTTCCTCGAATGCGGCAGGTCGCTGGAGGCGGACGAAGTACGCAACGCGCTGTATCTGCCCTGGTGGGCGGAGGCGGCCTGTGTGCTCGCGGAACTCGGCCGTGCCGAGGAGGCCGGGGACCTCGCGGCGCACGGCACGCGGCTCGCACGGCGCTGGGGCACCCCGCGCGCCCTCGGCCTGGCCGCCCTGGCCCGCGGCGTGGCCACCCCCGGTGCGAAGGGCGTGGCCCTGCTGGGCGAGGCCGTACGGGAGCTGGCCGCCTCACCGGCCCGCGTGGAGCACGCCCGCGCCGAACTCGTCCTGGGACAGACCCTGCTGGCGGCCGACGACCGGCGCGCCGCGCGCGAACACCTGCGCGCCGCGGCCGACCTCGCCCAGCGCTGCGGCGCCCTCATGCTGGGGCAGAACGCCCGCGGCGCCCTGCTCGCGGCGGGCGGCCGCATGCGGAAGATGACCGGCTCGCCCCTGGACCTGCTCACCAGCATGGAGCGCAAGGTCGCCGGCCTCGCCGCCGGGGGCGCCAGGAACCGCTCGATCGCCCAGTCGCTGCACGTCAGCGTGCGTACGGTCGAGATGCATCTGACGAACGTGTACCGCAAGTTGGGTATCACCGAGCGTGCCCGGCTCGCCGCGGTCCTGCGCACCCCGGGCGTCCGCGGGGCGCGGGTGCCACGGCAGGCGTCGCGGCCGCGCGGACAGCACTGAGACGGCCGGGGTGATGGCGGTGACCGGGCTGAAGGACGAGCAACTATACGCGGGGTTCATACGGGCGGGACGGCGGCGCGCCGATCCGCCCCTGCTCGAACGCGAGGAGGAACAGGCCGAGCTGGGCCGGGTGGTGGCCGCGCTCGGCGAGGGCCGCCCCGCCGTCGTCTCCGTGACCGGCCACCCCGGTTTCGGCCACAACGCCCTGCTGCGCTGGGCCGGCCGCCTCGCGGAGGAGCGCTCGGTGCGCGTCCTGCGCGTCAGCGGCTCCCTGGCCGAACGAGATCTGCGCTACGGAGCCGTGACCCAGCTGCTCGGCCTGCTGGGCGAGGTGGCCGAACGTTCGCTGCGGGACCTGCGCGGGCACCAGGAACCGGCCTGCCTGCCGGGCCTGCCCGAACTCCTGCACACCGCCCGCCGCACCCCCACGCTGGTGACGGTGGAGGACGCGCAGTGGCTGGACCCGGCCTCCGTGCAGTGGCTGCAGGCCCTGGTGCGCCGCCTGTCCAACGGCGTCCCCCTGGTCCTGCTCGTCGCACGCACCGGCCTGTACCCCAGCGGTCCCGACTGGCTGGACGACGCCGCCCCCTCCGCGCGGCTGACCCGCCGCCTCACCGTCCACCCGCTGAGCCCCCGCGCGGTCGCCGCCCTCACCGAGAGGATCTGCGGCACCCCCTGCGACGAGGCGTTCGCCGTCGCGGCCACCGAGGCGGCCCACGGCAGCCCCGCCGTTCTGCAGGCGGCCCTGCGCTGCTTCGCCGACGCCGGGCACCGCCCGACCGAGGACCGCGTCCCGCAGCTGCACACCCTGATCCTCGGCATCGTCGGCGACCGCGCGGGCCGCGCCCTGCGCGGACTGACCGACGAGGCCACCGCCGTGCTACGCGCGTTGGCCGTCGGCGGCGACCTGCTGGACTTCCCCCTGATCTGTTCCCTGGCCGGGCTGCGCACCGTACGCGAGTCGCGGCTGCGGGCGGCGCTGGAGATGGCCGGTTTCACCGTTCCCGAGGGCACCTACGAACGCCTCCGCATGCCCATCGTGCGGGCCCGCATCCTGGAGGACATGCCCGCCGCCGAACGCGCGGCCCTGCACGCCCGCGCCGCCCACCTCGCGTACCAGATCGTGGCCGACGACGAGGACATCGCGCGCCTCCTCCTGGAAGCACCGCCCATCGGCGAGCCCTGGGCGGTGCACACCCTGCGCGGCGGCTCCGGCGCCGCGCTGCGCCGCGGCGACTTCGCCAGCGCCGCCACCTACCTGCGCCGCGCCCTGGACGAGCCCCAGGACCCCTTGCAGCGCGCCCACATCAGCCTCGACCTGGCCGACGCCGAAGCCGTGGCCGCTCCCGAAGCCGGCGACCGCAGGCTGACCACCCTCGTCCAGGCTCCGCACGAGGGCGAACCCTGGGCCCAGCTGCGCTTACGGGCCCTGGACACGGGCCTGGCCCGCGGCGACGACGCCTGGGGCCGCCGCGCCGCCGCCCACGCCCTCGCCACCGCACACGGCAGCGAGCGCGACGACCTGATCGCGCTGTACTGGCATGCGGCTGAGAGCGCTCCCGAACTCCGCGACCTGCCCGCGCCCGACCTTCCCGCCCTGCCCGAACATCCGCTGGCGCCCGCCCAGGCCGGCATCCGGGCCTGGCAGCTCGCCGCCCGCGGCCGGCACCGCGGGCGGACCGCGGAACTGGCCCGCCGCGCCCTGGACGCGGGCAACGCCGCCCCCGCCCTGCCCCGCCTGGCCGCCGTCTGGGCGCTGTGGTCCACCGACGCCGCCGACGAGGCCGAGGACCGGCTCGCCGCCATCATCACGGAACTGCGCCGCCGCCACAGCCACCCCACGCTGGCCCGCGCCCTGGCCCTGTCCGCCGAACTGCATCTGCGCGGCGGCCGCCTGGACGCCGCCGACCGCGCCGCGGACGCCGCCGAACGGGCCCTGCCCCTCGCCTCCTGGCACCCCCTGGCCGCCCCGCACCTCATCGCCGTACGCAGCACCATCGCCCAGGAGGACCGCCGGTGCGACGAGGCCCGCGCCCTGGCCCGGACCCCCCTGCCGCCCGGCGCCGAACACGGCCTCCACTGGCCCTACCTGCTGTACGCCCGCGCCCGCGTGGCCATCGAGGAGGGGCACTGGGCCGAGGGCGCCGAACTGTTCAAGGAGACCGGCCGCTGGCTGCTGCGGCGGCGGTGGGCCAATCCCATCGTGCTGCCCTGGCGGTCGATGGCCGCCCGGGCCTGCCTCACCCTCGGCGACCAGGAACAGGCCCAGCGCCTGATCCGCGAGGAACTCACCCTCGCGCGCCAGTGGGGCGCCCCCAGCGCACTGGGCCTGGCCCAGCTGGGCGCCGAAAGCGTCGATCACCGGGACCCGGCCGACGGCGTCCGCGGGACCACCTACCGCGACCTGGGCGAGGTGCCCACCCGGCTCGCCTACGCCTGGGTCCTGGCGGACCTGGTCACCGAGGAGGTCACCAAGGGACAGCGTGCCACCGCGTCCCGCCTGCTGTCCGAACTGTCCCGCCTCACCGTCACCCGCACCTCCAGCCGGCTGGCCGAACGCGTCCGGTGGCTGACCGCCCAGCTGGACGAGCCCCCCGCCCCCGACGACGACGCCCTTCCCGAGGGATGGGACGCCCTGTCGGCGGCCGAGCGGCAGACCGCCGAACTGGCCCGCCGCGGCCTGGGCAACCGCGAGATAGCGGAGCAGCTCGTGGTGAGCCGGAGAACCGTCGAGCACCGGTTGAGCAGTACCTACAAGAAATTGCGTATCACCTCACGCAAGGAACTCCGCGCGCGGAGCCGGTCGACGGAAAGGGACGTAACGGATGCTGTATGAGCGGGAGTCCGAACTGGCCCGCATCAATACCGCAGTGCACCGGGCGGAGGCGGGCCGTTCGTGCGCGCTGATGCTCACCGGCCCCGTGGGCATCGGCCGGTCCACGCTCCTCCAGGAGGCCGGCGCCCAGGCCCCCGACACCGTACGGGTCCTGCGGGCCAACGCCGCGCCCATGGAGCAGGACTTCGCCTACGGCATCGTCCACCAGCTCCTGGGGCCCACCCTGTGCGCCGACCCCGCCGGCCAGGGCGCGGGCGGCGCCGCACGGCCGTGCCCCACCGGCCGCCTCCCGGCCCCCGGCGACCAGGACACGCCCGCCACCGAAGCCGTTCTGCACGACCTGCGCTCCGTACTGGACGAAGCCTGCGCCACCGCCCCCGTACTCCTCCTCGTCGACGACCTCCAGTGGGCCGACGTGCCCTCCCTGCGCTGGCTCGCCTACCTGGTCCGACGTCCGTACGGACTGCGCGTCGCCCTCGTGTGCACCCTGCGCGACGGCGACCCCCGCGCCCAGCACCCGCTCATCCGCGACCTCGCGGACGCCGCCGAGATCCTGCGCCCCGCCCCGCTCTCGCTCGACGGCACCCGGGCCATGATCCAGCACCACCTGGGCCAATCCGCCGACGACGTCTACGCCCACGCCTGTCAGGAGACCTGCGAGGGCAACCCTCTCTTCCTCGAAGCCGTCCTGCGCGAGCTGGCCCCGACCGGCCACCGCCCCACCGCCGCACACGCGGAGCAGGTCCGTGTGCAGGGACCCGCCCAGTTCCGCGACCGCCTGGCGGGCTGCCTGTGCACCCAGCCCGGTCCCGTACGCGACCTGGCCGCGGCCATCGCCGCCTTCGGCGACCACGGCGACGCCGACCTCTTCCGGCGCCACGCGCGCCTGGACACCATCGGCTTCCAGCAGGCCCTGCGCACCCTGCACCACCTCGGCCTGCTCGCCTCGCGCGGCGCCCCGCGCTTCATCCACCCCGTGGTCCGCGACGCCGTCGACTCCGCTCTCACCGTCGCCGAACGCGAGCGCTCCCGGGAGGCCGCGGCCGAACTCCTCCACCAGGCGGGCCGGCCCGCCGAACACGTCGCGGACCTGCTGATGACCGTCACCGCCACCCGCCACCCGTGGGCCGTGGCGGTCCTGCGGGCAGCCGCGCAGGCCGCGCTGCGCCGCGGCGCACCCGACACCGCCGCCCGCTATCTCCGGCGCGCCCTGCTGGGGAGCACCGGTTCCTTCGAGCGCGCGCGCCTGCTGATCGAGCTGGCCGGCGCCGAACGCGGCACCGACCCCGCCGCCTGCGAACGCCACATCGGCCAGGCCGTCCGCCTGCTGCCGTCGGCCACCGACCGGGCCGCCGCCACCCTGCTCATCCCGCCCACCTTCCTGGGCGAGGCGCCCGCCTCAGCGGTGGACCTGCTGCGCCGCGCGTCCGAGGACCTCGACCCCACGGCCGCGCACCGAGGCACCGCCCGTGAGATCGCCCTGCGGCTGGAAGCGCGGCTGTGGCACGCCGGGCACGAGAACCCGACGGAACTGACCGGCGCGGTGGAACGCCTGCGCGCACTGGGCACCCCGCCCCCCTTGGACACCGGCGGCGACCGCGAACTGGCGGCCGTGCTGACCAACGCGGCGACCCTCTCCAGCGCCCTGCCCGCGCCGGAGGTCGCCGCCCTGGCCGGGAAGATCCTGGAACGCGAGCCGGTGACCGCCGCGCGCGCCTGCATCGCGCTGCCGCTGGTCGCGGTGGCCCTGTACGCCGCCGACACCGTGGAGGGACTGAACACCCGCCTGTCCGGCGCGCAGCACGCCGGCCGCCCGGACGCGGTCGTGCACGCCGAGAACGCCCTGGTCCAGCTCGCCTGCGGCCGTCTGACCCAGGCCCGCGAACAAGCCGACCTGGCGGCCGAGCTGGCGGACGCGGACTGGCGCGAGTCCACCACCGCCGTCCGGGCCGCGGTGGCCATGGAGACCGGCGACGTCCAGGTGATCGAACACCTCCTCCGGGACGCCGGACAGCGCTGGAGCGGCGGCCTCGCGCTGACGGCCATGCTGCAACTCCTCAAAGCCTCGCTCGACGCGCGTCGCGGCAGGGGCGTCCACGCGCTGGAGTCGCTGCTGGGCTGCGGGCGCCAGCTGGAAGCGGCCGGCTGGCGCAATTCCGCCCTCTACCCCTGGCGGCCCCGCGCCATCGCCCTCCACCACCGACTGGGCGAGCCCCGTGCGGCCCTGGCACTGGCGGAGGAGGAGCTGGCCTGGGCGCGGCAGTGGGCGGCCCCCGCCTCGCTCGGCCGCGCCCTGCGGCTGAGAGCCCTGCTGCCCGGGGGAGGGGGCGTCGCCGCCCTGCGCGAGTCCGCCGACGTGTTGCGGGCGTCGGCCAACGCGCTCGAACGGGCCCGTACACTGCTCCAGTTGGGCCGGGCGCTGGAGAGCGGCAAGGAGTCGAAGGCCGTCCTGCGCGAGGCCGCCGATCTCGCCACCGCCTGCGGCGCCCCCTGGGTGGCCGAACGCGCCTACGCGGCCCTGGGGACCACCTCCCCGAGCGTGGACGCGTCACTCACCCACAGCGAGCGCAAGGTCGTCTCCCTGGTGGGCAAGGGACTGACCAACCAGGAAATCGCCGATGAACTCGGTGTGAGTACCCGGGCGGTGGAGAAGCATCTGACCTCGTGTTACCGGAAGTTGGGCGTGGCGGGGCGACGCGAGTTGCCGGGAGGGCGAAGTGCGAGCGCCGCGCTGGCCGCGGGCTGAGTCCGCCGTGGCGCGTACGGCTTACCGGCGGTAAACGGTACGGGGTGTTCGGGGGGACCGAAAGAGTGGTGCGGGACCGTACCCCTCCGGAGGGCGACCACAGGTTTAGCCGTACCGGGCCGGGTGGACGTTGACGCTTGTCTGGACCTCTCCCTAGTGTCGAATGCGTCGGAGAGGTCGGAATTGCCTCCCGCGGCTACCGGGCCTTCGGTCGGCCCGGGGCGTTTCATTCTCCGGATGATTTCCCCACCTCGCTTGATTGCTCGTGCACTTCTGGTTACAGACGGGGGTTGGAAAGGATGTCGGTCCCTTGAAGTTTTCCGCTCTGGTGGATTCCCCGCAGATTTCGACAGGCCGGAGTGCGGCCGGCGCGGTCGCGACGGCCGTCGCCCCGGTCCGGCGGGAGGCGCGGCCGCCGTCCGACCGGCAGGGCGTGTGCATGGCCGTACTGGACCCGACGCTGACGATCCGTCAGGCAACACAGGAGTTCTTCCGCAACTTCGCGACCCCCGACGGGGCCGGTGCCGACGTACTGGCCGGCGCCCCCTCCGATTCCTCGACCACCACGGCCCCCGACGCCTGCGGCCGCGACTTCCGCGAGCTGGTGCACCCCAGCGTGCGGCAGCCGCTCATGCGGCAGTTCGAACGGCTGCTGAGCGGCCGCTGCGACCGGTTCTCCGCGCACGTCGTGGCGCTGCGGTCGGAGGGCGACGCGTTCACCGGCAGCCTCACCGCCACCGCGGTGAGCGGCTACGCCCCCGACCCGGCAGCGGTCCTCGTGATGATGCGGCCGGGGCAGAGCGCGGAGGGCGAAGCGGTGGTGGCGCCCCGCAAGAAATTACTCAGTGAGATCGACGCGAGAATCCTGGAGGGAATAGCGGCGGGCCTGTCCACGATTCCACTGGCCTCCCGGCTGTATCTCAGCCGGCAGGGCGTGGAGTATCACGTGACCGGACTGCTGCGGAAACTGAAGGTGCCCAACCGCGCGGCGCTGGTGTCCCGCGCGTATGCGATGGGCGTACTGACGGTGGGAACCTGGCCGCCCCGTGTCGTGGAGGGCTTCATCAAGTAACGCACCGGCAACATACCCGTAATCCCGGAGCTCGCCGAGCGCGGACTCACGGGCCGGTCCCCGCCCCGTGCCCGGCCCATGGTCCGAATGCGAGCCGACGGGACACAAGGCGCCGGGGTACCGCGGAGCATCGCGGTACCCCGGCGCCTCGTCGTGCGGCCGCGCCCGCGTCCCGGACGATTCTAGGGAATTCCATGGCCGCCCTTGTCGAGACTGGCCAGGTGGCGTGCGGGAAGTCGAGCTGCCTCGTGCCGGGCACGCAGATATCTCATCAGTCGCTGTGGAACAGCCGTCCCCAGTGCCGGATGCCCACAACGAAATCCTCTGCTGTCCGCCGGTCTTGAGATGGGTTGGGTTGAACGTGGCGAACATGGACCAGGAACAGAAACTCCGCGACTACCTGAAGCGGGCCAGTGCCGATCTGCGGCGCTCCCGCCAGCGGGTGGGCGAGCTGGAGGCGGCGGCCCGCGAGCCGATCGCGATCGTGGGCATGAGCTGCCGCTTCCCGGGAGGCGTACGCAGCCCCGAGGAGCTCTGGTCCCTGCTCGCCGCCGACGGGGACGGCATCACCACGGCCCCCACCGACCGCGGCTGGGAACTGGCGGCCGAGGACGCGGGGGAGTTCTCCGGCGGCTTCCTGCACGAAGCGGCCGACTTCGACGCCTCCTTCTTCGGGATCTCCCCGCGTGAGGCGCTCGCCATGGACCCGCAGCAGCGGCTGCTGCTGGAGTCCTCCTGGGAGGCCTTCGAGCGGTCCGGCATCGACCCGGCGGGGGTCCGGGGCACCCGCACGGGCATGTTCGTCGGGGCGATGCCCCAGGAGTACCGGGTGGGCCCGGACGACGACGTCCAGGGCTTCGCCCTGACCGGCACCACCACCAGCGTCATCTCGGGCCGGCTCGCCTACTTCTTCGGGGCCGTGGGCCCGGCGGTCACCGTCGACACCGCCTGCTCGTCCTCCCTCGTCGCCCTGCACCTGGCAGCCCACTCGCTGCGCCAGGGCGAGTGCTCCCTCGCGCTGGCCGCCGGTGTGACCGTGATGTCCAGCCCCACCACCTTCGTGGAGTTCAGCCGCCAGGGCGGGCTCTCCCCGGACGGGCGCTGCCGCTCCTTCGCCGACTCCGCCAACGGCACCGGCTGGGCCGAGGGCGTCGGCGTCCTGGTCCTGGAGCGCCTCTCCGACGCCCGCCGCAACGGGCACGAGATCCTGGCCGTGGTCCGCGGCTCCGCCGTCAACCAGGACGGCGCCTCCAACGGGCTGACCGCCCCCAACGGCCCCTCCCAGCAGCGGGTCATCGAACAGGCGCTGGTCAGCGCACGGCTCTCGGCCGACGAGATCGACGCCGTCGAGGCGCACGGCACCGGCACCACGCTGGGCGACCCGGTCGAGGCCCAGGCGCTGCTGGCCACCTACGGCCAGGGCCGCGACGCCGACCGTCCCCTGCTGCTGGGCTCCGTCAAGTCCAACCTCGGCCACACCCAGGCGGCGGCCGGCCTGGCCGGTGTCATCAAGATGGTGCTGGCCATGCGGCACGGCCTGCTCCCGCGCACGCTCCACGTGGACGCGCCGTCCTCACACGTCGACTGGACGCAGGGCGCCGTACGCCTGCTCACCGAGCAGGTCCCGTGGCCGCGGGGCGAACGGCCGCGCCGGGCCGGCGTCTCCTCGTTCGGGCTCAGCGGCACCAACGCGCACACCATCCTGGAGGAGGCCCCGGCCGCGCCCCAGGAGGACACCGAGCAGCCGGCCGCGCCCGAGCCCGTGGCGGCGGGCGCCGTCCCGTGGCTGATCTCCGGCCGTACCCGCGAAGCACTGCGCGCCCAGGCGGCGCAACTCCTCGAACACCTCACGTCCGCCCCCGGCGCCGCGCCGGTGGACGTGGCCTACTCCCTGGCCACCGCCCGCTCCGGCATGGAGCACCGCGCCGCCTTCACCGCGGCCGACCTGGACCGGGCGCGCGCCGCCCTCACCGCGCTGGCCGACGGCACGCCGGACCCGGGCCTCGTGCAGGACACCGCGCGGACCCGCTCCAAGCTCGCCTTCCTCTTCACCGGGCAGGGCTCCCAGCGGCCGGGCATGGGCCGTGAACTCGCCGCCCGCTTCCCGGTCTTCGCCACCGCCCTCGACGAGGTCATCGCCCACCTCGACCAGGGCCTCGACCGGCCGCTGAAGGAACTGCTGTTCGCCGCCGAGGGCACGCCCGAGGCGGCCCTGCTCGACCGGACCGGCTACGCGCAGCCCGCGCTGTTCGCCGTCGAGGTCGCGCTCTACCGGCTCGCCGAGTCCTTCGGCATCAAGCCGGACCATCTCGCCGGGCACTCCATCGGCGAGATCGCCGCCGCGCACGTGGCCGGCGCCTTCTCGCTGGCCGACGCCGCGGCCCTGGTGGTCGCCCGCGGCCGCCTCATGCAGGCGCTGCCCGAAGGCGGCGCGATGATCTCCCTCGAAGCCGCCGAGGAAGAGGTCCTGCCCCTCCTGGAGGACCGGCGGGACCGGGTGTCGATCGCGGCGGTCAACGGGCCCGCCGCCGTCGTGATCGGGGGGGAGGAGAGCGAAGCGGAGACCGTTGCCCGGCACTTCGCCGCGCTGGGGCGCAAGACCAAGCGGCTGCGCGTCTCGCACGCGTTCCACTCCCCGCTGATGGACCCCATGCTGGAGGAGTTCCGTACGGTCGTCTCCCGGCTCACCCCGCAGACGCCGGTGATCCCCGTCGTCTCCGGCCTGACCGGCACCCTCGCCACGGTCGAGCAGCTGGCCTCCCCGGACTACTGGGCGGACCACGCCCGGCACACCGTACGGTTCGCCGACGCCCTCGCCTGGCTCGACGGCCACGGCACCGCCACGTACCTGGAACTGGGCCCCGACGGCGTCCTGTCCGCCATGGCCCAGACCTGCCTGGCCGCGGCCGACGACGCCGCCGACGGCGTCCCCGCGACGCTCGCCGTACTGCGCAAGGGCCGCCCCGAGGCCGAAACCCTCACCGCCGCGCTGGCGGGCCTGCACACCCGCGGCGTCGCCGTCCAGTGGGAGCCCTACTTCCAAGGCACCGGCGCCCGGCGCGCCGACCTGCCCACGTACGCTTTCCAGCGCCGCCGCTACTGGCCCCGGAACGTGCCCGCGACCGGCGGTGACATGCGCGCCGCGGGCCTGGGCGCGGCCCACCACCCGCTGCTGGCCGCGGCCGTGTCGGTCGCCAACTCCGACGGCCTGCTGCTGACCGGCCGGCTGTCACGGCGCACCCACCCCTGGCTCGCCGACCACGCCGTACGCGGCACCGTGCTGCTGCCGGGCACCGCCTTCCTGGAACTGGCCGTACGCGCCGGGGACGAGGCCGGCTGCGGCCGCGTCGAGGAACTCACCCTGGCCGCCCCGCTGGTCCTGCCCGAGGAGGGCGGCGTCCAGGTGCAGGTGTGGGTGGGCAGCCCGGACGAATCGGGCCGCCGCGCCGTGAGCGTCCACTCGCGCCCCGACGGGCCGGAGGAACTGCCCTGGACCCAGCACGCCACCGGCACCCTCGTCGCCGGTGAGCACCGCACCGACTTCGACGCCACGGTCTGGCCGCCCGCCGACGCGCGTCCGCTGGACCTCGACGGCTTCTACGACCGCATGGCCGACTCCGGCTTCGGATACGGGCCGCTGTTCCAGGGCCTGCGCGCCGCCTGGCGCGGCGGCGACGCCGTCTACGCCGAGGTGACCCTGCCCGGGGCCGACGGCGCCGACGCCGCGTCCGCCACCTCCTTCGGGATCCACCCGGCCCTGCTGGACGCCGCGCTGCACGCCGCGGCCTTCGCCGACCTGGGCGAGCAGGCCCGCGGCGGCCTGCCCTTCGCGTGGCAGGACGTGACCCTGCACGCGAGCGGGGCGAGCACGGTCCGTGTGAAGCTGACCCCGGCCGACGACGACGCCGTGTCGATCGCCGTCGCCGACACGACCGGCGCGCCGGTCGCCTCCATCGGCTCGCTGGTCCTGCGGTCCGTGCCCGACGAGCAGCTCGCCGCCGCCGACGCCCTCGTCCGGGACGCGCTGTTCGAACTGCGCTGGACCGAGGCGCACCAGACCGCCCCCGCGGCGTCCGCCACGGTCGCCGTCCTCGGCCAGGACGTCTTCGGCCTGGAGCAGGCCCTCGCCTCGCCGGACCGTACGGTGACGGAGCTGCCCGGCCTGGACGCCGGCACCGATGTACCGGACGTGGTCCTCGCGCCCATCGCGGGTGCGGACGGCGACGAGGTCACCGGCGCCGTCCACGCCCGCACCGCCCACGCCCTGGAACTCCTGCGCACCTGGCAGGCGGACGAGCGGTACGCCGCATCCCGGCTCGTCCTCGTCACCCGTGGTGCGGTCGCCACCGACGCCGAGCAGGCACCGGACCCGGTGGCCGCCGCCGTCTGGGGCCTCGCACGGGCCGCGCAGAGCGAGCACCCCGGCCGCTTCGCGCTGCTCGACCTCGACCCCGGCACCACCGAGCCCGCCGCCGAACCGCTGTCGCGGGCCCTGGACCTGTCCGCGGACGAGCCGCAGGCCGCCGTACGCGGCACCGCCGTGCTCACCGCGCGGCTCGCCCGCGCCCAGGCGCCGCGGACCGCCGCGGAGTGGGACCCCGAGGGCACCGTGATCCTCACCGGCGCCACCGGCGGACTGGGCCGCGTACTGGCCCGGCACCTGGTCGCCGAGCGCGGCGTACGGCACCTGCTGCTCGCCAGCCGCCGCGGCGCCGAAGCCGACGGCGCCGCGGAGCTCGTCGCCGAACTGACCGGGCTCGGCGCGCAGACTGCCATCACGGCCTGCGACCTGGCCGACCGCGCCGCCGTGGACCGGCTGCTGGCCGGTGTGCCCGCGGAGCACCCCGTCACCGCCGTCGTGCACAGCGCCGGAATCCTCGACGACGGCGTGCTCGCATCGCTCACCCCCGAGCGGATCAGCGCGGTGCTGCGGCCCAAGGCCGACGCCGTGTGGCACCTCCACGAGGCCACCCGCGGCCTGGACCTGGCCGCCTTCGTCGTCTTCTCCTCCCTGTCCGGCACCGTGGGCGCCGCGGGCCAGGGCAACTACGCCGCCGCCAACGCCTTCCTCGACGCGGTCGCCCAGCTGCGCCGCGCCCAGGGCCTGCCGGGCCTCTCCCTGGCCTGGGGCCCGTGGGCGCCCACCGCCGGGATGACCGGCGGCCTCACGGACGAGGACCTCGACCGGCTGGCCCGGATGGGCACCCCCGCGCTCACCGAGGAGCAGGGCGTCGCCCTGTTCGACGCGGCCACCGCCACGGACGCCGCCGTCCTGCTGCCGACCCGGCTCGACCTGTCCGTCCTGCGCCTCCAGGACCAGCTGCCGCCGCTGTGGCGCGGCCTGGTCCGTACCCCGGCCCGCCGCGCGGTGGTCTCGGGTTCGGAGGCCGCCGTCACCCTCGTCCAGCGGCTGTCCCGGCTGCCGGAGACCGACCGGCGCGAGGTCGTGCTCGACCTGGTGGCCGGTCAGGTGGCCGCCGTCCTCGGCCACGCCGGCACCGCCGACATCGACGCCCGGCGCCCGCTGCGCGAGCTGGGCTTCGACTCGCTGACCGCCGTGGAACTGCGCAACCGGCTCAGCGCCGCCACCGGCCTGCGCACCGCCGCGACGGTCATCTTCGACCACCCGACCGTCGACGCCCTCGCCACCCACATCCTCGACGGGCTCATGGGCTCCGAAGCCGCCGCGGCGGTCCAGGGCCCCCGTGCGGCCACCGACGACGACCCCATCGTCATCGTGGGCATGAGCTGCCGCTACCCGGGTGGCGTCGCCTCGCCCGAGGACCTGTGGCGGCTGGTCAGCGAGGGTACGGACGCCATCTCGGGCCTGCCCGCCGACCGCGGCTGGGACCTGGACGCGCTCTACGACCCGGACCCGGACCGCATCGGCACCTCGTACTCCCGCTTCGGCGGATTCCTGCACGACGCCGCCGACTTCGACCCCGCCTTCTTCGGCATGAGCCCCCGCGAGGCGCTGGCCACCGACTCCCAGCAGCGGCTGCTCCTCGAAGCGTCCTGGGAGGCCGTCGAGCGGGCGGGCATCGACCCGGTGTCGCTGCGCGGCAGCCAGACCGGCGTGTTCGCGGGCGTCATGTACAACGACTACGGGACGGTGCTCGGCGGCGGGCAGTTCGAGGGCCACCAGGGCAGCGGCACCGCCCCGAGCGTCGCCTCCGGGCGCATCTCGTACACCCTCGGCCTCGAAGGCCCCGCCGTCACCGTCGACACCGCGTGCTCGTCCTCGCTGGTCGCCATGCACTGGGCGATGCAGGCGCTGCGCGCGGGGGAGTGCTCGCTCGCGCTGGCCGGCGGCGTCACGGTCATGTCCACACCGGGCGCCCTGATCGAGTTCTCCCGGCAGCGCGGTCTGTCCCCGGACGGCCGCTGCAAGGCGTACTCCGACAGCGCCGACGGCGTCGGCTGGTCCGAGGGCGTCGGCGTCCTGGTCCTGGAGCGCCTCTCCGACGCCCGCCGCAACGGGCACAAGGTCCTGGCCGTGGTCCGCGGCTCCGCCGTCAACCAGGACGGCGCCTCCAACGGGCTGACCGCCCCCAACGGCCCCTCCCAGCAGCGGGTGATCCGGCAGGCGCTGGCCGCCGCCGGACTGTCCGCCGCGGACATCGACGCCGTGGAGGGCCACGGCACCGGCACCACCCTGGGCGACCCCATCGAGGCCCAGGCCCTGCTCGCCGCCTACGGCCAGGAGCGCGACCCCGGGAGCCCGCTGCTGCTGGGCTCCGTGAAGTCCAACATCGGCCACACCCAGGCCGCGGCCGGTGTCGCCGGTGTCATCAAGATGGTCATGGCCATGGAGCACGGCGTGCTGCCCCGCACCCTGCACGCCGACGCGCCGTCCTCGCACGTGGAGTGGGACTCCGGCGCGGTGCGCCTGCTCACCGAGGAGACGCCCTGGCCGCAGGCCGGCCGGCCGCGCCGCGCCGCCGTCTCCTCCTTCGGCTTCAGCGGCACCAACGCCCACCTCATCGTCGAGGAGCCCCCGGCCGCCCCCGAGCAGCGCGAACAGCCCGCGCTCAGCCCGGCCGTGGTGCCCTGGACCCTGTCCGGAAAGAGCCGGGCCGCGCTGCGGGACCAGGCCGCCCGCCTGCTCTCCTTCCTCGACGAGCGCCCCACCGCCGACCCGGCCGACATCGCGCTCTCCCTCGCCACCACCCGCTCGGCCTTCGACCAGCGCGCCGTCGTCACCGGCGACCGGGACGAACTGCTGCGCGCGCTGGCCAGCCTGGCCGCCGACCGCCCCGACTCCGCGCTCACCGAGGGCGAGACCGGCGGCGCCGGCAAGCTGGCCGTGATGTTCTCCGGGCAGGGCAGCCAGCGCCCCGGAGCGGGCCGGGAACTCGCCGCCCGCTTCCCCGCGTTCGCGCAGGCCCTGGACGAGGTGTCCGCCGCGCTCGCGCCGTACCTGGACCGCCCCCTCAAGGACGTCCTGTTCGCACCGGAGGGCAGCCCCGAGGCGGAACTGCTGGACCGCACCGAATGGACCCAGCCCGCCCTGTTCGCCTTCCAGGTCGCGCTCCACCGGCTGCTGGGCACCTGGGGGATACGCCCCGACATCCTGATGGGCCACTCCGTCGGCGAGATCGCCGCCGCGCACGTCGCGGGCGTCCTCTCGCTGCCCGACGCGGCCCGCCTGGCCGCCGCGCGCGGACGGCTGATGCAGGAACTGCCCGCCGGCGGCGCGATGATCTCCCTGGAGGCCACCGAGGAGGAGGCCGCGCCGCTGCTCGCCGGGCGCGAGCACGAGGTGTCGCTCGCCGCCGTCAACGGGGTCCGCTCCGTCGTCGTCGCCGGGGACGAGACCGCCGCCGGGGAGATCGCCGCCCACTTCGCGGCGCAGGGCCGCAAGACCAAGCGCCTGAAGGTCAGCCACGCCTTCCACTCGCCGCTCATGGAGCCCGTACTCGACGGCCTCCGCGAGGTCGCCGCGCAGCTCACCTACGGTACGCCGGAGGTGACCATCGTCTCCGGGCTGACCGGACGGCCCGTCACCGACGACGAACTGCGCTCCCCGGACTACTGGGCCGCGCACGCGCGCGGCACCGTCCGCTTCGCCGACACCGTGCGCGCCGCGCACGCCAACGGGGCCGGCACCTTCCTCGAACTCGGCCCCGGCAGCACCCTGTCCGCACCCGCCCAGGACGCCCTGGGCGATGACGCGGACGCCGACTTCCTGCCGCTGCTGCGTGCCGACCGCGGCGAGGAGCGCTGCGCGGCCACCGCGCTGGCCCGCCTGCACGTACGCGGTACGGCCGTCGACTGGCCCGCGTACCTCGCCGGCACCGGAGCCCGTACGGTCGGCCTGCCCACCTACGCCTTCCAGCACGAGCGCTACTGGCCCGAGCCCGGCCCGGCCCGCCCCGCACCGAGCACGGCCGACCCGGCGGACGCCGAGCTGTGGGGCTCCGTCGAGCGCGGCGACGCCGCCGAACTGGCCGCCCTCCTGGGGCTGCGCGACGAACAGCACGCCTCCCTGTACGCACTGCTGCCCGCACTGTCGTCCTGGCGCCAGCAGCGGCACGAGAAGGCACTGCTCGACTCCACCCGCTACCGGGTCGCCTGGCGGCCCGCACGCGCCGCCGCCGCGCCCGTACTCGACGGCACCTGGCTGCTCGTCACCGCCGACGGCATCGACAGCGACGCGATCCTGGACGCGCTGCGCGGCCACGGCGCCCAGTTCGAAACCCTCGTCCTGGACGCCGCCGCCTGCCGCGACCGCGCGGAACTCGCGGCCCGGCTCGACGCCGTACGCACGGAGGAGCACGCCTTCTCCGGCATCCTGTCCCTCCTTCCGCTCGCCGACGGGCCTGACCGGCAGCTGGACGCCGAACCGTCGACCGGGCTCGCGCTCAGCCTCGTACTGACCCAGGCGCTCACCGACACCCCGCTCGACGCGCCCCTGTGGACCCTGACCCGCGGCGCGGTCACCACCGGCCCGGACGACCCGCTCACCAACCCCCTCCAGGCAGCGGTCTGGGGACTGGGCCGCGTCGCCGCCCTGGAGCACCCGCAGCTGTGGAGCGGCCTGATCGACCTGCCGGCCACCCTCGACGCCCCCGCCACCCAGCACCTCGTCAGCGCGCTGGCCGCGCGGGGCGGCGAGGACCAGCTCGCGATCCGCGCCACCGGCGCGCTCGGCCGGCGCCTGGTACGCCACCCGCAGGCCGAACTTCCCCCGGCCGACGCGTTCACCGCGCGCGGCACCGTGCTCGTCACCGGCGGTACGGGCGCCCTCGGCGCCGAGGCGGCGCGCTGGCTCGCCCGCAGCGGCGCCGACCACCTCATCCTCACGAGCCGCCGCGGCCCCGACGCCCCCGGTGCGGCCGAACTGGCGGCCGAGATCGAGGAGTTGGGTGCCGGGGTCACCATCGCGGCCTGCGACACCGCCGACCGCGACGCGCTCGCCGCCGTCCTGGCCGCCGTACCCGCCGACCACCCGCTGACCGGCGTCGTGCACGCGGCAGGCGTCGGCCAGAACGCCGCCCTCGCCGACACCCCGCTGGACGGGGCCGCCGCGGCGATGGCCGCCAAGATGCTCGGCGCGGCCCACCTCGACAGCCTCCTGGACGGCCACGACCTGGACTTCTTCGTCCTCGTCTCGTCGATCGCCGGTGTGTGGGGGAGCGCCGGGCAGAGCGCCTACAGCGCCGCCAACGCCTACCTCGACGCCCTCGCCGAGCACCGCGCGGCGCGCGGGCTGCCCGCCACCTCCGTGGCCTGGGGCCCGTGGGCCGAGGCCGGCATGGCCACCCACGAGGCCGTCACCGAGGACCTGCGCAGGCGCGGACTGCGCTTCCTCGTGCCCGCGACCGCCATGACCGAACTGCGGCGCGCCGTCGTCCAGCGGGACGTCACGGTCACGGTCGCCGACATCGACTGGGAGCGCTACCACCCCGTCTTCACCTCCACCCGCCGCAACGTCTTCTTCGACGAACTCGGCGAGGTCCAGGCCCTGGCGCGCGCCGAGAGCACCGCCGAGAGCGCGGCGCCGGAGTTCGCCGCCCGCCTTCGGGGCCTGGCCGAGGACGAGCAGGAGCGGCTGCTGGCCGACCTGGTGCGTGCCGAGGCGGCCGTCGCCCTCGGCCACGACTCCGCCGACGCCATCCCGGAGCGGCGGGCCTTCCGCGACGCCGGTTTCGACTCGCTGACCGCCGTCGAACTGCGCAAGCGGCTGGCCGCCCTCACCGGCCTCAACCTGCCCGCCACCCTCGTCTTCGACTACCCGACGCCCACCGTCCTCGCCCGCCACCTGCGCGAGGAGATCCTGGGCACCGGCGGCGCGCAGGCCGCGGCCGTGGCCGCCTCCTCGGGCGGCTACGACGAGCCCATCGCCATCGTCGGCATGAGCTGCCGCTTCCCCGGCGGCGTCCGCTCCCCGCGGCAGTTCTGGGAGCTGATCTCCGACGGCGTCGACGCGATCAGCGACTTCCCCGTCAACCGCGGCTGGGACACCGGCCTCCACCACCCCGACCCCGACCACCCCGGCACCACCTACTCCAGCCAGGGCGGCTTCCTGCACGACGCGGGCGAGTTCGACGCCTCCTTCTTCGGCATCTCGCCGCGCGAGGCCCTGTCGATGGACCCCCAGCAGCGGCTGCTGCTGGAGACCACCTGGGAGGCGTTCGAGTACGCCGGCATCGACCCCACCACCGTCCACGGCAGCGCGACCGGCACCTTCATCGGCTCCACCTACCAGGAGTACGGACTCGGCATCGAGGACGGCTCCGCCGGTCACCTGGTGACCGGCACCAGCCCCAGCGTCCTCTCCGGGCGCCTGGCCTACCTCTTCGGTCTCGAAGGGCCGGCGGTCACCGTCGACACCGCCTGCTCCTCGTCGCTGGTCGCCCTGCACCTGGCCTGCCAGTCGCTGCGCAACGGCGAAAGCTCCCTGGCGCTGGCCGGCGGCGCGACCGTCATGACCAACCCCAACCCGTTCGTCGCCTTCAGCCGCCAGCGGGCCCTGGCCGGCGACGGCCGCTGCAAGGCGTTCGCCGACGGCGCCGACGGCATGACCCTCGCCGAGGGCGTCGGCATCCTCGTCCTGGAGCGCCTGTCGGACGCACAGCGCAACAGGCACGACATCCTCGCCGTCGTCCGCGGCTCGGCCATCAACCAGGACGGCGCCTCCAACGGCCTGTCCGCCCCCAACGGCCCCTCCCAGCAGCGCGTCATCCGCCAGGCCCTGGCCAACTCGGGGCTCGACCCGGCGGACGTCGACGCCGTCGAGGCCCACGGCACCGGCACCGCCCTCGGCGACCCGATCGAGGCGCAGGCCCTGCAAGCCACCTACGGCCGGGACCGCGACCCGCACCGCCCGCTGCTGCTCGGCTCCGTCAAGACCAACATCGGCCACACCCAGTCGGCGGCCGGTGTCGCCGGTGTCATCAAGATGGTGATGGCCCTGCGCGAGGGAGTGCTGCCGCGCACCCTGCACGCGGGCACCCCCTCCGGCCACATCGACTGGACGCCCGGCACCCTCGCCCTGCTGAACGAGCCCGCCGAGTGGTCTGAGGGCGAGCGCCCGCGCCGCTGCGCGGTCTCCTCCTTCGGCATCAGCGGGACCAACGCCCACACCATCCTCGAAGAGGCCCCCCGGCCGCAGGAGACGGCTCCCGCCGAGCCGGTGCCCCCGGCCGGTGACGCGGTGCCCTGGGTGCTGTCCGCCCGTACCCCGGGCGCACTGCGCGCCCAGGCGGCCAACCTCGCCGCGCACCTCGACGGCGAGCGGGCGCCCGGCGCGCTGGACGTCGCCCACAGCCTGGTCGCCTCGCGCACGCTCTTCGACCACCGCGCCGTCGTCGTCGGCACCGACGACGCCACCCGGCGGGCGGCCCTGGACGCCCTGGCCACCGGTGGCTCCGCGCCCGGCGTCGTCCAGGGCACGGCCGACACCGAGGGCAAGACCGTCTTCGTCTTCCCCGGCCAGGGCTCCCAGTGGGCCGGCATGGGCGCGCGGCTCCTGGAGGAGTCCCCGGTCTTCGCCGAGCGGCTGACCGAGTGCGCCACCGCCCTGTCGGAATTCACCGACTGGTCCCTGCTGGACGTGCTGCGCCAGGTGGAAGGCGCGCCGACGCTGGACCGCGTCGACGTCGTCCAGCCCGCCTCCTTCGCCGTCATGGTCTCCCTGGCCGCGCTGTGGTCCGCCCACGGCATCACCCCCGACGCCGTCATCGGCCACTCGCAGGGCGAGATCGCCGCGGCCGCCGTCGCCGGGGCGCTGTCCCTGGAGGACGCGGCCCGGGTGGTCGCGCTGCGCAGCCAGGCCATCGCCCGCGGGCTGGCCGGGTCCGGCGGCATGATGTCGGTCCCGCTGCCCGCCGCCGAGGTCGAACAGCGCCTCGCCGCGTACGAGCACCTGTCGATCGCCGCCGTCAACGGCCCCCGCTCCACCGTCGTCTCCGGCGCCACCGCCCCGCTGGACGCCCTCCAGGCCGAGCTGGTCGGCCAGGACATCCGCGCCCGGCGCATCGCCGTGGACTACGCCTCGCACTCCGCGCAGGTCGAGATGGTGCGCGACGAACTGCACACCGTCCTCGCGCCGGTGCGCCCGCGCCCGTCCGAGGTGCCCTTCTTCTCCACCGTCACCGGCGACTGGCTCGACACCACCGCCATGGACGGCGACTACTGGTACACCAACCTGCGCCAGACCGTCCGCTTCCAGCACGGCATCGGCGAACTCCTCGCCCAGGGCCACCACTTCTTCATCGAGGTCAGCTCCCACCCCGTGCTGTCCATCGGCATCCAGGAGACCGTCGAGGAAACCGGCGGCGCGGCCGCGGTGCTCGGCACGCTCCGCCGCGACACGGGCGGCACCGACCGCTTCCTGACCTCGCTCGCGGAGGCCTTCGTACGCGGCGCGAACGCCGACTGGGCCGCCGTCCTCGCGGACACCGGCGCCCGCCGCGTGCCGCTGCCCACCTACGCCTTCCAGCGTGAACACCTGTGGGCGATCCCCGAACGGACCGGGGCCAAGGCCGAGACGGACCCCGCGGACGCGGAGTTCTGGACGGCCGTCGAGCAGGAGGACGTCGATGCCCTCGCCTCCAGCCTGCGCCTCGACCAGGCCGCCCTGGCCCCGGTCCTCCCGGCCCTCTCGCACTGGCGCAAGCACCGCCGCGACCTGTCCACCGTGGACTCCTGGCGCTACCGCGCCACCTGGAAGCCGCTGACCAGCCTGCCCACGGCGACCCTGACCGGCAGCTGGCTCGTCGTCGCCCCCGAGGGGACCGACACCGACGGCCTCACCGGCGTCCTCGCCGCCCACGGCGCCGGCCCGCGCACCCTCGTCCTGGACGACGCCTGCGCCGACCGCGCGCTCCTGGCCGAGCGCCTGACCGGCCTCGGCGAGGCGGAGTTCACGGGCGTGGTGTCGCTGCTGGCCGAGGCCGAGGAGCAGAGCGCGACGCACCCGGCGCTCACCCGGGGCATCGCGCTGACCCTCGCGCTCGTCCAGGCACTCGGTGACGCCGGGATCGACGCACCCCTGTGGTGCCTGACCCGGGGCGCCGTCTCCACCGGCCGCGCGGACCGGCTGACCCACCCCGAACAGGCCCAGGTCCTCGGCCTCGGCTGGACCGCCGCCCTCGAACACCCACAGCGCTGGGGCGGCCTGGTCGACCTGCCCGAGCAGCTCGACCAGCGGGCCGGGGAGCGCCTGGCCGCCGTCCTTACCGGCCGTACGGGTGAGGACCAGCTCGCCCTGCGCGCCTCGGGCGTCCTCGCCCGCCGCGTCGTACGCGCCACCCCCGCGGACGCCGCCCCCGCCCGCCCCTGGACGCCGCGCGGCACCACCCTCGTCACCGGCGGCACCGGCACCCTCGCCCCGCACCTGGCCCGCTGGCTCGCCCAGCAGGGCGCCGAGCACGTCGTCCTCACCAGCCGCCGCGGCCCGGACGCACCCGGCATGGACGAACTCGTCCGGGAACTCGCCGAGTCGGGCTGCGAGGCCGGTGTCGTCGCCTGCGACCTGACCGACCGCGACGCGGTCGCGCGGATGCTCGCCGGCCTGGCGGCCGAGGGCCGTACCGTGCGGACCGTCGTGCACACCGCCGTCACCATCGAGCTGGCGACGCTGGAGGAGACCACCCACGAAGCGTTCGCGAAGGTCATCGACGCCAAGGTCACCGGCGCCCGGCACCTGGACGAACTGCTCGGCGACGACCTCGACGCCTTCGTGCTCTACTCGTCCACCGCCGGCATGTGGGGCAGCGGCGCGCACGCCGCCTACGTCGCCGGCAACGCCTACCTGAACGCCCTGTCGGAGCACCGCCGCGCCCGCGGCGCCCACGCCACCGCCGTCTCCTGGGGCATCTGGGCCGACGACCTCAAGCTCGGCCGCGTCGACCCCGGCCAGATCCGCCGCAGCGGACTGGTCTTCATGGACCCGCAGCTGGCCCTCACCGGCCTGCGGCAGGCCCTGGACGGCGACGAGACGGTGCTGGCCGTCGCGGACGTGGACTGGGAGCGCTACCACCCCGTCTTCACCGCCGCCCGGCCCACCCGGCTCTTCGAGGACGTGCCCGAGGTCCAGCGGCTCGAAGAGGACACCACCGAGGCCGCGGACAGCGGCAGCGAGTTCGCCACCCGGCTCCTGGGACTGGCCCCGGTCGAGCAGGACCGGCTCCTGCTGGACCTCGTACGCACCGAGGCGGCCACCGCGCTCGGCCACGCCTCACCCGACGTGCTCTCCGAACAGCGCGCCTTCCGCGATGTCGGCTTCGACTCGCTGACCGCCGTCGATCTGCGCAACCGGATCGCCAACGTGACCGGGCTCGCCCTGCCGAGCACCATGGTCTTCGACTACCCCAACCCGCTCGCCCTCGTCGCCTTCCTGCGCGAGTCCCTGGCCGGGTCCGCCACCGGCACCACCGCCGCGGCCACCGGCACCGCCACCGCCGCCGACGACGAGCCCATCGCCATCATCGGCATGAGCTGCCGCTACCCCGGCGGCGTCGGCTCGCCCGAGGACCTGTGGCGACTCGTCGAAGAGGGCGGCGACGCCACCGGCGAGTTCCCCACCAACCGCGGCTGGGACGCCGAGGGCCTCTACGACCCCGACCCCGACCGGGCCGGGCACACCTACTCGACCCGTGGCGGTTTCCTCCACGAGGCCACCGACTTCGACGCCTCCTTCTTCGGCATCTCGCCCCGCGAGGCCCTGGCCATGGACCCCCAGCAGCGCCTGCTGCTGGAGACCTCCTGGGAGGCCATGGAGCGCGCCGGGATCGACCCCGCCACCCTGCGCGGCAGCAGCACCGGTACGTTCATCGGCGCCAGCTACCAGGACTACGGCGCCGGGGCCGGCAGCCCGGAGAACGCCGAGGGCCACCTGATCACCGGCACCATCTCCAGCGTCCTGTCCGGCCGGCTCTCCTACACCTACGGCTTCGAGGGCCCGGCCGTCTCCCTCGACACCGCCTGCTCCTCGTCCCTGGTCGCGCTGCACCTGGCCTGCCAGTCGCTGCGCAACGGCGAGAGCTCCCTGGCCCTCGCGGGCGGCGTCAGCATCATGTCCACGCCCGGCGCCTTCGTCGGCTTCAGCCGGCAGCGCGCCATGGCCGCCGACGGCCGCTGCAAGGCGTACTCCGACCAGGCCGACGGCATGAGCCTGGCCGAAGGCGTCGGCCTGGTCCTCGTCGAACGGCTCTCCGACGCCCGCCGCAACGGACACCAGGTCCTCGCCGTCATCCGGGGCTCCGCCGTCAACCAGGACGGCGCCTCCAACGGCCTGACCGCGCCCAACGGCCCGTCCCAGCAGCGCGTCATCCGGCAGGCCCTGGCCAACGCCAAGGTGGACCCGGACAGCGTCGACGTCGTGGACGGCCACGGCACCGGCACCGCCCTCGGCGACCCCATCGAGGCGCAGGCCCTCCTCGCCACCTACGGCCAGGACCGCGACCCCGAGCACCCGCTGCTCCTGGGCTCCGTCAAGTCCAACATCGGGCACACCCAGATGGCGTCCGGCGTGGCCAGCGTCATCAAGATGGTCATGGCCATGCGCCACGGCGCCGTGCCGCGGAGCCTGCACATCGACCGGCCCTCCTCGCACGTGGACTGGAGCTCCGGCGCCATCCGCCTGCTCACCGAGCCGCTGGCCTGGCCGGACACCGGTCACCCGCGCCGCGCGGGCGTCTCCTCCTTCGGGCTCAGCGGCACCAACGTCCACACCATCCTCGAACAGGCCCCGCGCGAGGCACCCGAGGACGCCACCGACACCGCGCCGGTCCGCCCGGCCGAGCCCGCTCCCGTACCGCTGGTCCTGTCCGGACGCACCGAGGCGGGCCTGCGCGCCCAGGCCGGACGGCTGCTGACCCACCTCGCCGACCACCCCGGCCTGCCCCTCACCGACCTCGCCTTCTCCCTCGCCACCTCCCGCTCCGCCCTGGAGCACCGCGCGGCCGTCGTCACCGACGACCCCGACGCCCTCACCCGGGCCCTGACCGCGCTGCGCGACGCGGACGCCGACGGTGCGCTGCTCACCGGCAGCCCGGACCGCGGCCGGCTGGCCTTCCTCTTCACCGGCCAGGGCAGCCAGCGCCCCGGCATGGGACGCGAGCTGTACGACACCCACCCCGTCTACGCCCAGGCCCTGGACGCCGTACTGGCCCGCTTCGACCTCGAACTCGACCGGCCGCTGCGGGAGATCCTGTTCGCGCAGCCGGGCACCCCCGAGGCCGCGCTGCTGGACGACACCGGCTACACCCAGCCCGCCCTCTTCGCCCTCGAAGTGGCCCTGTTCCGCCTCGCCGAGTCCTGGGGCCTGCGCCCCGACTACGTCGCGGGCCACTCCATCGGCGAGTTCGCCGCCGCGCACGCCGCCGGGGTCCTCTCCCTGGAGGACGCCTGCACCCTCGTCGCGGCCCGCGGCCGCCTGATGGCGGCACTGCCCCCGGGCGGCGCCATGGCGTCCGTCGAGGCCACCGAGGACGAGGTGGCCGCCGTGCTCACCGCGTACGAGGGACGGGCCGCGATCGCCGCCGTCAACACCCCCGGCTCCCTGACCGTCTCGGGCGACGAGGACGCGGTCCTCGCCGTGGCGGCGCACTTCGAGGAACTCGGCCGCCGCACCAAGCGGCTGCGCGTCAGCCACGCCTTCCACTCGCCGCACATGGACCCGATGCTCGCGGACTTCGCCCGCGCCGTCGGCTCCGTCACCTGCCACGCGCCCACCGTGCCGCTGGTCTCCACGGTCACCGGCGCCCTCCTCACCCACGAGGAACTGGCCGCGCCGGAGTACTGGACCGGACAGGTCCGCGGCACGGTCCGCTTCGCCGACGCCGTACGGCACCTCACCGAGCACGGCGTGACGACCTTCTTCGAGCTCGGTCCGGACGCCGTACTCAGCGGTGCCGTCCGTCAGGGCGCCGGCGAGCAGGACCGGGTCACCGCCGTACCGGCCCTGCGCCGCGACCGGCCGGAGGCCCCGGCGCTGACCACGGCGCTGGCCCGGCTCCACCTCCACGGGGTACGGGTCGACTGGGAGGCCGTGTTCGCGGGCAGTGGCGCCCGCCGGATCGACCTGCCCACCTACCCCTTCCAGCGCGAGCGCTTCTGGCCCGAGGCGACCGCCGGAACGGCCGTACCCGCACAGCCCGCCGACGAGGCGGACGCGGAGTTCTGGTCGGCCGTGGAGCGCGCGGACCTCGAATCCCTCGGCTCCTCGCTGGACCTGGACGACGACACCCTCACCGCCGTGGTGCCCGCCCTGTCCTCCTGGCGGCGCAAGAGCCGGGAGCGTTCCACCGTCGACGGCTGGCGCTACCGGACCACCTGGAAGGCCCTCACCGGCCCGGCCGCCGGCGGACGCCCGTCCGGCACCTGGCTGGCGCTCGTACCGGCCGACGGCGCGGGGGAGTGGACCGAGTCGGTCGTCGGCGTCCTGGGCGCCGATGCCGTACGCGTCGACGTCACCGCGCCGCAGCGCCAGGACCTGGCCGATCGGCTGGGCGAACTGGCCGCCGGGCACGGCGGGTTCGCGGGCGTCCTGTCCCTGCTGGCAACGGCCGGTGACGACGCCGACGACGCCACGCCCGAGGGCCTGCTGCTCACGGCGACCGCCGTGCAGGCCCTGGGAGACGCCGCAATCGAGGCGCCCCTGTGGTGCGTGACGCGCACCGCCGTGGCCGTCGACCGCGCCGAACACCCGGCCCGGCCCGCCCAGGCCGCCGTCTGGGGCCTCGGCAGGGTGGCCGCGCTGGAGCACCCGCAGCGCTGGGGCGGCCTCGTCGACCTCCCGGACGAGCTGGACAGCACCACGCTGCGTCGCCTGGCCACCGTCCTCGCCGACAGCGGCGGCGAGGACCAGGTCGCCGTCCGCACCACCGCGGCCTTCGCCCGCCGCCTGGCGCACCACCGCGTCACGCCGGACTCCGAGGCGGGCACGTTCAGCCCCACCGGTACGGTGCTCGTCACCGGCGGCACCGGCGCCCTCGGCGGGCACGTCGCCCGCTGGCTGGCCGAAGCGGGCGCGGAGCACCTGCTGCTGGTCAGCCGCCGTGGCGCCGACGCCCCCGGCGCCGGCGAACTGGCCGCGCGGATCGAGGACACGGGCGTACGGGTCACCCTCGCGGCGTGCGACATCGCCGACCGCGACGCGCTCGACGCCGTACTGGCCGCGATCCCCGAGGAACACCCGCTCACCGCGGTCTTCCACACCGCCGGGACCGTCGACGACGGCACCCTGGACACGCTCACCCCCGAGCAGTTCACCTCCGTCCTGCGCGCCAAGGTCACCGCGACCCGCGCCCTGCACGAGGCGACCCGCGACCTGGACCTGAGCGCCTTCGTGCTCTTCTCCTCCGTCGCCGGCACCCTCGGCGCACCCGGCCAGGGCAACTACGCCGCCGCCAACGCCTTCCTCGACGCCTTCGCCGAACACCGCCGCGCCCACGGCCTGCCCGCGACCTCGGTCGCCTGGGGCCCCTGGGCCGAGGACGGCATGGCCGCCGACGGCACCGACGTCCAGGCGCGCATCCGCCGCGGCGGCTACACCCCGCTGCCGCCGAGGCTCGCCCTCACCGCCCTGCGGCAGGTGATCGAGCAGGACACCGCGGCGCTCACCCTCGCGGACATCGACTGGCAGCGCTACGCGGAGGTCTTCACCGCGACGCGCCTCGTCGGCGATCTGCCGGAGCTGCGCCGGGCCACCGCGTCCGCCGGGGCACCGGAAGCCGCCCTGCGGGAACCGGCCCTGCGCCAGCGGCTCGCCGGGCTCTCCCCGGCCGCGCGCCCGCGCTTCGTCCTGGACCTCGTACGGACCCGGGTCGCCACGGTCCTCGGCCACACCGGCACCTCGGGCATCGGCGCCGACCGCGCCTTCAGCGACCTCGGCTTCGACTCGCTGACCACCGTCGAACTGCGCAACACCCTCACGGCCGCCACCGGCCTGAAACTGCCCGCCACCCTCGTCTACGACTACCCGACCCCGACCGCCCTCGCCGACTTCCTGCTCGCCGAACTCCAGGGCGACCTGCCCGAGTCCGACCGGCTCGCCCCGGCCCCGGGCGGCCGCGCCGCCGACGACGACCCGATCGCCGTCGTCGGCCTGAACTGCCGCTTCCCCGGCGGCATCCGGTCCCCCGAGGACCTGTGGCAGCTGCTCGGCCGGGGCGAGGACGCCATCTCCGGCTTCCCCGCGGACCGCGGCTGGGACCTGGACGCCCTCGCCCGGGGCGCCTCCGCGACCCTCGAAGGCGGCTTCCTCGACGGCGTCGGCCTCTTCGACGCCTCCTTCTTCGGCATCTCGCCCCGCGAGGCCCTGGCCATGGACCCCCAGCAGCGCCTGCTGCTGGAGACCTCCTGGGAGGTCTTCGAGCGCGCCGGCATCGACCCGGCCACCCTGCGCGGCAGCCGCACCGGCGTCTTCGTCGGCACCAATGGCCAGGACTACGCCACACTGCTGCGCCGCAGCACCGGCAACACCGACATCCGCGGCCACGTCGCCACCGGCAACACCGCCAGCGTCCTGTCCGGCCGCCTCTCCTACGCCTTCGGCCTGGAGGGCCCGGCGGTCACCGTCGACACCGCCTGCTCCTCCGCGCTGGTCGCCCTGCACATGGCCGCGAACGCCCTGCGCAGCGGCGAGTGCACCCTCGCACTGGCCGGCGGCGTCTCGGTCATGTCGAGCCCCGACTCCTTCACCGAGTTCACGGTCCAGGGCGGGCTCGCCCCCGACGGCCGCTGCAAGCCCTTCGCCGACGCGGCCGACGGCACCAGCTGGTCCGAGGGCGTGGGCGTCCTGGTCCTCGAACGGCTCTCCGACGCCCGCCGCAACGGCCACGAGGTGTGGGGCATCGTGCGCGGCACCGCCGTCAACCAGGACGGCGCCTCCAACGGGCTGACCGCGCCCAGCGGCCGGGCCCAGCAGCGCGCCATCCGCCAGGCCCTGGCCGACGCGGGCCTTGCCCCGGCCGACGTCGACGTCGTCGAGGCGCACGGCACCGGCACCACCCTCGGCGACCCGATCGAGGCCCAGGCCCTCATCTCCGCCTACGGGCCGGACCGGGAGCGCCCGCTGCTGCTCGGCGCCGTCAAGTCCAACCTGGGCCACACCCAGGCCGCCGCGGGCGTCGCGGGCACCATCAAGGTGCTCCTGGCGATGCGCCACGGCGTGCTGCCCAAGACCCTGCACGTCAACGCCCCGTCCTCGCACGTCGACTGGTCGGACGGCACGGTCTCGCTCGTCACCGAGGAGCAGGCGTGGCCGGAGACCGGCCACGCCCGGCGGGCCGGCGTATCCGCCTTCGGCGTCAGCGGCACCAACGCGCACGTCATCATCGAGCAGGCGCCGCAGGAGGAGCCCGAGGCGGCCGAGCCCGCCGCGCCCGCCACGGTGCCGGGCCTCGTGCCCTGGCCGGTGTCGGGCAAGTCCGAGGCCGCGCTGGCCGCGCAGATCGAGCGGGTCACGGCGCTGACCGGCCTCCGGCCCACCGACGTGGGCCACTCCCTCGCCACCGGCAGGTCGGCGTTCACCCACCGCGCGGTCCTCGCGGCCGACGGCACGGGCGTACGGGAACTCGCCCGCGGCATCGCCCAGGAGACCGACGGCAAACTGGCGGTGCTGTTCTCGGGTCAGGGTGCGCAGCGCGCCGGGATGGGCCGGGAGTTGTACGGCCGGTTCCCGGTGTTCGCCGAGGCGTTGGATGCGGTGCTGGCGCACTTCGATGCCGGGTTGCGGGATGTGATCTTCGGTGAGGCGGAGGGCCTGGATGAGACCGGCCGCACGCAGCCGGCGCTGTTCGCGGTTGAGGTGGCGTTGTTCCGGCTGGCCGAGTCGCTGGGTATCCGCCCGGACTTCGTGGCCGGGCATTCGATCGGTGAGATCGCGGCGGCGCATGTGGCCGGGGTGTTCTCGCTGGCGGATGCGTGTGCGCTGGTGGCGGCGCGTGCCCGGCTGATGCAGGCGCTGCCGGCGGGCGGTGCGATGGTGGCGATCGAGGCCACCGAGGGTGAGGTCGGGCCGCGGCTGGCCGACGGGGTGTCGATCGCGGCGGTCAACGGCCCGGAGTCGGTGGTGATCTCCGGAGCCGAGGATGAGGTTCTGCGGATCGCGGCGGAGTTCGCCGAGGAGGGCCGTAAGACCCGGCGTCTGGCGGTGAGTCATGCCTTCCACTCGCCGTTGATGGATCCGATGCTGGCGGACTTCCGGCAGGTGGCCGAGGGACTGTCGTACGAGGCGCCGCGTATCCCGCTGGTGTCGAACGTGACGGGGGAGCTGGCCACCGGGGAACTGGTCTGCACGCCCGGGTACTGGGTGCAGCACGTGCGGGACACGGTGCGGTTCGCCGATGGCATCCGCGCGCTGGAGGCCGAGGGTGCCTCGGTGTTCTTGGAGGTGGGTCCGGACGGGGTGTTGACGGCGATGGCCCAGCACAGCCTGGACGATGCTGCCGTGGCCGTCCCGGCCCTGCGCAAGGACCGCCCCGAAGAGACCGCCCTGCTGACCGCGTTGGCGCAGTTGTATGTCGCCGGTGTGGGCGTCGACTGGTCCGGGATCTTCGACGGTACCGGCGCCCGCCGGGTGGACCTGCCCACGTATCCCTTCCAGCAGGAATGGTTCTGGCCGGAGACCGCGCCCGCGGCAAGCCTGCCGGACGGTGCCCAGGCCCCGGTGGACGCCGAGTTCTGGGACGCGGTGGAGCGCGAGGACCTGACGTCGCTCTCCGCCGACCTCGACCTGGACGACGCCGCGCTGGGCGCCCTCGTACCCGCCCTGTCCGCCTGGCGCCGCAAGCGCGTCGAGCGCTCGACCGTCGACGGCTGGCGCTACCAGGTGACGTGGAAGCCGCTCACCGGCGCCTCGGCGAGCACGCTCTCCGGCCCGTGGCTGGCGCTCGTCCCGGTGGGCGGTGCCGACGACGCGTGGACCGCCTCCGTGGTCGCGGCCCTCGGCGACGACGCGGTGAGCGTCGAGACCGACCCGGCCGACACTCCCGCGCTGACCGCCCGCCTGGCCGAACTCGCCGCGCAGCAGCAGGAGTTCGCCGGAGTCGTCTCGCTGCTGGCCACCGGGTCCGCCGAAGGCGTCGCCGCCGGGGCGGTCTGGCCGGACGAGGCGGTGCGGGCCCTGGCCGACGCCGGTATCGGCGCCCGCCTCTGGTACGTCACCCGTGGCGCGGTGGCGGTGGGCCGCTCGGAGACGGACACGGACGCCGCCCAGGCGGCCGTGTGGGGAGCGGGCCGTGTCGCGGCCCTCGACCACCCCGACCACTGGGGCGGTCTCGTCGACATCGCGGGCGTCCTCGACCGGCGCTCGGCGGACCGGTTCCGTGCCGTGCTGTCCGGTACGGGCGAGGAGGACCAGGTGGCACTGCGGTCCTCCGGCGCCTTCGGACGCCGGCTGGTACGGGCCACGGCCGACGCCTCGTCGGCCCCGTGGCAGCCGACCGGCACGGTCCTGGTCGTCGGCGGCGCGTCCGGCACCGGTGAGCACTGCGCCCGCTGGCTCGCCGGACAGGGCGCCCAGCACATCCTGCTCGCCGGACCCACCGCACCCGGGACGGACACCCTGCCCGCTGAACTCGGCGGCCTGGGCGCCGAGCTGACGCGGATCGCCTGCGACCCGGCCGACGGCGAGGCGCTGCTGACCGCCCTCACCGCACTCCCGCCCACGGCACCGCTGACCGCCGTGATCCACGCCGACGCGCAGGCGCTGTCCGGCGACAGCGAGCCGGGCGCCGCCCTGGCCGCACTGCGCACGACCGTGGAGAACCTGGCGGCCGTCGCCGAAGCGGCGGCCGGAGAGCGGCCCCTGGACGCGTTCGTCCTGTGCTCCTCGATCGCCGGTACCTGGGGTGCCGGCGGCCGGGGCGCGGAAGCGGCGGCCGGAGCCCTGCTGGACGCCCTGGCCCGGCGGTACCGCGCACGCGGCCTGCGTGCCCTGTCCGTCGCCTGGGGCGCCTGGGCGGACACCACCGACGACAGCCTGGCCGCGCACCTGCGGGTCAACGGCCTGCCGGTGATGGACGCCGACCGGGCCCTGTCCGCGCTCTCCCGCTCCGCCGGCGCCGACACGGCCTCGGTGACGGTCGCCGACGTACGGTGGGACCGGTTCGCGCCGGCCTTCACCCGTAACCGGCGCGGCGCCCTGTTCGCCGACCTGCCCGAGGCCCGGGCCGCGCTCGCCGAACCCGCGAGCGCGGAGCAGGACACCGCGACCGGACTCAGGGCCCGGCTCGCCGGCCGCCCGGCCGCGGAGCGGACCGAGGCGCTGCTGAACCTGATCCGCGCCGAGGTGGCCACGGTGCTCGGCTTCGCCGACGCCGACGCCGTCCCGTCCGGACCGGCCTTCAAGGACCTCGGCTTCGACTCGCTGACCGCCGTCGACCTGCGCAACCAGCTCGCCACCGCGACCGGACTGACCCTGCCCGCCACTCTCGTCTTCGACTACCCGACGGCGGAGGCGCTGGCCGGGCACCTGCGGAGCGAACTCTTCGGCGAGGACGGCGACGCGCTGCCCGCCGCCGGGGCGCTGCGGGCGCGGGGCACGGCCGACGACCCGGTGGTCATCGTCGGCATGAGCTGCCGCTACCCGGGCGGGGTCCGCTCGCCCGAGGACCTGTGGGAGCTGGCCATGGGCGAGGTGGACGCCATCGGCGGCTTCCCCGTGGACCGCGGCTGGGACCTGGACCGGCTGCTGAACGGCGACCGGGACGGCCGCGGCCGCACCGCCGTCCGCGAAGGCGGCTTCCTCTACGACGTGGCCGACTTCGACCCCGGCTTCTTCGGGATCGCGCCGCGCGAGGCCATGGTGATGGACCCGCAGCAGCGCATCCTGCTGGAAGCCGCCTGGGAGGCGCTGGAGCGCTCCGGCATCGACCCGGCCGGGCTGCGCGGCGGCGACACCGGCGTGTTCATCGGCGGCGGCTCGGGCGACTACCGGCCCGAGGCGGGCCAGCTGGGCCACGCGCAGACCGCGCAGTCGGCCAGCCTGCTCTCCGGCCGGGTGGCCTACCACTTCGGCCTGGAAGGCCCGACCGTCAGCGTCGACACGGCCTGCTCCTCGTCCCTGGTGGCCCTCCACCTGGCCGCCCAGGCGCTGCGCAACGGCGAGTGCTCCGTCGCGCTCACCGGCGGTGTGACGGTGATGTCCAGCCCGGTGAACTTCGTCGAGTTCGGCGAGATGGGCGCCCTGGCGCCCGACGGCCGCTGCCGGGCCTTCGCCGACTCCGCGCGCGGCACCGGCTGGTCCGAGGGCGTGGGCGTGCTCGTCCTGGAGCGGCTCTCGGACGCCCGGCGCAACGGGCACGAGATCCTCGCCGTACTGCGCGGCTCGGCGATCAACCAGGACGGCGCCAGCAACGGCATCACCGCGCCCAACGGCCCCTCGCAGCGCCGCGTCATCCGCCGGGCCCTGGCCGACGCCGGGCTGGCACCGGGCGACGTGGACGCGGTGGAGGCGCACGGCACCGGCACCACGCTGGGCGACCCCATCGAGGCGCAGGCGCTGCTGGCCACGTACGGGCAGGAGCGTGAACTGCCGCTGTACCTCGGCTCGTTGAAGTCCAACATCGGCCACACCCAGGCCGCCGCCGGCGTCGCCGGCGTGATCAAGATGGTGCAGGCCATGCGGCACGGCGTGCTGCCCAGGACCCTGCACGTCGACGCGCCGTCGGCGCATGTCGACTGGGCCTCCGGCGCCGTGCAGCTGCTGACGGAAGCCGCCGACTGGCCGCGCACGGGCCGCCCCCGGCGGGCCGGCATCTCGGCCTTCGGCGCCAGCGGCACCAACTCCCACGTGATCATCGAGCAGTTCGAGCAGCCGGAGCCGGCGGCCGAGCCCGAGCCCGCGGGGGAGGGCCACGGACCGCTGCCGGTACCCGTGTCGGCCGCCGCGCCGGAGGCCCTGCGGGCCCAGGCCCGGCAGCTGCACTCCTACGTGACCGCCCGGCCCGGACTCACCACCGCCGACCTGGCCCGCGCGCTGGTCACCACCCGCTCGGTCTTCCCCCACCGCGCCGCCGTCCTCGCGGGCGACCGCGACGAGCTGCTGGCCGGTCTGGCCGCGCTCGCCGACGGCCGCACCACACCGCAGGTCGTGGAGGGCGAGGCGGCGGCCCGCCGGGGCAAGCTCGCGGTGCTGTTCTCCGGCCAGGGCACCCAGCGGATGGGCATGGGACGGGAGCTGTACGCCCGCTTCCCGGCGTTCGCCGAGGCCTTCGACGCGGTGACCGCGCACCTGGACACCGAGCTGGACCGGCCCCTGCGGGACGTGATCTCCGAGGACGCGGAGCGGCTGAACCGGACCGGATTCACCCAGCCCGCGCTCTTCGCCATCGAGGTGGCGCTGTTCCGCCTGGTCGAATCCTGGGGCGTCCGCCCGGACTTCGCCACCGGGCACTCGATCGGGGAGATCGCGGCCGCCCACGTGGCCGGGGTCTTCTCCCTGGAGGACGCCTGCAAGATCGTGGCCGCGCGGGCCCGGCTGATGGACTCCCTGCCGTCCGGCGGCGCCATGGTCGCCGTCCAGGCCACCGAGGAGGAGGTGACGGCCCTGCTGACCGGGGCAGTGTCGATCGCCGCGGTCAACGGGCCACGGTCGGTGGTGCTCTCCGGCGACGAGGGCGCAGTCCTGGACATCGCGGACAAACTCACCGCCGACGGGCGCAAGACTAGGCGTTTGCGGGTCAGCCATGCATTTCACTCACTGCACATGGACGCCATCCTCGACGACTTCCGACGGGTCACCCGGAGCGTGGACTACCACGCCCCGCGCATCCCGCTGGTGTCCAACGTCACCGGTGAGGCGGCCACCGAGGAGCAGGTGTGCTCCCCGGACTACTGGGTGCGCCACGTCCGCGAGGCGGTCCGCTTCGGCGACGGCGTCCGCACCCTCGCCGACAGCGGCGTGACCGCCTTCCTGGAGCTCGGCCCCGACGGCGGGCTGTGCGCCATGGCGCAGGAAACCCTCGACGCCCTGGCGTCGCGGGCCCTGACCGTCCCGGTGCTGCGCAAGGACCGCGGCGAGCAGGAAGCCGCGGTCACCGCCCTCGCCCGGCTGTACGCCGACGGCGCCGCCCCGGACTGGGACGCCCTGCTCGCCGGGGCCGCGACCGGGCCCCGCCGTACCGACCTGCCCACCTACCCCTTCCAGCACCAGCGGTACTGGCCCGCCACCCAGCCGGGCGCCGACGCCGCGCCGGAGGGCGAGGACGACGGGTTCTGGACGGCGGTGCGGGAGGCCGACTTCGCCTCGCTGGAGACGACGCTGAACGTCGACGGCGAGGCACTGGCCAAGGTCCTCCCCGCGCTCGCGGACTGGCGCCGCCGGCGCGGCGAGGAGAGCACCGTCGACGGCTGGCGGCAGCAGATCACCTGGCAGCCGCTGAACCCGCAGCCCGCCCGCACCCCGGCCGGCACCTGGCTCGCCGTACTCCCGGCCGGACACGCCGACGACCCCTGGGCCGCCGACGCCGTCGCCGCGCTGGGACCGGACACCGTACGCCTGGAAGTGACCGGACCCGACCGGGCGGCGCTCGCCGGACAACTGCGCGCGCTGGCCGCCGACGGCCTCGCGTTCACCGGAGTGGTGTCCCTGCTCGCCCTCGCCACCGCGCCCGCGCCCGGCGCGGACGCCCCCGAGGCGCTGGCCCTGACCACCGCCCTGATCCAGGCGCTCGGCGACGCAGAGCTGGCCGCACCCCTGTGGTGCGTCACCCGCGGCGCAGTCGCCGCCGCGCCCTCCGAGCCGGTGCCCGGGCTCGCCCAGGCCGCCGTATGGGGCCTGGGACGGGTCGCCGCGCTGGAGCACCCGCAGCGCTGGGGCGGCCTGGTCGACCTGCCCGACACCCTCGACGAGCGGTCCACGGCCCGCTTCGCCGAGATCCTCGCGGCCCCCGGAGGCGAGGACCAGATCGCGGTCCGGCCCGCCGCCGCCCTCGGCCGCCGGCTGGTACCCGTACCGGCCGGGCGCGGCACGGCGCAGTGGGACCCCACCGGCACCGTCCTGATCACCGGCGGTACCGGGGACCTGGGCGCCCACGTGGCACGCCGCCTCGCCGAGGCGGGCGCCGGGCACCTGCTGCTCGTCAGCCGCCGGGGCCCGGACGCGCCCGGCGCGGACGAACTGCGGGCCGAACTCACCGCCCTGGGCGCCGAGGTCACCCTCGCCGCCTGCGACGCGGCGGACCGTGACGCGCTCGCCGGGGTGCTCGCCGCGATCCCCGGCGAAGCGCCGCTGACCGGCGTGATCCACACGGCGGACCTCCTGGACGACGGTGTCCTGGACAGCCTCACCCCGGACCGCTACGAAACCGTCTTCCGCACCAAGGCCGCCGCGGCTCTGGCGCTGCACAGCCTCACCCGGGACCTGGACCTCGACGTCTTCGCCCTGTTCTCCTCGCTCTCCGGAGCGGTCGGCAACGCGGGCCAGGCCAACTACGCCGCCGCCAACGCCTTCCTGGACGCCCTCGCCGAACAGCGCCGGGCCCAGGGCCTGCCCGCGACCTCGATCGCCTGGGGCGTGTGGGGCGGCAGTGGCACGGCCGCCGGTTCCTGGACGGCCGACACGGTCCAGCGCACCGGAATCCGCCCGCTGGACCCGGACCTCGCCGTCGACGCGCTGCGCCGGGCCGTCACGGCCGGCCGCCCCACCGAGGTCGTCGCCGACCTCGACCGCGACCGGTTCGTGCGCTCCTTCACCGCCGTACGGCCGAGCCCGCTCCTCGGCGAGCCGGCCGCCGCCGGGAGCGGGGCGGCGGGAGACGCCGGGGAGGAAGCCACCGGCGACGCGCTGCGCGCCGAGCTGGCGGCCCTGCCGCCCGCCAAGCGCTCCGAAGCCGTACTGGACCTGGTCCGTACCCGGGCCGCGGCCGTACTGGGCCACCCCACAGCCGACACCGTCGGTGCCGACCGGGCCTTCCGCGACCTCGGCTTCGACTCCCTCAGCGCCGTCGAACTGCGCAACCAGCTCGGCGCCGCGACCGGACTGGGGCTGAGCGCCACGCTCGTCTTCGACCACCCCAGCCCCGCCGCCCTGGCGGACCACGTCCTGAGCCTGCTCGTCCCCGACGAGGCACCGGGGGAGGAGGACGGCGACGACCTGGACGCCTCCGGCATCCGGGCCCTGCTCGCCTCCGTCTCCCTGCACCAGCTGCGCGAGATCGGCGTGCTCGAACCCCTGATGAAGCTCGCCGCCGAGCAGACCGCGGCAGCCGCCGGCGAGACCGCCGCCACCGCGGCAGAAGACGCCTACGAGGAGTCGATCGACGCGATGGACATCGCCGGCCTGGTGCAGGCCGCACTTGACGGCCATTCCTCCCAAGAGCGCTGAGGAGCGAACCATGACCACATCCAGTGAAGAAATCGTCGCGGCCCTCCGCGCCTCGCTGAAGGAAACCGAGCACCTGCGCCGGCAGAACCGCAAGCTGGTCGCCGCCGCCACCGAACCGATCGCGATCGTGTCGATGGGCTGCCGGTACCCCGGCGGCGTGAAGTCGCCCGAGGACCTGTGGGAACTCCTGGCCGCGGGCAAGGACGCCATCGGCGCGTTCCCCACCGACCGCGGCTGGGACCTCGACGCCCTGCGCGACGCCGGCGTCGACCAGCGGGGCAACGCCGTCAGCCAGGAAGGCGGCTTCATCGACGGCGTCGGGGACTTCGACGCCGACTTCTTCGGGATCTCACCGCGCGAGTCCGTCACCATGGACCCGCAGCAGCGGCTCCTGCTGGAGACCTCCTGGGAGGCCATCGAGCGGGCCGGCATCGACCCGGTGTCCCTGCGCGGCAGCCGCACCGGCGTGTTCGTCGGCACCAACGGCGTCGACTACGCCTACTTGCTGGTGCGCTCCCTGGCCGACGCCACCGGCGACATCGGCACCGGCATCGCCGCCAGCGCCACCGCCGGCCGGCTGTCCTACACGCTGGGCCTGGAGGGCCCGGCGGTGGCGGTCGACACGGCGTGCTCCTCCTCGCTCGTGGCCCTGCACACGGCGACCCACGCCCTGCGGGCCGGCGAGTGCCCGCTGGCGCTGGTCGGCGGCGTGAACATCATGTCGTCCCCCGGTTCCCTGATGGAGTTCAGCCGGCAGGGGGGCCTCGCGGGCGACGGCCGGTGCAAGGCGTTCGCCGACGCGGCCGACGGCACCGGCTGGTCCGAGGGCGTCGGCGTCCTCGTCCTGGAGCGTCTGTCCGACGCCCGCCGCAACGGGCACCCCGTGCTCGCCGTCGTCCGGGGCTCGGCCGTCAACCAGGACGGCGCCTCCAACGGCTTCTCCGCGCCCAGCGGGCCCTCCCAGCAGCGGGTGATCCGCCAGGCCCTGGCGAGCGCCGGGCTGTCCGCCTCGGACGTGGACGCGGTCGAGGCACACGGCACGGGTACCCCCCTGGGCGACCCGATCGAGGCGCAGGCCCTGCTGGCCACCTACGGCCAGGGCCGGGAACCCGAGCGGCCGCTGCTGCTCGGCTCGTCGAAGTCCAACCTCGGCCACACCCAGGCGGCGGCCGGGGTGGCGGGGATCATGAAGATGGTGCTGGCGATGCGGCACGGTGTGCTGCCGCAGACCCTGCACGTGGACGCGCCGTCGTCGCACGTGGACTGGTCGTCCGGCGCGGTGGAGCTGCTGACGGAGTCCCGGCAGTGGCCCAAGGCCGACCGCCCGTGGCGGGCGGGGGTGTCGTCGTTCGGGGTCAGCGGGACCAACGCGCACGTGATCGTGGAACAGGCGGTGCCGGCCGCGGATCCGGAGCCGGCACCGGAACCGGATGTGGTGCCCACCGTGGTGCCGTGGCCGGTGTCGGGCCGGACCGAGGAGGCGCTGGCGGCGCAGATCGAGCGGATCTCGTCGCTGAAGGACTCGTCGGCACCGGTGGATGTCGGCTTCTCGCTCACCTCGGGCCGTTCGGTCTTCGAGCACCGCGCGGTGCTGCTGGCGCAGTGCTCCGGCGGCGAACTCGCCGAGGCGGCCCGGGGCCGTGCGGAGACGGGCCGCTCGCTGGCGGTGCTGTTCTCGGGTCAGGGTGCGCAGCGCGCCGGGATGGGCCGGGAGTTGTACGGCCGGTTCCCGGTGTTCGCCGAGGCACTGGATGCGGTGCTGGCGCACTTCGACGCCGGGTTGCGGGATGTGATCTTCGGTGAGGCGGAGGGCCTGGATGAGACCGGGTCCACGCAGCCGGCGCTGTTCGCGGTTGAGGTGGCGTTGTTCCGGCTGGCCGAGTCGCTGGGTATCCGCCCGGACTTCGTGGCCGGGCATTCGATCGGTGAGATCGCGGCGGCGCATGTGGCCGGGGTGTTCTCGCTGGCGGATGCGTGTGCGCTGGTGGCGGCGCGTGCCCGGCTGATGCAGGCCCTCCCGGAGGGCGGCGCGATGGTGGCCGTCGAGGCCACCGAGGGTGAGGTCGGGCCGCGGCTGGCCGAGGGAGTGTCGATCGCGGCGGTCAACGGCCCGCAGGCGGTGGTGATCTCCGGGGAGGAGTCCCAGGTTCTGCGGATCGCGGCGGAGTTCGCCGCCGAGGGCCGCAAGACCCGGCGTCTGGCGGTGAGCCATGCCTTCCACTCGCCGTTGATGGATCCGATGCTGGCGGACTTCCGGCAGGTGGCCGAGGGACTGTCGTACGAGGCGCCGCAGATTCCGCTGGTGTCGAACGTGACGGGCGAACTCGCCACCGGGGAACTGGTCTGCACGCCCGGCTACTGGGTGCAGCACGTGCGGGACACGGTGCGGTTCGCCGATGGCATCCGCGCGCTGGAAGCCGAGGGTGCCTCGGTCTTCCTGGAGGTGGGTCCGGACGGGGTGTTGACGGCGATGGCCCAGCACAGCCTGGACGATGCTGCCGTGGCCGTCCCGGCCCTGCGCAAGGACCGCCCCGAAGAGACCGCCCTGCTCACCGCGCTGGCGCAGTTGTACGTCACCGGTGTGGGCGTCGACTGGTCCGGGGTCTTCGACGGCACCGGCGCCCGCCGGGTGGACCTGCCCACGTACCCCTTCCAGCACGAGTGGTACTGGCCCAAGACCACCGCGTCGGCCGGGGACGTCTCCGCCGCCGGGCTCCTGCCCGTAGAGCACCCCCTGCTGGGCGCGGCGGTGCCGCTGACGGACCCGGACGGGCTGCTGCTCACCGGCAGGCTGTCGGCGCGGACCCACCCCTGGCTGCTGGACCATCTGGTGGACGGGGCGCACGTCGTCCCTGCCGCCGTCTTCCTCGAACTGGCTGTCCACGCGGGCGACCAGGTCGGCTGCGACCGGGTCGACGCACTCACCCTCACCGAGCCGCTGGTGCTGGACGGCGACGACGCCGTACTCCTCCAGGTGCGGATCGGCGCTCCCGACGCGGAAGGCGCACGCGAGGTACGCATCTCCTCACGGGCCGCGGACGGAGCCGGCCGGCCCTGGACGGAGCACGCCGGCGGCACGCTGGCCTCCGGAGAACAGGCGGCGGAGCGAACAGCGCCCGGCGCCGCGGAGTTCGACGCCTCGGTGTGGCCGCCGAGCGGCGCCGAAGCGGCGGATCCGGCGGACTTCGCCGAGGACGTCGCGTACGGCCCGGTGTTCCGGACCGTACGCGCCCTGTGGCACCGCGGCGACGAGACCTTTGCCGAGGCCGTGCTCCCCGGCCAGGTGGCGGACGCCGCGGACTTCGGCCTGCACCCGGGACTGCTGGAAGCGGTGACCCGGGCGGCCGGACCCGACGGCGACCGCGCGGTCTCGGCGTGGCACGGGGTCACCCTGCACGCCGGCGGGGCTTCGGAGGTGCGGATACGCATCGCGCGGACCGGCCAGGACACCTTCTCCGTCGCCGTGGCGGACGCGGTGGGCGCGCCCGTACTCACGGCGGCCTCACTGGTCCTGGAGGACCGCAAGCCCCTTCCGCGCCCGGCCGGACGAAGCGGAGCGGACCAGGGCGGACTGCTGCGGATGGACTGGGTGCCGGCCGCCGAGGCGCCGACCGGCGGCGAGGCCCGGAGCGTACTGCTCGGAGCCGGCGGGCTGGCGTCCCTGACGGACGTTCCCGAACTGGTCGTGGCGCCGGTGTCGGGCGCGGGCGCCGAAAACCCGGAAGCGGTGCACGAACTGACCGCACGGGTACTCACGCTGATGCAGGAGTGGCTGGCGGAGGAGAGGTTCGCCGCGTCCCGGCTGGTGTTCGCGACCTGCGGTGCGGTGTCCGGCGCCGACCTGGCCGCCGCGGCGGTGTGGGGACTGGTGCGCTCGGCGCAGACGGAGAACCCGGACCGGCTCGTCCTGGTGGACGCGCCGGACGCGGACCTCACCGCCCTGCTGCCGCGCCTGCCGGGCCTGCTCGCCGCCGGTGACGAGCAGTTCCTCGTACGCGACGGCACAGTGCACGTGGGCAGGCTGGCCCGGCTGGCCGCTTCGGACGGCGCCGAGCCCCGCTTCCCCGCCTGGGACCCGGACGGCACGACGCTGATCACCGGAGGCACGGGTGGCCTGGGCCGCCTCCTGGCCCGGCATCTCGTGACCGGGCGGGGCGTCAAGCACCTCGTCCTGATGAGCCGCAGCGGCGAGGCCGCGCCGGGGGCCGCGGAACTGCGTGCGGAGCTGACCGCGCTCGGCGCCGACGTGACGATCGCGGCCTGCGACTCCGCCGACCGCGCCGCGCTCGGGCGGGTGCTGGACTCGCTGGCGCACCCGCTGACCGCGGTGGTGCACACGGCCGGTGTGCTGGACGACGGCGTGGTCACGTCGCTGACCGCCGAGCGGCTGTCCGGGGTGCTGCACCCCAAGGTGGACACGGCCTGGCACCTGCACGAACTCACCCGGGAGATGAACCTCGGCGCGTTCGTCCTCTTCTCGTCGGTCTCCGGCGTCATCGGCGGCGCCGGCCAGGGCAACTACGCCGCGGGCAACGTCTTCCTCGACGCGCTGGCCCGGCACCGGGCCGCCCAGGGACTGCCCGCCCACTCCCTCGCGTGGAGCGCGTGGGCACAGCCCAGCGGAATGACCGGGACGCTGTCCGAGGTGGACATGCAGCGGATCTCGGCGACCGGCATGCCGCCGCTCTCCGCCGAACAGGGCCTGGCGCTGTTCGACGCGGCCACCGCGACGGACGAGCCCTACCTCGTCCCGGTCGGCCCGGTCGCCACCGGCACCCGGGTCCGTGGCGTCGTTCCGGCGGTGTTCCGCGGTCTGCTCAAGGGTGCCCGGCGTACGGCGGCGCGTGGTGGGGCCGGTGGTGAGGCGGCCGCGACGCTCGGTCAGCGGCTGCGGGAGGCGCGGCCGGAGGAGCGTACGCGTCTGATGAGCGAGCTGGTGCGGACCGAGGCCGCCGCGGTGCTCGGGCACGCTTCGGCCAAGTCGATCGATGCCCGGCGGGACTTCAACGACCTGGGCTTCGACTCGCTGACCGCCGTGGAACTGCGCAACCGTCTGTCCACCGCCACGGGCCTGCGGCTGACCGCCACCCTCGTCTTCGACTACCCCAACCCCACCGCACTCGCCGACCACCTCGTCCCCCAACTGGTGGCCGAAGCCCGGGCCGCCACGGGCCCGGCCCTCCTCGCGGAGCTCGAACGACTCGACGCAGCACTCGCCGCCGGCGCGCCCGACGCCCGTACCAAAGACGCTGTCGCCCAACGCCTGTCGCAGATCCTGGACACGTGGCGAGGGGCCCAGGAGCCGGAGCACGGCGACGAGGTCGCCGAGCGCATCGAGGCCGCCAGCACCGATGAGATCTTCGCCTTCATCGACAACGAACTCGGGCGTCACAGCGATCGCTGAAGTCCGGCCCGTTTTTTTCACGAAAGGTTCCTCGTCATGCCGAACGACAACGAGCTCGTTGACTACCTGAAGTGGGTCACGAACGACTTGCACAAGACCCGCCAACGGCTTCGGGAGGCTGAGTCCGTCAAGCAGGAGCCCATCGCCATCGTCGGGATGGCCTGCCGCCTGCCGGGCGGAGTGCGATCGCCGGAGGACCTCTGGCGGCTGCTGAGCGACGGACGTGACGGCATCACGGCGTTCCCCACGGACCGCGGATGGAACCTGGACCTGCTCACCGGCGACGGGAGCGGCAGCAGCACGACGGCCGAAGGCGGCTTCGTGGACGCAGCCGAGTTCGACGCCTCCTTCTTCGGCATCTCGCCCCGCGAGGCCATGGCCATGGACCCCCAGCAGCGCATCCTGCTGGAGACCTCCTGGGAGGCGATGGAGCGCGCCGGCATCGACCCGGCGTCCCTGCGCGGCACCGCGACCGGCGTCTTCGTCGGCACGAACGGCGTCGACTACACCAACGTCGTGCTCAACTCCCGTGAGGACGTCGAGGGACACGGCAGCACCGGTCTCGCGGGCAGCGTCCTGTCCGGCCGGCTCTCGTACACCTTCGGCCTGGAGGGCCCGGCGCTCACCGTCGACACGGCCTGCTCCTCCTCGCTCGTCTCCCTGCACCTGGCGGCCCACGCGCTGCACACCGGCGAGTGCTCGCTGGCCCTGGTCGGCGGCGTGACGGTGATGTCGTCGCCGATCAGCTTCGCCGGGTTCAGCCGGCAGGGGGGCCTCGCGGGCGACGGCCGGTGCAAGGCGTTCGCCGACGCGGCCGACGGCACCGGCTGGTCCGAGGGCGCGGGCGTCCTCGTCGTGGAGCGCCTGTCCGACGCCCGCCGCAACGGGCACGAGGTCCTCGCCGTCGTCCGGGGTTCGGCCGTCAACCAGGACGGTGCCTCCAACGGCCTGACGGCGCCCAACGGCCCCTCCCAGCAGCGGGTCATCCAGCAGGCCCTGGTGAACGCCGGCCTGTCGACGGGCGACGTGGACGCGGTCGAGGCACACGGCACCGGCACCACGCTCGGCGACCCGATCGAGGCCCAGGCGCTGCTGGCCACCTACGGCGAGGGCCGGGATCCCGAGCGGCCGCTGCTGCTCGGTTCGGTGAAGTCCAACCTCGGCCACACCCAGGCGGCGGCCGGGGTGGCGGGGATCATGAAGATGGTGCTGGCGATGCGGCACGGTGTGCTGCCGCAGACCTTGCACGTGGACGCGCCGTCGTCGCACGTGGACTGGTCGTCCGGCGCGGTGGAGCTGCTGACGGAGTCCCGGGAGTGGCCCAAGGCCGACCGGCCGTGGCGGGCGGGGGTGTCGTCGTTCGGGATCAGCGGCACCAACGCGCACGTCATCATCGAGCAGGCCCCGACGGCCGAGGAATCCGGCGAGCAGGACGAGAACGAGCCCCGTACCGTTCCCGCGGTCGTGCCGTGGCCGGTGTCGGGCAGGTCCGAGGCAGGGCTGACGGCGCAGCTCGCCCAGATCACCGCGCTGGCCGGCCCGTCGCCGCTCGACCTGGGGTTCTCGCTGGCGACCACCCGGGCACATCTGGAGCACCGCGCGGTCCTGCTGTGTGAGGGCGACCGGACCGTCGAGGTGGCACGCGGCTTCGCCGAGGACACGGACGGCAGGGTCGCGCTGCTGTTCTCGGGTCAGGGTGCGCAGCGCGCCGGGATGGGCCGGGAGTTGTACGGCCGGTTCCCGGTGTTCGCGGAGGCATTGGATGCGGTGTTGGCGCACTTCGATGCCGGGTTGCGGGATGTGATCTTCGGTGAGGCGGAGGGCCTGGACGAGACCGGCCGCACGCAGCCGGCGCTGTTCGCGGTCGAGGTGGCGTTGTTCCGGCTCATGGAGTCCTGGGGCGTCCGGCCGGATTTCGTGGCTGGGCATTCGATCGGTGAGATCGCGGCGGCGCATGTGGCCGGGGTGTTTTCACTGGCGGATGCGTGTGTGCTGGTGGCGGCGCGTGCCCGGCTGATGCAGGCCCTCCCGGAGGGCGGTGCGATGGTGGCCGTCGAGGCCACCGAGGGCGAGGTCGGGCCGCGGCTGGCCGAGGGAGTGTCGATCGCGGCGGTCAACGGGCCGCAGGCGGTGGTGCTTTCCGGCACCGAAGATGAAGTCCTGCGGATCGCGGCGGAGTTCGCCGCCGAGGGCCGCAAGACCCGGCGTCTGGCGGTGAGCCACGCCTTCCACTCGCCGTTGATGGACCCGATACTGGCGGACTTCCGGCAGGTGGCCGAGGGGCTGTCGTACGAGGCGCCGCGTATCCCGCTGGTGTCCAACGTGACGGGGGAGCTGGCCACCGCGGAACTGCTCTGCACGCCCGGGTACTGGGTGCAGCACGTGCGGGAGACGGTGCGGTTCGCCGACGGCATCCGCGCGCTGGAAGCCGAGGGTGCCTCGGTGTTCTTGGAGATGGGTCCGGACGGGGTGCTGACGGCGATGGCCCAGCACAGTGCGGACGAGGCCGCGGTGTTCGCCAGCGCCCTGCGCAAGGACCGCCCCGAAGAGACTGCCCTGCTCACCGCGCTTGCGCAGCTGTATGTCGCCGGTGTGGGCATCGACTGGACCCGGCTCTTCGACGGCACCGGCGCCCGCCGCGCCGATCTGCCGACCTACCCCTTCCAGCACGAGCGGTACTGGCCCAAGCCCGCCGCGCTGTCCGGGGACGTCACGGGCGCCGGTGTGCAGCCCGCGGAGCACCCCCTGCTGGGGGTGACGCTGACCCTCGCGAACTCCGGCGAGATGGTGTTCACGGGCCGGTTGTCGCTGCAGACGTACCCGTGGCTGACCGACCACCAGATCGAGGGCAATGTCCTCTTCCCGGCCACCGGCTTCCTGGAACTGGCGCTGCGCGCCGGTGACCAGGCCGGCTGCGACCGCGTCGAGGAGTTCCTGCTGCTGACTCCTCTGGTGCTCACGGAGGAGAGCGCGGCACAGGTCCAGGTGCTGGTCGGTGCCCCCGACGAGACGGGCGCCCGTACGGTCTCCGTGCACTCGCGCGCCGACGGGGCCACCGATGAGCAGTGGCTCCAGCACGCCCACGGCACCCTGACCAGCGGCGAGCGGATCGCGGACTTCGGCTCCCCGGTCTGGCCGCCGCGGGACGCGGAGGAGGCCGTCGACCTGACGGGCTTCTACGACGGGACCGGCTACGGCCCCGCCTTCCAGGGGCTGCGCTCGGTGTGGCCGTGCGCGGACGGCGCGTACGTGGAGGTGTCGCTGCCTGCCGGGGGCGCCGAGGAAGCCGGTTCCTTCGGGCTCCACCCGGCGCTGCTGGACGCGGTGCTCCAGGCGCACCGGATGGCCGGGGTCGGCGGCGAGCGCGACCTGCTCCTGCCGTTCGCCTGGCGGGGCGTGTCGCTGCACGCCGCAGGCGCCTCGGAACTGCGGGTCCGGGTGCGCAAGACCGGCGACAACTCGCTGTCCATCGCGGCCGTCGACGTCGAAGGCGCCCCCGTACTGTCCGCCGAGGCGCTGGTCATGCGGGGCCACCAGGAGTCCGACACCGGCCGGCCCGCGGGGCGTGGTGCGGAGCACGGCGCGCTCCTGTCGCTGGAGTGGGTGCCGGCGCCCGAGGTGCAGCCGGCCGAAACGCGGTGCGTGTCGCTGGGCGGCGACGAGCTGGGCGTGGGCGCGTCGGTCGCCTCCCTGGCGGACCTGACGGGCGACGAAGACCTCGTGGTGGTCCCCGTGTCCGGTACCGGCGAGGACGTGCCCGCCGTCACGCACGCGGTGACGGCCCGGGCCCTGGAGGTGCTCCAGGACTGGGCCGGCCGGGAGGAATCCACCACCGCACGCCTGGTGTTCGTCACCCGCGGCGCCGTGGCCGCCGACGAGCGGGAGCCCGTCGTGGACGTGTCCGCCGCCGCGGTGTGGGGGCTGGTGCGCTCGGCGCAGACGGAGAACCCCGGACGGATCGCGCTCCTGGACCTCGGAGCCGATCCGGACCAGGACACCGCCGAAGTGCTCGCGCACCTGCCGGGCCTGCTGGCCACCGGGGAGACCCAGTTCGTGGTGCGCGACGGCGCCATCCGGGTGGCGCGGCTGGCCCCCCTCGGCGACGGTGCGGGACTGCTGCCGCCCACCGGGACGCCCTGGCGGCTGGACAGCGCCGCCAAGGGCAGCCTGGACCAACTGGTCCTCGCGCCCTGCCCGGAGGTCCTGGAGCCGCTCACCGAGGGCCAGGTCCGCATCCGGGTCGAGGCCGCCGGCGTCAACTTCCGCGACGTACTGAACGCCCTGGGCATGTATCCGGGTGAGGCGGGGGTCCTGGGTGCCGAGGCCGCCGGAGTGGTGACCGCCACCGGCCCCGGCGTCCGTGGGCTGCGCCCGGGAGACCGCGTGACGGGAATGGTCGGCGGCGGTTACGGCCCGGTCGCGGTGACCGACCAGCGGCTGCTGACGCACATCCCCGAGAACTGGACGCCCGAGCAGGCGGCGTCGGTACCGCTGGTCTTCCTGACCGCGCTCTACGCCCTGAAGGACCTCGCCGACCTCCGGCCCGGCCAGTCGATCCTCGTGCACGCCGGCGCCGGCGGCGTGGGTATGGCGGCCATCCAGCTGGCCAGGCATCTGGGCGCCGAGGTGTTCGCCACGGCCAGCGAGGGCAAGTGGGACACCCTGCGCGAGCTGGGAGTCGCCGACGACCACATCGCCTCGTCCCGCACCACGGAGTTCGAGGAGCGCTTCCGGGAGGTCACCGGTGGCCGCGGGGTGGACGTGGTGCTCAACGCCCTGGCGGGCGAGTTCGTCGACGCGTCCCTGCGGCTGACCGCCCCCGGCGGCCGGTTCCTGGAGATGGGCAAGACGGACATCCGTGAGCCCGGCTCCGCCGCCCCGGTGCGGTACCGGGCGTTCGACCTCGGCGAAGCGGGCCCCGACCGCATCCAGGAGATGCTCGGCGAGCTGCTGGAACTGTTCACCCAGGGCGCGCTGCGGCCGCTGCCGGTGGTGACCTGGGACGTGCGGCGGGCGCCGGAGGCGTTCCGGTACATGAGCCGGGCCCAGCACATCGGGAAGATCGTGCTGACACTGCCGCGGGCGTGGGACCCGGACGGCACGGTCCTGATCACCGGGGGGACCGGGGCGCTGGGCAGCGACCTGGCCCGGCACCTGGTGACCGAGCGCGGCGTACGGCATCTGCTGCTGGTCAGCCGCAGCGGTCCGGACGCGGCGGGCGCGGACGGACTGCGGGCGGAGCTGGCCGGGCACGGTGCCGAGGTGACCGTCTTCGCGGGTGACGTGGCGGACCGGGCGGCGGTGGCCGCCGCGGTGGCCGCGGTACCCGCCGAGCACCCCCTGACCGCCGTGATCCACACCGCCGGTGTCCTGGACGACGGTGTCGTGGCGGCACTGACCCCCGAGCGGCTGTCGGCCGTCCTGCGTCCGAAGGTGGACGCGGCCTGGCACCTGCACGAGGCCACCAAGGAACTCGACCTCGCCGCGTTCGTGCTGTACTCGTCCATCTCCGGCGTCATCGGCGGCCCCGGCCAGGGCAACTACGCCGCGGGCAACGTCTTCCTCGACGCGCTGGCCGGACACCGGGCCGCCCACGGCCTGCCCGCCCAGTCCCTGGCCTGGGGAGCCTGGGCCCCGAGCGGCGGCATGACCGCCACCCTGTCGGACATCGACGTCCAGCGGATGGCGTCCTCCGGCACCACGCCCCTGACCGTCGAGCAGGGCCTGGCGCTGTTCGACGCGGCCACCGCGGCCGACGGGACCCACCTCGTCCCGGTCGGCCCGCTCGCCGCCGGCGCCCGGGACCGCGGCACCGTACCGCCGGTGCTGCGCGGTCTGCTCAAGGGTGCCCGGCGTACGGCGGCGCGTGGTGGGGCCGGTGGTGAGGCGGCCGCGACGCTCGGTCAGCGGCTGCGGGAGGCGCGGCCGGAGGAGCGTACGCGTCTGATGAGCGAGCTGGTGCGGACCGAGGCCGCCGCGGTGCTCGGGCACGCTTCGGCCAAGTCGATCGACGTCCGGCGGGACTTCAACGACCTGGGCTTCGACTCGCTGACCGCCGTCGAACTGCGCAACCGTCTGTCCACCGCCACGGGCCTGCGGCTGACCGCCACCCTCGTCTTCGACTACCCCAACCCCACCGCACTCGCCGACCACCTCATCGCCGAACTCCTGGACGAGTACGCCGAAATCGCCCCCGCCGCGGTCGCCACGGCGTCCGCCGACGACCCGGTCGTCATCGTCGGCATGGCCTGCCGCCTGCCGGGCGGCGTGCGGTCCCCGGAGGACCTGTGGCAGCTCGTCGTCGACGGGCGCGACGGCATCTCCGCCTTCCCGACCGACCGCGGCTGGAACCTGGAGAGCCTGCTGGGCGGTACGGAGGGCGATCAGGGCCGCAGTTCCGCGTCCATGGGCGGCTTCCTGGACGACTTCCGCGACTTCGACGCCCCCTTCTTCGGCATCTCGCCCCGCGAGGCCATGGCCATGGACCCCCAGCAGCGGCTGATGCTGGAGACCTCCTGGGAGGCCATCGAGCGGGCCGGCATCGACCCGGTGTCCCTGCGGGGCACCGAGACCGGCGTCTTCGTCGGCACCGCCGGCTCCGACTACGCCAGCATCCTGATGAACTCCGGCGAGGACGTCGAGGCCCACGCCCCCACCGGACTCGCGGACAGTGTCCTGTCCGGCCGGCTCTCGTACACCTTCGGCCTGGAGGGCCCGGCCGTCACCATCGACACGGCCTGCTCCTCCTCGCTCGTCTCCCTGCACCTGGCGGCTCGCGCCCTGCGCGACGGCGAGTGCTCGCTGGCGCTGGCCGGCGGCGTGACCGTGCTGTCCACGCCGATGAGCATCGCCGGATTCAGCCGGCAGGGCGCGGTGGCGACGGACGGCCGGTGCAAGGCGTTCTCCGACGACGCCGACGGCACGAGCTGGGCCGAAGGCGTCGGCGTCCTCGTACTGGAGCGCCTGTCCGACGCCCGCCGCAACGGGCACGAGGTCCTCGCCGTCGTCCGGGGTTCGGCCGTCAACCAGGACGGTGCCTCCAACGGTCTGACGGCGCCCAACGGCCCCTCCCAGCAGCGGGTCATCCAGCAGGCGCTGGCGAACGCCGGCCTGTCGACGGGCGACGTGGACGCGGTCGAGGCGCACGGCACCGGCACCGCGCTCGGCGACCCGATCGAGGCCCAGGGACTGCTGGCCACCTACGGCCAGAACCGGCCCGCGGGACAGCCGCTGATGCTGGGCTCGATCAAGTCGAACATCGGCCACACCATGGCCGCGGCCGGTGTCTCCGGTGTCATCAAGATGGTGATGGCGCTGCGGCACGGCGTGCTGCCCCGCTCCCTCCACATCGGCACGCCCTCCTCGCACGTCGACTGGACGGCAGGAGACGTCAAGCTCCTCACGGAACAGACCGACTGGCCGGACACCGGCCGTCCGCGCCGCGGTGCCGTCTCCTCCTTCGGCATCAGCGGCACCAACGCCCACACCATCCTCGAACAGGCCCCGGAGAGCACCGAGCGGCCGGACCGGCACACGCCTTCCGCCGAGCCGCACGCCGTCCCGTGGCTCGTCTCGGGCAAGTCGTCCCAAGCGCTGGCCGACGGGATCGAGCAGCTGCGGATCTGGGTCGGCGAGCGGCCGGAACTCGCTCCGGTGGACGTGGGCTTCTCCCTGGCCGCCGGGCGCCCGGTGTTCGGCCACCGCGCGGTGCTGCTGGACGGTACGGAGATCGCGCGCGGCACCGCCGAGGACCGCTCGCTGGCGATGCTCTTCCCGGGCCAGGGCGGGCAGCGGGCCGGCATGGGCCGCGAGCTGTACGACCGGTTCCCGGTGTTCGCCGAGGCGCTGGACGCGGTGCTGGCCCACTTCGACGACGAACTGCGCGAGGTGATGCGCGCCGACGCCGAACGGCTGGACCGCACCCAGTTCACCCAGCCGGCCATGTTCGCCATCCAGGTGGCGCTGTTCCGGCTCGTCGAATCCTGGGGCGTACGGCCCGACTTCGTCGGCGGGCACTCGTTCGGCGAGATCGCCGCCGCGCATGTCGCCGGGATCCTCTCGCTGAAGGACGCCTGCACCCTGGTGGCCGCCCGCGGGCGGCTGATGGGCACTCTGGAGGGCCGCGGCGCCATCATGGTGGCGGTCCAGGCGAGCGAGGAGGAGGCGGCCGCGCGGCTGGTCGACGGCGTCTCGATCGCCGCGGTCAACGGCCCGCAGTCCGTCGTCATCGCCGGCGACGGGCCCGCCACCCAGCGCATCGCCGACGCGTTCGCCGCCGAGGGCCGCAAGACGCGGCAGGTGGCGGTGCAGGTCGCCGGGCACTGCCCGCTGATGGACCCGATCCTGGACGAGTTCCGCCGGGTCGCCGAGGGCCTCTCCTACCAGGAGCCGAAGATCCCCCTCGTCTCGACCATGACCGGCGAGCGGGTCTCGGACGAGGTGATGCGCACCGCCGACTACTGGGTGCGCAACGTCCGCGAGCCCGTCCGGTTCGCCGACGCGGTACGCACCCTGGCCGCCGAGGAGGTCTCGGCCTTCCTGGAGCTGGGCCTTGACGGGACCCTGACCGGGATGGTCCCGCACAACGTGGACGGCACCGTCGTGGCCGTCAGCGCCCTGCGCAAGGACCGCCCCGAGGAGACGGCCCTGCTCACCACCCTGGCGCAGCTGCACGTCGCCGGCGTCGACGCGGACTGGGTCCGGGTCTTCGACGGCACCGGCGCCCGCCGGGTCGACCTGCCCACCTACCCGTTCCAGCGCCTGCGGTACTGGCCGAAGCGCAGGGCGCTGACCGGCGATGTGACCTCCGCGGGCCTGCTGCCCACCGAGCACCCGCTGCTCGGCGCCGCGGTGCCGCTGGCGGACGACGACGGCATGCTGTTCACCAGCCGGCTGTCGGCGGAGACCCACTCCTGGCTCAAGGACCACGTGGCGGGCGGCGAAACCGTCTTCCCGGCCTCCGGCTTCGTCGAGCTGGCCGTGCGCGCCGGCGACCAGTTCGGCTGTGAACGGATCGCCGAACTCGTCCTCGACGCCCCGCTGGTGCTCACCGACGGCGCGGCCCCCGTACTCCAGGTGTGGCTCGGCGCCCCGGACGACGAGGGCCACCGGCAGATCCGCTTCTTCTCGCGGCCTCAGGACACGCCGGACGAACCGTGGACCCGGCACGCCACCGGTACCCTCGCCACCGGCCGGCACACCGAGCCCCTCGACGTGTCCGCCTGGCCGCCGGGCGACGCGTCCGAGATCGCCGTGGACGACCACTACGAGGCGGCCGAGTACGGACCCGCCTTCCACGGGCTGCACGCGGCCTGGGTCCGCGGCGACGAGACGTACCTTGAAGCCGAACTGCCGGACGGCGTCGCCTCCGAAGCGCCGTCCTTCGGCCTGCACCCCGCGCTGCTCGAAGCGGTCCTGCACGGTGCCGCCCTCAGCGGCGCGGGCGACGAGGAGCACCTCTCCGAGGCCGTCTCCTGGCACGATGTGACGCTGCACGCCTCCGGCGCTTCGGCGGTACGGGCACGCGTCACGCGGACGGGCGAGGACTCCGTCCGCCTCACCGCGGTCGACGCCGCCGGGGAACCCGTGCTGTCGGTGGGCGAACTCACCCTGCGCGCCCGGACGGCGGCTCCCAAGCGCGCCGTCCGCAGCCGGAACGAGCGGCTGCTGCGCCTGGAGTGGGTCCCCGCACCGCGTACGGAGGACGTGCCGGGCGCCCGGAACACGGTCCTGGAGCCCCTGGGCACCGCGTCCCTCGCCGACCTCACCGGCGTCCCGGACCTGGTCGCGGTCCCCGTCCCCCGTACGGCGGACAGCCTCCCCAAGGCCGTGCACGAGCGGACCGCGCAGGCCCTGCTCCTGGTACAGGACTGGCTCGCCGACGAGCGCACGGCCACGTCCCGCCTGGTGTTCGTGACGCAGGGCGCCGTCGACGGCGACGACCTGGCCGGTTCCGCCGTCTGGGGCCTGCTGCGCTCGACGATCGCGGAGCACCCCGGCCGCTTCGCCCTGGCCGACATCGAGGAACCGGACGGGACCGGCGACGACGACGGTGGCCTCGGCACGCTCCTCGACGCGCTGCCGGGCCTGCTGCCCTCCGGCGAGACCCAGTTCGTCGTCCGCGACAAGACCGTGCTCATGGGGCGGCTGGCCTGGCTGCCCGCCGACACCGGCACGCCGCCGCAGTGGGACCCCGAGGGCACGGTGCTGATCACCGGTGGCACCGGCGGTCTGGGCATCGAACTCGCCCGGTGGCTGGCCGCCCACGGCACCCGGCACCTGCTGCTGGTCAGCCGCAGCGGCCCGGCCGCGGCCGGCGCGCGGGAACTGGCCGACGAGCTGCGGGCGATGGGCGCGCTGCCCACGATCGCGGCCTGCGACACCGCCGACCCGGACGCCCTGGCCGGTCTCCTGGCCGGCATCCCGGCGGAGCACCCGCTGACCGCGGTCGTCCACCTCGCCGGGGTCCTCGACGACGGCGTGGTCACCGCGCTGACGCCGGAGCGCCTGACGCCGGTGCTGCGGCCGAAGGTGGACGCCGCCTGGCACCTGCACGAGGCCACCAAGGGCCTCGACCTCGCCGCGTTCATCATGTTCTCCTCCGTCTCCGGTGTGACGGGCGCCCCCGGCGTGGCCAACTACGCCGCCGCGAACGCCTTCCTCGACGGCCTGATACGGCACCGCGCCGCCCAGGGCCTGCCCGGCCAGTCGCACGTGTGGGGCCACTGGGACGGCGGCGGCATGGCCGATTCGCTGAACCAGGCCACGGTGGCGCGCATGCGGCACAACGGCATGGCGGCGGTCTCCATCGAAGAGGGCCTGGAACTCTTCGACAGCGCCCGCGGCCACACCGAGCCCGTCGTCATGGCGGTGGGCCTGGTCCCCGGTGCCCGGGTGCCGGAGGGGGAGATCCCGCCGCTCTTCCGGGGCCTGGTGCGCCACCGCAGGCGGACCGCCACGAACGCCGCGGCCACGTCGGACACCCCGGCCACCTTCGCCCAGAAGCTGCTGGAACTGCCGGAGGCGGAGCGCGTACGCCACATCGTCGATCTGGTCCGCACCGAGGCCGCCGACGTCCTCGGCCACGCCGCCGGTGCGCAGATCGAGGCCCGCCAGGAGTTCTTCGCGATGGGCTTCGACTCGCTGACCTCCATCGAGCTGCGCAACCGGCTCGCCACCATCACCGGACTCCAGCTGCCGGCCACGCTGGTCTTCGACACCAAGAACCCGGCCGACCTCGGCGCCCGGCTGCGCAGCGAGTTCGCCGCTCAGCCCGGCCTGAGCGGCTCCCTGCCGGACAGCGGTCTCCTGCTGGCCGGGCCGGAGCCCGACTCGCTGGAGCGGCTTTTCCTCGACGCCCTGGACCAGGGCAGGTTCACGGAGTCCCGGCGCATGCTGTCGGCCCTGACGGCCCTGCGCCCGAGCTTCGAGAACACGGCCGAACTGGAGGAGCTGCCGCTGCCGACCACGCTCGCCGAGGGCCCCGCCTTGCCGCAGCTGATCTGCGTCAGCACGCCCACCGCCAACGGCGGCGTCCACGAATACGCCAGGTTCGCCGCGTCCTTCCGGGGCGAACGGCAGGTCAGCGCGCTGCCCCTGGTCGGGTTCGCCGCCGGGGAGCGGCTGCCGGCCACGGCCAACAGCGCCGTCCGGTCCATCGCGGAGAGCGCCTTGCGCGCGAGCGGCGGCAATCCCTTCGTCCTGGTCGGGCACTCCTCCGCGGGGTCGTACGCCTACGTCGCCGCCGGGCTGCTGGAGAACACCTGGGGCATCAGGCCCGAGGCGGTCCTGCTGCTGGACTCCGTCAGCATCCGGCACGACGACATGGAGGAGATCAACTTCGACCGTCTGATGCACCGCAACTTCACGGCCGACGCGGAGTCGGCGGTGCGGATGACCAACTCCCGGCTGTCCGGGATGGGGCGGTGGATGAACCTGCTGGGCGAACTCGACGTGCAGCACCCGACCTCGCCCGTGCTGATCGTCCGCGCCACCAGGGAGGACTTCGCCACAACGGGCGCGGCGGCCGTCGTGGGTGACGACCCGAAGAGCGCCGCCTTCCCGTCGGCCGAGATCCGGACCGTGGACGCGGACCACTTCTCCATCGTCCGCGACCACGCCCCCCAGACCGCGCAGATCGTCAAGGACTGGCTGGCCACCCTCGGCCAGGAGTGATCCGGCAGTGCCGACCAGCGCCCCGGCGGGCGGCCACCCGGCCGCCCGCCGCGGCGTATCCGGGCACGCTTCTAGGGAAACCCGCAGTCCACCGCGGCGAAGATGGCGGGGCAACGGTCAAACGTGCGTGTCGGGTCCCAGGGCCGGCATCCCACCGAAAGATTGGCGTCCTGATGTCGAACGAGGAGAAGCTGCGCGAGTACCTCAAGCGCGCGATCGCGGACCTCCACGAGACCCGTCAGCAGTTGGACGAGACCGAGGCGAAGCAGCGCGAGCCCATCGCGATCGTCTCGATGGCCTGCCGCTTCCCCGGCGGCGTCCGTTCCCCGGAAGACCTCTGGGACCTGCTGCGGGACGGCGTCGACGCGATCTCCTCCTTCCCCCGCAACCGCGGCTGGGACCTGGACGCGCTCTACCACCCCGAGCCGTCCCACCAGGGCACCACCTACGCCCGCGAGGGCGGGTTCCTGCACGACGCGGGGGAGTTCGACCCCGGCTTCTTCGGGATCTCCCCGCGCGAGGCGCTGGCCATGGACCCCCAGCAGCGGCTGCTGCTGGAGACCGCGTGGGAGGCCGTCGAGCGCGCCGGCCTCGACCCGGAATCCCTCGCGGGCAGCCGTACCGGCGTGTTCGTCGGCACCGGCCACGGGGAGTACGACGCCGAGGCCGGCCGGCGCGCCGACGAGGTCGGCGGGCACCTGCTGACCGGCAACCACATCAGCATCGCCTCCGGCCGGATCTCCTACGTGCTGGGCCTGGAAGGCCCCGCGCTGACCGTGGACACGGCCTGCTCCTCCTCGCTGGTCGCCCTGCACCTGGCCGCGCACGCGCTGCGGCGCGGCGAATGCTCCATGGCCCTGGTGGGCGGCGCGACCGTGATGTCCACGCCGAAGATCTTCGTGGAGTTCTCCCGCCAGCGCGGCCTGGCGCCCGACGGCCGCTGCAAGCCGTTCGCGGCCGCCGCCGACGGCACCGGCTGGAGCGAGGGCGTCGGCATGCTGCTCGTCGAGCGGCTCTCGGACGCCGTACGCCACGGCCATCCCGTACTCGCCGTACTGAAGGGCTCGGCCGTCAACCAGGACGGCGCGTCCAACGGCCTGACCGCCCCCAACGGCCCCTCGCAGCAGCGTGTCATCCGCCAGGCGCTGACCGGCGCCGGCCTGGCCGCCGCGGACATCGACGCCGTGGAGGCGCACGGCACCGGCACCACCCTCGGCGACCCCGTCGAGGCACACGCCCTGCTGGCCACGTACGGGCAGCAGCGCCCCGCCGACCGGCCCGTGCTGATCGGCGCCATGAAGTCCAACATCGGGCACACCCAGGCCGCCGCCGGCATCGCGGGCGTGATGAAGATGGTCCTGGCCATGCGGCACGGGCAGCTGCCCAAGACACTGCACCTGGACGAGCCCACCGGGCACGTCGACTGGAGCGAGGGCAACGCCAGACTCCTCGCGGAGCCCGAGCCCTGGCCGGGCGCCGACCGCCCCCGCCGCGCCGCCGTCTCCTCCTTCGGCATCAGCGGCACCAACGCCCACGTCATCCTGGAACAGGCACCCGCCCAGGACACCGAACCGGCCCCCGGACCCGCCGCCCGGCCGGGCGCGCTGCCGTGGATCCTGTCCGCCCGCACCGAAGAGGCCCTGCGCGCCCAGGCCGAACGGCTCGGCCGCCACCTGCGGGACCGGGCCGACCTGGAGCCGGCCGCGGTCGCCCACGCCCTCGCGGACAGCCGTACGCTCATGGAGCACCGCGCGGTCGTCGTCGCGGACGACCGGGAGGCGCTGCTGAGCGGCCTGGACGCGCTGGCCGCGGGCCGCACCGCCACCGGCCTGGTCAGCGGCGTCGCCGCCACGGCCCCCACCGCCTTCCTCTTCGCCGGGCAGGGCTCGCAGCGCGCCGGCATGGGACGCGAGCTGTACGCGGCCCACCCTGAGTTCGCCACGGCCTTCGACGCGGTGTGCGCGGAACTCGACCCGCACCTGGACCGGCCGCTGCGCGACATCGTCTTCGCCGAGGAAGGCAGCGAAGAGGCCACCCTGCTCGACCGCACCGCCTACACCCAGGCCGCCCTCTTCGCCCTGGAGACCGCCCTGTTCCGGCTGGTCGAATCCTGGGGCACGGCGCCCCGGTACGTGGCCGGGCACTCCATCGGCGAGCTGACCGCCGCCCACGTCAGCGGCGTGCTGACCCTCCAGGACGCCGCACGGCTGGTCGCCGCGCGCGGCACCCTCATGCAGGCGCTGCCCGAAGGCGGCGCGATGGTGGCGGTCCAGGCCACCGAGGAAGAGATGCGCGACCACCTCGCGGACCGCGAGGACGTCGCCCTCGCCGCCGCCAACGGCCCTGATTCCACCGTGATTTCGGGGGACGAGCAGGCCGTCGCCGAGATCGCGGAGCACTGGGCGGCACAGGGCCGCCGCACCAAGCGGCTGCGGGTCAGCCACGCCTTCCACTCCCCGCACATGGACGGCATGCTGGAGGACTTCCGGCGCGTCGCGCGCGGCCTGGCCTTCCACACGCCCCGCATCCCCGTCGTGTCCACGGTGACCGGCGCCCTCGCCGCCGAGGAGGACCTGCGCTCGCCCGACTACTGGGTACGGCAGGTCCGCGAAGCAGTGCGCTTCTGCGCCGCCGTACGCACCCTCGAAGCCGAGGGCGTCACCACGTACGTCGAGATCGGGCCCGGCGGTGTCCTGACGCCCATGGTCCAGGACAGCCTGACCGCCCTCGAAGCGCCCGTGCTCGTCCCGCTGCTGCGCACCGGACGCCCCGAGGCACCCGCCCTCACCGAGGCCGTCGCCACCGCCTTCGCGCACGGCGCCCGCGTCGACTGGTCCGCCCGCCTGGGCGCGCCCGGCACCGCGCACGTCGAACTGCCCACCTACGCCTTCCAGCGCCAGTGGTACTGGCTGGACCCGGCCGGCCGCGACGAGGAGGAAACGGCCCCCGCCGAAGCGGGCGAGGCCGGCTTCTGGGCGGCCGTCGAACGCGAGGACCTCCAGGAACTGTCCGCCGTCCTGGCCATCGACGGCAGCGAGGCGGACTCCCTCGGCAGCCTCCTGCCCACCCTCTCCTCCTGGCACCGGCAGCGCAGGACACAGGCCGCCGCGGACCGCTTCAGCTACCGCGTCCACTGGACCCCGCGCACCGCCTCGGGCGGCCCCGCCGCCACCGGCAACTGGCTCGTCGTCCTGCCCGAAGGCGGCACCGACGACCCGTGGACCGCCCGCCTCCTGGACGCGCTGCACGACCAGGGCCTGCACACCGACGTACGCGAACTGCCCGCCGACCACGCGCCGGACGCCCCCTTCGCCTGGCCCGACACCCCGGCCGACGGCGTGCTCTCCCTCCTGGCCCTGGACGAGCGGCCCCACCCGGACCTGCCGTCCGTACCCCGCGGCCTGGCCGCCACCACCACCCTGCTGCACGCCCTGGAGAGCGCGGGCGTCCAGGCGCCGCTGTGGTGCGTGACCCGTGGCGCCGTCGCCGTCGACCGGCACGACGCGCTCGACAGCCCCGTGCAGGCACAGGTGTGGGGCCTGGGCCGGGTGGCGGCGCTGGAGTCCCCGCAGACCTGGGGCGGCCTCGTCGACCTCCCCGCAAACCTGGACCGGCGCACCGTCTCCGCGCTGCTGAACGCCCTCGCCGCGGAAGAGGACCAGGTCGCCGTCCGGCCGGCCGGGACCTTCGCCCGCCGCCTGGAACGGATCACCCCCGGCGGCGACACCGGAGCCCGCTGGAGCACCCACGGCACCGTCCTGGTCACCGGCGGCACCGGCGCCCTCGGCGGCCACCTCGCCCACTGGCTGGCCGACGCCGGGGCCGAACACCTGGTGCTCGTCGGCCGCCGCGGCCCGCAGGCCCCCGGCGCCCGGGAACTCGCGGCCGCCCTCACCGAGCGGGGCGTCGAGGTCACCCTCGCCGCCTGCGACGCCGCCGACCGCGAAGCGCTGGCGGCCGTCCTCGCGGACATCCCGCCGGAGCTGCCGCTGACCGGCGTCGTGCACGCCGCCGGCGTCCTGGACGACGGCGTACTGGCCGCGCTCACCCCCGAGCGCTTCGAGACCGTACTGCGCCCCAAGGCGACCGCCGCGCAGAATCTGCACGAACTCACCCGGGACCTGGACCTGGACCTCTTCGTGCTGTTCTCCTCGATCGTCGGCGTCCTGGGCAACGCCGGACAGGCCGGCTACGCCGCCGCCAACGCCCACCTCAACGCCCTCGCCGCACACCGCCGCCAACAGGGCCTCCCGGCCACCTCCGTGTCCTGGGGCCCCTGGGCGGGCGAGGGCATGGCCACCGACAGCGACGCGGCCGACCGGCTGAGCCGCGACGGACTGCCGCCCATGGCCGCGGCCCCCGCGCTCGCCGCCCTGCGCCAGGCCCTCGCCCAGGACATGACGCACGTGACCGTCGCCGACATCGACTGGAGCGCCTACGCCCCGGCCCTGACCGCCGTCCGCCCCAGCCCCCTCATCGGCGACCTGCCCGAGGCCCGCCGCGCGCTCGGCCCCGCGGACGGCCCGCGCCGCGAACGCTCCCCCCTGCGCGACCGGATCGCCACCCTGCCGCCCGCCGAGCAGGAACAGGCGCTGGTGACCATGGTCAGGGAAGAGGCCGCGAAGGTCCTCGGGCACCCCGCCCCGGACACCGTCGACGTCCAGCGCGCCTTCCGCGAGCAGGGCTTCGACTCGCTGATGTCGGTCGACCTGCGCAACCGGCTCTCCGCCGCCACCGGCCTGCGGCTGCCCGCCACCCTGTTGTTCGACCACCCCTCCACCGTCGCGGTCGCCGCGTACCTGCGCTCCGAGGCCCTGGGCGCCGCGGGCCCCGCCACGGTCGTACGGGCGTCGGCCGCCGCCCTCGACGAACCCGTGGCGATCGTCGGCATGGCCTGCCGCTTCCCCGGCGGGGTGGACTCGCCCGAGGCCCTGTGGCGCCTGCTGGCCGAGGGCGGCGACGCCATCACCCGCATGCCCGCCGACCGCGGCTGGGACCTGGACCGGATCTACCATCCCGACCCCGACCACCAGGGCACCAGCTACACCCGCGACGGCGGCTTCCTGGACGGCGTGGCCGGCTTCGACGCGGACTTCTTCGGCATCTCGCCGCGCGAGGCCCTCACCATGGACCCGCAGCAGCGGCTGCTCCTGGAAACCACCTGGGAAGTCCTCGAACAGGCCGGTATCGACCCGGAGACGCTGCGCGGCAGCAGCACCGGTGTCTTCGCGGGCACCAACACCCAGGACTACGGCACGGTCCTGGACGCGGCCCAGGACGACTCCGGCGGCCACCGCATCACCGGCAACGCGATGAGCGTCGTCTCCGGCCGCGTCTCCTACACCTTCGGTTTCGAAGGACCGGCCGTCACGGTGGACACCGCGTGCTCCTCCTCGCTGGTGGCCCTCCACATGGCGGCGCAGGCGCTGCGCCAGGGCGAGTGCTCCCTGGCGGTCGCGGGCGGCGTCACGGTGATGTCCACCCCGTCCTCCTTCGTGGAGTTCGCCCGCCAGCGCGGACTGTCCCCCGACGGCCGCTGCAAGCCGTTCGCGGCCGCAGCCGACGGCACCGGCTGGAGCGAGGGCGTCGGCCTGCTGCTCGTGGAACGGCTCAGCGACGCCCGCCGCAACGGCCACCAGGTCCTGGCCGTCGTCCGCGGCTCCGCCGTCAACCAGGACGGCGCGTCCAACGGCCTGAGCGCCCCCAGCGGCCCGTCCCAGCAGCGGGTCATCCGCCAGGCACTGGCCAACGCCCAGCTGGACGCCGCCGAGGTCGACGCCGTGGAGGCGCACGGCACCGGCACCACCCTCGGCGACCCGATCGAGGCCCAGGCACTGCTCGCCACCTACGGCCAGGGCCGGCCGGCCGAGCGGCCGCTGCTGCTGGGCGCGGTGAAGTCCAACCTCGGCCACACCCAGGCCGCCGCCGGTGCGGCGGGCGTGATGAAGATGGTCCTGGCGATGCGGCACGGCGTCCTGCCGCGCACCCTCCACCTGGACGAGCCCACCGGGCACGTCGACTGGACCGCGGGCGCCGTCGAACTCCTCACCGAGAACACCGACTGGCCCGAGACCGGCCACCCCCGGCGCAGCGCCGTCTCCGCGTTCGGCATCAGCGGCACCAACGCGCACGTGGTCCTGGAGCTGCCCTCGGACACGGAATCCGAGGCGTCCGGCACCGCTCCCGACGGGCCGGCGCCGCTACTGCTCTCCGCCAAGACCGAGAGCGCCCTGCGCGCCCAGGCGGCCCGGCTGCGCGCCCACCTCGACCGCGAGCCCGCACCCCGGCTCACGGACACCGCGTACACGCTGATGACGCGCCGTACGGCCTTCCCCCACCGCGCGGCCGTGCGCGCCGACGACCACGCCGCCGCGCTGCGCGCCCTGTCCGCACTGGCCGAGGGCGAGCCCGACCCCGCCGTGGCCACCGGCACCGCCCGGACCGGCCCGGACGCCGTCCTCTTCGCGGGCCAGGGCTCTCAACGCCTGGGCATGGGCCGGGAGTTGTACGGCCTCTGCCCGGCCTTCGCGGAAGCCTTCGACGCGGTGTGCGCCGCCTTGGACGAGCACCTGGACCGCCCTCTGCGGGAGGTCGTCTGGGGCGAGGACGCGGAGCTGCTGAACCAGACGGCCTACGCCCAGGCCGGGCTGTTCGCCATCGAGGTGGCCCTCTTCCGGCTCGTCGAGTCCTGGGGCGTACGGCCGCAGTACGTGGCCGGGCACTCCGTCGGCGAGATCGCCGCAGCACATGTCGCCGGGGTGTTCCCGCTGCCCGACGCATGCGCGCTGGTGGCGGCGCGCGGCCGGCTGATGCAGGCGCTGCCGGGAGGCGGCGCGATGGTGGCGATCCGGGCGACGGAGGACGAGGTCCGCCCGCTGCTGGCGGAAGGCGTGTCGATCGCGGCCGTGAACGGCCCGTCGTCGGTCGTGGTCTCGGGTGCCGAGGCCGCCGTGCTCACCGTCGCGCAGCACTTCGAGGACGAGGGCCGCAAGACCACTCGCCTCCGTGTCTCGCACGCCTTCCACTCGCCGCTGATGGACCCGATGCTGGCGGACTTCCGCGCCGTCGCCGAGGGCCTGTCCTACGGCGAGCCCGAGCTGTCCGTCGTATCGAACGTGACCGGTGAACTCGCCGCCCCGGACCAACTGCGCACGCCCGAGTACTGGGTGACGCACGTCAGGGAGGCGGTACGGTTCGCCGACGGCATCCGCACCCTGCACGCTCAGGGCGTGACGCGCTTCCTGGAACTGGGGCCCGACGGCACCCTCTCGGCGATGGCGCGCGAGTCGCTGCCGGACGGCACCGCCGACGGGAGCGCTCCCGAGGACGCCCTGCTCGTCCCCGTACTGCGCAAGGACCGCCCCGAGGAGGCGACGCTCCTCGCGGCTCTGACGGAACTGCACGTACACGGCGCCGGCATCGACTGGACCGCTTTCCTCTCCGGCCGCCCCGACCTCTCCGGCCGGGACGCGCGCGCCGTCGACCTGCCGACGTACGCCTTCCAGCACCAGCGGTTCTGGCCGACCCCCGACCCGGCCCGCACCGGAGACCTCGGCGCCGCCGGCCTCGAAGCGGCCGGGCACCCCCTGCTCAGCGCCGCCCTGGAACTGCCCGACGGCGAGGGCCTGCTGTTCACCACGCGCCTGTCGCTCGCCACCCACCCCTGGCTGGCCGGGCACGCCGTCATGGGCTCGGTGCTGCTGCCGGGCACGGCCTTCGCCGAACTCGCGATCCGCGCCGCCGACGAGGCGGGCTGCGACCGCGTGGACGAACTGACCCTGGCCGCACCGCTCGTCCTGCCCGAGCACGGCGGCGTGCACCTGCAACTGCGCGTGGGCCCCGCCGACGAGACGGGCCGCCGCGCGTTCAGCGCGCGCTCCAGGGCGGAGGGCGACGGCGATCACCCGTGGGTGCAGCACGCCACCGGCGCACTCGCCACCGGCCCGCAGCCGGCCGCGACCGACATCGACTTCGCCGCTGCCTGGCCGCCCGCCGACGCCGAGCCCGTCGACCTGACCGGCCTCTACCCGGGCCTCGCCGCCCGCGGCTTCGACTACGGCCCGCACTTCCAGGGGCTGCGCGCCGCATGGCGCCGGGGCGACGAGGTGTTCGCCGAGGTCGCCCTGCCCGACGAGGCCGAGGGCGAGGCGCCCGACTACGGCCTGCACCCGGCGCTGTTCGACGCGGCCCTGCACATCGTCAACGTCGACGGAACCCACGGGCAGGTGGTGCCCTTCTCCTGGGAGGGCGTCTCGCTGCACGCCTCCGGCGCCGCGGCGGTACGGGTGCGGATCACCCGGCACAGCGGCGACACGGTCTCCGTGGACATCGCCGACACCACGGGCGGGCCCGTCGCCTCCATCGGCGCTCTCGTCGTACGGCCGGTCTCCGCGGACCAGTGGGAAAGCGGTACGAACACGGTGGGCCGGGACGCGCTGTTCCGGCTCCGGTGGAATCCCGTACGGCTTCCCCCGGCCGGGGCCCAAGAGACCGTCGCGGTGGTCGGCTCCCTCGCGGACGCGTCGTTCGAGCAGCACGCGGACCTGGAGGCGCTGACCGGCGCGGCCGTGCCCGGGACCGTCCTGGTCGCGCCGCCCGCCGACACCGCCGCGACGGTGGACGCCGTCCACGCCGCGGCCGCCCGGGCACTGGAGATGGCGCAGTCGTGGCTGGCGGACGAGCGGTTCGCGGCGTCGCGTCTGGTGTTCGTGACGCGGGGTGCGGTGGCGGGTGCGGATCTCGCGGGTGCGGCGGTGTGGGGTCTGGTGCGGTCGGCGCAATCGGAGCATCCGGGCCGTTTCGGTCTGCTGGATGTGGAGGACGAGGCCGATGCGGCGCTGGTGCGGCGCGCGTTGGCGTCGGATGAGCCGCAGTTGCTGATACGTGGTGGTGAGGTGCTGGCGGCGCGGCTGGCGCGTACTGAGGCTGGGCAGCCTCTGAGCTGGGACTCCTCCGGCACGGTGTTGATCACCGGTGGTACGGGTGGTCTGGGCCGCATTGTGGCCCGGCATCTGGTGGCGGAGCACGGGGTGCGGAGCCTGCTGCTGGTCAGCCGGCGCGGTCCGGCCGCCGAGGGCGTAGCGGAGCTGGTGGCCGAGCTGGAGCAGTCCGGCGCTCAGGCCATCGTCGAGGCGTGCGACGTGACCGACCCGGCGGCCGTGACCGACCTGATAACCCGGCACGCTCCCACCTCCGTCGTGCATACGGCCGGTGTCCTGGACGACGGTGTGGTGGAGTCGCTGACTCCGGAGCGGCTGGCGGCGGTGTTGCGTCCGAAGGTGGATGCGGCCTGGAACCTGCACGAGGCGACCGAGTCCCTCGACCTGGACGCGTTCGTGGTGTTCTCCTCCGTGGCCGGAACGATCGGCAGCGCGGGGCAGGGCAACTACGCGGCGGGCAACACTTTCCTCGACGCGCTGGCCCACCACCGCCGGGCACTGGGGCTCCCGGCCACGTCGCTCGCGTGGGGCCCGTGGTCCCAGGACAGCGGCATGACCGGCACCCTCACCGACGCCGATGTCCAGCGCATCGCCCGGCAGGGCATGCCGCCGCTGTCGGCCGAGGAGGGCATGGCCCTCTTCGACGCCGCCGTCGGCGGCCCCGAGCCCATGGCGCTCCCCGTCCGCCTGGACCTGGCGGCCCTGCGCGAGCAGGGCGAGGTGCCCCCGCTGCTGCGCGGCCTGATCAGGACCCGTGCGCGGCGTTCGGTGGTCGCTGGCTCGGCCGCGACCGCCGGGCTGGTGGAGCGCCTGTCCGGGCTGTCCCCGGCGGAACGGCGCGAGGCGCTGCTCGATGTCGTACGGACGCAGATCGCCACGGTCCTGGGCCACGCGAGCCCGGAGACCGTCGACCCCGACCGGGCCTTCCAGGAGCTCGGCTTCGACTCCCTGACCGGCGTCGAGCTGCGCAACCGGCTCAACAAGACGACGGGCATGCGCCTGTCCGCGACCACCGTCTTCGACTACCCAACGGCCGGTACGCTCGTCGACTACCTGCTGGACGAGCTGTTCAGCGCGCCGACGGCGGCGGACGAGGCGGGGCCGGCCCGGATGACGGCGGCCGCGGCCGACGATCCGGTGGTGATCGTCGGGATGAGCTGCCGCTACCCGGGCGGGGTCACCTCGCCCGAGGACCTGTGGCGGCTGGTGTCGGACGGCGTGGACGCCGTCTCGGACTTCCCCGCCGACCGCGGCTGGGACGTGGACGCGCTCTACAACCCCGACCCCGAGACGCTCGGCACCTCGTACACCCGCTCCGGTGGGTTCCTGCACGAGGCGGGGGACTTCGACCCCGAGTTCTTCGGGATGAGCCCCCGGGAGGCCTTGGCGACGGACGCCCAGCAGCGGCTGCTGCTGGAGACGACCTGGGAGGCCATCGAGCGGGCGGGCATCGACCCGGTCACGCTCCGGGGCAGCCGTACGGGCGTCTTCGCGGGCGTGATGTACACCGACTACAGCGAGATCATGGTCGGTGACCAGTACGAGGGCTACCGGGGCAACGGCAGCGCGGCCAGCATCGCTTCCGGCCGGGTGTCGTACACGTTCGGGTTCGAGGGCCCTGCGGTCACGGTGGACACGGCGTGCTCGTCGTCGCTGGTCGCCCTGCACCTGGCGGCGCAGGCGCTGCGGTCCGGTGAGTGCTCGCTGGCCATGGCGGGCGGTGTGACGGTGATGTCGACGCCGACGACGTTCGTGGACTTCTCGCGGCAGCGGGGCCTGGCCGCGGACGGCCGCTGCAAGGCGTTCGCCGAGGCGGCCGACGGGGTCGGCTGGGGCGAGGGCGTCGGCATGCTGGTGCTGGAGCGCCTGTCGGACGCGCGCCGCAACGGGCACCGGGTGCTGGCGGTGGTGCGCGGTTCCGCGGTGAACCAGGACGGCGCGTCCAACGGTCTGACGGCGCCCAACGGCCCGTCGCAGCAGCGGGTCATCCGGCAGGCGCTGGCGAGCGCGGGCCTGTCCGCGGCGGATGTGGATGTGGTCGAGGGCCACGGTACGGGGACGGCGCTGGGCGACCCGATCGAGGCGCAGGCGCTGCTGGCCACGTACGGCCAGGAGCGGCCGGAGGACCGTCCGCTGCTGCTGGGGTCGGTGAAGTCCAACATCGGCCACGCGCAGGCCGCCGCGGGTGTCGCGGGCGTGATCAAGATGGTGCAGGCCATGCACCACGGCGTACTCCCGCAGACGCTGCACGTCGACGCGCCTTCGACGCACGTCGACTGGGGCGCGGGCGCCGTGGAACTGCTGACCTCCGCGGCCGAGTGGCCGCAGGGTGACGCGCCGCGCCGCGCAGGTGTCTCCTCCTTCGGCATCAGCGGCACCAACGCGCACGTCATCCTGGAACAGCCGGAGCCCGTCGCGGCCGACGCCGGGACGGACGTCCCCGCGGCCGAACCCGGCGCGCTCGCGTGGGTGCTGTCCGGCAGGAACGAGGCCGCGCTGCGCGGCCAGGCAGCACGCCTGCTGCCCCTGGTCACCGGCCACGACACGCTGTCCGCACGGGACATCGGCCACTCGCTGGTCACGGGCCGGTCGACGTTCGCCCACCGCGCCGTGGTGTGGGGCGAGGACCGCGACGCACTGGTGCGTGCCCTGTCCGCGCTCGCGGCGGGCGAGGCCGACCCCGGCCTGGCGGAAGGACCGGCCGGAGCGGGGAAGACGGCGTTCCTGTTCTCGGGGCAGGGTTCGCAGCGTCTGGGCATGGGCCGCGAACTGCACAGCCGTTACCCGGTGTTCGCGGAGGCCTTCGACGCGGTGTGCGCCGCCTTGGACGAGCACCTGGACCGCCCCCTGCGGGAGGTCGTCTGGGGCGAGGACGCGGAGCTGCTGAACCAGACGGCCTACGCCCAGGCCGGGCTGTTCGCCATCGAGGTGGCCCTGTACCGGCTGGCGGAGTCGTGGGGTGTGCACGCGGACTTCGTGGCCGGGCATTCGATCGGTGAGGTCGCGGCGGCGCATGTCGCCGGGGTGTTCTCGCTGGGTGACGCCTGTGCGCTGGTGGCGGCGCGCGGCCGGCTGATGCAGGCGCTGCCCGTCGGCGGCGCGATGGTGGCGGTCCGTGCCACGGAGGAGGAAGTTCTTCCGCGGCTGACGGACGAGGTGTCGATCGCGGCGGTCAACGGCCCGTCGTCGGTCGTGATCTCGGGTGCCGAGGGCGCCGTGCTCGCCCTCGCGCAGCACTTCGAGGACGAGGGCCGCAAGACCACCCGCCTGCGTGTCTCGCACGCCTTCCACTCGCCCCTCATGCAACCGATGCTGGAGGAATTCCGTACGGTCGTGGCCCGGCTGTCGTTCGGCACGCCGGCGATCCCCGTCGGATCCAACCTGACGGGCGAACTGGCCGAGCCCGGACAGCTCGCCGACGCCGGCTACTGGGTCCGGCACGTCCGCGAGGCGGTGCGCTTCGCGGACGGGATCGGGGCGCTGCGGGCGGCAGGGGCGACGCGTTTCCTGGAACTCGGCCCGGACGGTGTCCTGACGGCGATGGCCCGGGAGTCGGCACCGGACGAGGCCGTCCTCGCCCCCGTCCTGCGCAAGGACCGGCCCGAGGAGACGACGCTGCTGGGCGCCTTGGCGGAGCTGTACGTCCGGGGTGCTGACGTGAACTGGGCGGTGCTGTTCGCCGGTTCGGGTGCGCGGTGGGTGGACCTGCCGACGTACGCGTTCCAGCACGAGCGGTTCTGGCCCGCGGGCGGGGCGGCGCGTGCGGGTGATGTGCGCTCGGCGGGCCTGGGCTCGGCGGGGCACCCGCTGCTGGGCGCGGCCGTGGAACTGGCGGGCTCGGGTGGTCTGCTGTTCACGGGACGGTTGTCGGTGTCGTCGCATCCGTGGCTGGCCGACCATGTGGTGCTGGGGTCCGTACTGGTCCCCGGTACGGCGCTGGTCGAACTGGTGCTGCGGGCGGCCGACGAGGTCGGCTGTGACCTGCTGGAAGAACTGACCCTGGCCGCGCCCCTGGTGCTGCCCGCCTCGGGCGGCGCGGTCCAGGTGCAGGTGTGGGTGGGCGAACCCGACGACGGGGGCCGCCGACCGGTGTCGGTGCACGCCCGTGAGGGCGAGGACCCCTGGACCCTGCACGCCGAGGGCGCGGTCACCACCGGGTCCGCGACGGCCGCCTTCGACGCCGCCGTATGGCCTCCGAAGGGCGCCGAGCCCTTGGAGGTGGCGGGCTGCTACGACGAACTCGCCGACGCCGGGCTCGCGTACGGGCCGGCCTTCCAGGGCCTTCGGGCGGCCTGGAAGGCGGGCGACGACATCTACGCCGAAGTGGCGCTCCCCGAGGGCACCGACGGTGACGCCTACGGCCTGCACCCCGCCCTCTTCGACGCCGCGCTGCACGCGGCAGCGCTGGGCGGCGGCGAAGCGGGCGCCGTCCCGTTCTCCTGGACCGGGGTGTCCCTGCACGCCGCCGGCGCCTCCCACCTGCGCGTCCGCCTGCGCGGCACGTCCGGCGCGATGTCGGTCGCGATCGCGGACACGTCCGGCGCGCCGGTCGCCTCCGTGGACGCGCTGGTGATACGTCCGCTCTCGACCGGGCAGCTGCGGACCACCGACCGCGACGCCCTCTTCACGGTCGGATGGACCCCCGTCCCGCTCACGGACGAGCGCGTCGAGCCCGGCACCGGCCCGGCGGGCGAGCCGCTGCGCACCTACGCGGACCTGGAGACGCTGACCGGCGCGGCCGTACCCGGGACCGTCCTGGTCGCGCCGCCCGCCGACACCGCCACCACAGTGGACGCCGTGCACGCCGCGGCCGCCTGGGCGCTGGAGACGGTCCGGTCGTGGCTGGCCGACGACCGGTTCGCCACCTCGCGTCTGGTGTTCGTCACACGCGGGGCGGTCGCCGGAGCGGACCTCGCGGGCGCGGCCGTACGCGGTCTGGTGCGATCGGCGCAGTCGGAGAACCCGGGCCGCTTCGGCCTGGTGGACCTGGCGGACGACGCCGATGTGACGCTGCTGCCGCAGGCCCTGGCGACCGACGAGCCCGACCTGCTGGTGCGCGACGGTGAGGTGCTGGCGGCACGGCTGGTCCGGTCGCCGTCCCGGCAGGAAGTGACGTGGGACCCGTCCGGCACGGTGTTGATCACCGGTGGTACGGGTGGTCTGGGCCGTATTGTGGCGCGGCATCTGGTGGCGGAGCACGGGGTGCGGAGTCTGCTGCTGGTCAGCCGGCGCGGTCCGGCCGCCGAGGGCGTGGAGGATCTCGTGGCGGAGCTGCGGGACCTCGGTGCCGAGGCGGTGGTCGAGGCGTGCGATGTGACCGACGCGGCGGCTGTCACCGATCTGGTCTCCCGCCACACGCCGGCCGCTGTGGTGCATACGGCCGGTGTCCTGGACGACGGTGTGGTGGAGTCGCTGACTCCGGAGCGGCTGGCGGCGGTGTTGCGTCCGAAGGTGGATGCGGCCTGGAACCTGCACGAGGCAACCGAGTCTCTCGACCTGAACGCGTTCGTGGTGTTCTCTTCCGTCGCCGGGACCTTCGGCAGCGCGGGTCAGGCGAACTACGCGGCGGGCAACGCCTTCCTCGACGCACTGGCCCACCACCGCCGGGCCCAGGGCCTCCCGGCCGTATCCCTGGCATGGGGCCCGTGGTCCCAGAACAGCGGCATGACCGGCACCCTCACCGACGCCGATGTCCAGCGCATCGCCCGGCAGGGCATGCCCCCGCTGACCACCGAGGAGGGCGTCGCCCTCTTCGACGCCGCGCTCGGCAGCCCGGAGCCCCTGGCGCTCCCCGTCCGCCTGGACCTCGCGGTCCTGCGCGAGCAGGGCGAGGCGGCCCCGCTGCTGCGCGCCCTGATCCGTACGAGGACCCGCCGTACCGGCGCCGCCGCGGCCTCCGGCATCGCGCAGCGCCTGTCCGGGCTGTCCCCGGTGGAGCGGCGCGAGGCGCTGCTCGATGTCGTACGGACGCAGATCGCGACGGTCCTGGGCCACGCGAGCCCGGAGACCGTCGCCCCGGACCGCGCCTTCCAGGACCTCGGCTTCGACTCGCTGACCGCGATCGAACTCCGCAACCTGCTGGGCAAGGCCACCGGCCTGCGGCTCCCGGCGACGACCGTGTTCGACTACCCGACGGCCGACGCCCTGGCGGACCACCTCCTGGACGAGCTGTTCGGCGCGGAGGCCGGGGCGCCACTGCCGGTGTCCGCGCTCCCGTCCCTGACGGACGACCCGGTCGTGATCGTCGGCATGAGCTGCCGCTTCCCCGGCGGCGTCGCCTCGCCCGAGGACCTGTGGCACCTGGTCTCCGAAGGGGTGGACGCGGTCTCCGGCTTCCCCACCGACCGCGGCTGGGAGGTCGACGACACCTACGACCCCGACCGCGAGGGCGCCATCGCCACCCGCTCCGGCGGATTCCTCCACGACGCGGCCGACTTCGACCCCGAGTTCTTCGGCATGAGCCCCCGGGAGGCCCTCACCACCGATGCCCAGCAGCGGCTGCTGCTGGAGACGGGCTGGGAGGCGCTGGAGCGCGCCGGCATGGACCCGGCCACCCTGCGCGGCAGCCGGACGGGCGTCTTCGCGGGCGTGATGTACCACGACTACGCGTCGCTGCTCTCCGGGCGCGAGTTCGAGGGCTACCAGGGCAGCGGCAGCGCGGGCAGCGTCGCCTCGGGCCGGGTGTCGTACACCTTCGGGTTCGAGGGGCCCGCGGTCACGGTGGACACGGCGTGCTCGTCGTCGCTGGTCGCCCTGCACCTGGCCGCGCAGTCGCTGCGCCAGGGGGAGTGCTCGCTGGCACTCGCGGGCGGTGTGACGGTCATGTCGACGCCGCTGACCTTCGTGGAGTTCACCCGTCAGGGCGGGCTCTCCCCGGACGGGCGCTGCAAGGCGTTCGCCGATGCCGCCGACGGGGTCGGCTGGTCCGAAGGCGCCGGGTTCCTGGTGCTGGAGCGCCTGTCGGACGCGCGCCGCAACGGGCATCAGGTGCTGGCCGTCGTCCGCGGCTCCGCCGTCAACCAGGACGGCGCGTCCAACGGTCTGACGGCGCCCAACGGCCCGTCGCAGCAGCGGGTGATCCGGCAGGCGCTGGCGAGCGCGGGCCTGTCCGCGGCCGATGTCGACGCGGTGGAAGCGCACGGTACGGGGACGACGCTCGGCGACCCGATCGAGGCACAGGCGCTCATGGCCACGTACGGCCAGGAACGGCCCGAGGGCCGTCCGCTGCTGCTGGGGTCGGTGAAGTCCAACATCGGCCACGCGCAGGCCGCCGCGGGTGTCGCGGGTATCGTGAAGATGGTGCTGGCCATGCGCCACGGCGTACTTCCCCGGACGCTGCACGTCGACGCGCCCTCGACGCACGTGGACTGGAGCGCGGGCGCCGTCGAGCTGCTGACCTCCGCGGCCGAGTGGCCGCAGGGCGACGGGCCGCGCCGCGCCGGCGTGTCCTCCTTCGGCATCAGCGGAACGAACGCACATGTGATCCTGGAGCAGCCCGAACCGGTCGCGCCCGACACCGAACCGGGCGATGAACCGGACGATGCCGAAAGCCGGTCGGCCGACTCCGGCGTACCGGTTCCGGTACTCCTGTCCGGCCGCAGCGAGTCGGCACTGCGGGCCCAGGCAGCACGGCTGCTGTCCCGCCTGGACGGCGACCCGGGCCCGCGGATCACGGATGTCGCCTACTCGCTCGCGACCGGCCGCTCGGCCTTCCAGCACCGCGCGGTGCTGCTGGCCGCGGACCGCGAGGAACTGCTGCGCTCGCTGTCCGACCTGGCCGAGGGCCGCGTCGAAGCGGCCGTCGTTGTCCGGGACCGGGCCCGCTCGGGCAAGCTGGCGTTCCTGTTCTCGGGGCAGGGTTCGCAGCGTCTGGGCATGGGCCGCGAACTGCACAGCCGTTACCCGGTGTTCGCGGAAGCCTTCGACGCGGTGTGCGCCGCCTTGGACGAGCACCTGGACCGCCCCCTGCGGGAGGTCGTCTGGGGCGAGGACACGGAACTGCTGAACCAGACCGCGTACACCCAGGCGTCCCTGTTCGCCATCGAGGTGGCCTTGTTCCGCCTGCTGGAGTCGTGGGGCGTACACCCGGACCAACTGCTGGGGCACTCCGTCGGCGAGATCGCCGCAGCACATGTCGCCGGGGTGTTCTCCCTCCCCGACGCCTGTGCGCTGGTGGCGGCGCGCGGCCGGCTGATGCAGGCGCTGCCCGTCGGCGGCGCGATGGTGGCGGTCCGTGCCACGGAGGAGGAAGTCCTTCCGCGGCTGACGGACGAGGTGTCGATCGCGGCGGTCAACGGCCCGTCCTCGGTCGTGATCTCCGGTGCCGAGGCCGCCGTGCTCGCCCTCGCGCAGCACTTCGAGGACGAGGGCCGCAAGACCACCCGTCTCCGTGTCTCGCACGCCTTCCACTCGCCCCTCATGCAACCGATGCTGGAGGAATTCCGGACCGTCGCCGACGGTATGACGTACGGAACGCCACGCATCCCCGTGATCTCCAACGTCACCGGCGAACCCGCCACCGCGGAACAGCTGTGCTCCGCGCAGTACTGGGTCCGCCATGTCCGCGAGGCGGTACGGTTCGCCGACGGCGTCGGCGCGCTGCACGCGCAGGGCGTCGTGGCCTTCCTGGAACTCGGCCCCGACGGCGCCCTCTCCGCGCTCGCCGCGGAGTCCGCCACGGAGGATGCGGTACTGGCCCCCGTCCTGCGCAAGGACCGGCCCGAGGCGCCGGCACTGCTCACGGCCCTGGCGCGACTGCACACCTGCGGCATGCCGGTCGACTGGTCCGCCGTCTTCGCGGGTTCGGGTGCGCGGTGGGTGGATCTGCCGACGTACGCGTTCCAGCACGAGCGGTTCTGGCCCGCGGGCGGGGCGGCGCGTGCGGGTGATGTGCGCTCGGCGGGCCTGGGCTCGGCGGGGCACCCGCTGCTGGGCGCGGCCGTGGAACTGGCAGGCTCCGATGGCTTGCTGTTCACGGGGCGGCTGTCCACCTCCTCGCATCCGTGGCTGGCCGACCACGTGGTGCTGGGGTCCGTACTGGTCCCCGGTACGGCGCTGGTGGAACTGGTGCTGCGGGCGGCCGACGAGGTGGACTGCGGTGCGGTGGAGGAGCTGACGCTCGCCGCGCCCCTGGTGCTGCCCGCCTCGGGCGGCGCGGTCCAGGTGCAGGTCGGGGTCGGCGAACCCGACGACGACGGCCGCCGAACGGTGTCGGTGCATTCCCGCGAAGGGGAGGGCCCGTGGACGCTGCACGCCAGCGGCGCCCTGACCCCGGCCCCCGCCGAGACGCTGCCGTTCGACGCCACCGTGTGGCCCCCGCAGGGCGCCGAGCCGCTTGATGTGGCGGGCTGCTACGAGCGGTTCGCCGAAGCCGGGTTCGCATACGGGCCGGCCTTCCGGGGCCTGCGCGCGGTCTGGACGGCGGGCGAGGACATCTACGCCGAAGTGGCGCTCCCCGAGGGCACCGACGGTGACGCCTACGGCCTGCACCCCGCCCTCTTCGACGCCGCGCTGCACGCCTCCCTGGCGAGCGCCGGGGGAGCGGACGAAGGAGCCGTCCCCTTCGCGTGGAACGGAGTGACGCTCCACGCCACCGGCGCTTCCCGCGTGCGGGTACGCATCCGTCCCACCGAGGACGGCAGCTCGATCGCCGTCGCGGACACGGCCGGCGCCCCGGTGGCCTCGGTACGGTCCCTGACCGTGCGCCCGATCACCACCGGACAGCTCCGGACCGGCGACCGCGACGCCCTCTTCAAGGTCGACTGGACCGGCACGCCCCTCACCGGCGAGCCCACGGGCTCCCTCGTCCTGCTCGGCAAGGACACCGCGGGCATCCTCGACGGACTCGCGCTCCAGCCCCGCACCGACCTCGACGACCTCGCGGAGGCCGACGGCCACGACACCGTGCTCGTCCCCTTGACGGCCGGGGCCGCCGGAACGGTGGAGTCCGTGCACGCCGTGACGGCGGAAGCGCTGGACACGATCCAGTCGTGGCTGGCGGACGAGCGGTTCGCGGCGTCGCGTCTGGTGTTCGTGACGCGGGGTGCGGTGGCGGGTGCGGATCTCGCGGGTGCGGCGGTGTGGGGTCTGGTGCGGTCGGCGCAGTCGGAGCATCCGGGCCGTTTCGGTCTGCTGGATGTGGAGGACGAGGCCGATGCGGCGCTGGTGCGGCGGGCGTTGGGATCGGATGAGCCGCAGTTGCTGATACGTGATGGTGAGGTGCTGGCGGCGCGGCTGGCGCGTACCGAGGCCCGGCAGCCTCTGAGTTGGGATGAGTCCGGCACGGTGTTGATCACCGGTGGTACGGGTGGTCTGGGCCGTATTGTGGCGCGGCATCTGGTGGCGGAGCACGGGGTGCGGAGTCTGCTGCTGGTCAGCCGGCGCGGTCCGGCCGCCGAGGGCGTGGAGGATCTCGTGGCGGAGCTGCGGGACCTCGGTGCCGAGGCGGTGGTCGAGGCGTGCGATGTGACCGACGCGGCGGCTGTCACCGATCTGGTCTCCCGCCACACGCCGGCCGCTGTGGTGCATACGGCCGGTGTCCTGGACGACGGTGTGGTGGAGTCGCTGACCCCGGAGCGGCTGGCGGCCGTCCTGCGTCCGAAGGTGGACGCGGCCTGGAACCTGCACGAGGCGACCAAGTCTCTCGACCTGAACGCGTTCATCGTCTTCTCTTCCGTCGCCGGAACCTTCGGCAGCGCGGGTCAGGCGAACTACGCGGCGGGCAACGCCTTCCTCGACGCGCTGGCCCACCACCGCCGGGCAGCGGACCTCCCAGCCGTATCCCTGGCGTGGGGCCCGTGGTCCCAGAGCAGCGGCATGACCGGCACCCTCACCGACGCCGACCTCCAGCGCATGACCCGCTCGGGCATGCCGCCGCTGTCGGCCGAGGAGGGCATGGCCCTCTTCGACGCCGCCGTCGGCGGCCCCGAGCCCACGGCCGTCCCCGCCCGCCTCGACCTGGCGGCCCTGCGCCGGCAGGGTGAGGTGCCCCCGCTGCTGCGCGGTCTGATCAGGATCTCGGGCCGGCGTACGGCGGCGACCGCGACCGACGGCGATGCCGCGGCCGCCTTCGCCCAGCGGCTGACCGGCCTGTCGGCGGCTGAGGGGCGTGAGGTCGTACTCGATGCCGTACGCGGCCAGGTCGCGGCGGTCCTCGGGCACAGCGGAGCCACGGAGATCGACGAGGACCGCGCCTTCCTGGACATCGGTTTCGACTCGCTCACCGCGGTCGAACTCCGCAACCGCCTGAGCGCCCTCACCGGAATCCGCCTGCCGGCGACCCTGCTCTTCGACTACCCGACACCGGCGGAACTGGTCGACCACCTCCACGCCCGCATCGCACCCGAGCCGTCCTCCGGCCCGGAAGCACTCCTGGGCGAACTCGAAAAACTGGAGAAGAGCTTCGGCGAACTCTCCGTCACGGAGGAGGTGCACGAGCAGATAGCCGGACGCCTGGAAGTCCTCCGGGCGAAGTGGCAGGCCCTGCGGGAGACCGCTCCGGCGGCCGGGCGCGACGGCTCCCCGGCCGACGAGGACTTCGACTTCGAGTCCGCCTCCGACGAGGAGGTCTTCGACCTCCTCGACAACGAGCTCGGCCTGAACTGACAGAACGCCCCCTCCCCGACATCCCGTCGGGGAGGGGGCGTTCCGTTCCACGCGGCCGGACCAGCCGACAGCCGACCCGCCGGTCAGCCCCTCAGTCGGTGAGCAGCGCCGCCCGCAGCCGCTCCAGTTCCTGCGCGCTCAGTCCCAGTCCCTCCCGCAAGTACGCGTCGAAGCTGCCGAAGCGCGCCTGGACCTCGTCGAGGGCCGCGTTCAGGTACGCGGCCCTGGTGTCCAGGACCGGCTTGAGGCGGGCGGCGATCTCCGGCGGCTGCTTGGCCAGTTCGGCGGCGTTGCTCGCGGCGAGGTAGTCGTTGCTGGCCAGGTAGTCGCGCATGACCGTCTCGCGGTCCACGCCGAGCGCCGTGAGGAGGGCGGCGGTCGCCCAGCCCGTACGGTCCTTGCCGCTGGTGCAGTGGTAGACCAGCGCGTACGTGCCGGGGTCGATGGCCGTGCGGAGCAGCGAACGGTAGGCCTTGGCGGCCGAGGGCCTGGTGACGAGCTGCCGGTAGGAGTCGGTCATCAGCCGCTCGGAGGCCTCGGCCGTGGGGGGCAGCTCGCCGGCGCTGTCCTCGCCGATGACATTGGCGACGACATAGCGTGCGCCCGCCGGTACCCGGTCCGGGGCCTTGGCCCGCTCGCTCGGCGTGCGCAGGTCGAAGTCCGTACGGATGCCCAGGCGCCGTAGCTTGGCCAGGTCGGCGTCGGTGAGGGCGTGCAGGGCGTCGGCGCGGTACAGCACGCCCATCTTCACCCACCGGCCGTCGGCGGTGCGGTAGCCGCCCGCGTCACGGAAGTTGGCGGCACCCTCCAGGTGCAGCGAGCGGTCGGCGAGGGTGAGCGGGTCGCCCTCGTCCGGCACGAGGCGGAACCACCGGCGATCGGCGGCGGGCAGCCGGCGTACGGTGACGGTGGCCTCGGTCCCGCCGTACGCGACGACCTTGCCGTCGGCGTAGACGGTCACCGAACCGGCTCCGGGCGCCTTCCAGGACACGGTGAAGGAACCGTCCTGCTGCTGGGCGACCGTGGCATGGGTGAACGGAATCGCGCGCGTGGCCTGAGCCGCCCGCGCCGCGTGGCGGGCTGATTCGGCGGTCGGCGCGGCGAGGGGCTCGGCGGAGGCGAAGGACGCGGTGACCCCCACGGCCGAAACGGTGGCGACGAACGACACGGCAATGCGGCGGGCGGTCAGCACGGCCGCCGTGGATGGTGAGTTCATAGCCGGACCGTACGGCCGGAAACAGCGCGGAATTTCCTAGAGGGTGCGAGGCGGGCGGCGCGGGGCTCAAAGGCGACCCGGGCACACCGTACCTTTAACATTTCCCTTAGTCTTTCGCGATCAGGATGGGGGCGCGCGGCGGCCCGGGGCCGGTGGACCGGACTCGCAATCCCCTGGGAACGGCGCCGCGGAGCAGCCCTGCGGGGAAAAGATCCTGTGGCGAAGGTCGGGTACTACAAGCGTGTTCGAGAACCAGCATCTGTCACGGCGCCGTCTGCTCGGACTGGCCGCCCTCGGCGGCGCCGCCGTCGCCGGAATGACCACGATTTCCGCCGCCCCGCGCGCCGCGGCCGCCGGCCAGGGAAGTCCGCGGGCCGGTGACGGCTCCTTCGTACCGGCGGTGGTCATCGGCACCGGTTACGGCGCGGCGGTCTCCGCGCTGCGGCTCGGCGAGGCGGGAATTCCGACGCTCATGCTCGAAATGGGCCAGCTGTGGAACAAGCCGGCCGACGACGGCAATGTGTTCTGCGGAATGCTCAAGCCCGACCGCCGGTCCAGCTGGTTCAAGTCGCGTACCGAGGCCCCGCTCGGCTCGTTCCTGTGGCTGGATGTCATCAACCGGAACATCGACCCGTACGCGGGCGTGCTGGACAAGGTGCACTTCGACGAAATGTCGGTGTACGTGGGACGCGGCGTCGGCGGCGGCTCGCTCGTCAACGGCGGCATGGCCGTCGTGCCGAAGCGCTCGTACTTCGAAGAGGTCCTCCCGCGGGTGAACGCCGGCGAGATGTACGACCGGTATTTCCCGCGCGCCAATTCCATGCTCAAGGTGAACCACATCGACAAGCAGTGGTTCGAGGACACGGAGTGGTACAAGTACGCGCGGGTCTCGCGTGAACAGGCGGGCAAGGCGGGCCTGAGCACCACCTTCGTGCCCAACGTCTACGACTTCGGCCACATGCGGCGCGAGGCGGACGGCACCGCGCCCAAGTCGGCGCTGGCCGGCGAGGTGATCTACGGCAACAACCACGGCAAGCAGAGCCTGGACAAGACCTACCTGGCCGCCGCGCTGGGCACCGGCAAGGTCACCATCGAGACGCTGCACCAGGTCAAGGCGATCCGCCGGCAGCCGGACGGCAGCTATGTGCTGTCCGTGGTCCAGAGCGACGCCGACGGGAAGACCGTCGCGCAGAAGGAGATCGGCTGCCGCCACCTGTTCCTCGGCGCGGGCAGCCTCGGCTCCACCGAACTGCTGGTGCGCGCCCGCGACACCGGCGCCCTGCCCGACCTGAACGCCGAGGTCGGCGCGGGCTGGGGCCCCAACGGCAACATCATGACCGGCCGCGCCAACCACGTCTGGAACCCCACCGGGGCCCACCAGTCCTCGATCCCCGCCCTGGGCATCGACGACTGGGACAACCCGGCCGCACCGGTCTTCGCGGAGATCGCGCCGATGCCGGCCGGTCTGGAGACCTGGGTCAGCCTCTACCTGGCGATCACCAAGAACCCCGAGCGCGGCACCTTCGTCTACGACAAGGCCACCGACCGGGCCAAGCTGCGCTGGACCCGGGACCAGAACACCCCGGCGGTCGAGGCCGCGAAGTCGCTCTTCGACCGGATCAACAAGGCCAACACGACGATGTACCGCTACGACCTGTTCGGGTCGCAGCTGAAGAACTTCTCCGACGACTTCAGCTACCACCCGCTCGGCGGCTGCGTCCTGGGCAAGGCCACCGACCTCTACGGCCGCGTCGCGGGCTGTCGCAACCTCTACGTCATGGACGGCGCGCTCGTGCCCGGCTCCATCGGCGTCAACCCCTTCGTGACCATCACGGCCCTGGCCGAGCGCAACATCGAGCGGATCATCGCGGAGGACGTCAAGGCCGCGTAACGGGCTCCGGCCACGGCCCCGCCCCGGCGTGCGCGTCCGCGCCCCGGCCCTCCTCGCACGCGGAGGGCCGGTTCGCTGCTGTCCCGGAACCCACCGCCGCCCCGGACGACGCCGCTCAGCCTCTAAGGATTTTCCGGTGCGCGGCGTGAGATCAATGGAAGGTGCGGCCGGTCGATCCGCACGGGGTGTGCTCACCGAACCCTGTTCACCAGCGCGAAAGGGAATCCATGGAATCCGCCCGACGGCCGATCCTCTTCGTCAGTCTTCCGGAGGCCGGGCTGGCCAATCCGCTGCTCGTCCTGGCCGAGGAGCTCTCCCGCCGGGACGTGCCGGACCTCTGGTTCGCCACCGACGAGCCGCGGCGCGAGGACGTGAAGAAGATCTCGGTGGGATCCCCGGTGGAATTCGCCTCACTGGGCGAGGTCGTCTCCGAACTATCGGCCGTCACCTGGGACGACGAGGTGTACCGGGAAGTCACCCAGTCGTCGCGGTTCAAGGCGCACCGCGCGGTGATCCGGCACTCGTACGTGCCCGGCGTGCAGGAGGAGAAGTTCCAGAAGCTCGCGGCCGTCGTCGACGAGGTCCGGCCGGCGCTGATCGTCGTCGACTGCATCAGTTCGTTCGGCGTCGAGCTGGCCATGGCGCGGAAGATCCCGTTCGTGCTCAGTGTGCCGTTCACCCCGAGCAATGTGCTGACGGCTTTCACCCCCTTCGCCAAGGGCTACACCCCGCGGGACTTCCCCGTACCGCACACGGGCCTGCCGTATCCGATGAATTTCCCGCAGCGGATGCGCAACCTGCTCTTCAAACTGCGGACGTTCGCGATGTTCTGCACGCCCACGATGAGCAAGGTGCTGGCCGAGGACAGCCGGCGGCGCAAGGCGCACGGGCTCGGGCAGCTCAGCCCGATGGCGCGGATCGACCACGCCGACGTGGTGCTGTGCAATTCGATCCCCGAGCTGGACTATCCCTTCGACATCCCGGAGAAGTTCCGGATGGTCGGCGCGATGGTGCCGCCCCTGCCGGAGGCCTCGCAGGACGACGAACTGTCGCGGTGGCTGGACGGACAGTCCTCGGTCGTGTACGCGGGATTCGGAACCATCACCCGGCTCACCCGGGAACAGGTCCATTCCATGGTGGAGGTGGCCCGCCGGCTCCGGGGGCGGCACCAGATGCTGTGGAAACTGCCCTCGGAACAGCAGCACCTGCTGCCGCCGAAGGAATCCCTGCCGGACAATCTCCGCATCGAGAGCTGGGTCCCGTCACAGCTCGACGTCCTCGCGCACCCGAACGTGAAGCTGTTCTTCACCCACGCCGGCGGCAACGGCTACAACGAAGGCGTGTACTTCGGCAAGCCGCTCGTGGTACGGCCGCTGTGGGTGGACTGCTACGACCAGGCCGTGCGCGGCCACGACTTCGGCATCAGCCTGACCCTCGACCGGCCGCGGGACCTCGACGTCGACGATGTGCTCGACAAGCTCACCCGGGTGCTCGACACCCCTTCCTTCCGCGAGAACGCGGAGCGGCTCGGTGCCCTGCAGCGTGCGGCGGGCGGCCGTGGGACCGCTGCCGAGGTGATCCTCGGACACCCGGCCCTGGCCCGGGCGTAAGACCGCACGCATTTCTGTCCGTGGACCACGAAAAGGCAAGGAAGAGACAGCGGATGTCGTTCAAGTATCCCGTGTCCAGGCCCGCTCTGGAGGGCAACGAGCTGGCGTATCTGACCGGTGCCGTCGAGGACGGGTGGATATCGTCCCAGGGCCCGATGGTCGGGCGGTTCGAGCGTGCCTTCGCCGACTACAACGGCATCGCGCACGGCGTTTCCTGTTCCTCGGGGACGGCGGCGCTCACCCTCGCGCTGCGGGCGCTGGGCATCGGTCCGGGGGACGAGGTGATCGTGCCGGAATTCACGATGATCGCCTCCGCGTGGGCGGTCACGTACACCGGCGCCACGCCCGTGTTCGTGGACTGCGCGGACGACCTCAACATCGATGTCGCCCGTATCGAGGAGAAGATCACGGCGCGGACGAAGGCCGTGATGCCGGTGCACATCTACGGCCGCCGGTGCGACATGGACGCGGTGATGGACATCGCGTACCAGTACAACCTGCGGGTCGTGGAGGACAGCGCCGAAGCGCACGGCATCCGCCCGGTCGGTGACATCGCGTGCTATTCGCTGTTCGCCAACAAAATCATCACGGCGGGGGAGGGCGGCATCTGCCTCACCGACGATGCGAAACTCGCCGGGCAGCTGGCGCACCTGCGGGCCATGGCGTTCACGAAGGACCACAGCTTCCTGCACAAGAAAGTGGCCTACAACTACCGCATGACGGCCATGCAGGCCGCCGTCGCGCTGGCCCAGACCGAGCGCCTGGACGACATCCTCGAAGTGCGCCGCGGAATCGAGAAGCGCTACGACGAGGGGCTGGCCGATGTCCCCGGCATCACGCTGATGCCGCCGCGGGACGTGCTGTGGATGTACGACCTGCGCGCCGAACGCCGCGAGGAACTGCGGGAATTCCTGGCCGGGGAGTCCATCGAGACCCGGCTGTTCTTCAAGCCGATGAGCCGGCAGCCCATGTATTTCCACCCCGACTGGCCCTCGCTCAAGGCGAACGCCTTCGCCGAGGACGGACTGTACCTGCCCACCCACACCGGACTGACCGCCGCCGACCAGGACTTCGTGATCGACCGGGTCCGCGCGTTCTACGGCGCCGGCTGACGGCCCGCCCGAGAGGGGATCTCCACTCATGACGCACACCGAACCGGCCACGCAGGCCACCTGCCCGGTCACGGGGCGAACGGCCGCGGCCACGGACGCGGACGGGGCGACCGGGCACGGAACGGACCCGCTGGTCGTCGACTTCCCGCTGCGCGCGCCGGGCATACCCTTCCCGCCGCCCGAATACGCCGCATACCGCGACCGGGAAGGCCTGGTGCTCTCGCACCTGCCCGACGGCAAACGGGTGTGGCTGGTCACCCGGCACGAGGACGTGCGCGCCGTCCTGACCAACCCGGGCATCAGCTCCAACCCCGAACACGCGGGCTTCCCCAATGTCGGGGAGACGATCGGCGTACCCAAGCAGGACCAGGTTCCCGGCTGGTTCGTGGGCATGGACTCACCGGAACATGACCGGTTCCGCAAGGCCCTCATCCCGGAGTTCACCGTCCGGCGCGTCCGCGCGCTGAAGCCCGCGATCGAGCGCACCGTGGACGCGCAACTGGACGCGATGCTGGCCGCGGGCAACACCGCCGACCTCGTCGCCGACTTCACCCTGCCCGTGCCCTCCCTGGTGATCTCGGCGCTGCTCGGCGTGCCGCCCGCCGACCGCGAATTCTTCGAGTCCCGGACGCGGGTCCTGGTCTCCTTCCGCGCCTTCACCGACGAGGAGCGCACGGCCGCCGCCAAGGACCTCCTGCGGTACATCAACCGGCTGATCGACATCAAGCAGAAGTGGGGCGGCGACGACATCGTCACCCGGCTGCTGGCCACCGGCGCCATCGGTGCGCACGAGATGTCCGGCGTGCTGATGCTGCTGCTCATCGCCGGGCACGAGACCACGGCCAACAACATCGCGCTCGGTGTGGTCACCCTGCTGAAGAACCCCCAGTGGATCGGCGACGAGCGGGCCGTGGAGGAGACCCTGCGCTTCCACTCGGTCGCCGACCTGGTGTCCCTGCGCGTGGCCGTCGAGGACGTGGAGATCGCCGGGCAGCGCATCAAGGCGGGGGAGGGCATCGTGCCGCTGGTCGCCGCGGCCAATTACGACGAGAACCTCTTCCCGTGCCCCCATGCGTTCGACCCCTCCCGCTCCGCCCGGGGCCATGTGGCCTTCGGCTACGGCGTACACCAGTGCCTGGGGCAGAACCTGGTACGGGTCGAGATGGAAGTCGCCTACCGCAAGCTCTTCGAGCGCATTCCCAACCTCCGGCTCGACGTGCCCGAAGACGGGCTGAACATCAAGTACGACGGCGTGCTCTACGGCCTGCACGAGCTGCCCGTCCGCTGGTGACCGTACCCGGCCCCGCCCGCCCGGCGGCACGGCACCACCGGCCGCCGGGCGGCCCCCATCCACCGCAGGAGAGAAACCGAGATGCGTATCACCGTTGACCCCGACCGCTGCGTCGGGGCGGGCCAGTGCGTGCTGAACGCGCCCGCGATCTTCGACCAGGACGACGACGGGCTGGTCACCCTCATCGCCGAGCCCGGTGCCGACCAGGAGGCCACCGCCAAGCTGGCAGGCGCCCTGTGCCCGTCCCGGGCCATCACCGTGCACGAGGGCTGACGCCCGCCCGGGCAGGAGCTCGTGTCCGAACCCCGGCCCGCCCCCCAACCGATGAAAGTGCTCAAAGCGATCCGGGAGTGATGGTGCCCGTCCACACAGATGACTACGTGATCCAGCCGCCCACCGACGCGGCGGACCAACGGGGCGGCCACACGCTGCCCGAGGTGTTCGAGGCCGCCGCGGAGGCCGACCCCGACGCGGTGGCCCTCGTCGACGGGGACCGTTCGTGGACCTGGGCGCAGTGGCGGGCGGACGTCGGCGCGCTGGCCCGTGGCCTTCAGGAGTCGGGTGTCGAGCCCGGTGACGTGGTCGCGGTGCGGCTGCCGAACCGCTGGGAGTTCCCGACCCTGCACCTGGCCGTCGCGGCCGTCGGCGCCGTACTGCTGCCCATCCACCAGGGCACCCCGACCGCGGAGGTCCACGCGCTGCTGACCCGCGCGGAGCCCGTACTCCTCGTCCTGGCCGCTTCCGGGAGCGAGGACAGGGAAACGGCCCGCTCGCTTCTGGAGGGCGTGCCGACGCTGCGCGGCGTCCTGCTGGCCGGGGCGTCGGAGGCTGCGGGCGAGGAGCCGGGGATCGGGGCGCTGGACGGGCTGCTGGCGGCCTGGACGGGCAGCGAACCCCGGCAGGTGCGCCTGACCCCCGACATGCCGCTCGCCCTGATCCTCTCGTCCGGTACCACCTCGGCGCGGCCCAAGCTGTGCGTGCACACCCACGACGGACTGCTGGCGAACACCGCGGCCGTCGTGGCCGACGCCGCCGGCGCCTTCGACGGCACGGTCATGACCGCCTGCCCGATGACCCACCTGTTCGGGCTCCAGTCCCTGCACACGGCGCTGTTCGCCGCCCGGACGCAGGTCCTGCTCACCGGCTGGGACGCGGACCGCTTCCTGGCCCTGGCGCGGGAGCACGACCCCCGCGTCGTCTTCGCCGTACCCGCCCAACTGCGGGAAATCGTCGACCGGCTGGCCCGAACGGACGAGCCGGCGGGCTTCGCGCCGCACCAGGTGCGTACGGCGGGCGCCGCCCTCGCGCCCGCGCTCGCCGCACAGGTACGCGCCGCCCTCGACTGCGAACTCGTCGTGGTGTGGGGCATGTCCGAGATCGGCACCGGCACGCGGACCCGGGCCCACCACCCCGGCGGCAGCGTGGGAGAGCCGGTCGACGGTGCGCGCGTACGGGTCGTGGACGAGCGTGGCGAGGAGTGCGCGGCGGGGGCGACGGGCGAACTCCAGTACCGGGGCCCGGCGATGTTCCGCGGCTACTTCCGCGAGCCGGAGCTGACGCGCTCGGCCCTCACCGAGGACGGCTGGCTGCGCACCGGCGACATCGCCGCCGTCGACGCGGACGGCGTGGTCGCCTTGCACGGCCGGGCGGCCGAGGTGATCGCCACCGGGGGCCGGAAGTTCAGCGCCACCGAGGTCGAGAGCCTGCTCGCGGATCTCGCGGGCCTGGGCCCGCTGGCCGTTTCGGGCGCCCCGGACGACCGGCTCGGCGAGTACCCGTGCCTGGTCGTGACCGACCGCGCGGACCGGACGATCGGGCTGACCGAGGTGACCGCCTACCTGCGCAGGCTGGGGCTCGCCGACCACAAGATCCCCCTCGAACTGGTCACCGTCCGCGAGCTGCCCTTCACCCCGGCCGGGAAGCTCGACCGCCGGGCCCTCAAGGAACAGCTGCGCACCGGCCCGGAAGCGGCGCCCGTCGCGGCCCGCCTCGGCGCGGTCCCGCCGGACACGGCCGAGGAGGCGCTGGACCTCGTACGCGACTGCGTCGGCCAGATCCTCGGCGGCAGCGGCGCCCCGGCCGGCCCCACCCCGTCCGGTACGGACTTCCCCGACACCGAATTCCGCCGGCTCGGCCTCGACTCCGTCCTCGCGGTGCGGCTGCGGAACCTGCTGCGGGAGGAGACCGGGCTGTCCCTCCCGGTCACGCTGGCCTTCGACCACCCGACCCCGCGGGCCGTCGCGCACGTACTGGCCGCACCGGACGGGCCCGCCGCGGCGAAGGCGCCGGGAAAGACGCCGGAGGAGCCGCGGAGACGGCCGGCCGACGAGGCCGATCCGGTGGCGATCGTCGGCATGGCCTGCCGGCTGCCGGGCGGCGCCGACTCTCCCGACGCCCTCTGGGAGATGCTGGCCGGCGGAACCGACGCGATGCGCGCCTTCCCGGACGACCGCGGCTGGGACCTGGAGCGCCTCTTCGACGAGGACCCCGACCGCCCGGGCACCTGCTACGCACGCGAAGGCGGCTTCCTGCCCGACGCGGGCGGTTTCGACGCGGGCTTCTTCGGCCTGTCCGACCAGGAGGCGACGGCCACCGACCCGCAGCAGCGCCTGCTCCTGGAGGCGGCCTGGGAGACCTTCGAGCGCGCGGGCATCGACCCGGCGACCCTGAAGGGCACCCGTACGGGCGTGTTCACGGGCGCGATGGAGCGCGGCTACGGCGCCACCGCGTCCGGCGCGCCCGGCGAGTGGGAGAGCATGCTCGGCACCGGGACCGCCAACAGCGCGATCTCCGGCCGCATCGCCTACACCTACGGCCTCGAAGGCCCCGCGCTGACGGTCGACACCGCCTCCTCGTCCTCCCTCGTCGCCCTGCATCTGGCCTGCCGCTCCCTGCGGTCGGGCGAGACCGACCTGGCGCTGGCCGGCGGCGTCACCGTCATGGCGACCCCGGCGCCCTTCACGCACTTCGCCCGGCTGCGCGCGCTCGCCCCCGACTCGCGCGCCAAGGCGTACGCGGACACCGCGAACGGCTCCGCGTGGGCGGAGGGAGCGGGACTGCTGCTGCTGGAGCGGCTGAGCGACGCCCGCCGCAACGGACACCGCGTGCTGGCCCTCGTACGGGGCTCCGCCGTGAACCAGGACGGCGCCTCCAACGGGCTCACCGCCCCGAGCGGCCCCGCCCAGCAGCGCGTCATCCGCCAGGCCCTGGCCGACGCCGGGCTGGCGCCGCGGGACGTGGACGCGGTGGAGGGGCACGGCACCGGCACTCCGCTCGGCGACCCGATCGAGGCCCAGGCCCTGATGGCCACCTACGGCCGGGAGCGGCCGGAGGGACGGCCGCTGTGGCTCGGGTCGGTGAAGTCGAACCTGGGGCACACACAGGCCGCCGCCGGGGTCGTCGGGGTCATCAAGACGGTGCTCGCGCTGGGCCGCGGCATCCTGCCCAGGACGCTGCACGTGGCGGACCCCTCGACCAAGGTGGACTGGTCCGCCGGATCGGTACGGCTGCTGACCGAGCCGCGCTCCTGGCCACGGGAGAGCGGACACACGCGCCGGGCGGGAGTGTCGTCCTTCGGGCTCACCGGCACCAACGCGCACGTGATCCTGGAGGAGGCTCCGGGCGAGCAGCCGGAAGAGGCGCAGGGCGGGCACGGAACGGACCCGGCCGACGACACCGCCGTACCGTGGGTGCTGTCCGCCCGGAGCCGGACGGCGCTGCGCGCACAGGCCCGCCGCCTGGCCGAGCACGTGACCGCCCACCCCGGCCTGCGCACCCGGGACATCGCCCACGCCCTGGCCACCACCCGTACCCGGCACCGGCACCGGGCCGTCGTCAGCGCCTCCGACCGGGCCCGGATGCTGGCCGCGACGGCCGCGTTCGGGCGCGGGGAGCGGAGCGCGGAGGTCACCCCGCACGATTCCGCGCCGGGCGGCCTGGCCTTCGTCTTCTCCGGACAGGGCGGCCAGCACCCCGGCATGGGGCGCGCGGCGGCCGAGGCGTTCCCCGTCTTCGGGCAGGCGCTGCGCGAGGTGTGCGCCACCCTCGATCCGCTGCTGGCGCGGCCGCTGACCTCGGTGATGTGGGCGGACGCCGACTCCGACGAGGCCACGCTCCTGCACAACGCCGAGTACTCGCAGCCCTCGCTGTTCGCCGTCCAGGTCGCCCTCTACCGGCTGTACGAGTCCTGGGGCATGGCCCCGGACCTGCTGGCGGGCCATTCGGCCGGCGAGATCGCCGCTGCGCACGTGACCGGCATCCTCTCCCTCCAGGACGCCTGCACCCTGGTGGCGACCCGGGGCAGGCTGATCAGCTCGCTGCCGACCGGCGGCGCGACGGTGGCGGTGCGCATCTCGGAGGCCGAGGTGCGGGAGTGGCTCGCCGAGGACGCCTCGGGCTCCGTGTCGGTCGCGGCCGTCAACGGGCCGCACTCCCTCGTACTCTCCGGTGCCGAGGCACCGCTCATCGCCCTCACGGACCGGCTCCGCGCCGCCGGGCACAAGACCCACCGCATCCCCATGAGGGTCGCGGCCCACTCGCCGCTGATGGACCCCATTCTGGAGGAGTTCCGCGCGGTCGTGCGCACGCTGGCCTACGGCACGCCCACCGTCCCCCTCGTCTCCACCGTCACCGGCCGCCCGCTGACCGACGAGGAGGCGCGCGACCCGGACCACTGGGTACGGCACGTACGGCAGCCCGTGCGCTTCAAGGACGCGATCGACCGGCTCCGGGACGAGCGCGTCACCGGCTTCCTGGAGCTGGGCGCCGAGCCGCTGCTCACTCCCATGATCGACGAGTGCCTGGAGACGGCCGGCCCGCAGCAGGGGACCGCGGTGGTGCCGAGCCTGAGCTCCGGGGTACCGGACCGGCAGTCCCTGCTCTCCGCTGCCGCCCGGGTGCACGCCCACGGCGCACCCGTCGACTGGGACGCGGTGCTGCCCGGGGCCCGGCCCGCCGACCTGCCGACGTACGCGTTCCAGCGGCGGCGGTTCTGGCTGGCGGCGGGGCCGGTGGCGGCGGGTGCGGCTGCCGGGGGCGGTTTCGTGGGCGCCGCGATCGGCGCGGCCGCGCCGTCGGCCGACGCGGAGCCGTCCGGGCTGGAAGCCCGCCTGGCCGGTCTCGAAGACGCCGAACAGGACGCGTACGTACGCTCCCTGGTGCTCGCCGAGACCTCGGCCGTGCTCGGCGGCCAGGAGCCGCTCGACAACGAGGGCAACCACACGTTCAAGGAGATGGGCATCAACTCGGTGAACGCCGTCGAGCTCCGCAACCGCCTCATCGCGGCCACGGACGTACGGCTCCCCGCCACCCTCGTCTACGACCACCCCACGCCGAACGCGGTCGTCCGCCTCGTACGCGAACGCCTCGCGCCCGCGTCCACCGCCCCGCGCGATGTGAACACGGTCGTGGCCGAGCTGGAGTCCCTGCTCACCTCCGGCGCGGAGGTCCCGGCAGAAGCGGTGGCGCGGCTGAAGGCGATCACGGCAGGGCGCGACGGCGACACGGACACCGGCACCGGCGGGCCCCTGGACCTGACGTCGGCCAGCGACGAGGACCTGTTCCGGCTGATGGACGCGGAACGCTGACGGGTGGGTGCGGGTGCTTTCCGGGGCACCCGCACCCGCCTTCCACGACATCGGGGCCGGCCCCGTAAAGGGCCGGCCCCTCAACCGTCGTGCGTGGTGCGGGTCAGTCCTCCACCGTCCCGCGGAAGCGGTTGATGGCGTCGACGTGCCGCGCCCGGAACTCCGCGTCCCGTACGCCGAGGCCCTCTTCGGGCGCGAGCGCCAGAATGCCGACCTTGCCCTGGTGGAGATTGCGGTGCACGTCGTACGCCGCCTGCCCGGTCTCCCTCAGGTGATAGGTCCGGGACAGCGTCGGGTGGATCTTCCCCTTGGCGATCAGGCGGTTGGCCTCCCACGCCTCGCGGTAGTTGGCGAAGTGCGAGCCCACGATGCGCTTGAGCGACATCCACAGATAGCGGTTGTCGTACTGGTGCTGGTAGCCCGAGGTGGAGGCGCAGGTGACGATGGTGCCGCCCTTGCGCGTGACGAACACGCTGGCCCCGAACGTGTCGCGGCCCGGGTGCTCGAAAACGATGTCCACGTCCTCGCCGCCGGTCAGTTCGCGAATGCGCTTGCCGAACCGCTTCCACTCGCGCGGGTCCTGCGTCTGCTCGTCCTTCCAGAATGCGTACCCCTCGGCGTTACGGTCGATGACCGCCTCCGCGCCCATGGAACGGCAGATCTCCGCCTTCTGCTCGTTGGACACCACGCAGACGGGGGTGCCGCCACCGGCCAGCACCAACTGCGTCGCATACGAACCGAGCCCACCGCTCGCGCCCCAGATCAGCACATTGTCACCGACCTTCATGCCCGCGCCGTTGCGGGACACGAGCTGGCGGTACGCGGTGGAATTCACCAGTCCGGAGGCGGCCGCCTCCTCCCAGGTGAGATGTCCGGGCTTGGGCATCAGCTGATTGGACTTCACGAGCGCGAGTTCGGCGAGACCGCCGAAATTGGTCTCGAATCCCCAGATGCGCTGCTCGGGGTCGAGCATCGTGTCGCCGTGACCGTCCGCGCTCTCCAGCTCCACGGACAGGCAGTGCGCGACGACCTCGTCACCGGGCTTCCAGGCGGTGACGCCGGGGCCGGTGCGCAGGACGACGCCCGAGAGGTCGGAGCCGATGACGTGGTACGGCAGGTCGTGCCGCTTGGCGAGTTCGCTGCGCCGGCCGTACCGCTCCAGGAAACCGAACGTCGGCAGCGGCTCGAAGATCGAGGTCCAGACGCTGTTGTAGTTGACCGAGGAGGCCATGACGGCCACCAGAGCCTCGCCCGGGCCGAGTTCGGGCACGGCCACCTCGTCGAGGTGCAGCGACTTGCGGGGGTCCTTGTCGCACCCCGCGAGCCCCTCGAACATGTCGGTCTCGTCCTTGTGGACGGTGATCGCGCGGTACGACTCGGGCAGCGGCAGCGCCGCGAAGTCGGCAGCCGTGGTGTCCGGTGCCTGAATTGCGGTCAGTATTTCCTTCACGGGAGCCTCCGGAAAAGGCGAGTCGGTACATGCAGCGGTAAGGGTGAGGCGACTCCGGCCGCGTGATCACCATTTCCGTGCGTGAGGAGTCACTGTCTCCCCGTAATCCCCTCGGCATCTCCGGGGAACCCCGGAAAACCCGCCCGGCGGGAGCACGGAAAGACGGGCCAATCATGACCGGGAGGCTCTAGAAGAACGCCTAGTGTTCCCGCAGGTAAGCCGGTGGCCCGGTACGGCACGTTCCGAATCCCTCCTTACGGAAAACGGAATCCTCCGCACCTTTCCGCCCGGCCGGGCGTGCTCGGAGCGCGATGAGTCCCGCGTTCGCCGGACGGAATGCGCAGGCGTCGAAGCAGAACTTCCGCAGCGCGTCGTCGAAGCCGGCGTGCAGCCTTTCGCACTGCGCCGCCCGGGCGCCGCGGACGGCGGCGGCGACGAGTCCGGCACCGATCCCGGAGCGGCGCGCTGACGGGCTCGTGCCCGGCGCTCCGGGCCGTGAGGGGGCAGCCGGCCGGCCCGTACAGGAGACCAGGAAGCGAGCCCAATCTTCGTGGCTTCCGCCAGTACGCCCGTCCGCCGGGGTGCGGAGAGACTGCCCGCCACGGGCCGCCGCGTGCCCCGAGGACGGGAGCCGGGGCCCGGACATGACCGAGCGCACGAGAGGACGACACGGTGGGCGTGCAGCAGTACGACGAGATCGGTGAGGCGTTCGAGGGCTTCAAGTCCCTGCCGCTGGCGCTCTACGCGGAGGTGCCCGGCTTCCTGGCCATGGTCGGAGACGTACGCGGCAAGTCGGTCCTCGACCTGGCCTGCGGCACCGGCTTCTACAGCAGGGAGTTCAAGCGGCGCGGCGCCACGGACGTGCTGGGCATCGACATCTCGGGGGAGATGGTCGCCGCGGCCCGGAAAGCGGAGGAGCGCGATCCGCTGGGGGTGCGCTACGAGGTGGGCGATGTCGGCGAACTGCGGCCCCTGGGGCAGCGCTTCGACATCGCCACGGCGGTCCAGCTGCTCAACTACGCTGCGGACATCGCCGCCATGGAGCGGATGTGCCGCAACGTGCGCCGCAGCCTGGCGCCCGGCGCCGAGTTCTTCGTCCTCGCCCAGACGCCCGACTACCGCTTCGACGGGCCGTCCCCGCGCAAGTACGGCTTCCACACCGAACTGACCGGCGAGGAGGCCGAGGCCGGGCCGCGCGTGCGGACCACCGCGCTGCTCGACCCGCCGATCTCCTTCGTCAGCACCTGCCCGCGCCGCGAGGTCTACGAGACGTGCCTGCGGGCGGCCGGATTCGCCGACGTGACGTGGGTCCCGCTTGAGGTGTCCGACGCCGGCGTACGCGCATTCGGCGCCGACTACTGGGCCGACTTCCTCGCCAACCGCCCCCTGGAGATGCTGCGCTGCCGCGCCGCCTGACAGCCGGGCGGCTCGCGCCCTTCGGACCGCAAGTGGCCGTCCGTACGGGGCAAACGGGCACGCCCGGTTCGGGCCGCCCGGGCCCGACGCGGGCCGAACAGCGGCCCCGCCCGCACCGAAACGGGCACGATCGGGCACGTTGTGCGGTGCGACGGGCGTGGCCGGTAGGGCCGGATGCCGGTAAGAAGTGGGGTTCAGGACCGCACGGGGGAAGTCGGACAGGGATGACAGGGACCAGTTGAGCAGTCGGCGCGAGCGGAGCACGCCCGGTCGCCGGCGCCCGGGACCGGGGGTGCGCAGTGGAGGCCGAGGAACGCCGGCGCCGCATCGTGGAGACCGCCCGCGAGGCGGGATCGGTGGACGTCGGCAAGCTCGCCGCCGATCTCGGGGTGGCCAAGGAGACCGTACGGCGGGACCTGCGGGTGCTGGAGGAGCACGGACTGGTGCGGCGTACGCACGGAGGCGCCTACCCGGTGGAGAGCGCGGGCTACGAGTCCACCCTGGCGTTCCGGACCACCATGCACCCGTCGGAGAAGATCCGGATCGCGGCCGCCGCGGCGTCGATGCTCAGCGACGCGGAGAGCGTCTTCATCGACGAGGGCTACACCCCGCAGCTCATCGCCGCCGCGCTGCCGGCCGACCGCCCCCTCACCGTGCTCACCGCCTCCCTGGCCACCGCGGCGCTGCTGGCCGCCCGGGCCAACGTCACCGTGGTGCTGCTGGGCGGCCGGGTGCGCGGCGCCACCGTGGCCACGGCCGACCACTGGGCGGCGGGCATGCTGTCCGAGTTCGTCGTCGACCTGGCGTACATCGGCGCCAACGGCATCTCCCGGGAGTACGGCCTGACCACCCCCGACCCGGCGGTGAGCCAGGTCAAACGGCAGGCCGTACGGGTGTCGCGGCGCCGCATCTTCTCCGGGGTGCACGCCAAGTTCGGCGCGGTGAGCCTGTGCCGCTTCGCCGAGCCGGCGGATTTCGAGGCCATCGTCACCGACACCCGGCTGCCACAGGGCGAAGCCCACCGCTACTCGCTGCTGGGCCCGCAGGTTGTGCGCGTGTGACGGCGCGCCGCGCCCGCGACCGGGAGCGACCGCCGGTCAGGCGGCGGTCAGGCCGCGGCTGCTGAGCCCGTCGCGCAGCGCGCGCATCGCGTAGTACACCCGCGATTTGACCGTACCGGGCGGCACCCCCAGCAACTCCGCGGTCTGCGCGAGGCTGCGGCCCATGAAGTACACGTGCACCAGCACCTCGCGGTGGTTCGGCGTCAGCTCCCGTAGCGCGTCGACCACCACCCGCCGGGTCAGGGCGCGGTCGGTCCCGTCGGGCACGGGCGAGACGGGCAACTCCGCGACGCCGACCTCGGCGGGCCGGGCCCGGCGCGCGCGGTAACCGTCGATGACCAGGTTGCGGACCACGGTGAACGGCCAGGGGCGCAGCGCGTTCGTCGTGGGATCGAGGGCATCGGCGCGCTGCCAGGCGCGGAACGCCACCTCCTGCAAGATGTCCTCCGCACGGTGCCGGTCGCCGTCCAGCAGCCGGGCCGCGAAGCCCAGCAGGACCGCCCCGTGCCGTTCGTAGAAGGCATTCAGGAACTCCTCGGCCTGCTGCGCCGAACGGCCCGGTACGGTACGGGAATCCATGGTGAGCCGGGCCGGCGGCAGCGGTGTCTCCACGGTGTGACTCCTCACGATCACGTGCTGTGAGCTGGGGCGTTGGCCCTGGGCGCGGGGCAGACGCACCACTGAAGACGTTGTATCGCCGGGGGAGCGGTACCGGGGCGCCCGTGTGGGCGGGCGGCGTGACCGAGTTGGCGGGACCGCCCGCGTCCGCTTCGCACGCCGACGTGCCATCCGGCGGACCGGGCGAGCGAGGCGGTGCCCGGAGCACGCGCCCCGGTGTCCGCCGTGCCCGTACCGCTGCCCGCTTCCCGCCCGTACGGGCACCGGGTCGGCCGGGTCCATGGTCCCCGCGGCCGGGTGGCCCCCGGCGGCAGGCCGATGATGCCCGAACAGTGGGCCGATCATCACTCTTTCGCAGGAAACGATGATCTCGCACGGGGGACGGGGCGCCCAAAGCCCGCTCCGCCACGGCGCCGGCCGGTTCACTGGAAGCTCCCCGCAGGACTCCCTCGCACAGGAGCACCGGACATGTCTGAACAGGCACAACAACGCGACACCGCGCCCCTCGGCGCAGCCGTGCCGAACGCCGCGGCCGGACTGGAACAAGCCCTCCTGCTCGCGGTCGGCGTCGCCGACCTCGTGCTCGATCACGTACGTCAGGCCGCCGAGCGCGGCCAAGGTCTGCTGCGCCGCTCCGATCTGCGGGAAATCCTCGCCGACGGCGTCGGCGAACTGCGCACCCGCGGCGAGCTGGCCACCCGGCGCATCACCCCGGACACCGACAACTACCTGGAGCTGATGGCCTGCCGGGCCGTGCAGCGGGCCGGCCGGCCGCATGAGTGACACGGGGGAGCTCAAGAAGAGAATCGATACGTGCCTGCGCCGGCTGGTCGACGAGGAGGAAGCCGAACTGCTCCGCGTCTCCGGTGAACTGGCGCCGCTGTGCCGCCAGTTGCGTGCCTCGCTGACGCGCGGCAAGCGGTTGCGCGCCGCCTTCCTGTACTGGGGCTGGCGGGCCGCCGGCCAGCCGGACTGCGAGGGCGTCGTCAAGGCCGCGGCCGCCATGGAACTGGTGCACGCCGCCGCGTGCACCCACGACGACATCATCGACGACAGCCGCCTGCGGCACGGCGCCCCGACGGCCCATGCCGCCTTCGCGGAGAGCGGTGCCGGCACCTGGGGCGGCACGTCCGGAGTGCCCCACGAGACGCGCCGGGAACGCTCCGCCGCGCTGGCCATGATGCTCGGCGACCTGCTGATGGGATACGCCGGACAGGTCTTCGCCACTTGCGGCCTGCCCGGGGCGTATGTGGCGCGGACGGTGCCCCTGTGGTCGTCGCTGCTGCGCGAGACCATCGCGGGCGAATTCCTGGAGGTCCTGCGGACGGGAGGCGTCGTGCCCAAAGTCGCCGAATCACTGGAGGTGGCCCGCTACAAAACGGCCAAGTACACCGTGGAGCGGCCCCTCCACATGGGCGCGACGCTCGGCGGCGCGTCCCCGAAGGTGCTCGCCGCCTTCACCGCGTACGGAATGCCGCTGGGCGAGGCGTTCCAACTCCGCGACGACCTGCTGGGCGTCTTCGGCGACCCGGCCGAGACGGGCAAGTCGAACCTCGACGACCTGCGGGACAAGAAGCCCACCGCGCTGCTGGCGGTGACCGCCTCGCTGCTGTCCGCGGATGAGGGGCGGCAGCTGCGGGAGGCGCTGGGCAAACCCGCGCTGGACGAGGCCGACGCCGCACGCGTACGGCAGTGGATGGAGCGCAGCGGCGCCCGCCGGCGCATCGAGGACATGATCCAGGAGCGGATCGCGGGGGCCCGCGCGGCACTGGACTCCGTGGCGCTGCCCCCGGAGGTCCGCACGGCGCTCGGCACGCTCGCGGACTCGGCGACCAACCGGTCCCTGTGACAGCACGAGAAACGAGGAGCCTGTGACCACCGAGACCACCGAGACCACCGTGCGGTACACCGACACCACACTGGACGAACTGCGCGGGCAAGGCGATCCGCTCGCCGACGCAACCGTCGCGGCCATGTTCGAGCGCGGAGAGGTACGCGACTTCAACACCCTCATGCGCTTCTTCACCACCGCCGGCAACAAGCTGCCGCAAGGGCTGCCGCCCTCGGTGGCCTCCTACCTGGAAGCGACCGGCATGCCGCCCAAGTGGGTGGACTGGGACATCATGGAGCGCGCGCGGCTGTTCTTCATGGACAACGCCGCGCACATCAACACGGGGCTCTCCTTCGCGGCCATGCCCGCCACCTACGCCGTACCGCGCGTCGCGAAACTGCTCGCCTCGACGCACTCCATGGACTACCCCTCGCGCCGGATGGCGAACACGGGCCAGTTCGTCACGTACCTGATGCGCACCAACGCCTTCGAGGAAGGCAGCAAGTTCATCCCGGCCGCCCAGAAGGTCCGCCTGCTGCACGCCGCGGTGCGCCGCCACCTGACCACATCGGGCCGCTGGGACACGGAGCGCGACGGCACACCGCTGTGCCAGGAAGACATGATCGGCGGGCAGATCTGCTTCTCGATCCTGGTACTGGACGCGATGCACCGCCTCGGCATCCACATGAGCGAGGAAGGAGCGGAGGCGTACTACTACGCCTGGCGTGTCGTCGGGGCGATGCTGGGCTGCGACACGGCGGCCGCCCCGAAGAACCTCACTGAGGCTCGCGCGTACGCCGACACCTACCTCACCCGCAACCTGGGGCCGTCCGAGGACGGGGTGCGGCTGAACGACCAGCTGATGCGGATGTACGAGGACGTCGTCCCCGGCACCCTCTTCGACCCGATCGTGCCGGCCACCATCCGCTTCCTGGTGGGCCCGACCATCGCCGACTGGCTCCGGATCCCCCGCAGCCCCTGGGACACGGCGGCCAAGGCCGTACCCGTCCTCCTCGGCGTACTGGAGACCATCGAGGACAGCAGCCCGCTGGGCGAGTGGGCCCTCGACAAGGCGGGCAGCCTCCTCACCGCCTTCGAGCTGGGCTCCCTCACCCGCGGCCGGGTCATGCAGTACGCGATCCCGGAGGAACTGAAGACGGACTTCGGGGTGCGCTCGCAGCAGCGCCGCAACCAGCGCTGGGTGCCGCCTGCTCCGACGGTGGTGGGGGTGGACTGACGCCACCGGCGGATTCCGGGGAGCGGGTCCGCACCGGAACGGCGCTCGGCTGCCGAGCGCCGTTCCGTCGTGCGCCGGGCCGGGGAGCCGGGCCCCGCTCCCTCACCGAGTGGCGTCACGGCCCCCGGCCAGCCGCAGCGTCACGAGAGCCGCCACCCCGGCGGTGATGCCGAAGGTGAGGGCGGCGGGCACCCCTTCACCGAGTTTCGAGAACAGGTGCGCAGGCCCCCATATCCCGACGGTGCCGTCCGTCGCCGCATGCAGCAGTTGTCCGGCCAGCAGCCCCAGCACGGTCGTGCAGACCGCGCCCACCGCCATCGCCGGCACCGTGACCCGGGTGAGCAGACCGGGCAGCAGCCGCAGTCCCCACCAGACCACACCCAGCACGAGCATGTGTGCGTTCGGAGTACGACAGCTTGCCGGCGATCTCCGTGGTGTCGAGCCCCTCGGCCACCAGCCGTACGACATCCACCTCGCGCGGCGTCAGCCCCGGGGAACGACGCCGGATGGTCGCCGCCCCGGTGCAGGCGCCCCACCTGGCTGATCAGCCGGCCCAGCAGGCCGGCGGGCAGATCGCCGCCGCCCTCGGCCGCGGTCAGCACCGCCTGCACCAGCCGGTGCGCGGTGGCCTCGCGGCGCCAGACGATGGCCCCCGCGCCGCACTCGATGACGTCCAGCAGCTCGTTCTCCCGGATCGTCCCCACGACGAGGACCACCCGCACATCTCCGCCGCGCACGACCCGCCGCAGCCGGGCGAGCGCGCTCTCGTCGAGGACGTCCTCGACGAGCACGACCACGGAGGCGGACCCGGAGTCCGCGCAGAGGTCGACCTCCGGGTGGCGGCCCAGCTGACCGACGCCCCCTCGTGGCTGTTCGGGTCGGGTGCGGTGACCGCCACCCGCACCCGGCCCACGGTGGGCACGGGAGCCATGACGGCCGGATGCGTGCTGGGCAAGCGCTTTCCTCTTCCCTGTCCGGTACGTGACTGTGCCGTCGACCATGCCGCCGGGAAGGGCGGTGCCGCGTCGGCGAGAACCACGTAGGCGCAGTCCTACGTAACAGAGGGACACACCGCCGGGCCGGGACCGGCCGACGAAGCGGCCGTGTCCGCGCTTCTCCGCACCGGCCCCTGGCTCCGTACCGGCCCCTGGCCCCGTACCGGCCCCGGTGGGAACCTGCCGGATGGGGCGATGCTCCCTCATCGGGGGCGTGGGGCATCCGCTTTCCCGAAGGCAGGAGGGGGAGCCGTCATGGAGGCGCTGTCCAACAGGTTCACCGAAAGGTTCGCCGTTCCCTACCCGTTCGCCTGCGCCGGTATGGCCTTCGCGGGCGGGACCGCCGAGCTGGCGGTCGCCGTCACCGCCGCGGGCGGCATCGGCGCGGTGGGGGCCGCGCTCATGCACCCGGACCACCTGCGGCAGCTCATCCACGAGATCCGCGCGGGCGTGGGGGAAGCACCGTTCAACGTCAATCTGGTCACGTACTTCGACAACGCCGAGCACGTCCGCGTCTGCGCCGAGGAGCGGGTGCCGATCGTCTCGTACCACTGGGGGCATCCGCCGGCCGGGCAGATCGAGCGGCTGCGGGCGGCCGGGGTGTCGGTGTGGGAACAGGTCGGCTCCGCTGAGGCGGCCGGGCGCGCCGTGGCGGACGGGGTGGAGGTCGTCGTCGCCCAGGGCTGGGAGGCGGGCGGGCACAACTACGGCGGCCTGCCCACCATGGTCGGTGTGCCCGCCGTCGTGGACGCCGTGGGGGAGCGGGCGTTGGTCCTGGCCGCGGGCGGCATCACCGACGGGCGCCAGGTGGCGGCGGCCCTGTGCCTGGGCGCCGACGGCGTATGGGTGGGCACCCGGCTGCTCGCCTCGCCGCAGGCGCGGGTGCACCCCGAACATCACCGCCGCCTGGTCGCCTCCCGGGGCGAGGACACGGTCCGTACGGCGGTGTTCGGCCCGGAATGGCCGGACTTCAACCCGATGCGGGTGCAGCGCGACCGTGTGGTGTCCGAGTGGCACGACCGGCCGGACCAGGTGCCGGCCGACCGCCACGCCCTGGAGGAGATCGGCGTCACGGTCTTCCAGGGCGAACGGATGGTGCTGCGCAAGTTCAACGTGTTCCCGCCGGTGCCGGAGACGGAGGGCGACTGGGAGGAGATGCCCTGGCTGATGGGGCAGGGCGTCGGCCTCGTCCACACCGTGCGCCCCGCCGGGGACATCGTCCGGGAGATGATGGACGGGGCCGAGCGGGTCCTGGGCCGGTTCCGGGCCGAAGGCGCGCCATGACCGCGCGGGACCGGAAGACCGCCTCGTCACCGGGGCGTCGCAGGGCATCGGCGCCGCGCTGGCGGCCGCCCGCCGTGCGCTCGGATAGGGCGTGGTGCCCACCTCGCGCACCATCGCCGCGCCCCGGTCCCCGGACGTCATCGCCGTCCGCGGCGACATCGCCGACCCCACGACCGCCGAACGGATCGTCCCCTCGGGCGTGCGGCGGTTCTGCCGGATCGACACCCTGGTCAACAACGCGGGCGTCTTCCTCGCCAAGCCGTTCACCGACTGCACCCCGGAGGATTTCGCCTCGGTGATCGGGGTGGATGTGAGCGGCTTCTCCCACCTCACCCGGTCGGTCGTCCGGCACATGCTCGGCCGGGGCGGCGGCCACATCGTCACCCTCACCTCCGGCCTGGTCGACATCGCCGACGCCCGCGTGCCCTCCGTACTCACCTCGCTGACCAAGGGTGGCCGGCATTCCGCCACCAAGGCGGTGGCCATCGAGTACGCGACGTGGGGCATCCGCGTCAACGCCGTCTCGCCGGGCGTCATCAGGACCCCGATGCACCGGGCGGAGGAGCCCGAGGCCTGAGCGGCCTGCTCCCGGCCGGCCGGCTCGGCGCGCCCGGCGACATCGCCGACGCGGTGCTGTACCTGGAGAACGCCCCGTTCGTCACCGGGGAGATCCTCCAGGTGGACGGCGGCCAGAGCGCCGGGCGCTGACCCACGGCCCGGTGCCTCCAGGCGGCGCAGGGACGCCGCTCGTACGGGTGGCCTGGCGGGCGATCCCGTATGCCGGTCCCGCCACCAGGCAAAGGCACCGGGACAGAGTCCGCCGGCGTCGGGCCCCGCCCCCGCTCCCGGAGACGCACTCACGACCGTCACCATCGTGGTGGCCGTGGCCGCCCTGCTCCTCGGCCTGGTCGCCCACCACTTCCTGCGCCGCCACGACACCGACGCCGACGACGAAGGCCTGTCGGTACGGGACCTGACCAGCCCGGTACAGACCCTGACCGTACTAATTCTCGCCTTCGTCCTGGCCACCGCGGCCGGCTCCTGCAACAGAGCCGAGGAGAACGAGGCCAACGCGGTCGACCACCTGGAGGAGACGGCGGACTTCCTCCCCAACGCCGCACAACGCCGCCGGGTGCAGGCCGACGTCATCTGCTACACCCGCGCCGTACGTCACTACGAATGGCCGACCACGGCCCACGGCCAGGGCTCTCCGGCGCCCAGCGTCTGGACCGCCGACCTGCGTGCCGCCTTCAAGGACATCGGCACGGACCAGGGCGTCTTTGGCATGCTCCTGGGGGCGGACGACACCCGGGCCAAGGCCCGCCAGGCACGGCTGACGGAGTCGACCGCGGCGGTTCCCGCGTCGATCTACTGGTGCATGCTCGTCCTGCTCTCCATCACCGTCATCTCCCTGTGCCTGTGCATCCCCAGACGCCGCAACCGGCCCCAGCTCGCCACCCTGGCCATGGCGACCGCCCTGCTGACCACCACCCTGCTGCTCGTCCACGACGCCGAGTGGCCCTTCGGCGGAACCATCTCCGTTCCCTCCACCGCCATCGCCGACGTAGAGCACCAGGCCACCCGCGATTTCCACGCCGAAGCCCCCGGCGCCGACCTGCCCTGCGACGCCGACGGCCGCAAGCCGAGCGGCAACGCCCGAAGCGGCGAGCGAGCAGGCCGGATGTGGCCGGGGGCTTGATCCCGGCACGGGGATCTCACCGCTCCGGCCGGTTCCGCGGCCACGCTGAACGGTTCCGCCGTCCTGGCTATCGACCGCCGGCGGTCAGCGTGCGGTCGAGCAGGGGAAGCAGGCGGTCCCAGTGGCGTTGCAGGGCGGAGGGGCTGAAGGCGGAGGTGTCGCTCATGGTGAAGCCGTGGACGGAGTCCGGGTAGACCTCCGTCGTGTACTCGACACCCGCGGCGTCCAGGGCCTGGTTGAGTTCGCTCAGGGCCTCGGGCGTCAGATCGCCCTCGGCGAGGCCGAGGTGGACTTGGGCCGTGAGCCGGTGGACGAGCCGGTGCGGGCTGTCGGGCGCGTCGGTGACCAGGAAACCGGGATGGAATCCGGCGACGGCGGCCACCTGGCCGGGGTGGGCCGTCGCGGCGCGCATCGCCAGGGCGGCGCCCAGGCAGTAGCCGATCGTGGCGACGGGCCCGGCGGCGACCTCGGGCTGGGCGGTGAGGAAGCCGAGGTAGGCGTCGGCGTCGCGCAGGACCTGGTCGGTGGTCAGCGCCTCGACCAGCGGCATCAGCCGGGCGAAGACCGCGGACCGGTTCTCTTCGTCGATGTGCTCGGGAAGTTCGACCACCGGGGCCGGGCCGTGCCGGTAGTAGAGGTTGGGGACGAGTACGTAGTACCCGTGCCCGGCCAGTTCGCGGGCCTTGTTCTCCAGCTCGGGCCGCAGGCCGAAGGCGTCCATGTACAGCAGCACCCCCGGGTGCCGCCCGCCGCCGTCGGGATAGGCGGCGAAAGCGTCGGCCTGGCCGTCGGCGGTGGGAATCCGCAGCGTCTTGGTGGGCAAGGTCTTCCTTTCTCGGAGTGCACTCCGTCATCATGCGCCGATGGCCGCTCCGACGGTGTGCGCGAGTGAACGTACATCGTTAGTCGGACTAACACAATGCATAGGATGGCGCCATGGTCAGAGCCGAAGCAGCGGACATGTCCGACGACGGCGCGCCCCGGACGCCCGACAGGCTGCGCCGGCGCGCGAGCCGGCTGCTGTCGCAGCTCACCGTGCGGTCGGACCGGCTGATCGCCGAAGGGCTGGCCGAGGCCGACGCCCGCAAGTGGCACTACGCGGTTCTCGCCGCGCTGCTCGAACACGGGCCGGGCAGCCAGGCGGAGCTGAGCCGGCGCACCGGCATCTACTGCAGCGACATGGTCGGCGTGCTCGGTGAACTGACGGAGCGTGGCCTCGTCGAGCGGGGACCCGACCCCGGGGACCGGCGCCGCAACATCATCACGATCTCCGCCCGCGGCCGCCGCCGGCTCCACCGCCTCGACAAGGTCCTCGACGACCTCCACGACCTGCTGCTCGCCCCGCTGAGTCCCGCCGAACGCGACCAGTTCGTCCAGTTGCTCACCCGGTTGCTGGACCACCACACCCGCAGCTGACGCGGCCGTGGTCGACGGGCCCTCCGAGCCGCCCGTTCGACCGCCGGCGGATCGTCGCGCTCGGCCGGTGAGGTCACGGGCGCCCGGCCGGGCCCCGGCTCACCCGGCTGGAAAGCCGTTCCTCACTCGCGCGGGGAGGGGCGGGCGACTTCCCAGGCGGCCTCGATCATCCGGAAGATCTCGTCCACCGCGGCCTCCGGGTCGGCCGCCTCGCGGGCCAGGAAATAGGCGTCGACGACGAACCGCGCGATCGTCCGGCCGGCCGTGGTGGTCGGTGCCGGGCCGGGAGCCGCGGCGATGGCCGTGGCCAGGGACTCCGCGTGGCGCAGCCGCATCGACTCCTCGTACTCCCGCAGGGCGCGCGAAGTGTCGATCATGCGCCGGATCGGGGCGGCGCCGTCCGCGGTGCAGTGCCGCACCAGGGCCAGGACCTCGCTGCGCAGTGCGGGGATGAGCGGCTCGTCGGGCGCCCGGTCGGTGACCGCGCGGGTGAGGCGCTGCTCGAAGTCGGCGTCCTGCTCGAACACCAGCGCCTCTTTGGCGGCGAAGTGGGCGAAGAGCGTGGTGACGGCCACGTCGGCCTCGGCGGCCACATCGCGGATGCCCACCGCGTCGTACCCGCGCTCCAGGAAGAGCCGCAGGGCCGCGTCGGCGATCTTCTGGCGGGTCGCGGCCTTCTTACGTTCACGGCGTCCGGGCGGCACGGTCATGCCGTGATGCTAACAAATCCAAAACCGCAACCGTTTCAAAACGCTAACCGTTAGTGCTACGGTCGGCCGCATGAAGAAAATCAGCTTCGCCGAGTTCGGCGGTCCCGACGTGCTGCACCTCATCGACGCCGAGGAGCCCCACCCGGGCCCCGGCCGCCTCCGCATCGCCGTACGCGCGGCGGGCGTCAACCCCGTCGACTGGCGGATCCGGGAAGGCCAGGTCCTGGGCGCGCATCCGACCGAGCTGCCCTCCGGAGTCGGGCTGGACGCCGCGGGGGTGGTGGACGAGATCGGTGACGGCGTCGAAGGCATCGAGATCGGCGACCGCGTCTTCGGTGAAGGGGTGGACACCTACGCCGAGTTCGCCGTGCTGACGGCTTGGGCCCGGATGCCCGAAGGCCTGTCGTTCGAGGAGGCGGCCGGGTACCCCTCCGTGGTGGAGACCGCCCTGCGCATCATCGGCCAGGCCGGTGTGCGGCCCGGGCAGACGCTGCTGGTCAGCGGCGCGTCCGGGGGCGTCGGATCGGCGGTGCTGCAAATCGCCCGTGACCGCGGCATCACGGTCATCGGCACGGCCGGGGCCGCCAACCAGGACTATCTGCGCAGCCTGGGCGCCCTCGCCACCACCTACGGCGACGGCTGGGTCGAGCGGGTGCGGCAGCTCGGCCGGGTCGACGCGGCTCTCGATCTGGCCGGCTCGGGCGTCATCCGCGAACTCGTCGAGCTGACCGGGGACCCGCGCAAGGTGGTCTCCATCGCCGATCTCGGCGCGCCGGACCTCGGTGTCCGCTTCTCCGGCACGGCCGGAAGCGTGCCGGACGCACTCAACGAGGCCGTCGGCCTCATCTCGCGGGGCAAGCTCCACATACCGGTCGAGAAGTCGTACACCCTGGCCGACGCCGCGGCCGCCCACATCGACAGCAAGGCCGGCCATACGCGCGGACGCCGCGTCATCATCATCTGAACCGGTCTCCGCGCGGTGGCGCGGCGGTCGTCCGGGGCGATTTCCGCGCGGTGGCACACCCGCCCGGCACGCTGAGTCCCTCGGCGGTGGGTGGTGGATGCGCTGCCCGTCGCCGAGGCTGCCGGGCGCGTACCGGCCCGCTGTCCGGAGGATGCCGACCGCCGTCGCGGTGAGCGCGTTGCCGCTGGGGCTGTCGCTCCGGGCCGGAGACACCTGGGCGGACGTGGGCCGGACGCTGCGACGCTCAAGCGCAGCGCACGCGGGGCGGTGGTGCCGATCGGAGTGGTCGGTGCGGGCTCCAGTTCCTCGACGATCCGTCCCTCGAACGGCGTGTCCGGGCCGAACGCGATCGTCAGCAGCTGTATGGGGCCGGTCGCGGTGGTCATGCGTTCTCCCTCGCGAGGAATTCCCCGTCCTTCAGCAACAGACCGGGCGGGTCGGCCCGTAGGAGGTGAGTACACGGAGCACGCACGCGTGCAGCGCGCGGCGGCTCGATCGCTGTCCGAAAGACGCGAGGGGACGCCTCTGGCGGGGTCGGCGCGTCCGGGCTACGAGTACTGTGTGCTTCACCTGCAATGCTCGGACGCTCCCGGGGACCGGGGCCGGGGCCCGCGCCGTCGCGCACCGGACCCGCGCCGGGGCGCGTCCCGTCAGGACTTACGGCACTCTCGACGTGAGGTGTCCCGGTGTGACGATCCCGCCTCTACGGCGCTTGCTGCTGCTGCGCCATGCCAAATCCGCCCGCCCTCCGGGGACGGCGGACCACGAGCGGCCACTGTCCGGGCGAGGCCGCCGGGACGCGCGGGCCGCGGGGCGCGTGCTGGCGAAGGCAGACTGGCTGCCCGACCTGGTGCTGTGCTCCACGGCTCACCGTACGAGGGAGACGTGGGAGCTGGCCGCGGCGGAACTGGCGGGGCTGCCGCCGGTGCGCTTCGAGCCGCGGCTGTACCACCCGCCCGTGCCGCAACTCCTGGCCGTCGTGCACGAAGTGCCCGCCCACATCTCGACGCTACTGGTGATCGGCCACAACCCGAGCCTGCGGGACACGATCCTGGTGACGGCCGGTGACGGAGTCGGCCGGCGCGTCCGGCAGGTCCAGAAGAAGTTCCCGACCGCCGCGATCGCTTTGCTGGCCTGGCGCGGAACGTGGGAGGAACTCGACACCCGTACGGCGCTCCTGACGGGCCTGGCCGTCGCCAGGGCAGCCCCGTGAGGACATGAGCGAACGGCGTCGCCGTCCGGCGGCCGGTACACGAGACGGCCGAGCGGACCGCCCGAGCGTTGTGCCGAGGAGATGAGCCGCCATCCCCGCGGGTTCGTCGGCTGCGGCCGGCTGCGCGAGGCGTTCTTGACCGTGCCGAGGGAGCACTTCGTACCGGGCCGGGTGTGGTGGCCCGCCCGCGGCGCCGCCGGGCGACGCCCTCTGCGACCGGGCCCGGTCAGCCCCGCCGTGCCGCACCACAACCGCTGCCCGCTGCCCGGTGCCCGCCGTGCCGCGCGCGTGAGCCGCGCTGCGGTCACGGTTTCATGCGCCGCACGATGCGGACCGGGTGCGGATCTGCATGCCGGGTCGACGGCGGTGGACGGTGACGTACGACATGCCCTCCTTGCCCGCGGCGAGGCTCCTGGAGGTGTCGCGGGGAAGCCAGGCGACCCTGCCCTGGGCGAGCGGCTGCGTGCCGTGCGCCGTCCCCAGCGTGCCGTGACCCGCGACGACGAAAACCAGGACGTCCAGGTCCGGCTCGGTGTGGGTGCCGATGACTTCCTCGGGCCGGAGATGGATGAGATTGGCGTCGAGTTGACGGCCGGGCTCCGCCAGCCGCCAGAGCGCCCCGGCCGACAGGGAGTCCTCCGCGACGAGCGTGTTGATGTCGCAGAGCAGTTGCGGAGCGGAAGCGGGAGCCGGAGCAGGAGCGGCGGAGTCGGGACGGGCAAAGGGCGCGTCATGCGCGTCAACCATCAGTTGTCACCATCGGTACGCAGTGCTGGAGCCGGAACCGTGGCGACGCCACGCGACCCGGGTCACCACAAAATGTGAATCTAACATGCGCATTTAGGGGGGCGTGGTGCCGTGCCCCCTGGTGAGGCATCAACGACGAATCGGCCTCCTTCCCGCCTGTACACGTGGCGAACGCGGGCGGTCGGCCCATAAGAGCCGACGGACCGCCGTAATGCGCCTGTCTGGCCGCCAACCGGCCCCCGTCGGTACCGTGTCAGCCGCCGTGGCTGTGTGAGGGGTACGGGGAGCGGCGGCAGCACCGGAAGGTGCCGCCGCCTGGGGTAACCGGCTCAGCCGGTCCGGTTCTTCGTGTGCTTGGGCAGGCAGAACATCAGGGCCCACATCAAGACGAGGAGGCTGCCGACCCACCACAGCACGGTCATGAACGCGTCGCGGTTGAGTCCGGCGTCGGGCGAGCCGCCGGTGGTGGAGAAGAACACCAGGGCGGTCAGCGCGGTGCCGAGGGCGATGCCCAGGTGGATGGCGGTGTTGAACAGCCCGGAGGCGGCTCCGGCGTTCTCGTGCGGGACCTTGGCGAGGGACAGGTCGGTGAGCGGGCCGCTGACCATGCCGAGGCCGAACCCGATCAGCACCACCGGAGCGGTCATCGCCGGCAGAGCCGGCTCCGCCTGACCGCCGGCGGCCTGGAGCCCGTGGGCGGCCATCGCAGCGGCCGCGATGAGGACTCCGGCCTGGGGAAGGCGGCGGGCGAAGCGCCCGCCGCTCTTCGCCGCGAGCGTCGCGCCGGCCAGCTCTCCGAGGGAGAGCAGCACGAAGGCCAGGGCCGCGTGGAAGGGGCTCATGCCGAGCCCGCGCTGGAGGTAGAGGGTCCAGGTCATGAAGAACAGCCCGCACAGCAGGCCGTGCACCAGTTGCGCGGCCGTGCCGCCGGAGAACTGCCTGCCACGGAAGAGGGACAGGGGTACGAGGGGCGCCTTGTTCTGCTTGCGCTGCTGGTGGCGCAGGAAGGCGCACAGAGTGAGGAGGCCGGAGGCGAGCATGGCGAAGCACCACAGTGGCCAGTGATGGAGGTGTCCCTCACTGAGCGGGAAGACGGTCAGGACGATGGCCAGTGCGGACAGGAGCATGCCGGTCAGATCGGGCCGGTCGGCCTTCTTCACGGTCGACTCGGGGATGTATCGGCGTCCCAGGAGGAGCACGGCGAGGCCGACGGGCACGTTGACCAGGAAGATCGGCCGCCAGGACAGCCCGAACAGGTCGGCCTCGGTGAGCAGACCGCCCGTCACCGGGCCCAGGACGTTGGCGAGCGACATGATGGCCCCGTACAGACCGAACGCCTTGCTGCGGTTCTGCCCGTCGAAGGTGACGTGGAGGGTGGCCAGGACCTGCGGGATCATGATGGCCACGCCCACGCCCTGGAGGGCGCGGGCACCGACCAGCACGCCCGGTCCGATAGCCAGACCGCACAGCAGCGAGGCCGTGGTGAACACGACGGTGCCGATGAGAAGGACCTTTCGCCGGCCGTAGAGGTCGCCGAGGCGACCGCCGGTGATCAGCCCGACGGCGACGGGCAGGGAATAGCCGGTGGTCAGCCATTGCACCGCGTCCGGTCCGGCTCCGGTCGACTCCTGGATCGCGGGCAGGGCGGTCAGGACGACCGACTGGTCGATCATGTCCATCAGCTCGGCGCCCAGCAGCACCAAGAGGGCGATCCAGGCGGCCAGGCCCATCTTCGACAGGCCGGGTGTGAGGTGGTCTGGAGGCTGGGTGGTGTGCTGCGGCTCGTTGTCGAGCGCGGGGGAAGACACTGTGAGGCTCCTGATTCAAGGAACCGGGGAGCCCTGCCGTCAGCCGCACCGGGCCGGAAAACACGAAAACCGGGGCAGACGGCAGAGCTGCACCCGGAAAATGACAGGGAAATACGGGGGTGGGTGACGCAACTCAGACCAGCGCGACGTCCGCCCCCGGACACGTTCAAACGATCAGAACGTGGGGGAACTGCGGACGGCTACTTGGCCTGGGAGATAAGTCGTCACCTCGAAACACAGCGCCGGGGCCCCGGATGGGCACAGGCGGAACGCAAAACAGGGTAAAGGACCCTCCGGCGTCCGTGCAATGCGATAACTCACCCACACCCCGCCGCGGCCTGCCGGGCTCGCGTGACGTTGCCGGTGCGAGACCGACGCGACTCCCCCTGAGCCAGCACGTGCCTGGCTTCTTCGCGGTGCCTATCGGGCGGCAACGGGGTAGGCGCGTCAGAGGAATCCGACCGTGACCCGCTACCGCTCCGTGAAGCCGCCCGCACGGCGCCGACGCCTGGCCTGCCACACGGCCGCGCCGGCCAGCGCGACGACGATGCCTCCACCGAGCAAGAGCCCTGCGGACGGCCCGCCGCCTGAGCCGCTGCCGCTGCCGCTGCGAGGACTGCCGGTGCCGCTCGCGCGCTCGGAGCTGTCGGTCACCGCTTCTCCGCAGCCGTGCCGCGGGTAGCCCGCGATGGCGCAGAGCAGGCCCGAGGGGGCGTACCGCAGGGGTGGCGCAGCTTTGGCCAGCGCCTCCGCGGTGGTGGCTTCCGGCGGCAACTGCACGCAGTGCGACCGTACCGCCGGGGGCTTCTCCCCGGACGGGGCGTCCCGCGCCGTACCGAAATCCAGCACCAGGGCGACCCGCTTGGTGCCCGCCTCCGCCGGGGTGGAGGCACAGATCGCCTCGAAGTCGGCGGGAGCACGGGGGACGACGGATTCCTTCGTGTCCGCGTGGAAGACGGCGAAGCGCAACCCTTCCACCGCGCCGTCGGCCGGGCGGTAGGTACCCGGACCCTCTGCCGTGGTGCGCCAGGTGCCCTTCTCCCCGTGCCGCAGCGACCAGTAGCGGTAGTCGTCGGCGTGGGCGGGCGCTGCGGAGGCCAGCGCGAGCATGCCGGCGGTGGCGACCGCGGCCAGGCTGCGGCTGATGGGTCCGAGGCTGTGTTTCACCGTGTGTCTTTCCTCTGCCGGGGGCGGCCCGCTGCGGAGTGGGGGTGACTCGGGGGGACTGCAAGGTGTGTGCGCGTGCCGGAAGGGAAGTGTAGGCAGCCGGCCGCCAAGGCGTTGCGGGCCCTCATCGAGGGCGCCGGCCACCGCCTGATCGCGGTATTGGGCCCGGGCAAATCGCTTCGGAGCGCAGGATGTCCGACGGGCCGCTTCCGGCAGCCCTTGCCCGTGACCGGGGCTGTACTCTGCGTCCCTGCACTGGAGATCAGGCTCGTTCTGGAGGGGCAGCAGTGAAGAACACGGCCGACGCCGACCCCGCACCACGGCCCGCATTCGTTGTCGCCGCGACGCACAGCAGCGCCGGCAAGACGACCGTTACGGCCATTCTGCTGCGCCTCCTGCGTGAGCGCGGGCTGAAGGTGCAAGCCTTCAAGATCGGCCCTGATTTCATCGACCCCGGATACCACCGGGAGATCACCGGACGCCCGTCGGTCAATCTCGACCTGTGGATGATGGGCGCCGAGGGAGTGCGCCGCTCCTTCAGCCGCTGGTCCGCCGGGGCGGACGTCTGTGTCATCGAGGCCATGGGCGGGCTGTACGACGGGGAGAACGGCACCGAGAAAGGCAGCGCGGCGCACATCGCCAAGCTTCTCGGGCTTCCTGTCGTGGTCGTCATGGACGTGTGGGGCATGACGCGCACGTCCGGAGCCGTCCTGGGCGGCCTGATGGCCTTCGACTCCGATGTGCGCATCGCGGCGTGCGTCCTGAACCAGGTCGGCAGCCGCACCCATGCCGAGATGGTGCTCACCGCGCTTCCGGAGCACCTGCGAGAGCTCGTGGCCGGCTGGGTCGAGCGGAGCGAGCACCTGCGCGTCGATGAGCGGCACCTAGGGCTGACCACGGTCGAGGAGAACCCGACCGGTGCGGCGGAACGGGCCGCCGCGCAGATGGCTTCCGGCCGCACGGTGGATGTGGACGGGCTGCTGGCGGCCACTCGTACCGCATGGCCCGACCCTGCCGGAACCTCCGCGCACCAGCCGCCACGCGGGACCGGCCCCGGTGTACGGCTCGCGGTGGCCCGTGACGCCGCGTTCTGCTTCTACTACGAAGAGAACCTCCGCGCACTGGAGGACGCCGGGTTCACCTTGGTGCCGTTCCGGCCCACCGTGGATCCCCGGCTGCCGGACGATGTCGCCGCGGTCTACCTCGGCGGTGGCTATCCGGAGAGTTTCACCGCCGAGCTGGCCGCCAACCGCTCACTGGCGGACGGGCTGAAGGCGCGTGCCGGGCACGGAATGCCGGTCTACGCGGAGTGCGGCGGGATGATGTACCTCGCCCGGTCACTGACCGGCTTCGACGGGAAGGGCGCGGCCATGACCGGCATCCTCCCGATCGATGTGGTGATGGACCGGCAGTACCTCTCCATCCACTACGTCGAGGTGCGCACACAGGTGCCGTCCCCGCTCGGCGAGGCGGGCCGGCGGGCCCGCGGCCAGGAATTCCACCAGTCCCGCATCACCGCCGCCGAGATCGAGCCGAATCTGTACGAGGTCACGACCAGCACGGGCGAACGCCGCCGTGCGGGGTTCGCGCTGGACAACGTGGCGGCCAGCTACATCCACCTCCACTTCGGCACGCACCCGGAAATCCCGCGCGATTTCCTGGGTGCTGCTCTGAGGTACGCGAAGAAGGTGCCCGTCGTATGAGATCGGAGAAGTCCGTGAAACGCCTCGCGTTGTTCCGCCGCCGCCGGTTCCGGTCGGTCGCGGTGGCGGCTGTGCTGGCAGGGCTGATCACCCTGCTGCCGGGCCATGAACTCAGGAGCGCCGCCGCATCCGACGCATTACCGGTACCCACCTCCCTCAAGACCGCGACCATTCACTTCGCCCCGGAGGAAGGGAAGGTCGACAACAACCGCGCCAGGATGGTCGAGCTCGCCGGCCAGGCAGCAGGCAAGGGCGCCAAACTCATCGTGCTGCCGGAGATGGCCACCAGCGGCTATTCCTTCTTCAGCCGTGCGGAGATGTCCCGGGCCGCGGAGCAGGTCCCCGGAAAGTCGACCGAAGCGCTCGGCGCGGTCGCGAGACAGCACCGTGCCTACATAGCGTTCGGCATGCCCGTCTACGAGCCGGACACGAACCGGTACTACAACTCGGCCGTACTCCTCGGCCCGGACGGCAGGATCCGAGGCGTCTACCACAAGCGCAATCACCTGATCGAATCCTCGTACAACGCCTCCAGCTTCGAGCAGATCCCGTCCTTCGACACGGAATACGGCAGGATGGCGCTGGTCATCTGCTCCGACATGTTCAACTCCCAGTTCCCCCGGGCGGCCGCGGTGCGGGGAGCGGACATCCTGATCGCTCCTGCCAACGTCGGAATCGACACCGACTTCGTCCGCGTCCGGACCTTCGAGAACGACTTCTCCATGATCGTCGCGAACCGCTGGGGCAAGGGAACCAAGGGAACGAAACCCGAGGTGTTCACGCAGAACACCTTCACCGTGCCGTCGCCGTTCCCCTACGATTTCGACCTGGGCTCCCGCAGCGTCATCATGACCCATGACGGCAAGGTCCTCGCGGACGTGAGCGGCCGGTCCGACCAGATCGGCTACGGCGAGATCCCCGTGCGGGCGTCACGGACCTTCCCGGTGGAGCGCAAACCCGCGATGTACTCCCTGCTGGGCCAGGACACCCTGGAGCCGTACACGCAGAAACAGTTCCACCAGCCCGAGCCGGCCACGTTCACCGCCGCCGCCGTCGACCCCGGCCCCAGCACGACACCCTGGCAGGCCGCCCTCGACGCCGCGGCCAAGGCCGCGTCCCGGGCCGGGTCCTCCGGCAAGAAACTGCGCCTGATCGTCTTTCCGGCCGGCTACTTCCCCGCTCCGGACACGGCGGGCCTCGCGAAACTGACCTCGTTCGCCACGAGCAACCGGACCGACCTGCTCCTCCACTACCCGGCCACCGGCACCGAGGTACCCAAGAGCACCCTGATCGCCTCGACGGGGCAGTCGTACGACTACAGGCGCACCCACCACAAGCGCGGCGAGACCCTCCCCAAGGGCCGGCTGTCCGACGACTACCTGGTCATCGACCGCGACTACGCCCGGCTCGCCCTCATGCAGGACGTCGACATGATGCCGCCCGAGACCGCGCAGGTCCTGGCCCGCATGGGAGTCGACGTCGTCGCGATGAACAGCGACTGGCGCGACCCGGTCGGCAGCGCCCTCTGGAAGAGCCGCACCAGCGACTACCTGCACATCGTCAGCGCCAACAAATCCGGCCCTGAGGGCATTTACCTCGGCGGTTACAAGGCGGATCCCAGCTTCACGGAGGACGAGGGCACCGTGATCCGCGACATCACCACCGGCGATGTCCGCGCCAAGCCCTCGGCCCGCTTCTTCGACCCCACCCCCCTCCTCAAGCCGTGCCGGGAAGAAGCACACACCTGCTAGACCGGACGAAGTGACGAACCGGGAGCCGCCGCCGGCCTTTTCGCCGCCCACCCGGCGCCGGCCCGGGCACCCGGGCCCATCCACTCCCGGTTCGTCACACCGCCGGACGCCGGCCGAGCGGCTCCCGTGGGCGCCGGTCATGGCATCACGGGCGCTTTCCCGACGCTTTCTCTCGGTCCCGTCCCCGAATTCTCGGACGGCACCGTGAGGACCGGGCCGGTACCTGCCGGGACGCTGGAGCCTGATCGCAGACGGCGGCCGGCTACGAGGCACGCCGTTCCCCCGGTACCCCAGGAGGTGCGTCTTGCCCGAATCACCGGCGAAGACCGACCCGTTCAGCGCTGTCGTCGTGCTGTCCGGAGGCATGGACTCCACGACGCTGCTCGCCCATTACGCCATGCTGCACTACCGGCTCACCGCGGTGACGGTCGACTACGGCCAGCGCCACCGCCGGGAGATCGAGTCGGCCCGGACGATCGCCGGGCACTACGGCGCGGAACACCATGTGGTGGACCTGAGCGGAATCGGTGTCCTGCTGGGCGGCTCCGCCCTGACCGACAGCGAGGTCGGCGTTCCGTCGGGGCACTACGCCGAGGACTCGATGCGCGCCACCGTGGTCCCCAACCGCAATGCCATTCTGGCCAATGTGGCGGTGGGCGCCGCGGTCGCGCGGCGGGCCGGTGTCGTGGCCCTCGGTATGCACGCCGGCGACCATTTCATCTATCCCGACTGCCGGCCGGCGTTCGTCAGGGCGCTCGATGAACTCGTACAGGTCGCGAACGAGGGATTCCCCACGCCGCGTGTGGAGACGCCGTTCATCACCTGGAGCAAGACGGACATCGCCAAGTACGGGAACCGGCTCGGAGCCCCCCTGGACAAGAGCTGGTCGTGTTACCGCGGGGGAGAGCGCCACTGCGGTACCTGCGGCACGTGTTACGAACGCCGGGAGGCGTTCCGTGACGCGGAGGTTCCGGACCCGACGGAATACCTCGACGGTGTCACCGAGTTCGCGGCGCCGTGAAAGGAGGAGGGCATTCATGGCGCGTATGAACGACATCGGCGGCACCTATGGTTACGGCGCCGTTCCCGTGGACGGCGAGGACCCTCCCCACCCGTGGCGGCACGACTGGGAGGCGCGGGTGTTCGCCGTGCTGATCGGTCTGGCGATGGCGGGCGTCTGGACCGCCTCCGAACTCCGCGACGCCGAAGAACGCGTCCCGCCCGGCGAGTATCTCGCGGCCGGCTATTACGAGCGGGTCCTCATGGGCATGGAACTCCTCCTCGACGAGAAGGGGATCGCCGAGAAGAAGGAGGCCGTCTCCGGTGGGTGAACGGCGGTATTCCGTCGGGGAACCGGTCCGGGTGCGTCCGGCGGACCCACCGCACCACACCCGGGTGCCCCGGTACGTACGGGGACACGTCGGGCACGTCGTAGTCGTACAACCGCCCTGCCCGCTCCCCGATGACGTCGCCCGGCGTCGGGATCCCTTCCGGGTCCTCCCCGTCTACACCGTGCGTTTCGCAGCACGCGACCTGTGGGGGAGCGGGGCGCACATCGTCCTGACCGACCTCTGGGAGTGCTACCTGGAGCCGGCCGGAGAGGCGGCCCGGGACCTCCGAGGAGAAACATCATGAGTTCCGAACACGTCAGCCTCCCCATCGCCGCCCGGGTACGAAGGCTGGAAGAACGCGTCATCGCGGCCGGGCTCGTCACGGACGAGCAGCTCGACGCCATCCTGGAGCGCAATCTCTCGCGCGCCACGCCGTTCAACGGGGCCCGCCTGGTCGCCCGCGCCTGGTGCAGCCTCGACTTCCGGGAACTGCTGCTGGGGGAGCCGGCCATGGCCCTGCGGGAGCTGGGTCTCGACGGGCTGCTGGCCGACGACGAGCATCTGCGGGTCGTCGCCAACACACCCACCGTGCACAACGTCGTGGTGTGCACACTGTGCTCCTGCTATCCGGTGCTGCTGCTCGGCCCCTCACCGAGTTGGTACAAGAGCGACGCGTACCGGGCGCGCGTGGTACGCGAGCCGCGCGCCGTGCTGGCCGAGTTCGGGACCGTCCTGCCGGAAGAGGTGGACGTCCGGGTCTGGGACGCCAGCGCCGAGGCACGGTACATGGTGCTGCCCCGTCGTCCCGTGGGGACGGAGCAGCTGGACGAAGAGCGGCTCGCCGCGCTCGTGACCCGGGCGGGACTCATCGGCACGGCACCTGTGTGAGCGAGCGGACGGCAAGGGAACAACGCACCGCTCTCCCCATCCGGCCCGGAGCGGCCGGATGGGGAGAGCGGTGCGTCGTGTTCCCGCGAAAACGCCGGCACCTTTCGGTGTAGCGGACTACCTGGCGCGCACTTCCCGCAGAATGACGGCCGCAGCCTCGGCGGCGCCGGTCACGAGAAGGTCCGGCCCGGCGCCCGGTACCGACGACAGCCGGCCGCCGTTCCCGGTGCGTACGCCGATGGCCCGGGCCCCGAGAGTCCTGGCCGAGGCGATGTCCGCGGGGGTGTCCCCGACCATGTACAGGGCGTCGCCCGGCCGGTGTCCCACCTCGGCCAGGGCCCGGCGGGCGAGCAGCGTCTTGCACGCAGCGTCCGTGGCGTGGGCCTCGTCGGCCGCCAGTTCCTCACGGGTGAGGACGGCACCGAACACATCGTGCAGTCCGTAGCGTTCGAGCAGTTTCCCGGTCGCCGTGGCACCGACCCAGCTGCTCACCAGCACCATGCGTACGCCTGCCGCGCCCAGATCACGTACGGCTTCCGCGGTGCCGGGGAAGAGCCGGCCGTGCGGCATGTAGCGGTGTACGACGTCGTCCACGTGGTCGCGGACGACCGCGTCGCCGATGCGCAGCCGCCCGCTGATGATCGCCTGCCAGTACTCGTACCCGAGGATCACCTCCCTGGACGGTGGAACCACCCCTTGCGTGCGGTGCAGATCGACGATGAAGCGGTGGAACATGTCGGAGAAGTCCAGCAGGGTGCCGTCGCGGTCGAAGACGACCGTCGCGGGGGAAAGCGGCGCCGGGGCGCGGGAGACCCGCGCCCCGGACGTGTCGGGCGATGTCACCGCACGGCCTCCAGCGGCACGGTCGCCTCCGCCGGACCCGGTGGTGCCTCCCAGGGGAAGACCGTCCAGTCGTCGACTTCGAGCGCCTGGTGATCCGGCCGCCCGGCGCAGTTCTGGTTGCGTACCAGGACCGCGGTACGTATCTCCGCGGCGCCCAGGGCACGCAGCGCGCCGACCGCGGTCTCCATCGTGCCCCCGTCGCCCATGATGTCGTCGACGATGAGCACGCGCTTCCCGGTCAGCGGGGAGTCCGGGACGACGTATTCCAGTGCCGCCGCGCCGCGCTCGCTGTACCGGCTGTTGGAGGAGTTCCGGGGGATTCCCATGATCCGGAACTCGGGGACCTCCAGCCGGTGCGCGAGGGCGACGGCGGGGGTGAGGCCGCCGCGGGTGATGCCGACGACCGTGTCCGGCAGAGGACCCGCGGCGCGGATCTCCTCGGCGAGGTCGGTCAGCAGCGTACCGAGTGTCTGCCAGCTGATGGTGAGCAGTCTCTGCCGCTTCCACAGGGGCGGGCCGGCGGTCATGCGTTGCTCCTTGTACGGGGGAGGAGGGCCGTGGTGCCGGTGCCGGCGGGGGCGGACCTGAGGTCGATGACCTCGTCCGTGCCCGGTCCGGTGCCGATGAGCTCGACCCGTACGCCCAGTTCCTGTTCGATCTCACCGATGAGGTCGGCTGCCGCGCCGGGCGGCAGCGGGCCCTCCCGCAGCCCCCGGACCTCCGGGGCCGCGTAGTCGAGGAAACTGACGGCGATGCACGAGGGCCGGTTGATCCGTACGGCTTCGCGTGCCTGTTCCAGGTCGAAGCGGCCCATGCGCCGGCGCCGTCCGGTCACCGTGCCGTATTCGACCCCGATGCGCTCCGCCTCCTGCTCGGGCAGCTCCGTCGGGAACGCGCCGGCCCCGACCCGGGTCGGGTAGGCCCGGAAGACCAGGACGACGTCGTCCACGGCCAGGGGACCCAGCCCGGCGTCCGCGGCCACCGTGCTCGCCGTGCTGTCCTTGCCCACCGTGTGGGGGTAGGTCCCGTACAGCACGGACAGGCCGAACCCGTTCGTCCCCTCCACCTGGACCTGCGCGCCCGCGTCCACCGCGCCGTTGACCTCCACGGCGACGTCCGCCAGGTACGGGGCCAGTTCGGGGACGTCCAGCGCCCGGCGCGCGTTGCGCAGCGCACGCGCCGCCAGAGCGGGACCGTGCCCGCTGCCGGTGCTGCGGACTGTGTCGGTGAGGTTGCGGTCGCGCCCCTCGGCCTCGATGTGCCCGGGGTCGATGACGGTCGCCCGGAAGTCGACGCCGATGCGGTCGGCCACCCCCAGTTCCTCGATCTCCCGGAGCAGCACGGCGGGGTTGACGAGCACACCGGCGCCGAGCAGCAGCCGCGTCCGGCTGTTGACCACGGCGCTCGGGACCTGACGCAGTTTGTGCGTCCGTCCGGCGTGCACGATGGTGTGCCCGGCCCCCGGGCCGAGCCCGGCGCGCACCGCGAGGTCCACACCGTCCTTGAGCGCCAGGTGGCTGGCCATCTTGCCCTTGGCCTCGTCACCCCACTGGCCGCCCACGATGATGGTGCAGGTCATGTCATCCTCCTTGGACGAGGCGCTCGGCGCGCTCGACGGCCTCGGCGGCCAGCTCCCGGCAGTGCCCGGTATCGGCCCCCGCGGCGGCCATCCGGCGGACCTCCTCCGCGTCGAGCCGGCCGGCGAGGCGCGGATGGGCCAGTAGGGCGTCGACCATGTCGGTGTCCTCGCCCACGGCCCGGACGGTGGCCTCCTGGATCAGGCGGTACGCCTCCAGACGGTCCACGCCGCGCTGGACGAGGAGCAGGAGGACGGCTTCACTGAGGTGCTCGTTGCGCGAGTGCTCCAGGTTGTGCCGCATACGGTCGGGGAAGACCCGCAGACCGTCGATCACGTAGGTGGCGGTGGTCAGCATTTCGTCCAGCAGGACGCACGCTTCGGGCAGGGTGAACCGTTCATTGGCGGAATTGGCCAGGTCCCGCTCGTGCCAGCTCGTCACGTTCTCCAGCGCGGGCCCGACGAGCGAGCGCACCAGCCGGGCCAGGCTGCAGATGCGCTCACTCTGTACGGGATTGCGCTTGTGCGGCATGGCGGAGCTGCCGATCTGACCGCCCTCGGCGAACGGTTCGGCGACCTCGCCGATCTCCGTACGCTGCAGATTGCGTACCTCGGTCGCCAGGTCCTCCAGGCAGGCGGCCGTCAGCCCCGCCCAGCAGAAGAATTCGGCGATCCGGTCCCGGGCCACGGCCTGGGCGCAGACGGCCGGCTCCGGGAGGCCCAGCTCGCGCAGGGTCTCCCGCTGCACCTCGGGCCCGTGCGCGCCGATCCCGGCGAGCGAGCCCACCGCCCCCGCGACCTTGCCCATGACGATCCGTTCCCTGGCCTGGGTCAGGCGTTCCAGACAGCGGACGAACCGGTCCAGCACGACGGCCAGCTTGAATCCCAGCGTCACCGGCTGTGCCTGCTGGCCGTGGGTGCGGCCGATCATGACGTGGTCGCCGACCGCGCGGATGCGTGCCGTCAGCGCGGTGAGGAGGTCGCGCAGGTCCTCCTCCAGCAGGGCGATGGCCTCGCCGAGCTGGAGGGCGAGCGCCGTGTCGAGGATGTCACTGCTGGTCGCCCCGTAGTGGACCCATGGGCGGTGGGTGCCGCAGGACTCGGCGAATTCCTGTACGACGGCGAACAACTCGTGCCGACTGGTCTTTTCGAGCTCGGCGACACGCTGCGGGGAGCACCGGTGGGTGCGGGCGCGCTCGGCGATGGCTTCGGCCGCATCCCGCGGGATGACGCCGTGGCGCCCCTGCGCCGTCGCCAGCGCGCCTTCCACACGGACGAACGTCTCGTAGCGCGCCCGGTCGGTGAACAGCGCGCGCATCCGCGGACTGCCGTACCGGCCGGTGTCGATCGGGGTCGTCACACCGCCTCCGACGCGTAGTCGAGCGGGACCTGTTCGGTGCGTCCGAGGGCGTGCGGCTTGTTCTCGGCCAGGCCGGCGGGCGTGACGCGGACGAAGCGCGCGCGTTCGCGGAACTCGGGGAGCGTGTGCGCGCCCGAGTAGCTCATCCCGGAGCGCAACCCCCCGACGAAACGGTTCACCGTGTCGGCGACCGGCCCGCTGAAGGGCCACGTCGCCTCCACGCCCTCGGGCGTGTACCGCGCCAGCTCCTCCTTGGTCACCGCCTCACCGCGGGCCCGCTTCAGGGTGAGCCGCATGCCGAACGTCACGAACCCGGTGCTCACCTTCGCGGACCGTCCGTCGTGCTCCACCAGGAGGGCGGCGCTCTCCTCGGCGCCGGCGAGCGCGCTGCCCAGCATCGCCGTCCGGGCACCGGCCGCCAGCACCTTCGCGATGTCGCCCGGCTCCTTGACACCACCGTCCGCGATGACCGGTACGCCGTGCCCCGCGGCCTCCTCCGCACACTCCAGTACGGCGGTGAACTGCGGCACACCGCTGCCGGCCACCAGACGTGTGGTACAGATGCCGCCGGGCCCGATGCCCACCTTGACGGCATCCGCCCCGGCGTCGATCAGATCCTTGGTGCCTTCCGGAGTCGCGACGTTGCCGCCCACGACGGGCACGTCGGGCCAGCGGGACTTCAGCGTTTCCACGGCCTTGAGGACGTAGTCGGCGTGGCCGTGTGCGACGTCGACCACCAGGGCGTCGGCCCCGGCCGCGACGAGAAGGGCCGCGCGGTCGAGGTAGTCGTCGGTCACACCGACGGCGGCCGCCGCGCGGAGCCGGTCCTGCCCGTCGACCGTGGCGCCCGATGCGGCGGACCCCTCCTGACCGTTCTTCTTCACGGCGGACACCTCGGCAGCCTGGTCCTCCGCCGTCTGCATCCGGTGGATGACGCCGAGACCGCCCGCCAGCGCCATCGCGGTGGCCATCCGGGCGCCGGTGCACCACGGGGTGTTGGCGGAGACGACCGGGACGGACAGCCGCAGGCCGGGGACGAATTCGGTGCCGACATCGGTGTGCGCGCGACTGGTGACCGAGGTGCGCCGGGGAACGAGAAGGATGTCGTCGAGCCCGAGCCCGGTGGGAATTTCACGCAAAGCTCTCACCTTCCTTCGGTGGGTTTTCCGGTACGGGTGAACGGAGCGGAACAAGCTCCCGCCGGGTCAGCGGTTTCCGCCGGCCACGCCGACGACCTCGTCGCGCGCGGGCCCGAAGTCCTCGAAGACGCCGGTGAACGCCGACGAGGTCATGAGCGCCGGCGTGCGGATGCCCCGCATGGTCATGCACAGGTGCTCGCCCTTGCCGATCACGGCCACATCGGGGGACCCGGTCACGGCCGAGATCTCGGCGGCGATGTCGTGCACGAGGCGCTCCTGGATCTGCAGCCGGTGCGCGTGCCGGTGTGCGATGCGGGCGAATTTCGAGAGCCCGAGCACATGGGAGGCCGGCCGGTAGGCGATCGTGAGCGAGCACGAGAACGGGAGCAGATGGTGCTCGCACAGCGACCACACGGTGATGTCGGAGACCGTGACCAGCTGCCCGGTGGTGCGCAGCGGGAAGACGGTCTCGACCTTGCCCGCGTCGTACTGCGTGAACTCCCTCCACCACCGCGCGAAGCGGGCCGGCGTGTCCCGCAGGCCGGAGCGCTCCGGATCCTCACCGATCTCGGTGAGAAGCTGCCGCGCCAGCGCCTCCAGAGGGTCCTGGGCCGGCTCCGTGTGCTCGCGCGGCATCTCCAGGGTGCGGGTTTCGGCGCTCATCGTCATATGGCTCTCCTGTCGCCCCACACGGCCACGTGAAGGCGTGTGGTGAGGTTCCATCCGCGTGCTACGACGTGATCGCCGAGCTGTGCGAGATGTCGGTGGGTGGCTTCGGACGTCTGGCCTTCGGGCATGATCCAGACCGGCCGGGTGCCGCAGCGGTCCACGAGGGACGCGACCTCGTCCAGGTCCTCCTCGCCGCGGCAGACGAATTTGAAGGCGGTGCCGGGGACCGCGGCGAGCGCCCGCAGCGCCCCGGGCACGATCCGCCGGTCCTCGGGGTCCCCGGAATGGGACAGCTTGGGGGAGACGTTGAACCGCACGCCGACGGCGACCAGACCGGTGTCCGGCGCGATCGTGCCGTTGGTCTCGATCTCCACGTCGCGTCCGTGGTCGCGGAGCGCGCGCACCAGGGGAAGCAGACGGTTCTGCTGGCTGAGCGGTTCGCCGCCCGAGACGACGACGAGGTCGGTCCCGTAGGCCAGCAGCCGCTCCAGTACCTCCCGCCAGGGAATCGGGTGCAGCTCGTCCTTGGGCGCGTACGCGACGCCGGAGTCGCCGACCCCCGACCAGTCCCAGGTGTACGGGGTGTCGCACCAGCGGCACGAGAGGTTGCAGCCGCCGAGCCGCAGGAACGCGCACCGCCGGCCGGCGGACGGGCCTTCGCCCTGCACGGTGCTAGGTGGGGCCGAAGATCTCGTTCACGACGAGCTTCGGTCCCACCGCGGCGTCACCCCCTTCCCGCCCGCGCCCGGACCCGGCAGACCGTGGGGTCATGCCCGGTACTCCGCCCACGTCTTGTCCGTCTCGGAGACCCGGACCGCGGTCAGCTCCGGCAGGTCGGTGCGCCACTTCTCGTGGATCCACCGCGCCAGGTTCTCGGCGGACGGGTTCAGTCCGTCGACCGCGTCATTGAGGTGACGGTGGTCGAGTTCGGCGTCGAGCCACTGCTTGAAGGCCGAGAGCTCCCCGTAGTCCCGTACGAAGCCGGCCTTGGTCAGGGCGTCGCCGTCGGCGGACAGTTCGAGTTCGACGACGTAGTTGTGGCCGTGCATACGGGAACAGGGGTGGCCCTCGTCGAGGTGGTCCAGACGGTGGCTGGCGGAGAAGTGGAACTCTTTACTGATACGGAATCCCAACGGACTCATCCTTCGAGTAAAGGGAAACGAGCGGTGCGCCGGTCCCCGGCCGGCGAGTGACCTCCGCTCCGGCCGGGGACCGGGTTCGCTTTCATCATCGACGCCGGGGAAAGCGCGGGCCTCTCGGTCCGCACCGAAGGTTCGTCCGCGGGCTCCGGCACGTGGAAACACCTGCCTGCCGTTCGGCTCCGGAACACCGGAAGGCGGCCGAAGCGCAATGCTTCGACCGCCTGACCGGGCGGGTGAGTACCGCCCGTACGGGAAATGGTCCGGGCCCGTCCGGCGTTATCCGTTGGCTGTTTCCTCCGTCAGCAAGGCCCACAACTCCTGCCGTTTGTAGAGTTCGGCGAACTCCTTGCGTCCCTGGATGCCGAGCTTGCGGTAGGCATGGGTCAAGTGAATCTCCACGGTGCGCCGCGTGATGAAGAGCGCGTCGGCGATCGCACCGTTGCTGCGGCCGCGCACGGCGTCGGAGAGCACCTGCCGCTCCCGCTTGGTCAGGGACAGCAGTCCTGTCACGGACCGGTCGTCCTGGTGCCGTCCCAGGGCGTGCAACTGCTCGCGAGCCTGTGCCTCGACCGGCGCCGCACCGCAGCGGCTCGCGAGCGCATGCGCCTGTGCCAGGGGCCCCTGGGCGGCGACGCGGTCACCGGTGCCCCGGAGCAGGGTGCCCAGAGTCAACTGCGCACGGGCCAGCTCCAGAACGTCGGGGGTCCCCGTCAGGATCCGCACCGCCTCCCGTGCCGGCCCGAGGCCGGCTTCGCCGCCGATGACCAGCGCTGCCGTACGCAAGGCGGCTCCCTGGGTACGGTCCGTGGCCTTGTCCCGTACGGTTTCCAGCTCTTCCTCCGCCAAGCGCCGCGCTTCCTGGTGACGCCCCAACTGATGCGCCACCTCGGCGGCCAGCCGACGCCAACCCCCGAACTCGACACTGAGCAGGCCCAGCGCCGCCGACCGCCGCCCGCACTCACGCAGATCCTCCAGCGCATCGTCGAGCTCCCCGGCCGCCATGCGCACCCGGGCCCGCTGCGTCAGCATGGCTTGCGTCGACCACATCGTCGGCATGTCACCGTGGCAGCCGCTCTCACCGAGCACCGTGCGGGCGGCGGCGGATTCCCCCAGATCGACCAGCACCCCGATCAGTTCGGCACCCGCCCATACGGCGGACGGGTTGCCCCGCCACACCCCGTACCGCCCGAAGGTCTTCAAGCAGGTCCGCAGAAGGCCTTCCGCCTCGCGCAGATTCCCGCGTATCCGGGCGATTCCCGCCAGGGGCGGCAGGAGCGCGGCGACCTGGAGCCGCCGCCCTTCTCTCTTCGCGACGGCGATGCCGTGCCGGCAGTACTCCGAGGCGAGACCGAGGTAGCCCTCGTGCACCAGCAGGGCCGTCCCGACGCACAAGGGCGCCGTATTGGGGAGTTCGTAGAGGTCCGGGTCGCGTAGTGACTCTTTCACCAGGTCCAGCGCGGCCTCCCGGCTCCGGCCCGCCGCATAGGCGCTCACGGCGCTCAGCGCCCCGGCCGCGCTGCGCAGCACGCCTTCTTGCGGATCGGACGCGAGGTACCGGTGTCCGAGTTCGCACGCCTCCTTCGTGGACAACTCGGACAGAGAATGCAGCACCCGGTACAGCTGCGTATCGGCGGTGTAGTGCGGCTGCGAGACCGCGACCGTCTCGACGGCCTCGGCCAGCTCGCGCCGTACGCGGGGGCGCGTGGCGAAGAAGAACGAGGCGTCCGCGAGCCGGGCCAGGAGCTGCGGGTGCTCTTCCGCCGTCACCCCTCGGCGCGCCATGTCCGAGAGCCGGCCGATGGCGGCGGAGGGGTCGGTGAGCAACTGCACGTCCGCGAGCTGGGCGGCGGCTCGCCGCCAGTCCCCTCCCCGTGCGTCCCGCACGGCTCGTTGCAGGTACTCCACGGCCTCGCCCGTCTCCTCCCGTACCAGGGCGGAACGCGCCGCCGACCGCAGCGTGTCCACCATCCAGGAGGCCGTCAGCGGGAGGGTGGTCGCCATCAGGTGCCCTGCCACCTGTTCGGCCGGGGCCCCACGGCTTTGCAGATGTTCCGCGGCCTGCATATGAGCGGTGTTCTTGACCACGGTGGATGTCTGCTCGCGGATGGCCGCCGCCACGACGGGATGACGGAACGACATCCGCCCCCCGTCACGGAACAGACGCGTGCGCACCAGGACATCCGCCGCCTCCGCGACCGTCGAGCAGTCCAGGTTCGCCAGCTCCGCGACCATCAGCGGATCGACACCGTCACCCAGCACGGCGACCGTACGGGCCATGGCCGACGCCGGCTCCGAGACCCGCGCGAGCCGGGTCAGCACATGGTCGGCCACGGCCCGCGGCCCCAGGCCGGCGACGTCACGGGCGGTCGCGGCCCGCCGGGTCGGCAGGCACCGCGCGAGCGCCCGCAGGAACAGCGGGTTTCCCGCCGTCGCCGCGCGGCAGGCCGCCGCCAGGCTGTCGTCGCACGGCCGGCCGGTGACGGCCGTCACCAGTGCGGCCGTGCCCGGCAGGTCGAGACCGCCGAGGTCGATACGTCCACGGGCACTCAGACGCAACTCCTCCAGAGCGGCGGGCACCCGCACCGGTTCACCGTCGGCCAGCGTCAGAACGAGGAGGAAGCGGCCCACTCCATCGCACTGGCTCAGCAGGTAGGAGAAACAGTCCAGCGAGGCGGCGTCGGACCAGCCGATGTCATCGACCGTGATCAGCAGCGGGGCCGCCGTGGTGAGGGCCTGGGCCGCCTCTTGGAGCCCGGCGAGCACCTCGCCCAGGACCGACTCCCGGCCCGCGGCCGAGGTTTCCCGGGACGGAAGCGCCTCCCCGGCCCGGCGCAGGGATTCCTCGGCCGTTCCGCCCACCGGGAGCGATTCACCGAACAGGGCGATGAGCTTTCGCGCGGTGCCGAAAGGCACGCGTCCTTCCATCGGCGTGCATCTGAGTTCCACGGCCAAGTGGCCGAGCACACGCGCTTCTTCGCGAAGGGCGCGCAGAACAGCGGTCTTTCCCGCGCCGGTTTCTCCGTACACGACCCAGTGGCCGCCCTGGCCGGCACCGCTGTCGGCCAGGGCCCGGCGCAGCAGACGCATCTCGGGACGGCGGGCGACCACCGCGGAGAGATCCGGGCGCGAAGCATCCGCGGAGTCATCCGGGCGGGACACCTCTTCCACTGACGTCATTCCCACACTCATATGGCTCCGTTCCCTCCGTGTTCACCCCGAGCGGTCGAACGGTGTGCAGTTGTCATCGGAAAGGAGGGAGGACGAAGTCGCGTACGCAATGGACGGCAGTTCATGTGTGGGGGCCTTCGCGTCGGGGAGCTGAGCATGAGCGGGGAGCGGTGCGGCCGCGGAGGGGCCCTCGCCGGCCGGGAGCGCGACGCCGGCCGGCCGACGCGCCATCTGTCTTTTCCCATCAGTCGTCCAACGGAGTCATGCGCCGCAGGGGAACAGGGCATTGCCGACGAAGCGCATCACAAAGCCGCCCCCGCCCTCGTCGGCCCGCGCGACGGCATACGGAGGATCGGCAGGCGGGTACCGGCCGGGAACGGGCGCCGCTCTTCCGGAGCCGCAGCACGTCGGTGCCGCAACTATCAAGTGCGCCGGACCACAGCGTGGTTCACGCGGGCGATGGATAAGAGAAGGTGACGGGCTCGTCCGCTTCGAGCCCGGGACAGTTGCCGCGGAGGGGCGGCGGGCCGTGACTCCGGGATGCGGATCTGCCCTGGTGCGGTGGACGTCGCGCCGGTTCCCCGCAGGCCTCCCGGAACGGCCCGTCGCTGACCGGGCCCGCCACTTTGCGGGGCAGCCACCGACATCCCCTCGCGAACGTCGGCGTCGCGCCTTGCGTGCCGTGCGCGGCGCTCCCCGTCGTTGGATGCAGTCATGTACGTGCTCAACCGCCCTGGATGTCGATGAACGCCTGCCCGGGAAGGTTGCCGTCGGCGGACAAAAGGTTGCCGTGGGGGTGAGACCGGATTTCCGTGACCGCGGCAAGGGGGACGGGCGAAGTGCAGACCGTCCGTCGGGCCCGGCGTGAGGACTCGTCGGAGGTGACCCCACGGCTCAGGGGGCAGAGCAGGACGGCCGCCGCTGAGCCGTGGGCAGTCGGCCGGTCAGGAGGGGGCCAGCCCTTCGAGCACCCGGAGCTTGACCGTGAAGGCCAGCGTCAGCCCTCGCGGCGGCGAGCACTTCACCACGGCGCTCCCGTCCGACGAAACGATCTGTGGCGGGTCCCACCCGGCCGGTACCGAGCCCTCGGCGGATCCGAAGGAGTCGAGCACACGACTCTCGGGCGCCCAGGCGGTGACCGTACCGCCGATGGCGCTCAGGCCCTGTTCGACGACCCACGTCGCGGCCCGGCCCGTCGGGTCGGTCGCCATGACCTCGGCCCGGTAGCGGCTCGCCCCGGCGGCCAGGGGCACCGCGGCCAGGCTGAGGGGATTCGATGCCGCGACGCCGCAGCCCTGCGCCTCCCGCTCGCGGGCCCCGACCCGCCCCGTCGCGGTGTCGAGGGCGAACACCCAGTCCCGCCCGCCGTGCCACTGTGTCTGGCCGAGGTCGGTCGTGGATACACAGCCACCGAGGTGGGACACCCTGTTCTCGTCCTGGGGGAGTGTCCAGGGTTTCGCGGGATTCGTGGTGCTGCCGATGATCCGGACCGGTGCCGGCCCCCGCCTGCCGGCGAACACGATGTTCGCGCGGGTACTCGCGCTGGGGCGGAACTCGCAGTTCACGAATGTCGACGCGGTGGGGATCTCCAGCGGGGGCTTGGGCGGTTCCTGCGCGACCAAGAGCAGGGAGTTGTCGATGAGCACCGGTGGGCAGTCGGTCTGCTTCAGGAAGCTGGTTTCCAGTACCGAACTTTCCAGCACGAGATGGTGCAGATCGGAGGTGGCCACCGCGGACTGCCACGTCTCGGGGTGCTCCTGCGTCGCCTCCGAGCTGATGGCGATTCCGATGCCGTGGAAGGTCCCGTACGGTGCCGCCGTGGTCAGCAGGAGCGGCACGACGGAGCGGTGGCCGCCGATGTACCAGTCACGGGCCGTGACGCCGACGACGTCGGTCGCCACGAAGTCGTACTGGGTTCCGACGGTCTGCAACCGGTTGACCCTGGCCAGCCCGCTGCCGCCCAGAGCCAGGCCGAGCCGGGTGGCGCTGATGAAGAGATGCTCGACCTCGCAGAGGTACGAGTTGTTCCGCAGCCTCATCCCGTCGCGTGCGGCGGTGACGCGGATGTCGCGGAACACCGAGCTGTTCGAGAGCTGGCCATGGATTCCCGCGCCCGACGGGCACTGGAACTCCAGCCGCCGGACCGTGGTGATCGCGGCCGCGACCGGCGGCCCGCCCCACTGGTACATCAGGTAGACGGGGTCGGGGTCCGGAGCCCGTCGGATCCAGGTCGACCCGACGGTGAAGGCGTCGACGTCACGGTCGAAGTTGATCAGTATCCGGGTGACCAGCCGTTGGTCCGGGTGGGCGGGGTCGGGCCTGACGTTGGCGGCGGAGTCGGAGGGGAACTTCGCGGTGGGCGCGGTGAGCGTACGCGTACCGGCGTCCCGGTCGATCACGAAGTCGCTGATCCGGACGGAGTCGATGCGCCCGGTGAACGGACGCGTGAAATCCAGGTACTCGGGCCAGCGCTGCCGGCTTCTGACACCGAGGTAGACGCCTTCTTCGACGGGCTGGGTCAGCTTTGCGCCGGCCGGGGGACGCTGCCCCTCCCGCGGCTCCGCGGGTGTCAGTACCGTCCCGGGGGGACCGGCGTAGAGGTCGAGGTGGGTGCCGTCCCAGACCAGGGAAAGGTGGAGCGTCCGCCCGACCGGGAAGCTGCCGGGATGGGAGACGACGTGGTCCACGCCGTCGAGCCGGGCCGTGGCGGTGACGGTGACCTGCCCGGTCGTGCCACCGAGGAAGATTCCGAAAGCACAGGTGGCCGCTTCGCTGTTCAGCCGGCGGCCGGAACTGGAAATGACCGGCTCTCCGCCTCCGCCCGGCAGTGCCTCGGGGCGCACCGTGCAGGAGACCGAGAACGACGCCGCGCCGTCCATGTCGAGCGCCGGGCTGTCGCGGAGGTTGACGGTGCTCCTGTTCGTCGCGCTGAGGCTGCCGGCCTTGCCCGCCCCGGTGAGCAGGGCGTCCGACGTGGGCAGGTGGCCGAGCGACTTCGGCGAGACGCACAGCGCCGGACCGTGCGCGCCGAAGAGCCTGATGGTGGTGGTGTGCTCGCTCTCGCCGACCAGCTCGATCTTCCCCTGCTCGCGGCCGACGACCAGCGGGCGGCGGATGCGGTAGTAACCCGCCGGGAAATAGACCACGCCGGGCCGCAGCGGGTGCAGGGAGCGCATGGCACGGGTGATGGCGTCCCAGTCGTCGCTCTGGTCGTCGCCCTTGGCACCGAAGTCGAGGACGTTCGCGAAGTCGTGCTTCGGCACCACGGTCACGTTTCCCTGCGCGTCGCACTCGCCGACGACGAAGGCGCCTTCGGCCACCGGTAACTGGCGCGCGCACCGGCCCTGCGCATCGACGACCACGGCGGACGGCTGCCCGGTACCGAGACCGGCGGTCCGGGCAGGCATGACCTCGGGCTGCCGGTAATAACTCACTTTCGTGCCGGCCGCGGCCGCGGTGGCCGCGACCCCGGTGACCATCGTGCCCGCGGCCAGCGCAGCAGGCGTTGCCCTGGTCAGCGTCGTGGAGTCGCCCGGATCCAGCGCGGAGCACAGCACGTCCCCCGCCTGGACATCGACCGCGACCACTGCTGTGTCCATGCGTTCCTCCAGCCTCGTAGCGACACGGCGCGCGATGCCCAAGGGGAGCTTCCGGGCCAACGAATGGGCCCGAAGCCCGAAGCCCGAAGCCCGAAGTCCGGGGCTGAGGCGTCATCCAGGCACGCGAGCGCCTCGCCCCAGGAGACGGCAAACCGTTGGCCGCGGACAGCCGACCGGCAAGCAATTCACTCACACGGGTCACGCGTGCCGATGCCGTACACCGCGGGGAACGGCGGCAGTAACCGGCGATCCGACGGAAGCCGGTGAGGACGAGACGTGCTCGGCCTCGCGCTCGTAACGGGGCGGTGCGAGCGTCGGCAGCCGGCCCACCGGGACACGGTCCTCTCGCCGCCACGAAGCTGATTGCTGACGTGGCTCGCGATCATCTGCCCGGCGCCGCCCCCGCCCGGCGGACCCACTACTTCCGTCAGCGAGTCGCGCCCGTAGAGGTCTGTTCGCCGTGTGGCGACAGGGCCGGGCAGGGACGATGGCGGCGGCGGTGGTGGTCAGTGGTTGCCGAGGGCGGTCCGCAGCCGCTGGTGGTGGTCGAGGTCTTCGAAGATGTCGCGGTCGGGCGGGCCGGGGTGGTGGCGTCCGGCGTTCCAGGCCCAGGTGCTGGCGGCGATGCCGGTGGTCAGCGGGATGAGCAGCCACAGCAGGGCGCTCACGGTTCAACCTCCTTCGGTGGGGCGGGATGGGCGGCTTCTCAGGCCGTGAGCTGCTTGGGTGTACCGCCGGAGACGGTGATCTTGCGGGGTTTGGCGTGCGCGGCCAGCGGGATGCGCAAGGTGAGCACGCCGTTGTCGTAGGCCGCTTCGGCGGCTGCGGTGTCCAGGGCGTCGGGCAGGGACAGGCGCCGGGAGAACGGTCCGGTGGGGCGTTCGGTGAGCACGGCCCGGGCGTCGGCCGGGACCGGCGAGGGGCGTTGCGCACGGAGGGTCAGTACATTCTGCTCCGTGGTCAGTTCGATGCTGGAGCGGTCCATGCCCGGCAGGTCGAACTGTACGTAGAGCGCGTCGTCGTCGCGCCAGGCATCCGCCGGGATGACGGCGCCCGCCGAGGTCGCGGCGGTGTGTGCGAGCTGGTGCACCAGCCGGTCGAGACCGTCCAGGGCGCCGTTGCGCGCAAGCATTCCTCTTTCTCCCTCCGTTTTTCTGATCTCGCAGCTGTCGCGCGGGCGGGGCTTGACACCTTGAGACAGCCGCTTGTCCCAGCTGCTTACTCATATAACGCACCGCAGCAACTCTGACAAGTCACGACTAGAGCAAGTTGATAGCGAAGAACTCAATTTGGCATGTGGCGGCGGCTGCGCTGTTGCGGCTGTGCCCGGATGCCGGCGCGGTGCTCATCGCCCTGTTCCTGGGGGTGTGTGCTGGTCGGAGTGGTGCCCGGCCTTCGGCTGCGGCGTCTCCTGCGGCCTTCCGGTCGCCTCTTTGCTGCTGGGCCCGGGAGGCGATGCGTCCAGGCTGCGGCAGGGCAGGAGGGTGGCAAAAAATTGAGCCTGGGCTTGTCAACTTTCCGGCCCGCGATGTACATAAGAAGAAGACCCGAACTACGCGGGAATGACGCTGTCGAAGGAGGGACGGGACATGCTGATGCGTACGGATCCCTTCCGTGAGCTCGACCGGCTCGTCGAGCGTGTCCGGGGCACGGCCGCGCATCCGGCCGGCATGCCGCTGGACGCCTGGCGTGAGGGAGACGGCTTCTTCGTGGAGCTGGACCTGCCGGGTGTGGACCCGGAGTCCATCGATCTCGATGTCGAGCGGAACGTCCTGACCGTGAAGGCCGAACGCAAGCCGACGTACGGCGAGAACACCGAGACGGTGATCACCGAGCGGCCCGTGGGGATGTTCAGCCGGCAGCTATTCCTCGGCGAGACCCTCGACACCCAGAAGATCGAAGCCTCCTATGAGGCGGGCGTGCTGAAGCTGCGCGTCCCGGTCACCGAGCAGGCCAAGCCGCGCAAGATCGCCATCAGCGGCGGCGGTGACCGCAAGGAACTGGGCAGCTGACGCCGACGAGCCGCGTTCACGGGGCCCCGGGCTGGTGGTAGCCCGGGGCCCTGTCGCCGTCCGGGGGGCAAGCCGACCGCCGCGGGGCCCTGACCCCGGACCGCTTGGCGCCCTTTTCCGGGGGCGGACATCTTCGGCGGTAGAGGTTACGTCGGGGGCGCCAACGCGGTTCGCGCCAGATCGCGCAGCCAGACGTGTGCGGGGTCGGTGTCATAGCGCTGATGCCATGACAGGTACACCGCGGCCGACGGCAGTTCGAACGGCAGGGGGAGCAGGGCCAGGCCGAGGGCCGTGGCCGGTGCGCGCGTCGTCGCTTCGGGGGCTGTGACGAGGAGGTCGGAGTCGCGCACGAACTCGAACGCGGCGCCCTCGGTGGGCACGGTTGCCACGACCCTTCGGGTGAGGCCGAGCCGCGCGAGAGCGTCGTCGAGGGCGTTGCCGAGCTTTCCGCGCCGCGAGACGGTGATGTGTTCGGCCGCGGCGTACCGCGCGGCGGTGACAGCCTCGCCCCGGGTGAACGGGTGGCCCTGCCGTACGACGATGACGTGCTGGGTCTCGGCCACCCGATCGGCGCTGATGTCGGGTGCGGTCGGGCGGTTCGCGTTCGCCTCCAGGTCGACCTCGCCGCGACGCAACTCGGGGGTGTCGACGCTCGATTCAGCGATGAAACGCAAACGCACGCCCGGCGCCTGCTCGCGTACGGCCGCGAGAAGCGCGGGGCCGCTGCGGGCGACGAGTGAATCGTGCCAGCGGAGCGTGAAGGTGCGTTCGAGTGTCGTGAGGTCGAGTTCGCGGCTCGGTGCCAGCACGCCCTGGACCTGCTGCAGCAGCTCGTGCACCTGCTCCCGGACGGCGATCGCGTACGGCGTCGGGGTCATCGTGCGCCCGGTGCGCACCAGGATCTGATCTCCCGTCGAGCGCCGGATCCGGCCGAGGCTTCGACTCATCGCGGGGGCGGTGACGTGCAGGCGCTCAGCGGCTCCGGCCACGCTGCCTTCCTCCAGGAGCGCATCGAGCGCGGCGAGCAGGTTCAAATCCAATTGCATGTGACTCATCCTAGTCGTGCAATACATGCACTTGCTGTTAATGACCGGCCCTCCTACCTTCGTTGCGAGCGCGAAAGAAGCACGGTTCTCGCCTGTTCCGCCTCCGCCACATCCCCCCTGCCAGTTGGGAGCACCGCCATGCCCGAGCCGATCCATTCCACCGGAATCGCTGCAATCACCGGCTCCACGACCGACGCCGACCTGCTCACGCAGACCGCGATCGCCGTGCGCGCGGCGGCTTCGGTGCTGCGGGAACGGTTCGGCGACGTGGTCCGCTACCGGTCCCGCGAAGAACTGATGCGCGCGCTCGCCGCGAACGACGACGCGGCCCTCGACGTCCTGCGCCCCCGCCTCGCCCTCCTGCGCCCGGACGCCCGCTTTGTCGAGGACGAACTCGCGGGCGGCGCCTTGCCACCCGGCGAATGGTGGGTCCTGGATCCGGCCGAAGGCAACGTCAACCACCTGCACGCCCTGCCGGAGTGGGCGGTGACCGCCACTCTCGTGCGCGACAGCCAACCGGTGCTCACCGCGGTTCACCTGCCGCTGACCGGTGAGACCTACACCGCACGCGCCGGCGCCGGAGCCCGGCTCGACGGCCGCCCGCTGCACGTGTCCCGGACCACGGACCTCGGCCTGAGCCTCGTGGCCACGAGCCAGGCCAGGCCGGACGAGGACGAGAAGGTCGTGCGGCGCATCGGCTCCTCGATCACCGCGATGCTCTTCGACGCGCTCGTGGTGCGCACCTCCGTGCCCGCCACCCTGCACCTCCTGCACGTGGCCGCCGGCCGGATCGACGCCTTCTGGCAGTTCGCCGGGGCCCGCGCGGACCTGCTTCCCGGGGCGCTGCTCGTCGCCGAGGCCGGTGGGCGGATAACCGACGCAGAGGGCCGCCCCTGGACCCCGCGGAGCGAGAGCTTCCTGGCCGCCGCGCCCGGCGTGCACACCGAAGCCGTCACCACGCTCTCCCGCTGACTCCCACCACAACCACCAACGCCGGAAGGATCACACCACCATGACCACGATCGCCGTTCTCGGAAACGGCCGCGTCGGCGGCAGCCTCGCCCTGGCCCTCACCGAGGCCGGACACGAGGTGACCGTGGCGGACCGCTCACCGGGCTCTGCCGCCGAAGCCACCCGGACAGCGCAGATCGTCATCAACGCCACCCCGGGCGCCGGATCGCTGGAGCGGCTCACCGCGCTGCGCGCGGAACTGCGCGGCAGGATTCTCGTGGACGTCTCCAACGCCACCGTCGACGGACCGGACGGACTGCCGGCCGACCTGCTCTACCCCGGCTCAAGCCTCGCGGAGCAACTGCAAGAAGCACTCCCCGACACGCGCGTCGTCAAGACGCTCAACACGATGCTCTACACGGTGATGACCGCGCCCGCCGCGCTCACCCAGACACCGACCGCTTTCCTCTCCGGCGAGGAACCGGAGGCCAAACAGGCCGTACGCGGGCTCCTCGCCGACCTCGGCTGGCAGCAGGAATGGATCACGGACCTCGGCGGGATCGAGACCGCGCGGGCCGCCGAGGCCGCGATCCTCTTCGTACCGCACGTGATCCGATCCAGCGGATTCGCGCCCTTCGCCATCTCGATCACCCGCTGAAAGCCCGACGCGACTCTTTCTGAGAACGACCGCAAGTCGTGGCCGATCCGGAGTGCCCGAACGGCTGCCCGGGCGGTGAGTGGTGCCAATCCACCGGCTCCATGCGGCGATCAGATCATGCATGCCCTGGCAGCCGCGTGTGTACAAGTCGTCCCGAACAGAACGGTGGGCCGCCGAGCTTTCGGTGTGCGATACCCAGCAGGCGGGCGTAGTCGGTCTCGGTGAAGCCCGTGCAAAGGCCTTGGCGGCACCTCGGTCGAGGCGGTCGCGATTGGTCGGCCGTGGCCGGCGGCGTCGGCTGTCAAGCCACCGCTATCGGGATACGGCCCTTTGGTGGTACGGCGCTCATAGTGGTGTCTGACCTGTCGCAATGCTGGCTGTGACGGCCGAATTCACGCCTGGGCTCCCGATTATGCCGTGACGAAGGTCGTCACACTTCGAGCGGGAAGCGTGACGGTGAAAGAGCCGTTCGACAAGCCGGTGGTGCCCTGGAGAGCGACGTTCCGGCTCGCGTCGGTCAGCCAGGACGAGACGCGGGACGCGGTGCCGTTCTTCAGGGTGAACTGTTGGCTCACCGCAGACGCCGACTTGTTGGTGGCGACGACAACGAGGGAACTGCCGCCCCGGTACGCCGAGACGTAGACGTTCGGCGCCGGGGCTGCCGTCGCCTCGATCCGTACGTACCCCGGACGGACGAACCTGGCGAACTGCGCCATGCAGGCGCCTCGCTTGCTGAGGCGGCCGTCCTCCCGCAGGAGGCCGTAACCGCGGCGGATGTACCACCAGACGTATGCCTGGAATTCGGCGTCCACCATGGCGTGGTGGAGGTGCTCGGCCACGTCGAGGGCCTGCGGCCAGAGATCCGCCGAACTGGTGCTGTCCGGATAGTAGACCTCGGTCATCCAGAGTTCCTTGCCTGCGCCCTTCTTCTTGAAGAGGGGGTAGGGGAAGTTCCTGAACGGCGTGCCGTAGAGATGGGTGGCGACGATGTCCACGTTGGCGAGCGCAGCGGGGTCGTTGAGGATCGGGTCCGACGTGTTCTTCGTGTAGTTGAAGGATTCGGGCGCGATGACCCGGGTGCCGATAGAGCCGGCGTTCTCCCGCAGGAACCGGACCATTTCGCCGGGGGTCCACCACGTCCAGTCGTGCGCGTAATCGGGCTCGTTCTGCACGGATATGCCGTACAGGTTGACTCCGTTGTTGCGCACAAAACCGTTGAAATCGTTCAGATGCCGGGCATAAGCGCCGTACATGTCGTGCCTGAGACGCCTCGCGTTGGTCTGACCGCCGTGGACGAAGGTCTCGACCATGTGGGCGGGCGGATTCCACGGTGACGCGAACACGGTCGCTCCCAGCTCGGCCGCGCGCTTCACCGTCGCCATGTCACGGCTCCAGTCCGCCCGGTTCTCCGGAACGGGAATTCTCAGGACGGACAAGCCGAGCCGGCCCTCCCCGGTGCCGAACGCCGTGTCCCGTTGGGCGGCTGTCAGGTCGCCGATCCAGGCTGTGTGCGTCATGCCGCCGAACCCTCGGATCGTCTGCCGCCGCGCCGAGGGATCGACGACCACCGTGGTGGCGGCCGCGGTCCCCGAGGACCACGAGGTTCCCCTGGCCGATGCCGCGGCCGTGGCCGTGGTTGTGGTTGTGGCCGTGGTCGTGGCCGTGAGGACCGGCAGGGCCCCCACCACCGCCAGGACGGTTCTCCGGCTCGGCGGCTTCCGCTCGCCGCTCACGGGGTCGTACGTGTCTTGTGTCACGTCGCCTCTCCTCTGGTCTGTTGATTCCGGTACGGGGTGCCCTTGCCAGAGGTTGCCGGTGGAAGGCATTAGGTTGCCGGGGGAGTCGTGAACCACGGAAAGTGGCTGAATCGAGAAGGACTGACGGCCGCACCGGGTTCTTCCGCGCTGGCCGCACCGAATCATTCCCCGCCAGCCGCACCGAATCATTCCCGCCGACCGGCGCTTGCAACAAGACCGGGAACGACCCGATGCGGCCGGTGGGCGCTTGGATTCCTTCGGCCTGGTCTTGGAGGTCTCGGTGGCCGACCGCGAGGAATCGCTCAGCTACATCGTGCGCAAGAAGATGAGTGGCGCAGAGCCCTCGACTGGATGAAGCGCCACTCCCTGTCCGCCAGCGCTTTGAATGAAGCCGATGCGCCGCGCAGGGCACTGGATGCCCTGCGCGGCATGCTGGACGGCCAAACGGCTGTATATGGGGCGAGTTGTGCGACTAGTGCGCTCTCGCGGGCCGGATCGCGGGCGTACGGGCCCGGGCCGTGGCGGGTTTCGCCGCCGAGGTTCCATCCGCGGCGGCCCGCTGATGCTGCGCGGCTTGACCCCCGACGCTCAAACTCGGCCTGTATCCCCCTGGCGGCAGGAACACACGCTGTTCTCGGGGCCGTAGATGAAAGCCGTGACGGGCGGCTGGCCGGTCGCCGGCGCGCCGGACGACGACGTTGCAGAGCAGGAGGATGCCGAAGCCTTGGTCGGACAGGCCTTGCGGACAGCAGTGGCGGTGATGTCGAAGTCGGTGCCGTGGTGGACGGTGCGGTCGTAGGGCGCGGCCGGCTCCTGGCCGGCGCGGAATGGCGGGCTTTCCCTATACCCCTCTGGGTACCCGGTCGAGGGCGGCCGCTCTCCGTCGAGAGAGCGCCCTCACCCCCTGGAATACCCCCGGGGGTACATGGGGTTATGGTGATGTCGATACCCCCCGGGGTACACCGTTCATGAGGAGTTGTAGTCGTGTTCTTCGTCGACACCTTGGAATTCGAGGGCCTGGGCAACCGCAGCTACCTGGCCGGCGGAGTCCGTACCGCGCTGGTGGTGGATCCGCCCCGCGATATCGATCAGGTCATCACCGCGGCGGCGCGGCGCGGGGTGCGTATCGCCCTGGTGGCGGAGACGCACCTGCACAACGACTACGTCACCGGCGGCCTGGAGCTGGCCCGCGTGACCGGGGCCCGCTACCTGGTGCCGGCCGGGGCGTCGGTCGCCTTCGCCCGTACCCCGGTCGCCGACGGCGACGTGTTCGAAGTGGACGAGGGCCTGGTGCTGCGGGCGATGGCCACTCCCGGTCACACGCCGCACCACACCTCCTACGTCCTGGAGGAGGACGGCCGGGGGATCGCGGCGTTCACCGGCGGGTCCCTGCTGATCGGCACCGTCGGCCGGCCGGACCTGGTCGAGCCACGGCTGACCGAGCAGCTGGCCCGTGCCCAGTACGCCTCGGCCCACCGCCTGGCCGATGAGCTGGACGACGAGGTGCCGGTGCTGCCCACGCACGGCTTCGGCAGCTTCTGCTCCTCGTCCCAGGCGGAGGGGGACGCGACCACGATCGGTCAGGAGCGCAAGGTCAACGACGCCCTGACCAAGGACGTGGACACCTTCGTCGCCGAACTGCTCGCCGGTCTGGACGACGTGCCCGCCTACTACGCGCACATGGGACCGGCCAACGCCGCGGGCCCCGTCCCCGTCGACCTCACCCCGCCCCGCCCGGCCGACGCCGAGGAGATCGCGGCCCGGCTGGCCGCGGGGGAGTGGGTGGTGGACCTGCGCAACCGGGTCGCCTTCGCCCAGGGGCACGTGGCCGGATCGTTCAATTTCGAGGGCGAGGGCAAACTCGCCACGTACCTGGCCTGGCTGATCCCGTGGGGCAAACCCGTCACGCTGCTGGCCGAGTCGCCCGAGCAGATCGCCGATGCGCAGCGGGAACTGGTCCGGGTGGGCATCGACCGCCCGGCTGCCGCCGCCACCGGCGACCCGTCCGGCTGGGTCCGCGCGGGCGAACGGCTCGCCTCCTTCCCCCGCGCCCGGTTCGCCGACCTCACCGGGGTACGGGAGCGCGGCGAACGGGTGGTGGTCCTGGACGTACGGCGCGATTCCGAGCGTGCGCGCGGGTATGTCGACGGCTCGGTCCACATTCCCGTCCACGAGCTGCCCGGCCGCGTCGGGGAGGTGCCGGACGGGACGGTGTGGGTGCACTGCGCCGGCGGAATGCGGGCGGCGATCGCCGCTTCCCTGCTCGACGCCGCCGGACGCGACGTGGTCGCCGTCGACGACGGCTTCGACGCCGCCGCTGCCGCGGGTCTCACCCTCACCACGCCCGACGGCACCGCCTGAACGCGTTACCCGCACCACCGCACGGAGTGATCGAACCATGTTTCCGCTGTTGCGCCGCGGCCCCGGCCGCCCGGCCCCGCACCAAGCCCACCGGAGAGTCGGCGACGGGCAGGCCGTTCTGCCGGATGTGCGCGAAGCGCCGGAATGGGAAGGGCAGGCCGGGCACGCGCCCGGCGTGCTGCGCCTCCCGCTCAACCGCCTGGCTGCCGGAGCTTTGCTGCCCGAGGCCGCGCGCGGCAGGCCGGTGACCGTGTTCTGCCGCTCGGGGGACCGCTCCCGGCGGGCCGGTGAGATGCTGACCGGCCGAGGCGTGGACGGCAGGTGCGGCATCGGAGGTTTGACCGCCTGGGCCCGCGAGGACCTGCCCGTCGCGGGCAGCCACTACGGCCACTACGGCCACTACGGCCACTACGGCCACTACGGCCACTACGGCAGCTACGACAGTGGCGGCACCGGCGGTACCGGCGGCAACTACGACAGCGACAACAGTGACAACAGCGACAACAGCGGTGGCGTGGCATGAGCGCGCTGATACTGGCCCTGGCTGCCGGGGCCGTGGTCGGGCTCGCGCTCGGTGCGCTCGGTGGAGGCGGCAGCGTCCTGGCGGTGCCCGCGCTGATCTATCTGCTCGGGTTCACCCCGGCCGCCGCCACCACCGCCAGCCTGATCATCGTCACCGCCACCTCGTTCACCGCGCTGTGCGCCCACGCCCGTACCGGCCATGTGCGCTGGAAGGCCGGCGCCCTGTTCGCCGCGGCCGGAATCCTGCCCGCCGCCGCGGCCGGCGCCGCCGCTTCCCGCCTGCCGCAACCGATCCTGACCACCGCGTTCGCCGTCGTCGCCGCCCTCGCCGCCGTACGTATGCTGCGCCCCGGGCGGCCGAGCACCGGCCACCCGCCGACCGTGCGCCCGGCTGCGGCCGCGGGCACCGGCGCGGGGCTGGGGGCGCTGACCGGACTGCTCGGAGTCGGCGGGGGCTTCCTCGTCGTCCCCGCCCTGGTCACGGTGCTGGCATTCGAGATGCAGGCCGCCGTCGGCACCAGCCTGCTGGTCATCTCGGTGAACTCGCTCGCCTCGCTCGCCACCCGCGGCGCCACCACGGCGGGCGCCGACTGGCCGGTGATCGCCCCTTTCACGGGGGCCGCGATCCTCGGCGCGTGGGACGGCAAACGCCTGGCGGCCAAGGTCTCCGGCACCCTCTTGCGGCGCGTGTTCGCAGCCGTACTGCTGGCCGTCGCCGCCTGGATGCTCGTCGACGCCCTCACCCCCTGACCCCGCGAGCCCCGTTCCCCGTACTCTGGATCAGGCCGGCGGCGGGAGATCAGGCCAGCGACAGGAACAGTTTCTCCAGACGGGCGCGCATCTCCTCCCGGTCCTCCGGGGCGGCCGTGTCCGCATCGGTCAGGCAGTGCTGCAGACCGGTGGCGATGATCGCGAAGCCTGCCTTGTCCAGGGCCCGGGAAGCGGCCGCCAGCTGCGTGACCACGTCCTCGCAGTCCCGTCCCTCCTCGATCATCCTGATCACACCGGCGATCTGGCCCTGCGCCCTGCGCAGCCGGTTGACCACCGCTTTCAGCTCCTCGGCCGCCATCGAGAGTTCCACAGCCCACACTCCTTCACGAATACCCCTGCGGGTATCGCTACCCTACCGAAGGGGCAACCCATGAACAGCAAAGGAAAATCCCCCGTGGCAGTCACCGCTTCCCTCACCGCCGCCCAGGCGCACGCCCGCCTCCACGAGCTGACCGTCGTCGACGTCCGCACCCCGGGCGAGTACGCCTCCGGCCATCTGCCCGGCGCCCACAACATCCCCCTGGACCGTCTCGACGCGGCCGTGCCCGCCCTGAAGACCGCCGCCGGCCGCGGTGACCTGCTCCTCGTGTGCGCCTCCGGCACCCGTTCCGCCCAGGCCAGGGAACGCCTGGCCGAGCACGGCATCACCGCCGCCAGTCTGACCGGCGGCACCACCGCCTGGCAGCAGCTCGGCCACGCCGTCCAGCGCGCCGACGGCACGCGCGCCGTGTGGGCCATGGAACGCCAGGTCCGCCTCGCCGCCGGCTCCCTCATCCTGACCGGACTGCTGGCCGGCCGGCGCTGGCCCGCCGCCCGTCGGCTGTCCGCGGGTATCGCCGGCGGCCTGGTCTTCTCCGCTCTCACCGACACCTGCGGCATGGCCAGGGCACTCGCCAAACTGCCGCACAACCGGCCCAGGACCACCGATCTCGAAGCCACCCTCGCGGCCCTGACCGGCTGACAGCGCCCTCCGACGGGCTTGGCCCCGTACCTGCCCGCCAGGCCGTCTCGCCCGCGGGAGTGGTGGTCGGCAGGCGGACGCCGCGGTGCACTCACGCTCCGTTCTCGCCGCCGGTGGTACGGGTACCGGTACGGGTACGGGCCCCGGCTGCTCACCCGGCCCCTGGACCGGCTGCTCTGGGAACCCGTACACGTACTCATGCAACTGCGACAGTTCCGCGACCTGCGGAAACGCGTGACGGACACGGGCCACAGCAGTGGTCGGCCCCTCAGCCTTCCCTGCTCGAAGCGACGTAAATCCCGGGCGGACGTAGGTACGCCCTCAGGACCCCTTCTCCGCCGGGCGAGAGGTATGCCGGGCGAGAGGTAAGCCGGTCGACAGGTAGGCCGGTCGCCCCGATGCGCGGCCTGCCCGGTCAACCGGGCCCCGCGTACGGGGCCACCCGACGTACGGATCGGAGGCGCGCCGGGGCAGGGAGGAGGCATCACGCTCTCCTGCGCGACGGATCGACGAGGCGATCGCCGGACAGCAGCGTGCCGGCCTGCTTGACGTGCTGGAGTACAGGCGAGACCTCCATGCTCTGCAGGCCTGCCATGGAGCCGATGCGATCGGACGTGAACTCGAATAGCTCGTCGAGGTCCCGGCAGTGCGCGACGGCGTGAATGTTGTAGGGCCCGGAGACGGCCGCGGCGAAAGCGATTTCGGGTTCCTGCGCGAGGGTGCGTCCGACCGTCTTCACCGCCGACGGATGCACGCGCAGCCACAGATTCGCCCTGGCGTGATATCCCAAAGCGGCCGCGGCGATCTCGACATCGATGTGAACGACGCGGCGCCGGAGCAAGGCGTCAAGGCGGCGTGACACGCGTCCCGGGGTGGAGTCCGCCGCTGCGGCGAGGTCGACGAAGCTGGCGCGGCCGTCTGTGGCGAGGGCGTCGAGAATCCGCTCGTCCTCGTCGGTGAGGTGCACGGGATCGCGAGTGACCACGGGGACCTCGGCGAAAGGGGAACCGTCGCTCCCGAGCATGGCTTCCTGTTCCGGGGACAACACGCCGTGCAGGGCGGTCCAGTAATGGCCGCGGCCGCCTACGAACTGACGCAACATCGCGAAGGCGTTGATGTCGAGCACCGCCGCAGTGCGCGGAAGCCGTTGGCCGAGCAGATTCTCGCGCTGCTCGCGTGTCCGTGACTGGGTCGCGCAGGTGATTTCGCAACCCGCCGCACTCAGGGCGACCCAATTGACATCGTCGCGCTTGGCGAGCGCGTCGGCGATCGCTGCGGCGCTGCCGGGACGGCAGCGAAGCCGCACCAGCCACCGGCTCTGTCCCAGCGCCCCCGGATTGAGCATGCCGGCGACGCGGATGACGCCGTCGGCGCGCAGGCGCCGGTACCGGCGGTTGACGGCGCTTTCGGTGAGGCCCAGCGCGACCGCCATCGAGACGAAAGAAGCCCGCGGAGCGATCTGCAGCGCGCGAATGATGCGCACATCATCTGGCTGGAGAGCGGGGGATTCCGACGTAGCTGCGCCTGTCATACGAGGAATCCTACAAATCCGCCCCTTCGGCTCGATCCAGCGCCGGCCCGGTGGACACACTGATCACGCATGGCGCAGAGCCGCCATATCAGTGCCACCGGCCGACGGCGCCTTCAGGTCTCGGTGACACACGAAAAGCTCACCACGTAAGGCATGTAAAGCGCGTAAAGCACGTAAGGAACGGAGATGACGCCGGATGTCATCGACTGATATAGGTCAGAACACGCCGACCGCTCTCATCATCGGGGCTTCACGCGGTCTCGGCTGTGCGATGGCGGCCGAATTCCTGGACCGGGGCTGGAACGTCCTCGGCACGGTCCGCGACACCGCCGCTCACACACCCCTGCACGATCTCGCGGGCCGGGCTGACGGACGCATCACCATCGAGCACCTCGACATCAACGAGCCCGGACAACTGGCACCCCTGCGCGAACGCCTCGCGCAACGCCGGCTCGACCTCCTCTTCGTCAACGCGGGCACCACGAACAACGAGCCGGTCCCGATCGGCGCGGTTCCGACAGACGATTTCATCGAGGTGATGGTCACCAATGCCCTGAGCCCCATGCGCGCCATCGAAGCGCTCGAAGACCTCGTCTCTCCCACCGGGCTCATCGGCGTGATGTCGTCCGGACAAGGCAGCATGACGAACAACACGACCGCGGGCCGCGAGGTCTACCGCGGAAGCAAAGCGGCGCTGAACATGTTCATGCGCAGCTTCGCGGTCAGGCAGGCCGAGACACAGCGCGGCTTCGTCCTCCTCGCCCCGGGTTGGATTCGTACCGCGCTCGGAGGGCCGGACGCACCGTACACCGTTGAAGAGAGCGTCCCGCTGTTGGTGGATGTCCTGCTGTCCAAGCTGGGCACGCCCGGCTTGGAGTATCTGGACCGCTGGGGCCGGACCGTGCCCTGGTGAACCCCACCACCGGCCCGCGAGAACGCACCGGTGGGCCACCATTCGAACCCTCCGGACGGCCCGCAGGGACCTACCGGTGGGCCACCATTCGAATCCTCCGGCCGACCCGCAGGGACCTACCGGTGGGCCACCATTCGAATCCTCCGGCCGGCCCGCAGGGACCTACCGGTGGGCCATCACTCGAACTCTCCGGCCGATCCGCGGGGACCAGCGGGCCGTCACCCGAACCCTCCCTCCGGCCTCCTCGCACCCCCTGGCTGCCACTCGACCGCTCACCTCGCGTCGCGACCGGCGCCTGTTCACCGCGTTTCCGACCGCGTCGAGGAATCGGTCGCCGTCGCCCGAAAGACCGCACAGACGAGGACTCATATCCCCTCTCATGCCTCTCTTCGATATCGAAACACACTGGATCATGCCGGACTTGACGTCCGCCCTTCGTGCCATGCGGCACCCCGACGAAAGCCTGCTCTTCAATGAGACGGGTGACCATCAGCACCGTTTGGAGGACCTGGGGGACGGCCGCACGGCAGCCATGGATGCCCAGGGCATTGCTGTGTCGATCCTCGCCCTGACCCCGCCGGGAACGCAGCCGCTACCGCCCAATGAGGCTTTGCCGCTGAGCCGGGCCGCGAACGACATGGCCGCAGCGGCCGTCGCCCGGCATCCGGACCGCTTTCGCTCGCTGGCCACGCTGCCCCTGTCGTCGCCGAAGGACGCTGCGGGCGAACTCGAAAGAGCCGCGGGCACGGGACACGTAGGTGCCATGGTGTACGGCAGATCAGGAGACCTGTTCCTCGACGATCCCGCCTACGACGACTTCTTCTGCGTCGCGTCGCAACTCGGTCAGCCGGTCTTCATCCACCCCCAAATGCCCTCTGCGGCCATCCGTGACGCCTCTTATCGCGGGTTCGGCTCCATGACCGATCTCGCCCTCGCCACCTACGGGTGGGGGTGGCACCTGGACGCCGCGACAGCGGCACTGCGGCTGATCCTGCGGGGAACGTTCGACCGTCACCCCGAGCTCCAGATCGTGCTCGGTCACTGGGGAGAGATGCTGCTGTTCTGGCTGGACCGGGCCGACAGCCTTTCCCGCACCGCCGGTTTGCAGCGCTCGGTAAAGGACTGCATCCGATCGAACTTCCACTTCACCGCCTCCGGCATGCTGAACCCGGCACTTCTGCGGCATGCCCTCTCCGTCACCTCCGTGGACCGTTTGATTTTCTCAACCGATTACCCTTTCCAGCGGCCGACCGGAGGGGACATCGATTCCTTCCTGGCCCACTTCACATCAGACGCGGAACGGCGACAGTTCACCTCGGCCAACGCGGCATCGTTGTACGGCATCGACCTCTAGGTCTGGGAGCCGGAACGGCCCCAGGACACCCAACGGAATCCGTAGCGGCTATACGTACTACCTACAGACCGACGGCATCGAAACCGCAGCCCAGGGACGTAAGCACCACGATCGCCACCCATGGCGGGACCGTTTCCGGGCGGGGCCGCGTGACCGGAGTGGCGGAGGCCACACAACCGTCCCGGACTTTTCGTCATCTAGCTTGTCAGACGTTGTTTCCCCGTCGCCCCGGTCGGGAGAACGTGCGTGTGTGCGTCGCGATCTCCGGACTGCTGTGCCCTGTACGACGGTGTACCAGAGCCCGGGGCGGCGCCCGCGGCCCGGCTGACCGGCCGCCCGTAAGAAAGCGCCACATGGGTCTCACCAGTAAGAACGTGCTGCTCCTGGCCGTCCTTTTCGCGGTAGGGCTCTTCGCCCTGACCATCTGGCTGTGGCCTCGCCTGTCCAAGCGCAACTGGCGCGCGGTCGTCGGCCGTGTCGGCCTGCTGCTGGCGACCCAGTTGTCGATTTTCGCGGTGGTCGGTCTTCTCGCGAACAATGCGCACCTCTTCTTCGGCTCCTGGGGGGAACTGCTCGGCGAGAAGCAGGATGTCGTGAGCACCGGTCCGAACGGCGCCAAGGTGAAGGTGCTCGGCAGTGAGCAATCGGGTCTGCCCGGCGGTTCCCGGCCCCAGGCCGCCGGCCGGATCGAGAAGGTCGTGCTCAAGGGCGAGAAATCCAAGATCAACAGCCCGGCGTTCGTGTATCTGCCGCCGGAATACTTCCAGGCCAAGTACGCGAACAAGCGGTTCCCGGCCTCCGTGGTGCTGACCGGCTACCCGGGCATCGCGCAGAACCTCTACAAAAAGCTGCACTTTCCGCAGACCCAGCACGACCTGGTCCGCAAGAACAAGATGCAGCCGACCATACTGGTGATGATGAGCCCGGCCGTCGTGCCGGGCCGCGACACGGAGTGTGTGGACGTCCCGAAGGGCCCGCAGACCGAGGCCTTCTTCACCGACGACGTACGCCACGACATAGCCGGCCACTACCGGGTGGGCACCGAGGCCAGGAACTGGGGCGTCATAGGGGACTCCACGGGCGGCTACTGCGCCCTGAAGATGCCCATGCGCCACCCGAAGGCGTTCTCCACCGGCGTGGCCCTTTCCGCCGATTACAAAGCCCCCCGCGACGCCAAGACCGGCGACCTGTTCGGCGGCGACAAGCAGCTGGAGCGGGAGAACAACCTGCTGTGGCGGCAGAAACACCTTCCCGCTGCGCCGGTGAACCTCCTCGTCACCTCCAGCAAGCAGGGCGAGCCGAATTACCGGGACACGCTGAAGTTCATCCAGCAGACCAAGTCCCCTGGCCGCATCGCGTCGATCATCCTCGACAGCGGTGGCCACAGCTTCAACACCTGGCGCCGGGAGATACCCGCCGCCCTGGAGTGGATGAGCGGCCACCTCAAGGCATAGCGCCTGCCATAGCCCCTGCCATAGCCCTGCCGCCAGGGCCGTGCCTTTCGCGCGATTCCCCGGCGAATGCGGCCAGGATGCCCGCCGCCCGGCAGGTCAACGACGTGTTCGCGCAGCCTCTGCGGATCAGTTTCTGTCCGGTGCAGCGGCGGTGCCGGGTTCGGGAAGGCGGTTTGTCGTACCGGTTCCCCGTTTCGTCCCCGGGCGATGCTCTTCTTGCGTGAACAGCCGGTCCAGGTAGCGGTCGACGGCGGTGAGGACCTCTTGGGGGTCGAGCACGTTCAGTTCGAGCAGGGGAGTGAAGCCGGTCAGGGCGAGAAGCAGGTTGGTCTCGGTGGCCGGGTCGCGGTCGGGGCTGATGTGCCCGTCGGCGATGGCCTGGCGGACCAGCCGCTCCACGGTGGCGCGCCCCTGGAGCATCCCGTCGCGCGCCCGTGCGTGAACGCTCTCGTCGTGCAGCGCCTCCAGGACATAGGCCGCGCTCATCCGGCTGGTCGCACGGGCGTCGGCATGCAAAGGGAGCATTTCGGTGAGCATCAGCCGGAGCACGGCGCGGGGGTGCGGCCGGTCGCCGAGTTCCTGTACGCCCCGGCCGACGCGCAGTGCGGTCTGTTCGGCCGCGAAGTCCATCGCGAAGGTCAGCATCGCCTCGCGGGAGGCGAAGTAGTGCTGTACCGCCCCGTGGGAGAGGCCGGCCTCCTGTGCGACCTCGCGCATCGTCAGGTGTATCGCGCCGCGCCGCTCGACCACACGCCACAGCGCCCGGGCGATCGTCTCGCGGCGTTCACGGTGGTCCACCTGCTTCGGCATGGTCGGCCTCTCTGTAGCTGGTCGTCTCGGTGCCCGCGGTCCGCCCGCGTTGCCATACAGTTGACATAATACAGTTGGCCGATAACGCTGGGGCCCTTCGACGTGACGACCGGCCGACCGGCCGGCCGGGGAGGGGCAGCAGCATGTCTGAGCAGCCAAGAGTGCGTACGACGGAGGGCGTGGTGGAGGGCCGCCGGCGCGGCGGGCAGGTGGCCTTCCGCGGCATCCCGTATGCCCAGCCGCCCGTGGGCCGGCTCCGGTTCGCCGCACCGGCCCCGCCCCGGCCCTGGGAGGGGACACGGCAGGCGGCTCGGTTCGGGCCCCTGGGACCGCAGTCCGTGCCGGTGCGCGCACCCTCGGCGAAAGGCACCGACTGGCTGACGCTCAACGTCTGTACCCCGGACCCGTCAGCGGCGGGGCTGCCGGTGCTGGTGTGGTTTCCCGGCGGCGGCTACATGACGGCGGACTCCAGCGACCCGATGTACGACCCGACGGCACTGGCCGAGGCCGGTCTCGTCGTGGTCAGCGTCAACTACCGGGTGGGCGCGGAGGGCTTCGCCCTGCTCGACGGCGCCCCGCCCAACCGTGGCTTCCTCGACCAGATCGCGGCGCTGCACTGGGTACAGCGCAACATCGCCCGCTTCGGAGGAGACCCTGACCTGGTCACCGTTGCCGGACAGTCCGCCGGGGCGGGATCGGTCGCCGCCTTGCTGACGATGAAGCCGGCGCGCCCTCTGTTCCGCCGGGCCATCACCCATTCGGTGCCGGGCTTCCACTGCACCCCCGCGCTTGCCCGACAGGTCGCCGCCGCGCTCGCGGACCGGCTCGGCACCGCGCCCACCGCCGAGGCCTTCGGCGACATCGCCCCGCAACGCCTGGCCGACGAGGTCACCGCCCTGGGCGCCGACCTCCCCCGCCACCAGCAGAGCTGGGGACGGCTCGCCCACGTCGGCATCGCCGTGTGCCCCGTGGTCGACGGCGAAGTCCTGGGCGAAACACCCTGGACCGCCTTGTCCAGTGGCCGTGCGAGCGGCATCGAACTCCTCGCCGGCCATATGCGCGACGAATTCCGGCTGTTCAGCGTCATGACCGGGCGGCGGGGCACGTTCACCGACGAGGACGCCCGCACCGCCTTGGACCTGCTCGCCCCGGCACCGGGCGGCCCGGACGCCTACCGCGCCGCCCACCCGCGCGCCACCCCGGAAGAACTGCTGGAAACAGTGTTCTCCGACGCCACCTTCCGGATGCCGTCGCTGCTGCTGGCCGAGGCGAACGCCACAGCCGGCGGCAGCTCGTACCTGTTCGAGCTGGGTCTCGCCTCCCCGGCGCTGGGAGGCAGCCTGGGTGCCTGTCACAGTCTCGACGTGCCCCTGGCGTTCGGCACGATGGACAGCCCCATCGGCAAGCAGCTCTTCGGCGACCAGCCGCCTCCCGAGGCCGTCGCGGTCTCCCGGGAACTCCGGCAGGCATGGGTCCGGTTCGTCACCACCGGTGACCCCGGATGGCCCGCCTACCACCCCGACCAACAGCTCACGCGCATCCTGGCCGCCGAATCGCAGACCGTTCCCTATCCCGAGCACACCTCGCGCCGGATCTGGGCGGGCCGTCCGCCCGCCCCCTTCGACCTCGACCTCACGGAAAGCTGACCGACGCCAACTCGCCTGCTAGTGATGTTGCCGGTGTGTTGTTGTGGAGGCAGTCCGGTCGTAGCGAAGCAACTGTCGGCTCTGATCACAACCTCGTCGGACAACCTCGTCGGACAACCTCGCCGGGTGCGCAGACGATGCTGGGCCCTCGATCCGACACCCGGTGACGGCCATGTCAACGCCCGTCGCTTTCAGCAAGGCGATCTGAGACTTCAGGTACCTCGCTCAACCGGCCCGGGGCCTCGCTCGTCGTGCACCCGTGTGCCGTACACCCGTGTGCCGTGCACCCGTGTCACGAGTCCGATCGGTGACCATCGAGAAGAAGCTCAGCGGGTCCCGTAGCGGGTGGCGAGTGCGTGGAACGCCTGCTTCGGTTCCCAGGGCATGCCGGGACAGGCGCGCTTGTCGGCGGGATAGCCGCTGTGCTCGTCGAGGACCTTGACGATGCCGTAGGAGGCGAGGTCCTCGTCCGGTCCGGATGTCCGGTGGGGTGTGCTGAAACCGGCGAAGCTGAACCAGAAGACGGAGTCGACGCCCTCTTCCTCGAAGACGGTCATGAGATCGTCGAGGTAGCGGACCTGCTCGCTCTCGTCGCGCACCAGGCCGGGTTTGAGGGTGACGCCGTCGGCCTCCTTCGCCATGTACCAGCCGGCGCCACCGTACTCTCCCGCTCCCCGGTAGGTGCAGCAGCCGGCCTCCATGATGGCGACGGGTTTGCCGTGGCCGCATTCCTTGCGCAGGTCGGTGCGGTAGGTCGCCGCGTTGCGCAGACTACGGAAGGCGTCCAGGCCGACGATGTCGAACGGGGCCCAGTCCACGCCGTCCAGAGGGCAGGAGGCGTAGCTCACGCGGCCGCCGAAGAGGGGCCGCACGGCATCCACGACCTCCCCCAGGAAGGCGTTGACCTTGTCGGGGACGCCCTGGAGCGCGGCTTCGCGGCCGGGTCCCGCCAGGACCGGAATGCGCTCGTTCAGGGTGTCACCGGGCAGGTAGCCGCGGGCGAACACGCTGATTTCGCAGCCGGTGACGAGGACGACCTCGGTGCCGTCACGTCGCAGTCGCTCCGCCCGTTCGGCGCAGTCGGTGAACAGCGGCAGCATCTCGGCGTTCGACAGCTCGCAGGGAAACGGCGAGAACCAGACCTCCAGCCCCGCCTCCGCCGCGTACCGCGCAGTGGTCTCGATACGGTCCGGATCGCCCCCGGTGATACGGACCGCGGTGCAGTGCAGGTCTTCCGCGATGACACGCATGTCCCGTTGGACGTCCCGAACGTCGAAGACGGGGCGCGACGTGTCGCCGTTGGGAAAGGTGCCGGTGTCGTAGTGGATGCCCTTGCCGCGCAACATGACGAATACCTCCGGTGGGGTGGCCGTGCCTGCCGTACGGCGTCATCGTCCAAGTTGCCGCTGCGTCAGCGTCAAGCCGTACCGCGGCCGCCCTGCCGCCGAACACTCGACCAGACCCGGTACTCCCGGAGCGTGGTGGAGAAGAACGACCGCGGTTACGCGGAGACGGCTCACCGACCGGCCAGGGAGGCGTAGCGCCGCTTACCGGTGGAGGCGGGGCTGGGTACGCACGTCCCGGGCGAGGGCGAAGTGGTGGCGCCTGTCCGGCAGCACCTGACCACCTCACAGGATGCGCTGCCAGGCGCCGTCCGCTGACCAGCGCCGATACCGCTCGTAGACGGTTTGCCAAGGCCCGTACCGTTCGGGCAGGCCCGGTACGGCACCCCCCGTACAGGCCCGGGTACGGCACACCATTTGCCACCGTGCGATGCTCCGCCCCTGCCCGCCCGACCGGCCCTCAACCGCCAACCGCGACTCGATCGCCCACCACCGCACATCGGTCAGCTCATGCCGCCACACCATGTCCGACGCCTGCCCGGATCCGGGCAGCATGACCCAACCCGCCGGCAAGAACCATCAAAGACGACCTCAAGGTGGGAGACGTCCCCGGGCCCCCGGACCCGGTGGATCACACCGCACGGACCCGTTAGATTTTCGCTCCCTAGAGGGATTGATGGTGCTATGGATAGCTCCAGTCCACCCGGAGTCCTCTTTCGGCTTTTCCCTCCGGAGGCGCGCAGTGCGCCGCTGGCCCGGCGGTTCGTGCGGTCGGCGTTGCGGGGTGTTGCGCCGGAGGTGGTGGACACCGCCGAGCTGCTGACCAGTGAGCTGGTGACCAACGCGGTGCTGCACGCGCGTACCGAGGTGGAGGTGCGGATCTGGTCGCACGGGGGACATGTGCGCGTGCGGGTCGGCGACGGCCGACCGGACCGCCCGCTCGTGCCGCGGGAGTCCAGGCCGTATGCCGGTGCCGGAAGGGGCCTTGCCGTGGTCGCTGGGCTGGCTTCCAGTCATGGAGCCCACGTGGGGGAGGGGCGCAAGACGGTCTGGTTCGAGCTATGGCCGAAGGCCCCGGTGCCGCCGACGTCCGGGTGGGGATCCATGCCCATGTACGGGCGAACCGCGACCGTGACACTGATCGACATGCCGTACATCGTGTTCCGTGCGGCGCAACAGCACGGTGACGAGCTGCTGCGCGAACTGATGCTGACCCCACGCGTCGAGGAGCGCGCCGGAGTGTCGGGCGCCGAACTGCTCATCGCCAACGACGTGGCCAATGTGATCAACGCGTGCATGACATCCGCGCTGGCGGAGACGGTCACCAGCGGCGCCACGGTGACCTTGGACATCGCGTTCCCGCTGGACGCCGCGCCCGCCGTGGACACGTTGCGGCACGTGTTCGAACAAGGCGACGTGGCGGCGCAGCTGGAGTCCCTGCTCACCCTGCCGGCTCCGCCGCACGTGCGGAGCCACGACCGGTGGATGCTCGACCAGCTGGTCACTCAACTCTCCGGAGGTCCGCCCACCGCGTGGACGCTGCTGCCCGGCGTGCCGGACACGACCTTTGTCGAGCTGGCGCCGTGGGACGCCGGCGATGTGGAGGACAGCAGTGTTCCGACTGTCGCGGCCGACGAGGACGGCTGGATCATCGCGGCCAACGCCGCTCTGGCCGACCTGCTGGGATGGCAGGCCGACGAGCTCATCGGCCGACCGTTGACCGTACTGATTCCCGAACATCTGCGCGAGCGTCATCGGGCTGGGTTCACCGCGCTCCGGCTGACCGGCCGGTCCCGCATCATGGGCCGGTCCATCCCGCTGCCGGCGTTGCACCGCGACGGCAGCCTGGTCCATGTGCGTCTGCACGTCCAGAGTCAGGAGGCGGTGGACGGCCGCGCCGTACGGGTCGGCCAGTTCAAGCCCACAGCGACGGCCGCCGGGGAGGACCGGCCGGTATCACGTCCCGATCACGGACCCTCGGTCCGGCTGCATGCCGGCGCGGCAGCAGCGCCGCGGGCCGGCGATGAGAAGGCGACACGGGCTTGGGAGCGGTTGAGCCTGCTGGCCGACACCACCACCGCGCTGTCGAGCACACTCGACTTGCGCGAGGGACTGCGCCGAGTGTGCCACGTCCTCACCCAGCAGATGGCCGCCTGGTGCGTGGTCGACCTGCTCGACGAGCACGGGGACGCCGAACGGGTCTGCGTCGTCCACCGCGAGCCCCGGGCGCTGAGTGTCGGGGTGGACCTCGGCAGGCTGCCCCCGGTGTCCGAGAACGCGCGAGGACCGCTGGCCCGGGTACTGAACGGCGCGGGCCCCCTGCTGATCACCGACATCCCCTCACCGGACCAGGCGGAAAGCGCCCTGGACGCCCGGCAGCTGAGGCTGTTCGAGCAACTGGGCGCCGGCAGCACGATCATGGCTCCACTGCGGGCCCGACGTGAGGTGCTGGGCGCCCTCATCGTCGTACGTACCCGCCACGACGCCCCCTTCACCGAACAGGACGCGCTCCTCGTCGCCGACCTCGTACAGAGCATCTCGCTGAGCGTCGACAACTCCCGTCTGCACCAGCACACCCGTACCACGGCCGAGCGCCTTCAGCGCTCCCTGCTGCCCCGCCTCCCGCACATCCAGTCCATGGAGATCACCGCCCGCTACGCCCCGTCCAGTACCACCGCCCAGGTCGGCGGCGACTGGTTCGACGCCTTCACTCTGCCCGACGGCGACACGGCATTGGTCATCGGAGACGTGTCCGGACATGATCTGAACGCCGCCGTAACGATGAGCCAACTGCGCAACATGCTCCGCGGCATCGCCGTCGACTGCCAGGACCGGCCGTCGGAGGTATTGCGCCGCCTCGACCTCGCGACCCTCACCCTGTACCCACACTCCACCGCGACCTGCGCCTACGCCGTCGTCAAAGGTCCCCACAACAACGACCCACGGGAAGTGCACCACTCATCCGCCGGACACCTCCCCCTGCTGCTGACCTGTCCCAACGGCGATACCGACTACCTGGACTCCGCCTCCGGTCTCCTCATCGGCATGGACAGCACCCTTCCCAGAACCACCGCCCGCGACCTGCTGCCGGCCCACTCCACCCTGCTCATGTTCACCGACGGCCTGATCGAACGCCCGGGAGAATCCCTCAGCGACGCCTTGGACCGCCTGCGCCGGCACACCGCCGCCCTCGCCCAGGCACCCCTCGACGTCTTCTGCGACGAACTGATCCTCAGCCTCGGCGCCGGTAGCACCGACGACATCGCCCTGCTCGCTCTACGCCCCATTCCGCCAGGCACTCAGGAACGACACGGACGCTGAGCGTGCGCATCGCGGCGGTCTGCCGCTGCACCGCTTCCGCGACGGCCGGGTCCACCGGCGTGCGGCGGGGCCGCCTCCGGGTGCGCGGCGAGTGCGCGGTGGTAGCCGTCCGAGGCGTTTTCCCGGGTGCGGACGGGATCGGTGGTGAGGGAGCGGCGTCTACCGGCGTCGGCGGCCGCCGCCCTCAAGGTCACGGGAGAGGATGTCTCGCCGCGCCTGGTGGAGTCCGGGGGCAGTACGCACTCTCGGCATCCGGCTCGGCGTGGCGGGCCGGGCAGGAACTGTGCCGACCGTGCCTACCTGCGCCGCCGGAACATCAAGGCGAACATCGCCGAACCGGCCGACCAACAGGCCAACCGCGGGAAGCGCTGGTGTCCTCGCAGTGCATGGCGGGACGTCGGAAGCGCGATGCCGCCCCGCTCCGATCGCTGACGCTTTGGTGGCGACGGCAGCTTCTGGTGAGGCGCGGGTCCGCCCCTCTGCGCGCGCCCGTCGACGGGCTGCTGGTGGGCTGTCGGCCGGGCGGCGCAGACTGGGCGCATGGCAGAGCTTGCGGCAGCGTCCGCGGACGGCGCGATGGTGACCGCTCTCGACGACGGCGCAGGGCCGCCGCTGCTCCTCGTCCACTGGGGCGGTGGAAGCGCCGGATGCTGGGACGGCGTCATACGGTCTCTGGCCGGCGACTTCCGGGTGGTCAGAATCGCCCGTCGCGTCTACGTGCCCGGAGCGAGTGTCCCGCCCGGGTATTCCATGGCCGTCGAGGCGGCGGACGTGCTGACGATCGCCCGGCTCCTCGGCCGCCCCGTGCTGCTGGTCGGGCATTCCTCGGGTGCGGTCGCCGCGTTGGAAGCCGCGGTGCAATCGCCTGAGAGGCTGGCGGGCTTGGTCCTTTACGACCCGCCGGTGCCCACCCGGTCACTGGTCGGGGGAACGGCGGCCCGGCGCGCTCGCGAGGCCCTCGCCGCTGGGAACCCTCGTGAGGCCATGCGGATTCACCTGCGTGACATCTCCCAAGAACCCGCGGAGCTGGTGGAAACGCTCATCGCGAACCCGAAGGCGCTTGCTGTGTTCACTGCGCAGGCGACCGGGGCGCTGGCCGACACCGACGCGATCGACGCGCTCGGGGTCGGCGTCGACCGCTTCCGGCGGCTCGGCGTACCGACCACCCTGGTGGAGGGCGAGCGAAGCCCCCTCCACCTGAGGGAGCGAGTGGCCGACCTGGCGGACGCCCTGCCGAACGCGCGGGTCGTCACACTCGCCGGGCAAGGACACGCGGCTCACCTCACAGCCCCCGACATGCTGGCAGACACGATCCGGGAGGCGGCCGAACGGGCTTTTTGCTAACGGCTCTCCGTCCCACATCGAGCGCCTCGTCGACGGCGGCACGGCGGCTCGTCTCGGTGAATCGACAGGTGGTCGGCACAGCAGACCGGTTTCCGAAAAACGGCGGACGCGAAGGACGGCGGGCGAAGGACGGAATCCCGGCTCCAGCGACTACCCACCCGAAGCTGCTCATGGTCGGCCAAGGACGCTCGTAACACGAGGGCATGCGGCCAGGGTGGTGACGCCGTTGACCATGAGGAAGTCCCCGGCCTGGTCCGGGCCGCCGTGGCCCCCGGCGGCCCGGACCAGCTCGGTGGGCATCAGCAGCATGGTCCGGCTCAACGGGATCTCGGCGGAGGGTGAGGTCCCGTACGTCCACACGTCCCCAGGGGCGCGGCGGCCGGTCGGGGTGGGGAAGATTCGGGAAAGACGTGGTGGTTGCGGCTTACGGAACGACGTGGGCGCGGGCGCGCGAGTCGGTCCTGTCCCGGACGGAACGTGCCTGCGGGGCCGGTCATCGAGGGCTGAGTTCGATGGCCAGCGCATTGGTGAGGCGCATCAGTATCGCCTTGCCGGCCCCGTACATCGCGATGCCGGTCTCCGGCCGGATACCTCCGGGGGACGTCACGTTTGACGATCGCGCCGCCGTGTCGGCGCATCCACGCTGTGTTGATCTTCTGAACCCATGACAGCGGCGACAGCGCGGAGAGGACGCTGACCTCGACCACATTGCGGGCGAGCCGAGTTCAAGTTCCATCGCGGCCCGTACACGGGTTGATGCCGGTGTTGTTGCCGAGTGCGTGTCCGCGGCGCCGAGCGCGGCGACGGCAGCGGCCAGGGCGTCGGGCTGGCGTCCGATGATCATCGCCTTCGCGCCCTCGGTGATCGGACGCTAGGCGGTTGCGAGCCCGATTCCGCGGCCGTCGCCCGTGATGATCGCGGTCTGTCCCGCGAATCGCTCGGCCATGGTTTCTCCTCGACGGGTTGGCGCAGGTCATTGACGGCCGGCGGTCTGCGCTGCCGAGATGTTCCGGGACAGCGGCCGCGCCACCCGTCGAACCGATGACGTCGTGTTCGTGTTCATGACGCATTCGGGGCCTGTTGATACGTGCCGAACGGGACCTGTCGATACGAACGAACGGGAGGTGTGGCATCGCGGCTGATACGATCTCGAATCGTGTTCGATAAAAGTGCGACAACTCGGACCCCGGCTCGGTCGGCAACGCAGCGCCGCGGGGTGGAGCGCAGGAAAGCCATCCTCGATGCCGCTGAGGCCGTGCTTGCCGAGCGGGGTTACGAGGCCGCCACTCTGAAGGCGACCGGTGAGCGCGCCGGTATCCCGATCGCCTCCATGTACCACTACTTCGCCGACCGGTACCAGGTCGATGCCGAGCTGCTGCAACGGCACCTGAACGAGCTGGACAGGCTCATCGGCGACACCTTGGCCGAACCCGGGGCGCAGACCCTGCGCGAGGCCGTCGACGTCATGGTCGACCTGCTTCTCGGCTACCTCCGCCGCCACCGGAGCTGCACGGAACTCTGGTTCGCGGGCCGTCACGCCACACTCGACGAACTGGTGCGCGCCTTCGACGAGGCGCAGGCGGAACGGCTCTGGCGCCACCTCGTCGAGCAGCGCTTGGTACCCGCCGACACACCGCTGCTCGCCCTGCTTCTCGCCTTCGAGGTGGGCACCCGGCTGTTCGACACCGCTTTCCGGCGCTCGCCGACCGGTGACGACGCCACGATCGACGAGGTGCGCCGCCTCGTCACCGCGTACCTGGAGACGTATGCCTCCGAAGAGAAACGGTGAATCGGCCGACGCACCGAGCCGGTCCGACGCGCCCTGTCACCACCGCGCGGCTGTCCTCCGGCCGCGCGCGGCCGGCTGACGCAGCGGGCCGTCCCACCGCACCTGGTCGTAACCAGTTCTTGAGCAGTTTGCCTCCGGCGTCACGCGGCAGCGCCTCGCGCCTCGGTGACGACCGTGGCGTACTGCGGAACCTTGGAATCGGCGAGCCGTCTCGGCAGTGCGCGATTACATCTGCGACGTCTATCCGTAGTCCGCGTGCTTGGCGGCATCCGGTCCGGCAGGACGCTGAACAGCGACGCCGTCTCGGTCATGCCGTAGCCGTTGATCACTGTGGACCGCGGGTACGTCTCCTTCACCGCGCGCACGAGTGACGGCGCGACCGTGGCCCCGCCGTACGCCAGCCAGCGCACCCCGGAGACGTCGGCACCGGTGAAGCCCGGATGGCGCAGCAGCAGGAAGTACGCCGTGGGGACGGTCACCAGGAAGGGGAACCGCTCCTCGGCCAACGCAGCCACCAACCGCGACAGATCGGGCGTTGGCATGATCACCGAGGTGCCGCCGAGGTGGGCGGCGACGATGAACTGCGCGTTGCGGCCCGTGACATGGAACAGAGGGACCGAGATCAGAGTCCGTGAATGTGGCCCGGCCTCCCGGGTATGCCGAGGCAGCGGATCAGGTTCTCGGCGTTGGTCACGAACGCCTCTTGCGTGGTCGGCACTCCCTTGGGGCAGCACCCGGTCGTTCCCGATGTGCAAAAGAGCGCGGCCACGTCGGTGGGATGTGTAGAAGAGCGCCGCCACGTCGGTGGGTCCCAGATCCGTCGTGACGTACGGGTCGCCGTCCGGCAACGGTGCGTCGTCCGGCAGGTCGACCTCCGCGCCGGTGTCGCCGAGGACGAACTCCACTTCCGGCTGAGCGGACCGGGTGTTGACTGCCACGGCGATGCCGCCGGCCGTCAGGGGCCCAGAAGGCGAGGGCCGAATTCGTGCCCGCCGGGTACCTCACGGCCACCCGGTCTCCTCGCTCCACTCCGCGGGCCCGCCGCCCGCCGGCCACCCTTGTGGCGCGCCGCCTCAGTTGTGCGTAGGTGAGCCGGTCCCCGCGGAGCGGTCGAATGCGAGGTCAATGATCCGTCGTTAGCCGCGGGCGGCACGGGTACCGCCGCACCCGGGCGGTCACGCGGTACCAGGACCCGCAGCGCCCCCTGGACGTAGCGTGCACACGACCGGGGTAGGCATCCGCAGCGCCTCACCGTCGACCGCAACGGGGGTCTCGGCCATGCCGACGGCCACGGTGACGCGCTGCGCGGCATGACGGCCAGTCCCGCGGACTGCGAGACCCGCACGGCAACGTCGGCGGCCTGTGACACGGTCGCCTTCCAGGCGGACAACCTCGTGGAAGACGAGCGGGCGCTGGATTTCCCGGTGAGGACAGTCCTGTCTGAGCCGAGTACGTCTGTTTCGCCTGCTCGGTCACGACGGCGTTCGGCGCCTCCCGGGGCGTCACGGTGACGTCCGGGAGGTGCGCCGGGCTGTGACGGCGCACCCGGGTATCGCGTTCGTCTTGAACGCCGTCGCGGCCCGAGCCAGGTGTCTCCCGTGGACAGCAACTGACGGGTGGTCGGGCCGGATCCCGGAGGGCACTCGAACGAACTGGGGCCGCGGTCGTGCTGTAAACTCAAACTCGATTCGAGATCGAGAAAGTGGGGAGCCGAGAAGATGACGCAGGCGAAGCCCGAATCGGATGTGACGAGCGCAGCGCAACCCGTACGCGAGGAGACCTGCGATGTGGCCGTCGTCGGTGCGGGGATGGCGGGGCTTACGGCAGCCACGACGCTCGCCGGCAAGACCGACGTCGTCGTGTTCGAGGCCGCGGATCGGGCGGGCGGGCGCGTCGAGACGGTCCGGAAGGGCGATTACTGGATCAACGTCGGGACGCAGTTCACCGAGGGGACCGGGCCGTTGATCGACGCGCTCCATCACCACGGCATCGAGATGGGGTCGCTGGCAGGCAAGAGCGTGGCGCTGGTCCTCAACGGGGGACTGGTTGACACGTCCAACCTCTTCGCGCTCATGTTCCGCACGCGGATGAGCTTCCTGGACCGGGTCGGCATGGCGATGGTCGGCGCCCGTATCGTCTCGGCCGTCCCGTTCCTGGAGTCGGACAGCGGCGTGGCGCAAAGGGTACGGGCCAGGCTCGACAAGCGTCTCGCTTCGGACCTTCTACGCGGCGTTCGCTCCGAGTTGGTCCACGACATGGTCCGATCGTGGTCGGGTCAGTGGATGGGATGCGAGCCCGGAGAGACGGCAGCGACCCAGCTTGTGACGTCGATCGGGCTCGCCCTCGCGGACCCGGCGAAGGTGCCGAACTTCGCCCTGCCGGTAGGGGGTAATCAGACGCTGACCGATATTCTCGCCGCCGATCTGGGCGAACGCCTCCGGCTTCGGTCGGCCGTCCGCTCTGTGGAACCGGACGGAGACGGGGTCGCCGTGAACTATGTCGACGGGGACGGCCCGGTGCGGATGCGCGCGCAGCGAGCCGTCGTCGCGGTTCCCGGCGACGTCGCGTTGCAGATCCTTCCGGGACTACCGCAGAAATACCGCAACGCGTTCGGCGATATTCGCTACGGCCGGTACGTGATCGTCGGCTTCTTCACCGAGGAGGAGGGGCCGCAGCCGTGGGACGAGTTCTTCGGTGTGTCCACACCGCAGCTTTCCTTTCAGGCGATGTTCAACCACGCCGCCGCCATTCGGAAGGGCGCCTCACGGAAGCCTGGCGGTGCGCTGGCGTGTTTCGCCGGCGGTGCCGTCGCCGACGACTTGTTCGAGCTCTCCGACGAAGAGATCGTGGCCCGGTTCGCCAAGGATCTCCTGTCGATCTACCCTCAGCTCGAAGGGAAGCTCGGGGAGGGAGTGGTGCGGCGGCACCACCGTGTTGTGCCTTTCTGGGCTCCCGGTAGGCGCGAGTCGCTGCCAACGCTGCGGAACCCCCTGGGACCGATCCACCTGGCCGGCGACTACCAGCTCGACATGCCTTCGCTCGCCGACGCGGCTACTTCGGGCGAGAACGCGGCAAGGGCGGTCCTCGCGAGTCTGGGGCGCTGACATCGATTTTCCCAAAGACGTCCAGGACTTCCCGGACCCTCAGGGACCTCCCGGACCCCCAGGACCTCCCGGACCGCCAGGAAGGAAGCCCGCTTTGAGCAGCGAGCGATACGACACGGACAGGGCGAGAGAGCGGTGGAAGGTGAAGGGCGTCGCATTGCGGGTGTTCTTCTTCGTCTTCTTCGCCTATGGCTTTCTCTACGTGGTCGGCCTGCTCGGTGAGCAAGCCCAGAAGTAGACGCCGATTCGTCCGTCCACGCCCCTGTGAGTCCCCGTGGTCGCTTTCCTCATGCTTCTGTCGCTCCTCGACCAGCGATGGGACCGGACGCCGGACTGGATGAAGCGCCACCCGTCAACGCTCTGGCGGCAGCCGATGCATTGCGCGGGGCGCTGGATGCCCTGTGCCGCAAGGTGGACGGGGAGGTGTCGTAACCTCGGAAAAGGAATGGACAGGCGACGGCGCGGTGCACGAGGTGCACTCGCTCAAGCGGCGCGCGGCCACCGCGATCCGGCCGGTGCCCATTTCACCGGCATCCCACCGCAGTTCGTACGCATGCTCAAAGCGCACATCGAACGCTTCGGCGTGACGTCGGACGGGCGGCTGTTCCGCAACAGGGCGGGCAACTCCGTGGACGCTGCGGCCTACGGAACGACGTGGGCACTCGGGTGTGGGCCCGGTCGAATGCGCTCGCCGTGCTGGTGGGGCGAGCGGAAGGCGTCCGACGGACAAAACCCCAGGTCAGACGCCTTTTTGTGCGGGACGCCGGGTGTGAAGTCGGGACCGGACGCCCGCACCCGGCCGGCGCCATGGGGCACCGGACCAGTACACCGACGGGCGCGGCGCCCCACTCGCGGCACCGCCGGCAACCGCGATGACACCCTGCCGGACTGGGACGCGAGCGGGCCAGATCACCCGGCCGCGGGCTCGGTCGGCAAGCACCCTTCAAGGACGATTGCCCTTCGGCCTCGCCGGCTGGTCGGGGGTGCCGTGGGGCGCAGGGTGGATGGGAGGCGCGGCGGTCGAAGGCGAGACCGGGGAACCGCCCTGTTGGCCGGGGCGCTCCTGCGGCCGTACGGCGTCGGGGTCTCCCTGGGTGGGCTCAGCCCCGGCCGCGAGCTGGTCGCGTCGTGCGGTGAGCGCCGCCAGCACTGCTGGGCGATTGGCATGGGACCGCTCGTGGCGTAGTACCGCTTCCAGTTCCTCGGAGGTCAGCGAGCGGACGCGGGATTCGATTTCTCCCACGGACAGATGGTCGTAATCAGCCAAGGGCAGCGAGTGCGGGTCAGGGGTGGGCATTGTGAGCTCCTTTCCGTCGGTGGTGGGGGCGGATCGGTGGGGTGGGGCGGGGGGCATGTGTGAAGCTTCGCCTGTGGATCAGGCGGTGGCCGGGTACCCGCCACCTACTGGGTCATGCGCGGGGCGGCGCTCTCCACCTGAATCCGCGACGGCCTCAGGACGCGTTTCCCGGCTCGTTGCGCCGGGCTCCGAACTCTTTGTGTCCGTTGGGACACGGCGGGATTTTTTCACCCTGCCGCACGTGCACTTTCTCGTGGCACCTGGTGCAGTAGAAGTCGCCCGTCTTCTGTGCCTTTTCGCCGCTCTTCGCCGTCATCGCGCCTTCTCCTGTGCGCATCCGCGCGTCCGTCATTCGTGAGGCGGGGTCTCTTGCCGGTGGTTCGTTTTCCGGTATCCGATTCTTCCGCGCGTGTTCCACCCATGCCATGCGGGATGGGCCGGCCTGGTGCGCGGGTGCGGCGGGCCGGGTGACATGTCCCGGATTTTTGTACCGGGCCGTGGGGGTACCCGGGCGTGCAGCGCTGTGTGCGGACGTCGTGAGGAGCAGGTGATGATCTTTTTCCGGCGCTCCCGGCTGAAGGTGGGCGCCGCCGAGCGCGGTGCTCGGCGCGTGGCCGGGCGGTCCGTCGGCGCCCTGGACGCCCGGCTGCCGGTGGCCGAAGGAGGCGGGCTGCTGCGCAAGGCGTTTCCGGGCCACTGGTCGTTCCTGCTGGGCGAGCTGGCACTGTACAGCCTGCTGGTCCTGGTGCTGACGGGTGTGTACCTGACGCTCTTCTTCAAGCCGGAAATGCGGGAGGTCACGTACGACGGCTCGTACCAGCCGCTGTCCGGCGTGCGCATGTCGCATGCGTTCAGCTCCACGCTCCGCATCAGCTTCGACGTACGGGGCGGGTTGCTGATCCGCCAGATGCATCACTGGGCCGCGATCGTCTTTGTCGCGGCGATCGGCGTGCATCTGCTGCGGGTCTTCTTCACCGGGGCCTTCCGCAAGCCGCGGGAAGTGAACTGGATGGTCGGGGTGACGCTGTTCCTGCTGGCGCTGGCCGAAGGGTTCGCCGGCTATTCGCTGCCCGATGACCTGCTGTCGGGGACAGGGCTGCGTATCGCGCAGGGCATCATGCTGTCGGTCCCGGTGGCGGGCACGTACCTCAGCATGTTCGCGTTCGGCGCCGAATTCCCCGGCGAGGACATCGTTGCACGGCTGTACGCGCTGCATGTCCTGCTGTTGCCCGGCCTGATCCTGGCCCTGGTCACCCTCCATCTGCTGTTGGTCCTCCGCCTCAAGCACACGCAGTGGTCGGCCCGGGGCCGCACCAACAGCAATGTGGTCGGCAAGCCGCTCTTCCCGCACTTCGCCGCGACGTCCGGGGGCCTGTTCTGCGTGGTCTTCGGCCTGCTGGCCGCGCTGGGTGGTCTGGCCCAGGTCAACCCGGTGTGGGTGTACGGGCCTTACCGGCCCGACCAGGCGTCGACCGGTGCCCAGCCCGACTGGTACGTCGGCTTCCTGGAGGGCGCGCTGCGGCTGGTGCCGCCGTGGGAGACCACGCTGGCGGGGCACACCGTGATGTGGAACGTGCTGCTGCCGGCGGTGGTGCTGCCGCTGGCCCTGTTCGCCGTGCTGTACGCCTATCCGTTCGTCGAGGCGTGGGTGACCGGCGACCGCCGGGAGCACCACCTGTGCGACCGGCCACGTGACCGGCCGGTGCGTACCGGGTTGGGCGTCGCGGCCGTCACCGGGTATGGCGTGCTGCTGCTGGCCGGAGGCAACGATGTGGTGGCCCACACCTTCGGGATCTCCCTCAACGCGCTGACGTGGGTCCTGCGGGTGGCGCTGGTGGTGCTGCCGGTGGTGGCGTTCCGGGTGGCCAAAGGGGTGTGCCTGGCCCTGCGGGAAGCTGAACACGAGCGGCTGGCCGAAGGGACGGAGACCGGGCAGGTGCGCCAGACGATTTCGGGCGGGTACGAGGAGACGCACCGGCCGGCCGACGAGGAGCAGCGGTACGCGGCGCTCCACGGCAGCCTGCCGGCGGTTCCGCGGGAGCCGGATGACGCGCCGGACGACGGGACAGCCGTGCGGCGGGCACGCGGCAGGCTCCGTCACTGGTTCACCGGCTCCCCGGTCCCGCGGCCCCGGCCGGCGGGAGGCGAATCTCAGCCGTGCGAGCGGTCCGGCGGTGACGCCTCCGGCTCCTGATGCCGCGCGTACTGGAAGACCAGGCCGAAGACCCCGAGCGCCAGAAGTCCTGCGCCGAGCAGAGCCAGCCACAGGCCGAAGACCACGCCGAGCCCCACCCCGGTGGAGCCGGCGGCGACGGTGATGGGCCAGGAACTGGCGGCCGGGAAAAACGCCACCGGCCCGGCCGTTTCGATCACTTCGGCGTCGTCGCGGTCCTGCGGACGCCGCCCGCGCTTGCGGTACTGCACGGCCAGGTAGAAGGAGACCAGCGCCGCCATCAGGCAGGCCACCAGCAGGACGGCGGTACCGGCCGGGTCATCGCCGTAGCGCCCGTAGACACCCCCGGTGACGGCGAAGAAGAGCGTCACACCGGCGAACAGCAGCGCCTCGGTCCTCATGTGCGCCACTCCTTTTCCGGGTGGTGCAGATCAAAGGCGGGGGATTCCGAGCGGATGCGCGGCAGCGCGACGAAATTGTGCCGTGGCGGTGGGCAGGAGGTGGCCCATTCCAGGGAACGGCCGTAGCCCCACGGGTCGTCCACCCGCACCTTCGGCGCGTACTTCGCCGTCCTCCAGACGTTGTAGAGGAACGGGAGGGTGGAGGCGCCGAGCAGGAAGGCACCGATGGAGGAGACGGTGTTGAGCAGGGTGAAGCCGTCCGCCGCCAGATAGTCGGCGTATCGCCGGGGCATTCCGCTCTCCCCCAGCCAGTGCTGGACGAGGAACGTGACCTGGAAGCCGGTGAAGAGCGTCCAGAAGTGCACTTTCCCGAGGCGTTCGCCGAGCATTCTGCCGGTGAATTTGGGCCACCAGAAATAGAAGCCGCCGAACATCGCGAACACGACGGTGCCGAACAGGACGTAGTGCAGGTGCGCCACGATGAAGTAGGAGTCGGTCAGATGGAAGTCCAGGGGCGGTGAGGCGATCAGCACTCCGCTGAGACCGCCGAGCAGGAACGTCACCAGGAAGCCCACCGCCCACAGCATCGGCGTCTCGAAGGACAACGACCCTTTGAACATGATGCCGATCCAGTTGAAGAACTTCACGCCCGTCGGCACGGCGATCAGGAAGGACATCAGGGAGAAGAACGGCAGCAGTACCGCACCGGTGGCGAACATGTGGTGGGCCCATACCACCGACGACAGCATGGTGATGGCGATGGTGGCGCCGACCAGGCCCAGATATCCGAAGACCGGTTTGCGCGCGAAGACCGGCAGGATTTCCGTGATGATGCCGAAGAACGGCAGGGCGACGATATAGACCTCGGGATGGCCGAAGAACCAGAACAGGTGCTGCCACAGGATCGCCCCGCCGTTGCCCGGGTCGAAGATGTGGGCCCCGAATTTCCGGTCGGCCTCCAGAGCCAGCAGGGCCGCGGTGAGCACCGGGAACGCCGGGAGCACCAGGATCGAGGTGAACAGCACGTTCCAGGTGAAGATCGGCATCCGGAACATGGTCATGCCGGGGGCGCGCAGGCACAGGATGGTGGTGATGAAGTTGACGGCGCCGAGCGTGGTGGACACACCGGTGATGACCAGTCCCATCGTCCACAGATCGCCGCCCGCTCCCGGGGAGCGCAGGGAGGAGTTGAGGGGCGCGTAGGCGAACCAGCCGAAGGCGGCGGCGCCGCCCGGCGCGAGGAATCCGCTGACCACGACCAGGCCGCCGAAGAGGTACAGCCAGTACGACAGGGCGTTGAGCCGGGGGAAGGCCACGTCGGGGGCGCCGATCTGCAACGGCATGACCGCGTTGGCGAAGCCCGCGAACAGCGGCGTCGCGAAGAGCAGCATCATGATCGTGCCGTGGATGGTGAACAGCTGGTTGTACGTGTGCGCGTCCACGATCTGCAGCCCGGGACGCGCCAGTTCGGCCCGCATGAGCATTGCGAGCACCCCGGCCACAACGAAGAAGCAGAAGGCCGTGACCAGGTACATGTTCCCGATCGCCTTGTGGTCGGTCGTCCTGGTCAGACGCACCAGCGCCCGCCCCAGAACCGGTGTGGTGCCCCTGGCCGGGTACGTCCGGGCGTCCGCCGCCGGCGGTTGCGCGGGTCCGACGGCCGACCGGAGTGCCCTTCGCGCAAGCGCCATCATGATGATCGGTGTGCCCTTCTCCCGGCGACGTCGCTTCACGGCCGAGCGGGTTCCCCGGCCGTCTGTGCGCAATCCCTGGCCCGGACGGAGGAGCCGGCGGTGCGCCAGGTGGCGAGTCGGCCGGTCGAAAAGTGAAAGCGGTACGCGAAGCGGTCCGTCGGGTGGTTATCCAGCGCGCCGGGCACGTGGCCATCGGTGACGCTCGCCCGGCGAATCGTTCCCTTGCCGGGGTTTTCCTGAGCATGCGCGGGTCAGCCGAGAGGCGAGACCATTTCTGATGGCGGTACGGCCGGTTGCGTGGCGTGAGTGGCAGAGGGAACGCCGATGACCGATCGTCGTTCGTGCGGGCCACGGAGCGTGAGCCGGGACCGGCTGTGCGGCCGGGAAGACGAAAGGTGGAAACGCGATGACCTTGGTGGCCAAGGACATGCTGCTGGCTTTCCCGGGCGAACTCGGTGACGTGGACCGGGAGAAACTCGTCCGCTGCATCGAGGAGTGCCAGAGCTGCGCCCAGGCGTGTACGGCCTGCGCGGACTGCTGCCTGTCCGAGGACACGGTTGCCGAGCTGGCCCGGTGCATCCGTACCGACCTGGACTGCGCGGACCTCTGCACGGCCACCGGCCGGGTGCTGTCCCGCCACACCGGCCGTGACGCCGACCTGGTCCGGGCCCAGCTGAAGGCGTGCGCCACGGCTTGCCGGGCATGCGCCGACGAGTGCGAACGGCACGCCGGCGTGCACGAGCACTGCCGTGTCTGCGCCGAAGCCTGCCGTCGCTGCGAGCAGGCGTGCGACGCGCTGTACCACGCCCTCGGCTGAGGACCGGCAGCCATCCGGGTGACGCGGGCGGACGGTCCTCCGGTCATGGCCGGCCGACATCACCGGGCCGTAGCGAAACATGCCGATGGTGGGGGCGGCCGCGTCGGGGATGACCATGCCGGCCGCCACGCTGGTCCTCAGAGGGGGCGACGGCGTCCCCTGGGGATGACGTCGCCCGGGGCCTGGACGAACTGGTGCGGGGCCGTGACGTACGGTCGGGCGCCGGGCCGGTGCAGAGATCTGTGGACGACGGCCCGTATGCCCGTGGAGGCTGGAAGCCTGGCCCATGGACACGGGAACGACGAACTGGGAACGCGCACGGTCCGGCCGTCGGCCCCGGCTGCTGTGACCGCTTCGCCGAGCCGAAGGCCGGGTCACCGTTGTCTCCACAGGGTCATTTCGACCGAGGCCCCGCCTCGGACGAGGGAGACATCGCGGATGGTCGCCGCCAGAACGGCTCCGTTCGGGCTGCGTGCGCAAAAGCGACCGTTCAGCCGCACCGAGGCCTGTGTGCGCCCGTCGCTGTCGAGCTGTCGCAGGCATGTGGCGGGGCCGGGCGGGACATCTTCCGGCAGGGCGGCTATTCCGGCGCCGTCGAAGAATTTCACGCTGCCGTCCGGCTGGAGCGTGTCGGCGGCGTAGATGTCTTCCTGGGTGAAGAGCGGCACGGTACGGGGCGTGTCGGCATCGATGTCGATGCCGCGTCTGTTCGATGGGATCAGCACGGAGCCGGAAAAGGTCTTCTGCCAACCTGCCGGGGCGGGGGCGGACGAGGACGCCCCCGTCGTCGGCGGGTCCGGGGCGGACGTCGCGCGGTCGCCGGGGCCGGAGCCATGCCCGCAGGTGGTGATCAGCGCGGCGATCACGGTCGCTGACGCGCCGATCAGCGCGAGGGAGACGGCCAGCGGTGCACTGCGGGTTCCCCCGTCTTCCGGCATGGTTCCTCCTTGAGGTACCGGACTGTCCTCATGGTCCCCAATGGCTGCCGTTCTGTCAGCGGGCGAGGCGGCCGCGGGCAGCGGGTGTCGTGCTGTTCGCCCGGCCCGTCGGCACGAGGGCCGTTCGGCCCCCTCCCCGACGGGCCGCCACCCGGGAAGGTGGTCCGCGTGCCGCGAACGGTCCCCGCGGGAGCCGGCGGCGCGTGTACGTGTCTGTGAAAAAGCCACGACGAAGGCGGCACGGCATGGTGGTACGGGTAGCGGTCAATGGGTTCGGGCGGATCGGACGGAACTACCTCCGTTGCGTTCTGGAGCGGGCGGAGGGGAGGGGGACACCGGTGGAGGTGGTGGCGGTCAACGACATCGCGCCGGCGGCGACCCTGGCCCATCTGCTGGAGTACGACTCGACGTACGGCAGGCTCGGTCGGCCGGTCGGGTCCGAGGAAGGCGCGCTGCTCGTCGCCGGGCGGCGGATAGCCGTGTCCTCGCAGCGGGATCCGGCCGGCCTGGACTGGCGGGAGACGGGCGCGGACGTCATCATCGAAGCGACGGGGCGTTTCCGCGACCGGGACGCCGCCGCGCTGCATCTGAAGAGCGGCGCGGTCAAGGTGCTGCTGTCGGCCCCGGGCAGGAACGCGGACGCGACTGTGGTGATGGGCGTCAACGAAGACGAGTACGAGCCGGACCGGCACCACGTGGTCTCCTGCGCGTCGTGCACGACCAACTGCGTCGTACCGATGGTCAAGGTCCTCCACGATGCCTTCGGCGTTCGCAAGGGGATGATGACCACGATCCATGGATACACCAACGATCAGGCTCTGCTCGACGGCCCGCACAAGGATCTGCGGCGGGCCCGGTCGGCTGCCGTGAGCATCATCCCCACCACCACGGGTGCCGCGCGTTCCGTCGGAGTCGTGCTGCCGGAGCTGGAAGGGGCCCTGGACGGGCTGGCGGTGCGGGTGCCGGTGGAAGACGGGTCGCTGACGGACCTGACCGTCCTGCTGGGGCAGGAGACCACCGCGGAGGAGATCAACGGGGCTTTCGAGCGGGCCGCCGCCGGGCCGCTCGGCTCGGTGCTGCGGGTGAGCCACGCGCCGTTCGTCTCCCGGGACGTCGTCGGCGACCCGGCTTCCTGTGTCGTGGACGCGGGGCTCACCCAGGCGCACGGCGACCTGGTGAAGGCATTCGGCTGGTACGACAACGAGTGGGGCTACGCGAACCGGCTCCTGGACTTGACCGAGCACGTTGCCGCCCGGCTGTGAGCCGTGCTCGGACGGCCGGACCGAGAGGAAGCGGGATGACCGTACGTCGACAAGCCACACCGTCCGCGCCGCCCGTGTCCTTCGGGACGTCCTCCGGACCGGCCGAGCCGACGGGTGAGTGGATCTGGCAGTACGAAGGCTACGACCCCTCGCAGGAACGTCTGCGGGAATCCCTGTGCACGCTCGGCAACGGGTATTTCGCCGCCCGCGGAGCCGCACCCGAGGCAGCGGCCGGAGAGCACCATTACCCCGGTACATATGCCGCCGGCTGCTACAACCGGCTGCTGTCGGAAGTGGCCGGGCGGCAGGTGGAGAACGAGGACCTGGTCAACCTGCCCAACTGGTTGCCGCTGCGCTTCCGCCTTCCCGGAGAAGGCGGTTCCGCCGCACGGTGGTTCACCCCCGACGAGGGGTATCCGCTGGAGTACCGGCAGATACTCGACATGCGGGCCGGGACACTCACCCGGCGCATGCGCGTCCATACGTCCGGCCAACGGAGTCTGGTGGTCGTCCAGCACCGGCTGGTCCACATGGCCGACCCGCATCTGGCGGTCCTGCGCACGGAGTTCACGCCTGACGGCTGGTCGGGGGAGCTGGAGGTGGAGTCGGCGCTCGACGGTGACGTCCGCAACGCGGGCGTCGAACGCTACCGTGCGCTCGCCGGACAGCATCTGACCCGGATGCACACCGGAGCCGTGGACCCGGCGACCCTGTGGCTGCGCTGCCGCACCTCCACCTCCGACATCCGCATCGCGTGCGCGGCACGGACCCGCGTCACGGCGGGCCGGGCCGACGGGATGCGGACCGTCCTGGGCTCCTGCGGCGCCGCCCACCGGCTGCGGATTCCCCTCACGGACGGGGAGGCGAGCGTGGTCGAGAAGGTCGTGGCCCTGCACACCTCGCGCGACCTGGCGATCAGCGACCCTTCGCTGGCCGCCATCGACGATGTGGCCCGGGCTCCCGATTACGCCGGACTCCTCGCCTCGCACACCGCGGCCTGGAACCGGCTGTGGCGGCGGGCCGATCTGAACGTGCCCGGCGAGGCCGGCCGCGTCCTGCGGCTGCACCTGTTCCACCTGCTGCAGACCCTCTCCCCGCACACGGCCGAGCTGGACGTGGGCGTACCCGCCCGGGGGCTGCACGGCGAGGCGTACCGCGGGCACGTCTTCTGGGACGAGCTGTTCGTCCTGCCGTACCTGAACCTGCACTTCCCGGAGGTATCCCGCGGTCTGCTGAACTACCGCCACCGGCGGCTCAAGCGGGCCTGCCGGGCCGCCGAGGACGCGGGCCGCAGCGGGGCCATGTACCCGTGGCAGAGCGGCAGCGACGGGCGGGAGGAGACCCAGACCCTGCACCTCAACCCGCGCTCCGGGCGCTGGCTGCCCGACCACACCCGCCTCCAGCACCACGTCGGTTCGGCCGTGGCCTACAACGTGTGGCGCTACTGCGAGGCCAGCGGTGACACCGAGTACCTGCACACCAAGGGCGCGGAGATGGTGATGCAGATCGCCCGCTTCTGGGCGGACACCGCTGTTCACGATCCGGGTATGGGCCGGTACCGGATCAAGGGGGTCGTCGGCCCGGACGAGTACCACGACGCGTACCCGGACGCCGACACCCCCGGCCTGGACGACAACACGTACACCAACGTGACCGCGGCCTGGGTGCTGCGCCGCGCCCTGGAGCTGGCCCGCACGCTGCCCGTTCCCCGGCGCGCCGACCTCTTCGGCCAACTCGGCCTGGACGCCGCGGAACTCGACCGCTGGGAGGAGGTTTCCCGGGGGCTCCGCGTCCCCTTCCACGCGGGTGTCGTCAGCCAGTTCGAGGGCTACGGCAACCTCGCGGAGCTGGACTGGGACGACTACCGCAAGCGCTACGGCGACATCCGGCGGCTGGATCGCATCCTGGAGAGCGAGGGCGACAGCCCCAACCGCTACCAGGCGTCCAAACAAGCTGATGTGCTGATGCTCGGCTATCTCTTCTCGCCCGTCGAACTGGCGGAGCTGTTCCGGCTGCTCGGCTGCTCGATGGACGACGAGACGTGGCGGACGACGGTCGACTACTACCTGCGGCGTACCAGCCACGGATCGACCCTCAGCGGGCTGGTGCACGGCTGGGTGCTGGCCCGCGCCCGGCGCGGCGACGCCTGGCAGCACTGCCTGGAGGCACTGCGCGGTGACGTGGCCGACATCCAGGGCGGCACCACCGCCGAGGGCATCCACCTCGGCGCCATGGCGGGCACCCTCGACCTCGTCCAGCGCGGCCTGGCCGGCCTGGAGACCCGTGACGAGGCGCTGAGGTTCGACCCCGCGCCCCTCCCGGAACTCTCCAGCTTCGGCTACCGGCTGCGCTACCGGGGCCACTGGGACCTTGGCGTACGCATCACGGCCGACCGTCTGCGGGTCTCCGTACCGGACTCCGCCGAAAGCCCCGTCAAGGTGGTCTTCGACGATCGCGCCGTCACGGTCCCGCCCGGTGGCACACACGAATTCCGCCTGCTCACCCCCTCCCGTTGACGCACCCCGGCACATCGTCGCCAGCCTTTCGGAAGGAAGTGCTTCACCATGGTCGCGTATGTGTACGACTTCACCGAAGGCTCCCGTGACGAGGCCGGCCTGCTCGGCGGCAAGGGTGCCAACCTGGCCGAGATGACACGCCTGGGGCTGCCCGTGCCGCCGGGGTTCACCATCACCACGGAGGCGTGCCGGGCGTTCCTGGCCACGGGTGAGCTGCCGCAGGAACTGACCCGGCAGGTCGTCGCTCACCTCCGGAGGCTGGAGGAGCGGGCCGGACGCCGTCTGGGCCAGGCGGACGATCCGCTGCTGCTGTCCGTACGCTCGGGAGCCCGCTTCTCCATGCCGGGGATGATGGACACGATCCTCGATGTGGGGCTGAACGACACGACGGTGCACGGTCTGGCCAAGCGTTCCGGCCGGGAGCGCTTCGCCTGGGACTCCTACCGGCGGCTGATCCAGATGTACGGCAGCACGGTCATGGGCGTCGACGGGGCGCTTTTCGAAGAGGCTCTGACCCGCGCCAAGCGGGAGCGTGACACGACGGACGACCTCGGCCTCGGAACTCGTGAACTGGTGGGACTGGTCAGGGAGTTCAAGGCCATCGTGCGAAGGGCGACCGGCGCCGACTTCCCGCAGGACCCCGACGAGCAGCTGGAGCAGTCCGTGCTCGCCGTCTTCCGCTCCTGGAACGGTGAACGCGCCCGTGTCTACCGTCGGCGTGAGCACATCCCCGACGACCTGGGCACCGCCGTGAACATCCAGACCATGGTCTACGGAAATCTGGGCCCCGACTCCGGTACCGGAGTGGCCTTCACCCGGGACCCGGCCACCGGCCGCGCCGGTGTCTACGGCGAATACCTGCCCGACGCCCAGGGCGAGGACGTCGTCGCGGGCATCCGCAACGCCGTGCCGCTCCAGGAACTGCGGAACATCGACTCGCTCTCCTACGAGCGACTGCTGGCACACATGGCACTTCTGGAAGAGCAGTACCGCGATCTGTGTGACGTGGAGTTCACCATCGAGCGCGGGCGCCTGTGGATGCTCCAGACCCGTATCGGCAAACGCACCGCGCAAGCGGCGTTCCGCATCGCCGCGGAACTCGTCGACGAAGGACGGATCACCTGGGCCGATGCCCTGCGCAGGGTCGGCGGCGGACAGCTGACCCAGTTGATGTTCCCCCGCTTCGACGAACGGGCCGCGTCGCGGCCGCTCACGCGCGGCATCCCGGCCTCGCCCGGCGCCGCGGTCGGCCAGGTGGTGTTCGACAGCGCGGAGGCGGTCCGCCGGGCCGCGGCGGGTGAGCAGGTCGTCCTGGTACGGGAGGAGACGACCCCGGACGACCTGCCCGGAATGATCGCGGCGCAGGCCGTGCTCACCAGCAGGGGCGGCAAGACCAGCCATGCCGCGGTCGTCGCCCGCGGCATGGGAAAGGTCTGCGTGTGCGGCGCCGAGCACATCCGGGTCGACCTCGTTCGGCGCCGGTTCACCACCGGCGACGGGCAGGAAGTGACGGAGGGCACGGTCGTCTCCGTCGACGGAGCCGCCGGCACGGTGCACCTCGGTGCGCTGCCCCTGGTCGACTCACCCGTGATGCGGTATCTGGAGACCGGCGAACGGACCGCGGGCCCGGCCGAGGCGGTGGACCGGATGCTGCGACAGGCGGACGCCGTGGCCCGGCTGGAAGTGCGCGCCAATGCCGACACTCCCGAGGACGCCGCACGGGCCCGGAGGTTCGGAGCGCGGGGCATCGGGCTGTGCCGCACCGAGCACATGTTCCTGGGGGAGCGGCGGCACCTCGTCGAGGACATGATCCTCGCCCGGACCGGCGGTGAACGGCAGAGCGCGCTCGATGCGCTGCTTCCGCTCCAGCGGGCGGACTTCACCGAGATCCTCGCGGCGATGGACGGTCTGCCGGTCACCATCCGGCTGCTGGACCCGCCCCTGCACGAGTTCCTGCCCGACCGTACGGAACTGGCGGTGGACATCGCCTCGGCGAAGGCGGCCGGACGCGTTCCGGACGCCCGCGAGGTGCGGCTGCTGGAGGCCGTCGAGCGGATGCGCGAGCAGAATCCCATGCTGGGCCTGAGGGGAGTACGTCTGGCGCTGGTGGTCCCCGGGCTCACGGCCATGCAGGTGCGGGCTGTCGGTGAGGCCGTGGTCGCCCGGGTACGGGCCGGCGGTGACCCGCGTGCGGAGATCATGGTGCCGCTGGTGGGTACCCACGAAGAGCTGCGCGTGATGCGCGGGCAGATCGAGACGGCGCTGTCCGATGTCTTCACGGCCGCGGGATGCGCGGTGAACTGCCCGGTCGGCACCATGATCGAACTGCCGAGGGCGGCGCTGACCGCGGCGGGGATCGCCCGGTACGCCGACTTCTTCTCCTTCGGCACCAACGACCTGACCCAGACGACCTGGGGCTTCTCCCGGGACGACGCGGAAGCGTCCTTCTTCGCCCCCTACCTCGACCAGGGCATCCTGCCGGCCTCACCGTTCGAGAAACTGGACGAGGACGGTGTCGGCCGCCTGATCCGCACGGCCGTGGACGAGGGGCGGGGCGCCCGCCCCGACATCAAGATCGGTGTGTGCGGCGAGCACGGCGGAGAACCGGACTCCATCCGCTTCTTCCACGCCGCGGGACTCGACTACGTCTCCTGCTCCCCGTTCCGTGTTCCCGGCGCACGTCTGGAAGCGGCACGGGCAGCACTGCCGTCAGCGGACCGGGACGAGGACCGCGGGGCGTAGGCGTGAGCTGATCGTCCTGGTGCGCGTGCCGCCGGGCTCTGAGCGTCGGCGGCGTGCGCCAGGGACCGTACGGGCCTTGTACCGCCCCGGACGGCCCCAGGCGGGGCACCGCGTCCTGGCGGCACGCTGAGACCGACTTGAGCGCATCCGTCTTGGGGGTGGGTTTCCGTGACCGGTCACATAGCCGTCGGACTGGACGGTTCACGCGAGAGCCTGGCCGCCGCCGGCTGGGCGGCCCGAGAGGCACGGTTTCGCGGGCTGTCGCTGCGACTCGTGCACGCCTGGGAAGGGCTGACCTGCCCGGACCGGGACGCGGGTCTCAAAGAGCCGGTACTGCCGGAGCTGGCCGTACCCAGGCACTGGGCGCGCCGCATCCTGCGGTCCGCCGAGAACGACCTGAACCTGCGGTATCCGGACCTGCGGATCGTGGCGGACCTGGTGGCCGAACCGCCGGTGGCCGCCCTGGCCGCGGCGGGGAAGGAGGCGGAACTGCTGGTGCTCGGATCACGGGGGCTGGGCGGGGTGACCGGTTTCCTGGTCGGGTCGGTGGCGATGTCCACCGTGGCGCACGCGGTCCGGCCGGTCGCCCTCGTCAGGGCCGGGTACCGCGCGCAGGCCGAGGAGGGACCCGGCGGGCACGGACAGGCCCCGTCGCGGACGTCCTGCCGCGCGGTGACGCTGGGGCTGGACGCCCGCCGTCCATGCGATCCCGTGATCGAGTTCGCCTTCGACGCCGCCGCCCGCCGCGGGGCGCCGCTGAGCGTCGTCCACACCTGGAAGCCACCGCCTTCGTCCGCCGACCCGGCGGTGGCGGCACCCGGACCGACCGCCTACGCGGAGTCCGAGGCGCGCGCCCGCCGGGCCGTCTCCGGAGCGCTACGGCTGTGGCGGGAGAAGTACCCCGAACAGGAGATCACCGAGCTGCTGCGCACCGGTAAGCCCGCCCGGAACCTGGTGGCACTCACCGAGGGCGCGGAACTGCTGGTGATCGGGCGCCGGAACCGGCGGTCCGCGATCGGTGCGCACCTGGGTCCGGTGGCGCACGCGGCGATCCATCACGTGAGGTGCCCGGTGGTCGTCGTGCCACACGACTGACCGGGCCGGCGCGGGACATGCGCGGCGGTACGGGCGGGCAGGGGTGAGGACCGGGTTCGGCCCGGTCCTCACCCGTCCGTCCTCATATCACTGCTTGTTTGTCCAGGTCCGTGGCGATGGTGTGGGCCCAGGCGCGGATCTGGTCGAAGTCGCGCCAGTCGTGGGCCATGCCCCGTTTGGCCATGGAGCGGGCGAGCCGGCCCTGAGGGTCCGGGTCGAGGCGGCCGCCGAAGGTGGTGTGGCCGCGTGCCTTGATGCGGGACATGTCGCGCTGCACCGCCCGCGTCGGCGGGATGTCCTTCTGGGTGGCGGTGGCGTCGAGCGGGCCGCTGCTGAAGCACCACACCGGGCGTTCCAGCAATGCGGACTTGAGCCTGCGGGCGAAGCGGCGGGCGTCACGGTGCCAGCGGCCGGCGTACAGCCCGCCGCCGAGGACGACCGCGTCATAGGCGGTCACATCGGTGACGTCCGCCGCCGGGCGGGGCTCCGCTGCCAGGCCGTCCTTTTCCAGTGTTGCCGCGATCTCTTCGGCGATGCCCGCGGTGCCGCCGTTCTGCGTTCCGTAGGCGACGAGGACGCGCTTGCCGGTCATGGGCGTTCAGCTCCGTTCGAAGGTCCGGGGCCGCGGGGTCGGTCAGATCTTCCGCAGCCATTCCTCGGTGATGCCGTGCAGGGCCTGTTCGGTGGGGCGCAGGTGGGAGTCGTCTTCCTGGTAGCCGAGGCGGTCGATGACGCTGACGACACCGTCGACGCGGCCGGCCAGCCGTACGGCGATGGGGACTTCGCTGCGCCGCTGGAGCTTTCCGGTGAGGGTGACGACGCCGTCCTGGACGATCACGCCGATGGTGTGCGGGGCGAGCCACAGGGTGCGGACGAGGACGTCTTCGATGATCTCGTCGCGGATCTCCTCGTCGGGGCGGCGGAAGACGGAGAGCAGGTCGCTGCGGGTGACGATGCCCATGAGCCGTCCCTCTTCGTCAATGACCGGGAGGCGTTCGACGTGGTGGGCGGCCATGGTGCGGGCGGCCTCGGTGACGGTCTGGCGGGGACCGACCGTGACGGCGGGGGAGGACATCAGGGCACGGGCCGTTCGCGCACGTGCCTTGGCCCGCGCGGTGCGGGCGCGCTTGGAGCGCGGCACCGGTACGTACCGCCGGTGCGGTGCGTCCTCCTGACCGGCCTGCCGGTATATCAGGTCGGTCTCCGAGACGACGCCCAGTACCTTGTCGTCCGGGTCCACGACGGGCACCCCGCTGATGTCGTGCCGTGCCAGCAGGTCGGCGACCTCCTTGAACGGCGCCTCGGGGAGCGTCTTGACGACCTCGCGGTTCATGACCTGGTCGATCAGCCGGTGCTTCATCTTCGGTCTTCCTTCCGGCTTCGAGTTTCTCTCGGAGGTGGTCCCGCTGCTCAGTCCACCGGCACGAGGACGACCGGGCAGTGCGCGTGGTGGAGCATCGCGTGGGTGACCGGCCCCAGTTGCAGGCCCACCCGGCGCGGGCGTCGGTGGGCGGCCAGCACGGTCACATCGGCGTTCCGGCCGGCCTCCACGAGGGCCTTGCCGGGCTGCTGACAGACCGTGTCGGTGTGGACTGCGACGTCCGGGTAGATCTCGCGCAGCGGCGCGACGGCGTACTGCGCAACCGCTTCGGCTCCCTTGCGCAGCTGCTCCAGTTCGTCCCAGGTCAGGTGGTACGACGCGGCGTGCGACCCGTGCGGGGCCGCCGGGTACTGCCAGGCGTGCAGTACGCGCAGCTCGGCAGCGCACCGCCGGGCTTCCTGGAAGGCGAAGTGGAGGGCGTCGTCGTCCGCTTCCGATTCGACGCCGACGAGGACCCGGTGGTGTCGTTCGGCGCCGTCGCCGCGTACGACCATCAGGGGTGTGGTGCAGTGGGCCGCCACGCGCAGGCTCACCGAGCCCAGCAGCAGCCCGGCGAAGCCGCCGTGGCCGCGGGTGCCGACCACGGTGAGCGCGGCGTCGCGCCCGCAGCGCAGCAGGGCGCGCGCCGCCGATTCCGTGGTCAGCGACTCGCTGACGGCAACCTGCGCAGCGCGGGCCCGGACGCGTTCGGTGGCCGCGTCCATCAGCCGGCGGGCGCTGCTGTAGAGCAGTTTGCCGGTGTCGTCGGTGACGCCGAAGTCGGGCAGCGGATGCTTGCCCCAGGGCCAGCCGCAGACGATCTCCAGCGAAGTGCCGCGGCGCGCGGCCTCGTCGGCGGCGCGGTCGAGGGCCCGTACGGCGTGGTCGGAACCGTCGAATCCGACGACCACCCGGCCGGGGAACGGGGTCGGTGCTCGGGTCATCACAGCCTCCTGGACGCGGTGGGGCTTGTTGCGTTGGGCACGGAGTCGGTCAGCGTGTGCGCAGGCGGCGCAGGTACGGGCTCTGCGCGGTGTGCGGGAGCAGGCGGATGCGGACGTCCAGGGGGAGGACGGCGTCCGGGCGGGCGAGTACGGGGTTGAGGTCGGCCTCGGCCAGCTGGGGGAGGTCGCACGCCATGCGGGACAGGCGCAGCAGCAGTTGTTCGAGCCCTTCGAGGTCCACGGCGCGGCCGGTGCGGTGGCCGAACAGCAGGGGCGCGCAGCGCGGTGCGGTGATCAGGGCGTGCGCGTCCAGGTCGGTGAGCGGCGCGAGACGGGCGGCGTGGTCGGCCAGCACCTCGGTGGCGGTGCCGCCGAGGCCGAAGAGCACCAGGGGGCCGAACACCTGGTCCTGGACGACGCCCGCGACCAGTTCGACGCCGCGCGCGGCCATCGGCTGCACCACCGCCCCCGTCATCACACCGGCGAAGCGTGCTGCCAGGTCCGCGTACGCGTCACGGACGTGCTGTGGCCCTTCCAGGTCCAGGCGCAGCGCTCCCACATCGGTCTTGTGCAGCAGTCCGGGCCAGTGCGCCTTGAGGGCCATCCGGCCGCCGCCCAGCCGTTCGGCCGCGGCCACCGCCGCGTCGGCGTCGGCGGCCCACTCCCACGGTGACTGCGGAATGCCGTACGCCTCCAGCAGCGCCGCGCACAGGCCGGGGTCCGCCCAGCCGCCGTCGGGATGGCGGTCCAGGAAGCCCGACACGAGCGCGGCGGCAGTTCCGCTGTCGATGCCCTCCAGGGCCGGGACCGTGCCCGGGGGCTCGGCGCGCCAGCGGGTGTAGGAGACGGCGTGGGCGAGAGCCCGGGCGGCAGCGGACGGTTCGGTGTATGCGGGGACGGCGGCGCCGCCGCTGTGCAGCAGCCGTACGGACACGTCCTGACCGGGGAGTACTGCGGCGACCGGCCGGGGCCTGGTCCCGGACGGCGGGACGAGGGCCCGGGCCGGGTCGTCGCCGGTCGCGGCGGACAGGGCGGTGGGGACCAGCGCCACGAGCACGGCGTCCACGGTGCCGTGTCCGGTCAGCAGGTCCAGGCAGCCCGCCATTTGCTTCCCGGAGACGACGGCGGTGGTGTCGACCGGATTGGCGGCCTTCGCGCCGGGCGGGAGGACGGCGAGCAGGTCGGCGATGAGCGGCCCCGGCAGCTCCGGAAGCGTCAGCCCGGCTTCCGCGCAGGCGTCGGCGGCCAGGACGGCGACACCGCCCGCGTTGCTGACCACGGCGACCCGGGCGCCGGCCGGCAGCGGCTGGGCACGCAGCAGCGCGGCGGTCGCGACGAGGTCGCCGACGCTGTCGGTGGCGATGATCCCGGCCTGCTGGAACAGGGCCCGGCGGGTCATGGTCGGAGTGGCGATGGCCGCGGTGTGCGAGGCGGCGGCGCGTCGCCCGGCCGCCGACCGGCCCGCGTCCACGGTCAGGACGGGCATCGTACGGGCCACCCGGCGCGCGGTACGGGAGAAGGCGCGCGGGTTGCCGAACGACTCCAGGTGCAGCAGCGCCAGGTCGGTGACTCCGTCGCTCTCCCACCACTGCAACAGGTCGTTGCCGCTGACGTCGTACTTGTCGCCGAGGGAGACGAAGGAGGACACGCCGATGCCGAGCCGGGACAGTGCGCCGAGCAGCGCGATGCCCACTCCGCCGGACTGCACGGCGACCCCGGCGGTGCCCGCACGGGGCGGCGCCGCGGCGAAGGTCGCGTCCAGCCGTACGGCCTGCTCGGTGTTGGCCAGGCCCAGGCAGTTGGGGCCCACCAGCCGCATTCCGTGGCGCCGGCAGGCGGCCAGCAGTCCCGCCGCCTGCCCGTCGCCGAGTCCGGAAGTGACGACGACCAGGGCCTTGACGCCGTGTTTGCCGCACTGTTCGGCGGCATCGGGCACGGCGGGGGCGGGTACCGCCAGGACCGCCAGGTCGGGCACGTAGGGCAGTTGCTCGGCCGACGGGTGGCAGGGCGTGCCGTCGATGGCGTCGGCGTGCGGGTTGACGGCGGCGAGCTGCCCGGTGAAGCCGTGCGCGCGGATGTTGCCGAGCAGGGCGCGGCCGACCGAGGACGGGGACCGGCCGACGCCGATCACGACGACGGAAGCGGGCCGCAGCAACGGCTCCAGACTGGCCACATCGGCGGTGCGCCCCCGCTCGTCCACCGCGGTCAGGTACGGTTCGTCCTCGCTGAGTTCGATGGTGCAGTGGACCTCCGGTCCGTCGAAGCGCCGCGCGGTGCGCAGGCCGAGGTCGGCGATCACCTTCAGCATGAGGTGGTTCTCGGTCAGGGCGTCGGCGGTGAAGGAACGGATACCGGCCGCGCGGGCGGCATGGGCCAGGTGTTCCAACAGCAGCGTCCCGATGCCGTGACCGTGCCAGGCGTCCGCGACCGCCAGGCCGATGTCCGCCGTGTCCGGGTCGGCAGGGGAGCGGTGGAATTCGGCGGTGCCGGTGACCTCATCTCCTACCAGTGCGAGCAGGGCATGGCCGCCGGTGTCCCCTCGGGTGCTGATGCGGTCCGCAGCCGCTGCGCCGGACTTCGTTCCCACGGTGAAGAATCGCAGCCGCAGGTTCTCGGGGGACATGCCGGTGAACATCCGCAGTACCCGTTCCCGGTCCTCCGGGCGGGCGGGTCGTATGCAGACCGTCGTGCCGTCGGACGACAACGCGTACACACCGCTTCCGGACTGTTCGATGCTCGTCATGACCGTTCCTCGAGGGGAGAAGGGGCTGCTGGCAGGTTCCGCGGCGCGTGACGGCTCCACCAGGGGCCGTATGGGCCCGGACCGCTGGTCCTGGCGAAGACCGTGACGGGATGGTCCGCGCTCGGGCGTGCGGGCCTTCTTGAGGCCGCATGTCAGGTGTCGGGCAGCAGTTCGACCAGTCCGCGTACGACGTGGCCGGCGCCCCGCTCGTAGAGTTCGACGGCGTGCTCCGCCCGGCCCGCCCGGTCCAGGCCGACGACGGTGCCGAAGCCGCCCCGCCGGGCCGCCGTCACCCAGGCGGGCGCGGCGACGACCACGGCGGTGCGCAGGGGCGTGGCCCGCAGCCGCCTGGCCGCCTCTTGCAGCAGGATCGGGTCGGGGCCGGCGGAGCGGTGCAGACGGACCCGGTCGCGCCCGTCCACCACGGTGTCGAAGCGGTGCCGTACGCCCGCCGCTGCCAGCAGGGTGTGCGCGTGGCGGGAGGCGGACACCGCGGCGACGGGTACCGCGTGCCGGCGCACGGCCCCCACCAGCCGCAGGCTGTCCGGCCAGACCGGCACACCGTTGTGCTGCATGTACGCGGTGAAGAGTTGGTCCTCCTGGGCGACGAGCGTCCGGACGGTACGGCTTTCCGGTGTCCAGGCACCTTCGTCCTCCGGCGGTGGAATGCCTCGCGCGGTGAGGAACGCCTGGACGCCTTCGGTGCGGGCGCGTCCCTGGAAGAACCGCCGGAAGTCCCGGTCCGGGTCGAAGGGCCGGGTGGCGTGCCGCGGGAGGCGGTCGGCCTGCCGGAGGAAGGCGTCGAAGGCTCGTTGCCAGGTCGTGGCATGGATGCGCGCGGTGTCCGTGACCACACCCTCGATGCCGATGATCAGCGCGTGGTACCGGGTGAGCGGCGTAGGACGGGCCTCGACCGGAGTGGGCGTCTCCCGGACGCCTCGACGGGCGGTCGGTCCGCAGGGAACTGAGGGCCGGCCCTGTTGGGGTGAGACGGTGGTCATCGTCCTGCCTCCTCGGTGGGTTGCTCGGCAGGCAGTGGTTCGCCCAGTTCGCCCGCCACGGCGTCCGCCATCGCCCGCAGTACGGCGAGCGTGCGGGCCGCCTCGGCCTCGTCGACGGTGGTGATGGCGAAGCCGACATGTACGACGACGTGGTCGCCGACGGCGGCCTCGGGGGTGTATTCCAGGCACGCTTCGCGGCGGATGCCGCCGAAGTCCACGCGGGCCATGCGCAGTCCGGCGTCCTCGTACGTCTCCAGGACGCGGCCCGGGATACCCAGGCACATCGGAGTCACCCCCTCTTCAGGCGGGCGGCGGCGACCGCTGCCTGGCCGTAGCTGATGCCGCCGTCCCCGACGGGCACGGCGCTGCCGACCAGCACCCGCATCCCCCGGGCGCGCAGCAGCCGGGACACGTCCGTCAGCAGGCGGCGGTTGACGAAGCAGCCGCCGGCCAGGCAGACGGTGCGCGGGGCGCCGGCGGTTACCGCCCGTTCGGCCAGCGCGGCGGTGACTTCGGCGATCGTGGTGTGGAAGGCGGCGGCCAGCCAGGGTACGGGCGTTCCGTCACGGAGCCGGCCGAGCAGGGCGGTCAGGGTGGGCGCCGGGTCGTAGACCCACAGCCCGTCGGCGCGGACCAGGCGCCAGGGGAGCGCGGCCCGGCGCGCGGCACCGGCCGCGTTCTCCAGGGCTACGGCGGCCTGCCCCTCGTAGGAGATGTCGTCGGCGAGCCCGAGCAGCGCGGCGGCGGTGTCGAAGAGGCGGCCGGCGCTGGAGGCGCGGGGGCAGTTGAGGCGGCGCCGGACCATGGTGCGCACCGTCGCGACCGCGTGCGGGGCCATCCGCCCGGTGAACGTGCGGGCGAGTTCGGGCGACGGGGGCGGCACCCCGAGCGGTTCGAGGCCGTACAGGTAGCCGAGCGCCATCCGCGCCGGGTGGCGCACCGCGGCCTCGCCGCCGGGCAGCGGCGCGGTGGCGAAGCGGCCGACGCGACGATAGCCGGTGTAGTCGGCGACCAGGACTTCCCCGCCCCACAAGGTGCCGTCGTCACCGAACCCCAGGCCGTCATAGGCGATCCCCAGGAACGGGCCGCGCAGCCGGTGCTCTGCCGCACAGGCGGCGATGTGCGCGTGGTGGTGCTGGACCGCGACGCGCCGCTCGGGGGCGAAATGCGCAGCCGCCCACTGGGTGGACAGGTAACCCGGGTGCAGGTCGTGTGCCACGGCCTGCGGCGCCACACCGGTGAGGGCCACGAGGTCCGCGTAGCAGCGCTCGAAGGCTTCCATGGTGCGGGCGTCGGACAGGTCGCCGGTGTGCGGGCCTGTCACGGCGCGGTCGCCGCAGGCCACCGTCACGGTGTGCTTGCTCTGCGCACCGGCCGCCACGACCGGCGTACGGGCCGGCACCGGGAGCGGCAGGGGAGCGGGGGCGTACCCGCGGGCCCGCCGGATGGTCAGGACCCGCCCCCGTACGGCTTGCGTCACGGAATCGTCGTAGCGGGCGGCGATCGGGCGGTCGTGGGCCAGGAAGCCGTCGGCGACCTCCGCCAGACGCTCGCGCGCGTCGGCGTCCGTGACGGCGATCGGCTCGTCGGCGACATTGCCGCTGGTGACCACCAGCGGCCGGTCGAGGTCGCGCAGGAGGAGATGGTGCAGACCGGTTGTGGGCAGGAAGAGCCCGATGCGTCCGGTGCCGGGGTGCACGGCCCCGGCGCTCGCCCTGCCGGACGGTCCGTCCGCGACCAGCACCACGGGTCGGGCGGGCGAGGTGAGCAGACGGCTTTCGGTACGGGTGGGCCGGGCGATGCGGTGCGCCGCGGCCAGGTCGGCGACCATCACGGCGAACGGCTTGTGCGGCCGGTGCTTGCGCCGGCGCAGCAGCAGAACGGCCGCCGGTTGCCGCGCGTCGCAGACGAGCTGGTAGCCGCCCAGCCCTTTGACGGCGACGATGCCGCCCTGCGCGATCAGTTCCTCGGCGGACCGGAGAGCGGCCGGACCGGTCGCGCTCCGACCGCCGGCGTTCCACGACAACCGGGGCCCGCACACGGGGCAGGCCAGCGGCTCGGCGTGGAAGCGCCGGTCGGACGGGTCGCGGTACTCGGCCGCGCACGCCGGGCACAGCGGGAAGGAGAGCATCGTCGTGCGGGGCCGGTCGTAGGGAAGCCCTGTGATCACGGTGGCACGTGGGCCGCAGTCGGTGCAGTTGATGAAGGGGTAGCGGTAGCGCCGGTCGGCCGGGTCGAACAGTTCGGCCAGGCAGGCGTCGCAGGTCGCCGCGTCCGGCGGGATCTCGCGCGGCGTCGGCCGGGCATCGGCGGCGGCACTGGCGCGCACGGTGAACCCGGCGCCCACCGCGGGGTGTTCGGGGACATCGGCGGAACTGCGGATGCGGCGTACGGTGGACAGCGGCGGGGCCTGTGCGCGCAGGGCGGCGGCGAACCGGCGCAGTGAGTGCGGGGCCCCGGCGGTGTCGATGACGACATGGCCGTCGACGTTGCGTACCCAGCCGTCCAGGTCCAGCCCGGAGGCGAGGCGCTGGACGAACGGGCGGAAGCCGACGCCCTGCACCGTCCCGTACACCTCGAAGCGCCGTGCCTCCCGGTCGCCGTCCATGGCACTCACCCGTCCGCCGAGCGGGGCGCGCCGCCGGCCCGATGGCCCGCGTTCCGCGCGCGTTCGTCCCGGTGCCGGGTGATCTCCGCTTCCACGGTCCCGGCCAGACGGTCGACGACGGCGGCGACGTCCGGTGACAGGCCGGTGCCCAGGGACGCGTCCGCGCCTTCGACGGCGAAGACGATCAGCCTGCCCGGCAGGCGGCCGAGCGCGTCGGACAACTCGACGGCTTCCCCCAGGCCCAGGCCGTGCGAACTGGTGGCGGCCGGACGGGCGTAGGGACCTTCGTGGTCGAAGCGGTGGACGCGGCCGGGGTGGCCGGGGTGGGCGTGGGCGGCGTCGATCACGATGGCCAGCTCCGCACCCTCCCATACGGATATCAGCCGTCCGGTCTCACCGTCGCAGTCGACGAGGGCGACCGACGGCGGCAGCGGACGGTCCACGGCCCGCTCGCGCAGCCGTCGCACGACGGCCGGACCGATGCCGTCGTCGTGGCGGAACGCGTTGCCGACGCCGATCACGGCGATGCGGGGCGGCGCCTTCATCACGGGACTCTCCTGTCCGGGAAGCGGCCGGTCGGTGGGCCGGAGCCCGGTTCCCGGGCACCGGCACACCAGGGCTCTGGGCCCTTCTCCGCCAGAGTGCGCCCCCGCACCGCTGCCCGCTTGGGGCCGAACGGCCCTCGACGTGCCCCGAACCACCCCTGCGCGGCGCCGGCACGCGGGCCCATGCTGCGGGCAGCCGGATTCCGGAAAGGCGGTGGCTGAGGTGGAACGACCTGTCGTGGTGGGTGTGGACGGATCCGACGACAGCATGCACGCGCTGGACTGGGCAGCAGAAGAGGCCCGGCTGCGCGGCCTGCCGTTGCGCATGGTGTACGCCTCGCTCTGGGAGCGTTACGGGGAAGGGGCTGCCGAGGAGGGCGAAGCGGAGGAGCGGGTGCTGTCCGACTCGGTCGAGCGGGCCGCACGGTGGATGGCCCGTTCGCAGGTGACGGCCCGGGCGGTAGCGGAGGAGCCCGCTGCGGCACTCATCGCGGAGTCCCGAACCGCCGTGCTGCTGACCGTGGGACACCGGGGCCGCGGCGAACTGGCATCCCTGCTGCTGGGGACGGTGAGCCTGACGGTGGCGGGACGGGCGCACTGCCCGGTCATCGTCGTACGCGGACATGGCCGGACCCGGTCCTCATCAGGCCGGGGCGGCCGCATCGTCGTGGGCGTCGGCGAGGGTACCGGCAGCGAGGCCACGGTCGCTTTCGCGTACGGCGAGGCGGTCCTGCGCCGCGGCGAGATCGAGGCCGTACACGCCTGGCGGTGTCCGGGCAGTGGCCTCGCCGAGGAGAGCGGACCGTACAACAAGCGCCGCGAGGAACACGTCCGCCGCGCCTCGGACACCCTCGAAGCCGCCCTCGCTCCCGTGGCGTGCGAGCACCCGGGGACACCCGTGACGCCTCGCCCGGCCGAAGGCAACCCCCGCGACGTCCTTCTCGCCGCCTCGGCCGGCGCTGACCTCCTGGTGGTCGGCGCCGAACGCCACCGGCACACGCGCGGCCTGCAACTCGGACCGGTCAACCACGCCGTGCTCCACCACGCGCACTGCCCGGTGGCCGTCGTACCCCGAACGTAGCGGGGCCCGTCCGGCCCGAAGAGGGGTGACGCCGGACGGCCGGACCGCCCCGGTGCTCATCCCGGTTCGTCGTGTTCCGTATCGCGGTGGCGGAGCTTCTCGGCCAGGACCGCGGCCTGGACGCGGCGCCCGACCCCGAGCTTCCCGAGGATGGAGGAGATGCGGTTCTTGACGGTCTTCTCCGCCAGGTACAGCCGCTGGGCGATCTGGCCGTTGGTCAGGCCCTCACCGATCAGTTCGAGGATCTCCCGCTCCCTGGGGGAGAGGCGGGCCAGTTCGGGTGGTACGGGATCTTCTTCGCCGCGGACCCGGGCCATGACGCGCGCGGTGGCGCCCGGGTCGAGCAGGGACGCGCCGGCCGCCACGGTACGGACGGCCGAGACCAGGTCGGAGCCTTTGATCTGCTTGAGGACGTAGCCGGCGGCGCCGGCCATGATGGCGTCGAAGAGGGCCTCGTCGTCGAAGGACGTCAGCATCAGGCAGGCCAGGCCCGGTAGACGGGCGCGCAGTTCGCGGCACACCTCGATGCCCCCGTGGTCGCCTTCGGGGCTGCCCGGGCCGAGCCGTACGTCCAGCAGCGCGACGTGCGGACGTACCGCAGGGCCCCTGGCCAGGGCCTCGCGCTGGTCGGCGGCCTCGCCCACCACCTCGATGTCCGGTTCGCCGTCGAGCAGATCGCGTACGCCCCGGCGGACCATTTCGTGGTCGTCCAGCAGGAAGACGCGGATCGGGTGCGGGGCGGCTGGTGCGTGCATGAGGCATCGCTCCGTCCATGAGCGTCGGCGGGCCGCTACCGCGCCCGACCCGGCCCGCCGAGTCAGAGGACACGGAGGCTTGGCGCGGTTCCGTTCCGATGGTGCTCCTTCCCGGACGGCGCCGACAGAAGTCGGTGGGCGATGTCCTCCGCCCATGCGTCGATTTCCTGCCAGTCCCGGTGGTCCCCGTAGCGGCCGCCCATCGCCCGGAAGATCACGTGCCCGAGCAGGGAGGTGTGCTCCCGCTCGAAGGCGCCCGCCAGCAGCCGGTGCTCCACGGGAGAGAGGAGGTCGCGTACGGCGGGCAGCGGGTCCGGGTTCCGGGACCACCGTTCGAGAGGACCGCCGAAGACGCGGGCCAGGCCGACGCTGAAGAGCCACAGGGGCTGCCGGGCGAGTTCGGGGGTGTAGCGGCGTACGTACTCGGCGGCCGCGGGCATCCAGCGGCCGCTGTGGACGGCGCTGCCGAGCACACAGGCGTCGTGGCCGGGGGAGGCGGCACGCTCGTCGGCCAGGTCCGTCAGGTCGGCCCGGAGCCCCTGCTCCGTGAGCGTGGCCGCGATGCGTTCGGCGATGCCGCGGGTGGATCCGTGCTCTCCCGCATGACCGATGAACACGCGCATGCTTCCTCCTCGAACAGTGGTCAGCAGATGCGGGGCAGTTGTTCGCCCAGCGGCATGTCGATGACGCGGTGGGAGCCGACGCGGGTGCGCAGCTCCACGCGTCCGGGGTGCGCGGCGGTGGTTCGCCCGATGCGTACCGCCGCCGCTCCTTCGGGCACGCCGCGCATCGCGTCCAGTACGTCGTCCGCCCGGGCTTCCGGTACGCAGGCGACCAGGCAGCCTTCGTTGGCGACCTGCAGGGGGTCGAGTCCGAGCAGGTCGCACGCGGTGGCGACGGGCCCGGGGACGGGAACGGCGCTCTCCTCGATCAGGGCTCCGGTGCCGGACGCCGCGGCGATCTCGTTGAGAGTGGCGGCGAGCCCGCCGCGCGTCGGGTCCCGCAGCGTGTGGATGTCGCCGCCGAGTGGGGCGAGGGCGCGTACCAGGCGGTGCAGAGGACGCGAGTCGGAGGCGATGTCGGCCTCGAAGCCCAGACCCTCACGGGTACTGAGCACGGCGGTACCGTGCAGACCGAGGGGGCCGGAGAGCAGGATCGCGTCGTGGGGCCGGGCGCGCGCCGCCGAGGGGTGGAGAGCGGGGATGCGCCGCCCGACGCCGGTGGTGGTGATGAACAGCCGGTCGGCGGCGCCACGCCCGACGACCTTCGTGTCCCCGGTGACCACCGGCACTTCCGCCTCGGCGGCGGCCTTGCCCAGCGATTCCACCACCGACCGCAGCTGGGCCAGCGGCAGGCCCTCCTCGATGATGAGCGCCACCGCCAGGGCGACCGGTTCGGCGCCACGCATGGCGAGGTCGTTGACCGTGCCGTGGACGGCGAGGGAGCCGATGTCACCGCCGGGGAAGAACAGCGGGCTGACGACGAAGCTGTCGGTGCTGATGACCGGCAGGCCCACGGGAGGCAGTACGGCGGCGTCCTCCAGCGGGCCGGGCGGCACCCCCAGCGCCGGAAGCAGAAGGGTGTCGAGGAGTTCCGCGGTGAGGCGGCCGCCCGCGCCGTGGCCGAGCAGGACCCGCTCGTCCTCGTGTCGTGGTGTGGGGCACTGGATCGTCATGGTGGGCTCCCTGCGGGGGCGGCACGGGTGCGCCCGGCCGCGAAGTAGGCGGCGCAGGTGCCCTCGGCGGAGACCATGGGGGCACCGAGCGGGGTGCGTGGGGTGCAGCGGACGCCGTAGGCGCCGCAGTCGGTCGGTTCCCGGGCGCCGGTGAGGATGGCGCCCGTGATGCATTCGGGGTGCTCGGCGGAGCGCACGTCCATGACGCGGAAGCGGCGCGCGGCATCGTAGGAGACGAACGCCGGGGCCAGTTCGAGGCCACTGGCGGGAAGCGGTCCGATGCCGCGCCAGGTGCGGTCGGTGATCCGGAAGACCTCGGCCACAACCTGCTGCGCGTGGCGGTTCCCGGCACGCTGGACTGCGCGCGCGTACTGGTTCTCGACCTCCTCGCGGCCCTCTTCCAGCTGTTCGACCGCCATCAGGACGCCTTCGAGGAGATCGAGGGGTTCGAAGCCGGTGACCACGATGGGCACGCGCCAGCGGGCGGCGATCGGCTCGTACTGCCGCCAGCCCATCACGGCGCACACGTGCCCGGCGGCGAGGAACGCCTGCACCTCGCAGTCCGGATCGGCCAGCAACGCGGTCATGGCCGGTGGCACGAGGACGTGGCTGACCAGCACGGAGAAGTTGGCCAGGCCCAGCCGGCGGGCGTGCAGGACGGCCATCGCGTTGGCCGGGGCGGTCGTTTCGAACCCGACGGCCAGGAAGACGACCTGACGGTCGGGTTCGGCGACGGCGATCCGTACGGCGTCCATCGGGGAGTACACGACCCGTACGTCCGCGCCTCGCGCCCGCAGCGACAGCAGGTCGGTGTGCGTACCGGGCACGCGCAGCATGTCCCCGAAGCTGGTGAAGGTCACCTCGGGCCGGGCGGCGACGGCCATGGCCCGGTCCAGGGTCTCCAGCGGCGTCACGCACACCGGACACCCCGGTCCGTGGATCATGCGGAGGCCGGCGGGCAGCAGTTCGTCGATGCCCTGGCGCACGAGCGTGTGGGTCTGTCCGCCGCAGACCTCCATGATGCGCCACGGGCGGGTGGCGACGCGCCGGAGCCGGTCCAGCAGGCTTTGGGCCAGCTCGGGATCGCGGTACTCGTCGAGATAGCGCATCACGGTCCCGTCGGGCCGGACGGGGGAACGCTGCCGTGGGCGCGCTCGTCCTGTTCCCAGGTGACGTCGACGACGCCCTCGACGGCACGGCACAGCCGGGCCGCGACGGGCACGAACGTACTGTCGCGTACCCGTCCGCTCAGCTCGACCACGCCGTCTTCCACGGTGACGCCCACGTGCTGCCCGGGGAAGACCTGGTCGATCACCACGCGGCGTACCTCGTCGGCGATGTCGGCGTCGGAGCGCAGGAAGACCTTGAGCAGATCGCTGCGGCTGATCACACCTTGCAGCAGCCCCTGGGCATCGGTGACGGGCAGGCGCTTGACGTGCCGTACGGCCATGATGCGGGCGGCCTGGGGGAGGGCTGCGTCGGCGTGCACGCAGATGGCGGGCGCGGTCATCAGCTCCCCCGCGGTCAGCGCACCGGCCTTGGCCAGGTCCTCCAGCCGCCGGCGCTGCTCGAACCGCGAGGGATCGCTGTCGCGGAACTCCTCCTTGGGCAGCAGGTCGGCCTCGGAGACGATGCCGATCACCCGGCCCTCGCCCTCCAGCACCGGCAGGGCGCTGACCTTCCACTGCTCCATCATCTGCACGATCTCCTTGAACGACGCGTCTCGGCCGACGGCCACGACGGTGTGGGTCATCACGTCGCTCACGGTGTGCAGACCGTGTTCCTGCGGGTTGCCGGGGTCGGTCACGGGCATGGCGGGCTCCTTCGGGCACGGTCGACCGTGTCGACGGTGAGGTCGAGGAAGTGGGCGGAACAGGAGATGCACGGATCGTGGTTGCGGATGCCGCGCTCGCACAGGGCGGTCAGCTCCGCCTCCGTGTCCCCCGCGCCGGTGTCCAGGCGGGCCTGGACGAGGCGGCGCAGGTCGTCCTCGATGGCGCCCTGGTTCTGGGAGGTGGGCGGCACGAGGGTGGCGGCGGTGATCAGGCCGGCGGCGTCCAGCGTGTAGCGGTGGTAGAGCAGGCCGCGGGGGGCTTCGGTGGCGCCGTGGCCGGTCCCGGCGCGCGGCGGCACGGCCACGTACGGGCGGGGCGGCGGCTCGTACGCGTCGATGATCCGCAGCGCCTCGTCGATCGCGTACAGCGCCTCGACGGCCCGGACGACGATGCTGCGGAACGGATTGCGGCACACCTTCCCGGCCGCCGGATCGCCGAGCCCGCCCGCCCGCGCCGCCTCCTGCGCGAGCGGGGACAGCCAGCGCCCGCTGATCGCGTAGCGGGCCAGCGAGCCGGTGAGGTAGCGCTCGCCGTCCAAGGCGGCCTGGAGGGCGGTGGAGTAGGGAACTTGCTCCTCGGTGACCTCGGACGGGAACGCGTACACGGGGAACTGCCGCAGGGGCAGGGGAGCGGCGGTTCCGGACGGCAGCCCGTGGGTGTGCGGGGCGGCCATGACGGTGGGGGTGCCGGAGTCGATGGCGTAGCGGCCGGGTTCGGCCAGTGCCAGCAGGGCGTGGTCCAGTCCGGCGTCGGGGAAGTCGAAGCCGGCGACCCAGCACACGGTCTGCCACGCGTCGTCGCGGGCTCTGCGCAGCCGTTCGGCCAGCGGCCCCAGTTCCCCGGTGGCCGGTACGCGGTGAAAGCCGCCGAGCCGCACGTTGACCGGGTGGATGGCGCGTCCGCCGAGCTGTTCGAGGATCGCGTTGCCCGCCTGTTTGATGCGCAGTCCGCGTTCCACGTGCGCGCGCTGGGTGCGGGCGAGTTCGACCGCGCCGTCGACGCCGAGGAAGTCCGGGGCGTGCAGCAGGTGGATGTGCAGGATCTGGCTCTCGATCCACTCACCGCAGTACAGCAGCCGCCGCAGCGCCGCCAGTTGCCCGTCGACCGTCACCCCGCAGGCGTCCTCGACGGCCCGGCAGGCGCTCATCTGGTACGCCACCGGGCAGATGCCGCACACCCGCGCGGTGATGTCCGGCGGCTCGGTGTGGGAGCGGCCGCGCAGGAACGCCTCGAAGAACCGCGGCGGCTCGTAGATGCGCAGCTCGGCGCCGGTGACCGTGCCGTCGTCGACCGTCAGGTGCAGGGCGCCTTCCCCCTCGACCCGGGCGAGCGGGCCGACGTGCAGCACGCGCGAGCCGCGGTGCGTCATGACGGCGCTCCCTTCACTCCGGCTCCCCCGGCCCCGGCTCCCTCCACCTCGACGAAGGACGCGGCGTTGTACGTGCGCAGGGCGCGCCGTACGTCGTCCTCGCTCATGCCGTCCCGCCGCAGCAACGGGATCAGCGCGGGCAGGTTGACCGAGCCGGACGGCCCGAAGCAGCCGTAGCAGCCGCGCCCGTACGCCGGGCAGATGGCGCCGCACCCGGCATGGGTGACCGGTCCCAGGCAGGGCGTGCCGTGCGCGACGGTCACGCACACGGTGCCGCGCCGCTTGCAGGCGAAGCAGACACTGTGGTCGGGCACGTCCGGCTTGCGGCCTGCGAGGAAAGCCGTGATCACTTCGAGGAGCTGGCCGCGGTCGATGGGGCAGCCGCGCAGCTCGAAGTCGACGGGAACGTGGGCGGAGACGGGGGTGGAGGTGGCGAGGGTGGCGATGTAGTCGGGGCGGGCGTAGACGGTGGCGCGGAACTCCTCCACGTCGGCGAAGTCGCGCAGTGCCTGGATGCCGCCGGCCGTGGCGCAGGCGCCGATGGTGACCAGGAAGCGCGCGGCGGCCCGGATCTCCCGAACGCGCTCGGCGTCCTGCGGTGTGGTGACGGACCCTTCGACGAGGGCGAGGTCGTACGGGCCGGGCCGGACGGCGCTGGACGCCTCCAGGAAGTGCGCGATCTCCACCCGCCCGGCCACGGTGAGGAGTTCGTCCTCGCAGTCGAGCAGGGTCAGCTGGCAGCCGTCGCACGAGGCGAGCTTGAAGACGGCGAGCGTCGGGCGTGGTGCCGCACCGTTGCGGGGGGCCGGTCGGGGGGCGCTCATCTCACAGCTCCTTCACGGCGAGGAGGGGGTCGGCGCGGTCCCAGCCGGTGACCGGCCCGTCCCGGCACAGCAGGAGGGGGCCCAGCTGGCAGTGGCCGCAGTTGCCCTCGCCGCAGCGCATGTTGCGCTCCAGCGACACGTGGACGCGGTGCGGCGGGACGCCTGCCCGCACCAGGTCACGCGCGGTGGCGTGGATCATCGGCTCGGGGCCGCAGACGAAGGCGGTGGTATCGGCGGGTGTCCATCGGACACGCGGCAGCAGCCGGGTGACCACGCCCACGTCGCCCTGCCAGCCGGCCTCCGGCCGGTCCACCGTGACCGCCACCCGCGCCGCCGTACGCCACGCGCGGGCCTGGAGCCGGTACAGCAGATCGCTCGGCGTGCGGGCACCGATCAGGACGCTGATCCGCCCGTGACGTCCGGGCTCCGCCAGCATCCGCAGCACGAGCGGGCGCAGCGGCGCCAGACCGATCCCACCGGCGATCACGAGAACGTCCCGGCCCAGGGCCGTCTCCAGGTCCCAACCGGTGCCGTACGGCCCCCGCACCCCCACGGTGTCGCCCACACCCAGCCCGCACAGCGCCCGGGACACCGCGCCGACCGCCCGCACGGTGTGCACCAGCGCGTTCTCACCCACCGGAAGACCGGACACGGAGACCGGTATCTCGCCGACCCCGAAGGCGTACAGCATCGCGAACTGCCCCGGCCGGAACTCCGGCAGCGGCCGGCCGACCGGACGGATCTTCATCGTCACGGTGTCCGTGGCCTCCCGCCGACGCCAGGTGACCCGGTAGGGCACCGGCACGGAAGAGGCGGGGGCCGTGGTCATCGTGGCAGCCCGCTTCCGTACGGCCCGTACAGGTCCAGCAGCCGGGTACGGGCGCACTCCAGCCGGTGCCCGATGACCTCGGCCACCGCCAGCACCAGCGCGTACCCCAGCTTCGGGTCCTCCCGGCACAGCCGGCGCACGGCCTCGGCGTCGAACTCCCAGGCTCGTACGGGGCTTTGAGCCTCGGCGCCCAGGTGCCAGTTGCGCGGCGGGAAGAGCCAGGACCAGCCCACCAGGTCCCCGGGGCCCAGGGTCTCGATCACCGCGGCCCGGCGGCCGGGCACGTGGAGGTCCAGGACGACGCTGCCGGTCCGGACGATCCAGAACCGGTCGGCGGCGCGGCGCTCCTCGAAAAGCCGCGCACCCGCCCGGAAGGACACCTCGCGGGCCAGGCCCATCAGCCGCACACGCTGGTCGTCGCTGAGGGCGTCCAGCTGACACAGCATGGTCTTCAGTCCGGTCCTGGTGGTCATGACGGTGCCTCCTCATCGGTGGCGTGCGAGCTGCGGGCCTCCGCGTGCAGGGCGGCGGCCTCCTCGGTGATGTCGATGCCGACCGGGCACCACACGATGCAGCGCCCGCAGCCGACACAGCCCGACTCCCCGAACTGGTCGTGCCAAGTGCCGAGCTTGTGGGTGAGCCACTGCCGGTAGCGGCTGCGCGCGGACGCGCGGACCGGGCCGCCGTGCAAGTGGGTGAAGTCCAGGTCGAAGCAGGAGTCCCAGCGCTGCCACCGCTCCGCGTGGTCGCCCGTCAGATCGGTGACGTCCTCGGTGGTGGTGCAGAAACAGGTCGGGCAGACCATCGTGCAGTTGCCGCAGGTCAGGCAGCGTGCGGCGACGTCGTCCCAGCGGGTGGCGTCGTGTGAACCGGCCATCAGGGTGTGCAGGTCGACCGGCGGCATGGCGCGTTCCATGTGCTCCGCGGCGGCCGTGACGGCCGCGCGGGCGGCGGTCCGGGTCGCCGGGTCGCAGGTACGGCGGGGGAGCCGGGCCAGTACCCGTTCACCCGCCGGGCTCCCCGCCCGTACCCGGAAGCGGTGCCCGTCCTCGTCCAGCACCTCGGTCAGCGCCAGGTCGTACGCGGGCGGACCGCCCTCCCCGACGCCCGGGCCCGTGCCCATCGACGTGCAGAAGCAGGTGGCGCCGGGATCGGTGCACTCCACGGCGACGATGAACGTACGGTCGCGGCGGCGCCGGTAGGCGGTGTCCGCGTGCGGTCCGCCGCCCAGCACCCGGTCCTGGATGGCAATGGCCCGCAGATCGCACGGCCGTACGCCCAGGAACGCGTACGCGGGCGGCTCGCCGTCCTCCGCACGGAAGGCGAGCCGGCCCCGCGCGTCCCGGTCCACCGTCCACAGCCGCTCGCGCTGCGGGTGCAGGTACGCCTTCCACGACTGCGGCCCGGCACTGTGCGCGAAGATCATCGCGTCCGGGCGGCGCACCAGCCGGTACCGGCCGGCCGCCGTCTCCACACCGCAGCCGTGCGGCAGCTCGTCCGCCGTGGAGAGCTCCGCGAGGACGATCGCGCCGTCGCGGGGGGTGGGGCCGATGACGGTGTGTTCCTCGGCGAGGACACCGACCAGCGTGGCCAGCCCGTCCGTCGCCGAGATCACCGCATCCGGTGCAACTGCACTCCGGGACATCAGCGCCTCCTCGGCAGCGTCCCATGGGGTCCGTGTCCTCATCGTCGGCCGGAGAACTCCGGCCGGGAGGGGGCCGAACGGCCCTGGTGCGCGCCGCCCGGCCCGGGAGTCACCGGCGGTGATGAGTGGGCGGGTCACTGTAGTAGTGCCGCTCCTCAAGGACCGTCCCGCTCTCGCCGGGGTGGCGGTGCGGCCCGTACCAGAGGCCCGAGGCGGTGAGCGCGATGACGCCCACGAAGATCAGGAGCCACGGGAACGCGGCGCTGTCGGTTCCGCCGATGATGGTCAGGCCGCCCCAGAGGATGGCGCCGATACCGAATCCGATGACCCACATGGCTGCCTCCTGCCCCTCACCAGGGACGGGTGCGGAACTCCGTCCGCTGTCCCTGTCCCCTCAGAGTGGGCCGCCGCGGCCCGTCTGCCGAGGGGCCGTTCGGCCCGGCCGGAGGGTTACTCGGCGCAGGTCACGCCGTCACCGGCCCGGACCGTCAGTCAGGGACGGGGTGGTCCGGTACACGGGTCTGGGACTCCCTCGGCGGGCGCCGGTAGCCGGTGGACGGCGGCCGTGGCGGCAGCGTGAGTTCCGGTTGCCGCACCTCGTGATAGGGGAGCGTGGACAGCAGGTGCGCGATCATGTTGAGGCGGGCCCGTCGCTTGTCGTCGCTCTCGACGACGTACCACGGGGCCTCGGGGATGTCGGTGTGCGCGAACATCGTGTCCTTGGCGCGGGAGTACGCCTCCCACCGGGTGACGGACTCCAGGTCCATGGGCGACAGCTTCCAGCGCCGCGTCGGGTCCTCCAGGCGGCTGCGGAAGCGCTGCTCCTGTACGGCGTCGCTCACCGAGAACCAGTACTTGCGCAGCAGGATGCCGTCCTCCACCAGCATCCGCTCGAACACCGGGCACTGGCGCAGGAAGCGCCGGTACTCCTCGTCGTCGCAGAAGCCCATGACGTGCTCGACACCGGCCCGGTTGTACCAACTGCGGTCGAACAACACGATCTCGCCCGCGGTCGGCAGCCGTTCCACGTACCGCTGGAAGTACCACTGCCCCCGCTCCCGGCCGGACGGCGCGGGCAGCGCGACGATCCGCGCGACCCGCGGGTTGAGGTGCTCGGCCACCCGCTTGATCACACCGCCCTTGCCGGCCGCGTCCCGCCCCTCGAAGACGACCACGAGCCGGGCGCCCTCGGCCCGCACCCACTCCTGGACCTTGACCAGCTCGGTCTGCAGATGCAGTAACTCGCGCTGGTACGCGGCCCGGGGGAGGGAACCCGGCCGCCGGGCCTGACGCACAGCGGCCTCCGCGTCGGACTCGGATCTCCTGCCCACCGCTTGCCCGGCCTTCGTCTCGGTATCCGGGATTTTCCTGGAGGGGCGCGAGAGCGCGTCGCGTGCCGTCTCCAGGAAGATCCCCTCCTTCGCCTGGGTTCATGACCCGTTGGCCCTGCCACTGTGGCGATGCGGGCATCCACGTCACATCGGGCCGGCCGTCTCCAGCCGTGGCCCGTACGGCCCCTTGACGGACGTGTGCTCGCCTTCCTGCGACTGCCGGGCCCCCGCCTTGACGACCGAGTCGACCGGTGCGATCCGGAAGGGAACAAAGCCGCGGGGTGGGGCAGTGCCCCGATCCGGCGCGTTCCCGTCTCGCCCACGGGCAGCGGGCCCGGCAGTCTCGGTGGTCCGGGCCAGTGACAGCCGCCGTCCGTAGGCGGCGCACAGCGCCTCCGGGAGAGGCGCGGTGAGGAGGAGCCGTGCTCCAGGACATCGCGGCCGTGACGGAACACCGGGTCGCCGAGATGCTCAACCGCCACTCCGTCGGAGGGCTCGCGCTGGGAGTGGTGCGCGACGGCCGTGTCGAACATTTCGTGGGGCACGGTTTCGCCGACCTGGCCGCGCGCACACCGATCAGCGAGGATACGGCCTTCCGCATCGCTTCCATCAGCAAGACGTTCACCGCCGTCGCGGTGATGCAATTGTGGGAACGAGGAATGGTGGACCTCGACGCACCCGCCGGCAGCTACCTCAAGGCGTTCCGGCTGTCGCCGGCCAAGGAAGGCTTCCGGCCGGCCACGCTGCGGCACCTGCTCACCCACACCGCCGGAATCGGCGAACTGCGCGGGCCCGCCGACCTGCTGCGGGCCAACGCGGGAGAAGGCGTCAAGCCCGGCCGGCCGCTGCCGTCCCTCGCCGAGTACTACCGCCGCGGCCTGCGGGTGGACGCCGAGCCGGGTACGCAGTGGACGTACGCCAACCACGGGTTCGCCACGCTCGGCCAGATCGTCGAAGACGTCAGCGGCGAGCCGTTCGACCGCTACCTGCGCGAACACGTTTTCACGCCGTGGGGTATGCACGACACCGATCTGGTGCGGTCCGAACGGATCCGCGGCCGCCTGGCGACGGGGTACGAACTGCGCGCCCGGGGCCTGAAAGCGGTCACCGACCGGGAGCGGACGACCCCGGGCGCCTCCTCCGTCTGCTCCACGACGCGGGACATGGCCCGCTATGTTTCCGCGCTCCTGAACGGCGGGACCAACGAGCACGGTGCGGCCGTCGAACCCTCGACGCTGGCCATGATGTTCGCCCCCCACTACCAGCCCGATCCCCGCGTGCCGGGGATGGGGCTGGCCTTCTTCCGCGGTGCGGCGGACGGCCACCGGTTCGTCGAGCACCAGGGGATCCTGCCCGGCTTCACCTCACAGCTCTTCGTGGCCCCGGACGACGGGATCGGAGTGATCGCTCTGACCAACGCCGCCCATCGCGCCCTGCTGTGGCTGCCCGCCGAGACCGAGGCACTCCTGCGCCGGCTGATCGGCCTCCCGGAGCAAACGCTCCGCACCGACGTGCCGCAGCGCCCCGAGATCTGGGGCGAGCTGTGCGGGTGGTACGCCCTCGCCGGACGGATCACGGACGTACGGGCCCGGGCCATGGCAGGGTCCGCGGCCGAGGTCTTCGTCCGCGGCGGCCGGCTCATGCTGCGCAGCCTGACACCCGTTCCCACGATGCTCCGGGGCATCCCGCTCTGCCCCGACGACGAAAATGATCCCTATATATTCCGGATTGATCTGTCCCGGTTCGGAATCGGCAAGGTCCGGGTCGTCTTCGGTCACGACTCGGCCGCCGGGACCACCGAGCTGCACTTCGTGCCGATACCTCTCTCGATGCGCAAGATGGCCGCCAACCGCCGCCGCTCCTGAGTGCGGCCACGGCGTTTCACAGGGCCGCAAGCCCCCGCCGTCCGAGGGAGGGCCTCGCGGCCCCTGTCCAGTCGCCGCCGTTCGGACAGGGCCGCTGTGCCGGCGGCGAGCAGCAACGCCAGAGCGGTGGGTGCGCACTGCGGTACGCCAATGAAGGTCAGCCATCACCGACGCATGGACCCGAGGGGCACGCAGCGCGCATCCGAGACCGGTCGTACGGCCGGGCGCAGCAACCTCCTGAGGGTGTGCCCGTAAGACGGTGGCAGGGAAGCGACCGTGTCAGCCGGCTGTTTCCCCGATGCCTTGAGCGGTCCGGTGCGGGGCCCTGGCGTCCTGGTCGCTCCTGGACTTCCGTTCGGCCTGCCGGCTGTCGTCGGCAGGTTCCCCGGCGCCGAGGTCGAGCCGGAACGGCGGGTAGGTGTCGGTGAGCAGGGCGGCGTAGGCGGCCACCCGCATCACCCAGCGGTTGAGCCCGATGACGAGGGCGAAGATGCCGCCGGGATAGCGCCCGGTGAACAGAACCGCGACCGCGGCGAAGAGCACGAGCAGCCCGATGAGCCCGCCCCAGTTCCCGTACCCGGAGGTGAAGAGCGCCACGAGCGCGTAGTGGGGCAGGGCCAGCAGCCACCACTTGACCAGGGCCAGGCCGCGGGACAGGTGCTTGGGATACGTCACGTCGAAGTGTGCCGGGTAGTCGGGTACGTCGGCCAGGCGGAACGGCGGGTAGCGGTCCGTTCCGAGAGCGGAGTAGCTGTAGAACGACACCCGCCAGGTCCAGCGCAGCACTCCGACCTGGAAGTCGAACAGGGCCCGCGGGTACCGGGCCGTGACCAGGATCGCGAACCACCCCACCACGCTGACGGCGAGGAACGCGATCCACAGCAGTGACAGCACGATCGCGTGCGGGATGATGAGCAGCCATTTCACCAGCCACAGCCAGCGGGACACCCGCGAAGGGAAGTCCGCTTCCAGGCGGGCCGGGTAGGGCTGACGGGACGGATAAGACGGACAGGACATGGTGTCCCTCCTTCGCCGTTCCCGAGAACGTTCCAGGGAACGCGCGGTGTTCGCGCATTCTTGTTTCCTGCCGTCCTCGTCCTCGTAGCGTCCGCCCGGTGCGCTTCGCAGAGCAGGGGCCGAACAGCCCTGGTGAGACCGCCTCGCCCGGACGACGGAGCGCCCGGACGGCCGCAAGGACGACGTCTTCCGCCGCCGGCCACGGGCCGGACGGCCCCCGTCGTGCCCGTGTCGTCCCTCCCGGGGCCGAGCGTGGGGTGGGAGGTTGCGCGGTGAGGCGAAGGAGGTGTCGTCTGATGCGCGCTGCGAACAGGTGGTGGCGCTGGCGGCGTAGCCCGTTACGCCGCAAGGTCGACGCGGTCGACGGCTGGCTCGGCCTGGTGGCGGCGCTGCTGCTGGTCGCCGGCGCTCCGACGGCCGGATTCTGCGCCGCGTCCTGGTCCTACGAGGTGCAGAACCAGGTCATGCGGGAACAGCAGAGGACGCGTCATCCGGTGACAGCGGAGCTGATGCAGGACGTACCGGAGGCCGTGGCTCAGCGGGACGGCACAGTCGGTGGCCGTTTCCCGGCGAGGGTCCGGTGGAACGCGCCGGACGGATCGGCTCGCACCGGCGAGACGCAAGTGGAAGTCGGCAAGCGGAAAGGGGCACACATCACCGTGTGGGTCCTGAACGACGGCCGGCTCACCAGGAAACCCCTCGATCACGACGACGTACTGTCGGCTGCCACGGCGACCGGGGTGTGGGCCGGCGTCGGATCGGGCGCCGTCGTCCTCTCGGCCGCGTGGTGGGCACGCCGCGCGCTGGATCGCCGACGTCTCGACGCTTGGGACAAGGAGTGGGCCGAGATCGGGCCTCTGTGGCGCCGCAGGACGGGGTGACGTGCACGGCTGGTCGGGGCGGTCGGCGGCATGTGTGCCGCAACCGGGCGAGCAGAGCCACCAGCACGGCGGCGGACAGGGCCAGCACGGCTCCCACGAGCGGCCAGCCGACGAAAGGCACGGGGTCCCAGTGAATGTGTTCGGGGTCGAAGCCGTTCATGACCCTGCCTCCTTGCGGCAGCAGCACCCGTGGCCATCAGTACGTCGAGTGCCGTCATAGCCAAGTGCACAGGCGGGAGAAGCACTCTGGGAGGGGCCGAACGACCCGCGGAACGGCCGTTCATCCCAAGGCCCGGCTGGTGTTTTCTTTCCAACGGGATCGTCCCCGGCCCGCTATGCGGGCCGGGGACGATGGGACGGCCGGACCAGGGCCGGATGCGTGGGCGAGGCCCTTTGGGTGCCGCTTTCCAGGTATCCGGTTGGCCGTCAGGAGCCGATGGGAATGCGCAGCACCTGACCCGGCATGATCTTGTCGGGGTCCGATATCTGGTCGGGGTTCGCCCGCACGATGCGGTTGAACAGGGACGCGTCCCCGTAGAACGCCTTGGAGATGGACGACAGGGTGTCGCCCTTCACCACCTTGTGTTCGCGGTAGCCGTAGTAGCCCTTCACGATGCGCGGCCCGTAGATCACGGGTACCGACACCAGGTTGATCTCACTGCCGTCCTTGGGGCTTTTCTCGAAGACCTGGACGAGCAGCCGGTCGAGCTTGAATGCTGCGCGTCCGACGTCGGCCTGGACCTGGAACTGTCCGTGTTCTCCCGCGCCGCCGCCGACGCTGAAGTGGCCGGTCACTTCGTCGTGCCCGTCGCCGACGCGGTACTGGAGCGTGGCCTCGTGGCCGGTGCCGATACCGCTGATCCGTACCGGGTTGCCGACCAGGTCGAGTTTGTGCGGTTGATCGATGCGGTTGGTCATGGATCCTCCTCGGCCGAAGCCTGTCGGGCGTTACTCTCAAGACCGCGCTCAGTAGTGGGCGATATCCTGGAAGGCCGGAAAGCGCCGCAGCGCCGGAAGTCGCCGACACTGCGCTCCGCTGCGTCACGCGTTCATGGTTTTGGTGCCGGCCCTCATCGCTTCTTCGCTGCGAAGTAGCTGCTGAGGATGGCTGCGAGGGTGAACAGCGCGGCGATGATGACCACCGCGGTGGGCCAGTTCATCGTTCCTCCCCGTGCTCGTGGGTACGGCTGGGGACCACGCCCAGGACCCGGCAGGCACCTGGCCCGCCAGTCGGGCAGGCGTGTTCGTACCTTCATCGTCGGCCCGGTGTGCCGGGACGGTGCCAGGTGCCGAACGGCCCCGTTCTGGGCCGGCCGGCCCCTGGGCCCGGCAGGGCGGTGGGAAGACGCTGGCGCCATGAGCGGAAACCGACCGGTGTTGCGGTCCCTGCCTCGCGCGGGCGCGCTCGTGGCGGCCGTCGCCTACGGTGTCGTCATCCGTCCGCGTCTGCTGGCCTGGGGTGCCACCCGGGCCGAGGCCGCCGGCGAGTGGCCCGGGGATGAGCTGATTGCCCGGTACGACGGGCAGTCGACCATGGCGACGACGCTGCCGGCGCCGCCGGATGCCGTCTGGCCCTGGCTGGTGCAGATGGGCTGCAACCGTGCGGGCTGGTACAGCTTCGACCGGCTCGACAACGCCGGGCGTCCGAGTGCCGAGCGTATCGTCGACCGGTGGCAGGACCTCAAGGAGGGCCAGCGTCTGGAGGCGGTGCCCGAGGGCGGTGCGTGGTTCACGGCCGCGCTCGTCGAGCCGGAACGGACTCTGGTGCTGCGGATGTCCCTGGAGCTGCCGTCCGGTCATCCCTTCGACGCGCGGTTCGGGCCGTTGTCCGGGGCGTACACGGATGCCGTCTGGGGTTTCCATCTGCGCCGGACCGCCCAGGGCGGTACCCGGCTCGTCGTCCGGACGCGCGGCCAAAGCCGCCCGCGGCCGCTCACCCGGCCCCTGGACCTGCTGCTGTGGGAACCCGTGCACCTGCTGATGCAGCTGCGGCAGTTCCGGAACCTGCGGACCCGCGTGAGTGCCGGCCCGCAGTCGCGTGCTGACGTCGCCACGGCCCGGTGACGGGCAGCTGTGGGCGTGGCATGAACTCCGGGGCCCGGCGACCGTTTCGTGCGGTGCCGACGGGGCCCGGGGGCTTGGCTGGCAACGAGGGGGGGAAGCCGGCCAAGCAGCTCGGCATGCCCACCGGAACCGGTTCACCAGCCGGTGTCCGGCCAGTGGCCGACCGGGGCATGTCGGGGGCGAACGGCCCGTTGGGCTCTCTTCGTCGCGTCAGGGTCAGGCGGCGTATCGCCCCTCGGCGAGGGCCGTCAGGGTGCCCGACAACTCGTCTGGCGAGCGGGCGACGAGTTCGGCGCCGGCCTGCCGCAGCTCCGCTGCGTGCCGCATGGCGCGGGATTCGTCGACGGCCACGGTGATGCCGAACCGGCCACGCCGGGCGGCCCGTACGCCGGGCAAAGACCGTTCGAGTACCGCCGTGCGGGTGGGGGCTACGCTCAAGCGGTGGGCCCATTCCACCAGCAGGTCCGGGGACGGCGGTCCCGGAAGGCCGGGCGCTGTGTGCTTGCCGGGGTCGAGGACAGCGGAGAAGACGTCCCCGGCCTCCGCGCGGTCCAGCAGGTCACCGGCATGCCGTACGGCCGACACCGCCGCCACGGGAATCCCGCGCGTCCGCAGGGCCCGGACCAGCCGGACCGTGCCCGGCCGCGCCGTCACCCCGTAGCGGCGCACATAGCCTTCGAGCACCTGGTCGGCGCGGGCCACCAAGGCGTGCACCGACGACCAGCCCGCAGGGGCGGCGGGGGCGCCGACGGGCACGTCGATGCCTCGTGCGTCGAGGAAGGCCAGGGCGCCGTCGAGGGACGTTCGGCCGTCGACGTGGAGCCGGAAGTCCTCCGCGGCGTCGAAAGGCCGGATGCGCGCGGGAGCGGGTGGGACGATCTCCTTGAGGAACGTGTCGAAGGTACGTTTCCACGCGGCGGCCCGTACGGTGGCGAAGTCGGTGAGCACCAGATCGACGTCGATCAGCACGGCGCTGAACGGCCGCAGGGGCGGGCCGGAGGAGTGACGGCGGTTCGTAGTGTGGTGCGTTTTCATGGAAGACCTCCTGGCCACGGCGTCGTGCGTGCGTCACCGGGGCCGATCGGCGTGGCTCGACGGCTTGCCACCGGGCCACGCGCGGTCGGCCCGCGCGGGCGGCCTGGTGCAGCCGGCCCGGGCGGGTGGCGCTACTTCGTCGTCTTGATGTCCGAGATCAGCCGCGTGCTCAGGTCCGACTGCACACTCAGGTAGCTGTGGTGCCGGTGCTGGGGCGGGCCCCAGGTCAGACGGACGCGGGACCAGCAGTGCCCCATGGCACTGTCCTGATAGGTGACGCGCCAGGCGAGCGGTGTTCCTTTCGCGCGCAGGACGCCGTCGAGGTGGTGCTTCTTCTCCCACACGGCCAGGCGCGTCAGGGCGTCGCGGGTGAGGTAGTGCTGCCGCAGGCTGCCGGGCAGCGGGCCGGGCCGGCCGTCGTAACGGGCGTCGACGTACGCGCCGTAGAAGTGCGCGACGCGGTCGACCACGGACTGCGGGCTTCCGCTGCGGGTGGCGGGCATGGCCGCGTCCGCGGCTCGGGAGGTCGGCTGGGCCGGGACGGGGGTGGCGGTGGCGGACGCGACCGGCGCCAGGGTGAGGACCGGGACGGCGAGCGCGATACGGCGGGTGGTGCGTGCGCGTGCTGACCTCATGGTGCTGCCTCCCTCTCCGCGAAGGCGATGTGTGCACCTACGTGTCCAGTGCACCGCCGTGCTCCCGGGCGCGACAGGTGCCGGGTGGGGCAGGCACAGGGCCGGACGACCTGCCGTTCCTTCCTCGCCCCGGTGCCCGCGGCGACGGTGAGGTACCGGCTGTTCGGGTCGGTCGGGCCGTTTCGCGTAGACGCAGGGGCAGCCGGAGTTCTACGGGGAGGGGCTGTAGGCGACCTCGTCGCTGTGGAAGAAGTGCTTGAGGCCGCACGAGGGGGCACCGGGCTACGGCCAGCTGCCGTCAACGGCCGGACGGAGCTTCCTGTGCCGGGGTTCCACAGTCTCGGGCGAGCCCTCCGGCCGTCGTGTCCCCGCGCCGTTCATCATGCACGCCCTCTGCTTCGGTGGCGCTCGCCCGGGCACTCGTCGCCTGACCGGCAGCATCCCGCGGGCGGGATCGTGATGACCTGGGCCGAACGGACCCACAGGACGGACGCGGGACCCAGCCCCACAGACGGTGCTCTTACGGGTGGGGCACAACGGCCACGGGAGCGGGGGAACGGTGCAGCACGGCATGGGCGACAGAGCCGATGCGGGGGCCGACGGGCGCACGGCGGGCGCGGCGGCCGACTACCACGAGTCCTGCCTCGCGGGCGGCTTCCACGAGGTCGCGTGCCGCCCGGCCGGGCCGGCACCGGACGGTGACCGGTACCTCCGGATACTTGCGCCGCCACGGCTCCAGCAACTCCGACAGCGCCGCCTCCTTCACGGCCGTCACCTCCGACTCGACCACGGCCGTGGCCGCTGTGGGGGAAGTGCCGTAGAGAGGCGGTGGGCTCCAGGTGTGCAGGACCCGCAGTGCCGCACCGCGCCGGTCGGCGTGGGCGAACGCGAAGTCCAGTGCTTCGTCGCTCCGGTGGGCGAGGTCCACGCCGAGTACGACGTCACCGGAACCCCCGCCACGGATGCGGCTTTCGGCCGTTTCCGATTCCGGGTCCGAAACAGGTACGAGGATCACCGGGAACCGCGTACGGGCGACGACGGACAGGGCGACGGACCCGACCATGGCGCCGGCCAGGCCACCGAGGCCGCGTGAGCCGAGAACGAGCAGTTCGTCCTCTTGCGCCGCCTCGCACAGTACGGCCGCGGGCTCGCCGCACTTCTGGTGCGTCCGCGTTTCCAGGTCCGGATGCGTCTCGCGCATCCGCTCCGCGACCTTGCGGGGCATGCGCTCGGCCCAGTAGGGCCGGACGTCGGGGCCGAGCAGCGGCGTGTGAACGTCCGGCCCGAGGTCCCACACGTGCAGCAGCCGGAGCGGAAGACGCCGCAGCAGAGCCTCGTCGGCGGCCCAGGCCGCGGCCGCGACGCTCTCCCGGGAACCGTCGAGGCCGACCGTGACAGCACGGGACATGGAATCCTCCAGGGCGGGGCGGGAGTGACATGTTCACCCTGTCGGCCACCGGCTCGCCGCAGGAGGGGCCGCAGGTCCCCGCCCCGGGCCGACCGTCCTCCGGCGCGTGGAAACGGCCGACTCGGCCCGTACGGCTCTGGTGGGCCCGGGCCGTACGGGACAGGCTGGTGCGCGCGATACGGGAAGCCCACCCTCATCCCCGGAGGCACGCATGTCCCCCGCGCCCGGCATCACCGACGAAGAACTCCACGCGCTCGACGCCCACTGGCGCGCCGCCAACTACCTCGCCGTCGGCCAGATCTACCTCATGGACAACCCCCTGCTCGCCGAACCCCTGCGGCCCGAACACGTCAAGCCGCGGCTGCTCGGCCACTGGGGCACCTCACCCGGCCTCAACCTCGTGCACACCCACCTCAACCGGGTCATCAAGGCCCGGCACCTGGATGCGCTGTGCGTCTGGGGTCCGGGACACGGCGGGCCCGCGGTGCTGGCCAACTCCTGGCTGGAGGGCAGCTACACCCAGACGTATCCGGACATCGGCCGGGACGCCGCCGGCATGGCACGGCTGTTCAAACAGTTCTCCTTCCCCGGTGGCGTGCCCAGCCACGTCGCGCCCGAGACGCCCGGTTCCATACATGAGGGCGGCGAGCTGGGCTACTCCCTGGCGCACGCCTACGGCGCCGCCTTCGACAACCCCGATCTCCTGGTCGCCTGTGTCGTCGGCGACGGTGAGGCCGAGACCGGGCCGCTCGCGGCGTCCTGGCACTCCACCAAGTTCCTCGACCCGGTGCACGACGGCGCCGTGCTGCCGATCCTGCATCTGAACGGCTACAAGATCGCCAACCCGACCGTGCTGTCCCGGCTGCCCGAACCGGAACTCGACGCGCTGCTGCGGGGATACGGCCATGAGCCGATCTTCGTCGCCGGTGACGAGCCCCTGCCCGTCCACCGGGCCATGGCCGCCGCCATGGACACCGCCGTGGAGCGCATCGCGGCCATCCAGCGCGCGGCCCGCGACGGAAGCACCAGCGAGCGCGCCGCCTGGCCCATGATCGTGCTGCGCACCCCCAAGGGCTGGACCGGCCCCGCCGAGGTCGACGGGCTGCCCGTCGAAGGCACCTGGCGCTCCCATCAGGTACCGCTGGCCACCGTCCGCGACCACCCCGACCACCTGCGGCAGCTGGAGGACTGGCTGCGCTCGTACCGCCCGGAGGAACTGTTCGACGCCGACGGCCGGCCCCGGCCGCAGGTGCTGGAGTGCGTGCCGGAAGGGCGGCGCAGGCTCGGCGCCACCCCGCACGCCAACGGCGGTCTGCTGCTGCGCCGCCTGCCCGTACCGGCCCTGGAACGTTTCGCCGTGCCCGTCGACAAGCCCGGCGCGACCCTCCACGAACCCACCCGGATTCTCGGCAGCCTGCTGCAAAAGGTCATGGCGGACACCGCCGGCCGCCGCGACTTCCGCATCGTCGGACCCGACGAGACGGCCTCCAACCGCCTCCAGGCGGTCTACGAGGCCAGCGGCAAGGCGTGGCAGGCGGCGACGGCCGACACCGACGAACACCTCGACCGGCACGGCCGCGTCCTGGAGATCCTGTCCGAGCACACCTGCCAGGGCTGGCTGGAGGGCTACCTGCTCACCGGCCGCCACGGCCTGTTCTCCTGCTACGAGGCGTTCGTCCACATCGTCGACTCCATGGTCAATCAGCACATCAAGTGGCTGCGGGTGACCCGCCGCCTGCCCTGGCGCCGCCCCATCGCCTCGCTGAACTACCTGCTGACCTCCCACGTGTGGCGTCAGGACCACAACGGCTTCTCCCACCAGGACCCCGGCTTCATCGACCACGTCCTCAACAAGAGCCCCGAAGTCGTGCGCGTCTACCTGCCGCCGGACACCAACACCCTGCTCTCGGTGGCCGAACACGTCCTGCACAGCCGCGACTACGTCAACGTCGTGGTCGCCGGCAAACAGCCCTGCTTCGACTGGCTGAGCCTCGACGCGGCCCGCGCGCACTGTGCCCGTGGGGCGGGGATGTGGGACTGGGCGGGCACCGACGACGGCACCCGCGAGCCGGACGTGGTCCTGGCCTGCGCGGGCGACGTCCCCACCCAGGAAGTGCTGGCCGCCGCCGGGCTGTTGCGGCAGTACCTGCCGGAGCTTTCCGTACGCGTCGTCAACGTCGTGGACCTGGCCCGGCTGCTGCCGAAGGAGGAACACCCGCACGGCATGTCCGACGCGGAGTACGACGCCCTGTTCACCCCCGACAAGCCCGTCATCTTCGCCTACCACGGCTACCCCTGGCTCATCCACCGCCTCGCCTACCGCCGCACCGGGCACGCCCACCTGCACGTGCGCGGCTACAAGGAGATCGGCACCACTACGACGCCCTTCGACATGGTCGTCACCAACGACCTCGACCGCTACCGCCTGGTCATGGACGTCATCGACCGCGTTCCCGGCCTGGCGGTCCGGGCCGCCGCCGTACGCCAGGAAATGGAGGACACCCGCACCCGCCACCACGCCTGGATCTGCGAACACGGTACGGACCTGCCGGAAGTCGCCGACTGGTGCTGGGAACGGTGACGGTTTCCTCACGCGTCCGCATGTGACGGTGGCGCCACCCCGCGGCCGGGGGCGCCACCGTCAGGTGGTTGTCCGCGGTCCTCAGCCGAGGACCGCTCCGAGCAGCATGAACCCGATGACCGCGGCCAGCAGGACGGCCATGAGGGGGGCCACGAAGCGCAGGTAGCGGTCGTAGCGCACCTTGGCCAGGGCGAGGCCGCCCATGACGACGGCGGAGGTCGGGGTGATGAGATTGATCCAGCCGGAGGCCGACTGGTAGGCGGTGACCACCATGGCCCGGCCGACGCCGGCGAAGTCGGCGAGCGGGGCGAGGATGGGCATGGCCAGGGCCGCGTGTCCGGAGGACGAGGGCACGAAGAACGCCAGCGGCAGGTTGACCAGGAACATCAGCACGGTGAAGAAGCCCGAGGAGGTGCCCGAGACCGCGCTGTGGAGGGCGTTGAGGATCGTGTCGGTGACACTGGCGTTGTTCATGATGACGGTCACGCCGCGGGCCAGCATGATGATCATCGCCGCTCCGATGAAGTCACCGGCGCCCGCCACGACGGCGCCGGTCGTGCCCTTCTCGCCGAGCCCGCCGATCAGGCCGACCACGACGGACGCCACGATGAACAGCGCCGCCAGTTCGGGGAAGTACCAGCCGAGCGTCGGCAGGAAGCCGAGGTGCAGGCCGGCCCAGGGAATGACGGCGAAGATCATGAAGAGGAACGTCGCCGCGAACAGGGCGAGCACGGCCCGCTGACGCCCGGTCAGCGGTTCGGCGGCCGATCCCTCCCTCCGCAGCCCGGCGTCCTCCGGCAGCGGGGCGACCAGGGAGCGGGCCGGCTCCTTGAGCACCCGGTTGGCGTAGCGCACCACGTAACCGGCGGCCAGCGCCGTCAGGACGGCCCACATCAGCAGCCGCAGCACGATGCCGTCACCGGTGCCGATGCCGGCGCTGTCGGAGGCGACACCGGTCGCGAAGGGGTTGACGGTCGAGGCGAGGGTGCCCACCCCGGCCCCCACCATGATCACCGCGGCGCCGACCATCCGGTCGTAGCCCAGTTTGAGCACCAGCGGGATCATCAGCCCGTAGAAGCCGAGGGTCTCCTCGGCCATGCCGTAGGTGGTGCCCCCGAGGGAGAACAGGGCCGTCAGGACCACGAGCAGGAGCGTGCGGTGCCGGGTCAGGCGCTCGGCCAGGCGAGCCACTCCGCTGGTCAGGGCGCCGGTGCGCAGCGTGACGGTGATGAAGGCGCCGACCGCGAGAACGAAGAGGAAGACGCCCGCGGCACCGAAGAAGGCCCCCTCGCCACCCGGCGCGGTCAGTCCGGTGCCCGCGTCCGTGACGCCGTACAGCCCGTTGACGGGCGACAGGAACAGGTCCTTGAGCCGGTCCCCGAAACCCGTGGGCAGCTCGACCCGGTGGTACGTGCCGGGGACGGGCGCGCCGTCCTTGGTCTCGTACCGCCCGGCTGGGATCACGAAGGTCAGGGCCCACACAGCGACGGTGACGAGCGCCAGGACGGTGAACGCCGAGGGGAACCGGAGCCGGCGCTTGGGGCCCGCTTCCGGCGGGGCGGCGGGTGCACCGCCCGGTCCGGGCTGCGCCGGGGCGGGGACGCGGGTGGTCATGGCCGGTCCTCAGGAGTCGCGGCGCCGTTGTGGAACGGGCGGCCGCTGGGGGTGACGACCGTGCCGGCGGTGCCGTCGAGGAGCGCCGCCGCGTCGTCCAGGGAGCCGATGGCGGCCATGCCGCCGGTCAGTTCCACGAACCGGCACACCGCCTCCACCTTCGGCCCCATCGAGCCCGCCGGGAACCGCTCGGCCCGCAGCCGCGGGGGAGTGGTGTGCCCGATGGGATCCGCCTCCTTCGTGCCGTAGCCGCGCACGACCTGGGGAACGTCGGTGAGCAGCAGCAGCGCGTCGGCGTCCAGGGCCTCGGCGAGCAGGGCGGCGGTCAGGTCCTTGTCCACGACCGCCTCCACGCCGGTGAGCTGTCCGTTCTCGTCGCGGATGACCGGGACGCCGCCACCACCGGCGCACACGGCGACGGCCCCGGACGAGAGCAGCAGCCGGATCAGCCGGGTCTCGACCACGCGCTGCGGGTCGGGGGAGGGGACCACCCGGCGCCAGTGCGTCCCGTCCTGCCGTACCGTCCAGCCGCGCGAGGCGGCGAGCGCTTCGGCCTCCTCGCGGCCGTAGACGGGGCCGACGAACTTGGTGGGGCGGGTGAAGGCGGGATCCGCGCTGGAGACGAGGGTCTGGTTGAGCAGGGCGCACACCTGGCGCCCGGGCAGGGCGTTCTGCAGCGACTGGAGCAGCCAGTAACCGATCATTCCCTGGGTCTCGGCGCCGAGGACGTCGAAGGGGTAGGGCGAGGTGAGGCTGCGGTCGGCGGCGCTCTGGAGGGCGAGCAGGCCGACCTGCGGTCCGTTCCCGTGGGTGATCACCAGCTCGTGCTGGTGGGCGAGGGGCGCCAGGGCGGCCACGGCCGCCTTGACGTTGGCGTGCTGGACGGCCGCGTCCGGGCAGTCCCCCCTGCGCAGCAGGGCATTGCCGCCGAGGGCGACGACGACGCGCATGATGTCTCCTGGGTGCCGTGGGTGAGCGGGGCGGTGCCTCAGTCGCCGAGCGTGGCGACGAGGACCGCCTTGATGGTGTGCAGCCGGTTCTCCGCCTGGTCGAAGACGACGGAGTGGGGCGACTCGAAGACCTCGTCGGTCACCTCCAGGGCCGACATGCCGGTCCGGGCCAGTACGTCGGCGCCCACGGTGGTGTCGCTGTCGTGGAAGGCCGGCAGGCAGTGCAGGAACTTCACCCGGGGATTGCCCGTCGCCTTGAGCACGTCCATGGTCACCTGGTACGGGCCGAGCAGGGCCACCCGCTCGTCCCAGATCTCCCGGGGCTCGCCCATCGACACCCACACGTCGGTGTAGACGAAGTCCGCGCCCGCCACCCCTTCGGTGACGTCCTCGGTGAGCGTGATCCGCGCGCCCGTCCCGGCGGCGATCCGGCGGGCCTCCGCGACGACCTCCGGGGCGTTGCGCAGGCTCTCCGGACCGACCATGCGGACGTCCATCCCGAGCATGGCCCCCATGACCAGCAGGGAGTTGCCCACGTTGTTGCGGGCGTCACCGAGGTAGGCGAAGGAGATCTCGTGCAGCGGCTTGTCGGTGTTCTCCCACATGGTCAGCGCGTCGGCGAGGGACTGGGTCGGGTGCCACTCGTCCGTCAGGCCGTTCCACACCGGGACTCCGGAGTACTCGGCCAGTTCCTCCACGATGCGCTGGCTGCTGCCCCGGTACTCGACGCCGTCGTAGAAACGCCCCAGGACGCGGGCGGTGTCCTTGATCGACTCCTTGTGCCCGATCTGCGATCCCGTCGGTTCCAGGTAGGTGACGTGCGCGCCCTGTTGGTGTGCCGCGGTCTCGAAGGCGCAGCGGGTGCGGGTCGACGTCTTCTCGAAGATCAGCGCGATGTTCCTGCCGCACAGGCGCTGTTGCTCGGTGCCCGCGGCGCGGGCGGCCTTGAGCCGGGCGGACAGGTCGAGCAGGAAGCGGAACTCCGCCGGGGTGAGGTCGAGTTCCTTCAGGAAGCTGCGGTGACGCAGGTTGAGAGCCATGACGGTGTGCTCCTTCGCGGGGAGGCGCGCCAGGTGAGGGCGCGGACGGTCAGACGCTGTCGCGTTCGACGGGGCAGCTCATGCACCGCGGGCCGCCCCGGCCCCGGCCCAGCTCGCTGCCGCGGACGGTGATCACTTCGACGCCGCTGCGCCGCAGGTGGGTGTTGGTGGTGACGTTGCGCTCGTAGGCGACGACGACCCCGGGCTCGACGGCCAGGACGTTGCAGCCGTCGTCCCACTGCTCGCGCTCGGCCGAGTGGACGTCCTGGGTGGCGGTGAGCACGGTCACCGAGGCCAGCCCGAGCGCGTCGGCGATCGCCCGGTGCATGTCGCCGGCGGGGTGCTCGGTGATCGACAGGGTGCCGGGGTCGGTGCCGGGCTCGATGGTGCACGACGGCAGCGGTCCCAGCCCGGCGTACTGGGTGAAGGTGTCCCCGCTGACCATGGTCATCACGGTGTCCAGGTGCATGAAGCTGCGCTTTTTCGGCATCTCCAGGGCCACGACGCGCCGGGCCGAGCCGGCCGCGAACATCCGCAGGGCCAGCGCTTCGACGGCCTGCGGCGTGGTGCGCTCGCTCATGCCCACCAGGACGGCCCCGTTGCCGATGACCAGGACGTCGCCGCCCTCGATGGTGGACGGGTATCCGGCCTGCCCCGGGGACCACAGGTGGTGTTCCTGCTTCTCGAACAGCGGGTGGTGGCCGTAGATCGCCTCGAAGTGGACGGTCTCGCGCCGCCGGGCCCGCTTGTTCATCGGGTTGACGCTCACCCCGTCGTACACCCAGCAGGAGGTGTCCCGGGTGAACAGGTGGTTCGGCAGCGGGGCCAGGACGAAGTCGTCGTCGGCCATGGTGTGCAGCCGCACACTGGGCACGGCGGCGGTGCGGTACGTCAGCTCCTGCTTGGTCATCCCGCCGATGAGGTACTCGGTCAGCTCGGCCGGCTCCATCGCGTCGAACGCGGCCCGGATCCGGTCGGTGGCCAGCGGCCCGCACTCCCGCTCGTCGAAGACCCGGTCGTGGACCAGGGCGCGGGCGGCCGGTTTGGCGAGGACCTCGGTGAGCAGGTCGGTCAGGTAGTGGACGCGCACTCCGCGGTCGCGGAGGGTGTCGGCGAACGCGTCGTGCTCCTCGCGCGCCCGCTTGACCCACAGCACGTCGTCGAAGAGCAGGTCGTCCTTGTTCGTCGGCGTGAGCCGCTTCAGCTCCAGACCCGGGCGGTGCAGGATCACCTGCCGGAGCCTGCCTGCCTCGGAATCCACGTGGAAGTTCATGACTCTCCTGCACGGAGCAACGGGCGCCGCACCCGATCACGAATGCCTCAGCCCTGGTGGTCCCGGTAACTCCTGTGACAGGAGCGCCGGTTGAACACTTGAACCGTGTCACCGGTGCCCCGCCCCGAGCGGAAGCCGCAAGTCCCTGCCACCGGGTCGGCGGGCCCGCGCACAAAGGGCCTGCCAGGCCTTCATCAGGGCCATCGGTCCCGGCGCCACCCCGCTTCCGGTCCGGCCCCGGCAGCCGACGCCGGGCAGCGAAAGAGCCGGCAACACCGCTGGAGGCGGTGTTGCCGGCAGCAGCCGACATCGGCAACGGCCGGCGTCCGTGCAAGGCCGGACGGGCCGGGTACTGGGGAAAGTCCCGGACGGGCCGGGTACTGGGAAAAGTACGGACGGGCCGGGTGCCGGGGAAAGGCCGGACGGGCCGGGTGCCGGGGAAAGGACAGGGCCGTGCCGCTCAGCCGCCGCGTCCGGGACACGGCTCCTCTCCGGTCCCGGACGGACGCCTCGCCGACCGTCGCAGGGACCGCACGAGCGACCCCGGGCAACGGGGCGGTGGGCAGGCCGGATCCGTGTGTCCGCTGCGCGAAGGCGGATCCGGCGGTCGGCTCTGTCACCGTGACCGCTTGGGCGAAGGACGCGCCGGCCGGGGCTGGGACAGGCGCCCACCAGAGTAGAACCGCCGGTCGCGTCACTCAATGGGCCCCACACCTACTCAGGGCCATCACCGTGCGTACTGCCTGCTGAGGAGGTGTACCGCAGTCCAACCGGGGGACCGCCGTGCGTCTGCGGCTGTTGCCGTCGGCCCGGGCACGGCAACAGCCCGAAAGACGAGCAGGCATTGATGACCATGGCCGGCCGGTGCTCGTCCGCAGCGGTACGCGCCGTTCGGTGAACCGGGACTCGGTCGCGCTGTTGCTGCTGCCCGGGGCGCCGGCTTCGTGCTCGGGCAGTGAGCGGGCCGTCCTGGAAGCCGCCGCCTCCTTGGTCACGCGCTGCTGCTTCTCACTGACGAGGAGAAGTACTGGCGGGCCGGGAAACCGCTGGCCGCAGCTCAGACGACGGTGCCGGTGGCCGACATCCTTGTCACGGCAGGGCCTGAGATTCGAGCCTTGCGACAAGACGGCAACCGTCGCCACCTCAGGAAGGCCCCGTCGGCCGCTGGCGCACGTACCACTCCCATGTTGCTGCCGGCGAAGGCGCCGCACCGGCCCGGCCCGAGACTCCCGGGCCGCGCTGTCGGCATACCTCGGCGATACCTCGAACGGGCTACCGCGCCGGGCGGGACGCTGCCGCCCACGGTCCACTGGAGGAGGCGAGCGCGGTCCGAGGCATTGCCGGCACCCCGGGCCACAGCGCAGCCCCTGGCGTCGGCGCCCTGCGGTGACGCCCTGGTGCACGGGAAGTGGAGCTGCGGTCGGGCCCGCGGCCGGCGAATGAAGGGGCGCCCGGTGAGACGACGCGACGTGATCATGGGTGCTGTGACGGCCGGGGCCGCCGCGCTGCTGCCCGCGGCGGCCGATTCACGCGGCCCCCGGCCGTACACCGAGCGGTACCTGGGCCGCACGATCCGCATCGAAGCCGTGCACGGCGTCCCCCGGGTGCACATCGACGGCCGTGAGCTGCAATTGATACGCATGGGCGAGGGCGCCTACCTGTCCCCGCTGTGCCACTACGACTTCGACCGGTCCCCGCTGGCCGCCGCACGCCGTGCTGTACGGCAGTTGCGCGGCGCCCAGTTGCTGCCGTTCCCCTCGCCCCGCTCATGGCCGCAGCCTGTGATACCGCCCGCTCCCACGGCCCCGGCCCACCCGCACGTCCGCAAGAACTACCTGGCGCTGACCGCGCAGGAACGTCACCGCTTCATCCAGGCCGTCCTGGAGACCAAGCGAAGCGGTGCCTACGACGCGCTGGTCGCCATCCACGTACGGGCGAACTCCCACGACTACCTCCACCGTGACCACGGCCTGCGCACCGCGCATCTGACCCCGTCCCTGTTGCCTTGGCACCGGCAGTTCCTGCTGTACTTCGAGCAGGCACTGCGGGCGGTCGATCCAGGTGTCACCCTCCCGTACTGGGACTGGACGCGTGATCGCGGCCATGATTCGCCGCTGTGGGCCGACGACTTCATGGGCGGTGACGGGCGACCCGGCGACCGGGAGGTGACCACCGGCCCCTTCGCCCGGCGCAACGGCTGGCGGCTCCGGGTCGACGTACGGCCCACCGGTCACGACGTGTGGTGGGCCAACGGCCACTACACCCAGGACGACCGGGACTACCTCACCCGCGCCCTGCGCCCGCCCAGCACCCTCTCGACGGCCCGCCAGCTGGAAGACGCCCTCGCGCTGCCCGTCTACGACTGCCCGCCCTGGAACCACGAGAGCGGTGACGACCCTCCCTACCGCAGCTTCCGCAACCACCTGGAGGGCTACGCGAAGTTCGCGTGGGAGCGGGACTTCGCCAAGCTGCACGGCTCCGCCCACAGATTCGTCGGCGGCCACATGGGGTATCTCAGCTCGCCCAACGACCCGGTGTTCTACCTCCACCACTGTTTCATCGACAAGATATGGGCCGACTGGCAGCACCGGCACCCCGATGTCCCCCACTACCTTCCGCTGGAACACACACGTGACGTACCCGGCCTCCACACCCCGCTGGCCCCTTGGCACACGATGACGCCCGCCGATCTCCTCGACCACACCCGGTACTACCGCTACGACCGCTTATACCCATCCTGCGGCCGCAACCGCCGCCGGGTCGTCGCCCCGCCACCTTCCACGACAGCTTGGCCGCCCCGCACGCCCGCGCCCACGCCGGCTGTGTTGCCGTGCACTGGCTTGCTGTCCGGCAAGGCTGGTGGCGGTGCTCCGCACCGGCTTCACGGACCAGCGGGAAGCCGCACGCAGACCATGCGTCGACAGCATGATTGCGGAAGAACGTGGCCGCGGGGACGAGTCCGCGCAGGGTATCGGCGCCGCCACGGTCCGACCCGTGATCGCTGAAGGCACCCGGGCGGTCATCGACGCGCCCTTGAGCCGAAGGCTTCACGCTCGTCAGGGGTTTGCGATGGGTGCGCCGGCGGTCGCCGACGAAGTGGATCCCGGCTGTGTGCCGAATCCGGCGCAGGTGGCCAGGCTGCTGGCAGCGGTCGCCGCACAGCCGGGACGAGGCCCTCATCTGCACGCATTCTTCGGTTGCATGTACTACGCCGCCACGCGGCCGGTCGAGGCGATCCACCTCGGAGAAGCGCAGTGCTGCGCCCCCGGCGACCGGCTGGGGCCTGCTCAACCCCAGAGGTGGCGCGGTCACAGCGGGTAAGGAGTGGACGAACGACGGGAGTTCCTATGAAATCCACTCCTTGAACGGCGTGCGGCCAAGGCCACCCGGCCGGTCCCGATACCACCGTCGTTCGTCGCCGTGCTGCGCGGACACATCGAACGCTTCGGCGTGGCGCTCGACGGCCGTCTCTGTCGCAACCAGGCGGGCATGGTTGGCGTCCGGCGTCGATCCCGCCGAGTGCGCTCGCTGGGCCGGGCAAAGCATTCAGGTGCTGTTCCGCTACTACGCCAAGTTCCTCGCTGGGGCTCGTAGTCACGCCAACCATCTGATTGAGGAATCGATGCGCCGGTGGGCCGGCAGCACGGAGGCAGCAGCCGGGGACTGAACGGGAATGTGGCCCGCGTATGGCCCGGAACGGCTGGTCAGGACGGGTGTATGGGTGGGACATAGGGGGGAGAAGGGGTTGCATTTGGTCGTCCCCTCTGGGGGAGGGCCGCGAAGGGCGCCGGGCCTGCATAAGTGCAGGTCAGGCGCCCTTTCCGAGTCTCTAGAAGAACCCCAGCCTCTTCAGCGAGTACGACACCAGCAGGTTCTTCGTCTGCTGGTGGTACGGCGCTCGCGGTGGTGTTGACCTGCGGCCTTGGCGGCTGCCCACGGTTACCGAGGGGGCGTTGGTCCGCGTGTGGTCCGGATCTCGGTGCCAGTCACCGGGACCCTGCGGACGGGCAAGCTCAGTCCGCAGGGCGACCGGTCGCTGCGCTGTGCTAAAGGTGGCCGACGGGGGCGGGTCGGCCACCGTCGGCCGTGTGCCTGCACGCGGGCGGAGCGGGGGTGCGGTCAGAAGCCGCAGTTGGTCACCCATTTGTGGGAGGAGATGCGGTCGTTCCATTCCCACGGAATGTTGCCTGCTGATCCGTTGGGGGCGCAGGTGCTGGCACCTCCGTAGCCGATGTGCTCGTACACCCGCACGTCCGCCAGGGTCCCGCTGTAGCCGTTGTTCCACCAGGAGGATGCTTTGTCGTTGACGTTCCAGCGAGCAGGCCAGTAGCCACAGTCCCGCCAGTCGTCGTCGTTGGCCCGCCACCGGCACTCTCGTCCGCCGCGGTTGGTGTGCTCCCATACATGGTAGTAACCGGGTTCGGCCAGTGCCTTCCCAGCCGGGAGCGGTCCAGGGGAGTCGGCTGCGTCGGCCGCGGGGGCAGTGGCCAGACCCGCGCACAGGGTGGTGATGACCGCCCCGGTGCTGATGAGGGTGCGTAGGGTTCTCACGGTATCTCCTTGAGGTTTTCAGCGGCCCAGAACGCCGGTCATTGTCCGGCCTCGGTCACGAGGCGGCGTGCCGTCGCCAGGGCCGCGTGCTGGAGGGTGTGCCGGACGGTGATTTCCTTTCGATAGCGGACACGGACCTGGTCGCTGTAGTGGCGGTCCAGGTCGCGGACGGTGCGGCTGAGGGAAGTCGTGGTGGCACAGTGGGCTTCGGCGACGGCGATACGCGCCTGCCGGGCGTCCGCTTGGGCAACGGGCAGTCTCCGGGTGGAGGTGACGGCGGCCTTCCGGCTGGCGGCCGGGGTGGCATACGGGTGGCCCTGCGTCCGCATACAGGCGGACCACTGCCGCACGGCGGCCGCATAGCGTGGGTCCGCACGTACCTGCGCCACGTACAGCGGTTGCAGGTTCATCGTGATGACCTTGGCACGGAACCAGGCGCCCAGGTCGCCGTACAGGGCGCGTTGGGCGTGCGCGAGGCAGCCTTGGGTGCTGGCGGTGATGGTGACGCCGGTGGGTGTGGTGGCGGACAGGCCCACCGGTGCCGGTCCCATGAGCGCGCTGCGTGCGGTGGCACGTCCGTCGGCGGACAGCCGCGTGAAGTACCGCTGGTTGGGGTCGGCTTCCTTCAGGGCCTGGAGCCTTCGCTGCAGTGGGGCGCCGTAGCCGTAACGACGGGCCCAGTCGGCCTCGTCGACCACATAGGGGAACGAGCGCTGCCAGGAGTCGGGCACGGGGGCGGCAACGCTGTAGGGGATGCCGCGTGCCCGCATGCACCGCTGGACGAGCAGTAGTTCGGCCCGTTCCAGCAAACGGACCTGGGCTGGGCTCGGCTCGCGCGCCGGGACTGTCGGTGCGCGTCCAGGCGCTGGTGGGCCGGCCGGCCCAGGGCCGCAGCCGGCCAGCACGGCCGCGACCAGCGCCCCTGTCAGGCCGGACCGGGCGGTGACCGGCAGGCACAGCGGGCGGCGGGCGCTCTTGGCCTTGTGCCGCTCGTGCCGACGCCATGGGCGGCGGCCGGGCATCCGGTGGCCCTCCGTGGCGGGGCGCTGGGGGTACGTCATCGTCTTCTCCGCCCGACGAGATCACGACCAGGACGATGCGGGCCGGCGGCCTGCTCGCCTTGGTGGCCTGGGTGGTACGAGGAGGCGACCGGTGCGGCGCGCCGGAATGGGCACGCCGCGAAGATCCGGTGCTCGTGCTGATTCCGTGTTCGGGGGAAATCAGGCAGTGGATGGCCTGTTCAGCACTGGGGGGTGCAGGGGACGGGCTTGTTGTTCTTGCCGCCCCGGATGAAGACGTTATCGGTCCATCCCCGCCGTGGGCGGTGATGTACGTCCACCCATGGTTGGTGGACCGGCCCTACGCCACCTGCTCGCCGATGTTCCGGAAGGCGGCGGTGACGTTGCCGGTGCCCACCTGGCCGAGGATCCGTTCCGACCTCGCAGTACGGCCTTCAGGTGTGGATGCCGGTGGCGTGGCGGGTGATCCAACTAAGGGCGCCGCTCGTCCAGGTACTGGCCGTGGATCCAGACGTTGCGTGGTCCGCCCCACAGATTCCCCTTGAACCAGGGGTCTCTCCATTCGGTGGGATCGAATCCCTGTCCCCTGTGCACCTGGCCCAACGAGGGGTAGTTCGTTCCCGGGCCGGTGCGGAAGTTGACGTTGTTCTCCTGCACCCAGCAGGTGTGCGGCACGTGGCAGAGGCCGCGTGCTCCGCTGAGTGGTACGGAGACGCTGGCTGCGCTCGGCACGATAGCCGGGGCTGAGGCATTGGGAGAGTGGTTGCCTCGTGCTTCTGCTGAGGTCTGCGCGCATCCTCCGCTGCACTGGGGTTTGTCGCCCGGCTCCTCGACGAACGCCCCACTGCTTACCTCCGTCGGCGGCTTGTTGGGGACATGGTTGCCGGCGGCGGCGGGGGAAGCTCCGAAGAGGGGCATGACACTGAGAACTGCGGCGACCAGGGCGCCGCTGGTGTACCGACGGATTTCCTTCATCGTTTCTCCTGTCTGGCTTTTGGGCCGTCCCTTTGCGGTTCAGTTTGGAACGGGGCACCGGTGTGCCGCTGCCCTGGAACGGGGGCGCCGGACGTGACCGGTGGCGCGGCCGCCGGGGCGGGTGTTGCCCCGATCAGGGGTGCGCGGCGGTGACGGCCCCCGCGAGCGCGCCGGCCCGCCGGATGACATCTGGTCGTTCTGCTGCGGGGGTGCGGAGCCGTGAGTCAATCTGACTCCTCGCCGGGGCCGCAGGCGCGCGGCCCGGTGCCGCCAGCGTGCTGGCTTGTTACGCAGGCGGCTGCCGCAGCAACGCGCCCTCGATTAGGGCGCCCCCGGGGACCGGTAGGCCGATCAGGACACTCTGCTGGCATGCACATCCGACAGGTGGCGGCTAGACGTCTGTTCGGCCAGGGAGTGGAGCTGTGCTGTCCAGCGGTTCAGGGAGTGGGCCGCGGCGCCCCTGGTGCTCGGGCCACGGCGCCCTGGGCAGAGCCGGGCCGTGACCTCAGCAGATGGGAACTCCGGGAACGGGTTCGTTGTTGTTGCCGCCCCGGATGAAGACATCGGAGATGTAGCCCATTTCTCCGCTGCCGGGAATGGTGATCAGCGCCCACCAGTAGTTGGTGTAACGGCCGTAGGTCACCTGATCACCGGGGGTCTGGCATCGGGCGGACACGTTGCCGGGGCCGACCTGCCCCAAGGCGGGCTGCCATACGTTCGGTCCCCAGCGGACGTTGACCTTGCCGGCCCACACGTACGCGGTGACGTCCCGGGTGCCCAGGACGGCAGGGGCGGCCGCCTGGGCTGTCGGGACAGCGGTGAGTGCGCCTGCCACTGCCGCCATCGCCAGCAGGCCGGCGCGGCGTCTCGCGCTGTATGCGCTGGGCATGTGCGTGGCTCCTTCAGGGACAGATGCCGATGCCGGGAACGGGTTCGTTGTTGTTGCCGCCCCGGATGAAGACGTTGTTGATCCAACCGCCGCCGTGGGCGGTGATGTACGTCCACCAGTGGTTGGTGTAGCGGCCATAGGTCACCTGCTCGCCGGTGTTCTGACAGGTAGCGCTGACGTTGCCCGGGCCTACCTTCCCGAGGATCCGGTCCGAGAGGTATGGGGCATAGCGGACGTTGACGTTGCTGGCCCATACGTAGGCGGTGACATTACGGGTGTCGGCGCTGGCGGAGGGAACTGCGCCGGCTGCCGGGGCGAGGGCGAGCCCGCCTGCACCCATGGCGGTCAGTGCCGCCGCTACCAGGTGCCTTCTTTTGGCCTTGGTCATCGATGGCCCTCCTCTCCGGTCGTTTGATGACCGCGTTCTAGCAGTGATGCGTTGTTCAGTGTCTGGACCCTGGCGGTGAACAAACAGTTCGTGAACAATGCGGGCCTCAAGGAGCACGTAGGTGAAGGAGTCTCAGGGCGCCGTAGGAGACCAAGCCCTGTGCCGCTGGGGATGAATTTGCGAGGGGTGGGGTGATGCCTCGTAGAGAGCGTCTCCTTGACCAGGAGGACAGTGCGCTGCTGCGGTTCGCCGCGCAGCTGCGCGAGCTGCGGCCAGCTTCTTCCTCCGCCGTGACGTTGAAGTCCACAGGGCGACGGTAAGAGGGCTAGTACTCCAGCAGGACTTCGCTGTCTGACCTGTGGGTTTGGCTGGGCGGCTGGAGTGTAGCGGGCCGGAACATGGTCAGGGACGGTCATACGAAGGCCGCCCCTCGAACGTGTGATCCCGCCGTCGGTAATGACAGCGACGAGCGACTGCCTGGCGCCGACGGCGCCAGTTCGACCAGTTCACCGCGTGGTGTCTGCCTCGGTGTCCGTGTAGGTGCGGGGGCCGGGGACGACAAGCTGCCAGGAGTCGCCGAACCTCCGCCACGGTGAGCGCGGTGGCCCCGACTCTCTCACCGGTGGCGCCCCCTTTTCGCTCGCTTGGTGGGCGGTGACGGCCAGGAAGGCGTGGGCGAGCATGGCCAGGGTGATGTGCCGATACCAGCCCACGTAACGGCGGACTTCGTACTGGTCCAGCCCGCACTCGTTCTTCGCCGCCTGGAAACACTCCTCGATGGCCCACCGCGACCCGGCGATCCGCACCAGTTCCCGGACGGTGGCCTCCAGGGGGCCGTAGGCGAGGTAATAGGCGATCTCATCTGGGCGGGACATGCTGCGGCGGGCCAGCGCCCACCGCATCCGGAACGGGACGTCGCCCTGGTAGTCGAACTCGGCAACGGCCGGCAGCCGCACGGCCGCCCAGTGGTAGATGCGCGGTCCCTTCGCGCCGTCGCCGCAGGAAAGCGTCTGCCATGCCTCGGCCGGGGCCTGCGCGAACAGGTGGTCGATGCGGGGGCAGCCCACGGTGGACTGGGACTTGGGCACGGCGAGCACGTAGCCGACGCCGGACTGTTCCAGCAGCCGGCGCAAGCGGTCTTCCTGTCCGTAGGCGGAATCCGCGGTGACCCAGGTGACAGGCAGTGCTGAGGCCAGGGCCCGCAGCACCATGCGCCGCGCCAGTTGCCCCTTGGTGGCGAACGCCTGGGCCTCGGGGATCTTGGCCGCGCGGCAGCGTGTTTCGTCCTCGGCCCAGGACTTGGGGATATACAACTCCCGGTCTACCAGGGCCCGTCCGCGGCGAGAGGCATAGGCGGCGAAGACACCGATCTGACAATTCTCTGTACGGCCGGCGGTGCCGGAATATTGGCGTTGAACCCCGGCGGAGGTGCTGCCCTTCTTGAGGAAGCCGGTGTCGTCGACGATGAGGACGCCTTCATCCTCGCCGAGCTGGTCGGCGACGTATTGCTGCAGGTCATCACGGATGTCGTCAGGCTGCCACTTCGCGCCGGCCAGCAAGTGCTGCAGACCGTCGGGAGTGGCGTGGCCTGCCTGCTCGGCCAGCTGCCAGCTGTTCTTCCGGGCGACCGGGGCAAGCAGCCCGCGAACGTAGTCACGCATGCGGCGGCGAAGCTCCACCCGGCCGAAACGATGGCCGATGGTGATGAGAAGGTCATCGAGTTCCAGGTCCCACTGCGCGGCAGCCCGCTCTGTCATCACGAGGAAACCTTGCCCTCGTCGCTGTCATTACCGACGGCGGGATCACACGTTCGAGGGGCGGCCTTCGTATGACCGTCCCTGACCATGTTCCGGCCCGCTACACTCCAGCCGCCCAGCCAAACCCACAGGTCAGACAGCGAAGTCCTGCTGGAGTACTAACCCGGCTGGGTACCTTCATCGCTCCGCGCGGCGGACAGCCGCAGCGGGTCATCGGGACTGCATGTATAACTCTTCCTCCGACTTGCTCCCGGCATGGCACGCAACGCCCCTGAACGAGATCCGCGGAGGGACTTGCGCAGTCCGCGCGCATGACATCAGCCCGGCCCGCCTGCGGGACTCAGCGAGTGTGCGCGTTGAAGTGCGGTTCGTGCGGCGGGGTAGCGGCTGTGGGGGTGGAGGTCTTGGCTGAGGCGGGTGAGGGCTTGGTTGGCGCGCGTGGAGTGCAGGTGGGGGTAGAGGCTGAGGAAGCGGTGCCAATGGGTGCACGCGATGTCGAGGTGGCCGTAGGTCAGGTGGAGTTCGGCCAAGAGGGCGTGGGTGAGGGCGAGCGGCCGGCGTTCGTCTGCGGGGCGATGGTGTGCTGATGCTTCGAGGGCGGTGAGGGCGTCGGTGTGCTGTCGCATGGCGTGGAAGGTGGCGGCGCGCTGGTAGTCCAGCGAGGCCTGTGAGTAGTAGGCGAAGAGGTCGCGGGAGGTGGGGGTGGGGTCGTGGTGGCGTTCGGCCTCGTGCATGAGGGCCCGGGCTTGGCGAGGGTGCTGGCCGTGGGCGCTGGTGCGGGCGTGTTGGATGAGCAGAAACGTTTTGACGCCCGGAGTGGCATTGCGCGGTGCGGTGGCGACGGCGGCGGCAGCGAGAGCGGCGGCGTGGTGAGGGTGCCCCAGCCGCAGGGCCTGGACGCTCATGGCGCGCAGAGTGATGGCGTAAGTGGTGCGGTGGCATGCCTGGCGGGCCAGCCCCAGGACTGCGGTGAAGTAGCGGTGGGCCAGATGGTGGTAGCCGGCGTCGTCGGTCATGGTGGCCAGGAGAAAGGTGAGGTGGGCGGTGCGGGTGAACAGGTCTCGCTGTACGGAGCGCGGGGCGGGACGGTTGAGTAGCGGGCCGGTGTCGTCGGTGAGGTAGGTGGCGAGGGCGGTGCGGGCATGGATTCCGCCGTTGCCTGCGGCGAGGTGGGCGAAAGCGTTCAGGACGCAAGTGAGGGTGTGGACGTCTGCTGAGGTGGCGGGGCGCCCTGAGCGTTGCGAAGAGGGTGGTGTTGCGGGTCTCGCGGGCCAGGGGGCAGCGGGGGCCGGGGCATAGACGGATCGGTACAGGGCGCTGCGGCGTATGGGGTCGGCGTCGCTGCGGGTGAGCAGGATCAGGTGGCGCAGCGGATCGGTTCGCAGGGACGGGGGGTCCGCAGCGGTGGCTGCTTGGAGCGGGGTGAGGCGGGCGAGGCCGGTGTCCTCGGGTGTCAGCGAGCGGCCGATGCGGCGGCCGAGGGCTTGCGCCGCAAGGGCGGGGATGGGGGCACGGGGCTGGGATCCGTTGAGCCAGTGGCTGACCGAGTTGCGGGAGTAGCGCAACGGGAGTCCTTGCGTGGCACCGAGGGCGTTGACCTCACGGGCCAAGGCCGCGGCCGTCCAGCCTGCTTCGGACAGCAGGGCGGCCAGGCGGTGGTTGGGGTGGCGGCGTGTCACATCTCCTCCAGCTCGCACCACCCGGGAATCACATGTTCACAAGCGTTGGGCGCGTGTTCAGGTGGATCACTGACGGGCGGTTTTCCGACAGGGGAATTGGCGATTCGGTAAGGACATACCCCGCTGACACCCCGCCGTTGCGGGAGCTGGACGGCTCCGGCCCAGGGCTCGGTCCGGGCCGGCAGGACCACGCCGGGCGAAAAGCGAGCGATACCTCGACGCTCGTCGGCGGCTCGGTCTTGGGATGTACCGGCTGCGGCCGATTGCGGCATCGAATCGTCGCTCGTGCAACCGGGCTGCACGTCCACGCGGCTTCGCACCGGGTGTGCCGGATGAGCGGCGGAGTCACACGAAATCAGGACGCTGACACGGCCTTGGGAGCTGATGTGCACGCAACCCGCGAAGAGAACACCATGATCGCTAGCCCGGTGGAGCCGGTGGCTGTTGTGGGGGCCGCGTGCCGCCTGCCCGGTGGAGTGGATTCCGTGGCCCAGCTGTGGGCTCTGCTGGAGGCCGGGCGGGAGGCCGTCACGCAGGTGCCGCCGGACCGATGGGATACAGGGAAGGTCGAAGCGGAGCTGCCGCCGGGGATCGCGGACCGGATCTGCCGCGGTGGGTTCCTGGACGGCGACATCGCGGCATTCGACCCCGACTTCTTCGGGATCAGCAGGCCGGAGGCCGCGTGGCTCGATCCGCAGCACCGGCTGCTGCTGGAAGTCGCCTGGGAGGCGTGCGAACACGCGGGCATCCCCGTCGATGTGCTGCGCGGCTCGGCCACCGGGGTCTTCACCGGGATGTACGTGCCCGACCACCTGGTGCGCAGCCACCGTGCCCCGTTGCACACCGAGCCGTACTGGATGACCGGCGCGATGCACGGTGTGGGAGCGGGGCGGCTGTCGTACCTGATGGACCTGCACGGACCGAGCCTGGCGGTGGACACGGCCTGTTCGTCTTCGCTGGTGGCCGTGCACCTGGCCTGCCAGAGCCTGCGGTCGGGTGAGTGCGACGCGGCTCTGGCGGGGGGTGCCTCGGTCATCCTCTCGCCGGAACCGATGGCCTCCGAGGCCCGGTGGGACATGTTCTCCCCCACCGGGCACTGCCATTGCTTCGACGCCGCGGCCGACGGATATGTCCGTTCCGAGGGCTGTGGCGTCGTCGTCCTGAAACGTCTTTCGGACGCCCGGCGTGACGGGGACCAGGTGCTCGCGCTGCTGCGCGGCTCGGCCGTCAACCAGGACGGACGCTCGACCCGGCTGACCGCCCCCTCCCAGCAGGCCCAGCAGCAGGTGTGCGAGCAGGCGTTGGCCCGGGCCGGCGTGGCTGCGGCGGACGTGGGCATGGTGGAGGCCCACGGCGCCGGTACGGCGGTCGGCGACCCGATCGAGTTCGCGGCGCTGAACGCCGTATACGGTCCGGGACCTGGCCGGTGTGCCCTGGGCTCGCTCAAGTCGAACATCGGGCACACCGAGCCCACGTCGGGGGTGGCCGGCCTGCTGAAGGCGATCGCGAGTCTGCAGCGCGGGACCGTGCCCGCTACTTTGCACTTCACGCGGTGGAACCCGCAGATCGACGCCGAGGGCTCCCGGCTGTTCGTCCCCACCGCGATGACACCCTGGCCGGTCAACGGCAGGACCCGGCTGGCCGGAGTCTCCTCCTACGGCGTCGGCGGCACCAACGCCCACCTCATCGTCGAGCAAGCCCCCGCGTACGGGCGACGGTACGCGCCGGGAGTGGCGGACCCGGCCCGCGCAGGCCGCCGGAGCAGCAGGCGGCACCGCGCCACACCTCTGGAGACGGCCCTGCTCAGCGGCGGGTCGCCTGCGGCGCTGGCCTCGGCCGCCGCCCGGCTGGCCGACTGGCTGGAGACGGACGGCGCGCAGGTGCCGCTGCGCGACGTGTCCCACACCCTGTCCGTACGGCGCTCGCACGCCCGGCACCGCCTGGGCGTCGTGGCCGGTGACCGCGGCGACCTGGTCGAGCGGCTGCGCGCGCATGCCGAGGGCCGGACCGCCCCCGGCATCGCCACCGGCACCGCCCGGGACACGGGCGCCGGGCCGGTCTTCATCTACTCCGGACACGGTTCGCAGTGGGCCACGATGGGGCAGGGCCTGCTGGGGTCCGACCCGGATTTCAGCGCCGCGGTCGATGAAATGGAGCCGCTGCTGCGGGCCGAAGGCGGCTTCTCCTTGCGGGCGGTGCTGACCGCGCCCGAGGTGGTCACAGGTGTCGATCGCGTCCAGCCGGTGATCTTCGCGTTCCAGATCGCGCTGACCGCGATGTGGCGGGCCCGCGGCATACGGCCCGCCGCGGTGATCGGTCACTCGATGGGCGAAGTGGCGGCCGCCGTCACCGCCGGGGCGCTGAGCCTGAGGGACGGCGTACGGGTCATCTGTCGGCGCGCGCGCCTGCTGAAACGCACCGCGGGACGGGGCGCGATGGTCTCGGTCCAACTCGGCGCCGCCGAAGTGGAACAGGAACTCGACGCCCTGGGAGCCGACGAGGTCACGGTCGCCGTCGTGGCCGCCCCGCGCAGCACCGTGATCTCCGGTGACGCCCACCAGGTCGAGCACGTGCTGCGGGCCTGGGAGGAACGGGAGATCGCCGTGGCCCGGGTCCAGGTGGACGTCGCCTCGCACTCCGCGCAGATGGACCCGGTCCTGGACGACCTGCGCGCGGCCCTGAACGACCTCGCCCCCCGCACACCCGGCGTTCCCTTCTACACCACGGTGCTGGAAGACCCGCGCCAGGCGGTGTCCTTCGACGCCGGATACTGGGTGGCCAACCAGCGTCGGCCGGTGCGGTTCTCCTCGGCAGTCAGCGCGGCCACCGAGGACGGCCACAGCCTCTTCCTGGAGATCAACGCCCACCCTCTGCTGGTCCGTCCCGCGCTGGCCACGCTCGCCGCCGACGGCAAGGACCACATCGCTGTCCTGCCGAGCCTCTACCGCGAGCAGGACGAACACCTGGGCTTCGCCACCCAGCTCGCCGCCGCCCACTGCGCCGGCTACGCCGTGGACTGGAGCCGGTGGTACGGACACGGGCGTCTGGCCGAGGTCCCGCCCACCACGTGGGAACGCCATCACCACTGGGTGAACCCCTCCCCACTCACCCAGGACCCGGCCCCCGCCCACCCCCTGCTGGGACCGCACGCCCGAGATCCCCAGGAGCACGGCCGCAGCCTGTGGCAGACCCAGCTGAACACCCAGCGCCTGCCCTGGCTCGCCGACCACCGCCTGGCCGGCCTGCCGGTCCTGCCCGCCGCGGGCTACTGCGAGGCGGCACTGGCCGCCGCCGCACAGCTCTTCCCCGACAGCCCCGCCCCGGCACAGGTCAGCGGCATCACCTTCCTCGAACTGCTGTCCGTCGACGAACACGACACCACCGTGGCCGCGACCGCGGACCGCGCCGGCGACCACGCCGCCCGCTGGGAGATGTCCTCCCGCACCGGCGAAGAACCCTGGACCCGGCACACCACGGCCCGCCTGCACCCATCCGAGGAGAACACGCGGCCCGCACCCGCCGACCTCACCCGGCTGGCGGCCGACCATCCCGTCGAACTGGACCTCGCCGATTTCCAAGGGCGCTGGCACACCGCCCACGCCGTCGACTACGGATCGGGCTTCAGCGGGCTCACCACCTTCCGCGTCCCCAAGGCCGAGTCCCGCACCGCGCTTGCCGAAGTGGGCATCCCCGACGAGGCCCGCCCCGGCACCAGCTCCTTCCACTGGCACCCGGCGCTGCTCGACGCCTGCCTGCAAGCCTTCCTCGCCCTGTGGACCCACGCCGAAGAAGTCGACGACGGCCACACCTACCCCCGCAGCATGACCGCCCTGCGACGCTACGGTGACACCGCACGCGGCCGCTGGTGCCACATTCGGCTGACCGCCGCCGAGGCCCGCTCGGCCACCGGGGACCTGCAACTCCTCGATGCCGAGGGCCAGGTGCTCGCCGAGGCCGAGGGCGTCCGCTTCGCCCACACCGCCCCCGCCGGCGCCGAAGAACGCTTCAACCACCGCCTCTACCAGCAGACCTGGGAGGCCGAAGCGCTCCCCGCGGGCAGTGCGCCGAACGGGCAACGCTGGCTGCTGCTCACCGAGGCCGACGGCGACCCCCGCGCGGCCGAACTCGCCGCCGTCCTGAAGGACAGCGGCGCCGAGACGCGAACCATCACCGTTCCTCCGGGCTCCCCGGACGCCGTACGTGCCCTGTCCGACGCCGTACGACCGGAAGAGCAAGCCTGGAGCGGCATCGCCCTGCTGCCCTCCCGCCCGAGCCCCACCACCGATCCAGCAGAGCAGGCGAACCTGGCCCATCGGCGCGTCCACCGTCTGATACGTGTCGTGCAGGCGTTGGCCCAAGCACAGAGCAGGGTGGCCGAGACCGCGCCGCGCCTTTGGGTGATCACCGACCGGGGCCAAGCCGTCAGCCCAGGGGAAGGGCCCGAGCTGGCCTGCGCCGGCCTGCGCGGCTTGGTGCGGGTGCTCTCCTACGAGCACCCGGAACTCCACCCCACCGTCCTTGATGTCGACGCCGACACCTCCGCCGACGCCGTAGCGACCGAACTGCTCAGTGACGGAGAGGCCGACGAAGTGGCCTGGCGGGGCAGTGAACGCCTGGTGGCCCGCCTGGTCCGGGCGCCGTTGCAGCCTCACGAACGCCGCCGGGTCCGCTGCCGCTACGAGGCCGACCTGCTCACCCTCCAGCTGCGCGACCCTGCCGCCCCCGACACCGCCGAGCTCACCCGCGGCCGGCTGCGCCCACTCCGCCCGGGCGAGGTGGAGATACAGCTACGCGCCACCGGGCTGCCCCCGGCGGGCCCCACCACCCGCGAGGGCCGGACGCAGGCGGTGGTTTCCGGCGCGGGCACCGTCACCGCGGTGCACGACACCGTACGCACCCCGCGCGTCGGGGACCGGGTCGCCACGCTGCTACCCGACGGTGTGCCTGCCAGCCGGACCGTCACCCGCGCCGACTGGACCCTGCCTGTTCCCGGCGACGTGGCCTTCGAAGACGCCGCGGCCCTGCCGCTGCCCTACCTCACGGCCTGGTACGGCCTGCGGGACCTGGCCCGCCTGGCCCCTGGCGACGATGTGCTGATCCATAGCGCCGGGCACAGCACCGGCCTGGCCGCCGTACACGTCGCCCGCGCCCTCGGCGCCACCGTCCGGGCCACCGCCCCCGGCCGCGACCACAACGGCCTGCGCCGCCTGGGGGTGGAACACCTGGTGGACTCCCAGGCACCCGACACCGTCGCCGACCACATCCGCGAAGCCACCGGCGGACGCGGCATGGACATCGTCTTCACACCACAGCCCGCGGCTGCCTCACCCCTGGGGCCGGAACTGCTCGCACCCGGCGGCCGGTACGTCGAAATCCTCGGCGCCCGCAACGACGCCCCCGGGCAACGCCTGCCCCTGCCGGCCACGAGCATCACCGCCAGCCGCCTCGATCCGGCACATCTGCTGGCCACCGATCCCGAACGGGTCGCGGGCCTCCTGGCCGAGACAGCCGAGGCCCGGGCAGCCGGCCGGCTGCCGCTGCTGCCGACCACCACCGCCGTCCCGGTCACCGACGCCGGGCAAGCCCTGCGTGCCCTCGCCGACCCCGCGCACACCAGCACTCCGATCCTCGCCTGGCCCGCCTGCGGGAGTGCCGAGGCCGTCGTCCCTCCGCATCAGGTGCCCCTCGTCCGGCCGGACGGCAGCTACCTGATCACCGGCGGGCTCGGCGGGCTGGGGATGCTGCTGTGCCGCTGGCTGGCCCGGAAGCGAGCCGGGACCATCGTCCTCAACAGCCGGTCCGCACCCGGGCCCGAGGCAGCCCGCATCATCGACGGCCTACGGGCAGACGGGAGCCGCGTCGAAGTCGTTCGCGGCGACATCGCCGCCCCGGGCACCGCCGAGCGCCTCGTCCGGGCGGCGCAGGCCCACGGCCACCCGTTGCGCGGTGTCCTGCATGCCGCCCTGGTCCTGGAGGACGCCGTCGTCGACCGCATCGACGACGGCCTGCTGGAGCGTGTCTGGCAGCCCAAGACCACCGGTGCCCTACACCTGCACCAGGCAAGTTCCGCCTGCGAGCTGGACTGGTGGGTGGCCTTCTCCTCGTTCGTCTCCCTCGTCGGCTCGCCCGGGCAAGGCGCATACGCCGCGGCCGGCGCCTGGCTGGACGAGTTCGTCTCCTGGCGCAGCGCCCAGGGCCTGCCGACCACCGGCATCAACTGGGGCCCCTGGGCCGAAGCGGGCCGAGGCGCCGCAATGGGAGCACGGGACTACGACATGATCGCTCCCGCTGACGGCCTGGACGCCCTGGAACATATCCTGGCCCACGACCGGACCCGCACCGGCTACATCGCCCTGGACCTGCCGGGCTGGCTGGAGGCATACCCCGACACCGCCGAACTCCCGTACCTGGCCCCGCTCCTGTCCTCCGAGGGCCGCTCCGTGCAGGACACGGCGGACGGCCTGCTCGCCGACCTGAACGCGGCCACCGATCCGCAGCAACGGCGGGATCTGCTCCAGGCTCACATCGCCGGCGCCCTCGGCAGCGTCCTGAACCGGGACACCGGCCGCCTCGACACGCACACCGCGCTGGTCTCCCTCGGCCTGGACTCCCTGCTGACCATCGAGCTGCGCAACCGGCTCCAGCGCAGCCTGCAGACCGACATCCCCCGCAACGTCATGTGGACCCAGCCCACCCTCTCCTCCCTGACCGACTACCTCCTCGGCCAACTGCCCGAGAAAGGGTGAACGCCATGCCGGACTCCCTGCCCCCGACACCGCAGCAGACCGTCACCGAGGCTCTGCTGGACGGCGGCCCCCGCGGCATCCCGTCTCGGCAGGCGCTGCCGAGCACCGGAACCCTGGAGGATCTGAAGATTCCCCACCTCAACGGCTACGAGCACTACACGTTCACCGGCACCCGCCGCACCGTCGACGGCTGCCTCCTGCCGGTCTTCCGCTGGACCCACACCACCTACATCGCCGAATGACGCACCAGCGGATCGGCACCGACGGGTGCGGCCGGCCGCCGCACCCGGCTACGCCGCCGAAGCGCCCGGCCATCACCGCTTGAGCGCACGTCACCCGGCCCTGCACGCACTTCGCCAGCCACACGGAGGAGAGGGAGCGGATCATGGCCAGCCCGACCCAGCACAGCCGCGCCTGGTACCTGACCAGCCGGCCGACCGACCAGCCCCGACCTGAACACTTCGCCCTGCGCGAGGTCGCGGTTCCGCCGCCCGGTGACGGGCAGGCCCTGGTCCGCAACCAGTACCTGTCCGTCGAGCCGCACATGCTCGGCTGCATGCGGGGAGACGAACTCGCCCAGCAACTCGGCATTCGCGGCCCGCTCAACCCCACATCCGAACTGCTCCCATACGCGCCAGGGGAGCCGATGTTCGGCCCGGCGGTCGGGGAGGTCATCGCCTCCCGCACCGATACGGCCGCAGTCGGCACCCATATCCTGCACACCCTTGGCTGGCGTGAACACGCCCTGCTCGACGCCGACCATTGCACCTCCGTCGATCCGCGCCTCGCCCCGCTGTCCGCCTACCTCGGCGTCCTCGGTCTCACCGGCCTGACCGCCTACGCCGGCATCACACGCGAGCCGGGCTCACCCTGCCGTGGAATTCCGGGGTCGTCGAAGGCCACGTCAACCGCATCAAGACGCTGAAGCGGCAGATGTTCGGCCGAGCCAGCTTCGCGCTCTTGCGCAAGCGAGTACTCCTCGCTTCATGACCTTTGTCAGTGGTGGCTGGAATGCTGTGACCGCTATAAACAGTCGCACACCGGCCTGCTGTCCGTCGTCGGCGGCCGCGGCGAAGTCCTCTGCTTCGGCTCCGTTCATCTGCCGCTCGGCTGGGGCGAGCCCGCACTCGTCGACGGAACGGTCACGCTCTGCCTCGGCCCCGCCGGCCTTGACCCAGCGAACCCTGACGCCGCCGGGCAGCAGTGCCTGCTGGAGCGCGCGGCCCGCAGCGAGGGCTGCTGGCCGCGCGCGTGCCACTGGTCAGTCGCGGAACTTCGGCATGAAGTTCTGGGAGTCGTACTTCGGGTTGTCGCAGTTGGACAAGGCAGGGTATCTGTGGCCGCTGCCGCCCATCATGGTCACGCACAGGCCGGTCCTCGCGTGCAGGAATTGGAGAGCCCCGCCGCCATATTGCCGGACCACGAATTCCTGGCTGAGCTGTCCGGAGCAGTCCCATTCGTTGAGGGAGCTTCCACTGGTGGCGTCATTGCCGCCGGAGACATCGATGCATTTCTGGCTCTGGTTGTTGACGAGATTGACGTTGCCGTGCGCGGCGCCCCGCGTGCGCCAGGTGACGTCGGCCATGTGACTGTCGGTGACCGGAACGATCCGCGTGCCGTTCACCTCGCTGCGTCCCTCGATGCCCAGGACACGGTCCCTGTCGCTGGCGCTCGCGAGGCCCATCCACACGTCGCGGGTGGCGTGGCTGCGGAATTCCACCGGGTAGTGGTCCGAACCCATGCCCGCGGCCCGCTGCGCGAAGTAGTTGGACATGGGGCGGGAGGTGACCATGTAGTCCAGTTCCCCGCCGCTCTGCTGAGTGGAATCCGCGGTTCTGTACATGAACCCGGCCTGCAGGGCGACCGCCCCTCTCATCGCGCTCGGGTCACGGTTCCAGTCTCCTACCGCCGTCCAAGCGTAGCGCCCCTGCTGGCGTGCCTGATTCGCGATGTTCGCGAGCAGATCGGGGGCCTCGTTCTGGGTGCCGGACGCCAGTGCGTGCACGGAGTAGTAGATGTCGTTGTTGAACCGCAGGCCCAGGGCGGGCCGCGCCCCGTTCCGTCCGGGGGGAGCGACGTACACATCATCCGCGAGCCGGTGCGTGATGATCATCAGATTGACCCGGCCGCCGGTCCCTCCGCCGGTCGAGGCGCCCGACAGCCAGTACACATGCCGGACCCCGTCCCTGCCGCCCAGACGCCATTCGTACTGGTGAACTTCGTAGGCGCCCCGAGTGTGGACGCCTGCGTAGTTCCATTGCGTCGGGCGGGGACCCGCCTCCTGGACCATGACGATGGTGTTGCGCCGGGTGAGAGTCCTCAGATCATCCACTCTGTAGCCCTGCGAGTTGTACGTCGCCACCGTCTCTTCGTCGGGCGGAGTGGCATGTGCGGCCGGAGCGGGATATCCGATGAGCAGGCCGAGCAGAACGGCCAGTGCCACGGCTAGCGCAGGGACCCTTCTTCGCGCCTCGGACAGGGTGAATGACATCGGATCAGGCCTTTCCTGGGTGGGTTCGTCGGTGTGCGCGAAGCCCGGGGAGAGGTGGGTGTCGCAGCGCGGGCAAGGCGCGTTGTTGACGCCGGTGGGTCCACTCCCGGTGGTGTTCGGCACGGGGATCACCGGCGGACACGCGGTACGTGAAGTGACGGAGCGCGGCGGCCGGGTGGGGCCGGCCCCGCGTTCGTGCGCCCTTGAGTCAACCCGACGGAACCTGGACGCAACAGGAAAATCCACCGGCAAAAGTAGGGTGCTGCATACTTTTGCGGGTGGGGTTGCGCATCCGGTGGGCCCTGTTGTTGTGGGGGCTTGGAGCATGGGTACGGGAACACCGGCCGTGGGCGGCTTCGGCGCGCTGCTGCACGGTCTGCGCAGGAGTGCTGGGCTGACGCAGGAGGAGCTGGCGCAGGCGGCGGGGATCAGTGTGCGGGCCCTGTCGTACATGGAGCGGGGCCGCTCGCGCGGGCCGCAGCGCCGGACCGTGGAAGCCCTGGCCACGGCCCTGCGCCTGAGCCCGCAGGACGCGGGGGAACTGGAGCGCCTGGCGAGCCTGGGACGGCCCCGCCGGGCCCCCGCGGCGGAGGTCCCGCCGCCTGCCGCTGTCCCGGAGACCGTTGCACCCGCGGGTGTGCCCGATCTGCTGCCGCGCGCGCCGCGCGGCTTTCTCGGGCGGGCGGCGGAGCTGGCCGCTGTGTCCCGGGCCGCCGCGGGCGAGGCGCCCGTCTGCCTGGTCATCGGGCCCGCCGGGGTGGGCAAGACGGCGCTCGTGCTGCACTGGGCCCACCAGGGCTGTGCCGGATTCCCCGACGGGCGGCTCTACGCCGACCTGCGCGGCTTCGGCGACCAGGGCGAGCCCTCTTCCGTGGAGGTGCTGCGCGAGTTCCTGCTGGCGCTCGGTGTCGCGCACAGCCGGATACCGGAGTCGGTCAACGGCGCGGCCGCGCTGTTCCGGTCGCTGGCCGCCGACCGCCAACTCCTTGTGGTGCTCGACAATGCGCGCGACTCCGGGCAGGTCCGGCCGCTCCTGCCCGGCGGGCGCCACTGCGTCACCGTCGTCACCAGCAGACACCGGCTGCCGGGGCTGATCGTCACCGACACCGCCCGGCCCGTCGCCGTGGACGTGCTCGGGCCAGAGGACAGCACGATGCTCCTCGCCAAGGTCCTCGAAGCCGAACGGGTCCGCGCAGAGCCGGCGGCTGCACGACGGCTGGCCGAGCTGTGCGGCGGGCTGCCCCTGGCGCTGCGGGTGGCGGCCGCCCGCCTGGCGCAACGGCCCACCTGGTCGCTGGGCGCGCTGGCCGCCGAACTGTCGGACGAGACCCGCCGGCTGAGCCTGCTGGACGTGGAGGACATCGGCGTGCGAGCGGCGCTGCGGGTGACACTGCAACAGCTCCCGGGGCCCGTCTCCCGCCTGTTCGCCCATCTCGGTCGCCACCCCGGCACGCACGTCGACCGGTACGCGGCGGCAGCCCTGGCGGACACGGACCCGGCAGCCGCCGAGACCTCTCTGGAGCGGCTGGCCGTCGCGCATCTCGTCATGGAGACGGCGCCCGGCCGCTGGACGATGCACGATCTCGTGCGGCTGTACGCACAGAGCCTGGACGCAGGGCCCGATGCGCTCAAGCGCGTGCTCGACCACTACCTCGCCACCGGCCTCGCGGCGGTGGCCGCGGCCGAGCCCGGCAATGAGGAGTGTTTCCCGCTGCCCGACGACTACCTGCCACCCGCCGCCGTATGGGAGTTCGGCGACCGGGACGCGGCCGTGGCCTGGTACGCGGCCGAGCGGGACGACCTCGTCCTGGCGGTGGCCGCGGCGCACGCCGCCGCACTGCACGGCAGGACCTGGCGGATCGTTCTGACACTGTGGCCGCTGATCGTCTGGCGCGTGCGCGACGGCTGGGCCCCGCTCCTTGAGACCGCGCTCGAAGCCGCCCGGACCGACGCCGACCAGCACGGCGAGTCACGGGTACTCAACGTCCTCGGCTGGATCCTGATCGAGGAAGGCCGCATCCCGCAGGCGCTCACCCACCTGGAGGCCGCCCGCACCCTCGCCTCCCAAACAGGTGACGCGGTGGCCGAGGCGAACACCCTGATCGTTGTGGCCATGGCACACGCGGCGCTCGGCAGCCTGGACGAGGCCACGCAAGACTGCGAGCGGGCACTGGAACTGGCGCGCCGGGCCGGCGACCGCAGACTCGAGAAACTGATCCTGCAGCACCTCGCCCGCCACTTCGCCGACGCCGGCAAATGGCACCAGGCCCTCGACACCGCGACCCAGGCCCTGGCTCTCCACGACCGGCCGGCCACGACCGACATCCCTTACGTCCTGCTGCTCATGGTGAAAGGAGAGGCACTACTGGGGCTCGGAAACGAAACCGAGGGCACCAGGCAACTCGACCTGGCGGCCCGGGAAGCGGAGTCCTCCGGCTACGACGACGGAGCGGTACGGGCACTCGGCGCTCTGCTGCGCGTATCCGCCGACGCCGCACTCCAGGCACGCTACGACGCGGCGCTCGCGCGACTCACCACCCGGACGTGAACCGGGCACTCGTCGCTGCCGACCGCCCCCGGCCGCGTGCGCGACCGCCCCCGGCCGCGTGCGCGACCGCCACCGTCAACCGGCTTACAACTCCGGCCAGGTCACACACGCGGCGTCACCTTCCACAGAACGAGCACCAGAGCCCTTAGACATCAACGAAGCCAGGAGGACGGAAACTGATGAACGGCAGGGAGAGACACTTGGTCGTGGACACCAAGGAGCTACCCCTGCTGGTCGTGGTCACCCCGGGCCGACCTACACGGTGCCCGCGCGGCCAAGGAGGTCCTGGTCCGCCTGGGCCTTCTGCACCCTAGGGTGACCGTCGTCTGGGCGGATGCCGCCTGTGCCGGCACCTTGATCACGTGAGCCCAGGACTTTCTCCGGCTCACCCTGATCGCGACCCACCCGCCTGCCCGGCGCGCCGGGCAGGCGGGTGGGTCGCGGAATGCTCCCTCGCGTGGATCATGCCCCGCTGCCTGGTCCGCGCCTACGAACGCCTCGTCCAGCACAGCGAAACCATGATCACCTGGACGGCGATCACCCTGATGACCCGCTGTGTGACCCAGCCACCCCGCCAGGCCCTCCGGCGACAGGATCGTCCAGCTACGCTGCCCTCCGCCGCACCCGCGGGCACTGCCGCGACCAGCAACGCCTGCGGGTGACGAGCGAAGCGCTGATCGCCCGGGCCGCGATCGGGCTCATGACCCGCGCCCGCGCCACCCACGGCCTCCTCCCCGGCCCGGCCGCTCGATCAGCGCCGTCGCAGAGCCGCTGGGCTCACCGGCAGCGTTCCACCGGCCGTGTGCGCGTGACCAGTTGTGGGGTCCCGGAGGTGCTGTCGACCCAGATCACCTGCCGGCCGCCGGGGGTGGCGACCCCGGTCTGTCCGCCGGCGGCGCAGGAGACGTGGTGCTTGGTGCCGTCGAGCGAGAACTGCCAGAGCTTGCCCTGGGCGGAGACGTTCAGCGCCTCCTCGGAGGCCGCCAGGGCGTCGGCCTGCAGCGCCTCGGGGCCCGAGCCGGGGCTGAGGTCCACCACGTTCGTGCCGTCCAGGTCCGCGCGGCGCACCGCGGTCTCCCTGCTGTCGCGCTCCTCCTGCACCAGCCAGTAGACGTGCTTGCCGGTAATCGCGGTCGGTCGGTAGCTCGTGGGGCGACTGAGCTGCCCCATCATGGTGAACGTGCCAGTGGTGGTGTCGAAGACCTCGGTGCCGTAGATCAGGGGGCCGCCGGGTTCGGTCCGGTAGTACATGGTGTAGGCGATCCGCCCGTTCTTGACCGAGGGATTGAAGCCCTGCTTACCGCCGTTCTCCGGCAGGACCCGGTGGCGGGTGTGGTTCTCGTCGCTCAGCCGTATGTAGTGCGGGGTGCGTCCGCCGGGGGTGGAGCCGGGTTCGAAGACGACCAGGTCACCGTCCACCGCGAGTCTGACCACCGCCCGTCGGCCCCACCACAGCGTGGTGACCGGTCCGCCGTCGACCGACCTGGCCAGGATGGATGTGGTCCGCCTGCTGTGCGTCAGCCACACCACGGTCTTGCCGTCGGTGACCGGGCTCACGTGCGAGCGACCGTCGTCCGGACTGATCCGCTCAGGAGCGCCGGTGCCGTCGGCCCGGCCGGCCCACACGGCCGCCTGCCCAGCGCCGTCGTCCGTTTTGGACGCAGCCCACCAGCCGCCACCGGCCCCGAATCTCTCGTTTGCATCGACCCGGTCCAGCAGCACGTCGAAGTCCGTTCCCGGCGTCGGCTCCCGGACGCTCTCCACCAACGCCGGGACGGCGCTGCGCTGCGCAGCGACCACCCCGCCCGCTCCGGCCGGCAGCGCACCCGCCGGCACCGCCGAAACGGCCAGAGCGGCGACGCCCAGCAGCGCCGCCGTGCCCGCCATGCTGCCCCGCCGCCCTCTCATCGTTCCCGCCCGGCCCGCGCTCCGCGCGCGGCGCGCCTGATCCGCACCGCCTGTCTTCGTTCTTGCACCACGTGCTCCCAATCCGTGCACGACATCCCCCTCCGTCACATAACCGGTCCGGGGCATGCAAGCGCGTTGCCCGCCGGCACGGCAATGACGCACGGGACGAGAACGACGCTTTCCAGCCCCATGCTCACAGGCGTCTCCGACCTCCCGCCTGGATCTTGAAGGAGCACTGACCAATGCCGGACCCCACGAGAGGCCGTGGTCGCACTCCGCAGCCGACGCCGTGGCCAGTGACGAGCGGGCCCGGGGCGAGACCGAACGGGACCGACTCGCGAGCGGAGCGGGCGCCGCTCACGTGTACCGCGCCGTCGGCAGACGGGTGTGCTGGGGGTTCGTACGACCGATGGAGCCGTCCCCGGCGACGGATGGGGCAGCAGCCGCAGGTCCCGGGCGGTGGGTGTGCGTTCCCTTCCCTTCGGGGGAAGGTGTGCTGGTCGTCGTGGGGGGAGTTGTCAGGGGCTTGGACGGTCAGGCGCACCAGCCGGGCGACGGTGTCGCGGTCCAGGCGCTGCTGCGGTGCTGGGGGCACCGGCAGTGGCTGTGAGCATTCCGGGTCGAGATCGGCGGCCGTCGGCGGTGGTGCAGAAGGGGCAGGAGCCGTTCGGAGCCGGCGCCCAACCACGTGGTGTCCGCTGGGGGATCGATGTCGCGGTCGGTCAGCGGGTATAGGGCTGGACGCTATTTCGTTGGTGTGATCTTGCGGCAGCCTGGAACGGTGACTTCTTCGCTTGTTAAGCGGATGGCGCCGGGATGATCTGCGGGAACTGTTCGAGTGGGTGGTGCCGCTTGCCCCGGAGCGCCCGCTGGGGCGGGGGCGGCGAAGGCATGGGTGGGGCCAGGTCCTGGCACCGGCCGGACCGCCGCCACTGGCTCCTCGCCCGCCGCAGCGACCGCTGACGGATCCAGAAAATCTCCTACGCACCGGGTGGTTCCTTGTGGCTGTTCAGGCGGTGGAGTCGCAGGGCAAGCTGCAGTTCGAGGGCTTTTGTGGGGCTGTTCCAGTCGGGGCCGAGGAGTTGTGCCACGCGGTCCAGTCGCTGCACCACGGTGTTGACGTGCACGTGGAGGGCTTTTTTGGCTTTGGACAGGCTTGCGCCATGGGTGTAGTAGGCGTCGAGGGTGTGGACCAGTTCGGTGCCACGCTGCTGGTCATAGGCGAGGACGGGACCGAGGAAGCGGTTCACGAAGCCGCTGATGTCCGACCGGTCGCCGAGCAGGACCCCGAGGAATCCCAGTGCGGCGATGTCCGCGCCGTCTCCGGTGCGGCCGAGTGCGTGCAGGGCGTCGAGGCAGCGGCAGGCTTCGGCGTAGGTGCCCGGGAGCTGTTGGGGGCCGGTGGCCGGCCCGGCGGATCCCACGGTGACCAGTGCTCCGGCTGCCTGGCCGAGGTCTCGGGCCAGCTGCGCGGCGAGTGGGCCGGGCTCGGATGACGGTATGAGGAGGACGACGTGGCCGTCGCGGGTTCCCGCGAGCCCGCCGAGTGAGCGGGCCCGGCGTACGGCTTCTGCGAGCAACTGCGCACGGGGCTCGTTGTCGGTGTCCAGGGTGAGCACGGCGTAGGGCTGGGAGAGGTTGAGGCCGAGCCTGCGGGCACGGATGGTGAGGCTTGCGGGATCGTGGTGCACGCCGTGCTGTTCGTAGCTGAGCAGATCGTCGAGGAGTTCTCCGCGGACGCGGTCCTCCGCTTCGGCGACGGTGCGGCGCAGGAGCAGCAGGAGGGCGGCGACCAGGGCTGCGCGTTCGAACAGGCGCCGGTCGGCGTCGGCCAGGTCCGCGCGTCCGGTCAGGACGATGCTGCCCAGGAGCTGGGAGCCGGCCAGGACGGCACACACCCAGGTGCCGTCCACCGGGACGGCATGGCCACCGGTGCGGGAGGCGCTGATGCCCTGGGCGGAGGGGGTGACGGGGTCGGTGCCGGCACGTGCCATTTCGGTGCCGTCCGAGTCGTGGAGGGCGAGGCCGCCGCCGAGCAGGGCGGCGATCTCGCGAACCAGATCGTCGACGCTTCCGCCGCGCAGAACCAGGTCGGTGAGCCGGTCGTGGGCGTCGGCGGCGCGGCGCAGAGCCGTGCTGTGGGCACGGGCGGTCTCGTTGGCGGTGTTGAGCTCTACGAGAGCGGAGCGGGTCTCCTCCAGCAGGCGGGCGCTGTCGATGGCGACTGCCGCGTGGTCGGCGAGTGAGGTGAGCAGGGCGATGGCGTCCGGAGGGAAGTCCCGGGTGGTGCGGTCCGCGGCGAAGAGCACGCCGATGACGCGTTTGCCGACACGCAGCGGGACACCGAGGATGCCGCGCAGTCCCTCTTCCAGGACCGCTTCGTCGATGGGACGGGTGTGCGTGAAGCGGGGGTCCGTGTGGTAATCGGTGCTGGCGTAGGGGCGGGCGGTCTGGGCGACCAGTCCGCCGAGGCCCTCGCCCATGCCGAGCCGCAGTTGCTGGAAGCGGGCGGAGACGGAGCCGTCGGTGACCCGCATGAAGGTGTCTTTGGCGGCAGGATCGTTGAGGGAGAGGTAGGCGACGTCGGTAGCGAGCAGGGTCCTGGCGCGGTGGACGATGGCGCGCAGGACCGCGTCGAGGTCGCGCAGTGCGGCGAGGTCACTCGCGGTGTCGAAGAGTGCGGCCAGTTCGGCCTCTCGTTTGCGGTGCTGATCGAGGGTGCGCCGGATATCCAGCGCGGCCTGGGCTGCTTCCTCCAGCAGGGAGCGCTCCCCGGGTGAGAGCTGCTCGGTGGAGGGGTCGGCCGACGGGCGGGGGAACTGCTCGGTGGGTGCTCCGGAGGCCAGCATGGTCAGCAGCTGTCCGAGGGCCACCATCGCGCTGTGCGCTGCTGCGCGGTAGGTGCGGTCGTTTTCGCCGGCCATGCCGGTCTCCTTCCGGCCGGGGTGGGGGGAGTCGGACGTGTGCGGGATGCGGTCCGGTGGGGTGCGGGTACGGCTTACGGGGGCGCCGGTTGCCCACCGGGTCTCTTCCTGGCGGTGGGCGGGGAAGGCGGCCTCACACGGTGTCCTTGCCGATGGCCGTCGGCAAGGACCGGCGCGCCGGGTGGGGGAAGGCGGCCGCGACGGTGGTGGTGAGGTCCCGGCCGCGGGTTTCCCTGGCAAGGGCGACGGTCACGGTGGTGATTATCGAGGCCAGGCAGAGGTAGAGGGCGACGGGGGTGGCGGAGTCGTATTCCTTGAGGAGTTCGACCGCGATGACCGGTGCCAGTGCGCCGGCGAGGATGGCGGCGAGCTGGGAGCCCATCGACGCGCCGGAGTAGCGGACCTTGGTGTCGAACAGTTCCGAGATGAAGGCGGCCTGTGGGCCGTACATGGCGCCGTGCAGCAGCAGGCCGGCTGTCACCGCGAGGGTGATCACGGCGAACGACTTGGAGTCGAGCAGGGCGAAGAAGCCGAAGGCCCACAGGGCCATGCCGGCCGAACCGATCAGGGTGACCGGCCGGCGGCCGATGCGGTCAGAGAGCGCGCCCCACAGGGGGATGGTGACGAAGTGGACCGCCGAGGCGATCAGTACGGCGTTCAGCGCGGTGCCCTTGGGCAGTTCGAGATGGGTGGTGACGTAGACGAGGAGGAAGGCGGTGAGGACGTAGTAGGAGATGTTCTCGCCGAATCGGGTGCCGATGGCGGTGAGGACCTCCTTCCAGCTGCGGCGGAACACCTCGAGCACCGGGGCCTTCTCCTTGATGCCGCGGGCGGCGTCGGCCTGGGCCTCGGCTTGGGCGGCGAGGAAGACGGGGGACTCGGAGACGGAGACACGGATCCACAGGCCCAGCAGCACCAGAACGCCGGACAGGAGGAACGGGATACGCCAGCCCCACGCGGTGAAGGCTTCCTCCGACTGGACGGCGGCGAGCAGCGCGAGGACACCGGTGGCCAGGAGGTTGCCGCCCGGGGCTCCGGCCTGCGGCCATGAGGCCCAGAAGCCCCGCTGCTGGTCGCCGCCGTGCTCGGAGACGATGAGGACGGCGCCGCCCCATTCGCCGCCCAACGCGAAGCCTTGGACGAGGCGGAGCACGGTGAGCAGGATCGGTGCGCCCGCGCCGAGGGTTTCGTAGGTGGGCAGCAGTCCCATGGCGAAAGTGGCCCCGCCCATCATGAGCAGGCTGATGACGAGCAGCTTCTTGCGGCCGACCTTGTCGCCGAAGTGCCCGAAGACCACACCGCCCAGCGGCCTGGCGGCGAATCCGACCGCATAGGTGATGAAGGCGATCAGGGTGCCCACGAGCGGGTCGGCGGCGGGGAAGAAGAGGATGTTGAACACCAGCGCGGCTGCGGAGCCGTAGAGGAAGAAGTCGTACCACTCGATAGTGGTGCCGATGAGGCTCGCACCGACGATGCGGGCGATCCCGGGGGAGCGGCCTAGAGCGGCTGGGCCGGTGGCCGGTGTCTCGGACATGTGTCACCAGTTTCCTGTGCGGGGTGGGGCATGTGGAGTGGGAGAAGGGAGGAGCGGGGCTCAAGTCGCTCCCCAGCCGCCGTCCAGGGGCAGGGAGGCGCCGGTGACGGAGCTGGTGTGCGGTCCGCACAGCCACAGGGCAGCGGCGGCGACCTCTTCGGCTTCGAGGAGCCGCTTGACCGGGACGCGGGAGAGCAGGACATCGGAGAGGACGTCGCCGGCGCTGATGCCGTGGGCCGCGGCCTGATCGTGGATCTGGCTCTCGACCAGCGGGGTGCGGACGTAGCCGGGATTGATGCAGTTGCTGGTCACACCGTGCGGAGCGCCTTCGATGGCGGTGACCTTGCTCAAGCCCTCCAGGGCATGCTTGGCCGTGACGTAGGCGCACTTGTACGCGCTGGCGCGCAGTCCGTGGACGCTGGAGATGTTGATCACCCGGCCCCATCCGCCGGCGTACATGTGCGGCAGCACGCGGCGGATCAGCAGAAACGGCGCGGTGACCATCACCTGCTGCATGCGGGCGAAGCGTTCCGGCGGAAACTGGGGGAGGGGAGCGACGTGCTGGAGCCCGGCGTTGTTGACGAGGATGTCGACGTCCGCGGGCAGCGTGTCGGGCACCGCAGGGTCGGCCAGGTCGGCGATGTGTGCTGTTCCCCCGATGGCGTCGGCGACCGCCGCGGCCTTCTCGGCGTCCAGGTCGACCACGTGGACCTTGGCACCGGCCGCTGCGAGGGCGGCGGCGCACGCCCGGCCGATGCCGCTGCCGCCGCCGGTCACCAGGGCGGTGCGGCCCGACAGGTCTACGCCGTGCGTGGCCGAGGGGGGTGAGACGGCCGGCCGCGGCGTGTGCGGGGAGGTGGATTCGCTGGTCATGGCCGGAAACAGTAGGGTCACCGCGCCAGCTCGCCTATGGGGGTGACCACCACACTGACCTGCCTGCGGGTGGTGGATTCCTCTGCGTCGGTGCCCGGAGGGCAGGCTTGTCGCTCCGGACCGCTTTCCTGGAGATCCACCGCGGCCCGTCGCGACGTCGCTCGCGGCGGGCCGCGGCATGTCAGCGGCCGAGCGGACAGGTGGTCAGGAGCGTGGCTGCGTCGGCTGTGGGCGGACGGGGCACGGTGCCACTGGCCGGGGGCAGGTGGGAGTGGGCCAGCCATTCCTCCAGGGCGGTGAAGGCCGAGCGGTGGCAGGGGACGAGCGGCCTGAGCCGGCCGGGGAAGGCGTCCACCAGGGAGTCGGTGTGGGTGCCGTCCTCGACGCGGTAATAGCGGTGCAGTCCGCCGCGGCCCGCCCGGTGAACCATCCGGGCGTAGACGTCGGAGTCCTGGCCGATGGGGAGCAGGACGTCGAGGGTGCCGTGGATGGTGATCAAGGGCTTGCCGATGCGGCCGGTCAGGGCGATCCGCTGCACGGCCCGGCGGACTTGCGCCGGGCGGGCGGCGTAGTCGTAGTCCGCGTCACAGGCCGGGCTTCCCGGGGTGCAGTACGGGGTGCCTGCCTCCGCCGGTCCGTCGAAGGCGGGGTCCATCTCCTCGCGGTAGATGCGCTGGGTGAGGTCCCAGTACACCTTGTGGTGGTACGGCCACAGGAACTCCGATCCCGCCGGGTAGCCGGCGGCGTGCATCGCCCGGCGTGCCTGCTCGGCGGCGGGCCCGTGGGCCGCGTACACCGGGTAGTGGCGCAGCGCGGGCGGCAGAAACGTGAACAGGTTCGGCCCGTCGGCGCGCCACAAGGCGCCCTCCCAGTCCACTCCGCCGTCGTACAGCTCGGGGTGGTTCTCCAACTGCCAGCGCACCAGGTAGCCGCCGTTGGACATGCCGGTCGCCAGGGTCCGGGCGGGCGGCCGGTGGTAGCGCTGGGCGACCACCGCACGGGCCGCACGGGTGAGCTGGGTCAGGCGCCAGTTCCACTCGGCGATGGCGTCACCCGGCCGGTCACCGTCGCGATAAAAGGCGGGCCCGGTGTTGCCCTTGTCGGTGGCGGCATAGGCGTAGCCACGGGAGAGAACCCAGTCGGAGATGGCCCGGTCATTGGCGTACTGCTCACGGTTGCCGGGGGTGCCCGCCACCACCAGGCCGCCGTTCCAGCGGTCGGGCAGACGGATGACGAACTGGGCGTCGTGGTTCCAGCCGTGGTTGGTGTTGGTGGCCGAGGTGTCGGGAAAGTAGCCGTCGATCTGGATACCGGGCGCGCTGGCCGGGACGGCGAGGGCTTTGGGGGTCAGTCCTGCCCAGTCGGCAGGGTCGGTGTGGCCGGATGCCACCGTTCCGGCTGTCGTGAGATCCGCCAGGCAGGATGCCCGCTGGTGCGCGGCTGAGGGGACGATGACGCGCTGCAGACCGGCGCAGTGGCCACCCGGTGCCGAGCCCGCGGTAGCCGATGCGGCCGCGGCCGCAGGCACAGTGAGGCCCACAGAGGCCAGGGACAGAAGGACCGAAGCGGCGCGCAGGCAAGGGTGCGCCATGGTGGTGAGGTGCGAGAGCATGCGGTACCTCTGGTTCCGAAGGCAGTGACGGGCCGGAGGGTAGGCGGCCACGGCCGGCTTGCGACATGGGTGCGCCCACCACGGTCGCGGCGGTCGAAACGGGTTCCAGCCCCATGCGGAGCGACGGGATGACGCCGGTGTCGCCCCCCCCCCGGATCTCGGCAGCCTCTGCTTCGGGCCGGTGACGCGGGAGCCATCGGCAGCATGCGATCGCCATCCCAAGTGGAGCCCGCCTGCTCGCCGAGTCCCCGCCGGGCCGGGCCGATCTGCTCCGGCGGCCGGTACCGCGTCGGGTGGCGGAAGGCGAGGGCGGGTCAGAGCCGTGTGGCTGCGCGGATCAGTCCGGCGAGGGGGAGGGAGCGGCTGTGGGCGGGCCAGGCGATGTGGGTGACGACGGGGGGTGCGTCGGTCAGGGGGACGGCGGTGTGCTCGGCCCATAGCCAGGCGCGGGCGGAGTCGGGGAAGACGGCCATGGTGCGTCCGAGGGCGATCAGTTGGGCCAGCTGTGTCTGGTCGTGGATCTCTGGGCCAGGGCCGGGTGGGTGTGTGCCGCGGCGGGGCCAGCGGGCGAGCGGAAGGTCGGGGATGTCGCTGACGTCGGCCAGGGACAAAGTCTTGTGCGCGGCGAGGGGGTGTCCGGCGGGCAGGATGGCGATCTGCCCCTCGGTCATCAGTTCCTCGCTGTCGAACCCGGCGAGGGAGTTGAACGGCTTGTGCATGAGCGCCACATCAGCGCGGCCGTCGCGCAGCATCGCTTCCTGCTCGCAACTGCCGCTCGGCAGCACGTCGATCTCGGCGGCGTCGGGTTCGGCCGCGTAGGCGTCGAGGAGTTTGTGCAGCAGCTCGTGGGACGCGCCGGCCTTCACCGCCAGCACCAGGCGGTTGGGGGAGCCGCCCGGGCTGTCGGGGCCACCGGCGCGACGGGTGCGGCGAGCGGCGGCGGTGGTCGCGTCGAGGGCTGCGCGGCCCTCGTGCAGCAGCACCTCGCCGGCGCCGGTCAGGGCGACGCCGCGGCGGTTGCGTGTCAGCAGGCGGACGCCGAGGCGCCGTTCGAGCTGCTGGATCGCCCGGGACAGCGGTGGCTGGGCCATGCCGAGGCGTTCGGCGGCGCGGCCGAAGTGCAGCTCCTCGGCGACGGCCAGGAAGTACTTCAGCTCGCGGGTCTCCAAGGTGTCCACGGCACAAGATACCTCTGTGATACCTGCCGAGTATCACAGCGCACTGCAACGGTATTGGATGCGCCACTTGTCCGCGAGCGAGCATCGACACATGAGCGAAACCATGAACACACCCTCCGCACCGCTGCCCGGCGGCACCTGGACCTTGGGCGATCTGACCGTCACCCGCTTCGGCTACGGCGCCATGCAGCTCGCCGGCCCCGCCGTCATGGGCCTGCCGGCCGACCACGACGGTGCGCTCGCCGTCCTGCGCGAGGCCGTCGGCCTCGGGATCACCCACATCGACACCGCCGGCGCGTACGGGCCACGCGTCACCAACCAGCTGATCCGTGAAGCACTGCACCCCTATCCCGAAGCGCTGCACATCGTGACCAAGGTCGGTGCGGTCCGCGATCAGCAGGGCGGCTGGCCCCCCGCCCGGCGGCCCGAGGACCTGCGCCGCACCGTCCACGAGAACCTTGAGGACCTCGGCCTCGATGTGCTCGATGTGGTCAACCTCCGGCTCGGTGACGCCCAGGGCCCCCGGCCCGGCTCGCTCGCCGAGCCCTTCGAAACCCTCGTCGAACTCCAGCAGCAGGGCTTGGTCCGGCACCTGGGGGTGAGCAACGCGACGGTGAAACAGGTCGCCGAGGCGCAGACGATCGCGCCGATCGTGTGCGTGCAGAACATGTACAACCTCGCCCACCGGCACGACGACGAGCTGATCGACGACCTCGCCGCCAAGGGCATCGCCTACGTGCCCTTCTTCCCCCTCGGCGGTTTCACCCCGCTGCAGTCCACGGCGCTCTCCGCCGTGGCCACCCGGCTGGAAACAACGCCGATGTCGGTCGCCCTGGCCTGGCTGCTGCAGCGGTCACCGAACATCCTGCTCATCCCCGGCACCTCCTCGGTGGCACACCTGCGTGAGAACGTCGTCGGCGCGGGGCTCTCGCTCTCCGACGAGGAACTCGCCGAACTGGACAAGATCGGCCACTAGCAGGACGAAGGGGCAGGGGCGGTGATGATGCGAACCTCCTCCTTAGGGACCGAGGCGCGTGTTCACACATGCTGTTGTGCGGTGGCACCGCCGGAGGCAGTGCCACCGCACCAGGTTGAGAGTCAGGGTGAGGGACGGGCTCCACTCGCCGGGCTTTGGTCGCGGCCGACGGTCAGGCTTTGAGCTGGTCGAACGCGACAGCTCCGGCCCGAGTTCCAGAGCTCACCACCGTCCAGCTCACCAACTCCCCTCATACACACCGGAGCTGAACCCGGTCGAGCCGCTGCGGACCCATGCCAGGGATGATGTCGAGGGCGCCGAGGTCCGCGGATACCGGGCCCATGGTGTGAGGTATCACCGCTCCCAGCCCGCCAGCCCGCCAGCCCGCCAGTCCATCCGCCGCATGCCAGTCAGAGCCCTTCATCCTCCGGGGGATACGCGACACCAGAACATGCGTCCCTATCGGTCTCAATGCCCGGGCCGTACAGGACACGGCAACGTACGTAGGCGATCACCATGTCGAGCGCCCGGCCGTGTGGCATGGATACAGCCGGATCGGTGACAAACGGCTCGTCACTTCTCCAGGTTCTCTGCGGCACTGCGGCGGCAACGCCCATACAGGTACCGGTCGATGTGTGGGGCGCTTCCATGGCAGAGGGCGTTGGCCCCTTCCTAGGGTCGACGCCAATTGGCCGAGTGGACACCGGTCCTGGCAGCGGTCGAAGTCCGTCGAGCCATGCCGCTGGCGACGAGGGCGGTTGGTGTCCCCGACGGAGAGGGACCGGATGGGTCTGGACAAGACGGTCGCGGACGCGGCCGAGGCAGTGGCGGATATCCCCGACGGGGCGTCACTGGCCGTCGGCGGATTCGGGCTGTGCGGCATACCGAGCGCGCTGATCGAAGCCCTGCTGCACCGGACGACCTCAAGGCTGGCGGTCGTGTCCAACAACTGCGGTGTGGACGACTGGGGGCTGGGCCTGCTTCTGCGCGCGGGCCGCATCGCCAGGATGACCAGCTCGTATGTGGGAGAGAACAAGGAGTTCGCCCGGCAGTACCTCAGCGGTGAGCTGGAGGTGGAACTGGTACCGCAGGGCACCCTCGCCGAGCGGCTGCGCGCGGGAGGCGCCGGAATCCCCGCCTTCTACACACCGGCCGGGGTCGGCACCCAGCACGGCGAGGGCGGCCTGCCGTGGCGGTACGGGGCGGAAGGCAGCGTCGCGATCGCCTCACCGCCCAAGGAAACCCGTGTCTTCGATGACCGGGAGTACCTCCTGGAGGAAGCCATCACCACCGACTTCGCACTGGTGCGCGCCACCATCGGCGACCGCCACGGCAACCTGGTCTTCCGCTCCTCGGCCCGCAACTTCAACCCCCTGGCGGCGATGGCCGGACGTATCACCATCGCGGAGGTCGAGCACCTGGCCGAACCCGGAGAACTCGACCCCGACGAGGTTCACCTGCCCGGCGTGTTCGTCCAGCGCGTGGTCCGTGTCCACCCTGGCGACCCCGCGGCCGAGCGGCGCATCGAACGCCGTACGGTCCGCGCCGAGCAGGGAGGCGGTGCCTGACATGGCCCTCACCCGTGAGCGGATGGCTGCCCGGGCCGCCCGGGAACTGGCCGATGGCACATACGTCAATCTCGGCATCGGCCTGCCCACACTGATCCCCAACTACCTGCCGCCCGGAGTCGAGGTGGTCCTCCAGTCGGAGAACGGCATTCTCGGCGTAGGGCCCTACCCGGCCGAGGACGAGATCGACAGCGACCTGATCAACGCGGGCAAGGAAACCGTGACGACGCTGCCGGGCGCCTCGTTCTTCGACTCCGCGCTGTCCTTCGGCATGATCCGCGGCGGCCACATCGACACCGCCGTCCTCGGCGCCATGCAGGTATCGGCCACGGGCGACCTCGCCAACTGGATGATCCCGGGCAAGATGGTCAAAGGCATGGGCGGCGCCATGGACCTGGTGCACGGAGCCCGACAGGTCATCGTTCTCATGGAACACACCGCCAAGGACGGCACCCCCAAGCTGGTGCCGGAATGCACCTTGCCGCTCACCGGGCGACAGGTGGTCCAGCGCGTCATCACCGACCTCGCCGTCCTCGACGTTACACCCGAGGGCTTTCGGCTCGCGGAGCTTGCGCCCGGCGTGACGGCCCGGGAAGTCCAGGCGGCTACGGCAGCCCGGCTGAGCGTGCCTGAGCGGCTCGCTTCGCGGCCAACGGCCTGAGCTGATAACACCACCAGGCCGATGAAGCAACCCTTCGGAGGCCCATCAGGATCCGAGCCGACTGTGGTGCTCCCGGCCATGTCATCGACACAATCCCGCCACCTACGGTTCCGGACACCGGGCCGCTTCCGTCCCCACGCGCCGGAAGCGGTCCCGGCCCCCTCGTATGTCACCCGAAGGAGCCGCCATGCCGTCACCTTTCATGAAACCCGCAGCACAGCCCCCAAGCGGGCCCACCCGGCGAGTCGCCGGTCCGTCGCGGCCCCAGGCCCGACGCCGGCCCGTCGCGGCACTCACCGCCACAGTGGCCGCCGGAGTGGCCGTTCTCCTGCTCGCCGCGCTGTCCGTCGTAGCCATGTCCAGCCCGGCCCGCGCGGCGGCAACACCTCAAGAAGTGACGGGCTTCGGCTCCAACCCGGGCAACCTGCGCATGTTCCGTTACGTGCCCCCGGGACTGGCCGGCGGACGCCCCGTCGTCGTGGCCATGCACGGCTGCACCCAGAACGCCGCCGCCTATGCGGCCAACACCGGCTGGATGCGGCTGGCCGACACCTACAAGTTCTCCGTGGTCTTCCCTCAGCAGCAGACGACGAACAACATGAACGCGTGCTTCAACTGGTTCGAAGCCGGTGACACCCGGCGAGGCTCCGGAGAAGCACTCTCGGTCAAGCAGATGGTCGACCGCACGAAACGGGACAACGGCTCGACGAGCGCCTACGTCAGCGGCCTGTCAGCGGGAGGAGGGATGACCTCGGCCATGCTGGCGGCCTACCCCGACGTCTTCTCGGGCGGCGGGATCATCGCCGGGCTGCCCTACGGCTGCGCCAACTCGGTGGCCTCCGCCTTCACCTGCATGAGCCCCGGCGTCAACAAGAGCCCCAAGGAATGGGGAGACAAAGTCAGGGCCGCCTTCCCGTCGTACTCCGGGCCACGCCCGAAGGTCTCGATCTGGCAGGGCACCGCGGACTCGACCGTGAAACCCGTGAACGCCACCGAGCTCATGGAGCAGTTCACCAACGCCAACGGCACCGATCAGGCACCGGACACCACCGACACGGTCGGAGGCTACCCCCACCGGGTCTACGGCGGCACCGTGGAGACCTACCAGGTCACCGGCATGGGGCACGGCCAGCCCGTCGACCCCGGCACAGGTCCGGCCCAGTGCGGCACCCCAGCCCCCTACATCCTGGACATGAACATCTGCTCCGCCTACCACCTCGTCCGCTTCTGGGGCATCGACGACAGCGCCTCGCCCACACCGACCGGCACGAGCACGCCGACGCCGAGCAGCACACCCCCGTCCTACTCCGACACCGTCATCGGCACCACGACCGACCACTACGTGGCCCGGCGCATCACCGCGGCCGAGTACACCAAGCTGGGCACCGCCCACGGCTACAACATCTCCGTCCCCCTTTACCAGTGCACGGCAGGATGGACCGACAAGGCCGACTGCTCGCCCCTCTGACCCGTGAGGACGAAAGGCGGTGGCGGGGTATGCGCCCGGGGAACGCATCCCGGGTGGCATACCTCATTCGCCGGAACGGTCGGGCCGAACGGCCCGGTCGCCCGTGGAGGGCCTGGTGGCGACGACGGCGCAGTAACGGGCGGTGGGATGGCGGGCCGTCCCGCTTTGCCGAACGGAAGGCGCCCTCCGGGCGCCCGGTGATCTTGAACCCGAAATGCTCGGCTCGTTGGTGATCACTGATGTGCCGCTTCGCCGGACAGGGCGTGTAGGTAGTAGAGCGCCGACGCCCCCATCGGGATCAGTGAGCTTTGGCGTCATCGCGGCCCATGCTCGTTGAACGTGCAGCCCGGCCCCTTGGCCCATGCCCGGAGCGCTGCTGCATCCCTGCCGACGCCGATCCCCTCTGGAGACGGCGCGAGCCCGCTGTGCCCTTGTCGTCGGCTGACCCGCCGCTGGTGTGGTCCAGCACACGGCCGACGGGATCACGTCACCATCAAGGAACTGCGCGAGAATCTCGCGAAGCGCGGCCAGCCGGTGCCCTACACCAGCCTGCGCGACTGGGCCCGCACCCGTCTCCAATGGCCCGCCCGGCCCGACGTCCCTGCCCCGCCCACCGCGGCACCGTCCGTCCGGACCGTCGTCGGCTGGCTCACCCGCCACCCAGCGACGCTCACCCACGACGGGATCGAGCATCTCAAGGCCGTGCTGAGCGCATGTCCCGAACTGGACGAGGCCCATCAACTGGTAAGTGATTTCGCGGAGACGTTGCCTCACGTGCCGGCGCTCTGCTGCCAGAGTGGATCAACACGGCCCGCGCCGCACAAATTCCAGGCATCACCGGCTTTGTCAATGGGCTGACTCTCGATCTGGAGGCCCGTGGTCGCCGGACTGACCGAGCCCTGGAACTCTGGAAGCGTCGAGGGCGCCGTGACGCGCATCAAAAAGATGAAGCGGCAGCTGTACGGACGTGCCGGATTCGAACTGCTCCGCAAGATGATCCTGCTTCAGTGATCCTCCGCGACGGCTCCCCAAGATCTGTGACAGAGCCCAGCGTCACCGCCACAGTCAGCTGTGAAGGGGAGAGGTGAGCTCGGTGTGGAGGGTGACGCCGCAGGCGCAGTGTCCACATACCTGGTAGGGCACGTGGCCGATGATGCAGCAGGTATGGGCCAGCAACAGGCACCGGGCTCCGGGCGGGGGTGGGGTGGGCGAGTCGACCATGGTCGCGTCGCGGAGTGGCCTTGGCGCCGTCCGGGCCGTGGGCCCCACCGGAGCCGGGAAGGGAGCAACGCGGGCAGCGCGAACAATGCTCTTCCTGCCGCGATAGTGGACGTAGTCCACTGGTCTCGCAATTCGAAGGAATGTGTGCGAAGTGAGGTGAAGATGCTACTCATGTGGCGACAGGTGCATTATGTATCCATCCTCCCGTCTTCCCAGAATGCGCAGCCATCCTTAACATGAAGTAGTGGGGTGGATTACAGGAATCGGCGCTATCCTGGTTCTGGTCTTCTTTATTTATGTGGTACCTGCGCTCATGGATCAGTTCATGGAAAGTTGCGCCGGCACGTTTGTCGGCCTTTTGCTGGTCTTGACTGGGGTCGGGGTGCTGTTCGCTGTCGGCTACTTCCCGGCCCTGTTTTTCGGTGCTTCTCAGCTGTTGAGCATCATCGTCGCCGTCTCTGTCGCGCTGCTTATCGTCCTCGCGCTGCTGATTTTTGGGCGCGAGGATGTTGACACTAATTGCGGAATCCTCCTTATCCCCTTGGGGGTCGGAGGGCTGTTTGCTGCCAGCTATTTCGCAGCTCTGTTTTTCGGTGCTTCTCAGTTGCTTAGTGGAATCATTGGCGGCTTAATTTCACTGCTTGTCGGTCTCGGCGTAGCGGGTTTGATTCGATGGCGCCATCAGAACGAGATGCGTCGCGAGTGCCAGGCCGATCACCTTGTCGATCAGGTCGTCGCCAGACTAGGGCACCCTGTCTCCTCGCAGTACAGGGGCAGCCTTCGCAAGAACCTGCTTCTTGCCCTAAATCTCGGCCGGGTATATCCCGATGCGGTCTACCGGTCTCTACTGGATCGCGGAACGGTGTCCGGCATCGCGTTTCAGCGTTTTGATAGTGGCTCCGATTTCGCTACAGAACTGGCGACATCATTCAATCGACCTGCGGAAATCGATAGCGCCTTGGAGCAGGCACGCGAAGCTTTGGAGGTGAGAGATTTGTGTGTCAACGTGAACATGCTGTGCGTGCTTATGGAATGGCGCGAAGAGTGGCGCTACTACTATTTGAGCCCGCACGGAATGCGAAAACCTAAAATGGATGCCATAGTGGCGAGGTTTTTTCCTGAGGATTCCTGAGATGCTGACGGTAGGGAGCCTGTCAATACCCCACCCGATTTCTCTTGCGAGGCGGAGGTAGAAGAGAGAGTGCGTTCCGGCCAGGAATCGGGTCGCCCGGCACTACGGAGCCCTGGCCGTCGACGACCGCTTCTCCCACCGCTACAAGTCCCTAACCCCCGAATGCACTGCCCGTTCGGGTCCGTCGTGGTGCCGCCGCCTTGAGCTGGGAATGAGCAGTCCGGGCCGCAGCTGCGCGGCGGACGTGGGCAGCTTTAGTTGGTGGGCGGTCAGGTAGTACAAAGTGGCAACGGGGTGATCCGCGACCTTGGCTTGTTGCGGCTTCTCCGTCACGCATTCGCCCACGGCAGACGAGAAAGTCTTCGCAAGGAGTGGAACCCTCTCCGGAGGCTATGTCAACGTACGACACCCCCGGCCCGCAATTCCATAAAGCGGATCGCTGAGTAACTGATGAGGAGTCTCTTCTGTTTCTGCGCATTTTCCGATCTGCTTGAGTAACCGCAGCAGCCTTTCTGTGTTCGTTCAGATGCAATCGGACTGTGGTGCTCTTTCGTGCTCTGCCTGTCTGGGCGTCTGCAGGGCTGGTCTCTTCGGAGGCGTTTTTGTGCGGCGCGGTCCGTCCAATCGTTGTTCGCGCGGCTTGAACGCTCCCGAGGGGCAGGTTGACTGATCGGCGAGCAGGCGGACTCGTAACGTGAGGGGCTAACGGTTGTCACCGTTGGTGACAGGTAGGCATTGCCGGGGCAGAACGGGCGGAACCTAGCCGACGACCGCCGGTTAGCCAAACCGGGGATCATTCGCATTACTGAAGTCCTTATTTCTGCACTGGCGGTGGAGCGTGCGGATGCGGCTACCGCTGCCTTGTAGCGCCAGTCGCGATACGTCTCGCCGAACGCCCAGTGGGACACGTCGGCTTACGGGAAATTTTTTGGCGCGCCATGCATCGCGTCGGCACGTCATCGATGTATCTCAGAACGAATGAAGTATTCGTGGCTCGCCCCCCTGCGCTCAAACTCGCCTAGGTTCTGGCGGAAATCCGCATGAGGCCCTCGACGTTCTACCGTCTGCGTGCGCGCGGGCAGGCGCCCCATATGATCAAGCTGCCGAATGGGGAACTCCGGTGTCGTCGCGCTGATTTGGATGCCTGGTGGGAGGCGTGCGGAAGGGATTTTGACGCTTGGCGATGAGTTACAACGTCCGCGTCTGGGGCATACGCGAGCGCACTGATCGGCGCAAGCCGTTCATGGTCCGGTGGACGGTCAATGGACGTGAAAAGTCGGAGTCTTTCATGCCTCCGGGCTCGCCGACAGTCGACGCTCGAAGCTGGTGACAGCGGCACGCGACGGCGGGCCGTTCGACGACCGGGGTCGCCGGCGTCCGAGTTGCGCGCCATCAAGCAGCGCACGATGTGGTACGACCTGGCACACGAATACCTCGACCAGCGGTGGGACCGCACACCCGGAAACACCCGCCGCACTCTGGCCGACGCATTCGCCACCATCACGCCTGCTCTGGTGCTGCCTGGCGTGGTCTACCCGGAGCCCAGGGTGCTGCGGCGCGCTTTGTACTCGTGGGCCTTCAACAAGAACGCGTGGGACCAGGAGTCGGCCGAGGAGTGGCGCAAGGCCCTCGACTGGATCAAGAGCCACTCCCTGCCCGTCAGTGCCCTGACGGAAGCCGACGGGCTGCGCGGGGCGCTGGACGCCCTGTGCGGAAGCTGGACGGCAAAGCGGCTGCGGCCAAGACGGCACGGCGCAAGAGGGCCGCGTTCAACGAAGTCATCAACACAGCGGTAGAGAGAGGTTCTTCGCGGAGAACCCGCTTCTCGGCCTCCGGTGGAACGCTCCGGCGGTCACCGAGGAGGTGGACCCGGCCGCCGCCCCCGATCCGGCCCAGGTCGCCCGGCTGCTCGCGGCGGTTGCACAGTAGAGCGGGCGCGGCGGGCGCGGCCCTCATCTGGAGGCGTTCTTCGGGTGCATGTACTGCGCGGCCATGAGGCCGGCGGAGGTCATTCATCTCCGGCTCGATCAGTGTCATCTGCCCGATAACGGCTGGGGTTGCTGAACCTGTCCGGTGGTGTGGTCACTTCGGGCAAGGAGTGGACGGACGACGGCGCGGCGCACGAGGTGCACTCGCTCCTACGGAGCGACGTGGGCGCGGGCCCGCGAGTTGGCCCTGTCCCGTACGGAACGTGCCACCGTCCTGGCCAAGCGGCCGCACGACCTGCGGGGCAGAGCATCCAGGTGCTCTTCCGGCACTACGCCAAGTTCCTGGGCGGCGTCCGGGAGCAGGCCAACCGGCTCATGAGCAGTCCATGCAGGAGTGGGACCGCGTCAGCGGAGGAGCCTCCGCTGCTTCCTGAACCAAGGTTTTGGTCCGTGACTGGTCCGGAAGAGCTGGTCAGAAGGGGTGTAGCGGTGGGAGAAACTGGGAGGCGCCACGCAAAACGGGCCTCGCGCAGAGTGAGATGAGAAGAAGGCGCCTGACGGGCGAAAGACCAGGTCAGGCGCCTTTTTCTGTGGGCTCAGAAGAGCCCGAGAGCCTTCGGTGAGTACGACACCAGCAAGTTCTTCGTCTGCTGATAATGATCCAGCATCATCTTGTGCGTCTCCCGCCCGATGCCCGACTGCTTGTACCCGCCGAAGGCCGCGTGGGCCGGGTACGCGTGGTAGCAGTTGGTCCAGACGCGGCCGGCCTGGATGGTGCGGCCGGCGCGGTAGGCGGTGTTGGTGTCGCGGGTCCAGACGCCGGCGCCGAGGCCGTAGAGGGTGTCGTTGGCGAGGGTCATCGCGTGGTCGAAGTCGGTGAAGGGAGCGACGGCTACGACCGGGCCGAAGATCTCCTCCTGGAAGACGCGCATGTCGTTGGTGCCCTCGAAGATGGTGGGGGTGACGTAGTAGCCGCCTTCGAGTTCGCCGCCGAGTTCGGCGCGGGTGCCGCCGGTGCGGATGCGGGCGCCTTCCTTCTGGCCGATGTCAAGGTAGGAGAGGATCTTCTCCAGCTGGTCGTTGGAGGCCTGGGCGCCGATCATCGTGTCGGTGTCGAGGGGGTGGCCCTGGACGATCTGTTCGGTGCGGGCCACGCCGGCGGCCAGGAAGTCCTGGTAGTGGCCCTGCTGGATGAGGGCCCGGGACGGGCAGGTGCAGACTTCGCCCTGGTTGAGGGCGAACATGGTGAAGCCTTCGAGGGCCTTGTCGTAGAAGTCGTCCTCGGCGGCGGAGACGTCGTCGAAGAAGAGGTTGGGGCTCTTGCCGCCCAGTTCGAGGGTGACCGGCTTCAGGTTCTCCGAGGCGTACTGCATGATCAGGCGGCCGGTGGTGGTCTCTCCCGTGAAGGAGATCTTCGCTACGCGCGGGCTGGCGGCGAGCGGCTTGCCGGCTTCCGCGCCGAAGCCGTTGACGATGTTGACGACGCCGGGCGGCAGCAGGTCGGCGATCAGGCTCATCCAGAAGTGGATGGAGGCCGGGGTCTGTTCGGCGGGCTTGAGGACGGCGGCGTTGCCCGCGGCGAGGGCGGGGGCCAGCTTCCAGGCGGCCATGACGAGGGGGAAGTTCCAGGGGATGATCTGGGCGACGACGCCGAGCGGTTCGTGGAAGTGGTACGCGACGGTGTCCTCGTCGAGCTGGGAGAGGGTGCCCTCCTGGGCGCGGATGGCGCCCGCGAAGTAGCGGAAGTGGTCGATGGCGAGGGGCAGGTCGGCGGCCAGGGATTCGCGGACGGGCTTGCCGTTCTCCCAGCTCTCGGCGACCGCGAGGGCTTCGAGATTGTCCTCCATGCGGTCGGCGATCCGGTTGAGGATCCGGGCGCGCTCGGCCGGGGACGTACGGCCCCAGGCCGGTGCGGCGGCGTGGGCGGCGTCCAGGGCGCGTTCCACGTCCTCGGCCGTGCCACGGGCGATCTCGGTGAACGGCTGCCCGTTGACGGGGGTGGGGTTCTCGAAGTACCGGCCCTTGACCGGCGGTACGTACTCGCCGCCGATCCAGTGGTCGTAACGGCTCCGGTAGGACATCAGGGCGTCGGCGGCACCAGGGTTCGCGTAACGGGCCATGGGGGCTCCCAATCGCTCTCGGCTCGCGCCTCCGCTCCCGCGGCGGGGCGCCGGTGCGCAGGCTAGGGGCGGGGACGTTGCACGAAGGTTGCGGGCGAGGGCGAGGGCGAGGGCGAGGGCGGGGACGGGGACCAGGGCGAGGACGGGAGCGGGGGCGGGGACGTGGGCGAAGGTGGAGTTCGGTGCTGCCGGGTCGGTGGGAGGGCGTATGCGGTACGGAGGCGGGTTGCCGTGGACGCTGCTCGGACATCTCCCGGGTACGTGGCCTCCTCCAGCGCCTCCCAGACCTCCAGGTCGTGTTCGCCCCAGGGCGCATCGGCCCATAGGCGCAGGGTCTCCGGGGCGCGATGGGTGAGGACGGCCCGCCGTAGCCGGTCTTCCAGTACGGAGCGCAGGCGTCGTACACCGGGGGCTTCGGAGGAGGGGAGCAGCGGGCCCCGGTAGTCGCGCAGCGCTGCCGGCACATCGCCGGCCGCCAGCTCCGTCTCCACCAGGCCCAGGTCCGTCTCCACCGCTCTGGTCAGGCGGTACGGGCGTGAGTCGAGCAAGGGGCCGACCACTTGGCGCAGGCGGGACAGTTCCGCGCGCAAGGTCACCGGCCGGACCTCACGTTCGCCGTACAGAAGCGCGGCCAGCCGGTCGCCGGTGAGCCCCTCCGGATGCCGGGCCAGCAGGAGCACGATCTCGCTGTGCCGGGGGCCGAGCCGCAGACTCCGGCCGTCCGTGATCAGGACGGCTTCGTCCCGGGCGAGGACGGTCAGGTGGGCGGCGGGCCGGGTCCGTTCCGGGGACGTGGCGAGGTGGGCCTCGGCGGCGCGGGCGGTGGCCTGGACCAGGGCCAGGCTGTGCGGGCCGGCGAGGTGGTCGCCACCGGTGATGTCCACGGCTCCCAGCAGCCGGCCCGTCCGCAGGTCGTGCAGGGGAGCCGCCGCGCAGGTCCACTGCTGGACGCGCTTGTTGTAGTGCTCGGCCGCGAAGATCTGTACGGCGTGGTCGGCGGCCAGCGCGGTGCCGGGCGCGTTCGTACCGGCGTGCCGTTCGTCCCAGCGCGCCCCGGCGACGAAGTTCATACGCTCCGCGTGCCGCCGTACGCCGGGATGGCCCTCCACCCACAGCAGCCGCCCCTGCGGATCGCAGACGGCGAGCAGGTGGGCGCCGTCGTGGGCGATGGTGCCCAGCAGCTCCCGGAAGACCGGCATGGCGCGGGCCAGCGGGTGCGCGTCACGGTAGGCGCGCAGCTCCGACTCGTCGAGGTCGATCGGGGCCGGTCCGTCGAGTGTCGCGCGCGGACGCCGACCGGCGCCACGAGTCGGCCACCACCTGGCGCACCGGTTGGACCACCGGCCCGCCCGCCAGGAACTCCTCGTGGGCGCGCCGTACCCTACGGGTGCGTTCCACGGGGTCGGCACCCGACTCCATAGCCAGCCAAGGGTTGACCACGCGTCACCTCTCCGTTGCGGATGCGGATGCGGCTGCGGCTGCTGCCGGCGACTCGACTCTTGCCAATTGACGGTGGCAATGGTTTGGGCCTTTGCCTCGGTACGACCGTTGCTTCCGTGCGGCCGTTCCCCCGTATGGCCGTTGCCTCCATGTGGCCGTCCCCCCCCGTATGACCGTTGCCTCCGTATGGCCGTTGCTCTCATATGGCCGTTGCCCCGTCCTGTAGCCGATGGTGCTCGTACGGGGCGGGGCAGTAAAGGCCGCTGGAGGGTGGCGTGGGGGTACGCCGGGTATGTCGCCGGGTCTGCTCAGCCGCGCACGCTGCGGTGCCGGGAGTGTGCCGCTGGTGTCCCGTTTTCCGGGAGCAGGTCCGCTGTCGCCCGCCAATGCCCCTTCGGGAGGCCCACCAGGCCGTACAGCCACCGGACGGGGGAGTGGCGCGGCAGCAGGAGCCCGCCCGCGAAGGCGGCGAAGACCGCCAGACCGGCGGGATAACCGAGGAAGCGGACCAGGGTGCTCGCTAAAAGGGCGCCGAGCAGCGGCAGCCCGTACAGGCCTGCGCCCGCGATGGCGACGGCGAGGAAACGCGGGACCTTCAGGGCCTGTGCGCCGCCCGGCAGGAGCCAGCCCTCGGCGAGCCAGCCGATCTCGGTCAGCAGCAGTGTGCCGATGACGGCGGTGCCGAGGACCAGGAGGGCGAGGAAGGTGCCGGAGGTCATGAAGCGCAGGACGTTGTTGACGATGCTGTCCTTCGGCCAGGCGCGCAGGGCGGCGCCGTCCGTACTGAGGAAGCGGCGGTAGCCCTGGCCGTCCCAGCCGTGCACGAGGGTGCCGAAGAGCAGGAAGTGACCGGCCACGCAGTTCAGGTACGCCCAGTAGCCCGCGCCGACCAGGCAGAGGGCCTGGGCCAGCAGGAAGCCGAGGAGGGTGGCGGTCACGACGCCGCCCGCGTAGAGGAGGGGGAAGCCCGCCCAGATGCCGCGATGGCCGTCCGCGATGTGCATCGTCGACCAGGACGGGTTCTGCCACATCAGGAACAGCCCGGTCGGCACCAGCAGCACCGCGGCGTACAGGAGCGTCAGGCACAGGTACGGGTTCGCGGCGCGGCTGATGAGGCGCGGGGCGAGCAGCCGGGGCAGCCCGGTACGGTCGGCGGCGCGGCGTTCGAGGAAATGCAGCTGCCGGGCGGCGGCGAGAGCGAACGTCGACCCGATGCCGTACGCTCAGAACAGCGCGGCCGGCAGCCCGATCATGTCGTTCCCGTTCCCGTTCCTGTGGCCGTTCCCGTCTCTGCCCCCGCTCCCGTTGTCGTGCTCGCTCCGGTTCTCGTTGCCGTGCTCGCTCCGGCGTTCAACGTCAGGCCGTCCGCGACGATCAGGTCCGAAGTGACCAGGGCCTGTTCGGCGTCGACGTTGGTCATGAAGACGAACGGCGGTACGACCGGTGGCACCGGCAGCGTGTCGGGGGTGAAGGTCAGGCACAGGATGCCTTGGAGGCAGCCGCTGAACTTGGTCAGGTAGAGCGTTACGTTGCCGCTCAGGTCCAAGGTGCGGGCTCCGAGCCCGAGTTGAGGGCCGCCCGCGTCGCGAGTGATGAGTCGGTAGTCCGTGAGCGAGGCGGCCTTCATGCGCAGGACCATCGCTTTGACGGGGCCGTTGACGGTGGGCACCTCGGTGACCCCGGCGAGCGTGAAGCCCTTCGGCGCGAACATGGTGGTGGTCACGGTGGGCGGAGTGGGCGCCGCGGGGATGCCGGCCGCCGCGCGCGCGGGCGGGGCCGGGGTGCCGATGACCGCGATGAGCGCTACCGGCAACGCTACGGCGAGGGCTCGGTTTCGGGGGTTGGGTGTGTCGGGTGAGCCGGGAGGGATGGGGGAGTTGGGTGAGCGGGGCGAGTCAGGTGTGTCGGGCGAGACGGGCGAGACGGGTGTGTCGGCGGCGGATGTGAGCCCGGCCCCGCCCGTCGGCCCGGCCCTGGCTACTGGCCCGGCCCCGCCCGTCGGCCCGGCCCCGGCTTCTGGCCCGGCGCCGCCCGTCGGCCCGGCCCCGGCTTCTGGCCCGGCCCCGCCCGCCGGCCCGGCCCCGCCCGCCGGTCCAACCCCGGCCTCTCCCGTACGGTCGTCCTCCTCCACCACCGTCCACCCGAACCCCATCGCGCTGCCCGCGATGCCCAGCCCCATCCCCACCAGGAACCCGCCCAGGTTGGTCGCCGCGAAGGACAGGACGGACAGGATCAGCGCGTGCAGGCTCACGTAGTGGTGGGCGGCCGGGCGCAGCCACAGGAACAGCCCGGCCACGATCAGCGCGAGGCCGATGCCGATCGCGGCCAGTCCGCCCAGGCCGAGGTTGATCAGTACGGTCAGCGGAGACAGCGGTACGAGCAGCAGTTCCGCGCCGCCCAGGATCAGCAGCAGCCCGGCCCAGAACGGCCGGGTCCGCCGCCAGCCACGGAACGCCGCCCGCCGCTCGGGCCAGGGGAGCCGGACGTCCGGACGTCGGGCGGCCAGACGCCGGGCAGCCGGGCGCCGGGTGGCCGGACGCCGGACGGGCAGGCGCCGGGCGATCAGGCGGCGGCTGCTCAGAAGCACTTCTTGCCGCCCAGGCTCACGTCGAGGCGCAGGCCCTTGAGGCGGAAGTTGCCGCCGGTGGCGGACCAGGCGTGCGACCTGACCCCGGCGACCTCGATGTTCCCGGCCTGGAGCCCGAACTTGCCCTTCTCGCCCTGCACCCCGGGCACTTGGTCGAGGGTGGAGGCGTCCCGTCCGATCTGGGCCGTACCGAAGCGGGCGTCGCCCACCAGGTCCTCGCCGTCGATGACGAGGTTGTCGGCGGTGACCTGGCCGGCGTCGCCGCCCGCGGTCAGCTTGAACACCACCGTGCCGATGGGCGTCTTGACCTCGGCCGCCTGGCAGATGTCGCTCAGAACGGCCTTGCCCAGGCCGAGCAGGGCCACCGGGTGCCCCGTGCCGCCCGCGTCGCGGTCGGTGTGCACGTACGAGGCCAGGCCCTGGCTGGTCAGCTTGCCCGACGCGACCTGGAAGTTGGTGCCCGAGACGGCGAACGAGGCGGCCAGCGCGCCCTCGGCCATCACCGAGGCCATCGCGCCGACGGCGAGCACCGCGGGGATCGCCGTCACCGCGGTCTTTCTCCAGGAAGTGCGTCCCTGAGGCAACGGCCGCTTGTTCTTGCTCACTGCTTCCTCCCCGGGGCAGCGATGGACCGGCTGCGAGCGCAGCCGTGGACACGTGCGAGCGCGCGAGGGAAGTGCCTGTGTGGAGCGGCTACGGGACGAAGCCGCAGGTGACGTACGTCTGCCATACTGCGGAAAACCCGTGGCAGTTGGAGACTAGGGCTCGAATTGAATAATAGTCAACAGCGTGGACCAGGTACCCCACGGACCGCCCGCGCCACCGAGCGCTCGCAGGCGCGCCGTGCCGAACTGATCGCCATCGGAAGCAAGCTCTTCGCCGATACGTCCTACGACGCCCTGTCCATGGACGACATCGCCCGCCAGGCCGGTGTCGCGAAGGGGCTGATCTACTACTACTTCAGGAACAAGCGCGGCTACTACCTCGCGATCATCGAGGACGCGGTCGCCGGGCTGGTCCAACGGGCCTCCAGCACCCACGATCTGCCACCCATGGAGCGGGTCCAGCACACGATCGACGGCTACCTGCGGTACGCCGAGCACCACCAGACGGCCTACCGCGCCATCGTCACCGGCGGCGTCGGCTTCGACGCGCAGGTGCTCGCCATCCGCGAGGCGGTCCGCGAGCAGCTGCTCGGCACCATCGCGCACGCCGCCTGGGGCCGCGCGGAGATACCCGCGCTCGCCCGTACCGCACTGGTCGGCTGGCTCTCCAGCGTCGAGGGCGTCACCCTCGAATGGATCGCGCGGCGGGAACTGGGCCGGGGCACGGTCTGCTCGCTGCTCGTCCGGGGCCTGGGGGACACCCTGCGGCTGATCGAGGAGTACGAGCCGGCCTGTCCTGCGCCCACCCGGCCGCCCATTCCCTGACGGTTCGGGGATTTCCGTTCTTCGACGGGGTGTGCTGGAGATGTACCGGAGATACGCCGGAGGTGTGCCGGATGCATGCCGGAGGGGCGGGAGGTCACGGCCTCCCGCCCCTCCGGCATGCCTGCCGTGCGGTGTGTGACGGGTCGGGACCGCCCGGAACCGGCCAGGGGCAGTGAGGGCGAGCAAGGCCCGAAGTACACCCAGCCCCTGGCCCAGCCCAGCCCGGCCTGGCCCGGCCATCAGCCAATTCCCGTGCAGAACTGTTGTTTTGCGGTGACAGCTGTGCCTAACTGTTTGACTATGTTTCCTTCTTCGTATCGCCTGGGCCTGCGCGCCAGAGGCGCCCCGCACGGGAGACACCGCGTGAGACGCTCCCTGCACACCACTCCTCAACTGCTGCTCTGCGCCCTGCTGTTCGTTCTCGCCGCCGCATTACCCGTCAGCAGCCTCGCGCCTCCCGCGCGGGCGGTGGGCAAGGCTGCAGGTCTCGCGGCAGAAACGACAGAACCGGCAAAACCGGCAGCGGCTCTGCATGCAAGCACACACGGCCTCAAGGGCGAGTACTTCCGGATGTCCAAGCCCGGTGCCCGTGACTTCGCCGAGCTCGGCGGGACGACCCTGGAGCCGGCCGTCGACTTCCCCGACCTGAGCTCCACCTTCCGGATCACCACGGGACGTACCGAGCACACCACGGCGCGGTGGAGCGGCAGGATCGAGGTGCCCAGGAGCGGGAAGTACACCTTCTTCGCCAAGGGGGACAACGGCTTCCGGCTCTTGATCGACGGCAAGCCGGTCATCGACCACTGGGTGCCCGACTGGGACGTCGAGGTGAAGGGCGAACCCGTCGAACTCGCCGCCGGCCGGCAGCACGATTTCCGGTTCGAGATGTTCCAGGACACCGGCGGCTCCAACATGGTGCTGAGCTGGCAGGGGCCGGACGTCAAGAGGGAGCCGGTCCCGGAGTCGGCCTTCACGCCCCCGGACGGCTTCGAACCGTACCCGGTGGATCTCACCGTCGGCACCGACGGGCGCCGGCTGCGGGCGACGTTCGAGGACGAGGCCCGTGTGACCGGGGCACTCAAGGACCACCTGACGCTGGAGGTCGACTCCACGGACATGCCCGTGGCGTCGGCCGTCCGGGATGCGGACGACCCGCGCTCCGTGGTGCTCACGCCGGCCGGTCCCGTCCAGAAGGGCCAGCGGGTGCGCTTCGTGTACGACGGCCAGGGCGGGCTGACCAGCGGTGGGAAGCGGGTGCCCATGGTGATCCGCTCTGCCGGGAACCTCTCCACCCACCGGCTGACCACCACCTGGGGTGACAAGGCCGATCCGGACCATCCGCTGCCCGAGTACCCCCGTCCGCAGGAGCGGCGGGCGAAGTGGAAGAACCTCAACGGGCGCTGGGAGTTCGCCGGTGCGCGTGAGGGCGAGCAGCCCCCGTTCGGCAAGGAACTGGCCGAGAAGATCACGGTGCCGTTCCCCGTCGAGTCGCAGCTCTCCGGGATCGAACGGCACGAGGACCACATGTTCTACCGCAGGCTCATCACCGTCCCCAAGAGCTGGCACATCGGCAGGACGCAGCGCCTCAAGCTCAACTTCGGCGCCGTCGACTACGCGGCGCGGGTGTGGGTCAACGGCACCCTGGTGGCCGAGCACACCGGTGGCTACACCGGCTTCGGCGCCGACATCACCGACGCGCTGACCCGGGGCGGCAAGCAGGAGATCATCGTCGGCGTCACCGACACCGGCGGCCGCGACCAGCCGAAGGGCAAGCAGACGCCGAGCCCCGGCGGCATCTTCTACACCCAGTCCTCCGGCATCTGGCAGACCGTCTGGATGGAACCCGTCGCCAGAACGGCCGTCGACAGGATCGTCAGCACCCCCGACATCGGCAGCGGCACCCTCACGGTACGGGCGGAATCCCGCAACGCCTCCGCGCGGGCGAAGGTCACGGCGGTGGCGCGGGACAAGAAGGGCAGGGAGGTCGGCAGGGTCACCGGAGCGGCCAACGCCGACCTCGGCCTGAAGGTGCGGAACCAGCACCTGTGGTCACCCGACGACCCCTACCTCTACGACCTCGAAATCACCCTGCGCGACAGCGGGCCGAAGGATGTCGTCAAGAGCTACTTCGGGATGCGCTCCATCGGCGTACAGAAGGTCGGCGGCCACCCCAAGCTCGTACTGAACGGCAAGCCCTTCTTCTCCCTCGCCATGCTGGACCAGGGCTTCTGGCCGGACGGCCTCTACACCCAGCCCAGCGACGACGCGCTCCGCTTCGACCTGGAGGGGCAGAAGCGGCTCGGCTTCAACGCGGTACGCAAGCACATCAAGGTCGAGTCGCCCCGGTGGTACTACCACGCGGACCGGCTCGGACTGCTGGTGTGGCAGGACTTCGTCTCCGGCGACATCACCGGCGAGCAGGGGCAGCGGGCGTTCGTCGACCAGGGCCGGGAGATGATGCAGCAGACGCACAACTCCCCGGCCGTCGGCGGCTACATCGTCTTCAACGAGGGCTGGGGCGAGTGGGACCGCGAGGCCACCGGCCGCCTCGCCGAGACCGTCAAGGCCGCCGACCCCTCGCGCGTCGTCAACGCGCACAGCGGCGTCAACTGCTGTAACTCCAAGGGCGACGCGGGCAAGGGCGACATCATCGATCATCACGACTACAACAACGACGACCCGCCCGTGCCCGATCACCGCCGGGCCGCCATGGACGGCGAACACGGCGGCTTCACCCTGCGCACCCCCGGCCACATGTGGCCCGGTACCCCGACCGTGATCTACAGCGGGGTGGCCGACACGGAGGCGCTGACCCGGAAGTACGTCGACAACACCCGCACCTTCTACCTGCGCCAGGCGGGCGGGAACCTGTCCGGCTCGATCTACACGCAGGTCTCCGACCTGGAGAACGAACTCAACGGCTTCTGGACGTACGACCGGCGCAAGCTCAAGGTCGATCCCGCCCGCGTCCGCGCCGTCAACCGCGAGGTCATCGCCGCCGGAGCAGCGGCGGGAGGCTGACCGCCCCGCGCGTCCCGGGCCGCCCGACCGGGCCCGGGATGCGCGACCGGGCCCGGGACGTGCGACCAGGACCGGGGCGCCCGACCGTGGCCGGGACGCGCGGAAATACTTCGAGGCACCCGTGCACGGATCCGGATCGGACATGCCATGAATGTGCCGGTCTTTTCGCGGCGCCGCGAACTCGGCGGCGCCGTCGGGTTATTCTGCCGGATTCGCCAGCTTCGGCAGTCGTGCGTCGCGGAAGAACCGGTTTCCGTAGGTGGCGCGATTCCGCCTTGCTTCGGGCGATGAAGGGAGTTTCCGCTCACGGTACGGAACTCCTCGTGCGCGCCCTGTGTAACTTCGACAGTGGCTTGACGAGCGTCGGCCGGCAGTCGGGGGCAGAGGAAATGAACCCTGGCGTGCGTACCGAGGCCACGGTATCGACCCGCTTCGCGGCCGCGTCCCCGACCGACACATTTGGCCAGGACGCATTACGGGTGGGCCCGTCGGTGGCGCGCGTCGGCTCCTCGGCGGAGCGCCCCGAGCGACGCTGACCCCACTGTCGGCAAGGACAGCCCACCGAGCAGGACACCGGTCCCGCTCCGATCCACCCCATGGTGTTCCATCCCAGATTGCTCGGCGACGGCCTTCCGGGCCGCCCCGGTCTCCCGGCGGCGCAGCGCAACCGAACGGGGTGAGCAAAACGGCGAGCGAATGGGCGGGAAATCGGGCAGGCAAATGGGCGAGCAACATCGTGAACCCCATTCCTCCGGGGCCTGGACGGCAGGCTGAACGGATGGTCTCCACCGGCGATTCCGATAAGACCCACCTTCTGGACATAGGGCGAACGGCGCCCCTCGCCACAAGCCACCGTCATCGATCAGCCCAAGAACTCCGGCGACCGGTTACCCGCGCGTAATGACAGGCCCCTCTAAAGAGTGCAAGTGGCCAACTGAATGGACGGCAAAAGGCCGCCGTGCACCCACCGATTTCCCGGGTCTGTGCGACAGCGGGCAAGGGGACGGCCGGACGTCACGACACGATTCGCGAGCCGAGCGGTGACCGCGGGCCGGGCGGAATCCACGGACTGGACAGTAACTTGATCCGGCGCCGTACCGCACGGCCCGGCCCGCGCGCCGCTCGGCCGGCCGGTCCGGCGGAAGGCCTGGTCGGAGCGCTGCTCCAGTCCCGGACCGGCCGGGAATTGAGCGCCGGCAGGGGGCGGCAGGGAGTCGGCAAGGAGTTGGCAAGGAGGCGGCAAGGAATTGCGCCCCCCTCACTTCACGAAGTCGCCTCCGGTGCGAGACGAGTCGGTCGCGCCCGCTCGCCCGGCGTGGTGGAGGACGGGGGCGGGCGAACCGGCGCCCGGGTGCCCCTCCGAGCGGTGCGTGTGTCTTCGATCACATTGCGCGACGCCGTGTGACTGTTAAGTTGATAGCGATTTCTGGGCGACCGAGGGGGGCGCACAAACCGTTGTCGAAATCTTGTCGTGGCGGCAACATTCCCGTAGCACGCAATGCGCTGTGTTGTGGTTCACCTACCGAGCACTAGCGCTTTCCCGTAACGCCCGAGATGCCGTGGGGCATCCGGCCGCGTTGCGTTCACCGTTTCTTTGCATGCCTGTCCTGCGTCCGCTGCCGCGGACCCTGGAGGGCAATGCCGTTATGCCCGTCTCGACCTCCTCATTTCGTCTCTTCTGCACCATCGCGTCAGCGTCCGGGGGACCCCCGGCACGCGGTCGCACGGCAGGTGACAGGAAAGGTCCTTCCGTATGTCCGCGACGTTTACGCCGCACCGTCCACACCACCCCTTGATCGAAGACCTCTTCGAGGAGCAGGTCGAACGCCGTCCCGACGCCCTCGCGCTGGTCGACGGCGACACCCGGCTGACCTACCGTCAACTCCGCGAGCGTGCGGGCCGGCTGGCGGCCGGACTCGTCGCGCGGGGTGTGGGCCGGGAGACGCTGGTGGCGATGGCCTTCCCGCGGTCGGCCGACGCGATCGTCTGCACCCTGGCCATCGTGCTCGCCGGCGGCGCCTACCTGCCGGTTAACCCGGACTTCCCCGGTGAGCGCCTGGCTCACATGCTCGGTGACAGCGGTGCCCCGTTACTGGTGTGCGCACCCGGGCTGGAAGAGGCGATCGCGCCGGCGGTGCCCGACGGAATGTGTGTCGTCACGCCCGACACGCTCGTCGCCGAAGGGGCCCGCGCCGGCTCCACCCCGCCGGCCGGTCCCGCCGCCCGGCCCGCGGCCGAGGGTGGATCGCCCCTCGCCTATGTCATGTTCACCTCCGGTTCCACCGGGCGTCCCAAGGGCGTCATGGTGGAGCAGGCGGGGATCGTGCGGCTGGTCAAGGACAACGGTTTCTTCCGGTTCTCCGAGCGGGAGCGGCTGCTGCTGACCGGCGCCCTGGAGTTCGACGCGGCGACGTTCGAGATCTGGGGCTGCCTGCTCAACGGCGCGACGCTGTACGTGGCGGACAAGGAGACGCTGCTCGTCCCGTCGGCGTTGAAGGCGGTCCTGCACGACAACGCCATCACCGTGATGTGGATGACGGCCCCGCTGTTCAGCCAGACCGTCGACGCCGACCCGGACGTCTTCGCGCGGCTGTCCGCCGTGGTGGTCGGCGGCGACGTCCTGTCGGCGCGGCACGTGCGTACGGTGCGGGCCGCACACCCCGGACTGCGGGTGATCAACGGCTACGGACCGACGGAGAACACCACCTTCACCACCACGTACGAGGTCAGCGGGGACGAGCCGGGCGCCATTCCGATCGGCCGTCCCATCGCGGGCACGACCGTCGTGGTCCTGGACGAGGAGCGCCGGCCGGTGCCCGTCGGCGCGACGGGCGAGCTGTACACGGGCGGCAGCGGGCTGGCCCGCGGCTACCTGGGCAACCCCGATATGACGAAGGAACGTTTCGTCACCGTCGACGGCGAACGCTGCTACCGCACCGGCGACCGGGTCAGCCAGGACGCCGAAGGGCTGCTGCACTTCCACGGCCGGGTGGACGACCAGGTCAAGATCCGCGGCCACCGGGTGGAGGTCAAGGAGGTCGAGGCGGCCCTGATGGCCTGCCCCGGCATCCTCGACGGGTGTGTGGTCGCCGCTTCCGACGAGGCGGGCCGGTACCTGCTCGGCTATGCCGTCCTCGCCGAAGGCACGGCGGCGGAGGACGTCGAGGCCGCACTCGCCGAGCGGCTGCCCGCCTACCTGCGGCCGGAGCGGCTCGTCGTACTGGACCGGCTGCCGCTCAACGCCAACGGAAAGGTCGACAAGGCCGCCCTGCCCGCACCGGACTCCACGGGGCCGTCGTCCGCCGACGCCCCGGACCGGTCGGACCTGCCCGCCGGACAGCGGGAGCTCGCCGAACTCTGGGATGTGGTGCTGCGCCTGAAGGGCCGTAACCTCGGCCCCGACGACGACTTCTTCGCCCTCGGCGGCAACTCCTTGTCCGTCGGCGCGCTGATCGGACGGCTGGCCGTACGCGACGGCGTGCACCTCGCCTTCTCCGAGGTGTTCGCGAACCGCACCCTGGCCGAGATGGCGGACGCCGTACGCCGGGCCGCCGGAGACGCCCCCGCTCCCGGCCTGCCGCCCATCGACCCCGCACCCGTCGGTGTGCCGTCGGCTCTCCACCCCCAGCAGCACGGGCTGCACACCCACGCCCAGGTCTCCGCGTCATCGGTCGCCTACAACGTCCCCCTCCGGCTGGACATCTCGGGCCCGCTGTCCGCCGACGCGGTCCGGGCCGCCCTGGCCGAGCTGGTACGCCGCCACGACGCCCTGCGCACCCGCTTCGTCACCACCGACGAGGGCGTGCGCCAGGAAGTGCTCCCCGGGGCAACGGTGCGGCTGACCGAGGCGGACGCCCTCACCCACGGCGACGACCAGGCCGTACGGAAGGCGTTCGTGCGCCCCTTCGACTTGGGCGACGCCCCTTTGATCCGCGCGCTGCTCGTACGCGCCGACGACACGCACCACCGGCTCTACCTCGACATCCACCACATCGTCTTCGACGGGGTGTCCCTGCGGATCGTCGCGGAGGAGCTGACCGACCTGCTCTCCGGCGCACCGGTGCCGGAGCCCAAGTGGGGGTACGCCGACGCCTCGCGGTGGTTCGCCGACCGGCTCGCGGACGGCTTCTTCGAGGCGGACGAGGACTACTGGCTGACCACGCTCGCCGACCCGCCCCGCCTGGAACTGCCCACCGACCACCCCCGGCCGGCCGTCCGGGCCGAGACGGGCGACGTGCTGCGCCTGGCCCTGACGCCGGAGCGGGCCGACGCGGTCACCCGGATCGCCGGCCGTGCGGGCACCACCCCGTTCGCCGTGCTCCTCACCGCGTACAGCGCCGCCCTGATGCGGCTCTCCGGACAGCGCGACATCGTGATCGGCAGCCCCATGAGCGGCCGCACGCACCCCGAGTTCGAGTCGGTCGTGGGCATGTTCGTCAACACCGCGGCCCTGCGCCTGACCGCCGGGGAACCGGCCACGCTCGCCGACCTGCTGGCCGTCACGCACCAGCGGCACCAGGAAGCCCTGGAACACCAGGCGTACCCCTTCGAGCGGGTCGTCACCGGGCTGCGGCTGCCGCGCGACACCTCCCGGCTCCCGCTGCTGGACGCCTTCTTCGCCCTCCAGAACATCGACTTCCACACCTTCACCCGCGACGGACTACGGGTGGACGTCGACCTCCTGCACGCGGGCTCCTGCCGGTTCGACCTGAATCTGCAGGCGTACCAGCGCCCCGAGGGAACGGTGCTCGAACTTGAGTACAGCACCGCGCTGTTCGCCGCCTCATCGGCGGAATACCTGCTCCACCGTGTGGCCGAGCTGATCGACGACCTCGACACAGCGCCGCACACCCCCTTGTTCGGCCCTTCGGCAGTCCAGGACGCGGTCACCCCCGCCTACGCCGATTTCTCTTTCTAGAAGGATCCGATGACCAGCGCACTGCAGGCCCAGCAGGCACTCAGCAACCACCCCGCGCAGCAGGCCTACTGGGAGAACCTCCAGCAGACCTGGACCGAGCCCGTCCAGGTCATCAGGGACCATCTGCGTCCCGACGCCGGTGGACACCGGGTCGGCCGCACCGACCTCGACGCCGCCACCACGGCCGCACTCGCCCGCATCACCTCCGGCGACCCGGTGCTCCTGCGCACCGTCGCCGCCACGGTGCTGGCGCTGCTCGCCGCCCGGACCACTGACCGGGACGACATCGTGGTCTTCCTGCCGGCCCCGCCGCAGGCCTTCGGCACGCCCAACCGGGCGATCCCCGTCGAGGTGGCCGTCCCGGCCGGTACCGAGGCCAAGCAGCTCCTCGGTGCCGTCCGCGCCGCGTACATCCGGGCGGCGGACCACCTCGACGTGCCCGTCGCGTTCGTCCTCGACCGCGCCGACAGCCGGCCGACGGACTTCATGGTCGCCGTCGACGGTGACCTCGGCCCCGAGGACGCCGACCGCGCCGGCACCCCGCTGCTGTTCACGCTCGTGACGGGCTCCGCCCCGCGCCTCGAACTGCGCTACGACCCGACGCTGTTCACCGAGGCCACCGCGGACCGGCTCCTCGACGCCTACCGCGCGATCCTGCACACGGTCACCACGGCCCCGGCCACGACGACGGACGCGCTGCGCGCGCCCAGCGAGTCCGAACTCGCCCAGATCACCGGCGTGTTCAACGACACCGACGCCGCGTTCCCGGACACCCGGCTGCTGCACTCCTTCCTGGAGGAGCGAGCCCGCGAGCACGGCGACCGCATCGCGGTCGCCGACGGTACGGGCACCACCTACGCCCAGCTCAACGCGGACGCCAACCGGCTCGCCCGCACCCTGCGCGAGCGCGGTGTGACCGCCGGCAGCATCGTGGGTGTCTGCGTCCCCCGGTCCGCGGCCATGCTCACCGCGATCTACGCCGTGCTGAAGGCGGGCGGCGCCTATCTGCCGGTCGACCCCACGCTGCCCGGCAACCGCATCGAGTACCTCCTCGACCACAGCGGTACGCAGCTCGTGCTCGCGACCGCCGAGACGGCGCCCGTCCTGGGCTCCCGCCCGGTGCTCGACCTGGACGACCCCGCCAACCGGCACGAGCAGGACGGCGACCTCGCCCCCGTCACCGGTCCCGACGACCCCTGCTACGTGATCTACACCTCGGGTTCCACCGGCCGCCCCAAGGGCGTCGTGGTGGAACACCGCGCCATCGTCAACCGGCTGTGGTGGATGCAGCGCGGCTACCCGCTCGGCGCGGACGACGTGATCCTGCACAAGACCCCCTTCACCTTCGACGTGTCGGTGTGGGAGATCTTCTGGTGGTCCATCGCGGGCGCGTCGGTCGCCACCCTGCCCAACGGGGCCGAGAAGGACCCCGAGCAGATCGCCGAGCGGGTGGCGAGCAGCGGGGCCACCACCATGCACTTCGTCCCCAGCATGCTGCACGCCTTCCTCACGTACACCCAGGCCTCCGGCACGGCCGGCAAGCTCGGCTCGCTGCGCCGGGTGTTCGCCAGTGGTGAGGCCCTGGCCGTGAGCCACGTCGAGCTCTTCGGCGCCGCCCTGCCGCAGGCCCTGCTGGTCAACCTGTACGGCCCCACGGAAGCCGCCGTCGACGTCAGCTACTTCGACTGCGACGCCGTGGACTCCACCCGCTCCGTGCCCATCGGCCGCCCCATCGACAACATCAAGCTCATCGTGCGCACCGCCAACGGCGGCTTCGCCCCCATCGGTGTGCCGGGCGAGCTGTGCATCGCGGGCGTCGGCCTGGCCCGCGGTTACCTGCACGCGCCGGAGCTCACGGCGGAGCGGTTCGTGGCCGGCCCCGAGGGCTTCGGCCGCATCTACCGCACCGGGGACCTGGCCCGCTGGCTGCCCGGCGGCGTCATCGAATACCTCGGCCGCCTGGACACCCAGGTCAAGATCCGCGGATACCGGATCGAACTGGGCGAGATCGAGCACCTCGCGAGCGGCTTCACCGGCGTCACCGAGTGCGCCGTGGCCGCCGTGCCGGGCGACCGCGGCGAGAAGTCGCTGTGCGCCTACGTGGTGGCCGGTCCGGACTTCGACGAGGCGGCGCTGCGCACCGCGCTGGCCGCCGAGCTGCCTTCGTACATGGTCCCCCAGTTCGTCATCACCGTTCCCGCCATCCCCACCAACCACAACGGCAAGCGGGACGTGTCCGCCTTGCCGCGGCCGGAGAAGCAGGACGACAAGCACGACCACGTGGAGCCCACCACCGACGTGGAGCGGCTGCTGGCCGCCGTGTGGAAGGACGTCCTGGGCGTGGACCGGGTCGGCGTCCGCGACAGTTTCTTCGCCCTCGGCGGCGACTCCATCATCGGTATCCGGGTCGTGGCCGCACTGCGCCAGGCGGGCTACGAGGTCACCGTCGGCGACGTCTTCGCCCACCAGCGGCTGAGCGACCTGGCCGCCGTGGTGCGCCGGGCCGACAACCCGCCGGCCGCGGAGCCGGCGGCCGGTGACGCCCGCGCCTGGCCCGCCTCGGCCCTCCAGCAGGGCATGATCTACCACAGCAGTGTCGACACCGACGTGCCCGTCTACCACGACATCTTCCGTTACCACGTGGACGTGCCCCGCGCCGACGAGACGGCCCTCGTCGCCGCCTGGCGGCAGGTGGCCGAGCGGCACCACGTGCTGCGGGCACGGTTCGACGCCGCGTCCTTCGAGCGGCCCCACATGGTCGTCGAGGACGCCCCTCCGCTGCCCGTGGAGGTGGTCGACCTGCTCGCCGAGCCCGACCCGGCCGCCGTCGTCGCGGACTGGGCCGAGCAGGAGAAGCGGCGTCCCGTCGATCCGGCCGTCGCCCCCGCCTACCGCCTGCGGTTCTTCGTCACGGGACCCCGGCGCGTCGTCCTCGGGCTGAGCTTCCACCACGCCATCCTCGACGGCTGGAGCGTGGCCACCCTGGTCGAGGAGTGGGTGCGTGCCTACGGCGACCTGCTGCACGGCCGTACCCCCGGCGCCAGCCCCGTCGTACCGCTCCAGAAGCTGTACGCCGAGCTGGAGCGGGGTGCCGAGGAGGACCCGCGGCAGCACGCGTTCTGGGCGGCCGAGCTGGACGGCGCCCGGATCCCCGAGGTTCCCCGGCTCGGCACCGGCGCCCGCGGCCACGCGGTGACGGCCGAGGTCGTCGTCCACGCCCGCGAGCTGGCCCCCGAGCTGATGGAGACGCTGCGGCGCCGGGCCCAGGAGTGGTCCGTACCGCTCAAGAGCGTCTTCCTCGCTGCCCACCTGCGCGTCCAGTCACTGATCGCCAACCAGCGCGACGTGACCACCGGACTGGTCACCAACGGCCGCCCGGAAGTCGACGGAGCCGATCAGGCGCTGGGCATGTTCCTCAACACGCTGCCGTTCCGGGTCCGACTGGACCCGGAGCAGAGCTGGCGGCTGCTCGCAGAGCGCTGCTTCGAGCTGGAACAGCGGCTCCAGCCCCACCGCTGGTATCCGCTGCCCGCCATCCAGAAGCTGCACGGTGGCCCGGCCTTCGATGTGCTGTTCAACTTCACGAACTTCCACGTCCACGAGCAGGGCGGCACCCTGGAGAACGAGCCCGCCGTCGACGCGGTGGACTACTTCGAGCAGACCAACGCGCCGCTCGTCGTCTACGTGGGCTCCAACGCCTACGCCGGCGGCTGGGAATACCGCATCGGTTACGACCCCGGCCAGTTCACCGCCGAACAGATCGACCGCTACCTCGGCTACTACCTGGCCTGCTTCCACGCTCTCGCCGACGCGGGCGAGCGTCCGTGGGCGGACACCGACCTCCTGTCGGACGGCGAGCGCGCCGCGCTGCTGCCCGCCGTCGCCCGCCCCACGGTGCGGGAACTCGACGGCAGCCGCACCCTCGTCGACCGCTTCGAGGCCATGGCCCGCCGGCACGGCGACGCCGTCGCCGTCTCCTGCGACGGCCGGCGCCTGACCTACCGCGAGCTGGACCGCCGCGCCAACGCCCTGGCCCACCACCTCGCCGACGGTGGCGTGCGCCCCGGCGACCTCGTCGCGCTCGCCCTGGAGCGCGAGGTGGAGATGGTCGTGAGCATCCTCGCCACCCTCAAGGCCGGTGCCGTCTACGTACCGATCGACCCCGGCTACCCCGAGGACCGCATCCGCACCACCGTCGAGGACGCGGACGTCCGGCTGGTCGTGGCCACCGCCGAGGTGTGCGCCCTCTTCCCCGAACGGGCCACCCTGACCGGCACCCGGGACGCGCTCGACGCCCTCGTCGGCGACGGCGCCGACCAGGGCCCCGCCCGCGACCTGACGGCGGACTCGCCCGCGTACATCATCTACACCTCCGGCTCCACCGGTAAGCCCAAGGGCGTCGTGGTGACCCACGGCAACGTCCTGCGCCTGTTCGGCGCGACGGAGCACTGGTACGGCTTCTCCGACCAGGACACCTGGTCCCTGTTCCACTCCTTCGCGTTCGACTTCTCCGTGTGGGAGCTGTGGGGCGCGCTGCTGTACGGCGGTCACCTGGTCGTCGTCCCGTACTGGGTCAGCCGGTCCGTCGAGGACTTCGCCGACCTGGTCGTCGCCGAGCGGGTCACCGTCCTCAGCCAGACGCCGTCCGCCTTCGGCCAGATCAAGCAGGCCCTGATGGACCGCACGGGCCCGGACGACGTCCCCCTGCGCCACGTCGTCTTCGGCGGCGAGGCACTGGACTTCGCCTCGCTGGCCGACTGGTTCGACCACTTCGGCGACGCCCGCCCGCGGCTGGTCAACATGTACGGCATCACCGAGACCACCGTGCACGTCACTTACCGTCCGGTCAGCGCCGCCGACGTCCGCGCGAAGGGCAGCATGATCGGTGAGCCGATCCCGGACCTCGGCCTGTACCTCGTCGACGATCTCGGCCGTCCGGTACCGCTCGGCACCCCCGGAGAGATCGCGGTCACCGGCGGCGGCGTCGCCCTCGGCTACCTCAACCGGCCGGAGGAGAACGCCAAGCGATTCGTGGAACTCGACCTCGGCCACGGCACGACGCGCGCCTACCGCTCGGGTGACCTGGCCCGGCGCCTGCCCGACGGCGAGGTGGAGTACCTCGGCCGGGAGGACGCCCAGGTCAAGATCCAGGGCTACCGCATCGAGACCGGCGACATCGAGTCCGCCCTGGCCGCGCACCCGGAGGTCGACTCCGCGCTCGTCGTCGCCTTCACCCGCCGCACCGGCGGCAAGGCCCTGGCCGGCTATTACGTGCCCGTGGGCGGCGAACGGATCGACAGCGCACTCCTGCGCGCCCACCTCGCCGACCGCCTGCCGGGCTACATGGTGCCCAGCTTCCTGGTGGAGGTGGAACGCTGGCCCCTGACGATCAACGGCAAGACCGACCGCCGGGCGCTGCCCCACCCCGAGGACCACGCGGACGGGACGAACCGCGCGTACACCGCGCCCCGCGACACCACCGAGGCCCGGCTGGCCGCCGTCTGGCAGGAGGTTCTGGGCGTCGACCGGGTCGGCATCGACGACTCCTACTACGACCTGGGCGGCGACTCCCTCCAGGGCATCCGGCTCATCGGCGCGCTGCGCCGCAACGGCTTCGAGATACCTCTGCACGAGCTGTTCCGGGCGCAGACCATCCGCGCGCTGACCGACCAGGCGCTGGTGACCACGACCGAGGACCGGTCCGTGCTCGCGGGTGAGCCGTTCGACCTGCTGGACGAGGCGGACCGCGCACTGCTGCCGGCCGACGTGGTGGACGCCTACCCCGCCACCCAACTGCAGCTCGGCATGGTCTTCCACACCGATGTCGAACCCGCGCAGGCGGTCTTCCACGACCTGATCCGCTACCGCATCGACCTGCCCTTCGACCAGGACGTCCTGACCGGGCTGCTCACCGCCATGGTCGACGCGGACGGCCACGAGATCCTGCGCACCTCCTTCGCGCTGAGCGGCTACTCCCGGCCGCTGCAACTCGTGCACGCCCGCGGCCGGACGGACCTCACGGTGCACGACCTGTCGCACCTCGGTGAGGCGGAGCGGACCGCACTGCTCGACGAGTGGTTCGAGGCGGAGAAGAGCACCGGATTCGAGTGGAGCGCACCCACGCAGATGCGCTTCTTCGTGCACCGGGCGGACGACGCGTCCTTCCACCTGTCGGTCAGCTTCCACCACGCGATCATCGACGGCTGGAGCTTCTCCGGCCTGATGGCCCGTCTGCTGGAGGACTACCGCCGGGCCCTGGCCGGGGAACCGCGCACCGAGCCGGCCCCCGCCCCGCTCGCCTACCGCGACTACGTACGGCTCGACCTGGCGGCACAGCAGGACACCGCGTCCCGGGACTACTGGACCGGTCTGCTGGCAGGGGCCCCGTACACCAAGCTGCCCCGGCTGCCCGAGCCGGCGAGCCGCTGGGCGGAGGCGGAACTGCTGCTGGAGGAGGACCGCTACGACCGCCTGGCGAAGATCGCCGCGCACCACCAGGTGTCCGTCAAGCACCTGTGCCTGGCCGCGCACTTCCGGGCCCTGTCGCTCATCGCCCGCACCGCCGACGTGACGACCGGTGTCTTCGGCCACGGCCGCCCGGAGCACGTGGAGGCCGACCGCATGGTGGGCCTGTTCCTGAACATCGTGCCGCTGCGCGCCACCGCCGACGGCACCTGGGAGGAACTGATCGGCGCGGTCAACCGGGTCGGCCACGAGCACCTGCCGCACCGCCGCTACTCCTACGCCTCGATCCAGGAGGCCACCGGAGGACGGCGGCTGGTCGAGACGGCGTTCAACTTCGTCAACTTCACCGCCTACTCCGACCAGCTGGGGGACGACGGCGAGCAGGTCATCGGCGATCTGAAGTGGTTCGAGCACGCCGACTTCGCCCTGCTCGTGACCTTCAACGCCGACCTGTTCACGCGCCGGATGCGGGTGAACTTCAACGCCGCCGCGCAGGTGCTCGGCCAGGAAGCCGTACGCACGGTCTCCGAGGTCTACCGGGCGGTGCTGGCCGACCTCCTGGAGGAGCCCTGGGACGGCCCCGGCATGGCCGACCTGCTGGCGCAGCTGCCCCCGGCGGCCGACCGTGAGCCGGACGGCTACGACCGCGGCACCGCGCAGTCCCCGGCGCACGTCGAGGGCCTCGAAAAGGTCGACGCGGCGGCCCTGCGGGAGCTGGTGACCGGCGTCCTCGCGGACATCGCCGGCACGGACGGGGCGGACCCGCTGAGCGAGGGCGCCGCCGGCCTGCACCTCGACTCCCTGACCGCGCTGCGGATCGTCCACGCCGTCCGCGACCGCTTCGGGGTGAGCGTTCCGCTGCCGGCGTTGCTCGCGGGCGGCCTGACCACCCTGGGGCTGTGACATGCGAGCGATCTTCTCGACGATCCTGCTCAGCTCACTGGGATCGACGGTCCTGTGGCTGCTGCTCGTGCCCAGCTTCTCGGCCCAGACGCACTCCGACGGGCTGGTGGGCCTGCTGGGCATGGAACGGCAGGTGCTCGGCGTGGTGGGCGCGCTGCTGGTCGGTGTCTGGGCGGACCGCGGCCGCATCGGCCGCAAGTTCGCGCTGCTCCAGGGCGCGCAGCTGATCCTCGCGGTGGTGTTCCTGGCGATGACGTGGCTGGGGTCGGCGGGCCCGGACTTCGTCCTGGTGTGGACGGCGCTGCGCTTCACGTTCGTGGGCGCGAGTTCGGTGCTGGCCTACCGGCTGCTCGCCGACGCCTCCGGGTCCAGCGCCCAGGGCGCGGTCCTGCAAATGGTGACCTCACCCCAGGGAGCCATGGTGTTCGCCGCCGTCATCTGCGCGGCGGTGCCGGCCTGGACCGCGCACACCCTCCTGGCGGCGCTGCTGTTCGACATCGTCACCGCGGTGCTGGTGATCGGGCTGCTGCTGGCCAGGCCGGAGGAGGGCGAGGGCGAGTTCGGCTTCGAGTGGCGCAAGGTCGTCAGCCGCGGCGCCGAGGCCGTACGCAGCTACTGGCTGCCCGAGCTGTGGCCGTGGAACCTCATCCAGATCGGCTTCCTGGTGAGCCTGTCCGGCATGATGGTCTATGCCAGCGTGATCGCCGAGGCGCAGGACCTGGTGCCGACGGGCATGGCCTTCTCGGGGGCGTGGTTCTTCTACGGGCTCGCCTTCTGGCTGACCGCCCCGCTGCTGCGCGACCGCGAGCGCGCGGCGCGGTGGGCGCTGGTCTTCGCGGGTGTGCTCGCGGTGTCCGGCGTGGCCGGAGCGCTGGCCGGGCACGGGTCCCTCCCCGTCCACATGGTCCTCTACGTGGTGCTGACCTTCGTCAACGCCTACTGGATCCACTTCACCAACGCACGGGTGCTCGAACCGGCACCCGCCGCCAGGATCGGCCAGATCCGAGCAAGTATGATCTTCTACCTCGGTCTGGTATTCGGTGTCGGCGAGCAGCTCGTCGGCCTCCTGCTGGAATTGCAGTCCGGCCTGATGCTGCTCGGTTTGGCCCACGTCCTGGGCGGCATCGCGCTCGCCGGTTCATTGCTCGTCATCCGCACACGCACCCGCCGCACGCTCGTGCCGGTCGGGTGAGAGAAGGAGTTCCCCATGACCCCGGAGGAGATCGTCGACGGTCAGCTCGCCGCCTACAACGCGGGCGACCTGGAGAAGTTCCTCAGCTACTACATCGAGGACGTACCCGTGTACGCCTTCCCCTCGGGCGAGGTCCTCACCGACCGGTCGGGCCCCGCCTTCCGCGACCGCTACGCCAAGCTCTTCGCCTCCAGCCCCGACCTGCACGCCGAACTCGTCTCGCGCGTCACACAGGGCCGCATCGTCATCGACCAGGAGCGCGTGACCGGCTTCATGGGCGGCGAGGAACGCGCCGCCGTGGCCCTCTACGAAGTGGGTGACGAGCGCATCGAGCGGGTCTGGTTCGTGGTCTGACCCCTTCGTCCTGCCGCATATCGCCCCGTGGACCCGGCGCTGCCGGGGCCACGGGGCGGTGCCGTTCGGGGCTGCGGCTCGCGAGAAAGCGGGGCAGACTCGAATTGCAGGGCGCCACCGGGCGGGAGCACTCCCGCTCTGTCCGGTCGCGGGGGCAGGGAGGCCTCATGGGGGGAGATCCGCACATCCATGTCGAAGTGAAAGTGCTGCACGGCGATGCCCTTGTCCGCAACGCGTTGGCATCCACGTTCGGCCTGGCCGGCGACCTGCCGAGCCAAGTCACCACGGGCTGCGGGCTGCGGGTTCCGTATGCGATGACCTCGCCGCGTCCGGATCGTGTCACCTGCCTTGCCTGCCGGGAGCACGCGCAGCGCGAACACCTGCGCCTCGCGCAGGAGGTCGAACGCCTGAGCCGCATGCTGGGATCGATCATCACCCCGGCCCAGGGGAAGCTGGTTGCGGACTGGCATCGCGACCTCGCGCGGAAGTTCTCCGACGCGGAGAGCTGAGTCCGTGGCCGGGCCGGTAGGCGCCCATGGCCAGGCCGTGGAGGATCCCGGCGGCCGTGAGCAACAGGCCGGACAGGAGAAGGCGACCAAGAGTCTGGGTTGGTGTGCAGGCCTTCTCACCCCAGCCGTCGAGCGTCCCGGCTTTCGAATCCCGTGCCGTTCGGAGAGCCGGGGACCCAGTTGCCGTGGAAGCCTGCCGGAATGCGGACGGGCACGTGGACTTCGGCGACCGGGGCGGCGCCGAGGTCGGAGGCGTCCAGGATGACCAGATAGCTGGTGCCGCGGGAGCGGTCGTGGGCGAACGTCAGGAGATATCCGTCGTCTTCCCGGCCGCGAGTGGTGGGGGAGCGGGGGACGAAGACGGGCTCTCCGCAGGTATGGCCGGCGGGGAAGCGGTGGGTGCTGCGTCGGGCGCCGTGGGCCAGGTCGTACTTGTAGATCTCGGTGTGCCGGGGCTCGGCGTCGAGGGTGAATCCGGCGGTGTAGCCGTAGCGGTGGGGCAGACCGATGCCGGCGTCGGCGATGCGGGGGTATTCGCTGGGCGTGTCGTCCAGCGGGGTCTCGGTGACCTTGCCGGTCGCCAGGTGGAGCACCCACTGGTGCAGGGCGGGCAGGCCGCCGCTGAGGTCCTGTGGCCCCTGGCGCCACAGGGCCGGGACGCGGGTGCCGGTGAGGGTGATCGTCCCGTCGGCCTCGAAGGCGTTCATGGTGTGCCATACGTAGCAGGGAGCGATGTCGAACCACCGTACGCGGGTGGTCTCCCCGGTCCGGGGCAGAACGCCGAAGCGGGCGCGGTGCCCGTCGTCCCAGCGCCAGGGCGGGCCGCCCGCGGCGGCCCGGTCGGCGTCGAGGACGACGGGCAGGTCCATGAAGACGACGTGGTGGGCGGTGAGGGCGAAGTCGTGCATCATGACCGCCCGCGGCAGGTCCACGGTCTGCTTCCGGAGCACCTCTCCCGCTGCGGAGGCCCGGTAGTAGGTCAGGTACGGCGGCCGGAGGCGGTACCCGAAGAAGTGCAGCTCTCCGGTGAGGGGGCAGGTCTTGGGGTGGGCGGTCATGGGGGTGGTGAGCGCCCCGTCGAAGGTGAAGGCGCCCAGGGTCGCCAGATCGGGGGTGACCTCGTAGGGGAAGCCGCCTTCTTCGAGGGCGAAGAGGCGGCCGGCATGGGCGATCAGGTGGGTGTTGGCCGTGGTGACGCGGTAGTCGATCCGCGCGGTGGCCGGGTCGTAGGCGAGGGCGAGGCGTGAGGCGCCCGGCTGGGCGTACAGCGGGGTGCGTACGTAGCGGTTGCGGTACCAGGCGGCGTGGCCGTCGGCCAGCGCGACGGTGTGGAGCATGCCGTCACCGGCGAAGGAGTGGGGCGACCAGCCGGTGCGCGGGTTGGGCCCGTTGCGGAAGTACTGGCCGCACAGCTCCTTGGGGACGGTACCGGTCACCGCGCTCGGCCGGAGGGTGACTTCGGCCGCGATCGGCGCGTTGTTGCCGGAGAGGTGCAGGGGTGCGGGGGAACCCGATGGCATGGTCATCTGCGGTCTCCTGCGGTGGGGTGGGGCAGCCAGGGTCCCGCAATCAGCTTCCCGGCGGCAGTCTTGTTCTTTTCGTACGCGTCAGCCGCCGTCCCACCCGCGGCGTGGTCCCGAGAAATTGAGTGGGTGGCCGAGGCATGTCCGTCGCCGGACCGGTGGCCGGCGTCGGGAGTCATCCCATGCCGGCTCGACGGCGGGCAGGATCGGCCCACCTCGTCCGCCGAAGAAGACGGACGAGGTACGGCGGGCCCGGGCCGACGGCACGTACGTCGACGAGCACCTCGTCGTCGTCCGGTACGGTCCGGGTCGATGCCACGCCCGCATCGTGCCGTTGCCGTCCGGCAGGTGCGAGTGACCCGTCACGACGAGGGCGGTGCTGCGAGCCCGTTGGCCAGCGCCGCTCGTACGATACGGAGGGCCTCATCGGTGCCGATGCCGGCATGACGTCGGCGGTCAGCGAGACCTCGTCGTCGGCCACGACCGGGTGAGAGTACGGTGCGCCGGCCGAGCCGCACCGGCAGGGCCGCCCGGCGCGGCAACGCCGCGGCGGCCCTGCCGGTCGACCTGCCGTACCCACCAGTCCAACAACGACTGGGCTATCACCAGTCCGGCCACCACCGCCGCCAGCGCCCAACAAGGCGCGTTAAGCCTTGCGCCAAGTCAACGGGCCGGGCAGCAAAGGTAGTTCACGTCCCCAGTCCACCCGGCAGTGACCACCCGACAGCCCGTACCGGTCGGGAGCGGCTGTCCATGGGGCATCTGAGGCGGTTGCAACACCCGGGGCGATCGGGTTCGGAAACGGGGCCGTGGAGGGGGTGCCGACCTGGACCTGGTCGTGCCTGAGCTGTTCTCCGCCCGGTCACGGCCGAATGCCCGTCCTCAATGTCCAGCCGTGAACCGAGAATCCGCCGTCGCGGATCGAAAGGGAGTCGAGATCCGCGAACCCGCGGAGCGTGGCGGGAGCCGTGACGGCACCGGCCCCCAGGGTTGCCGCTCACGCGCGGTCGAGGCTGCTTGGACAGCACGGTCGTTTGACGGCGAACCCAGTCGTTCAGTTTTCCTCGTCAGCGAACCTGATTGCTCTGCGGCCCGATGCCTTTCACTCCGGTCGGAGTTCCGTCCGGGGCGAATGCGTGGTGATAAGTGAAGGCGTGCGGCGCGGAGCCGTGGTCGTGGAGGTGCTCCAGCCTGGAAACCCCGTCCTGCCAGGTGGGAATCACGTCGTCGGAGACCCACCAGAACACGTAATTCGGGTGCTCCGTCCTCTCGAACCAGTCGTAACGCCTGTTCAGCGCCTCACGGTGCAGACCGGTGTAGACGGCGTCGAAGGCGGGGCGCAGGCCGGTCCAGAGTGAGAGGGTGGTGGCCAGGGCGGTGGTTTCGACCGTACGGCCCTTGCTGTACCAGGTCGGTACGGTGAACTCGCCCCATGCGCCCCAGTCCGCGCCGAAGTGTGAACCCCGGTCACCGACTGCCGCTTCAGCGTGTGCGAGATATCCAGGGTGCTGACTGATCTCCCGGTAGACGGTCTCACCAATGTCGTAGAACTCGCGCGTGAGAGGCGCGGGATCGGCGAGAGGTGACTTCAGGACGCCGAATGTGTACAGAGCAAGACGGGGCATGTGTCTCTTCCTGGCTGAGGGTGCCTGATGTGGACCCGGTTCGGTGGCTTGCGCATGGGGGCGAGGACGCGGGGGCGTGACCAACTCATCCCGCCCGCGGGTGGCTCAGCCTGAAGGAACCCCCGTGCGACTGCCGAACGCCAGGTGAAGGTAGCTGCCCCTGCGGGCCATGTCGAAGTTGCGTTTTTCCTGCCCAAGTGGCTTCTTGTACAGCCCCTGGCGGGAGCTGGGACAGTGGCGTTGCCTGCCGTCGTGGAATTCCGCATCAGGCCGGAGGGAGAGACGGTCATCGCCGTGCTGCCACTGCCTGCCCCAAACCGTCACATGGCGGCCGGGACGAGGCCCGGACCTCTCGGTGACCTCGGCCCCAAGGGATGCCGCAGACCCCTCGGCGGCAGGCGATTGAGCGGTGTCAGCGGCAGATCTACGCTGGTGCCGGCCGAGCCTGTTTCCGACGGCTGAGTGTTGCCGCACGTCCGGACGGTCGCAGACGATGGGGCAAGCCGCCGGATCCGCACTTGAGCAGCGGACGCACGGATCCGGCCGCCCGCCGCCGTGGCAACGGAGCGTACCGCGACTCCTGCCACGACCGGCGAGGCGCCCGTCCGGGACCGGAGAGGAGCCGGTCCCGGACGTGGCGGCCATCCGCTCCGTCCCTTGCCCAGTACCCCACCTCGCCGGACTTGCACGCCTCGACCGTGCTGACCGACAGCACGGACGTTCGGCCGCTCCCTCCCCGGGCCCTTCCGGCGGCTCAGCTTCCGCGCCGGGGGTGAGGTCGCTACGGCGTCGCAACGCGTCGCCAAAGCGGCGGGGACGGGAGCTACCTGGTGTAGCGGAGGTACACCTTCCAGGCGCTCGCCTTGAAGTGGTACCGGTCGCCGGGCCTCAAGGAGAAGCCGGTCCACCGGCCCTGGCCGCACACCCTCGCGGACAGGTCGGTGTCACGCAGCTGGCCGTTCTTGTACCAGCGCACCATCATCTGGACGCACCATCCGTCATTGGCGTTGTCCTTGACCCAGCCCCTGGCTCCGTATCCGTTGAGCTGGTTGAAGTGATAGATAGCGCTCGGCCGCTTGGCGCTCGCTGCTTTCCCGGCGGCCGGTGAAGCAGCGGCGGTCCCGGTTCCCGTTGCGATCACCAGGACGCTTGCCAACGCCATTCCCGGGACGATCCTTTTCCACGCATTCATGAGCTGGACTCCTTCGTGCGCCGTATGCCCCAGACGGGTCACAGCATCGCTGCTCCCAAGGGCTTGGAAGTGTGATCGACTGTAAGCGTCAACACAGTTGGCACATAGGGAGGTTGACCGGCGTGCGGGGTCGTCCAGGGGCGCGCGGTCGGCGTGCGGAAGGGGAACGGATCGGGCCCGGCCCGGCCGAGGCCGACGCCCCGCCAGGGTGTCGGCCTGGATTCGTGCAGCGGGACAGATCACATCCCGTCTGAGGGTTTCCAGCGGCGGAGCTACAGGCCGCTGTTGTCAGGCCGTTGAGGCCTGCCCGGCGGGTCGTCGTCGGGCCGCCTGCTGACGGCGGAGTCGTGCTTCGCGTCAGGCGCCCGTGCGGCTATCCGCCGGCCGGGCAGAACAATGCCCAGAGTGCCTGCGGCAAGGGTGCCCCCGCAGTCTGAGTCATACAGGAACCCTCGAACGCTCCCCGGGCGTCGGGTCTTTGTCGTCTGCTATTCCCTTTACGGCCCATCATTCTGCGGCGCAGTGCGAAGGGGCGCCCCTCAATCCCCCGTTGAGGTCGCTGCCGTGGTTGGCGTCGCCGCGGAAAAGGAACGGCGGCGGATGTTGCGCGTGCAGCTAGCGTTGGGTCGTGACCTGCGGTGTGCCGTGGTGTCGAGCGCCGGAGTGCCCAGCGCGCTGAAGTGACGCGCGATCGAGCATTGGCCCGCTTGGAGTGCTTGCTTGTCCGCCTGTGAGCGCTTCGTCAGGGCGAGGTGTTATCGACATGCGCGGTGTACGGCATGAGGCGATACTGCAAATGCCGAGCAACCGTGACCGAGTGCTCACTTTGCGTAGTGACGCGTCCGCGCGGTTTTCAGTGAGGCACATCGACGAAGGTTGGGCAGGGCACATGATGACGGCAGCCAGACTTCGCTTCATAATTGGGCGCCCCGTAGCGCTGACCGTTACGGTCGCAACCCTGACCTCGGGTGCGATGCTGACAGCGGGTACTCAGGCCACCGCGGCGACCGGCGATCCCGTCGTCTTCCTCCACGGACTGAACGACGGCCCGGGCGTATGGAAGACCGCGGATCAGTACTTCCACGACAACCACTACGCCGGGAAGATTCACCGGTTTGACTACAGCGGAACGACCCACGACCGCATCCCTGACAACGCAGACCGGTTCTGGGAGTGGATGAAGAAGAACGGCCTCGCCGGGAAGAGGGTGAACCTCGTCGGCCACTCCATGGGCGGACTCGTCGCCCGCAAAGCAGCGCTCGATCACTCGGCGGGCTTCACCGTCGGTTCCCTGGTCACCTTGGCGTCCCCGAACCACGGCTCCCACCAGGCGGACCTATGTCCGAACGTCGCCGCCGGTCTGTGCAACGCGGCTGTTCAGGACATGAAAACCGACTCGCACTTCCTCAAAGCTCTCAACCGCGACACCGAGAAGAAGGCGGCATACGCGCCGGACACCACGCTCACGTACTCGATCGAAGGGGACGAGCAGGTGTCCGCCCACTCGGTCAAGCTGAGCGGTGCCGACAACCGGCACGTGGCCGAGGCTGCCGAGACGGTACGGGGAGGCAGCGCCGTTCACACATCGATCACGCGGAAGAGGCAGGTACTCAAAGACACCTTGGACTTCCTCAACACGGGCAACAACCCCGGCGCCCACCACAAGCTCACCTCCGGCCCGGCACTGCGCAACGCCGACTGCACCATCCACCACTGGACGCATGGAACGGTGCGCTGGGACCTTCCCCGGCACGCCCCCGACGACTTGAAGGCCGAAGTCTGGAAAGACGGCCGGTTGTGGGGCACGGTGCCCGCAAGCGACAAGGGAATCGTGGACCGGCTCCCTTACGGCACGATGAACATCCGCTTCAAAGAGGCCCGATACCACGGGTACACCTCGGCCTACTCCAGCGTCACCTTCGACGCGGGTACGTGGCAGTGCGACTCGACCATCAAGAACGCCAGTCCCACGGTCCATGACTGGCCGGGAAGCGATCCGATCGCAACGGGCAGCACCTACCGGGTGTCCAATAAGCACTTCGGCAATGCGAACATTGATGCCGGGGCCGACGCGAGCCTGATCCATCTGTGGCACAGCAACGGTACCGCGGCCCAGGACTGGAAGCTGATCGACGGTTCCAACGGAAATCACAAATTGCTGAGCAGCAAGGGCACCAACCGCTGTCTCAGCCAGGAAGCAGACCAGTACGTCGGGACCCGTGAATGCGGTGAGAACAGCGCGCAACTGCTGTGGAAGCTGGTACCAGCCGATGGCGGGTCGTTCAGCATCAAGAACGTCGGGAGCGGCGGGCACGTCAATTCGGAGCAGTATTCGTTCGCCGATGGAACCCGCCTACGTGTCTGGGGCAACCACCAAGAGTCCATGAAGTGGGTGTTCCGCCTGAAATAGGGGAGACCGGCACGGCAGGCCTCTGCGATCTTCTGCCGGTGGTTGTCGGCATCCGCGAGGAACTGCCGTGCGTGTGCGTGGATACGGTGACGAGGCCCGGCCCCGCAGTACGGCCCGGGCTTCGTCAGCGCGCGCATCCGCTGCTACCGCACCGCACCGCCCCGACCTGGCCTCTCTCGCAGCGCCGCGGCCTGTCCACCGCCACGAACGGCGACGGACAGGCCGCGGCAGCCCGAACCGGGAGAATCAGCAGGCGATGCCGCGACCGCCTACTTGATGGCCTTGATCAGCTCCCCATTGGCCGTGTCCCCACTCAACTCCCAGAAGAACGTCCCGCCCAGCCCCTGCTGGTTCTTGTACGTCATCTTCGAGCCGATGGTCTCCGGGGTGTCGTAGCTCCACCACTGGTTGCCGCACTTGGCGTATGCCGTGCCGCCGACCTTGCCGGTGGCGGGGCAGCGGGTCTTGAGGATCTTGTAGTCCTCGATGCCGGCCTCGTACTTGCCGGGGGCGGCGCCCGTCGCGGTGCCGCCCGGCGCGTCCTGGGTCACGCCCTGCCAGCCGCGGCCGTAGAAGCCGATGCCCAGCAGGAGCTTGTTGGCGGGGATGCCCATGCCCTTGAGCTTCTTGATGGTGTCGGCGGTGTTGTAGCCGGCCTTCGGGATGCCGTTGTACGCGGTCAGGGGGGAGTGCGGGGCGGTGGGGCCCTTGGCGTCCCAGGCGCCGAAGTAGTCGTACGTCATGGGGTTGTACCAGTCGACGTACTGGGAGGCGCCCTTGTAGTCGGCGGCGTCCAGTTTGCCGCCGGCCGAGGCGTCGGCCGGGATCGCCGCCGTCACCAGCTTGCCGCCGAACTTGGCGCGCAGCGCCCTCAGTACGTTGGTGAGCGCTTCGCGGCCGCTGGTGTCGCAGGTCAGGCCGCAGGCGTTGGGGTACTCCCAGTCGATGTCGATGCCGTCGAACACATCGGCCCAGCGCTTGTCCTGGACCAGGTCCAGGCAGGACTGCGCGAACGCGGCCGGGTTCTTGGCGGCCTCGGCGAAGCCGCCCGACCAGGTCCAGCCGCCGAAGGACCAGATGACCTTCAGGTTCGGGTGGAGCTTCTTGAGTTTGCGCAGCTGGTTGAAGTTGCCGCGCAGCGCGCCCGCGTCCCAGGTGTCGGCCTTGCCGTCGACGCTCTGGTCCGCGGTGTAGGCCTTGTCGTAGTCGGCGTAGGCGTCACCGATGGTGCACTTGCCGCCCTGGACGTTGCCGAAGGCGTAGTTGATGTGGGTGAGCTTGTCGGCCGAGCCGGACGTCTGGATGTTCTTGACGTGGTAATTGCGGTCGTAGACGCCCCAGTTGGTGAAGTAGCCGACCACCTTGTTCCCGGCCGCGGCCTGGGTGCCGGCGGGGGCGGAGGCCGCTGTGGGGGCGGCGGAGGCGGCGGGGTCCGCGGCGGCCGTGCCGGCGAACAGGGTGCCGGCCAGGGCCGCGGTACACAGCGCGGTGGTGGCGGCGGTCATCCGGCGCGGCGAGCGCGTACGGAGCGTTCTGGACATGTCGTCTCCTCGGAGGGGGGTCGAGGTGGAGCGAACGGAAAACGCGTTCCGAATTGGCATGGACGCGTTGAGCGTTGCGGGGAAAGGTAGAAGGACTAGACCAGTGTGGTCAATGGTTTGGACCAATTTCCTGTCGCGTACAGCTTCCCGTCGCCGCGGCGGTCCGGCTGCCGTGCCGGGTGGGGCGGGGGTGCGGTGGAGGGCGCAGGCGGTGCCCGGGCTTCCGGCGCCGATGGTGACGAAGTCGGCGTGGACCCCGGACGAGATGCAGGTCAACCCGTGACGTGGCGCTGCCGATCGGGCATACTCCTAGCGCCACAGCTGCAGGTCACCGCCTTCCGCGACCCGGTGCGCGATCATCTGCTGAGCACTGTGTGATCAACCGGCGGCGCCGCCTCGACCCTCGGGTGTGCCGTCGCAGCGCCCGACAGGGAGGAGAGCGCCGCATGACCGAGTACGGACCCCGGCCGGTGGACCGCAGGCTGCCCACGGAGGAGGCCCGCGATCTGCTGACGCTGGTACGGGATCTCGTCGAGCGTGAGATCAAGCCGACCGCCGCCGAGCAGGAGGAGGCGGGACGTTTCCCCCGGGAGACCTTCACGCTGCTCTCCGGATCCGGGCTGCTCTCCCTCCCGTACAGCGAGGAGTTCGGCGGTGGTGACCAGCCGTACGAGGTCTACCTCCAGGTGCTGGAGGAACTGGCGGCCGCCCGGCTGACCGTGGGCCTGGGCGTCAGCGTGCACACCCTCGCCTGCCACGCGACGGCCGAGTTCGGTACGAAGGAGCAGCGCGCCACGCACCTGCCCGCCATGCTGGGCGGTGGCCTGCTCGGCGCCTACTGCCTCTCGGAGCCCTCCTCCGGTTCCGATGCCGCCTCGTTGACCACCCGCGCGGTCCGCGACGGGGACGTCTGGACGCTGGACGGCACCAAGGCGTGGATCACCCACGGCGGCGTCGCCGACTTCTACACGGTGCTCGCCCGCACGGGAGACAAGGGACCGCGCGGCATCACGGCCTTCCTGGTGCCGGGCGACGCGGACGGCCTGACCGCCGCGGCGCCCGAGCGCAAGATGGGCATGAAGGGCTCGCCCACGGCCCAGCTGCACTTCGACGGTGTGCGGGTGTCCGACGCCCGCCGGATCGGGGAGGAGGGCCAGGGCTTCGCGATCGCCCTGTCGGCCCTGGACTCGGGGCGCCTCGGCATCGCCGCCTGCGCGATCGGCGTCGCCCAGGCCGCTCTGGACGAGGCGCTGGCGTACACCGCCTCCCGGCAGCAGTTCGGCCGCCCGATCGCCGACTTCCAGGGCCTGCGCTTCATGATCGCCGACATGGCGACCCAGATCGAGGCGGGCCGCTCGCTCTATCTGACCGCCGCCCGGCTGCGGGATGCCGGCCTGCCGTTCGCCAAGGAGGCGGCGATGGCCAAGCTGTTCTGCACCGACACCGCGATGCGGGTCACCACCGACGCCGTCCAGCTCCTCGGCGGGTACGGCTACACCCTCGACTTCCCGGCCGAGCGCTATATGCGCGAGGCCAAGGTCCTCCAGATCGTCGAGGGCACCAACCAGATCCAGCGCATGGTCATCGCGCGCCACCTGGCGGGACCGGAGTCCCGCTGACCGGCGCGGGGCGGCGGGCGGGGTGCCGTCCGCCGCCGCTGCTCAGCCCGCCGCCGGGCCCAGCCCCTTCATGCCCGTCGCCGTACCGATCGCCACCACCAGCTCCGGCCGCTCGCGCAGCACGCGGCGGGCCACGGACACCGCGACGGCGGACGACGCCTCCAGCAGCAGGCCCTGCTGGGCGAGGCGGTGCTGTTCGGCCAGGAACTCCTTCTCCGCCACCGCGACGGCCGTGCCGCCGGACCGCCACAGCGCGTCCAGCCCCTGCCAGCACGGGCTGTTCTCGCCGAGCGAGAAGGCGGCGGTGGGGCGGCTCTCCACCCGCGTACGCTCCTGGGCCGCGCGGTCGGCGTGGCGCAGCGCGGCGGTGAAGGGGGCCGCCCCGGCGGGTTCGGCGGCGATCATGCGCGGCGCCGCGGAGACCAGGCCGGCCGCGGCCAGCTCGCGGAAGCCGCGCTCGATCCCGGCCAGCAGGTCCGCGCGGCTGGTCGGCACGACCACCGCGCCGATCCGGCGCCCCGCGAAGTCCCGCGCCAGCTCGTAGGCGACCGACTTGTAGCCCTCGTTGGCGTACGGGTTCCCGCCCGGTGACGGCGCGGAGTAGCTGGTCAGGGGATACCAGCCGTGTTCCGCGACGGCCCGCGCCATCGCTGCGTTGCGCTCCGGGAAACCGCCCGCGCACCGCACCTGCTCGGCGCCCAGCAGATCGATCTGCGCGGCCAGCGCCGGCGGCACGTTCTCGGTGGTGAAGACCACGCACCGCAGCCCGGCCCGGCCCGCGTAGGCGGCTGCCGCCGCGCCCGCGTTGCCGGACGACGCGGCGCACACCGTGTCGGCGCCGGTCTCCACCGCCGCGGCCACGCCCACCGCCATCGCCCGGTCCTTGTGTGAGCCGGTCGGGTTGCCGCCCTCGTACTTGACCCACAACTCGCTGCCGCACTCGGGCGCGCGCCCGTCGCCGAGCGCGGCCGGATCGGTGCGCAGCCGTATGTTCGGTGTGCCGCCCTCGCCGAGCGTCACCGGCGGGCCGCTGACCGGCAGTGTCTCCGGCCAGCCCCACGGGCCGCCCGGATATCCGGCCAGTTCCAGGCCGTCCAGGTCGGCGAGCGGCGGCAGCGCGTTGACGCCGATCCCGTCCGCCGCGCACCGGGGGCAGCCGGCGAAGCCCCCGACCTCCAGGCCGCAGCGCAGGCAGTGCAGGCCGCTCGGGTCCGGTACGGAGCTTGCCGTCGTCATGGTGTCCCCTCGTTCCGTCGCCGCCGCGTCGCCGGCGTGCGTGATGACCTTCGTGCCCACACTCTACGGTGCCGTGTACGCCGTACAGCGGAGCCGGGCCGCCGCGCCCGTGCCCTTCGTCGGGCGGGGGAGCGGTGCCGGGGCGGTGCGGGAGCCCTTCACGTCCGCGGGCGGGTACGGCTATGGTCCCGCGCATACACCTGACGTACCGTCAAGTCCTGGCCCGGAAACGGCCGTACGGTGGCGGGCCCGCGGACGCCGCGGCCACCGGACCGTACCCGCCCGCGCGTCCAGGAGGTGTCCCGTGACCGACCGCCCGATCGCGCTCGACGAATACCCGATCCACCAAGTGCCGCTGTCCATGCGGCACGTCGCCACCGGCGACCGCAACGCCTACGACCGCTGCATCTTCCACGTAATGGACCACACCGGCCGCGCGCTGCTCATCGCCGGCCTCGGCGTCTACCCCAACACCGGTGTCATCGACGCCTACGCCACGCTCCGCCTCGGTGACCGCCTGCACGCCGTACGCGCCTCCGACGCGCTGGGCGACGACCGCCTCGCGCTCACCGTCGGCCCGCTCTCCATCACCGTCGACCGGCCCCTGGAACGGCTCCGGCTGCGCTGCGCCGCCGACCCGGCCGACCCCGGCGGACTCTCCTACGACCTCGAATGGCACGCCGCCTTCCCCGCCGTCTGGGAACCGCACCACACCCAGTACCGCGGCGGGCGGCTCACCCTGGAGGGCCGCCGCTTCGTCCAGGCCGGCACCTGCGTCGGCACCGTACGGGCCGCCGGTACGGAACTGGCCGTCACGGCGGGGGAGTGGACCGGCACCCGCGACCGCAGCTGGGGTGTGCGCCCGATCCCCGGCGAGGACGGCGGGCGCGCCGCCGAGGAGGCGCGGCCCGAGGGCTTTCACTGGATCTGGTGCCCGGTCCGCTTCGACGACCGCTTCGTGATGGTCATCGTCCAGGAGGACGCCGACGGGCACCGTACGCTCAACGAGGCGCTGCTCGTGCGCGACGGGGTCCCCGACGTCCAACTCGGCTGGCCCTACGCCGACATCACCTACCGGGCGGGAACCCGGCAGCCCGAGCGGGCCGTGCTGCACCTCACCGACCCGGCCCGCAAGCCCCTCGAACTCGCCGCCGAGGTTCTCACCTCCTCCCCGCTGGCCGTCGGCGCGGGCTATCCGCCCGCCAACGACTGGCAGCACGGCACCTGGCGCGGACGAGGCTGGACCGACCGCCGCACCTACGACCTCGGCGACCCCGCCGCCCATCCGCTCGCCGCCTACGGCGTCACCGACCACGCGGCCCGCTTCACCCTCGAAGGCCGCACCGGCTACGGGATCTTCGAGCACGGCAGCTTCGGCCGCCACGATCCCAGCGGCTTCACCGGTCACGGCGACACGGCACCGGCCCGGCCGGCCGCTCCGCAGCACCGGCCGGCCACCCCGCGGCCGCGCGAGGAACGGCCATGAGCGGCACACCCCGGCCCCGCACCACCACCCGCGACCCCGGGGAACTCGCCCGGCGCCTGTCCGCCTGGCTGAGCACCCGCCTGCCCGGCGCGCGGGCGGTCGCCCCGACCGTCCCCGCCTCCAACGGCATGTCCAGCGAAACCCTGCTCTTCGACATCGACCACCCCCGTCCGCCCGTCCGCTCCTGCGCGCTGCGCCTCGCCGCCGACCCCGCCGCTTACACGGTATTCCCCACCTATGACATGGCCCGTCAGTACCGGACGATGCGCCTGGTCGCCGAGCACACGGACGTGCCGGTGCCGCGCACCCTCTGGCTCGAAGAGGACCCGGCGCCGCTGGGCGCGCCGTTCTTCGTGATGGAGCGCGTGGAGGGCCGCGTGCCGCCGGACGTCATGCCGTACACGTACGAAGGGAGTTGGCTGCACGCCGCCACCCACGCGGAGCGTGCCGCACTGGAGGCCGACACGGTCTCGGTGCTCGCCCGGATCCATGACCAAGTGCCCGCCGAGGAGGCGCGGTTCCTCGCTCTGCCGGGCCGCGGGAGCGCGCTGCGGCGGCATGTGGCGGCCCAACGGGCGTACTACGACTGGGTCGTCGCGGGGCGCGATCCGTCACCGCTGATCGAGCGCGGTTTCGCCTGGCTGGCGGATCATTGGCCACCGGAGGCCGACGACTCCGACGACACCGTGCTGACCTGGGGCGACGCCCGCATCGGCAATATCGTTTACGACGGCTTCCGGCCCGCGGCCGTACTGGACTGGGAAATGGCCGTCCCCGGTCCGCGCGAACTCGACCTGGGCTGGATGATCTACCTCCACCGGTTCTTCCAGGACCTGGCGGTGAGCGGCGGGCAGCAGGGCCTGCCGGACCTCCTGCGCCGCGACCGCGTCGAGGAACGCTACGCCCGGCTCACCGGCCACACACCGCGCGCGATGGACTTCCACACCCTTTACGCGGCCCTGCGGCACGCCGTCGTCATGCTGCGCGTGGCCTACCGGCGGGTCCACTTCGGCGAGGTGCCCGCGCCGGCCGACCCGGACGCACTGATCCTGCACCGGGCCGCGCTGGAGGCGATGATCGAGGGCCGCTACTGGTGAAGGGCGCCGCCGGGATTCAGGGCCGGCGCATCCGCGGCACCCGCGTCGGACGCGTGGCCTCGCCGCCCACGTGCGAGAACGGCTGCCGGCGCCAGTCCAGGCCCTCCGGGAGGGTCAGCAGCACCGCGGTGTCCCGCTCCTGGGCCCGGAGCGAGTCGTCCGTCGCGGACGCGTCGGACACCGGCCGTCCGGAGCCCTCGCACACGGTCAGGCAGAAGGGGTTCCAGGGTGTGGGGCACAGCGCGTGCTCGGGGAGGACGTCCTCCTCCGCCAGCAGCGCGATCGGCTGGGCGCAGTCCGGGCACGTCACCCGGAAGATCTCCATGGTCTCGAAGGAGTCGTCGAGCTCGTCCTCGATGGCGAAGCCGAGACTGTCGCCCTCCTGGGCGTCGTGGCTGAGCGGCGCGGAATCGGTCTTCTGACGTCGCATGATGTTGTTCCCCCTCGGGTGGGCCGCGCGGGCCGCCGGCTTCCTGTGACGGGCGGCTCCGGCCAACAGCAGCAATTCCCCCCATGCCCCGCGCATAATCGCCGAGTCCTGAGGGATACGGGGTCACGCGTGTGGCATTGGTCACACACCCGGCGCGAGCGTGTCCACGATCCGGCGTACGGTGCGCACGCGCGCCCGAGCACAGTAGGTTGATCGCGTGGAGGAGCTGGACCGACAAATCGTGGAGCTGCTCGTCAAGGACGGGCGGATGAGCTACACCGACCTGGGCAAGGCCACCGGCCTGTCGACCTCGGCGGTGCACCAGCGGGTGCGCCGCCTGGAACAGCGCGGTGTGATCCGCGGCTATGCCGCGATCGTGGACCCGGAGGCGGTGGGGCTGCCGCTCACCGCCTTCATCTCGGTGAAACCCTTCGACCCCAGCGCTCCGGACGACATCGCCGACCGCCTGGCCGAGGTGCCCGAGCTGGAGGCGTGCCACAGCGTGGCCGGTGACGAGAACTACATCCTCAAGGTGCGGGTGGCCACGCCCCTTGAGCTGGAGCACCTGCTGACCCGTATCCGCACGCTGGCCGGGGTCTCCACGCGCACCACGGTCGTGCTGTCCACGCCGTACGAGGCCCGGCCGCCCCGCATCTGACGGCGCCGGGGCGCGCCCGCGGGTGACGGGGCGCGGGGGGCGGTCCGGAGCGCGTGGAGGCGCCGCGGCGCACGTAGGGAGGTGCGGCGCGCGGAGGTGGTGCGCGCTACTCCCGCAGGCCGGCGCACCCGTGGCAAGATCCCGACCCCGCGTGCGGGGCGGCCGCGCCCAGGGGTCAAACTGTCCGCTATGAGTGAGCGCACCCCCGACCCGGCCCGGCCCCGTACCGTCCTGCTGCGCGGCGGGGAGGTGCACAGCCCCGCCGACCCCTTCGCCACCGCCATGGTGGTCGAGGGCGACAGCATCGCCTGGGTCGGCGAGGAGGGCGCCGCCGACTCCTTCGCCGACGGCGTGGACGAGGTCGTCCACCTCGACGGCGCACTCGTCACCCCGGCGTTCACGGACGCACATGTGCACACCACGGCCACCGGCCTCGCGCTCACCGGCCTGGACCTGTCCGGCGCCCGGACGCTCCCCGACGCGCTGGCCCGCGTACGGGAGCACGCCGCGGCCCGCCCGGCGGACCGGGTCCTGCTGGGGCACGGCTGGGACGCCACCGCCTGGCCCGAGGGCCGGCCGCCGTCCCGCGCCGAACTGGACGCCGCCACCGGCGGCCGCCCGCTCTACCTGACCCGCGTCGACGTGCACTCCGCGGTCGTCACCACCGCCCTGCTCGACCTCGTACCCGGCGTCCGCGACCTGCCCGGATTCCACGCCGAGCAGCCGCTGACGGGGGACGCGCACCACGCCGTACGCGAGGCCGCGCACGCCACCGTCGCCCCCGCCCAGCGCGACGCCGCCCAGGCCGCGGCGCTCGCACACGCCGCGTCGCTGGGCATCGGCACCCTCCACGAGTGCGCCGGACCCGACATCTCCAGCGAGGACGACCTCACCGCCCTGCTGGCCCGGGCCGCGCGCGAACCCGGCCCGCGCGTCGTCGGCTACTGGGCGGAGATCGTCACCAATGCGAAGGACGCCGACCGGATCCGGGCGCTCGGCGCCATCGGCGCGGCCGGCGACCTGTTCGCCGACGGCTCCCTCGGCTCGCACACCGCCCATCTGCACGCGCCGTACGCCGACGCGGACCACACCGGAACCGCCCACTTGGACGCCGACGCCGTCGCGGCCCACGTGGCGGCCTGCACCGAGGCCGGGCTCCAGGCCGGGTTCCACGCCATCGGCGACGCCGCGCTGACCGCCGTCACCGACGGCGTACGCGCCGCGGCCGACCGCGTCGGCCCGGCCCGCGTCCGGGCCGCCCGGCACCGTGTCGAGCACGCCGAGATGCTCACCGAGGCCACCGTCGCCGCGTTCGCCGAATTCGCGCTGACCGCCTCCGTACAGCCCGCCTTCGACGCGGCCTGGGGCGGCGACGACGGCATGTACGCCGCCCGCCTCGGCGCCGAGCGCGCCCGCACCCTCAACCCGTACGCCGCCCTGCTGCGCGCCGGCGTGCCGCTCGCCCTCGGCTCCGACAGCCCCGTCACCCCGCTGGACCCGTGGGGCACCCTGCGCGCCGCCGTCTTCCACCGCACCCGCGGGCACGGCATCTCCGCGCGCGCCGCGTTCACCGCGCACACCCGTGGCGGCTGGCGCGCCATCGGCCGCGACGACGCGGGCGTCCTGGCGCCCGGCGCGCCCGCCGACTACGCGGTCTGGCGCACCGGCGACCTCGTCGTCCAGGCCCCCGACGAGCGCGTCGAACGCTGGTCCACCGACCCCCGCTCCGGCACCCCGGGGCTGCCCGACCTCACGCCCGGCCGGGACCTGCCGGTATGCCTGCGGACGGTGGTCGGCGGTCGCACGGTGTACGGACGGCCGAACGAGTGACTTCACGGGGGCGCGTGCCACGGCGGAACGCGCCCGAGGGCGCCCGCCCCACCTGGGAGAGCGGGCGCCGGCCTGGGGCGACGCGAAAACCACGCAGGCCGGGCAACTGTTGACAGCAGACGGTCGGCGGCCGGTAGGTTCGGCCGAGTCCACCACAGGACGTCAGACCGGGAGACCTCCGCGCGGTCGTCGAACGCAACTGGGCCATGGGACGGGGTGCCGCACCGGCACACCGCCACTGGGAGCCAGGTCCAGCCCCTGCGGCACGGGGACGACGGAAGGTTTCGGCCGGATGGGGGTCCCTCCCTGCTCGTCGAGAGCCAGGGGGAAGGTGCGACCCGGGTGGGGCCCGGTTGCTCAGTAGACAACGGCTTTCGGTCGACCCGCAGCCAGCGGGTCCCAGGTCGGCCCGAAGGGCGCCGGGCCCCGATCCGCAGCGCACGGTGGTGCGCCCCGACCCGTGCCGCCCGCCGACGCGCCCCCTGGGGCGCGCGTTTCGCGCCGTACGGCGGCGCCGCGGTTCCCGGCCACGTACGCCTGGCGACGGAGCTTATACCCGCACGCACCCCCGGTCCGCAATTCCACGGCCCCGATGTACGGTCTGCTGCACACCACCGCACGACCTGCAAGGAAGGCCGACCGTGCCCGACACCACCGCACGACCTGCAAGAAAGGCCGGGACCGTGCCATCGGGCACCGACACCGACGCACCGGCGCGGCCCGGACGCGGCCGCCGGTTCGCGGCGCTGGTCCGCCGCGAGGCGCCGCGGACGGGACTCGCCGTCCTCGGCGGCCTCGCCCTCGCGCTGGCCTTCCCGCCGTACGACCTGTGGCCGCTGTCCCTCGTCGGCGTCGCGGCCCTCGGTCTGCTCACCCGTGGCCGGACGGCCCGTCAGGGCGCCTGGACCGGCCTCGCGTTCGGGTTGCCCTTCTTCTTCCTGCTGCTGAAGTGGCTGCACGTCGTCGGCTGGGACGCGGTGTTCGGGCTGGCCCTGGTGCAGGCGCTGTACGTGGCGCTGCTGGGCGCGGGTCTTGCCCGTACCTCCCGTCTGAAGTACGGGCCGCTGTGGGCCGCCTGTCTGTGGGTCACCGAGGAGTGGGCGCGCGACCGCGTCCCCTTCGGCGGCTTCCCGTGGGGGCGGCTCGCCTTCGCCAACACCGGCTCCCCCTTCACCCCGCTCGCGGCCCTGGGCGGAGCGCCGCTGGTGACCTTCGCCGTCGCTCTCAGCGGCGCGCTGCTGGCCGCCGCGGCCGTCGTCCTGTGGCGGCTGCGCGGGAAGGGGAAGTCGGTGCGGGCGGCGCTGCCCGCCGTGGAGGCGGTCGGCCTGGCCGCCGCGGTCACGGTGTCCGGACTGCTGGTGCCGGTGCACACCGACGCGGACGAGAGCGTCGACATCGCCATCGTGCAGGGCAATGTGCAAAAGCCCGGCATGGACTTCCTCGGCCGCCCGATGATGATCCTGAACAACCACGCCACGGCGACGGAGCAGCTGGCCGCCGACGTGAAGGCGGGCAAGGCGAAGAAGCCCGACCTGGTGATCTGGCCCGAGAACTCCTCCGACCTGGACCCGTACCGCTACCCGCAGGCGTACGACCGCATCGACGAGGCGGTCAGGGCGATCGGCGTGCCGGTCCTCGTCGGTGCCCTCGTCGACCACCCGGACAAGCGCGGCTATGTCTTCAACCAGGGCATCGTGTGGGACCCGGTGAAGGGCCCCGGCACCTCGTACACCAAGCAGCACCCGGTGCCGTTCGGCGAGTACGTGCCCTTCCGCGAGCAGCTCAGCAAGGTCATCACCCGTTTCCAGCGGGTGCCGCGCGACTTCTACCCCGGTGACCACACCGGGGTGCTCGCCGTCGGCCCCGCCCGGCTCGGCGACGTCATCTGCTTCGAGGTCGCCTACGACGAGATCGTGCACGACACGGTGAACGCGGGCGCCCGCGCGCTCGTCGTACAGACCAACAACGCCACCTACGGCCGCACCGGACAGCCCGAGCAGCAGCTGGCCATGTCCAAACTGCGCGCCGTCGAACACGGCCGTGCCGTCGTCACGGCGGCCACCAGCGGGATCAGCGCGGTGGTGGCCCCGGACGGTACGGTCACCCACAAGATCCCGGAGTTCACCCAGGGAGTGTTGCGGGCGAGCATCCCGCTGCGGGACGAAAAGACCGTGGCCGACCGCGTCGGTGCCGTTCCCGAGTGGGTGCTCGCTATCGTGGGACTTCTGTCCTGCGTCGCCGCGGCAGTCGTGGGCCGGCGCGGGCGTGGCAAGGACGAGAAGGGGCAGCAGTGACAGACGGCGGTCAGCGGAAGTACGGTCCGCTCGGGACCACCTTGGTGATCATTCCGACGTACAACGAGGCGGAGAACATCGGGCCGATCGTCTCGCGGGTGCGGTCCGCCGTGCCGGAGGCCCACATCCTCGTCGCGGACGACAACAGCCCGGACGGAACGGGCAAGATCGCCGACGAGCTGGCGGCGGCGGACGACCACGTCCAGGTGCTGCACCGCAAGGGCAAGGAAGGGCTCGGCGCCGCCTACCTGGCGGGCTTCCGGTGGGGCATCGAGCACGGCTTCGGCGTCCTGGTGGAGATGGACGCGGACGGCTCGCACCGCCCCGAGGAGCTGCCGCGGCTGCTCACCGCCCTCAAGGGCGCCGACCTCGTGCTCGGCTCCCGCTGGGTCCCCGGCGGCCGGGTGGTCAACTGGCCCAAGCACCGCGAGTACCTCTCGCGCGGCGGCAGCACGTACTGCCGCGCCATGCTGGACGTGCCGCTGCGCGACGTCACCGGCGGCTACCGGGCCTTCCGCAAGGAGACGCTGGAGGGGCTGGGTCTGGACGAGGTCGCCTCGCAGGGCTACTGCTTCCAGGTCGACCTGGCCCGCCGTGCCGTCGAGGGCGGCTTCCACGTGGTCGAGGTCCCGATCACCTTCGTCGAGCGCGAGCGCGGCGACAGCAAGATGAGCAAGGACATCGTCGTCGAGGCCCTGTGGCGGGTCACCGGCTGGGGCGTCGGCTCCCGGGTCAACAAGCTGCGCGGACGCTGAGGGGCGGCGGGGGCCACCGGGCCCCCGCCCATCGCCGCCGGCCCGGACCGGCGGCTCGGGTGCTCCGGACGTTCGCGGAAGCACACGCTAGGCCGGTCGGGCGGAGTGCCGGGGCCCGGCCGGTGATCGTCGCGGGGCCGAGTTTTGCGGTCGCATGATCGGGAAACTCGCGGCATATGGTGCAAATCGGCTACACGATGATGACTGAGCAAGCGGGCCCGCGTGATCTCGTCGACCACGTCGTCCGGGCCGAGGAAACCGGCTTCGACTTCTCGGTGACCTCCGACCACTACGCGCCGTGGCTGGCCTCCCAGGGCCACGCCCCGTACGCCTGGAGCGTGCTGGGCGCCGCGGCGCAGGCGACCTCCCGCATCCCGCTGATGACGTACGTGACCTGCCCGACCGTGCGCTACCACCCGGCGGTCGTCGCGCAGAAGGCCGCCACCCTGCAACTGCTCTCCGAGGGCCGCTTCCGGCTCGGACTGGGCGCGGGCGAGAACCTGAACGAGCACGTCGTCGGGCAGGGCTGGCCGGGCAAGAACACCCGGCACGAGATGCTCACCGAGGCCCTGGAGATCATCCGGGCGCTCTTCGAGGGCGGCAAGGTCACCTACCACGGCAACCACTTCGAGGTGGACGCCGCCAAGCTCTGGGACCTGCCCGAGCAGGCTCCGCCGATCGGCGTGGCCGTCTCGGGTGAGCGGTCCTGCGAGATCGCCGGCCGCCTCGCCGACCTGGTCATCGCGACCGAACCCAAGGGCGAGCTGATCAGCTCCTTCGAGAAGCACGGCGGCAAGGGCAAGCCGCGCGTCGGCCAGCTGCCCATCTGCTACGACCCCGACCGGGACGCCGCCGTCAAGCGCGCCCACGACCAGTTCCGCTGGTTCGCCGGCGGCTGGAAGGTCAACTCCGAGCTGCCGGACCCGGACGGGTTCGCCGGGGCCACCCAGTTCGTACGGCCGGAGGACGTCGCCGAGACGATTCCCTGCGGGGACAACGTGGACGACTTCGTCGAGGCGGTGCGTCCGTACGCCGAGGCCGGCTTCCAGGAGATCGCCGTCGTTCAGGTCGGCGGCGACCACCAGCGGGAATTCTTCGACTGGGCCGGCAAGAAGCTGCTGCCCGCGCTGCGGGAGCTGTAGCCCGGGCCGGAAACCGGACCGTGCGCCCCGCGGGGACGGCGCCGCCGCGCGTCCCCGCGGGCACGGGGAGCGGTCGCGGCGGCCGGGTCCGGTCCCGCGGGGGAGACCCGTGGGCCGCATCAGTCGGCGGGCTCGTCAGGGGTCGGCTCGTCGCTCTGCGCGTCGCGTGCGTGCGGCGTGCCGCGGCGGCCTGTACCGGAGACGTCGGTGTCGGGGACGTCCGTGTGCTCCTCCTCGTCGTCCCCGTCGTCGGGGCTGCGGCCCTCCCAGGGGTCCGGGGCGCCCCGCGGGTCCGCCTGCTGGTCCGGCAGGTCCCGGGGGATGGCGCTGCCGCCCTGTTCCGGCGTCTCGCTGCGCTTGTCCATCGCGTTCGGCCTCCTCGTGGGAATTCGGGAAAGGATGTCCGGTACGGGTGCCCGACGGCCGGGGGCGCATGCGTTCCGCGACGACCGGGAGTACGCGTACGACCAGGGGCCCGGCCAGCGGCATGACCAGGGGTTCGACCAGGGCCACGGACGGGAGGAGAGCGCGATGACCGAAGCGGCGCCGAAGGAGATGGTCGTGGTGCTGGACTGCGCCGACCGGAAGGTGCTCGCGGAGTTCTGGAGCCAGGTCCTCGGCTACCGGATCACGCGGACGACACCGCCGTACACCGCCCTGACCGACCCGGCCGGACGCCACCCGGAACTCCTGCTCCAGGAGGTGCCCGAGCCCAAGCGGGGCAAGAACCGCATGCACATCGACCTGCGGGTGCCGGCCATGGAGCCCGAGCTGAGCCGGGTGACGGCGCTCGGCGCGCGGGTGCTGCGCGGTCCGTTCGACGACGCGGGCTGCCCGACCACGGTGCTCGCCGATCCCGAGGGCAACGAGTTCTGCCTGATCGTCTTCGACGGTGGCTGAGGCGTCCGGGCGGACCGTGCGCGGGTGCGGGGATGGGCTCGCGGGCGGGTGCGGGGACCGGCCCGCGGGCGCCCGGAGGCGCACCCGCGGGCGGGCGCGGCGGCCGGGGCCAGGCACACTTGAGACATGACGTTCGCAGCCACGCCGCCGCCCCGGTCCCGCCCGCCCCAGCGCTCGCGCGCCCGCCGGTTCGTCCCCTTGGGCGTCGCCGCCTGGGTGGTGCTGGAGATATGGCTGCTCACCCTTGTCGCCGACGCTGCGGGCGGACTGACGGTACTTCTGCTGCTGGTCGCGGGGGTGGTCGCGGGCGGCTATGTGATCAAGCGGGCCGGCCGCCGGGCCTGGAAGAACCTCACCGAGAGCATGCAGCCGGGCGGCCCGGCGGCCTCCGGGGCGCCCGAAGGCGGCCCGGGGGAGTCGAAGACCCAGGGCGGGGGCAACACGCTGCCCATGCTCGGCGGCCTGCTGCTGATGTTCCCCGGCCTGCTCTCCGACGCCGCCGGGCTGCTCTGCCTCTTCCCGCCCACCCGCAAACTGCTCCACCGCCGTGCTGAGCGCCTGCTGACCCGACGGGTGCGCCACACCCCGGGCGGGCTCGGCGACGCCTTCCAGCAGGCCCGTATGCACCAGCAGGACGGCAAGATCGTCCAGGGCGAGGTGATCCGCGAGGACGAGCCGCCGTCCCCGCGCCGTGACGACCCCCAGCTGCCGCGCTGAGGAAGCGGTAACTGAGGGCGCAGGAGGGCGGATTGGTGCGGGAGGGCGGTTCGGTGCGGGAGGGTGGTCCGGCGCGGAAGGCGTACGCTGCGCGCGCGACGTGTGGCATTCCGTAGCGACGCCCCCCGGGGCCGCTCGCGAACCGGGTACGCGTACGGGTCCGCCGTACGGAAAAGCCCCGGCCAGTCGGGGGTACTGGCCGGGGCGGTCTGTGGGTGCGGATACCGATGGCGGTCGCCTCTCGGCGAAAGGCACCGTGGGGCTTCAGCCGAACGATCGTCCCCACGGGCGAATGGTGAGGCCCGGGGACACTGTCCCACCGGCACCCGCGAGGGGTACAGCGCTATGGCGGCGCGGATGATTCCGGGGGCCGGGAGTGACCTCGCGCACAGCCCGCCGGGGTCGCGGAGTGCGGAAACCGTCCCGCCGGGGTCGCGGAGTGCGGAAACCGTCCCGCCGGGGTCGCGGAGTGCGGAAACCGTCCCGCCGGGGTCGCGGAGTGCGGAAACCGTCCCGCCGGGGCCGCGAAGTACCGAAGCCGTCTCGCTGGGGTTGCGGAGTGCCGAAGCCGTCTCGCGGGGGCCGCGGAGTGCGGAAAGCGGCGGCCGGGCGTACGGAAACGGGCCGGGGCCACTGCGTGGTGCAGTGGCCCCGGCCCGTTCGCGGTCGCGCGTCCGTTTGTCAGGCGGACTTGCGACTGTTGTTGTTGTCGCGCGGGTGCACGGCAATGTTCATGGTGCCGGAGCGCAGGACGGCCAGCCGCTCGGCCAGCACCTCCTCCAGCTCCTCGCGGGTGCGCCGCTCCATGAGCATGTCCCAGTGCGTACGCGCGGGCTTGCCCTTCTTCTCCTCAGGGCCATCGCCATCCACCAGGAGGGCTTGTGCACCACATACCTTGCACTCCCACTCCGACGGAATCTCGGCCTCTACCGAGAACGGCATCTCGAATCGATGTCCGTTCTGGCATGCGTACTCCACCGCCTGGCGCGGGGCCAGGTCGATGCCGCGGTCGGTCTCGTAGCTGGTCACCACAAGTCGCGTGCCGCGAAGAGCTCGCTCACTCATGAATCGTGCCTCCCGGGCTTGTCGCCCACAGGACAGGTGTCGCTGTCGTCGTCATCCGGTCAACGTCCGGTCGGCGGTGAAGATTCCCGATACCGGGATATGTGCCCACCCGTCGCCCACCACCGCCTGATGGAGGCGCTGCGCGCCGCTGCCTTCCTTCGTGCCGCCCCTTGTTGTACCCACCAATGCCCGGTTTGTCACATCTGGCAGCAGATGTCACCCAGCGCTTTCCACAGTTCAGCGCGCAGTAACGGTCCGCCTGGTGAGCCAAAGGCGTACACTACCGGCCCGCAGCCGCCATCCGTAAATCAGGGTCCCCATCGCCGGGACCGCGAGGCTCTGGTAACGGCTCGTCAGAGCGGCGCCGGCCGCCCGCGGCGGACCACGGGGACCGCACTCCGCGGACCGGACGGGCCGGCCCCGCCCGGCATGCGGGCCTCACTCCACGGGCCAGGAATCCCGGGCGGTCAGCACCTTCCGCAGGGCCGCGACGTCGTCGGTCATGATCCCGTCGACCCCGAGGTCCAGCAGCGCCGCCATCCGCCGCGGATCGTTCACCGTCCACACATGCACCTGCAAATGCCACGCATGCGCGGCCCGGATCAGCAACGGGTCCACCACCCGGATCCCGGACTGCCGCTCCGGCACCTGCACACAGACCGCGTTGCGCCGGACCGCCGTCCCCAGCAGCCGGTCCAGGGGCACACCCCGGCCGTACGAGCGCATCCGCAGCCCGAGGACGCCGCGCGTCCCGAGCGAGGTCGCCAGCCGAGGACCGGCCAGCCGCTGCGCCCGCGCGACCCTGGCCTCCGAGAACGACCCGACGCACACCCGGTCCCAGGCGTCCGTACGGCGCAGCAGATCCAGCAGCGGCCGCAGCGCCGCCTCCGCCTTGATGTCGACATTCCAGCGGGCCTGCGGGAACTCCTCCAGCAGCTCCTCGAAGAGCGGCAGCGGCTCCCGCCCGGCCACCCGTGCCCGGCGGACCGCCTGCCAGGGGAGGCGGCCGATCGCGCCGCCGCTGTCCGTGACCCGGTCCAGCGTCGCGTCGTGGAAGGCCACGAGCCGGCCGTCCGACGTGGCGTGCACATCGGTCTCCAGGTAGCGGTAGCCGAGCGCCACCGCGTTACGGAAGGCGGCGGCGGTGTTCTCCAGCCCGTCCGCCGCGCCGCCCCGGTGGGCGAAGGCGAGCGGGGTCGGGTGGTCGAGGAAGGGATGCCGTACGGGGAAGCCGCGGCCGGTCAACTGCTGGGAGCGCATTGGCCAGAGGATATACAGGGCGGGTGTACGGCAGGACGGCAACCGGCCACGGGGTGGAGGCCGGGGCGGGTCCGGGGGAGAGACGGGGCGGGTTCGGGGGAGAGACGGGGCGGGTTCGGGGGAGAGACGGGGCGGGTTCGGGGAAGAGACGGGGCGGGTCCGGTGCGTGCGGGACGCGGCTTGGCCGTGATCGGCGGTAGCGGGGTGACGGCGCGGCCGTGACCGGCGGGAGCGGCGCGGCCGTGACCAGTTGGACGGCGGCGAGGCCGTACCGGTGTGCGCGGGACGGATCCGGCCCGCCGACCCCTCCGGCCCGCCCGGCCCCTCCGGCCCCTCGGACCCGTCCGTTCCGCCCGTCCCGCCCGGCCTCAGCGCAGCGTCTCGCCCGGCAGGTCGAAGATCCGCTCGGCCGCGGTCTCCAGCTGGGCGAGGTCGTGCCGGGGGCTCTCCTCCGGCGGGACCGGCCCGGCGTAGCTCGACAGGAACGTGTCGAGGACGACGTACGGGACATCCAGCTCCGCCAGCGCCGCCAGGTCCGCGCGGACCTGGTCGACCGACCCGTGCCCCGGCAGGCGGGAGGCCGGGTCCACGGGCCGCTCCGTGAGGTGCAGCGCGATCCGGGGCGTCACCGCGGGCGTCGGGCGGCCGGCCGCCTCGGCCGCGGCCTCCAGGACCGGCAGCCGCTCGCGGATCGCGTCCGCGCCCAGTGTGTACGGGTGCCAGGCGTCCCCGAAGCGCCCGGCGCGGCGCAGCGCGGCGTCACTGAGGCCGCCGACCCAGACCGGCGGATGCGGACGGCGCACCGGGGCGGGCCCGGTGGTGATGTCCGAGTACGCGGCGTGCTCGCCGCGGAAGGACACGACCGGTTGCGTCCAGTGCTCCTTGATGCAGGTCAGGTACTCGTCCGTGATCCGCCCGCGGGCGGCGAAGTCGATGCCGAGCGCCTCGTACTCCTGCCGCGACCAGCCGACGCCGACCCCGAACACGAGCCGGCCGCCGCTGAACCGGTCCAGGTTGGCCGTCACGCGGGCGGTCTGGAGCGGATGCCGGTACGGGAGCACCACCACCGTGGTGCCCAGCTCGATGGTGGTCGTCCGCCCGGCGAGCCAGGCCAGCGTGGTGAACGGGTCGTAGAACGGCGCCGGGAAGACGCCCGCGACCTCCGGGGGCTGGGTCACATGGTCGGAGATCATCGCCAGGTGGTAGCCGAGTTCCTCGGCGCCGCGCACCCACGTCTCGATGCCCTCGGGGGTGGTGTCCGCCCCGTAGTTGAGGATGTTGACCCCGATCTTCACCATGCGCTCCCTCTGGTCGGTGCCCTCCCGAGGGCAGCAAAAGGCCAGCTCAGGAGGGCGGTTGACGCGGCGAGCCTAACAGTCGGCAGGGAGTCCGGAAGGGAGGGGGAAGGAGCGGGAAAGGGCGGGGGAACGGTGCGGGGGAACGGTGCGGAGGAACGGTGTCGGGATGGGGCGTACGGTGACGAACCGGCACCGGAGCACCGGAGTTGGACTCAGCCGTGGGTGAGCGGCGCGGGCTCGGGGGCGGGCGTGGACGACGCCACGATCCGCCCGCCCGGGCCGTCGATGGTGAAGAAGCGCAGCGAGAACTGGGCCAGCGGGCCGATGGCCAGCGCGTACAGCACGGTGCCCACGCCGACCGAGCCCCCGAGCGCGAAGCCGGCGGCGAGCACGGTGATCTCGATGCACGTCCGCACGAGGCGCAGCGGCCGGCCCGTGCGCTGGTGCAGGCCGGTCATCAGCCCGTCCCGCGGCCCGGGGCCGAAGCGGGCGGAGATGTACAGCCCGGTCGCCATGCCGTTCAGCAGGATCGCCAGGACCAGCAGCGGGATGCGGAAGGCGAGCGCCGAGATGTCCGGCGTGAGCGCGAACGTCGCGTCCATCACCAGGCCCAGGATCACGACGTTGGAGACCGTCCCCAGGCCGGGGCGCTGCCGCAGCGGGATCCACAGGAGCAGGATCAGCGCGCCGGAGACGATGGTGATGGTGCCGATCGACAGGCCCGTATGGCGGGAGATCCCTTGGTTGAGGACGCTCCACGGCTCCAGGCCGAGGCCCGCGCGCAGTTGCAGGCCCATGCTGAGGCCGTAGAGGACCAGCCCGGTATAGAGGTGGACGAGGCGGCGCGGTAGCCGCCGTCCGCCCGGCCGACCCGCTCGGGCGCCCTTCTCCCCGCCCTTGTCCTCAGTGGCCCCCGAGCGTCGCGTGCTGAACAAAATCGTCCCCCTCCTGGCATGATTGGACTGACGCGTGACACTCTGTGGCTCGGAGTTGATCAGATTCCATGGCCAATTCGCGAAAGGTGGACTGCTCACGATGGCGCAGTGGACTTCGGCGGTAGGCGCGTCGCAACTCGCCCGGCTGCTCCGGTCGCAGGACTCCCGCGACACCGTGACCCCGGCCGGCCGGCGGATCCCCGCCTACCGCGGCCTCGCGGACGGCGTACGCCTGCTCGTCCTGGAGGGCCGTGTGCCGGTCGCCGCCCGTCTGCCCGCGGAACGCGAGCTGGCCGCCGCGCTCTCCGTGAGCCGTACCACCGTCGCCGCGGCGTACGAGGCGCTGCGCGCCGAAGGCTTCCTGGAATCCCGCCGCGGCTCGGGCAGCTGGACCGCCGTACCCGCCGGGAACCCGCTGCCCACCCGCGGCCTGGAACCGCTGCCGCCGGAGGCCGCCGGCTCCATGATCGACCTCGGCTGCGCCGCCCTCCCGGCGCCCGAACCCTGGCTGACCCGCAGCGTGCAGGGCGCCATGGAGAGCCTTCCGCTGTACGCCCACACCCACGGCGACTACCCGGCCGGGCTGCCCGCCCTCCGCCAGGCGCTCGCCGACCGCTACACGGCGCGCGGCATCCCGACCATGCCCGAGCAGATCATGGTCACCACCGGGGCCATGGGCGCGGTCGCCGCCATCTGCCGCCTGCTCACCCGGCCCGGCGAACGGGTCGCCGTCGACTCCCCGTCGTACGCCAACATCCTCCAGCTGATGCGCGACGCCGGCGCCCGGCTGGTGCCCGTCGCCCTCGCCGACCGGCTCGCGGGCTGGGACATCCCCGCCTGGCGGCAGGTCATGCGGGACGCGGCGCCCCGCATGGCGTACGTCGTCGCCGACTTCCACAACCCGACCGGCACCCTCGCCACCGAGGACCAGCGGCGCCGCCTGGTGGACGCCGCCCGCGCGGCCGGTACGGTCCTGGTCGCCGACGAGACCATGGCCGAACTGCGCCTGGACGACGTCGAACTGCCCCGCTCCGTCTGCGCCTTCGACCCGGCGGGCAGCGCCGTCATCACGGTCGGCTCGGTCAGCAAGGCGTTCTGGGCCGGGATGCGCATCGGCTGGGTACGGGCCGCCCCCGACATCATCCGCAGCCTCGTCGCCGCCCGCGCCTTCGCCGACCTGGGCTCGCCGGTCATCGAACAGCTCGCCATCGTCTCGCTCCTGGAGGGCGACGGCTGGCAGCAGGCGGTGGAGATCCGCCGCGCGCAGGCCCGCGAGAACCGCGACGCGATCGTCGCCGCGGTCCGCCGCCACCTGCCCGACTGGGAGTTCAGCGTGCCGCCCGGCGGCCTCACCCTGTGGGCGCGCACCGGCGGCCTCTCCGGCTCCCGGATCGCGGAGGCGGGGGAGCGGCTGGGTGTACGGGTCCCCTCGGGCCCCCGCTTCGGCGTGGACGGCGCGTTCGAGGGCTTCGTCCGCCTGCCGTTCACGGTCAACGGCGCCGTCGCCGAAGAGGCCGCCTCCCGGCTGGCCGTCGCGGCCCGCCATGTGGCCCTGGGGGCGGCTGCGGGGGAGGCCGAGATGCCGCAGAGCTTTGTGGCTTGAGGGAGCTGGCCCGGGGTGGCCGTGGTCATCCGTGCGACCCCTGCGGCCCGGTCACGCGGGCTCGGACGGGACCGTGGCCTCCCGGGAGGCGGGCTGAGCGCTGGACGGGGCGGGAGCGACGCCACCGAAGAGCACGTCCACGCCGATGGCTTTGGTGGTGCGGGGGGTGTCGGCGGTGGCGGCCGGGGCGGTTGGAGTGGTTGTGGCGGACGGGGTGGCTGGGGCAGTCGTAGTGGTCGGGACGGCTGGGGCGGCCGTCCTGTCCGGGGCGGCCGTCCTGTCCGGGGCGGCTGTGCCGGCCGTAACGGCTCCATCGTCGGCGTCCTCCATGTCCGCCGTACGGTCCGTGTCTGCCGTACGACCCGTCTCCGCCGTACGACCCGTCTCCGCCGTACGGTCCGAGCCGGCCGTACGATCCGAGCCCGCCGTGTCCCCTGTGACCGTCGTGCCCATCGTGCCCCTCACGGCCTCTGTGACTCCTGCGGTCTCCGCGGTCTCCGCGGTCTCCACCGCCTCCACAGACCCCGCGGCCTCCGCAGCTCCCGCCGCCTCCGCCGCCCCCGCATCCGCCGTCCTGATCGTCTCGCTCCTCTCCTCGGGCGCCGGCCCCGCCATGGCGGCGCGTTCCGGGAGGAGGGACAGTACGGCCTGCCGGTGCGCCTCGCTCGTGGCGTCGTCGAACGGGTCGGGCGTGACCGGGACTTGGAGGCGGTGCACCGGGCCGCTGCCGAGGCGGGCGTAGCCGCGGCCCGGCGGTACGTCGGCGGCCGGCGTGGTGTGCGGCGGAGCCCCGAGCACCGCCTCCACCTCCTCCGGCGCGGCCGGTCCGAGCACGACCCGGGCCCGGGTGTGGGTGAGCACCGGCTCGCTCAGCATCCCGGCGCTGTCGATCTGGTCGGCCACCACCACCGTCACATACGCCGCCCGGCCGTGCCGCAGCGGCACGTGCAGCAACTGCTGCGGATCCTCCCGGCCCTCGGCCGCCGCCAGGTGGGCCAGCGCGGTCGGCCGGTCGACGATGATCCACAGGGGCCAGCGGATGTCGTCCGGGGCCTGCCGCCCGGCCTGCCGCGCGCGGTTGGCGGTGATCAGCCGCCGCTCGGTCTCGTGCGCCGCCCACTCCAGCGTCGCCATGGCCCCCGACAGCCCGGTCTCGACGCCCATGACGCCGGTCCGGCCCGCCAGGCACGCGTACTCGCCGGTGCCGCTGCCGTCGATCACCAGGACATCGCCGTGGAACAGGGCCTGGAGCGCGATGGACCGCAGCAGCGTCGTGGTGCCCGCGCCCGGCCGGCCGAGCACGAGCAGGTGCGGCTCGGTCGATCGCAGACCGGTCCGCCAGACCACCGGCGGCTCGTCCCGCGTACCGTCCCCGGCCGCCACCGGCAGCGTCCGCTGCACGGCGTCCGGGTCGGTGAACCCGAGGACGGTCTCCCCGTGCGTCGTCACGAACTGCTGCGCCGCGATATCGGTCGGCAGCGGAGGCAGTACCGACAGGGTCAGCTGGTTCGCCTCCTCGTTCCAGGCGAAGTGGTACTCCCGGCCGCGGCCCGACTTCGCGTACAGCACCTGCTCGATGCGGGCCCGGGACGCAGCGTCGCCGTCGGTGAAGTACGGCGGGTACTTCAGGGTGAACCTGGACGGCCGCCCGGCCTCGTCGAACTCGTAGTCGGTGAAGACGCTTTCCCAGTCCCCGTCGTGGGCGTACAGGGGAGTGGGGTCGCCCTCGATCGCGAAGTACGGCACCAGGGCCTCGTACAGCGCCCGCAACCGGTCGGTCTCCGCGTCCGCCGGACCGGCGGGCTCCTCCGCCGGCCGTTCCCGCCCCGCCCAGGCCGCCGCGCCCATGACCGTGACCAGCGCGAGCAGCGGTCCGTACGGCACCAGCACCACCGCCAGGACGCTCCCGACGGCCATGAACAGCAGCGTGCCCCGCCGGTCCTCGGGCGTGTCGGACCAGCGCCGCCGTCCGGCGGCCAGCAGGCGGCGCAGACCCCGGCTGATCACGATCAGCGGGTGGAACACGTCGGCGGCGCTGTCCGCGGCGCTGCGCGCGAACTCGCGGCCGCGGGCGACCGGCGCGCTGTCGGTCAGGATGCGGGGCAGTGGGCGCCGGGCCACATCATCTCCTGGTGGTTCGGGACGCGGATGTGCGGTGGGTGCGCGGGGGACGGGGCCGCGGTCAGAGCTTGAGGCCGCCCAGGAGGTTGGCCAGGCTGGCGCCGCCGGCCTTGATGCTCGGGGCGATCGCGGAACCCGCGAGGTAGAACCCGAAGAGCGCGCAGACGAGGGCGTGGGACACCTTCAGCCCGTCCTTGCGGAAGAACAGAAAGACGATGATGCCGAGCAGAACGACGCCGGAGATGGACAGAATCATGGGGTTCTCTCCTCGGTGGTGGGGACGGTCACCATGAGTCCTTCCAGCCTCACAGCAAGTACCAAGCCGCAAAAAGCTGCGAACGGGTGATTCAACGGGTAAACCCCCCACCCGGAGCAACCGAACTGTCCCGGCCCTCCTCGGGGCCACATAATTGCAGGTCAGGTCGTTGTCGGCGGCGGACGACAGTGAGGCGCGCGGGGAGTACGAGGGGCACGAGGCGCGCGGATCGAGGGCAAAACGGTGGGTGCGCGCCAGGAACCGTTCCCCCGACCACGGCCTCCGCCGTCACCCCTGACCGCGCGGTGCGGCGAAGCGCCCGTGGCACGGAGAGCCGATCGTGTGATCCTCGGCTTGTCGCGGTGGTGCGGTTCCGGTGCTGGCGGCGGGTCTGGCACGGTGGGAGCAGCGGCGGCCGGTGACCGCTGCGCCGGACCGCAGGAGCCCTTTGTGTCAGCCGTGCTCGCCGCGCTGTTCGCCCTGCTGACGGCCGCGGCCAACGCCACGGGCACCGTGCTGCAACGGATCGCGGCGCGCAAGGTGCCGCCCGGCGACGCGTTCAGCGTCCGGCTGGTCCGGCACCTGCTGCGCAGCCCGGCATGGCTGGGCGGCATCGCCGTCATCGTCGGCGCCGCGGCGTGCCAGGCGCTCGCCCTGACCCTGGGCTCGCTGTCCCTGGTGCAGCCCATCCTCGTCCTGGAACTGCCGTTCACGCTGCTCATCGCCTGCGCGGTGGCGCGGCGCCGGCTGCCCGCGATCGGCTGGGCGGCATCGGTCATGGTGGCCGCCGGGCTCGGTCTGGGGCTGGCCGCCGCCGCGCCGTCCGGCGGCAGCACCGAGGTCTCCGCCGGGAAGTGGGTCCTCACCCTGGTGGCCTCGGTGGGCGCCATGGCCGCGTGCGTACTGGCCGCTTTACCCCGGCCACGGGGCAAGGCGCGCGCCGCGCTCTTCAGCTCCGCCTCCGCGATCGGCTACGCGCTGACCGCGACGCTGATGAAGGCCGCGACCGACACCTTCGACCGGCACGGGCCGGGCGCGTTCTTCACCAGCTGGCAGACGTACGCCTTCGTCGCGGCGGGCGCGTGCGCGCTGTTCCTGCTGGCCAACGCCATGGAGTCGGGCCCGCTGGTGGCCTCCCAGCCCGCCCTCACCCTCGGCGAGGCGCTGGTCAGCCTGGCTCTCGGCATCGCGGTGTACGGGGAGGGGGTGCGTGCGGGATGGTGGCTGGTGCCCGAGGCGGTCGGGGCGGTCATGATCACCTGGGGCATCGTCGTACTGCCACGGGCCGATACGGAGGACGCGGAGGGGGAGGAGCCGTCCGCGACCTGACGGAGGGCCACCGGGGACGAGGGAACCCGCGGCACCCCGGAAAGAGGGGCCCCGGGACGAGGGGCGGAGCATGCGATGATCACCTGGCGTCGGCTCGCCGAAGACGACTTCCCGCTGCTGCGGTGCTGGCTGGAGCAGCCGCACGTGGCGCGCTGGTGGAACCACGAGACGTCGCCGGAGGCGGTGGCACGCGACTTCGGCCCGGCCGCCAGGGGCGAGGAGCCGTCGGAGGACCTGCTCGTCCTTCTCGACGGCCGGCCCCTCGGTCTCGTCCAGCGCTCCCGGTTCGCCGACTACCCCGACTACCGGGCCGAGTTGACCGCCCTGACCGAGGTGCCCGCGGAGGCGATGACGCTCGACTACCTCATCGGCGATCCGGACCGGGTGGGGCGGGGAATCGGTCCGCGCATGATCCGGGCGGTCGTACGGGCGACGTGGCACGACCACCCGCTCGCCCCGGCCGTCCTGATCCCCGTACCGGCCGCCAACCGGGCATCGTGGCGCGCCCTGGAGAAGGCCGGTCTGCGCCGCGTCGCGGAAGGCGAACTCGAACCGGACAGCCCCACGGCCGGCCGCGCCCACTACGTCTACCGCGCGGAACGGCCGGGGTGAGCGGAGAGGTCGTCGCCGATGCCGCCGATGTCGTACGGCCGGCGAGACCGCACCTCGACGGCGGTGTGGCGCCGGACGCCTCCCGCGGTGGACGCAACACCGTATCTAGACGGTATTCGCGGCGCGCGGCGACGGGTCCTCCGTCAGCGAGGACTGGATGCCGGTGGTTTTCGCGAACCTGCGGGACGGTACGCCGTGCGCATACGTGGCGATGCGGGCGGCACCGAAGGTGGGGTGAGGGCCGGGAGGAAAGGGTCGGGCGGAGGGCGGCGGGCAGGGCTGTATCTCCGGGGGCGTGGGGTGGTGCGGGCGGTGGCGATTCGGGCCGCTCGTACCGGGAGCCGGAGGCGGCGTCGGGCGGCTTCGCCCAGTGCAAGAAACAACGTCCGGAAATCGCTGCCTGGAACGTGCCGCTCCGCCAGTTTCGATCATTAAAGTGCGCTGGTGATCACCGAGCCGATCGTCATTCCGGAAAGAACCGGCCACCAGCACAGGTATTCCGGTCTTCTCGGCCTGCGCGGGAAACTCCGCACCCGTCTCCCCGCGTCCTGTGGGCCGACCCTGCTGTGTTTCGCCGTCACCTGTGCGCTGGGCCTTCAGATATGGCACACGGTGGGCGTGGGCGGATTCGATCTCGGCATCTTCGACCAGGGCGTGCGCTCGTACGCCCGGTTCGAGCTGCCGCGCTCCGCAATCAAGAACGTGCACCACGAGTTCCCGCCGCTGGTCTCCCTTCTCGGCGACCATTTCTCGCCGGTCCTCGCGCTGCCGGCCCCGCTGTACTGGGTGTGGGACGACCCGCGGACGCTGATAATCGCCCAGTCCGCGCTGTTCGCCGCCGGAACACCCGTGGTCCGCCGTATCGCCCTGCGCTGTTTCACTCATGCGGTACCGGCGGCGCGCGATCGGGTGGCCTTTCTGGCCGCCTTTTCCTATGCGGTCGGATGGCCGCTGCTGTCGGCGGCCCGTAACGGATTCCACGAGGTCGCCTTCGCGGTTCCGCTCACGCTCCTCATGCTGGAGCGCGGCCTCGCCCGGCGCTACGGCGCGGTGTGCGTCTGCGCCGCCCTCCTGTGCTTGACGAAGGAGGACCTCGGCCTCGTCGTCGGTATGTACGGCGCCGTCCTGCTGTGGCGCAACCGGCGCGGTGGCGGGGGCCGCGCCCGGCTGACGGGCGCGGCTCTCCTGGTGCTCGGGCCGGCCATGGTGGCCATGACGGTGGGCGTGCTGATACCGGCGATGGGCGGGCCCCGGCAGTATTACTGGAGTTACGGTCAACTCGGCGCCGACTTCGCCGGACTGGCGCAGCGCGCCGTCACCGACCCGGGCGCCTTCCTCGCCGTCGCATTCGGCACTCCGGTGAAAGCCGGGCTGATCCTCTGGCTGGTGGCCACGCTGCTGTTCCTGCCACTCGGCGCGGCCACCTCGCTGTGCGCTCTCCCGCTGATCGCCGAACGCGTTCTGTCGGACAACCCCAACCACTGGTCGGTGATCCACCATTACGACGCTTTCGCCTGGCCGGTCCTGCTGACGGCGGCGGTGGAGACCGCCGCGCGCGTTCACCGCGCGGCGCGGGGGAAAGGACGGGCGCTTCGGCGGCGGGTGGCTGTGGGCGGGGTGTGCGCGGTGGCGCTCAGCGCGGTGGTCGCCTGCTGTTTCGGCCTCGTCGCGCTGGTGACCCCGCATCGTTGGGTGCCCTCCGCGCGCGGCCAGAATCTGGCCGAGGCCGCCGACCGGGTACCGGACGGCGCGACGGTGGAGGCGGACAACAATGTCGCCGTACGGCTGACGGCGCGTACTCGTACGATGATTCTCGACGCGGTGCCGCGCGGCGCCGACTACGTCGTCCTGCAAAGCGCGGAGACCACTTTCCCGTTCACCGCGCCCGCGCAGCTGAAGCAGCGTCAGGAACTGCTTCTGGCGCACGGTTATCGCCGTATCTGGGCCAGGGGCGAGGCGGTGCTCCTGTGTCGGGTGGACAGGTCGGCCGTGGTTCCCGGCACGCGCGTACTCGGGCCGGACAGCACGCCGGTGAAAGACGCGCCCGACGCGTCGCTGGGCAGGAACCTGTTCACCGGCTGAACCGTGAATCCGGGCTTTCCTCTTCGGCGGTTCACGGTTTCGACGGTCCGTGGTGGGACGCAGCGGAATTCTGCCGCAACCACCTGAATGCCTCACGCCGTGCTCGTTTCACCGCTCTGCACGGGCCACTAGTGTTTTCCCCGGAACCACGGTTTTCGTCAGATGGTTCGGACTTCGCAGAGAGGGTGCCGCATGCACGCCAGTAAGGGTGACCGCCTGGTGGTCCACGGGCGGGCCGTCGGGAACAGCGACCGCGTGGTGGAGATCGTCGAGGTGCTGGGGAGGGACGGCAATCCGCCGTACCGGGTCCGGGCGGAGAATGGGCACGAGACGATCATGACGCCCGGTCCGGACAGCGTCGTGGACCACCGCCGGGACAGCGACCGCTCCTGAACGGACACCCCGGGGCGGCCGGCCGGGCGGCGCCGGTGCGGCCTCGGGCATGGACGCGGGCGCAGGGCACAGGCCCCCCGGGCGCGGGGCACACCCCCCGGCACGGGGCATCCCTCGGGCACGGGGCACACCCCCCCCGGGCGCGGGCGCGGCCGTCGGCAAGAGTCCGGCCACGGTCCGCCAGAGAGCCCCCGGCGCGGGCGCGGGCGCACCGGGCACCGGGCACAGGCTCCGGAGCGGAGACGCCGTACGCCTGGACGAGGGCCCGCCCGGGCGCCGGGTACGAGCTACGTGCGCCGGTGAGTGCGCTCCCTTAACCACCGGTGAGGGGGCACGCGTGTGGTGTACCGACCGCTCCGCCCGGCAGAGGTGATCGCTGTGCCCCATGGCATCGTCAAGTGGTTCGACCACGAACGGGGAGCCGGTCTGGTCGCCCAGAGCGGCGGCGGCCCGGACGTCCTGGCCTACCGTTCGGCGATCCAGGGGGCCGAGGGGGCCCGCACGCTGCTGTCGGGGGAGAGTGTCTCCTTCAACCTCGTGGAGGACTTCGAGGGGATCCGGGCGGAGAACATTTACCGCCTCCGGCCGCAGGACCGCTCCCCGTCCTGAACCTGCCTGCCGCGCCGGTCCCCGTTCATGCGGAATCGGGCGAGAAGTGGGCAGGACTCGGGCTGGTCACGTCCAAAAGTGAACAAACCCGTTGAGGCCGCACCGGGCATGCTCCAATGACCGCACCCTCCGCAGGCATGGGTCTGCGGGGACGGCGGGGACGTATGAGGGACCGGCCGCGGGTGCTGTGACGGCGAGGTGCCACATCCGTTGCCCGGGCCCGGATGCGTCATGCGAGGTGAGGCACCGATGACGGCAGTGGAGGCCCTGCGGAACGCCGCGGGCGAGCAGGAGTTGTTCCGGGGGCTGGTGGAGTGTTCGCAGGACGCGATTCTGATCAAGACGCTGGACGGGCAGGTCACGTTCTGGAACGCGGCGGCGCAGCGGTTGTACGGGTATCGGGCGCAGGAGGTGGTGGGGCGGCACATCGGGTTGCTGGTCCCGCCGGATCTGAAGGACGAGGAGGCGGAGCTGCTGGGGCGGATCGGGCGGGGGGAGCGGATCGAGCACTACGAGACCCGGCGGGTCACCGGTGACGGCCGGATCCTGGACGTCGACGTGTCGCTGTGGCCGATCCGTACGCGGCAGGGTGTCATCGAAGCGGCCTGCTCCATCACGCGGGACATCAGCGAGCGCAAACGTTCCGAGGCGCGCATCGACGAGCTGGCCGTGGTGGTGGAGTCCGCGCAGGACGCGATTCTGATCAAGACGCTGGACGGGCAGGTCACGTTCTGGAACGCGGCGGCGCAGCGGTTGTACGGGTATCGGGCGCAGGAGGTGGTGGGGCGGCACATCGGGATGTTGATCCCGCCGGATCTGAAGGACGAGGAGGCGGAGCTGCTGGGGCGGATCGGGCGGGGGGAGCGGATCGAGCACTACGAGACCCGGCGGGTCACCGGTGACGGCCGGATCCTCGACGTGGACGTGACGCTGTGGCCGATCCGCAACCGCAACGGCGTCATCACCGGCGCCTGTTCCACGATGCGCGACATCACCGAGCGCAAGAAGGCCGAACGGGAACTGGCCGAGCTGTACGCGCAACAGCGGCACATCGCGCTGGCCCTGCGCCTGATGGGCGCCTCCGAGCAGATCCCCGGTGCCCGCGCCGCCACCCGCTACCTGCCCTCCACCCAGGGGCAGGGGGTGGGCGGCGACTGGCTCGACCTGGTCGACCTCGGCGCCGGGCGGGTCGGCGTGCTCATCGGGGACGTCATGGGGCGCGGCCTGGACGCGGCCGTGGTCATGGGCCAGCTGCGCTCCGCGGCCCGCGCGCTGGCGCTGGCCGGAACGCCGCCGTGCGAGCTGATCCAGACGCTGGACACGTTCACGCGCGGGTTGCCGGAACAATTCGTCACCTGTACCTACCTGGAGGCGGACCCGGCGCTCGGCGAGGTGACCGCCTGCTCGGCCGGACACCTGCCGGTCTGGCTCGTCGAACCCGACGGGACGGTCGGCGAGCTGCCGGTGCCGACCGGCATCCCGCTGGGCGTGGGCGGCGTACCGCACCAGCAGGTACGCCTGCCCCTGCGCGCCGGTACGACCCTGGCCCTCTACACCGACGGCCTGGTGGAGAAGCCCCACAACGACATCGACGCGCAACTGGACCTGCTCGCCGCCACCTTGCGGGAGGTCTTCGCCGCCAAACCGGACCTGGAGGAAGCCGCCGACCGCGTCCTGCAGACGATGCTTCCCGACACCGCCACATACTCCGACGACGTGACCCTGCTGCTGGTCGGCTTCCCCGCCGCCCCGCTGGACACCGCGGAGATGAGACTGGCCGGCCGGCCGTCCTCGGTTCCCGAAGGGCGTCGTTTCGTGCGGCGGACGCTGCGGTCGTGGGGCCTTTCCGAGTTCGCCGACACCGTGCTGCTGCTGGCCTCGGAGCTGCTGACGAACGCGGTCTGCCACGCGACCGGGCAGCTGACGCTGCGCGTCTGGCACAGCGCCCGCGAGCTGGGCGTGGAGGTCTCGGACGGCAGCACGCCCCGGCCCCGGGCCCGGCTGGCGGACAACGCGGAGGAGAACGGCCGCGGCCTGATGCTGGTCGAGGCGCTGGCCGACGCCTGGGGCACCCGCCCCGGCCTGGCCGGCAAGACCGTGTGGTGCACCCTTCTGACGGCCCCGGCGCGGGCCGTCGGCGCCCCGTCACACGACCCGGCTGGGCTGTCCGGGTGATCGTCGCCGCGGTGCGCATGGGGGCATCCGGGGCGGGCAGTATCGACTCGCCTCGTTCCTCGGGGAAGACGAACGAGGCGCAGGCGGGCCGGGGTCGTTCGGCGGTGAAAGGCCGGTGACGACGGCGCCCCGGCCCGCCCCCCTCCAGAAGCGGAGGCGGAAGAGCGCAAGGCCGGTCCCCGCCGTGAGCACCCCGCGGCGGGGACCGGCCGGGCGCGGTACGGCGCCGGGACCGGTGACGGCCGGGCCACCGTCGGGGCTGCCGGCCGGGGCCGGAAGGCCGGGGGTCAGCCGGCCGGAGTGATGGCGATGTCGACGGTGACGTGGCCGTCGTCGCTGCTCACGGTGTAGGAGCCGTTGCCGGTGAAGTCCTTGGTGCCGCGGGCGAGGAAGTCGTCACCGCTGGTCAGGTCGTACTCGTCGACCCAGCAGGCGACTTTGGCGATGTCGTTCGCGGTGAAGGGCAGGTTCATCGAGGTGGCCACGCTGTTCCGGGTCGGGGTGGAGTTGCCCAGGTTCTTCTGGGTCCAGACGCGGAAGTGACCGCCGTCCTTGAGGTCCAGCGTGATCGCGCCGTAGGGCTCGGGCTCGTACTCGCCGGCGTTGACGAAGGTGATCCTGAGGTCGGCGCGCGCCTTGACCGGCTGGAAGGGCGGCGCGGGCGAGGCGGCGGCGAACTGGGTGCCCTTGAGGCCGGGCCACATGTCGGAGATGCCGCGCGCGCCGCTCAGCGGCTTCCAGTCGTCGAGGTCGAACTGGAGCACTTGGTCGCCCTTGACGAAGTAGCACAGCCGGCGTTTCGTCCCGGCCAGCACCGCGGGCGGAATGATCTGGTAGACCACCGCGTCGAGGTCCCGGTCGAGCCCGGCCTCCTTCAGTCCGGGCCACTTGGCGGCGATGCTGTAGGGGCCGCCGCTGACCCGGTCCGTGAGGCTGTCGTAGGTGACGAACTTGTCGCCCTTGAAGAAGTAGTAGGTGTCCACGGTCCCGAAGGGGACGTCCGCCTGGTCCAGGAACGCGGCGTCCAGGTCCCGCTCGAACCCGGCGTCCTTCATGCCGGGCCACAGCGGAGCGATCTCCAAGGGGCCGTAGAGGATCTGCTCGTTCGCCACGTCGTAGCGCACGTACTGGTCGCCCCGGAAGATGTACAGGTAGTCCTTCTCGATCGGCAGGTCCATCGCCAAGGGGTTGAGGCGCCACGAGAAGGGGACGGCCGCGTCGATGGCACCGGCGAACTGGGTGTCCCGCAGGCCCGGCCAGCCCGCGTCGATGGCCCGCGGACCGACGCGCACGACGTTGTCGGTGAGGCTGTAGAGCAGGTACTGGTCACCCAGGAACATGTACGTGTCCCACTTGAGCTGGGAACGGTTGAAGGTGGCCTGGATCGTCATGGATCCTCCAAGACGCCAGGGGCGGGGTGTCCGGCACAGCCCGGTTGCCGTACCGTGCTGCCGCCCGTCGCCCCGGACGCTAGGAGCGCCGACAGGCGGAGTCCAGGAGTCAGGGCGCCGTCGACGGCCGTGCCGTCGGCTTCGGGCCTTCCCGCGGGGGGCCGTGGGAACCGGCTCGGCCGGGGCCACGGACGCCTACCACGAGCTTTCCCGGACCGGGCGACCGCCGCTGCCGGATTTCGTACCGGAAGCGCGGAAAGACCGCAGAGCGGAATTGTCCGGTATCCGTACCTACCACGTCTTCCCCAACCCTCCAGCCCTTCCGGCGGGCCCCGGGTGGCACAGCCGTCTCCCCGTGCCCACCAGAGCAAACAAAGCGTTCACAATAAATCATTGACAGGCGACTGTACTGAACTCCATGCTCATCGCATGTCCTCGACACCCGAAACCCCTGAAGCCGCCGGCCCGGGCAACGCCCCGGGCACGGACCCCTTCTCGCTGCCGGACGCGCAGCAGGCGCGTGCCCAGCGGGTGCACGCGTCGCTGTTCCGGATCGCGGAGCGGCACGCGGCGACCGACGCACAGCGTGCGCGGCAGGTGCATCCGACGGTCCTCGCGCCGCACGAAGCCGTCCGGCTGGTGGCGTTCCTGATGAGCGGCGCGGCGCGGCGGGACGAGGGCGAACCGGAGGTGGACCGGGCGGACGTCACCGCGGCGCTGAGCCTGCTGCCGCTGGTGCGCGGGGAACTGGACGAGCTGGAGGCCGGACTGCTGCGGATGGCGCGGGGACGCGGCATGACCTGGCCCGAAGTGGCCTTCGGGCTGGGGCTGGGCACTCCGCAGGCGGCCCGGCAGCGCTACGAGCGGCTGGCCGGCCGGATCCGCGCCGAGGGGGAAACCGGGGAGGAATAACCGGGAACCGAGCCATGGCCCTCGGTTCGGCCGGGAGTATCTCTCCCTAAAGGCCGGAGTGCTGCACTAATCTGACGTGTCATCACAGCGGTACGGACAGAACGCCTCGGGGGGCCCGTGCCTGACGATCTCGGATTCGACAAGCTGCTCGATGACGACGGCTTGCTGGCCCGGCTGCTGGGCAAGACCCGCGCCGGACGCAACCGCAAGCCGCTCTACGGCCCGGACCTGCCCGTGGTCCTGCTCGTCGGCGGGCCCGGCATGGGCAAGGGGCGGCTGCTGCGGTGCGTACGCGGCGAGTTCGGCCGCCACATCCCGACGGCGCACGTGGACTGCGGCCTCACGGTGTACCGGGAGCAGGCGGAGCAGCAGGCGCGGACCCGCTCGGTGACGACCGAGGTGCTGCGCGAGGTGGCCCGGCAGTTCGGCGCGTGGCAGGGCGACGGCGGGCCGGTCGCCACACCGCGCCTGTACGCGGGGCTGGCGGCGGTCGCGGCCAGCGATCCGCTCGCCGACACGGCCACCCTGGTCAGCGAGGTGCAGCGGCACGACGGACTGCTGCCGCGCGGCTCCTTCTGGCGTGGCGTGCTCAACCGGGCGGGCCGGGCCTACGCGGGGGTCGTGGCCGGGCTGGTGGCCCACCCCGGGGCCGTGCCGTTCATCAACGCCGTGATCGACGAACTGCTCGCCCGCACCTCCCAGGAGGGCAAGGCCCTGCTGGCGGCGTGCTACGGCGAGTACACCGGCGCGGGCGGCCACCCCAAGCTGGGCCTGCACTCCCTGGCCTCGCACTTCCAGCAGGGCGGCGAGGCGCGGGAGGCCGCGGAGGGCTTCCTGTTCCGCGCGCTGCGGGAGGACATCGAGGCCGCGTACGTGTCGCTCTTCGGCCGCCTCTCCCGCGCGGGCCGCCCGGCCCTGCTCCTGGACCGTGCGGACAACGCCCTGGGCAGGCGGCTGCTGAAGCCCGTACTGGAAGACCGCGAGCTGGGGTTGTACGACCGGCTGGTCGTCATGGCGACCGCCCGGCGCGCGGACGGCGGACGGTTCCTGCACCACGTCGGGGACGCCGGTGACACGGGTGATGACGCGCCGGTGAGCTGGCGGCCCACCGACGGCGGGCTGCCCCGGTGGAGCCGCCCGGCCGGCGGCATACCCGGCCTCACCCCGCTGTCGCGGGGCGTCCTCCTGGTGCGGATGCCCATGCTGACCCGGGACCAGCAGTCGCGGGAGATCGCCCGGTTGCGGATGCAGCCGGCGCGGGGCGCCGACGCCGGGCAGTTCCGTATCGACACCGGCATCCACCGGCTGAGCGGCGGACGCCCGCTGTTCGTGTCCCGGCTGGGTGAGGCCACCGCGTCCCTGTCGTTGCGGGAACCCGACGACGGCACCGACTGGGCCCTGCTGAACGCCCGGGTGCGCGCGGGCGAGGAGGCCGAGGGCCGCCCGGTGGCGGACCTCCTGCTGGACGAGCTGATCGTCCAGCAGCCGCCGGAGGAACTCTCCCCCGAACAGCGCGGACACTGGCTCGACCTGCTCAGCCATCTGTCGGTGGCACACGACGCCGAATGCGCGCAGGTCCTGATGCGCGAGGTGCAGGCGGGCCGGGACGAGCGCCTGTCGGCGTACCGGATCGCCGAACTGCTCGGCGACAGCGGCTGGCCGCACTGTCCCCGCCACTTCATCGGCGACCTCGGCCTGCGCCGTCTGCTCATGCGGCGCCTCCACCGCATGCGGCCGGACGGTGCGGACTGGCGCGGCGATCACCTGCTGCTGCGGGACCACTACCGCGCCCTGGACGACGAGACCGCCGACGAGTATTTCGGCTCCGCCGCCGCCCACGGCATGCATCACCACCTGGCCGCCGGCGACGCCGACACGGTCACGGACTACCTCGACCGCACCTTCCTCACCCGCAGCGCGCGGGAGTGGTGCGTCGAACTGCTGGCCATCGCGGAGGCACCGCTGCTCGGCGGCCCCGACGACCGGCAGGCCCGCGCTCTGGGCGACGTCGAGATCGCCGGTGACGTGCGGCGCAAGCGCATCGACCGGCTGCTGCACGCCGTACGGCTCTGCGAGGACCGTACGCGATCCCTCGACGACGCGGTGGCCGACACCCTGCCCAAGCTGCTGGAGCGGCTCGGGGAGGAGCCCGCGGCGGGTGCGGGGACACTGACGCGCACGGCCCGCGACTTCGCCGACCGGCTCGCCACCAAGCAGCCGCTCAGACCGTGTACGTGCACGAGACACATCGGGTAGGGGACAGGGGAGGGTGCGGCGGTGCTGAACTGGCTGTACAACATGTTCTGGGCCACCTTGATCCGCAAGGTCTGCACGGTGCTCGTCGTACTGGCCGTCGTCGTATCCCTCGCGATTTTCGTCCCGGGACGGATCGGCGCGCCCGAATACTGCGCGGAAGGGGTCGAGCGGAGCGCCGGTGAATGCATCGGCGTCAGCGCCTCCGGCTACGACTTCGGGACGGCGGAGATCCGGGAGGTGGCCCATGCGATCGGCGAGGAGAACAGGCGTGTCTCCGAGCAGGAGAAGGACCTGGTCACCATCGCGATGATGCTGCCCCTGCAACCGAAGGCCGCCGCCGAACGCAAACAGCTCCGCAGCGAACTCCAGGGCGCCTACCTGGCGCAGTGGCGGGCCAACCGGACGGAGAACAAACCGCTGCTGCGCCTGGTGCTGGCCAACCCCGGCGCCGATTACGCCCAGCAGGGGAAAGTGGTGGACCGGCTCGCGGCGATGGCGGACTCCCCGCGCGACAATCTGCGGGCCGTCACCGGTTTCAATCTCAGCCTCGACAACACCAAGCTGGCCATCGACCGGCTGACCAACAAGCTCCACATCCCGGTGCTCGCCAGCCGGGTCAGCGCCGACGAGATCGCCAACGCCGACAACAGCGACGGCGATCTGAAGTATCCGGGACTGGCCCGGATCATTCCCACCAACCGGAAGCAGGCGGCCGCGCTCGCCAATTTCCACGGTGGGCTCCGGGACGCGGAGACCGTGCTGGTCAAGGACCTGCGCCCGAACGACATCTACGACGAATCGCTCGCCAAGGCGTTCAGCCGGCCGGAACCCGGCCCGCCCGGCCCGCAGGACCAGCCGTTCACCTCGCCCGGCATCAACGACCCGGGCGACACCGGAAACGACTTCACGACGATCGGGCAGAACATCTGTGAATCCGACGCGAAAGTGGTCTATTTCGCGGGACGCCCGGTCCATCTGCGGCTGTTCGCCCTGAAACTGGCCCAGGTGCCGTGCCACGGAAAGAAATACACCGTCGTCAGCGGGTCGGGCGCAGCGACGCTGGACCGGTACATGAGCGTGGCCGACTGGGAGAAACTGCGGGGCGGCGACGGGGGCGGGGCCACGGTCACCGTCCAGTACGCGGCCCCCGGCCACCCGAATGCCTGGAACGTGTCCCTGCGCCAGTGGGAGAAGGAACGGCGGGCGGCCACGGGCCGCGCGCCGGCGGCCGGTGACCGGCCGAGGTATCTGACGGAACCGCAGAAGGAGCTGCGGGAACTCCGCGGTCTGATCGACCGGCAGGCGGCGGGCGACATCGGGGAGGTGGACCTGGAGGATTCCCGGACGATGCTGGTCCACGACGGCGTACGCACCATCGCCGACGCCGTCTTCCTGGCCAATTCCCAGACCGCCGGCACGGTGCCGGCCCGCACCCGCGTCGCCGCCCAGTGGCCGCGGCTGGAGGCCCGCTACCGGGTGGTGGGCACCAGCGGCTGGATCTGCCTGACCAACGCGGGCAACGCCTACGACAAGCCGGTGGCCGTGGTGCAGCTGGACCCGGCCACCCGGCGCGTGGCGTTCGTCGGACTGGGCTGGCCGGAGAAGAAGCCGCAGCCCGCCGACTGCGTGGTGCCCAGCGGCACCGGCTGAGACGCCGGGAGCGGGCCGAGGGCGCCTTTCCGGGGCTTCCTTCATTTCCGCAGTTTGTCGGAAGGTCTTTCCAGTCGGAAGGTCTTTCCAGCGGCATCCGTCCATGGCCGGCTCCCGCGTTCCCTCAATGGGACGGGCCGGGCGCGAGTGTGGTGTGGCGGGCGGTCCGGTGCGGGAGTCTGGTCCCGGACGTGCCCGCGGTTTCCGGAAGCGGTGCGCACACGACCGGGAGCGGAAAGGGGCGGGGTTTTGCTCATATCCTCCGGCAACACCTCGGCTTTCCCGTCCCCGGGTCCGGAGGCGGTCGCGCGGTGAGGTGCCGGCGGCCGCCCGGAATTCTCCTTGCCGTGCACCGTCGAGTGGAGTGTGACGACGTGACTTCGACTGCCTCAGACCCGGGCGTACGCGGCGCGGGCGCCGTCTCCGAGGACGACGACTTCGCCCGCGAGCTGACCCGGGAATCCCTGCTGCGGCTGGCCCGCCGCGAGATCGCCGCCATTCACGTCCCCGGCTTCTGCGACCGCCGGATCGCCGGTGAAGTGGCCGGGAAAGCCATCCGGCACAAGGCGCTGGGAAATTATCACAAGAAATATACGAGCACGGTGGGGCGGGTGTTCATGCCGCACATCGACACGGCGTGGGACCCGGAACTGACCGCCCGCTACCACGACGCCGCGCTGCCCTCCATCAGCGCGGTGCGCGCCCTGTTCGCGCCCTACCTGTCCCCGGTGGACCACGTACGGCTGCTCCTTCAGGAGTGCTGGCCGTCCGGCGCCAACCTGCTGCGCCTGCGCGGCCGGCCGTGCTTCGTCGGCGCTCTGCGGGTGTTCCAGCCGACGACCTCGGTGTTCCACCCGCACAACGACCGCATCGAGCAGGAGACGGACGCCCCGGAGATCGCCGGGGTGACCGAGCAGCTGGTCGCCAACGTCTACCTCCAGGTGCCCGAGGAGGGCGGCGACCTCCAGCTGTGGCGACGGGATCCCACGAGCGCGGAGGCCCGCACCATCCTGGAGGTCGAGGGACTGGACCCGGCCACCGTGGAACCTCCCGTCCATGTGATCCATCCGCAGGCGGGCGACCTCGTCGTCTTCAGCTCCCGGATGCTGCACGCCGTCACCCCGGCCCGCGGCGGGCACCGGGTCGGCATGGCCGCGTTCATCGCCTGCAAGGGCCCCGGCGAGCCCCTGCAGTACTGGAGTTGATCCCCGTGGACCACGCCCCTGGCAGCACCGCCCGAGACCTGCTGTTCGCGACGCTGGACGAGCTGTTCACCCGGCAGGCGGACCGGACACCCGGCGCGGTCGCCGTGGTGTGCGGGGACGTGGGGATGACGTACGAGGAGGTGGAGGCCGCAGCCAACCGGCTGGCCCGGGTCCTCCTCCGCCGCGGCGCCGGCCCGCGGCGGAAGGTGGCGCTGGCGCTGCCCCGCACCGCGGACCTGGTCGTGGCCGTCCTCGCGGTGCTCAAGTGCGGCGCGGCCTATGTGCCGGTGGACCCCGCGTACCCGGCCGAGCGCATCGCCTTGCTGCTGCGGGACACCGCGCCCGTCGTCGTACTGACGGCGCGTGAGGTCTGCGGCGGGCTGCCCGCCGAGGCCGGTCCGGGCGGTGTGCCCGTGGTCCTGCTCGACGACGACGCGACCCGGCTGCTGCTGGCCGACGCCTCGCCCTTGTCCCTCACCTCGGTCGACCGCGGCGGCTGGCCGGACCCGCACGACTGCGCGTACGTCATCCACACCTCGGGCTCCACGGGCACCCCCAAGGGCGTGGTGATCACCCACCGCAACGTCGTCCGCCTGCTCACCTCCACCGCCCACTGGTTCGGCTTCGGCCCGGACGACACCTGGACCCTCTTCCACTCCCACGCCTTCGACGTGTCGGTGTGGGAGCTCTTCGGCGCGCTCCTGAGCGGCGGCCGGCTGGTGGTCGTCCCGTACCGGGTCAGCCGCGCGCCCGCCGAGTTCCTGGCCCTGCTCGCCCGCGAGCGGGTCACCGTCCTGTCCCAGACGCCGACCGCCTTCGCCGCGCTGCTCGCCGCCGACCGGGAGCACCCCGGGCTGCTGCGGGACACCACGCTGCGGGCGGTCGTCCTCTGCGGCGAGGCGCTCGATCCCGCCCGGCTCGCCGAGTGGTACGCCCGGCACCCGGAGGACGCGCCGCGGATCGTCAACATGTACGGCACCACCGAGACCACCGTGCACGCCACCTACGCCGCCTACGGCCGCGACATCGCCCGGCCCGGCGCCGCGAGCGTCATCGGGGAAGCCATTCCCGACCTGGCGCTGTACGTCCTGGACGACCGGCTGGGGGAGGTGCCGCCCGGCGGGACGGGGGAACTGTACGTCGCGGGCGCGGGGCTGGCGCGCGGCTACCTGGGCCGTCCCGGGCTGACCGCCGAACGCTTCGTGGCCTGCCCGTCCGGCCCGCCCGGCGCGCGCATGTACCGCACCGGCGACCTGGTGCGGCGCGGGCCCGGCGGGCTGGAGTTCGTCGGCCGGGCCGACGACCAGGTCAAGATCCGCGGCTTCCGCATCGAACCGGGCGAGGTGGAAGCCGCGCTCGCGGCCCACCCGGACGTGGCGCAGGCGGCGGTGGCCGTCCACCGGGACGCGGACGGCGGCCCCGGCCTGGTCGGCTATGTCGTACCCCGCCCGGACCCCGCCCCCGCCGACCCCACGGGCGGGCGGACGCCGGGCACCGGCGAGGCGCTGGCGGTCTGGCAGCAGGTCTACGACGACCTGTACGCCGGGTCCGCGGACCGGCCCGTGGCCCTGGGCGAGGACTTCACGGGCTGGCGGAGCAGCGCCGACGGGCGGCCGATCCCGCCGGCGCAGATGCGCGAGTGGCGGGACGCCGCGGTGGGGCGGGTGCGGGCGCTGCGGCCGCGCCGGGTCCTGGAGATCGGCGTCGGTACCGGCCTCCTGCTGGCCGGGGTGGCCCCGTACTGCGAGAGCTACTGGGGCACCGACCTGTCCGCGGAGGCCGTCGACGGGCTGCGCGGCAAGCTGGCGGCGGACCCCGCCCTCGCCGCCCGCACCACGCTGACCTGCCAGGCCGCCCACGACACGCGGGGCCTGCCGGAGGGCGCGTTCGACGTCGTGGTGCTGAATTCCGTGGCGCAGTACTTCCCCGACACCGGCTACCTCCTCGCCGTCCTGCGCGGCGCCCTGGACCGCCTCGCGCCCGGCGGCGCCCTGTTCGTCGGCGACGTACGCGACCTCCGGCTGGCCCGTCGCTTCCACACCGCACTGCACCGGCAGCGCACCGGTGCGCGCGGCGCGGCCGACGACGCCGTGTCGGCCGCCGCGGTCCGGCGGAGCATGGCGGGCGACAAGGAACTGCTCGTCGCCCCCGCCTTCTTCACCGCCCTGGCCGACGGCGCCCTGCCCGGGGTGAGCGCGGTGGACATCCGCGTCAAACGCGGACGGTACCGCAACGAGCTGAGCCGGTACCGCTATGACCTGGTGCTGCGCAAGAGCCCGGTCCAGGTGGTCTCCCTCGCCGACGCGCCCCGCGTGCGGTGGGGGAGCGAGATGCCCGGCCTGCCGTCGCTGGTGCACCGGCTGCGTACCGGCCTGCCCGGCGCCCTGCGCGTGAGCCGCATCCCCAACGCGCGCTGGGCGGAGGCCGGCGCGGTCGGCGCCGCACCGGGCGCCGACCCGGACGACCTGTACGACCTGGCCGCCAGCGTGGGCTACCGCGCGCTGGTCACCTGGTCCGACGCGGAGGACGGCAGTCTGGACGCCGTGTTCCTGCCCGAGCCGGAGCGCGACGGTACGGCGCGGCGCACGGACGAGGACGCGGAACCCGTGGCGTACACCGACGTCCACCTCCCGCCGGTACGCGCCGGGGGCGACGCGCGGTCCCTGCGGGCGCTGACCAGCGAACCGGCCAGGCGCCGGGCCGCCGCCGCGCTGGGCGGCGCCGTCCGCAAGTCCGTCGCGGCCCGGTTGCCGCACTACATGGTCCCGTCCGCCGTCCTGGTCCTCGACGCGCTGCCGGTCACCGCCAACGGGAAGCTGGACCGGCAGGCCCTGCCCGCGCCCGACCGGGGCGCCGCCACGCTCCGCGACCCCGGCGCCCGCGCCCCGCGCGACGTCCGCGAGGAGATCCTGTGCGGCCTGTTCGCGGAAACCCTGAACCTCGCCGAGGTCGGCCCCGACCAGGACTTCTTCGACCTCGGCGGGCACTCGTTGCTGGCGACCGGACTGGTCAACCGGGTCCGCTCGGTCTTCGGTACGGAGCTGGGCCTGCGCGCGGTGTTCGAGACGCCGACCCCGGCGGGCCTGGCCGCGCGGGTGACCACCGCGGGCCACCGCCGGCCCGCGCCGACGGCCCGCGAGAGCCGCCCCGACCCGCTGCCGCTGTCCTTCGCGCAGCGCCGCCTGTGGTTCCTGCACCACCTGGAAGGACCGCGCTTCACCCATCACGTCCCGCTGACCCTCGACATCGCCGGCCCGCTCGACCGACGGGCACTGGCGGCCGCGCTGCGCGATCTCGTGGCGCGCCACGAGGTCCTGCGCACGGTTTTCCCGGACGACGGCGACGGGCCGTGCCAGTCCGTGCTGCCGCCGGACGCCGTACGGCTGGAGGTGTCGGTCACCAAGACCACTCGGGAAGCCCTGCCGGACCAGGTGCGGGATTTCGCGGGCCGGGGCTTCGACCTCGCGGCCGAACTCCCCGTGCGGGCCCGCCTGTTCGCGCTCGGCTCGGAGGAGCACCTGCTGTCCCTGACGCTGCATCACATCGCGGCGGACGGCTGGTCGCTGGGCCCCCTGTGGCGTGACCTCGCGCACGCCTACGGGCAGCGCGTCCAGGGACGCCCCCCGTACTGGGACCCGCTGCCCGTCCAGTACGCCGACTACACCCTGTGGCAGCGCGACCTGCTCGACGCCGACGACGGGACCGGCACCACCACGGCCGCCGCGCAACTCGCCTACTGGACGAAGAAGCTCGCCGGACTGCCGACACGGATCGCGCTGCCCTACGACCGGCCGCGCCCGCAGAACCCCACCGGACGCGGCGGAACCTGCTGCTTCCGGTGGGACGGCGCCCTCCTGGAGGCCGTACGCGACCTGGCGCGGGAGTGCGGCGCGACCGCGTCGATGGTGGTGCAGGCAGGGCTCGCCGCGCTGCTGACCCGGCTGGGCGCGGGCGGGGACATCCCGATCGGCGTCGCCGTCGCCGGCCGTACCGACGAGGCGCTGCACGACCTGGTCGGCTTCTTCGTCAACACGCTGGTACTGCGCGTGGACACCTCGGGCGCGCCGGACTTCCGTACCCTGCTCGCCCGCGTACGGGAAACCGGCCTGGAGGCGTACGCGCACCAGGACGTGCCCGTCGAGCGGGTCGTCGACGCGCTCCGCCCAGAGCGCCCGGACGACCGCCACCCGCTGTTCCAGACCCTGCTGGTCTGGCAGAACACGCCCGGTGCCGCGCCCGAGCTGACCGGGGTCACCACCGAGGCGCGGGAACTGCACACCGGCAGGCTCGTCACCGATCTGGAGATCAGCGTCACGGAGACACCCGGCCGCGTCGCGGGCGCCGACACGCTGACCGGGGCCGCCCACTTCAACGCCGACCTGTTCGACCGCGCCACCGTCGAGGAGTTCCTGGACGAGCTGCGGCGCCTGCTGACGGACGTGACCGCCGACCCGGACCGGCCGGTCGGCGGCCTGGACGCGCGGACGGCGGGGGAACGGGAGACGGCGTCGGCGGGCGGGCCCCGTACCGGCCCGGGACCCCACACGGGTCCGGGGGAGGCGGCCCGCACGGGTCCGGGGGAGGCGGCCCACACCGGTCCGGGGGAAGCGGCCCACACCGGTCCGGCGGACGAGCCGCCGCCCGAGCGGGCAGTCATCACTGAACCGGCACTTGCCACTGAACCGGTAGTCGCCACCGAGCCGACACTCGCCACCGAACCGGTAGTCACCACTGAGCCGGTAGTCACCACCGAGCCGGCACTCCTCACCCCCGACGAGTCGGCACTCACCACCGAGCCGGCATCCGCGCCCCTCCTCCCGGAGCTGTTCGCGGCCCGGGCGGCCCGTACGCCCGAAGCTCCGGCCCTGACCTTCCAGGACACCACCCTCACCTACGGCGAACTGGATGCCGCGGCCAACCGGCTGGCCCGGCTGCTCATCGCACGGGGCGCCGGGCCCGAGCGGTTCGTGGCGCTGGAACTGCCGCGCTCGGCCGACCTCGTCACCGCCGTGCTCGCGGTGCTGAAGACCGGCGCGGCCTACATCCCCCTGGAACCCGGCCAGCCCGCCGAACGCAACGACACAATCCTGCGCGATGCCCGCCCGGTGCTGCTGCTCACCACCCGCACATCGACGGCGGCACCCGCTGTCCCGTATCTGCCCTGGAACGGCCCGGAGTTCGCCGATGCCCTCCGCCGTTGCCCCGACACCCCCGTACGCGACCACGAGCGCATCCGACCGCTGCTCCCCGCCCACCCGGCGTACGTCATCCACACCTCCGGCTCCACCGGCGCGCCCAAGGGCGTCGTCGTCCCGCACCACGCCGTGGCCCGCCTGTTCACCGACGCGCCCGATCTCGACTTCCGCCCCGGCGATGTCACGCCGCTGCTCCATTCCCACACCTTCGACCTCTCGGTGTGGGAGATGTGGGGACCGCTGCTGCACGGCGCCCGCCTGGTCGTGGTGCCGTACGAGGAGAGCCGCGCACCGGCCGAGCTGCTGCGGCTGCTCGTACGCGAAGGTGTCACCCAGCTCCACCACACCCCGACGGCGTTCGAGCAGCTGACGCACGCGCTGCGGGAGAACCCCGGCCTCGCCGGGGAACTGGCTCTGCGACGCGTCGAGTTGGGAGCGGACGTCCTGCCCGCCCGTACCGCGCGCGAAGGCCGCGAGCTGCTGCCCGGCGCGCGCTTCGCACACGCCTACGGCCCCACCGAGACCACGGTGTTCGTGGTCGCCGGATTCCTCGACGGGCCCCTGCCGGACGGCCAGGCCCCGCCTCTCGGCCGGCCGTTGGGCGGCATTCGCGCGTACGTCCTGGACGACGCGCTGCGCCCGGTGCTGCCCGGCGTCGCGGCGGAGCTCTATGTCGCGGGTGCCGGGGTGACGCGCGGCTACCTGGGCCGGAGCGCGCTCACGGCGGAGCGGTTCGTGGCGTGTCCGTACGGGCCGCCGGGGGAGCGGATGTACCGGACCGGCGATGTGGTGCGGTGGCGGGACGACGGCCGGCTGGAGTTCGTGGGGCGGGCCGACGACCAGGTGAAGCTGCGGGGCTTCCGCATCGAGCCGGGCGAGGTGCGGGCCGCGCTGACCGCGCACCCGCAGGTCGGCGCGGCGGCGGTCGTCGTACGCGAGGACCGGCCAGGGGACCGGCGCCTGGTGGCGTACGTGACCCCCGCGGCGGGCCGGGCCGCCGACCCATGGGAGCTGCGCCGGTACGCCGCCGAACGGCTGCCGGAACACATGGTGCCCGCCACGGTCGTCGCCATGGACGCGCTGCCGCTGACCGACGCCGGCAAACTCGACCGCGCCCGCCTGCCGCTGCCCGACTACGCCGCCGCCTCCGCACGCCGCGCGCCCCGCGACGAGCGGGAGCGGACGCTGTGCCGCCTCTTCACCGAGGTGCTCGGCCTGGACGACGGCGCGGCGGGCGTGGACGACGGCTTCTTCGACCTCGGCGGCGACAGCATCACCGCGATCCAGCTGGTGAGCCGGGCCCGCCGGGACGGACTCGCCCTGACCCCGCGCGACGTCTTCCGCCACCCCACCGTCGAAGCCCTCGCCGCGCGGGCGGGGAGCGCGGCCGACGTACCCGGGGCGCCCACGGTTCCCGCAGTGCCCACCGGGCCATCCGGGCATGACAGCGGCCCGCTGCCCCTCACCCCGGTCATGCACGCCCTCCGGGAGACCGGCGGTCCGGTCGCGGGCTGCCATCAGTCGGTGCTGCTCCAAGTGCCCCCCGCCCTCGGCCTCAGCCATCTGGCGACCGCGCTGCGCACGGTGATCGACCACCACGACGCGCTGCGGCTGCGGCTGACCCGGGTGGGCGGCGTGGTCTGGACCCTGGACATCGCCCCGCCGGGCGCGGATACCGGTTCGGATTGCGGTCAGGATTCCGGTCTGGACTCCGGTTGTGGTTCCGGTCTGGACTCCGGTTCGGGCTCCGGCCCGGTTCCCGACCTGGACTTCGTCCACCGGGTGGACGCCACCGGCCTGGACGCCGCCGCGCTCGACGACGCCGTACGCCACCACCGGAACACCGCCCGGGACCGGCTGGACCCGGAGTCGGGCCGGGCCGCGGGCCTCGTCCAGGCCGTCTGGTTCGACGCCGGGCCCGACCGGCCGGGACGGCTGCTTCTGACGGTCCACCACCTCGCGGTGGACGGCGTGTCCTGGCGCGTGCTGCTGCCCGACCTGAAGGCCGCCTGGGAAGCCGCCACGGCCGGGCGCCCGCCCGCCCTCGAACCGGTGGGCACCTCGCTGCGCGCCTGGTCCCAAAGGCTCACCGCCCTGGCCGAACACCACGACCGCATCGCCGAACTCCCCCTGTGGGCCGACATGCTCGACACCTCCGAACCGCCCCTGGGCCAGGTTCCGTACGACGCCGCCCGCGACCTGTCCGGCACCGTACGGCAGCTGCGCGTGACCCTGCCGCCGGACCGGACGGCCGCGCTGCTCGGCCCGGTGCCCGCCGCCCTGCACGGCCGGACCGACGACATCCTGCTCACCGCCCTCGGCCTGGCCGTCGCCGACTGGCGCCGCCGCCGTACGGGCTGCCCGGACACCGCCGTCCTGCTCGACATCGAACGGCACGGCCGTGAGGACCCGGGGGGCGGGACGGAACCGGACACCGGCACGGAACCGGACACCGGTACGGGATCGGACACCGGTACGGGATCGGACACCGGCACGGAACCCGGCCCCGGTACGGCGGAAAGCGCCGACCTGGCGCGGACCGTCGGCTGGCTCACCAGCGTCCACCCCGTACGCCTGGACGCGGGCAGTGCCGACGCCGCCCGGCTGCGCTCCGACGGGTCCGCGCTCGACCGGGCCTACCGGCGCGTCAAGGAGCAGCTGCGCGCGGTCCCCGGCAACGGCATCGGCTACGGCCTGCTGCGCCACCTCAACCCGCAGACCGGTCCGGCGCTCGCCCGCGGCGCCCGCCCCCTGGTCGGCTACAACTACCTCGGCCGCCTCACCGGGAAGGCCGGGGACTGGGCACCGGTGCCCGGCTCCGGCGGCATCACCGGCGGAGCCGACCCCGCGCTGCCGGCCGCCCATTGTGTCCAGTTGGACGCGCTGGCGGAGGACGGGCCGGGCGGTCCGGTCCTGACGGCGGCCTGGTCCTGGCCCGGCGCCCTGTTCACCGAGGACGAGGTACGCGACCTTGCGGACACCTGGCTCGGCCTGCTCACCGCCTTCACGGACCGGACCACCGCGCCGGACGCCGACGGCCGCACCCCCGCCGACTTCCCCCTCGTCGCCCTCACCGAGGACGAGACCGCCCGGCTGACGCGCGACTGCCCCGGCCTGGCCGACGTCTGGCCCCTGACACCGCTCCAGGAAGGGCTGCTCTTCCACACGCTGTACGACGAGCAGACCCCCGACGTGTACACCAGCCAGCTCGCCGTGGACCTGCGCGGCGCCCTCGACCCGGCGGCGCTGCACGCGGCGGGGCAGGCCGTTCTGGAACGCCACCCCGCCCTCCGCGTCGCCTTCCGGCACGACGGCCTGCGCACGCCCGTACAGGTGGTGCCGCGACCGCGGGCGGCCGTCCTCCCATGGGCCGAACACGACCTCGCGAATCTGTCCGGAGAGGAACAGGCCGTCCGCGCGGCGCGCGTCGCGACCCGCGAACGCGCCGCCCGCTTCGACCCCGCCCACGGCCCGCTGCTGCGGCTCACCCTGCTCCGCCTCGGCCCCGGCCGCCACCGGCTGCTGCTGACGGTCCACCACCTGATCATGGACGGCTGGTCCGGGGCGCTGGTCCTGCGGGACCTGCTCGCCGTCCACGCGGCGGGCGGCGACCCCACGGGCCTGCCCGCCCCCGCCCCGTACCGGGACTACCTGCGCTGGCTCACCTCCCAGGACCGTACGACGTCCGAAGCCGCCTGGGGGCGGGCACTGTCCGGCGTGGACGGCCCGACCCTCGTGGCGGCCGGGCGCGCCGCCGACGGCACCGTGGAGCACCGGCGCGTCAGGGCCACCCTGTCCGCCGGCCTGACCGCGGACCTGCGCACGCTCGCCCGCCGTCACGGCCTGACGCTGAACACGGTGTTCCAAGGCGCCTGGGCCGTGGTGCTGCGCTGTCTGACCGGCCGGGACGACATCCTCTTCGGTGCCACGGTCGCCGGACGGCCCCCGGGGGTGCCGGGCGTCGAGGACATGGTCGGGATGTTCAACAACACCGTGCCGGTACGGGTACGGCTCGACGCCGCCAAGCCCCTCGCCCATATCCTGTCCCGCCTTCAGGACGAGCAGGCCGGACTGCTGCCCCACCAGTACCTCGGTCTCTCCGCACTGCACCGCCTCTGCGGCCACGACCAGCTCTTCGACACCCTCCTCGTCTTCGAGAACCTCCCCGCCGAGCCCGCCGAGCCCGCCGAGCCCGCCGAGCCCGCCGAGCCCGCCGGGATCGCTGGGGCCGCTGGGACCGCCGGGACCGCCGAACCGGCCGAGCCCGCCGAACCGGCCGGGACCGAGGGTCCGCTGCGCGCCACGGAACCCCGCATCACCAGCGGCACCCACTACCCGCTGAGCCTGTGCGTCCTCCCCGGCGAACGGCTGCGCCTCAAACTGGGCCACCGCCCCGACGTGTTCGACGCACACGCCGCCGGAGCCGTCCTGGACCGCCTGGTCCGCGTCCTGAAGGCGGCAGCCGGCGACCCGGACCGCCCCGTGGCCGACCTCCCGGTCCTCTCGCCCCCGGAACGCACCCGCGCCCTGCACACGTGGAGCTCCACCCCCGGCCCCGTCCCCGCACCGCGCACCTGGCCCGCCCTCTTCGAGGCCCAGGCGGCCCAGACCCCCGGCGCCACGGCGGTACGCAGCGCCGACACCGCGCTGACCTACGCCGAACTGGACGCGGCGGCCAACCGGCTGGCCCGCCTGCTCGTCCCGCACGGCGCGGGCCCCGAGCGGGCGGTGGCCCTCGCGCTGCCCCGTTCCGCCGAACTGATCGTCGCGCTGGTGGCCGTCCTGAAGTCCGGCGCCGCCTACGTCCCGCTCGACCCGTCCTACCCGGCCGAGCGCACGACCGCCCTGCTCCGCGACACCCGCCCGGCACTGGTGCTCACGGACAGCGCCACGGCCGGACTGCTGCCGCAGGGCCCCGAACCCCGGCTCGTACTGGACGATCCGGCCACCCGTGCCCAGCTCACCGGCCTTCCGACAACCGCCCTCCACGACGCCCAGCGGATCGCCCCCCTCAAACCGCGCCACCCCGCCTACGTCATCCACACCTCCGGCTCCACCGGTGAGCCCAAGGGCGTGCAGGTCACGCACGAAGGCGTCGCCGCGCTCGCCGCCACGCAGATCACCCGCCTGCGCACCGGCCCCGGCAGCGTCGTCCTGCTCTTCGCCTCGCTGAGCTTCGACGCCTCCGTGTCCGACCTGTGCACCGCCCTCCTCTCCGGAGCCGCCCTCGCCGTCGCACCCGCCGACACCCTTCTCGCCGGCCGGGAACTGGCCGACGCCGTCGCCCGGTTCGGCGTGACACACCTGAAGCTGCCGCCGAGCGTCCTGGCCGGGCTGCCGGCCGACGCGCTGCCCCCGGAGACCACGCTCGCGGTGGCGGGCGAGGCGTGTTCCGCCGGGCTGACGGCACGGTGGGCACCGGGCCGCCTGATGATCAACGTGTACGGGCCGACCGAGGCGACGGTGTGCGTGACGATGTCCGCGCCGCTGGCGGGCGACGGTGTGCCGCCGATCGGATCGCCGATCGCCGGCATGCGGGTGTATGTGCTGGACGCGGCGCTGCGGCCGGTGCCGACGCGGGTGACGGGGGAGTTGTACGTGGCGGGTGCCGGGTTGGCGCGGGGCTACTTGAACCGTCCGGGGTTGACGGCGGAGCGGTTCGTGGCGTGTCCGTATGGGGCGCCGGGGGAGCGGATGTACCGGACCGGTGATCTGGTGCGGTGGCGGGCGGATGGTCAGTTGGAGTTCGTCGGGCGGGCTGATGATCAGGTGAAGGTGCGGGGTTTTCGTATCGAGCCGGGGGAGATCGAGGCTGTCCTGACCGCTCACTCCGCCGTCGCCCGTGCCGCGGTCGTCGTACGTGAGGACCGGCCCGGGGACCGGCGCCTGGTGGCCTATGCGGTGCCCGCGGACGGGGCCACCCCGCTCCCCGCGGAACTGCGGCGATACCTGAGCGAGCGCCTGCCCGCCCACCTGCTGCCCTCCGCGGTCGTCGTGCTGGACGCGCTGCCCCTCACCCCCAACGGCAAGCTGGACGTGCGAGCGCTGCCGGAACCCGGGCGGACCGCCACGGGACGCGGCCCCCGCGACGCCCGCGAGGACATCCTGTGCGGCCTGTTCGCCGACGTGCTGGGCCTGCCCGAAGTGAGTGCCGACGACGACTTCTTCGACCTGGGCGGCCACTCCCTCCTCGCCACCCGGCTCGCCGGCCTGGCCCGCGCGGCGCTGGGCCGCGAGCTGACCATCCGCGCCCTGTTCGAGGCACGCACTCCGGCTGCGCTGGCCCGGCGCGTGGACGGCGCGGCGGCCGCCCGCCCCGCCGTCGTACGCGCCGAACGGCCCGCCCGGCCGCCCCTGTCGCACGGACAGCGGCGCCTGTGGTTCCTGCACCGGCTGGCGGGCCCGGGCGCGGGCTACAACGTGCCGCTGGTGCTGCGGCTGCACGGCGCGGTGGACACGGACGCGCTGGACGCGGCGCTGGGGGATGTGGTGGCGCGGCACGAGGTGCTGCGGACGGTGTACGCCGAGGGGGCGGACGGCGAGCCGTACCAGGTGGTGCGCGACCACGACGCGGGCCGGTCGTATCTGACGGTGACATCGAGCGGGGCCGCATCGCCCGAGGTGGAGAGGGCAGCGCGGTATGGATTCGATCTGGCGTCGGAGATTCCGTTCCGGGCCGAGTTGTTCGTGGGGGGTGGGGGCGAGTCGGTGTTGGTGGTGCTTGTGCATCACATTGCGGCGGATGGGTGGTCGCTGGGTCCGTTGTGGCGGGATGTGGTGGTGGCGTATGAGGCGCGGCGGGGTGGTGGTGCGCCGGAGTGGTGCCCGTTGCCGGTGCAGTACGCGGATTTCGCGCTGTGGCAGCGGGAACTGCCGGACAGGGGACAAGCGGAATTCTGGCGTGCCGAACTGGCCGCCTTGCCGGGCGAGTTGGTGCTTCCGTGTGTCCGTCCGCGTCCCGCCGCCCCCGATCACCGGGGTGCGATCGTGTCCTTCCGCTGGGACGCGGAGTTGCACGGCCGTGTGGTGGCGCTGGCCCGGGAGTGCGGGGCGAGTGTGTTCATGGTGGTGCAGGCTGCTTTGGCGGCGCTGTTGACCCGGCTGGGGGCGGGCACGGACATTCCGCTGGGCACCCCCGTGGCTGGCCGCGCCGACGCGGCCCTTGACGATGTGGTGGGTTTCTTCGTCAACACCCTCGTGCTGCGTACCGATACCTCCGGTGACCCGTCGTTCCGTGAGTTGCTGCGGCGGGTACGGGAGGCCGACCTGCGGGCGTACGCGCATCAGGACTTTCCCTTCGAGCGGCTGGTCGAGGCGCTGAACCCGGACCGCTCCGCCGACCGCAACCCGCTCTTCAACGTCGCCCTCACGATGAACAACACGGCCGACACCGGATACGGCCTGCCCGGCGTCGAGGCCGAGGAGATGCACGTCTCCACCGGCACCGCGAAGGTGGACCTCACCTTCGCCGTACGCGAGCGCCGGGGCGCGGGGCGGGCGCCGGGCGGGCTCGAAGGCGAGGCGGAGTTCCGTACGGACCTGTTCGACGCGGCCACCGTCGAGATCCTGCTCGCGCGCCTGCGCAGGTTGCTCGAAGCGGCCGTCGCGGCCCCGGGGCGCGCCATCGGCGACCTGGAGATCCTGACCTCCGCCGAGCGGCACGCGCTGCTGGAGACCGTGAACGCCACGTCCCGCGCGCTGCCCGCCGCGACGCTGCCCGGCCTTTTCGAGGCGCAGGTGGCCCGTACTCCCGACGCGGTGGCCCTCGACTCCCCGGACGCCCGGCTCGCCTACGCCGAACTGAACGCCCGCGCCAACCGCCTGGCCCGGCTGCTGGCCGGCCGGGGCGTCGGCCCGGAAGGCGTGGTGGCGCTGGCGCTGCCGCGCTCCGCAGGACTGATCACGGCCATGCTCGCCGTCCTGAAGACCGGCGCCGCCTACCTCCCCGTCGACCCCGATCACCCGGCCGCGCGCATCACCTACCTCCTCCGTGACGCGTCCTCCGTGCTCCTGGTCACCGACGAGGCGACCGGCGGCACGCTGCCGGACACGGCCGTGCCCCGCCTCCTCCTGGACGCGAGCGACACGGAACGCGCCCTCGCGGCCCTGCCGGACACCGACCTCACCGACGCCGACCGCAGGGCCCCGGCACTCCCCGACGGCCCCGCGTACGTGATCCACACCTCCGGGTCCTCCGGCACCCCGAAGGGCGTGGTGGTCTCGCACAGAGGCATCGCCTCCCTCGCCGCGACCCTGCGCGAGCGCTTCGACCTCGGCGTGGACAGCCGAGTGCTGTACTCCGCCTCACCAGGCTTCGACGCGTCGTTCTGGAACCTGTGCATGGCCCTGCTGACGGGCGCCCGTCTCGTCGTCGTACCCGCGGACCGCCTGCTGCCGGGCCCGCCGCTCGCCGGGACCGTGACCGCGTACGGCGTCACACATCTGACCGTGCCGCCCTCGTCTCTCGCGGCGCTCGCCCCCGGAAGCCTGCCCGAAGGCATCACCCTCGTGGCGGCGGGAGAGTCCTGCCCCGCCGAACTGGTGGCGCGCTGGTCGCCCGGCCGCCGCATGATCAACGCGTACGGACCGACCGAGACCACGGTCTGCGCGACCATGTCCGGGCCGCTGACGGACGGCGGCGTACCGCCGATCGGGACTCCGGTCGCCAACACGCGGGTGTATGCGCTGGATATGGGGCTGTGGCCGGTGCCGCCGGGTGTGACGGGGGAGTTGTACGTGGCGGGTGCCGGGTTGGCGCGGGGCTACTTGAACCGTCCGGGGTTGACGGCGGAGCGGTTCGTGGCGTGTCCGTACGGGGGGCCGGGGGAGCGGATGTACCGCACCGGTGATCTGGTGCGGTGGCGGGCGGATGGTCAGTTGGAGTTCGTCGGGCGGGCCGATGATCAGGTGAAGGTGCGGGGTTTTCGTATCGAGCCGGGGGAGATCGAGGCCGTCCTGACCGCTCACTCCGCCGTCGCCCGTGCCGCGGTCGTCGTACGTGAGGACCGGCCCGGGGACCGGCGCCTGGTGGCCTACGCGGTGCCCGCGGACGGGGCCATCAGGCATGCGGAGAACAGCGGCTCCGACCTCGCCCCCGCGGACGTACGGGATTTCCTCCGCGCCCGGCTGCCCGGCCACCTGATCCCGGCCGCGGTGGTGTTCCTGGACGCCCTGCCGCTGACGGCCAACGGAAAACTGGACCGCCACGCGCTGCCCGCGCCGGACATCGACGGACGGCCCGTCGGCCGCGCCCCCCGCAGCCCCGAGGAAGAGGTGCTGTGCGGCCTGTTCGCCGAGGTGCTGGGCGTGGCCGGGGCCGGCCCCGAGGACGGCTTCTTCGCGCTCGGCGGTCACTCGCTGCTGGCCACCCGGCTGGTCAACCGGGTCCGCGCCGTACTGGGCGCGGAACTCGAACTCCGCGCCGTCTTCGAGACGCCCACCCCCGCCGCCCTGGCCGCCCGCCTCGGCACCACGGCCCGGACCCGCCCCGCGCCGCTCCGCCCGCGGCCCCGCCCCGGCCGGGTGCCCCTGTCGTCCGGGCAGCGGCGCCTCTGGACGCTGCACCGCATGACCGGGCCGGGCGCGGCGTACAACGTGCCGCTGGTGTTGCGGCTGCGCGGCACCGTGGACGCCGACGCGCTGGACGCGGCGCTGGGGGATGTGGTGGCGCGGCACGAGGTGCTGCGGACGGTGTACGCCGAGGGGGCGGACGGCGAGCCGTACCAGGTGGTGCGCCCGGCGGACGGCCCCTTCCTCGTGCGGACACCGGCGGCGGACTGGACCGCCGACGCGATGACGGCCGCGGTGCGCCGCGCGACACGGCATCGGTTCGATCTGGCGTCGGAGATTCCGTTCCGGGCCGAGTTGTTCGTGGGGGGTGGGGGCGAGTCGGTGTTGGTGGTGCTTGTGCATCACATCGCGGCGGATGGGTGGTCGCTGGGTCCGTTGTGGCGGGATGTGGTGGTGGCGTATGAGGCGCGGCGGGGTGGTGGTGTGCCGGAGTGGCGCCCGTTGCCGGTGCAGTACGCGGATTTCGCGCTGTGGCAGCGAGAACTGCCGGACAGGGGACAAGCGGAATTCTGGTCCGCCGAACTGGCCGACTTGCCGGGCGAGTTGGTGCTTCCGTGTGACCGTCCGCGTCCCGCCACCCCCGATCACCGGGGCGCGATCGTGTCCTTCCGCTGGGACGCGGAGTTGCACGGCCGCGTGGTGGCGCTGGCCCGGGAGTGCGGGGCGAGTGTGTTCATGGTGGTGCAGGCCGCGTTGGCGGCGCTGTTGACCCGGCTGGGGGCGGGTACCGACATTCCGCTGGGCACCCCCGTGGCTGGCCGCGCCGACGCGGCCCTTGACGAGGTGGTGGGCTTCTTCGTCAACACCCTCGTCCTGCGTACCGATACCTCCGGTGACCCGTCGTTCCGTGAGTTGCTGCGGCGGGTACGGGAGGCCGACCTGCGGGCGTACGCGCATCAGGACCTTCCCTTCGAGCGGCTGGTCGAGGCGCTGAACCCGGACCGCTCCGCCGACCGCAACCCGCTCTTCAACGTCGCGCTGGCCGTGGACACGCCCTCCGGAGGCCTGCTGTCCCTGCCGGGCGTCACGGTCGAGCAGGAAGAGGCACACACCGGCACCGCCAAGTTCGACCTGTCCTTCCGGCTCACCGAGCGCCGGGCGCCGGGCGGCGAGCCCGCCGGGGTGGACGGGTCGGTCGAGTTCGCCGCCGCGCTGTTCGACCGAGGTACCGCCGAGAGTCTGGCCGTACGGCTGCGGCGGCTCCTGGAAGCGGCCGTCGCGCGGCCCGGGCACCCCATCGGGCAGGCGGACATCCTCTCTCCGGGGGAGCGCCGTCTGCTGCTGAACCGGTGGAGCGGTCCGGCGCAGGGGCTGCCGACGGGCCTGCTGCCCGCGCTCTTCGAGGGGTGGGCCGTCCGGGGGCCCGACGCGCCCGCCGTCGTGGAGGGGACGCGGTCGGTGACGTACGCGGAGGTGAACGCCGACGCCAACCGCCTCGCCCACCTCCTGATCGCCCGCGGCGCGGGGCCCGAGCGGATCGTCGCGCTCTGCCTGCCCCGGTCCGCCGCGGCCGTCCGGGCCGCGCTCGCCGTGGCCAAGACCGGCGCCGCCCACCTCCCCGTCGATCCCGCACTGCCCCAGGAGCGCATCGCGTACCTGCTGCGCGACGCCGCGCCCGTCCTCGTCGTGACGACCGCCGACGCCGCCCGCGCACTGCCGCCGGACGGTCCGCCGTGCGTGGTCCTGGACGCCGGGGACACGGCCGGCCTGCTCCCCGGGCAGCCGGACCACAACCCCACCGACGCCGACCGGCTCGCGCCCCTCAGGCCGTCACACCCGGCGTACGTCATCCACACCTCCGGCTCCACCGGCGCGCCCAAGGGCGTCGCGGTGACCCACACCGGCGTCCACGCCCTCGCCGCCGCCCAGGTGGCCCGCTTCGGGCTGCGCCCCGGCAGCCGGGTGCTCCAGTTCGCCTCGCCCAGCTTCGACGCCTCCGTGATGGAGACGCTGATGGCCTTCGCCTCGGGCGCCACGCTGGTCGTGCCGCCGGCCGGGCCGCTGGCCGGGGACGCGCTCGCCGGCTTCCTGGCCGACGAGCGGATCAGCCACTGCCTGATCCCGCCGACGGTGCTGTCCGGCGTTCCGCAGGCGGCGCTGCCGGACCTGGAGACGCTGGTCATCGGCGGTGAGGCGGGCACCGCCGCGCTGGTGGCCCGCTGGTCGCCGGGGCGTCGCATGATCAACGCGTACGGGCCGACCGAGGCGACCATCTGCGTCACGCTCAGCGAACCCCTGCACGGCGCCGGGACCCCGCCGATCGGCGCGCCCGTCACCCACAGCCGGGTGTACGTGCTGGACGTGGGGCTGCGGCCGGTGCCGCCGGGTGTGACGGGGGAGTTGTATGTGGCGGGTGCCGGGTTGGCGCGGGGGTATGTGGGGCGTCCGGGGTTGACGGCGGAGCGGTTCGTGGCGTGTCCGTACGGGACGCCGGGGGAGCGGATGTACCGGACCGGTGACTTGGTGCGGTGGCGGGCGGACGGGCAGTTGGAGTTCGTCGGGCGGGCCGATGACCAGGTGAAGCTGCGGGGTTTCCGTATCGAGCCGGGGGAGATCGAAGCCGTCCTGACCGCCCACCCCGCCGTCGCCCGCGCCGCGGCCGCCGTCCGTACCGACGCGTCGGGCACCGCACGGCTCGTCGGCTACGTGGTCGCCGCACCGGAAGCCGCCGCCCCCGCACCGGGCGCCGTACGGGAGTTCCTGCGCGCCCGGCTGCCGGAGCACATGGTCCCGGCCGCCGTCGTCACACTGGACGCGCTGCCCACGACGGTCGGCGGCAAGCTCGACCGGCGTGCCCTGCCCGACCCCGGATTCACCCCGTCGACGGCCGGCCGCGCGCCCCGTACGCCCGAGGAAGAGGTGCTGTGCGGCCTGTTCGCCGAGGTGCTGCGGCTGCCCTCGGTCGGGGTGGACGACAGTTTCTTCGACCTCGGCGGCGACTCCCTGCTGGCCACCAGGCTGGCCGCCCGCATCCGTACCGTCCTGGGCACCGAACTCGACCTGCGGGCCCTGTTCACCGCACCGACCGTCGCCGCTACGGCCGGACGGCTGCGCACCGCCCGGCGGCCCCGGCCCGCGCTCCGCCCCGCCGCCCGGCCGGACCCGGTGCCGCTGTCCCACGCCCAGCGCAGCCTGTGGTTCCTGCACCGCCTGGAAGGACCGAGCGCCACCTACAACGTCCCGCTGGCCATGCGGCTGACCGGCGCCCTGGACGCCCCGGCGCTGTGCGCCGCGCTGGTGGACGTCATGGACCGGCACGAGGTGCTGCGCACGGTCCTGCCCGAGACCGACGGCGTACCCCGGCAGATGGTGCTCGGCCGGGACGCCGCGCACGCCGCCGTCACCCGCACCGACCTGACCGGCGCCGGCCAGGACGAGGTGAGCGCGCGCGTCCGCGCCGCCGCCCGCCGGGCCGTCGACCTGACCCGCGAACTCCCGCTGCGCGCCGAACTCCTCGTCCTCGGCCCGGAGGAACACCTGCTGCTCTTCGTCGTGCACCACATCGCCGCCGACGGTTGGTCCTTCGGCCCCCTGTGGCGCGACCTGGCCCACGCCTACACCGAACGCCGCGCGGGCCGCACCCCCGACCTGCCGCCCCCGCCCGTCCAGTACGCCGACTACGCCCTCTGGCAGCACGAACTCCTCGGCGACCCGGACGACCCGGACAGCCTCCTCGCCGAACAGCTCAGGTACTGGACCGCGCACCTGCGCGACCTGCCCGACCAGCTGACGCTGCCCACCGACCGGCCGCGCCCGGCCCGGCCCGGCGGCCGCGGCGCGTGTCTGACCTTCTCCTGGGACGCGGCCGCGCACCAGCGGCTTGCCGCGCTCGCCCGGGACTGCGGGGCGAGCGTGTTCATGGTCGTACAGGCCGCGCTGGCCGCCCTGTTCACCCGGCTGGGCGCCGGTACGGACATCCCCCTCGGCACCCCCGCCGCCGGACGGACCGACGAAGCGCTGGACGAGGTGGTCGGCTTCTTCGTCAACACCCTCGTCCTGCGCACCGACACCTCCGGCGACCCCACCTTCCGCGAGCTCATCGAACGCGTACGGGACGTCGACCTCGCCGCCCACGCCCACCAGGACGTCCCCTTCGAACGCCTCGTGGAAGCCCTCAACCCGCCCCGTACGGCCGCCCGCCACCCGCTCGTCCAGACGCTGCTGACCTGGCAGTCCGCCGCCGGCCGCGACCTGGAACTGCCCGGTCTGACCGTCACCCCGGTGCCCGTCGGCACCGGCACGGCCCGGCTCGACATGGAGATCAACGCCACCGAACACCGCGCGCCCGACGGAACCCCCGCCGGCGTCGGGGCCACGGTCGAGTTCAGCAGCGACCTCTTCGACCGGCCCACCGTCGAGGCGTTCGTGGCGCGGCTGCTCCGTATCGCCGACGCCGCGACGGCCGACCCCGGACAGCGCATCAGCCAGGCCGACATCCTCTCCCGCCAGGAACGCCGCACCCTGCGGGAACGGAACGACACCGCGCACGGCGTCCCCGACACCGTCCTCCCGCGCCTCTTCGAGGACCGGGCGGCCACCTGTCCCGACGCCCCCGCCCTGTACTACGCCGACCTGACCCTCACCTACACGGAACTCAACACCGCCGCCAACCGCCTCGCCCGCCTGCTCGCCGCCCGCGGGGCCGGGCCCGAGAGCGTCGTCGCGCTGGCCCTGCCCCGTACGCCCGCCATGGTCACCGCCGTCCTCGCCGTCCTCAAGGCCGGCGCCGCCTACCTCTTCCTGGACCCGGACTACCCCGCCGAGCGCCTGGCCTTCATGCTCGGCGACACCCGGCCCGTCCTGCTGGTCACCGACCGGGCCACCGCGCCGGCCCTGCCCGCCACGGACGTCCCCCGCCTCGTCCTGGACGCGGACACCACGGACGAGGCGCTGCGCACCCTGCCGGACACCGACCTCACCGATGCCGACCGGCGCGTCCCCCTCAGGCCGCTGCACCCCGCCTACGTCCTCTACACCTCCGGCTCCACCGGCACCCCCAAGGGCGTCGTCGGCCTGCACCGGGGATGCGTCAACCGGCTTCTGTGGTGCTCCCGCACCTATCCCTGGCACGCCGGGCAGCCGGTGCTCGCCAAGACCACCCTGAGCTTCATCGACGGCACCACCGAACTGCTGGGCGCCCTGCTGCACGGCGCTCCGGTCGTCCTCGCCGACTCCCTCACCGCCCGCAGCCCGGCGGACCTGGCGGCCCTCGTCGCCCGGCACCGCGCCACCCGCATCACCGTCGTGCCCAGCCTGCTGGCCGCCCTCCTCGACGGCGACACCGGCCTGCTGTCGACCTGCACCCTGTGGGTGACCAGCGGCGAAGCCCTGCCGCCCGCCCTCTCCCAGCGGTTCGCCGACGCCCTCCCGCACGCCCGGCTGGTCAACTTCTACGGTGCCTCCGAAGCCAGCGGCGACAGCCTGCACGCCGTCGCCGACGGACCCGACGTGGCCGCCGGAACACCCATCTGGAACACCCACGTCCACGTCCTGGACGCCGCACTGCGCCCGGTGCCGCCCGGCGTACCCGGCGAGATCCACCTCACCGGCACCGGCCTGGCCCGCGGCTACCTGCACCGCCCCGCCCTCACCGCCGAACGCTTCGTGGCCGACCCGTACGGCGCGCCCGGCGAGCGCATGTACCGCACCGGCGACCTGGGACGGCAGCGCCCCGACGGCGTCGTGGAGTACCTCGGCCGGGTGGACGACCAGGTGAAGATCCACGGCGTACGGATCGAACTCGGCGAGGTGCAGGCCGCGCTGCTCGCCCACCCGGACGTGGACCGCGCCGCCGTGGCGGTCCGCGAGGACACCCCCGGCCGCAGGCAGCTCGTCGGGTACGCCGTCCCCGCGCCCGGCACCGAACCGGACCCCGCGCGGCTGCGCCGGTTCCTGCGCGAGCGGCTGCCCCGCTTCATGGTCCCCGCCGCCGTGGTCCTCCTGGACACACTGCCCCTGACCGCCAACGGCAAGCTGGACCGGCGCGCGCTGCCCGCCCCCGGCTTCAGCGCCCCGGAGGGCGGCCGGGCACCCGGCACCCCGCCCGAGGAACTGATGGGCGCGCTCTTCGCCGAAATCCTCGGCCTGCCCGCGGTGGGCGCCGACGACGGCTTCTTCGACCTCGGCGGCGACTCGCTGCTGGCGGCCCGCCTCATCAGCCGCGTCCGTACGGTCTTCGGCGCCGACCCCGGGATCCGCGCCCTGTTCGAGACGCAGACGCCCGCCGGGCTCGTACGGACCCTGCACGAAGCGTCCACCACGACGGCGGACGCCCTGGACGTCCTGCTGCCGCTGCGCCCGCACGGCAGCCGCCCGCCGCTGTTCTGCGTCCACCCCGCCTCCGGCATCAGCTGGCCGTACGCCGGACTGCTGCGCCACCTCCACGACCGCCCGGTCCTCGGCCTCCAGGCACGAGGCCTGACCGAACCCGGCGCCCGCCCCGCCACCATCGACGCCATGGCCGCCGACTACCTCGACCGCATCCGCACCGTCCAGCCGAACGGCCCCTACCACCTGCTCGGCTGGTCCTTCGGCGGCGCCGTCGCCCACGCGATGGCCACCCGCCTCCAGCAACAGGGCGAAGAAGTGGCGCTCTTGGCCCTCCTGGACACCGCGCCCCTCCAGGTCGACCCCGACCGCGTCCTGCCCCGCCACACCGCACGCGACGTGGCCTACCTGTTCGCCGACGCCGTCAGCCCCGGCGCCGCCCACCGCGGCCTCGACCCCGCCCGGGCCGCGGAACTCCTCCGCGGACAGGGCAGCGCGCTGGCCGCCCTGCTGGAGGAACCCCTCGTCACGGCCGTGGCACAGACCCTGACCGACAACACCCGCCTGCGCTGGTACACCTTCCGGCCCGCCGTCTACGAGGGCGACCTGCTGCTGTTCAAGGCGGAACCCGAACGCGGCGAAGCGCCCTGGCCGGCGGAGGCGTGGCAGCCGTACGTCTCCGGCACCGTCCACACCCACGACGCGCGGTGCGAACACGGCCACATGATGCAGCCGCACGCCCTGGACCGCATCGGCCCGGTCCTCGCCGCCGCACTGGCCGGCACGACACCCCCGTACGAACCCGTCCCGCCGACACCTCCCAGGAGCCGGACATGACCAACCCGTTCGAAGACCCGGACGCCTCCTACCTCGTCCTCGTCAACGACGAGCTCCAGTACTCCCTGTGGCCCGCGGCCGCCGAACTCCCCGGCGGCTGGACCGTCGTCCACGGCGAGGACACGCGCCAGGGCTGCCTGGACCACGTCTCGGAACGCTGGACGGACATGCGGCCGAAATCCCTGGTGGAGGCGATGGAGGGGGACACCTGACCGAAAATCGCCGGAAGCGGGCCGCGGCGACCGCGGCACGAGAGCCGGACCCGCCGCTTCCGGTGAAGACGGCGGGCCCGGCGGTTCCCGTGCCGGCCCCGGCTGGTTTCGTGCGGGCCCGGCTTTTTCCCGACGACGCCGCTCGCCGCGAGCGCTCAGCCGCTCCGGCCGGGCGGCGTCTCCTGGTCCTCCCGGGGATCGAGCCCCAGGGCGTCGATCAGCATCGCCAAATCCTCCGCGCTCTCCGCGCGCCCGGCGAGCACCAGCCGCGCCCGCCGTCGCTCCCGGTCATGCGTACGCCGTGCCGCGTCCGGCACCGGCCCCGTGGTGTGAGTCTCCTCGCTCATGCCGGCCATGATCGGTGATCCGGGCCCCGCGGCGCGCACCGGACGGGTCACTTTGGCCAAGTCTCTTCTGCGGCCCATCTCCGTCGCCCACCTTTCCTTCCGCGGTCCCGGCCCGCATTCCCCCGGCCACTGTGAGACACGACTCGGCGGGACGGCTGGCCCCGACCCGCGCCCGGTTGTTAGGGAGGGAACATGAGTACGCAGCACGACAGCCGGACCGGAACCGCCGCCGACCCCACCACCACCGACGTGCCGCCCACCCTCACCGTGACGGCGGTGAGCACGATCGAGCCGACCTCCCCGGACGACCGGGGCTCCGACTCCTGGATGGTCATCGAGACCGCCGAGCGGGGCCAGTTCCTCCTGAACCTGCCGGGCCCGCTCCACCAGGCGGTCAAGCAGGCCACCTACCTCCCGTCGCACCTCGCGGGCGACGGCCGGCTGCCGCTGAGCGAGGCGGACAGCGCCGCCTACCGCAAGCGCATCGCGGCCCTGGCGCACCGCGACTGAGCCGCCGGGGCCGCCCACCGCCGTGCGGGCTACGGCAGGTACCGCTCGATGGCCGCCGCCCCCTTTTCCTCGATGAGCCTGCGGGCCTCCTCGACCCGTTCCGGCGTCGGTTCGAGTCCCCTGGCCATGACCAGGTCCTCCGGGTCGAACGGGCGCTCGCCGCCCGTGTAGAACTCCCGCTGCCGCGCGGCGGGGGTCGCGTCGGAATCCGGAGTGCTGTCCTTGCCCATGGCGCCTCCCGAAAGATCGCTCGGGTCCGGAGGGACCACCGGGCCGGCAGTGCCTCCGCTGCTTCCATCATGGGGCCGGTCCCGCGCCACCGCACGGCGGCGCCCTTCCCACCAGCGCCTCAATCCCGATCCGGGCCCCGGCGTCCTGCGTGCCACAGAGACGCGCCCGGCTCCCTCAAGACGCCGGAGACACCGCCCGGGAACCGCGAACTCCAGACCAACTCCTCCGGCCGCGGCTTCCCGGAGCACCGCTACGACAACCGCACGCCCGAAGCGCTGTGCGCCATCGCGCTGAAGCATCCGCCGGCCGCCGCGCCGGGCGCGGCCGGCGGCATGATCTCCACCCTCGGGGACCTCAACACCTTCCAACGTGCGCTGCTGCGCGGCGAGTTGCTGCCCGTGCGCAGACGAGGGAGCTGCTCGACGTGGTGCCGACGGGCGACGGGTTCGCCTTCGGGCTCGGCGTGGAGGCCACCACCCTGTCCTGCGGTGTGCCGGTGGTGGGCAAGACCGGCCGCACAACGGGCCGGTGTCGGCCACGGTCGCCGCGCGGGACGGCGGCCACCGGCTCACCTTCAACATGAACGGCGACCGGTCGGCGGACGGGGCCCTCTACTTCAACGCGATCGAAGCGGAGTTCTGCGGCAGGACCCCGGCGCCGGACGGCCGACGGCACGGAAACCTGCCGCCCGCGCCTGCCGAGTAGCGGGGCGGTCGTCCTCCGGTGGTCTTCTCACCCGGGTCCCGGTGTGCTTCCCTGGTCTGCCCGTGCCGGTGTGTAGTGCACCTGACATGAGCCACCGGCCGTCCGCGCGACGCGACCAGGGGCGGTCCGATGATCCAGCGCTGGGTGGTACCCCTGCTGGCCGTGCTGGTCCTGGCCCTGGTCGGGGCCTTCGGCTGGGGCGTCGTCCTCGCCTCCGACCCCACGGACGCACCGTCCGGTCCCGAGAACGCCCCGCCCCCGGCGTCGACCGCACCGGCACCCGGCGACGGTACGTCCGTACCGCCGCCGGACCCCACCGCCACCGCTGCCGACCCCGGCCGCAAACCGACGGGCCCGGCCGTCCCCGTGCTGTACCTCGGCGATTCCCTGGCCATGGAGAACCAGGACGTCCTGGCCGAACGGCTCGCCGCGACCGGACGCGCGAAGCTGCACGCCGCCCCGCACTCCGGCACGACGCTGTGCGACTACCTCACGGCCCGGCGCGGGAAGTCGCTCGTCCCGGCCCGGGACAAGGCGGCGACGCTGGTGCGGACCGTGCGGCCGCGCGTCGTGATCCTCCAGTTCTGGGGAAACGCCTGGGGCTACACGCCGTGCATGGCCGGTGCCACCTACGGTTCGGCGGGCTACTACGAGCGGTACGCGGCCGATGCGCGGGCGCTGACCGGGGAGATCGCCGCGGCGGCACGGGACGCCGGCCTCACCCGGCCGAAGATCGTCTGGGTCTCCCAGGCACCCGACGCCTTCCACCCGGACCGCGTGCGCCGGATCAACGCCCTGTACGCCGCGCGGGCCGCCGCGGACGGTGACCTCTACGCGGACGCGGGCCGCACGCTCGGCCCCGCCGGCGACCGCTACCGCTGGACCCGCCAACTGCCCTGCGACGCCTACGAACGCGCCCACCCCGCGTACTGCACCCACCCGGCCCCCGGCGGCGGCACCACCGACCTGCACCGCACCGACGACGCCCTGCACTTCTGCCTGGCACCGACCACCACCACGCCCCGCCCGTGCCCCGTACGCTCGCCGGGCATCGACCGCTTCGCCCGCGCCGTGACGGCCACGGTCGACGGCTGGCTGCGCGGCGCCACCGGCTGATCGCCCGGTTCGCAGCCCCGGCCCCCGCCGCCCGGCCGCGCACCCGAAGCGGTCACAATCGAGAGGTGTCCAAGAACCACGCACGCCGGCGACCGGCGATCGACCCCGCCTCCCCCTGCCCCTGCGGCCTGGCAGCGACCTACGGGGAGTGCTGTGCCCGCTTCCACCGGGGCGAGGCCGCCGCGCCCACGGCCGAGCGGCTGATGCGTTCGCGCTACAGCGCCTTCGCGGCCGGTGACGCCCCGTACCTGCTGCGCACCTGGCACCCCGCGACGCGCCCGGCGGGCGTGGATTTCGAGCCCGGGCAGCGGTGGACGCGCCTGGAGATCGTCGGTACGACGGGCGGGAGCGCGTTCCACAGCGAGGGCACCGTGGAGTTCCGCGCGCACTACACGCTGCGCGGCGAGCCCGGCGTGCAGGAGGAGAACAGCCGCTTCGTACGGGACGAGGGGGCGTGGGTGTACTTGAGCGAGCTGTGAGCGGCGGGGCGGCCGTACGGGTGGCGGCCCGCACGGGCGGCGGGCGTTCCCGTACGGCCGCCGGCCCGCCCGTACGGGAACGCCCGCCGGGCTCTCAGCGGCCCCGCAACTGCTCCATCTCGCGGCGGTCGCGCTTGGTGGGCCGGCCGGTTCCCCGGTCGCGCTGTCCGACCGCGGCGATCACCTCGCGGGGCGGCGGCGGGGGACTGTTGTCGACGAAGCACTCGGCGGCGACCGCGGCGCCGACCCGCTTGCTGACGAGGCGCGAGACCACGACGATGCGCTCGCGCCCGGCGTGCCGCAGCCGTACCTCGTCGCCCGGCCGCACCCCGTGGGCGGCCTTCACCCGCTCGCCATTGACCCGTACATGCCCGCCGCGACAGGCCGTCGCGGCCATCGAACGCGTCTTGGTCAGCCGGACGGACCAGATCCAGCTGTCGACGCGTACGGTCGTCTCGTCTGAAGCCATGCACCGACTCTAAGCCTGCCGGGCCCCGCTCCGGGCCCGTCCGCACCGCGCCGCTCAGGCCGACGCCCGCCTGCCGGTCTTCTTGGCGGCGCTCTTCTTGGCGGTGGACTTGGCCGCCGAGGACTTCGCCGCGGTCTTCTTCCCGCCCGAGCCCCCGCCCGCCGCCGTCTTCTTCCCGCCGGAGGCGGCCGTCTTGCCGGAGGCGGACTTCTTGGCGGCCGACCCGGACGTCTTGCGGGCCGCCGCCTTCTTGGCGCCGCCGCCGGACGCCGTCTTCGCCGCGGCCTTCTTCGCCGTCTTGCGGCTCCCGATCGGCGTGACCGAGGCCTGGTCCGCCTCGTCCGCGTCCTCCCCGGCGGCCCCGCCGCCCTCCCCGCGCGACTCCCGCGCCGCCCGCACGCTGTTCTCCAGCGCGGCCATGAGATCGATGACCTTGCCGCCGCGCGGGGCGGCCCTGGGCGCGGCCGGCTCGCCGCCCTCCAGCTTCGCGGTGACCAGTTCCTCGACGGCCTCCCGGTAGTCGTCGTGCAGCTCCGACTCGTCCAGGTCGCCGAGCGAGTCCATCAGGGTCTCGGCGAGGGTCAGCTCGTTCTCCCGGATCTCCACCTTCTCGCTGGGCGCGACGGCGTTCGCCGAGCGGATCTGGTCCGGCCACAGCAGCGTGTGCATGGCGATCGCCCCGTCGTGCGCCCGCAGCATGGCGAGCGTCTCCCGCCCGTGCATGGCCACCTTGCCGATCGCGACCTTCTCCTGGTGCTCCAGGGCGTCCCGCAGCAGGGCGTACGGCTTGGTGGCGGCGACGCCGTTGGGCCCCAGGAAGTAGGACTTGTCCAGCTGGAGCGGGTCGATCTCGTCCGCGCCGACGAAGGCCAGGATGGTCAGCGTCTTGGTCGTCGGCAGCGGCAGCTTGGCCAGGTCCTCGTCGGTGATCGGCACGATCGTGTCGTCCGCGGCCTGGTAGCCCTTGCCGACCTCCTCGGTGGGGACCTCCTCCCCGTCCAGCTCGCAGACCTTGCGGTAGTGGATCCGGCCGCCGTCCTTGGCGTGGATGCGGACGAACGAGACCGAGGCGGTGCGCTCGGTCGCGCTGTAGGTCTTCACGGGGATGCTGACCAGCCCGAAGGAGATCGACCCGTTCCACACCGATCGCATGTCTCATCCCCTTGCATGGGTTCTGTATGGGATTGTCATGGTATGTCGCCAATCACCGTCGTGGAGGGGCGGCGGCTGCCGCTCACCAACCTGGACAAGGTCCTGTATCCGCGGACCGGCACCACCAAGGGCGAGCTGCTGCACTACTACGCCACCACCGCCGGCGCGCTGCTCGCCCACATCCACGACCGGCCCGTCTCCTTCCTGCGGTATCCCGACGGACCCGACGGCGAGACGTTCTTCACCAAGAACGTGCCGCCCGGGACGCCCGCATGGGTGAAGACCTGCGACGTACCGGGCAGCACGGCCAAGAACCGCCGGCAGGTGCTGGTGCGCGACGTGCCGACCCTGATGTGGGCCGCGAACCTCGTCGTGGAGCTGCACACCCCGCAGTGGACCGCCGACGCGCCGCGCGTCGCCGACCGCCTGGTCCTCGACCTCGACCCCGGCGAGCCAGCCACCATCGTGGAGTGCTGCGGGGTGGCCCGGTGGCTGCGCGAGCGCCTGCTGGCCGACGGCCTGAACGTGTACGCCAAGACCAGCGGCTCCAAGGGCCTGCACCTTCTGGTGCCGATCGAGCCGACGCCCTCGGAGGACGTCACCGCGTACGCGAAGAGCGTCGCCGTCGAGGCCGAGCGGGCCCTGCCCGGCCACGTCGTGCACCGGATGACCAAGGCGCTGCGGCCGGGGAAGGTCTTCATCGACTTCTCGCAGAACTCGGCGTCGAAGACCACCGCCGCGCCCTACACGGTGCGCGCCCGCGCGCTGCCCACCGTCTCCGCGCCCGTGACCTGGGACGAGATCGAAGGCTGTACGGACCCGGAGCAGCTCACGTTCCTGTTCGACGAGGTCGCCGCGCGCCGCGAACGCGACGGCGATCTGCTGGCGCCGCTGCTCAACCTCAACCGCGCCCGGCCGCTGCCGCGCTGACGGGCGCCGGTTCCCCTGCGCATCGGCGGCCACATCAGTGCTGAGCGTAGGCCGCCTACGTCATTCGACGGGGGCGATGATGACGCGGGCACGTGCCACATTCCCGTGCCGCGGAGGTGAACGACGCCTTCCGCACCCACAACACTGCGCCGTCACACGGCCGTTGAGACCTGCCGAACGGTCGGGCGGGAGGGGGCGATGTCACGGCACTATCGCCAATAGCTGTCATCCATGGGGACCTTGATTCCTTCACAATCCCGGTACCAAATCCCTCCCACGGATGAAGAGGTTCCCCCATGAGACCCATGCGTACGGTTGTCACCACCGTGCTCGGCCTCGGTCTGGCCGCCTCCCTCGGTACCGTCCCCGCCACCGCCGCCTCCGCTCCCGCCGCCCCCTCCGGCACGAGCGTCTCCACCCCGGCCTCCATAGCCAAGTACGCCGGCTCCGCCGAGGAGGCCAAGGCCAACAAGGCGTTCTTCCAGGCCGTCATGAAGTCGGCCGCCGCCAAGCGCGCCGCCAACCCCGGCGTCCTGGCGGTCACCGTCACGTACAACGCCTCCAGCGCGCCCACCTTCCGCAGCCAGATAGCGCGCAGCACGCAGATCTGGAACAGCTCCGTGCGCAACGTGAAGCTCCAGGAAGGCTCCAACGCCGACTTCCGGTACTACGAGGGCAACGACTCCCGCGGCTCCTACGCGAGCACCGACGGCCACGGGCGGGGCTACATCTTCCTCGACTACCGGCAGAACCAGCAGTACAACTCCACCCGTGTGACGGCCCACGAGACGGGCCACGTCCTCGGCCTGCCCGACCACTACTCGGGCCCCTGCAGCGAGCTGATGTCGGGTGGCGGCCCCGGCCCCTCCTGCCAGAACGCCAACCCGAACGCGCAGGAGCGCGCCCGGGTGGACGCCCTGTGGCGCAACGGCATCGCGGCCCAGCCGGCCCCGGCCTCCTGAGCGCCCGCCCCCGGATCGCCTGACCCCCTGATCCCCTGACGGCCGCCGCGCGGCGGGCAGTACCTGCCGCGCGGCGGCCGTACGGCTGCGGCCACCCGAAAACCGGTTGCCCGGTGAGGCGGGCCCCCGGACAATCGGTGGCCGGATCAAGCACAGGACGAACGAAAACACGGCCCGGTCGGTAGTCCGGGCGCCCGTCGCCCCTCGTGGGGGAGGCGGGTCAGTAACCTCCCTCCCAGGGTGTCCGGTTCGTCCTCTCACGCACCACCATGGGAGGACAACGCCATGCCGAGCACGTTCACCGTGTTCTTCGAGGACCCCTACTGGGTCGGCGTTCTGGAGATCGCCGGGCCGGACGGCGTACGGGCCGCCCGTCATGTCTTCGGCGCCGAACCGACCGGCCCCGAGCTGCTGGCCTTCGCGCTCCGCGGGGCGGACGCCCTGATCGCGCGGGCGCTCGCCGCGCCCGCCGTGCAGGCGACGGCAGCCGCGCGCCCGTACCGCCCGAACCCGAAGCGGCTGGCCCGCGCCGCCGCCCGGGAGCAGGCGGCCCGGCCGGTGAGTACCGCCGCGCAGGAAGCGCTCGCCCGGAGCTTCGCGCAGGCGAAGACCGAGAACCGGGCCGCGGCCAAGCGGCGGCGGGCGGCGGAGGACGAGCGGCGCAGGTCGCGGGCGCGCGCGAAGGCGAAGGCCCGGCACCGGGGGCGCTGAGGTACGCGGACCGCGGGCGCCGGAGCGCGCGCGTCGGGGCCGGTCGGTGTTGCGCGATATGCGTCACATCCGTCCGGTTTGGCGGAATGGCGTTCGGTGGTTTATCGTTCAATTGATCACGGGCTCGACGGACCCGCGCCGTCCAGGTGACCGGCGTCCCGCCCGTGCCCCGACTGCCCCGGCCAGCTCCCCCCGTCTGGCCGGGGCTTTCTCCGTTCCACGGCCGGCGCCCGCCCCCGCACCTGCCGGACTTCCGATCGGGCGGCTTCGCCCGGTGACCGGCGTGGTAGTGGCCGTGGCGGCGTTTCCCCCGGTAGAAACCGTCCGGGCGGGCACCCGGACACCCGGTGTGCCCGTCGGCGCGGCGCGGGCACCGACACGGTGTCCGGCGGGACGGGAGGGAGTCGGCGTGTACGACACGGAGGTGGCCGTCGTGGGCGGCGGCGCCGCGGGCCTGTCCCTCGCCCACCGGCTCTGCGCCCCGCCGCCCGGGGCCCGCCGCCCCCGGGTGACCGTCGTGGACGCACCGCCCGGCCCCCTGCGTCCCCCCGAGCGCACCTGGTGCTACTGGGAAGCGCCCGGCGGCGAGTACGACGGCGTCCTGGCGGCCTCCTGGGACCGGCTGCGCGTGCACGGCGCCGACGGTGCCCCGGTGACGGGGCGCCCCGGACCGCTCCGGTACAAGATGATGCGCTCCGGCGCGTTCGAACGGCTGATGGGCGCGCGGCTGGCCGCCGCTCCGGCCGCACACCGGCTGACGGCCGTGGTCGAGGACGTGCGCGCGCTGCCGGGCGGCGCCGAGGTCCGCGGTACGACACCGGAAGGCGGCCCGCTGCGGCTGCGCGCCCGCTGGGTCTTCGACTCCCGGCCGCTGCCCGCCCTGCCGCCCGCCCGCACCACCCTCCTCCAGCACTTCCACGGCTGGTTCATCCGCACCGAACGGCCCGAGTTCGACCCGGCGACCGCCGACCTGATGGACTTCCGCACCCCGCAGCCGGACCACGGCCTGTCGTTCGGTTACGTCCTCCCGCTCAGCCCGTACGAAGCGCTGGCCGAGTACACCGAGTTCTCCGCCGCCCCGCTCGACGAGGCCGCCTACCACCGCGCCCTGCGCCACTACCTGGCAGACGTCCGCGCGCTGGGCCCGTACCGCGTCACCGCCTCCGAGCAGGGCGTCATCCCGATGACCGACGCGCGCTTCCCGCGCGCCGCCGGGCCCCGCGTCTTCCGCATCGGCGCCGCCGGAGGCGCCACCCGGCCGTCCACCGGCTACACCTTCGCCGCCGTCCAGCGCCAGACCCGGGCCATCGCCGCCGCCTTCCACCAAGGCCGCACCCCGGTCCCGCCGCCCCCGCACTCCGCCCGGTCGCGGCTGATGGACGCCGTCCTGCTGCGGGCCCTGGACAGCGGCCGCGTCGACGGCGCCGACTTCTTCACCGGGCTGTTCCGCGGTGTGCCGATGGAACGGCTGCTGCGCTTCCTGGACGGCGGCACCCGCCTGCGCGAGGACCTGTCCATCGGCCTGCACACTCCCGTACTGCCCATGCTGCGCACCGTGGCGGAACTGCCCCGGCTGCGCCGCCGCCCGTCCGTGCGCCCGGCCCGTGCGTAACACGCCCGTACGCCCACTCGTACCTCACGCCCGACCCCGACAGGAAGAGACCGCCCGATGACGACCCCGCCGTCTGACGCCGCACCGACCGCCGCCGGGCGCTCCCGCCGCCCCGCCCGCCCCGCCGTACCGCGCCGGGGCCGGGACCGGCGGGCCCGCGTCGTCCCGCCCCCGCCGGGCCGGGCCCGGATCGGCGGCGAGGCGCCGCACACGGCGGTGATCGGGGGCGGCATCGCCGGGCTCGCCGCGGCCACCGCGCTCGCCGAACGGGGCGTACGGGTCACGCTGTACGAGCGGGAGGCGGGCCTCGGCGGCCGGCTCTCCGGCCGCCAGGTCCAGCTCGCCGACGGCTTCCGGGCCACCATGACGCGGGGGTTCCACGCCTTCTTCCGCCAGTACTACAACCTGCGGGGCCTGTTGCGCCGGGCCGACCCGGCGCTGGGCATGCTCACCGGGCTGCCCGACTACCCGCTGCGCCACAGCAGCGGCCTGCGCGACAGCTTCGCGCGGGTGCCCCGCACCCCGCCGTGGAGCGCGCTCGGCTTCGCCCTGCTCAGCCCGACCTTCACCCCGCGCGAGATGGCCCGGATGAACCCGCGGGCCGCGCTGCCCCTGCTCGACGTGCGGACACCCGGCGTCTACGAGCGCCTGGACGGCGTCAGCGCGCGCGACTTCCTGGACCGCATCCGCTTCCCCGAAGCAGCACACCACCTGGCGTTCGAGGTGTTCTCCCGCAGCTTCTTCGCCGACCCCGGGGAACTGTCCGCCGCCGAGATGGCGTCGATGTTCCACATCTACTTCCTCGGCTCCAGCGAAGGGCTGCTGTTCGACGTGCCCGATGAACCGTTCCCGCAGGCGCTGTGGGAGCCGCTGGGCCGCTACCTGACCGGTCACGGCGTCGCGGTGCACACCGGCTGCGCGGTGGAGACGGTCGAGCCCCGCCCGGACGGCGGCGTGACCGTACTGGGCTCCCACGGCGCGGCGCGCCACGACGCCGTGGTGCTCGCCCTCGACACCGCCGGACTGCGCGGCCTGGTCGCCGCCTCGCCCCGGCTGGGCGACCGGGACTGGCGCGAGCGGGTGCGGCGGCTGCGGACCGCGCCGCCGTTCCTCGTCTCGCGGCTCTGGCTCGACCGGCCGGTGGCCCGGGACCGGCCGGGCTTCCTCGGCACCAGCGGCTTCGGGGCGCTGGACAACGTCAGCGTGCTGGAGCGCTGGGAGGGGGAGGCGGCCCGGTGGGCGTCCCGCACCGGCGGCTCGGTGGTCGAACTGCACGCGTACGCGCTGCGCACGGACACCGACCGGCGGGCCCAGCAGGACCGGCTGCTGGACCAGCTGGCGCACGTCTACCCCGAGACCCGCGAGGCGAAGGTGGTCGACGCGCAGCATGAATGGCGCGCCGACTGCCCGCTGTTCCCGGTGGGCGGCTACCAGGACCGCCCCACCGTCCGCACGCCCGACCCGGCGGTGGTGGTGGCCGGCGACCTCGTGCGCACGGAACTTCCGGTGGCCCTCATGGAACGCGCGGCCACCACCGGCTTCCTCGCCGCGAACGCGCTGCTGGAGCGGTGGGGCGTACGCGGCCAGATGTTGTGGACGGTGCCGGACCGGGGGCGGTCGGCGGTGCTGCGGGGGGTGGCACGGGTGATGGGGGACTGACCGACCGGCGGACGCCCGGCCGGACGGGCGCGGGCCCCGCCGCGCCGCGACGGGGCCCCGGTCGCGCGGCTTTCGGGATCACCACCACCCACGGCCGCGTCCGCCGAACACGTCCCAGAAAGGCCCGTGGAAACCGAGCGTCAGCTCGGTGAAGTCGCCGACCTCGGCCAGCTCCGGCGCCTCGTACTCGACCGTCTCGTGCTGCTCCTGGATTTCCGGCATGGCATGCGTCTCCTTCCCGAAGAAGTACCGCGCGACCGAAGGACACAGGCGGTGCCCGGCGGGCTGCGCGGTGCGTCCGGAAGCGATGCTGCCAGCGTCAACGCCTGCTTGCCGTTGCCCCTGACGAGTGATTCGGGGGGCGCGTGGGGTCGTACGGGCGTGACGACCGGCGTTCGCACGTCACCGGCGTGTGCGCCGCGCACGGCTCACCCCGGAAACCTCCCCGCCCGCCGCAGCTCCCACCGCCGCTCCGCATACGCCATGTCGTCGCGCCACAGCCGCCCCGCCGTGGCCCGCATCACAGGGCGCAGCAGCGGGGCCGCCGCGCGGGCCACCGCGAAGCCCGGCCGGTCGCTGGTGGCGACGACCGCCTCGACCACGGCGGTACGCGGCCGGCCGGACGCGTCGGTGCCGAGCGGGGTGGCGTGGGTCTCCACCACGCTGCCCGCGCCCTCGCCCTCGGTGATGCGCATGACCACGGTGCGCGGTCCGGGAGCGGTGAACTCCGCGCGCACGGGCACGACCAGGCGCCCGGCGACCTTGAAGGACACGTCCACGGTGAAGGCGTCCGAGGGCCCCGCCGGGCCGTCCGCCACGGTCAGGTCGACGAAGGAGTACGGGTGGAACCACGCGCCGTGCCACGGGTCGAGCCGGTTGGCGACCACGTCGTCCGGCTCGCAGCGCCCTACACCGGTGTGGACGGCCGCGATGGCGGCGGCCGCGAGCGGGCGCTCCGGGACGCGTGGCCGGTCCAGCGGCTCCTCGCCGCCCGCGTGATCCAGGCGCACCCAGACCAGCACCCCGTCGTCGTACACCGGATACGGCTCCCACCCGGCGAACGGGCCGCAGTCCAGGGCGAGTCCGTGCCAGTGGCAGACGAGTGTGCCGCACCGCACCGGGCTGTCCTTCAGCGGCGCCCCCAGGTGCGGGCAGGCCCCCGGGCCGCCGCGCAGCCGCCCGTCGGCCGCGCGCCACAGCACCACCTCCGTCCCGGCGACGGTCCGGCCCAGGGGGCGGTCCCGGCCGACCTGCCGGGAGGCGCCCACGGCGTACCAGTTGCCGGACGGCCGGGCCTTGGCGCGTTCGAGCGCGCCCGCGATCACGCCCGGCGCGGCGTCCCGCCAGGTGGGCCGCTGGCGCTCCCACGCCACGGGCCGCCGCCGCAGGCTGAGCGGGTACCGGCCGCGTCCGGCGGGGCGGGGGGCGTCGTCCACGGTGCTTCCTTCCGGTGCGACGGTTCCGGCACGGGTACGGGCCGCGGTCACCCGTACCAGCCCGTCGAGGGCCACGGTCGCGCGGACCGGGCGGGACACGACGGCGCGGCGGTGCAGGACCGCGTAGCCGTCGGCCTCCACGGCGTCCAGGATGCCGCGGTAGAGGATGAACGCGGTACGGATGCACGGCCGGGACGCCGGGGCGAGCATGGCGACGCCGGGCGCGGCCAGGCGGTAGACGCCACGGGTGAGGTCGGCCGCGGCCCGCAGCGCGGCGGTGATCCGCGCGTCCTCGCTGCCGGTCAGGCGGCTCCACTGGAGCAGTTCGCGGTCCACGCCGTGCGCGGCCAGCAGGTCGCCGGGCAGGTAGATCCGGCCCCGGTCCAGGTCCTCGCCCACGTCCCGCAGGAAGTTGGTGAGCTGGAAGGCCGCACCGAGCGCGGCGGCGTGCGGCGCGGCCTCCTCGCGCGGTGTGACCGTGCCGAGGACGGGCAGCATCTGGAGGCCGATCACCTCGGCCGAGCCGTACATGTAGCCGCGCAGGTCCGCGTAGGTCGGGTAGTCGGTCACCTCCAGGTCGGCGCGCATGGAGGCCATGAAGGCGGTGAAGTACGCCGGGTCGATGCCGTAGGCGGCGCTGGTGTGCGCCAGTGCCCGTACCACCGGCTCGTCGCCGCCGCCTTGCGCGAGACCGGCGTGCAGCTGCGCCTCCAGCGCGTGCAGGGCCGCCGCACGCTCCTTAGGGGTGGCGTCGTCGTCCAGGCTGTCGACGATGTCGTCGGCCCAGCGGGCGAAGCCGTACAGCGCGTGCACGGCGGGCCGCCGGGCGGCCGGCAGCAGCCGGGTGGCCAGGAAGTACGTCTTGCCGTGGCGGGCGTTGAGCCGGCGGCAGTGGGCGTAGGCGGCGCGCAGCGCGGGCTCGGTGATGCCCGCGGCGTCGAGTTCCCGGGCGGTCACGGTCCCGCCTCCGCCGTACGGGAGCGGCGGCGCGCGCCGGGGCCGCTCACCCGGGCGCGCCGCGCGGCGCTGCCGCCGGTCACCCGGGCGGCGGCCAGCTTCCCCGAGACCAGCACGGTCGGCACCCCGACGCCCGGCGTCGTACCGCACCCGGCCAGTACGGCGTTCTCGGTGCCCCGTACGAGGTTGCGGGGCCGGAACGGACCGGTCTGCGCGAAGGTGTGCGCGGCCGAGAACGGGGTGCCAGCGCCGTGCCCCTGGCGGCTCCAGTCGGCCGGGGTGACCAGGCATTCCTCCTCGGCCGCCGCGTCCAGGCCGGTGAAGCCGCGCCGTTCGAGTTCGGCGAGCAGCGCGGTGCGGTAGCGGGGGCCGAGGTCGCGCCAGGTGTGCGCGCCGGGCCCGACGTCGGTGTTGGGGCAGGGCGCCAGGACGTAGTGCAGATGGCGGCCCGGCGGGGCCAGCGACGGGTCGGTGGCGGTCGGCCGGGTCAGCAGCAGCGAGGGGTCGCTCATCAGGGCGCCGGTCCGGGTGAGTTCGTGGAACGTACGGTGCCAGGCGGCGCCGAACGAGAGGGTGTGGTGACCCGGGTCCGGCCAGGTCCCGGGTGTGCCCGCGTGCAGAACGACGGCCGAGGGGGAGCGGCGCAGCGGCAGCGGGCGGCGCGGCCGGCGCCCGAGCAGGCGGTACGCCTCGGGCAGGTCGGCGGTGAGCACCACCGCGTCGCACGGCAGGCGCCCGGCGTCGGTGACGACGGCGGTGATCCGGCCGCCGGAACGTTCCAGAGCCCGTACCGGGTGTCCGTACCGGAACTCCGCGCCCGCCTCGGCGGCGGCGCCGGCCATGGCCCGGGGCAGCGCGTGCATCCCGCCGCGCGGGAAGTACACCCCGGCCACCGTGTCCATGTACGCGATGACGGCGTACGCGGCGAGGGCGCGGGCCGGCGGCACCCCCGCGTACAGGGACTGGAACGAGAAGACGCGGCGCACCCGCTCGTCCGTCAGGAACCGCCCGATCCGGGCGTCCAGGCGGCCGAAGCCGCCCAGCGCCGCGAGGCGGGCGAGGTCGGGATGGAGCAGTTGCAGCGGCGAGTCGAAGTTGGCGTCGATGAAGCGCCGCATCTGGACCGCGTACAGCCGGCCGAGCCAGGCGCGCAGCCGCCGGTAGCCCGCCGCCTCCCGGGCCCCGGCGAACCGCTCGATCTCGGCCTCCATGGCCGCCGCGTCGGTGTGCACGTCCAGCGCGCTGCCGTCGGCGAACCGCGCGCGGTAGGCGGGGTGCAGGGGCACGAGGTCCAGCCGCCCGGCCATCGAGGCGCCGACCGCCGCGAACGCCTCCTCGACCAGGTCCGGCATGGTCAGCACGGTCGGGCCGGTGTCGATCCGGTAGCCGTTGCGCTCCAGGAGGCCGCACCGGCCGCCGGGCCGCGGGTCGCGCTCCACGACGGTCACCCGCCGCCCGGCCCCGAGCAGGTGCAGCGCGGCGGACAGCCCGGACAGGCCGGCGCCGATGACGACGACGTGGTCGGTGGGTCCGGGTACGGTCCTCACCGCTCACCTCCGTGTCCGTGGGCCGCCACCGGCGCCGCCGTGCGGGCACCCGAGGTGGCGCGCAGCAGGCCGTGCAGGGAGCGGAGGGCGGACGGGTCGGCGGTGCGCAGGTCCGCCAGATGGGCCGTGCCCCGGTCGGCGAGGAGCGCGACCTTGTCCTCCAGCGCGGCCCGGGCCCCGGTCGAGACCAGCACCTCCCGTACGCGGTCCAGGCCGGCGGCCGTCAGGTCCGGGGCGCCCAGCGCCGCGTCGAGGACGCCGAGCGCCGTGTGATCGCCGGCGGCTTCCGCGCGGGCGCGGGCGACGGCGGTGAGGTAGGTCAGCTTGCCCTCCCGGATGTCGTCCCCCGACGGCTTGCCGGTCTCCGCCGGGTCGCCGAACACCCCCAGCAGGTCGTCGTGCAGCTGGAAGGCGAGCCCCGCGCAGCGCCCCGCCGCACGCAGGGCGCCGGTGGTCCGGTCGTCCGCGCCGGCCAGGGCGGCGCCCAGCAGCAGCGGCCGTTCGACCGAATAGCGGGCGCTTTTGAGGCGGGCGGTGTGCAGCGCCCGGGCGGGGGAGCGGGACGCGGTGACCTGGGCGTGCAGGTCCAGGTACTGGCCGGCCACCATCTCGGTCCGCATGCCGCGCCACAGCGCGTGGACCCCGGACCGGGCGTGGCCGGGGACACGGGTGTCCAGGACGGTGTCGTCGGCCCAGGCCAGCGCGAGGTCGCCGGCCAGGATCGCCGTGGACCGGCCGAACGCCGCGGCGGACGGGCCGCCGTCACCGCTCCCGGTGCGGCGCCCGTACTGCGCCCGCACCTCGGCGTGCAGAGCCGGTCTGCCCCGGCGGAGTTCGGCTCCGTCCATCACGTCGTCGTGCACGAGCGCGCAGGTCTGGAGGAGTTCCAGCGCGGCGGCCAGCCGCAGTGCCGCCTCCGCCGCGTCATCGCCGCCCCCGCCGACCCGCAGCCCCCACCACACGAACTGCCCGCGCAGCCGCTTGCCGCCGCCCAGCGTGAAACGGGCGACGCGTTCGGCGACATCGCGGGCGAACAGGGCGTCGGCCGCCGTGGCGTCCGCCAGCCGCTCGCCGAGCACCTCGTCGAGCGTCCGCCCGACAGCGCCCGCGACATCGGCGTCCACGGCGTGAGCCCCGAACGCGTCATGTGGATCCCGCGCCCGGATTCGGCGCATCACACGTCCTTCCGTCGAACCGGCCGGTGGGCGCTGATGCGGCCGGACCGCAGCCACCCGACGGTCGCGCCGCCGGACGGGCCGGGCGCGCGTCCCGCGCCGCCGGCGCCGTGCCCGCAGTTCACCACGGGACCGGCACGCCACCGGGACGCCACGTCCGGGCCTGGTCCCTTCGGGGGACGCCGGTACGGGCAGGCCGGGCCTGCGGCACCGGCGCCGCGCAACACGTGGCCAACAGGCGCCCCTTCGGTCGGGTTCAGCGTCCGGCAGCGGGTACCCACCGCGGCCGGGGGAAACCCGGTGCCACCGACGGTTCGCGCCCGGGGCGCGCCGACAGGCGGTGATCGGCCATGAATGAGGTTGTCCGGATACCGGCCATTGAAGGGGCGGAACTCGGCCAACCCCCGTGTCGGGATGCCCGCCCGGCCGTCGGCGCTCAGCCGCGGTGCTGCGCCAGGCCCAGCCGTACGAGGTGGGCGAGCGTCGGCGCCGGATGCTTGGCCCGTATACGGCGCAGATACGTGCTGACCGTGTGGACGCTGATGCCCAGCCGCCTGGCCGTCTGGTCGTACGTCAGACCGTCCGCGATGTACGACAGCACCTCCCGCTCCCGCGGGGACAGCACCGGTGACATGGTGTGCGCACTGTGATCCGACATCTCTTCTCCCAAGGGGTGACGGAGGAGCAGGGAAGGTCCGGCGGCCCGCGGACTTCAGGACGGTCGGTCCGGCGGCGCGGGCGGGGCGGGACGAGGCCGTGGTACGGCCGCCGCCCGGTGGGGCCCATACGGGCTCGTCGGCTTGTCGCCAGGGGGAGCGGCCCGTGCCGGACCGGCCATGGTGCGCCCTCCCGCGCGTCGCGGAGCGGAACTGCCGACGGTGTCGCGCGGGGCGGCACACCCCCCGTGACATGCGAATTGATCTAACCATGGACGCGGCAAAACGCAAGGAGTCCGGCGGCCCGTCCGGCCGGCCCCTACACGCAGGGTAAAGCGCGGGTCAAGTCACCGGATGATGCGTCTCCAGGCGCCCCGCCAACCGGGCGACGGTAAGAGCCTGTGTCGTCACCCGGCCGGGGCGATGACACGGGCTCTCAAGACGCCGCCGCCCCGGCGTGGGGCCGGGGGCCGGCCCGGGGTGCTGAGGAGGACAACCAGAGTGGGGCACTTCCGGCTGCTCGTCGTCGGCAACGCCGTCTCCGCGTACGGCAGTTACCTGAACATGGTGGCGCTGAACGTCTTCATCTACCAGGTGACGGGCAGCGCGCTGGCCGCCGGTCTGTTCATGGCCGTACGCCTGGCCACCAACGTGCTGTCCGGGTTCGTCAGCGGCCGCCTGGTGTCGCGGTACGACCGCAAGCGGCTGATGGTGTGCGCCGACCTGACCCAGGCCACGGCCCTGGTCCTGCTGCTGCTCGCGCCCGACGGCGCACGCCTCGCGCTGCTCTTCGCGCTGGCCGTGGCAACCGGGGCCTGCTCGACGCTCTCCCAGGTGGCGCTGCGCAGCAGCGTCCCGGAGATCGTCGGCGCCGGCCTGCGGGCCCGGGCCAACGGCCTGCTGGTGACCGGCCGTTCGCTGGCCATGATCGCCGGCTTCGCGTCGGCGGGCGTGGTCGTCGCGCAGTTCGGCTACACCGCGGCCTTCGCGCTGGACGCCTGTACCTTCGCGGTCTCCGCGACGATCCTGTTCCTGCTGCCCGTCCGCACCCGGGCCGCGTCCGCGGACGGCGCGGCCGACGGGACGGCGCCGGACGCCGCGGGCACCGGCCGCTGGGCCTCCCTGGCCCTGCTGAAGGCGGCGCCGCTGCTGGCGGTGATGGTCGCGGTCCGCGCCGCCGACGGCCTCGGCTCCTCGTCGCACAACGTCGCGCTGCCCGTCTACTCCAGCGCCCTGGACCCGTCGCACCCGGCCACCTTCGTCAGCCAGTTCTGGGCGACCTGGGCGATCGGCAGCATCGTCGCGCAGCAGATCTGCTCCCGCCGCACCCGCAAGACCGGGTGGTCACCGGGGGAGCGCGCCTTCGCCATCGGCTCCTGCGTCATGTCGGCGGCGTTCATCGTGGTCTTCAGCGGCCTGCCCGCCGTCCCCGCCGCCGTCGCCGCGCTCGTCGCCGGCATGGCCGACGGGTTCACGGAGATCGCGTACGTCTCCCGGCTCCAGGCCGCCCCCGACGAGCAGCGCGGCCGCCTCTTCGGCCTCTCCGCCTCGGCCGAGAACAGCGGCTTCGGCCTGGGCATGATCGTCAGCGCCGCGCTGCTGGAACGCTACTCGCCGCTCCAGGTCGTCGGCGCGTTCCAGGGCCTGGCCATCGTCCTGTGCGCCGCCCTGCTCGTCGTGCTGTCCCGGAGACGCGCGCTGTTCCCGAAGGAAGCACCGGTCCGGGAGAGCGGCGGCCCGGCGCCCGGCCGGGAAGTGACCGCCGCGGAGGGCGGCACCTCATGAACGCACCGGCCGACTCGCGCGTCGCGGTCATCGGCATGGCCTTCCGCTTCCCGGGGGCCGACACCCCCGAGGAGTTCTGGCGGGTCGTCCGCGACGGGCGGGACTGCGTACGGCGGTTCACCGACGCCGAACTGGCGGCCGCCGGCGTCCCGGCCGAGAAGTACCGGGCGGACGGCTTCGTCGGCGCCAGCGGCCTCCTGCACGACATCGCCGGGTTCGACGCCCCGTTCTTCGGCATGAGCGTACGGGAGGCGCGGCTCACCGACCCGCAGCACCGGATGTTCCTGGAGTGCGCCTACCACGCCCTGGAGGACTCCGGACACCCGCGGGAACGCGACGGGCTGCGCACCGGTGTCTTCGCCACCACCGGATACCACCTGTACATGATGGAGAACTACCTCCAGAACAACGTCCTGAAGAGCTCCGTCGGCGACGACTGGCTCTCCAGGATGCAGGTCATGGTCGGCAACCACACCGACTTCACCGCGACCCGCGTGTCCTTCCGCCTCGACCTCACCGGCCCGGCCGTCAGCGTCCAGACCGGCTGCTCCAGCTCGCTGGTCGCCCTCCAGATGGCCGCACAGTCGGTGGTCACCGGCGACAGCGACATCGCGCTGGCGGGCGCCACGGCCGTACACGTACCGCAGGTGCTGGGCTACCAGCACGTGAAGGGCTCCATCCTCTCCAAGAGCGGCCGCCTGCGCGCCTTCGACGCCGGGGCGGACGGCACGGTGGGCGGCACCGGCGTCGCCGCCGTCGTCCTCAAGCGCCTGGACCGGGCGGTCGCCGACGGCGACACGATCCACGGCGTCATCCGCGGCTGGGGCGTCACCAACGACGGCGCGTCCAAGCAGGCGTACACCGCGCCGAGCGCGGCCGGCCAGCGCGCCGCCATCCGCCGCGCGCTGGAACACGCGGGCATCGGCGCGGACACCGTCGGCTACCTGGAGACCCACGGTACGGGCACGTTCAAGGGCGACCCGATCGAATTCGACGGCGCGGTCTCCGCGTACCGCGCCGACACCGACCGCACCGGCTACTGCGCCCTCGGTTCGACCAAGGCCAACATCGGCCACCTCGACGTGGCCTCGGGCCTGGCGAGCTTCATCAAGGCACTGCTCGTCCTGAAGCACGGCGTCATCCCGCCGATGGCCAACTTCAGCGAGCCCAACCCCGCGCTCGACCTCGACAACAGCCCCTTCTACATCCCCAGGACCGCCCGCCCCTGGCCGCAGGGCGGCACGCCGCGCCGGGCGGGCGTCACCTCGCTGGGCGTCGGCGGCACCAACGTGCACGTCATCGTGGAACAGGCCCCCGAGCCCGCGCCCCGCTCCGCCACAGTGGCCCCTCCGGACATCGTCCTGCTGTCCGGCCAGTCGGAGGCGGCCCGTACGGCCAACGCGGAGGCCTTGCGCGACCACTTGACGCGCCATCCCGACACGGACCTCGCCGACCTGGTGACCACCACCGCAGGACGCGTCCACCACCGGCACCGCCTGGCGGTCCGGGGCACGGACCCGGCGACCCTTGCCGCGGCCCTGGACAGATGGCTCGCGGGCACCGGCGCCCAGGCCGGGCCGGCCCCCGTGACGACCGGCGAGGCCCCTCGGGAAGCGCGCGCGGGCATCGCCTTCCAATTCACCGGGCAGGGCAGCCCGTACCCCGGCATGGCACAGCCGCTGTACGAGCGCTTCACCGTCGTACGCGACCTGCTCGACACCTGCGAGCGCCACCACCAGCGGCTGTACGGCAGCTCTTTGCTCGGCGTACTCCTCGACCCCATCGCCGACCGCGCCGCCACCGAGAACACCCACGTCGCCCAACCGGCCCTCTTCGCCCTGCAATACGCGCTCACCGGACTCTGGCGCCAGGCGGGCATCGTGCCGGACACCGTCGCCGGACACAGCGTCGGCGAGTACGCGGCCCTGTGCGCGGCGGGCGCCCTGTCGGCCGAGGACGGCCTGCGGCTCACCGCCGAACGCGGCCGGCTGATGCAGGAGCACTGCGCCCCGGGAACGATGGCCGCGGTCTCCGCGGACCCGCGGACCGCCGAGGATCTCGCCGCGGAGGTCCCCGGTCTGGAACTCGCCGTCGTCAACGGGGAGCAGCGGTACGTGCTGGCCGGACCCGTCACGGCCGTGGACCGGCTGCTGGCCCTCCTGGAGGAGCGCGGCATCCCCGGGCAGCGGCTGCCGGTGACGCGCGCCTTCCACACCGCGCTCATGGACCCGGTCCTGGACAAGTTCCGGGAACTGCTCGACGGCGTCGCCTTCCGGCCCGTCACGACCGGCTTCGTCAGCGGCCTCGACGGGCGGCTGCGCGAGCCCGGCTGGGTGCCGGACGCCGACTACCTCGTACGGCAGACACGCGAGCCGGTGCGGTTCGACGCGGTGCTGCGCACGCTCCGCGGCACGGGCCCCGCGGCACTGGTCGAGATCGGCCCGCACACCACGCTCAGCGGACTCGCCCGTACCGCCCTGCCCACTGTAAGGGCGGTGCCGACGCTGCGCCGCGGGGCCGGGACCGGCCCCTTCTGGGACGCGGTGGTCCAACTGCACTGCGCGGGCGCGGACCTGGACTGGCCGGTCCTGCTGGCCGGCACCGGCGGCCGCAGAACCGCCCTGCCCGGCTACCGCTTCCAGCACACCGACCACTGGACGGGACCGGAACTCACCGTCGTCCCGGCCGCTCAACCCCAGCGGGAACCATCGAGAGAAGAGGAAGACGTGGCACAGGACGAGGCAGTGTTCGAGCGGGTGCTCGCGCACGTCATCGAGTTGGTGGCCAAGCACCTCGGGCACGACGCGGCCGCGATCACCGGGGACACCTCCTTCTTCGACCTCGGTGCGGACTCCCTGCAAATGATCAGCGTGCTGCGCGAACTGGAGCAGGAACACCGGGTCAAGGTCGCGATGCGGGAACTGTTCGAGGAGGCGAGTACTCCGGGGCAGCTGGCGGAGCTGATCGTGGGGCGGATGGTGGGAGGCGCGGATACGACCTCCGCTGGAGGGGCCGTGCGGTACGAGCCGCCGGTCGCCGCTGTGGAGCCCGTACGGTACGAGCCGCCGGTCGTCGAGGAACCTGTACGGTACGAGCCGCCGGCCGCCGCTGTGGAGGCCGTGCGGGACGAGCCGCCGGTCGCCGAAGAACCCGTATGGTACGAGCCGGCCGCGGCGGCGACGCCCGCCGAGCCCGTACGGGCCCCCGAGCCCACGCCCGCCCAGCCGTCCGGACCCGAACACCCGGTGACGCGCGCCGAACTGGCCGACCTCGCCCGGCAGGTGCGGCAGCTCTCCCAGATCCAGCTTCAGATGATGTCCCAGATCCACCAGCTCTCCCAACTGCTGACCGCACAGGCGACGAGCGCCCCGACCGGCGGCACGGCGGCCAACGGAAAGGCGGGCGGCCGGTGACCGGCCCGAGCGCCGCGACCGCGGCGGTGGACCAGGACCTGGCCGCCATGGCCGACCTCTCCCGGCAGATCGCGCAGCGGATCGAGGCGGCGGCCGGGGGAGGGCACGCGGAGCGGCCGGCCGCGCACGAGGAACCGGCCGCCGACCGGCGGCAGCGCGTGCACGGCCCCCGGGTGACCGTCTCCCGGACCTCCGGCATGGTCGGCGGCTCCGCCTCCGAGGCCCAGCAGGCACACCTCGACGACCTGGTGCGCCGCTACACGGCCAAGACCGCGACCTCGAAGGAGATCGCCCAGCGCTACCGACGGGTGCTGGCCGACAGCCGCGCCGTCGTCGGCTTCCGCAGCAGGACCAAGGAGATGCTGTACCCGATCGCCGGCCGCCGGGCGAGTGGCTCCTGGCTGGAGGACGTCGACGGCAACCGCTACGTCGACATCACCATGGGCTTCGGCGTGCTCCTCTTCGGCCACGAGCCCGAGTTCGTGAGCGAGGCGGTCCGCGAGCACCTGTCCCGGGGCATCCAGCTCGGCCCGCGCAACGTCGAGACCGGCGAGGCCGCCGAACTGCTGGCGGAGCTGACCGGCATGCAGCGGGTCGCGTTCGCCAACTCCGGTACGGAGGCGAACTCCGCCGCGATCCGGCTCGCCCGCGCCGCCACCGGCCGCAGCCGTATCGTCACCTTCCACGGCGCCTACCACGGCCACGCCGACAACGTCCTGGGCCGCTCCGCCGGCACCGGCGCCGACCGGACCACCGTCCCGGTCTCCACCGGCATCCCGCACAACAGCGTCGCCGACCTGCTGGTGCTCGACTACGGCAGCCCCGCGAGCCTGGAGGCCGTCGCCGAGCAGGCGGACGACATCGCCGCCGTCATCATCGAACCCGTACAGAGCCGCCACCCGTCCCTGCGGCCCGTGGAGTTCGTACGGCAGCTGCGCGAGCTGACCCGCCGCCACGGCATCGTGCTCATGTTCGACGAGATGCTGACGGGCTTCCGCCCGGCGCCGCGCGGCGCCCAGGAGCTGTACGGCGTCACCCCCGACCTCGCGACCTACGGCAAGCTGCTCGGCGGCGGCTTCCCGATCGGCGCCATCGCGGGCCGCGCCGACATCATGGACGGGGTGGACGGCGGCTTCTGGCAGTACGGGGACGCCAGCTACCCGCCCGCCGACACGACGTTCTTCGGCGGTACCTACATCCAGCACCCGGTGTCGATGGTCGCCGCCCGCGCGGTACTGACCCACCTCAAGGAGCACAGCCCCCGGCTCCAGGAGCGGCTGAACGCCCGCACCGACGAGCTGGCGGGCACCCTGAACCGCTTCCTGGAGGACGAGGAGTTCCCGCTGCGGGTCAGCCACTTCGGCTCCCAGTTCCGCTTCGAGCACCGCGCGGACATGGAGCTGCTGTACCACCACCTCATGCTGCGCGGGGTGCACGTCTGGGAATGGCGCAACTTCTTCCTGTCGACCGCCCACTCCGACGGCGACATCGAATTCATCGCCGACGCGGTGCGGGGCTCGCTGCGGGAACTGCGGGGGGCGGGGTTCTTTCCCGGCGGGCCGAAGGCGGTGGCGGCGGCTCCGCGGCCGAAGCAGGTGACTGCTCCGGCGCCGGCGACGGCGACGGCGCCGGAGCCCCGGCCCGAGAAGCGCGTGGTGGACGCCGCACCCGGCGTGGCCTGGAACGCGGCTGCCGCCCGTACGGCCGCCGTCCCCTCCGTGCCCGCCCGCCGCGCTCCCGACTTCAGCATCTATTTCTTCGGCGACTACCCGCAGGACGACACGGCACCGGCCACCGGCCAGGGCAAGTACGACCACATCCTGGAGACCGCCCGCTTCGCCGACCAGCACGGATTCCACGCGCTCTGGATGCCGGAACGGCACTTCCACTCCTTCGGCGGACTGTTCCCCAACCCCGTCGTGCTCGTCGCCGCCCTCGCCCGCGAGACCCGGCGCATCCGCCTCAACGCGGGCTCCGTCGTGCTGCCCCTGCACGATCCGGTCCGGGTCGCGGAGGAGTGGTCGATGGCCGACAACCTCTCCGGCGGCCGCGTCGGCATCGGCTGCGCCGGCGGCTGGCACGCCAACGACTTCGTCTTCTTCCCCGAGCGCTTCGGCCGGCACAAGGAGATGATGTACGACCAGGTGGCGCAGGTCCGCCGGCTCTGGCGCGGCGAGGCCCTGCGGCGCGCCGGCGGCGACGGCGAGACCGAGGTCCGCCTGTTCCCGCGCCCCGTCCAGGACACCCCGCCCATGTATACGGCGGTGGTCGGCAACCCCGCGTCGTACGCGGCCGCCGCCCGGAACGACGTCGGCGTGGTCACCAACCTGATGACCCAGAGCGTCGAGCAGCTCGCCGAGAACATCGCGTTGTACCGCCGCACCCGCGCCGAACACGGCCTCGACCCGGACGCCGGGCGGGTGGCCGTGCTGCTGCACACCTACCTCGCCGCCGACCACCGCACCGCGCGCACCGAGGCCTACGAGCCGCTGGCGCGCTACATGCGGGCCTCGCTCTCCCTGTTCGGCAACGTCGCCAACAGCCTCGGCCACAACGTCGACCTGGCCGCGCTCAGCGAGGACGATCTCGACGTGCTCTTCCACCGCGCCTACGACCGCTACTGCGACCAACGGGCGCTCATCGGCACGGCCGACACGGTCGCCCCGGTGGTGGACGCGGTCGGCGCGGCGGGCGCCGACGAGATCGTCTCGCTGGTCGACTTCGGCGTGGCCCCCGACGTGCTGCGCACCGGCCTCACACACATCGACACGCTGCGCCGCCGGTACCACGAGCCGAGCGCGGACCTCCGCACGGCGCCCCGGCCGTCCGCCCGCACGCCCGCACCGCCCGCCCGTCCGGCGGCGGCCGGGGAGCCGGCCGCTTCCGCCCGTACGGCGGCCGGGGAACCCGTACACGAGAGCGTCGCCCCGCTCTCGCCCGGACAGCAGCGCATCTGGTTCCTCGAACGGATGCTGCCGGGCCGCACCGCCTACAACGAGACCAAGGCCATCCGCCTCGACGGCCCGCTCGACGTCCCCGCGCTGCGCACCGCGCTGCGCGGGCTGGTGGCGCGGCACGAGGGGCTGCGGACCGTCTTCCGCGAGATCGACGACGAGCCCTGCCAGCTCGTCCGGCCGCCGTCCGCACCCGACTTCGCGGTGCTCGACCGTACGGACGCGGGCCCGGCCGGTGAGGACGCCGCGGTCCGTGCCGTCCTGGAGGAGGAGAGTGCCCGGCGCTTCGACCTCGTGGACGGGCCGCTGTTCGTCACCCGGCTGATCAAGCTGGGGAAAGAGCGGCACGTCCTGGTCCTCTCCCTGCACCACATCGTCGTGGACGCGGCCTCCGCCGCCGTCCTGGCCCGCGACCTGTCCGCCCTCTACCGGGCCGCGCACGACGGTTCCGACCCAGGCCTCCCCGCGCTCACCAGCACCTACGCGGACCACGCCCGCGACCGGCTGCACACGCTGGACGACCCCCGCGCCGCCGCCGACCTGAAGTACTGGCTCGGCGCGCTCGGTGGCCAACTGCCGGTCCTGGAGCTGCCCTGCGACCGCCCGCGCCCCGCGACCATGACGTCCAACGGCCGGGCGGTCTTCCACCGCCTGGCCCCGGAGCTGTCCGCCCGGCTGCGGGACCTGAGCAGACAGCGGCGCGGCACCCTCTTCATGACGCTGCTGGCCGGCTTCACCGCGATGCTCCACCGGGTCACCGGGCAGCGGGACATCGTCGTCGGCACCCCGATGTCGGACCGCCCGCAGGGCACCGAGGACCTGCTCGGCTTCTTCGTCAACACCCTCGCGCTCCGCTTCGACCTGTCCGGCGACCCGGACTTCGGCGCGTTCCTCGACCGGGTGCGGGGCGTCGCCCTGGACGCGTACGACCACGCGGACGTGCCCTTCGAGACGGTGGTGCGGGAGCTGGCCCCGGCGCGTACCACCGACCGCACGCCGGTCTTCCAGGTGCTCGCCGAGTTCGAGAGCGGCGATCCGTTCCGCTTCGACCTGCCCGGCGTCCGGGCCACCGTGCTCGACGCGGGCCCGGACAAGGCCCTCACGGACCTCGCCGTGTACTTCACGGACCAGCCCGAGGGCATCCGCTGCCACCTGGAGTACAACACCGACCTGTTCGACGCGGACACCGTGGACGGGTTCTTCCGTACCTTCCGCGACCTGCTCGAAGCCGCCGTACGGGACCCCGGGACGCCACTGTCCCGCCTCGGCGTCACGCAGACGCGGCGGGCCGTGGATCCTGCCGCGACGACCGCGCCCGCCGACGGGCCGGTGCCCGCCGAGTGGCAGCACGGCCCGGCCCGCCCGGTGGCCCGGGCCACCGTCCACGAACTCGTCGCCCGGCGCGCCGCGGACGCCCCGTACCGCACCGCCGTCCGCTGCGGCGAGGACCGGCTCGGCTACCGCGAGCTGGACACCCGGGCCGAATGGCTGGCCGCGGTCATCCAGGAACACCGCGCCGCGACCCCGGCACCGGCGGACGGCGGTCCGGAAGAGGTGGTGGCCCTGTGGCTGCCCCGCTCCACCGACCTCGTCGTGGCCATGCTCGCGGTGCTGAAGTCCGGCCGGGCGTATGTGCCGCTGGACCCGTCACTGGGCCGGGCCCGCGCCGCCACCGTGATCGCGGAATGCGGGGCCCGGCTCCTGCTGAGCACCGGATCCGGGGCCTGCGCGCTCGACCTGCCCGACGGGGTGACCGTCATCGACGTCGCTCATGACGCCGGCGCCGGTGCGGAGCGCAGGGGCCGGATCGGCAGCGCGGGTCAGACCGGCGGAGGGACCATCAGGGCCGACCGAACACCGCACCCGAAGAAGCAACCGCCGGCCACCCCCGGCCCCGAGTCCCTGTGCTACGTCATCTACACCTCCGGCAGCACGGGCACGCCCAAGGGCGTCGCGGTGCCGCACCGCAGCGTCGTCGACCTCTGCCAGTGGCACCACAAACGCTTCGCCTTCACCTCGGCCGACCGCAGCGCGCTGGTGTGCAGCCAGAGCTTCGACGCGTCGGTCCTGGAGATCTGGCCCGCGCTGACCGCGGGGGCCTCGGTCGTCATCGCCGACGACACGGTCCGCGCGGACCCGCGCACGCTGGCCCGCTGGTACGCGCGGGAACGGGTGACCTTCTCGATCCTCCCCACGGCCCTGGGGGAGGCCCTGCTCGCCCTGCCGCCCACCGAGCAGCCGCCGCTGCGCCACCTGCTGCTGGGCGGTGACGTGCTGCGCACCCGGCCGCATCCGGACGTGGCGTACGAAACGGTCAACGTATACGGGCCGACCGAGACCACCGTGCTCTGCACCACCGAGACCGTCGGCCCCCGGACGGCGGACGCGACGGAGACCGGCGCCGACGCCATCCCGATCGGCCGGCCGGTCGACAACGTACGCCTGCGGGTGCTCGACGCGTCGGGCGCGCCGGTGCCGCAGGGCGAGGTGGGGGAGCTGTACGTCGGCGGGCCGGGTGTGGCGCGTGGGTACCTGGGCGCGCCTGAATTGACGGAAGAGCGGTTCGGCGCGGATCCGTGCGGCCGGGCGGCCGGGATGGACGGGGGCGGACCTGCCGCCGCCGGGCAGCCCGCCGACACCACGTACTACCGCACCGGTGACCTCGTGCGCTGGAGAGGGGACGGGGCGCTGGAGTTCCGCGGGCGCCTCGACGACCAGGTGAAGATCCGCGGGTACCGGGTCGAGCCGGAGGAGACCAGCCGCGTGCTCAGCGCCCTGCACGGCGTGCGCGAGGCCACCGTCCAGGCACGCCGCACCAGCAGGGGCGAGGCGTACCTCGCGGCCTACGCCGTACCGGCGGACCGGGACGCCGGGGACACCGCCACCGCGGCCGGCCGCCAGGCGTACGCCGACCGGCTGGCCCGCGAACTCGCCTCCCGGCTGCCGGAATACCTCGTACCGCGGTCCTGGGCCGTGCTCACCGCGCTGCCGCTCGCGGGCAACGGGAAGCTGGATCGCGCGGCGCTGCCGGAACCCGAGATCGTTACGGCCGCCCCGCCCGGGGCCGGGCAGTCCGGCATCGCAGGTACCGCTTCCGGGGCCACCCGTACCGGTTCAAGGACTGCCCATACCGGTTCCGGGACTGCCCGTACCGGTTCCGGGACTGCCCGTACCGGTTCCGGGACTGCCCGTACCGGTTCCGGGACTGCCCGTACCGGTTCCGGGATTGCCCGTACCGGTTCCGGAACTGCCCATGCCGGTCCCGGGACTACCCGTACCGGTTCCGGCACGGCCACGGGTGCCGGCCTTCGCGCCCGGCTGGAGGACCGCCTCCGCTCCCTCTGGGCCGACGCGTTCGACCTCGCGGCCGACGCCATCGGCCCGGAGACGTCCTTCTTCGACCTGGGCGGCCACTCGATAGCGGCGATCAGGCTGGTCAACCGGGTCCGGGAGGTGTTCGGCCAGGAATACCCGATGGTGCGCTTCTACCAGGAGCCGACCGTAAGGGCCATGGCGGCGTACCTGGCCGGGGAAGCCACGGGAGCCGGGGAGGCCACGGACGCCGGGGACGGCGGGGACCCGGCCGGCTCCGCCGACGCCGCTCCCAAAGTGGTCGGGCGAGCCCCGGCCACCTTCCAGCAGCAGAACTTCATCAATCAGCACCACCGCCACGCGCTGCCGCAGGTCTTCAACGTCGCCCTGCGCATCACCCTGACCGGCGATCTGGACATACCGGCGCTGCGTGTCGCCCTCACCCAGCTCTGCGCCCGCCACGAGTCGCTGCGTACGCGCTTCGTGAAGGACGGCGAGGAGTGGTGGCAGGAAGTGCTCCGGCCCCGGCCGGTCGACTTGCCCGTCGAGGACCTGACCGGCCGAGGCGACCCCGCGGACGGGCCCTCCACCGTGACGGACGCCGACGACGCGGAGGCCGCACGGATCAGCGCGGAGGCCGCACGGATCAGCGCGGAGTCCGAGCGGATCAGTGCGGAGTCCGGGCGGATCGGCGCCGAGCCTGAGCGGATCAGCGCCGAGGCCGAAGAGATCGGCGCCGAGGCCGAAGAGATCGGCGCCGAGGTCAAGCGGATCAGCGCGGAGGTCGCCGAGACCCGGTTCGATCTCACCGAAAGCGTGGCGCCCAAGCTCCGCCTGCTGCGCACCGGCCCGTCGAGCTGGGTACTGCTCTTCCTCCTGCACCACTCCACCTGTGACGGCTGGGCCGTCAGCATCCTGCTGAGCGACTTCGCGGCCCTCTACGGAGCCGCGGTGACCGGCGAGCCCCACACCCTGGCCAGTACGGTGCCGCAGCCGACCGAGTACGCGCGCTGGCAGCGGGAGACCATCGGGGACAAGGCCGACGAGCGCGTCCTGAAGTACTGGGCGCGCGAACTGGAAGGGGCCTCCTTCCCGCATGGCCTGCCCCTGGACCGGCCGCGTCCGGAAACCCTCAGCGGACAGGGACGCGTCGTCCTGTTCACGGTGGGCGCCGATGTACGCGCCGACGTGGAACGGCTGGCCAGGAAGCACGGCACGACTCCGTACGCGGTCACCATCTCGGCTCTGGGGCGGCTGGTCGGCAAACTGTCCGGCAAGCCGGAAACCGTCCTTTTCGTGTCCTACGCCAACCGCGAGCGTCGTGCGTTCGAGTCGCTGATGGCCTGCACGGTCGCGGGCTTCCCGCTGCGCGTACGGACCGCCGCGGAGGAGACCTTCACGGGTCTGGTCCGCCGGGTCACGCTCGCCACCACCGAGGGCATCGACCATGTCATGCCGCTGCGGAGGCTGGCCAAGGCGCTGCGCGAAGAGCTGGGGGTCGGGATACCGGACCGGGTGCCGCTCGGGTTCCAGTTCCAGAACTCCCTGGAGACGGACATCGAACTGCCCGGTGTGACCGCCGCCGTCGAGGACCTGGCCGTTCCGGCCTCCCGGTCGGAATTCAACCTCGGCCTCGTCCCGGCGGGCGACGCGCTGGCCGGATACGTCGAGTACTCGACCGATCTGTGGGACCACGCCACGATCGAGGGCTGGGCCGCCGACTACGTGACCCTGCTGGCCGAGGAGGTACGGACCGCCCTGGCCGAATGATCGGCCCGCGACGGGACGGCACCGGTCCGACGGAACGGCGCCGTCCCGTCGGACCGGTGCCGTCCCGTCGCCCGTACCGGCGTGTGCCGCCCCGCGTACGCCGGTAGGAGTCATGGTCGGCACCGGGCTGGACGTTCCGCCGTGGCTCGGCAATAGTATGGGCGGGACATCCACCGAATCGTCCCCGCCCTCGGCGATTACCTCTGCCAGTGCGCCCGGCGGGACGGCGCCGCCCCGAACGGCGGCGGGGTGCATGCGAAATTGCGGGCAGTTGTGGAATTGGGGTTTGGGGCACTGTGATGGTTTCGGGCAAGGTCATCCGGTTCGACGAGGTACGCGGCTACGGATTCGTCGTTCCCGACCACGGTGGAGAAGACGTCTTCGTGCACGTCAACGATCTCGAATTCGACAAGGGACTGATGGCTCCCGGCGTCAAGGTCGAATTCCTGGTGGACGAGGGCGACCGGGGGCCCAAGGCGTCCAACGTGCGTTTCCTGGAAGGTGCTCCCGGCCGCTCCGGCGGCGTGCACCGCTCCCAGAACGCGCTCTCCGACGGGCCTTTCGAGGACGGCGTGCTCTGCGACACGCTCTCCGCACAGGAGTTTCTCGACGAGGTGACCGAACTCCTCGTGACGGGCGTTCCGAGCATGACCGGCGAGCAGATCCTCCAGGCCCGCCAGCGCCTCCTCAAGCAGGCCCAGTCCCACGAGTGGGTCGACGCGTAAAGCCGCCGCTTCCGCGGGACCCGGGCCGCAGCGCATTCGGCTCGGCCGGCGCCCCGGCGCCCCGTCGCATACGGCCGCGGCCGGTCAGGTGCCCGGCATATTCCGCTCCCGGAATGGCGGTCGAACGATATCCGCGGACCCGGCACCCGGGTAAAACGCGAGGGAAATAGGGGGAGCCGCTGTTTCCCCGGCGCGCGGCGGCTGCGTCGGGACGGTCGGTGAAGGAACCGCACGAAAGGGCAGGGAACAGCCCGATCGGGCGACGGGCACACCCTCAGGAGGCGACCCGCAGCACGAGCTTCCCCCGAGTGCGGCCCTCTTCGCCCCGCCGGTGCGCCGTACCGGCCTCGGCGAGCGGCAGTACGTCCTCGACCTCGACCGTGACCACCCCCGCATCGATGAGGTCACCGATACGGGCGAGCGCCGCGCCGTCCGGCTCCACCAGGAAGCCGCTCGCCCGCAGCCCCTGGGCACCGGCCTTCTCCACCAGTCCGGGCGAGGCGCCGGAGGGCACGGCGATGAGCGTGCCGCCCCGCCGCAGCGTGCGCAGGGACCGCGTACTGGTCTCCTCGTGCTCGTCGCCCACCAGGTCGATGACGACATCGACGTCCCGTACCGCTTGCTCGAAGCGCTCCTTGGTGTAGTCGACCAGTTCGTCCGCGCCGAGCGAGCGCAGCCAGTCGTGCTTCGCCGTCCGCGCCGTACCGATGACGTGCGCGCCCAGGTGCTTGGCGAACTGCACGGCGAAGTGCCCGACACCGCCCGCCGCCGCGTGGATCAGCACCCGCTGCCCCGCCTCGACACGCGCCGCGTCCACCAGGGACTGCCAGGCCGTGAGCGCGGCCAGCGGCACGGCGGCCGCGTGGTCGTGGTCGAGCGTGGCGGGCTTGCGGGCGAAGTGCCGCGAGGGCGCGGTCACGTACTCGCCGTACGCGCCGGCCTGCCGCGGGAACCACGGCATCCCGTACACCTCGTCACCCACCTCGACCGTGTGCACGCCGAAGCCGGTCTCCTCCACGACGCCGCTGACGTCCCAGCCCACGCTGAACGGCGGGTCTCCGAGGACCTGCGCCATCCCGCCGCCCTGCCGGGTCTTCCAGTCGACCGGGTTCACCCCGGCGGAGCGCACCCGGACGAGCACCTCGGTGGGCAGCGGCGCGGGCCGGGGAGCCCGGGTGAGGTACAGCACCTCGGGGCCGCCGAGGCGGTCCTGGGTGATCGTGCGCATGGTCGGTTCGTTGCTCATTCCGTGTCTCCTGAGGGGCGCCGGGCGCGGGTACGGTCCGGTCGGTGATCATCCACGTACGGGAACTACCGGAGTAGCCGCGAACGGGCGCCGCGACACATCCGGGGTGCGGAATCCGCTGCTCGGCCGTGCTCGGCCGTGCTCGGACAAGCGGAAGGACCAAAGGGCGCGCCCGGTCACAGCGGCAGCGCCGGTCGTCGGACCGCTTCGGGGGCCGGGACCGGAAAGCGCATACGTGAACGGCGGCGACCAGGCCATTGAGGTGACTCTGTAGGGTGATCGGCCTGGAAACCGCGGCCGATTCGTGGCGAGGGGACGGCGGGAAAGCGCTGCGACCAGGGGCGGCGCGGTTCGGAACGGCCGGGGGAGTGGCATGGCGCAGACGAAGCGGGCGCAACCCGCGCACCGTACCGGGCGACCGGACCGTACCGGGCGAATGGACCGGGCCCTGGGAAGCGGGCAACTGGCCGCGCTGCTGCCCGATCCGGCGGAAGCCCGGCCCGCCTACCGCCACCTGGCCCGAGCGATCAGCACACTGATCCTGGACGGACGCATCGCCCTGCACGTCAAGCTCCCCGCCGAACGGGAGCTGGCCGCGGCCCTGAACACCAGCCGCGCCACCGTCACCGCCGTCTACGACCTGTTGCGCGAGAGCGGTTACGCGCACAGCCGCCAGGGTTCCGGCACCTGGACGGCCCTCCCCGAAGGCCGGACGCCCCGGGGCGTCGCGCGGCTCCTCGGCCCGCACGAGACCGCGATCGACCTGGCCAGGGCCGCTCCCGGCCTGCCCCGGCAGACGCTCACCGACGCCCTCGCCCGAATCTCCCCGCAGCTGGCCGAACACGTCGACACCCCCGGCTACCACCCCTACGGCCTGCCGGAACTGCGCGCCGCGATCGCCGAACGCTTCACCCGGCGCGGCCTGGCCACCGTGCCCGAACAGATCCTGGTGACCTCCGGGGCCCAGCACGCGTTCACCCTCGTCCTCGGGCTGCTGGCCCGGCCCGGCGACCGGATCATGGTCGAGAACCCGTCCTACCCGAACGCCCTGGAGGCCATCCGGCGCGCGCGGCTGCGTACCGTCCCGGTCCCCGTGACCGACACCGGCTGGGACACCGGCACCATCGAGGCGACCCTGCGCCACTCGGCACCCCGGCTGGCCTACCTGATCCCCGACTTCCACAACCCCACCGGCCGCCTGATGCCCGAGCGGCAGCGCGCCCGCACCCTGCGCGCCGCGCAACGCTCGGGCACCTGGCTGGTCGTCGACGAGACCCTGACCGAACTCGCCCTCGACGTACCCGCCCCGCCGCCCTTCGCCTGCCACGCCTCGCCGGGCGGCACCGGCCAGGTCATCACCACCGGCTCGATGAGCAAGACCCACTGGGCGGGCCTGCGCGTCGGCTGGCTGCGCGCCCCGGCCCGGCTCGTCACCGAACTCGCCGGTCAGCGGGTCGCCACCGACATGGGCGGTTCGGTCCTGGACCAGCTCCTCGCCCTGGACCTGCTGGACCGCTCCGAGGAACTGCTGCCCCGGCGCCTGGAACAGTTGCGCCGTCAGCGCGCCGCCCTGACCTCCGCCTTGGCCGAACACCTCCCGCGATGGACCTGGCACCTGCCGCCCGGCGGCCTGTCCCTCTGGGCGGACCTGGGCGAGCCTGTCGCCGCCGCGCTGGCCGAGCGGGCACTCGACCACGGGGTACCGATCGAAGGAGGCGCCTGCTTCGCCACCGACCCTGGCATCTTCGAACAGCGCCTGCGCATTCCGTACACCACTCCGCCGGAGACCCTCCGTGAGGCCGTGCACCGCATGGCCGCCACTCTCGCCGGCGGTCCGACCCCTTCGTCCACGGGCCGACGCCCGCACTGGATCGCCTGAGAGCGGTGCCGGTGCGGCTCCGGCCCCGCCGCCGCATTTCCGTCCCGCGTCCGCGCTCCCGGCGCCCGCTCCAGCGCTGGTTTCCGCTCCCGCCCGGCGCGCCGACTTTCCACTTGCCCGACGGGAAAGTCTGCGCTAACTTTCCTGGTGGGAAAGTCGACGGCGCCGGGCGGCCACCGAGGACCCGGATTCGGCACGTCAACGTCTTGGGGAGGCGATGGGCATGAGCGCACCGGTCGACGCCGAACGCGCCTGGGCGGATCTGCAACGGATCCGGGTCCCGCAGGAGCGGGTCTACGACGAACTGGAGCGCTGCTCCGCGAGCGGGTGGCGTTCGTACCTGCCGATCGCGGCCGCCATGTGGGTCTTCGTGGCGGTCAGCGGACTCGACCTGCCCGGATGGGCCGTCTGGGCGGTGCTCGCGGCGTACATGGCCGCGCTGGGCGCCATAGGCGTACGGGCGGCCCGCAAGTCCCGCATGCGGCTGCACCGCTCGCGCTACACATGGCGCACGACCGTCGTGTTCTTCGCGAGCGCCATCGTGGGCGGGAGCAGCATCCTGGTCACGGGCTGGCTCGTCGAGTGGGCGGAGCTGGCGTACGGCAGCCTGGTGCAGGCCACCGTGTGCGCCGGTCTCTTCCTGCTCGTCACGGCGCCCGCCAACCGGTGGGCCTTCGCCCCCGTGCGCAGTTACGACGGGAGCGGCCGATGAGCACCCCTTCCGGATTCGACGAACTGATCCACCCGTCCACACGGCTCTCGGTGGTCGCGCTGCTCGCCGCCACGGAATGGGCCGACTTCCCCTTCATCCGGGACAGCCTCTCGCTCAGCGACTCGGCGCTCTCCAAACAGCTCCACACGCTGGAGGAGGCCGGGTACCTGGAAATCCAGAAGGAGGGCGGCGGGCGCAAGCGCCGCACCAAAGTGCGGCTCACCGACCGGGGGAGAACCGCGTTCGAGGGGCACGTGGCGGCCCTGCGCGCGATCGTCGAAGGCGCCGCCAAGGGCCCGCCACCGGGCAGCACACCGTCGTCCCGGTCCGACACGGCTTCGGCCCACGCGCGATCCGGACCGGCCGGGCGCCGCGGTGCCACGGGGACGGAAACGGCCCCGACCGGTAAGGAGGCCCGCCGGTGACCGCGACCGAACCCGTCGTACGGGTCCGCGACCTGCGGATGTCCTACGGCTCCAAAGACGTGCTCCAGGGCGTCGACCTGGACATCCACCGCGGCGAGATCTTCGCCTTGCTCGGCCCGAACGGCGCCGGGAAGACCACCACCGTCGAAATCCTCGAAGGCTTCCGCCGGCGCTCGTCCGGCGAGGTCCGCGTACTCGGCACGGACCCGCTGCGCGGCGACGACGCGTGGCGCGGACGGCTCGGCCTCGTCCTCCAATCCTGGCGCGACCACGCCAGATGGCGGGTCGGCGAACTCCTGGGCCACTTTGCCGAGTACTACCCCGACCCGCGCGATCCCGCCGCGCTGCTCGAACTGGTCGGCTTGACCGGCCAGACGGACCAGCAGGTGGGCCGGCTCTCCGGCGGCCAGCGCCGCCGCCTCGACGTCGCCCTCGGCATCGTCGGCCGTCCCGAGCTGCTCTTCCTCGACGAGCCCACCACCGGCTTCGACCCGGAGGCGCGCCACGACTTCCACGTCCTCGTCGGGAAGCTGGCCCGCGACGAAGGCGTCACGGTCCTGCTCACCACCCATGACCTCATCGAGGCCGAGCGCCTCGCCGACCGTATCGCCGTCCTGGTCGACGGCCGCATACGGGTCTGCGGCAGCCCGGCCGAACTGGCCCGCCGGGCAGCGGCGCGTGCGGAGGTGCGCTGGACGGCCGAGGACGGGACGCCGCGACGGGAACGTACCGACGACCCTTCCCGGCTGGTGTGGGAACTCCACCGCGCAGCCGGGGGACCGATAGCCGACCTGGAGGTGCGCCGCCCGACGCTGGAGGACACCTACCTGCACATGGTGAACGCCGAGAGCCGGCACGCACACCCGGCGCACGCCCGGAACCGAGAGGACGAAGCCGCATGAGGGGGACGGGACCGCAGCGATATCTGCGGGCGGGGGTCCGGCGCGGAGGCATCGAACTGCGCCAGCTCCTGCGCACGAGAAAGGAGCTGAGCGGACATCTCGTCAACATCGTCGTGGCGATCGTGCTCGCCGTGACGATCAGCGACTCCGTACCCGGCACGGAGCTGCCCATGGGCCACCTCATGATGGCCGGATTCGCCGCCTACCTGCTCTTCCAGCTCGGTGTGCTGAACATCCCGCAGATGCTCGTCACCGAGCGCGAAGAGGGCGCGCTGCTGCGGCTCCGCGCCACGCCGGGCGGCATACCGGCCTATCTGGTGGCGAAGGCGCTGCTGATCCTCGGCCTGGCCGTCGGCACCCTCGTGCTGCTGCTCACGGCCGGCGCGCTGCTGGCCGACGGCCCGCTGCCGGCCACCCCCGCCCAGTGGCTCACCCTGCTCTGGGTCACCGGCCTGGGACTGCTCGCGGTCGTACCGCTCGGCGCGGCCATAGGCGCCGTCCTGCCCAACCCCCGCGAAGCGCTCGCCCTGATCATGCTGCCCGCCATGGCGCTGCTCGTGACCTCCGGGACGATGTTCCCCATCACCCGCATGCCCCACATCGTGCAGCAGATCGCCTCCCTGTTCCCGCTCAAATGGATGGCGCAGGGCCTGCGATCAGCGCTCCTTCCCGACAGCGCACTGGCCGCCGAGCCGGCGGGTTCCTGGGAACTCCCCATGGTCGCCCTGGTGCTGGCCATATGGGCCATCGCCGGTTTCCTCCTGGCCGTGCCCCTCCTTCGCAGAACGACCCGCCGGGAGTCCGGTTCCCGTCTGGCAGGCCGTCAGCACAAGGCGGCCATGGCAGGAGCGGGCGCGCCGGGCCGGTAGAACGGGTGCCGCGCCCGGCTCCGCGGCACCGCTCGCCCCCTCTTCACGTCCGTCACCAGCCACGACACCCGCCGGGATGATTGCGTACGCCCCTCGTGTTGAGAAAAGGTCAGGTCGGTCGCGGACGGCCGCTGAGCCGTGACCGGGACCGTACGACACCAGACACCACGGACGAACGACGATGGGACGGATGCCATGCCACTTGAGGGCGAGTACGAGCCGAGCCCGGAGAAGTGGGTACGCGACCAGGTCGAGCTGTACGAGAGCAGCGGCGGCACCAAGGGGACGACGATGCGCGGCCTGCCCGTCATCGTCCTGACGACCCGGGGCGCCAAGTCGGGGAAGATCCGCAAGACTCCGCTGATGCGGGTGGAACACGAGGGCACCTACGCCGCGGTCGCCTCCCTGGGCGGCGCCCCCAAGCACCCCGTCTGGTACCACAACGTCGTGGCGGACCCCCGTGTGGAGCTTCAGGACGGCCCGGTTCGCATGGACCTGGTGGCCCGTGAGGTGACGGGCGAGGAGAAGGCCCTGTGGTGGGGCCGCGCGGTCGAGGCGTTCCCCGACTACGCCGACTACCAGAAGAAGACCGACCGCGAGATCCCCGTCTTCGTCCTGGAGGCCCCGGAGACGAGCCACAACTGACACCGGTCGTCGGCTTCGGCACCAGGTTCCGGCAGTTCAGCAGGGCGGCCCAGCAGGGCGGCCCACCGGAGCCACCGGAACGGCCCCCCGCCCACGTGCTGCCGGGCAGGGGGCCGTTCGGTGTCTGCGTTCCGTCATTCGCCACGGAGCGCCGGAGCCGTGGCACAGGCTTCGTGCGGGGCAGCGACCGCCGTCGCGATGCCTCGACGACAGGCATCGGCGTGCGTGCGAGAAGGGGAGGGGTGACGGGCGGCTGCTGCCAGGGGACCGTCGGCGGACGCCCGGACGGCACGGACGCGCCCCCGCGCCGTAGCACGGACGCGGGGCGCAGCCGTCGGGCGGGCCGACGCGAGCGGGGCCGGGCTCAGTGCCAGACGGCCTTGAAGTAGCGGCCGTAGTCGAACTGGCCGGCGGCCTTGCTGTGGGCGTACTCGGCGCCGGTGGCGGTGACACCCGTGGGGCCGCCGACGTTGTAGTGGCGGTACCCGCCGAGCGTGTTCTGCGATGCGTAGGCGCCGGAGCCGTACGCGCCGCCCGCGGCACCGCCGCCGTGCGGGTCGGCGGCAGCGGGCCCGGCGGCCAGGAAACCGGCCGCCGTGACACCGGCGAGGGTGATCGCGACGTTACGAAGCATGTGACTCTCCTGAAGATGATGTAGGTGGACCTGACGAGATGACCTTGACCCAGCCCCCGCCGGTCCGCACGCCGGGACGGGCGAACGGGGTGACGCCGCCCTCCACCGCCCGCTTCGAGGTGCCGCCGTGGGGCCTCACCACCGGACGCCACCGGCGCGCGTACGGCTGTCGGCTCCCAGGTAAGCGGCCGCGCCGCGGCCACCACGGCTCGGACGGCTCGCCCGCGTCCAAGTGACCGTGTCCTGACCGCTGCCCCCACGCCCTATGGTGTACGCCATGTCCGCCCCTGAACTGATCCGCATCGTCTCGCGTTCCTCGCCCATGGCACTCGCTCAGGTGGAGCGCGTACGGGTCGAACTCGCCGCCCGCTACCCGACGATGCGCACCGAGGTGGTGCCCGTCACCACCTCCGGTGACCGCTGGATGGGTGATCTGTCCGAGCTGGGCGGCAAGGGGGCCTTCACCAAGGAGGTGGACGCCGCGCTGCTGGCCGGGGAGGCGGACCTCGCGGTGCACTGCGTCAAGGATGTGCCGGCCGACCGGCCGCTGCCCGCCGGCACGACCTTCGCCGCGTTCCTCAAGCGCGACGACATCCGCGACGCGCTCGTCCACCCCGGCGGTCTCCCCCTCGACCGGCTGCCCGCCGGTACGCGCATCGGCACGTCCTCCGTACGCCGGGTCGCGCAGCTCGCCGCCTCCCACCCGCACCTCACCTGTGTACCGATGCGCGGCAACGCCAACCGCCGCCTGGAGAAACTCCACGCCGGGGACGCCGACGCCCTGCTGCTCGCGGTGTCCGGGCTGGAGCGCATCGGCCGGCGCGAGGTCATCACCGAGATCCTGCCGGCCGAGACGCTGTGCCCGCCCATCGGCGCCGGGATTCTGGCCCTGCAGTGCCGTGCGGACGACACCGCCACCATTGACGCGGTCAGCGCGCTCGGCGACCGGAACGCCTTCCGGGAGGCGACGGCGGAGCGGATGTTCCTCCATGTCCTCCAGGGGCACTGCAACTCGCCGATCGCCGGATACGCGAAGACCGAGCGCAACGGCGAACTGTCGCTGCGGGCCTGCGTCTTCACCCCGGACGGCAAGACGGTGCTCAACGCCCACGAGTGGGCCGGGCCGCTCGACCCGGCGACCCTGGGCACGTCCGTCGCGGTCGCGCTGCTGCGCCAGGGGGCGCGCGACCTGATCGACTCCATCGCGCACTGACGTAAGGATTGACGTACCGGTGGCAGTCCGGCCCGTAACTCCAATGGGTCTGCTTTTGCCGGATCGGGTCATGTATGGGACCGGTCGAACCTACGGTGCCGTTGTACGCACACGGCAGGGGAGGATCGCAATGACCCAGTCCATCGACCTGGAAGAACTGGCCTTTGTGGCGGCCGTCATGGAACGGGCGCACCGGCTGCTCGTCGCCGAGGAGAAAAAGCTGCCGCCCCGGACGGCCGACGGGGACGAAGGCCCCGGCAGCCCCAATCAGACACTTCTCGGTGCCGGAGAGCTGACGCGCGGTGCGGATGACGCGGTGCGGCGGATCGCCCTGGCGATCGGATACGCCTGCGCCGGTCTGCACGCGCACGCGCTGCGGGCGACGAAACGCGCGCACGTCTCCCCGCGCAGTGTGCCCGGCGGCACCGACCGTATGGCCAGGCCTCTCACTTCCGGCACCGTCGAGGCGCTGAAACTGGTGCGCCAGGTCTCCGATTTCTTCGAAGAGGGACTGCGGGAAAACATCGACAAGGCGCTCGCGGCCCGCACGGCGACGTGGCCGCCCGCCGACTGGGAGAATTACGGCGAGGAGCGCGCGAAAACCGCCGCCACGGCAGTCTCCGGTACGCGTGCGGCTGCCGTTTCCGTTGCGGCCGTCCCTCCTCCCGCCGTTTCCGGCTGCTCCGCGGTGTCCGGTTCGCCCGCGACCGATCAGTGACGGTGCTCGCCGTTCCGGCCCCCGTCGGCTGACGGGTCCGTGCTCCGGCGACAGCCGCGCCGGTGCACTGCCGCGCGGCCCGCGCCCGCTCGGTCCGGACTCAGGGACGCCGGTGTACTTCCTTGCGGGGTACGCGAGCGTCTCGCCGCTCGTGCCTCTGTATGGTGCCCCGCCCCCTACGCATACGCCGACGGCCGCAGCCGCCCCGTCAGCGCGAGGAAGGCGACGAACGCGCCGGTGGCTATCCAGCCGGGCCAGCCGGTCATTCCCATGTGCAACGGGTCCACCGGGGCGTTCGGCGCGGCGAACTCCTTGACCATGCTCACGCTCGCCGTGCTGACGAAGGCGTGGCCGACGACCGCCGGCACCACCGACCCGGAGCGCAGGCGCAGCCACGTGAAGACCGGCAGGATGAGGACGCAGCTGACGACTATCGCGAACACCGACACATACCAGTGGCGGCCGGGGTACTGCCCGCCCATCAGGAGCGTGGGCAGGTGCCACAGCGCGAAGGCGGCACCGGTGCCCACATACGCCCACGTCAGACGTGCGCCCTTCCCGCGTCCGGCGAGACGGGGGAAGAGATAGCCCTGCCAGCCCAGTTCCTCGCCGAAGAACAGCGGCAGCGACACCAGCATCTTGAGCAGCAGGGCGATCACCCAGGCTCCGAGCCCGCTCCAGGGGACGTGGAAGGGGTAGTGCCCTGTCGTGGCCCCGATGACGAGCGCGGCGACGGTCAGGAGGGCGGGGACCACGAGGGCGAGGAGGCACGAGCGCGCGACGTGGGCCCAGGGCCGTGACGGCCGCAGGGCGAGGACGTCCCGTATCCGGCCGGCGGGCTCCACGTACTTGACCACGAGGAGCGCGGCGAGGGCCGGCGCGAACATCGCGGCCGAGACGCAGACCTGCTCCAGCGTTCCCATGCCCGACCGGGCGCTCTCCCGCTGGAACCCGGTGGCCAGGAGCGGCGTCATGGCCACCCACATGCCCAGGTAGGCCACACCGAGGAAGACCAGCAGTCCGCGGCGGCGCGGTGACAGGGGCGGCGGGGACAGGGTTCGCAGGGAATGGGTCATGGCTATGACGCTAGAGACCCGCGGTGGCCCGGGGAATGCGGTATTCCACCGTTTCGGACTGAAGACTTCTGCACCCCGGTTCGGCACTCAGCAGCCGTAACCTCCCGGCCGGCGGCAGGAGGAGGGGCCGGGCGCCGCCGACCCGCGGCAACGACGAGGGCCTGTCCGTGGCCGGATGCCACGGGCAGGCCCTTGCCGTGCGCTATGTCGCGCTACTTCGCGAAGCCGTAGTCCAGCAGCTTCTTCGCGTCGGCGGTGCGGTTGGCCACCGAGGTGGAGGCCAGGACCGTACCGATGACGGTCTTGCCGTTGCGGGTGGCGGCGAAGACCAGGCAGTACTTGGCCTCCGGACCCGAACCGGTCTTGACGCCGATGGTGCCGGTGTAACTGCCCAGCAGGTTGTTGGTGTTGTTCCACGACATGTAGCGGTAGCCGCCGTTCTTCGTGGTGACCTTCTGCTTGGTCGACCGGGTCCCCACGACGGTGCGGAACGTGGCGTTCTTCATCGCGTGGGAGGCCAGCTTCGTCAGGTCGCGCGGCGTCGAGTAGTTCGCGCCGTTGCCGATGCCGTCGAACGAGTCGAAGTGGGTGTTGTTCAGGCCGAGGTTCTTGGCCGCGGTGTTCATCTGGCCGATGAACGACTGCACCCGCGCCGCCCGCGTGGACCCGCTGCCGAACTTGTCGGCGAGCGCGTACGCCGCGTCACAGCCGGACGGGAGCATCAGCGCGTACAGCAGCTGGCGGACGGTGACCTTGTCCCCGACGATCAGGCCGGCCGACGAGGCGGTCTTGGCGACGATGTAGTCGCTGTACGCCTTGTCGACCGTGACCTGGGCGTCCAGGTTGAGGTTCCGCTGCGACAGCACCACCTGTGCGGTCATGATCTTGGTCGTGGACCCCATGGAACGGCGGGAGTCCGCCGCCTTGGTGAACGCGGCCGTGCCGGTGCCGTTGTTCATCACGAACCCGCCCGCCGCGGTGATCGTGGGTGCCTGCGGCGTTCCGGCCTTCGCCGCGGCCTGCTGGGCGGCCTTGACCGCCGCGGCCCTCAAGGTGGCGGCCCCGGGAGTCTCGGCCTGTGCCGGAGCGGCGAACACTCCGGCCGCCAGGACGGCTCCCGCGGCGGTCACGGCCGTCGCGGACAGGCGGCGCACGCCCTTAATGCCAGTTTTCAAGGCAAATTCTCCAAATGTACCAGTAGTGCGGCCACATGAGGAAGTGGCTCGCTCATGAGACGCGGGAGGCTTGCCGAAGGATGTGTGCCGCGCGGGAAATTCTCGCCGGTGCCGAGCTGATGCACCGCCGGTGAAAGGACCGGCCCGGCCGCCGGCTTCGCCACTACGCCCCTGGTCACAGGCTTGGTGCGGGCAATGCGCACCGCCTCGGGCGGCCCGTGCGGCAGCGCCCGCCACCCCCGCCGTATCGCTGCTCCGTACGATTTCCGCGGACGCCTGCTCGATTTCTGTTATCCGCCCGGTCGTCGCAGCATCTCCTGAGTGTGGGACGCAAGAGGCCCTAGTCGAAAGAGAGTGGACACAGCGTGAGCAGCGAACTCGACCCTGCGGTGATTGCCGCCGCGCAGGCGGGGGACGGGCAGGCCAGGGACCGGATCGTCACCGAGTCCATGCCCCTGGTGTACAACATCGTGGGACGCGCGCTGCACGGCCACGCGGACGTGGACGACGTGGCGCAGGAGACGATGCTCCGGGCCCTCGCCGGCCTCGGCGAACTGCGCGACCCGGGCAGTTTCCGGTCCTGGCTGGTGGCCATCACGATGAACCAGATACGCGCGCACTGGCGCCAGGACCAGACCGCGCCCGTGGACGGCGGCCTGGACGTCGCGTACGACGTGGCCGACCCCCGCGCCGACTTCGTCGGGCTGACCATCGTCCGCCTGGGCCTGTCCGGGCAGCGCCGCGAAGTCGCCGAAGCCACCCGCTGGCTCGACGAGGCCGACCGGGCGCTGCTGTCCCTGTGGTGGCTGGAGGCGGCCGGGGAACTGACCCGCGCCGAGGTCGCCACCGCCATGGAGCTGACGCCCCAGCACACGGCCGTACGCGTCCAGCGCATGAAGTCCCAACTCGAAGCCTCCCGCGTGGTGGTGCGCGCGCTGTCCGCGAACCCGCGGTGCGTGCTGCTGGAGACCGTCGTCGAGCAGTGGGACGGCGTGCCCTCCGCGCTGTGGCGCAAGCGCATCGCGCGGCACGCCCGCGAGTGCACGGTCTGTTCCGCCTTCTCCTCCGGACTGGTTCCCGCGGACAAGCTGCTCGTCGGTCTGGCGCTGGTACCGCTGGCCGCCACGCTCGCGCCGGACACCCTGGAGTCCCCGGTCCTCGCGGGCGCCACCACCCAGCAGCCCGCCATGTCCACGGCGGCGGGCGGGACGACGGCTCCCTCGGTGGGCGGTTCCACCGCGGCCGGCGGACGCGCCCAGCTCCGTGACGCACTGCGCGAGAGCCGCCGCGTCCGCCGCCGGCGCGCCGTCACCGCGGCCGCCGTGGCCGCCGCCGCCCTCGCCACCGTGGGCGGCGCCCTCCCCCTGATCCTCTCCGGCCCGGACAAGGACCCCGGCCCCTCCCGCGCCGCCACGGAGCCCGAGTCGGTGCCGCTGGCCGGGCAGCCGCCGCAAACCCCCGTCGCGAGCCCGTCGCCCTCCGGGAAGAGCAACAGCCCGACGCCCACTCCGTCCGCCTCGGCCTCCCCCTCCAAGGAGCCGCACACCCCCCGGAAGAAGCGGACCCCATCCGAATCGGCGACCCCGGCTCCGCACCCGTCCTCCGCGGCGCCCGCCCCGGCCGCCGGTTCCGCGAGCGGCCAGTCGCCTTTCGCGCAGCAGGTCACCGCTCTGGTCAACACCGAACGTGCCAAGCAGGGCTGTGCGCCCGTACAGGGCAACGGCCGGCTCGACACCGCGGCCCGGCGCCATTCGCAGGACATGGACGCGCGCCATTACTTCGACCACACCAGTCCGGACGGCACGGACCCGGGGGACCGGATCAAGGCGGCCGGATATCAGTGGAGCACCTACGGCGAGAACATCGCCCGGGGACAGCGGTCCGCCGCCGAGGTGATGAACAGCTGGATGAACAGCCCGGGCCACCGGGCGAACATCCTCAACTGCTCCTTCAAGGAAATCGGCATAGGCACCCACGAGGGGCCCGGCGGACCGACGTGGACGCAGGTGTTCGGCGCTCGCGGCTAACGGGGGAGAGGACGGCCGTTGCGCGGTGCGGAACTGCCGTACCGCGCAACGGTCCGCCGCGTGGCACCGCTTCCGTGACCGGTCCACGCGGCCGCCGGCTTCCCGCGCGCTCCGACGCTTTTCCCGGAGAATTCCCCCCGAACAAACCCGGTCGGAATTGTCCGGATCCCAGCCCCGTCCCCGGGCTGAGCAGGCCGGACAAGTCCTGGACAAGTCCTGGACAACCGCCCTCTTCCCGGGCCCGGCCCACCGCTTCAGCATCGGCAGCACGACGGCGACTTCGAGCCAGATGCGCACGGTACGGAAACCGCACCCGTGCCGGCCGGAGTCGCCGGGCACCCACGGCCGGCCGGCGACGACCGGCCGTGGCGGCGCGGCGGCGGCCATCGGCTTGGGGACGGGCCGCCGTTTTCCGGCCCCGTCGCGCCGAGCGGTGCCGAAGCGGGGGACGTACGTGACGGACGCGCCGTACCGCGCGATTCCTCATTTCCGCTGCCCGGTCATCCGCAGACGCAAGGTGAAACACCGTCCACCGCCGTCGGCCCCGCCCGGAAACAGGAGAGCCGAAAGCGGCCCGTAAGCCGTCCGGTATTCCAGCACAAGGGCAGCGACAAAGGCAGCGACGAGGACAGGAACAAGGGCAGCGAAAAGGGCAGCCAATGGCGGACGCGAGCCTAGGAGGACACATTGGAACCCGGGCAGTCGCAGGTCGACCTGAACACGGTCGTCGAGGTCGAGATCAGTGCCCTGTCGGTGAGCGATTCGCCGAGGACCGCGGGGGAGAGCGGGGAGCACGTCGAAATGCTGGCCGTGGCCGACGGGCCGCTGCCCCCCATCCTCGTCCACCGGGACACGCTGCGGGTCATCGACGGCATGCACCGGCTGCGCGCGGCCCGGCGGCGCGGCCAGGAGACCATCGAGGTCCGCTTCTTCGACGGTGATGAAGCGGACGCCTTCGTCCTCGCCGTCGAGTCCAACATCGCCCATGGGCTGCCGCTGACCAAGGCGGACCGCAAGCGCGCGGCCGAGCGCATCATCGTCTCGCATCCCACCTGGTCCAACCGGATGATCGCCGCGACCGTCGGCCTGGCCCCGGCCACGGTGGCCAAGGTCCGCCGGCAGCTGCCGGCCGGCGCGGAGCCGGAGCGCGGACGCGTCGGCCAGGACGGCCGGTTCCGGCCGCTCGACGGCGCCGCGGGCCGCAAGCTCGCCGGTGACCTCATCACCGAGAACCCTGACCTCTCGCTCCGTCAGATCGCCCGGGCGACGGGCATTTCCCCGGAAACCGCGCGCGATGTACGCAACCGGATCCGCCGGGGCGAGGAACCCCTGCTGACAGGGCGGCGCAGTGGCCCGCGCGGCCAGCGCGACGGACAGCGCAGGCCCGGACGGCCCGCCGGCAGGCGCCGGGGGACCGCCGCCGCGGTGACGCCCGGACGGATGCCCGTGGCGGACCGGAACGAGACCGTGCAGCGGCTCAAGGGCGACCCGGCACTGCGGTACAGCGACACCGGCCGCACGCTGCTGCGGCTGCTCGGCATCCACGCGGTCAGCCCGCAGGAGTGGGAGCGGATCACGGCGGACGTACCGGCGGACCGCCGGCGCACCATCGCCGAGCTGGCCCGCGCCTGCTCGGACAACTGGTCCGAACTGGCCCAGCGCGCGGCGGAACGCCAGGCCGGCGAATCCGTCTGGGCGTGATCGCCGCCCGGGCAGGGGGCGTCCTGCTGAGCCGGAGGACCGGCCGGCGTTCCCCGCCACGGACGTCGCCCGCCTCCGCCCCGTAAGCCATACCCTCGCGAACCGCCCCCGCCGTCCCCCAATGCCAGACTGCTCCCGTGAGTGACCACAGCACAGCAGGCACGGAACGGAGCACGACCACCGGGCGGGGGCCGGCGCGCCGGGGGCGACCGGCCCGCCTCTCCCGCGACCGGATCATCGAAGCGGCCCTCGACATCGTCACCGGGGAAGGCAGCGCGGCGCTGACCATGCGCCGGGTCGCCGAGGCCCTGGGCAGCTCCCCGATGAGCATCTACCGGCACGTACGGGACAAGGACGAACTGCTGGTGCTGCTCCTGGACCGCATCGTGACCGACCTGCCCCGGCCCACCCTGCCCGACGAGCCCCGGGCCCGCCTCCTGGCGCTGCTGACCTGGCAGCGCGACGAGCTGGCGGCCCGGCCCTGGATCGTGGACGTACTGGCCCGCGGCGACCTGATGGCTCCGTCGGCCCTGTGGCTGCTGGAGGAGATCTACGCGGCCTGGCAGGCCTGCGGCCTGTCGCCGGAGGAGGCGGCCACGGCCAACCGGATCGTCTGGAACTTCCTCCTCGGCGGCCTCGCCCAGCACGCCGCGCGCCCCGAGGGCCGCTCTCCGTATCAGGACAGCATGCCCGCCGAGGCCGACGCCGACCGGTATCCCACGGTGGCCGCGCTGCGCCCGTACTGGCTGTCCCCGGACCGCCGCGACCACTTCGCCGACGACCTGGCCAGGCTGGTGACCGCGCTGACGGCGACGCTGCCGCACCGTTGCGCGGCGCGCCCGGGTGCCGGTGGTTGACCTGTTGCGTACGCGTACACAAAATGGCGCCATGAACGTCATCGACTCGCTCTACCGCCGCTGGCTCTTCGACCTGTGGCACGGCGACTTCGCCGTGGCCGAGGAGATCCTCACGCCCGACTTCTTGGGCCACTGGCCCACCATGGACGTGCACGGGCCCGAGGGGGCTGCCGACCAGATCCGCCGGTCGCACGAGTACTTCACCGACATCCGCAACACCCTCGACGTCGGACCGGTCATCGGCGACGGCCTGGTGGCCGCGCGCTGGACCTTCCACGGCGCGTACCGTGGCGGCATCCCCGGCGCCACCGCCGAGCCCGGCACCCGCGTCTCCTTCGCGGGCCAGGACATCTTCCGCGTCGCCGACGGCCGTTTCGCGGAGTACTGGGTCACCTCGGACGGGCTCGGCATGATGACCGCGCTGGGGGCGATCTGAGCAACCACGTCGCTCAGGGGGAAGCGTGGCCGGGAACGATCCGCACATCCACGGCGCAGCGAAGGCGGTCCACGGCGACGCCGCCGTCCGCATCATGGCGCCCCCCACACTCGGCCTGGCCGACGACCTGTCGAGCCGTGTCACCACCGGATGCGGCCACGGGTGCCGTAGGCCATGACCTCGTCGGCGGCGGACCGCCATCGGGACCCCGCGCGGAGGTGCTCCGGCACGGAGACCTGACCAAGCGCGGACAGCGGGTCCGACGCGCTTCGGACGGGCCGTCCGAGCCGGAATTCCGCCGCGCCGTGACCGCCTTATGACGGCGTTTTCCGCGGTATGTGACCGGAAGATGACAGGCCTCCGCACGGTCCGTGCACCGTGCTTACCTCGAAAACATGCACAGCAAGCACAGCACGGACAGCCCGTCGTCAGCCCAGGCGTTCCCCGCCCCCGCCACTTCCCCGCGCCGTCCCGGACGGCGCGGGCGTCCCGCACTGGCCGCCGGGGCCCTCCTGATCGCGGGGGTATCGCTCGTGGCCCTCACCGGCTGCGGCAACTCGGCGTCCGGCGACGGCGACAGCGCCGACTCCGCCGCGTCCGCCCCGGCCGCGGGCAAGAACGGCGGAAAGCAGCTCTCGAAGCTGCTCTGGATGGGCGACTCGATCGCCGAGGCCGAAGCGCCCGCCCTGGAAGCCGCCGTCAAGGCGGGCGGCGCGGAATTCAAGTCCATCGCTTCCGCGGGCGGCGGTACGGTCGTCAAGGGAGAAGGCCCGACCGCCCAGTTCGCCGAGGACACCTACAAGGAACTGGCCAACGCGGTCAAGACCTTCCACCCGGACGTCATCGCCTATCAGGTCACCACCTACGACTGGGGCACCACCGCCCAGCAGACCAGCTCGTACGAGCACCTCGCCAAGGCCGCGAAGGACGCCGGCGCCGAACTCGTCCTCGTCTCCGCGCCGCCCTTCAAGATCGACGACTTCTACAAGAGCCACGAGGCCGCCATCAAGTCCGCGCCGAAGGCGGCCGAGGACGCCGCGGCCAAGAACGCGGGCCGGGTCCGCTTCTTCGACGCCGCCGGTCTGTGGGGCACCGACAGTGCCGCGGCCAAGGCCCAGCGCAGCCAGGACGGCATCCACACCTGTCAGCAGGGGGCCGCGGCGTTCGCCAACTGGTTCGGGGGCCAGTTGAGCCGGCACTACTCCTTCACGCCCGCGTCCCCGGAGAAGTGGGCCAAGGGCGCCTGGACCGGTTCCAAGGTCTACGGCCAGCTCAAGTGCGGCTGATGTCCGTACGCCGTCACCCGGGCGCTGCCTCCGTACGTACGGAGGTGCACCGGGAACGACGGCGGTGAGCGGGCCGCATCGCCCGCCAACGCGTCGAGGGCGCCGCTCCGGCAGCCGGAGCAGCGCCCTCGGTCGCCGCCTCCCACGCTCCTGCCGCCCTGCTGCCCCGAGGACCCGTACATGCCGACGACCACGCCCACGACCACGCCGACCTCCCACCGCGCCGGCCGACGCGGCCGCCCGCGCGCGACGGCCGGGCACATCGCACCCCTGGACGGCCTGCGCGGTCTGGCCGTCCTCGGCGTCCTGTTCTTCCACGCCGGACACTTCGGCGGCGGCTTCCTCGGCGTCGACCTGTTCTTCGTCCTGTCCGGCTTCCTGATCACCGGCCTGCTGCTTAAGGAAGCCGCGGACCGCCGGGGCGGTATCGATCTCGCCGCCTTCTGGGAACGCCGGGCCCGCCGCCTGCTGCCCGCGCTGACGGTGATGATCGTCGGGACGCTGCTCCTGGTAGGGGCCGCGGGGCCGCCGTACCTGCTCGGCTTCGCCCTGGAGGACGGCCCGTGGGCCGCGCTCCAGGCGACGAACTGGCACTTCGTCAGCGAGCAGGTCGGCTACTGGAACGACGCCGACACCCGCGTCTTCAGCCACCTGTGGAGCATCGGTGTCGAGTGGCAGTTCTACGTCGTCTGGCCGGTGGTGGTCGCCCTGCTCGCCCGGGGGCGGACCACGCGCCGACTCGTGCCCGTGATCGCCGCCGCCGGTGCCGTCATATCCCTTACGGTCATGATCGCGCTCGCGCACGGTCCGGACACCACGCGCGTGTACGAAGGCACCGACACCCGCGCCTTTTCGCTGTTGCTGGGCGCCCTGATGGCCACCGTCCCGGCCCGCCGCCTGCTGGCCAGGGTGCCCGGCCGCCTGGTCGGCGGCCTCTGCGCCGTCCTGGTGTGCGGCCTCGGGGCCTACTGGTTCCTCACCGACGGCCCCGGTTCACCCTTTCTCTTCAGGGGCGGCCTCTTCCTCCACGCCCTGGCCGCCGCCCTCCTCATCGCTCTTCTCGCGCACACCCCGTCCAGCCTGGTCGGCCGTCTCCTGGGCAGCCGGCCCCTGCGATGGCTGGGCGGCATCTCCTACAGCCTCTATCTCTGGCACTGGCCGATCTATTTGCTGCTCTCCGAGCAATTCCTCGGGTTCGGCGGCTGGGGCCGTACGGCGGTTCTGGTCCCCCTCTCCCTCGCGGCTGGTTTCCTGTCCAAGGTGCTGGTGGAGGACCCCGTACGTTTCAAGGCCCGCTGGGCCCGGGGCCGTACGGGAACGGTCTGCCTTGTCGCCGCACTGGCAGCCGTGGCCGCCGCCTGCCTCTTCCTTCCCGCACCGGACCAGGGTGCGGATTCCGTGGATCTCACCCGGCTCACCGCCACTTCCTGAGTTTGACGCTCCGCGTACCGATCGGTACTGTCACACGCGTACCGATCGGTACGCGTGCGTGGGCGTCACCTCCGTTTCCGGAACCGGCGGCCCGCGGCGGTCATTTCTGAGGAGTTCTGATGGCGGACGGGCAACCGCGGCACTCGCCGGCCGGGCAGCGCGTGTGGGAGACCGCGTGCGACCTCTTCTACCGGGAAGGCATCCGCTCGGCGGGCGTGGCCGAGATCGCGGAACGCTCGGGCGTCGGAAAGCCGAGCATCTACCGCAACTTCGAGTCCAAGGACGGCCTCGCGCTGGCCTATGTGAAAGCGAAGGCGGTACCTCCGCGCCGCTGGCTGGAAGCCGCGCGCGCCGCCTGTCCGGACGATCCGCTGGGGCAGCTCCGGCACGTCATCGCCGAAATAGCGGAGCAGATCAGCGCGCCCGGATACCGGGGCTGCGCACTGGTGAACGCGTCCGTCGAGTTCCCCGACCGTGACCATCCGGTGCGTGTGGCCGTCGACGAACTGAAGGCCGAGTATCTGGAACTGCTGGCCGAGCTGGTCTCCCGGCTCCCCGTACGCGACCACCGCACCCTGGCCTACATGCTGCAAATGCTGGTGGAGGGCGCCAGCGTCACCACCCAGATCTACGAGGCGGAGAAATCCGCCACCGCACTGAAGGAAGCGGCGGACCGCCTCATCGACTCCTACCTGGAGCGGTAGTTCCCGTCGCCCTCCCACCGCTTTCCCGCCCGTTCCCCACGCGAATGGAGACAGCCGTGCCTGCCACCACTGCCCCGCATTTCCCCGACTACGCCGAGCAGCTGATACGCGGTCGCCGCGCGACCCGCGCGTTCAAGCCGGACCCCGTGCCGGAAGACACCCTCCGGGCCGTCTTCTCCCTGGCCGGCGCGGCTCCTTCCAACTCCAACACCCAGCCCTGGCACGTGGAGGTGGTCAGCGGGGCGGCCAGGGACCGCCTGAGCAAGGACCTGATCGCCGCGCACACGGACCAGCGCATGACGCTGGACTTCCCTTACCGCGACGATCTCTACACCGGTACGTACGCGCAGCGGCGCCACGCGGCGGGCGCCGCGATGTACGGCGCCCTGGGGATCGGCCGCGAGGACCACGAGCGGCGCGCGGCGTTCAACGCCGAGAGCCTGAATTTCTATGGCGCACCGCATGTGGCGCTGCTGTTCCTGCCGCCCAACGCGGAAGAGCGCATGGCCGCCGACGTCGGTATGTACGGGCAGACGCTCCTGCTGGCCCTGACCGCTTACGGTATCGCCAGCTGCCCCCAAGGGCTCCTGAGCTTCTACGCGGACACCATCCGGGAATCGCTGGGCATCGTCAGCGACAGGAAAATCCTCTTCGGTGTCTCCTTCGGCTTCGCGGACTCCGCCGCGCCCATCAACAACATCACCGTCCCCCGGGCCGAACTGGCGGAAACGACCCGCTTCCACGTCTAGTGGAGCGTATGCACCACATATTCGGCGGCCTCGGCGATGAGCGCCTGATCGTAAGCGGCGTCCTCGGCCGATTTGCTCGACATGATGGAGATGAGCAGCGGCGGCGCGGACTTGGCGGGCCACACGACGGCGATGTCGTTGAGCGTTCCGTAGTCTCCGGTGCCGGTCTTGTCGGCCACGGTCCATCCGCGCGGAACGGCGGCGCGGATGCGCCGGGCGCCGGTTTCGTTGCGCTCCAGGAGATCGCGGAGAAAAGCGCGCTTGTCGGCCGCCAGGACATTCCCCAGCACGACCTTCTGGTAATCCGTGCCGAAGGCCCGGGGGGAGGAGGTGTCGCGCGGATCCCCGGGGGTGGCTTCCGTGATCGCCGGCTCGGTCCGGTCCATCCGGGTGACCGTGTCGCCGAGGCTCCGGGTGAACGCCGTCAGCTGTCCCGGTCCGCCGATTTCACGTAACAGCAGATTGCCCGCCGTACCGTCACTGAAGCGAATCGCCGCGTCACAGACCTGGCCGACCGTCATGCCCGAGGTCACGTGTTTCCTTGTGATGGGGGCGTGTTTCATCAAATCCGCTTCGGTGTACGTGACGATCGTGTCCAGGTGCGACAGTGGGTGGCGGTGCAGAACCGCCGCTGCCGCCAGCCCCTTGAACGTCGAGCAGAACGCGAACCGTTCGTCCGCCCGGTGGGCGACGGTGGCACCCGTACCGGTGGCGAGGGCGTACACCCCGAGCCGTGCGTCGTACTTCCGCTCCAACTCGGCCAGGCGCCGGTGGCGGTCGCCCGCAGTGGAAGCGGACGGAGGCGTCGGGGCGGGCGAACGGCTGGGCGGCGCGGATTCCGGCGCCCGCCCCTTCGCGCATCCGGCCAACGGCGCGAGCGCCGCCGCCAGCCCCAGGACCGCACGGCGGGAAAGGAACGATCGTGATGACGTCATGGCCCCACCTTTCCCTGCCGGGCGCTTCCGGGGCGAGCACGCGCAGCGCGGCGTGACGCCCGGCGGACGGCCACTTCCATACCACCGATGAACAACTCCCGTACCAGGAAAGTCAGTTGCGGGCCGGACCCGGCCCCCGGACAGTGGTCGCATGACCGCGACCGCACCCCGCACTCCGCCGCCCGGTCTGACCGTACGGCCGGCGACGCTCGACGACGCGACGGCGGTGTGCGCGCTGCTCAACGAGATCGACAGGTGGGAAATCGGACGTGCCGACACCGACCTGACCGAAGTGCAGGCGGAGCTGAAGCACCCCGAGGCGGACCTGGAGAAGGACTCCTGGCTGCTGTTCGAGGGGGCCCGGCTGATCGCTTTCGGCCTGCTCTGGGACGAGTCCGGCGGTGAGCGGATCGACATGGACCACTACACCCTGCCCGGCCGGCTGCCCGGCGCTCTGCATCTGTACGACCTGATGGAGGCGCGGGCCGCGGAACGGGCGGCCGCCAACGGAGCCTCGCGCGCGGTGGTTCACCTCCACCTCAACGCCGCCCCGACCATGGACCTGAACGCGCTGCGCGCGCGAGGCTGGCGTACGGTGCGCCGTTACCACGTGCTGCACCGACCCCTGTCGGCCGCCACCGACCGGCTCCCGCCGCCGCTGCCCGGCGTGACGCTGCGCTCCTGCCTGACCGAGCCGGACCGGCGGAGCGCCCACGCACTGCTCCAGGCGTCCTTCGCCGACCACTTCGACTTCCAGCCGCGGACGTACGAACAGTGGCTGGACGACATCGACGCCGAGCGCGCCGACTGGTCGCTGATATGGATCGCCCACGTACGCGGCCTCGGCGACGCCGGGGCGCTGCGCAGTCACAACGCCCGCGCCTCGATGGCCTGGATAAGCTCCCTCGGCGTACTGAGCGAGGCCCGCGGCAACGGCCTCGGCAGTCACCTCCTGCGCCACGCCTTCGGCCACTACGCGGCGCTCGGCCGCCACCGCATCGGCCTCGGCGTCGACACCGACAACAGCAGTGGCGCGCCGGCGCTGTACGAGCGGCACGGCATGACCCTCGACTTCGCCGTGGACACCTGGGAGCTGATCAAGGACACCGGTACCGTTCCGCAGCGCTGACCCGAGAGGGACGGACGGGTGAGCAGAGATGATCGCACGACGGCCGCCGGGGCCGCGCCCGTACGCGGTCTCCCGTGCGGGATCCTCGCGTACGGCCCCGGCCCGGCTTCGGCCGTGCCTTCCGTGCCGTTCTACTCCGTGACGCGAAGGGCTCCGGACGGGCACAGCATGCCGGCCTCGCGCACGGCGTCCCGGCTCCCCTCCTCGATGTCGGAGGCCAGGACGGTGACGAGCCCGTCGTCGTCCTGGTCGAAGACGCCGGGCGCGGTCAGCGCGCACATCCCGGCGCCGACGCACACGTCCCGGTCGGCGGTCACGTGCATGGTCGCTCCCTTCGCCCCGCTCACCAGGTGACGGGGAGTTCGTTGACGCCCTGGATGGTGCTGCCCGGCCGCAGGGTCAGCCGCTCGACCGGTGTGGCCAGCCGCAGGGTGGGAATGCGCTCGAACAGCGCGGTCAGGATGATCTCCAGTTCGAGGCGGGCCAGGTTCTGGCCGAGGCACTGGTGGACGCCGTAGCCGAAGGAGAGGTGGTGGCGGGCCGAACGGTGGATGTCGAAGGTGTCCGGGTCCTCGAACACCCCGGCGTCGCGGTTCGCGATGGAGTGGACGACGATCACGCCGTCGCCGGCCCGGATGAGCTGCCCGTCGATCTCGATGTCGGCGGTGGCACGGCGGGCGCCCGCCACATCGGCGATGGCGAGGTAGCGCAGCAACTCTTCGACCGCGCCCGGGATCAGCGCCGGATCGGCGCGCAGGGCGGCGTGCTGCTCGGGGTGTTCGAGCAGGGTGATGACGCTGAGGGAGGTCATGGACGCGGTCGTCTCGTGACCGGCGACGAGCAGCAGCAGTGCGTTCGAGATCAGCTCGTCGCGGTCGATGGCGCCGTCCGCGAGCTGCCGGGTGACCAGCGCCCCGAGGAGTCCGGGCCCGGGCTCGGACTCCAGGGTGGTGATCAGCCCGTCCAGATAGCGCTCCAGGTCGTCGCGCGCGCCGGTGGCTTCCGCCGCGTCCGTCGACTGCACCAGGCGCCGGCTGGCGTCCTGGAAGAAGTCGTGGTCGGCGTAGGGCACGCCGAGCAGTTGGCAGATCACCATGGAGGGCACCGGCAGCGCGAACCGGCTCACCAGGTCGGCGGGCGGGCCCGCGGCGAGCATCTCGTCGAGGAAGCCGTGCACGATCCGCTCGATGTCCGGCCGCATGCCCTTGATGCGCTTGACGGTGAACTCGCTGATCGTCATCCGGCGGCGGGCCCCGTGCTCGGGCGGATCCATGCTGATGAAGGCGGGCCGGCGGCCGCGCAGGCCCGCCAGGCGCGGGGAGGTGAGCGGAAAGTCGGGGTGGGTGCGGTCCGAGGAGAGCCGCGGGTCGGCGAGCAGTTGGCGCGCGGCCTCGTGCTTGGTGACGACCCAGGCGGTGCGGCCGTCGTACAGGGTCACCGGGCGCAGCGCGTCCTGGCTGTCGCGTAACCGGGCGTACGTCCCGGGCAGCCCGTACGGGCAAGTGCGGTCGCTGGGGAAGGCGGGGGCGTCCTGGGCGGGGAGGGTGCTGGAGGTCTCGGTCATCGGTCCCCTCGAAGTCTTTGACACTCGCTTTAAGGAACGGTGAGTTCTCTAACTTGGAGGCTAGACTGCGCACTTAGAGAACGCAACGTCCTCTCGGTAAACTTCGAGGAGTCACGCTGTCACCGCACGCCGACCGGACCGCCCCACCCGCCGCCGACCACCGCAAAGGGCCCCGGCGCCGCGGCGAGGAGCTGGAGAACGCGATCCTGACCGCGGCGCTGGAGGAGCTGACGGAGGTGGGCTACGCCGCGCTGACCATGGAGCGCGTCGCGGCCCGCGCCCGTACGAGCAAGGCCGCCCTCTACCGCCGCTGGACCGGCCGCGCCGAACTCGTGCTGGACGCCTGCAAAGTGCGCGGCTTCTCCGAGCTGGACCTGCCCGACACCGGCACGCTGCGCGGCGATGTGATCGCCCTGCTGCGGCTGATGTCGGCGAAGATGGCCACGCCGATCGGAGGCATCCTGCGCGGCCTGCTCGGGGAGATGACCCGCGACCCCGAGTTCGCCCGGCTGATCCGCGAACGGGTCCACACGGTGGGGCCGGTGGGCATCCGGGGCATCCTGCAACGCGCCGTCGAGCGCGGCGAGGTGCAGCCCTGGGTGCTCGGCTCCCGGCGGGCCACCGTCGCCACCGATCTGCTGCGCAACGAATTCCTGCTGTTCGGGGCCCCCGTCGAGGACGAGACCGTCATCGAGATCGTCGATGAGGTGTATCTGCCACTGGTCCTGGCTCCTGCTCCGGAACCGGTGGGCGGCAGGGGAGAGGCCGAAGGGAGTACGGGCGTACGGAAGGGGAGCACGGAGGAAGCGGAGGGGAGCGCTGGGGAGCCGGTACGGAACACGGGGGAACCGGTACGGAACATGGGGGAGTCGGACCGGAGCGCGGGCGGATCGGGGGACGGCCCTGAGCCCTGAGGACGGCTCGGCAAACGGCCCTGCGGGCGGCCCGGAGGACGGCTCGGCAGAAGGCCTTGAGGGCGGCCCTGAGGACTGCTCGTAAGGCGCGGATCGGCCCGCGCCCTTGTTCATGCCCTGCTCACGTACCCGACCCCCGAGCGTTCGCCGTGATGCACCCAGCTCCGTGATCTTCACCAACGGCATGGCCTCATTCCCATGCCGCATGCCGCATGCCGCATGCCGCACGTCGCACGGACACGGAGCCGCACATGGACCGCAGATCCCTTCTCACCGCCGGTGGAGGCGCCGCACTGGCGGTCGCCGCCGGTGCCCCGCAGGCCCACGCCACCGCCCCGGGGCCCCTCGGACGGTGGCCCGGCCGTCAGCCCGTACGGTTCAACGTCATCAGCGACATCCAAGGGGACCTGCGCGACTTCGGCCGGGCCCTGGACGACATGGCGGCCGTCAATCCGCGCAGCGCGGGCCTCGCCGTCGCGGGCGACATCACGCCGCGCGGCTACGACGCCGAGTACGCGCAGGTCGGCGCCGAACTGGAGCGCCACCCCCACCCGCGCGACATCGCCTGGGCCATCGGCAACCACGAGTTCTACGTACCGAAGTGGCGCGATCCCGGCACCCTGTCGCAGGACACCTGGCCCAACGACACCACCGAGGACTCCCTCTTCCGCAGCTTCCACCGCTTCGCCCGGCGCAACACGGTCCACGCGGAGACCTCCTTCGGCGGCGTCCCCGTACTGACCCTCGGCACCGAGCGGTACATGCACTACCACGACCCCAAGCTCTGGGACGAGGTCTGGATCAGCGAGGCGCAGTTCGCGTGGCTGGAGAACCGGCTCTGGTACTGGTCGCGCCGCCGCCGGCCGGTCATGGTGATCACCCACCACCCCCTGCCCAACACGGTCTCCGGCACCCGCAACAAGCTCTACGCGAGCGACTACCTCCAGGCCGACCGCCTGCTGGGCCTGCTCGGCCGCCACCCCGACGTGTTCCTCTTCTGCGGCCACACCCACTGGGACCTGGAACTCTCCGACTGGGTGGTGCGCCGCGTGGTGCCCGGCACCGCGAATCTCAGCGGGTTCACGGTGGTCAACACCGGTGCGATCCAGACCGGTTACCGGGACGACGGCAAGGGCGGCGAAGTCTCCGTCGGCGGCACCTTCAACCAGGGCCTCCAGGTCGAGGTGCGCCACGACGCGGTCGTCATCAAGGCCCGCGACTTCGCCCGCCGCGCCTGGCTGAAGGAGATCACGGTGCCGCTGGCCGCCTCCTGAGCGCGGCCGGCCGACGGCCGGGAGACCGCGCGGAGCCGGCCCGCCCGTTCAGGGCAGCCGCGGGTGGGGCGGCTCCGCCCCGTCCAGGTCGTCACACACCAGGAGCAGTACGGCGGCGCGCTCCGCACCCAAGGAGCGGACCTTGTGCGGCGCGGTCGCCTTGAAGTACGCGGAATCGCCCGGCCCGAGCGTGATGGTCCGGGAGGGGAAGAGCAGTTCGGCCCGCCCTTGATGGACGAAGAGGAATTCCTCGCCCGGATGGTCCCGGAAGGGCACCGGGCCGGTGTCGTGCGGGGGATACAGCATGAACGGGGTCATCTTCTTGGCGCCGGCCCGGAGCGCTATGCCCTCGTAACGGGTCCCGGGCTCGTCCTCGGAGGTGAGCGGCCGCCGGTCCCCGGCCCGGGTGACGGTGACCTCGGTCAGCTCCTGCGTATCGGTGAACAACTGGTCCAGCGGGACGTCCAGGGCCCTGGCCAGCGAGGCGCCGACGGCGATCGAGGGGACGCTCCGACCGCGTTCGACCTTGGAGAGATAGCTCTTCGTGACGCCGGAGCGCTCGGCGAGCGCCTCCAGCGTCATCAGCCGCTCCTTGCGCAGTTGCCGCACCCGATTGAACACCGGCCGCTTCCCCCGATCACCGATCACCGACCACGTCCGCGCACCCTGGTTGCCCGGTCACCGACCACGTCCGTGAACCCTTGTTGCCCGGTCACCGACCGCTTTCCGCCACGCGCGCCCCGGTGCGAGCAACACCTTGTGGCATGACACACGGTGTCCTACGGTGAACCAAGTTTCCTCGCAGTGTCGCACGGGACGAGCGGCACCGGAAGACGGGGCCGCCGGCGCGGACCGGCGCCCCGGAACGGGAGCAGAAGTGGCGAACACCCTGCACGACCCGAAGAACGTACTCATCGACCGCGCCGAGCGGCAGATGGACGAGCATTTCGCGGACTCGGACCTGACCACCCGGCAGAAGCTGGCCCTGACGTGCCGCATCGCCTACGACGGCGGGCACGACTCCGGTCTCGCCGGACAGATCAGCGCCCGCGGACAGCAGCCGGGCACCTACTACACCCAGCGCCTGGGCCTCGGCTTCGACGAGATCACCGAGGACAACCTCCTGCTGGTGGACGAGGACCTACAGGTGCTGGAAGGGGAGGGCATGCCCAACCCCGCGAACCGGTTCCACACCTGGATCTACCGGGCCCGTCCTGACGTCCACTGCATCATCCACACGCACGCCCTGCACACGGCCGCCCTCGCGATGCTCGAAGTGCCCCTCGTGGTCTCCCAGGTGGACACCACACCGCTGTACGACGACTGCGCCTTCCTCAAGGAGTGGCCGGGCGTACCGGTGGGCAACGAGGAAGGCGAGATCATCTCCGCCGCCCTCGGCGACAAGCGCGCCATCCTCCTGGCCCACCACGGCCAGCTCGTCACCGGCGCCACCGTCGAGGAAGCCTGCAACCTCGCGCTGCTCATCGAGCGCGCGGCCCGCCTCCAACTGCTCGCCATGGCGGCGGGCACCATCCGGCCGCTGGACCCGGCCCTCGCCCGCGAGGCCCATGACTGGACCTCCACGGACCGGCGCAACCAGGCGAACTTCGCCTACTACGCGCGCAAGGCACTCCGCAACCACCCCGACTGCATCACGGGCAAGGTGAACCTCTGATGACAACGGCGCCGATACCGTTACGCGGCATCATCTCCTACCCCGTCACCCCCTTCGCCACGGACACCGGCGAGGTCGACCTGGCCGCGTTGCGCCGGCTCGTCGGCGAACTGGTCGACGCCGACAGCCACGCCATCGCTCCGCTGGGCAGCGCCGGCGAAAGCGCGTACCTCACGGAGGGCGAGTGGGACGCCGTCTGCGAGACCACCCTCCACACCGTCGCCGGACGGCTGCCCACCCTGGTCGGCGTCTCGCACTGGAGCACCGCGGAAACGGTACGCCGCGCCCGCGTGGCCGCCCGCCACGGAGCCACCGCGCTCATGGTGCTGGCGCAGACGTACTGGAAACTGACCGAAGCGGAACTCGAACAGCACTTCGCCACGGTCGCGGCGGCGACCGGCCTCCCGGTGATGCTCTACAACAACCCGGGCACCACCGGAGTCGACCTCCGGCCGGAAAAGGTGGTCGCGCTCGCGCGCAAGATCCCGAACCTCACCATGGTCAAGGAGAGCTCCGGCGACGTCGCCCGCTTCCGGGCCCTCCGCGACCTGTCCGACGGGACGCTGTCGGTCTACAACGGGAGCAATCCGGTCGCACTCGAAGCCTTCCGCTCCGGCGCCGTCGGCTGGTGCACCGCGGCGCCGTGCCTCGTCCCCCGGTGGTGCACCGAGCTGTACGCCGCGGCGACGCGCGGGGACGAGGAACGGGCGGACGCGGTCCTGGCGGAGCTCCTGCCGTTCCTACGGTTCATCGTCGGCCATGGGCTGCCCCGGGCCGTCAAGGCCGGCCTGGAGATCCAGGGCCGGGGGGTCGGGTGGCCGCGGCCGCCACTGCTGCCGTTGCCGGACGAGGAGACGCGGCAGCTGCGTGAGCTGCTGGAACGGCTCGGGGACACGGAGGGCATGGACGTGGGGACGGGAGTGGCGGGGGTGGAGTGAGACACGGGCGGCGTGATAGGGGGCCGTGCGATACGGGACGGTGCGTCGGACCGGGGCGCGGAGGCCGTACCCACCGGCCGTCGGCCGCCCGACGCCATGCGCCCGAAGTCTCGGCCCGTCCACGGCGGCCACCTGGGCTCGGGGCGCGGTGATCGGCATCGCGGCGCTGCCGATCACCATCGACTTCCGGACCACCCCGTCAGTCGCGGAGGCTGCCGACGGTCGGGACGACGAGACCGAACAGGTCCGTGACGGTGGTCAGGGCGGCGGTCTGGAGGGCGGCCGCGGTCAGGACCGTGCCGTCGGGAGCGGCGAGGGCGCGGGTGGCGGTGGCTTCGGCGACGACGGTGGGCCGGTAGCCGAGGCGGAAGGCGCCCTGCGCGGTGAAGGTCACGCACATGTGTGTCATGAACCCGGCCAGCACGAGATCCCGGCCGCTGCCCGGCCCGACGCCCAGACCGCTCAAGGTCTTCTCCAACTCCGTGGCGTGGAACGCGTCGGGGAACTGCTTGACCACGACGGGTTCACCGTCGACCGGGGCCACCGCGTCGCTGATGGCACCGATGTGGGCACGGATGTCGTACGGCGTGTTCTCGCCGCCGTCGTTGACGACGTGCACCACGGGGACACCCGCGGCGCGGGCACGTTCCAGCAGGCGGGCGGCGGCCGTGAGGGCCGGTTCGGCGCCGTCCAGGGTCATGACGCCGGTGCGGTAGGTGTTCTGGAAGTCGATCATGAGCAGGGCGGACTCGCTCAGCCGAGGGGGCTGGTTGTCCAGCCCGATCACGGTGCGCAGGGGCGTGGACGGCGACGGGGCGATGCCGGTCATCGGAGAACCTTTCGGAGGGGGAGGAACAGCTGAGGAACATGCAGGTGCCGGGAAGTAGGCAGGCACCAGGAAGTAGGCCGATTCAGGAACGGCACTTCAGGCCGGGTGAGCCCGGAAACGGCGGCGGTAGGCCGCCGGGGTGGTGGCGAGCTGGCGCCTGAAGGCCCGGTGCAAGGTTTCCGCCGAGCCGAGTCCGGCCGTGGCCGCGACCTGGTCGAGCGGGCAGTCGGTGGTCTCCAGCAGACGACGGGCCATCTCGACCCGGGCCGCTTCGACGTAGGCGCCGGGACTGCTGCCGGTCTCCTGTTTGAAGACGCGGGCGAAGTGCCGTTCGCTGAGGCACATACGGGCCGCCAGTGCCGGCGCGGACAGGTCCTCGTCGAGGTGGTCGGCGATCCACAGACGCAGCTCGTCGATGTCGCGGCGCTCGGCGGCCGGGCGGCTGAGCGGTACGGAGAACTGGCTCTGGCCGCCCTGCCGCTTGAGGTACATCACCAGCTGCCGGGCCACCGCCAGGGCCGTCTGCTCGCCCAGGTCCTCGGCCACCAGAGCCAGCGCGAGGTCCAGGCAGGCGCTGATCCCGGCCCCGGTCCACAGCCGTCCGCAGCCGGAACGGACGAAGATCGGGTCCGCGTCGACCACGACGTCCGGGTGGTCGGCGGCGAGCTGGGCGGCGGTCGACCAGTGGGTGGTCGCCGTCTTCCCGTCCAGCAGTCCGGCCGCGGCCAGCACATGCGCGCCGACACACACCGACGCGATCCGCCGTGCGTGCGGGGCCGTCTGCTGCACCCACGCCACGACATCGGAATCGATACGGGCGACGGGCCCGTCCTCGGTCATGTCGACCGCGCCCGGAACCACCAGGGTGTCCACCCGCCCGCGCACGTCCTCGAAGCCCACGTCGGCGACCAGCTGCACCCCCGCCGACGTACGCACCGCACCGGCGACCGGCCCGGCGAGGCGCACCTCATAGCCGGCCCGGCCTCCGGTCTCCCGGTTGGCCAGCGCGAAGACCTCGGCCGGGCCGGTGACATCGAGGAGGTCGACATCGGGGAAGACGGCGATGACGACACGATGTGAAGCGGACATGCACTGATCCTCACCGCCGCCACCGGTGGCCGCAATGACGATTGACTGTCACATTCGGACACGCCGGTCGGCTTGCGCCGGGTGACGTTCGGGGCACCGGTCTCGTCCCTGGGAGGTGTGACGGCTGCTGCGGCGGGTTGGAGGGGAGCGGCGGCTGACCGACAGGAGGCCTGCCCGACGGCGCCGTACGGGATGATCCGCTTCTGACGCTACTCTGACCTCCGCTCGGAGAAACAAGGAAGCCCCCGCATGTCGAAAAGGTCGTTGCCGGACGAGGCCCTGCGCCTGCTCAACGCCGAATTGCGGGCAGAGCGGCAGGCGCTCGTCGACCTGGACACAGAACAAGCCTGGCGCGCATACATTCGCTTCGGCCGACGCCGCTTTGACACGCCGAGCACCCCCGACGCCGACGGCCTGCTGTTCCAGCACGGCACGTATTCCTTCGACGGCCCGGCGGCTTTCACGGTGGACCTGACCCGGCAGTTCGAGGTCGTCGACCGCGAAGGCGATCACGATCACTACATACAGATTCACTGCGAGCTCGACTATGGACTTCCTTCCGCTCTACACGCCCTGGGCAGTCGCACGTCGTGGTTCTTTCATGACTCGGGAACGAATCTCGACCACTGGGCCGAGGAAGTGACCAGCCGAGCTGCTTGGGCAACGATCAGTGCGTTCAAGCCGGTGGAAGTGAGGGTCTACGAGGAGACGGTGTAGGCGGCAGCGGTCGCGATGGAGACGAGGGTGAGCTGCCGGTCACGCATAATGCGGCCGGGCCGCCGCCCCGGCAGCGGCCCGGCCCTGAACTCACCGCTGTCTCACTCCACGCTGATCTGGAACGTGGACGTCGTGTTGCGGATGTTCTCCGCGTTGTCGCGCAGGGTCAGTCTGCGGAAGGTTGCCTTGCCCGCGGCCGGTCCCTGGCCCGGTTCCGGCATGTCGTTGGCCCAGATGCCGAAGCCGGACCTGGCGTTGTACTCGTCGCCGCTCTTCTTGGCACCGGTGACGGTCACGTCCGTGAATTCCGTGTCCTCGATCCGGTTCTGCGGCTGCTGGCCCGCGTAGTTCGTCTGGAACATGATGCCGTGGTACGTCGGGTCGGTGATCTGCGCGCCGTTCACCCGGATCGCCCGGAAGGGCTTGGAGGCGGAGTAGAGCCAGATTCCCGGGAAGGTCTGGCCGTTCCAGAAATGGCCGCCGGCCCGCTCGACGCGGAGGTTGTCGAACGTTGTCAGGCCGGGGCCGAAGCCGTTCATCGGGAAACCGAAGTCCAGGGAGGAGATGGTCACTCCGGAGTAGACCAGGGTGTCCGCGATGCGGATGTTCCGGAAGGTGTTGAGCTGGCCGCCGTAGACGGCCAGGCCCGCGGCCCGCCAGGTGAGCTTGGAGGTGAGGTTCTCGTAGACGTTGTTCCGCTGGTCGCCGCCGCCCGCGTCGAGCGCGGAGAACAGGGCGAAGGAGTCGTCGCCGGTGGACCGGGCCTCGTTGTTGGTCACCAGGTTGTCGGTGGAGCCGTTGGTCATGTTCAGGCCGTCGGCGAAGGTGTCGCGGATACGGTTGTTCCTGATCGTCATCCGGTCGGTGTTGGCGCCCCAGTACAGGCAGACCATGTGCTCGGCCCAGATGTTGTCGATGGTGATGCCGGAGACGTTCTGGAAATCGAAGACCTTGCCGGGGCCGTCGATGCGCGAGGTGTAATTGCCGAAGTACGCGAAACCGGAGAACGTCGAGCCGTTGGCGCCGTTGTCCGCGCGGAAGCCGACATCGGTGTTCTGCTGGCCGGCGGGGGCGTGGAAGCGGGTGAACCACGGCCCGGCGCCGATCACCTTCACCGGCTTGAGGTACACCTGGAATTTGCCGGAGGTCTCGTAGTCGCCCGGCGGCAGATAGACGCCCCGGATTTTGCCGGTGGTGTCCATGCGGGCCCTGTCCAGGGCGTTCTGTACGTCCTGGTGACCGAAGCCGGTCGGCTGCACGAATGCTTGCGGGTCCGGGTTCGGCGCTGCGGAGACCTTCTCGAAGTCGACGAAGTCGATGGCGTAGGAAGAGGCGTTGTCGGCGTCCTTCTGGAGCCGGATCCTGCTGCCCGCCGGTACGGTGCGGCCGAGGTCGAGGTGCGCCTCGTCGTAGATGTGCCGGGCCGGGCCCGCCCCCGGATCGTTCACCGGGGACGCTTCGGGGCCGTACAGCCAGGCGTACTTGGAGGTCAGGTTCAGCGGTTTCGCCTTCGCGCCGTCCACGTACACGTTCAGGGTCGCGTTCGTGCCGCCGCCGCCCGGGGCGTCCGGGATGGAGAAGCGGGTGACCAGGGTGTTGGTCGCCACCGGGGTGGTGACTTCCACGTACTGGCCGGTCTGCTTCAGCGTCACGGCCTTACGGCCCGACGCCTCGCCCGCCACGTCGCCGATCTTGCGGTTGGGGCCGACCACCTGAGCGCCCCCGCCGACGGCGCCGGACTCGGCCTCGACGGTGGTGTACGGCATGGTGGCGCCGGGGGCGGCCGTGGCGCGCTGGGGTGTGGGCCGGGGCTTCGCCGCCGGTGGAGCGAAGGCGGCGCGCGAGGAGCCCTTGCCCGCGGCGACGGTACGGGTGACCGTGCGGCTGTCCGGCGACTGGTTGCCCGCCGCGTCCCGGGCCCGCACGGTGTAGACGGTCTTCCGCGCGGTGCCGCCGGGTGCCGTGGTGTCCTGCCAACGCGTCGCCGTCGCGGGCAGTCCGGCGCGCAGCCGGCCGTCGGCGTAGACGTCGTAGCCGACGGCCCCGGCCGTGCGCTCCCAGCCGAGCGTCGCGCCGGTCAGACGTACGCCGCCTGGTGCCGGAGGAGGTGTGGTGTCGCCCGACGCCGCCCCGTACAGCGCGAGTTCGCCGACCCGCTGTGCGCCGACGACCTGTACATAGCGTACGGGGGCGCCATCCAGGCGCAGTGCGACCTTGCCCTTGCGGACCTGCGCGTCGGACAGATCCACGAAGTCACGGCCGTTGGTGGATCCCTGAAGCTGGACCCGCTGGGCGGCGCCGGGCAAGGTGAGCTCGACCCGGTCCAGGCGGCGGGTCGCGCCGAGGTCGGCCCGTATCCAGCGGGAGGCGCTGCCCTTCGCATACGTACCGGGGTCGCCGTCGTGCGCGCGGGCGGCCCCGTCGCCGCTGAAGGTGGCCGGGAGGGGGCCTGCGCTTCCGCCGCCCGCCGGGGTTCCGGCGGAAGCGGTCTGCCAGCCGCTCAGCAACAGTCCGGTGCCGAGCACGGCTGCCAGTACGGGCCGCCAGGCTCTCCTGTGTGATGTGGTGCGCCGTAAGATGCGGTCGCTTGTGCTCATGATGTTCCCTTCTGTGGGGAGATGAGGGGATGGGGAGATGGAGGGAGGCGGGAGATGATGGGGACAGGACGGCTGCCGTGCCGGTTCAGGCCCGCAGCCAGACCGCCGTGTCCTGCGGCAGCGCGTCCTCAGGGGTCAGGGGGCCGCTCACGAGGAGAAGTTCGCGGTGGGCGGGAAGAGGCATGCCCTGTGGCCCGAAGTTGACCACACACAGGAAGGTGCCACCGTCGTGGTCGCCGTCCGGCATCGCCCGCGCGAACGCCAGTGCCTCCGGCTCCTCCGTACGCAGCCAGCGCAGCGGCCCCGCGTCCCGGAAGGAACGACGCAGCCGCAGCGCGGTCCGGTAGAGCGTGAGCATCGAATCCGGGTCGGCGGCCTGCCGTTCGGCCGCGTACCGCTTCCAGTCCGCCGGGCGGGGCAGCCAGCTCGGGCCGTTCTCGCCCTCGGCGCGCCAGGGCAGCGGAACCCGGCAGCCGTCCCGGCCCGGGTCCACCCCACCGGAACGGGCGTGCATCGGGTCCTGAATCAGCTCGCGCGGGATCTCCGCCTCCGGCAGGCCCAGCTCCTCGCCCTGGTACAGGTAGACGGAACCGGGCAGGGCCAGCGTGAGCAGCGCGGCGGCGCGCGCTCGGCGGGTGCCCAGGGCGAGGTCGGTGGGTACGCCGAAGCGCTTGCGCTCGAAGGCGAATCCGGTGTCCTCGGCCCGGCCGTAGCGGGTGACCGTACGGGTCACGTCGTGGTTGGCCAGCACCCAGGTGGCGGGAGCGCCCACGGGGGCGTGCGCGGCCAGCGTCAGATCGATGGACGCGCGCAGCTCGGCCGCTTCCCAGGGGCGGGCCAGGAAGTCGAAGTTGAAGGCGGTGTGCAGCTCGTCGGGGCGCAGATAGCGGGCGAAGCGCTCGGCGTCCGGCAGCCAGATCTCACCGATCAGTACGGCCCCGTACTCCTCGGCCAGGCGCCGCCAGGAGCGGTAGATGCCGTGCAGCTCCGGCCGGTCGTGGAAGGGATGCGGGCCGCCGTCGCCGGGCATGTCGGGCAGTCCGTCGGCCTTCGCGAGCAGCGCGGCGGAGTCGATCCGCACGCCCGCCGCGCCGCGCTCGAACCAGAAGCGCAGCACGTCCTCGTGTTCCTGGCGCACCTGTGGGTGGTTCCAGTTGAGGTCCGGCTGCTCGGGAGTGAACAGGTGCAAATACCACTGCCCGCTCCCGGTGCGGGACCAGGGCACGCCGCCGAACTCGCCCACCCAGTTGTTCGGCGGCCCGGGGGAGGGCGGCCGGAAGTGGAACAGCTCCTGCTCCGGCGATCCGGGACCGGCGGCGAGCGCCGCCTTGAACCATGGGTGCTGGTCCGAGACGTGATTCGGCACGATGTCCACGATGGTGCGCAGGCCCAGCTCGCGCGCCTCGGCGAGCAGCGCCTCGGCCTCGGCGAGGGTGCCGAAGGCCGGGTCGACGGTGCGGTAGTCGGCGACGTCGTACCCCCCGTCGGCGAGCGGCGAGAGGTACCATGGGGTGAACCACAGGGCGTCCACGCCGAGCTCCGCCAGATACGGCAGCCGGGCGCGGACCCCGGCCAGATCACCGGTCCCGTCACCGTTCGCGTCGGCGAAGGAACGAACGTACACCTGGTAGATGGCCGCGGTGCGCCACCAGTCCGTGCGGGACAAGGGAGAGGTCCTTTCGTACGGGGCGTGCGGAAGGTACGGGGAGCGGCCGGGCGGAGCGTGGGCGAGGCGGCCGGACCGGCGGCGTCAGCCCTTGAGCCCGCCCGCGCCGAGCCCGGCGACGATCTGCCGCTGGAAGACCAGGAACAGCGCGATCAGCGGCAGCGAGGCCATGACCAGGCCCGCCACCAGGCTGTTGAGCGGGGTGTCCTGGGCGATGCGCTGGAGGAAGACGCTCAGCGGCTGCTTCGCCGGGTCCGGCAGCACCAGCAGCGGCCAGAGGAAGTCCTTCCACGCGGCGACGACCGACAGGATCGACACCACGGCGAGGATCGGCCGGGACAGCGGCAGCACGATCCGCCACATCGTGCCGAGCGGGCCGGCGCCGTCGATCCGCGCGGCGTCCAGCAGCTCGTCGGGGACGCGGTCGAAGAAGTTCTTCAGGATGTAGATGGTGAAGGCGTTGGCGGCGGCGGGCAGCCAGATCGCGCTCGGGCTGTTGACGAGGTTGCGGTTGACGAGCGGGACGTCGACGACCGTGAGGTAGGCGGGCACCAGCAGCGCGGTGGCGGGCATCATCAGGGTGACCAGCATCAGCCCCAGCACCACGTTCCCGAACCGGGGCCGCAGCTTGGACAGCGCGTACGCGGCCGGTACCTGCACCGCGAGCTGGATCAGCCAGGCACCGCCCGCCAGCAGCACCGTGTTGAGGAAGTAGCGGGTCAGGTCCATCTCGCGCCAGGCGCGGGCGTAGTTCTCCGGGTGCCAGTGCGCGGGGACGTACGTGGGCGGGCTCTGCGCCAGCTCGGCCGAGGACTTCATCGCGCCTGTCGCGGCCCAGTACAGCGGTACGAGGAAGGCGACGGTGAACAGCGCCAGGGCCACGGCCAGCACCGACCAGTAGACCAGCTTTCCCTTGCGGGTGCGCAGTACGGCGGGGCGGACCAGCGTACGGGTCGAGGCGGCCATCAGTCCTCCTTGGCGTGGCGTGTGACACGCAGGTAGAGGGCGGAGAAGGCGGCCAGGACGAGGAGCAGCAGCAGGCTGAGCGCGCTCGCGGTGCCGAAGTCGTTGTAGACGAAGGCGTAGCGGTAGATGAGGAACATCACCGTGACCGTGGAGTCCTCGGGCCCGCCGCCGGTCATCACATACGGCTCGGTGAACACCTGCATCGTCGCGACGACCTGGAGGAGCAGGAGGACCAGCAGCACGAACCGGGTCTGCGGGATCGTGACGTGGCGCAGCCGCTGCCACAGGTTCGCGCCGTCCAGCTCCGCCGCCTCGTACAGTTCGCCGGGAATGGTCTGGAGCGCGGCCAGGTAGATCAGGGTGGCGGTGCCCATGTTGGCCCAGGTGGAGACGATCACCAGGGAGATCAGTGAGGTCGACGAGGAGTCCAGCCAGTCGGCGGCCGGCAGGTGGAGGGTGCGCAGGACCTCGTTGAACAGTCCGGGGCCCGGGTCGTAGAACCACTTCCACAGCAGCGCCACGACCACCGGTGGCAGCATCACCGGGAGATAGATCAGGATCCGGAAGTACGCGCGGGCGTGCCGGAACTCGTTGAGCAGCACCGCGGTCAGGAACGGTACGAAGAAACCCAGAATCAGCGCGTACGCGGTGAACAGCGCGGTGTTGCGCCAGGCCGTGGCCAGCAGCGGGTCGCTGAGGAGCTTCTCGAAGTTGGCGGTGCCCGCCCAGGTGCCGCCGGTGGCGAAGTTGACGTGCTGGAAGCTCAGCAGCACATTGCGGATGATCGGCCACCACGAGAACAGCGCGAAGAGGACCACTGCGGCGCACAGGAACCCGTACGCGGTCAGCTGCTCGTGGACGGAGCGGCGGAGGCGGGCGGCGCGCCGCTGCCGCTCCGCAGGGGTTGGCGGCGAGGGCGCCGGCTTCTCCAGCAAGGGCGCGGTGGCCATCACAGCGCGCTGTAGATCTGGTCGACCCGCTTCTCGGCGGCGGCGAGAAGCGCGTCGATATCGGCGTCCTCTCTGGTGAGCACCGCCTGCATCACGGTGTCGAGCACCGCGTAGACCTGCTGGGCCTCCGGTGGCTCGACCACGCCCGGAACGTGGGGCGCCGCGTCCATGAAGGGCTGGTAGTTGCGGACGGGGACGTTGGCGTACTTGCGCTTGGCCTGCTCCACCCGTTCGCGGACGGTGCCCTTCCAGATGTCGGGGGTGGGCGGCATGGGGAGCCCGACGGGCAGTCCGGACGCGACGTTGTCCCGGACGTTCTGCTCGACGAGGTCCGGGTTGAGGTACTTCCACTGGAGCCACTTGAGGCCGGCCTCGATCTTCTCCGGCGACGCCTTGGGGTTGATCATGTAGCCCTCGCCACCGATCAGGGTCGACCTGGCGTCGGGGACGGGCGCGAGACCGTAGTCCCGGTACGCGCCGCCGAACTGCTTGGCGATGACGGTGATGTTGTCGGCGGCGGAGAGGTACATCCCGAGCTTGCCGCTGCCCATCATCCGCTGCGCGTCCTCGGCCTGGAGCAGTTGCCTGCTGCCCATCGAGCCGTCCTGCCAGCGCATGGCGTGCAGGTCGCGGAGGGTGGCCCTGCCCGCCGCCGAGTTGAACGCCGCTTTCCACTTGCCGTCCCGCTCGGTGGCGATGCGGCCGCCGCGCGAGTACAGCCCGGCGGTGAAGTGCCAGCCGCCCTGGTTGTTCTTGGAGAAGTCGGCGTAGCCGACGGTGTTGTCACCGAGCCCCGCGATCTTCTTGGCCGCGGCGCGGACCTCCGTCCAGGTCCTCGGCGGCTTGTCGGGGTCGAGTCCGGCCTTCGCGAACAGTGTGCGGTTATAGAGCAGGCCCATCGAGTAGTTGGCGGTCGGCAGCCCGTACTGGCGGCCGTCGGCGTCCTGGAACACCTTCATCAACGCGTCCTGCACATCGCCACGGTGCGGCATGCCCTTGAGGCGGCCGGTGAGGTCGGCCGCCTGGTGCTTCTCGATCAGGCCGCGGGTGTCGGTGAAATAGACGTAGAAGACGTCCTCCAACTGGCCGCCGGCCAGCTTCGCGTTGAACGTCTTCGGGTCCATGAAGCCCTCGTGCGGGACGATGTCGATGTCCGGGTGGGTCTTCTCGAACTGCGCCACGTGCCGGTCGAAGAGCTTGCGCTCGAACGCCTGCGTGGTGGGCGGCTGCCCGTTGACGGCGAGCGTCACCTTGCCGCCCGGCGCGCTCCCGGTGCCGTCGCTGCTGGTGCCGCAGGCGGTGAGCGCGGCCAGGGACACGACGGCGGCGGAGGCGAGCGCGATGGGGCGGCTTCTCGTGGATGACATCGGTGGACCCCTCCGGGCGTGAGCGAGGCGTACGGAGTGACGGCGCACACTCAAGCACCGGGGTCAAACGAGTGCAATATCCAGCGCGTTATCTGAAAAAAATTGACAGTAGGGGGTGTGAACTCCCGCACCCTCGGCGACGCGTCGGTTCACCCCGCCCGAACGGGCCCCGTGGACCCCCGTACGACGAGTTCCGGCTCGAAGAGAATCTCGTCGCGGACCACTTCCCCGCCGTCGATCTGCGCCGTCAGCAGCTGTACGGCGGCGCGGCCCAGCGCGTCGATCGGCTGCCGTACGGTCGACAGCGGCGGCTCCGTGACGGTCATCAGCGGCGAGTCGTCGTACCCGACCACCGACACGTCCAGCGGAACCCGCAGTCCGCGCCGGCGCGCGGCGCGCACCGCGCCCAGGGCGATGATGTCGCTGGCGCAGATGATGCCGGTCACCCCGGCGTCCAGCAGCCGGGAGGCCGCCGCGTGGCCGCCCTCCATCGAGTACATCCCGCGCACCACGCACTCCTCCGGCAACCCGGCGCCCGCGGCCCGCGCCACGGCCTGCGCGGCGGCCAGCTTGCGCCGCGAGGGCACATGGTCGGACGGGCCGAGCGCCAGACCGATCCGCTCGTGTCCGAGCGAGGCGAGGTGGCGCCAGGCCTGTTCCACCGCGACCGCGTCGTCGGTGGAGACACAGGGGAAGTCGAGCCCCGGGATCGGCGCGTTGACCAGTACCACCGGCAGGTTGCGGTCGTGCAGCAGCCGGTAGTGGTCGTGCGGCGCGTCCGCCTGGGCGTACAGCCCGCCCGCGAACACCACACCGGAGACCTGCTGCTGGAGCAGGAGATCCACGTAGTCCGTCTCCTGGATGCCGCCCGGCGTCTGGGTGCAGAGCACGGGCGTCAGCCCGCGCTGGGCGAGGGCGCCGCCCACGACCTCGGCGAAGGCGGGGAAGATCGGGTTCGACAGTTCGGGCAGCACCAGGCCGATGAGCTTGCCGCGCTCCCCGCGCAGTTGGGTCGGCCGCTCGTACCCGAGCACGTCCAGGGCCGTGAGGACCGCCTGCCGGGTGCCCTCCGAGACTCCGGGCTTGCCGTTCAGCACCCGGCTGACGGTCGCCTCGGAGACGCCCACCTTCTTCGCCACCTGCGCAAGTCGTCGCGTCATCTGCGCAAGGCTAGCGCAAGCACTGCAAGCCGTTTGCGTTGTCTGCGTACGGGATTGGGCGGGCGGACCGGGCCGGGCGCCCGAGCAGCCGTCGCGTCATCGACGGCTGCCCGAAGCGTCCCGCTCAGCGGAACCGATGGCCCGTAGGCAGGTTCAGCGGACGAACTTCCAGCTGACCTGCGGGACCATGTCGGTGCCCGCCGGCACCAGCTTGCGGAAGGCCGCCTGGCTGAGGTCTATGTGGGTCGAGGCACAGGAGGGACACTTGTCCCTGACCGGCACGGTGATGGTCCTGCCGTTGTACGTGACCTGCACCTTCACGCCCGCGCAGAGCGGGTCGTTGTTGGGGTTGGGCGAGGTCCACCAGGCGGCGGAGACGGCGACCAGGTCCTGCGAGGTGGCGTCGATGGGCGTGCCGCAGGCGCCGTAGCCCCGGTCGTTGTAGTAGGTCATCTTGCCGTTCATGGTCTGGCCGATGGGTACGGCCTGGGCCGTACCCGTGCCGAGGGCGACGCCGGTGGCGGCGATCACGCCGCAGACCAGCGTTCTCCAGCGTCGGGAAGTGCGCATGGGTTCTCCTCGTCCGAGTGCATCCGGGGTGGTGCCGGTGTCGGCGCGCGCCCGGCACGCCGGGCGCGGACTTGAGGTACGACGGTTCTGAGAGCGCTCTCAGAACCATCAGTGCCATGGACCGCGTGCGCCTCACAACCCCCACTGGGCCCAACTGTCCGGAAAACGCGGGCATATTCGGCCAGACTGGCCCGGAATGGCGGAGCGGATGGCCGAATTCCGCGGAGGGTGACGCGACGGCCCGGCACGACGGACGAACCGCCGCCCGGGCGGTGGCCAGGACGCCGAGGTCCTCGGTCCGGGCGAGCGGCCGGCCCAGGCCGCTCGCGCCGGTCCGGCCGGGCAGGAACGCCTCACCTGTCCGTCGGACGTGCCCCGCGTGCGGCGTTCATGCCGTGGCACCCTCGGCAGACCGTCCGGACTGGTTCGCGGCATCTCGTGATTGGCGCGCGGCTTTCGGAGGCGCGACCGAACCCCGAAGGAACTCGATCCCCTGGTCCAACGCGGCCTCCAGGTGCGCAAGGCTGCCGGTCGTGATGTGGATCAGCACGCCGCCCTGAATACCGGCCAAGAGGGCTTGAGCGCTGCGGTCGGCGTCCAGGCCCGTATCGATCTCACCCTGGCCCTGCATACTGCGGATGCCTGCGGCCAGTTCCCCCTGCCACTGGGCGAGCAGTTCCGCCGTCACGGCCCGGGCGCCTTCCGTCGACGGTCGGAGTTGTCCCATCACCGCGTTGAGCGGGCAGTTGGGGCCCTGCTTCCGGTACCGGTCGACCACTTTGTCACGCCAGCTCCGCCACGCGGGCCAGGAATTCAGCGCGCCCAGTTCCGGCTGCTGATCGCTGATCACACCGTCGGCCTCATGCCGCGCCACGGCCAGCAGCAGCTCGTCCTTTCCCTCGGGGAAATAGTGGAAGAGCTGGCTCTTGCTCGTCGCGGTACGCCGCATGACCGCGTCGAGCGTGACGGCGAAAACGCCCTCCCGGCGAATCTCGGCTGCCGCGCCCTCGATGATCCGCTGCCTGGTGGCAGTTCCCTTACGTGTCAACGGCATGTGCTGCTCACCCATTCCTCGATCGGCGGCCCGGTCAGGGCACGAGCAGGAGTTTGCCCGTGGTCCTGCGGGATTCGAGATCGGCGTGGGCGCGCGCGGCGTCCGACAGGGCGTAGCGCCCTCCGATACGCGGGATCACCCGACCTTCGCGGACCATGTCGAAGACCTCTCCGCTGCGTTCGACCAGGGCCTCGCGCGTGGGCAGGTGGTGGTGGACCACGGGGTACGTCAGAAAGGTGCTCTGGGGCAGGTCGGTCGGGGTGAGGGACGGGACGCCCATGAACGGCCCGTAATAGGCGTGCACGCCGTGCGGGCGCAGGGCCAGTTGCGAGGACCGGAAGGTCGCGGCGCCGCCACCGTCGTACACCACGTGGGCGCCCTCACCGCTCGTCAATTCCCTGACCTTCTCCTCGAAACCGCCCCCGCTGGAGACGAGAACGTGATCCGCTCCGGCCTCCCGGGCCAAGGCGGATTTCTCCTCCCGCGACACGAGCCCGATCACCCGTCCGCCACGGGCTTTGATCATCTGCGTGAGCAGCAGACCGACGCCGCCGGCCGCGGCATGCACGACGGCGGTGTCACCCGGCCTGACGGCATACGTCTCGGTAATGAAGTGATGGGCCGTCAGGCCTTGCATCATCACCGCGGCCGCGGTCTCGTCGGACACCTCGCGTGGAACCTCGACCAGCGAGGCCGCGGGAATGGCGAGCAACTCGGCATAACTGCCGACGTGGTAGAACCAGGCCACGCGGTCGCCCACGGCGAAATCCTGGACGCCCTCGCCGAGAGCGGTCACATATCCCATGCCCTCGACCCCGAGAATCGTGGGAGCGGCCCAACCGGGGCCACCGGACGTCCGGGCCCCTACGTCCATGAAGTTCACGCCGGCGACGGCGAGCCGCACCAGCACTTCGCCCTTTCCGGGTGCCGGGTCGGGTAATTCGGTCCACTGCATGACCTCGGGACCACCGTGCCGGTCGATGGATATCGCGCGCATCAAGCGCTCCTTTCCCAAAGGATTACCGGGTCCTGAGCCTCGGCTGCGGGCAGCGTATGGAGGCAAAAATGGACCCGCAAGTCCAGTTTTTTTGGGGCGCGAGCCCGGCCTCCACGGGCACACGTCGTGGCCGGTACGAGCGGCCCCGTCACGGCCCGTACGAGCCGCAGAGGGCCGAATGCCGCAGAGGACCCGACCCGTGGTGTTACCCTGGCGGACGAACGTGATCTCGGATCGAGGAGACGCAGCCGTGGTGGGTGACGACGACATCTCCGGGTGATACCCGGACCTGACGGCCGCCGGCCGGTGCACAGGAGCACCGCCGTGGTGGCCGCCTCGTCATGCCCTCCACCCGTTCCCGGGCACCGGTGTCCGCCGGGCCGCCCGTTGTGCTTTTCCGAGGTCTTCCCATGTCCGACGCTTCCGTCGTCTGCTCGAACCTGTCCTTCTCCTGGCCCGATGACACCCCCGTCTTCCAGGACCTCTCCTTCACCGTGGGCACCGGCCGCACGGGCCTGGTGGCGCCCAACGGGTCCGGCAAGAGCACGCTGCTCAAGCTGATCGCCGGTGAACTGCGCCCCACCGCGGGCTCCGTGTCCGTCTCCGGCGTCCTCGGCTACCTCCCGCAGAGCCTTCCGCTCGCCGCGGGGCTCACCGTGGCCGAGGTGCTGGGCGTCGCCGAGGTGATCCGCGCCCTGGACGCCGTGGAGTCCGGCGACGTGAGCGAGGAGCACTTCGCGACCATCGGCGACGACTGGGACATCGAGGAGCGCACCCGTGCCCAGCTCGACCGGCTCGGCCTGGCGGGGCTGGCCCTCGACCGCGGCCTGAGCACGCTCAGCGGCGGTCAGATCGTCTCGCTCGGCCTGGCGGCGCAGCTCCTCAAGCGTCCCGACGTGCTGCTGCTCGACGAGCCGACCAACAACCTCGACCTGGACGCGCGGCACAAGCTCTACGACGTGCTCGGGGACTGGAACGGCTGCCTGCTCCTGGTCAGCCACGACCGCGCGCTCCTGGACCGCATGGACCGCATCGCCGAACTCGACCGCGGCGCGCTGCGCGTGTACGGCGGCAACTTCACCGCGTACGAGGAAGCCGTACAGGCCGAGCAGGAGGTGGCCGAGAAGAACGTCCGCAACGCCGAGCAGGAACTCAAGCGCGAGAAGCGGGAGTTGCAGCAGGCCCGCGAGCGTGCTGAACGCCGTGCGAGCAACGCCTCCCGCAACCTCAAGAACGCGGGCCTGCCCCGTATCTTCGCCGGGAACATGAAGCGCGGCGCCCAGGAATCGGCCGGCCGGGCCGGACAGATGCACGCCTCGCGGGTCACCGAGGCCAAGGCCCGCCTGGACGAGGCGGGGCGCGCCGTACGCGACGAGCAGCGCATCACGCTGGACCTGCCCGCCACCCAGGTGCCCGCGGGACGCAACCTGTTCCTCGGCGAGGGCCTGCTCGTCAGCCACGGCGAACGGCCCCTGTTCGCGGGCAACGGCGTCGACCTGACGGTCCGGGGCCCCGAACGCATCGCGCTGACCGGCCCCAACGGCGCCGGCAAGACCACGCTGCTGCGCCTGCTCAACGGCGACCTGGAACCCGACGCGGGCCGGATCAAGCGGGCCGACAGCCGGATCGCCTACCTCTCGCAACGCCTCGACCTGCTCGACCTGTCGCGGACGGTGGCCGAGAACTTCACCGCGTTCGCCCCGCACCGTACGGAGGCGGAGCGGATGAACCTGCTCGCCCGCTTCCTCTTCCGGGGACCCCGGGCCCACCTGCCGGTGCGCGTACTGTCCGGCGGCGAGCGGCTGCGCGCCACCCTGGCGTGTGTGCTGTGCGCCGAACCGGCCCCGCAACTGCTGCTGCTGGACGAGCCGACGAACAACCTCGACCTGGTCAGCGCCGGGCAGCTGGAAAGCGCGCTGGCCTCCTACCGAGGAGCGTTCGTCGTCGTCAGCCACGACGAGCGTTTCCTCGGCCGGATCGGCATCGACCGATGGCTGCGGCTGGCCGACGGCGAGCTGCGGGAGACGGCGGCCCCCGAGGTGTGAGGACCGGATACGCCCTGGCCCGCGTCCGAGGTGTCTCACCCGGCGGGCCGCGTACCTCCTCACACACCAGGTGGACCACCATGCCCCGACCAGCTCTGCTCGCCCACGACCTCGTCCGCACGCTGGGGACCCGACGGGTCCTGGACGGCGTCTCCCTCACCGCCGCACCCGGCCACCGCGTCGGGCTGATCGGCGAGAACGGTGTCGGCAAGTCGACACTGCTGCGCCTGCTCGCGGGCGTCGACACACCCGACGCCGGTTACGTCACCCGCCCGCACGACCTGGGCTTCCTGCACCAGGAGATGCCGTTCGCCGGTGACGCGACGATCGCCCGGGTGCTGGACGACGCCCTCCGGGAAGCCCGCGCCGACCTGGCCGAACTCGACCGGCTCAGCCGGCTGCTCGCCGACACCCCCGAGGACCGCCCCGCCTACGCCGAGCTGCTGGCGGCGTACGGGCAGCGGCTCGAACAGGCCCAGAAACGCGGGGCCTGGGACGCCGACCGCCGGGCCGCGGTCGTCCTCGACGGGCTCGGGCTCGGCGGCATCGCGCACGACCGGACGCTCGGCTCCCTGTCCGGCGGGCAGCGCGGCCGCCTCGCCCTGGCCGCGCTCCTCGTACGCCGCCCGGCGGCCCTCCTCCTGGACGAGCCGACCAACCACCTCGACGACGAAGCGGCCGTCTTCGTGGAAAGCCGGCTCCGGGAACTGCCCGGGGTCGTCGTGGCGGCGAGCCACGACCGGGCGTTCCTCGACGCCGTCTGTACGGAACTGATCGATCTCGATCCGGCCATGGACGGTCCCGTGCGCTTCGGCGGCAACTACAGCGCCTACCAGGCGGAGAAGCGCGATGAACGCGAGCGCTGGGAGCGCAGATACGCCGAGGAGCAGGAGGAGCTGGAGGCCCTGCGCCGTTCGGCGGGGGTGACCGCGCACCGCGTCGCCCCGGACCGCGGGCGGCGGGACAACGAGAAAATGGGCTACGGCCACCGGGCGGGCCGGGTCCAGCAGCAGATCTCCCGGCGGGTGCGCAACGCCACCCGCCGGCTCGAAGAACTGGAGCGGACGCGGGTGGGCGAGCCGCCGCGACCGTTGCGGCTGCGAGTTGCGGCGGTCGCCGTCGAGCAGGCGAAGGCGGAGACGCTGGAGGCGGACGGGACGGCTGAGGCGAACGGGACGGCGTTGGCACTGGAGTCGGACGGGACGGCGAAGGCGGGGGAGCCGGCGGGACCGGTGGAGACGGTGGAGCCGAGGGACGCTCTCGTGGCGCTGCGGGACGTATGCGTACCCGACCGGTTGCAGCTCGCCCATCTGGACATCTCGTCCGGAGACCGGCTCCTGGTCACGGGCGACAACGGCGCCGGAAAATCGACGCTGCTGTCGCTGCTGGCCGGGCGGCTCCGCGCCGAGGGCGGGGTACGCAGGCGGCCGGGCCTTTCCGTAGGGCTGCTGGCGCAGGACACCACGTTCGAACGCCCGGACCGTACGGTGCGTGACACCTACACGTACGCACTGGGCGCCGAGCGGGCGGAAGCGGTGCCGCTCGCCTCACTGGGGCTGCTGCACGCCGCGGATCTCGGCAAACCGGTGGGGCAGCTGTCGGTGGGTCAGCGCCGCAGGCTCGCGCTGGCCCTCCTGGTGGCCCGCCCGCCGCACCTCCTGCTGCTCGACGAGCCGACGAACCACCTGTCCCCGCGCTTGTGCGACGAGCTGGAGGACGCCCTCGGCGCCGGACCGGGGACGATCGTCGTGGCCAGCCACGACCGGTGGCTGCGCGGACGCTGGAACGGCCGACGGCTGCACCTGCGCTCCGGCCGGGCGCACTCGGACGAGATCGGCGAAGCGCCACCGAGGAGGCGCCCACCGCATCTCTGACGGGCTTTGCCGCGCCCTCGGTCACCCGTCAGAATGGTGACCGTGAATCTCGATCACGTCTTCGTCTGCGGACATCCGGCCCTCGACTTCGCCGCGACGCTCCGGGCCCGGCGCTCCCTGCGCTTCGAGATGTTCGCGACGCCGGACCGGCTGGACGCGTGGTACGTGGAGTCCGGGATCGTGGACTTTGTCGCGCCCAGCCGGCCGTCCGACGTCGAGCGTGCGAAGGCCGTACGGGAAGCGGTCTACGAGCTGATCACCGCACGCCGCCTCGGCGAGGCCTTCGGCGACCCCGCCCTGGAGGTGCTCAACGGGGCCGCCCGCAAACCCGCCGCGGCCCCGCAGCTCACCAGGGCCGGGCGCCGGACCGACGCCACCTCGCAGGAGGCGCTGTCCGCCGTGGCCCGGCAGGCGGTGGAGCTGCTGAGCGGCCCGGACGTGCCGCTGCTCAAGGAGTGCGGCAACCCCGAGTGCACCCGCGTCTACATCGACCGCTCGCGGGGCATGCGGCGGCACTGGTGCGGCATGGAGTCGTGCGGCAACAAGATCAAGGCCGCTGCGTACCGGGCGCGGAAGAAGAGCGCGCCCGCGACGGCCGACAGCTGACGGCCGTCGGCGTCGGTCCGGGCCTCGGCCTGCCGCCGGCTAGCTCGCGGTCCCGCGCACCCGGTAACTCACTCCGGGGTAGGGGAGATCGCCGGAGTTCAGCGAGCCCACCACGAAGACCAGGTCGCCGTTCGTACCGGGGGCGCCCGGGCGGCAGCCGGCGTTGAAGTAGACCTCCACACTCCGGTCGGCGATGGCGCGGAAGGAACGGACAGGGGTGGTCAGTTCCTGGCAGACGCCGACCTTGTCGAGGTCGGCCTTGATGGCGCTGCCGGTGGCGTTGGCGCCGGTGTAGAAGGTGACTCCGGGAAGTCCGGCCGCGCCGGCGGGCGAGCCGGCGGCGCCGAGCATCAGCAGCCCGCTCGCGAGGACTCCGCCGGCGACGGCCGCGTATCTGGTGAGCTTTGTGGTCATGTCTCCGCCTTGGGGATGAGGAACGAGGAATGAGGGATGTGGGTCGGGGGATGGGGGCGCGGGGTCGGGACCGGGCCGGAGCCAGGAGCTGGTCCGGAGCTGATCCGGGCGAAGAGCTGGTCCGGAGCTGGTCCGTGCGAAGAGCCGGCCCGGTCAGGCGTCCAGGATGCTTTCGGCGGCCTCGCGCAGTGTGCGGGCGACCTCGTGCTGGTCGTCGAGGTATCCGGCCGCCATCGCTCCGTCGCGCAGCACCATGAGCGCCCGCGCCGCCCGGTCCGGGTCGGGGTGACCGGCGTCGCGTGCGACATCGCGCAGGACGCCGCGGAACCAGTCGCGGTGCTCGGCCACGCAGCGGCGTACGTGATGCCGTGGATCGGGGTACTCGGCGGCGGCGTTGAGGAATCCGCAGCCGCGGAACTCCGGCCGCAGAATGCTGTCGGCGATCATGGCGACGATCTCCAGCAGGGCGTCGCGCCCCCGGTGCGCACGGAGGATGGCCTCCACCGCCCGCTTCACCCGGGCGTCCCGCTCCTGCAGATAGGCGATCACCAGACCCTCCTTGCCGCCGAAATGACGGTAGAAGGTGGCCCGGGTGACACCTGCCTCCCGTACGAGTTGTTCGACTCCCACGGTGTGGATTCCGTTCGCGTAGAACAGCTTTCCCGCGATGTTCAGCAGCCGCTCACGCGGATGGATCGTCCCACTGGCGCTCGAAGTCATGACCACCAGCGTACGGACGGCCCACCGGCGCGGGTCGGCCCGTCACCTCAGTAGGACGCCGGTACGTCGTCAGCGCATCGTCGGAATGCCGTCATCGCGCTGTCCACACGCATGCCACGCACCGTCGATACGGCCTCAGTACGTCGTCACCAGCGGCTTCGTCTCGTCGATGACATAGGTGGAGAGCATCATCGTCGTCACGGTGCCGACGTTGCGGGCGTTGTGGATCGCGCCCGACGGGATGAAGAACGGGTCGCCCGTGCGCAGCCGCTGGGCGGGGCCGTCGTCGAACTCCATCAGCACGTCGCCGCGCACGATGTACCCGACTTCGACGCCCGGGTGACTGTGGCGCCCGGACTCCTTGTGCCGGGGGATCTCCACGACGGTCTGCACGGTCAGCCAGCCCTTGGCCGGCGACGGGTGCCGCTGGAGTTCGGTCCGGGTGACTCCGCTTGTCGGATCGCCGGGGGATGTGGCGGTGGCCGGTGGGGGATCGGGGGTGGTCGCCGTGGTGCTGTCGGAGTGCAGCGGGGAGCGGTGGTCGAGCATGGGGTCGCCTTTCCGGCAGAAAGAACGTTCGTTCTGCCTGGTCGCTACGGTACGCAGCCCGCGACCGTCCCGTACAGGTGGGACTTCGGTCAGCTGAGGGAACGCCGTGACCTGGCGTTCATGGCTCAGCGGGTTGGTGTGTGGCCGGCTTGCGCCGCGGTGCGCGGGTTCGGGGGCCGGGGCGTCGGTGGGTGTGTGAGTGCACGTCAGACGGGGTGTGCGGCGTCGATCCTCGGGAGGTGGCGCGGGTGATGCTCCTGGCGTCCGGGTCGGGTGTGCGTGGGTGGCTGGATTCGACCTCCGAACCGAACGCGCCCGTGCGGGGGAGAAGTTGGCGGGCGATCGTGTGCGTCACCGCCTTGACCGGTGACGCAAAGCCTGCAAAAGTCATGGCGTACCCGGCACGCGATGACTTGGGCGAGCCCGCCATCCGTACCCCCGGCACCACTCCACTTCCGACTCGCCTGCGGACCACGGACGCGGACGGACAGCACACGGAGGCCCCGATGATCAACAGGCGCACCTTCGGCAAGGCCATTGCGCTGGGCGCCGGCGCGGCCGCCGTGTCGCTGACCGGCCCGCAGGCGGCACCCGCGGCCGCCGCTCCTCGGCCGGGCCCGAGCGCTGCACGCCGTACGAGCGCTTCCGCCCTCCCCGACATCGCCCCCGGTACGCACGCGTCCTTCGACCGGATGCGGCACGTCACCGCGGGCCTGCTCAACGTCGGTTACGCGGAGGCGGGCCCCGCGGACGGCCCGGTGGTCATCTGTCTGCACGGCTGGCCCTACGACATCCACAGCTTCGTCGACGTCGCCCCCTTGCTGGCGTCACATGGCTACCGGGTGATCGTGCCGTACCTGCGCGGTCACGGCACGACCCGCTTCCGCTCCGCCGCCACGTTCCGCAACGCCCAGCAGTCCGCGGTCGCCCTGGACCTCGTCGCCCTGATGGACGCCCTGGGAATCCACCGGGCCGTACTGGCCGGCTTCGACTGGGGTACCCGGACGGCCGATGTCGTCGCCGCCCTGTGGCCCGAGCGCGTCAAGGCGCTGGTGTCGGTGAGCGGATACCTGATCACCGACGTCGCGGCACAGCGGGAACCGCTGCCCGCGCAGGCCGAACACACCTGGTGGTACCAGTACTACTTCGCCACCGAGCGCGGTCGGCGCGCCATGGAGAACGAGGACAAGCGCCGTGAACTGTGCCGCCTGGTCTGGGAAACCGTCTCGCCGACGTGGGACTTCGACGACGCCACCTTCGCGCGCACCGCCAAAGCCTTCGAGAACCCCGACTACGCCGACATCGTGATTCACAACTACCGCTGGCGGCTGGGCCTGGCCGGGGGCGAACGCCGTTACGACCGCTACGAGAAGCGGCTGGCCCACCGGCCGGTGATCACCGTGCCGACCATCACCCTGGACCCCGAACGCGACCCGTTCACCGCGCCCGGCAACGGCTCCTCGTACCGCGACCGCTTCACCGGCGCGTACGAACACCGCACCCTGCTCGGCATCGGCCACAACCTGCCGCAGGAAGCCCCCACCGCCTTCGCCCAGGCGGTGGTGGACGTGGATCACTTCTGATCGATCCCGGCCCGTGGCCACCCCTGGCCGTCGCCGATCACTCCTCACTTCCTTTGATTTCCCGTAATCACCCGTGATTGCCCCTAACTGCCCCTGACTGAAATCCCGGAGGCCGACAGTGCAGCACATCGACAACACGCCGGACGGCGCGGCGGCGGCCCGGCAAGCGAAGTTCGGCAAGCTGCCCGAGCGCATCCCGTACGAGGACATGGTCACGGAGAAGGCCGCAACGGAAAACCGCGCACAGAACACGTACAACCCCGAGGGGGCGTGGAACCACTTCTCCTGCCTGGCGCTGGACCTCGGCCTGTAGGGAGCACGTGAATATCCGGCGCCTCACGACTACGGGGCGGTACTCGGCCGGTCTTTCGCCAACATGCGGGGAATCTCGGTCCGGGCCCAGTGCGAGACGGTGCCGAGCCTGGCGACGGCCGCTTCGACGTGGCCCTCGGCCGTGGGCAGTTCCGTCTCGCAGTCGAAGCCTTCGAGCCCGGTGATGTCCTCCACCATGGCCGCGAGGCGATACGCCTCCGCGACGATCTGCCGCGCCGCCTCGCCGACATGGTGGTGAGCGAATTCGATGTCGGCCGACTCGCCGTCGTAGTCGAGCTGAATGCGGCCGAAGGGCCCGTTGCGTTCCAGGGTCAGGTTGTGCGGGTACTCCTCGACGGATACGGGACCGATCTCTGTGCCCACCCGGCGCACGATCTCCTCCCAATCGGCGCGTCGGCCCGGCGTGAGGTTCATGGGTTCCCGCTCGGCCTCCGCATCACCGTCCCAGCCCTCCCAGGCCGCGGCCCGGTGATCGAGCGTTTCCGAGAGGGTACGGCCCGGGAGCCGGCGGAAGAAGGTGATCCCGTAAGGCATTGACGTAGCGTACCGGCAGCCGGGCGCCGGCCATTGCCCCGGAATGGGTGTACCGCGTACTGCCTGCTGAAGTCGGCCGCCGAGATGGCGAATGAGGTATTCCAGATCCAGACACGAAGGCCCCCGGCCCTGCCGCGTAACAGTCGGTGTATCACGTCACCGAACGCTTGCTGGTCGCTATCAGCCGGATTTCCTCGGCTATCAGGTCCGGGTCGGTGAGCGGTACGTAATGCCCGGACCGGGGAGCGATGACGTGTTTGCCGTGTGTGGTTCTGGCCGCGCGATGGGCATGGGAGTTGTTGGCGGCGCGGCGGGTGGCCTTGTTCATGCCGTTGCCGGGGAGGGCGCCGGAGATGAGGGTGACGGGGATGTCGCCCAGTTCGGGCGGGGCGCCGCGGAACGCGGAGAGTTCGTCGAGGAAGGTGCGGGCCTGGGCGCGCTGGGTTTTGATCAGGCCGGTGGTGAATCCGTCGTGCTTCATGTCGCGGCGCGCGTCCTCGGGCAGCGGTGCGGCCGTCCAGCGGTAGGCGAGGCCGAGCAGCCGTAGGCGGGCCAGCAGGAGTTTGACCGCGATGGACGTCCGCTCGGCCCGCCGGAACAGGGGGCTGAACAGCAGGTCCGCGCTCTCGTCGGTCGGGTCGACCAGTACCAGGCCGCGGATCCGGTCCGGGCGGCCGGCCGCGGCGAGGCGTACCAGCGGGCCGCCCGCGCTGTGCCCGACGAGGACGTACGGGCCGGGGCCGAAGTGGTCGAGCAGGTCCTGGAGGTCGTCCGCCATGCGGCGCATCGTGCGGGAGGCGGGATCGGCGGGGCTCCGGCCGAGTCCGGCGCGGTCGTAGACGATGGCGCGTGTCCAGGTGCCCACCGTGGGCTGTACCAGGGCCCAGGATGAACGGGTGGCGGCGGCGCCCGCCTCGAACACGACGGTCGGGATGGCGGGTCCGGTCTCCGTGTGGGCATCGGCTCCGGTGTGCGTTCCGCCGCGCGGACCCGGCAGGACCATGGCGTGCAGCTTGCGCCCGTCGCGGGTGGGGACCCACTCCGTACGTCCCTGAATGTGTGTCACGGCGTCTGTGGTTGCGGTCATGTGCTGTCCGTCTCCCCGTCGTGTGGTCAGCCTGCCGACCGTCGGCCCTGGATGGTTAGGTTAGCCTGACCTCGCTGGCGAATCGGCTCGTCACACGACCTGAATGCCCACCAGGCACGTGTCGTCGTCCGTGTCCGACTTGCTGTGCGTCAGCAGTTGATCGAGCCGGTGTTCCAGCGTGGACGCGGGGGACTGCGCGGTGGCGAGCAACTGGGTCAGGGAGTCGTGGATGGCGGTGTCGCGGCGCTCGACCAGGCCGTCCGTGTACATCAGGAGGGTGTCGTCCGCCTCCAGTTGCAGTTCGGCCTCCTCGTAGGCCGCCTGCGCGACGGCTCCCAGCAGCAGGCCGCCCACCAGGGGCAGCCTGGCCGCTTCACGGCCGCGCACCAGGACCGGTGGCAGATGGCCGGCCCTGGCCCAGCGCAGGGTGCGGGTGCCGGGGTCGTACAGGCCGCAGACGGCCGTGGCGGTGACCTGCTCGGTCAGGTGGTGCGCCACGATGTTCAGCCAGGACAGCAGCTGGGCCGGGCCGGCTCCGGTGATGGCGAGGCCGCGCAGCGCGTTGCGCAGGACCACCATGCCGGTGGCCGCCTCGATGCCGTGGCCCGCGATGTCGCCCACGCAGAGCAGGACGCGTCCGGACGGCAGGACCACCGCGTCGTACCAGTCGCCGCCCACCAGGGACTCGGTCTCCGCGGGCCGGTAGCGTACGGCGATCTGCAGGCCGGGCGCGGCGATCGGGCCCCGGGTCGGCGGCATGATGGCCTGCTGGAGCTGCAGCGCGAGACGGTTGCGCTCGGCCGACTCCTGCTCGGTGTGGGCGAGCCGGTCGCGGGTGGCGGCGAGCGCCACCTCGGTCCAGTGCTGGGCGGAGATGTCCTGGTAGGCACCCCGTACCGCGAGCAGGCTGCCTTCGGCGTCGTGCACCGGCTCCGCGATCACCCGGATGTGCCGGGTGACGCCGTCGGGGCGCCGGAGCCGGAAGGCGGCCGAGGCGGAGCGCTGGTGGTGCAGCACGGCGCGCAGGAAGCGGCCGATGGCTATGCCGTCGTCCGGGTGCGCGTGGGCGGCCAGGTCGCGCAGTGGAACGGGGGTGCCGTTGGGCGGCCGTCCGTACAGGGCGAAGAGCTGCCCGTTCCAGGTGATCTCGTCCGTCAGCAGGTTCTCCTCGAAGCCGCCGATGCGGCCGAGGCGCTGGGCGTGCTGGAGCAGACTGGCGAGGCGGGCGGTCTCGTCCTCGATGCGCCAGATGAGCAGCACACTGTCCCCGTGGCGGCTGACGCTGATGTCGGCGACGGCGGCGAGCGGCACCTGGTCCACCAGGGCGGTCAGGGTCATCCGCTGGGCGCGGAAGGGCTCTCCGGTGGCGTAGACGCGCAGGACCTTGTCGAAGAGCTCGCTCTCGTCGGCGGCCATCGGGTAGGCCTCCAGGAGCAGGGCACCGTTGACGGAGCTGCGGGGGCGGCCCGCCGGGTCCATGAAGCGGCCGTTGGCGTGGTGGATGCGGAAGTCGGTCAGCTCGCCGTCGGGCCCGAGGTGGGGGGTGAGGACGAGGGCGGGGTCGTAGAGGCCGTCCGCCAGGTCCACCAGTTCGGCCACCGCGGGGACGCCCTGGGCGGGCGCGGGGCCGTGCCCGTACGAGGTGGGGGTGGCTTCGAGGGCGTGGGCGCACAGTTCGGCCAGGGCCTCGATCTGGCGCATGATCACGGGTGGCTGCGGGGGGAGCGGCTGCTGCCAGCAGATCTCCAGCACACCGTGGATACGGCCGCCGGTGCCGGCGGGGAGCGCCACGCGGCCGCCGTGCGGATGGTGGGTACGGCCGATCGAGGGCATGCCCGTCCCGGACAGGGAGACGAACCGTACGGTGTCACGTTCGGCCAGCGCCTGGCGGGCGACGGTGACCACACCGGGAGGCACGTACCGCCAGCGCACCGCCTCTTCGGCGGGGAACCCCGCATGACCGGCCAGGGTGAGGGACGTGTCCGATCCCGCGGTCCAGATGGCGACGGCCGTGGCACCCAGGGGCGCCAGCGCGTGCTGCAGGAGCGAGTCGGCCACGGCCTGCGCGTCACCGGCGGCCAGGGCGGCGCTCTCGGCCGTACGCAGGCGCACTCCGACGGCCGCGTCCGTCGTGGCGGCCGCGTCCGTCCCGGCAGGGTCGGTACGGGTGCGCCGCAGGAAGTCACCGGCGATCTCCGCCACCCGGTCGCGCGCCGCCTGGTTGATGATGTCCACGGCCAGTTCCAGCTGGGAGACCGCGGCCTTTTCCGCGAGTTCGGCCAGCTGCCGGGTCGCCTGGGCCGGTCCGCACCGCAGGCGTTCGACCATGATGCCCTTGGCGAGTTCGATCAGAGCCCGCCCGTCGGCTGCCGCATGCGCTGCCTGGACCTCGCTGCGCAGGCGCTCGACCGTGGCGGCGAGCCGGCCGACGGCGGACGCCCGGTCCGGCCGGTCGCCCGAGGGGCCGGGGTCCCGCGCCGGGCCTGCCGGTGCGGACGGGCCGCCTCCCGCTACGGACGGTTCCCGGCCCGGCCCGCCCTCGGACGCCGGCGGCCCGTCGTCCCCGGACGGGGCTCCGACGTGCTCGGAAGAGCTCATGATCGTGTCGATTCCTCGCTGCGGTGAATGCGTCTCGTGAGCGGGGCCCGGACGTGCCCGGCCGCTCCTCAAGCGGTCAGCCACCGGCGGACGCAGGCGATCAGGTCGTCGGTGTCCACCGGCTTGGTGACGTAGTCACTGGCCCCGGAGGCGAGGCTCTTCTCCCGGTCGCCGGGCATGGCCTTGGCCGTGACCGCGATGATGGGCAGCCCGGCGTGTTCCGGCATCCGCCGGATCTCCGCGGTGGCGGTGTAACCGTCCATCTCGGGCATCATCACGTCCATCAGGATGAGGTCGATGTCCGGGTGCTCGGCGAGCGCCTGGATCCCCTCACGGCCGTTCTCCGCGTGCCGTACGTGGATGCCGTGCAGCTCCAGGATGCCGCTGAGCGCGTACAGGTTGCGGGCGTCGTCGTCCACGACCAGGACGGTGCGGCCGCTGAGGCTGTCGTCGACGGGCCGCGGGGCCTGGGGCTCCTCCGGGCGCACCAGCGGCAGCACGTCACCGGGCTGCTCGGCGGACAGGTGCAGGGCGATGCGTTCGCGCAGCTCGTCCAGGCTGGAGAGGACCTCCAGCGGCTGGGTACGGGCACGTGCCTGGAGGGCGCGCTCCTGTTCCGCCTCCAGGCGCCTGCTGTTGTGCGCGAGGACGGCGACGGTGCGGACGGCGGCGTCGCCGTCCATCGCCTCCAGGAACCGCAGGGCTTCGCCGCCCGTCATGTCCAGGTCCAGGACCACGCAGTGGAAGGGTTCCGCGGCCAGCGCGCCCGCGGCCTCCTGGGCACCGGCCGCGGAGATCACCTCGATGGGTTCCGGACGGTCGCCCAGGTCCTGGCCGCCCCCGGCCAGCTCGGCGACCGCGCTCTCGGCCACGTGGGACAGCAGCCCGCGGGGACGCTCCTCGATCACCAGCAGCCGGCGCGGCGGCGCGGGCGCGGCGACGGGGGAGTGCGGTGGGCTGACGTGCTCCGTACCCCGCTCGCCCGGCGGTGCCTCGACGGCGACCGGGCCGCCGGCCTGTTCCTGGAAGTCGGCGCGGGCCACGGGCAGGTACAGCGTGAAGGCGCTGCCCTGTCCCGGCGTGCTCTCGGCCGTCACCGCGCCGCCCAGGAGGTGGGCGATCTCGCGGCTGATGGACAGGCCGAGGCCGGTGCCCCCGTACTTGCGGCTGGTGGTGCCGTCCGCCTGCTGGAACGCCCCGAAGATCACCGCGAGCTGCTGCTCGGCGATGCCGATACCGGTGTCCTTGACCCGGAAGGCGACGACGGGGCCGCCGCGGCGGACCGTGTCGGGCAGTTCGCTGTCGGCGGCCGGCTCGATGCGCAGCTCGACGCTGCCCTCCTCGGTGAACTTGACCGCGTTGGACAGGAGATTGCGCAGGATCTGACGCAGCCGTGCGTCGTCGGTCAGCAGGTCCACCGGGACACCGGGCGCGGCGCTGATCGTGAAGTCGAGGCTCTTCTGGGTGGTCATCGGCCGGAACGTCGCCTCGACGTAGTCCAGGAGCTGCCGCAGCGCCACCCGCTCCGGGTTGATGTCCATCTTCCCCGCCTCGACCTTCGACAGGTCGAGGATGTCGTTGATGAGCTGGAGCAGGTCCGAGCCGGCGGAGTGGATGATGCCCGCGTACTCGACCTGCTTGGGCGTGAGGTTGCGCGTCGGGTTCTGCGCGAGCAGCTGCGCCAGGATGAGCAAGCTGTTGAGCGGGGTGCGCAGTTCGTGGCTCATGTTGGCCAGGAACTCCGACTTGTACTTCGACGCCAGGGCCAGCTGCCGTGCCCGGTCCTCCAGCTCCTGCCGGGCCTGCTCGATCTCCAGGTTCTTGGTCTCGATGTCGCGGTTCTGGGAGGCGAGCAGTTCGGCCTTCTCCTCCAGCTCCTCGTTGGAGCGCTGGAGTTCCTCCTGCTGCCGCGTCAGCTCCCCGGAGCGGGCCTGCAGCTCCCCGGCCAGGCGCTGCGACTCCTTCAGCAGCTCGTCGGTACGCGCGTTCGCGACGATGGTGTTGACGTTGACGCCCACCATCTCCATGAGCTGTTCGAGGAAGTCCCGGTGCACGGGGGTGAAGGAGGTGAAGGACGCCAGCTCGATGATGCCGAGGACCTGGTCCTCCACGATGATCGGCAGCACGATCAGGCTGCCCGGCGCCGTCCGGCCCAGGCCGCTGGAGATGCTGATGTAGTCGCCCGGCACGCCGTCCGCGACGATCGTACGGCGGCTGCGCGCGGCCTGGCCGACCAGGGACTCGCCCAGCTCGAACCGGTCGGGCGCCGTGCTGCCGGGGGGACGGCCGTACGCGCCGACGAGGCTCAGTACGGTGCCGCGCTCGGTCTCCTCGGCCAGGTAGAAGGCGCCGTACTGGGCCGAGACGAGCGGCGTCAGCTCGTCCATGACCAGCTCGGCGACGACCGCGAGGTCACGGTGGCCCTGCATCAGCCCGGAGATACGGGCCAGGTTGCTCTTGAGCCAGTCCTGCTCCTGGTTGGCCCGGGTGGTCTCGCGCAGGGACCGCACCATGGAGTTGATGTTGTCCTTGAGCTCCGCGACCTCGCCGGACGCGTCCACCGTGATGGACCGGGTGAGATCGCCCTCGGCGACCGCGCTGGTCACCCCGGCGATGGCCCGTACCTGCCGGGTGAGGTTGCCGGCCAGCTCGTTGACGTTCTCGGTCAGCCGCTTCCAGGTACCCGAGACGCCCTCGACCTCCGCCTGCCCGCCGAGCCGCCCCTCGCTGCCGACCTCGCGGGCCACCCGGGTCACCTCGGAGGCGAACGAGGAGAGCTGGTCGACCATGGTGTTGATGGTGGTCTTGAGCTCCAGGATCTCGCCCCGGGCGTCGACGTCGATCTTCTTCGACAGATCGCCGTTGGCTACCGCGGTGGTGACCTGGGCGATATTGCGCACCTGACCGGTCAGGTTGTTGGCCATCGAGTTGACGTTGTCGGTCAGGTCCTTCCATGTACCGGCCACGTTCGGTACGTGGGCCTGGCCGCCGAGCATGCCCTCGGTGCCGACCTCGCGGGCCACCCGGGTGACCTCGTCGGCGAACGCGGAGAGCGTGTCGACCATCGTGTTGATCACACCGGCGAGCGCGGCCACCTCGCCCTTCGCCTCGACCGTGATCTTCTGCGAGAGGTCGCCCTTGGCGACCGCGGCGGCCACCTGGGCGATGGAACGCACCTGGCCGGTCAGGTTGGACGCCATCACGTTGACGTTGTCGGTCAGGTCCTTCCAGGTGCCCGACACGCCCCGCACGGTGGCCTGACCGCCGAGATTGCCCTCGGTGCCGACCTCGCGGGCGACGCGGGTGACCTCGTCGGCGAAGGCGGAGAGCTGGTCCACCATCGTGTTGATGGTGTTCTTCAGCTCCAGGATCTCACCGCGGGCGTCCACCGTGATCTTCTGCGACAGATCGCCCTGCGCCACCGAGGTGGCGACCGCCGCGATGGAGCGCACCTGCGAGGTCAGGTTCCCGGCCATGAAGTTGACGGAGTCGGTCAGGTCGCGCCAGGTTCCGCCTACTCCGGGCACCTGGGCCTGTCCGCCCAGCCGCCCCTCGGTGCCGACTTCGCGGGCGACGCGGGTGACTTCGTCGGCGAAGGCGGAGAGCTGGTCCACCATCGTGTTCACCGTGGTCTTGAGCTCCAGGATCTCGCCCCGGGCATCCACGGTGATCTTCTGCGACAGGTCGCCCTTGGCGACCGCGGTGGTGACCTGCGCGATATTGCGTACCTGGGACGTGAGGTTGCCGGCCATGAAGTTGACGGAGTCGGTCAGGTCGCGCCAGGTTCCGCCTACTCCGGGCACCTGGGCCTGTCCGCCCAGCCGCCCTTCGCTGCCGACTTCGCGGGCGACGCGGGTGACCTCGTCGGCGAAGGCGGACAGCTGGTCCACCATCGTGTTCACCGTGTTCTTCAGCTCCAGGATCTCGCCCTGGGCATCGACATCGATCTTCTGCGAGAGATCGCCCTTCGCGACGGCGGTGGCCACCTGCGCGATGTCGCGCACCTGGGAGGTGAGGTTGCCGGCCATGGCGTTCACCGAGTCGGTCAGATCCGCCCAGGTGCCCGAGACGCCCGGCACCTGCGCCTGCCCGCCGAGCCGGCCCTCGCTGCCGACCTCGCGGGCCACCCGGGTCACTTCCGAGGTGAACAGGGACAGCTGGTCGACCATGCCGTTGAAGACGGTCGCGATCTCGCCGAGCAGCCCGTCGGCGTCGCCCGGCAGACGCGTCCCGAAATTCCCGTCACGTACGGCCGTGAGCCCCGCGAGCAACTGCCGCAGCTCCGGCTCCCCGACTTTCACCTCGGTGCGCGGCGTCCTCGTGCGCGACACCGGACGCGCCTTTTCGCCCGCCGTTCCAGCAGCCATGACCCACCCTCGTTCCCCTGAACAGACTGCCAGCGCAAGGCGCGGCGGCGCTATGGTTTCCGCCGCCGGAGGCACACACACCCGTGTCCCGGGCCGGCCCCTCATGACCTTGCCGTACGGCAAATTCGTGAAAGGTTACCCCGAGGCGTCACCGGAAGAAATGATGATCCTCACTTGGGGTAGTTCCGTCTGGTGTGTCGGGGCCGTCGGCGGTCTCTCGCGGCGAGTGGGGGACGGAGCGCCGTACGGCAATTCCTGCAACCGGCAGCGGCCGAGGCTTGGTTGAACACCGAAGCAGCGGACGCCTGATGCGGCATCGGCTGAAGGGCGCGGCGGGGAAGTGCGCCGCGCCCTCGATATCTCTGACCGCCGCTGTGGCCGTCGTGGCCGCCGAAGGCGTCGTGAATCAGTGCGTCCGGCCGTGGGCGCAGGCCTCGGCGGCGGCCTTGAGTTCGCTCAGCCATTGTTCGAGGCCCCTGCGGAGGATTTCCGTGGCGAGGGGGACATTGGATTCGACCTGGGCGCCGCGGTGGGTCTCTTCGGTGCTCACGCGGACGCCGCCGTCGACCTTGGTGAAGTTCCACACGTGGACGCCCCTGTCGATGCGCAGTCCGTCACCGATCGCGGGACCGGTCCAGCGGATGCAGGAGTTGCGCTTGAGCTGCTCGACGGTCGACGTGATCTCCAGCGTGGTGGCGGGAGTGGTGGGAGTGGCGGGCGCCGGAGTCGCCCAGCGGAAGGCCGAGCCCTGTCGCAGGGGGCCGTGGTCGAGGCGTTCCGCGGTTTCGACAGGGGACTGCCAGGACGGCCAGCGCTCCACGTCGGTCTGGAGCTTCCAAATGGTGCTCAGCGGCGCATGGATCACGGTCTCGGTCTTCTGCCGTATGCGGGCGTCGGGATCGACGCCCTTGCCGCGGCAGGTCAGGGACTCGGCGGGGTGACGGGGAGTGGCTCCGGCGGGTGCGGCGGCGGTGCCGAGGAGGCCGATGACGAGCGGGAGGGCGAGCAGGGCGGCGCGGGTGCTGGTGCTGCGAATGGCGGACATGGCGTTCTCCTTGGGGTGCTGGGTGCTGGGTGCTGGGTGCTGGGTGAGGCGGCGTGACGAACAGTCAGCGGGCGCGGGCGTGGCGGAGGTGCGTCGCGCGCTCCGGCGGAATAGCCGGATAGCGGGATGGCGAGATAGGGCATCTCGCTTGAGTTAGAAGCTATAACCAGCTGTGATGGGAGAGCAAGGGATGCAGGCCAGGAGGGGCGTCGCGCGCCCCAGGCTCCGGAACCGGTCCGGCGAGATCGTCGTATAAGAGATCCATGGGCGGGGAGCGAGGACCACGCGCTGGCGGCCGCACGGGAACGCGTCGGCGCCCGCATCCTCAGAACGGACCGCTGCCCCGTCCTCACCTCCGGCCGTACGGACGCCCGCGCCACCCACGGCTTCGGCACGTACCTGCAAGATCCGGCCCTGGCGTCCACCGCCGGAAACCTCCGCTGAGCAGGCACGCCCGGTCTCGCCGAGCACTTCGCGCGCTCGACGCGGCCCCGCCACTCCCCGTACCGCGCACCCTCACGGGAACCGGCGCCAGAAGTCGAGGGCGTGCTCACGGGCGTAGTCGACCGGGGCGATCCGGTCCGGTGCCAGCGACTGGGTGAACGGACGGTCGTCCGCGGACCGGTACGGGCGCCAGACCGGCAGACGGGACCCGTTGGGCGTACCGGTACGGGCGAAGGCGGCCCACTGGTCCGTCATGGTGTCCGACAGCCACCGCTGCGCCGCCGTGAAGCGCTTGCTCACCTCCGGCTCCTCGAACAGGTAGGGCGTGTCGCCCGCGTGGTAGGCGCCGAAGTCGAAGCGGCCCGGCAGCGGGAGGTACATGGGCGCGTTCCGGTCGGCGAACTCGTAGGCGTACGTCGGTACGTGCCGTGCGAGCGCCACGTGCTGCGCCTGGGTGCCCCGGGCCCACAGCCGGTCCGTGACGACGGCCGACCAGGCGATGGCCGGGGACGGGAACTGCGTCAGCGGGTACCGCGCGCGCACCGCGTCCGCCCGGCCGCCGAACGCCTTCGTGAGCGCCCGGCCGTAATCGTCGCCGGTGAACGGCTTGCCGACGGCGTCGTACAACATGCCCACGAACGTACGGTGTTCGTCGCGGGTCGCCCCCGAGAGCACCGGCACACGGTGGAATCGCCCCGCGCGCAAAGCCTTGGCCGGCAGCCGCGGCAGCGTCTCGTTGCCGTAGGCGAAGACCTGGAAGGCGTTCATGATGTACGGGACCTTCAGGATCCGCTTGACCGGCAGGGCGCGCAGACACCGCAGCGTCCGCGCCGGGTCGGGCGCCGTACAGCCCAGCGACGAGGTCATCTCCGCGCTGATGTCCTCGGTCTCCCGGGCCGTCCGCCAGACGAACCACGGGTAACCGGGCACGTCCGGGCCCATCGTCCCGGCCGGCAGGTCCATCATGCCCTCGCCGCTCGACAGGACGGCCCGGTGGAACAGGCCGCGCGCCCCGGGTGAGGTGAGATGCCCCGTGATGGCCGCGGCGCCGAACGAGGAGCCCGCCACGGTCACGTTCCCCGCGTCACCGCCGAACGCCGCCGCGTTGCGCCGCACCCAGCGCAACGCGGCCTGCTGGTCCTGGAGCCCGAAGGTCCCCGACCCTTTCAGGCCCGGGTGGGCGAAGCCGCCGAAGATCCCCAGCCGGTAGTTGACGGTGACGACCACGACGCCGCGGTCGGCGAGCCGGCGCGCGTCGAAGAAGCTGCCCGCGCCGACCGACCCGTCACCGTGGATCCACACCAGTACGGGGGCCGGGCGGTGCCGTACGGCCGCGGGCGCGGTGACGTTCAGGAACAGGCAGTCCTCCTCCTCGCTGGAGACCTGCGCGTACGGGGACGGCACCTGCGGGCACAGCGCGCCCGGCACGGTGGCGTCCCGCACCCCCTTCCACGGCCGCACCGGCCGCGGGGCCGCCCACCGGTAAGCGCCCTCGGGCGCCCCGGCATACGGAACGCCCTGAAAGATCCGGTGCCGCGCGGACCGTACGCCGCGCACCAGACCGGCGTCGGTCCGTACGGTCACCCGTTCCGCCGTCGCGCCGTCGTCACCCGGCCGTACCCCGGCGGGCACCGGCGAGGCGGCGGCGCCCGCACTCAGGAACGCCAGCGCCACCGTGGCGCCGGCCAGCTTCCTCCGCCCTCTCCGCATCCCCATGGCCTGTTCTCCTCTCACCGACGACACGGCAACGGCGGTGACGGCCATGCGGATACGTGCGCCCCAGCCGTCTTCCAGGCGGCCACCCTTCTGGGCTACGCATCGCACACGCATCGGGCCGAAACGCCGTTTCTCTCGAAGGCGCGCGATCGTTTCTGGCACCCGCCAGTTCGCAGCGCGCGCTTCAAGGACGGAGCCGCCTCACGAGGAGGCGGCCAGGCCGGGGGAGGCCCCATGGCACCGCCCACACCCGACTTCGGACCGCGCATCGACCCGTACGCGCCGTACGACCCGCAGCGCGACTGCGACCCCGCCGCCAAGCCCGGCGTGGCCGGCTTCCGCGACCTTGTTTTCGCCGCCTACCCGGGCACCCGGGACCTCGGCATCAGCCGGTCCTGCGGCAGCGGCGGCCAGAGCGAACACAAGGAAGGCCGGGCCTGGGACTGGGGCGTCGAGGTCAACGGCCAGGCCCACCTGGCGGACGACCTGATCAACTGGCTGCACGCCACCGACCGGCACGGCAACCCCCATGCGCCGGCCCGCCGCTTGGGCATCATGTACATGATCTGGAACCGCCGCATCTGGATGGCGAACCGCCCGGACGCCGGCTGGCAGCCCTACCGAGGCAGCAACCCGCACACCAACCACATCCACTTCAGCTTCTCCTGGCCCGGCGCCCGCAAGGAGACCACCTGGTGGACGGGCGCGGCCCCCAGGACCAACCCCCGGGTGAGCGTGGGGGTGCCGTCGGTGGTGGACACCGGTTCGGGGATGGTGGTCCTTGGTGTCGAGGCGTCCGGCGGGATCACGCATCGCTGGCAGAACGCGCCTGGTGGGGCGTGGTCGGCGTGGACGGGGCTGGGGCGTCCTGCGGGGGGCGCGGTGGGGCGGCCGTGGGCTTTGGTGGGCCGGTACGGCAAGTTGGCGGTGTTCGTTCGTGGTGACGACGGCGCGCTGTGGCATACCTGGCAGTCGGAGGCGGGGGAGTGGGCGCCCGAGTGGGTTTCGCTGGGTGGGCGGTTGGCCGGTGATCCGGCGGTGGTGCTGAGCCCGAATGGTGCGCTGTCCGTGTTCGCCCGGGGGCCGGAAGGCCGGGTGACGCATACGTGGCAGCGGGGGCCGGAGCAGGGGTACGCCTGGAATGACGGCTGGGCCGACATGGAAGGTTCGGTCGGGGGGCGGCCCGCGGTGGTCGTCGGTCGGGACGGCGGGATGGTGTTGTTCGCGCGCGGCACGGACGGCGGTCTTCATCATCGTTGGCAGACGGGTACGGGTGGGCCGTGGTCCGCCTGGACGCCGCTGCACGGACGGCTGGCCGGTGATCCGGCGGTCGTGCTGAGCCCGCACGGCGCGTTGTCGGTCTTCGGCAGGGATCCGGCGGGCCGGGTGACGCATACGTGGCAGCGCGGGCCCGAGCAGGGGTACGCCTGGAACGACACCTGGGTGGACATGGGAGGTTCGGTCCGGGGGCGGCCCGCGGTGGTCGTCGGTCGGGACGGCGGGATGGTGTTGTTCGGGCGCGGTACGGACGACGCCCTCCACCACCGCTGGCAGACCGGGACCGGTGGGCCGTGGTCGGTCTGGACGCCGCTCCACGGGCGTCTCACCCATGACCCGGCCGTGGTCCTCAACCCGCACGGCACTCTTTCCGTCTTCGGCCGCGGGCCGGACGGCCGTGTCACCCACACCTGGCAGCGCGGCCCCGAGCAGGGTTACGCGTGGCACGACACCTGGGCCGACATGGAGGGCAACCTGACCGGCGACCCGCCCGAGGCCGGGATCACCACACCAGCCACCTCCCCGGCGCCGGCCTGACCGCCGGCACCGCCGGACGGCCGCCCCGCTTGCAACGGGGGTGCGGGGCGGCCGTTCGGAGCCCATGGCGGGGCAGGGCGAGCAGCCGTCCGGCGCTCACAGGCGCCACCGCACCTCACAGTCCGGTGCGTAGCGGCACATCGCGCCGGTCGACACGGTCGCCTGTAGATGGGAGGCGAGTTCGGGGTGGTGCTCTTTCAGGCGGCGCAGGGTGTCCCGGATGCGGGCGGTGACGTTCTTGCGGGCGCGGTCGGTCTCGTCGCCGAGGCGGCGGGAGCGCCCCGCCAGGCCGGAAGCCTTGCGGAGTTCGGCGAGCAGGGCCTTCCGCTCGCTGTCGTACTCCGCGACCGTGTGGCCGTCGCCGCGTACGGCCGCCCTGTCGATCTCGTCGTCGAGCAGTTCCAGACGCTGCCGGTAGCGGGTCTTCGCCTCCTCGTCCAGGACCAGGTCGCTTCCGAGGGCGCCCGCAGCCGCTGCCAGGGGCGCGCTGTCCGGGTACAGCAGGCGGACGGCCGGGATGTCCTGGCCCGGGAGGCCGAGCAGCGTGTGCAGGTCGGCGAGTCCTTTGGCGTCGGGTACGTGGACGGTGCGGCCCGCGTAGCGAAGGCGCCACACGGCTCCGTTGCGTACGAACTCCCGCTCCGGATGGTCGAGTTGGCGGCCAGGGTGCGGGGCGGGGGAGGGGGCGAGGCTTCGAGCCCGTTCGGCAAGGTGTGGCATGCCCAGTTCGCGGGCCTCCGCTTCCGTCTCGTGAAGGAGAGCGGCGGCCCGGTTCGTGTCGTCGTGGCCCGCCCGGGCGAGCAAGGCGCGGGCCAGTTCCGTACGGGCGCGTACCGACCAGGGGCGGGCGTGCAGCCGGTCGGCGGAGCGCGCGGCCGTGGTGAGGTCCCGTACCGCCGCGTCCCACTGCTCCTCGGCGGTGTGCAGCAGGCCCGACCACAGGGCTGCCGGGCCGCTGATGTCCCAGCCGAACAAGGAGACCAGCCACTGCCCCCGGTACGGCGCCAGGACGGCGTGCGCCTGCCCGCAGCGCGCCGGGTCCCGGGACGCCGCCGCGCTCTGCGCCTGGAGCCGGACCCGCAGGGGAGCGATGCCGCGTTCCAGCACGCTGTCGTCGCACGGGCCGCCCCCGGGCCATGGCACCGGGCCGTGCGGGGCGGTGCCCCGTTCCAATGCGGTGATGCCCGCCAGCACCTCGGTGTACAGGTGGTCCTGTCCGCGCATCGCGCGGTATGCCTGCTCCGCTTCCGGGAAGCTGCCCCGGAGGACGGCCAGCGCCCAGCGGTGGTGGCCGACGAAGTACTGGTAGTAGTTGGCGTGGGTGCCGCTGAGGGCCAGCGTCTGCGCGAGCAGGTCGTCGGCCTCGGGGAAGCGGCCCATGAACGCGTACACGACGCTGCGGTCGATAACCGAGATCATGCTGGTCCGGGGTAGCCCGCAGGCGTCCGCTCCGGCCACCGTGTCGGAGAACTGCCGCAGAAAGCCGGGGTCGTCCAGTTCCAGCAGGGCGACCCAGCGCATCGACGCCGCCAGATGCTCCATCCACACATCGGCCCGGCGGCGGGACACCTCCATCAGCTCCCCGGCCACCCGGACCCGCTGTTCGGCCGTGCCGGGTGCCCACACCGCGTGCAGGCGCGCCCACAGCCCCAAGTGGAGGGCGTCGTCGTCCCCGGCGGCGCGGGCGGCTGCCACGACGCGGCGGGCCACCTCGTCCACCGGGCCCGCGTCAGGGTTGCCGGGGCCGTCGGCGGCGGGGCGAGGCCCCGGAACCAACGCGCGGTGCGCCTCGCGCAGGGCCCGGGTCTTGAGCCCCGTCCCGTCGCCCCGGCCGTCCGCGTGGTGCAGCGTGAGCGCCACCCGGCCCACGAGCCCGGCGTCGCCCGTGCCGGACGCCAGCGTGGCGGCGTCCTCGTACACCAGCCAGGAGCGTTCGTGTTCGCCCAGGAGCTGGAGTTCGGCACCGAGGTCGAGGGCGAGCAGCACGTGGCGGCGTGGGTCGGCGGTCCCGAGCCGTTCCAGCGCGCGCCGGTAGTGCGCCACGGCCTCCTCGCTCGCCAGCCTGCTCACCGCGTGCCGGCCCGCGGCCACCAGGATGTCCACCGCCTCGTCGGCGTCGAGGTCCGGGCCCGCGAAGTACGCGTGCCGGGCCAGATCGGTCGGCCGCGCCCGGTCCCCGGCGCCTGCGGTGTCCCGCAGGGCGCGTACGGCGGCGGCGTGCAGGTGGCGGCGCCGGTCCTCGGCCAGCCCGTCGTACAGGGTCTCCCGTACCAGGTCGTGGGTGAAGACGTACGCGTCCGCCGCCGACGGCTCCAGCAGCCCGGCCGCGACCGCCTCCCCGAGCAGACCGGTGGTCTGGGGCTCCGTCGACCCGGCCGTACGGGCCAGCGTTCTCCGCCCGAACCGGCGGCCCAGCACGGCGGCGGCGCCGAGCAGCCGCACGGTGGGCTCGCCGAGCAGTGCCAGCCGCCGGTGCACCACGGCGCGCACGCCGGGCGCCACCGCGGCCACGGGCTGCCCGGCCGACCACAGGCGGGCCGTCTCCTCCACGAAGTACGGATTGCCGCCGGTGCGTTCGCACATCCCCGCGGTCGTGGCGGCGTCCGGACGGACACCGACCGTACGCGCGGCCAACTCCGCGACCTGCGGCGGGGTCAGACCCGTCAACGCGAGTGTGGTGGCCTTCGCCGCCAGTCGCGGCAGCAACGGCCGCAGGGGATGGTCGGGGCGCTGCACCTCCACGTCGCGGTACGTCCCGATCACCAGCAGCCGCTCGTACCAGGTGTGCTGCGCCGTGAACTCCAGCAGGCTCAGCGACGCGGCGTCCGCCCAGTGCAGGTCCTCCAGCACCACGGTCACCGGGCGACTCTGCGACATGACGGTCAGCAGCGTCGTCACCGCGTCGAACAGCTCGAACCGCAGCGCTTCCCCGGCGCTCGCGCCCTCACCCAGGAGTACGGAGAGCGCTCCACCGGCTGCTGTCGCCGCCGCCTCCCACTCTGCGGCCGACGCGCCGCGCCGCAAGCTCCGTACGGCCTGCGTCCACGGCCAGAAACCGGGCGTGCTGTCGGAGTCCCAGCAAGTTCCGTGCACCACCAGCATGCCGCCGGACTCCCGCGCCTCGTCCACCGCACTGCGCACCAAGGACGTCTTGCCGATGCCCGCCTCACCCGTGACCAGCACCAGGCCGCCATGACTGGCACGCGCCCGCTCCAGACGGGACCGCAGCATCCGTACGCTGTGCTCCCGCCCGATCAGCGCGGTTTCCATTCGGTCCTCCCGGGCGTGGGCTGCGCGGTATCCCGGCGCTCCGGCCACGCGACGCGTCAGCGGTACGTCGGTCCGTGGGCGGGTGCGCCGTCGCCGCCTTGATAGCTCCGGGGAGGGAGGCCGCGCGGCGTTACGTACCGATGTCACCTTCCCGGGTGGAACGGGGCGGGTGAGGTGGCCACGCCGGTCTGTCACGCCCGATGAGTATGTTGAGGGCCGGTGAGGTCCGGGACAACGGACATCGCCGGGGGAAAGGATGGACCTGGGGGAGAGGATGGATCGCCGATGACCGCGATACACATGACGGTGTGGGACGAGACCGGCGGCAAGGGGGCCCCGGCGGTCTTCGTGCACAACATCTTCACGTGGGGGAGCGACGAGACGTACGGGTTCGCGGCCCAGCGGCCGCTGGCCGACCGCTACCGCCTGCTGCTGGTGGACCGCCGTGGCTACGGCCGCAGCCCCGACACGCCCCGCAGCGACTTCGACACCGACGCCGACGACTTGGTGGACCTGCTGGCGCGGCAGGACGGAGGCGCGCATCTGGTCGGCCATGGCAACGGTGGCCTGGCGGCCATGCTCGCCGCCGGACGCCGTCCCGACCTCGTACGGTCCCTGACGCTGATCCAGCCCTCCGCGTTCTCCGCGGCCGCCGGCCACCCGGCCATCGAGGCCATGCTGGAACGGGTGCGGGGCAGCGCCGGAGTGCCGGAATCGGTGACGGCGGAGCAGTATCTGCGTGCTTCCACGGAGGGCATCGGCATGCCCATGCCCGACCCCACGCCGCAGCGCCTCCGTGCCGTGGCCACCTCGATGCGCGAACGTCCGGTGTGGGAAGCGACGGTGCCCCTGGAACCGTTGCGGGCCGCACCGTGGCCGACCCTGGTGATCTGCGGGACCTGGCAGCATGCGCCGGAGCTGTACCGCACGTACGTGGGCGAAGCGCTGACCGCCTGCGCCGAGGCCGTGGCCGACGCGGTCGGCGCCCGGCTCCTGCGCGTGCCCGGCTACTACCCGCACACCCAGGAACCTGCCGCGGTCAACGCGGCCCTGCGGGAACTGTGGGACGGGCGACCGTCAGCGTGAACGGTCACTGCCCTCCGCCGCTGGAACTGTCCGGCCGACAGCCGGATCGGCTCCCTGTTCTACGGATGACACGTTGGGGTGCGCGTCTCCGGGAATGTCATGATGACGTGGAAAATGGAAATGCTTCTTGGTGCAGGGGTGTTCCGCCCCGGGCCCGGAAACAGCGATCGAGTTACGGCTCATTCCCTTCCCCGCACCGGCATTTCGGCTGACGCGCCCGGACCGGACGGCGATTCCCCGCCCGGCGAGTCCGGGGTCGCCAGGTAATCCGTCAGAACGGTCCGCTGCGCGGTATGGAGCAGACGGGGCCTTCGGCGCGTGGTGTCCCGCACGCGGACAGCGCCTGTGCTGCGCGAATGGCGTATCCGTGCCGCCGACGAGGGCGTGCGATTTCCACGGCGGGACGCCGGGCCGGTGCCGGCTGCCGGAAGCTGCCCGCGGCGCGGAAACGTCATCCCTGCGGAGCGCGACCAAGGAGGCTTGTGGCTGCACACATTGATGAGTCGATACACCTCGATGAGCCGATCCGTCTGGCGACGGTGGAAAGGGCACGGTCGCTCGGCGGGGGCGCCGAGGAATCCATCTTTTCTAGCTGACCGGTGCACCACACTGCCCTGCACGGAAGGCCGGTGACCCGCGGCACGATCGTGCTGCCTCTGCCGAGAGCGGCCAACCACTACCCGGACGCTTTCGACAGTCCGCACACCTTCCGGCCCCGGCGCTGTTTTGCCTCGGCCGCCCAAGGAGAAGCACCGGCGCGGCATTCGGCTTTCGGAGCGGTCGCGCATTTCTGACGGGGGGCGGCCCTGGCCCGGCTGACCGACCGCAGCGTGCTGTCCGGACCTGCCACCTGCCCGCCCAGGCTGCACGACGCGCCCCGCATATACGGCGAAGGCGTCGTCGTACGCGGTCTGCGCAGCGTGCCGGTCACCCGGCCGGACCGGCCCGTGGACCGGCCCCCGCACCTTCCGGCCGGCGGCACGGCCACCTGCGCCGAGCCGTCGTGCCCCGTCCCCCACACGCAAAGGAGCATCACATGACCAGCCGCCTCTTTCCGCACCTGGCCAGCGAGCTGGAGCAGGCCTTCGGCATCGACCGTGCGGCCGCCACGCCCGAGACCACGATCGAAGCGCTGGGCCTGGACTCGCTGGCGCTGATGGAACTGGTGGTGCGTTACGAGGACGAGCACGGCGCCGAGCTGCCCGACACGGCCGACGGCCGGCTGGGCACCACGTCGACGCTCGCCGACATCTGCGCCGTACTCGAACAGGCACTGCCCGACGAACACCGGACGCCCCGGCCCACCGGGGGCACGCCGTCATGAGCGAGCCCGTGGCCGTGACCGGGATGGGCCTGCTCACACCGGCCGGCGCCGGAGGCCGGGCGATGTGGGAATGCCTGTGCCAGGGCCGGTCCACCGCGGCGACCGACCCCGCCCTCAAGGACATGCCGGTCGACTTCTCCTGCCGGGTGCCCGGCTTCGACCCGGCCGGTGTGAAGGCCATCGCATGGCGTACGAACCGTTTCATCCAGCTGGCGGTGGTGGCCGCCCGGATGGCGGTCGCCGACGCCGCGCTGACGCCGGAACGGTGGGACCGGCGCCGCATCGGCGTCGTGCTGGGGGTCGGCGCCGCCAGCATGGAGCACTGGCCCGGCGAGAGCGAGAAGCTGCTCCAAGGGCGGCTGCGTGGCGTCTCCCCGCTGGCGCTGCCGCGTTCCATCCCCAACATGGCCGCCGGAGAGGTCGCCCTGGACCTGGGGGTGACCGGCCCCAACCTGACCGTCTCCACCGCGTGCGCCTCGGGAGCCAGCGCGCTCGGCGTGGCCAAGGACCTGCTGGCCGCCGACCGCTGCGATGTGGTGCTGGCCGGCGGGGCCGAATCCCCCAGGGCGTCGAAGATGGTGGCCCTGTGCTTCTCCCGGATGTCGGTGCTGTCCCGGCGGTGCCAGGACCCAGGGCGCGCCTCCCGGCCCTTCGACGCGGACCGGGACGGGTTCGTGCTGGGGGAGGGCGCGGCGGTCCTCGTACTGGAGAAGGCCGGGCACGCCCGCGCCCGCCGGGCCGGCGTACAGGCCTGGCTGGCGGGCTACGGTGCTTCCGCCGACGCCCACCACCCCACCACGCCCGACCCGCAGGGCAAGGGCGCCGCGGCCGCCATCGACGCCGCGCTGACCGAGGCCGGCCTGCGGACCGGCGACATCGACCACGTCAACGCCCACGGCTCCGCCACCGACTTCAACGACCTGTTCGAAGCCCGCACCCTGAACCGGGTCTTCGACCGGCCGCCGCCGGTCACCGCGAACAAGGGCGCGCTGGGCCACGGGATCGGTGCCGCCGGCGCCATCGAGGCCGCGTGCGGCGTGCTGACCCTGCAGCACCAGCTGATCCCGCCGGTGGCGAACCTCACGCGCCTCGATCCGCGTATCGACCTCGACGTCGTGGCCGGTACGCCCCGTCCGCAGGGCGTGGAAGCGGTGCTGAGCAACTCCTTCGGCTTCGGCGGGCAGAACGCCGTACTGATCCTCACCCGGGCCTGACCCGGGTCCGGCCGGGACCGAGCGAGCCTGACCGGGACTGAGGAGGCTTGTCGGCCGACTGGTGGCCGCCGCTCACAGCTCGACGTGGACGGTGCCGGTGTGCCGGCCCGCTATCAGCTCGCGGAGGGCGCGCGGGGCCTGGTCGAGACCCTTCAGCACGGTACGGGGGAAGGTGAGGGTGCCGTCGCGCAGCCCACGCCCGAAGAACTCGGTCCACTCGGGGACGATGTCGAGGTGGTCGAACAGGGTCGCGCCGCGCAGGGTGATGCTGCGCGTGATCAGGGCCACGGGGTCGAGGTCGATGGTGGGCGTGTCACCGAGCTGTCCGGCCAGGGCCCCGATCAGCGCGATCCGCGCCCCGCTCCGGGCCACGGCCACGGCCGCCTTCAGCTGGTCGCCGGCCACCTGGTCGATCACCACGTCGACCCCGTCGGGCGCCGCCGCGCGCAGCTGCTCCTCGACCGGTCCGGCACCGCGCAGGACCGCGGCGTCGTAGCCGAGTTCCTTGGTCAGGGTGTCGGCCTTGCGCTGCGAACCGGTGGAGCCGATGACCCGCCCCGCGCCGCGCAGCCTGGCGATCTGCCCGGCCAGCGAGCCCACCGCCCCGGCCGCGCTGGTCACGAACACGGTGTCGCCCGCGCGGACTTCACCGGCGCGCACGACGCCCAGGTAGGCGGCGGCGCCCTGCGTCAGATGAGCGGCCGGGTCGGGCAGCGCGTCGAGGTCCAGGCGCTGGACGGCGTCGGTGCCCAGCGCGGCGTACTCCCGCCAGCCGCCCGTCCGGGTGCTGACGAGGTCTCCCACCCGCAGACCGCTGCCGCCCGGGTCGACGACCTCGCCGATGCTGGGCCCCGGCACACAGGCACCCAGGTCGAACGGCGGCATCGGCAGGTCGTCGCGGCCGCGGACCAGTTCGCTGAGCACGACGGGCACACCCAGCACCGTGGTACGGATCAGCACCTGCCCGGGGCCGGGCACGGGCACCGGAGCCGTGACGAGCGTGAAGTGCTCCTCGGAGGGGGTGCCCGAGGGGCGCGCGGTGAGGTGGACCTCGCGGTGGGTCGCGGGGAGGGCGGTGGGCGCGGTCATGTGACTCCTTGTCACGTCTCGTGTGCGGGACGGTGGCCAGGACTGGTGGGGTGGCCGTGGTACTGCCGCGACAACGCCACGGGCTCGCCCTTCGCTCCCCGTTCCGCTGTCAGCGGAAGCGGTGGGGCCGGTGCTTGTGGGCTCCCGGTGCCTCGGTCCCGTGAGCCGACGGTCGACTCGCGGTGCGGGGCTCGGCGCCACGGACGGACCAGCGGGGACACCGGAACTCCGGGCGCTTCTTGAGCCGCTGCGCCGCGGCGCGCTCCTCCCGGACACGATCGCGGCGGTCGAGCGGCCGGTTCGGGGTGTTCGTGGCACGGCGGAGGCCGGCCCTCTCGCGATGGTGGGACTCGCCCCCCGGCTCCCGGCGCACTTCCCGATCCGTACGTGAACAGCCGCCGACTTCCGGCCGTAACCGCGCCCCAGCCCGCGCCCGTGTACCGCAGCCCGCAGCCCGCAGCCCGCAGCCCGCAGCCCGCAGCCCGCAGCCCGCAGCCCGCAGCCCGCAGCCCGCGCGCCCTTGTCCGCCCCCGTACACCGCAACCCGCCCCCGTACACCGCAACCCGCGCCCGCGCGCCGCAACCCGCGCCCGCCCACCGTCGCCCGCCCCACCACCCGCTACGCTGGTCAATTCGCCCACTCCGATGCCGGGAGTGCCGCATGAGCACGTTCTTGCGTCCGTCCGCCGACCGGGCCGTCATCCGCTGCGACCAGTGTCCGGGCGGCCCGTCCTGTCCACCCACCGGGAGGAGACCGACACCCGCCGCTGCGTACGCTGCCAGGGCGAGCACCGGTGGCTGGCCCTGCCCCATCCCGAGGACCACCTGTGCGCGGTGTGCCGCAGGGAGTGCCCCGGCTGCCAGGCGCCCACCTCCGACGGCGAGCGCTGCCGCGCCTGCCGGGACCGTTGCCGTACCTGTGCCGGGCCGTTGCCGCAGCGTCCCGAGTACGCCTCCGGCATCACGCATGTCGAGCCCGGGAAGCGCAAGGACCGCCGCCGCAAGTGGGCGCGCACCTACTTTCCCCGCTCCTGGGACCGGGACCAGTGCGACGCGTGCCAGACCGCGGCGAGTGCGAAGGATCCGCTGCGGGCGGTGCTGGCCGCGCTGCCCGACAAGCTCGTGCTCGCCTGCGGGGGCGGCGTCCCGCCCGCGTCGTCGACCTCATCCACGACGAGCTGCAGCGGTATCCCGCCGCCCGGATCGCGGCCCGCGTCGAGCGGCGCTGGTGGCGGAGCTGGGCCGGTCGTCCGCTCCGGCGCGACGGTGACGCGCGCCGCGACGGCTACGGGCCCGACGACGTCGCGGTGTGGCTGCTGACCCCGGCCGCCTGCAACGGCCGTGTGAGGACGGCTGGCTGCCGGCTCCGCCGGAGCGGCCCGACCGCGACGACGAACCGTGCCCGGTCTGCCGGGGCGGGTGGCTGCTGTCCGCCCGGCGCGACGAGCGGGACGCGGACGACGAGGGGACGGGCCGCGGCCGGCCGCGGCGCGTTCGCTCGCCGACGCCGTCGGCTACCGGCCCCCGATCCAGGAATGCGCCGGCCGTGGCGGCACTTGCGGACGGCCCGTCGCACCGCCGCACACGCAGTGTCCCGAATGCCTCGACTGGCCCTGGTGCGCCTGCCGACGCCGTCGGCGCAACCCGGACCGGGCCGCCTGCCCCGCCTGCTCCGCGAGTTGAGCGCTACGGGGGGGCGCCGCGTTGTGGGCGGTGTACTACGGGTGGCTACGGGGTTACGGGGTTACGGGGGTCGGGGGGTACGGGGTTACGCGGTAACAGGGTTACAGGAGGTACGGAGCTACGGGACTTCAGGGCTACGGGGCCACGCAGGCCGCACCGACGGGTGGGGGCGGTTCGGCCCGTATCCGGCGTGACGCCTCTCACGTCCCCCGACGGCACCGATCGAGCCGTCCTCGGCGCGCTCGGCGGGACCGCGCCGGGCACGCGTTTCGGCCCCGACCGCTCCGCCGTTCGACGCGCCGTCCGCCGGTCCGATGACTTTCCCGCCTCGTGCGGGACGGGGCCGCACCGTCGGTAACACCCGCGCCGGACGGGGTGATCGCGGCACTTCCGAAGCCGCGATTTCCGGCCGCTCGGCGCCCCGCGCGGCCCTCCCGCGGCGCCCCCGCGAAGCGGCTTGAAACCGTCCAAAGCGTATGTTTGGCGGCTATTCGGTCGGGGAGTGATCTCCTCGTTCTCAAGATTGTTCTCGCGGCGGTCCCCTCGCAACAGGACCACTTCGGCCGCACTTCCCGACTCGGAGGAGCCCTTCCATGCTGCCCGCCATGGCGCGCCACGACCGTGAACGCTTCCTCGCCGAACCGCGCGTCGGCGTCCTGGGTGTCGCCGACACCAGAAGCGGGGACCGGGCGCCCCTGATCGTGCCGGTCTGGTACGGCTACGAGCCCGGCGGCGAGGTCGTGGTGGAGACGGGCCGCGGGACCGTCAAGGCCCGGCTGCTGCGCTCCGCCGGGCGGTTCAGCCTGTGCGCGCAGGACGAGGGGCGTCCGTACCGGTACGTCAGCGTCGAGGGCCCCATCACGGCGGAGGACCCGGTGGACCCGGCCGTGCGCGAGGCCCTGGCCCACCGGTACCTGGACGCCGAGGAGGCGCGCGCCTACCTGACGGCGACCGCGGACCAGCTCAAGGACGACGTCCTCTTCCGTATGCGCCCGGAGCGCTGGCGCAGCGCCGACTTCGCCGCCTTCGCGGCGGACTTCGCCGAGGGGGCCGCCGCCGAGGGCCCCGGCGGCAGCGGCGCCGCGGGCTGAGCGCGCCCGCCCGCGCGTCGCCGCACCGTACGCACCGTACGAAAGTCTGGAAGCGAGAGGGACTTGATGACCGACGTCTACGCTCCGATACGCCCGCTGTTCCGGCCCGCGGCACCGGCGGCCGCCGGCACGTCCGCGTCCGGCTACCCGCGGAACAGCCGTATCCAGGAGCTGTTCGAGGCGCAGGCGGCGGCTCGGCCGCACGCCCCGGCGGCCCGGCACGGGGAGCGCACCGTGACCTACGGGCAGCTCGACGCCCACGCCGACGCCTTGGCGGCGCGCCTGACCGCCTGCGGAGCCCGGCCCGGTGACCTGATCGGCGTGTGCGGCAGCCGCTCGCTGGAAGCGCTGGTGGCGCTGGTGGGCATCCTCAAGGCCGGCTGCGCGTACGTACCGCTGGACGAGGACCTGCCCCCGGCCCGCCTGCGGGCCATGGCCGAGGACGCGGGACTGCGGGTCGCGGTCACCTTGCCGGGCAGCACCCGCCGGGTACGCGGGCTACGCGCGTCGGTCGAGGCCGGCACCCTCGACCGGCCCGCCGGCGGCCCTCCGCCCGGCACCGAAGCGCCCCGCCCCGGTTCCGCCACCGACTGCGCCTACGTGGCGTTCACCTCCGGTACGACCGGCCGCCCCAAGCCCGTCGCGATCTCCCACCGGGGTGTGGTCCGCCTGGTCCTGTCCGACGCCGAACTCTCCCCGCCCGCCCCGGGGGACGGGGTGCTGCACGCCTACGGCCTGTCCTCCGACGCCTCGACGATCGAGATCTGGGGCGCACTGCTCACCGGCGCCTGCCTGGTCCTCGCCGACCGGGAGGAACTGCTCTCGCCTGCCGCCCTGGAGCGGCTGATCCATGAGCACGGCGTCACCGTGGCGTACCTGACGACGAGCGTCTTCCACCTGGTGGCCCGGACCCGCCCCGAGGCCCTGGCCCGGCTGCGCTTCGTCTCCGCGGGCGGCGAGGCGATGGACCCGCGCCTGGCGAACGCCGTCCTCGCGGCGTGCCCCGGCACCACCGTCGTCAACTTCTACGGGCCGACCGAGAACGCCGTCGTCTCCACCGCCCACGTGCTCGGCCTCCTGCCCGACGACGCGGCGCACGTCCCCCTGGGGCGCCCCTTCGGCGCCTCAACCTGCCACGTCGTGCGCCCCGACGGCTCGGTCGCACGACCGGGGGAGGAGGGGGAGCTGTACGTGGGCGGCGACGGGCTGGCCCTGGGCTACCTCGGCGACCCGAAGCTGACCGCCGAACGGTTCATATCCCTCCCCGCCGTGGAGCCGGACGGCCCGCTGTACCGGACCGGCGACCGCGCCGTACGGCACGCCGACGGGCGGCTGGAGTACCGCGGCCGCACCGACCGGCAGGTCAAGCTGCGCGGCGTACGCATCGAACTCGACGAGGTGGAAGCCCGATTACGAGCCCACCCCGAGGTGGGCGAAGCGGCCGTCGAGGCCGAAGCCGGCGCCCTGACCGCGTACCTCACCGCCACCGCCCCCGGCGGCCTGCTGCCCCTGTCCGCCGTGCGCGCGTACTGCGCCCAGTGGCTGCCCCCGCAGGCCGTCCCCGAGCTGGTGCCCTTGGACCGCTTCCCGGTGGCCAGCGGCGGAAAGATCGACCGGGCCCGCCTGAAGTCCGCCGCACCACGCCCGGTCCCGGGCAGCGGCGCCGTGGCGGCGCAGGCCACGGACGAGCCGAAGGCCGAGGGACTGCTCGGCGTCCTGACCGAAGTGTGGCAGCGGGTACTGCGCGTACGGCCCACGCCCCAGGACGACTTCTTCCTCCTCGGCGGCGACTCCCTGCTCGCCTCGGAGACCGTCACCCGCACCCTCGCCGTGCTCGGCCTCGACGCCGCCCTCGGCTCCTCGCTCATCAGGGCCCTGCTGGCCGCACCCACACTCGAAAGCTTCGCCGCCGCCGTGGACGAGGCCCGGGGCGGCTCCGGCGGGACAGCGGACGGGCGACCGGCCGTCGACTTCGTCCGGGAAAGCGAACTCGGCTTCGCCCTCCCGCCCGCCCAAGGCCCCGAACCGCACCCGCACGACCCGAAGAACGTCCTGCTCACCGGCGCTTCGGGGTTCGTCGGCGGCTTCCTGCTGCACCAACTGCTGCGCGCGACGGCCGCCCGCGTCCACTGCCCCGTACGGGCGACGACCCCGGCCCACGCCCGGCAGCGGGTGCACACCGCGCTCGCCCGCTACGGGCTGCACCTCGACGAGGCCGACTGGCAGCGCGTGGAGTGCTTCCCCGGCGACCTGACCCAGCCGCGGCTCGGTCTCGGCGCCGACCACGCCGAGACCCTGGCCCGCGACCTGGACCTGATCGTGCACAACGGCGCGCGGGTCAACTTCCTCTACCCCTACGAGCAGCTGCGCCCGGCCAACGTCGACGGCACCCGCGAGGTCATCCGGATCGCGGCGCCCCGCCGGGTGCCGGTGCACTTCATCTCCACCGTCGCCGTCGTCGCCGGCTTCGGCACCGCCGGGGTGACCGAGGTGGACGAGGACCTGCCGCTCGACCACGCCGACGGGCTGACGATGGGCTACGCGGAGAGCAAGTGGGTCGGCGAAGGGGTGCTGCGCCACGCGTCGGCGCAGGGACTGCCGGTGGCCGTGTACCGGCCGTACGAGGTGACGGGCGACCGCACGCACGGCGCGTGCAACACCGAGACGGCCATCTGCTCGCTGATCAAGATGATCGCCGAGACCGGGCTGGCGCCCGACATCGAGCTGCCGATGGACTTCGTCCCCGTCGACCACCTCGCCGAGTCCGTGGTGCACATCGCCACCCGCCGCCTCGCCGACGGCCGGGTGTACCACCTGACCAACCCCCGCCCGGCCATGCTGTCCGACGTCCTCGACCGGATGCGCGCCGCGGGCTTCGGCCTGCGCGTACTCCCGTACGACCAGTGGGTCGGCGAGCTGGTGCGGCACGTCGCCGAGAACCCGACGAGCGCCACGGCGCCCTTCGTGTCCCTGTGCGTGGACCGCAGCCGCAACGCCGACATGTCCGTCAAGGAGATGTACCTCGCGGGCACCTTCCCGGCCCTGGGGCGGCGCAACGCCGAGGAGGCGCTGGCCGGCAGCGGACTGCACTGCCCGCCGGTCGACGCCACACTGCTGGACCGGTACCTGGAGTACTTCTTCACCTCCGGCTACCTCACACGTCCGGAGCCCGCGCCGGTCCACGGCAAGTCGTACACCGCGTCCCACACCGACACACCGGGATCGGAGCACACCGCATGAGCCACGCCGAAGCCCTCATCCCGGTTCCCGAGGTCGAGCCCGGCACCGCGGGACCGCCGTGCGCCTACGCCCGCCTGCGGACCGAGGCGCCGGTGGTCAAGGCGCGGCTGCCCAACGGCGAGACCGGCTGGCTGATCAGCCGATACGAGGACGCGCGGGCCGCGTTCGCCGACCCCCGGCTCGTACGGCCGCTGCTGTCGGCCTGGCCGCCCCGCGAGGGCAGCGACGCCCCGCCGCCGTGCCTGCCGACCTTCCTGGAGATGACCGGCGCCCACCACGAACGGGTGCGCCGTACCGTTCTGCCGCTGTTCGGCAGGCGGCGGCTCGCCTTCATGGAACCCCGCGTCCGGACGATGGCGGAGGAACTCCTCGACACGATGGTGGCCGGGGCCGACGGGGGAGTGGCGGACCTCGTCGCCTCCTACGCCGAGCCGCTGCCGCTGCGGGTGCTGTGCGCGACCGTCGGCCTGCCCTACGAGGACCGCGAGATCTACCTGCCGCACACCCTCGCGCTCCTGGGCGCCTCCGGCCTGACGATGGAGGAGGTACTCGCGGCCCTGTACGCGTTGCAGGATTATGCGAGCGACCTCATCTCCCGCAAGGAGCGGACGGACGGAGGGAAGGAGGCGGGCGGCGAGGACGAGGACTACATCCGGCTGCTGCTGGCGGAGGCCCGCCGGCCGGACAGCGAGATCACCCGCGACGACGTCGTCAGCTTCGTCGTCACCATGCTCATGGCCGGCTACAAGACCAACATCCAGCACACGGGCAACGCCCTGCTCGCACTGCTCACCCACCCCGAACAGCTGAAGACGCTGCGCGAGGCGCCCGAGCGGACGGGCACCGCGGTGGAGGAACTGCTGCGGTACGTCCCGCTGATGAACGCCATCAACATCCTCGTCGCCACCGAGGACCTCACCCTCCACGGGCAGCACATCCGGGCCGGGGACGCGGTCGTTCCCGTACCGGCGTCCGCCAACCGCGACCCGGAAGCCTTCGCCGAACCCGACCGCCTCGACCTGACACGGACCCCCAACGCGCACATCGCGTTCGGGCACGGCCCCCATGCGTGCACCGGCGGACACCTGACCCGCATGCAGCTCGGTATCGCCATTCAGGTGCTGCTGGAACGGCTGCCCGGCATCGAACTGGCCGTCGCGGCGGAGACCATCCCCTGGGACGAGTCCACCCCGCTGCGCGCACCGGCCCGGCTCCCCGTGCGCTGGTAGGCCCCGTACGGCCGGCCGTCCACCGGCGGCCCCGGCCATTCCGGTGACTCCACCGACTCCAGAGAATTCAGCGACTTCAGCGACTCAGGAACGAGGACCGCACCACGTGACCGCCGAGAACCACACCGCGCAGCCCCAAGCGCCCGCGTCCGACGGAGCCCCGCACGGCGAGCCCCTTCCGCACTACCCCTTCAGCACCCGGGGCGACCGGCTCGCCCCCGAACTCGACGAGCTGCGCGGCCGCTGCCCCGTGGCCCGGGTCAGCACCAACTCCGGTGAACAGGCGTGGCTGGTGACCGACTACGGGCTGGCCCAGCACATCCTGCGGGACCGCGCGTTCGCCCGCTCCGTGCTGGCCGAGGCCGACAGCCCCACCCAGGACGTCCCGATCCTCGCGCCGGAACTGCTCGACGCCATGAACCACCTCCACCGGGCCGGACTGCGCGCCGAAGTGCTCCGCTCGCTCGGCCGCGACCAGCCCGACCTGCCCGCCGACTGGGTCGCGCGGGTCACCGGCGAAGGGCTGGACGCGATGGTCCGCGAAGGCGCCCCCGGCGACCTCCAGCGCCACTTCGCGGAGTGGGTCGCCGCCCAGTGCATGTGCCGGCTCCTCGGCCTGCCCTTCGAGGACCGCGACTGGCTCGCCGTACGGGCCGACCTGGACCTGACCATGGTCACCCCCACCCCCGAGGACATAGCCCGCAACTGGGAGGAGATCCGCGGCTACATGGCCGCGCACATGGCCGCCCGCCGCCCCGGTGAGCCCCGCGGCCTCGTGGACCGCCTCGCCGACCTCAACGCCCCGCACCGAGGGCTGACGGAGCGGCAGCTGTCGAACATCGTGTCCGTCCTCTTCGTCAGCGGTTACGAGGACTTCGCCAGCTTCCTGGGCGTCGCGGCCTTCAATCTGCTCCAGCACCCCGAGACCATCCGCGCGGTGCGCGCCGAGCCGGAGACCATGCCGCAGTGCGTGGAGGAGCTGCTGCGGTGCAGCGTCGTCCTGGGCAACGCGATCCCCCGCTTCGTCACCGCCGACGCGCGGATCGGCCCGGCCCAGGTCAAGAAGGGCGACATGGTCCTGCTCTCCCTGGACGCGGTCAACTACGACTCCGCCGCGTTCCCCGACCCGAAGACCTTCGACCCCGCCCGTTCGCCCAACCCCCACCTGCGCTTCGGCTACGGCCGGCACCACTGCCCCGGCGCCCACCTGGTCCGCCGCCAGTCCGACGTCGCCTTCCGCGTCCTCCTCGACCGCCTGCCCGGCATCCACCTGGCGGTGCCACCGGCCGAGGTCCCCTGGCACCCGAACCGTATGGCGATCATGGCGGCCGGGATACCGGTGGGGTGGTGAGGGCGCGGAGAGGGTGATGCGCCGTCGCCCTGGGGCGCTCGCGGGGTGGGCTGACCAGCAAGGTGCACCTGGCGGCCGAACGGCGCTGCCGTCCGCTGGCCTTCGTGCTCACCCCGGGCAGGCCGCCGACAGCCCACAGTTCATCTCCGTCCTGCGGGCCAACAAGGTGCGCGGCCCGGTGGGTGGCCGCGCACCCGGCCCGACGCGGTCCGCCCAGGAAGGTATCCGGCGGCAGGCAGGCAGGCAGGCGGTGCGGTGACGGCTCGTACGGGTGGGGGGACGGCGAACCGCTCCGTCAGCCGGGTGGACAGCGCGCTTATGACGATGTCCTCCTGGAGTCGGTGCCGCGCAGCAGGTCCGCGGCTCGTTCGGCCACGGCGTACACCGTGGCGACCGTATTCGCCGACGGAATGGACGGGAACACCGAGGCGTCGGCGACCCGGAGTCCGTCGATGCCGTGGACCCGCAGGTCGGGCCCGGTGACAGCGAGGGGATCGGCCCCCATCCGGCAGGTGCCCACCGGATGGGAGTACGAGGTGAGGGTCCGGCGCACAAACCCGCGCACGGCATCGTCGTCGTCCGCGTCCGGCCCGGGAACCACCTCCCGGCCACGCCACGGCGCGAGCGCCGGGGCGTGGCCGATCTCCCGGACGAGCCGCACACCGGCGACGACCGCCGCCAGGTCGCGCTCGTCGGTGTAGAAACCCGGATCGAGCACCGGCGCCGCACCGGGATCGCCGCTTGCCAGCCGCAGCGTGCCGCGGCTGTACGGGCGGATCGCGGAGACAGCGATGGTGTAGCCGTCCTCGGGGTTGGCCGAGGCCAGATGGGAAGGCAAGTCGACGAAGACGACCTGGAGGTCCGGCTCTTCGACAGCGGGATCGCTGCGTATGAGACCGATGGCTTCGCCGTGGTTGTTGCGCCGTGGCGGCAGCGGGCGGGCCGCGCTCGATGTGACGCTGACGATCGGATGGTCGTGGAGCCGGGCGCCGACGCCCGGCAGGTCGAGGACGGTCGTGATGCCCACCTCGGCCAGATGGGCCTGCGGGCCGACCCCCGACAGGAGCAGCAGCTGCGCGGAGCCGATGGCACCGGCAGTCAGGACGACTTCCCCCGCGCAGTCGACGGTCACCTCGTCGCTGCCGGTGCGGTACTCCACGCCGACACAGCGCCCGCCGCTGATGCGCAGCCGCCGCACCAGGGCGTTGGTCACCACGCTCAGGTTGGGCCGCTCCAGGGCCGGCGCGAGATAGGCGTCGGCGGCGCTCTGTCGCCTGCCGTCGACGATGTTGAGGTCCGTCAGTCCGAAGCCCTCCTCCAGGCCGCCGCTGATGTCGGCGGCCCTGGCGTACCCCGTCTCCGCGGCCGCTTCCAGGCACGCTTCGATGACCGGATGCGGCGGGTTGGCGGGCCCCACGGTCAGGGGGCCGTCGATCCCGCGCAGTGCCGGATCGCGGCCCACCGCGGTCTCACTGCGCCGGAAGTACGGCAGCAGGTCGTCGAAGCCCCAGCCCTTGGCGCCCTGGCCGGGCCACCGGTCGTAGCCGCAGTGGTGGCCGCGGGCGAAGACCATGCCGTTGATCGCCGAGGATCCGCCGAGCCCGCGCCCTCGCGGCAGTTGTATGGATGTGCCGGTGGCCGACTGCTCGACGGTGAAGTCTCCCCAGTTCGCGGGCGTCTGGAGCAGGGTCGGCCATGCGGGGGGCGAGGCCTGCGCGGGCAGCACCTTCGAGCCACCCGCCTCGATCAGCAGGACATGCGTGTTCACGTCCTGCGACAACCTCGCCGCCAGCACACAGCCGGCCGTCCCCGCGCCCACGATGACGAAGTCGAATCCCGGCACGCGGTCCCCCTTCGGAGCGTCGTCACTCCCGCACGGCTTCGCCCAGCCGCTATCAGGTATCGAAGCATCACGGTCGCACGGCGGGAAGATTACGCGCCCTTCGATTCCGCCACCGTGATGGTCCGAAACACCGCCGACCAGGCGCCGTATCCGGGGCCGGCACGCCACGAAACAGGTGACCAGGACCGCTTCTTCGGCCGAGACGACCTCATCGCTCGGCGGGCACGGTCACGAGCGCCACCCGCTCGTGACCGAAGCGGTACAGGAGCACAAGACCCGGCTGTACTCGGCGCGGCCGAGGGCGGGTACGAGAAGTAGGTCCACGGCACGAAGGAGGCCCCGCAGGCGGCCCTGGCGTCCCACGAAGAAGTCCTCGTGCACGCCGGACCCGTTGCAGCGGGTCGTGGTGCGGCCGATCATGCCGTCATGGCGCGACCGAGGCAGCACATCGCATGCGGAGACTTCGTCCTGCGGCGCTGGCGGGGGCAGGCGGATTTCGCTCCGGCGTTCAGGCTGATCGAGGAGTCTCTGGACCACTTGCGCCCCTGGGAGCCGTGGGCCGCCGGGCACAGCGAAGAGAGCACCCGGTCGTTCCTCGCGAAAACCGGGGCGCAATGGGCAAGCGGAGACGTGTACAACTACGCCATCGCGAAGAACGGCACGCTCATCGGTATGTGCCAGACCTACCGCGGGCCCGAGCCCCAGGGCCGGCGCATGGGGTACTGGCTGCACCCTGACGCCACCGGCCAGGGCATCGCCACGCGAGCGACAACGGCCTTGGTCACCGAAATGTTCGCCCTGCCGGACGTGGCGTATGTGGAAATCGCGCACGACCTGGCCAACACGTCCAGCGCCGCCATACCGCGCCGTCTGGGCTTCACCGAGATCCGGCGGGAACGGGCGGCGCCGCCGGTGGCTCCCTCGGGCAGCGGCATCCGCGTGGTCTGGCGGTTGAACCGCCGCGAGTCCGAGTCCGGCGGTTGATACACCGTAGGTCCGGCCCGCGTTGACGGCGCTCGGCGCCCCTGATGATCGGTCCTGTCCGAACTCGGCTGCTGCCGCGTCGGCATCGGAAGAGTCAGCACCGACGGCCGCCCCGCGGACCGCGGGCCGCGGGTCGGCCTTGTCCGTATGGCCAAAGGGTGGCCTGCAAGTTCGTTCCCTCGGACCAAGTACCCGGGGTCAGCTCTGCATACGCTGCGACGCAGTTCACCGAGTCGCCCGGAAGTCAGCGTTCCGGTTCGACCCCCTGTCTCCCTGCCCCGCCTGAAGCCCCTTCCCGTGCGGCACGGGTTTCGTACCCGGGCGAGCCGCCGGGCCACACCTGCCCATACCTGCCCCACATCTGCCCACACTTGCCCACTTCCACGCGAAAGGCTTCGTCGTGTCCGTGGACCTGCACCACCGCGCCATCGTCGCCGATGCCCACAACGACCTCCTCATGGCCGTTGCCGCCCGCCCCCCCGGCGCGTTGGGGCCGCTTCTTCCGGGCGCGGTGGCTGCCACAGCTGCGCGAGGGCGGCATCGACATCCAGGTCCTGCCGGTGTTCATCGACGATCAGTACCGGCCCGAGGGGGCGCTCCGGCAGACCCTCCGCATGATCGAGTGCGCCCACGTCCTTGCCGAGGCCAACGCCGATCAGGTGGCTCTGTGCCGCAACGGTGCCGACATCGACGCGGCCCTCGCCGAGAACAAGATCGCCCTGGTGCTCGCTCTGGAGAGCGCGCCGGGCATCGACGCCTCCGTCGAACTGTTCTCCACCCTGTACCGGCTCGGCGTGCGGATCGCCTCGATCGCCCATTGGGGACGTACTCCGCTCGCGGACGGCAGCCGGGAGGACGCGACCGGCAGCCGGCTGACCGCCCCCGGTGTCCGGGCGCTGCGGGAAATGGAACGCCTGGGCATGCTTTTCGACATCTCCCACCTGTCGGCGAGCGGCGTCTCCCACGTCCTGGAGCTCGCCACCCGCCCGCTGATCGCCACCCACTCCTGCGCCCGCGCCCTGCGGGACCACCACCGCAACCTCACCGACGACCAGATCCGGGGTGTGGCCGGCACCGGCGGCATGGTGTGCGTGAACTTCGTCCCGGACTTTCTCACCGACGACCAGGCCAAGGTGAGCGTCGACCTGGTCGTCGACCACATCGAACACATCATCTCCGTGGCAGGCATCGGCCACGTCGGCCTCGGCTCGGACTTCATCCGCGAGGTCACGGCGGACGTCACCCCGCCCTGCTGCGAGAACGCCGACGACGAGGACCCTCTGTTCGACTTCCCCGGGCTGGCGGGTCCGGCCGGTATGCCGCTGGTCACCGAGGCGATGGTCCGCCGGGGGCTGCCCGAGGAGGACATCCTGGCGGTACTCGGCGGGAACATGCGGCGGCTGGTGAGCAAGTACATGGGGCCCTAAGCCAGCGAGCACGTGGGCTGGGGATGCGAGCACGTGGGCTGAAGCAAGCGAGCACGCGGGCTGAAGCCAGCGAGCACGTGGGCTGATGAGCGAGTACGCGGCCTTGTGAGACGTACGTGTGCTCCTGCGACGTCCCTCCGCCCCTCCGCCCCTCCGCCCCTCCGTCCCTCTGCCCCACCGCCCCAGCACCCCACCACCTCACCGCCCCGCCGAACCACTGCGCCTGAACACCTCACTCCCCGGAGAGCTCACCCGTGCCACACCACCCCGCTCCGACCGCGGACCGTGCCCCGTCCGCCCCGTCCGCCCTTCCCACCCCACCCACCCCGTCCCTGGACACCATGCTCGCCGACCTCGAAGAACTCGTCTCCCACGAGTCCTTCTCGGACGACCACGCGGCCGTGGCCCGCAGCGGCCAGGTGGTCGCCGCGCAGGGCCACAGGCTGCTCGGCGCCGCGCCCCGGACGCTGGTCGTCGAGGGCGTCACCCACGTGCAGTGGGCCTTCGGTACCCCGCGCATTCTCCTGCTGGGCCATCACGACACCGTCTGGCCGATCGGCTCCCTCAGGACCCACCCCTGGTCGGTGGAGCAGGGCATCGCCCGCGGCCCCGGCGTGTTCGACATGAAGGCCGGTCTGGTCCAGATGTTCCACGCCCTCGCCTCACTGCCCTCTCTCGACGGGCTGTGCGTGCTCGTCACCGGCGACGAGGAGACCGGCTCGGCCACCTCCCGCGCGCTCATCGAGGACCTCGCGCGCCAGTGCTCGGCCACGCTCGTCCTGGAGCCTTCGGCGCCCGGCGGGGCCTTGAAGACCAGCCGGAAAGGCGTGTCCCTCTACGACATCACCGTCCACGGGCGCGCCGCCCACTCCGGGCTGGAACCGGAGAAGGGCGTCAACGCGGCCACCGAACTCGCCCACCAGCTCCTCGCCCTGGAGGGCGTCGCCGACACCGTCACCGCCTCCACCGGGCCCGGGACGAGCGTGACGCCCACCCTGATGAGGGCCGGCACCTCCAACAACACCGTGCCCGCGCGGGCCGGGCTGAGCGTGGACGTCCGGGTGCCGAACGCCGCCGCGCAGGAGGCGGCCGACCAGCTCATCAGGGCTCTTGAGCCGCGGGTCCCCGGTGCCCGCATCCAGGTCGACGGTGGTCCCAACCGGCCGCCCCTGGACCCCGACGCCTCCCGGGAGCTGTTCGCCCTGGCCACCGAGCAGGCCGTACGGCTCGGCCTCGGACCGCTGCGGCAGGCGGCCGTCGGCGGTGCCTCCGACGGCAACTACACCGCCGGGGCCGGCTGCCCCACGCTCGACGGCCTCGGCGCGGTGGGCGACGGCGCGCACGCCGACCACGAACACGTCGTCACCGCCACCATGCCGGCCCGCGCCCGGCTGCTGGCCCAGCTCGTCGGAGCACTGCGGTGAAGGGGACGACCGTCCGGGAACTCCACCGCATGGAGGACTTCGAGGCCGTCAGCCTTCTCTACGCCGGCATCTGGGGGAGCGAGCCCGGCAGCTCGCCGATCTCCGCCGAGGTCATGCGGGCCCTCTCGCACGCCGGCAACTACGTGGCCGGAGCGTACGAGGGCGGCCGCCTGGTGGGGGCGTCCGTCGCCTTCCTCGGCGACCCCATCGGCACCGGTCTGCACTCCCACATCACCGGCGCCGTCATGGGACGTGGCGTGGGCCTCGCCCTCAAGTCGCACCAGCGGCAGTGGGCGCTAGCCCGCCGGCTGACGCGCATCACCTGGACCTACGATCCGCTCATCCGCCGCAACGCCTACTTCAACCTGGTCAAACTCGGCGCTCGCCCGGAGGAGTACCTGACCTCCTTCTACGGCGCGATGGACGACGCCATCAACGGCGGCGACGAGTCGGACCGGGTGCTGGCCGCCTGGGACCTCACCGCGCCCACTCCGTGCGGGACCGCGCCCACCCCCTGCGGGACCGCGCCCACCCCCTGCGGGACCGCGCCCGCCCCGCCGGGCACAACGCCCTTCCCGCCAGGCCCTACGCCCGTCCCACCCGAAACCGCACCCGTCCCACCCGAAACCGCACCCGCTCCGCTCGAACCCGCGCCTTCGCCGCTTGAGGTGGTCGAGCTTCCCGCCGGCGCCGCGCACGGCGTCCGGAACCGTGAAGGCCGTCCGGAGGTCGCCGAGACCGACGCCGAGACCGTGCTCGTCGACCTGCCCGACGACATCGAGGTCCTGCGCCGCACCGATCCCGGCGCCGCCCGGGCCTGGCGGCTGGCCGTGCGGGAATCGCTGGGCGGCCTGCTCACCGAAGGCGCCCGCGTCGTGGGCCTCCACGAACGCCGCCGCTACGTGATCCAACGCACCTCCACCCCCGCCTGACCGACCCGACCACCCCGCCCCCCGCCTGACCGGTCCCACCCACCTCACCCCACCCCCACCTCACCCCACCCCAAGAGGAGCCACCAGCCGTGAGCACGAAGATCACCGGTGTCGAGCTGCGTCGGATAGCGATGCCGCTCGTCGCCCCGTTCCGCACTTCCTTCGGCGTGGAGACCAGCCGCGATGTGCTGCTGGTCCGCGTCGTCACTTCCGAGGGGGAGGGGTGGGCCGAGTGCGCGGCCATGTCCGAGCCCCGCTACTGCTCCGAGTACGTCGACGGCGCTCAGGACGTCCTGCGCAGGTTCCTCGTACCGGCCTTGCCGAAGGACGGCGTGGACGTGCACGAGGTGGGGCGCGTCCTACAGCCCTTCACCGGCCACCGCATGGCCAAGGCCGCGCTGGAGACGGCGGTGCTGGACGCCCAGCTCCGCGGCGCGGGCGAGTCCTTCGGTTCCTGTCTGGGCGCCGCGCGGGACCGGGTTCCGTGCGGCGTCTCGGTCGGCATCATGGGCTCCGTACCCGAACTCCTCGACGCCGTGGCCGCCTATCTCGCCGAGGGCTACGTCCGGATCAAGCTGAAGATCGAGCCGGGCTGGGACGTCGAGCCCGTACGCGCCGTCCGCGAGCGCTACGGTGACGAGCTGCTCCTCCAGGTCGACGCCAACGCCGCCTACACCCTGGCGGACGCCCGGCAGCTCACCAAGCTCGACGACTTCGGCCTGCTGCTGATCGAACAGCCGCTGGCCAACGACGACATGGTCCAGCACGCCGCACTGGCCAAGCTGCTGCGCACCCCCATCTGCCTGGACGAGTCCATCGAATCCGCCGCCGACGCCGCGGCGGCCGTCTCCCTCGGCGCCTGCTCGGTCATCAACGTCAAGCCGCCCCGTGTCGGTGGCTACCTCGAAGCACGTCGCATCCACGACCTCGCCCGCGCCCACGGCATTCCCGTCTGGTGCGGCGGCATGCTGGAGACCGGCATCGGCCGCGCCGCCAACGTCGCCTTGGCCGCCCTGCCCGGCTTCACCCTTCCCGGCGACACCTCCGGCTCCAGCCGCTACTTCGCCACCGACATCACGGAGCCGTTCGTCCTGGCCGACGGCCACCTTCAGGTACCCACCGGGCCAGGCCTCGGTGTCGAGCCGCTGTCCGACGTACTCAAGGAGGTCACCACCTCCAGCGAATGGATCGCGCTGTAAGCCCCCGCTGTAAGCCCCCAATCCATTCTGCGAAGGAGAAAGCATGCGATGCAGGACGAGTATTCTCGCGGCCTTGGCCGTTACCGCCTCCTTGGCGATGGTGTCCGCCACGGCGCCCGCCGCCTCGGCCGGGACACCGCGGTGTGACAGCAAGCCGATCCGGACAGCGCTCAAGGCGCTGAAGGAAGTCGGCGCCTCGGGTATCAGCGTGACGGTGAAAAGCCCCCGCTGCGGTGTCTGGAACGGCGGTGTCGGTCTCGCCGACCTGAAGACGGGCCGTCAGGTCGTCGGCAATGAGCACAGCCGTATCGCCAGCAACACCAAAACCTGGACGGCGACGGTCGTGCTGCAACTCGTCGGCGAAGGCCGCATCAAGCTCGACGACACCGTGGACCACTATCTGCCCGGCCTCATCCGCACCGGTCACCACGATGGACGCAAGATAACGGTCCGGCAGCTCCTGCAGCACACCAGCGGCCTGCCCGATTACCTGGACGCGCCGTTCTGGCACGACCTGGACGCACGCCGCTGGGATCACGTGGAACCCTTGCAGACGGTCGAGCAGGCGCTCACGCTGCCCCCGCCCGACGACCGGACTCCATCCGGCTTCTCCTACTCCAACACCAATTACAACCTGGCCGGCCTGATCGTCACCGCGGTCACCGGCCGCGACATCGGCACCGAGATCGAACAGCGGATCATCGAGCCCCTCGGGCTGCGCGAGACCTACTGGCCCGGTGACCGGACCGAGCTCCCCAAGCCGGACCTGCGAGGCTACGCGGAGCGGAACGGGGCGTTGCGGGACAGGACGGAATGGAACACCTCCGGGGCCGACGCGTCGGGGGCACTGGTCTCCACCGGAGCCGACGCGACCACTTTCTGGACCGCGCTGATGACCGGGAAACTGCTGGCCCCGGCCGAGCTCGCGGAGTTGAAGAAGACCGTCCCGGACGTCTCGTCGGGTGAAGGGTACGGCCTGGGAGTCGAGCGCTACGAGCGCGTGCCGGGTTTCGTCACCTGGGGACACAGCGGCCATATGGAAAGCGGCCACAAATTCCGGAATGCCGTCACCGAGGACGGCCGACGGGCCGTGACCCTGCTGATCGGCTCGGAAACGTTCGACTCGGACCGGGTGGACGCCATCATCGGCGACCTCATCCGCGACCTACGCTGACCGGAAACGGAACGGTTTCCGGGCAGGACGGCGGTGCTGCCCGGGGGCACGGCGGAATTCCACCGTGCCCCCGGGCACGGTCCGAAAATCCGGCGCCCCGCACACCACGCGGGCGGGGGGATGACGCCGACGGTAAGCCTCAAGAATTGCGACGACCGTCCGCGCCCCCGACCCCCGCCAACACCCTCAACTGCAACCAGAGCACAAGCCGTTCATCCGGATCCTCCAGATCGATCCCCAGCTGCCGCCCGGCCTGTTTGAGCCGGTAGCGGCAGGTGTTGGGATGGACGGAGAGCAGTTTCGCCGCGCCCGCCACATCGCAGCCCGCGTCGAACCAGGACACCAGCGTGCGGGCGTAGTCGGTGCCCTGCTCGGCGTCCGCCGCCAGGACCCGCTGCCAGGCGCCCGCCCGCAACTCCCGCCGGCCCTGCACCACCTCGGCAAGCCGCAGCAGCGTCGCCCGGGGACGTACCTCGTCGATCGTGGCCACCGGCAGCGCGTCGTGCAGCAGGCGCAGGACCACATCCGCGTCCGCGCGCGAGTCCGCCACCCCGCCGAGGTCCGGCGTCACCTCGCCGAGCGCCGCCCGTACCGGCGCGCGCAGCGACTGCCCGGCCTGGCGGACGATGTCCTCGGCCAGCTGCCGGTGCCGCTGGTGGACCGACTTGCGCTCCTGCGCCGCGCGCGCTGCCCCGCCGTTCTCCCCGGCCGCGGGCAGCAGCGCGTACACCACCCCGTCCAGAAGCACGCACGCCTGCCGCCCGTAACGTGCCTCGCACTGGAGACGTACGACGTCCAGCAGCCTGAGGCAGGCCCGCTCGGCGTCCGGCGCGCTCGCCGCGAAGTCCAGTGTGAACGCGGCCACGCGGACCGCGTCCAGCCCCAGGCGGTGCGCTGCCGTCGGAGCGTCCGCCGAACCGTCCAGCAGCCGGCGCACCAGATCGGTGTTCTGACGGCGGGCCAGTTCCCTCGCCGCGCGGGCGCGCAGCAGGAGCAGCGCCGCCGTGGACGCGCCCTGGGCGAGGGTCTGTTCGGCGTCCGGAGCGAGCGTGCCGCCGTCGACCACCCAGACCGATCCGAGGGTTTCGCCGCCGGCCCGTACCGCGACGGCGAGCCGCGGCAGCCCGCCCGCCGTGAGCGGGGGCAGCCGTACCGGCCCGTCCGCGGCCACCACCCGCCGGACCTGTTCGGTGTTGTCCACGCTGCCCGGGACCTGGAGGCCGAGGATGCCTTGGCGGCGGTCCTCGTCGACCGGCTGACCGGGCACGGTGGAGTAGGCCAGGATCCGCTGGTGGGGGTCCTCCACGGCCGTCGCCCCGCCGGTCGCCGCCGCGATCGCGTCGGCCAGCGCGAACAGGTCGGCGAGTCCGCCGCCCTGAGCGGCCCGCGCGCCGATCGCCGAGGCCAGCATCAGGTGCACGTGGTGCCAGGCCGCGTCCTCGTCGACGGTGAGCAGCGCCATGCCGTACGCCTCGGCCTCGCCGGCCGGCGGCCCGTCCGCACCCCGCACCACGACCCCGGCCATCCCGGCCTCCGCCGCGGCCCGCACCAGCGGCCCGGCCGCGGCCGCCCGCACGCCGACCGCGAGCAGCAGGGCGCCGGACGCATGGGGCAGGGGGGCGTGCGCGTCGTACAGGAGCGCTTCGGTGACCGGGACGGCGGTCCCGCTGGGCGCGGTGAGCAGCCGCAGGGGCGGGCTGCCCACGGCGTCGATCAGGTCGCCGAGCGTGCAGGCGTCCACAGGTGCTCCTCACCGCATCGAACCGACTCGGCCGGGCCGCTGCCCGGACAGCCCAGAGTGCCCTGTGGAAGCACCCGCTTGTTCGGCTGATCCTCACAGGAAGGTGCGCGTCCGTTGTCCGTTCTCACAGGGCCCGTGGTTTCTCCGGTGACCTGCCCCCTCAGGCGGGCGGCCAGTTCCGCAGGGCCGCGTCGGCGACCTGCTGGAGTTCGTCGCGGGTGGCGCCGCTGGCGGCCTGGACGGCGAGGCCGTTCGCCACGGTCATGATGTAGCGGGCGAGCACCCCGGGATCGGAGTCCGGAGGCAGGTCGCCTTCGTCGACGGCTCGCCGGAACCGGTCGCGGAGCTGGGCGGTGCCCTCGTTGCGCCAGGCGGTGAGGGCGTCCCGGGCAGCGCGCGCGGCGCCGCCGGCGGCGAGCGAGGCCTGGACGCCGAAGCACCCGGCCGGGCAGCCGGGGCGGGTGGTGGCGCGGACGGAGCCGTCGAGGAACGCGGTGGCCACCTGCTGGGCGGTCGGCTCCCGCAGGGCCCGCGCCCCGTACGAGGCGGGGCCTTCCGAGTAGCGCTCCAGGGCCTTGCGGAACAGGTCCTCCTTGTTGCCGAACGCCGCGTACATGCTGGTGCGGGTGATGCCCATGGCGCTGGTCAGGTCGGTGAGGCCGGCGCCTTCGTAGCCCCGCTCCCAGAAGACCCGCATGGCCCGTTCGAGGGCCTCGTCGGCGTCGAATCCCCTCGGGCGGCCGACCGGCGCCCTCCGCTGCGTCTCCGCCCTCCGCTGCGTCTCCATGCCCTTGATCCTACCTCTTCTGTACCGACCGGTGCGGAAGTGCTACGGTCTCGTTCAGTACCGATCGGTACTTAAATAGAGGGAGGTCATTCACATGGGACAGCTGGAGGGCAGGACCGCCGTTGTCACCGGCGGCGGCACCGGGATCGGTCTGGCCGCCGCCGTACGGCTGGCCGAAGAAGGCGCGCATGTCTTCATCACCGGCCGACGCAAGGCCGAGCTGGACGCGGCCGTCGAGACCATCGGCTCGACCCGGGCCACCGCGGTGGCGGGCGACATCGCGGACCCGGCCGACCTGGACCGGCTGTACGACGCCGTCCGCGCCCGGGGCCAGGGGCTGGACGTGCTGTTCGCGAACGCGGCGACCGCCTCGCTGGGGACCCTCGGACAGATCACCGAGGAGGACTTCGAGCACGTCTTCGGGATCAACGTGCGCGGCACGCTGTTCACCGTGCAGAAGGCGCTGCCGCTGCTCAACGACGGTGCCTCGGTCGTCCTGAACGCCTCCACCGCCGCCGACCACGGCAGGGAGGCGTTCACCCTGTACGCGGCGTCCAAGGCCGCCGTCCGCTCCTTCGCGCGGACCTGGGCCAACACCCTCAAGGACCGCGGCATCCGGGTCAACGCGATCTCACCCGGCCCGATCGACACCCCCGGCATCACCAGCCTCTTCGGCGAGGAGGACGCGGCCGAGGCCCGGGCGCAGCTCGCCCGGACCGCGGCGCTCGGCCGGATGGGACGCCCGGAGGAGGTCGCCGGACTGGTGGCGTTCCTCGCCTCCGACCAGAGCAGCTTCATCCTCGGCGCGAACCTGTACGTCGACGGAGGTGAGAACCAGATCTGACGTACGGAGGGCATCCGCCGCGGGCCCCCACGGCTCCCGCCCGGCCCGGACGGTGTCTGCGCCGTGATCCAACCCGAGCCCCCGGTTGCGGGGGCACCACCTCGACGGCTTACTCCGCCACGTTGTAGAAGTGGATCGGTGAGTTCGGCTCGAAGCCGATGCGCGGGTACACCGGGGCCCCGGCGGCGGTCGCGTGCAGCGTGGCGCGGGTCAGCCCGGTGGCCCGGCCGCCCTCGTGCAGCGCCTTGCGCGTGACCGCCTCGCCGTAGCCCCTGCGCTGCCACCGCGGATCCGTGGCGACGAACGCGACGAAAAGGCGGCCGTCCGCCGCGAGCGTGGCGGCGCAGGCCACCGGTGTGTTCCCGCGCAGGGCCAGATAGGCGTGTATCCCGCTCTTCCAGAGCGCGGACCCGACGAGCCCCTCGCGGCCGTCCTCCAGAGGGAAGCCGTAGGCGCGCGAATTGAGGTCCGCGTACGCCCGCAACTGCTCGTCGTCGCTCACGCGGACGAACGTGAGGTCGGGGTGGACCGGGTCGGGGACCGGGAGCAGGTCGCCGGCCATCCCCGTACCGGGGAACGCGTACCGGAGACCTGCCTGCTCGGCCGCCGTCCCGAACACGGAGCGGGCCTCGTCGTCGAGCAGGTCCTCGAAGAGCCACAGGTAACCCGGGTGCTTCTTGGCGCGCATGATGTCCGCTGCCTGGTTCAGGCGTTGACGGACGAGATCGGCGCCCGCCCCGACATCGGTCAGGGCGACGCAGTTCCAGAAGGAGAACCGGCTGTCGGCCCACCGGACGGCGATGCCCGGCAGGTCGCGCACATCCGCGTCCGCGTCGCGGTCGAGCACCATGGTCCGCCAGGCGGTGACGAGCTGTTCCACCGATTCGACGGCCTCCGCGAAATCGGTCACCGTACCTCCACACGTGATCGGGCTTGTGACGTCTTGTGAGCCGGTCGCAGGCGGCTCCGGGGAGCCGTGCCCTGGGCGGCTTTCCCCGCGCCGCAGGTTCGAGGCGTCATCAGACAATGCCTTCCAGCTCCTCGTCCTGGGTCCGGACCGTGCTGGAACGGCGCTCCACGTAGGAACGGCGTCCGATGCGCCACCACAGGGCCGCCAGGGCGAGGGCCGCCAACGTGGCGACAGGCGTGTAGTTGAAGGTGGCTGCGGTGACCGGGCTGGTCTGCGGCAGCATGAACAGCGCGGTCACCGCGCCCGCCCACAGCACCGCCGTCCAGCCGATCGGCCGGCTCCAGCGGCCCAGCTGCCAGGGCCCGGGCGTCCACTTGTCGCGGTGGCGCAGCCGCAGCAGCACCGGAATGGCGTACGCGGGGGTGAAGCCCACGACCGAGATGGCGGTGACTGCGGAGAACGCGCCGGCGGAGTACAGGGACGGCAGGGCGAGGACGAAGGCGACGGCGATCGCGAGCCAGACGGCGTTGGCCGGAATGGCGGTGCGGCGGCTGACCTTCTGCCAGCGGGCCCAGCCCGGCAGGGCGCCGTCCCGGGAGAACGCGTAGATCATGCGGCTGGCGGAGGCGGTCACCGTGTATCCGCACAGGAACTGCGCCACGATGATCACCAGCAGCAGGGCCTTGGCCGTGGCCACGCCCAGCGCGTCCAGGAAGATCTGCGCCACCGGTACGCCGGTCGGACTGGCCAGGGTCGCGGCGTAATCCTGCACGGCGAACATCAGCGCTGCCAGCAGGATGCCGCCGGCGACCCAGGAAACGGCCACCGAGCGGACGATGCCACGGGCCGCGGCGACGGAGGCCCGGCTGGTCTCCTCGCTCAGGTGCGCGGAGGTGTCGTAACCGGCCAGGGCGAAGCACGGCAGCAGCATGCCCAGCAGGATCACATACACCGGCGCGCCCCAGCCGGTGTTGTTGGTGAATTCGGAGAACACGAAGCCGGCGGGCTGGTGGTGGGAGGGGATGAACGTCAGGGCGCTGATGATGACGACCGCACCGGCCAGATGCCACCACGCGCTCACGGACGTCAGGAAGTTCATCAGCCGGGCGCCGAAGAGGTTCAGGACCGCGTGCAGTACGAGAATGACCGCGTACAGCGCCAGCAGGCCCCCCGGGGACGGCACGATGCCCCACTGCAGGTTCGCCCAGGCGGCGGTGAAGGTCGCGATGCCGTAGTCCTGGGCCGCGATCCCGGCGAGCAGGCCCAGGAGGTTGAGCCAGCCGGTGTACCAGCTCCACCGCTCACCGCCGAGCTGGCGGGCCATGTAGTACAGGCCACCGCTGGTGGGGTAGCGGGAGGTGATCTCGGCCAGCGCCGCCGCCAGGCACAGCACCAGCGGTCCGACGGCGAGCCACCCCCACATCACCACGGCGGGGCCGCCGCTGTTCAGGCCGAAGCCGAACAGCAGCAGCGTCCCGGACATGATGGAGATGACCGACAGGGAAGCGGCGAAATTGCCGAACGCGCCCATGCGCCGGTGCAGTTGTTGCGTATAGCCGAGCTCCTTGAGCAGGCGTTCGTCCTCGTCGAGCGGGCCGGGCCGGTGCCGTCGTGCATGTGCCGAAGTACGCATCGTGGATCTCCGCACGGGAAAGCAGAAAGGGGGAAGGACGAGGCGGGCTGTCGGGCCGCCGGGGGCCTCGGTGGCGCCCGCCCGGAAAAGCGGCGGGAATTCACGGGCGGCGTTCCTCCACGTGCGGGGCATGCGACTTCAGACAGGCGTCGCGATCTGTCTCGAACGTTTCCTGCCACTGGTGGGGATGCTGGGCGTGGTACTGCCACGGATCCCGTGTGGCGAAGACGCCGATGGCCTCGAAGACCTGCGCCGCCCAGTGCGGAAAGCCGCCCCGCACGAGCGCGTACGCCAGGTGGTTCAGGTCCAGCTGGGAACTGGTGGCCGGATCGCAGTTCCGGAACCAGCCCGTGAAAGCTCTGGTGACGGCCCGGGTGATGTCGTCACGGCTCCAGAGCAGATTCACCGCGCCCTCACCGCTGTCCCGCCGCTCCCGGTTCTCCTGGACACGGGCGTAGACCGGGAGCAGGAGCAGCGGTGAGTCGGCCGGCGCGAGAGAGACCGTCCAGCGCGCGAAGTCCGTCGCGACCGCGCGCCGGCCCGCGGGGCCCGGACGGGACTGGAGCGCCTGGGACATGCGGTGCCACGCCTCGCGGTTGAACGGGTCCCGCCGGTGCGCCTCCCGCAGCAGCCCCCACGGTCCGGGCGGCAGCAGGTGCTCCGGCTGCGGCGGGGGAACGCGGTGCTGCGGGTGGCGTCCGATCGCGTCCGTTTCGGTCAGGGCGATGAAACAGTTCCAGGGCACCGGGTCCCCGGGGTGCAAGGCCGCGGCCCTGCTGCTCGCCTGCCAGGCCCCTTCCGCCAGCTTCTCCAGGCGCCGTGCCTGCCCCGGGCTCGTCGCCGTCCGCTTCCGGTGGGCCCGCAGCACCCGCTCGGTGGCGACCCGGGCGTACATCACCTGCGCGGCGAGGCTGTCCGGCTCCTCTTCGAGCCACAGTTCCACGGTGTTGGTCTCGGCCGCCGCCACACCCAGCACCTGGGTACGCGACGTCCACTGCGCCCAGTACCCGGTCCGGGCCAGCACCTGCCGCATCTGCATCCAGTAACCCGCCCGGATGTCCTGTACCGCTCGGTAGAGATCCGGGTCGCGACCGGCCGGGTGCGAGGCGGTCATCGGCGCTCCTCCCGGCCGGCCGGACGGGAGGCGGTGCCCCCGGCGGGAGGGGCGGGGGAGTGCGGTGGGCGGCGGTGCCGGGCCGGGGCCGGTCTGGGCGCCTTCATGAGGCGACCGGCCGGTTCGGACAGTCCCGGAGCCTGGTGGTGCGGTGGGCTGCTCCCCGGCCGCTGCCGTGGGCACCGCGGTGCGGCGGTTGGTGGGGACATGACACCGGGCGGTGAGCAGTCGCGGGCATGGACAGGGAATTCCTCTGGGCAGGGTGCGGGTGTGCGGTCCCACGGGACGGCGGGGCGGGGCCGGGCCGGCGTGCGGGCGCCAGCGCCCACGCGTACCGGCCGTTCCGTAACCCTGTCCGAGACGGACCGGCGGATGCCTGACAGCTACCTAAGCGCCTGAGGGAAGCGCATGGCCAGAGGAATCCCAGGTTGGCCGGTTATCGGGATACGGATTCGGCCATGAGCCGACGGGCGCGGCAGTCGGCGGTCGGCCCCCGGGGCCGCGGCGGCCGGACGGCGCACCCCTACGCCGTCGGACGCTCCCGGCGGCCGGCGTGCCGGGCACGCCCAACGGAAGCGGCCGGCGTGCCGGGCACCTCGACGGACGGGGACGACGGCACGCCGGCCCACCGGCGCAGAGCGGCCTCAAGCCCGCCGACGGCGGCGTCGCCGGAGGCGTCGGCGGCCCAGGCGACCACTCCGTCCGGGCGTACCAGTACCCCGGCCGGCGCCGCGTGGTCGTCGGTCACGATGCCCACCCGCCCGGCCCACGCCTCGGCGAGGCGGGCGAACGCGCCGTCCGGAGTGCGGTCGAGCAGCAGGAACCCGCCGCCGTGACCGTGGTCGGCCAGCCGGGACCCGTCCCGCAGCCACAGGTCCGGCGCGAACCGCCCGACCAGCGGATGGTCACCGGGCAGGTCGATGCGCTGGGTGACGCCGGAGATCTTCTTGACGGCGTACGTCGCGCCGTCCCGGGTGCTCAGCAGGCCGGCGACGACCTCCCGCAGCGCGGCCGACCTGGCGTCCCCGCGCAACACCCCAACCTGGGCCCGCGTCCAGTCCAGCACCCAGGCGCCGAGGGGACGCCGCTCGGCGTCATAGCTGTCGAGCAGCCCCTCGGGCGCCCACCCGGCGACCACGGCGCCGAGCTTCCAGCCGAGGTTCATCGCGTCGCCGACCCCGAGATTGAGCCCCTGACCGCCGAACGGCGAGTGCACATGCGCGGCGTCACCGGCCAGCAGCACCCGTCCCGACCGGTACGTCGCGGCCTGCCGGGCGTTGTCGGACCAGCGGGTCGCGGTGCCGCGCAGCGCGGTCAGCGTGACATCCGTGCCCGAGACCCGGCGCAGACTGGTCTGCACCTCCTCAAGGGTGACCGGCGCCTTGGGCGCCCCGCGCGAGCCGTGTCGAGCGCGGGCGAGGTCGGCGCCGACGCCGTCGAACTCCACGGTGACCACCCGCCCCGGCTGCGGCCCGTAGCGGTACGCCCCGTGGGGCGACCACGTCCATCCGGGCGCCAGCTTCTCCGGGTCGGCGATGTCGGCGACCGCCAGATGCCCGGTGAGTTCGGGGTCGGTGCCGGGGAAAGCGATGCCCGCGAGGCGGCGTACGGTGCTGCGGCCGCCGTCGCACCCGACCAGCCATCCGGTGCGTACCGTGCCCGCGGTGGTGCCGACGAGTACGCCCTCGCCGGTGTCTTCGAGCGAGGTGACCTCGACCCCGCGACACACCGGCACGCCGAGTCGCGCGACATGGCCCGCCAGCAGCTCTTCCAGCTCCCGCTGCGGCACCATCCTCGCACCGTCGACCGCGGTGTGCGCGGCGAGGTCGGGATCGGACCAGTCCACGAGGCCGGGGTCGAGGACCATCCCCGCGAAATGCCCGGTGAACCGCGGCTCGCGCGCTCGCCGGCCGTCACCGGGCCGCTCGTCGCCGGCCCCACGGGCGAACGACCCCACCCGCTCAAGCATCTCCCGCTGCACCTGCTCGGCGGCGGGCAGCAGGCCGCGGCGGTCCAGCGCCTCGGCCGTCGGCACGTTGATCGCCCCCGCCTTCATTCCCTCGTCCGGCTCGGCCAGCCGTTCGAGCACCTGCACCGTCGCCCCGGCGAGCGCCAGCTCCGCGGCGAGCACGAGGCCCACCGGCCCGGCTCCGACCACGGTCACGTCCACATCCTGCTTCACGCACATATTCACGAACGCCGTTCTACGTACGAACGCTGTTCGCGTCAAGTTATGATGACGGTGTGAACCCGAGAGAGCGACGCGCGGCCCGCCACCAGCCGCCGAACCCCGAAGCCGGAACCGCCCCCCAGCCACGGCGCCGCAAGGCTCCGATCACCGTGGAACAGGTCGTCGACACCGCGCTGGGCGTCGTCGCCACCGAGGGCTACGAGGCGCTGACCATGCGCCGCCTGGCCGGCGCGCTCGACACCGGCCCCGCCTCGCTCTACGCCCACGTGGTCAACAAGGCCGACCTGGACGAGCTGCTCATCGGGCGGCTGTGCGCCGAGCTCGTACTCCCCGAGCCCGACCCCGCGGCCTGGCAGGAGCAGATCCGCGGCGTGTGCGTCCAGATGCGCGACCAGTACCTGAAATACCCCGGGATCTCCCGCGCGGCGCTGGCCATGGCCCCCACCGACCTGGAGACGCTGCGCGTCAGCGAAGCACTGCTGGCGGTCCTGCTCGCCGGAGGCGTCGCCCCGCAGGACGCCGCCTGGGCCGTCGACGCCCTCCTGCTGTACGTGGCCGCCTACTGCCTGGAGGCGTCGATCGCCCGCCGACGAGCAGCCCATGACGACGACGCCTGGGTCCTCGACCGCGACGAACTGCAACGCCGCCTCACCGCCCTGCCCGCCGCGGCATTCCCCCACACCACCCGCCACGCCGCCGAACTCACCGCGGGCGAGGGCCACGACCGGTTCGACTTCACCCTCACCTTGATGATCGGGGGCCTCGCGCACCGCTGACCGGCCGCGAAGCCCTGCCCGGCACCGGCGGTGGGGACATCCGGGGTACGGCGGTGTCGTCCGGGGCCTGTGACGGGTACTGAGCCGAGTGTCTGTGCCGGATAGAGTCCCCCGGGGAGGTGTGGGGGTTGAGTTTCCGGCTGGCGGCGTACGCCGTGTGCATGGAGGACGAACGGGTGTTGCTCGCCCGTCACGTATCGCCGAAAGGCGAAAGCAACTGGACGCTTCCGGGCGGCCGGGTCGAGCACGGGGAGGACCCGTTCGACGCGGTGATCCGCGAGGTCGCCGAGGAAACCGGCTGCGACGCGGCGGTCGAACGCCTGCTGGGCGTGGATTCCCGGGTGATCCCCGCGGCCGACCGCCCCTTGCCCGGCCTGCCGGAGCACCAGAATGTCGGCATCTTCTACCGCGTCCGGATAACCGGCGGCCAACTCCGCCCCGAGCCGAACGGCGAAATCGCCGAATCGGTCTGGACACCGATACCCGACGTCGCCGGACTACGCCGGTCATCGCTGGTCGACATCGGTCTCGCTCTGGCACGGACGCTTCCGGCGACGGGGCATGTCGCTCCGGTTCCGGTCGGAGGACTCATTCAGCACTGAGGTCCTGGCGCCCTGCGCTTGTCGGTGCGGCCCGAGGCGGGGAAGCCCGCGCAGTTGGCCCTGTCACCGACAGAAACGCCCCCCTGTCACCGACTGAAACGAGCGCCCCATGTCGTCGAACCCGCACAATACTGAAAGCAGCACCGAAAGCAGCACCACACCGCAGGATCTGCGGCTGCGCGAGGCGGTAGCGGCGGACGCCGCCGGGATCACGAACGTGTTCCTCGCTTCGCGGGCCGCGGCCATGCCGTACCTGCCCCGGCTGTACAGCGACGAGCAGACCCGGGCCTGGATCGAGGCCGTCGTCCTGCCCGGCAGCACGGTGTGGGTGGCCGAGACCGGGGAGAAGCCCGAGATCGTCGGGTTCGCCGCCCTCGACGGGACCGTGCTCGACCACCTCTACCTGCGCCCGGACGTACGGCGGCAGGGCATCGGCTCGGCCCTCCTGGCCGCCGTCAGAGAGGCCTCTCCGTACGAGCTCTCGCTGCACGTCTTCCAGCGCAACCAGGCGGCCCGCGCCTTCTACGAGCGCCACGGCTTCACCGCCGGGGAGTCGGACGACGGCAGCCGCAACGAGGAGAACGAGCCGGACGTGACCTACCACTGGACCGCCCTCTGAGGTGCAGGCCGGGCGGGGACGGCGACACGGGGGGTAACGAAGAAGTGGCCGGCGAAGGCAGGTGCCGGGGGAGAGCCCGCTATCCCGTGCACAGCTCGCGCTGTGGTTCAACTGCCCTTCACGGGTGATGTCGCATACTCGCCGACGACGGCCTGTGCGGGCCACTGGCGGGAGGCGTTTCGGCGGAGGCCGTGAGAACCCGTCAGCTGTTCATCGTTGATCTTGCAGGGGGCTCAACGGGATCACAGGTAGAGCGCCCGGTTGATCGGGATGCCCTGTTCCTGGCAGCCGCGCTCGTAGTGGTCGATGAACCAGAAGACGTCGATCACCTCGGTCACCCGGTTCTGCTCGTCGAGGAACTCCACCGGTCCGTTCAGCCAGAAGACGGTCTTCATGCCCTCGTCGGAGACCAGGGTGTGGGTGCGGCCCGGGCTTTCCCGGATGAAGTCACCCGGGCGGCCCACCCAGTCGTACTCCAGGTAGCGCCAGCTGCCGTCGAGCACGTAGCCGGAGACCGGGCCACGGTGGCGGTGGCGGCCCAGCTCGCCGCCGGCCTGTACCCACAGGACGTTCGCGGCCGAACTGCTGCGGATGTCGAACGTCAGATGCTTGATCATCACCTGCGGGACGAACGGGAGCCATGGCGAATCCGCCTCCGCGACGTGCCCTTCGGGCAGCGCGTACTGGTCCCGGCGCCGATCGATCCTCGCTTCGACCGCGGCCAGACTGTCCGCGTCCGGGGTCGAGCTGATCGTCATGACTGATGTCCTTCCTGTTGTTGCTGGGACGGACTCGCACGCACACCCATGCTCGACTCGCCCGGCCCGGCACAACAGTGACTTCCAGGACGGCCGGGCACAGCCGACCGCTGTTCTCCGTGGGGCTGCTGATATGACGTCAGCTGATCACGCGCCGGGCCGGACGGACCGCACGGACCCCTGTCGTGTCCCGCGCGGGGGAGCTGATCGTGTCCCGCGTGGGGGAGGACCTCCCGAACGCGTACTCTCCGCGCGGCCCAAGTACCCCCGCCAACGCCCCTGCGCCCCGATCGACCGAGGTGAACGGCTGAACTCGCCGGGTGGTTGTGCGACACACCGGAGCGGCCTTCGGCTGCCGGAGGTGGTGGGTGCGCATGGTGGGCGGGTACCGCTTCTGTGGAGGTGTGTGGTGCGTCGAAGCGTTCTGGTCACAGGTGCGACGAGTGGTGTGGGTCTGGGGGTGGCGCTGCGTCTGGCCGGGGCCGGGTTCGACGTTTTCGCCACGGCGCGTGACGAGCCGAAGGCCGAGAAGCTCCGGGCCGTGGCGGCCGAGTCCGCCGTACGGCTGCGGACGGTGCTGCTGGACGTGGCGGATGCCGATTCCTGCCGCAGAGCGTGCGCGCAGGTCGCGGAGGCCACCGGGGGCGGACCGTGGGCCCTGGTGAACAACGCCGGTGTCCCGCTGGTGGGGGCGGTGGAGGACCTTGAGGACGCGGCGGTGCGGCAGTTGCTGGAAGTCAATGTGGTGGGAGCCGCGCGCATGGCCCGGCTGGTGCTGCCGGGGATGCGTGAGTACGGGGAGGGACGCATCGTCAACGTCTCGTCCCTCGCGGGCCGTATCACGGCCCCGGGCATGGGCTGGTACTGCGCGGGCAAGGCGGCGCTGGGCGCCTTGAACGACGCGCTGAGGATGGAGGCCGGGCCCGGCGGGGTGCGGGTCGCCGTTGTCGAGGCGGGCGCGTACGCGAGCGCCATCCAGGACCGGGCCGCCGACGGCCTGGCGGCGCTGGCGGCCCGGCAGACGCTGTTCGGCGACATGTACCGGGTGGCGGAGGCGGCGCTGCGGGAGTCCGGTACGCGGCTGCCGAGCGCGGAGCCGGTCGTGTCGGCCGTCTGCCGGGCGCTCGTCGCCCGTCGGCCGCGTCACCGGTATGTGGTCGGCAGGCAGGCGAAGGCGGGGCTGCTCGCCGACGCGCTGGTCCCGGTCGGGGTGAGAGACCACTTCAAACGGGTGGCGATGGGCGCTCCCGCCCATCCGCTGGTCGAGTACGCGGCGCGGCGCTGGTGCACACCGTGGTGACGGTCAGGCCAGCAGGCCGGAGCGGCGCCACAGGTGGTGCTGGGGGCGCCTGATCAGGTCCACTTCGGTGAGGAAGGCGATCAGCTTTTCTCCGCACCAGAGCATCGTGGCGCGGTGGTGGGGGTTGTGGCGTGCCTGACGGCGGGCCTCGCCGGGGGCGAGCCCGAGGTCGCCGTACCGGTCGGGACGCAGGAGCGGCGGGACGGTGTGGGAGGCGACCAGGGCGGTCAGGAGGCGGTGGAAGGCCAGGCGGCCCCGGGACGCGTGCGTCACGGCTTCGCGGAGTTCGGCGCGGGCGAAGCTGACGTGGCGTGCCTCCTCGGCCACGTGCAGACGGCACACCGACCGCACCAGGGGCTGGACGCGTTCGTCCTGGGCGGCCTCCCGTTGGAGTCTGTCGAGCACTTCTTCGATGATCAGGGCGCTGGTGAAGGTGGTGATGTCCTGGAACGCGGCCGCGGCCGGCGGGAAGGGCAGCCGGATGTGGGCCGGGACGCGGTGCACCGGGCAGCCGAGGGTGGCCAGCAGCCGTCCGAACATGGTGATGTGCCGGGTCTCGTCGCCCATCTCCGTCAGCGCGTAGAAGGCGCGTGCGTCCAGGACGTCACGGTTCATCAGGTGGCGGGCGAGCATGCGGATGATGGCCAGCTCGAACCAGTGTCCCATCTGCGCCATGTGGGCCGCCTCGTGGCGGGAGAGTTCGAGGCGTTGCCGGTGGTCCATGCGCTCCCACAGAGGGGTGCCGTAGAGCGCGAGCCGCTCGGGCGGCCAGAACCAGGCGTCGTCCAGCAAGGGGGCGCTCCAGTCGATGTCCGCCGCGGGGTCGTAGGAGCGGGCCGCGGAGGCGTTCAGCAGACGCTGGGCGGTGGTGTGGGGGCTCCGGGAGAGCCGCAGGGCCCGGTCGGTCATCAGGGGTCACTCCTGGGGTGTTGCGCACCGGCCGGCCCGGTCAGGGGCCGCCGTGGCGGCAGGGGCTGCGAAACGGGGTCCGACGGGCGGCGGGGCCACGGGCTCCACCAGGCGGCGCGTCCGGCCAGGGCCAGGACGGCGGGGGCGAGCAGCCCGCGGACGACGGTGGCGTCGAGCAGGACCGCGAGTGCGAGGCCGACGCCGATGATCTTCAGCATCACCAGGTCCGACGTGGCCAGCGCGGCCATGACGACGGCCAGGGTGAGCGCGGCCCAGGTGAACAGCCGCGCCGTGTGGTCCAGGCCCCGGACCACGGCGGTGGCGGCGTCGGGGGCCCGTTCGTACTCCTCGCAGACACGGGCGAGAAGGAAGATCTCGTAGTCCATGGACAGGCCGAAGGCGATGCCGAAGACGAGCGCGGGCATGAGCACGTCCGTGGTGCCGGTGACGGGAAAACCGCCCAGGAGGCCGGCCAGGTGGCCTTCCTGGAAGACGAACACCAGGGCGCCGAAACTGGCCGCCAGGCTCAGGGCGTTGAGCAGCAGCGCGGTGAGGGCCATGACCGGTCGCCGGGTCAGCGCCAGGGTCAGGGCCAGCAGCGTCGCCCCAGCCAGGGACAGGCACCAGGGCAGGCGGGAGAGGAGCGCCCGCTGGACGTCGTCGAGTACGGCGCCGGGCCCGCCGACGAGTACGGGCGCGGGGGCGGGCAGCCCGCGCAGGGTCCGGGCGAGGTCGCGGTTGGCGGTGGAATACGGCTCGCCGGGGGTGGCGACCGCCAGCCAGACGCCGCGGGGCGAGGCGAAGGCGGATGCCGCGGTGCCCGCCGGAGGCGTGCGGGCGCCGCGGGAGTAGGAGCCGGTGGCCGTTTCCACCCGCTCCACACCCTTCTGGAGGGAGACGCGCCGGGCGTAGGCGTCCAGCCGGGCGGCGTGCCGCCGGAGGTCGAAGTGCGGCAGGACCACGGTGGCCGGAGTGACCACGGCGCCCGGCCGGTAGGCGTGGCGCAGCACCGTACCGGCTTCGGCGACGGTGGAGGAGGCGGGCTGGACGCGGTCGTCGAAGAGACCGATCTGCACCCGGGTGAAGGGGGTGGCGAGCACCAGCAGCACCGCGGTGACGCCGATGGCCACGAGCCGGGGCCGCCGTTGGGCGCCCCGGGCCACGCGCCCCCACCGCCCCGGCCCGGCGGCCCGGCCCTCGGCGTACGGGCCGGGACGGACACGGCCGTACCGGCGGGTGAGGACGCCCGGCCGGTGGACGCGGGGCCCCAGGACCGTCAGGAGGGCCGGGAGCACGACCAGGCCGGCCAGGGCCGCGAACGCGGTGACCGCGATGCCGCCGTAGGCGATGGAGCGCAGGATCGTGTGCGGGAAGACGAGCAGCGAGGCCAGGGACAGGACGACCGTGCCCGCGGAGAACAGCACGGCCCGGCCCGCGGTCCGCAGCGCCGTGCGCAGGGCGGTGCCGGGTTCGGCGCCGGCCGCGGTCTCTTCCCGGTGGCGGGCGAGCAGGAAGAGGCTGTAATCGACGGCGAGGGCGAATCCGAGCGCGGAGGAGATGTTGGTCGCGCTCACCGTCACCTCGGTGCAGAAGGTGAGCAGCCGCAGAACGGCCTGGGCACCCAGTACGGCCAGCACGCCCACGGCAACGGGCAGAAGGGCGGCCACCGCAGAGCCGAACACCACGAGCAGCAGCAGCGCGGTCAGCGGCAGGGCCAGCAGTTCCGCGCGGATCTGGTCCCGCTCGGCCAGCCGCAGCGCCTCCGCGCGGGAGGCGGCCTCACCGGTGACCTCGACCTCCAGCGGGCCGTGGCGGCCGGCCATCCGCGGTACCAGCCGTCCGGCCGCCGCCGTCGCTTCCTGCTCGCGTCCGCGCAGCCGCACCAGTACGAGGGCGCTGCGCCGGTCCGCCGAGCGCAGCGACGGCGCCCTGGTCCGCCAGTAGGAGACCACCTGGGAGACGGAGCGGTCGGCGCTGAGCCGCCGTACCAGCCGCTCTCCCTGCTCCGCCGCGGCGCGGTCCTCGACCGACCGGGTGGCACCGGACACGCGGGTGACGAGTACGAGGTGCGGCGGGGCGGAGGCGAAACCCTCGTGCAGCAGCCGGTCGGCCCGGGCGGCCTCGGTCGCCGCCGGCACGACCCCGCCCGGCGACAGCCGCCCCTCCACCGCCGCCCCGAACCAGGCGCAGGCCGCCGCCAGCACTGCGGCCAGCGCCAGAACGACCCACGGAACGCGGCACCGGGGACTGCGCATCGTCGTGACTCACCCCTTCGCCGGACGGTCTCCCTCGCCCCTTCCCGCCCCCATGTGTAGACAGGGGGCGGACCCGGCAACACACATCGCCACCTCTTCAGGCGAACGCCCGGCAGCGCCAAACGCGGGCACTTAAACACATCAACGGCGTGGGACGCCGTGGCGCCCGGTGGTGCCGCCCTAGCGTGAGGCCATGAGCGACCTTCGGGCCTGCCTGGCGGGGGCCACCACGTACCTGCCCGAGCGCTGGGTCAGCATGGGCGAACGGGAGGCCCAGATCGCGGCCGCCAGCGGCGGCTTCACCCCGCCTCCCGGGCTGATCACCCAGCTGACCGGGGTGACGGGCGTCCATCTGATCGACGACGACCAGCAGGCGTCCGACCTGGCGGCGGGCGCCGCCCGCAGACTCCTGGCCGACCAGGGGATCCGGCCCGCCGACATCGACCTGATGATCTTCGCGGCGGCCAGCCAGGACATGATCGAACCGGCGACGTCCCACGTCGTGGCCGCCAAGCTCGGCCTGACCTGCCCGGTCTTCGACGTGAAGAACGCCTGCAACAGCGTCCTCAACGCCATGGAGATCACTCAGGCCCTGATCGCGTCCGGGCGGTACCGCACCGTCCTGATCACCTGCGGTGAGGCGCCCTCCGTCTCCGCCCAGCTACGGGTCCCCGACGCGGCGGCGTTCGCCCGCGCTCTGCCCGCCTACGGATTCTCCGACGCCGGTGCCGCACTCCTGTGGACGGCCCGGAAGACCCCCCGCCCGCTGCCGCCCCGGGGCATCCTCGGCTGCCGCTTCGCCGCCGACTCCGCGGCCTGGCCCTCGGCGACCGTGCTGCACGGCGGCATCGCCTCCCTGCGCCACCGTTCGGGCCCGGAAGCAGCCGCCTGCTTCCGTATGGACAGCGTCCGGATGCGCGACAGCCTGCGTACCCTCGGCCGCACCCACCTGCACCGCGCACTGGACGAACTCGGCGTGACCTTCGACGACTTCGCCTTCATCGGCGCCCACCAGGTCGCCCTGGCCGACCTCGACGAACTGTGCGGCCCGGCGATCGGCGTCCCCCGCGACAAACTGATCATCACCCTCCCCGAACACGGCAACGTCGCCTCCGCCTCCCTGCCCCTTCAGCTCACCCGCGCCCTCGAAACCGGCCGGGCCCATCCCGGCGACCTCGTCGCCCTCATCGGTCTGGCCGCCGGCAGCAGCGCCGGCCTGATGACGCTGCGGCTGTGAGGCCGCCGCCCGTTCTCGTCCCGACGACCGAGGAAGTCCGATGACGCCTGTCTACGAAGCAGTCAAGTCCGTACTGACCAGCCACTTCAACATCCCCGACGACATCATCCGGCCCGAGGCCACCCTGGAGGACATCGGCCTGGACTCCCTCGCCGTCGTCGAACTGCTCTGCGTCCTCCAGGACGAGCTGGGCCTGCGCGTCCCCACGGGCGACGAGGCGCTCAAGTCCCTCCAGGTCACCCTCGCCCAGGCGGCGGCCGCGGTCGAACAGGCCCAGCCCGCCCCGGTTCCGGAGACGCTCGCATGAAGGGCGACGACATCGCCGTCACGGGCATCGGCCTGGTCACCCCCGCCGGGGTCGGCACCGAAGCCACCTGGGAAACGGTCTGCTCCGGGACCCCCACCGCCGCTGCCGACCCGTCCCTGGGTGACGTGCCGGTGCCCATCAGCTGCCGGGTCCCGCCGTTCGACGTCCAAGCCGCGCTCGGGCCGCAGGTATGGCGCATGGACCGCTTCACGCACCTGGCCCTGACCGCCGCCCGGCAGGCCGTCGACGACGCCGGCCTGGACCCGGCCACCTGGGACGGCGCCCGGGTCGGCGTGGTCGTCGGGGTCGGCTACGACAGCAAGGACCTCGTCATCCCCGCCGTACGCAAACTCATCGACGGCGCCTACGAGAAGCTCTCCCCGCTCCTGATCCCCCGCACCACCGCCAACGCCGCGGCCGCGGAGATCTGCATCGCCCTCGGAGCCCACGGCCCCAGCATGGCCGTCACCACCGCCTGCGCCTCCGGCGCGACCGCCCTCGGCACCGCACGCGACCTGCTCCTGGCCGGCCGCTGCGACATCGCCCTCGCCGGCGGCGCCGAAGCCCCCTGCCACCCGCTGCCCTCCGCGTGCTTCGCGCAGATGGGGGCGCTCTCCACCCGCCTGTACGACCCCGAGGGCGCCAGCCGCCCCTTCGACGTGGACCGCGACGGCTTCGTCCTCGCCGAGGGCGCCGGCCTGATGGTCCTGGAACGCGCGGCCGACGCCCGGGCCCGGGGTGCCCGGCCCCGCGCGCACTTCAGCGGGTACGGCACCGCCACCGACGGCTATCACTACGCGGCCCCCCACCCCGACGGCGTGGGCATCGAACGGGCCTTCACGGCCGCCCTCGCCGACGCCGGGCTCACCACCTCCGACATCGGGCACGTCAACGCCCACGGCACGGGAACGCCGCTGAACGACCGCATCGAAGGCGCCGCCCTCAACCGCGTCTTCGACGGCCACCCGCCCCCCGTCACCTCCACCAAAGGAGTCACCGGCCACCCCCTCGGCGCGGCGGGTGCGATCGAGGCGGCACTGGCCGCCCTGTCCCTCGACCACCAGACCGTCCCGCCCACGGCCAACCTCCAGCGTCTCGACCCCGATATCGCTCTAGACGTCGTCACCAAGGCCGCGCGCCCGCACCGGATGGACGCTGTCGCCAGCAATTCCTGTGGGTTCGGGGGACACAACACCGTGCTGATCTTGCAGCGGGTCTGATCGCTCGGGGCGGGACATGGCTCGGGGGGCGGGACCTGGCTCGGGGCGGGACCTGGCTCGGGTCGGGACATGGCTCGGGTCGGGATCTGGCTCGGGTCGGGTGCCGTCCCGCGTGACCGCCGGTGCTGGTCGGGGCAGGGCGGAGTACGGCGTGTCCGCGTGTCCGCGTGTCCGCGTGTCCGCCTGTCCTCCATAGGGGTGATGTGTGGATGTGCGTCTGCCGGGATGGGCAGAGGTGCAGGCGGCAACCTTCCCAACCGCCCTTCCCAACCGCAGAGGAAACCGTCGATGCGTCTTCGCTCCGCTGTGACCGCTGTGCTCGGCGCCGCCCTGCTCCTGGCCGCCGTCCCTGGTTCCGCTTCGGCGGCCTCCGGGCAGTTCCGCTACTCCTATGTGACCGTCGAGGGGGACGAGGCGAGCGGCTTCCTCAACAACCCGCCCAGCGGCCGGTGCATCAACCTCCACGGTGTCGGCCAGGAGAACCCCCAGCCCGGCCACTCGCCGCAGAACCGCACCGACGCCTGGGCGACCGTCTTCACCGGCACCGACTGCGAAGGCGACTCCTACCGCCTGCGGCCGCACACCGGCGGTGCATCGGAGCGGCTGAAGGTGCGCTCGGTCATCTTCGGATGACGCGAGCGGGCCGACACCTCGTCACCTCGTCACCTCGTTCTGTTCGTACCGTCTCAGCCACCGCCCGCCGCCGCTGGCGGGGCCGCTGCCGGGCACGGCCCCCGAAGCTCGGGAGCACCGGCGGCTGTACGCGGATGTGTGGTGGGGGAGACGGGCCGGGGGCCGTCCTCGGCATCCGGCCACTGGGCGCCCGGAAGGTCACGGGGACGGAACCGCCCTTCCCCCTGGCTTCGTCATCGCGCGTGCTACCTGCGGCCGGGCCGGCCACCCGCCGGTCCGGCCGCAGGCTCACGGAACGCCGTACTCTCGATGCCCAGCGTGCTCGACGCCGACGGCTCCGCTCGCTGTCGACCGTCGGGTCGCCCCGTACGGAGCTGTCAGCGGCCGCAGCCGCATGCGCCCCCGCCCGGCCTTCTTACCCGCAGCATGGCCACCGCCTGAGGCGGCCCACTGCTAGCGGGTGCCCACCCCCACCCCCACGCCGACGGCCTCCGGCTGAGGAGCGCGTACTCTTGCGGTCCGCGGCGGGGTGAACGTCACGGGCAGCGAGAGCAGGCGGCGGGAGACCCAGGCCGACTGCCACTGCAGCTCGGTTTCGGGCACCGCCAGTTCCAGGTCCCTGAGCGTGCTCAGAAGGATGTCGATGCCCGTCTCCGCGATGGCCTGCCCGATGTCGCGGCCGGGGCACTCATGGGGGCCGGTGGAGAAGGCGAGGTGCCCCGAGTTGTGGACGACCGGGCGTCCGGGCTCCCGGGCGGCGGGGTCCGTGTTGGCCGCCTCGATCCCCAGGACGATCATGTCTCCGGCCTTGATCCGCTGGCCGGCGATGGTCATGTCCCCGGCCGCCCAGCGGGTGGGCAGCAGCCCGATCGGCGGGTGGTCCCACAGCACGCGCTCCAGGGCCTCGGGCAGCGTCATCTGGCCACTGGTCAGGTCATGGCTGAACTGGCGCTGCGTCAGCAGCACCAGCAGGGTGTTCGCGATCAGCGCGACCGTCGGCGTGTAGCCGGCGACGAAGATCATACGCAGGTGCTCGACGACCTCCTGCTCGCTGAGGCCCGCCTCGTGGTCCAGGAGACGGCTGACGAAGTCCCGGCCGCCGATGGCGTTGTCGGCGCCCTCACCGGCCCGCCGGCGCCGCACGAGCTCCTCCATGGTGCGGGTGACGAACGCGTTGCCCTCGGCGGCCCGCTCATTGCCGCTGCTCAGGTCCCGCACAGCGGCCACCAGGGCGGGGCTCTCCTCCTCGGGCATGCCGTACATCCAGGCCATCACCAGGGCCGGCAGCTGCGCGGCGTACTCGGTGACCAGGTCGGCGGTGCCGCGGGAGGCCACGCAGTCGATGAGGCGGTTGGCGTAGCGGCCGATGTAACGGCGCAGGGAGTGCCGGTTGAAGTCCAGGCTGTCGACCACGGCGCTGCGCAGACGGGCGTGCGGCACGCCGTCCTCGAACGCCACGACCGGCTGGTACGCGGTCATCGGCGCCAGCGGATGATCCGCCGGGATCCGGCCGTCCTGGTAGACGCGGCCGCGGCGGGAGTCGCAGACCACGCGGGAGTTGCTCTGCATGACATCGCGTATCGCGTTGTAGCCCAGGACCAGGTAGGCCGGGATATCGCCGGGGACGAGGACCGGCGCCACGTCCCCGTACTGCATGCGCAGCCGTTCCAGCACCGGGCCCAGGGGCTCGGCGTCGGGGCCGTAGATCCGCTGCCAGGGACCGTCGGCGTTCTGGGCGTGCGCGGGACAGCCGGGAGGCGGTGTCGGCGCGGACGAGGAACGGGGGTCTGGATACGTCATGGTGCCTCCCAGCGGCGTTGCGAGCGGGCCCTGCTGCCCAGCCCGCCGTTGTCGCGCTGTGGCTTCCGGCTCCCCCGGTGCTGGGACACCTCACGCCCTGTGCGACGGCACGGCACACAGGGCGTGATGATCAGCATTGCCAGCAGCCTACCGCCCCACCGGATACATGATCAGCCGAATCGTGGCTGGGGCTGGGGCTGGGGCTGGGGCTGGGGGTGGAGGTGGAGCTGGGGCTAGGTCTGGTGACTGGGGAGGGCGTCAGGAAGCGTCAGGAACCTGTCCGCCTGCGGCAGTCGGCCACGGAGGCCGCCTGCCAGGCTGTTCCGGGCCCGCGCTCCCAGGCTGTTCCGGGCCGGCGCTCCCAAGCTGTTCCGGGCCCGCGCTCCCAAGCTGATCACCCAGGCTGATCACCGGTCCGGCCGGTCGGTTACGGGGTTACGCGGCCGCACCGTCATGGGCACCCGGTCGGGCCGGGCGACAGCGGAGATCACCTGCCGCGGAGTGTGGCCGTCGGCGGGGGTCATGCGCCAGTCGCGCAGCACTTCCGCGACGGCGATGGTGGCCTCGGCCAGGGCGAACTGATCGCCGATGCACTTGCGGTTGCCGCCGCCGAAGGGCAGGAACGACCGCTTGGTCTCGGGGTTCAGCCACCGGTCCGGGTTGAACGTGTGGGGGTCCTCGAAGGCCTCGGGATCGCGGTGGATGGCGTACATGCTGAACGCCACCTCGGTGCCCGCGGGCAGCGTGACATCGGCGAGGGTCACCGGCGCGATGCTGCGGCGCATCAGGAACGTGACGCCGTGCAGGCGGATCACTTCGTCCAGCACCCGGCGGATCGCGGTCAGCCGGGGCACGTCTTCGATGGTCACCGGGCGGTCGGGTCCGACGACCTCCAGGACCTCGGCCACCACCTGCCGGTCGACCTCGGGATGGTGCGCCAGGTAGTGCCAGGCCCAGGCCAGGGTCGAGGCCGTGGTCTCGGCCCCGGCGAAGAGCAGCGTGGCCACCTCGTCACGGATCTGGACCTCGCTGAGGCGGACCGGGACGTCGTCGTGAATCTGCGCCCGCAGCAACTGCGCGAGCAGGTCGTCGTGCTCCTCGGCGTGGCCGCCGGCGCGTGCGGTGGCGATGACCTGGTCGATCACCCCGGTCAACTGCGCGGACGCCCGGTCGAAAACGCGGTTGTAGCGCACCGGCAGGCGGTCCAGGATCCTCGGCGAGGCAGCACGCTTGAGGAGCATGTCCAACAGCACCGGCAGTTCGGTACGGATCGTCTCCACCGCCGGCGTTCCGACCTCCGTGCTGAACAGCGACATGGCGATGGAGTCGATCGAGTAGGCGGCGGACTCCTCGTAGATGTCCACCTGCTGGCCGGGCTGCCAGGACGCGGACAGGCGCCGCGCGTTGCGGCTCATGACCAGGGAGTAGTCCTTGATGCGCTGCGCGCCGAACAGGGGGGCCAGGAAGCGGCGGTTGCGCTTGTGCAGCTCCCCGTCCGCGGTGCTCAGGCCCTCGCCGGCCAATCGCTTGAGACGCTGGAAGAACCGGCCCTTCTCGAACCACCGGCCCTTGTCCACCAGGACCTCGTGCAGCCGCTCGGGAGTGGTGGCCATGTAGACGGGCATCCGGCCGAGTCGGATGCGTACCAGGCCGCGGTCGTCGGCGTGCTCCCGCAGCGACAGGAAGAAGCGGAAAGGATCGCGGATGAGCGTCGGAGCGTGCCCGAGGAGGGGCAAGGCGCCCGGCACGCGGGGTATCGGCCTCGCTGTGACGGAGGGGGCGGCGTCCACGGCCACGTCGTCTGTCCTTTGCTGTCGGCGGCGCTGAGCACCGCGGTCCGGGCTGACTGTCGATCAAGTCTGCCCATACCGCATCACGGTGACGCGGAAACGGAGCGCGGGGGGCCATGCCGTCCCGCGGCCTGGCCGGGAACCGCGTGCGAGAACTCGCTGAATGCTACATCGGTGCAGGTCGGAGGGGGTCGGACGAGGGATGCGGAGCGGACCGGAGGGCCCCTCCTGCGAGGCGGAACAAAGTGCCCCTCCCACTACGCTGCCGCCATGAACCGACGGTCGCTGGCCCCGGCACTCGGACACCACCGGGCGCAACTGACCAAGCGTTCCAGCCCGTACGCCCACTCCTGCTCGAAGATCAGGCAGGACAGCGGCCCGAGCGGGTACGCCGAAGCTGACGCTACGCCGGGCCCTCCCACAACGCGCATCACAAGCCCGCTCACGACGATGAAGAGCAGGCTCTTCGTCAGCCCCAACCAGCGCATCCGGTGCCGGTAGACGGTCGCCTCTACGATCCTGCGGTGGTCGGCCCCCAGGTTCTGCCACGGTGACCGACGCCGGTCGGTCCCACTGCCGGTCGGCCGGCCGGGCCTGACGGGGCGTTGGGACCGGGCCGCAGACATGGCCTCCAGCGTCCACGTCCGGGCCGGTTGAGGATGCTGGAGGCCGGTGGCCCGGCCGGATTCAGTCGATCGCCTTGATCACCCGAGCGGGGACTCCCACGACCAGGGTGCGGGCAGGAACATCGCGAGTCACCACCGCCCCGGCGGCGACCACGGCACCGGCGCCGATGGTCACTCCCTGCAGGATCACGGCAGACGCCCCGATCCAGACGTCGTCTTCGACGACGATCGGGGCGAAGGAAAGATACTCGCGACGCTCGGCGAGGGGCAGAGGATGACCCCCGGTGATGAGGCTCACCTTCGGGCCGATCATGACACCGTTGCCGATGCGGATCCCGCCCTTGTCCATGAACGTGCATCCCTGGTTGACGAAGACGTTCTCTCCGAACGTCGTGTTCAGCCCGTACTCGGTGAAGAACGGCGGGTAGATCGTCACCGACTCCGGAAGCGGGCCACCGAACACAACTGAAAGTAGTTCAGTGCGACCTTCGCTGTCACTGAACGGCAGCACGTTCAGCCGAGACGTCGCGTCGGTCACTTCCACGATTCGCTCCGCATGGCGCGCGAACTCGGATGTCTGGACGTAGAGGACCTGGTCTGTGCGAGTGGACATGTGGCGATCCCATCACCTGCAGAACGCGCGATCAAACAACCTAAAGACCTGCCGTTCACAACCAATAGTTGTCGCAGCGGACCGAAGTATGGATGCTGAAGGTGGTCTTCTCTCTTTGGGGCGCGTTCTCGGTCGGGGCTCACGAGGCCTGAAACGGTCAACCTCCAAGGGTGACCACTTGGAACAAATCGGCGCCCCTTCCACGCAGGTGCCCTTGACGCCTGCGTGGAAGGGGCGCCGATGTATTCGGCTGACACCGCCAGGCGTCCCATTGTCCGGCGTGCAGCGGTCCATACAACGCCCCTCATCCTGCCGGCGGCACGAGATTCGCGGCGGCTTCCGGGCGAGCCCAGAGGTTGACAGGGGCGGGGGAGTGCTCATGCCTGCCCGAGTAGGGGATCGATTGGAACGGGCGCCGTTCTCCTGGATGAGGTTGTAGGTGCAGATGCGATTGTCGCCCTCGGACTCTGTCGTGCCGTAGTTGTCATGGCGGTACGGGGACCGCTGCGGCAGACGCAACGGGGCCACTGTCCTCGTAACAGCCATCAACGAACGGTTGTGATCAGTGCCGTAGTGGGCAGAAGGGCACGGGACAGTGGGGTGGGGGAGCGGGGTTCGGGTAATTCAGGGATTGATGGCGTGTTCGGTGAACTGGCCGCAGGAGCGGAACCCCAGGCGGCGGTAGACGGGCTCGCCGTCGGCGGATGCCTGAAGGACCGCGATGCGGTGGCCTCGGTCGCGGGCCGTGCGGAGCGCGGCGAGCGTGATGGCACCGCCGTAACCACGCCGGCGGTGGGTGGCCAGGGTGCAGATGTTGTAGATCCCGGCAACGCCCGCGTGATGGAACACTTCGGCCGAACAGACCGGACGGCCTTCCACGTACCCGACCAAGTACCGGGCCGGGCAGTGCGCGGCCAGTGCTTGCGGGGCGGCCCGGGTGAAGAAGCGGCGGACGGTGTCGGCGGGTGGGTCCCAGAGCGCGGCGAGAACCGCGGCGTAGTCGGCGAGCTGTTCTGGCGTGGCCACTGCCTGGATGTCCGGTCCGTGGGCGGCGGGCGGCGGCAGGGTGTCGTCCAGCTCGGCCCACATGGCCGTCTCGCGTTCGGACGCCGGCAGACCGGCGGCCGTCAGGCGATCGGTGAGGTCCGGGGGTGTCGAGGCAGGACCCACCCACCAGGAGAAGCGGCGGCCGGTGCGAGCCAGCGCCTGAGCGGTCTCGGTGATACGTGCCGGTGCGGTGGCGGCGGCGAAGCGGGCGGTGGCGACGATATTGAACGTATCGTCGTCCAGACCGCTGTCGGCGACCAAGAGGTCATCCGTCTCCGTGACGACTGCGCCGGCCATGCTCCGATGCAGGTGACAGGCATGCTCCGCCAGGTTCCGTTCCATCCTGTCCAGCAAGTCGGCTTGCACGGGGAAATGAGCATTCACAGCGAACAACCCCAGCATGACCCGGCGAAGACTGCACGTGATTTTGGGACGTCCGCCGGCGGTGGCGTACCGGCAGTCGGCACATTCGATATACGCCCCTGAACCCGCGCTCGCGTACGCGCGGCAAAGCCAGCTGCCCTACCTCGGGACCCGAACGCTCAGGCACGACGCCGCAGGCCCCCACAGAGCGCCCTTCCCTCGAATATCGGTCAGGGTTGTCACCCGGAGCCCGGAGCCCGGAGCCCGGAGTCGGAGCCCAGATGCGTGGACGCCCGGAAGCCCAGTGACACGCAAGCCGAGACTATGGCCTGCGAAACGCTTGCCTACCCCGCGTTCAGGTACGGGCCTCTCGCTGACCCCCGCATCACGGGAGGGCTGTACGAGCGCCCCTGCGGCTCGGCCTGGCGCGCAGCCTGAACGGCCAGGGACGTGACGAAGAGACGCTCGCCGAGATGCAGCGGGCCAGGGCACTGTGCTGGGACCTGCCCGACCGGCCGGACAAGTCCGGGGCCGCCGGCGCGGGCGAGCTGATCGACGCCACAGCCCTTCTGGGACTGGGCCGTACGAACGAGGCACGTGCCCGGGCCACGGCTGCCCACGATGCGGCCATGGCCGCCTTCGGCACGCACCACTTCCGCGTCACGGAGGCACGGGCGCTACTTCCGCGGCACGGAGGCCCGGGCGCCGCTCACCCGCATCGACGGCGGGGCGCTGGTCTGATAACGAAGCTGGGGCAGTCCAGCCCGTCGCCGTCACAGAGCCCGTGTCCGTGGCGCGGGTCGTTCACCGCGGGTCAGGGGACCTCGCTGCTGCCGCCCGTCGCCGGTGCGGGCGGGCGACGCCGACAGCAAGGAGACGTTGACATCAGGGCGGCACCGGACAGCCGGGCGGGACGGCAGCCGGGCGGGGACACCAGCGCCGCGGCTCAGGGCAGACGTCGTCCCCGGCGGCCCCGCCGACCCTCCGCACGGCAGCGCCGCGACCACCTACGCCCCGAACGACCGGGCTTCCCCGTTCGACTGTTCGAGTCGAGTTGGGGGCTGCTGGGTGTCGCGGGGAGGGACGCACGGGATTCTTCCTGCGGTGCCGCGGTGTGTGACCGGGGCCGAAGGAGCGACGACGATGTTGATGCATACCGGCAATTTCCGGTTCGGGCGGCGCGGACGATGGGCGGTCGCCGTGGTGGCGGCGGGGGCCGCGCTCACGCCGGCCGTGCTGCTGCCCGGCGCCGAGGCAGCCGGGGCCCAGGCGGTGGTGCGGCCGAAGCCGCCGGCGCATCCGCCGCAGTCGGCCTGGGGCCGCGCCTACAGCTTCACCCCGCTGCTTCAGGCCGCCGGCATGCCCTCCGGAACGTACCTCACCCCGACGACCACGGTGGTCATCTACAACAACACCGGTCACACCCTGCAACTGTCCCGCAGTCATATCGCGGGTAACACTCCGTCGTGGTCGACCGGCAACGGAGTCGATGGCGAGTACCCCTACGGTGTGCCGCCCAAGTCGATCGCGGCAGGCGCCAGCGGCCGCATCCAGATGATCAACAGCAGCGGCGGCGGGGTCGGCGGCGGCGTCAACTACTACGCCAAGGACGGCAACCTGACGTACTTCGCCGGCCTGGACTTCGACAACTGGAACTGGCAGAAGAACAAGTACACCGTCGAACTGGTCACCTGGAAGTACCGGGGCGGGCACGGCACCCCCGACGGCGACAAGCTGCGCGTGAACCTGATCGACGACGAGGGCCGCAAGGTCACCACCAACGACCGCAAGAGGCTCTGGAACTCCGACACCATCGGCAAGGGCATGGCCCCGGTGATCGGCATGGTCATCAACGACCCGTACGGCAGCAGTACCTACCCCGAGCTCGGCTCGCGCCCGGACGCAAAGGCGAAGGCGTGCGAGAACTACCGCAAACTTGCCCGTCAGTACGGCGCCAAGCGCAAGTCGCTGGAGAAGATGTGGACCGACGGACGCATCGGCGCCATTGCCGGCGCCTGGATCGGCATGGCCTTCAAATGCGTCGACTGGTGAACCTCCGGACACCCCGCCCCGCCCGCCACAAACCCGCCACCGCTCTGCACACCCAGCCTTGACCCACTACTTCCGAGGATCTCGGGTGCGGCTTCACTGCGCACGGCTGTCCGCCATCTGCTCACGAGTACGGCAGCGAGCCGAGCATCCTCGAAAGCGGCCTTGAGGATGAGGTACTCGTAGCCCGTCGGCGACCAGATCGTGCAGAGTCAACCTGTCGCCGAGGGTGTCTCCAGCGGTAGCAGCCGGGAGCCGCGCACCCGGCGTCGCCACACCGACACCAGCTGTCGGTGTGACGTGCGGGCTTCTGCTTGGGTCTGCCTGACTATCACGTCATCGTCGATTCCCTGGCACGGTCTCATTCCAGTGTGGCCCCTGGGGAAGGAATGGCAAACGACATCTTCGTTGTGAAGGCGACGAGGTGTTCTTCAGTCGAGTATCAGCAGCCGACGTGCCGTTCAGGTAGGGGTCGTTCGGCGAGGCATTTATAACCGTGAAGCGGTCCCGCAGGGCATCGATCGTCGGGTGTTCGGAATCGGGCTCGCCTGTGGGGAAGACCGCTATGACGTCGGAGGTGGACTGCTCTTCTGGCTTCTGGACAATAGGGCCGTTCTTGTAGGCCACGAAGCCGACGCTGGGGCCCAGCTCTCCTTATGCGCCGATGCAGTTGGGCGGGGTATGCCCTGAGGATCGGCTTCCCTTCTTGGGCGCGGCGGTGGCCGGTTCCGGCAATGCTTCTCCGGGGAGCCGTTGCCTGCCTACCACACATGGAATGTGAGGCATACTGCGCTGACCAACCGTGATTCAGGCGCACCGGCATTCCATCTGCCGGAACGAGGCACTTCACGTCCTGCGTGAGAGAAGCGGTCAGATGGCCCGTCCTGGATACCGACGCACCCGTCGGTGCAGCCACCTGGCCGTGGGGCTGACGGGACGTACCGGTGTGCTGACGGGGGGTAGGCCCCGGATCGGCGAAGAAGAGGACGAACGCGCGCCCGTCCTCTGGGCTTGCGTGTGCCCGAGCGGCCGCCGCCTGCGAACTGCAGCCTGGCCTCGACCGCGTTGTCACTGCCGCTGGTTGCCCAGGACCGGGACGGAGGAGTCGGCGGGCACTCAGTCCTGGCACGTCGTGACATGCGTGCGCCTCCGCCCGGCTGACCGCCTTCGCCCCATCGTCCGGTTTCACGTACCAACGCCGGACTCCAGCAGCAGCTCCGACATCATGCCGTTCTTCCGGTGCCGCAGTACGACCTCCTGGACGTCCACGACCAGCAGACCTGGCCGGACGCCGGTGCGGCCCCGGCTGGGGGCAGGAGACGCTGATGGCAGTGCTGACACGGCATGAGCCGGCGCAATAGAATACAGAGCAGACCTGTATTCTATTCCTGTGAAGTCTGACAATGACGTTCCCGAAGGAAGTGCTCCCGCCGTGTCGACCCCGGCCGTCAAGGCCCCTGGCCGCCCGCGCAGCCGGGAGGCGGACGAGGCGATTCTCGCGGCGGCGCTCGATCTGCTCATCGAGCGGGGTGCCGGCTTGGCCAGCATCGAGCAGGTGGCGCGCCGCGCCGGAGTGACCCGCGCCACCGTGTACCGGCGCTTCCCGACCCTGACCGAGTTGCTGGTGCGCGCGGTCGAGTGGGAGTACCGGGATGTGGATTCCGGTTCGATGGACTGGCCGGACATCGACAGCATGGTTACGGCCTGGGCCGAGCACCTCGGCAAGCCCCGCGCGCGAAGGCTGATGCGCCGCCTCTACGGCACGGTCGACGACCTCCCCGAACTGCTGCGCGCCTACCACAAGGCGTACGGCAGCCACCGCAGCCTCGCAGTACGCGCCACTCTGGAGCGGGCCCGCGCGGCCGGGCAGCTTCCCCCGGACAGTGACCCGGAAATCCTTCAGCAGCTGCTCAGCGGCGCCGCTTTGCAGCACCTCGCCGCACACCCCGACACCACCGGCGCGCAAGAGGTCAAAGCCTACTTCCTGGCCGTCCTGGGGCAGGTCGGGCTGTCGACCCCTATAAGCCAAGGGAGTACCGCACGATGACCGAGACCTTAACGTGGCTTGGACGCGACGCCCGCAAGGCTCGCAAGGCAGGTATGGCCGCCGTCGCGCGGCGGCAGCGCGACCGGTTGGCAGACATGGTCGCCCATGCCCGGGCCGCCTCCCCGTACTACCGCGACCTCTACCGCGGGCTGCCCGAGCGGGTGGAGGACCCGACGCTGCTGCCGGTCACCGACAAGAAGCAACTGATGGGTCACTTCGACGACTGGGTGGCCGACCGCGCCATCACGTACGAGAAGGTGCGCGCCTTCAGCGACGATCCCGACCGGATCGGACAGCGCTTCCACGGGAAGTACATGGTGGCCACCACCTCGGGCACCAGCGGCCGACGCGGCCTCTTCGTCCTCGACGACCGGTACATGGACGTGGGAGCCGCACTCACCTCCCGTGCGCTCGCCACATGGCTGGGGCCCGCCGGCCTCCTCCGGGCGGCCGCTCACGGCGGCCGCTTCGCCCAACTGGTGGCCACCGGCGGACACTACGTCGGCTTCGCCGCGTATTCCCGCACGCTCCAAGCGGGAGGGTGGCGCAGCAAGCTGATCCGGGCCTTCCCGGTGCACACACCGATGGCGCAGCTGGTGGCCCAGCTCAACGACTACCGTCCCGCCTTCGTCATCGGCTACGCCAGTACGATCAAGCTGCTCACCGCCGAGCAGGAAGCCGGCCGCCTGCGTATCGACCCGGTGCTGATACAGCCGGCCGGCGAGACGATGACCACGGACGACACCGACAGGATCGCCCGCGCCTTTCGCGCCACGGTCCGTGCGATGTACAGCGCGACCGAGTGCACCTACCTCAGTCACAGCTGCGCTCGCGGCTGGTACCACGTCAACAGCGACTGGGCCGTGCTCGAACCGGTCGACGCCGATCACCGGCCCACCCCGCCCGGCCAGTTCTCGCACACCGTGCTGATCAGCAACCTCGCCAACCGCGTACAACCGTTCCTGCGCTACGACCTCGGTGACAGCGTCCTGCTCCGGCCCGACCCGTGCCCGTGCGGCAACCCGCTGCCCGCGATCCGCGTGCGAGGGCGCGCAGGCGACATCCTCACCTTCCCCACCCGCTGCGGCACCCCCGTACAGCTCGCCCCTCTGGCCTTCGGCACCCTCTTCGACCGCACTCCTGGGGTCGAGCTGTTCCAGGTCGAGCAGACTGCCCCGTCGACCCTGCGCGTACGTCTGCTGCCGACCGCCGACGCCGACCCGAACCGCGTGTGGCAGAGCGCCCACCTGGAGCTGACCCGCCTCCTCGCCGACAACAAACTCGACCACGTTTCGGTCCAGCGTGCCGAGGAACCACCCCGGCAGACGCCTGGCGGCAAGTACCGAACGGTCATTCCGTTCGACCAGCCGGACACCCGCCTCTGAGCTCGCCCTTGAGGTGCCCGGTCCCGTTCGACGGGGGCCTCTGGTCACTGTTTGTGCCCACTGATTGTTGTGCCCACGTCGAAGCGGGTGGCAGTGTGCCGGTTCTTCGATCCGGGCGGCCGGCCCGGGCCCGGCCGTCCAGGAAGCCCGGGCGCGCTCACGGGCATCGGCGGCGGAGTCCCCGGAGCGGGCAGGGGCGACGCCGGCGCTCACCGTGTCCGTCAGGTCACTTGGTCTCTGGATCGACAACGTCCGGTCCTGCCTGTCCGGTGCGTGCGCCCGGCCTGCGGGCTGCTACTCAGGCGGTGCGGGCCGTGCCCCAGCCCCGGCACTGCCCGAAGCCGAATGCCTCCCCGCCGCCCGAACGAAAATCTATGTCGGTCAGGGTAGACATTGGGTGGTGGCACGGTTATGGTTTCTCTCGTAACCCAGAGAGACCGCAGGGCCCGGCAGAGACGAACTGCCGGGCAGCAGGACCCGCACATGCAGCACGCAGGACGGTGCGGCGGTGGAGTTCCGAAGCCACGGTTGACGCAGGACGGTGACGGGACTGACGGCCGCACTGGGTGGCCCGCAGTGATCAGGGGCCGCCGTGAGCAGTACCTCGGTGAAGGCGTCGGCTGCAGGCGCGCGCACCGGGGCGTAAGGCGGTGGGTTCCATGCCGCAGCAGGTACAGGACGGCGATGGGCCGGCTGCCGGAAAGCGGCGCTGTCACAGGCCGCAGAGCAGTTCGCATCACCAGCAGTACGCAGTAGAGCAGTTGATCACCGAGGGAAGAACGGAGGAGCGATCGCCATCAGGATCGCCCGGGCGCACGTCTGAGGCCCGGGTACCGCAGGACATCGATAGTGAGGTGGTCTCCGGTCAAGCAACCGCGATCCCCGCAGTCCCGGCGGCCTTTCGGCCGGGTCCGCGGACACAGAAGGCCGGCGCACTGCCAAGGCCGGCAGATGGTGTAGTAGTTCCTTCGGGGCCCGGGTGCCAATGCGGCATCCGGGCCCCTCGACGCGCGCGATGAGAGAGGTTCAATGACAGCAGACGACTCGTACGACCGGCTCGATGACGAGGACTACCCCGCCTACACCATAGGGCGGGCCGCCGAAATGCTCGGCACCACTCAGGGCTTCCTCCGCGCCATCGGCGAAGCCCGCCTGGTCACCCCGCTCCGTTCCGCCGGCGGCCACCGCCGCTATTCCCGCTACCAGCTGCGCATCGCCGCCCGCGCCCGCGAGCTCGTCGACCAGGGCACCCCCATCGAGGCCGCCTGCCGCATCATCATCCTCGAAGACCAGCTCGAAGAGGCCCAGCGGATCAACGCCGAATACCGCCGCGCCGCCGAACGGCCGAACCCGCCGACCGAGCCCTGAGACGGACGGGGCCGGGCGGTCTTCAGAAGTTTCGTGACTGCCGCCCGCGCACGCTGCCCGCAGGGCGGCTGTATGTTTTGAGTGCTTTCGCCCGGGCCCGGAGCCGCCTTGGGCCACGGATGCCACGCCCCGTCGTTCTCACAAAGGTTCGTCCGAGTTCCGCGAGTGCCGGGGACCCGTTGCAAGCCGTGTGGGCCCGGCCGAGACGTTCCGGCCGGGCCCACACGCTGTCCCCGTATCGGCTCGCGGCCGTTTCCCCCGGTCAGGCAGTCAGGGGAGTGCCGAGCATCGCGGAAGCGTGCTGGAGCGGGCTGAGGGCGCGTTCGGGTGTGGCCTCGGGGAGGGCGTGGCAGGTGAAGCCGAGCCGCGTCATGGCCCGGACGACTTCGCCGGCGGTGAAATCACGGCGGTCCTGGCGGGTGATGACCTGGCCGACTTGCTTGACGGGATAGCGGCGGCGGCCGATGGTCACGGATTCACCGGTGCCGGCTTCGGGCGTGATGCCCCTCATCGACTCCAGAACGCCGCTCTTGGTGAGCTCGAAGGGGAAGCGGGCGATGACGCAGCGCATGTGACCTCACAAGGAGAGGGGAAGAACGGCCTGGCCGGGGCGGGGCCGTTCAACGGGAGGGGGCGAGGACGCCCGGGGTTTCGCCTTGCTCATCGACCACCGTCAGGTCACTGAGCCGACGGGTGCACATCGCGTGCTCGGCTTCGGCCATCGTGGTCACGGGTGCGGCGAACGGCGCGTGGACACCGAGGACGTCGCGCAGGCGGACGCGGTCCGTGTATGCGGAGCTGTCGCGGACGGCAGTGAGTTCCCTCTGGGTGACCAGAGCGGTGCACTGGCTGTCCTGATCGCAGACGACCAGCCGGCCCGTGCGGGCGGCGGCCATGACGGACAAGGCCACCTCGACGCTCATGTCGTCCCAGACCTGCGGTCCGGCCGCTTCCACGACGTCGATCACCTCCCCGTGCACGGCGCTGTCGATCGTCGGGCGGGTCTGCATCCGAACCAGCGTCAAAAGGTGCCTCCTACAGAGATGGGTGAGCTTTCTGATCGCAGATGAATCTAGGCCGCCGCATCGGCAACGGTTTTGCGCACGGGCGCACGCCGGGCCGCCGAGGCGGAGCGGCGCCGGCCCCGGGAGGAGGCACTGCGCCGAGGGCGTTCGGCCACCGGCGCGGTGATGACGACCGGGATGCCGGACGGGGCCTGGGCGCCGGTGATCCGGCTCAACGCCTCCTCGCCCGAGCGGACCTGGGTGGTCTGCGGCTGGATACCGGCGTCCGACAGCAGACGGACCATGCCGCGGCGCTGGCTCGGCGTGACGAGGGTGACGACACTGCCGGACTCGCCGGCGCGGGCGGTCCGGCCACCGCGGTGGAGGTAGTCCTTGTGATCGGTCGGCGGGTCGACATTGACGACGAGGTCGAGATTGTCGACGTGGATGCCGCGCGCCGCGACATTGGTCGCCACCAGCACGCTGACGTGCCCCGCCTTGAACTGCGCCAGCGTACGGGTGCGCTGCGGCTGCGACTTGCCGCCGTGCAGCGCGGCGGCCCGTACCCCGCTGTTGAGCAGGTCCCGGGTGAGCCGGTCGACGGCGTGCTTGGTGTCCAGGAACATGATCACGCGGCCGTCGCGGGCGGCGATCTCCGTGGTGGTGGCGTGCTTGTCGGCGCCGTGGACGTGCAGGACGTGATGCTCCATCGTCGTGACCGCACCGGCCGACGGATCGACCGAATGCACGACCGGATCGCTCAGGTAACGGCGCACCAGCAGGTCGACGTTACGGTCCAGGGTGGCGGAGAACAGCATCCGCTGCCCCTCCGGACGCACCTGGTCCAGCAGCGCGGTGACCTGCGGCATGAACCCCATGTCAGCCATCTGGTCGGCCTCGTCCAGCACCGTGATGCCCACGTGGTCCAGCCGGCAGTCACCACGGTCGATGAGGTCCTTGAGCCGGCCCGGGGTCGCGACGACGATCTCGGCGCCGCCCCGCAGCACGCCGGCCTGCCTGCCGATCGACATGCCGCCCACCACCGTGGCCATCCGCAGCTTGACGCAGCGGGCGTACGGAGTGAGCGCATCCGTCACCTGCTGCGCCAGCTCGCGCGTCGGTACGAGGATCAGCCCCAGCGGCTGTCGGGGCTCGGCACGCTGTCCGGCGGTACGGGCGAGCAGCGCGAGGCCGAAGGCGAGGGTCTTGCCGGAACCGGTGCGCCCGCGGCCCAGGACGTCACGGCCCACCAGGGAGTTCGGCAGCGTCGCGCCCTGGATCGGAAACGGGGCGCTCACGCCCTGCCTGCCGAGCTCGGCCAGGAGCTGCTCGGGCATGCCGAGATCGGCGAAGCTCTCCACGGCGGGCAGCGCGGCGGTGATCGTCTTGGGGGGCGCGAACTCACCCCGCAGCGCTGCGGGCCGGCGGCCATGACCGCCGGAACGGTTCGGCCCGCCGGAACGGCGCGGCGCCGAGCCGGAGCGGCCGGCGCCCTTTCCAGCGGCGGCACTGGCACCGCGGGGGCGGTCAAAGCGGTCGTTCGTGCGTGTGCGGTTCATGCGGAACCTTCCTCGATGCGGCGCATATCAAGGAATTCCCGCAGCGGTGAGCGGCATGGAGAATTTCAAGTATGGACCGATAGTAAAAACGCAGCTGGCCGATGGGGAAATGCTCGGGCGCAGGTGCTGAAATAGGCGACGCGCCGGGATGTGTAAAATCCGGGTGCCGGCCTCGGTATGGTTCTTCACGATGCTTCTGCATCGCTGAACGGGGATCCGCGCGTGGCGGGGTCGCGGATTTGTCCGCGTCATCCCGCCGGTGAGACCGCTGCGGGAAGTGCATGCGGCTGGGGCCCGCAACCCCGAAGGATGCGGGCCCCAGCTTCAAATTGTGCGTCAGTGTCAGGCCGGAATGATGTTCTCGGCCGTCGGGCCCTTCTGGCCCTGCGCGATGTCGAAGTTCACCTTCTGGCCTTCGAGCAGCTCGCGGAAGCCCTGGGCGGCGATGTTCGAGTAGTGGGCGAACACGTCGGGGCCGCCACCGTCCTGCTCGATGAAGCCGAATCCCTTTTCCGAGTTGAACCACTTCACGGTGCCAGTAGCCATGTCATATCTCCTTTGGGGCAGTACATCGGGATCCGCACTGTGCGGACGCCGTGTCGCCGCAATGATTACCCCGTCCGGAAAATGACCGGAATAAAAAACGCACCCGTCGGCTGGAGCCGAGTGGGGGCCCTTGAAGTTCGGGAACCACAACTGCAACTGAGATCGACAGTAGCACGCCGCAGCGGCCTCTGTCGCTTGAATAATTCCACCGCGCTCACTGCGGCAGGAACTCTCACTACGCGGTCCGCCAAACTCTCACCTCGCGGACACAGATATTGAACAAACCGGAGTGCTACCTCCAGAAAAAGCGAAGTTTTCGGGTCACGAGCGGGTCTCGCAGGGTGTGATGTCGCCCGCCCCCCCCGCTGGACCTCCACCGCACTGCGCTGCGCAAGCTCGCCGCCGACTGCCCGGGAACGAGAGCCGCTTTCACTCGCGCGAGCTGCTGGGGAAGCTGGTGTCCTTCAGACGAAGACGGGGGACACCCGCAAGCGTCCTGGGCGACCGGGAGCCAACCGTCGGCGGTCCCACCATGTCCGTGACCGTGGGTGGCAAGAGTCTTTCCTGTGCCTTCTCGGCCGCAGCGGCGCCCTGCCCGGCGGCTTCGGCCGAGGCGCGGGCTGAGGCGACGGGCCGAGGCGCGGGCCGGGCGTGCTGTGGCGCTGGCGACGTTGGCGTTCTCGGCGGCCGTGCGTCAGCCGCGCACCGCAGGCATCCGTGGCGCGTTTGTGGCCGTATGTACGGGCCCGGGTTGCGGCCGCACCGCCTCCGACGGCGGCGGCCAGGGCGTGCGCTGCGGCCCGCGAGGGCATCTTGGCCGTGTAGTCGGCCGCTTGTTCGCCGACCGCACCGGCACCGTGGACGACCTACACCTGGCCGCCCGCCGCACGGGCGTGGCCGTGCGGCGGAGCCGAGCCGTCCCCGTGGCGGCGCGGCGCACCGCCCGGCCGGTTCCCGGCCAAGGCGTACCGCCACTCGGCCGCGACCTCCCGGCCCGGGACCGACCGGCGCTCGGGCTGCCACTCCAGCCGCCCCGCCCAGCCCTAGTTCGGCAGCCGCCCCCGATCAGCCCCAGCCGGCCGGGCTCACGCCGCGTGCAGCGCCTTACCGCCGCAGTGGTGGCTCAGTGGTCGGAATAGCTGAAATCGCCCACGGTCCAGGAACTGACGTCCTCGATTGCGACACGGTACATTCCGCCCGTCTCCGGGATCCCGACCGTGCCCTGCAGGATCCGGGCGACATGGAAATGCAGATGCGTAGGCGGCCCGTTCTTCACGGGGGCGTCGAAGACGGCGGAGAACTCGCCCACGCGGTCCGAACCCGTCAGTACTTCCGACACCCGCTGCCGCCACACTGCTTCGGGGGCCAGCCGCCCGGTGATGACAGCACCACCGGTGACCACGGTCAGGGACATTTGAGTGCTCTGCCCGGACTCCACCAGGGCAGCTACGTCAACCAACAGCTCGTCAGGCTTCGACATGCGGCAAATTATATTCACCGGCTATCCAGCAGCTTGAGCAGTGGCACTACCGGGCAGAACGGGCGCTTACTGTCTTGTCGCCGGGGGCCCGGCGGAGGCTCGGCGGGAGACCGCGGTGGCGCGGGTGAGGCGGTGCACCATGGACCAGACGAAACCCCGGCGTTCCACCGTTGAGGCCAGGGGAGCGTATGCGCGGCGCACGACGCCTTCGAGCGTCTCTTGGCAGCACCGTAACCGGCTCCCGCATAAGGCCGGCGCCATCCTGCTGCCGGGCCTCGCTGCCCCTGCGGGCATGGGTGCACTCCTCGGCGCAGGCGACGGGTGGCGGTCGGCCGGTGTCTCGGCGTACTGCGAGAGTGCGCCCCCAGGGAGCGGGGGGCTGTCGGACCATGGCTCCGGGTGGATTTCTACGGTAGGCGAAGCCGGCGTCGGCGTTGCTCCGGGCCGGGCCGGGCCGGAGCCGACGGATGGGCTGACGTCTGCGGCCGACTGGTGTGGCGCGATCCGGTCGGGAACCAGGGGGGCTGCACCTGATGTCGGGGGCTGGCTGTAGTGAGGACTGCCGGTTGTGCATCTAGCGTCTGCCGGTGTGAGACATATGGTGAGACGCATACGGAATCAGATACAAACCAGACGCAAAACCAGATATGGAACCGGGTACGGAAGTTACCCGGCGCCCGGCGGCAACCGGCCCGGCTCGCGGTGGCGTTGGCCGCAGCCTCGGTCATGCTGACGCTGGTGGCCCCTTCGGCTTCGGCGGGCGCGGTGCGGCCGGTGGGACAGGTGGGGGCTGGGGGACGGGCCGGGGTGGCGGGACCGGCAGGCGACGTCGCGCGGCGCCCGGCCGGTCCGGACGTCTGAGAGGCGGCGCCTGCCGTTGGACTGGCGCGTACTCAAACAACTCCAACGCCGCCGGCTCGTCGCGCTCGGCCTGAGCGAAGATGTCACCCAACCCGCACAGCGCGAGTCCTTCGCCGAAGTGGTCCAACACGCCCTGACCACCCACGGCCGGCCGCTTCTCGTCCGAATGCTGTACGAGGGATCAGCACTGTTCGACGACGGGCTCGTCGACCCCGACGGACTCCGGCAGGCAGTACGACGACTCAGCGAAGGAGCGTACCGCGAGGACGGCGACGCCCAACTCCTCCAGGTCATCAACCTCCACATGGCCACCCAAGCGTTTCTGTAACCCTCACGTGGGTTCCGCTCCGCGACCGGGGCGGAACCCACCGAACTCCGGGTCCGACCGTGGGAGGCTGCCACAGCCCCTTGACGATGCGGAGTCACCGATGTTCGCCATGCGCCCGGCTGCCTCAGTCGACACCCCTGCCATCGCCGCCGTGATCAATTCCCGCTCCACGTGGCTGGAAGAGCGCGACATGCCGACATGGCGTGACAGCGCGGACAACCTCGCCGCCCAGGCCGGGAACTCCCACGGCGCCATGTGGGTGCTCGAAGATCACAACAACTCCCGCATCATCGGCTGCACCACCGTGCAGGAGCAGACCCCGCCGTGGGGATGGACCCCCGAAGAACTCGCCGAACCCGTGTACTACCTCTTCACCACCGTGACCGACCCCGCTCACCGCGAGGTGAAGCCCGGAACCCTGATCGCCCTGTGGGGCGTGGACCACGCCGCACGCCGTGGAAAGGAGTGGGTGAGGCGCGGCTGCATGTTCCCGGGCCTGGTCCGCTACTACGAGACTCAAGGGTTCACTCTGCTGCACGAGGTACAACGCACTCACCACCGCGTGTGCCTCATGGCACGCCGTGCCGAACGGCTCCCCGAACTGGAAACGCTGTTCACAGACCCGTCTCTGGTGACCGCATTCTCCTCACGCCTGCCACCGCCGCGCCCGTGACGCACGAGTTCGCTGCCCTTCTCGACTCCCCGAAGGGCCAGGCCGCCCAGATGGTCGTGGCCGCCGAACTGTGTGCGGGCTGTGGCGGTCACCGCCGTCACGATGCCGCCAGTTGCTCGGCCAGGACGCGGCAGCGTCATAGGCGGAGCTGCCTTCCAGCGCGCCGCGGTGCTGCGCAGTGGCCCGGCCGGCGCCGCGGCCCGCCCCCGGCGCGCCTCACTCCAGACGGCCGAAGCGGCGGGCGGCCCACAGCAGGACGCAGGCGCCGAGCAGAGCCAGGACCACGATTTCGAGCGCGGCCGGAGGCTGCCAGCTGCCCCAGTGCACTCCGGTGGCGGCCGTGGAGCCGGGAACGTGGTGCGCGATGCCGCGGCGCAGTACGTCGACGGCGTAGGCCAGAGGATTGACGGCGGCCAACTGGGTGAGCCAGCCGGGCAGCGTGGTCAGGGGGAAGAAGGCCCCGGAGAGGAAGAGCAGCGGCATCAGGGCCAGGCTGAGCATGATGTGGAAGGACTCGACCGTTCGGATGCCGATGGCCAGCGCTGCCGCCAGGACGGTGAGGACGAACGAGGTCAACGCCATCACGGCCAGCAGCCGGAGCAGCAGTACGGGCTGGTAGGGCAGTCCCACGATGCCTGCTGTGGCGAGCAGGACCGCGCCTTGGACGGTGGCCTCCGCGGTACCGCCGAGGCAGCTTCCGCACAGCAGGGTGGAGCGGCGTACGGGAGCCATCAGCATCTCGCGCAGATAGCCGTTCTCCCGGTCGGTGATCAGGCGCATGCCGACGGTCACCGCGGGGGTCTGCACGGTCATCACCAGTACGCCGGGGAAGAGGTAGGCGCGGTAGTCGCCGCCGACGGCCGTCGTGGGCACCAGGGCGGCCAGGCCGCCGCCGAGGAGCAGCAGGAACAGCAGGGGCTGGACCAGCATGAGGACGGTCTGCGCGGGCTGCGCGAGCATGTGCGACAGGTTGCGCAGGACGAGGGCATGGACGGCGCGCAGTTCCCGGGTGAGGGTGCCGGGGGCTTCGGCGGCCCGGGGTGTCACGGGCGGCTGCCCCGGCGGCACCGGGTGCTGCGTGCGGTCTGTCACCGTCGGTCCCCGTGTCCGGGGCCGGGGGCCGGGGCGCCGTGGCCGAGTGGCGGTCCGGGGCGGGTGATGCGGCGGCCGGTGTGGTGGAAGAAGACGTCGTCCAAGGTGGGTTCCGCGAGGGTGATGGCGTGTACGGGGATGCCGCGGGCGGCCAGGGCGGCGCACAGGCGGGGCACCTGCTGCGGACCCGCCGCCACGGCCACGGTGAGGCCGTCCGGCCCGGCGGTGGGGCGCAGGGCGAGGTCGTGGCGCAGGGCGGTGGCCGCCGCGGTGTCGTCACCGGTGCGTACGCGGACCCGGTCGTCGCCGACGGCGGCTTTGAGCGCCGCCGGGGTGCCGTGGGCGACGACCCGGCCGCGGTCGAGGATGGCGATGCGGTCGCAGTGTTCGGCCTCGTCCAGGTAGTGGGTGGTGACGAACACGGTCGTGCGGTGCTCGGCGCGCAGCCGTGCCAGGTGCTCCCAGATCTGGGCGCGGGCGTGCGGGTCGAGGCCGACGGTGGGTTCGTCGAGGAAGAGCACGCCGGGCTCGTGGAGCAGGGCGCGGGCGATTTCCAGACGGCGGCGCAGCCCGCCGGAGAGGGTGCGTACGCGGTCCCGGCGGCGCTCGGTCAGTCCGGTGAGCTCCAGGAGCGTGGCGCTGCGGGACCGGCAGCGGGCCCGGGAGAGACCGTACAGGCGCGCGTGGAGGTGGAGGTTGCGTTCGAGGCTGAGGTCGGGATCGACGGCGCTGTTCTGGAACAGCAGGCCGACTCCGCGCCGTACCTGCTGCGGCTGGGTACGGATGTCGGCCCCGGCCACCCTGGCCTGCCCCGAGCTGGGGCGGGCCAGGGCGCAGAGCATCGCGATGGTGGTGGTCTTGCCGGCGCCGTTGGGGCCGAGGAACGCGAACGTCTCCCCGGGGCGTACATGGAGGTCGACTCCACGGACCGCCTCCGTGCCGGGGTAGCGCTTGGTCAGGCCGTGGGCGCAGATCGCGTACCGGTCGGCGTGGCCGGCGCGGTGTGCGGCCTCGGTCACCGTTGGGCTCCGGGCGTCCGGCGGCCGGCCGCGCGGCCCCGCTTCCGGGCCCGTCCTTCCGGTTCCTTTTGACGTGACACGCTGCACCCTTCAGTCTGGAAACAGAGGGAAAAAACCCTATATGCGCCGTACGTCTTTGCGGTGTCGACTCGACCGTAGAAGGAAGGTGACAACAAATGCGTCTGCGTTACACGCCTCCGAAGGTCGTCCGCATCGGACGGGTCGAGAAGCTGACCGGCCAGCTGCGCCGCGGCACTCCCGACCTGCTCGGCCACGGAAACATCTGGTAGCCATCCCAGTCGGTACGAGGCGGAGCCTTCCGGGCTCCGCCCCGTACCGTACGACGCCCCCGGGAGAACGATGGCCGGTCGGTACGTCACGGAGTTCCCCGGCTGTTCCGGGCGGGTCGCTGCCGGAACAGTCACCGTCGATCATGAACATGTGTCATTCGACCGGGTACACGCGCGTTCAGGTCACGTCGACGCGCGCTCCGGTCACGTACCCGTGCCGTTCGAAGCCCGGCATGGCCACCGGCTCCGCGGCAGCCGCCTCCAGCAGTGGGTTCAGGCCGGTACGGACGGACCTGTACCCGGCATCCCCCAACCGGTTCCGCACGCCTACCTCGCACTCGCCGGCCCGGCCCCGCGAGAACTGCCGCCGGAGCGGCTGGAGCGTCTGATCCGGGAGGTGGACCGGGACGCGTACGCCGCACTCCGGCACCTTCCGCCGGATGTCGCCGGCGCGGTCGTCACGCCCCGGCGCGTCGTCCTCTTCCGCGGAGTATGCAGCGCCGACCAGCTCTTTTACCGCGTGTCGGACGGCTGGACACGGTGGTCGAGCGATCCGCGCGACCTGCTCGACGGGCCGCCGCGCTTCGCACCCGAAACGCTCTGGCGCGCCTGCCGCGGTGAGGACGTCTTCGTCTTCCCCGGCCTGGACCGGCTGCTTCCCGGCCAGTTCGCCGTCGCGGACGGCCGGTCGGCGCACACCGGGACGTACGACCGGATCACCCCGCTGCCGATGCCCCGCCGCACCTCGCTGCGCGCCTACGCCGACCTCGCCTACCAACTGCTCCTGGAGGAGACCCGGCGGTACGCGTCCGCCGGCCGCATCGGCGTCCTGCTTTCGGGCGGCGTCGATTCCGCCGCCGTGCTCGCCGCGCTCACCGACCACGGGGCCGACGTCATCGCGTACCACATGTGCACGGCAGACCCCCTTGCCGACGAGTCGCCGCGGGCGCGCCAGGTGTGCGAAGAGTTCTCCGTCCCTTTGGTGACCGTGGACCCGCCCGGCGAGGACGAGTCCTACTTCCCCGACGGCCACGACTTCCCGCTGCCCTTCAACCACGTCTGGTTCCGCCGCCTGGACCTGACGGCCCGCCGGATCGCCGCGGACGGGGTACGTACGGTGCTTTCCGGGCTGGACGGGGACGTCGTCTTCGGACCACTGCGGTTCGGCCTGTACGACGTCGCCGTCGCCGACGTGCCGTGGCGCGAACGCTGGGCCATGGCCAACGGCCTGCTCAGTTCCCGCTGGGAGCTGAGCCGCATCGTCCGCAGCGTCCGTCGCGGCTACTCGCTCTACGAGGACCCCGAAGCGACCGCCGAGACCGAGCGCGCGAGCGACTTCCTCGTTCCTGTGCCCGGCGCCGGCCCGGAACAGTACGAGCCGGACTCGGCCGCGCAGGAACACACCCTGCACCTCACCGTCTGGCGGCCGCACGGCATCCACTGCGCCAAGCCCTGGGGCGGCCGTCAGCTGCGCCGGCTGGCGGCCCGGCTGCCGAACGCCTACCGGGTCATCCCGTACGGCGGGCGCACCATCGACAAGCCCGTGCTGCGCCTCGCCGCCGCTCGCCGACGGGTGCCCTCCTGCGTGTGGCGGCACTACGGGAGGGACTGGCTGGGTTCGCCCGACGAAATGTGGTGCCTGCGCCATCCGGATGCCGTCGCCGACCTCCTGGGCGGCCCCGACGCCCGGCTGACCACCCTCGGCGTCGTCGACCCGCAGCGGCTGGCCGCCGTTCTCGCCGACCCGCGTGCGCTGCGCCGCAATGCCGAAAACCTGCTGTGCACGGCCATGGTCGAACTGTTTCTGCGTGACCTCCCGCACAAGACCGCCCCCATACCCGGCACATGAACACCGGATGACAGCCCCCGGCCCCGCGACAGGAGACCCCCGATGACGCTGATCCGCCTCGCCGAACAGACCGTCTTCGATCCCGCCGACGGTACGGGTGTCCTCCTCGACACCGCCGAAGGCGTCTACTTCGAGCTGAACCCCACCGCGACGCTCATCCTGGAAGCGTCCCTGCGCTGCGAGACGTACGACGAAGCCGTCCGCGACCTCGCGGAACGCATCGACGCCACGGACGGCGAACTGCGCGAAGGCATCACGTCGCTCGCCGCCCAGCTCACCGAGAGCCGCCTCGCCGAGCCGGGCGGCGTATCGCCGTGACGGCCCGGGCGACCGCGGACTGGGCCTTCCTGCTCTGGGGGGACGAGGCGGCCGGGCCCGTGCCCCGTACGCCTGCTTCGGCACGGCTGACCGCCGCCGTGCGCACCGCGCGGGCGCTACGGGCCTTGGACCGGCGCGGTTGGGGCGTCGCGCAGACCCTGCTGCGCGATCTGCGGCCGGCTACCGGCGCCCACCGCGGCCTGCCGGAGGCGACGGCCGTCCGCCTCGCCCGCCGGGAACTGCCGCGCTGCCAGCTCGTCGTACGCCTGGCCGCACCCGAGGCGCTGTGCCTGGCCAGGTCGTTCGCGCTGGCCGTCCACCTGTCGGTGCTCGGACTGCCGGCCGAGACCGTCATCGCCCGGCAGCGATCGTCGATCGGCGCCCGGTTCGCCTTTCACTCCTGGACCGAGTTGTACGGCGAGGTCCTCAACGACGTCCCGGTCGTCCAGAGCGGCCATACAGTGCTGCAACGGGTCGGCTGCACCGCGCTGCAACGGGTCGGCTGCACCGCCCTCCGCCGACCGGACTGACCGGCTGTCCACGTTGTGCGCACCCGGCAGGAGGCGACAGGGGAGGCCTCGACTCGCGTGGTTGCTCTTCCAGGGGCCATAGTTCATTCGAACCCAGCACTGCGCAGGAAGGTGAGTACGGCAAGCACGCGCAGGTTGACGTCGGCCCGGCCCTCGCTCTCCGTGAGAGAGCCGGAGTTTCCGGGACATCGAAGTCGTCCGTTTCTCGACGGCCTTGGGGCTGCAGTGGAGTCTTCGGGCAATGGCCGAGTTCGACGGCCCCTCGGCCATCAGGGCCAGTACGCCGCGCTCGCCATCGCTCAGGGCTTCCAGCGGATCGACGGTTCTCCGGCGGCGCAGCATCCGGTGGACGACATCGGGTCGATGACGACCTCTCCGCCGCCGACCCGGTCGATGGCCACGGTGAGCCGAGCGGTGTCCTGCACCCGGTCTTCGACCAAGTAACCGACCGCTCTGCTGGAGCCCTCCAAGAGCCGCACGGCGCAAGAGGTCTCGGCGTAGTGAGACAGCACCGGCAGACCGACCCGGGAATGGTCTGCCGGATCGCCTCCGCGGCCCGGATGCCCTCGTCCCCATAGGCGGCATACGAACGTCCAGCACGACCACATCGGGCGGGCCTGCCGCGACCAAGCGGAGGATCTCCGGGACGGTGCCTGCGACACCTGCCACGTCGAAGCCGCGGCTGGTGAGCGCCTCAGCGAGCAACTGACGCAGCAGACGGGAGTCGTCGGCGATCATCACGCGCACGGCAGCTCCACTGTGAGCCGGGTCCCCGCATCCCGGGGGCTGTACAGCACCAGGGTGCCGCCGAGTGCACCGACCCGGTCCTGGAGTCCGCGCAGACCCGTTCGGGCCATGAGGCCGGCACCACCACGGCCGTCGTCCGAGAGTTCGAGGATGAGCTTGCCCCGGAAGTGGGTAATGCGGATTTCGGCACGGGAGGCGCCGGCGTGCCGGTATACGTTCGCCAACCCCTCAGTGACGACGTAGTACAGGGCCAGCTGGGCCTCCTGCGGCCACCGTTGAGCGGGAACGTCCACCGCCACCGGCAGCGGCGCCCGCTCGGCCAGTGCTTCCACCGCGGTCACCGGACCCTTGCTCCGTGAGCGCAGCCGGACAGAGGCCTTCGACCAGTGTGCGCAGCCCTCGGTTGACCGCGCGCAACTCGGCCGCCGCCCGGGTGAGCACCCTGCCCGGATCGGGGCCCGCTCCCGGCGGCGAAGTCGGTGAGGAGAGGTAGAGGACACCACAGACCGCTTTTCCGCATGGCCCCCACGGACGAGCCAGTCCCCACCCATCCCAAGCAACACCCGCGCACGCTGGCCCGTTTGGAGTACACCCGCGGCACCGCCGACAGCGCCCGGAGCGTGGCCTTTCCCCCGCGAGAACTCCGCGAGCTGCAACTCCGGGTCTGCGCCGAGCAGCAGCGGTGGAGCGGACCTACGGCTGGCTGATGCTCCACCGCCACCTGGCCCACGACTACGAGCCCCCCACCCGCTCCGAAGCCATGATCCACCTGGCCATGGCCGACCTGATGGCCCGCCGCCTCACCGGCGAGACCACCATCTCCTGGCGCGACCCGGCCAAACACAATAAAACCGGCATCCAGGGATGAAACACGGGGAGAAAACGACCGCCGTACGTTCCCGTTTCGGAGACCGCGGAAACGCCCTGCTTCCGGCACTGCGTCATGCCGGAATCGAGAACGTGCAGGGCGTGACATCACTTGCCGTCGGGGGTTATTCCTGGGCCGTCATCTTCCATTGGCGCCCCTCTTCCGCCAGCAGGTCGTAGAGCCTGGACAGGCGGGCGTCGTACTGCGAGCCGGAACGCGTCGCGAGATAGAACGTATTGATCGGCGGTACCTCCGGGTCCAGCAGCGTCACCAGTTGCCCGCCCGTCAGTTCACGGGCGCACAGATAGGTGGGGACAACGGAGAAACCGGCGTCCGCCACGACGGCGGCGACGACGGCACGCAGGTCGGGTACGACAACGGCCGGGTGGGCCGGCGGCGGAATCTCGAATACCGTCCGCCAATAGCGGCGTATGATCGGCACGGTATCGGCATAGGCGATCAGCGGGACCTTCTCCAGCGCCCGGGTGAAATCCGCGGCGGCCAGTCCCGCAGGCAGGCTGTCGGCGATGCGGGGCGAGGCCACGAGAGCGAACTCTTCGTCGGTCAGCGGCAGGCCCTCCACGCCGCGGCAGCGGGGCTGGATGGTGGAGATGGCGATGTCCAGCTGACCGTTCTTCAGGGCAGCGAGCAGTTCGGGCGATTCTCCGAGGCTGATGCGTACGTCGATGCCGGAGGCGATGAGCGGGCTGATCGAGGGAAGCACGCGGGCGGTGACCAGCTCCGCGGGCCCTCCGATATGCACGGGGCGGTTGCTCGACGTCTGGTCCAGATACCGGCCGACGGCCGCGTTGATCTGGGTGATGGGGGTTTCGATGTCGTGCGCCAGGGCTTTGCCGTCGACCGTGGGTTCGGCTCCCTGTGGAGTCCGGTCGAACAGCGGCTTACCGAGCTCGGCTTCCAGACCTCTGATGTGCTGGGTGACAGCCGGCTGCGTGATACCGAGAAGCCGCGCCGCCTTGGTGAATGATCCGGTGTGGTAAACGGCTATGAAGGTTTGTAACCAACCCAGTTGCATGTCGTCCGGCCCCCCGTTGCCGGCGGGGAAGGCTGCGCGCCGTTCAGCGTGGTCCATACCGTCCCCCTGGTCATTGTGCCACGTAGATGATTCTGTCAAGCGCCGGCGGGCGCATCGCGCCCCTCCTCTCAATCGGAATTCAAGCTTTTCGCCCGCCGGTCACCCTCCGAAGAAAAGCAGGTCAGGCCGGGGTGGCCTGGAGAATGGCCAGCTCGGCGACCCTGGTGGCCGAGGCCGGATTCTGACCGGTCACCAAACGGCCGTCGGCGACCGCGTGCGCGGCGAAATTCTCCGCTTTGGTTATCTTCGCGCCCTTCTCGATCAGCGCGGTCTCCAGCGCGAACGGGACCACGTCGTCGAGGCCCACGGCGGCTTCCTCCTCGTTCGTGAAGGCGGCGACCTGCTTGCCCTGCACGATCGGGCTGCCGTCGTCCAGATCGGCCGAGAGCAGGCCGGCCGGGCCGTGGCAGACGGCCGCGACCACACCGCCGCGCGAGTAGATCGCGGAGGTCAGCGCGGCGAGGTCGGTGGCGCCGGGGAAGTCCCACATGGTCCCGTGGCCGCCGACGAAGTAGATGACGTCGTAGTCGGCCGGATCGAGCTGGTTGGCGGAGGGGGTGTTCTTCAGCTCGTCGGCGTAGGCGGCGAGGAACGCGGCGGAGACGGTGTCGCCCTCCTTGACACCGTCCCGGGGGGCTTCACCGCCCTGGACGGATACCACGCCCACGTCCCACCCGGCCGCGGTGAACACCTCAGCAGGGTAGGCGATCTCGGGCACATAGAAGCCGGTGCGCCGGCCGGTGTCGCCGAGCCGGTCGTGGGAGGTCAGAGCGAAGAGAACCTTCGGCATGACGGTGTCCTTTCTTCGTGGATCAGGCTGTGAGGGCGGCCAGTTCGGGCAGGTAGATGCGTCGTTGCCCGCGGGCGACGGCGCGTTCGATGTGCTCATCGGTGTGATAGCCCCACCAGGCCCACAGGGAGCGGGCGCCGGTGTCGCGTACCGCGAGCGCGTTGGTGATGTGATCGTCGACGAAGGTCACCGCGTCGTTCGGCAGGCCGTCGGCGGCGGCCAGGGCGAGGACGGCCGAGCGCTTGTCGGAGCAGTCACCGACCACTTCGACCACGGTGTTCTCCAACCGGTGGTGCGCCAGGATCTCCCACACGGAGGCGGCGTCCTTCGCGGTGACGATCGACGTGCCGCGTCCACGATGCCGGTGCAGCAGGTCGTGTACGCCTGGGTAGAGGGTGTGCATGTCCAGCCAGGGGCCTGGCTGCACCGTACGCAGCGCGGCCCGGACGGCGCTCGCCCCCGAGGCGAGGGCGGCGAGCTTCCTGGGCGGCAGGCGGGCCAGCAGCGCTTCGTGATCGGCCGTGCTGCGGATGGCCTCGGCGGCCGGATCGCGGGCCGCCATGAAGTCTTCCAGCAGCCGTGCGTACTTCCGTACGGTGCGGAAGCGGTCCAGGAAGCTCTTGGGCAGCGCGTCGGCCAGTTCCCGGACCGGCCGGACGGCCAGCTGCTCGGGATCGTGCTCGGCGTAGTAGGTGACCAGGGCGCATTCGAGGAACGCGTCGGCGATGACGCCGTCGAAGTCGAGTACCAGCAACGGTGGTTCACCTCCAGGATCGTCGGCTGTGCGGGGCGCCGGCTCGCCGGCCGGGGGAAGCCTCCGGCGGCGCCCCGCACGCATCGGGGCGGCGTCCTGCCGGGCCGAAGATGCGCGGACGGATAGGGGTCAGCTCGCCGTCCGGGCCCGGTCCGGGTGCTTCGCGCCGACGGTGGCGAAGACCTCCCGCATGAACCGGCCCACGTAGGCGTAGTAGGAGCAGGTGATGATGTGGCCGTCCACGATCACATCGGAATCGACCACGTTCGCGCCCGCATTGATCACGTCGTCGCGGAGGCCGATGTAGGCGCAGGCGGTACGTCCCTTGAGAACACCGGCGGAGACCATGATCCAGGGGCCGTGACACAGGCCGGCGACGACCTTCTCGGCGGCGTCCATGGCGCGCACGAATGCCAGGACGTGGGGGTCCTGGCGGACCCGGTCGGGAGCCTCGTGGCCACCGGTCAGGATGACCGCGTCGTAGGTGTCGGCATCGAGCCGGTCGAAGGCGACCAGCGGCTTGGCGGTCTTGTCCATCGGCAGCGGGACGCCGTACTTGCCGATGACATCGGCGCCGTTCTTGGTGGCGACATCGACGTGCCAGCCCTCTTCGATGAACCGGTAGTAGGTGTAGACGACGTCGTGGTCCTGGAATCCGGGCCCGGTGACGATCACCGCGTGGGGCATGGGTGTCCTCCTGGAGTCGGTGCGAAAGGTGTCGGTGTGCGTGGTGCCGGGTCAGGCGAGGACGAGGGAGAGGTAGTACTGATCCAGCGCCGGGCGCCGGTCGTCTGCCCTGGCGGGGGCGAGAACGTCGATCTCACCGGTGACCACGCCGGTCAGGCCCAGCGGTACGTGGAAGAGGTCCGCTGCCCGGCGACGGTAGAAGATGTCGGCGCCGGCGCGGATGGAGAAGGCGAACTCGCCGCCGGGGGACCGCTCGCGCAGTCGGGCCTGGGGCAGGTAGGAGACCGGCTTGGCCGGGAGTTCGGGCACGTCGGCGTGTTCGGTCTCGTACGCGGTGTTCTCCCGGCTGTAGTGGTCGCGCAGCCGGATCAGGTCGAACTTGTTGCGGGGGGCTTCGAGTTCGGCCAGCCACAGCGGGCCGGGGCCCAGGCTGCGGGTCGAGTGGAAGGCGCCGCCTCCGATCCGCAGGATCGATCCGGCGCCTACCGGGTACTGGTCGGTGAGGGTGTCGGTGACTCCCTGACCGGCCAGGCAGAGCAGGTAGGTGAGCTTGCGCGGGTGGACATGCATCGAGGTGGCCTGATCCTCGTCGATTTTCAGATTCCACACGTCGATGAAGTCGTCCACGTAGATCCGGAACTCCATGCCCCAGGGCTTGGGGATCACTTCGTTGAGATGGTCGTCGCCGTCGAGACGTTCGTTGCCGATACGGCTTCCCTTGCGGACGACCTCGCTGAGTGCGGAGAAGTCACGCGGACCCGGATCTATCCGGGTGATGCGTTCGTGGATCTGGGCCGCCATTGGGCGGTGCGTCAACTCGGACATGAGCATGCTCCCCGTTGGTTGTCGGCCGCGTCCCCCGGCCGTCAACGAACCTAGGGATCAGCCCGGCAAGAGCCAAATAGACGACACGCCAGCCCCCCATAACGCTCCTTGTCCCCGAAGCTTCCCTGATGCCCCCTGTCCGACTGGTTATTTGATTCCGTTGGTCAGGGGGTGTGAAGGTCGTCGGCAGGCCCCGACAGGGGCACAGGCCGTTTCCTTCGAGGAAGGGAAAGCACACTGTGAATGCGCCCACTCCCATGCGCGAACGCCGGACCGCTCCGGAGGCCCGGACGCCGGGAATCCGCACCACTCAGATCGACTCCATCGGTGTCCTGGGATACGAATCGGTCTCCGAACAGGACTGCCTCACCCCCACCGAGATCTTCAAGGGCACCGCGATGGTCCTCAACGGCTCCATCGCCCCCTGGCAGCGGGAAGCGGCTCCCCGGGACCTGAGCGTGCGTCTGGTCGCCCTGGAACCCGGCGTGATCAAGATGCAGATGGGCACCAACGTCGTTCCCGACGGCGTCCTCTCGGAGGACGACCTGTTCGACATCTTCTATATCCCCGGCGGCGTCGGCTCGGCCGCACTGCTGTCCGACGAGCGCGTCCAGGAGGCCATTCGGCGCCATCACGAGGCCGGCAAGGTGATCGCCGCCAACTGCTCGGGCGTCGGGGCGCTGACCCGCTCCGGCATCATCAACGGAGAGATCCTCACCTCCGTCGCCGCCATCGCCCGCGGTATGCGCAACGAGGGCTTCAACGTGCCGGAGAACCGGCGCATGTGGTACGGCGACCCGGTCTCCCGCATCTGGACCTTCACCGGCTCCTACGGCATCAACGGCGGCGCGGTCGCCCTGGTCGCCCACTATTTCGGCCGGGAGGTCGGCACCATCGTCTCGATGATGTTCGACACCTACGGCGGCATCGGGGATGCGATTTTCGAGGAGACCGGCCCGGAGTTCTACCACCACCCGGAGCTGGAGGAGGCGTTCCAGAACCTCTTCGAACCGATGCTGTACCCGGCCAGGACCGACGACGAGCTGTGACCGGAAGGGGTACCGCTCCCGTGGCTGCCCAGGTGACGCCCGTCTTCCTGCGCGACATCAGCTGGATTCGCGGAGCCCTCCAGACCGCTGTGGCACTGGAGCACTCCACCATGCCGCTGTACTGCGCGGCCATGTATTCCCTGGAGGTACAGAACTACCCCTCCTACAACACCATTCGCTCGGTGCTGATGGAAGAGATGGTCCACATGGCCATCGCCGCCAACATGGTTGCCGCCCTGGGCGGCACACCGCGCATCGCCACCCTGGACCCGGTTTACGCCACCCGCGGTCTTCCCGGCGGCGTGGCACCCGACCTGCCGGTCATCCTCGCGCAGCTCTCCCCGCGTTCGCTGGAGAACTTCATGCGTCTGGAGGCGCCGGACTATCTGCTCGACTCCCGGCAGCGCGCCGCGGTCTACCCGACCATCGGCGCCTTTTACGACGCGATCCGCGAGGCGGTCGACAACCACAAGGACGCCCTGCGGCGTGCCGTCGAACAAGGCGGGCCGTCCAATCAGATCGGTGGCAATCTCGGCTACCTCACCTTCGAGCCGGCCGAGGGCGTCGATCCCGTGGAGAAGTTCCACGCCGGGCTCGATCTCATCACCGAACAGGGCGAGGGCCGGGGAACCGGAACCGTGGAAGCCGGTGAGGACTTCCAGCGGGAGGGGTCCCACTACGCCCGCTTCGCCGAACTGCGGTACGGCCGGCGTTATCTCGCTCCCGAAGCGGGCGCCGAGATCACGCGGGAGAACGAGGCCGCCTTCTTCCAGGGTGAAGAGATCGTGTGGCCGGTGGTCATCAATACCCTCGCGGTCCCCTCCGACGGCTATGCGGCCGTACTGGCCGAAGACCCGGACGCGGCGGAGGTCCGTAAGGAACTGGAAAGGTTCGACAACGCCTACACCGAAATGATGGCCTGTCTCGACCGCGCGTGGAACGGCCCGGCGGAAACCTGGTGGCCATCCCTGGGGGCAGCGGTGACGCAGATGGACCAGATGCGGGTGAGTTCGTGTTTCACCATCATGCGCCACCGGGTGCCCGCGCAGGTCATCGGCCGCCTCGAAGAGCTTTACCCGCGTCAGTACAAGGCGCTTGCGCGATATACCGAGCTGAGTCGGCCGGTTTTCTACGGACCCCGCTTCATCAACAACAACGGCGTCCGCTGATCCCCTAGGGTCTCCTGGCGGCTTCGGCCGCGAGGCCACCGGGGGCCCTACCGTACTTCCGCCCCGCGCGGGGGCCCACCAGACACTGTTCAACAAGGGGGAACGTCACCGTCGTGACACGTAAACGTGGCACCTTTCCATTAGGTGGTCTGCTGGCCCTGGCCACTGCCGGGTTCCTGACCATGCTGACCGAAACCGTCCCCGCCGGTCTCCTGGGTGATGTCGGTCGCGGACTCGATGTCTCCGAGGCCCAGGCCGGTCAGCTCCTGACCGTCTACGCCGCCGGGTCCGTCATCGCCGCCATACCCCTGACCTCGCTCACGCGTGGTCTGCCCCGGCGGCCCCTGCTCGTGGCCACCGTCGCCGTCGTGGCCCTGGTCAACATCCTCACCGCCGTATCCGACTCCTACGCGCTGACCATGGCCACCCGGCTCGTCGCCGGTATGGGGGCGGGGGTCCAGTGGGCCATGATCGCCGGATACGCCATGCGGCTGGTCGACGAGCCGGTCAAGGGCCGGGCCCTGGCCGTCTCCATGGCCGGCGTGCCCACCGCCCTGGCCTTCGGCGTCCCCGTGGGAACGTACGCCGGAGATCTTCTCGGCTGGCGCTACACCTTCGCCGTCATGGGCGGACTCGCCCTCCTCGTCGCCCTGTGGATCCACACCACCGTGCGCCCCTTCCCGGGCGAGGAGGCCGCCACCCGCATGCCCCTGCGCCGCGTCTTCCTGCTGCCGGGCCTGGTGGCCATCCTGGCCTCCGCCCTGCTGTTCGAGGTCGGCCACATGAACCTTTACACCTATGTCGACCCCTACCTGCGGCGCGCCGGTCTCGGAGACGCGGTGAGCCCGGTTCTGCTCGCGTTCGGCGTCGCCGCCATGGCGGGGCTGTTCGCCGCCGGAGCGTTCATCGACAGAAACCTCCGTGCCGTCGTCATCGGTACGCTCGGCCTGTTCGCCGCCTGTATGGCCCTGTTCGGCCTGCTCGGAACCGAGGCGTGGCCGGTCGTCGTCGTGATGTTCGGCTGGGGATCGGCCCTCGGTCTCGCCCCGACCATGTTCCAGGCCGCGTCCGCCCGCGCCGCCGGACCGGCTGCCGACGTCGCCCAGTCGATGATCGTCACCGTGCTGAACGCGGGCATGTCCATCGGCTCCGTCACCGGCGGTGTCGCTCTGGGCTTCGGCGGCGTGGCCGTCCTGCCGTGGATCTCGTGCGCCGTCTTCGTGCTGGCGGCCGCCATCGCGGTGGGCGCGCGTCGCAACGCCTTCCCCGCACCGGTCACGGCACGCGCGGCGCAGCCGGAAACCGAGCGGGAGAATGTGGCATGAGCGACTTCTACCACGTCTGTTTCACCGTCCCGCGCCTGGAGGCGGCGATGCGGGACCTGACCACGGCGGCAGCCGTCCAGTGGAGCGAGCCGGTCGAGGCATCGATCGGTGAGTGGGACTACCGGATCGTGTTCACCGCCGGCGGTGCGCCGTACATCGAGCTGATCGAGGCCCCGCCCGGCGGCCCCTGGGGTGACACGAGCCGGCCCGGATTTCACCACCTGGGGTGGTGGACCTCCGACATCACGTCCGGTACGGACAGGCTCTCCGCGGCCGGCTTTCCGCAGACGTTCAGTGGCTGTCCCTTCGGGCGGCCGTTCGCCTACCACCGCCTCGCCAGTCTCGGCGGGCACGTCGAACTGGTCGGACTCGGCCGCCAGTCCGCCTTCATCGACACCTGGAACCCCGGCGGAGACCCGATGCCCGCCATCAACGAGGAGGCATACCCATGGAACCCGTCACGCTGATCACCGGTGGCTCCACCGGAATCGGCGCCGAAACCGCGCGCCGGCTCCTCACGCGGGGACACCGGGTGACCGTCACGGCCCGCCGCGCCGAACGGCTGGCGGAGTTCGCCGACAGTACCGGCGCGGCGAAGGACCAGCTCATGACGCTACCCGGGGACACCGCCGACGCCGAGCACGTGCGCCGGGCCGTCGACCTGACCGTGCAGTCCTGGGGGCAGCTGGACAACGTCGTCGTCAGCGCCGGATTCTCCCTCCCGGGCACGCTTGCCGACCACGTGCCAGAGGCGATGCGTTCGATGATCCTCACGAACGTCCTCGGGCCCGCGCTCGTCGTCCAGGCGGCCCTGCCGCATCTGAAGGACACCAAGGGGCGGCTGGTTCTGGTCGGTTCGGTGGCAGGCGTGAAGAACACGCCCGGCAACCTCTACTCGGTCACCAAGTGGGCCGTGCACGCCCTAGCGGAGAACACCCGGCTCATGGCCACCCCCGACGGAGTGGGCGTCACCCTGGTGGCGCCGGGCATGGTCGACACCCCCTTCTGGGAGAACCGCGGCGGACGTCCCAACGCGCCGGTCATGACCGCCGGGCAGATCGCCGACTGCGTCCTGTTCGCCCTGGACCAGCCGGAGGGAATGGACATCAACCACATCCAGATGCGCCCCATCGGCCAGGTCAACTAGTGTCGGGACCGGCCCGGGGGCCGGGCACGGCATCAGGCCCGTCCGGCCCCGGCGCCGCTACCCCTTCGGCCTGGGGGAGTCCGCCCCCGGGCGGGGCTTGTGCCACAGGCCGGGGGTGAAGTCCGGTACCTCCTGCGGTTCGCCCTTCGCCTTGATCGAGGTGTGACTCAGCGGCACCGGAGCGCTCCACACCGCCGCGTCGTAGACGTCGAAGTCCGGCACCAGCCCAAGGTGGAAGCACTGCATGAGCCCGGAACAGCATGATGTAGTCCGTGCCGCTGGGTATGTCGGGGAGTTTGGGCTCTGGCACAGCTTCCGTGACGCCGTCACCGTGAGTGACAGCTGAGCGTCTCGGGTCAGCTCCGGAAGTTGCCCGAAAAACGGCCGTCACAGGTGTGGTCGGGCTGAAAGCCCGCCGTGGAAGAGGTCGCGCTCCGGCTGAAGGAGCTGTTGTTCCCGTCGATCGCGGACATCGCCGTGCTGTCGGTCGACGTGAATATCGAGATAGTGGGTGTTGAGGCGCAGTGCACGACGGTCGGCGCCGCCTGTACGGGATGCGGTGTCTGGTCGGCTCGGGTGCATAGCTCCTATCTGCGTGCTTGGGCAGCTGTTGGCGGAGGCTGGCCAGCAGGGGGCGTCCAGCCCGCCGGAGGGAGCGCGCCCGAAGGAACGAAGAGGAAAGACGGCGGTCGCGGTGGCGCGTGACCGCCAGGGCCCCGGACGAGATCGGGGCGCTGCTGCCCTCTCGGCGCGCGAGTGGGGCTGTTGTGAAAACCGATGCGTCTTTATACTCCGCCCATGTCTGCCTCGCGTTCGCTGCCCGTACGCCGCGTCCGGGTTGATCCGGCCGGTGCCCACTACGCGTCGGCGTTCGCGGTACCGGCTACCGGCCTGCCGCACCTGCTGCCAGTGGATTGGGCCCGAGCCGTCTTCGAGAAGGCGCCCGCCGTCCTCCGGCGGTGCCTGTACGGCGGCTGGCGCGGCGGGCTGGGCCTGCGGCTGGGCCCGCGCGTTTCGGCGCAGCACGTACTGGGCTGGCTCGTCACGGAGTCCGGGCCCGACGCGGTCACGCTGGAGGCGCACTCGCCGCTGCTCACTGCGCGCAACATGGTTCGCCTGGACCATTCCTCACTGACATGGTCCACCTTCGTGCATTTCAAGAACCCTGTCGGCCGGGCTGTATGGGCCTCAGCAGCTCCCCTGCATCACCAGGCCATTCCGCTGCTACTCAGGCGAGCGATCCGCAAAGCGGCATAACGCACCGAGCCTGATGACGACCACTCACGAAGGCCATGCCGTCGGCCCGGCTGAGGCAGTGACCGCCCATCCAGGCATGGGAGGAGCTGACCGGGCGTCCGGCGCGCCGGCAGTAGAAGCTGCCCTCCCAGCCGGCGGCCAACGATGCGCTGCCTGCCACGCCGGTGCTGTGATCGTTGTGGCCGACTGCCACAGGCCCGTTGAGGTCGGCTGACAGGCCTGTTGAGGTCGGCTGTCCCGTCCAGGGGCTTGGCGGCGAAGTTGCGAAGTGAGCATGCAGCCGGGCGAGTTGCCTGGGCGTCCGGCGCGGACGCGGCGGTGTCCGCGCGGTGAGGGACGCCCAGGCGAGGCGGGGCGTTGCTCCGGTTCAGCGCGCCACGTATGAGGTGACGCTGCCGTCGGTCTCCAGTACGGCCCACAGGGAACCGACCTTGATCGCCGCGCGGAACCTCGCGTCGCCGTCGACCTCCATCATGCCGAGGGTGCGCCCGCCCTTGTCGGCGAGAACCGCCCGGTAGCGCTGGTCGCCGAGTTCGATTACCCGGACGACGGTCTTGCCGTCGGCGAGCGTTTCGTTGTGCGGGCCGGTCGGGCGGGCCTTCGCGATCCAGGAGGCCACCTCGCCCTTCGAGGAGAGCGCGGTGATCATCCCGTTGAGGTTGCCGGCCACGTAGGGCGTGGCGGGAGTCGCCTTGATGGAACCGAACGACTCGCCCTGGAAGAAGCCTTCCGCGCGGTAGTGGTCGGGGCCCATCCGGTAGATCTTGGCGATGGAGCCGCCGTCCGCCAGCTTCACCGTCCGGACGTAGGTGCCGCCCCCCTCGGTCTCCCAGCGGACCGGGCAGCCCTTGGGCAGCGCGGGGAAGTCATGGGTGTGGAGGAAGGCGACCCCGCCCGCCGGGCGGCGCTGCCACAGCTGGGCCCGGCCGCTGTCCAACTCGGTGAGCTTGAGTCCGGCTTCCTCGTTGACGGGGTGGTTGTAGGTCACACCGCCGAGGACGTTGCCGTTCTTGTCCTTCAGGACCGCCTGCGGCCCTTCAGGGCCGTACTTGGGGATCGGCCGGTTGACGATCTCCACGTACGCACCCTCGATGGGGAGGATCGAGTCGACCTTCTCGGTGACCGTGCACCGTGCGATGTCGGCAGGCGTCGGTCCGGCCGCGCGCGCCGGGCTGTCGGCGAACGCCGCGGCGGCCGGGCCGAGCACGGTGGCGGTCACCGCGGCGCAGGCCGCCAGGGTGCGCAAGGCGGTGCGGCGGTGACGCAGTAAGGCGGACATACGTGACTCCTGACTGGCTGAGCGTGTGGAACGGGACGAAAAACGTGCGTCGTACGCGCCTTTCACAGGCGGTGCTGTGAGGCGGGCGGTGACTGCTGTGCGTAAGTTACGAGGCGTCTTTGACGGACGAATCGCTTCCACGTAACAGCGGTGTCGCGGAAAACCGTTACATAGACACCTTTGTCCGCCTGCTCGGCCCGGCAGCCCGCAAGGTGCGGGAGCGGGATCGCTTGTACGTCTGCGGGACGGTGGAACTACGGCGGCGGCGTTCCCTGGGAGCCGGGGTGTCGGGCTGCGGCTGGACGGCACCGAGGTGCAGGTCCGCCGGCCCGCGACCGACTGCGGGCGAGCGGGCGTTCGTGCCGGGCGCGAAGCAGCAGAACGCGCCGAGCGGACCGACATGAATGCGGAAGCGTCTATAGGTAGTTGGTCGACATATGCGGTCGGTCGACCTATGGTGGGGGTGTGAAAAGACGATCTCTGCAGGAACCGAGCTCACTGATCCTGTGCGCGGTGGCGGACCAGCCCCGGCACGGCTACGCGATCACCCAGGAGGTCAAGAAGATCTCGGACGGACGCGTGACACTGCGAACCGGCACCCTCTACAGCGCCCTGCAACGCCTGCTGGAAGACGGGCAGATCCAAGTCCACAGCGAGGAGACCGTCGGCGGACGGGCCCGTCGCACCTACGCCCTGACCTCCGAGGGGCGCGCCACGCTGGCCGCCGAAGCCGAGCGCCTGCGCGCCACTGCCGTCGAGGCCGAGCGACGGCTCGCCGTTCACCGGCCCTGCCCGAAGGGGGCCGTGTGACCGAGTCCCCCGAAGAGGCCCGCGCCGCACGGCTTTTGCGCCTGTACCCGGCGTCATACCGTCGTGAGCACGGGCCGGAGATCGCCGCCATCCATGCCGAGGCGATCCGGGACGCCGGACGCCTGGTGCGCTTGCGAGAGGCCTCTGACATGGTCCGGCACGCGCTGCGGGTGCATCTGTGCCTGACCTCCGCGGACGGCCCCGGACGTTTTCTGGCTGCCGCCGCGCCCTACGTCCTGGCCGTCGTGTGCGCCCCCGCTCTGTTCGGTGTGCTGATGAACAGCACGCTGTGGGCGGACGACTGGACGGCGCAGCTATGGGCGGACGGAGGGCGGACTGCGGACCGGGTGGAGTGGCTCGTCAATGAGTGCGTGACGTTGGCCTGTGCGCTGGCGCTGCTGTGCGGGGCCGCGGGACGGTGGGCGCCGGCGCGGCTGCTCGCCGTGTTCGGTGTCGTGGCCCTGCCCGCGACCACCTGGGTGTTCGAGACGGACTACCTCATCTACCACCAGTACCTGGACCGCCCGCTGGCCGCCACCTCGGATATCCTCTATCCCGTACTGATCGCCTTGATCCTGCTGTGCTGCCCGGCGGACCTGCCGCCGGTCCGCGTCCGCGACCGGACAGTGATCGCGGCCGTGGCCGTGGCCAGTTTCCTCACCCATACCATCGCCTGGGTCAAAGGCTCCGTCGGGGAGACGGTGTGGACCACACAGGCACTGTGGATGGCGGAGATCCTGGCGCCCTTGGCCGTATTGGTGGTCTTCCTGTTCGCCGCCCTGGCACGCGGCGGGCGAAGCGCGCGCTTCACGGCCGCGGGAGTGGTCACGGCCGCGCTGCTGTGGCTGTGGCGCGACCACCGGTTGCTCGACACCGCACCGTACGGCGGCCTCCTGGCCGGGACACTCCTCGGCGCAGCCGTAGTGGCGGCCGTCGTGGTGCGCCTCCGGCGCCGCGCCCCGAGCAGCAACGGCCCCGCACGGAGCTGATCCGATGCTGCGGGACCAACGGCAGGCGGCGCCGCAGTGCAGATCGATGGGGCAGGGCCACCGCTCAGTAGCTCGACCGGGGCCGTGCGCGGGGACCGACGGAGAACGACCTTGAGGCCCTGGGCCGTTCGCGGAACCACTGTTCGGCGCCCTCAGCGCCCCTCAGCGCCTGTCGGCGTACCGGGACCTCTTGCCGTCCGTCCTGATACGCCGGCCCCTGTCGTCCGGGGCTGAACTGGCTGAACTGGTCGCCAGACCTGCGGGGGAGAGGCCAAGCTGCCCGTGGTCGCGGATCACTGAACTCCTGGCGCATCCAAGACCTGCCACCCGCACCGCTCCGACCGCGCGGGAGCTGGCCCACCTACGCCTACAGGGAGCTTCCCCGAGCCCGCCCAGTTCGGTGAGAACGTGCATGCCGACAGATGGCCCATGCGCGGCTTCCCGGAACCAAACAGGCCGGGGACGGTGGGGGTATGGCGAAGGACTTGAGGGAGTTGTACTGCGCGACCTGCCGGTCGCGGGAGCAGCACGTCGCATTGGACAGCCGCGAGCAGCGGCGGATTGTGCGGGAGGAGACGGGGCGGGCACCGGACGGGTTCTGGATGTGTACGCGGCCCGGGTGCCGCAACGTGCGTACCTACTGGGAGGACGAGCCGTTCGACCAGCCGTTCAGGATGCCGCCACACGTCTGACCTGTTTCCGCCGCTGACCGCTGACCGCTGACCGCGGACCGCTGACCGCTGTTGCCGGACGTTAACTCCGGCAACGGCACCAACCAGATGTGGACTCTGCGCCCGACGGCTTCCAGCTCCTGTTCGACCGGAGCGTCGGTGCCGCGAGTGGCAAGTGTCCGGATGTCGGCGGCGGCCCCGTCGGCAAGGCGGGTGCACAGATGGACGTTCGGGACTGTCATCCGCACGTCGATTCCAACGGCACCCAGAACTTCGGCGTGCAGCATCCCGTCCCGGCCTTTTCGGATCTCACCACGTCAGCGACCAGGCGACCGGACTTTCCCTGAACGTCGCCGGAATGGAATCGCCGACGGAACCCTCGTCATCCAGTGCCCCTTGCAGGACAACGGGAGGCAAGCCGCCGCCTCGACCTTATTGATCATTGTCTTCCCGGCTCGACTGCCCTCGAAAGGGGCCGCCCCACCCAATGAGCAGCCGTCAGGCCGTGGTGGGCGCCGTATGCGCATGTACGACGCGAGCGTGGTGAGCGACACCGGACGTGCCGGGTGTGCGGTGGCCGTCCGTACGCCCAGCGCCGTTCACTGTGGCAATGGCACTTCGCGTGTGAAGCGGTACGCGGTTCACCGGAGCCGGGATGCGGTTGCCCCGTTGTCGCCTCAGCAAATGTCCTTTCGCGCCACGTCAGTTGCCCATTCATGTCACAACAGATGCCAATCGCGCCACACAAGTGCTGTTTTCGCCACACACTTCAGGGATACGCCCAGTCATGAGGCGGCATGATGCCGATCATGAAGAGGATCGTGGTTGCCGAATCAACCCTCCCGGGAAAACAGGCGCAGGTGAACGGCCACGCGCGGAGCCCGCTGACGGCCTACCAACGCGATATCTGGGCCGCCAGTTCTCAGGCTCCGCAGTCCCCGCAGTTCAACTGCATTCTCCACGACCGGCTGCGGGGCGGGCTTGATCTCGATGTGCTCGCCGAGTGCATCGCACGTGCGCTGAATCGCCATGAGGTGTTCCGGCTGCGGTTCGGCGAGGAGGCGGGGACGCCTTTTCAGTGGGTGGGGGACGAGGGCGTGCGGGTCCGCAGGGTGGACCTTGCGCAGGAGCCCGAACCGGACGTCGCGTGCCTGGCGTGGATGCGGCGCTCCTTGGCGACGGCGATGCCACTCACGGACGGCGGCGCGCTGGCCGAAGCCACACTGCTGGTGGAGAGCGCGGACATCACGCACCTGTATGTCAAGACACACCACATCATCATCGACGGCTGGTCCCTCAACCGGCTGAGCCAGGAGATCCTTGAGGACTACGCGCGGGCCACGGGCGGCGGCGGGGAGCGCGCGGGGTGCCACGAGCCCGCTTCCTACCTGGCGTTCGTCGAGGAGGAAGCCGCCTACCGCGCCGGTGCCGAGAGCGATCGTGACCGTGCGTTCCACCGGGAAACCCTCGCCGGCGCGGCGCCCGCGCTCTTCACGGGCACGGCCGGCGGGAGCGGGCGCGGCCGCCATTCGTTCGTCGTCAAGGGCCGTATCGCCGAACGGGTCCGTGCCGCCGGCTGCTCGCCGTTCGCCTACGTCGCCGCCATGTTCGGTACCTGGCTGACGCGGCTGCACCGCGGTCAGGAGGTGGCGCTGGGCATCCCCTTACTCAACCGTCCGGAAGAGCACCACAAAGACATTCTCGGCCAGTTCGCCAACACGCTGCCGCTGCGCATCCCGGCGCTCGGCGGACGAACGGTACGTGAACTCGTCGCCGAAACCGAGAAGGCGGCCCGTGCGCTTCAGCGCCATCAACGGCTTTCGCTGGGCGACGTCCTGAGGGAACTGCCCCCGTCGGCCGAGGGCCCCCGCCGGCTCTTCGACGTGACGCTCTCCTACATGAACTGGGCTTGGCCGTCACCGGTGCCGGGCCTCGAACGGCAGCCCGCCGTGGTGGCCCCCTCGCATGATCAGGACGCCCTGGGCGTGATGGTGTTCGCCTTCGGGGGCACGTCCGACCTGCGCATCGACCTGGACTACGCCCTCGATGTCTTCGACGAGGACCTGCCCATCGCCTCGGTCGCCGGCCACCTGGCAACGCTGCTGGAGCACGGCGTGGACATGCTGGACGAGCCCGCGTCGGCCGTCCCGATGCTGGAGCCCGCCGAACACGAGGACCTGACCGCGGTGCGCAGCCACGGTCCGACGGTGCCCTACGCGGACCGGGCCACGCTCCACTCCCTGTTCGAGGAGCAGGCCGCCCGCCGCCCGGGGCAGACCGCCGTCATCGGCGCCACCGGCGAGACGCTGACCTACGCCGAACTGGACGAACGGGCCAACCGGGTCGCCCGGGCCCTGCGCGAGGAGGGCGTCGGCCCCGACGACCGGGTCGCGGTGATGATGGAGCGGGGGCCCCAGCTGCTGGTGGCCATCCTGGGCACGCTGAAGTCGGGGGGCGCCTACGTACCGGTGGACCCCGGCTACCCGTCCGAACGCGTGAGATTCCTGCTGGAAGACAGCCGCGCCAAGGTGGTGATCATCGACGGTACCGGTACCGGTACCGGTACCCGCCTGGACATCGGCACCGGCACCGGCCCTGACGCCGCCACCGGCCTGCGCACCGGCCCGGCCTCCGACGGGCCCGAAGGGTCCGGCGCCTCCGACGGATCCGACGGGACGAAGGTGCGCCCTATAGAGGAACTGCTGCAGGCCGACGGCGCCCCGCTCCCGCCGCTGGCCGGCGCCCGCGACCTGGCCTACGTCATCTACACCTCGGGCTCGACCGGCCGGCCCAAGGGCGTGATGGTCGAGCACCACAGCGTCGTCAACCGCCTTGCCTGGATGCAGCGCCGCTATCCGCTGGGCGACGGCGACGTCCTGCTGCAGAAGACGCCGGTCTCCTTCGACGTCTCGGTGTGGGAGTTGTTCTGGTGGGCCCTGGAGGGCGCGGTGGTGGCCCTGCTGCCGCCCGGCGGCCAGCAGGACCCGCGTCAGATCCTGCGGACCATCCGTGAGCAGCGGGTCAGCGTCGTGCACTTCGTGCCCTCGATGCTCGGCCCGTTCCTCGACCTGGTGCATGGACTGCCCGAGGCCCGCGCGGGCCTGGCGTCCTTGCGGTACGTCTTCTGCAGCGGCGAGGCCCTGCCGCCGGAGCGGGTCGAGCAGTTCCGCCGCGTCGTCGGCACATCCGGTGCGCAGGGTCCGGTTCGGCTGGTCAACCTGTACGGGCCGACCGAGGCCACGGTCGACGTCTCGTACTACGACTGCCCGGACGCCTCCGCCCGGAGCGTCACCCGGGTCCCCATCGGCCGGCCGATCGACAACACCCGTCTGTACGTGCTGGGCCCCGGCGACCAGCCCCAGCCGGTGGGGGTCGCCGGTGAGCTGTGCATCGGCGGCGCCGGGGTCGCGCGGGGCTATCTGGACCGTCCGGAACTGACCGCCGAGAAGTTCGTCCGCGACCCGTTCACCCGGGACGGGCGCCTCTACCGCACCGGTGACCTCGCACGATGGCTGGCCGACGGCACCCTGGAGTACCTCGGGCGGATCGACGGCCAGGTCAAGGTCCGGGGCAACCGCGTGGAGCCGGGCGAGGTGGCCGGTGCCCTGCGCTCCCTGCCCGGTGTCCGCGACGCCATCGTCGTGGACCGCACCACCGCCACCCGCGGCACCCACCTCGTCGGCTACTACGTCGCCGACGCGGCCATCGACCCCGCGTACCTGCGCGACCTGCTCGCGCACAAGCTGCCGGTGTTCATGGTCCCGGCCTTCTTCGTGCGGATCGACGCCGTTCCGCTGACCCCGAACGGCAAGGCCGACCGCCGCGCGCTGCCCCTGCCCCGGGATGCCGCCGAGCCCGCCACCGGCCGGCCGCCGCGCAACCGTACCGAGGCAGTCCTGGCCGAGGTCTGGGCCGGGGTGCTCGGCCACGACGCCGTCGGCGTCCACGACGACTACTTCACCCTCGGCGGCGACTCGATCCTCATGCTCAAGGTGCGGGCCCAGGCCGAAGCACGGGGCCTGCGGTTCTCCCTGACCGACCTGATCCGCAACCCGACGGTGGCCGGACTGGCCCCGCTCGTCGAAAGCCTGGCGGCGCCCGGCGGCGACGCCGCTCCCGCCCCGTTCGCCCTCGTCTCCGGCGTGGACCGGGCCCGCCTGGAAGGCGCCGAGGACGCCTGGCCGCTCACCCGGCTTCAGCTCGGCCTGCTTTACCACAGCCGCAGACGCGAGAAGTCCGCCACGTACAAGGACGTCTTCCAGTACACCCTCGAACTGCCCTGGGACGCGGCAGCGTTCCGCCGGTCGTTCGACCGGCTGGTGGCGCGCCATCCGGCGCTGCGCTCCGCCTTCGACCTGGCGGGCTTCTCCGAGCCGCTGCAGATCGTCCGCCCGCAGGCGCCCGGCGGCCTGGACATCGTCGATCTGCGCCCGCTGGATGCTGCCGCGGCCGACGCCGAGGTCCGCGCGCACATCGAACAGCGCCGCCATCACGCCTACGTCTTCGACCGGGCGCCGCTGTACCTCTTGCGGGCCCACGTGCGGCCCGGGGCCGTCGAACTGGTCCTCAGTTTCCACCACGCGCTGCTCGACGGCGGCAGCGTGGCCAACCTCCTCCAGGAACTCCTCCAGGACTACGCGCACGGCCTGGGCCTGGGCATCGGCCCCGTCGACGGCACGGTCCCGCCCTCGGCGGCGTCCTACGTACGGGAGGAGCGGGCCGCCCTGCAGTCCGCCGAGGCGCGGCGGTACTGGAAGGAGAAGCTGGCCGGCTGCGAACCGCTGCACATCGAACCGTTCGGGACGCACCTGCCCGCCGCCGGCCGGGAACCGGCCTCACACCGCACCGACCTGCCCGACGACCTCATCGCCCGGGTACGCACGTTCGCCGCCGAGCGCGGCCTGCCCACGAAGTCCGTGCTCTTCGCGGCGCACTGCCTGACCCTGGCCATGTTCGCCGGCACCCACGACGTCACCACCGGGCTGATCACCCACGGGCGGCCCGAACTCGCCCACGCCGAACGCACCACCGGGCTCTTCCTGAACACCGTGCCCCTGCGCCTGGACGTCGCACAGGCCCAATGGCTGGACGTGGCACGCGAAGCCTTCCGGCAGGAACAGGACTGCCACCCCCACCGGCGCTACCCGCTGAGCGCCGTCCAGGAGGACCACGGCGGCCCGGTCCTGGACACCGCCTTCAACTATGTGCACTTCCACCAGCTGTCCGAGGTCCTGGCGCTGCCGGACATACGGCTGCGCACCTTCCGCACCTGGGAAGAGACCGACTTCCGGCTCCTGGTGAACGCGATCACCGAACCGGACAGCGGCCGCGTGTGGCTGCGGATCGACCATGGCAGCCACGGATTCACCGCGGAGCAGGCCCGCCTGTTCGCCCACGGCTACCAGCAGATCCTGCGCAAGCTGGTGGAGGAACCGCACGCGGAGCCCGATTTCGCCTTCCTCGCCCCGCGGCCGGCCCTCGCCAGGGCCACACCCCGGCCCACCGTCGTCGAAAGCTTCCTGCGCCAGGCTGCCCGCACCCCGGACGCCACCGCCCTGGCGATGGGACAGGAGCGGTGGAGCTACGCGCGGCTGGCCGAGACGGCCGACCGGGTCGCCCGGCGGCTGTGCGCGCTCGGCGCCCCGCTCCAGGCCCGGATCGGGATCGCCATGGACCGCTCACCGCAGACCATCGCCGTGGTCCTGGGCGTCGTGCGGGCCGGGTGCGCCGTGGTGCCGCTCGACGTCGGCTACCCCGCCCAGCGGCTGGCCATGATGCTGGATGCGGTCCGGCCCTTCCGCGTGATCGCCCACGCCGCCCACGCCCACCTCGTCACCGACCGGTCACTGCTGCTGCCCGCCGAGTCGGTGACCGAGGCCGCCACGAACCCTTCAGCGCAGGTCCCCGCCACTGACCCTGCGGCGGAGTTCCCCGCCACCGAGCCCCCGGCGCAGATCTCCGCCGACAGCACCGCCTACGTCCTGTTCACCTCCGGCTCCACCGGCCGCCCCAAGGGCGTGACCATGCCGCACCGCTCGCTGGCCGGCCTGGTCGCCTGGCAGACACAGGCCACCAGCGGCGCCGTGGGCGGCGCCACCCTCCAGTACGCGCCCCTGAGCTTCGACGTCTCCTTCCAGGAGATCTTCTCCACACTGTGCTCCGGCGGCACGCTGCACCTGGTGGACGACGCCGAGCGGCGCGACATGCCCCAGCTGCTGCGCCTGATCGACCGCGAGGGCATCGAGCGGGTCTTCCTCCCTTACGTGGCACTGCAGCAACTGGCCGAGACCGCCCAGGCACTGGACATCACCCCCGGGGCGCTGCGGGTGCTGATCTCCTCCGGTGAGCAGCTGCGCGTCACCCCGGAGATCCGCAGGCTGTGCGCCGCACTGCCGGGCGCCGTCCTGGAGAACCAGTACGGGCCGACCGAGACCCACGTCGCCACCACCTTCACCATGACCGGCGACCCGGCCGCCTTCCCCGCACTGCCCCCGATCGGACGCCCCGTCGACGGCGCCGAGGCGCACGTACTGGACGAACGGATGCGCCCGGTGCCCGCCGGAGTACGCGGCACCATCCACCTCGGCGGCACCTGCCTGGCCGACGGCTACGAAGGCCGCCCCGACCTGACCAAGGAGCGCTTCGTCCGGCACCCCTTCGCAGGCGAGGGCCGTCTGCTCTACGACACCGGGGACCTCGGGATCATGCTGCCCGACCGGACGATCGTCTGCACCGGCCGGGCCGACACCCAGGTCAAGGTGCGCGGCTTCCGCGTCGAACCGGCCGAGGTGGAGCTGGCCGTCACCGCTCTGGCCGGACAGTTCCCGAACCTGCGCGACGTCGCCGTCGTGGCCCGGCAGCACCCGAACGGCGAGTGCCTCCTCGCCGCCTTCCTCGTGGGCGAAGGCACCAGCGCGGACCTGACCGCCATCCGCGAGCGGCTGCGCACCACGCTGCCCGAGTACCTGGTGCCCTCCCACCTGCGATGGGTGGCGCACCTGCCGCTGACCCCCAGCGGCAAGCGGGACGACGCCGCCCTGCGCACCATGCCGCTCGCCCCCACGGCCGAAGCCGCCGAGGCCGCGCCGCAGGACACCTACGAAAGCGCGGTGGCCGAGATGCTGGCGGACCTGCTGCGACTGCCCGCCGTGGGCGTGCACGACAGCCTCTTCGACCTGGGCGGCACCTCCCTGACCGTGATGCGGCTGGTGGTCCAGATCGAACAGCGCTACGCCGTGCACATCCCGCTGTCGCAGTTCATCGCTACCTCCACCGCGGCCGGGCTCGCGGCGCGGCTGCGCGCGGGCGGCGCGGTCGCCGCGTACGACCCCCTGGTGCCGATCCGCCCGCAGGGCACCCGCCCGCCCCTGTTCATGGTCCACCCCATGGGCGGCAACGTGCTGTGCTACGTACCCTTCGCCCGGCACCTTCCCGACGACCAGCCGCTGTACGCGCTCCAGGCGGCCGGGGCAGACCCCGGCACCACGCCGCTGCGCACCGTCGAGGAGATCGCGGACAGTTACATCGCCGCGCTGCGCACGGTCCAACCGCACGGCCCGTACGCCATCGGCGGATGGTCCTTCGGCGGCTTCGTCGCCTTCGAGATCGCACGCCGGCTGCGGGCGGCCGGCGAGGACGTGACCCGCCTGGTGCTCCTGGACACCACCGCGCTGACCCAGGGACAGCGCCACCTGCACAACGACGACGCACTGCTCGGGTGGTTCTTCTGGGAACTGCTCTGGCTGGAACGCGGCGGCGACTCCCCGATGGAGCGCGTACCGGACGAACTGACCTCACTGGAGGAGAAGTTCGACTTCATCGCCCGTATCGCGACCGAGGAGGGCGTCCTGCCGGCCGGTAGTTCGGGCGCCGTCATACGCCGGCTCTTCCACGTCTACCGAGCGAACTGGCACGCGACGCTCAACTACCGGCCCGAGGCCGGGAACCAGGGGCTCACCCTGGTCCGTGCCGACGAGCCGCTGCCGGACGTCCTCGCCGCGATGCACGGCGCGGCCGGAAGCCGCCACGAGGACCCGACCAACGGCTGGAGCGACATGACCGACGGCCCCCTCCAGGTCGTCAGCGTGCCCGGCAACCACCTCACGATCATGGAAGAACCGTACGTGCAACACGTGGCCAGGACGGTCGCGGACCTGATCGTCGCCGACCCGGCCGGACCCGACGGGGAGAGCTGACCGCATGCCGACAGCCCCAGAAAGCTCGAAAAGCACCGGAACTCCCGGAATTCCGCAAAGCCAGAGACCCTCAGACACCCCAAGGAGCCGACCGGTGAAAGCCATCGTCATCGGAGCCGGAATCGGCGGCCTCGCCTGCGCCATCGCCCTCCGGCGCGTCGGGATCGAGGTGGCCGTCCACGAGCGCGCCGGCAAACTGCGGGCCGCCGGCTCCGGCCTGTCGGTCATGTCCAACGCCGTCAACGCGCTCGCCACACTGGACATCGACCTCGACCTGGAAAAGCGCGGCCGGGCCATTGAATCCTTCACCGTTCTGGACCACCGCGGCCGCACCATCAGAGACCTGCCGTTCAAGGAGGTCTGCGAGAAGGTCGGAGCGCCCAGTGTCTGCCTGAGCCGCCCGAACCTCCTGGAGGCACTGCTGGACGCGGCCGGGGACTGCCCCCTCCACCTGGGTGCCGCCGCGACCGCGTTCGAGAGCGACGACACGGGCGTCACCGTCCGCTTCGAGGACGGGCGCACGGCGCACGGCGACCTCCTCATCGGCGCCGACGGATTCCACTCGGCCATCCGCGCCCAACTCGTCGGACCGGAGGCGTCCCACGACAGCGGCTACGTCTGCTGGCTCGGCATCGTCCCCTTCCGCCACCCGGGCTTCCCCCCGGGCAGCGTGCGCCACTACTGGGGCGGCGGACAGCGCTTCGGCCTCATCGACATCGGCCACGGCCACGCCTACTGGTGGGGCACGAAGTCCATGCCCACTGCCCGTTCGCACGCCTGGGACGGCACCAAGGACGAGATCACCCGCGCCTACGCGGACTGGGCCGACGAGGTGCGGGCCGTCATCGAGGCCACCCCGCCCGGAGACATCCTCGCCGTACCCTCCCGCGACCGCACCTTCCTCGAACGCTGGGGAGAAGGCCCCGTCACCCTCCTCGGCGACGCCGCGCACCCCATGCTGACCACCCTCGGCCAAGGGGCCGCCATGGCGATCGAGGACGCCGTGGTCCTGGCCCACACCCTGGCCGAACCCGGAGCGCGTGACGACCTCCCGCTCGCCCTGCGGACGTACGAGGACCGCCGCCGCGACCGCACCCGGACCATGGTCGCCACCTCCCGGTCGATGAGCGACCTCGAACAGGCCGACACCCCCGAACTGCGGCAGGCCCGGGACGACCACTTCCGCCTGACAACCCACCAGGACCTCGCCCTGCAGAACGAGCAAGCCCTCACCTTCCCCGCCGTCCCGGACCCCGAACCACGCCTCCGGCGAAACCTCAGCCCCCTGGAACGCTGGTACTGGATCGCGGACCAGACCTCCCCGCTCAACAGCGTCGTCCGCACCCGGGTCCACGGCCCCCTGGAGCTGCCACTGCTGCGCCGCGCCCTGGACATCCTCCAGTCCCGGCACCCACTGCTGCGCGTCGCCGTCAGCAGCGACGAGGAAGGGGCGGCCCCCGCGTTCCGCCCCGTGGGCGGACGGCCGATACCGCTGCGCCACATCCAGGTGCCCGCCGAAGACCCCGAGGCCGACACGCGCTGGCAACGCGAAATCGACGAGCACGAACTCGCCGAGGGCGCCGACTGGCACACCGGACCGCTGCTGCGAGCCGTCGTCATCAGCCGGGAAAGCGCCGAACGCACCGAGGACGTCCACGACCTGCTGCTCACATCAGCACACTGCATAGCCGACGGCATGACGGGACTGACCCTGCTCAGGCAGTGGACCGAACTCACCGCGCAACTGAGCGCCGGCGAGGAGCCGCCCCGTACCTCGCACCGGGCGCTGCCGGCCGCGGAAGACCTGCTCCCGCCCCGCCACCGGGGCGAGGCGGGCGCCGCCGCCCTCACGGCCCTGACCGAGCGCGACGAGGAAGAAACCCGAAGGCTTCAGCCACGGCGCGTCACCCCCAGCCACCCGGTCCCCTTTCACCAACGGCGCACCCGCATGGTGCACAAATCCCTCACCACCGACCAGCTCGACCTGCTCGTGGCCGCCTGCAAGCAGCACGACGTCACCGTGCACGGAGCCCTGGCCGCCGCCATGGTCACCGCCGTCGCCCTGGAAGCAGAAACCCGGGAACCGGCTCACTTCTCGATCGGCTCCCCGCTCGACTTCCGCGCCGAACTGGAACCCGCCGTCTCCTACGACGAAGCCGGCACCTACGCGGCGACCCTTCCCACCCGCGTCCTCTACCGCCCCGGCGCGCCGCTGTGGCCCATGGCCCGCGCCATCAGCCGGGACCTGGCGGACCGCCGCAAGCGCGAGGAACACCTGTCCATGATCAATCTGCTGGACCGGGTGGGGCCCAGGACTCCGGCCGATGCCGACGCGTTTATGCACCACCTGGACGAACAGGGCCCGATCAACCTGTGCCTGTCCAACCTCGGCCGCTATGCCTTCCCCGACCGGGTGGGCCCGTGGCGCATCTCCGGCACCCAGATCATCGCGAGCATCTCGGTGACAGGCTCCCTCGTGGCCACCGCACTCACCAGCCACGGCCAACTCGCCTGGAACTTCAGCTACACCGAAGGAATCGTGCCGGCGCCGCGAGCCCGCCACATCGCCGACACCTCCGTACACACCCTGCTGACCGCGGTGGCACCCGAACCCGGCGCATCCGACCCCGGCGCACCTGAACCCGGCGCATCCGAGACTTGCGACGACTGACACCCGACCAGGACCGCGCACCCGACTAGGACCGCGCACCCGACCGGGGCCGCACACCCCACCAGGACCACACACTCGACCCGGACCACACACCCCACCACTCAAGGAGAAACCTTTGTCAAACCGCCGGCCCACGCCCTTGCCCCCGGCCGGACGCGCCGTCGTCATCACCGGCGCCTCCACCGGAATCGGCAAGGAGTGCGCACTCCGGCTGGAAGAACGCGGCTTCCGCGTCTTCGCCACGGTGCGCAAGAGGCAGGACGGTGAGAAACTGCGCGCCGAGGCGACCTCCGCACGGCTGCACCCGGTACTCATGGACGTGACCGACGAGAAGTCGATCCAGACGGCAGCGGCCGAAGTCGCCCGCTCCGTGGACGAACAAGGCGTGTGGGCCCTGGTGAACAACGCCGGTACCTGCGTCGCGGCTCCCATGGAATGCGTGCCTCCTGAAGGGCTGCGGCAGCAGCTGGACACCAACGTCGTCGGCCCGCTCGCCGTCACCCAGGCATTCCTGCCCCAGCTGCGCCGCACCCGCGGACGCATCGTCAACGTCTCCTCCGGCCTGGGCAGCGTGGTCATTCCCTACCTCGGCGCGTACGCGACCGGGCAGTTCGCGAAAGAGGCCATGAGCGACGCGCTCCGCCGTGAGCTGCGCCCCTTCGGCATCTCGGTCTCCATCGTCAGGCCCGGCGCGATCGCAACCCCCATCTGGGACAAGGTCCGGGAAACCGGCGAGGGACTCTTGAACCAGGCCCCCGACGCCATAGCCGATCTCTACCGAGCCCCCTTCGAACAATTCATGCGGATGAACGAACGACGGGCCCAGTCGAGCGCCACACAGCCGCAGGACGTCGCACGCACCGTCTTCCGGGCACTGACCGCCCCCCGGCCCCGAACCCGCTACAGCGTCGGCCCCGACGTCCGGGCAGCCGGCGCACTGTCGCGGCTGCTGCCGGCCGCCGCCCTGGACCGTGGCCTCGGCACCGTCACCAAGAGTCAACGGTAAGGACCGGTCAGAGGTGCCGCTAAGACCGGTCAGAGGCGCCGGTAAGGCCGGTCAGAGGTGCCGCGAGAAAAAGCCCGGCCGGGCCCGAGAAGCGGGCTCGGCCGGCAAGGGCGTCAGCCGTCGCCGTCGCGGTGCCATCGGTCGCCGAACTTCCCCGCCGTCTGAAGCGGTACTAGATGATGCGGCACTAGACGGGGGCGGATATGCCCGAGCCAGCGGCTGATGCGGGTCGATGTGAGGGGCGTGCCGGGCTTGGTGTTCTTCTCCCGCGGCTTGCGCCGGTCGGCTGTTATCGGTGTGGCGAGCACAGGTAGTAGGACCAAGCGAAGACGACATCATCCGGAGCGGCGCCGGTGGCGGAGGGCCACAGCCAGACCGGCGGGGAGGCGCGCTCGCCGGGCAGATGATCGAGGCTGAGGCTGAGGCTGAGGGTGGGCGCGGGCGTCGGGGACGGGCGGGGCGGTTCGGTCGGGCGTGCCGCCGGACCGGCGCCGCGTCGGCCCGGCACTTTCACCGGGGTGCGTCGGGCCAGGTCAGCAGGGATTCGGGCAGGTCTTTACGGTGTACGGCGGGGCGCGGAGCGTTCTGCCACGCCTCGCAGCGGTCCCCCGAGGAGTTGCCGCTCCCGCATCGCTCCGACCGTGTTGTGGAGCGAACGCCTCTGACCCCACGGAGAAGCCGGTCACCGGTCACCGGGGCTGCCCGGTGACCGGCTCGGGGCCTGTCGCGAGCTTTGTCGTGTTGGGCGCTGTCGCGTGCTGTGACCTGAGGGGATACTCGTCATGCCCGGTGCGGCCGGGCGCGGCAGGCTCGGCGTGTCAGGGGAGGTGGGACGAGTCAACGCCCCGGCCTTGGCGCTACGTTGCGGACAGCTTGGGCACTTCGAAGCATCGTCCATCCTGCGGGTCAGCAGCGCCACCGGTGGCGGCAGGTAGCTGTCCAGCGAGTCGACGTCACCGCACCGCCGCGCGTTCAGGCCGTGCAGGCAGGCCTCCGTGAACAGCTTCTGCGGGTCGTCCTCGGGGCGCCGCGCCTCGGCCTGCCGCTGGCCCCCGGACGTGCCTCATCCGGTTCGCCGGCGCCACCTTGCTGTCCCTTCGCCGCAACCCACCCGCGCGTGACCAAGGCGTGAGTGGACGCCGGCTACCGCACCACCGCCATCGACCACGGCGCCCGCCTCGGCATCGACGTCCAGCCCGTCGCCCGCCCGCCGGGCAGCAGCGGCTTCGCGGTCATCCCGCGGCGCTGGACCATCGAGCGGAGCATCGGCTGGCTCATGCACCACCGCCGCCTCGTCCGCGACCACGAATCCCTCCCCGCACCGCAGCGAAGCCCTGATCCAGCTCGCGATGATCGACTTCATGACCCGCCGCCTCACCGGTGAGAACACTCCAAGCTGGCGCGACACCTGAACCGACAGGACCAGACACCACCCCCAGGACGAAACGCTCAGTTCAGTAAGTATTTCGCCGGGTCCTCGCGAGGTGCCGCATTCCGGACGTAGTCAGCCCGGCCAACTGCTCCGCAGTGCGGCGAGCACACCCCACCGGCGTTGCGCTGGGTGATCGAGGTTGCTGTGTGTCCGCTGCCCGCTCGGTCAGCACGCAGACAAAGCGGTAACAAGCGGATAGATCATCCATTGTCTTGATCGGCTCCATCACCATTGCTCTATTTCCTGCACATGAGCAACATGAGCTGTCCCTGGGGCATCAACGCCCCGGACGGAAAGGGGTGTTCATGAAACGGATGATCGTCAGTACGCTGACGGCCGTGGTCATGGCCGGGGCAGGACTCACGGCTACTGCGGGGAATGCGTCCGCAGCTCCTGCAAACGCAACGAGGCTTCTCTGCGCGATGGTCTGGCACGACGACACCACCGTGGGCGTCAAGTGCATCGGAGGCTCGTTCTTCGCAGCGGTGAGATGCGATAACGGCGAGTTCCCGAAGGGCGAGGTGGCGGCTTCCGGAGCCATATCGTACGCCTCCTGCGCCCCCTTCAACGCGTCCCTGGAGCAGCCCATCAAGTGGTCAGGTCACGCGGCGTAAGTAGCTGCGATGCACAGTGGCAAGGGGGCGACTCTTTCCTCTCTTTCCTCCTGCTGCACTGACCCGCGCCCCGGACCGGCGGACCGGATTGACCAGAAACTCGGGCCATCGTCCTATCGGGACAGGCCGGTCCAGAACTCGCGGACCGGGGCGTGGGCGCACTCCTGGCGCAGGCAGCGGGCGGTGAAGGGAGCCGTCCAGTTCGGCTGTCGCGTCCCAGGGTTCGCCGTGCGGGTGGCTGATCTCTCGGCGTGATGCGTGAGCGCGCCACGAAAGTGGGACTGCCGGGCCCCGGCTCCGGTTGCGGGCTGACATCAGCTGGTGGTGCAGGAGCGTATGGGAGGTGACGGCCCGCAGGCCGGGGCTCATCCGTTCTCCCTTGTTTGCTGGGTTGTCTGACGGCCGGCATAGGGCAACTCCTGTGCTCAGCCAGCCCACCCGATATCGCGGACCTCGGTCGCTCCGGCGTGCGGCGTGTACGGGGTCCAGCGCCGCCGTCCGAACGGTTCCCGGATCTCTTCCACGGAGCCGCGGTCGCGGGCATCGGGTCAGGCCCGCGGGACCCTCGGCGCGGGCTGCTACCAAGGAATGCGGGCTGCTTCCAAGGAATTAGGCCGTACGGCCGCAGGGCAGCACGGGCACCTGCGTACGCCGCCCAGTCAGAGGTCGCTTTCGATCCCGGAACGGTCCGCTGGTGCTCCGACCGGTAACGAGCACCGGGTTGGTGTCGACCGACCTCGCGTCCGGTGAATCAGGGGACGTAGATGACGTAGGTAGGGTGGGCTGATGTTCTCAGACATAGGCCCCTTGGAGCTGACGGGCGTGGCCCTCGTGGCGTTGCTGTTCCTCAGCGTGCCGTCGCTCGTCGCCTATCGCAGGAGGGTGCAGCGCCTGCGGTTGGTCATCGTGGTCAACGTGATCGGCGCTTTCACTGGTTTGTTCTGGTTTGTCGCCCTGTTCATGGCGATGTCGATGCCCGCACGCGACTCCGACCCGGTGTCGGTCCCGGGCGGTCGGCTGGGCGTCTGACTACGGTCCGAGTCTGGGATGCCAGAGCGTCGCTACGAACGCCTCCCTGCCCATGCAGGCCGCGTAGCGAAGCCGACGCTGGCCATAGTGCTAGCTTCCGAGCAGGATGAGCAGGATGACGAGAGCACTCAGGTCAGCCGTCAGGCCAGCCCGCGCTCGTAACGAATTTCTCGCTGGGCAGTCAGGCCGGCCAGTACTTCCGGTGTGGGACAAGCATCGGCAATGGCCCGTACGTATTCAACATCTGCGGTGGCCAGGGTGTGCTTATCGCCCGTGTCGTCGACGACCAGAAGTAGTCCGTACCCGTCGGGCAGGGGAGTGAGGGCAGCGACGCGGCAGACCTTGCGGTAGGCGGCACTGCTACCAAAGTCTCGGGGGGCGAAGGCGTAGTCGCGGGGTGTGAATATCAGCGGCCGATCGGCGTGACGTGAACTGGGGAAACCCATCTGGCAGCGGAAAGGGCTCTGCTGGTCCACGGCCCGCAGCGCTCCTCGGAGCGGAAGACCGCGCAGGGGCGCCGCCGTGGCGAGGTGCTCGCCCCGAGGGCTTCTCACGGTCGGACACATAGTCGGACACATACAGGATGTGGCCCTCAGGGCCGGTGAGCGCAAACGTCTCGAACTTGAGACGGAGGATGCCGGTGCCGTCCACGTACAACTGCTTCTCGCCCATCGTGCGCTCGTACACGTACACGCGTGGTACGCGGATCGAGGAACGTGAACTCGATCAGGTTGCCGCCCGGGCTCCAGGCGGGGGTGACCCGGGCGGTGAGCGCGGTACCGGCCAGTACGTCGTCGTCCAAGCACAGCACTTGGGCAAGAGCCATCCCGATCTCGGGGGAGGGACGGCCGGTCGCGGCGGCCCCGGAACGCACATCTCCCGCCAGCGGGCCGGGTCTACGGTGTGGCCCGCGGCCACCGCACGATCTTCGTTTGTCCACATACCAACCGATGGTCACGCGGTGGCCGTACCCGTTTCCGGCCGCGTACGGCAGCAAGGTCGCTGTACCGGGCCGGAGACTCATCGGATCGACGGCGGCTCCGAGCCACCGGTTCAGCTGAACGTGCGCCGGTAGGTCTGCGGGCTGACGCCGGTGGTGCGTTTGAAGCGGTCGCGGAAGGTAGTGGGTGAGCCGAAGCCGACCTGGTAGCCGATGCGCTCCACGGAGTGTTTGGTGGTTTCCAGCAGGTGCTGTGCCTGGCGGATGCGGGCTCGGTGGAGCCACTGGAGTGGAGTGGTGCCGGTCTGCTCGCGGAAGCGCCGGATCAGGGTTCGGGTGCTGGTCCCGGCCCGCTCGGCGACGTCGGCGAGGGTGAAGTCGCGGGCCAGGTTGTCCCGTAGCCAGGCGAGCAGCACCTCAAGCTCGGAGCCCTGCGGTGTGGGGGCGTGGTCGTAGACGATGAACTGCGCCTGTCCGCCCTCCCGTTCGAGAGGCATCACCGACAGGCGGGCGGCGTCGGCGGCGACGGCCGAGCCGTAGTCACGGCGGATCATGTGCAGGCACAGGTCCATACCCGCGGCAGCGCCGGCCGAGGTGAGGAACTGGTCGTTGTCGACGTAGAGGACGTCTGGATCGACGTCGAGGCCCGGGTAGGTGGCGGCCAGAAGCCCGGCCGCACGCCAGTGGGTCGTGACGCGCAGCCCGTCGAGGAGCCCGGTGGCAGCCAGGGGGAAGGTGCCTGCGCAGATGGAGGCGATCCGCGTGCCGTCGGCAGCGGCCGACCGCAGTGCGTCGCGCACGGCGGGAGAGGGCGGTGCAGTGGGGTCGGTGACACCCGGCACGATGATCGTGTCCGCGTCCTGGAGGCCTTCCAGACCCCAGGGGGCACGCAGGGTGAAGGCTCCGGCGTCGGTCTCGTCGTGCTCGGCGCACACCCGGACCTGGTAGCCGGGTCTCCCGTCGGGCAGGCGGGTCCGGGAGAAGACCTCGATCGGGGTGGACAGGTCGAACGGGATCACCTGATCCAGCGCGAGAACAGCGACGGTGTGCATGGCCAGAACGTACCTCTCCATCGGCTTGCCGGATCCGGACTGGTACTCCGGCAGCTCTATGGCATGAGCAGTTCTGAGCCTTCTGGAAGCTCTTGGCAATATCCCGTTGAAATCCGTCACTAGATCCTGCCGTTCTCCCACGACGTATCCCTGGCATGCGCCATCTGCGATCCGGTCATCGCCCTGTGGTGCTTCCGCGGAGGACCTTCCCTGATCGCGCTCGTCCGCCGCAGGTTGGGCCTAGCCGGACAGTAGACCATGCGCACGATCACGCCTTTGCCCCTCCTGACCGGACTGCACCGGCATCTGGCGGTCGACGAGGTCGCGCAGGAGCCGTGGGTGTAGACGCATGCCCGGGTGCAGACGCGCGCCCGGGCGAAGCCCTCAAGCACCTTGGACCGGGCGCCCAGGCAGCCCTCTGGTCCGCGTCCTGGAAGTCGTCTTCGATCGCACACCGGCCCGGCGACCATGACCAGGTCGGTCTGGGAGTGCAGGGAGCGCAGGGAGCGGTACGTAGCGGTCGGGGAGGCGTAGGCCATATGGCAGGCGGTTCGCCCGTGCTGATCGAACGGCAGGTGAGCAGGTGGTGGCGTGGCGAGGCTGTGACGATCTACGCCCAGTCGTACAGGCGCGGTCCCTTCGAGCCGTTCCCGGCCGAGCGCCCGCGCCGCCCCGCGCCGCCCGCGCCGCCCCGCGCCGCCTGCGCCGGCCGAGCCGGCCGAGCACCTGCGCCGCCCGTGCGGCTCGGTGCCAGGCCGAGGACCGCCTCGGCGCGCATCCTCCGGCGCCCGGAGGTTGTGATCTGGAAGTCGCGGCACGCGCCAGTGAGGTCGGCCGCGGGGCTCCGCTCTCCGCCATGCCCCGACGGGAGGGCAGAACCCGCCGCCCGACACCGACGCGGACACGGCTGCACCTTCAGGGGCGGGGGCGGGATACAGGACCTACGCCGTTAACGGTTCCTGACGGCGAATCGCCTGTCGGCTTACGGTGACCGGCCCTCACTGGCCCGTCCTGCTCCGCTGTGACAGCCGCAACCGCACCATCCGGGCCCGCTGCCCGGTCAACTCACCGCCCGATCACCGTTGTTCGCCGCGTCCTCGCGACCGGGGTGGGTGACCGGCAACCCCGCCGCTTCCCATGCCCCCAGGCCGCCCGCCACGCTGTACACGGAAGTCCGTCCTGCGCGGATCGCCTGCGCGCCGGCTTGCGCGCTGCGGGTGCCCGTACGGCATATGAAGGCCAGCGGGCCGTCAGGCAGATCCGCCGGCGAGGCCGGCAGCATGCTGAGCGGGGCGTGGACGGCGCCGGTCGGGTGACGTGCCGCCCATTCGTCGTCCTCGCGGACATCGACCAGCGTGAGTTTCCCGTCCACGACGCGGCGGTGCGCCTCGGCAGGAGACAATTCGGCGGGGGTGTGGCCGTCACCGCGGCCCGGGTTCCACTGCGAGGCGGGCAGGACCGTCCGGATCGCCTCGTAGTTCGAGGCATGGGCGACGGCTATCTGCTGTCCCAGCATCGGGCAGACGTTCATCGCCTCTTCCCAGTGCGCGGTGGATTCCCATTCCGCCACGTTGACGAGAGGGAACCTGCTCCCCGGAACGATCGTGCGGAACATGTACGTACGAAGGAAACCGGGTTGCGCGGCCATCACTTCCGCAGCGCTCTGCCAGGCGTCGAGATACGAGCTTTCCATCTCCTCGTCGATCTCGATCGGAATGATCACGACATGACGGTTTTCCACCTGCTGCCCCTCTGCTCTGTAAGGCAATTGCGGCCCTCGGCGTGCCGCTCGGATCGGAGAGGTTCCCGGCGCACAAGGAAAGACGACCGAAACCGAGAGATTCCGGCTTTGAGTGGTGAGCGCCGGCGCTTTCTGGGCACAGCCTGCACGCACGTGACCATGGGTGGCAAGGAAGCTTGCCGAGACGGCAATACGGTCGGCGCGGTCAGGCCCTCGTCCTCGGCCACGGCGGCGGAGGCCCGCACGCCCTGGCTGCCTACCTCGCCCAGCTCGCCGAAACCGACGGCCAGAACACGGCCGTGAGCACTTCGTATTCGCGCGAGGAAGCACATCCCGCCGACCCTCGCCCGGACGCAGAGCGGCTCGGCCGACCGCGGTACGAACGAGCTGAGCCCGGACCATCTCAAGGCCATGATGCAGAGCTGACCGCCGCCGCATCCGGGAGCACCCCACGGGCCAGCCGTTCGTGGGGCGCCTGTGCGTGTGCCTCCCGGAAGGCCGGACCAGAGGTGCTCCGCCTCGCGGGACGGACGGCGTAGTCGCCGCACCAACGCCTGGAATCGAGGGGCTCTTTACGAGCCGCCCGGCACGGGACCCGGCCTGCGTTTTTCGGGCCCGACCGAAACGGCTGGCCCACCTGCGGCCCACGGCCCACACTGGCCTCGGGCTGGCGCCGCCGGCCCGCGGACCGCAACCTCAAGGAGATGCTCCATGGGACTGCGCACACTGGGCACGGCCCTGCTGGCCATCGGAACGCTGGTGGGCGGCTCACTGATCGGGGCCACGGTTTCCTCCGCCGCCGCACGGACGGCCCCGCCGAAACCTCAGCTCGAATGCCCGTACTACTTCGTGTGCGGCCAGGCCGCCAACGGCAGCTCGTTCGCGTACAAGGACTGCAACTTCGAGTTCAAGCTGCCCAACTTGATCGGCTCGGGGCCTTTGGTCAACAACCAGACCGCGGGCACCGTGGCGAGGTTCTACGACAAGAACCACCGGCTGCTGTTCACCTCCAGAGCGTATGACGCCCGTACGGTCAACTGGACCCCCGTCTGGTACGTCAGAGCCTGCTGAGCCACGACCGGCGGCCGCGCACGGGACCGCGGCCGTTGGTTCTCCTCTGTGGGGCGACGTGTACGCGTCGCCCCACAGGGCTGGGACGCACCGTGCCAACGGTACGCAGCGCGGCCAGGGAAGCGGCGGCGCGTCCGGCGGCAGAAATGTCGCCGGGCTGGGGGATGAGCTGGGCGACGCCTCGGCCGAGAGCCCGCGGTGTGGTGCTGGTCGGGTTCCCCGATCTACTCACTCACGCCTTCCATGATGCGAGCGACCACTGACAACCCGGATGGCGGCCGCGGTGAAACCATCCCTCTGCACGTGCTCCAGCGTCTCAGCGGCCGCCTTGCTGACGGCCGCCGCTTTGGGCCGCTGCCGACTGGGCACGGGACGCGGACCCGCTCTCGGCCGTACGGCTGCCCGGGTTCTTCGCGCCGGCGGACTGCACCGGTGAGGCCGCGACCGGACTCATGCGCTGGGCCGCGCCGCTCTGGGAGCCACCGCCCTTTCCCTGCTGTGCTTGCTGAAGGCGAAGCACTCATCACCTGGGCCTGCATCACGCTTCTCGTCACCATCGTCCGATGGTGACGAGTTGATGCTTGTGCATGGTTTGATCCTGTAGCCTTGTCTGACTCCAGTTGACAAGATCACCCCATGAGTCAGCACTCGGTGACCTTGGACAAGATCGCGCTTGAGGACTGGCAGGCTATTCACACGTGGGCTTGCCTCCCTGAGGCTTGTCGTTTCCAACCCTGGGGACCAAACGCTGAAGACCAGACCCGCGCTTTCGTGAAGGCCGCGGTCGAGGCTTGGTCGAGCACACCCCAGCAGAGGTTCGCCCACGTAGCGCGCTTGGGGTACGACGCTGTCGGTATGGGCGAGTTGCATGTCCGCAGTCACACGCAGCGCCAGGGCGAGATCTCCTACATTGTGCATCCTCGGGTATGGGGGCAAGGCATCGGCACAGGAATCGGGCGCCAGCTTCTCTCACGCGGCTTCGGCCAGTTGAGGCTTCATCGAATCTTCGCCACCTGTGACCCGCGGAATGTCGGCTCCGCCCGAGTGCTCACCAAGCTTGGCATGACGTACGAGGGGCACCTTCGACACACGGCATGGATCCGAGACGGCTGGCGGGACTCCCTGATGTTCAGCATTCTTGAAGAGGAATGGCGTGCTGAAAACTCGGAGTGATATCGGCGTAGAGACGGTCGGTTCAGGATGTGGAGCCGGGTCATGAGGGATTCTCGTCACCATCGTTCGATGGTGACGAGTTTATGCTGAAGGTCCTATCGCTGCTGACGCAGGGTAGGGAGGCCGAGATTGACGCGGCGGGTGAAACGCTGGGTGTGGGAATGTTTCTCTCACAGGAAGGGCAGGGTGAGGTCGATTCCTTCGATCTCACCTCGCCAACCTTCTACTTCTGCTATCTGGCGACGGGTCACCAGATTACCTTCTATCTCGTCGAGCCGGGGCAACATTCTGGGGTCTGCCTGTAGGGCCGGGCATCGAATGCAAGCGTGTTCATGTGCGCACGGTGCACCATACGGGCGGCCACAATTGCCCAGTTCCACACGGCGCTTGTCGAAGTGCTCTTCGAACTCGGCGAGCCACGCCGTCGCCGGCGCTGCGGGTTATCGGCGTTGCGCGGCCAGCCCACGAGAACGGCCGTCTCGGCCTCACCTCAGTCGCCTTTTCCTAGTCGACGCCCATCAGCCACAACAACCTGAACCAGCGCAGCAAATCGTGACCGTAACTTCGGCACGTCAATGGGCTGACGTCCCCGAGCATCCGGTCGCGCAAGTACCGGCACACCGGCTCGACCTCCGAGCCCACCTGTTCCACGACGGCGTACGGCAGCAGCGAGGCGTCTTGGGGACGCCCCAGGCCGCCCCTGATCATCACCTCGGTGGACCGCCTGACCTGCCACTGACCCGCCACTGACCCGCCGCTGGCCCGGCCCTGCGGCGCTGCCACCCGCGGCGCCGCGGGTCTTCACCCGTCCGGCGGATCCAGAAGGGAAGATCTTGCTCGTCGGGCATACGTTCGTCAACGGAAAGAGTTATGGAGGACTATGGCGAATGCCGCATCCGTGCCTGACGCCGACTGGCCGCTTGGGCTGTTCCGGCGGGCAGCGGCACGCGTGCCCGCCTACGCGGACTTCCTCAAACGTCGGGGGTGTGATCCGCACCAGGTGGTGCAGTCGGACGATCTTCGCCGGGTGCCGGCCACCACCAAGCGCAATTACCTCCAGGCCTATCCGCTACGCGACCTGCTGTGGAACGGCGAAATCACCGGAATCCGTCTCATCGCCACGAGTTCGGGCTCCACTGGCACACCAGGCTATTGGCCGCAGAACCATCAGCGCCACCAGGAGAACGTACGCCTGCACCGAGGCCTTTTCGACACCTTCGACTGCCGCCGCAAGCCCACTTTGTGCGTCATCGCCTTCGCCATGGGCACGCATGTGGCCGCCACAGCCGAGTTGGGCGCCATCACCGCCCAGGCCGGGCGTGGCTACCGGCTCACGGCGATCTGCCCCGGCATCGACGTGGACGAAAACGTGCGGATCCTGCGCGATGTCGCCCCCGCCTTCCAGCAGACGCTGCTCATGGGCTACCCGCCCCTGGTAAAAGACATCTTGGTGGCTGCGGCCTCCTCCGGTGTGCCCCTGGGCACCCTGAATCTGCGTCTGGTCTTCTCCGGCGAGAACTTCTCCGAACGGTGGCGTGAGGCCACCCACCGCGCGGCACAGATCACCGATCCCCTGACCGGTTCGCTCAGCATCTACGGCGCGGCGGACACCGGCATCATCGGTACCGAAACTCCCCTCACCGTGCACGTCCGCCGCGTCGCGGCCACTGACCCGCACACGCACCACACCGTCTTCCCCGGCGCCGGCACCTTGCCCGCGCTCGTGGAGTTCGATCCGTCCCTGCGTCACGTCGAGGACGCCGACGGAGACCTCCTGTTCACCATGCGCGGTGCCCTGCCACTGATCCGCCACCACCTCGGCGACAGGGGACGAACCCTGACGCTGAGCGACCTGTCGGACACCACCGACCGCTGCGGACTCACACTTCCCGAAACCCTCGCCCGCCACACGACAGGCCACTTCATCGCCCTGCACGAACGCGCCGACGTCACCTGCACCTTCTTCGGCCTGAACATCTACCCCGACAACATCAAAGCGGGCCTGGAACAGCCCGGCCTGACCGCCGCGCTATCAGGCAAGTTCCACCTGTCCAAGCACGAGGACACGCAGACTGGCCAGCAGCGCCTGTGTCTGCGCGTGGAACTGGCTCCCGGCGTGGTCGGCACCGAGCACCTGCGCGAGCAGATCCGGCAGGCCGTCACCCAGGCACTGCTGCAGACCAACGCCGAATACCGGGAACTGCACAGAGCTCTGCCCTCTCGCTGCGTGCCTGAGATCATCCTGCTTCCCCACAAGGACCCTGCCTTCCGGAGCAACGCCAAGCAGCGCTGGGTCACCTGACTTCCGCCTTCCGACCGGCGAAGCCCAGGGCGCCTTCGTGGCGCCGGGCCTGTCAGGCGGTACCACAGCCCAGTGCTTGAGCGGCCATCGGTGGCGGCTGGACAGCAGCGGGCGGCGCTGCGGTGCGGTGTCGACGATGTGGACCAGACAGTCCGCCGAGGCCGCGGCAGATCAACCGCCGGGCGGGCGGCCGCGGGGTGTGCGTCAGCTACCCGGACGGCCACGCCATCGAGTTCCTCACTCGCACCTCACCTGGGCGTACGTCGGTGCCGATGCGTCCCTGAGCCGCGTATGACCAGCCTGAGCCGTACGGCACGCCCTCAGGGCCCGGTCTCCGGGCAGCCCGACTACCTGGGGACCGACTGCGCGGAAGACGCGGCGGGTCAGGATCCGATCCGACGCAGGGCGATAGGGGAGTCGGGGGCCCGAAGTGGACATGTGGCACCTGTCCGCGGGGTCAGCGTGCGAGGCGAGGGAAGAGGATCTCGGCGCTCTTGCGGTTGATGGCGTCGGCCTGGCCCGGGGCGAAGTCGGGGTAGGTCTCCAGGTAGTGGTTGTAGTAGCTGCCGGCCTCGTGGGGGGCGAAGGGCCAGTCGCTGCCGTAGAGGATGTGGCCGGGTTCGGCGAAGGCGAGCAGGGCGGGCAGGGCGCTGGGGCTGGCGGACAGGGCGGTGTCGAAGTAGAACCGCTTCAGGTCGCGCAAGATGTCCTCGGCCTTGCGCTCGCGGTCGACGACGGTGGAGGTCAGGCCGGTGAAGCGATACGCGGCGTAGGGGAGGAAGCCGCCGCCGTGGGAGAGGATCACCCGTACGTTCGGGTTGCGGTGCATGACGCCGTTCAGGACCAGGTTGAGGGCGCTGCGAGTGGTGTCGAAGACGTAGTCGGCGAGCGGGGCGGGGGTGCCCGGGAGCAGGGCCATCGGGGGCTGGGCCGGGTGGATGAGGACGTTCGCACCCCGGCGGTCGAGCTCGGCCCACAGCGCTTCGAAGTCGGGGTCACCGAGATAGCGGCCGCGGGCGTTGGACATCAGTACGACGCCGTCGGCGTGCAAGGTGTCCAGCGCGTGGACAGCTTCCGCCACGGCGGCGTCGACATCGGGCAGCGGGATGCCGGCGAAGTGACCGAAGCGGTCGGGCGCGTCCTTGACGACCTCTGCGCCGTACTCGTTCACGACACGGGCGAGACCCCGGGCCTGCGCCTCGTCGCCGAGGTGGACGCCGGGAGCGGTGACGGACAGGACGCCGGTGGCGATGCCCTGCTGGTCCATCATCGCGATCGCGCTCTTGGGGCTCCAGCCCGGGATGGCCCAGCCGCCGGAGTCCAGGCCCTGCGCGGCGAGGGTCTCGGCCCAGACAGGCGGAACGACGTGCTGGTGGACATCGATGCGAGCGGGGAAGGGCATAGTGCGTCGCTCCCTAACACTTAGCTTGCTAATAAAATTCATTCAGTAAGCTAACAGCCATGCGACAAGCAGGCGATCCCGAAACCGGCAGCGCCCCTGACCTGCCGGTGGATCCCGGCGTCGAAGGGCTGGCCCAGGCCGCCGACCGGCTCTTCTACGCGATGCGACGCTCGCGGTCCGCCACCGCCGGCCAGTCCGCCGCCGGCCTGTCCACGGCACAACTCGCCCTGCTCGCCCCCCTGGCCGAGGACGCCGACGACGATGGCCTGCCCGTCGGCCGCCTGGCCGCTCACGCCGAGGTCAGCGTGCCCACCGCCACCCGCATGCTCAAGCAGCTGGAGGGCAGGAACGTGGTCACCCGACGCCGCTCACCGCGTGACGAGCGCCAGGTCCTCATCCGCCTCACCCAGGAAGGCGCCGAACACCTCGCGGTCATGCAGGCCCGGCTGCGCGCACGCCAGTACGCGGCCCTGTCGCAGTTCACTCCGCAGGAGCAGCACGTACTCGCCGCACAGCTGCACCGCCTGGCCGGCCTCATCAACGAGACCATTCCCAGGACAGCCGGATCGGCGGCGGACGAGGGCTGAGCATCCAGGCGACGGATCTCGCTGACCTGGTCCCCGGTCGGCCCCAACCGAGCATTGCGGGCCCTCAGGCTCGGGTCGGTGCCCGCAGCCGTACGCGATCTGCGCGGGTCCCGCGTTCCGGTCTTGGCGGAGGAACCGGCCGGCCTGGTTCGGCGGGAGGTGGCGCGGGCACCTGGAAGGCGTTGAGGAGGGCCGAGGTCGCGAGGTAGGCGCCGATCAGGTTGACCATGTCGAGGACACCGGTCTGCCCCACCGCCTCCACCGCGAGGCGGTACGTGTCGTCGCGGACGAACCGGGTGCGTGTCAGTTCGTCCGTGAAGCCGTGCACGGCTGCCTCGACGGACGAGAAGTCGGCACTCGGGCGCCCGGCGAGGACCGCCTCGATCACCGGCTCGGCGACGCCGGCGTGCCGGGCCATCGCGGTGTGGACGTAGAGCTCGTACTCGCAGTTCCACGCCGTCCCGACGGTGAGGATGACGATCTCGCGCAGGGGCGCGGTCAGGGAGGACCGGGCCTGGTCGGTGAGGACCCAGTCCAGGAAGGCCGCGCCGGTGGCCGGACGGTGCACGAACGCGTTGAACGGGCCGATCAGGTCTCCCTCGGCCGTGGCCGCGGCGGCTCCGGCCTGCCGGGCCCACGGCACGACCTCGTCCCGCATGCGCCGCTGCGTGGCGAGCTGCTCCTCGGTGAGCGGGCCGCGGGAGGCCAGGGGCAGTCGCCCGCCCCAGTCCCGGTCCTCGGCCGAGGGCTGAGCGATGCCGGTCATGACGCGGCGAAGGCGGTGATCAGGTCGGACAGGGCCTGCGGTGCCTCCATCGGTACCTGGTGGCCGCAGTCGATCGACGCGATCGTGACGTTGGACAGGTGGGGCACCGTCAGCTTCTTCTGCATCTCCAGGCCCCAGGTCGGGTCGCCGTCCGCGACGATCAGCAGGGTCTCGACGTCGATCGGCGCGGCGCGCTCGGCCCAGTCCTCGTATATCCCCTCCTTCAGCCAGGCGTCCCAGGCCTTGCGATTCATCCGCGCGTAGTCTTCGCAGGCACGGTCGAACACGTCCGGCTCCAGCGGCAGCGCGGTGCGGTCCAGCACGAACTTCTTGGCGTCTGCGTCGTCCCTGCGGCTCTCGAACAGTTCGCGCGGCAGGTCCTCGCCGCCGACCTCTTGCCCGAGCGGCGTGGGGGTGATCAGCACGAGCTTCGCCGGTGGATGCGCGAGCCCCAGTTCGGCGCCGGCCCGGCCGGCAAGGATCTGCATGATCTTGCCGGTCATCGAGTGGCCGACCAGCACGTAGTCGGTCAGGCCGAGTTCGTTGATCGTGGCGGCGAACGCGGCGGCCATCTCGGCCATCGTGTAGCCCGGGACCGCGTGCGCCTCGCCGTGGCCGGGTGCGTCCACCGCCACGACCCGGAACTGCTCCGACAGCGGCGCGCTCGCCTCGATCCATTCACGGCGGGCGAAGCTGAACGAATGCGAGGTCACTAGGGTGCGCCCCGGGAATTTCGCATGGGGCTGCTGGGGAGTGTCGGTGAGGGGAAGGATGGTTCTAACCTCCGGTTGCCGTCGGTGACGGGGACGGGGTGGTCGGTCGGGTGAGGAGCAGGCCCTGTACGGCGGTGCGGGCCAGGCGCACGCAGGAATCCACGTCGACGGGCTGGTGGCCCAGCAGCAGGCGGAACGCCACCGGGCCGAAGAGCAGATCGATCGCCGCATCGGGTTCGACGTGCGGGTCGAGTTCGCCGCGCGCGACCCCGCGCTCCCACAGCGCTTGGAGCGCCGCGCGGCGCGGGGCGAAGAACCGGGCGTTGAGCAGCTCGGCGGTGCCGGGTTCCAGCACGGCGGCGGCGACGAGCTGGGCGAAGACGACGCCGTCGCGGCCTTGGTGGTACTCGGCCAGGTGGGCGACGGCCTGGACCAGGTCCTGCGCGCTGTCCCCGGTTTCGGCCAGCGGCACCAGGCGGTCGATGTGCGCGGCGAAGGCCTCGATCGCCAGCGCGGTGCGGTGCGGCCAGCGCCGGTAGATCGCGGGCTTGCTCACCCCGCTGCGGCGGCTCGCCGCCTCGACCGTGCACGCGGCGACGCCGCCTTCCAGGAGCAGTTGCGCGGCGGCGCTGAGTACGCGCTCCTCGTGCGCGGCCTCGCGGGGCCGTCCCCGCCCGCGGTTCTGCGGGCCGGTCACAGCTGCACCCGGGGTCGGAAAGCCTGGAGCGCGCCGTGCCGTTCACCGGACACTTCCCGGGCGAGCGGATCGAGCCGCGCCGGCACCGCGTCGTCCAGCGGGATCGTGAGCGCGGCCACGTTCTCGGCCACGTGCTCCGGGCTGCTGGTGCCGGGGACGGGTACCGCGGAGATCCCCAGCTGCCGACTGCGGGCGTACACCCAGGCCAGTGCGAGCTGTGCGCCGGTGATACCCATCTGCGCCGCCAGCGTGCCCACCGTCTCGGCCAGTCGCCGGTTGACGGCCGCGTGATCGTCCTGGAACCGGGGGTGGGCGCGTCGGGAGTCGTTCTCTGCCAGCGAGCCGGGGTCCCCCTTTCCGGTCAGGAAACCGCGCCCCAGCGGCGCGTACGACACCAGGCCGACGCCGAGTTCGGCCATGGTCGGTACGACGGCCTCGACATCCCGGCTCCACAGGGAGTACTCGCTCTGCACCGCGGCGATCGGGTGCACGGCGTGCGCCTGCCGCAACTGGTCCGCGTCGACCTCGCACAGCCCGAGTTGGCGCACCTCGCCCGCGGCCACCAGCTCCGCCATGGCCCCGACGGTCTCGGTGAGCTCGACATCCTGCGGTGGCCGGTGCAGGTAGTACAGGTCGATGTGCTCGACGCCCAGGCGCAGCAGTGAGGCGTCACAGCAGCGGCGCACATAGTCCGGCTCCCCGCGCACACGGCGACGGTGATCACTCGTCGAGCGGTCGATGCCGAACTTGGTGGCGACCAACACGTCCTCGCGCCGGTCCGCGATCGCACGGCCGAGCAGGACCTCGTTGTGGCCGGCGCCGTAGATGTCGGCGGTGTCCAGCAGGGTGACGCCCAGATCCAGGGCGCGGTGGACGGCCGAGAGAGCCCGGTCCCAGTCGGACCGGCCGTAGTACTCGCTCATGCTCATGCAGCCCAGTCCCTGCGCCGAGACCTGGAGCGTTCCGAGCGGGGTGTGGCGCATCGCCACCTCGGATCCCACTGATCCGCAACACTCGACGCCGGAACACGGGCGGTACAGCCCTTTTGCGGGAAGACGGACGGCGGGCGGTGCCGGGCCCCGGTCGCGTGCTGGCGGGCCCGGCAGGAGGTGGAGCAGGTGGAGCCGAGGTTCACCGCCCACTCCGGCCCCAGCTCGCGAGGCAGGGCACCGGCGGGATCGCCGGCATCCGCCTGGGTCTGCAGCTGTGCCAGGACGTGCTGTCAGGTGCCGTCCGCCGACCGCCGACAGTGCCGCTCATGCACGGTCAGCCAGGGCCCGTACCGCTCCGGCAGATCCGGCCAGGGCACCCCGGTCCGGGCCCGGTACGACGCGCCGTTCACCACCGTGCGGTGATCGGCCCCTTGCCCACCGCGCCGGCCGTTGGCCGACAGTAACGGCTCGATCTTCCGCCACTGCGCATCGGTCAGTTCATGTCGCCGCACCATGCCCGACGCGTGCCCGGCTCAGAGCTGGGTCCACCCCGACCGACAAGAGCCATCAGAAGTGACCTAGTAAGCGAGCTGCCCGATGCCCCCGTCAACGCGCAGCACGGTCCCTGCGGTGTAGGCGGATTCGTCCGAGGCGAGGTAGACCGCCGCCTTCGCCAGTTCGGTGGCGGTTCCCAGGCGGTGAAGAGGCACGGTCTGCCGGAGTTCCTCGTAGAGGGCGGCCTGGCGTTCGGGGCCGAGGGGAGCGAACGCGTTGGTGATCGTCGGGCCCGGGCTCAGTCCGTTGACGCGGATGCCGCGGTCCTTCAGCTCATGGGTCAGCCCGCGCGTGTAGGAGAGCAGGCCCGCCTTGGCCGCGCCGTAGACCGTCGCGTTCTCGTGTCCGATGTACGCGGAGACCGAGCCGACGAGGATGACCGAGGACTGCTGTGAGAAGAGCGGCAGCAGGTCCCTGATCAGGAAGAACGGCGACTTGAGGTTGGTCGCGAGGAGCCTGTCGAACGCCTCCTCGGTCCACGCCTCGATCGGGAGGTGGGTGACGTCGGCGGCGTTGCTCATCAGGATGTCGAGCTTCGGCCACTCCTCGCGGAGCCGCGCCGCGAGCGCCGCCTGGCCGGGCACGTCGCCGGCGTCACTGACGATGGTCAGCAGCGGGCCCTCCAATTGCCGGGCCGCCTCGTCCAGCCTTTCCTGCGAGCGGCCGGTGACGGCGACCGTCGCTCCCTCGGCGAGGAACTCGCGGGCCGTTTCCAGGCCGATGCCGCTCGTCCCCCCTGTGATCAGCGCGTGTTTTCCCGCAAGACGATCCATGGTTTCTGCCTCCCTTCAGATCGCGGTGCGGCCGCCGTCGGCGGCCACGATCGCCCCGGTCATGTAACTGGCCCGGTCACTGGCGAGAAAGGCGATCACCTGGGCCACCTCGGCCGGGTCGCAGGTGCGCTTCAGTGCGGTGGCCAGCCCCATGCCTCCCATGTCCGGGCCCATCGCCGCGACCACCTTCGAGGTGCGCATCGGACCCGGGGCGACGGCGTTGACCCGTACGTTCGATGCGGCGAACTCCGCTGCCCAGGTGCGGGTCAGCGATTCGAGCGCCGCCTTGGTGGCGCCGTAGACGGCCATGCCCGGCATGCCGAGGCCGGCCGCGGTGGAGCTGACGTTGACGATGCTGCCGCCACCGCGCGCGGCCATCTTCTCCGCGAGCAGGGCGGTGAGCAGGAACGGGGCACGCACATTGACCGCGAAGGCGGCGTCGTAGCCCGCGAGGCCCTGCCCGGTGGTCTGGGCGATCGTCATCACGCTCGCGTTGTTGACGAGGATGTCGACGGCTCCGGCCTCCTCGGCCAGTTGCCGCACGCCCGCCACGTCGGACACATCGGCAGCGACGAAACGCACCGTTCCGGCGGACCCGCCACCGGCCGCGCGGAGGTCTTCCACGACCTGGGCACCGCGCTGCGGATCGGTGCCGGTCACGATCACGTCGGCTCCGCCCGCGCCCAGTGTTCCGGCCGTCGCGTGCCCGAGGCCGCCGATCGCGCCGGATCCGGTGACGAGAGCCGTTTTGCCTGCGAATTCCATGGTTCCGCCCTTCGCGTCGGCCGGTGAGCGCCGACTTCTGTGCGACCGTTCAAGAAGTGATGCAGCGGAAGCTACGACTTCTTGAACGCCGAGTCAAGAAGTCGTAGTGTTGGGCCCGTGGCACGGACTGGACGCCCCCGCGAGTTCGACAGGGAACAGACGCTCAAGCGGGCACTCGAACTGTTCTGGTCCCGGGGGTACGGGGCCACGTCGATCCATGACCTGGTTGGCGCGCTGGGCGTCGAGCGCGGCAGTCTCTACGGCGCGTTCGGCGACAAGCGCCGCTTCTACCTCGAAGCCGTCAGGCTCTACTGGGAGGTGTACGAGCGGCACCTGGTCACCGCGCTCGACACCAGCCCGCTCCTGCCCGCCCTGCGCGAGATCCTGACCCATCCCGCGCGGCTGGACGAACTGATCTCCGATATGGGCGTGCCGCAGGGCTGCCTGGTCGGCAACACGACCGCCGAACTCGTCCCCCAGGACAGCGAAGCCACGGAGATCGTCGCCCGTTCGTACCGCCGCTTCACCAGCATCGTCGCCGACGCACTCCGCCGCGCACAGGCCGCCGGAGAGGTCGCGGACACCCGTTCTCCGGAGGCCCAGGCGCAGCTCCTGCTCTATGTCGTCCAGGGCCTTTCGCTCGTATCGAGGGCGGGGCTCGACAGGGCGGCGGCCCTGGCGGCGATCGACACGGCGGTGGACGGACTGCGGGCGTAACCGGACCTCTCGTGAGCGACCGGAACCCCTGACTGTTGCGCTCGGTGAAGGCATCGGAAGCCGTTTTTCGCGCGTGATGGCCGCGGGCTCTGCACAGGAGAAGAACCGCTTTCATCCAGCAGGAGCCGGCGGAGAGCTGCCGCTGTCTCCGGGATGTCCGCCACGTCGGCCAGACGGCGGCTGTCCTGGCGGATCAGGACGCCGAGTCGGCGTACCGAAGCGTCGATCTCTGCTCGTCATCGAGCCGATCTCTGTTCGTCATCGAGCCGTTCTCTGCTTGCCATTCGAGCCGATCTCTGCTCGTCATCGATCGGAACGGCTCACCCAACTAGCTTCCCTACGGCCGCTGCCGCGGCCCGGGGAACACCAAGCGACGCTCGGCAGGGCGCGGCGGCGACCCAGGGGTGTACGCCCGTATCCCTCCCGCTCCGCGGGGCGGGGCAGGCCGGGGCAGCGAGGACGCGGCACCCGTTCCGGCCGGACCGATCGGCACGGTGGCGGCACGGGCCGGGTGGGCGTGGGCAGGGAGGGCGGCCGGTGAGCATCGGGGAGCCGGCCGTCCGCCCCGCGCTGTCAGGCCATTTCGACGTAGCGGTGGACCCGGTCGAAGCGCCGGGCCGCCAGGTCCCGGTGGCGGATCACCCAGTGGGCCACGCCGGAGTCCAGTTCCGTGACGTCGTCGCCGCACCTCCAGGTCGCCAGCAGAGCCCAGTCACCGGCGCCCTCTGCGTGGGCCGTACCGTCTTGCTCGCCGAGGCCGGCCTCCTCCGGGGTACGGGCGTAGTGAACGGGATCGTTCTGAGGCGAGACCGGATGGCCGCCGATCTGCAAAACCCAGGAAGGGCGGTAGCCGCCCACGTGGGCCCAGGCGTCGCTGAGTTCGTCGGCGAGTTCGAACTGCTCGTCCTCGGGAAAGTCGCCCCATCTGTCGAGGGCGAAGCTCTCCGGCATCTGGGCACTCGGCTGGTGCCAGACCGTACGCAGTTCACGCGACCGGTACGGCTCGCGCCAACTGTGTTCGAGGGGGCTTGGGGTCGTCGGGACCCCGGCGGGAACGTACAGCACCGCGTCGGACACCTGCCCCCCGATGCCGCCCACATCGGTGCCGGAGAAGAAGAGCAGGTGGCCGTCGGCGGGCAGTGGAAGGCTGGTCGCACCCGGCGGGAGGGCCGCGAGGTCGACGGAGGCCACGAAGGGCTCGGACGGCTTCGGCGCGCCGTGCGGCAGCAGGGGGTCGCCGCCGACCCGGGCCACGAGGGGCCCGTCACCGCCCTCGGCCATGTACACCGCCGGGCGGGCGACACGTATCCACTCCTCCACCTCCTCCGACGGCAGATCCCGGGATGCCGCCTCGGCCCGGAAGCGGTTCACTCTGTCCATGCTCGCGTCGGTCATCGGGCCACCCTAACGGGATCATGGGCGGGCATCGACAGGAACGAACTCGCGTGAACACAAAACACTTTGGCGCTACTGGCCTTTCCAACACCTGCGCCCGCGGCCTCAGTCCAGCAGCTCGCCGAACGCATACCCGACCATGAACCTGTCGAGATCGGTGCTGTCCTCACCGGCCGGGAAGCATCCGCCCTGGTTCATCTGGGTAAGAGCCTGAGCTCGCCGTTGACGACTACCACCGTCGGCGCACCCGCTCCCCGCAGATGTTCAGCCGCTGACCGGGTCGGCCACTCGGTACCGGAGGCAGCCGGGCGGCTGCCCCGTTGCTTCAGCCGGAGGCGATCAGCCGCAGGCGGGCACCGCCGGACATTGTCCTAGAGCCGCTGCTGGTGAGCGCGAAGGCACCGAGCGTCTGGTCCGGCTGCTGTTCGGCATCACCGGCTGGACAGCGGGGGAGACCGCCAGGGGTGCCGCGCTGATGGCGGAGACCGGACAATCCGGCGCCGGCGGCCGGGCGCTGTACGGGCCCCGGCTGGAAGGCACGGGCCGGTGGGGCGGCGAGGGCGGTGCCCCTGAAGCACGGGTGTTACGAGCACATAGGCAGGCCGGGGGCGGGGTCCTGATTCGTGCTCACGTCCACCGCCGGAACATTGCCCCAGTAGTCCTCGTCCTCGAAGTGCGTCCAGTACCAGATGTCGTTGCCTCCGCTGTGGGGAGCTCCATGCCCCCAGCATGAATACCGGCTGGAGGTACCGGTGAGTGTATGGACAACTTCGGAACGGTAGTCGCGCTGGCGGTACAACTTGCCCCCGGCCTTGTTGCCTGTGCAGTACAGGACCTTGGAGCGGACCTCGCACTCGGCGGTCGGGGTGGCCCGGCTGGTGTCCGATGTATCCGGCCGACCACCAGGCGTGCTGCGCCTGGAAGATGTTTCGACAGGAGCCGCTTTCTGCGGCGTTCCATCGCTGCCGGTGCTGCCGCTCCCGCTGCCGCCCAACGCGGTAGTGGCGGCGCTGACCACACCGAACGCCCCTCCACCGACAGTCGTGATCACCGCTGCGACAAGGGCGACTTTGCTGGCCTCGGTCAGTCCGCCGAACCACTCCCGTGCCCGGCGCAGGCGTGACCGATGCCGGGGAGAAGGCACTGGTCCGGAACCCGTTGGGCTCGGGTCACTACTCGGAGAGGGCGGTGCCGAGGACAACGAAACCACCTGGCCTTTCCATAGGCTGGTCGGGCCCAAGACAGTAGGCGACCCGCCGAAGGCGGGCTAACGGTACGTTCCGATGTGGTCATCCGGGAAAGCCGAGCGGGCAGCCCGGCACCTGACGTCGTCGCACGGTCGGCTCGGCGGAGTGGTTCATGCCGGGCGGGCGCGTGGTGCGCCTCGGCGAGAGCGCCACACACCCTTCGAAGGCGCTTGGATCCTGTGGTGAGCCCGGCCTTGAGGGGCAGCCCGGGCGCTCGCCTCCAGGATCGAGCACTACGCGGTACACGGGATACAGGGCCGCGCGGTTCTGATTGGCCTGGCAACCCATGTCGGCCGCGGCCACACGCTCGTGGGGTACCGGCAACCTGCCCAGGTCCTGTGCGGCGATGCGACCGCGAGGGATGGCCGGAAAGCGGCCGGTGGGATCCGGTGGGGTGACCGAAGCCGCAGCGGTGACAGCTCCTGAGCTTGTTCTCTATCCTCGGCGGTCACGTTTGATGAGGGTCGCGGGGCATCCGAGGGGCTTGCCGACGTCGTAGCGGGTGATGGAGTGCCGGTTTCTGGTGCCGGGTGGGCGTCCGGGGCCGGGGCGGCTGGGTTTCGGTGCACGAGCCGGACACGCGGAGTGCGGACGGATGTGCCGGAACCCGCGCCGGACGCGAGTCGGTGTCAGCCTCTTGCTGGGACGCGTGGTCTTGTCCCCGGGCTTGTGCCGGCCGACCGGGAGCGGTCCGGGGAGGGGGAGCCGGGTGTGCGCGACGGTGATGAGCCAGGTCCACCGGTCCGCCGCCTGTGGGCCGGTCACGAAGCCGCGGCCCCGTCCGGCCGAGGGGCCGCTTGCACAGGCGGAAGATGTGTTCCAGGTAGTTCAGGGCGCCGTACAGCAAGCCATAACCGCGCTGGTGTTCAGCGAGCAACGACAACTCCACCGGCGTCCGCGTCGAGCTGTCCGCACGTAACAGCGCGTCGGCCAGCGCGAAGAACGCATCCGCCCGCGCAGAAGGCACCCGTAGAAGGCCGCCCGGAAGCGGGACAGTTCCGCGAGCGCCTCCCGCCGTCGATCTGCGGCAGCACACTCAACGCGATGGTCGACACCGCCGTCATCACGTTTCGTTGCCGCGGGTGATGTCGTCGGCAATGCGGTCCTCCGTGCCCAGTGGCTTGGTCCGGAACCTATCGGGCTGTGCTTGTCTCCGGGCGGGATCGCGCCGACGGAAGCCCGGCGGCCGCAGGCGGTGCGGCGCCGGGGCTTCGTACCGCCCGGGGGCATGGGGTGGTACCGCCGGGCGGCGGTTTTGGAGCGCTTCCTCAGGGCGCTGTAGTGGCGGGGGCAGGCCGTTCGGCAGCCTTCAGGTGGTCGAGGCGTTCGTACAGTGCCCGTACGAGGCGGGCACGGTTTTGCACACAGGCGACTGTGGCGTCCGGCCGCGCTGCCAGGCGGCGTTCGGCTTCGCCGAGGACGACCTCCGCCAGGGCCCGCGCCTTGCTGTTCTTGGGCAGTGCGGCGCAGCGCCGCTGGACGTCGCCGGCCACGGCCCGGGCGTGCCCGGTCAGCTGCAGGTTGAGCTGCTCATAGTCGCGGGGCTGGAGCACCGGCTCCGGGCCCGTCCAGGCCAGGACGGCTGTGACCAGCGAGAGGTACGGTTCGCGGTCGAGCGGCAGCGCCTGCTCCCAGAGTCCCTCGGGGTCGTACAGAATGTGCTGCTGGTCCATGTGCGCTGCCTTTTCGTGTGCGGTGCCCGTTCCGGCGTACGGCGGGGACCGGAGCGTTCCGGAACGGCTTACGCCCAGACAACGCCGCGCCGGGCGTGCGGACCATGACGAACCACTGCCCTCTCGCCCCGTCGGCACCCTGACAAGTTGACCCGCCCTTTACCCGAGTAGGGGCGGCCGGCGCCCTACCGTGGCCTCATGGAGCGGGTGAGAAACCGGGCGCTCGGCAGCTGGATGGACCAACACGGCTTCACCACGGTCGAGCTGGCCGACCGGGTCAATGCGGCCCTGGAACAGCTCACCGGCCGGCGCGGCCGCGTCAGCGACCGGACCGTCTTTCGCTGGCTGTCCGGAGAGACTCCATGGCCGCAGGCCCGCCAACGCCAGGCCCTGCAGATGGTGACCGGCCGGTCGGCGACCGGCTTGGGGTTCGTTCCCCGTACCGCTGACGGGGAGGAGGACGAGGTGCGCCGACGCCGCTTTGTGACCGCGGCCGGTGGCGCCGCCCTGCCGAGGAGCGCCGCGGTCGGCATGAGCGACGTCCGGCGCCTGCGCGCACGGATTGACGCCCTGGCCCACCAGGACGATGCGCACGGCGGCAGCCGCGGCCTGGAGAATGCGGCGCTGCGCCGCGCCGACCAGGCGCAGGAACTGCTGCGCCGCACGGTGGCCTCATCCCGGGCCCGCGGTGCGCTGTACGCGCTGGCCGCGGATGCGACCACCACGGCGGCCTGGGCGGCGATCGACACCCGCAGCCCTGCCCGGGCCGCCGCCTACCTGCACCGGGCGCTCGCCCTGGCCGGAATGGCGCACGACGCGGACGCCGAACTGCGCGCCTGGCACAACATCAGCATGCTCGCCACGCAGCAGGACCGGTACAGCGACGCGCTCGCCGCCGCCGAAGCCGCCCGCACCTCCCGCGCCGCCGCCCGCGACCCGCTCTACGCCTCCCTCGCCCACGCCCGCACCGCCTCCTGCCACGCCCGCACCGGCAACCGTCAATCCGTCCTGCGCTCCCTGGGCTACGCCGAGCGGTCCTTCACCCGCGCCGACACCACCGCCTGGCGCCCGGGCTGGCTGCGCTTCTTCGACGCGGCCGAACTCCACGGCCTGGCCTCCGTCTTCCACCAGCGCCTCGGGCAGTACGACCTCGCCGAATACCGCGCCCACCACGCGCTGGCCCAGTTGCGCCCCGACCTGGTCCGCAACCGCGTCTACTACACCGTCACGCTCGCTCTGGCCCAGGCCGCTCAGCGCAACATCGAGCAGGCATGCGCCACCGCTGACCAGGCCCTCGCCCTGGCCGGGCCGGCCCCGGCCTCCGCGCGCATCCGCATCCTGCTCGGCCAGTTCCGCACCCGCCTGTCCGCCCTCGCACCGTACGAGCCGACCGCCGCCGACTGGCTGCACCGCATCGGCCCGCACCCCTGGTAGGAGATGAGCGCCGTGTCCGAGAGCCTGCTGCAGCTGGTCCGCGCCGACCGGTACCGCGAGGTCCGCAGCCTGCTGCTCGACGTCTACCGAGAAATCTATGCCGATGAGGGTCAGGTGTTTCACAACGTGGACCGGTTCGCCGAGCGCGCCGACATGTACGCCTCCCTGGACGGCTGGAGCGCTGTCCTCGGCCGCACGGGAGACAACGGGGGAGGGGTGACCGGGTACGCCTTCGGTGCCCCGCTGCCGACCGGTTCCGCCTGGTGGAACTCCGCCGCCGATCCACTGCCGGGCGACTTCACGCGCGAAGACGGCCGGCGTACCTTCGCTGTCTTCGAGGTGATGGTCCGCCGCCCCTGGCGCGGTACCGGCGAGGCACACCGCCTCCATGAACGGCTCCTGCACGACCGGCCGGAGCAACGGGCCACGCTGCTGGTCAACGCCGCGCATCCGGCGGTCCGGCAACGCTATGAGCAGTGGGGCTACCGCGCTCTCGGTGACCAGCGGCCCTTCGCCGACGCCCCGGTCTACACCATGATGCTCCGCGAGCCGCTCCATGGCTGATCTGGTGCCTGGTCTACGACGAAAGGCAGGCGATGGGAGTGATCGACCCTACGTGAGGACGGTGCGGTGCTGACGATTCTCCTCGTGGCTGGCATCGTCGGCGTCCTGCTGGGAGGACTCTGTGTGATTCTTGTGCAGCGCAGGCGTTGACCGGTTCGGCGGCGCGGCAGGGTCGATGCGTCGCTGGGCAGAGAGGAGCAGGCGCCCGAGGAAGTCCGGTGCTGGCCTCCCACCCGGCGTCTGGTCGATGCCCCCCGCTTCCTCGGGGCCCGGGCCCGTGCAGGGGCGCTTGTCCTTCAGGAAGAGGTCGAGGGCTGTGCGCGTCGCGGTCTTCGAAGGTCCCGGAGTCCTCAAGCCCGTAGGTACAGACAAGCCCGTAGGTACAGAGCAACGGTCGGGAACCGGCAGTTACGGTGTGCGGCATGACCGAGGGGGGAGCGGGACCAGGGGCCGGGGCGGGCGCCGGAGTTGACGGGGGAGATCTGCCTGAGCTGGGGCACCGCGATGATTGACTACGTGGAGAAGGCCGGCCGTAGGGTGCCCACCGCGGCGCGAGGCTGAGGGCATGCTGCTCAAGGTCGGTGCCGGGGCACCGACCGAGCTGAGCGAACGCCCGAGGCCTCCGGTGAGGATGCGCGGGTGTCGACGCCGCCACCACAGGTCAGGGCCGGACATAGGCATTCGGGCCCGCGCGCAGCGAGCTGGCGCGGCAGCGTCTCCCCGCTCGCCAAACGCCTGCCCGTAAGGGAATGGCCCGGTCGGCTCCTGACGTTCGGCGCACCCTCTGAGTCATACCGCCGCCCCCTCCCGTCCGCTGTGCGCGGGGTGAGGAGGGGACGGCGGTACAGGGCTTGAAGCACTTTTCGGGAAGGAGTGTTCAGGCCTTGTGCGGGCGCTTTGTCACCGGGCGTGTGTCCTTCAGTGTGTGGGGGACGGCTCCGTGCAGTTGGACTTGCGCCATTGGAGGAGTACGTCCGGGCGGTTGGTGATGATGCCGTCGACGCCCCAGGTCGTCGCGGTCTCCCAGTCGGATTCGCGGTCGACGGTCCAGACGAAGACGTCGATGCCGGCGGCCTTGAGCTGGTCGAGGGCGGTGGGGCGGGCCGACAGGCCCTTGTAGGCGATCGAGTAGGCCGTGAGGGAGAACTTGCGGGCCGTGGCGACCGGGTCCGGGTCGAGTTTGTCGCGGAGGAGGGCGACCTTCATCTTGTGGGCGGAGGCGGCGGCGTTGCGTACCACGTCCTCGTCGAAGGACTGGATCATCGTGCGCTCGGCCATTCCGGCCTCGGTGACGAGTTCGAGGGTCTTTTCGACGTGAGCAGGGGACTGGGGTCCCTTGATTTCCAGGAGGAGGCGTGCAGACCTCTGCTTGAGGGAAGCCAGAACCTGTTCCAGGGTGGGGACCCGGCCTCCGCCCTTCACGGTCAGTCTGGATATCTGGTCCGCGGTGAGCTGGTCGATGCGGCCCGTTCCGTCGGTCATCCTGTCGACGGTCGGGTCGTGCATGATGACCGCCTGGCCGTCCTTGGTGAACTGCACGTCGGTCTCGACCCATTCCGCGCCGTGGTCGGCGGCCGCCTCCAGCGAGGCGAGGGTGTTCTCCGGGGCGAGCTTGGGCGCGCCGCGGTGGCCGACCGTTTCGGTGCGGGAGCAGTGGGCGGCGGATTCCTGCCCGGATATCCGGATGTCGTCGATGGTGCCGGCGAAGTGCTCCTGCCAGGCGCTCTTGTAGTGCAGCCGGCCGATCTGGAGGGCTCCGGCGGCGCGCCACGGCGTGGTGAATTCGGTGGCCGGCTGAGGCTTACCGTTGACGAAGAGCTGGATCTGCTTCGCCGCGGCGTCGTAGACGCCGGTCAGCTGGGTCCAGACTCCGGCCTGTGCCGCCTCGGTGCTGGTGGAGCGGACGATCTGGGTGTCGTCGGTGTCCTTGACATGGCGGTTGAAGACCCATTTGTCGTAGGACTTGGAGTAGTAGAGCTGGAAGCCGCTGGCGTGGTTTCCGGACTGGGAAAGGAATGTGTGGTTGCGGTTCTTGTCGTCCAGCTTGACCCAGGCCGAGACGGAGAAGGACTTCGTGGTGTCCACCATGGGGCCGGACGTGGCGGCGTAGGCCGTTGTGCCGTTCAGGTGCAGCGCCGTACCGTTCTTGCCCGCGACGCCCAGTTCGGCGCCTTCACCCGCCAGCGTGGCGACGGGTCCCGCGCCCTTGCCGCCGCTGATGCTCGCGCTGCCGGACTTCTCGTCCAGGGAGAAGGCGGCCAGTTCCTGGAGGTGGGCCGGGGTGTCACCTGCGGAGACCGAAGCGGCGTCGGCCGCCGTGAGCGGTGACTGGATCACCCGTACGTCGTCAATGAGGCCCTGGGCGTTCTCCTGCCAGGAGCTCTTGTAGAGAACTCGGCCGAATTGCAGGCCACCGGAGGCCCGCCACGGCGTGGTGAATGCCGTCGACTCCTGGAGCTTGCCGTTCACGAACAGCGACACCGTCTTCTTCGCCGCGTCGTAGGAACCGGTCAGGTGCGTCCAGGCGTCCGTCCGGGCGGCGTCCTTGCTCATCGCGCGGACGATCTGGGTGTCGTCGGAATCCTTGGTGTGCCGGTTGAAGACCCACTTGTCGTAGGTTTTGGAGTAGTAGAGCTGGAAGCCGCTGGCGTGGTTTCCGGACTGGGAAAGGAACGTGTAGTTACCGGTCTTGTCGCCGAGCTTGACCCAGGCCGAGACGGAGAAGGACTTCGTGGTGTCCGCCACCGGTCCGGTCGTGGCGGCGTAGGCCGTCGTGCCGTTCAGGTGCAGCGCCGTACCGTTCTTGCCCGCGACGCCCAGTTCGGCGCCGCCGGTCGGCCGTGCGGTGAATTCCTGGGCGGTACCGCCCAGGACGCGGCGCGCGCCGGCCTCCTCGTCCAGGCCGAAAGCCGCCTTCTGCGTCAGTACGTTCCTCCCGGAGGCCCAGGCTTCCGGTGGCGATGTGAACAGACCGTTGGTCGTGGCCACGCCGAGTGCGGCCAGGAGGGTGGATATCAGGAGGGATGGCAGCACGATTCTGCCGCGCGGTTTCATTTCGATGCCTCACTCTTGGACCGACCGGGCACGCGGGACGTGCGTACTCACTCGCCGATGGAGAAAAGGGCCCCGGCCCGCGCGCGAACGACGGGCCGGGTCCCGGTGGGAAAGCGGGGGACGGTGACGGTCAGCCGGTCACCCTGATGCCGTCGTTGACGCTTTCGGCCGCGTCGACGGCCCGGTCCCAGACCCGCAGGTTGTCGATGGTCCCGGCGGCGTTCTCCAGCCAGGCGCTCTTGTAGTGCAGCCGGCCGATCTGGAGGGCTCCGGCGGCGCGCCACGGCGTGGTGAATTCGGTGGCCGGCTGGGGCTTACCGTTGACGAAGAGCTGGATTTTCTTGGCCGCGGCGTCGTAGACGCCGGTCAGCTGGGTCCAGACTCCGGCCTGTGCCACGTCCGTGCTGGTGGAGCGGATGATCGCGGTTTCGTCGGCGTCCTTGGCGTGGCGGTTGAAGACCCATTTGTCGTAGGTCTTGGAGTAGTAGAGCTGGAAGCCGCTGGCGTGGTTCCCGGCCTGTGACAGGAACGTGTAGTTGCGGTCCTTGTCGTCCAGCTTGACCCAGGCCGAGACGGTGAAGGACTTCGTGGTGTCCACCATGGGGCCGGACGTGGCCGCGTAGGCCGTCGTGCCGTTCAGGTGCAGCGCCGTACCCACCTTGCCGGGCACGCCCAGTTCGGCGCCGCCGCCGGCCACCGTGGCGACGGGGCCCGCGCCCTTGCCGCCGCTGATGCTCGCGCTGCCGGACTTCTCGTCCAGCGGGAAGGCGGCCAGTTCCTGGAGGTGGGCCGGGGTGTCACCCTCGGAGACCGAAGCGGCGTCGGCCGCCGTGAGCGGCGACTGGATCACCCGTACGTCGTCGACGGCGCCCAGGGCGTTCTCCTGCCAGGCGCTCTTGTAGTGCAGCCGGCCGATCTGCAGGCCGCCGCCGGCCCGCCACGGCGTGGTGAATGCCGTCGACTCCTGGAGCTTGCCGTTCACGAACAGCGACACCGTCTTCTTCGCCGCGTCGTAGGAACCGGCCAAGTGCGTCCAGGTGCCCGGCTGCGCGACGTCCTTGCTCGACGCGCGGATGATCGCGGTGTCGTCGGCGTCCTTGGCGTGGCGGTTGAAGACCCACTTGTCGTAGGTCTTGGAGTAGTAGAGCTGGAAGCCGCTGGCGTGGTTCCCGGCCTGCGACAGGAACGTGTAGTTGCGGTCCTTGTCGCCGAGCTTGACCCAGGCCGACACCGAGAACGACTTCGTGGTGTCCACCACGGGGCCGGACGTGGCCGCGTACGCCGAGGTGCCGTTGAGCTGGAGCGCCGTACCGTTCCTGCCGGGGACGCCCAGTTCCGCTCCGCCGGCCGGCCGTGCGATGAACTCCTGGGCGGCGCCGCCCAGGACCCGGCGTGCGCCGGCCTTCTCGTCCAGGCCGAACCGTGCCTTGCCGCTGAAGGTGCTGCCGTCGAGCCAGGGCACGATGTTGTCGGTACGCGCCGCGACCGCGCTGTCGCCCTGCCCGGTCTGGCCCAGGCAGCCGGCGTGGTCCGCCCGGCTCTGCACCGCTGTGATGCTTCCGTCGGCGTCGAGGACCGGTCCGCCGGTGTCGCCCTTGCAGATCCGGCCGCCGGTCAGCGCGAGGGTGGTAGCGGTGGCGCTGCCGCGGGTCACGCCGGAGGTGTGCGGGCTCTTGGGCAGCCACGCGGTGTCGGTACGGCCGTACCCGGCGGCGACCAGCGCGGCTCCGTCGGCCGAGGGGCCGCCGGCGAGGGTGGCGGGGGTGATGTCGGTGACCGGGGTCTCCAGGCGGGCGAGCAGGACGTCCCGGTCACCTCGGGGTATCAGGTAGTTGATCTTCACTGGGGCCCGGCCGGCGAAGGCGGCCGTCGCGGACGGTGTGGGGGCGGCCGGGGCCCGCAGCGCCTTGGCCGGGTCGTCGGTGAAGCAGCTGGCCGCGGTCAGCACCCAGGTGCGGTCGACGAGGGCTCCGCTGCAGCTGCGGCCGCCTTCCTGGCCCGGCGTGTTCACGGTGATCCGGGTCAGCCAGGGGCGGGCCGGGTCGCCGGTCAGCGGGGCGGGCTGGTAGCGGCCGACGGAGATCTCGACCAGCGTGTGCTCGCGGGTCTGCGGATCGGTGGACTCGCCGACCGGCGTCCACTCGTTCTTCGGGACCTTCACCTCCTGTTTCTTGCCGTCCGGCGCGGTGAGCGTGATGTCCGCCGCCTGGTCGGCGCTGCCCTTGACCGAGAAGACGGCCGGGATCTCCAGCGCGAGGTAGCCGGCGGCGCCGGTGACCTCGAAGCAGGTCTTGTCGTTCTTCCGCGACCAGATCTCCATCAGGCCCGGGGAGCTGCCGCACTCGGCCAGGAGGATCTGGCCGTCGCCGCGCTTGAGGGTGATCCCCTTCTCCGCCTTGATCTTGTCCGCGCCCGGGTAGGCGAAGTCCTCGATCGCGTAACCGGGTTCGCCGTCGGCGACCGTCGCCATGGCCGGGATTAAGCAGGACGTGGAGGTGGTGCTGACGGCAGCCGCACAGGCCGCTGCCGCCGCACCCGTGGCGATGATCCGCCGTGCGAGCTTCATACGAGGTCCCTTGGTGAAGGTGAGCTGAGCCGCGCCCGCCCGTCCGGGACGGGCTGCGTCACGTGCGGTGCTGGTACGGGCACGGAGACGGCCAGATTGAATCACGCCTCCGTGCCGCAAACCACGGGAAAGATTCGGACAAATGCAGCTAGTCATGTACATAGCTGCTTTGTATCCCTTCTCACGTCTTTACTTCATGCACACAGATAGCCAACATCACCTTTACTTGCCTATCGTCACGAGGCACGCTCTGTCCTGGCATCGCTCAACTTCCGGCGCCATGACCGGACATACGCGTGCCGACCACCACAACGTGAGCATGTCCGGCGGCACACCGCCCGCCCGCGTCCTGCCGCCGGGCGCCGTCAGATGGGACCACCTTGGACACCACCTACTGGAGCAGACGACGCGTCCTCACCGCTTTAGCGGCCACCGGCGCAGTCGCCGCCACATCGAGCCTCGTCCTCAGCCCCGTCTCCGCCGCGGCGGTTCCGGCGGCGGCTCCCGCGGACGGCGGCACCGGCGACGATCCGTTCGCCCTGCCCGACACCGACCGGGCCAAGGCCGTCAAGGCGTGGATGACGGGCGGCAAGGCCACCCGCGCGGCGGCCGAGCGGGCCCTTGTGGGGACCGACGCCGACATCCGGACCTTCCTGGCCGAGGAACTGCCCAGGGTGACGGTGGAGGACAACCGGGTCGCGATCATGACCGCCCTGGCCGGCGCCGGAAAGGGCATCCGCCGCGAAGCCGTCGCGGCGATCGAGGGCGGCGATTCGGCCATCGCGGCCTTCCTCCAGGGCGGGTTCAAGCCCGCCGTCCTCGAAGACCTGCGGGTGGCCACCTCGACCGTGATGGCGACCGGCGACAAGGCCGTGCGCCGGGAAGCCGGCCTCGCCCTCGACGCCGGCACCCAGTCGTCCCTGGAGACCTTCCTGACGGGAGGCCAGTACACCGCGCGCCAGGAGGACCTGCGCGTGGAGGTGTCGAAGCTGCTGGTCGGAGCGGGGCCGGAGGTGAAGAAGTACGCCTCCCGAGCCCTCGACGGCTCCGCCCAGGACCTCGAATGGTTCCTGGACACCGGCCAGCACATCGCGCGCGCCCGTGACCAGGAGTCCGCCACGATCGAGGAACTCGTCGCGGTCGTCGAGCGCGAGGGCAAGCGGGCCGACGCCCAGACCAAGCTCGCCGAAGAGGCCTCCGCCCGTGCCGTCACGGCGGCCGAGAAGGCGAAGGAGGCCGCCCAGAAGGCGGCGACCGAGGCCGCGGCCGCCCAGGAGGACGTGGTCAAGTCCGGCAAGGCGGCCCGGAAGGCGGCCAGTGCCGCCAAGGGCGCCGCGGACGCGGCCCGTACCGCGATCCGCGCCTCGCACGCCGCCGTCGCCGCATCCCGGCGGGCCGCCTACGCCGCCACCGCCGCGAGCCAGGCGGCCGCCACCGCGGGCAGCGCCGCCGCCCACGCCTACCACTCGGCCATCGCCGCCTCCAAGAACGCCTCGCAGGCATCCGCCGCGAAGAACGCGGCGGTCGCCGCGCGTAACGCCGCGGCCAAGGCCCGTACGGCCGCGAAGGCCGCCGACCACGCCGCCGCCGCGTCCGCGCAGGCCGCCTCCGCCGGCAGCGCCGCCGCGTCCGCGGCCCGCAACGCCGCCTCCGCCGCCTCCAGCGCCGCCACGGCCGCCGCCGCGGCGGGCAAGGCGCGCGCCGAGGCCGCCGAGGCCAAGCGCCAGGCGGGCATCGCCAACGCGAACGCCGCCATCGCCACCAACGCCGCCGGCACCGCCCAAGCGCTGGCCAACGCCTCCGCCAAGGCGGCCCGGGCCGCTCGTGACGCGGCGAACTCCGCCGCCGATCACGCGGAGAAGTCCGCCGAGGCCGCCGAGTGGGCGGCCAAGTACGCGGGGCAGGCCGTCGAGTACGCGAAGAAGTCGCAGGAGTTCGCGAACGAGGCCACCAAGGCCGCCAACAACGCCACCGCGGCCGTCACCGAAGCCATCGAGGTGGAGAAGAAGGCCCGCGAGGCCGAGTGGCAGCGCCTGGACGAGGACGCGAAGCAGGCCAGGGAGGAAGCCCGGCTGCTGGCGCAGATCGAGGAGCAGGAGCGGGCCGAACTCGCGGAGAAGCGATCGCAGGCGGAACAGACCGACCAGGCCACCAAGGACCTCATCGCCCGGGCCGACGCGGCGCTGAAGGCCGGTGACCTCGCCCTGGCCGCCACGGTGGGCCGCCAGGCCGCCATCGCCCTGAGCAACTCGCACGGGACGTGGAGCAGGGAGGCGGCCCGGTTCGCCCTCGCGGGCACCGACGCCGACGTGCACGCCTGGATCGACACCGACCGGGCCGTCGCACAGGGGCAGGACGACCGCGAGACCGTTCTCTACCTGGCCCAGATCTCCAGCCCGACCATCGCCGAAGCGGCGCAGAAGGCACTGGAGAGCGACGCCTCGGACGCCCCCACCGCGTTCCTGGAATCCGGTGCCATCCAGGCGGCCGCGGACGACAACCGCGTCCAGATCTCCCGGATCCTGACCACCGAGCCCGGCACCGCCGTACGGCGCGCGGTCACCGCCGCGCTCGACGACGGCTCGCCCAAGGCGCTGCACACCTTCTTCAACTCCGCGTACCAGGAGGCGCTGAAGGAGGACGACGCGGTGGCGACCGCGTCCATCCTGGCCAAGGCGGGCCCGTACACCAAGGCCCACGCGGAGGCCGCGATGGAAGGGCCCGCGTGGATACGCCGTAACTTCGTCGCCTCGGTGCAGTACAAGACCGCCCAGCTCGACCACGACTCCGCCACCCACATCGCCGCCATCCGGGGCGCGATCGCCGCGGCCGCGAAGATCGCCCACAAGGCGCAGGAGGTCGCGGCGCGCGCTCAGGAGGCGGCGGCCAAGGCCCGCAACGCGGCGCAGGACGCGCTGGAGTGGGCGGACAAGGCCAAGAAGTCGTCCGACCGCGCGGCGTCGTACGCGAAGGAGGCGAAGGACAACGCGGACGCCGCCGACAAGTCGGCCGCCGCCGCACAGGCCTCGGCGAACGAGGCGAAGAAGGCGGCCGCCACCGCCCGGTCGGCGGCGCGGTCGGCGAACTTCTCCGCCAACCGCGCGCTGAGCGCGGCGCGCCGCGCGACGGCCTCGGCCAACAGCGCGCAGGCCTCGGCCAACAGCGCCCGCGCCTCCGCCGTCCAGGCGGGCAAGGACGCCAGGACGGCGGCGGTCGCCGCGAGCCAGGCCCGCTCGATCGCCGCGGCCAAGCGCCAGGCCGAGATCGCCGCGGCGGCCAAAGCCGCGGCCGAGGCCGCGAGGAAGGCCAGGGAGAGCGGCAAGAACCCGATCGACACGCCCGACAACGACCAGGTCAAGGGCGATGACACCCCCTGGTGGCGGGATGCCGGGTGGTGGGCGAACGCCACCAACTGGGCCAGCATCGGCACCGGTTTCCTCTCGGCCGGACTGGGCCTCGCCGGTCTGATCTTCCCGCCCGCCGCGCCCATCCTCGAACCCATCGCGGGCGGCCTCGCCATCGCCTCCGTGGCGCTCGGCGGGATCAGCTCGCTGTTCACCGGCATCGAGCACGGCTTCAACAGCGGCGAGTTCTGGGCCTCCGCCGGCAGCGCGGCTCTGGGCCTGATCACCTTCGGGCAGTCGAAGTGGATCGGCGCCGCCGGCGGCAGTAGGGTCGTGACGAAGATTACGCAGTTCGGACACGACCTTGTATCGCCGGTCACCGGCCTGCTGGGATCGCTGGGATTCTGACCCGGTCCACGCACGGCAGGCCGCGGGGGCCGACGACTCGTACGGGTCGCCGGCCCCCGCGCCTCGCGTGCCGAAAGGATCACCCCATGCTCGTATCCCTGCCCCTGGCCTACCTGTTACTCATGGCGGCCGCGGCCACGTTCGTCTTCAGTTTCGCCATGGCCAAGTGGATACCGGGCCGCAAAGCGAGAACCGTCTTCCCGGCCGTCTCCGTCGCCTGCTGCCTGGGCATGGTGCTGGTCGGGCAACTCCAGTACCAGCACTGGTCGTCACGGCACATGCTGGTGCTGTACTCCTTCGCCTGGTTCGGCATCACGGTCGGCCTCTTCCCGTCACGAAAGCTCATGCACCAGTACGCCGAGGAGATCGGCCGGGGGGTGAAGCGGGAGAAGTACGATGTCCCGGCGCGGTACACCGTGTTCGCGGTCTTTTCTGTCATCGTGATGTCGTTTGTGGCTTATGCGTTGTCGCAGTGACCGTTTGGGGAGACACACCGGGCCGCGGCCACGGGAAACCTCCTTGGGCATCGACACCAGAACCGTCGCTGCACACGCCAGGCGACGGCGAGAAGCAGGCGCTAAAGGAAGTTCGGTGCCGTGCGCGCATCCGGTGTGGGGTCGGCGACTTCGCCTGGATCGGCGACCTCGCCGGGCTGCGCGTCGCGGAACTGGGCTGCGGCACCGGCGAACACATCGCCCACGCCGCCGCCCACGGAGCCGCGCTCGCCATTGGCATCGATGTCGCCGCACATCGCATCGCCCAGGCCCGCGCCCGCTACGGACACCTGCCCACCCTGTTCTGGCGCATCGGCGACGCCGTCACCGTCTGGCCGCACTGCCCTGGCTGAACGCCTGCTTCTCCATCTAGGGCGCCCTCTGGTACGCCGACCCCACCCAGTCCCTGCCCGTGATCCGCAACCGGCTCCGCCCCGGCGGGCTGCTCGCTTTCACGGTCAACGACCCCCGCCCCGGTGCACTGTCCGGCTGCAGCGTAAACAACCTCACGCTGACCAGCGGCGCCCGTCTGCCCGTCGTCCATTACGCTTACGATGCCGACGCCTGGCGGCGTCCGCTGGACGAGCAAAGCGGAGTCGGTGGTGAACACCCGCAGCCGCTCCGGCCCCGGCAGGTAGTCGATCTCCGTGTTCAGGCTGATCGAGGTCAGCGGTACCAGAGTGCTCGCCGTCGTGGCGATGGCCGCCGCTTCCAGCAGGCTGCTGCTGAGGCCGAACGCGGCCAGCAGCACCCCTCGCACCGCCCACACCAGGCAGTATCCGCCCGGGAAGCGGCCCGGCAGGGCCACATTCCCGGTCAGCAGGTTGCCCACCACCGACCGATGCCCATCGCCGCCAGCACCACCGCGTACGTCCCGGCACCGAGGTGCAGCCGGCCGGTGAGCCAGGTCGGGAGGCCGAGGGTCAGTACGGTCGAGAAGAACTCCCCGATGCCGCTCAGCCCCGGCGCACACCCGATCCGTTGGTGCACCCGCGAGCTGGAGGAAGGCGTCGTGCATGTCGTCGTGTGTTTCCCAGCGGACTCGCAGTCGGCGGGGGCCGTGGAGGTGGGCGATGGCGGCTTCGGCGACCCACCGGATACGGCCCGGTCCCGAGCCGTGTGCCTGCCCGCGGTGAGCAATCCTGAAAACGATGTTCCGCCGGCGCAGTCGGCGGCGGTAGATCCCGTGGTCGTAGCCGCGGTCGGCATACAGCGCCCGGGGTTTGCGGCGCGGTCGTCCGCGGCGGCCCCGGACGGGCGGCACGGTGTCGATCAGCGGCAGGAGCTGTGTCACGTCGTTGCGATGGCCGCCGGTGAGCGAGACCCGCCGCACAGTGCCGCCGTCGGTCAGCACATGGTGCTTGGAGCCCGGCCGCCCTCGGTCAACCGGACTCGGGCAGACTTTGGGGCGGCTTCGCCCCCGCTTGGCCGGCACGCGCGAGGAGTCGATCGCGGCGCGGGAGAAGTCCAGCCGGTTCGCGGCCCGTAACCGGTCCAGGAGAACGTGTTGCAACTGGGCCCACACACCGGCCTGCTGCCACACGGCCAGGCGGCGCCAGCACGTGGGGTCTGCCCCGAAGCCCGGTTCCTGCGGCAGGTACTCCCTTTGGATGCCGGTGTGGAGCACGGACAGAATGCCCTGCAATGTCTTGCGGTCATCGATCCGTTTGCGGCCCGGGTACCGGTAGCGGCGTTCGCGCCTGGGCAGCAGCGGTTCGATCACTGCCCACAGTTCGTCGCTGACCTCCCATGGCTCCCGCCGAGTCACCCTCACCCCGAGGAACGACATCACCGTCCCCTCCACCGTGCCACACGAAGATCATTCTGCAAGACCTCCTGAGGCCGCGTGGTCTGCGACGTCCTTGACACGTTGGTAGGCAGCCGTGAGCGTCAGGCTGGGGGCAGCCTGACGCAGCGATTTCACCGCACCTACCAGGTCCCCCTCGGTATCGGCCCCCGCGGCCCAGGTCCTGGCCGCCCGGCATCCCCGGGTCGAGGGTGTAGGCGAATTGGCTGCGGCAGGGCGCGACGTTCAGTAACGAACAGGTTGGGGTCCAAGAGCCCCCGCCAGGGGGCCGTTGGTCACCCCAAATCGGGCCTTTCGCCGGGGTGTCTCCGGGCTCCGGTGGTCAAGACTGGGCCTCTGACTGAACCTACGGGACCGTAGGTTGTGGGAATCGAGTAGCTAGGTGGTGGGGTATGCCGGTGGTCAGAGCGGGCGGAGAACTGCCGGAGGTCATCCAGGGCGGGATGGGCGTCGGTGTCTCCGGCTGGCGACTGGCCCGCGCTGTCAGCTCCGTCGGGCAGCTTGGTGTCGTGTCGGGCACGGCACTCGATGCTCTTCTGACACGACGGCTCCAGATCGGCGACCCGGGCGGTGACGTGCGCCGCGCCCTTGCGGCCTTTCCCGTACCGGAGTTGGCAACCGCGGTCCTGGACCGCTTCTATGTCGAAGGCGGTGTCGCGGCGGGAGAGCGCCTTCGTGCGCAGCCGATGCTGCGGGTCGAGCGCGGGGAGCAGGCCGAGTTGCTCACCGTGCTCGGCAATTTCGTAGAGGTGTGGCTCGCCAAGGAGGGGCACGAGGGACCGGTCGGGATCAATTACCTGGAAAAGGTTCAACTGGGGCTCGCTCCCGGCATGTTCGGAGCGATCCTCGCGGGGGTGGACTGGGTCCTGGTGGGCGCGGGCGTCCCCGGGCACGTGCCTGAGTTGGCACGGCGGCTTGCGCGGCTGGAGCCGGTGACCGTGCGTGTCAGGTTCGACGGGGCCGAGGAGGACTACGACCACTATTTCGATCCGGCCGCCCTGCTGGAACGCACGGGCTTCGGGGCGGGCCAGGGCTGTCAGTGCGGTAGCGACATCGACGGCGGGGGCGAGAGGACGGGGACGGGCTGCCGTGGGACGGCGCCGACGCAAGGCAAGCGACAGGTACGAGATGTGCGGATCGAGTCGCTCCGGCCGGACGCGAGGCCATCCACGGCCGAGATGCCCCACCTCACCCCATCGGCGGTTCTCGCCCGACCGTTGCGACGACCGAACGTGCTTGCCATCGTGTCACTGCCGCTCCTGGCCTCGTATTTGGCCCGCGATGAAGCCACGGTACCCGATGGTTTTGTGATCGAGACCCATCGCGCAGGCGGCCACAGTGCTCCGCCGCGCGGCGCTTTGCAACTCGACGCGAAAGGCGAACCCGTCTATGGACCGCGCGATCACCCCGATCTCGCGAAGATGGCGGGGATCGGCCTTCCCTTCTGGCTCGCGGGCGGTGCCGCCCACCCCGAACGGCTCACGGCGGCGCGAGCCCTGGGTGCGGCCGGTGTGCAGGTCGGCAGTGCGTTCGCGCTGTGCGAAGAGTCGGGCCTGCAGCCCGGCCTGCGCCAGGTGCTGAGGACGCGGGCTCGCGCCGGGGCGCTGAAGGTACGCAACGATCCGAGGGCATCGCCCACCGGCTTCCCCTTCAAGGTCGCTGAGGTGTCAGGCACCCTGTCCGATCCCGCGGTCCGAACAGCCCGTCGCCGGGTGTGCGACCTCGGCTACCTGCGCGTCCCCTACCGCACCGCCAAGGGCACGATCGGCTACCGCTGCCCCGCCGAACCGGAGGCCGCCTACCTCCGCAAGGGCGGCTCGGCTGCCGACACTGAGGGCCGTCTCTGCCTGTGCAACGGGCTACTGGCCAGCGTTGGGCTCGGTCAGCGTCATCCCCTCGGAGGCGACGAACCGCCGGTCGTCACCTTGGGCCAAGACCTGACTTTCTTGGCGGATCTGAGCCCGGACGGCGGCCCCTATCGGGCAGTCGAAGTAGTGGAGTGGCTGACGGGGGGACGCGAAGACGGGACCGCTCCCCGGACGACCGGACGAGAACCCCGACGCCAGTGACCGTTGCACGGAGCCGCACCGGGGCAGGGCACCGGTGAGCCACACCCGGGAACTGCCGCTGCCGGCGTTCTATCAGCGCGCAGTGCCGGGTGCCGGGTGCCGCGATCCGCCCTGCGCAGCTGCCCGCCGACCGGCTTGGCGGTGGTCCGCCAGGCTGCGGCCGTCGTCTTCGAAGGACGCGCCCCGGTCGCCCGGCGGGATCAGGCCGGGCCGGTCCTCGACAGCAAGCGCATCGCGATGCCGGGCGCGCCTGCAGCGGAACAAGATCGAGCACCGGCTGTTCTCCCGCATCTCCATGAACTGGCCCGGCCGCCCGCTGACCAGCCACGACGTCATCGTGAACAGCATCGCGGCGACCACCACCCGCACCGGGCTGACCGTCCACGCCGAACTCGATCCGGGCGCCTGGGAGCGGAATAGCCGAGCGTCGCAGGAGTGCGCCGGGCCAGCGACGCACTGCGAGCCTGGCGGTGGGTGAGGGCCGACGGCCGGCCGGCTCGGCGCCAGGCACCCCCTCCTTCCCCGGTGTCTCGTCGGACTCGAAAACGACACAGGGCACCACCTCCTGGCCGCACTGTTCTGCCCCAGAGACCGCGCTCGCTTCAGGGGTTGCCTGTGGCGTCGAACAGCCGCATACGGGCCAGCACCCGGTCCCTCGTCGGCTGCTGCAGTTCGTCGACGACCCTTCCGTCGGCGAGGAACACCGCACGGTCGGTGCAGGAGGCGGCCACCGGGTCGTGCGTGACCATGACGATGGTCTGGCCGAGCCGGTGGACCGACTCCTGAAGCAGCCGCAGCACCTCGGCGCCTGCCCGGGAATCGAGGTTCCCGGTGGGTTCGTCCGCGAAGATGATCTCCGGCTGGCTCAGCATCGCACGGGCACAGGCCACTCGTTGCTGCTGCCCGCCGGACAGTTGCGGCGGCCGGTGGGCCAGCCGGTCCCGCAGGCCCAGCGTGGCGATCACCTCGGTGAGCCATTGCGGATCCGGGCGCTTACCGGCGATCACCGTGGGCAGGGTGATGTTTTCCAAGACAGTCAGGGTCGGCAGCAAGTGGAACGCCTGGAAGATGAAACCGATCCGGTCCCGGCGCATCAGCGTCAGCTGCCGGTCCGACAGCTCGGTCAGATTCACCTCACCGATCCAGGCCGCGCCGGAGGACGGGGAGTCGAGCCCGGCCAGGCAATGCAACAGGGTGGATTTACCGGAGCCCGAGGGACCCATGATGGCGGTGAAGTGCCCTCGGGGGATGTCCAAGGACACCTTGTCCAACGCCGTGACCCGGTGGCCGCCCATGTCGTGGACCTTGGTGAGGCCGTAGGCAGCGGCTGCCGGATGATCATCTGGGTGGCTGGGCGGGGTGTGTGCCGGAGTCATGTGCGGTACCTCATTCCTGGTTTCCGAGCGTTGGTTTCTGATCACCGGCTCCGGTGTCCTGGCCCGTGCCCGGCAGCTCGGTTGCGCTGGTTCCGCGGGCGTCGGTCGTCTCAGCACCGGCTCCGCCGGCCGCGGTGCGTCCAGCCGTGGCTGGTGATGAGACGGGGATGTGGCGGGCGGTGACGACATTGCCGACGAGAGCGAGGAGGACCACCACCAGCGCGGCTCCCAGCACGGTCGGAAGAAGTCCGAAGGCATGGGTGGACACGGCGGCGGAAGTCGGGGCCAGCGGGGAGGCGGCCTGAGCGAGGAAACTGGTCCCGCTGTGCACCCGGCCCTGAAGCTCAGCCGGAGTCATCCGCATCTGCGCGGTGGTCAGCAAGACGGTGACCACCGGTCCGAAAGCGGAGGCGACGGCGAGCGGGAACGCCGCAGCCGCGCCGCCGGGCACGAGCGCGAAGCAAGTCAATGCCACAGCGATCGCGCCGGTCGACAACGCGATCCCGCGCGCTGCCGGCAGACGCCGGGCCACCGGAGCCGCGATCAGAGAACCTCCCAGGGCCCCGGCCCCGATCGCCGCGGTCTGCAACCCGATGCCCAGACCGGCCCGCTCTCCGCTGCCGGCCGAGGTGATGATGACGATCAACAGACCGTTGAAGATCAGGTTCAGGACAGCGGCATTGACCGCGGCGTATCGCAGGAACGGCGAGCGCCACAGGAAACGGACGCCGTCGCAGGCTGCCTTCAGTGTGAGCTGCCCGGCGCCGATGAACCCTGCCCTCGGTGGCAGGGCCGCCACGCATGCTGCCGCGAGGAGGTAGGTGGCGGCATCGAGGGTGAAGACCCACGCCGGTTCCACCGTGAGCAGCGCGCCGCCGGCCACCGGCCCGGCGATCATGGACACGGCTGTGCGTGCCTGCATCAACGACAAGGCCTTCGGGACAGGGTCGGGGTGCACGAACGTCCGGACGGCGACGTTCTCGGCCGGGACCAGGGTACTTCCGGCCATGCCCAAAAGGAGCGCGGCAGGCGCCAGCACGGGCAGGCACAGGGCTTTTTGCGACTGGAGCAGCGCCAGAGTCGCGAGGATCGCCGCGCCGAGCAGATTGCCGGAGCGCAGCAGCGTCCGGCGGTTGCATCGGTCCGCGCACACTCCGGCGGGCAGACGGGCCAGGAGAATGCCCGCGGACAACGCCGTGCTCGCCAGCCCGGCTTGCCGGACATCCCCGGAGGCCCGCATCGCGACCACCGGCAGCGCGATGACCGAGGCGCTTGTTCCGAACGCTGACGCGGCCTCCTCGCCGAACAGCAGCCAGAACGGTCTGCCCAGTGCCGGCCCCGGCGGCGCTGCAGTCACTGGCCTCTCCGGGCGAACTGCCGCTGGACGGCCAGCAGCGGGTGGGCCGTCAGGACGGCGGGGACGCCGAGGGCCACGGCGGCAGCCGCCAGTACACCCCCGGTCCACGGCGCGTCGACCGTCGGCAGCGGACCGAGGCTGAGCGTCACGGACAGCGGCACCAGGCACACCACGGCTACCAGGCCGGAGAGCACCGCCCCGACCGCCCCTGCGCCCAGTGCCTCGTACAGCACACAGCGCAGCATCTGGAACCGGCTGAGCCCCAAGGCCCGCAGGTGGGCGCGCTGCGCCGCCCGGTCCCGCTGCGCCAGGGCACTGGTGTTGGCCGCCGCCAGCAGTGCGTATGCCGCGACCACTGCCACGATCAGCCGGGCGGCCAGGTCGTCGCCGGGGCTGCGGGTGAAGGTCTGCGCGTATTCCTCGCGTGAGGCGACGGTCTGGCCTTTCGCCGCGGGCCAGGCGTTGCCCGGTCCGGTCAAAAAGATCCGGTCGGCAGCGGCGGAGGCGGTGTGGGCGAGGGCGGTGGCGCGCGGGAGAATCATGCGGGGAAACGCCAGGTCCCGCGTGTAGGTCGCGACGAGGGTGGACCGCTGTGTCGTCCCGTCCGCCAGCGTCAGGTCGACGGACTGGCCGATCTTCCACTTCGCCTCGTCAGCGAAGGTGGCACCTGCGGCGAAGGTGCCCTCGGCGACCTTCGTGAGGTCCCCCTCCCGCGCGGAAAGGTCCAGCACGCGTGTCAGCACGCGTCCGTCCACGCCCCAGGCACGGACCGGCTTGGGCGCTGAGCTGCGTTTGCGGCCGGGCACGGTGACCTGGGTGGCCACCACGGGGGTGGCGGTGGCTCCAGGGAGCGGGCCGGGACTGGCCGGGAGCCGAACTCCCGGTTCCGCGCTGATCACCGCGTCGGCCCGGAGCGCCGATGCGACCTCCTGCTGGGTCGCGCGACCCAGGGTGGCGCCGGCGCCGAGCATGCAGGCGGTGATCCCCACGGCCAGCAGGACGGGAACGGCCAGGGCCGCGGTGCGGGCGGGCGTGGCCCGCAGGCCTGCGGTGGCGACGGCGCCCACGCGCCGGTCCAGCACGCGCAGGACCGCGCACAGCGGTCGGGTCAGCGGCGGGATGATCCACGGGGCCAGCACGGCCAGAGTGGGGATGACGAGCAGGGCCAGTGCTGTGGGGATGCCGGCGCGTACTTTCGCCGGAAGCGACGAGAGGACCATATAGGGCAGCAGGGACCCGCACAGCAACGCCAAGGACAGACCGGTGATCAACCGGGCCCGACTCCGCTGGAGTCCGGGCGCGCTCTCGTGGTCCTTCAGGAGGTCGATCGCGTTGACCCGTCCTGCGGCCCGCACGCTCAGCAGCGCGGCAAGTACGCCGATGCCGCCGGTCGCCAGGCACACGGCGGCGCAGACGCCCCATATCTGGACGGGCGGCGGCAGCGAGGTGCCGGCGGGCCACATCTGCTGCTCGATCAGCAAGTGACGGCCGAGCACTGCGAGCGGCAGGGCTCCGGCTGCGGCACCGACGGCCGCCGAGACCAGGGCCAGGCGTGCCACGTCCGCGGCCACCATCAGCCGCAGCCGGGCGGCGGTGGTCCCCAGGGCCCTGAGGACGGCGAACTGGCGCAGCCGCTGTCCCGTCCACAGCGAGACGGTGGAGCCGGTGACCAGGACCGCGCACATCAGCAGCATGGACATCAGCAGCCCCATGATCTGCTGAGCGCCTTGGGCGGCGGCCGCTTCGGGCGAGTCCGCCTGATGATCGGCCAGACTCGCGCCGAGCAGCAGCAACAGACAGGCCCCGACCCCCGCCGCGGTGGCGCAGCACGCTGCCGCCACGCCGATCACCCGCCCGGGATACACCCGTACCTCCGACAGGAGAAGGCGGGTGGGGGTGAGGCGGGGGATGCTCAGAGGGGGCGGGGAGGGGGGCGCCACAGACACGGTTGCTGTCCTTCACAGAGCGATCGGCTGGAGAAGGTGCGGAGAGACCACACTCGACGTGGCGCCCCCCGCACCCCTCTCTCATGGCTGAGAGCCATCAGGTGTCACAGCCGATGAAGCTGATGGTGCTCAGCCCCTCCAGGCGGGTGTCCTCGGCGAGTTCCTGCAGTGCGAGAACGTTCGTCATGATCGGGCACCTCCTCTCCGCGTGCGGATGCACAGGATCCGGCGGGCCGCTGCGGCCGGTGATCAGCTCTGGTCGGGTGAGCACCAGGCAGCAGGGGCGCGCCGGACGTCTTGGCTGCTTGCATCGCCAGCAGGGCGCCGGCGGCGCCGGTGGCCAGGTCGGTGGACAGGCGCAGGAGCTGGTCACCGTAGAGGACCTGTCCGCCGTCGTGGTCGGCCACATGCAGGGACAGCAGGCGCAGCTGGTGTTCGGCCCACCTGCGCGCTTGCGGTACGTGGGCAGTGGCGTGGGACAGGAAGTAGGCAAGACCGGCCCGGCCGTTGAACAGGCCGCCCTGGGCCACGGTGTGGACCGCTGCGGCGTGTGCTGCCCCCGTCACGATGGCGTGGACGTCCATCTCGGCGGCTTGCGTGCCGGGCAGTGCCATGGCTGCCAGGGCGACTCCGGCCGAGCCCTCGGCGAGGTAGGGCAGCAGCCGTCGGGAACTGCTCATCTGGAGGGTTCCGTCCAGCTCCCGCGCATGCTTGAGGTCAGCGCGGACAGCAGTCGCGGCGGCCTCGGCCCACTCCTCGTCGCCGGTCAGGTGGGCGCAGCGGGCGAGCAGTACGGCTGGTCCCGACCAGCCGTACATCAGGCCGGGGCGGTCCAGCGCGCCGTCCTCGCCGATGCGGTCCCGAACGGCCGCTGCCAGTGTGAGAGCTTCGTTACGCACGCCGACGTCCAACAAAAGGTGGGCGATGCCGGTCAGTCCGCTGAACAGTCCCGGCGAGGAAGGCAGCCGGCTGGAGAGAACGCGGTCGATCAGTTCTTCACCCAGTGGGTTGTCGAGCCGGTGCAGCAGCCATGCCGTGCCGGCCAGGCCGTCGTACAGACCGAGCGGGGTGCCGGCCGGCGCCCGCCGGACCGCGCGTTCCAGCCACCTCAGGTGCTCGGGGTCTACGCAGGAGCCGGTGCTCAGCTGGGCGAGGAGGACTCCGGGTGTTCCGTGGGCGAGGCCGAGCTGCGCACCGTCCCGGTGCCCGGCGATATCGCCGGGGAAGAGCCGGTCGGTGCGGGTGGTGCCGGCGGCCCGGTCAATGCCGCGCAGCAGAGAGGGGGCGCGCGGTGAGGTGAGCGCGGGCACCGCGTCGGTCCGGTATCCGGGAAGGTGGGGGCGCACGGTCGGGGACAGGGCCAGGCGTTCCGCCATCCGCTCGACGTATGCGGCCGGCAGCGTCGGGAAGGCGGTGGTGGCCATCTCGATCAGGTGGCCGACGACCGCCGGCGTGCGCTGTATCAGGCCGGTGAGCGGCATGACCGCGGAAAGCTGGCAGCAGCCCAGAGCGTAGAGGTCGCACTCGCGGGCGCCGGTGAGTGACAGATCGATGAAGCCGGGGGCGCCGAGCACGGTGGTGCGTTCGGTGTCGACAGCCGTGGCGGTCTCGAAGTCCACCAGGGCGATGGTGTCGTCGTCACGGATGAGAATGTTGTGCGGGTGGAGGTCGCCGAAGGCCAGCCCCGCCTCGTGCAGGGCCTCGACGGCGGACTCCACCTGCCCCAAGTAGTCGATGACCAGCGTGGTGTACGTGGCCCGTACCCGCTCATCGGGTTCATGCCGGGTGAGCGGGTAGTCGCGGCCCATCCACGTGCTGAGCGATTCCCCCTGGATATGCTCCATGGCCAGGTAGCGGTGCTCCCAGACGGTGAAGTACTCGATGGGGCGTGGGACGAACGGCAGGTGGCCGACGGCTTCCAGGGCCGACCATTCGTTGCGCAGCCGCGCCACCGCGTCAGCGCCGGCCGCGTCCAGACCGGCGTGCGGGCGCGCCTCCTTCAAGACGACCTGGGTGCCGTCGGGGGCCTCGGCCAGGTATACGCCACCACCGTTGGAGAAGTGCAGGGCCATGAGCACCGTATAGCCGTTGAGCGTGATGTCAGCGCACCCGGCCGTTGCGGCAAGGCTGGCGGTGAGGAAGTCCGGGATGTCGACCCAGTCGGGAACGGTGAAGGCCGGCCGACGCCGGTCGGGGACGGCGTTGCCCTGCGGATCGCGCAGTGCCGGCACCCGTGAGCCGTCGGGCAGTTCGCACCACATCAGCGTGAAGGCCCCGTACCGGACCGACACCGGTCCCGTGTTCCAGCGGTGGTCGGAGAGGATGTACGGACCGGGGCGGCCGCCAAGTACCGCATCGAGTTCGGTGAGGGCAATGCGCAGCTCTTCGGTATCACGCGGATAGACGGTGACGACCTTTCCGCTGGCGGCGCGGCTGGCGTACTTGCTGTTGAGCACATGCGTGACGCGACGGCTGCGCAGGAACTTCCAGGAAAGGTTCAGCCGCCGACACACTGCCCAGGTCTGCTCGATGGTCTTCTCTGCGGTATCGGGCGTGGCGGTGACGTGAATCTTCCAGCCTTGGTTGGGCAACTGCGGCCCCCCAATAGGGGTGAGAATCTCCCAGATGCCATACCGGTCCCGTTTCCACCCGTCAGGTAATTCACGCTCGGCCAAAGAGAACCGCGAGGCGACATCGTCACAGCGTTCCAGTGGCTCATACCAATGGGGATCCGCGACGATATACACCCCATATTTCGGGTCCACTTCGTTCCTCCGTTGTCCCTAGCTGTAGGGAACTCGCCCAGCGGTGCGCCGGACATAATGAAGAGGTCGGGGCTCCCGGCCCTGTCAATGAAAGATCATGATCCAAGACGGTCGTACAACTTGCAACCTTTTTAGTGTCAGCTAAACAGGGCGGCACATAGCGGCTGACTTGTAGACATGGCGCACGAGAAGGGCGCAGGAATGCGTAGGCGAAAGCCGTCGGGTGTCATGGAAGGGTCGGCCGCCGAGCCGTCTGTCATGTGGTGGCACACGGTTCGTCGGCGTCCGGGCCGGCGTGCAGAAGATGGCGACCGAGCGTGGTGACGGTGTGCACGACCCGACCGCCGCTGCGGCGGGTCGAGACCAGCCCGGCGTTCCGCAGTGTGCTGGTGTGCTGGCTCACCGCACCCGGGGTGATCCCCAGTTTCTCGGCGAGTTCGCCGTTGCCGCAGCCGTCACGCAATGCCTGGAGGATGGCTGCCCGGGTCCTGCCCAGCAGGGCAGCCAGGCTCTCTTGCGGCAGGCGGCTTGCGGCAGGCGTGGACGGCGGTTCCTCGTCCAGGAGTGAGCAGTGATCTCCACCTGGGCGGTCAGGGAAAATCAGGACCGGACTGCTCCCCGCCTCGCCCGGGAGCGACGGAAGCACCGCGGCGTCCCCCTGGAGGAAGAGCGAAGGGGACAGCAGCAGGCCGCGCCCGTTCGGCACGACAGGTGCCATGCCTGCGGAGTTGATTTCCAGCACGGGCGCCTTCCAGCGTATTCCCGGGCCCAGGCTGTTCAGGAGAGCCTCGATTCCGTCACGGCACATGGTGTCCCGGCGGAAGTCCCGGGCCGAGGCGAGGTGAGCGTGAACGCGTCTCCAGTGCGGTCGCACGGCCACTCGGCACATCTCTTCGACGGCAGCTGCTAAATGTGCTCTCTGTACTCCCGGGGTGCTGGAGTGGGTCGTACCCGGCGCCTTTACGATGCCCGACCAGGCGGACAGAACCTCCCGGGAGCCGCCGCTGACCCTCGTCAGCTGCCGGGCTCCATCCAGCTCCTTGCCGGGATGCGCTATCGTCGCGATCACTCTACGGCGCCAGGCTTGCAGGAAGTCGCTCTGCGTGTTGCGCAGGGCATCCACTGCGAAAATCGCCTCGACGTGCCGGCTGAGTGGGCCGATGATTCTGGTACGCGCCAAGTCGTCGACACAAAGAGTTATGTGTTGCACGAGTTTGACATTTCCGTTTCGTGGCGTGAAGTTTTGCGTGTCTGCCGGAGGCGAACGGACCATGCGCCTTGACGTCATCTCATGTGGCGGTAATCCGCGCGGGCAGAAGGGCGGCTGCCGAATACCTGCGACCACGAGAAGGCGTAGATGCCGACCGCGCCGCGTATGCCGGTTCCGGTGACACGGATAGGTTAGGCTTCCGGCCCAGCAAGAGAACGCCAGCCAGGGGGTCGTACTTCCGCCCGGCGGCAGGACGAGGGATTCCACCGTGCCTAATGTGTCGCGCGTCACACGCGATGAGGGGTCACTCAGGTCGCGGTCCACGGAGACCGAGACGGGGTTTCTGCGAAGTGAGGACCGCGAGATATACAGCTGGATTGCCGGGGTCGCGCATTGCTCCGTCAAGGAAATCGCCTCAGGGACCGGGCGGCAGCAGCAGGAGATCGAGGCGTCGATCGGCAGGTTGCTTCGGATGCATCTGGTCCGTGTCGACCCGACGTTGCCTTCGAAATACTTCGCGGTGTCGCCTGAGACGGCGCGAGTCGAGCTCATTGCGCCCCTGCAGCGCGATATCGAACACCGGCAACATGAGGTCGACCGCATGCGCGCGGTGCTGTACGAGCTCACCAATGTCTACCAGGAAGGAGTGGCACGCCATGCGGGACCCGCGTCCGTGGAGGTCGTCACCTCGTCTTCCCAAGCCGCCGATCTGACCTTGCAGTTGGCTGCCTCTTGCCGCTCGGAGATCCTGCTCTCCGAGCCGGATGCGGCCGCCGCTCTCGCGGCCATGCCGTATTTTCATTCAGGCGGCAAGTCCATACTCGGTGCGGATGTCGAGGTCCGCATCCTGTTCCCGCACACGGCGCGCTTCCGGCGGGACCTGACCGAGCGCATGCAGGCCCAGACGCGGTGCAATACGTCGTACCGCACTCGGAGCGACAGCTTCATGCCGCTGACCGTTTTTGACGGGCAGGTGGCGGTTTTCCCTGATCACACTCGTTCAGGTGGAATCGTGTTGGTGCGGGACTCCACCGTGATCGCCTTCGCGGTCGCCGCATTCGAGCGGGCGTGGACCCGGGGCGTCACGTTCAGTACCTCCTGCGAGCGCCAGGTGGTCGACGAGATTTCCGAAAGCACCAAGCGCACCATCTTGCGTCTCATGGTGCAAGGTGTCGAGGATCGAGTGATTGCGCGCCGACTGAACATGTCCCTGCGCTCCTGCCAACGCCACATAGAAGTCATCATGCGGCGGCTGGGTGCGAAGACCCGCATGCACGCGGGTTACCTCGTCGGTGAGCGTGGCCTCCTGAAGGATTGAACGGGCAGGCAAGGGCGTACGGGAACGAGCTGCCGGGGGCCGCCGTAGGCGGCCTGAAAACCTGCATGGCAGCACTGTTGCTCGGTGCCGAGCGGTGAGGCCCCGTTCGCAGTGTCCCAATTGTGGCCCACGGCCCGACACCCCGGCGGTCCAGAGCCGTGCCTCGCCGGAGGGCCACACCCGGCGCCCGCCGGGAAGCGGCCGGTCGAGGAGCTGCTGACTGACGCCTCGGACGGCCGGCCCCTCCGTAGCCCCATCCTTTGACATAGGTATGTGCTCATAGTTAAATGCCGGGGTGCCCCAGCTCAGCCCATCCGGTCAGGACGTCGACCGCATCGCCACCGGCCTTGCGGCATGCCTGCCTGAGCTGGCCAGGGCGCTCGAACGGCACGTCGACCGGGATTACCCGCACCCCAAGCCCTCCGAAGCCCAACTCATCCTGTTGCGGCACGTCGAGGCCAACGACGGCACCACCGTGCGTGCCGCCGCCGATGCGGTGTTGATGAAGCCCAACAACGTCAGTGCCCTGGTCACCCAGCTCACCGAGCAGGGCCTGTTGGAACGCCGGCAGGACGGTGCCGACAAGCGGATCGCCCATCTGCATCTCACCTCGACCGCCCGGCATCGACTCGGTGAGGTCAAGCAGCTCATGGGGGACAACGTCCGGCAGGTCCTGCGGGCGATGACCGACGGCGAGCTGGACGCTCTCGGCTCCGCTCTGGGGGCCCTCCGGACGCTCAACGAGCGCCTTCACTCCGCCCGCTGATCACGGCTTCGGGAACTGCCCGACGCCGCGGTGCGGGCTGTCCCTTCCTGCCGCCGGCCGGTCGTGCGCCCAGATCGCCGCACCGGGCCGGCACAGCGTCAATGAAAGACAGAGAACAGCCATGTCCTCCGCCAGCACCCTGGCAGAATCCTCCCGCCCCGCGCCGGCCGGCACGAGAGCCGGCCGGCGGTCCAACCCCTGGCTGACGCTGATCGCGGTAGCCTTCGGTCTCTTCATGGTCGGACTCGACGGTTCCGTCGTATCGATCGCCAACCCCGAGATCGGGCGCGACCTCGGCGCTTCCACCTCCGACCTGCAGTGGGTCACCAACTCCTACTTGCTCGCCCTTGCCGCGGCCCTCATTCTCGGCGGCAAGCTCGGCGACCGCTTCGGCCGCCGCACCTTCTACCTCATAGGGGTGGCGGGCTTCACCCTCGCCTCCGTCGCCATCGGCCTGGCCGGATCCATCGAAGGCGTCATCGCCTTCCGCGCCCTCCAGGGCTTCTTCGGCGCCCTGCTGATGCCGAACACCCTCGGCCTGCTACGTGCCGTCTTCCCCCCGTGGAAGTTCGGCATGGCGGTCGGCATCTGGGCCATGGTCTCCTCGGTTTCCACCGCCCTCGGCCCCATCGTCGGCGGCTTCCTCGTCCAGCATGTCAGCTGGGAATCGGTCTTCTACGTCAATGCCCCCATCGGGGTCGCCGCCCTCGCCTTCAGCGCGGCCGTCCTCCCGCAGAGCAGGAACGAACACGCCGCGCAGGAGAAGTTCGACATCCTCGGAGTCGCCCTGCTGGCCCTGGGGCTTCTCGCCCTCGTCTTCGGCGTGGTCAAGGGGGAGACCTGGGGCTGGGCCTCCGGCGGCACACTCGGTGCCATCGCCCTCGGCGCCCTGCTCCTCGTGCTCTTCGGGTGGTGGCAGACCCGTGTCGCCTCGCCCCTGCTGCCCATGCGTCTGTTCCGCAACCCCGCACTGACCATCGGCACCGTCATCACCGCCCTGAACTTCTTCGTCCTGCTCGGCGTGATCTTCTTCGTCATGATCTACCTGCAGAACGTCCGCGGGTTCACCCCTGTCGAGGCGGGTGTCCGCAGCCTTCCTCTCAGTCTGGCCTCGGTGGTCGCCTCGCCGCTGGGAGCGGCCCTCACGGAGAGGTTCGGCCCCCGCCTCACCATGCCCCTGGGCATGGCGTTGCAGGCCGTCGCGTGCTTCACCCTGCTCAGCTGGGACGCGCACAGCGCCTACGTCCTCATGTGGCCTCCCTTCATCGCCCTCGGCCTCGGCGTCGGCATAGTGATGGCCTCGTCCTCCGACGCCATCGTCGGCAACGCCCCGGTGAAGGACGCGGGTGTGGCCGGTGGCCTTCAGGCAACGGCACTGCAGGTCGGAGGCGCCCTCGGCACCTCCGTCCTCGTCTCCCTCATCGCCGGCCGGGTCGACGCCACCCTCACCGGCGAACTCGCCTCGGCAGGCGTCCCCGCCCCGGCGGCGGCCGGGCTGCTGGAGGCGAAGGACACGGTGGCGATGGGAGTCGCGCCTGTCCCCACCCCGGCGCCGGCACAGCTCAAGCAGGCAATCACCGAGGGAAGCCATCAGGCGTTCATGAACGGAGTGCACTGCGCGGTCCTGGTCGCCGGCGTGTTGTGCGTCCTCGGCGCCGTCCTGGCCTTCGCGGGCGTGAAGCGCTCGCCCACGAAGGTCCCGCACTGAGCGGTCCGAACCCGAAGGCCGGTGCCGACCGCGGCCTCTGCACCGCGGTCGGCACCGCGCCATGGCCGGGTGGCTCCGGCCGCCGCGCCTCGACTGCGACGCTCCGCGCTCCCCGTGCCGTGGGAGGCGGCAGCCCCCGATCACCATCGTTGCTGTCCCGCTCCCGCCACGCCTATGTACGTCCCTGGAGTGGGCCGCCAGGCGGTCTGTCCCCTGGGCCGCCTGACCTTGAGGCCGTCATCCATCCTCACCAGCCTCGCTCCGGGCACCTGCCGCCTGCTCGTCACTGCTGCCGGCTCCGGCCATTTCTCCGGCTTCCGCCAGGCGGAACTTCGCTCCGTGCTTGGGTGGCCGACCGCCCTTAGGGTCGTAGGCACGCGGCGGCGTCGGCAGCCGCAGGACACGATCGGAACGAAGGCGCCCGACCACTTCGACGGGTAGGTCGCGCAGTACCCAGGCCAGGCGCATCACGCCGTAGCCCGTGTCCGTCACGACCAGGATGTGCCGGTCGCCGTCCTGCCACCGACCAGCCGTGACCAGGCTGATCGTCGCCGAAGGCGGGGCGAGGATCGGCGGTTAGCCAGTCCGGGGCCGAAAGACGATGGTGGCTTCGCTCGTCGCGCGGCTCGATCGCGGCGGAGCCTCCCATTGCTCACCGCGCATCAGCGCCAACGCTGCACATCGAGCCCGGATTGCGCCCTCTCCACAGGGCGGTCCAGTGCGCGCCAGCCGCAGCTCCTGCATTGCGGTCTGCGCGCGCGGAGGCACCACGCACGCACCGGTCTGCGGGACGTCCGGTCAGGATGTCTGCGCCTCTGGGGGCGCGGGGCAGGGAGTCGAGGAGCTGACCGAAGGTGATCTCCTCTTCGTCATAGCCGAAGGTCATGGCGGCGGCGAGTGCCTCCCAGCGCTCGGTGCTGCGCCCGCAGTGGTCCAGCAGGATCTTCAGGGCCGCTTCGGGTTCGTGGCGGGCGAGGACCTCGTCGGCGGGGATCTGGCGCAGATGCTCCAGGGTGCGGTAGCGGGGCTTCACGACGGCGCGGTAGACGTCGGAGCGGGAGAGGATTTCACCTAGCTCTTCGGCCGCGGCGAGTTCATCTTCGCTGATGTCGGCCGGCCGGTCGGGGACCACGCCGGTGGAGGTGCGGATCTGGTGGGGCCAGCGCAGCGAGTGCAGCACGAGCATGTCGCCCATCGGCCGTACCAGCGCGAGGGTCTCTTTGCTCTGCGCTGGGCGATCTTGCCGATGGCGACCGAGCCGTGGTCCTCCAGGGAGCACACGGGCTGGTTACGTACACGCCCGCCGTCGGCCTTGTGCACGCGCACGAAGGACACGGACGGTCCGCTGCCGGTGGCGGCGTGCAGGGGGATCGGCACGGTGACCGGCCTGAAGCTCAGGGCTCCCTGCCGTAGCGAGTGCGGCATCCGTCCTGCCCTTTCATGGGCTTTTCGGCGTAAAACGGGCCTGACGCAGGGGCACTTGAACCAGTTCACGGCTCCGCTCACCACTGACCTGTAAAAGAAGCCCCGTACGCGCGTCGTACGTGAATCGTACGGTGAAAGAACGCTCTCCGTGCGGTTTATGGGATAGCGTATGGACCGGGAGGTGTTCCATGTCCGAGTTGTTTGATGCGGTCGACGCGCTGGTCGCGTCTCGCTCTCCGCTGCCGTCGGCGGAGGAACGCAAGCGGCTGCGCCAGGCGCACGGCCTGACGCTGGATGATGTGGCCGGCGCGTTGAAGGTGCGCCGGGCCACGGTGTCCGCCTGGGAGTCGGCGAAGAAGCCGACCGAGCCGCGCGGCCCGGAACGCGAGGCGTACGCGCGGCTGCTCAAGCAGCTCGCGGAGCTCTACCCCGCACCGCAGGAGCGGTCCGCCCCGGTGTCCGCCACGCTCACCGGCGCATCCGACCCGGCGGAAACCGGGACTCTGCCCGCAGCCCCGGCGCCCGAGGCTGCGGCCGTGACTGATCACGAGAACACCCAGGCCCCTGCTCCCGCCGCCTCCGCTCCGGCGGCCGCGGCGCGTCCGGCGCGCACCACCAGGCCGGCGTCGACGTCGCGCCGTCCGGGCGCGCGGAAGGCGGCCCCGGCCGGAACCCCGGCTGGTATCCCGGCGGGCGGCACCGACCCGCGGTTCGAGAACGGGCCGCTGGCCGTCGTCGACGTCGAGGACGGGAAGGTGCTCGCGTACTGCACCGGCGGCCTGGTCCTGGACGTGCCCGCCAAGTCCCTGCCGTCCCTGGTGGACTGGACGCTGACGGAGGCCAAGCTCGGTCAGGCGAAGCTCTCCGGTCCCGGCAAGGACGCCGACCCGCTGCTCGTGCTCACCGAGGCCGCGCTGGAGCGCTACGGCCTTCCGGCCAACCTCACGGAGCAAGAGCGGGTCGCCGGGCGCATCCAGGAGGGCCACAAGGTCGTCAAGCAGCTGACCCGCGCGCAGTGGCAGCTGACGAAGCGCGGGTTCGGGCCGTGGGCGCGGATCTACCGCCCCGCGCAGGGCTCGGAGCGGGCCTGCGTACAGCTGTGCATCCCGTCGTGGAATGCGCTGGACACCCGCCACTGGGGCACTGCCGGACAGCTGGCACCGGCCGAACTCGCCCGGCTCCTGGGCGTGTACGCCTCAAGGGTGATGACGCCGCGCGGATCGACGGCCGTGACCGGCCTGGAACTGATGACCGCGCTGCACCCGCCGACCCGGGCCTCCGAGCCGGACGCCGACGGCAAGCGGCACTCCGAGCACAATCCCGGCTCGCTGGGCAAGGACCCGGTCGACTGCGCACCGTGCGAGGCACCCGACGGGCACCCGCTCCTGGCGGACCTGCCCCGCTTCCACGTGCGCGGCCCGGCGGAGAAGCTGTTCGAGGAGGCCTACGACTGGGCGCGGCCGATGACCGACGCCGAATGCCTGCGCCGCAACCTCGTGGGCCTGGATGTCAACATGGCCTTCGCCGCCGGCGCCAACGGCCTGATCGTCGGTCTCGGCGCGCCCACCCACGTCAAGAACCCGGTCTTCGATGCGAAGCTGCCCGGCAGCTGGCTGGTCGACCTCTCGCACGTCGACCTGTCCCGGGTGAAGGTCGCCAAGGACCGGTGGGCGCAGCTGGACGCGGATCTGCTGCCCAGCCCGTTCACGCCGACGGGCGAGCGCCCCGAGGGTCCGGCCTGGTACGCGACACCGACCGTCGCCTACGCGGTGGAACTCGGCTACGACGTCGCACCGGTCGAGGCATACGTACGGTACGAGAACGGCCGCTACCTGGACGCCTGGTACACCCGGCTGCGCGACGCCTACCTCGCGACCATGGCCGACCTCGGCGTGGATGCGGACCTGTCGCCGGCCGGCTTCCTGGCGGCGATGGACGGCTACCGCAGCCGAGACCCGCAGCTGGCGATCGTCGTCTCGGCGATCAAGGCGACGGTCAAGGGCGGCCTCGGCAAGCTGCGCGAGCGCCCCCGCGGCGAGGGCTGGAAGCCGGGTGAGCCGTGGCGGGCCCTGGCCCGGCCGACCTGGCGGCCCGACATCCGCGCGGCGGTCATCTCCCGCACCCGCATCAACTTCCACCGCAAGATCGTCAAGCACGCGGCATTCACCGGGCAGTACCCGGTCGCGATCCTGTCCGACTGCGTCGTCTACGCGGTCGACGGCGACAGCCCGCTGGACTTCCTGCCCTACCGGGACGGCAAGCCGCTGCCGGGCGGCTTCAAGCTCGGCGTGAACCCGGGCCTGGTCAAGCACGAGGGCACGCAGAGCGTCCTGTGGGGCGAGGGCGTACGGGAGCAGTTCGACGCCCCGGCGCTCAACCTCGCCCGGTACATCAAGGACGGCACCGTCACCAGTATCGACAACGGGGAGTAGGCAGACGATGAGCAGGTTCGGGGACGGCCTGGACGCCGCGGTGCAGAAGGCGTTCACCCGTCCGGCGCCCAAGAGCGCAGGCGCGCAGATGCGGTACCTGGTCAAGCAGCTCAAGGGCACCAAGGCGGTCGCCCAACTGCTGCGGATCTCCCAGCGCACCGTCGAGCGGTACGTGAAGGACCAGATCAAAAAGCCGCGAGCGGACCTGGCCGCCCGTCTGGAGCGCGAGGTCAAAAAGCGGTGGCAGCCGCAGATCCGGGCCAAGGCCCGGCAGAAGGCGGCGACGACCGACGGCATCGTCATCGACGTCCACGCCCGCCTGGGCTACACCGCCCCGATCGGGACGACGGACCAGGACCGCATCCGGCACCTGACCGTCGCCCTGCCGCCCCAGCACGCTGCCCGCCTCTTCGACGCCCAGCAGCAGGGCGCCGGCGACGACCGGCTGCGCGAGCTGACCGCCGAAGCCCTCAAGGAGGTCTACTTCCAAGACGGCGGCCGCCGCGCCGGCTCCCTGCAGGAGGTGCAGATCAACGACGTGATCCATCTGGACTTCGAGCTGTAGAAGCCGCCCCCCCCGAACAGTGGGCGGGCCTGGTGTGCCTGAGTGTTTCGGTTGACGAGTGAGCAGTTGTTCTGGCGGGTGTGCCGCCAGACCCTGTGAGGTGGGGAAGCCCTTTCTGTACCAACGAAGCACTGGCAACATCAGGCAGATGGCCTTCCCAGCACCCACGGCGGACCAGAAGCAGAAGCTGATCGACGACCACGCGGCCCATCGGGCATGGCTGCGCGATAACAAGATCAACGAGCAGCCGCACGCCCTGACGGAGGATTCCTTCACTGGACTCATCCTGGCCGGCCTGTTGGATCCGGACTCCGCCCCGTCCGTATGCCGCGCTCTGTTCGTCAGCCTCAACCCATCGTCACGAGTTGACGTTGTCCTGCCACTGTCGGCCTACTGTCCGTCCAGCGGGGTCGATCTCGTGGTCGAAGCCCAGCAGCAAGATTTTCGTGGACTGGTAGTGGTCGAGCACAAGCGTTTCACCTCCCCTTCTCACGCCCCGGGGTACAAGAAGAATCCCAACGCTCGTTGGCAGACCGACCAGGTCTACGAAGCCGCGACCAGTGATTACTGGCCTCGATGGATGCATGAGACTGACCCGAGTCTCCCAGTGGCATTCGTCGTTCTCGACGGCTACGGAAAGCCCATGGAGCAGCTCTTCCCGGGTGGGCTGCACAACGAGAAGTGGGCAGTCACCAGCTACTCGCAGTTCGGGGCAGTCCTTAGGGCCGAGCATGACCGGGGAGTGAGAGGACTGATACCACTGCTGGCCGCTCTGTATGCCGGAGCTCCGAGAGCGTAACCGCCCAATCCCGCGCGCGCTCAACTCGCCAACCGCAGCGCTCCCACGTTGTTCTGCGGGACGGGGTGAGCCCTTCGTATGGTTGACCCGCCCGGGGTGCCGGGTGTGGCTGGAAACGCTCTGCCGCTGGTGGCTTTGACTGATCGGCCGCTCGGCGCCTGCGACGACTCGGCTGCCGATTAGGAATTGCGAATGATCGCTGAGTAGGGAGCTGACAGCGAGGTCGTCAGTGGGAACCAGCGTTCACACCGCACGGAGTCTCCCTGATGAAGTTAAGCCGTCTGCGCGACCGGCAGCTCGGGGGTGAAGAGCGGGTTGTCGCGCAGCAGTTCCCACAGGACGCTGGCGCGTCGGCGGGCCAGGGCGATGAACTATCGCGCCAATTGGGCCTGGACGTGTTTGCAGCCCTCGCTGCGCTTCTTGAGGTAGAAGTCGCCGTTGGACCCTTCGCGGATGATGCTCGTCTGCGCGGACACGTAGAACACGCGGCGCAGGCGTCGGCTGTAGCGCTTGGGGCGGTGTGGGTTGCCGGCCCGGCGGCCGGAGCCACGTGGCACGGGCACGAGGACGGCAGCGGAGGCGAGGTGGTCGGCGTCGGTGTAGGCGGTCATGTCACCTGTGACGACGAACTCGGCTCCGAGGATCGGGCCCATGCCGGGCAGAGAATCGATGATCTCGGCTTGGGGGTGGGTACGGAACGTGTCGTTTATCTGCCGGTCGATGTGCTTGAGGCGGTCGTCGGGCGCCAGGACCTGCCCCGTCAGTTCGGCCACGAGCTGCCCGGCGATGCCTTTGCCAGGAAGGGCGGTCTGCTGCGCCTGGGCGGCCTCCAGCGCGGTGGCGGCGACGGTGTCGGCGCCGCGCACGCTGCGGTTGGCCAGCCAGGCCGTCAGCCGAGCCCGGCCGCGGCGGCGGATGACGGCCGGGGCGGGGGACAGGTCGGCGAGCGGTCCGCCGACCATGCCGTGGCCGAAGCCGATCAGCACGGCCGGACGGCGGTCGACGACCACGGCCGCCCCGTCCCCACGGCCGCCCCGTCCCCACGGCGGACGAGGTAGTCCGGCGCGTGCGAGACCGGTTGGCCGCTCGCCGTCGGCCAGAACAACCAGAAGGGCTTCGAGGAGACCCCCACCACCGCCGGATCGAAGTGCGGCAGCATCACCCTGTCCCGCTCCAACTCCACTCCAACTCCAACCCGGACTCATATCCGATGTGCCCGTCCGTCGTCGCCGATCACCACAGACCCGGCAAGCAGCGTCACTGACCAACCCGGCGGTCAGCGGTGAAGGGCGGGAACGTTCCGTCCCTCAACCTGACTGCCGGCCACCCGTGGTTCGTTCCGGGCCCGACTGCCCGGCTGCCCGTCGGCCGGAGGCGGCCCGGTGACCTCCACGTACGCCGGACGCAGCAGACGGTCACCGAGCCGGTAGCCGGGGCGCAGCACCTTCGTGCAGGTCAGGTGCCTTGCAGTGGTGTCGAGGTGGTGGGTCACGGCTTCGTGGCGGGTGGGGTCGAACCTTTCTCCCTCCTTGCCGACTTCCTGCATTCCGAGCGTCGCGAGCCGGGTCTCCAGGGTGCCGGTGATGTCCTTGAGGCCCGGCGTCATGGGCTCGTGCTCGCACGCGCGGTCCACGGCGTCCAGTACCGGCAACAAGGCGGTCAGCACATTGGCCACGGCGGCCTCGCGTACGGCCAGCCGGTCCCGCCGCACCCGCTTGCGGTAGTTGTCGTACTCGGCCTTCACCCGCTGGAGATCCGCCGTGCGCTCCTCCAGCAGGCGCTGCAACTCGGTGTTCTCCGTGCGCGGTCGGCCGTTTCCCATGACTACCTCGCTTCCGGCCGGTCGTCGTCGACGATTTCGGCGTCCACCACCTCGGTGTCGGATCCGCCGGGCCCTCCGGAGCCGCCGGAAGCGTCGGAGCCGCCGGGCGCCCCGGAGGCGCCCGCGGTCTCGGCGCGCGACCGCTCGTACAGCGCCGTGCCGATCTTCTGGGCCGCCTGTGCGGCGCGGTCCATGGCCTGCCGGACCGACGCCGTGTCCGCCTTCTCGTCCTTCATCCGCTCCTTCAAGGTGGCGAGCGCCGTCTCGGTCTCGCTCCTCGCGTCCGCGGGTATCTTGTCGGTGTTGTCCGCGATGAGCTTCTCGGTCTGGTAGACGAGCTGCTCGGCCTGGTTACGGGTCTCGGCCGCCTCGCGCCGCCTGCGGTCCTCCTCGGCGTGCTGCTCCGCCTCCCGGACCATGCGGTCGATGTCGTCCTTGGGCAGCGCCGAGCCGCCGGTGACGGTCATCTTCTGCTCCCTGCCGGTGCCGAGGTCCTTCGCCGAGACGTGCATGATGCCGTTCGCGTCGATGTCGAAGGTGACCTCGATCTGCGGCACGCCGCGCGGAGCGGGGGCGATGCCGGTCAGCTCGAACATGCCGAGCTTCTTGTTGTAGGCGGCGATCTCCCGTTCGCCCTGGTAGACCTGCACGGCCACGGAGGGCTGGTTGTCCTCGGCGGTGGTGAAGGTCTCCGAGCGCTTGGTCGGGATCGTCGTGTTCCGCTCGATGAGCTTGGTCATGATGCCGCCCTTGGTCTCGATGCCGAGGGACAGCGGGGTGACGTCGAGCAGCAGGACGTCCTTGACCTCGCCCTTGAGGACACCGGCCTGCAGCGACGCGCCGACGGCCACGACCTCGTCCGGGTTGACGCCCTTGTGCGGGTCCTTGCCCGTGAGTTCCTTCACCAGGTCCGTGACAGCCGGCATCCGCGTCGAACCGCCCACCAGGATCACGTGGTTGATGTCGGACACCTTGATCCCCGCGTCCTTGACCGCGTTGTGGAACGGCCCCTTGCAGCGTTCCAGCAGATCGGCCGTCAGCTGCTGGAACTGCGCGCGGGTGAGCTTCTCGTCCAGGTGCAGCGGGCCCTCGGCGGACGCGGTGATGTAGGGCAGGTTGATCGTCGTCTCGGTGGACGAGGACAGCTCGATCTTCGCCTTCTCCGCGGCCTCGCGCAGCCGTTGCACGGCCATCTTGTCCTTGGACAGGTCGACGCCGTACCCGTTCTTGAACTGCTTGACGAGATGGTCGACGATCCGCTGGTCCCAGTCGTCGCCGCCCAGGCGGGTGTCACCGTTGGTGGCCTTCACCTCGATGACGCCCTCGCCCATTTCGAGGAGCGAGACGTCGAAGGTGCCGCCGCCGAGGTCGAAGACCAGTACCGTCTGATCGCTCTCCTTGTCCAGCCCGTACGCCAGCGCCGCCGCCGTCGGCTCGTTGATGATCCGCAGGACGTTCAGGCCGGCGATCTCACCGGCCTCCTTGGTGGCCTGCCGCTGGGTGTCGTCGAAGTAGGCGGGGACGGTGATGACGGCGTCGGTGACGTCCTCGCCCAGGTACGCCTCCGCATCCCGCTTCAGCTTCTGCAAGACGCGCGCGGAAAGCTCCTGCGCGGTGTACCGCCGGCCGTCGATGTCCCCGCTGTCCGGGAACCGCCAGCCGTGGTCCCCCATGTGCCGCTTCACGGAGCGCGCGGTGCGCTCGACGTTCGTGACGGCCTGCCGTTTCGCGACCTCGCCCACCAGCACGTCACCGCTCTTGGCGAAGGCCACGACCGAGGGTGTCGTCCGGGCCCCCTCCGTGTTGGTGATCACGGTGGGCTCGCCGCCTTCGAGGACCGAGACGACCGAGTTGGTGGTGCCGAGATCGATGCCGACCGAGCGCGCCATCTTGTTCTCCTCCTCACGGTTGCCGGAAACTGCCGGGCTCGCGGATCCGGACGACGTCCGCTTCAGGCTCTCCGCTCCCACCGGACCGGTCCCACTCGCAGCGGCGGCTCGGGCGGCACACCACCGTCCACCCGGACTGCCACGACCCGATGCACCGGAGGGGCCGGGGTCGGGGCCGGGGTGGGGGCGGGCACGGTGTGCTCGCGGTCGTAGGCGGCGCGCAGCCCGGGGTCGCGGAGGGTGTCGTACGCGGCGCGCAGCCGGCCGTACCGCTCCGCCGTGTCGGTGTCGACGCGCGTGTCGGGACGCAGTTCCCGCACGCGGGCGCGGAAAGCGGAGGTGATCATCTCGGCCGTAACCGAGGGGTGCACTCCCAGGACCGCGTACAGGTCCGTCAGATTCGTCGTCCGGTGCCGATCCCGCACTTCAAGTCGCCTCCCCACCAGCCGCGAGCTGCGAGTTCGGACAGACTTGCCTACCGATAGAGATAAAACTTGAGCGGGGCATTGTCAAGGCAGCGTCTTTGCGGGCAGACGCAAAGACAAGGCGCTCCGGGCTCCCAGGCCCGGACGGACGGAAGTGACCAGGCAAAGGCGTGCGACGACGGTCCTCCTTCGTACGGAACTCTTCCAGGGCTTCGACCGGCTCGCCCGGCAGATGCGCGGCACCGTCGCCAGACCGGGTTGCGTTGTGGGCGAGCCCCCATCGAGGCCAGGCCCCTGTTCGTCGTCCTGGTGACACGGCCGGGCAGGGACGATGGCGGCGGCGGTGGTGGTCAGTGGTTGCCGAGGGCGGTCCGCAGCCGCTGGTGGTGGTCGAGGTCTTCGAAGATGTCGCGGTCGGGCGGGCCGGGGTGGTGGCGTCCGGCGTTCCAGGCCCAGGTGCTGGCGGCGATGCCGGTGGTCAGCGGGATGAGCAGCCACAGCAGGGCGCTCACGGTTCAACCTCCTTCGGTGGGGCGGGATGGGCGGCTTCTCAGGCCGTGAGCTGCTTGGGTGTACCGCCGGAGACGGTGATCTTGCGGGGTTTGGCGTGCGCGGCCAGCGGGATGCGCAAGGTGAGCACGCCGTTGTCGTAGGCCGCTTCGGCGGCTGCGGTGTCCAGGGCGTCGGGCAGGGACAGGCGCCGGGAGAACGGTCCGGTGGGGCGTTCGGTGAGCACGGCCCGGGCGTCGGCCGGGACCGGCGAGGGGCGTTGCGCACGGAGGGTCAGTACATTCTGCTCCGTGGTCAGTTCGATGCTGGAGCGGTCCATGCCCGGCAGGTCGAACTGTACGTAGAGCGCGTCGTCGTCGCGCCAGGCATCCGCCGGGATGACGGCGCCCGCCGAGGTCGCGGCGGTGTGTGCGAGCTGGTGCACCAGCCGGTCGAGACCGTCCAGAGCGCCGTTGCGCGCAAGAGTTTCCCTTTCCCCTTTCGCTTCAGATGCCACAGCCGTCGCAGGTGGCGGAGCTTGCCGACTGGGCTGCTCGTCCCAGCCACTTACCCATATAACTCCCTGCCTTGACAACGAATTTTTATTACGGTCAGTGAACGCTCGGTCGCGTCGATGGCCGTGCCTCTCCGAGGAGGGGTGCGCGTGCCTTCCCAGAGGAGGGTTCGGGGGTGCCGACGCAGGGAGCGAGAAGGGAGGCTGCTGGTGGCGGAAGGAACGAAGACTGTCTGGCTGCTGGGGCCCGCGGTGCCGCCGCGGTCATGTTCGGTGTGCTGGCACTGCTCTGGCCGCAGCTGACGGTGCTGGCCCTGGCCTTGGCGTTCGGCGCGTACGCACTGGTGGGCGGGGCGATACCCCTGGGGGCGGCCTGGCGGAATCGCGGTAAGCGCTGGTCCGCCCTGGCTTGCGCGGCAGCCAGTGCGCTGAGCGTGGTGGTCGCGATGGTGACTGCCCTGTGGCCGGGCCTGACGGCATTGGTTCTGGTGGTCATGGCGGGTGCCTGGGCCGTAGTCACGGGCTGTCTGGAACTGTGGGCCGCCCTCCGGATGCGGCAGGGGCTGCGGCACGTGTGGCTGTGGCTCGTCTCCGCCGTGGTGTCGGTGGCGGCGGGTGTACTGCTGTGGCTGCGCCCGGACGTCGGCGCGGTGGCCATCTCCCTGGTTCTGGGGGCGTGCGCGCTGGTCGCGGGCGGTGTGTGGCTGGTTTCGACCTGGCGTGAGCACCGCGTGCACACCGGTCGTGGAGGCGGCCCGCCTCCGGGCCCGCGTGGCCCACTGACGAGTCGGCCCTTCGTACGTCTCGTCACGGCGCACCGCGGGCCGCCGACTGCGGTGCGCCGAGGGAAAGTCCGGAAGGCGGGTGAGCATCGTGACACGGCTGTACGTCAAGGACGGCGATCTGGTGGTGCGCTTGCCCTGGCGGTGCGCTTGCCCTGGCGGTGGGCGCTCGCGGCGCGGCGCGCCACCGTGGGCCTGCCGCTGGCTTCGATGGGCGAGATCTGCGTGGAGCCGCACTGGTGGTGGGCGGTGCGCCCGCGCCCCGGGCGTGGTTACCGCTTCCGCCCGGGACGCTGGTGTGTGGGCGAGCTGGAGACGCCCACGGCCGGGACTTCGTCGCCCTGCGTACGTAAGGGCCGGTGCTCGTGGCATCGGCCTTCGGCCCCGACGCCCCCTACGCCCGCCTCGCGATTTCGACACCGGACCCCGAAGGCGATGCGGCCTGGCTGCGACAGGCCGCCAGAGCGGCACGAGGACGCCGCTGAGGTGGGTGAACACGGCCGCTGTATCCGTGCTTACTGCCTAGAGGCTGTCCCGTAACTGCCGGTCAGAGGTGAGACGATCTTGCCGTGGCTGGTGTGATCAAGGCGTCGGATCCCTCGTGGATAGGTCCGTTCACCGGGCTGAGCCCACGGCAGTTCAACAAGCTGATCACCGCGTTGCGGCGCGAGGGCGCCGATCCGGTCCGCAAGGGCCGGCCGTGGTCGTTGCCGCTTGAGGACCGGGTGCTGCTGGTGGCCGCGTACTGGCGCACCAACCTCACCCTGCGCCAACTCGCCCCGCTCTTCGGCATCTCCAAGTCCGCGGCCGACCGGATCGTCGGCCACCTCGGACCGGCTCTCGCCCTCCAACCCCGGCGGCGGTTCCGCAAGAACACCGTGCTCATCGTGGACGGCACGCTGGTCCCCACCCGCGACCGGGCCGTGGCCGCCTCCAGCAAGAACTACCGTTACTCCACTAACCATCAGGTCGTCATCGACGCCGACTCCTGCCTGGTCGTCGCCGTCGGCAAGCCGCTGCCCGGCAACCGCAACGACTGCCGGGCCTGGGAGGACTCCGGCGCGAAGGCTGCCGTCGGCACCACCCCCATGGTGATCGCAGACGGCGGCTACCGCGGTACCGGCTTGACCATCCCGCACTACCGCCGGCGCAAGGACGAAGAACTGCCCGCCTGGAAGGAAGAGCACAACGCCTCCCACCGCAAGGTCCGTGCCCGCGTCGAGCACGCCTTCGCTCACATGAAGAGCTGGAAGATCCTGCGCGACTGCCGCCTCAGAGGCCACGGCGCCCACCACGCCATGCTCGGCATCGCCCGCCTGCACAACCTGACCCTCACCGGATGACAAGCAAACGAGCAGCTCAACCTGCACGTCCCTGGTGATTTACGGGACAGCCTCTAGCAGGGGGCACCGGCGCTTCGGAGAACCGGTGGGCTGGGAAGACGTAGCTCACTTCCCGGAAGGGGGCTTTGTGCGAATTGCGTGGTGGGGGTGGCGCGCCATGCAGTCGCGTGACAGAGCCCGGTGACATCTGCTTCCAGGTGGCGCCAGCCAGCAGGTAACCAGCGCCGGGAGGCGTCTTCGTGGGCGATGAGACAAGAAGTCGACCCACCGAGGGGCTGCCATGAGCACCGGAAAGCAATTGATTGCCACACCTGTCACGAAGAAGCTGCACATCACCGTGGGCGTGTGCTCGGTGGTGTTCACCATCGGCACCGCTGTGCACAACTTCGTCATCATCAACAACGATCTGGTGGAGATGATGATGCGGGCCGGCGGAAGCGCCGATCCAACGGCCTCCGCTCCTGGCTTTACCCTGTGGCTCCGGATCGCCGGTTGTCTCTACATTCTTGGCAACGCGGCAGGAATCCTCGCCCTGCGCAGCCGGTCGCGTGCCCTGTGGTGGCTCGCGCTCGCCGTGAACTGCACGCAAGGGCTCGGCTTCTGGGTTATCCCGCCTTCGATGTGGGACGCCGCCACGGACCTGTACGGCCCCTGGGGCATTGTCCCGAGTGCGGTGACGGACGGCGGTGCCCTGCTTCTCACTGTGACCATGATTCTCGCCATGGTCAAGTACCGGTCGACCTGGGCACAGCAAGACGCGGTCGCGACTGGCGCGCCGCGGGTGCCGGACTCATCGAGCGCGACGCCAGGCCGCCGGGGGTGAGCTTCGAAACCACCGCGGTCTCCTGGTGCGGCAGGCCTCTCCGCACCGGAGCGGTGTGAGATTCGGGGAGGTCGCCACTGAGATGTTCAGCTTCGCATGTCGCTGGTAAGCCACTGCGCGCTTGCTAGTCAGTGGCCACCTGCTGAGCTGACCATGGTGATATCGGTCCAAATCCCGCAGTGGTATGAATCCGTGTCGGCCGGTGACAGCTTCGTCGATTCCCCTATGCAAAAGGTCGGCCGTCGTTCAGCTTTGCATCGGGCTTGCTGTGCGGTTATCGCGAAGTGAGCGTACGCGCGATTCGCCGATGCCGAGCGCAGCACCCTTACCCAGTGCGGTGCCCTGAAGCAGCCTATTGCCGACCTACGTCGCCGATCGGCCCAGCCTCGTACGGATGAACGGGTTCCGTCACAGATCGTATGCCGCCTGGGGCGGGATCACCCAGTCCGGTTCCGTGTTCGTCACCTGGAACTGCGCGAGATCTTGCGTGCTGCCCCAGTGGCAGTCGCAGTCGTACTCGTCGGGTGAGCCGTCGTCCCGCGGAAGATGACGGCCAGGCCGCTCAGCGCGGCATCGAGATGACGTCGTGCGCGCGCCAGGTTGGGGCTCATCACGGGTGTTCGCCTTCGGGGACGCCGGGAGCTCGGGCCAACCGGAGATCGGTGGCTTGCCGTTTCGCGGACGGCGCCGCCGTAACGCATGCCGCTGGCGTCGATGGTCGTGACGGTGACGGTGGTGCCTGGGTCGATGTACAAGATGTCCCGGCAGACCGTGCCGCTCGGGAAGCGCATGCCGCCGACGACGGCGGCCTCTGTCTTTCGCACGACGACGCTCAGGAGTTGTCAGTGAGCCGCACCATGGCCCGGCAGGCGGCAGGCGGCAGGCGGCAGGCGGCGTCGGCCGACGGGCCGCTGGTGTGGTCGGTACGGTCGGTGGCGGCCGCATCACGGTGACCGTGGCGACGCCGTTGGTGCAGGTGGTGACGGGCGAGGTAAGGCTGCCCGGTAGGCGCCTCTTGCCGGTCCTGCCCCTCGGCGGGTCGGCCCGGGCCGGTCTCCGCGTATGCGTACGAGCCGTGGCTGGCACCAGCTGCCGTCGCGCCAGATGCCGTCCCCCTGCTGGAGCGGCACGGCGTTCGGCCCACCGGTAGTGCCGCGTCGGCCACCCCCGCCGGCCACACGGCCGGCTCGCTGGTGGCTGCGGACCCCTTCCGAAACATCTGAGGGGAGTGTGAAACTCGCAGGGCTCACCCGGCACATCGAACAGGTCGGGCGCCGGGCCCTACGACGGGAGACCGATCACCCATGTTGAACCTGGTACGGCGCAGAGTGCGGACGGCCGCGCTCGCGCTCTCGACCATCGCGGCCCTCGCCCTCGGCGCGACCGCCCCGACCGGCGCGGCAGCAGCCCCTGCCCCCGCTCCGAAGAAGCAGGGGCCGACCTCGGTGGCCTACGTCGAGGTGAACGACCACAGCATGCTCCACGTAGGCAAGTACACCCTCGCCAACGGCGGCGGCAACGTTTTCGACGTCGCCGTGATCTTCGCAGCGAACATCAACTACAACACGGACACGAAGACGGCGTATCTGCACCTGAACGAGAACGTGCAGCGCGTCCTTGACAACGTTGCCACCGAGGTGCGGCCGTTGCAGCGGAAGGGCATCAAGGTCGTCCTCTCGGTGCTCGGCAACCACCAGGGCGCGGGCTTCGCCAACTTCCCGTCGCAGCAGGCGGCTTCGGCGTTCGCGAAACAGCTGTCCGACACCGTGGCCAAGTACGGCCTGGACGGCATCGACTTCGACGACGAGTACGCCAAGTACGGCGCCAACGGCACCGGCCAGCCCAACAGCAGCTCGTTCGTGCACTTGGTGACGGCGCTGCGGGCGAACATACCGGACAAGATCATCAGCCTCTACAACATCGGTCCGTCCGCGTCGCGCCTCTCCTACGGCGGCGTCGACGTCTCCTCCAAGTTCGACTACGCCTGGAACCCGTACTACGGCACCTGGCAGGTTCCCCGCATCGCGCTGCCCAAATCGAAGCTCTCACCGGCGGCCGTCGAAATCGGACGGACCTCGCAGAGCACGGCCGCCGGCCTCGCTCGCCGCACCGTCCGTGAAGGGTACGGCGTATATCTCACGTACAACCTCGACGGCGCCGACCGCAGCGCCGACGTCTCCGCGTTCACCAGGGAGTTGTACGGCAGTGACGCCGTATACACGCCGTAAGGCGGCCACGCGCCTCGGCGTACGGTGGCCCCGCGGGGTTCACCGCATCCAGTAGGAGTACATCCGTCTCGCGCGGACCGCGCCTCTGACATCGATGTCAAGGCGCGGTCACGGCGCGCTGTCCGTTCTGGTCCGCGGTCCGCGGGAGTGAGGTCACGTTGCCCGCGCTCGCGGACCGCCCGCGTTCCTGGCGCATCCGACCGGGCACCTACCGCGGCTGCGGCAGTCCGCGAGGTATCCGCCGACATCAGGCTCGTCGCCGTCGGCCGCGTCGTTGAGCGGACCGGTTACCGTACCGGGCACCGTACCGCTCCCATCACAGCGATCACAGAAATCCTGGTCCGACTGCCGGCCGGGCCCGCCGATCGGCGGACATCCCGGAGCGCTGAGCTGCGTCGTGCGCTCCGGGCCCGCGGAGAGAATGTAGAGATGACGTAGCCACATGACGTGGCCGGGAGTGTGAAGTGAGGCGGGTGTGCCGGGTGATTCGTCTGCCCGCGCTGCGTGATGAAGCGGTGGTGGATGTGGATGCGGCCGTGAGAGCGGTCGTGGTTGCGGATGCGGTTGCGGATGCGGCCGTGATGGCGGATGCGGTTGCGGTTGTGGATGCGGACGTGGCCGTGAGCGGGATTGCGACTGCGAGGGAGTCTGGGTGACAGGCCTCGGCAGGGCTCCTGTGGCGCCGGGCGCGGTTCCGGTGCTGGGGCATGCGCGGCAACTGCTCCGGCAGCCGCTGGCGTTCGTGTCCTCGCTTCCCGCGCAGGGGCGGCTGGTCGAGATCCGAGTCGGTACGGCGGCCGTGCTGGTGGTCTGTGGGCCGGGGGAGGTCCGGCACATGCTGCTCGACGATCGTGCCTTCGATCGGGGCGGATTGTTGTTCGACCGGGCACGGGTGGTGCTGGGGGAGGGGCTGGGGACGTGTCCCCGGGCGGCACACCGGCGCCGGAGGCGATTGGCGCAGCCGGCCTTCCGGGCCCGGCGGATGGCGGACTACGCACGGGTGATGACGGACCAGATCACGCGGGTCACGCAGGCGTGGCAGGAAGGGCGCGAGCTGGATGTGCTGGCGCAGACGCAGGAAGTGGCCGCCCGGACCGTCGTGGCGGTGATGGTCTCCGCCTGCGAGGAGGACACCGCTCTCGGGCTGATCGAGGACTGCAACGTCGTCTCGCGCGGGATCTTCCGGCGGTTGTTCCTGCCTCCGGTACTGGGCGGGCTGCCGCTGCCGGGAAACCGGCGCTACCGGGCGGCGCGGCAGCGGATCGCCGTCGCGATGGCACGGATGATCAGCGATTACCGGACGGGAGGCGACGACAGGGGGGTCCTGCTCTCGGCATTGCTGGCCGCCGGCGATGCCGACAGCGAAGGGTTGTCCGACCTTGAGATCACCGATGAGCTGAAGGTGTTCTTCTTCGCGGGCATGGAGACCACCGCGGCGGCGCTGGCGTGGGCCCTGTACCTGGTGTCCCGGCACCCTTCAGCGATGCGGCGGTTGGAGGCGGAGGTGGATGAGGTGCTGGAGGGCCGGCCTGCCGCATTCGAGGACCTGCCGCGTCTGGTGTTCACCGGTCAGGTTCTGGCGGAGACGCTACGGCTGTACCCTCCGGCCTGGTTGACCACCCGCGTCGCGATGGCAGACACCGTCCTGGCGGGCTGTCACGTACCCGCGGGCATCACGTTGGCCTACAGCCCCTACCTCATGCACCGGCTGCCGGAGCTGCACGACGAGCCACAGCGCTTCCTGCCCGAACGGTGGGCGAACGGCTTCGACTGGCGGCGGGCGCCCGGCATGCTTCCGTTCGGAGCCGGTGCCCACCAGTGCATCGGGGACGGCTTCGCGGTGACCGAGGCGACCCTCGCGCTGGCGACCATCACGGCGCGCTGGCGTCTGGAAGCGGTGCCGGGCCGCACCGTACGTCCGGCGCCCAGCAGCGTGCTCAATCCGAACGGGCTGTACCTCAAGCCCCTGGCCCGGACGAGCGCCGGACGGCAGGCCGCCTCGTGACCGTGGCGGCGACCGGGCGTGTGTACGGCCCTGTCACCACAGCACGGGCAGCCGTTCCGGGGTGCGTTTGACCCAGCGAGAGCGCCAGTTCAGCAGATCGGCGGGGACAGCCAGACGCAGGTCGGGAAGGCGTTCGAGCAGCGCTGCGAACGCCACGGCCGCGTGGGTGCGCGCCAGGTGGGTGGCCGGACAGTAGTGTCGGCCGGCGCCGAAGGCCATGTGGGGGTTGGGGCTGCGGGTCAGATCCAGGCGCTCGGGGGAAGGGAAGGCCTGCGGATCATGGTTGGCGCCTTCCACCAGGACCACGACCAGCTCACCGGCCCGGATGGCCACACCACCGAGTTCGGTGTCCTGCGTGGCGATGCGCGACATGCCGTCCCCGATGGACAGGTTGTAGCGCAGCAGCTCGTCGACAGCGGTCCCGAGGTGCTCGGGATGGGCACGCAGCCACTGTGCCTCCTCCGGGCGGAGCAGCAGCAGGAGGACGGTGTTGAGCAGCGCGGTGCTGGCGCTGGCCACTCCGGCTTCGAAAAGGGTGTGCAGAGCCGTCGCGAGCGTCTCGTCCGGTACGGGGTCGGCTTGCTCGCGGAACCTCGCCAGCAAGCCGAGCAGCCCGGGGGCCTGGGCGGCGTGCGGATCCTGGAGGTAGGCGGCCATCCGGGCCACGCCCTTGTCCCAGTTGAGCGCGGCGCCCTCGAACGGGGCGCATGCGGTCATGATGGTGATGTCCAGGCAGGAGAGCATGCGACGCCAGTCGGTGTCGGGCAGCCCCAGTACCGTGCACAGTGTCGTGACGGTGTAGGGGTCGGTGAAGTGCTGCTTGAGATCCACCGGCGGTCCTTCGGCCTGGAACGCGTCGATCAGCTGGTGCGCCCGCTCGCGCATTACCTCGGCGGCCCGGGCCACCGCTGGGGGGGACAGCGCGTGCATCACCGCTTCGCGCAGACCTGCGCTGTGGAAGTGAGTCATGCTGTTGCGCAATCCGGCGGGGAAGGCGGCGGCGCACAGTCTGGGCGCGTCCGGCGCACCGACGGGGTCCATGCTGAAGAGGGCGTCTTCCTTCAATACGTAGGAGACCAGGGCATGCGTCGACACCAGCCAGGCCGGATCACCGGTCAGAGTACGGATCCGGGCCACCGGGCGGTGGTTGCGCAGCCACGCGCACTCCGGAGGTACCACGTCACCGCGCCGCGAGAGGGGCCACTCCACGTCCACGGTCCCGCCCGGCCCCCGGTCACCATCCACGTCATCCATACGGTCCCTACTCATTTTTCCCGTCCGTTCGGATCAGGCACGCGGGGGGTGACCACGGCGAAACCCTGGCGGGTTGCCGGGGCCGGGACGCCGGCAGCGCAGTACAGCTCCTCCACCGCAGGCGGCAGCAGGTGGTACACGGACAGTGAGGAAGGCACGCCCAGAATGCCCGGCGTATCGATGAGGAACGGCATTTCGTTGGATACGTAGGTCATCCCGGCACGCCATTGGGCGTCCCTTCGTTCGGTGTCCCCGCATTCCGGTGTGTCAGAATTGTTGGCCAGAAAGCCGTCCACCATTTTCTCGCATGCACGGGTGAACGGTGTCTCCGTACGCAGCGCTTCCCGCACCTGTTCGCGAACGCGCATGTAGCTTTCGTCCGAGAGGAAATCGGACAGCAAGTGCGACTGCACTCTTCCGCCCACGACAGCCGAGGCGCGCAGCGCGCCCCGGATTCGACGCCGGGTGGCTGATACCCTCCGCTTGGCCCGCCGGGCGGCTTCCGCCGGCTCATATCCGGAAGCCCTATACATGGTGTCGATCTGGGTGTCCGCGCAGATGACATCCACCCTGCGGAACTGGTGCTGCGCCCACCTGAGCAGAGTCGCGAGGCGATGCGTGGAAAAGTAGCTGTTGCCGGTGCTCACGCCGATCAGAGCGTGGTCACCGTCCTGCCATATGCCCTCGCTCCGCGCCGTCAACGGCCGCACTCGAAACATCTCGGCGACGCCGGCGGAATCGAACCTGCCCATGACTGCCTCTCCGAACCACCGCCGTCCGCGTGAGCGCACGGCTTTCACCGCACCGACCGACGCGAGGCGATAATGACGGTTCCCTGCACGGCCATGCTGCGGGCCGACGACAGCGGTCGCACGGCAGCGACCGGTGCCCCGGGGTGGTGCTCGTTCGCCGGACGCCCTCGGCCGCACCGCGCGCCCGGCACCCGTCCTGCTCGTGGTGCGATACGTCGCGACTGGGCCGGATGGGTGACGAGGGCGGTCGCGGCGCGAGGGAGTGCGGCGCTGCGGCCGCGCCCCGAGTGTTGCGGCAGCGCCCCGGGTGCTGCGGTCGCGCTGCTCGGCGCGGTCGTCAGGTTGGCAGGTTGTCAGCAGGCTGTTGCCCGCCGCGGCCGGGCCGCACTCGGCTGGCTGGCACCCACCGGGCAGATGAACCTGGCCGTCGCCGCCATCGCCGTCCGTACCTCCATCGGGGTCCTGACTTCCCTGGTCGTGACCGGGCGCCGTACGACTGATGCGCCTCATCGTGGCGGGGCGCCGGCCTGGTGCGGCGGGGACGTCCCTGATTTCGGCGAGAGGCGTGCGGATCCGGCAAGGGGTAGACCGCGAACGCGAACGGGCCGGCGGGGTGATCCGGTCGCGCGGTGGTCCGGCAAGGGAGCTGGCAGGGGGTCCTGCGTTACGGTGTCCTGCGTCACGGCGCGCCGCGTTCGGGAGAAGGCGTGCTCGCGGTGTCCGCGTGCGATGGTTCGGAGCCGGTGCCGCACGGCTGGGCGATGTGCGGCTGTGTACCGGCGGCCGGCGGCGGGTGTTCTGACTGCGTGAGGCTTCTTGGCGGTGTCCGTTCCGGCTGGACTGGGCCCGGCTCACGGTTCGGCGGGGCGGGTGACGATGTGCGTCGTGACCCGCCCGGAGTGCACGTCGATCGCGCTCTGGCTGGCCGGGCACCGTGAGCCGGCCTCGGCGCGGGCGCCCGCCGGCGCGGGCACCCAACGAAGCTTGCGTTCATCGGAGCTTGCGTTCAACGGCACGTGCGCCCAACCAAACCTGCGTGCAACGGCGCGTGCGTTCAACGAAGCTTGCGGAAGGTTTCGCGGACGTCGCCGACGAGTGCTTCGGGGTTCTCGTAGTGGACGAAGTGGCCGCCCTTGTAGTGCGCGTTGACGTGCACAGGGTTGAAGAAGCCCCGGGTGGGGCCGTTTTCGAAGGCGGCGATGCGCTCTTCAGGGGTGTGGACTCCGGGCGGGTAGACGTCGCCGAGCAGGAAGGTGAAGCCGGCCGGGGGCTCGACCGTCGGCTGCCGGTCGTGCACCGGCGTCCAGGGGTAGCGAACGGCGTTGCGATACATGCGGATGGAGGACCCGATCGTCTGGGTGACCCAGAACGCGGTCGCCTGGGTGAGGATGAAGTCGCGGGAGAAGGCTTCCTCGAAGTCGCCGTTCTTGTCGCTCTACTTCTTCCACCGCTGCACCAGCCAGGCGAGCAGGGCGACCGGGGAGTCGTTCAGCCCGTGGGTCAGGGTCTGCCCGTCGAGCATGTGGACGGCGACGTGGGAGGCGTAGGTGGAGTGCATCTTCATGATCTCGGCGCGCACCTGCGGCGATGCGTCCTCGGGGATCGGCGCTCCGCCGGTGAGGTCCCAGTAGCGGTCGTGCTGGAACATGCCCGGGGGCAGGTCGTGCCCATAGTGCAGGCCGATGATGCTGTCGGCGTACTTGTGGCCCAGCGCGCTGTTGACCAGGGCGCCGTAGTCGCTGCCCACCGACCCGTACCTGCCGTAGCCCAGGACATCGGTCATCAGGGTGTGCAGGATGTCTGCGATCTTCCAGTAGTTCAGATCGCCCTTGACCGGGGAGGACCAGGTGAAACCGGGGAGGGTCGGCACGATGATGTCGAAGGAGTCGGCCGGGTCGCCGCCGTGGGCGGCGGGGTCGGTCAGCGGGCCGATGACCGGGTGGTTGAACTCTCCCGGCCACGGCCATCCGTGCAGGACCAGCAGCGGCGTCGGGTCCGGGCCCTTTCCGCGTACGTGGAGGAAGTGGACCGGCGTGCCATCGATGTCGATTTTGTACTGGGGGTGGGAGTTCAGCCGCTTCTCCGCCGCTCGCCAGTCGAAACGATCGGCCCAGTACTCGACCAGCGGCTTGATGTAGGCCGTGCTCAGGCCGTAGTACTCGTCCTCGTTGTCGGGGTCCGGGGCGAACCGGGTGGCCTTCAACCGGGCTTTCAGGTCGTCCAGGACGTCCTGGGGGACATCGATCGTGAACGGGTCCAGGGTGTGGGGCCTGCTGTCGTTGCTCATGGCGTGGTGCTTCCTCGTGGGTGTGGTGAATGGTGGTTGTCCCCGGCGGCCACTAAGCGGACCGCCCGGTCACCTTCGACTGTACGCGATCCGGACCGGGTGGTCATGTTAGGTGGATCACTAAGCGGACCGTGCGGTCAGGATGGCCGTAGGGTCGAGAGGCCCAGGACCCAATGCGCCGACCCGCGCGTCGTCGCAGGCCGCCGGAGTGCGCGCGAAGGTGACCGATAGGTCCGCTTGGCGTTAGGGTCGGTTCGTGAAAAGGGAGGACGCCATGGCCAAGCCGACCGGCACCAAACCCATGCGCAGTGACGCGGTACGGAGCAGGCGTCAGCTGATGCAAGCGGCGACCGAGGCTTTCGCCGAGCAAGGCGTCGAGGCGTCAGTCTCCGACATCGCAGAACGCGCCGGCATCGGCAAAGGCACCGTCTTCCGGCACTTCGCCACCAAGGACGACCTGCTGGCGGCGATCGTGAGCGAGAACCAGTTCTCTCTCGCGGCGACCGGCGAGCGGCTGGCAGAGACCGAGGAGCCGGCCGACGCGCTGATGCAGTTCATGACCGCCGCCATCGAACTGCAGATCAGCAACCGCGCCTTCTGCCAGGTCGCCCACGGAGAAGCACACGACCATCCGGACGTACGCAACGGTCTCGCGGCGCTGGAGAGGATCACCGCCGAACTGACCGACCGCGCTCGGCGGCACGGCGCCATCCGCCGGGACATCACCGGGCAGGATGTCATGCTGCTCATGAGCGGCGTCTACCAGACGGCATCGCCGCTGCTGGCGTCCCAGCCGCATCTGTGGCGACGCTACTTGCGCCTGGTCTTCGACGGTATGCGGGCCGACACGCCGCCCCTCCCCGGCCCCGCGCCGCAGACCGAGACGACGCCCTCCTCTCGGTAACGGACGGACCGCTGGGCGCCAAGATGCCCCGTATTCCACGGGACCGGGCCGACAGCGACAGGCGTGCCTGCTTCAGCCTTACCGGCTGAGGCGGAGCGCGGGGAAGACGGCCCCGGATCGCGGGGTACAAAGACGGCGAACGCGTATTCCCTACGGCAGACGTATCGCCCGGGACATCCTGAGGCTGAGACATCCGTACAGGTCACATAACGCCAGATGCCGGTGACCGGACCGGGCGCCGGTAATGTCGGGCCGGTTGCCGGTGGTGTCGGACCGGTTGCCGTCGGGCTGCGTGGGGTGTGGTGAGGCACGCTGTCAGTGGGCGTTGCGGCGAGCGCGGGTCCGGGTGCAGGTACGGGCGTGCTGGCTGGTGATGTGTGCTCCGATGCTGTTCATGCGCCGTCGTGTGATCTCGATGCTGATGCCGAAGCGTGTGGCGACGTCCTCGTCGGGCATGCCGCGGAGGGCCGGCCGGTGGGCTGCTGCGGGGGACAGGCGAAGCTGCCCGGACAGTCCGGCGGGGGCGGCTTCGTCCGTCTGATCCCGGTCGCTTTCGCGGCAGTCCTTGCCCGGCGTGCGCAGCGATTTCGTGCAGAGCGGAGACGGATATCCCGTACGGGAAGCCGCCGCGCGGGCCTTGTTGCCCGGATGCCGGCAGGCGAGCTGACGTACACGAGCTGGCCTTGCGGTTCCACCAACGCTGCGGGTACGAGCTGCCTCTGGTTGTATCGGACTTCACCGCGCGCCGAACCGCCATGACAGCCAACCCGCCATGACAGCCAACCCGGCGAGCCTGTGCCCGTCACGGCCTAGGCAGCCTGTGCCGTGGCCGCCAGGACGATCTCACGCAGGGTGATGCGCTGCGGCTGCTGGTAGGCATAGCTGATCGCGGCGGCCACGTCCTCCGGGGTGAGCACGTCGATCGAGTCCTTGAATGCCTGGTAGTCGGCCTTGACCGCCGCGTCGGTCGTGTGGGAGAGCAGCTCCGTCTCCACGGCGCCGGGCGCGATCGTGACGACACGCACACCGTGCGGCGCCACCTCCTCACGCAGGCTCTCGGACATGCCGTGCACCGCGAACTTGGTACCGCTGTAGACGGTGTGGTGGGGGTAGCTCTTGCGGCCCGCGACGGAGCTGACGTTGACGATCGTGCCGCGGCCTCGTCGGGCCATGCCCGGCAGCACGGCCCGTACGCCGTTCAACAGCCCCCGTACGTTCACGTCGAGCATCCGCTGCCACTCCTCGGCAGGCTGCTGGACCACCTCGCCGAGCAGCATCACACCGGCATTGTTGACGATCAGATCGGCCGGTCCGTACTGTGCCTCGGCTTCCTGCACGGCGGCGGACACCGCGTCGGCGTCGGTGACGTCGACGGCCCGGGCGAGGGTGTGCGGAAGGCCGAGCGCGTCCAGCCGGGCCACCCGGCGGGCCAGGAGGAGCAGGGGGTGGCCCTGTCCGGACAGGACGCGCGCGGTGGCCGCGCCGATGCCCGAACTGGCTCCGGTGATGACGGCGAGGGGCTTGGTGATCTCCGTGTTCATGGCTCCAGCTTCGGCGGCCCCCGGAGCCGGAACAACGGCGAACCGCGAAACGATCGATAAGCTGCGGCTTATGGAACGCCGCGATCTTGAGATCTTCCTGACCCTCGCGCACGAGCTGCACTTCGGTCGTACCGCGGAACGGCTGCACGTCTCCCAGGCCCGGGTCAGCCAGAGCATCAAGCAACTGGAGCGGCGGATCGGCACCGCGCTCTTCGCGCGGACCAGCCGCCGGGTGGAACTGACCCCGGTCGGACGGCAGTTCCTGGAGGACGTACGGCCCGGTTACGACCTCATCAAGGCGGGCCTTGAGCGCGCCGTCGCCGCCGGCCGCGGCCTGGCCGAGCCCTTGCGCGTCGGCTTCAGCAGCCCGCTCGCGGGCGAACTGGTGCTGGCCGCCGCCTCCGTGTACGGGGAGCGGAACCCGGGAGCCGGCGAAGTCCTCCTCCATGAGACGCCGCTGAACGACCCGTACGGGCTCCTGCGCTCGGGCGCACTGGACCTGCTGCTCGCCCAGTACCCCGTAGCGGAGGCGGACCTGCGGACCGGACCCGTGCTGATCTCCGACACGCGAGTCCTCGCCGTGGCCGGCCGGCACCGCTTCGCGCGCCGCGCCTGCGTGACCCTCGACGACCTCGCCACGGAAAAGCTGCTCAGCCTCTCCGGCCCCGTCCCCGACTACTGGCTCGACCACCTGCTGCCGCGCACCACCCCCGGCGGCCGGACCGTCGCACGCGGCACCGCGGCCGCGACCCGCCAGGAACTCCTCGCCCTCGTCGGCGCGGGCCAGGGCGTCCACCCGACGGCCGCCCACGAGGTCCGCTACTACGCCCGCCCCAACGTCACCTACGTACCGATCACCGACGCGCCACCACTGGAATACGGCCTGACCTGGCGCACGGCAACCGAGACCAGCCGCATCCGCGCCTTCGGCGAGGCCGCCGCGGAGGTCGTACGACGCGACAACGGCCCGGCCCGGGTCTGCGCCGAGTGCCGGTGACCAGGGCCGGGCGCCGACTGCCTCTGGACCGAGGCCACTGGACCGAGGCCGCCGTGCCGGAGCGTCCCGGCGTCGGCCGCCGCGTCGTCGTCCCGAACGGCTCGCCGCGCTGACCGGCCGCCGCGTCCATGCCCTGGCCGGGCACGTGCCACGTTGGAGCTGGGGGAGCGGCCGCAGGAATGGGTGGTGTTCCGTCACCAGTCGCGGGCCGGCCGCCATCCCTGCGACACCCGCCGTCCCGGCGGCCGGGTGCTCCGGCGCCTGCCCCACCACGTTCACGTCTGCCTGCGGTACAACCGGTGGATCGGCCCGCCCGGCATCGGCCATCCCGCCATCGGCCCGCCCGGCATCGGCCACCCCGCCATCGATCTCGCCGACTCCGTGAGCAGGCTGAAGGTGGTGGCTACGGTGCCAGGAAAGCCGCTCCCGGTGGGCTTGCGTACGGCGCTGCGGCAGCCGTGCCGACCGGCGAGGCAGCCGACCCGCCGACGCTCATGTTCGCCGCAGGCCGGGACGGTCACCTCCACCCGTCACCGTCACCGTCCTGGGCGAGGCCGACCACCTCGTGCCCCAGGACACCGTCCCCCAAGCTCGGCCAGCCACTGCTCCAGGAGTTCTCCGACCCGGGTCTGTGCGATGCCGAGGACGAACGGGTGGTCGGTGTTCATCGAACTCGGGCCCAGGGGACGGCTCGGGCCGGTGAACATGCCGTAGGCCACCGTGGGGCCCTCCGCCAGGAAGCGGTCGGCCAGACCACGGCGGCCCAGCGCTCCAGGCTGCGGGCGCTCAGGGGGAAGCCGCGGCAGAACGGCGAGCGGTCCGCAACCGTCCCACGACCTCCACCTCGACGCCGGCCAGGGCGAGTTCCGCCGCCAACACCAGCCCGGTCGACCCCGCCCCGTCCATCACACCTTCACCGGGCCCCTGCCCGACACCGGCCACCCCGGCCGACGTCCTTCAGGTTCCGCCACCGCGCACTGCCACCATGAAAGGGCCCTCCGCGCAGCCTCAAGGCACCGCCTCGGCCACCCTCCGGCCGATCCTCCCGGGGGCCCGTGCCGGGCCGGTCCACGCGGTGCGTGGGAGGAACGCCAGCGGGCCTGTGAAACCTGTGCGTTCTCCGGGACCTTGGAGCTCTGGTGTGCATGCGGTGGCCGTGCGCGTTTCCCGTCGGCCACCGCAACGTCGTGCAGCTGACGGGGTCACTGGGCCGTCGGGGCTTTCGCGCCTGCGGCGGCCGTCACCGGTGCGGTGATCTTCACCGGTTGCGTACCGATCGTGCTGTGTCCTTCGGCCCAGCTTTCCAGGGCGGTGCGGCAGGCGTGGTCCAGGTGGTGCAGTCCGCTCAGGTCCAGTTCGACCGGCCGCCGGCGGGGCAGTGCCTCCAGGCTGTCGAGGATTTTCGGCAGCCGCAGGAAGGTGGCGTACCCCGACAGATGGACCTGGACCGGGCCGGCGCCCTTGTCGACGATCTCCAGCCTGGTGTGCGAAGCCTCCCAGGCGCTCTTGACCACCGACAGGCCGAGGCCGATGAGCACGCCCTCGAACATGTTCACCGCGACGATTGCCACGGCGGTGACCACGAGGATCAGCGCTTCGCTGCGGTGGCCTCGCCACAGTGCCGCGACCTGGCGGAACGGGATCAGTTTCCAGCCCGCGTGCACGAGGATGCCGGCCAGGGCGGGGATCGGGATCAGGGCCAGGGCGGACGGCAGGGCGGCGGCGAACAGCAGCAGCCACACACCGTGCAGCACCCGCGATGCCTTGGTCTTCGCGCCCGCGTTGACGTTGGCGGAGCTGCGTACGATCACCGCGGTCAGCGGCAGGGCGCCGAGCAGGCCGCACACGGTGTTGCCGGTGCCCTGGGCGATCATCTCCTGGTCGTAGCGGGTGCGCGGGCCGTTGTGCAGCCGGTCCACGGCCGCCGCGCTGAACAGGCTCTCCGCGGAAGCGATCAGCGCGAACGCGAGGACGGTGCCCCAGATGGCGGGGCCGGCCAGCTCGCCGAAGGCTTCCGGGCCCGGCGGCTGGATGACGCCGAGCAGTCCTTCCACCTGGACCGTGGCGACCGGCAGGCCGAAGGCGAGGGTGGCGGTGGTGGCGAGCAGTACCGCCGCGAGGGCGCCGGGCACCGCCCGCGCCTTGCGCGGCATCTGCTTCCACAGCACGATCACGGCGATGGTGCCCGCGCCGATCGCGAGCGAGGCCAAGGACTGGCTGCTGGACAGGGCGTCGACCAGCGCCTTCGGGAGTCCCGCGAGTTTGCCGATCCCCGAGCCCGGGGCCTTCAGGCCCGCCGCCGCGTAGATCTGCCCGGCGATGATCACCAGGCCGATGCCGCAGAGCATGCCCTCGACGACGGAGACGGAGATGGCCCTGAACCAGCGGCCCACCTTGAAGATGCCCATGGCGAGCTGGAGCAGCCCGGCGGCCAGCACGATCACGCCGAGCGTGGACACCCCGAACTCGCTGACGGCCTCGAAGACCAGCACGGTCATGCCCGCGGCGGGCCCGGACACCTGCAGGCTGCTGCCGGGCATGCATCCGGTGACCAGGCCACCCACGATGCCGGTGACGAGCCCGAGCTCCGCCGGTACGCCGGAGGCGACCGCCACACCGACGCACAGCGGCACGGCGACCAGGAAGACGACGATGGACGCGGTGAAGTCCTGCCAGGCGTAAGGGTACTTCGGCATCATGACCTCCCGTCTCCTCAGAGCGTCTCGAACGTGTCGGAGTCCGTGCGGTGTGCCAGCACCGTGCCGGTGTGCACCTCGTAGTACCAGCCGTGCAGCTGGAGGTGCCCGGCCTGGAGGCGCTGTCGGATGCACGGGTAGGAACGCAGCCGCACCAGCTGCTTCAGCACGTGGTGCTGCACGGCCTCGGCGACCGTCGGGTCGGCCGTGTCGGAGCACGCGGGCTCGTCCGCGGCGTGCGCGAGCCAGTCGCGTACGGCGGGTGCGGCGGATAGGTCGTCGTGGCGGACCACCGCGCCGACCGCGCCGCAGTGGGAGTGGCCGCACACCACGATGTGCTGGACGCCGAGCACCTGCACGGCGTACTCGATCGTCGCCGCCTCACCGGTGGGGGCGGCCGCGGCGTAGGGAGGGACGATGTTGCCCGCGGTGCGCAGCTCGAAGAGCTGGCCCGGTGTCGCGCCCGTGATCAGGGCGGGAACGACCCGGGAGTCGGAGCAGGTGATGAACAGCACCTCGGGCGACTGGCCTTCGGCCAGCTTGGCGAACGCCTCAGGACGCTGTCCGAATGTGCGGGCGTTGTCGATGAGGGATTGCACGGTGGTCACTCCTCCTGGCGCCGCTGTGGGGCGCGTCGGGCTGACAGGACACAGAGGTGGGGGGTTGCTCTGCTGCCGCGCAGCAAAACGCTGGTGGTGCGGTCGGTGAACGGGCTGGTGCCGCGCTCGGCCTGCGGCCTGGGTGCGGTCGGGTGCGGCCGACTGGATTCGGGCGCAACGCAAAGCTCGTGAGGGGCCGTCGGGATTTTCGGACGCTGAAGTCCCGCCAGGCGGCGGCCCCGTCGCGCAAGGCCGCGGGGAGCCGGGCTGCCCCGACAGAGCTTGGTCTCGACATGGCAGGGTGTGTGCGGATACGAAGAGCATCGAGGGCTTGGCGATCGGGAGGACGAGCAGGACGGCGCCGAGGAGTTCAGACCGGCCCGAGTCCTCCCGTCTCGCAACATGCGCCCCTCCAGGAAGCACACCACCTATTGCGCGCGCCAACAGGTGGTCAATTCCCGGCAAAGAAAGATTTTAGTCTGGCAAAGCCGCTTGCGGGGTTGCCACCGTGTTTCCGGTCGAAGGAGAACTCGCGAAGCTACGTGGAGGTGGCGTGAACATGCCCTGATCGGTCGGGTCCGCAGTCGCCGGGCATGAGGCTGCCGCCTGTCGGCGTGCCCGGCCGACCGTGTTGTGCCCGTCGGCCGAGTACGCGAGCGGGCCACACTCAGCAGGGCCCAACGGCTTTGCAGAAGGCGACACGAGCGGCAGGCCCTGCCGCCACGGACCGCCACGTCGGCCGCACATCCGGGACGGGCCGGGCCCGGCTCGCCCAAACTACACGTCGCGGCCCGCGCAACGGCCTTGGCACGTTTCCCTGGACGCGACCTCAACGCCATCAATTAGGGCGGGCGCCTTCCGGCCCGTGGCGGTCTGATCGGTGAACCGCGGCAGCCGTGTCGGACGGCCCCCGGCCTTCGACCGCGATATCCACAAGCGGCGCAATGTGGTGGAACGGTGCTTCAGCCGGCTGAAGCAGTGGCGCGGTATCGCCATCCGGTACGAGAAGACCGCCAAGTCCTACCCAGCGCCCGTCACCCTCGCAGCCCTGCTGATGTGGGCGTGACATTTGACGACAGAACCTAGGGGTGACGGCCCCGCAGCCTGAGCACCGGCGCTCGGCTCGAAGGAGCGGGCTCCCTCCTCGCACGTACACACGCCGGGGCACGCTGTTCAGCTATCGAGCGGCAGACGGCAACACGGTGACGTAGGGACGATGGCCAAGATGGCGCGGTGCCGGTCCGGCAACCGTTCAGGAGAACCCTGTCGGCGGCAGGGCACAGTGTCAGTTCTGCGCGTCCGCCGCAAGGTCCCTCAGCATCTGCTCCGCCAGGCCGAGGCAGTCGGCGAGACGTTCGCGCTCGCTGTCCTCAAGGGGCGTCGCGCGTACGCGGGCGAGCAGCGTCCGGGCTCGTTCGGCGTCCTCCTGGCGCAGGGCGAGCTCGGCGCGGTACACGAGGGCCTCGACGAGGTCCACGGGGTGCGCCCGTTCCCCTTCCCGGGCCAGGGTCGCGTCCAGGATCTTGACGGCCTGGGCGGTATCACCCTTGGAGTCGCCGAGCACGACAGCGTTCTCCAGCGTTGTGGCCAGCCTGTTCGCCGTCGGCGGCGGCGCTGGGACCGGTTCGGGTTTCTCCGGGTGGTTGAAGACCCGGATCCAGTTGCCGCCCGGATCGACCATGGTGAACCCCGTCCGGCGGCCGTCGTTCTTGCGCCTGCGGGGCGCGGTGATCCTCGGTATCCCGGATACGGGCACTTTGCCGTACGCCGCGCGCAGGCCGTCCGCGAAGGCGCGGTACAGGGCGCCGGTGTCGGGAACGTAGAGCGCGCACGCGCCGTAGGAGTCGGTGACATCGAAGCCCTCGATGGCGAAGAAGTGCATCTCAAGGTCTTCGCGGCGGAAGGCGACATAGGGGTTCGGACGGACCTGCCGGTACGTCACACAAAACCCCAGCGCCTCGTAAAACTCTGTGACCTCGTCGATCGAGCGGCAGGGCAGTTGGGGGATGGCCACCTCGTTGGCCATGCGAAGGCTCCTCTGCTAATCGAAGTTGACTAGCCGCAGAGTAACGAGCCGTTGAGGGAGGCGCGACCTGTCCAACACCGATGCGCGGAACTCTCTTCGGTGCACTACGTGACGAGGCGAGCATGGAACTCGGAGAACGCGGATCAGGGGAGTCCGGACCTCGAAGGTCACCCGGCGGCCTTCGGCTGGCTGAGCGAGGAGTTGGAGGCGCTGCGGCCGGCGGCGTAGTACGGGCGTCACGCGGGCGTAGTACGGGCAGGGTGGGTTGCCCGGTGAGACCGGTGAGACCGGTGACGATGCCGCTGCTACCGAGCCATCTCCCGGCAGGACCGTGCCCGTCGGCCAGCAGGCGGTCAGCGCGGGGGCGCCTGTTCCTGTCCGTTGTGACCGGTGCGGCGGATGTGCACGGTGCCGGTGTCCAGGTCCACCCGCACGGGCGGGTCCTGCGCCGGCCTGACGTTTTTGCGCACGCGTTCTTGTTCCATGGCGCGCTTGACGGCCTGGGCGCCGGGGGAGCCCTCCTGGACCAGGTCGGCGCCGATGGACGACAGACGCTTGGTCTTGCGCCAGTAGATCCAGCCCCGGGCCTCCATCGCCAACAGCACACGGTCGGCCAGGAACACCGCGGGGACCGCGAGCAGGACCAACAACGCTAAGAACGCACTCATGGGCTGGAGCGTACTTCGCTGATCTGGCCCGTGGCGCCTCCGCCGGATGGGGAGGCGGCTCGTCCTCGGGTCTGATCCCTGCGCGCCGTGGACCCGCAACAGTGGTCCTCATGGTGATCAACGGGACGTGTGCGGCTGGGGTGTGGGCGGCGGGGGGCCGTCCGTGACGGTCTGGCTCATGTCGTTTCCGGCCTTCGCGTGTGCGCTGGCCCTGTTCGCCCTGGTGGAGAGCGTATGGCGGTGGTTGACGGGCCTGGGCCTGATTCCCTGGCTGCGCAGACGCTCCGGGCCTTCGCTGTCGAGCATCGCCTTCGACGAATTCACGGCCGTGGTCAACGGGAACAAGGCGGCGGAACTGAAGCAGCGACAGGTGGAACTGCTGCGGCGGGACGACGAAAGCGACGGCGCGCCGCCCTGTTCCCGTGTTGACCTGACCGGCGGCACGGCGTTCATCGTGGTGCCGGAGGAGGCGGGCGGCCCGTGCGCTGAGCGGGACGATGTCCGCGGGGGTCGACGGTGAGCCGCGGACCGGAGGGCACAGGCGGGCGATGGTCCCCGTGGTGGGGGCATATCGCGTGCTCGTGGGCGGCCGCGTTCGCCGGTCTGCACTTCTACTGGGCCTTCGGTGGTGAGGTGGGGCTGAGCATCTCCGCCGGTCCGTTGGCCGCCGAGCGTCCGCTGTGGTTCGTGGTGGCCGGGTTGTGGGGCGTGGGGGCGCTCTGTCTACTCGGTGCCTTGCTGGGATGGCTGCTCGCCCACCCCGGATTCCGTGGCGTTTCCGCTCTGCAGGTCAGGTGGCTGGGGTGGAGCGTCAGTGCCCTCCTGCTGGTCCGGGGCATCGGTGTCGAGGTACTGCTGCTGACCGGTACGGCGCTCCTGGACACTTCGGTGAGCGAGGAGCAGCGGGCCTGGACGCTGGCCCTGTGGAACCCCTGGTTCATCGCCGGAGGCATGGCCTTCGGCCTTGCCGCCCTCCGATTCCGCAGCCGAGCATCGGTGCTCTAGGTGTATTGATCACGAGCGCACTCAATGACGGGCGGCCCGCGCCGAAACGCCTGAGCAGATGCTCAGTGGCCGCAGCCGCAGCCGCAGCCGCAGCCGCAGCCGCAGCGCAGCCGGTGACGACCAGACGCCGGTGGGGCTGCGCGAGGCCCACAGCCACCACCTGGCGGACGTCACTTTCGCCGCCCTGCGTCACGTCCGCGCCCATGGTCCGGCCTTCCCCGGCTCGGTCGGCAAGCGCGGTGCCGGACTCCTCTGCTGCGTCGGCGGCTTCAGGGAGTGGGCACGTACAGCCGGTCCCGCGCAGCCTTCGGCACCATCGACCTGGACGCGTCTTCGCAGCCGCGAGCGGCCTCACCTTCTCCGTGCGTAGGCTCGCCGGGGGCTTGAGCGAGCCTCTCGCGTTCAGCGGCACGGTCGGCGGCGGGCAGGTCCAGGAACAGCGCTGCCGCCTGCCGCAGGAGGATGCCCGCGCCTTCCAGCGCGGCGTGTGCGCGTCCGATCTTGTGCCGGCTGACGCGCCGGCCTTCCGCGCCGTGCCGGTAGCCCCGCACGATGCGGAGTGCATGCCCGTCACGCGTCGATCCACCGTCTCCGGCGCCGACTGCGGATCTGCCATCACCACCTGTCATTGGATCTCCTCCAGGAGTACTTCGTCGGCCGGCGCCAGCACCGAGGGCGCCGATGGCTCTGTCTTCTCGTTGTTCACGTCTGCTCAACGAACTGGAAGAGGCCGAGGACTTGGCTGCTTCCTCAGGGGCGAGGCCGTACGGCCCTGGCAGCTGGCAGGCATCCCTTTTCGGTCACCGGCTCTCGGTTTTCGTCGCCGAGAACGCCGGTGAGCGCGGGGGGCTGTCCCGGTCTTTCGGGCAGGACCACACCGAGCAGGCCGTGGCTGCCCGCCAGGTGGCGACGTCGTCCGCCCGGTACCCGGATCGACGGCCGTCGATCCGGATCCACGTCTGGTGGCTGTACGTCAGCCACGCCGGCACACTCTTGCACGCCCGGGGTTGGCGTCAGGCGCGACCGCGTCCTCGTAATCGAGGATCACCGCGTTCAGCCCTGGAGGCGAGGGCCTGGGAAAACCACTCCGGCCGGTCGCCGGATGTGAACAGCCGGTCGCGGGCATCCACGTTCATGCGTCCGCCCCGGCTTCCTTCGGCGCAGGTACGCCGACGGGACCGTGTCCGCGCCGGAAGACCATCAGCGTGCGCAGGAAGCTGATGACGACGGTGCCGTCCTGGTTGTAACCCACGGTCTTCACCCGGACGATGCCGGCTTCGGGACGGGACTTGCTCTCCCGTGCCATGACCACCGTGGACTGCGAGTAGATCGTGTCGCCCTCGAAGACGGGGGCGGGCAGCCGCACCTCGTCCCACCCGAGATTCGCGAACACGTGCCGGCTCACGTCCGCCACCGACTGCCCGGTGACGAGCGCGAGGGTGAACGTCGAGTCGACCAGCGGCCGTTGCCAGGCCGTCTGCGCCGCGTAGTGCGCGTCGAAGTGCAAAGGCGCGGTGTTCTGTGTGAGCAGCGTCAGCCAGCAGTTGTCGGTCTGGGTGATGGTCCGGCCCAGCGGGTGGCGGTAGACGTCGCCGACGGTGAAGTCATCGGGTCGGCCGCGGGGTCGTGCCGACCGCGGCCGGGCGGGCCTTCCTGCCGGCCGCACGGGAGGCGCTCGCCACACTGCGCGCGGCGCGCCAGGAACTGGCAGATGTCATCGACCCGGAGCGGGGGCAGGTCTGCCTCGGCTTTCTCCACACCCTCGGTGTGCGCGACGTCCCCCGGCTGCTCGACGCCTTCCTCGCCGCCCACCCGGACGTGCGCTTCGCTCTTGCCCAAGGCCCGGCGCTGGCCCTTCTCGACCGGATGCGCGCCGGCGAGATCGACGTCGTCATCACCGCGCCCGTCCCCGAGGACAAGACCCTGCACTCGGTCGTCCTGCGCGATGAGCAACTGTTTCTCGCGGTCCCCGCCTGGCACAGGCTGGCTCAGCAGGAGACGGCCGAACTCCGCCAGGCCGCGGGCGAGCGGTTCATCGCCCTGACCCTGGGACACGGGCTGCGGCAGGTGTTCGACGAGATGTGCGCGGCTGCGGGATTCGAGGCGGATCTCGCCTTCGAGGGTGAGGACGTGGCCACCCTCCGCGGCCTCGTCAGCACCGGTCTCGGAGTCGCCGTACTCCCGGGCAGCCCGGCACCTGACGAAGGCGTCACCTACCTGCCCATCGGGCACCCCCCAGCACACCGCCTGCTGGGCGTGGTCTGGCCCGCCACACGGCGGCTCCCGCCCCCTGCACGCCGGTTCACCGAGTTCCTCACCCAGTCCGGCCGCGCGGTCCTCGGCGAGAGGTGATCCCGTCGGCGTCCCCGTTGGAGGGCCGATCGAGCGTGGGGAACTCCCCCCCGGACGTGGACCGCGACCCCCGGGCATGGACTGCGAACTCGCCCTTGATCTTCTCGTCGGCCCGCTCTACTGGCGCCTCATGGCGATCCGCACCCGGACCGGCGCCAACTACCTCGACCGCCTCACCGGCAAGCTCCTCGCCGCCTTCACCGCTTGACCAACTCCCGTAGGCGCATGAAGTACGGCCAGTGCAACAAGAATCGAACGGTGAGTTGGTTCTCAGCACACGGCCAGGCCGCCGTCTCCGCCATGCCCTCTTCCGTGAGCTGGTCGAGTCGGAGAAGCTGACGCTGCAAACGCTCTGCGGGCGGTCGCGGGTGCGGACTTCGGGCTGGTTCGGTGGTTGCTGCCTTGGATGGTGCATCTCCGGCGCTTTTGAGCGGTCGTCGACGGGCACGGGCCACCGGCGGCCGGGGCCGTCAGCGGCTGCTGCACGAACGGTGAGGGGCCGCCGCCCGAACTCCCAGGGACGGCCCCGCACCCCGCACTCCACCTGGTACGCAACCCGGCTCGCACAGCCCCGCTACCTCTGCGGTGAGCCACCTCTGCCGTCAGCTACCTCTGCCGTCAGCCACCTCTGCCGTCAGCCACCTCTGCCGTCAGCCACCTCTGCCGTCTCTTGCCGACCCGCGCGCCGACCCGCGCCGTACGCGGTGGTGGGCCTCCGGCCGTCGAGGCTTGGGTCTACGGCGCGTGCGCGGCGGGGGAGGAGCGGAATGCCCTGCGGTAGGCGGAGGGGGTGGTGTCCAGGGTGTCCCGCATGTGCTGGCGCAGGTTCGTCCCGCTGCCCAGGCCGGTCCTGGCCGCGATGTCGTCCACGGGCAGTTCCGTCGATTCCAGCAGGTGGCGTGCGTGCTGCAGACGCGCTGAGGTGAGCCATGCGGCGGGGGAGAGTCCGGTCTCCTGCCGGAACCGCCGGGTGAACGTCCGTACGCTCATGTGGCAGTGCGCCGCGAGGTCCTTGAGGGACAGCCGCCGGTCCAGGTGTTCTGTCATCAGCGTCCGTGCCCCGGCCGTCGAGGTTCCTGCGTCCTCCCGGACCGGGTGCTCGACGTACTGCGCCTGCCCGCCGTCCCGCAGGGGCGCGACCACGTTGTAGCGGGCCACCCGGTTCGCCACGGAGCTGCCGTGGTCCTCTCTGACCAGGTGCAGGCACAGGTCGATGGCCGCCGCGCCGCCGGCCGAGGTCAGGATCCCGCGGTCGGCGACGTAGAGCGGGTGGGTGTCGAGGTCGACCGTGGGGAAGAGCCGCCGGAACTGCTGCGCGTAGCGCCAGTGGGTCGCGGCCCGGTGTCCCTGCAGCAGGCCGGCGGCCGCGAGGACGAACGAGCCGGTGCACAAGGACACCAGGCGGGCGCGCTCCCGGGCCGCGCGCAAGGCCTTGGCGACGCAGGGGTCCACCGCGCCGTCCTCGACCACCTGCGGGCAGCGGGTTCCCGCGATGATCACGGTGTCGGCGTGCTCCAGCAGGGACAGGTCGCCCTGGGGCAGGACGCTGTACCCGTTCACCGTCGGCACCGGCAAGCCGTCGGGGGTGAGGGTGCGCACCTCGTAGGCCGCGGTCCCGGCGCGGGTTTCGACCCCGGCCAGCATCTGGGCTGGGATGCTGAGGTCGAAGGCCACCACCGGTGCGAGAGCGAGAACGGCCACCTGGTGAGGAGTCGCAACTGTCATGGCCCGATAGTTGCAGATGGTGGCCCCCGGGCCACTTCTGTGCTGCTCACGCTCGGCAGAGACTGAGGTCAGTCGCGAAACACCGGCACCGGGCAACACCCGGACCACACCAGGAAGGTGGCCGCCAGCCATGACCGTCCCCGCCGTCGACCCAGAGATCCAGACCCTGCTCGACACCGCCGACACCGGCGTCTTCCCCGTCTACGGCCTGGACGAGGTCCTCGCCGACCCCCAGCGCTACGCCCTGCTGCGCGCCCGTCCCGACACCCCCGTCGACGACCGGGTCAAGGTGCGCGACCTGTACATCCCCGGCCCCGCAGGGCAGCTGCGGCTGCGCGTCTACCGGCCCGGCACCCCCGGCACCCCCGACGCCCTGCCGATGATCCTCTACGTGCACGGCGGCGCCTTCACCTACGGATCCCCCGAGGCCGAGGAGGGGCGTGCCCTGCGCTATGCCCGCGATGCCCGGGCCGTCGTCGTCTCCGTCGACTACCGTCTCGCCCCCGAACACCCCTATCCGGCCGCGGCCGACGACGCCTACGCCGCTCTGGCCTGGATCGCCGCTCACCCGGCCGAACTCGGCGGCGACCGCGCACGCATCGCGGTGGCCGGCGGCAGCGCCGGCGGGAACATCGCCGCCGCCACCGTGCTGCGCGCCCGCGACCAGGCAGGCCCGCACGTACTCTTCCAGTCGCTGACCTACCCGGGCGTGGACGGCAGCCTGACGAGCGCCTCGGTGCGGGAGTTCACCGACACCCCGGTCCTCAACCGCGGCGCGATGGAATGGGCCTGGCAGTACTACGCGAAAGACAGCCACGCTGATCCGTACGCCTCTCCGCTGCGCGCCGCTGATCTTGGCGGGCTGCCGCCCGCCTACATCGCCGTGGCGGAGGTCGACCCGCTGCGCGATGAGGGCCGCGCCTACGCCGCCCGCCTGTCCGCCGCCGGCGTCACCACCGAACTTGTGCAGGTGCCCGGCGCCGTCCACGGCTTCGACCTCCTCTTCCCCCGGGCCCGCATCAGCGAACGCAACCTCGCCGACCAGGTACGCGCCTTGCGCGAAGCCCTGCACGCGTGACCGGCCCGGACCCGCGAGGCATGCCCATGGATACCTGGTCGCGGCGCAGCACTGGGAAGAGCGGGAGGCCGGTGCGCGCGTGCGGACGTCCGGAGACCGGGTGCGGACGGCCGGAGACCGGGTGCGGCGCGGCGGCCTGCGGTGGCCGGCCTTCGCCCGTCGCCATGGCCTCGATCCCTCGTACCCGGTGCAGCGGGAGGGCGAAGCCCTATGACCGCATGAACTGCAGCCCCTGGTCCTTGCCTTGGCGGGGCCCGCAGGAAAGAAGTCCCGCTGCACCGCCGGCGAACCACCGATTTTCCCTGAGAAAGGTCCTCTCGGACGTGCCGTCACCCCTCTGACCTGCGGGTTTTTCGCGCTCAATGGCCGACTGCCTGAAGCGTACAACCAAGTCAAGACTTATTCTCGCAGGCGTTCCCTCCTATATTCGGGGCCATCACGCCAGCACCTTGGAGGAATGTGGCATGAGGAAAAACGTCGGCGAGATGGCGACCCGGTGTCTGCGGCACCTGGAAGCGTATGACTTCGGTGAAGTGCGGGCCATGTGCCCGGAAACGGCCACCGTATGGCACAACGACGGGAAGGGTGGCCAGGCGGTCGGCGAAAAGCTGGAACGGCTCAGGCCTCTTGCCGGCACGGCCGCCTCGCTGCGGTTCGATGGAGCACGCCAATTCCGCAGCGCGCACGAGGTGCTTCAGCGAAACGTTCTCCGTCCGGGCAGGCCCGATGGGGCGCGCAGTGAGGTCCGCGCCGCTAAGCACTTCCGGTTCGGTGGATACCTCATCGACCGGATGGAGGAGTATTCCTGTGGGGTGGGCCCGGTATGACGGAAGGCAGGATCTCGGTGCCGGGGGGCAAGGTGTGGTACCGCAGAACGGGCAGCGGTGGTGTGCCGTTGCTGCTCGTCCACGGCGGGCCGGGTTACCCGAGTGACCCGCTGTCCGACGCCTTCACCCCACTCGCCCAGGAACGCGAGGTCATCTGGTACGACCAGCTCGGCGTGGGGCGTTCGGATCCCATCGACGACATCTCGCTGCTGACGGTGGACCGCTTTCTCGACGAACTGGGCGCGGTCTGCGAGGGGCTCGGTCTGGAACGCCCCCACATCTACGGCCACTCCTGGGGAGCGATGCTCGGCCTGCAGTACGCCGCGGAGCGGGCGCCGGAATGGACCAGCCTGGTCTGCGCCAATGGCCTGGCGAGCGTGCCCCGGTTCGAGCGGGAAGTCCGGGACCTGATGGCGAAACTGCCGGGCAACGTACTTGACCGCACCTACGGCCGGGAGCTGAGAGGCGAAACAGACGACCCTGATTACCGGAAGGCCCAAGGGGAGTACTTGCGCGCGTGCGTGCTGCGCACCTCTGCTATGAGCCTGGACCCGGAACTCATGAGCTGGACGACGTTCCGGACCATGATCGGCCACGCGGACTACCACGTGACCGGCATTCTCAAGAACTGGGACATCTTCGGCACACTGGAACGGATTCAGGTCCCTACACTCGTTCTCGGTGGCGAATTCGATGAATGCGTACCCGCCCATCTCGCCGACATCGCCGCAAGAATTCCGGATTCCGAGCATGTAACACAGCCCGGCGCAGCCCATATGGGGTTTCTGGAGCAGGGGCCGCTCCGCGAGGCGTACGTAGGCCTCGTTCGGGACTACCTGGCACGCGTCGAAGCACGCGCGTAACCGAACGAAACCGCCGAGCGGGCGGAACACCCCAGGGGCCGGACGCGGCGTACAGCACCCTGCCCCTTCCTGACTACGGCCGACCCTCCTGGGCATGGCCGGTGGGGCCGGCGCACCGCACCGAACTGCCACCTTGCGAGCGCATCCTCGACGCCGCGCAAGAGTTCTTCCCGAGCGAGGGGATCCGGCGGGCGGGCGTCAGACGGTCGCCGGGCCGGCCGGGACCCCCATGGTCATCTACCGGCACTTCGGACCAAGGACGCGCTGGTCGCGGAGTGGCTGCGGCTCGACGCCGCGGACTACCAGGCGGCCTTCGGCAGGGCTAAGGCCGAACACCCCGGCCCGGCCCAGGGGCCAGATCCTTGCCCCGCCCCGCTTCAACGCCGAGGGGCTGCCGGCGCTCTCGCACCGGGGCTGCCCGTGCATCAACGCCATCGCCGAGCTGCCCGACCGTTCCCCGTCCTGCCCGGCAAGACATCGAACAGCCAGCACCAGGCTCCCCTCGGCCCGTCCCAGGTAACCACCGGCTGGCCCCGCCCCCTTCACCACATCAGCCGCAAAACGGCCACAGCGGAGACCCGTCATTCATTCAATCAATCAGTACCCGCCTTCAAGGAGATGACGAGCATGAGCATGAGCAGTGCGCCCGGACAGGGCGACGCCACGGCTGCCACACTGCCGCACCGGACCGGACTTGCCGACCGGATCGACGACGGCGCCGCCTTCGACTACATCGTGTGCGGCGCCGGTTCGGCCGGTTCCGTCCTGGCCGGCCGGCTCGCGGCCGACCCGGCGGTCACGGTGCTGCTCGTCGAGAGCGGCGGCGACGACGATGACGAGCGCGTACGCAACCCCGACCTGTGGCCCGCCAACCTCGGCACCGAGCGGACCTGGGACCACGTCACGCAGGCGAACCCGCACCTGAACGGGCGCCGGCTCGCCTACGCGACGGGCCGCGGTCTGGGCGGGGGCGGCTCCATCAACGCCGGCGTATGGGCGCGCGGGCACCGAAGCGACTGGGATTCCTACGCCGAGCTGACGGGCGAGCCCGCGTGGGGCTACGCGCACGCACTGGAGCTCTACCGGAAGATCGAGGACTGGCAGGGCGCGCCCGACCCTGAACGCCGGGGCAGTGGTGGGCCGATGCGGATCCAGCCGGCACAGGACGTACACCCGCTGTTCACCGCCTTCCTCGACGGCGCCGAAGCCACCGGCGTCCCCCGCTTCGACAGCTCCAACGGCGCCCTGATGGAGAAGGGGGCGGGCTGCGCCGTACGGGAGGAGAACTACCACGCGGGAGTACGGCAGACCCCCTTCAGCCGCTACGTCGCCCCCCGCTTGGAGCAGCCCAACCTCACGGTCCTGCCACACGCGACGGTCTCCCGTGTCCTGCTCTCCGGGGGCCGGGCCACCGGCGTCGAGATCGTCCACGACGGCAAGCCGGTGCACGCTCACGCGTCGCAGGAGGTGGTGCTGTCGCTGGGCGCGATCGGCACCCCGGCCGTCCTGATGCGCTCCGGGATCGGGGACGAGGCCGAACTGCGTTCCGCCGGCGTCCCGGTGGCCCAGCACCTGCCCGGCGTCGGCCGCAACCTCGACGACCACATACGCCTGCCCTGCATGTGGGAGGCCGCCGACGTACCGATGCCGGTGCCCACACGCAGCCAGGCCGTCTGCTTCTGGGGCGACGACACACGGCCGGGCGCACCGGAATTCGTCATGTACCTCTCGCCCGCCCCGTCCGTCTCCGCCGAGAGCGCCGCCCAGTACCCGCCGCCAGAACGGTGTTTCACCCTGATGCCCGCCATGCGCCTGCGCCACGGCAGCCGCGGCCGGGTCCGCCTGGTGAGCCCGGACCCGCTGGCCAAGCCGCACATCGAGACGAACTTCTTCGCCGACCCCGACGACGTCCGCTCGGCCCTGTCCGCGGTCGCCATGGCCCGCGAGGTCGGCAACTCCGCCGCGCTCCGCCCGTTCGCCAAACGGGAGGTCTCCCCTGCGTCCTGCGATGCGGACACCCTCGACCTGTTCCTGCGCAACGCCGTCGAGACGTACTGGCACCAGAGCGGCACGGCCCGGATGGGCCGGGACGCGGACGCCGTCGTGAATGCCCGGCTCCAGGTGCACGGCATCGACGGCCTCCGTGTCGCCGACGCCTCGGTGCTGCCCCATGTGACGGTCGCCAACACGATGGCCCCCTCCATGGTGGTCGGCGAACGGGCCGCAGAAATGATCACAGCCGACCAGGGCTGACCACGGACGCGGAGCCCGACACGCGCACGCTCACCCGCGCCACCCGCGCCGTCACCGGGACCGGCGCCAAGTCCTTCCTCGACCAGCGCATCCTGCTCGAAGCGAAACGCCTGCTTGCCCACACCGACCTGCCGGTCGGCAGTTGCGCGCACCGCCTCGGATTTCGTGACACCGGTAATTTCACCACCTTCTTCCGACGGCAGACCGGCCTCGCCCCCCACCGCATGGACAGCCAACCTCCACCCTTGCACGGGCGATCATTCGCATCCGGTGCCGGGTCCTCGTGTCCCATGAGCCAAGCCGCAGTCTGGAGAACGACGGATACCGGTGCATCGCGTTCGTCCGCGCGGGATGGTACAGCTCCAGTCCAGGCGGGGCGCGCTTGTGCTGCCGGCGTTCCCGGAATTCGCCGAGGCCGCCGCAGGCGTGGAAGAGGGCCTGGTCCTTGATGGCGAGCTCGTCGTCTTCCACGGAGGCCGCCTGGACTTCGCGGCGCTTCAGCAGCGGGCCCGGCGGCCCCATTCCGGGTTCCGGGACGAGCCATTCCCCGGCCACCGCCCGGTCGTCCGTGGACGCCACCAATGCCCCAGGCGGCCGCAGCCGTGAAGGCAGACTCGGAAAGTACCGTCCGGGTCGGCGGGCAGCTGGTGGGAGGTGTGTGTACGAGACGACCGAAGCCATTTTCGCCGACGTCACCAACACCAGCCCGGCCGCCCGGGCCCTCGTCCTTGGTCTGCCCCGCACCCGCGGTGCCCTGTGAGTTGTCGGGCTGAGCCTGCCGCCGCCGGCCGCGCTGCGCCACCAGCTCGCCGGTCTGCTGCGCCCGCTGCGCGGCGGGGCCCGTAGCGAGCTGCCGGGTACCGTCGGCGGGCTGCCCGGCTCTCCGCCGATCTCCTGCCCCGTGTCATCAGGGGCCGTGCCCGCCCCGGCCGACGGGCACCGGCTGCCGATGCTCGTCGCCGAGCCGGCCTGCCCCGTCTCCGCCGTCGGTCGTCACCGTCTGTGTGTTGAAGAAGGGCAGGCCGGCCAATGGGTGCCCGGCGAATCCGGGATTCACCACGGTGGGAATGCCGGGTCAGGCAATCCACTTCTCATTCCCGTGCGCCCCGGCGGGCGTGGACGAAGGTCACAGCGCCGGATACCCATGGCCGGACACGGGGGTCAGCTGCTCATCCGCCCACTCGGCGAAGGTGGTGAGCGGGATGCCCAGCTCCTGGGCGAATTCGGGCCGGGCGGGCTGGAGGACCACGTTGTTCCACTCGTGTCCGGCTCCCCACTTCGGCATGCCCGCGTCGAGGGCCTCTTCCAGGCTCATGGAAGGCGCGGTCACCGGCACGCCCCAGACGGCGGACAAGGTCTGTGCGATCTGTTCCATCGTGCGCAGGTCACCGGCCAGTTCCAGTTCCACCTGGTGGAACCGGTCGGGATCCCGGAGGGCGTGCGCCGCGGCCGTGCCGATGTCCCGCACGGCCACCAGGGCCAGTTCGGTATCCGGTTTCAGTACCGTCAGCAGGCCGCCGCGGGGCCCCCTGGGCGCCAGCAGGGGCAGGTTCTCCATGAAGAAGGCGGGCTTGATCACCGTCCAGCGGGCAAAGCCCGCATCGCGTACCGCCTCCATGATCGCCTGCTTGGTGTGGAAGTAACCGGCCATCGCCGCCCAGCGGCCTTCGGCCCAGCCGGGGGCCTGGGTGTGCTCGCCGACTCCACTGGTCGAGGACTGCACGAACTGCCGCACTCCCTCGGCCTTCGCCGCATCCACCAGGTTGGTGGCCTGGGTGAGCTCGCCCGCGAAGTCCACACTGGTCTCGGTCATCGGCGGCATCTGTACGGAGAACACGGCGCGGACCCCCTCGACCGCCGGGCCGAGGGTGGCCCGGTCGCAAAGGTCCGCTCGCACCAGCTCGGCGCCCAGCGCCTCGATCGCCCGCGCGGGCTTCGACCACGGATCGCGTACGAGTGCGCGTACGGGTATCCCGGCGGCCAGGAGTGCGCGAGCTGTGGCCCCGCCTTGCCGGCCGGTGGCTCCGGTGACCAGGACGGTATCGCTGTCGACGGGCATGGCCGCTGCTCCTCACGGGCCGGAGAACAAGGACGAGTGGTCAGCGCCAGCGGTTGTTGCTGGTGTGGTCGCCGGCGAGCCAGCGGGAGAGGTCGTCGTGTGCTGTGGCTCGCCGCTCGGCGTCGATCTTTTCCGCGTCGGGGTGGTCGACGGCAAACTCCAGTATCAGCCCGTTGGGATCCGTGATGTACAGCGAGACGCAGTACCCGTGGTCGATCACGTGGGCGTTCGTCTCAGCATGGCCGGCCGCGGTGATGCGCTCACGTATGGCTTCCTGGGCCTCCGCCTCGACCTTGAAGGCAATGTGGCGCACGGGGGTGGAATTGATGTCAGTCTTGAACTTCTCCTGGTCCTTGGGGTTCGCGAACTGGAAGAAGGCGAGCGCACTGCCGTCGGCCAGGCCGTAGAGGGTGTGACTGTAGACGCGCTCGGCCCCGAACAGCACCTCGCGCTCGGTCCACGTGGCGACCAGGGGCAGGCCGATCACATCCTCGTAGAAGCGCCGGTTGGCTTCCTGGTCGTCAGTGATCCAGGCGTGGTGGTGGAGGCGGAGCGGCAGGGTCTCGCTCATGTCAAGTCATCTCTCTTGATGGGTTGGGGTGTTGGGCTGGTGGCCTGGGTGGTGGTCGGCCTAGTGGTCAGCATGCCGCTCAATTATGTTGAACGCTAAATCAATTCGAGCCGTTGTGTGTGCGCCGGGGAGCGGGTGGCCCGTCGGCCGGCCGGCGGGGGTTGGCATCGGGTGGTTGGCTTGCGCCGGGTGGTGCGTGGTGCTGCATCCGTGCCTGGACGGGCCCGCCGCTCGGTGTGGGCTGGGCCTGGCGGGCGTGAGGGCTGCGACCTGGTCCGACGTCGCACTCGCCCGTCCCGTTCACGTAGGTCCGCCGCCGCGATGGCGGATACTGGCCCGGTGTGCGTCCAGTAGCGAGAAAAGGTTGAACGGTAATCTACTTGGGGCGGGGCGGGCGGGGCGGGGCGGGCGGGGCGGGCGGGGCAGGGCAGGGCGGGGCTTCGGGCTGGAGGGCCTCGTCCGCAGCTCGCCGAGTCGCTTCGTGCTGCCGGGGACCGATGTTGGCACGGGCACATACCGGGCCGTGGCGTGCGTGACGCCCGAGGCGCGGCGCAGGTCTTGTCGGTGTGGGGTGATCAGCTCACAGCCCTGCTGCCGGGGCCGGCCGGGCGCGGAGGACTTCGGCGGTGGCACGGTCCCGCGGCCGCGGTCACGGCCGCAGTGCCGCGTGCCAGCACGATCAGCGTCGGCCCGTGCCGGCCCTGGGCCTGGAGACGGGCTGGTCCACCACTGATGACGGAGGTCGGGCGGTTCGGCGCCGGCGGCCGGGTGCTGTACGGGCCCGGGCCGGGAGATGCGGGCCGGTGGGACTGGGTCGGTGACATTCCTGAAAACCGGGTTGCCGCCGGGAGGAGGGCAGCGGCTGCGGCGCGGCTCTGTCCGACGCGCTAGGGCGCTGAGCAGCCCGGCCGCCAGTACATGTACCGGCGGCCGGGCCACCGCCTCCTACGTGGTGCTGAGGACCGCGCGGGCGTTCACCAGCCAGCGTGTGAACCCCGTCTCCAACGCCTCCAGAGCTTCGGCGTGCCGAACGAGTGCGGCGCGTTGCATGCGGGTTTCCGCAGCGGCCCAGGTGGAGACGAGGTGGGTCTGCTGTTTGCAGCGCACATCGGCCTCGGCCACCTTGGTCTCGCGGGCGGTGACACGTGGGGAGTCGTTCCACCCGGGGGCGTCGGAGGCTTGCGCGGGGGTGGCGTAGTGCCATCCCGCGCGCCTCATGCAGGCGCTCCACGCCCGCACGGCCCGGACGACGCCGGCGTCGCGCTGTGATCTGTCGAACAGGCGCAGGTTGAGGTCGTTGAACAGGGATTCGGCGGATTCCGGTATGCGCTGTTCCAGGCGGGCGTGCGCCTTCTTCCAGCACCCGCCCACCCCGTCGGTGCCGTATGCGGCTCGCCGTTCGCGGGGGCCGAGCGCCGCGTCTCGCTTCTTCTCGTCGGCCTTGTGCCGCGCCACCGCGGGAGGGTCGGGCGGCGGGTGGTATCCGTAGCGGCGGGCGACCTCGGGTTCGATGACCCCGTAGCGGCGGCGGTTCGGCGGGTCCGCGTCCTCGCCGGAGGTGCGGGGCAGTGTCTTCCAGGCCAGCCCCTGGGCGCGCATACAGGGGCCCATGAGCACATCCTCGGCGGAGGAGATGGTGAGCAGGTCGGCGTCGGACTGGGCGTAGGAGTCGAAGGGCAGGATCAGCTTCCTGGCTTCCGCGCTGGCGGCGGGGCCCGCCGCCGTTCGGGGAGCGGAGGGCTGCGGCTGTGTTCCCGCGCAGCCGGTGGCCGCGAGAAGGAGCAGCAGGGCGACGGCCCTCGGGTGGACGGAGACGGTCACGGCGGCCTCTTTCCGTGGGAAACCGGCACGGGGGGTGCCGACGGCTCTGCCGGCACCACCCGTACCCCTTCCTTGCCTACTCGCCTACTTCACGCTGCTCGCGGCGTCGTTGCCCACATTGGTCCCCCGCAGGGTGAAGAGCTGGTGGTTCGGGAGGATCTTCGTGCTCGGCCCGTGGTACCCGGCGTCCTTGTACAGCCTCCACGCCTTGGAGGAGCGGTTCTTCACCGAGCTGACACGGTCGTTGAGGCTCTTGCCGTTGCCGAAGTAGTTGTTCTTGAAGTTCGCGTCCTTGTGCGTGATCTTCTTCTTGCCGCCCTTGTAGTGGCTGTCCTGGTACAGCCACAGAGCCCCCCTGGCCAGATCACCGGAGGCGGACGGCGCCTGGCGGGTCTGCGCGGCGCCCTCGGAACTGTCGGCGACCGCGGGAACGACCGCCCCGGCTGTGAGCGTGACGATACCGATGCCCAGCGCGGCTATACGGCCCATACGCATGATGATTCCCTTCGTTCATGGTGTGGTTGCGGTGTGTTCGGCACTTCTGCGCGGACCCGGACCGCTCTCGTGGGCAGTGCCGGTCCAGGCCGTGCCCTAGTGATCCCAGCGGCCGGCTGGTTGTCTCGCAGCCCCTGTTCGTGCTGGTAGAAAACGCAACGGCGGACCGCTCGGGGGACCGGGGTTGGCTCGTGGGGGCCTTGTGGCGTTGTGGCGGCCGTGTTGAGGTGGACGGTCCCACAGGAACGGGGAGGCCAGACTGCGGTGGGGCGACGTGAAAAGCCGATCGATCCGGGTGCGGGGCCGGTGCAGCGGTTCGCCTTCGCCTTGCGCAAGCTACGGGCAGAGGCCGGCAGCCCGACCTACCGGGCGATGGCCCGAAAGGCGGGATATTCGACCGCTGCGCTGTCCCGCGCGGCGGCGGGCGAGACACTGCCGTCGCTGCCGCTGACGCTGGCCTATGTGCGGGCTTGCGGCGGAAACCCGCAAGAATGGGAGCAGCGGTGGCAGGAGGTACGCGATGAAGCGGCCAACCGGCCCCGTGACCCGGACGAGGAGGCAGCGGATCCGCCCTACCGTGGTTTGGCCCGGTTCGAACCCGGCGACCATGCCCGGTTCTTCGGCCGCGCCCGCCTGACGGACGACCTCACCGTCCTGGCCGAAACCCACCGGTGCGTCATGGTGCTCGGCCCGTCGGGCAGCGGTAAGTCCTCCCTCTTGCGCGCCGGCCTCATCCCGCGGTTGCAGACCACCGCGGACACGGCGCTGCGCCCGGCGGCGATCCGTATCCTCACGCCCGGCCCCCGGCCGGTGCACGACCACCGCGGATTGTTCACCCCGGCCGACGGGCCGGGAGACACCTGGCTGGTGGTGGACCAGTTCGAGGAGACCTTCACGCTCTGCCGGGATGCGGCGGAACGAGCGGAGTTCGTCCGCCTGCTGTCGTCGGCCCGCGATCCCGGCAGCCGGCTGCGGATATGCGTGGCGGTACGGGCGGACTTCTATGCCCGCTGTCTTGAGTACGAGGGACTGGCGGCGGTCCTCAAGGAGGCGAGTCTTCCGGTCGGCCCGATGACGCCGGACGAGTTGCGTGCGGTGATCGTCAGACCCGCAGCCGCGGAGGGGCTGATCGTGGAGCGTGCGCTGACCGCCCGCCTCATCGAGGAGGCCGGCCAGGAGCCGGGCGGTTTGCCGCTGCTGTCGCACGTCCTGCTGGAGACCTGGCGCCGCCGCCGCGGCCGTACCCTCACCCTCGACGCCTACGAAGCCGCCGGCGGTATCCACGGCGCCGTCGCCCAGACCGCGGAACACTTCTACACCCGCCTCACGCCGGCCCAGGCCCGGACGGCCCGCCGTATCCTGCTGCGCCTGATCGCCCCGGGGGAGGGGCACCCGGACACCCGCCGCCCCACGCCGCACGACGAGCTGGACGCCGGCGACGCCACCACCGCCCCGGTACTGGAACGGCTGGCCGGCGCCCGCCTGGTGACCACGGAGGAGGAGGCCGTCCACCTGGCGCACGAGGCGCTGATCACCTCGTGGCCCCGGCTGCGGAAGTGGGTCGACGAGGACCGGGAACGGCTGCTCGCGCACCGCCGCCTGACCGAAGCCGCCGCCGCGTGGGCGGCGCTCGACCGCGATCCGGGGGCGCTGTACCGCGGCACCCGTCTGGCCACCGCCCGCGAAGCCTTCGCCGCTGCCGCCGCCCACGACGAACTCACCCCGCTGGAAAGGGACTTCCTCACCGCCAGCACCACCGCACACGAACAGGAGCGGCGCGCGGCGGCCCGTACCACCCGCCGTCTGCGCGGGGCGGCGGCCTCGCTGGCCGTCCTTCTGGTACTCGCTCTGGTCGCGGGAGCGGCCGCCTTCGTCCAGTATCGCAGCAGCGAGGACCAGCGGCGCACGGCGCTGTCACGGCAACTGGCGGCCCAGTCCTCCACGCTGCTCGGCGGCCACCCGGACCTGGCGTCCCTCCTGGCAGCCCACGCCTACCGCATCCGTCCCACCGCCGAGGCCACCACCAGCGTCTTTGCCGCTGCCGCCCTGCCCCTGAAACGCCGTCTCAGGGGCCATACCCAGGATGTGCGGGCGGTGGCGTTCAGTCCGGACGGGCGGACCCTGGCCTCCGGCAGCGACGACGGCACCGTACGGCTGTGGGACGCGGACACCGGCCGGCCCCGCACCACCGTCTTCGCCACCACGTTCGGCGGCGCCAGGATCGGCGTCCAGACGGTGGCTTTCAGCCCTGACGGGCGGACCCTGGCTGCCGGAGTCAGCGACGGTACGGTGCAGCTTCGGGACACAGCCACCGGCACGGTCCAGGCCACTCTTTCCGGCCATGCCGCCGCCGCCACGTCGATGGCCTTCAGCCCCGACGGGCGCACCCTGGCCACCGGCAGCTGGGACACCACGGTGCGGTTGTGGGACATGCGGCGACACACCACGCGCACTGTGCTGACCGATCACAGCGACCGCATGAAGGCGGTGGCGTTCAGTCCGGACGGGCGGACCCTGGCCACGGCCGGCGACGACGGCGCGGTGAAACTGCGCGACGCGGACACCGGCCGCCCCCGCACCACGCTCACCGACCGCACGGACGTGGTGGCGACGCTGGCGTTCAGCCCCGACGGCCGCACCCTCGCCACCGGCAGCGACGACGGCACCGTACGGCTGCGCTCCCCGGCCGACGGGACGACCCGCGCAGTACTCAGCGGCCACACCGACGCCGTGACCTCGGTGGCCTTCAGCCCCGACAGCCGCGCTCTCGCCTCCAGCAGCGACGACGGCACCGTACGGCTGTGGGAAACCCGGACCGGCAAGTCCGGTGCGACCCCGATCGGCCAGACCGGCGGGACGGCGGCGATCGCCTTCGGCCCCGGCGGACGCACTCTGGCCACCGGCGATGCCGACGGTGCGCTGTGGCTGTGGGACGTCCGCCGGCACCCGGCCGCCACGACGCTCACCGGGCACACCGGTGATGTGACCTCGGTGGCCTTCAGCCGTACCGGACGCACCCTCGCCACCGGCAGCGACGAGGGCACGGCGCGGCTGTGGGACACGCGCACGGGCAGGCCGCGGGCCGTCCTGGGCGGCCACAGCGGCGCGGTGCTGACCGTGGCGTTCAGTCCGGACGGCCGTACGCTGGCCACCGGCAGTGAGGATGGGACGATCCGGCTGTGGGACACCGCCACCGGCCGCAGGCGTACGGCCTTCGACGCCGGGAGCGAGGTGTTCGCCGTGGCGTTCGGTCCGGACGGCCGTACGCTGGCCACGGGCGACGGGAGCGGCAGGGCCCAACTGTGGGACACAGCCCGTGGTAAGCCACGGGCAATCCTCGGCAGGTCCGCCGAAAGCGTGGTGTCGGTGGCCTTCAGCCCGGACGGCCGCACGGTGGCCTCCAGCGGCTTCGACAAGACGGTACGGCTGTGGGACACCGTCACCGGACGGCTGCGCACGACCCTGACCGGGCACCGGGACACGGTGTGGTCGGTGGCCTTCAGCCCGGACGGCCGTACCGTGGCCTCCGGCGGTGTCGACGGCACGGTACGGCTGTGGGACACCGCGACCGGCACGGCCCGCACCGTCCTCACCGGCCACACCGGCACCGTGCGGGCCGTCGTCTTCACGCCCGACGGCCGCACCCTCGCAACGGGCGGCGACGACCGCGTCGTCCGGCTGTGGGACATCGCCTCGGCCCGGCCCCGCATGACCCTGTCCGGCCGCGGCTGGCCGGTCACCTCGATGGCAGTCAGTCCCGACGGCCATACGCTCGCCATCGGCCAGGGCGACAACAAGGCGCATCTGTGGCACCTGGACCTGCCGGCACCCGACGAGGCCATCAGCAGAATCTGCCGCACCGTCGGCCGGGACCTCACCGAGCAGGAACGTTCCACCTACCTGCCGGACCCACCGCGCCACACGGCGTGCGCTCCGTGAACCCGCCCCTGTCGGCGACGCCCGCGAACGGCCCCCCCCTTCTTCTTGCCACCGACCTTCCCGCATTCCTCCCCGTACCCGTTCCGCCGCCTCCCCTTTCGCCGCAACCGGCAGCCGCAGTGCTCCTCGACCAGCAGGGCGCGCGCTCCCGGCAATCAGCTCGCCTTTGACACGAAACATTGAGTGAGTGCTGGTCAGGTGCTGCCGCCGATCTCCCGAGTCTCGTGCTCGGTAGGCGGCCTGTCGGCAGGTGTGCGAGGAGAGCGGGACGTCGGGCCGGCTGACTGCCGCGCCGCCACCGCGCCGCGTGGGCCCGTTGCTACTTGAGCAGGCGGGCGGCCTGCACCTGGTGGAGGTGGATGACGACGTCGTGCGTCTCCGCGAGCCGGATCTGCGGGGCGTTCCCGCTCCAGGGGTAGGTGGCGCCGATGTTCTTGACGGTGTGCGGCGCGGTGAGCCAGGTGCGGGCCGCCGCTGGGGTGTTGCGCAGGTCCACCACGAAGTCGCGGTACCGCACCCGGTCGAGGGTGTGCTCGGTGGTGCCGGGCGCGGCCGGGCCGACGGTGAAGCGGTGGACGCCGCCGTCCTGGCCGGAGGCGTTGAACGAGCCGTGGTCGAAGGTGAGGCCGACACTGAGGTAGCCGCCGCCCAACTTCTCGCGGAGGAATGCGCCCTGGGCCTTCGGATGGGTGCGGGGGACGTAGGTCTTGAGGGCGATGTGGCCGTTGTGGGCGGCGAGCAGGATCTTGTCGCCGGTTTGCTGCTGCCACCAGGCGACGTTCTCCGCCATGATCCGGTCGCGGTAGCGCATGGCGCCGGTGGCGCCCTGCGGGTCGTCCAGGTCGAAGGCATACAGCGTGGTCATCTGGTGGATCGCGGTGGCGTGCTGGAGGGCCCAGGCGTGCGCGTCGGCGTCGGCGCCCGTGCCGGGCCGCTGCTTGAGCAGGTCCACCGCCCGGCCGGTCCGCTCGGCGAGCTTCTTGCGTTCGGCCAGCGGCTTCGCCAGGTAGTCGTTGACGTACGTCTCGGCATCGGTGGCGGGCCGCAGGCCCCGGTACAGCTCGGCGAGGCGCGGGGCGAGTTCGGGGCGGGCCTTGGCCGCGTAGGCGTTCACCTTGTCGTACAGCTCGGCACCGGCGAACCCGCCGTCGTCGCCGACGAAGCGGACCGGGTCCTTCGGGTGCTTGACGTTGTACGCGCGCATCCACCGGAATAGATCCCGGTACTCGGCGTTGTTCCACCACCGGTAGTCGCCCTGGAACTCCTCGTCCATGATCTGCTTCAAGTTGCCCTTGCCGTGCGTGAGGTAGGCGTCGAGCCGCAGTCCGGTGCTCCACGGGGCTTCGAGGGCGAAGGCCCGAAAGCCCTTCTCCTCGACCAGATACCGCAGGATCCGGTGCTTGACGGTGAAGAATTCGTGCGAGCTGTGGGTGGCCTCCCCCAGGCCCACCACCCGGGCGTCGCCGACCATCCGGCCGAACGGGCGCAGATCGGCCAGGCCGCCGCGGGGCTCGGTGGTGCGCAGCGGGTGGGCCACCCGGCCCAGGGCCGCCTCGGGAGAGCCGAACGCGGCGGCCGCGGCCTCCTCCGGGCCGGCGGGCGCGTGGGCGGCGGTCGATGCGGCGGGCGGGGCGGGCGGGGTGGCTGCGGAGGCGGCCGGGGCGACGGCCAGGGTGGCACCGAGCGGGACGAGCAGGACGGCGAGCAGGGCCTTGTGCGTGTTCATGGCGCAACTCTCGCCGCACGGGGGCGCCCCGGACCATCCGCTGCGCCCCCCGATCGGCCGGGGGGTTAGGTACACCGTCGATGGTGGGCGAAGGGCTGGAGACGATCAAGAGGCGCTATCCGTCGCCGACCGAATGCGAAAGCAGGGCGAACAGGTGAGCTTGTTCCTTAACCTGTTCCGTCACGTTCGGTGATAGTCGCGGGGCGTTTGAGGATCTTGCCGACGTCGTAGTGGGGGCGGCGTGGCGGTTTCTGGTACCCGGCGGTCGTCTTGGGCCGG